>NZ_JBTGUW010000001.1:0-3606017 GCF_054343795.1 Flavobacterium sp. GNP002
AGAAGAAAGGCGACGACATACTCTCCCACATAACTGCAGTACCATCTGCGCAGGCGGGCTTAACTACTCTGTTCGGGATGGGAAGAGGTGAGCCCCGCCGCAATAACCACCTTAAGAGGTTATAATTGCTTTGGGCAATTATTGTAATGTTGTTTATTGTATAATAAACATCAATCACATAATATCTTAACATACTGAGATAAAGAAAAGTTTTTTTTATTAGAAAGTTTCTCCCCCCGACTTGCATCGGGGGAAAAGCGTACATAAGCTTACGGGTTATTAGTACTACTCGACTATGACATTACTGCCTTTACATCTATAGCCTATCAACGTGGTCATCTCCCACGACCCTTAAAAGAAATCTCATCTTGTGGTGGGTTTCGCGCTTATATGCTTTCAGCGCTTATCCCTTCCAAACGTAGCTACTCTGCGATGCCACTGGCGTGACAACAGATACACTAGAGGTTTGTCCAATTCGGTCCTCTCGTACTAGAATCAGATCCACTCAAATTTCTTGCGCCCACAGTAGATAGAGACCGAACTGTCTCACGACGTTCTGAACCCAGCTCGCGTGCCACTTTAATGGGCGAACAGCCCAACCCTTGGGACCTTCTCCAGCCCCAGGATGTGACGAGCCGACATCGAGGTGCCAAACCCCCCCGTCGATATGAGCTCTTGGGGGAGATCAGCCTGTTATCCCCGGCGTACCTTTTATCCTTTGAGCGATGGCCCTTCCATGCGGAACCACCGGATCACTATGCTCTACTTTCGTACCTGATCGACCTGTATGTCTCTCAGTCAAGCTCCCTTATGCCATTGCACTCTACGCACGGTTACCAAGCGTACTGAGGGAACCTTTAGAAGCCTCCGTTACTCTTTTGGAGGCGACCACCCCAGTCAAACTACCCACCAAGCAATGTCCCCCGTATTACGGGGTTAGGCCTCAGATAAACAAAGGGTTGTATTTCAACAATGACTCCACAACGCCTAGCGACGCCACTTCACAGTCTCCAACCTATCCTACACATCATTTATCCAAGGTCAATACTAAGCTATAGTAAAGGTGCACAGGGTCTTTTCGTCCCACTGCGGGTAAGCGGCATCTTCACCGCTACTACAATTTCACCGAGCTCATGGCTGAGACAGTGTCCAGATCGTTACACCATTCGTGCAGGTCGGAACTTACCCGACAAGGAATTTCGCTACCTTAGGACCGTTATAGTTACGGCCGCCGTTTACTGGGGCTTCAATTCAATGCTTCTCCGAAGATAACATCTCCTCTTAACCTTCCAGCACCGGGCAGGTGTCAGGCCCTATACTTCATCTTACGATTTTGCAGAGCCCTGTGTTTTTGATAAACAGTCGCCTGGACCTCTTCACTGCGGCCAGCATTGCTGCTGGCGACCCTTCTCCCGAAGTTACGGGTCTATTTTGCCTAATTCCTTAGCCATGAATCTCTCGAGCACCTTAGGATTCTCTCCTCGACTACCTGTGTCGGTTTGCGGTACGGGTACTTATTACCTGAAGTTTAGAGGTTTTTCTTGGAAGCCCTTAGGCGCACTATCTCTTTGTCCGAAGACTCCGAGTACTATCGTATTTCCCCAAGCCGCGTGGATTTGCCTGCGCAGCTTATAGGTAGGTACTTCAACGAACTATTCCGTCAGTTCGCGGCGCTTTCATCACTCCGTCACCCCATCACAGTAATAACTAGTACGGGAATATTAACCCGTTGTCCATCGACTGTCCCTTTCGGGTTCGCCTTAGGTCCCGACTAACCCACAGCTGATTAGCATAGCTGTGGAAACCTTAGTCTTTCGGTGTGCGGGTTTCTCGCCCGCATTATCGTTACTTATGCCTACATTTTCTTTTCTAACCAGTCCAGCATCCCTTACGAAACACCTTCTACCCTGTTAGAATGCTCCCCTACCACTTAGAGTAAACTCTAAATCCATAGCTTCGGTAATATACTTATGCCCGATTATTATCCATGCTCGTCCGCTCGACTAGTGAGCTGTTACGCACTCTTTAAATGAATGGCTGCTTCCAAGCCAACATCCTAGCTGTCTGGGCAGACAAACCTCGTTCTTTCAACTTAGTATATATTTGGGGACCTTAGCTGATGGTCTGGGTTCTTTCCCTCTCGGACTTGGACCTTAGCACCCAAGCCCTCACTGTTATGAAACATTATATAGCATTCGGAGTTTGTCAGGAATTGGTAGGCGGTGAAGCCCCCGCATCCAATCAGTAGCTCTACCTCTATATAACTTTACGCATAACGCTGCACCTAAATGCATTTCGGGGAGTACGAGCTATTTCCGAGTTTGATTGGCCTTTCACCCCTACCCACAGGTCATCCGAAGACTTTTCAACGTCAACCGGTTCGGACCTCCACACTGTGTTACCAGCGCTTCATCCTGCCCATGGGTAGATCACACGGTTTCGCGTCTAACACTACTGACTAAAGCGCCCTATTCAGACTCGCTTTCGCTACGGATCCGTGGCTTAACCACTTATCCTTGCCAGCAACGTTAACTCGTAGGCTCATTATGCAAAAGGCACGCCGTCACCCCACGAAAGGGCTCCGACCGCTTGTAAGCGTATGGTTTCAGGATCTATTTCACTCCGTTATTCACGGTTCTTTTCACCTTTCCCTCACGGTACTGGTTCACTATCGGTCTCTCAGGAGTATTTAGCCTTAGCGGATGGTCCCGCCAAATTCAGACAGGATTTCTCGTGTCCCGCCCTACTCAGGATACCACTATCGTTATCTTCTATTACTTATACAGGGCTATCACCTTCTTTGGCTTTACTTTCCAGTAAATTCTAATTCTATCCGCAACAAATGTCGTGGTCCTACAACCCCAATATTGCCGTAACAACATTGGTTTGGGCTAATCCGCGTTCGCTCGCCACTACTTACGGAATCACTTTTGTTTTCTTCTCCTCCGCCTACTTAGATGTTTCAGTTCAGCGGGTTTGCCCACCTATCGGTGTACTATGTCTTCAACATAGTGGGTTGCCCCATTCAGGTATTTACGGATCATATCGTGTGTGCCAATCCCCGTAACTTTTCGCAGCTTATCACGCCTTTCATCGCCTCTGAGAGCCAAGGCATCCCCCATACGCCCTTATTTTGCTTATTGTACCAATCTCGTTAGTTAAAACAAGACCGTTTCTTTTACTTGTCTAATGATAAACAAGCAAAAAATGCTTTCTACTTTTTATTATTTTCTTATCTCAATATGTCAATGAACTTGTATCCTTTCGGATTTGTGGAGAATAACGGAGTCGAACCGTTGACCTCCTGCGTGCAAGGCAGGCGCTCTAGCCAGCTGAGCTAATCCCCCAATCTAATTATGAATTGTGAATTATGAATTATGAATTTATACTTCATAACTCCTCAACTCTAGAATTTCTTCTTTTTTTAAGTCTAAAATAGTTGTCTCGGACAGACTCGAACTGTCGACCCCTACATTATCAGTGTAGTACTCTAACCAGCTGAGCTACGAGACACTCTTATTCTTAAATGGTATTATTTGAACTAACAGCAAGAGTAATATAATGTTGAAACTTGTTTCCAACTCGAACTTTCGTCTTCTTTCCCTAGCGTGTATTAATACTAACACTAAGGCTCTAGAAAGGAGGTGTTCCAGCCGCACCTTCCGGTACGGCTACCTTGTTACGACTTAGCCCTAGTTACCAGTTTTACCCTAGGCAGCTCCTTGCGGTCACCGACTTCAGGCACCCCCAGCTTCCATGGCTTGACGGGCGGTGTGTACAAGGCCCGGGAACGTATTCACCGGATCATGGCTGATATCCGATTACTAGCGATTCCAGCTTCACGGAGTCGAGTTGCAGACTCCGATCCGAACTGTGACCGGTTTTGTAGATTCGCTCCTGGTCACCCAGTGGCTGCTCTCTGTACCGGCCATTGTAGCACGTGTGTAGCCCAAGGCGTAAGGGCCGTGATGATTTGACGTCATCCCCACCTTCCTCTCAGTTTGCACTGGCAGTCTCGTTAGAGTTCCCGACATGACTCGCTGGCAACTAACAACAGGGGTTGCGCTCGTTATAGGACTTAACCTGACACCTCACGGCACGAGCTGACGACAACCATGCAGCACCTTGTAAATTGTCTTGCGAAAAGTCTGTTTCCAAACCGGTCAATCTACATTTAAGCCTTGGTAAGGTTCCTCGCGTATCATCGAATTAAACCACATGCTCCACCGCTTGTGCGGGCCCCCGTCAATTCCTTTGAGTTTCATTCTTGCGAACGTACTCCCCAGGTGGGATACTTATCACTTTCGCTTAGCCACTGAGATTGCTCCCAACAGCTAGTATCCATCGTTTACGGCGTGGACTACCAGGGTATCTAATCCTGTTCGCTACCCACGCTTTCGTCCATCAGCGTCAATCCATTAGTAGTAACCTGCCTTCGCAATTGGTATTCCATGTAATCTCTAAGCATTTCACCGCTACACTACATATTCTAGTTACTTCCTAATAATTCAAGTTTAGCAGTATCAATGGCCGTTCCACCGTTGAGCGATGGGCTTTCACCACTGACTTACTAAACCGCCTACGGACCCTTTAAACCCAATGATTCCGGATAACGCTTGGATCCTCCGTATTACCGCGGCTGCTGGCACGGAGTTAGCCGATCCTTATTCTCACAGTACCGTCAAGACGCTACACGTAGCGTTGTTTCTTCCTGTGCAAAAGCAGTTTACAATCCATAGGACCGTCATCCTGCACGCGGCATGGCTGGATCAGGCTTGCGCCCATTGTCCAATATTCCTCACTGCTGCCTCCCGTAGGAGTCTGGTCCGTGTCTCAGTACCAGTGTGGGGGATCTCCCTCTCAGGACCCCTACCCATCGTTGCCTTGGTAAGCCGTTACCTTACCAACTAGCTAATGGGACGCATGCTCATCTTTCACCGTTGTGACTTTAATTATAAAGTGATGCCACTATATAATACTATGAGGTATTAATCCAAATTTCTCTGGGCTATCCCTCTGTGAAAGGTAGATTGCATACGCGTTACGCACCCGTGCGCCGGTCTCTAGGTCCGAAAACCTATACCCCTCGACTTGCATGTGTTAAGCCTGCCGCTAGCGTTCATCCTGAGCCAGGATCAAACTCTTCATCGTATATTATTTGCTTGATTGCTCAAGCTATTGTCATTCGACTAAATTCTAGTGGTTTTTTCAAATCTCTCGATTCTATTACTCTTATTCTTTTGTTCCGATTTTCATCGGAACGGCTGTCAATTCAATATGTCTAGGAACGTGTTCTTATCTCTTTTTTCAACTCCGTTAACACTTGTTATAGTGTTTCTCGAAGCGGGTGCAAAAGTACAACTTTCTTTTTAACTGGCAAGAAAATTTTGAAGTTTTTTTGGAAATTTTTATCTCCCTTTAATTCTTATTTTCTCATCAATCTTTCAAGGAACTTTGCGCGTTTTGCGGGGTGCAAAGGTAACATCCGTTTTCTAATCTCACAAGCTTTTTTAATCTTTTTTTGAAAATAAATTTTCTAATTTGATTCGTTTTGCTTGCCAGTATTTAAAAGAACGTCTGCGTTGTTGCGGGTGCAAAACTACACCGTTTATTGAGTTATTCAAGCTTTTTAATTACTTTTTTTTGATGTTTTCTTAACTTAAACTTTAACTCGCTGAAACCGTGAATTTTGAAAGTAAATTATTTTACTCTCCCTGGCCCTATCCAAAGGAAAGCTTGGCTTTATCCCCAGAAAACTGTGAATCATATTACCTATAGACAACCTGATCACACCTTTCTTTACCTATACAACCTTATTGTACTTTACCTTTATTCCCTTTTTTACAGCCACTTTGTCCATCTTACTACTGAAAAAAGCTCCAGCTCTCTGCCTACTAACCAAAAAATCGTATGAATTAGTGAAATGACGTTATACGATAACAACTTCCCCTTTTTTAGTCGTTCCTATATATAGCCTCTCCTAATATATAAGGAAACAAAAATTTGTCGTGTAGATGTCATTTTGATTTAGTCGAATAACCAAAAAACTCTGGATTACTGCAGTTCGCGTTAGGGATAGCAGTGGAAAGCCCACAGATAAGTGGAGTGTAACGGAACTTAACGAGGACTTGCAGCGGATAGCCCGACTCATTATATAAAGAAAGGCAATTATCTTTTTTAGATAATTGCCTTTCTTTATATGAGGAGGAACGCACAAATGAATTTTATTATCCGTTCTTCTTTTCCATACTTTCTAATGTTATATTAGAAAGTATGGATTTGTCTTGGTTCAAAATATCTTCATCATTTGCATATTGATCTTTTGACTTTATTAAAAGCCATGTGTTCTCCTGTTTTGTTTTTAATTTCACTAATGCAAATTCACCTTTCAGTTTTTTCCCATTAAGAATAAAACTAAGACGCCCTTTTTGCAAATCGGAATGTAATTTATCTTCAACTTTATTCAATCCATCTTCGTCCGCTATAGTATACGTTCCATTATCCCAAACAATAACACTCCCCGCACCATAATTACCCTCCGGAATAGTACCTTCGAAATCCTTATAACTATAAGGATGATCTTCTACCATGATAGCCAATCTTTTATCAGCTGGATTCATAGAAGGTCCTTTGGGTATTGCCCAACTTTTTAACACTCCATTCATTTCCAATCGAAAATCATAATGCAAATGAGAAGCCGCATGTTTTTGTACTACGAAAATCAATTCGGTCGATGATTGCTTTATTTTCCCTTTAGGCTCTAAAGTAGAATAAAAATTACGTTTTTGGCTGTATTCATTTAAAGACATGATTAATCAGATTAGTAATTAAAACTTACAATAAACCCACTAACTAATTTTTATCTCCAGCATTCTCATCTAAATTACTATGATTATCACCACCTATACTATAATGGTTGTTTACTTCATCTTCATTTCCCCAGTTTTCCTGTTCATCATCTAATTCTGAGCCAGGAATATCTAAATCTCCTCCAGAAACATCCTCTTCAAAATTTTTCTCATTCAATTCCATGATATTATTTATTTCAACCGGAGACTTTTTTAGAAAGATCTTCGGGATCAATTTCCATCTCTTTTTCAAATCGGTTATAAATATCCTCGCTTGGCGGATATAAAAGAGAATCAGGGATTGCATTTTTATCTTTCTTCCCCGGTTTTCTTTTGTCAAAATTCAATTTATTGCTTCTATTATTCATATCACACTCATTTAATTGATTTTCAATATACTAAGTTAAACATTTTATAATAAAACCAACCTAAATTGTTTACATTATTCAAGATAAATCACTAACTTTAAACTACTTAACTCACAATTACAACAATCTACTATGCAATTACTAATCTTAAAAAATAAAAACATAAGTATACTAACTGATAATATAATCCCAGGTAATCATGGTCAAATTTTCGGAACAAATGCCATGAAAGAAGCCGATTTAATAGAAATAAAATCTAGCCTACTAGAACTAGACGGAATAAAAGAGGTTTTATTGAATACTGAAATTTTCCCAAGAGAATTTACCATTCACACTTCAAAAATGATACCTATAAGTAATATTGAAAATCGAGTAAAACTAATCGGATTTCATGCTATACCAAAAGGAGTATTTAAGCTTTGATATTTGGGAATGAATTTTCCCAAATATCAAAGCTTTCACTATTACCTCTAAAATAAAAAAAAACAACCAGATTCAGTTACTTTCTAATTATTTAAAAAAGATGAAAAATGGAAACTAAAAAAACAATTTATGAATTACACGAAGAACATAAAACGTGGCTAAACAAATTTTTATTCTATAAAGATGAGCTTAAAATTATGACTGATCGAATTACGGAGGTCGCTGAAAAGAATACCTCTAACGAGTTACGTGCCTTAGCAGATCATTTTACTAATCAACTGATCATTCAAAAAGAACAGATTGATATCTTAAATCATGATATTAAAAGTCACGAATCTTACCTTGAGGCTGCTGTGCAAAAAAATCCCAATGCTGTAGATCATGAAAAATTTTCAGACCATAAAAAGCACCGAGAAAACATCGCCGTATTTGAAAAATTATTTAAAGAATTAAGAGAAGAGTTGATTGATTTTCTATCAAAATGGATGTAAATTCTAAAACTTTCAACAAAAAAAACTTTTAAAACAGTTTGAATCTTTATTCATTACATGATTTATATCATAGAATATAAGCCTGAAATAAATGAACTTTGGATAGTAATTTTTTAGTTCTAAAGGTCATTAAACACTGCAAAGTATTTATAATTTTTTAATAATCAGATCGACCGATATCAAGACATAATAATATTGCCAGTCCAATAATGGATAAACAACAATCAAACAAAAGTAAAATGGTTCAGACCAAAACAATGAAGGCTCTAGTTTATGACGGTCCTGGAAAAATACAATTAAAAGACGTCCCGCTACCTAAAATCGAAAAACCGACCGATGTATTGGTAAAAATATTGAAAACTACCATCTGCGGAACTGATTTAGGAATTTTACATGGAAAAACGCCATCTGTAAAACCAGGAACGACTCTGGGTCATGAAGGAGTTGGTATAATTGAAGAAATTGGAACCTCCGTTAGGAATTTCAAAAAAGGAGATCATGTAATTATTTCCTGCATCACTTCAGATGGTTCTTGCGAATATTGCAAAAAACAAATGTACGCTCATTGCGAGGATGGCGGCTGGATATTAGGACATCTTATTAATGGTACTCAGGCAGAATATGTTCGTATTCCGCATGCAGATAACAGTCTTTATCTTATTCCTGACGGCGCTGATGAAGAAGCTTTAGTAATGCTAAGCGATATTTTGCCAACAGGTCATGAAATTGGCGTGATTAACGGTGGCGTAAAACCCGGAGACACGATTGCAATTGTTGGAGCCGGACCTATAGGAATGTCGGCTTTGCTTACTGCCCAGTTCTATTCTCCTTCTAAAATTTATATGATTGATATGGATGAAAATCGTTTGAAAATGGCTAAAAAATTTGGCGCCACAGATACGATTAACTCAGCCAAAGAAGATGTGCAGAAAAGAATATTAGCAGAAACGAAAGACGGAGTTGACGTGGCTATTGAAGCAGTTGGAGTTCCGGCTACTTTTGATATCTGTCAAAAAATTGTTCGTCCAGGTGGTAATATTGCAAATATTGGCGTGCATGGAAAACCCGTAGAACTACAAATTCAAGATTTGTGGATTCAAAATATTACAATAACAATGGGATTGGTAAATACAAATACTACTCCAATGCTATTAAAAACTGTTTCATCAGGAAAATTGGAACCTTCTAAGCTAATTACACATCATTTTAAATTAAGTGAAATACTAAAAGCCTATGAAGTTTTTGGAAACGCAGCAAAAGAAAAAGCGATGAAGGTAATTATTGAAGCCTAAAATCTGATTGTAGCTTAAGCAATCTGCATTGTTACTTGAGAAATATTCAAAGAAATAGCAATACGATCATGGTAGAACTCTGTTCACTCCTACTATATTGTGTTGCTTTTTAATTATAAATTGACGCAAAATATTTTGTTGTTTCTTTCTAAGATCGTAATATTGCAATATAAATATATAGCGATGGGAATTACTAAATCAGAACATTTCACAGACGAGCAAAACGAATTGGCAACTTTGGCGAAAGCCATAGGTCATCCTGCACGAATTGCCATTATTCAACATCTCATAAAAGTAAATAGTTGCGTGTGCGGCGATATTGTAAACGAATTGCCTTTGGCACAACCTACCGTTTCGCAACATCTGAAAGAACTGAAAAATGCCAGGCTTATAAAAGGTAATTTTGAAGGAGCTTCCATTTGTTATTGCTTAAATGAAGACGGTTTTAATAAAATAAAAGGTTTTTTTGAACACATCAATACCTATTTAGAAAATAAGAAAAACCAATGTTGTTAATTTTTAAATTACACAAATCATGAAATTATCAGAAATTAAAAAAGAGTTAAGCACGTTGGACAACGTTGCTTTTGTATTGCCAAATGGAACCTATGTACCAGAACATTTTCACGTAACCGAAGTAGGTTTAATAACCCGAAACTTCATTGATTGCGGCGGAAAAGTTCGAAAAGAAACTGTGGTAAATTTCCAATTATGGGATGCCGATGACTTTGAACACCGTCTAAAACCAAAAAAATTATTGGATATAATTGAATTATCTGAGAAAGTATTAGGCATTGAAGATTACGAGGTGGAAGTAGAATTTCAAGCGGAAACTATTGGTAAATACGATATTGGATTCAACGGAACAGCTTTTACATTATTAAACAAACAAACGGCTTGTTTAGCAGAAGACCAATGCGGAATTCCTGCAGAAAAACAAAAAGTAAAATTATCCGAAATCCCAAGTCAAACCAATAGCTGCACTCCAGGTGGAGGTTGTTGCTAATTTTTTGAAAACTGTAAAATGGAACTAACCAAAACCACCCTATTTCCAGAAATTGCAAAAACAATTTCTTCTTTTAATTTCGAAAGCATTTCTGCTGAACGGAAAATCATTTTGCAACCGCTTATTGATTTTATTCAAGTAAAAGCATCGAATCAACAAGAAGTCAGGCTGAACTTGATTTGTACTCACAATTCCAGAAGAAGTCATTTATCCCAAGTTTGGGCACAAACTGCAGCGGTACATTTCGGTGTGAAAAATGTATTTTGCTATTCTGGGGGCACCGAAGCAACTGCTTTGTTTCCTATGGCAGCTAAAACATTGGAACAATCAGGATTTAAAATCAAAACCATCGCGGCAGGAACTAATCCTATTTATGCCATAAAATACGCCGAAAATGAACATCCTATTATTGGTTTTTCTAAAACGTATGATGATGAATTTAATCCTAAAAGTGAATTTGCAGCGATATTGACTTGTTCGCAAGCAGATGGCGGCTGTCCATTTATTGCAGGAGCTGAAATTCGTATTCCAATCACTTTTGAAGATCCAAAAGCATTTGACAATACGCCACAACAAGCAGAAAAATATCAGGAACGCAGTTTGCAAATTGCAACCGAAATGTTTTATGTTTTCTCTCAAATAAAATTATAATAATGGCTTCTAAAAAAAGATTAAACTTTCTCGACAGTTACCTTACACTTTGGATATTTTTGGCAATGGCAATTGGCGTTTCCATTGGGTATTTTATCCCTTCAAGCAGTGGTTTTATCAATTCCTTTTCAAGCGGAACGACCAATATTCCTTTGGCTTTTGGATTGATATTAATGATGTATCCGCCATTGACTAAAATTGATTTTTCGAAAATTCCTTTAATGTTTGAAAAGCCAAAATTACTGACCGCCTCTTTCTTAATCACTTGGATTGTTGGTCCCTTTTTAATGTTTTCATTGGCAACATTCTTTTTGAAAGACTATCCGGAATACATGACGGGTCTAATCATTATTGGAATTGCGCCTTGCATTGCAATGGTAATTGTCTGGAATGAATTAGCCGAAGGAAATAGGGAATTAACAGCTGGATTAATTGGTATTAACAGTTTACTTCAAGTATTCTTTTTTGGCTTATATGCGTATTTTTATCTGGAAATCATGTTGCCATTATTTGGAATAAAAGGACTTGAATTAAATATTACGGTTGCCCAAATTGCTACAACGGTTGGAATTTATTTAGGGATTCCTTTTGCATTAGCAGTAATCAGCCGTTATGCCATTAAGAAATTCATTGGAGACAAATGGTTCAATCAAAAATTCATTCCGTTTGTCTCCCCTATTACTTTGATTGCTTTACTTTTTACAATAGTAGTTATGTTTAGCTTAAAAGGTGAAATGATTGTTGATTTACCAATGGATGTAATTCGGATAGCCATTCCGCTAGTCATTTTCTTCACCATTATGTTTTTCCTGATGTTTTTTGTTTCCAAAAAAATCGGGGCTAATTATAGAGATGCCGTTGCACTTTCATTCACCGCATCGGGAAATAATTTTGAGTTGGCAATTGCAGTTTCCATTGGAGTTTTTGGCATCAATAGCGGACAAGCATTTGCAGGAGTTATTGGACCATTAGTAGAAGTCCCGGCTTTGATAATCTTGGTAAACGTCGCTTTTTGGTTAAAAAAGAAATATTATTCGAATTAGGTTTTACTATTCTTATAAAAATAAAAAAGCCCGAAATCTAAAATTTGATTTCGGGCTTTTCTATACATTCTAAAAATAAACTATTCAATAGGAAGAATAAGTGTTGTCGTTATAGCTTCTAAAACTTCAAAAGCAGTTTCTGCCATTTTATTTCCTTTAGTATCTAATAATGGATTTACCTCCACAAATTCAATGCAAACAACTTTTCTCGTTTGAATAATTTGATTGATAATCGCTATGATTTCATACTGATCAAAACCTTTGGGAACCGGTGTACCTGTTCCATAAGAAATCATATCGCAATCCATGGAATCCACATCAAAAGAAATATACAAAACTTCACAATGCGTTAATTTTGACAAAGCTTCCCTAACACACGTTTCCAATCCTCTGTAACGTACTTCGTCAACTTTATAATTTTTGATGTTTAACTTTTCAATTTGCTTATCTTCTTCTTCTTCGGTATCCCGAACACCAAAATAAATCAGGTTTTCAGCCATAACTTTAGGTCCTTTATAGCCTATATTTTTCATATCTTCCCAATGCTGTTGGGTTTCCGAAGGGACTTCGTTATTCTGACAACTCAAATTATCATCGCCAAGTGCCGCAGATAAAGGCATTCCGTGAATATTTCCCGATGGCGAAGTGTAAGGCGAATGCAAATCAGCATGGGCATCAATCCAAAACACTCCAATATTTTGCTCCGGATACACTGCTTTGATTCCACTTAACGTTCCTAATGCCGAAGAATGATCTCCTGACAAAACTATTGGAAAATAATTTCCCTCTAAATTTTTCTTTACTGCATTGCAAACTCTGGTGCATTGCTCTACAACATGCTCAATCCTTTTTGCGGAAGAACTTCGGTTTTTATCATATATGGATTCGTTATGCGTTTTGACATCTTCAAACTCAAATTGATTAAAATAATCACTGTTTTGATTTATTGCCGCAATTTCGATAGCATCAATTCCTAAATCGGAACCTCGTGTACCCGCTCCTATATCGGATCGGTTTTTTATTAATTTTATTGTTTTTCCCATTATCTAAAATCGTTTAATGCTCTTTCGATAATAGCCAAACATTCATGTATTTGAGCTTCTGTTATTACTAATGGCGGTGCAAATCGAATTTTGTTTCCATGAGTTGGTTTTGCCAATAATCCATAATCTCTAAATTTCATACAAATATCCCAAGCTAAATCAGATTCTTCATCACTATTAACAACTATCGCGTTCAATAATCCTTTTCCTCTAACCAATGTGATTAATGGATTTCTTGAAGCAATCTCATTAAGTCCGGTTCTTAAAACTTCGCCTAAGTAAGCCGCATTTTGTGCCAAATTTTCCTCTTTTACTACTTCAAGCGCAGCAATAGCAACAGCAGCAGCAATTGGATTTCCTCCAAAAGTAGAACCGTGTTGTCCTGGTTTAATCACATTCATAATGTGATCATTCGCTAAAACTGCCGAAACAGGATACACACCTCCAGAAATCGCTTTTCCTAGAATTAGGATATCGGGTTTCACTTCAGGATTGTTTTCACATCCTTTTTTACAATCACAATTTCCGCAAGTTGCCAATAATCTTCCAGTACGGGCAATTCCTGTTTGCACTTCATCAGCAATAAATAAAACATTATGCGCCTCACAAAGCGCTTTAGCTCTTGCCAAATATCCTTCGGTAGGAACATAAACTCCAGCCTCTCCTTGAATAGGTTCCACTAAAAATCCTGCTATATTTGAAGTTGATTTTAATACGTTTTCCAATGCTTCTACATCATCGTATGGAATTTTAATAAATCCAGCCGTGAATGGTCCAAAGCTTTTGCGAGCAGTTTCATCATTCGAAAAGGAGATAATAGTTGTTGTTCTTCCGTGGAAATTGTTTTCACAAACGATAATTTGTGCTTGGTTTTCAGGAATTCCTTTTACCTCATACGCCCACTTTCTACATAATTTCAAAGCAGTCTCAACAGCTTCTGCACCAGTATTCATAGGCAACACTTTATCAAAACCAAAATACTTAGTTACATATTCTTCAAAAGGTCCTAATTGATCATTATGAAAAGCACGTGAAGTCAAAGTAAGCGTTTGCGCTTGTTTTACCATAGCACCAACAATTTTTGGATGACAATGTCCTTGATTTACGGCAGAATATGCCGATAAAAAATCATAATATTTTTTTCCGTCCACATCCCAGACATGAACCCCTTCGCCTCTTTCTAAAACTACAGGTAAAGGATGGTAATTGTGAGCTCCGTATTGATTCTCTTTTGCTATCAACGCTTCAGATTTTGAAGAAAGGTTTTGTTCTGTATGTGTCATGATGTTTGGATTTTAATACTTTAAAGTACAAAATTACTATTTTTTTTTAATTTACCAATAAAAATAAATATTTTGACTTTTAAAAAGACAGTATTTAGAAATATTTCTTTAATTTAGATTAAAATTAAGTCATTTTTTAAATTTACAATTCGATTTACAGATGCATTTCGAAATAAATAAAAATAAGTACTTTTATACAAACACAAAAGCATCATTTATAATTAAACCAACATGGATATATTAGACGAATTCGATATCAATATTATCAAAGAATTAGAGAAAGACGGAAGAATGGCCTATTCAGCCATTGCAGCCAATCTAAAAATATCGAACACAATGGTGCATCAACGTATCAATAGATTAACGGAACAAGGAATACTCACAGGAATAAAACCCTTGATTAATGAAAAAAAAGTGGGTTATGATTGGGGATCATTTACCGGCATTACTTTAAATAAAGATCAAGATTCTGATAGGATTATTGAAGAATTGAAAAATATTCCGGAAATAACTGAATGCTATTACATCACCGGATCTTTTACCCTTTACATAAAAATTATTGCCAAAGATCATGAGCACATGCGTAAAGTTCTTTATGAAAAAATAGATAACATTCCCGGTATTGCTAAAACGGATTCTATAATAGAACTGGGGTGCGCTTTCAAAAGAAATGTAAGTCTCTAACATAATATTCCATAAAAATGAAGCGCTTCAAAAACCATTTGCCACTGATAGTTTTAGTTTTTTATTTTGGCTTCCCCATGTTTTCACAAAAAATATCAAACCAAGAAATAGAACGATTAAAAAAACTATCCCAACAAGTGACCATCATCAGAGATAATTGGGGAATTGCACATGTATATGGCAAAACTGATGCTGATGCCGTTTTTGGAATGTTGTACGCGCAATGTGAAGACGATTTCAAACGGGTAGAAATGAATTATATTGAAAAACTGGGACGCCTTTCAGAAATTAAGGGACAATCGGTTTTATACAATGATCTAGAAATTAAACTTTTGATAGATACCGAAGAAGCTAAAGCCGATTATAAAAAAGCGGCGCCATGGTTGAAAAAATTATTAAACAGTTATGCGGACGGAATAAATTTTTACCTATACAATCACCCCGAAGTAAAGCCCGCTTTATTAACACATTTTGAACCTTGGTTTCCGTTACTTTGGACGGATGGAAGTATTGGAGCCATAAGCACCGCTGACCTTTCTACCGGAGAATTGAAAGCATTTTATTCCGGAAACACTAATAAAGTAGCGTATATAGAACGTGAAAAAGACGTGCAAACTGGTTCTAACGGATTTGCAATTGCTCCTTCAAAAACAGCATCAGGAAATTCCATTTTATACATTAATCCCCATACTACTTTTTATTTCAGGCCAGAAATACAAATGAGCAGCGAAGAAGGATTGAACGCTTACGGAGCAGTGACTTGGGGGCAATTTTTTATTTACCAAGGATTTAATGAAAATTGTGGCTGGATGCATACCTCATCAAATGTGGATGTGGCAGATATGTATGCCGAGAAAATCGTGACTAAAAACAACAAACTATTTTACGAATACAACAACAAATTAGTTCCGGTTATCGAGAAAAAAATAACCATAAAGTATCTGGAAAACGGAAAATTGATTCCGAAAACATTCAACACCTATTATACCAATCACGGCCCAATCATGGCCAAAAGAGACGGGAAATGGATTAGTTTAAAATCCAATAATCGTTCGATGAAAAGTCTGGAACAAAGTTGGATGAGAACAAAATCGAAAAGTTTTGAAGAGTATAAAAAGGCCATGGATTTGAAAGCCAATACCTCTAACAATACTGTATATGCCGATAAAGAAGGAAATATTGCCTACTGGCATGGGAATTTTGTTCCTATTCGAGATAAAAAAATGAATTGGTCAAAAGTGATGGATGGCACAACACCGGCAACCCAATGGAAAGGATTACACGAAGTTTCAGAAACGGTACATTCGTATAATCCAATAAACGGTTGGTTACAAAACTGTAATTCTACACCGTATACTGTGGCGGGTGACAATAGTCCGAAAGAAGAAAATTACTTGCCTTATATGGCACCAGATGGAGAAAGTTTTAGAGGATTAAATGCCGTGCGATTATTGAGTAAAGGCAATAAATATACGCTCGACAAAGTAATTGCAGACGGTTACGACACGAAACTAACGGCTTTCGAGTTTTTAATTCCATCTTTAATTAACAGTTTCGAAAAAAACATCAGTGCCAATAATCCGCTTTACACAGAACTTTTAGAACCGATAACCCTATTAAAAAACTGGGATTATTACGCCAAAGAAAATTCTGTTGCTACAACCTTAGCCGTAGAATGGGCTTATAAATTAGATCCTATTATCCAAAAAGTATATACTAATCAAGGAGAATTGGACCAAATAGAAAACACCATTAATTTTGCAAAAAATGCTTTTCCAGACCAATTGCTTCCTCAACTACAAATGGTTATAAACGAATTGAAAATCAAATTTGGAACTTGGCAAATTCCTTGGGGAGAAATCAATCGTTTCCAGAGAACATCCGGCGATATTACTATGACTTACAATGATGCCATGGAAAGTTTGCTCATAGGCTATGGACCGGCACTTTGGGGAAGTTTACCAGCTTTTAAAAGTAATTATCAAAAAGACACTAAAAAACGCTATGGAACTAACGGAAATAGTTTTGTGTGCGCGGTAGAATTTGGAACAAAGGTAAAAGCTAAATCTTTATTGGCAGGAGGAAACAGTGGCGATCCAAAATCAAAACATTTTTACGACCAAGCTGAAATGTACCGAAAAGGAGAATTTAAAGACGTCTTGTTTTATAAAGATGATGTTCAAAAAAATGCACAAAAAACGTATCACCCCGGCGAATAATAACTCCTTGGTTCACCATAAGAATTAAAGATACAGTTATAAATTAAAAAAATCATAGTCCTAATTTTATGACTAATTAATCGAGACATTTGTAAAAATAAAAACACCAAATATGAAAAATATTTTCTTTGCCTTTTTAGGATTTGTATTGTTTTCCAACGGTGCATTAGCACAATTAAAAGCAGTAAAATACACGGATGGAAATCAAAAATTAAATGGATTGTCAATTGCTCCTAAGAAAGGAAGCAAAACTAAACCTGGAATCTTAATCCTTCCCGCTTGGAAAGGAATCGACACACATTCAAAACAATCCGCAGAAAAACTATCAGCCATGGGCTATTATGCATTTGTAGCTGATATTTATGGCGAAGGAAACTACCCAACAAACACCCAAGAAGCTGGAAAACAAGCTGGTTTTTACAAAAATAATGTAACTGATTATCAACGACGCATTCAACTTGCTTTAGATCAATTAGTAACAGCAGGCGCAAATCCAGATAATATTGTTGTGATAGGCTACTGTTTTGGCGGAACTGGCGTACTTGAAGCAGCAAGAGCAGGAATGAAAATTCAAGGAGCAGTTTCTTTTCACGGAGGTTTAGGACGTGATGCTGCAAGAGTAAATAATCCAATTGCTGCAAAAATTTTGGTGCTACATGGAGCTGATGACCCTTATGTTCCAGTTGCAGAAGCAGCCGCTTTTCAACAAGAAATGAGAGATACAAAAGCAGATTGGGAAATGATTTATTACGCTGATGCAGTACATGCATTTACAGAACCTGAAGCTGGAAACGATAATTCTAAAGGAGCCGCCTACAACGAAAAAGCAGCAAAACGTTCTTGGGAACGAATGAATTCTTTCTTGAAAGAAGTTTTGAAATAATTTTTTAAATATATTTTTTAAAAACAGTATAAGTTCGGTTTTTTTGTTAGTTTTATAGATTAAAATTCAACAAAAAGTCTAGAATTTATACTGTTTTTTTTATGTCAAAAAGTAAAATCCGAAACGACAAAACCTGCCTTAATTGCAGATACGTGGTCGAAAATAGATTCTGTCCTAATTGTGGACAAGAAAATACTGATACCCGAAAAACGTTTCACCACCTTTTTATCCATTTTTTTGAGGATTTAACACATTATGAAAACGCTTTTTGGCGCACCATAAAAAATCTTTTATTCAAACCTGCTGCGCTAACTAAAGAATACCTTTCAGGAAAAAGATTGTCTTATTTGGCTCCGGTTCGACTTTATATTTTTATTAGTTTTATCACTTTTCTATTGATTGCCATTTTCCCTGCTGAAATCAATTCTTCTGAAAAAACTATCGAAAAGAAATCCACCATTACCACCAAAAACAAATCGTTTCAGAATACCATAACCAAAAATGATTCGGTTAAAAAGAACCTAACTGATTCAAAAGAAGAAAAAGATTCCATTAAAAACAATGTTGCGGTTGTTGACGAGGAATATTTTAGCTATAAATCAGTTCGGGAATTAGATTCGATACAAAAACACGCACCTGAGTCGGAAAAATTATCCGATTTTAGTTATTGGGCCAACAGGAAAGTCCAAATTGTATTAGACAACAACCCAAAAGGAGACCTATTTAAAAAATTCACAGAATCATTCATCCATAATTTTTCAAAAGTCCTTTTTGTATTCATGCCTATTTTTGCTTTTTCCCTCTGGCTATTCCACAATAAGAAACGCTGGTATTACTTTGATCATGGTATTTTCACCTTACATTACTTTTCCTTTTTGTTATTACTCTTTTTGTTGCTGTTCATGATTAACAAAGGATTGACACCATTTTCAGAATCGAGTCTCGTTTCTTTCATACAGATACTAATTAATTTTATTGGTATTGGATGGATGTTTTATTATTTCTATCCAGCGCATCGTCGTTTTTATGGAGAAACTCGCTTTATCTCCTTTATAAAATGCAGCCTGCTATTTTTTATCAATTTTATACTAGTCTCTATTATATTATCCCTTTTTGCTCTTTATACATTTATCAATTTACATTAAAAACATGAAAAAAATCCCTTTATTAGGTTTACTGGTAGTTTTAAACATAAGCTGTACTACTCAAAAAGTTAGTATCGCTAACACCGACCCTACAAAATACATGAATACGATTACCGCAGACGAACTAAAAACACACCTTTATATTGTTGCTTCAGACGAAATGGAAGGCCGTGAAACTGGCTCTGCAGGTCAGAAAAAAGCAGGTGTTTACCTCATCGATCAATACAAGAAAAATGCTATTCCTTTTCCTACTGTCGCTTCTGACTATTACCAAAAAATTCCGGCAGCTTTCCTAAATGCAAAACGCAACGAAAACTTACCGGATTCCGAAAACATTTGGGCCTACATTGAAGGTTCTGAAAAACCAAATGAAATTCTTGTAATTTCTGCCCATTACGATCACGTAGGAGCAAAAAACGGAGAGATTTATAACGGTGCCGATGATGATGGTTCCGGCACAGTTGCTTTACTTGAAATTGCACAAGCATTCCAAATCGCTAAAAAAGAAGGACACGGCCCAAAACGCTCTATTCTTTTTCTTCATGTAACTGGCGAGGAACATGGCTTACACGGTTCAAGATATTATTCAGAAAATCCTTTGTACCCGCTAGCAAATACCATTACTGATATCAATATTGACATGATAGGCCGTCGTGATGAAGCTCATGCTGGCAGCAATAATTACGTGTACGTTATTGGTGCTAACCGCTTATCGACTGATTTAGATAACATTTGTACCCTTGCAAACGCTAAATACACAAATTTGGAATTAGATTATAAATACAACGATCCTAAAGATCCAAACCATTTCTATGAGCGTTCTGACCATTATAATTTTGCTAAAAAAGGCGTTCCTTCTGTATTCCTTTTCAATGGAGTGCATGCTGATTATCACAAACCAACGGACAG
Source organism: Flavobacterium sp. GNP002 (assembly GCF_054343795.1). Lineage (NCBI taxonomy): Bacteria > Pseudomonadati > Bacteroidota > Flavobacteriia > Flavobacteriales > Flavobacteriaceae > Flavobacterium > Flavobacterium sp. GNP002. Next base: position 20,289 of record NZ_JBTGUW010000001.1, read on the forward strand.
TCCAGACAAAATTGAATACGATGCGTTAACAAAAAGAACCCAATTTGCATTTGTAACTGCTTGGGAACTGGCTAACCGCACCGAAAGACCTGTTGTAGATAAAAAATAGATTGAAAATTTGGGCACATTCTCGCTTACACTAGCGTTACAGCGTGGTCGGGCTATACGTTACAATCTTTTCTATCCTGTCAGGGTTAAACCCTGACAGAATAGAAAAGGATTTCCACTGCTATCCCTTGTGCAAACCCCATAAAAAAAGAGCTTTGAATCACTTCAAAGCTCTTTTTTTTATCAATTATTTCTTAAACTCTTTCGTCAAATTCTATTTTATCTGCGCAATCAATTTTATTTAAAGGTTCCTCAAGAGGTAACGTAAAATAAAAAGAAGAGCCTATTCCTTCAATACTTTCAACCCATATTTCACCACCGTTTTTTTCTAAAAATCCTTTCACTAATAATAATCCAATCCCGGCACCTTTGTTCTCTATCCTCGCTTTTGAAAGTATATTCACTTGTGGTGTAAACAGTTTATCTTGGATTTCCTTAGACATACCTACACCGGAATCTTTTATTTGAACTATTATTTTATCATCTTTAATTTTTGCAGAAACGGTAACTTCTCCTCCTGGTAGTGAATGCTTAATAGCATTAGAAACTATATTTTGGATAACAGAGAGTAACATTTTTCCATCTGCAAAAACGCTGGTGTTCTCTTTAATATCATGATGCAGATTTATTGTATTTAAAGAAGCAGTATCATTTAGAGTAACAAAAACTTTTTGTACATACTCAACTAGCTCAATTTTCCTTGGAGAAAACACTTCTGCCGCGTATTTTATCCTCGCCCACTCGACTAAGTAGTCTAACATATTTAACTCATCTATTGATGCTTTATAAAGAAGCTCGAGCATTTCTTTAACTGTATCCGGCTTCATCCTTTCGAAATTTGATTTCAAATATCCAGTAGTAGCAATAATACTAGATAATGGACTTCTCAAATCATGCGAAAGTATGGCAAGAACACTTTCTTTATGTGTATTTAGATCTTCAAGATCTTTTACATATTTTTTTATGGCATCTTCAGATTTCTTTCTTTCGGTTAAGTCGCGAAGGATTTTAACATATCCTAATAACTCTCCGTCTATTCCAGTAAGTGGAAAAACCAAACCATAAGCATAAAACTCACTCTTGTCTTTACAAATGTGCCATCTGTTATCTGTTGCTCTTCCTTCTTTTAATGCCGTTTCAATTTCATTTTTTGGAATACCATTTTGTATATCTTCTTCAGTAAAAATCAAATCAAAATGCTCTCCTATAATTTCGTCTGGCTCATATCCAAAGATTTTTGATGCTCCGGAACTCCAGCTATTAATTACAAAGTCATTATCAAGAGTAAAAATCGAATAATCTTGTAAGCTATCAATTATTTGGCTATAAAACTCAGCTGTTGGAATGTAATTATTTTTAAGAATTTTAGAATTAATTTTCTCGTTTTCCATTAAATGATGTAAATAATATTTAAAATTTTGAAAGCTTATTTCGGGTTGATTTAACTACACAATGCATTCAAAGATACACAAAAGAAAATACGATTTCTGTAAAACACCGAATATAACCTTTAACGTGAAAATGTATGGCCTAAAAGCTATTATCTTACTTTATTTGATAATGAAATCCTACATGACTTCTATGAATGCACTGCGATACTATTTCCTTTTACAATATTCAAGCCAATAAAATATCACCTACAATCTCACGAAACTTTATTCCACAAAAAAAGCCTCGAATTTCTTCGAAGCTTTTGCTTTCTGGGTGGGAGACGGGGCTCGAACCCGCGACCCTCGGTACCACAAACCGATGCTCTAACCAACTGAGCTACAACCACCATTTGCTTAGCGGTGGCAAATATACAACATAAGTTTACTTCTGCAAATATTTTTTTTAAAAATTTACATGAAATTTATATCAAATCTGCTAAGCTATTGACTGCCAAATATCTTTCTACAGTAAAACCTTCCGCATGATCCACTCCAGTAAGCCTTCCTAAATCTCTGGAACGATAATTTAGGCTTTCCAAGAAATTTTTACTGGTTATTGGCGATTCAGGTTCGTTTGAATTGGCATCATAAAACTGAGAACCGTAAGCTAAAATAGATTCCATTTTTTTATCGGTGAAACCTGTAATATCTACCACAAAATCTGGTTCTATATTTTTCCACTGTATGTAATGGTAGACTAATTTTGGTCGCCAAGCAGTTTGTTTCTCTCCTTCTAGGAAAGTTTCAATCTTCATCAACCCAGACAAAAAACAAGCATCTGAAACTAATTTGCTTCCCTTTGCATGATCAATATGTCGGTCATCAATCGCATTACACAAAACAATCTCTGGTTGGTACTTGCGAATCATTTTAATGATCTCTAATTGGTGTTTTTCGTCATTGACAAAAAAACCATCTCGCATTTCTAAATTCTCACGTGCTGAAACACCTAGAATCTTTGCAGCAGCATTCGCTTCCTGATCTCTGATTTCCGCTGAACCACGAGTCCCTAATTCACCACGGGTCAAATCAATAATCCCCACAGTTTTCCCTAAAGAGATTTCTTTTAAAATGGTTCCTGCACAACCCAATTCCACATCATCAGGATGGGCACCAAAAGCAAGTATATCTAATTTCATCTAAAATTCGTTTAATGTTTTTTTGTTTAATGTTTAAGTTTCAAATACTACTACAAATTCAATATTTTCTTCATTGTCACAGATTTATTGACACTTTCATTCCACTCTTTTTCGGGAATACTATCCTTTGTAATGCCACAACCCACATATAAATGTGCTTGATTGTCTTTAATTTGCATGCATCGCAAATTAACATACAAATCGGATTTTATTTCTCCTTTATTAAATCCTTCCTTATTTAATTCGCCTAAAAAACCAGTATAATATTCTCTTTCATAACCTTCATTTTGAACAATAAAATCTTTAGCTGTTTCTTTTGGCAATCCACATACTGCGGGTGTTGGATGTAAAACAGAAACAACTTCTTTCAAACTTGAACTCTCATTTATAACCCCTTCAATATCTGTTTTAATGTGCGCTAAAGTCCCTGCTTGTATCGTATAAGGACTGGAAACTGACACTTCCGAGGCCAAGTCCTTCAGATTATTCAAAATAAAATCGGTAACAAACTGTTGCTCTTCGATTTCCTTTTTCTCCCAGACTATTTCTTTTGTACCTTGAAGCTTTTGCGTTCCAGCTAATGACATTGTATAAAAAGTATTCGTAGTAGCTTTCAGTAATCGTTCCGGTGTAGCCCCCATCCATAAGCCTATCTTTGGATGAAACCAGCAATAGCAAAAGGCAGTAGGATAATTTTGAATTAATTTTTCGAAAATTGAAACTAAATCAAAATTTGATAAATCAACTATTTCTTTCCGGGACAAAACCACTTTTTTTAAAGTCCCCATTGCAATAGCATCAATTCCTTTTTGAACAAGTATTTCAAAATGTTCTTTAGCTTGCCTGTCTTCTGAATATATAAAATCTGAAACATCCATTTCGTTAGAAGAAGTAATCAGAGCTTCCCATTTTACAGACTGATTTTTAGGAATAAGTATCATTTGACTCCCTTCAAAAGGAGCAAAAACAAAACCTGTTTCTTCAAAATTTTCAGCAAAATATAAATGGTCATTATTCTGAAAAAAACCCACTAATTTGATATCATTTGGTTTTCTGAACAATACAAACGGCAAATTTTGAGCTTTTTGTTGTTTTACTTTTATAAAAAAATCAATCATATTTAATGTATTAAAATATAAATTCCATTAACACTCCAAGAATTATTATTTGCTTGATTTTATCAAAACTATTTTGTCAATTTCCCTTTAAAACTGTTATGGCTTTAGCTACAATTGCTTCAATTATTAATCTCCGCTTTTTCTTTTTGGCAAAACCATATTTGTCAGCTTGCAAAGTGAAATTAAATTATTGTTTTCATCTGTAATTCGTATTTCCCAGAGATGAATGCTTCGTCCTTTGTGCAAAATCTTGGCAGTTGCCGTTACAATTCCGTCCCGTTTTGCTTTCAAATGATTGGCTGAGATTTCAATTCCGCGCACTTCGCTTAGTTCAGAATTTATGTAAATCATAGAGGCAGCGCTACCCACACTTTCTGCTAAAGCAACTGAAGCACCGCCATGCAACAATCCCATAGGTTGGTGTACGGAGGGATTCACAGGCATAGTAGCAACAAGAAAATCTTCTCCTGCGTCAGTATATTTAATATTCAACGTTTGCATTAAAGTATTTTTAGAAACGTGATTGCAATAATGAAGTATTTTTTCTTTGTCAAATGTCATGTTATTGTCTTTAAAAATGTAAAAATAATTAAAAGATAACTCACATAACAGCAAATACAATTGTTATTCTAATTTCGAAAATAGATTTTTCCTATTTTTACAAAAAAAATATCCAGATGCGTCCCAAAATAGTATTGTTTTTTATTGGAATTATAATCACTATCTGTTCCTGCCGTTCTGATTTTGAGACTGTAGCCAGCACAGGAGATTTAGAATTTTCCAAGGATACAATTTACCTAGACACCGTTTTCTCTAACGTAGGTTCTAGCACGTACCGACTCAAAGTGTACAATAAAAGTAAAAAAGACATTACGATTCCAAGTATTAAATTAGCAAAAGGACTGAACTCAAAATACCGAATGACCGTTGATGGAATGCAGGGTACAGGCGGGAAAGTTTTTAATAATGTAGATCTTTTAGCCAAAGACAGTTTGTATATTTTCATAGAAACCACCGCCAATATTGCTGATGCCAACCCAACCGATTTTTTATACACCGATCAAATTCAGTTTGACAGTGGCGAAAACCTACAAAATGTAGAACTGGTAACACTAATTCAAGACGCTGTTTTTCTTTATCCAAAACGGTTTGCTGACGGAACCACTGAAACACTTCCTATTGGAAACGAAAAAATTAATGGATTTTATCTGGATGAAAATGACTCTGTAAATGGAAATGAATTACAGTTTACCAATGACAAACCGTATGTAATTTATGGCTATGCAGCTGTCCCTTCGAATAAAACGGCCACTTTTGAAGCAGGAACCCGAGTTCATTTTCATGCTAATTCCGGGCTTATAGTAGCTAATAATGCCTCCATCAATATTAATGGAACACGATCAACAACAGATAAACTAGAAAATGAAGTTATTTTTGAAGGGGATCGTTTAGAACCTGATTTTTCTGATGTGCCGGGACAATGGGGAACGATTTGGCTTACTGATGGCAGTACAAATAACACCTTGAATCACCTCACAATTAAAAATGCTACTATAGGTTTGTTGATTCAAAACAATGATGGCACGACCGTTTCTGTCAAAAATACCCAAATTTACAACAGCAGTAACTACGGAATTTTGGCGCAGACCGCAAAAATAAGCGGAGAAAATGTAGTCATCAACAATGCCGGACAAGCGAGTTTAGCCTGTACCTATGGTGGAAATTATAAGTTCACTCATTGTACTTTTAATAATAACTGGAACAGCTCACAACAAGTGGCGGTTTTAGTGAGTAATTATATTTTGGGTGCAATTCCGGAAGCGAAGGATTTAACCGCAGCCACTTTTAACAATTGCATCATTTATGGTTCCTATTCAAACGAAATGAGTTTAAGCAAGAAAACAGGAGCCACTTTTGAATACCAATTCAACAATTGCCTGATTAAATTTGATAACGTATCCAATCAATTTTCAACAAATCCTGATTATCAATTCAATACTGATACTGCACATTACAACGCTATACTTTTGAACAAGGACCCAAAATTCTTCAACACCTCACAGAACAAATTCAATATTGACGAAACTTCTGCTGCTTTCGCAAAAGGGAATTCGGCCTATATGATTCCGCTTGATATCATAGGAAATACAAGAACTTTACCTCCCGATTTGGGTGCCTATCAAAACAAAGTTTTTCCAAAATAAACTGCTCTGAATTACGCCATATCACATCCTTAAACAGTTAATGCCAACAATAAAATTGGTTAACGACATACTGGCGACTGAAATGGCTTTTAATGATAATGATGCTGTAGGTTTATTCAAAAATGGCGTTTTAATTGACATCATTGAAACTTTTAACGGTATAACGGCAAACTTTGCAGCTGATAAAACAATCCGAAGAAAAGCTACTGTTACTTCTCCAACGACAACTTTTAATAAAACAACCCAATGGGATTCTTACACTTCAGATACGTGTAACAATTTAGGAAGTCGTATGATTGAAAAAACACCTAAAACAATTGTTGCTCTTGATATAAATGATATTGCTATTTATCCAAATCCATCTAATGGAACTTTTTCTGTCAATAATTCGAATAAAATGTATTCTATCGAAATTTACTCTATCATTGGTCAGAAAATTTACAGCGAAGAAAATAGCACCAAATCAGAAATTACGCTGTAAATAGTGTAAAAGGAACGTTTTTAATTCGAGTGACTACCGACTCAAATTCGGTCATCAAGAAATTAATAATCAACTAATTAAAAAAGCGGCAAATTGCCGCTTTTTTTTTACCCAAAATTTAATCTTAATTGACTAAATTTGCACCGCAATACAACAAACTAAAAAACAATGATCCATTTCTTTGAAAACCAAAGCAAAACTGTTTTTGCCGTACACACGCAAAACGAAATTTCGGCTCAAGACATTTCAAAACTTAACTGGCTTTTTGCCGATTCAAATAAAATAGAAAAATCCGTACTGACGGATTTTTTTGTTGGTCCTCGTGCCACAATGATAACGCCTTGGAGCACTAATGCAGTGGAAATCACCCAAAACATGGGAATATTCGGCATCATTAGAATCGAAGAATTTCACAAAGCAACAGCTGATTTTTCTGATTTTGACCCGATGCTTTCGCAAAAATACGCCGAGTTAAATCAAGATATTTTTACTATCAATGTACTACCAGAAGCAATTTTGGACATCGATGATATTGCTGCTTACAACAAACAAGAAGGATTGTCTTTGAGTCCCGAAGAAGTAAACTATTTAGACAATTTAGCGATTAAATTAGGACGAAAACTAACAGATTCTGAGATTTTTGGTTTCTCACAAGCCAATTCAGAACACTGTCGTCACAAGATTTTCAACGGAAAATTTATCATTGACGGAGAAGAAAAAGAGTCTTCTTTATTCAAATTAATCAAGAAAACGTCACAAGAAAACCCTAACGATATTGTTTCGGCTTATAAAGATAACGTTGCTTTTGTAAAAGGGCCACGTGTACAACAATTTGCTCCTAAAAGTGCTGACAAACCTGATTTTTATGAAGTAAAAGAATTTGATTCGGTTATCTCCTTAAAAGCAGAAACACATAATTTCCCAACAACAGTAGAGCCTTTCAACGGAGCTGCAACTGGTTCTGGTGGAGAAATCCGTGACCGTTTAGCAGGTGGACAAGGTTCTTTGCCAATGGCAGGAACGGCAGTTTACATGACTTCATACTCTCGTTTAGCTGAAAACAGACCATGGGAAAACGGTATGACCGAAAGAAAATGGTTGTATCAAACGCCAATGGATATTTTGATTAAAGCATCAAACGGAGCTTCTGATTTTGGAAATAAATTTGGACAACCGTTAATTACAGGTTCTATCCTGACTTTCGAACACGAAGAAGACGCTCGCAAACTAGGTTTCGACAAAGTGATTATGCAAGCGGGTGGAATTGGATACGGAAAATTAGATCAAGCTATTAAGAAAAAACCTCAAACAGGTGATAAAATTGTTATCCTTGGTGGTGAAAATTATAGAATTGGAATGGGTGGAGCTGCAGTTTCTTCAGCAGATACCGGAGCTTTTAGTTCAGGAATTGAATTGAATGCAATCCAACGTTCTAACCCAGAAATGCAAAAACGTGCTGCCAATGCCATTCGTGGTTTGGTAGAAAGTGATATCAATCCAATTGTTTCTATTCACGATCACGGAGCTGGTGGACATTTAAACTGTCTTTCAGAATTAGTGGAAGATACCGGTGGATTAATTGATTTAGACAAATTGCCCGTGGGAGATCCTACCCTTTCGGCAAAAGAAATAATTGGTAACGAATCTCAAGAAAGAATGGGATTGGTTATCGCCAAAGAAAACATAGATTTATTGCAGAAAATTGCCGACCGTGAGCGTTCTCCAATGTACCAAGTGGGTGACGTAACCGGAGATCACCGTTTTACTTTCGAATCAAAATCAACTGGTGCTAAACCAATGGATTTTGCTTTGGAAGACTTTTTTGGAAGTTCTCCAAAAGTGGTCATGACAGATAAAACAATCCAAAGAAACTATACTGATTTAGTATACGACAAGAAAAACATTTCAACCTACTTAGAGCAAGTACTTCAACTGGAAGCGGTTGCTTGTAAAGACTGGTTGACTAATAAAGTAGACCGTTGTGTGGGTGGTAAAGTTGCCAAACAACAATGTGCCGGTCCGTTGCAATTGCCATTAAATAATTGTGGTGTAATGGCCTTGGATTATCAAGGAATAGAAGGAATTGCCACTTCGATTGGTCACTCTCCTGTTGCAGCATTAATTGATCCTGTTGCGGGAAGCAGAACGGCAATTGCTGAGGCATTGTCTAACATTGTTTGGGCTCCAATAAAAGATGGTTTAGATGGACTTTCATTGTCTGCTAACTGGATGTGGGCTTGTAAAAACGAAGGAGAAGACGCTCGTTTGTACGCAGCTGTACAAGGCTGTTCTGATTTTGCAATCGAATTGGGAATCAATATTCCAACCGGAAAAGACTCCCTTTCCATGAAACAAAAATATCCAAATGAAGAAGTAATCGCACCGGGAACGGTAATTATTTCAGCTGGTGGAAATTGTACCGATATTAGAAAAGTAGTGGAACCCGTTTTACAAAGAGACGGCGGTTCTATTTATTACATCAATCTATCACAAGACGACTTTAAATTAGGTGGTTCTTCGTTTGCACAAACGTTGAATACTATTGGAAAAGAAGTGCCAACGATTAAAGATGCTGCTTTTTTCAAAAGAGCTTTCAATACAATCCAGGAATTGATTTTAGAAAACAATATCCTTGCAGGACACGATATAGGAAGTGGTGGTTTGATCACGACTTTATTAGAAATGTGTTTTGCAGATGTGAATTTAGGAGCTAAAATAGATTTCTCGGTTTTCGAAGAAAAAGACATCATCAAATATCTTTTTGCTGAAAATATCGGAATTGTTTTCCAAGCAAAATCGGATGCTGAAGTGGAATCTAAATTAAACGCCAATAACGTTTCTTTCTATAAATTAGGAACTGCTACAAATGAAGCGACTTTAGACTTTGGTCCTTGTACATTAGACATTGCTAAATATAGAGATGTTTGGTTCAAAACTTCTTTCTTATTAGACCAAAAACAATCTAAGAACGGAACAGCTCAAGCGCGTTTCGATAATTATAAAAACCAAGCATTACAGTATACTTTCCCAACTCATTTTACAGGAAAAAAACCAGTTATCGACGCTTCTCAAGGAAGACCTAAAGCTGCGATTATCCGTGAAAAAGGAAGTAACTCGGAGCGTGAAATGGCAAATGCGATGTACTTAGCCGGTTTTGATGTAAAAGATGTTCACATGACCGATTTGATTTCAGGTCGTGAAACTTTGGAAGACATTCAGTTCATTGGAGCTGTTGGTGGGTTCTCTAATTCAGATGTATTGGGTTCTGCCAAAGGTTGGGCTGGAGCATTTTTATACAATGAAAAAGCAAAAACAGCTTTAGACAATTTCTTCAAAAGAGAAGATACGTTATCTGTTGGAATTTGTAACGGTTGCCAATTGTTTATGGAATTGGAAGTAATTAATCCAGAGCATGAAGTACACGGAAAAATGCTGCACAACGAAAGTCATAAACACGAAAGTATTTTTACATCAGTAACGGTACAGGAAAACAATTCAGTGATGCTTTCTTCGTTAGCAGGAAGTACACTTGGAGTTTGGGTTTCACACGGAGAAGGAAAATTTAACTTACCAATGGGTGAAGAAAATTACAATATAGTTTCTAAATATGCCTATGAAGGCTATCCTGCCAATCCAAATGGCTCTGATTATAACACAGCCATGCTTTGCGACAAAACAGGGCGTCACTTGGTAATGATGCCACACATTGAGCGTTCTACGTTCCAATGGAACTGGGCACATTATCCAAAAGATAGAGACGATGAAGTTTCGCCATGGCATGAAGCTTTTGTCAATGCCAGAAAATGGATGGATAAAAAATAATTTTTTGATTTACAATATTGAAAGCGTTCTTGAAAAAGAGCGCTTTTTTTTATGGAGTTAATTTAAAAGTTATTTTGATGATTTGTAAGATAATATTTAAATTGTATCTTTGAAAGTAATACGCTACGCTGTAGCGCCTATCCACCAAAAATGTGATGTATATGTGCTATTTTGTAGCGCATATATATAAGTTACAAGCAACCCTACCACAGAACGTTGAAATACAACTATTTAATATAGATTATTCAGTTATTAAAGAATAAGTTTGACTGGGTGGAAACAATAAATTCATTGCAGAAGGTTTTAGTTTAAAGTTACAACCTTTATCTTCAACTTTTCCATTTGCTAATCTTTTCATATTATAATCAACTGTAATTGCTCCAATATCAACCAATAATCCAAATTGATTTGCTAATGGATTCTTTGTATGAACAACTTTTTTATATAAAAAATGTTCTTTTTGACTAATCATTTTACTTTCAGCTTCAATCCAAAATGTTTCTTTATGCTTTGTAATTAATGTACTTTTTAAATCCTCTAATTTCCAAGTCAAAAAATCACCAATATTTGCTTTGTCTGAATTTTCAAAAAGATAGTCTAGCTCATAATCAGTTCTTAAAATTAACCCTTGTGCATTTCGTCCAGTAGCTCTGATGGTATTGTATAATCTAAAAATTCCATTTTCCCAATATCCAAATTCATCGAGTACTTGATTTCTATTCTTAAATTTACTTAATCCCCAATTTGGTATTTGGGCAAATAAGCCTTTTCTTGTGCCTTTATTTTCTCTTGCAGATTTTAACTCAATGCCTTTATAATCAGGATTTCTAGAAGAATTCATTTGAATTCCTAATAAATGTTCTAAAGTTCGCCCGATTGAAGTATCTGCCTGTAAAAGCGCTGGAACAAATCCATTGGAAGCTATCTTTCTTAATTTTAATAAAAGCTCATCACTAATCGCATTTGATATATTGTTAATCTCATTAACTAATTCTTTTATTGGATTTACAAGTGATGAATTCATTAAAGTTTCAATTGGAGTTTTAGTTAAATTTAAAACCCAAATTCTCTTGTCAAAGCTTATTAATGCTAAAATATCATTTGGACTACAATATTTTGCAATTCCATAAAACCAAATTCTTGGATCTCCGCCTTTTCCTTTGGCTTTAGGTCTATAAAGAGATGCTTTTGAATCAACAAACGAATCACTTGTAAGTATTATAGAATCAATTAAAACACCATTTTCTTTTGCTCCTTGTTTTTGAATTTCATAGTCGTGTAAATCATTTTCTTTTAAATAACTTCGTACAGAACCAGTTGCATCCATTATTCCTTTTTCCAAACCTGTTTTAGTAAGTTCAATTAATGAAACGGAAATCGCATTCTCGGCTAAAATCTTTATTCTATCAATCTCAATTGTGGTTAAATCTCTCATAAACGATTTATTTGATGTTCTTCAATATTTCCAGAGCTACCGCTCTAGCCATTAGTGGTGGAACTGCGTTCCCAACTAAAGTATATTGTGGAACTTCAAATTTACGTTTATTTCCTCCTGTAGAACGTTTTCCTTGAAAAACAAAAGAATCATCAAATGATTGAAGTCTTGCCATTTCTCGAACAGTCAATGCTCTTGGGTTTGAATAATGAATGTAATCGTCTGCAATTGTCATAATCGTTGAACTTTGTCCTTCAGGTTTTAAAACAGTATAACTTCTTTTATCGGATTCTAATCCAATTGCTTTAAGGTTTTCCTTTGCAGATTCGTAATTTCCAGATTTTAAAATAACATCCAACCTTTTTACAACATCATTATTTTGTTTGCTGGTTTTGTGGTTTTGTAATGGTGCAACTAAATGGGATAAAGTATTTTCGAGTTCCTCGAAACTTCTAACATAAAATGGATTCTTTGCATTTGCAAAACGTCCATTTAAACGCCCTTTTTTAGACCATTCTGAATAACTTAATCCATCATTTTCATTTGGTTTACCATCAATATTTCTTTTCTGAATTAATGATTTCATCTTTTCAGTAGAACCATTATATTGTGCTTTTAAATTAATTTTTTCATAATCAAATCTTTCATCATCATTTCCAACAAAATCTAAATCATAAATAGCTTCAAATACATTAACCTTTTCGTTATGTTTTACCGTTGCAGGAACATCATTTATCAATTTTTGGTCTTTTCTACATCCAATGAATAAAACTCTTTCTCTATTTTGAGGAACACCATAATCTGATGCTAATGCTACAAATGGTTGTTCAATGTTATATAGCCTTATTTTAGATAAAATAGTTTCAAATTCTTTTACTTTATTAGCTTTTATAACAAATAAATTTAAACCTTTAACACATTCATCAAAAGAGTAATCAAATATTTCAAGTGCTGTAATAATTTGTTTTACTTCATTAGAAAAGTTTTCATTTGGTTTTAAATTATTAAAAGAAGTATGTATCTTTTCAATAATTGTTTCTGGTTCAATTGAAGTTAAAAAAGAATCAAAATCATCTGCAAAAAAATCATTATCTACATTTGAAAAGGCTTTTTCATTAATTACTTTTTTCCTAATATATTCAAGCTCTTTAACACGTTTTAAAAGATTAAAACCGTGGCGAATTGTGCTGATGTTTTTATCAGTTTTACTTGTTTTGTAATCAACAATTTTTGGCGTTAATATTCTAAATTTATTTTCTAAGCTATTAATATAACTATTCTTTAAATTATCTAACTCTTTATCAGTAGCCTTTTCAAATTGTAAACGTAAATTGTAACATTCTAAAATAAAAGATTGCTCAATTTCTATTTTCTTAAGTTGTGTAACAAAAAATATAAGTTGATTGAATTCTTTCAAATCTACAATTGACCTAATTTCTTGCAAAATCATATCTTTAATTTTACCTTGTTCTTTTGTCAAAATTCCTTTGACATTTTCCATAACAAAATATTTCGGTCTTAATTGTCTAATTACTTTTAAATAATGAGCGAATAAATCATCTTTTTTATCAAACTTTTTTCTTTTTCCAGCCAAACTAAAACTTTGACAAGGTGGTCCGCCACAAACAATATCAATTTCTTTATTACCAATTTTCTTTAAAAAATTATCTAAAAAATCTGGTTCTGTAATATCTTGACGAAGAAATTCTGCATCTAAACCAAGTTGATAATTATATCTTGCCAAATGTGTAAGTTCACAATTTTCATTTATGTCGCTTGCTAATCTAAAATCGTAAAACTTGTTTGCATATTCTGCTTGAAGAAACCCTTCACTAAAACCTCCTGCTCCAGCAAATAGATCCACAAAAGTTACTTTAGACTTTGTTTCATATTCTGTTGGCGGTTCCGAAACAATGTTAATGTCGGTATTTTCTTTTCTACTATTAACCAATGATGCTATTTTTTCTTTAATTTTTTTGTCTGTAAAATTTGTATGTGGCTCATTTTCAAAATATTTTTCAACTTCGTGTTTTAAAAAATTTAAAAACTTATTTATTGATTTATATGAATATTCAGAATCCAAAACCAATTGATTGGAGCTATCCCAATCTTTCTTCATTATCTTTTCTCCAGTTGCAACTTTGATTTGCAAATCCTTTTGACGCAAAACAAGATGAATTGGAAATCTTTTGCTTTTATCAGCTTTATCTAAATAGAATTTGACATTTATCATATTACGGACACTTTTACGGATACGGACAAATTTACGGACAAATTTTAGACACACACAAGAAAAAAAGGATTTATTTTTTAGAAAACTACGAACAAAAACAAGTAAATTCGATATAAATAACAAGGGCAGCTTGTAGCGCCGGAACATCAAACTGTCTAAAAACCTCGGTTTTGAGTTTTTGTTATCGGACTTCTATCATTAAAAATCTCAAATAAGGAATTGTTAGAGACTTGTTTTAGGTTATTAGACAAACATATGTTAGCGTAAAGTGTTACGCAGAATGAACCTATAAAGTTGATGAAATATACAATTAAAATCCCTAAACCTTGTAATGAAAATTGGAGTAAAATGACTCCAACAGAAAGAGGTATGTTTTGTTCAAATTGTAGAAAAGAAGTAATTAATTACCAATATTATTCCGATAATCAACTTTTGAAAAGTTTAAATGAAAGTAAAAAAATTTGTGGAAGGTTTTCACCAAATCAAATTGATAAAGAAATAAGCCCATTAGAAACAAATCGTTTTCATCGAATTGGATTACTACTTGGTTTTTCATCTTTGTTTTTATCAACAGCTGTTTATTCACAAAATGAAAAGTCAAAAACAGAAATTATTGAAAATAAATCAAAGGATGAACTGAAACAAAAAAGCTCAGATGAGTTTATAGCGTTTTACGGCAAAATAATGGAGAAGCCTAGAAATAATGATGAGAACACCTACCCTATCCCAGGAGTCAATATTATTCAAAAAGGAACAAAAAATATTGTACAATCAAATTTTGATGGAGACTTTAAAATCAAAATTCCAATTGAAGATTTTGAAGATAAAGTTATTCTTGTATTTAATTATATAGGAATGGATTCAAAAGAAGTAGAAGTTTTTAAAACAAAAAACAACCTAAAAATAGAAATGATTTTAAGTGATTCATTGATGGGGGAAGTTATAATTGTCAAAACTAAGAAAAAAAATATTTTTACAAGAATTGGAAATCTATTCAAATAGAGAATACCAGCCACTCCTCTGTAAATCATCGTAAAGTTATCACAACTTTTGAGAGGGTTATATGTTGGTTATTTTAAGAAAAAAAACTCGTAAATTTATAACTTTAACAAAAGAATCGTTTATGATGAAATTTTGGATAATTGCAATATTGATTTTTGCTGCTTCAACTTACATTCTTTCGAAATTTACTTTGAAAGAAAACAGAAAAGAAACTGGCGAAAAAGTTTGGAAATATGGGTATGGACAATCTACGTATTGGCGAATTCTTTGTTTATGTAGTTTCGGAATAACAGTTGCAATAATGCTTGTTATGCATTGGATAGGAATTCCTATCCAACCGCGCTGATCTGCCACAAGCGTTAGCACAGTTTTACAAATTCTACTCAGAAAGTCAATATTAGGATTTCTGACTGAAACAATTACTATCGCTTTATGCTGTAGGATTGTTTACAAAATACATTTTCATCATCCCATGGTTTTTAACTTCAATTTCACCTCTATAATCACAATCAAAAATATCCTTAATGAGTTTATACGTGTTTTCGGATATATTAATTTTCCCGGGCTCTGAATTAGATTCCATGCGAGAAGCAATGTTTACTGTATCTCCCCAAATGTCATAGGCAAATTTCTTGGTTCCAACTACTCCGGCTACCACCGGACCGGAATTAATCCCGATGCGAATTTCAAAACGGGTTTCATTTAGTGGATTATTATTTTTTGAATCCTTAACAAAAGAGGCTATTTCAAAAGCAGCTTTTACCATTTTATAAGCATGATCTTCTGTTGAAAATGGCAAACCTCCTGCGCACATATAACAATCCCCTACAGTTTTGATTTTTTCTAAATCATACTTTTCCATGATTGCATCAAATTTCGAGAAATAATAGTCCACACTTTCTACCAATTTTTCTGGCGGTAGTTTTTCTGCATATTGGGTAAATGCCTCAAAATCGGTAAATAATACAGTAACCGATTCGAACCTTTTAGCAAGTACTTTGCCATTTTGTTTTAATTCATAAGCGGTTTCTTCAGGAAGAATATTTAGCAATAAGCTGTTTGACCGATTCTTTTCTTCTTCAATAATAACATTGGTTTTCTTTATGAATTTATACCGTCTGAACATCCCGAAAGCGAGTAAAAAAACCAATCCAGAGGAAATGGCAGAGGAAATGACAATAATTTGTCGGTTTTTTTTCCTTGATTGAGTAAATCAACTTCAATTTGTTTCTGGGAAACCTCAAAATTCGTTCGCAAATCTGCCATTTGCTGAACTGATTTAAGATTAGTGATACTATCCCGATAAATAATATGATTCTTATAATGCTTAAAGGATTCGACGGGATTTCCGGATATTTGATACAGTTCTGAAAGTTTGAGATTTGAATTACTTATTTGATCTTTCAAACCATATTTTTGGGCTAGCTCCAGACTTCTCTGCGCATAATTGAGCGCAACAGTCTGGTTATTTTGTTTTAAATAAATAGCTGACATGTAGGTCAGGTAATCTGAAATTGCATAATAATCCTTTAGTTCTTCCAGAATTTTTATGGCTTTACTTATATATTTCATAGCCAAAACATCCTTTCCCTGCTCAGCATATACCATTCCTATATTTCCTAAATTATAGGCAGTACCAATTAAGTAATCAGCTTTCTTGAAGATTTCACCTGACTCTTCAAAATTCCTTAATGCTAAATCATATTTCTTGTTTTTAAAATATTCATCTCCTGCATTTAATAAAGCTGACGCCAGCCCTATAAAATTATCCGTATTTCTCAATAAATCAATAGCTTTGTTGTAATATAAATAAGCATTTTTAGAATTCCCCATAACCGAATATACATCGGCAATAGAGGAATAAGCCATTCCTTGACCCGCACTATATTTTGCTTTGCTAGCGGCTGCTTCACTTTTAAAAAAAGCGTCTAAAGATTTATTTAAATCTCCTATAAGTCTGAGCTTATTTCCTTTTTGAAAATACCCTCTGTGCAGGTATAAATAGTTATTTTCTAACTTTGACAGCGCAATAAGTTCCTCAGCATATTTTAAGGACAACCTGAGATTATTCACTTCATTAAAAGATAAATTCCTAAGCAATTCTAATTTTTCAGCATTTTCAATATTCCCTCTTTGATAAATTTTCACAAGGCTGTCAGCAACTTTTTGCTCCTGGGCTAAAATACTTAAGTGCACAAAAAAAACAAAAAGAGAGACTTTAAAAGAATATTTAAAACTCAATTGCATTAGGGATTTATGGCTAATTTGGGATCGATACTAAATGTTTTAAACAAATTACCGGAATCATAAACACTAAAATTGATGTTATAAATATCCAACTGGTTGATTAAATTAGGGTCGTTTTTGACTTTGGCAGATGCGTTTCCTGACCTTCCTCCCGATCCATAAATAGTAGCATTGTCAAAAAAATTAACGTCATTGGATTTGGACTCATAATCAATACTATCGATTGCCACAGAATATCCCGAATCTCTTGAAACACCAACCCACTTTACATTATTATTGATAAACACATAGGATTTAAAATCTTCTAAAGTTCCATTTTGAGACCTTCCGGAATTATCATCGGATAATCTGCAACAACTATCAATTTGAGGTTGTGATGGATCATTCATTCCATAAAGAGTTGCTGCTTGAACAGTCAACGTGATTACAACAGGCTTTGCCATGATTACTATATTTAAAGGTTAATAAATTCTGATTCAGAAAACTATTAATTTAAAAATGGCTGGGGAAACCAAGAAATCAAGATTTGGAGGTAACAATCTAATTATAAGGTAAATATAACATATATTTTTAAAATAAAGTAGTATATTTAAAGGATTTTAATCCAAATTCATTCTTATGAATATTGAACACCAACCAATTGACTGGAAAGAAATATTTCATCCAAAAAATATTATTCTGAATTTAGTGGGCGTAGTATTCATTACATTGGCATTAAAAGGATTTATGATACCCAATAAATTTTTGGATGGCGGTATTATAGGCATCTCGATACTCACTCATGAAATCACTCATCTGCCATTTGGAATTCTTGTTTTAGGCTTAAACATACCGTTCTTGTTTTTAGGAAAAAAGCTGTTGGGAAAAACATTTGCCATTCAAAGTTTGATAACTTTTTTATTGCTCGCCGCAAGTATGACTTTTATTGATATTGATGCTGTTACCACCGATCGACTTTTGATTGCGTTGTTTGGCGGTTGCCTAATAGGTATCGGGATGGGATTGTGTATTCGGAGCGGATCCACTGCTGATGGTGTAGAAATTTTGGCCTTATTGACTACCCGAAAAATTGGACTCAACGTATCCGAAGTTATCTTTGGGATGAATACCTTATTATTTTTGGCTGCAGCCTGGTCTTTTGGCATTGGGACAGCATTGTATTCTATTGTCACTTATTTTTCAGCTATAAAATCACTCGATTATATCACGCATGGCTTGGAACAATATACTTCCTTGCATATCATTTCATCCAAAAGTGAAATTATTAAATCTTTGATTGTGAAAAAATTTGGGAAAGGAATCACAATAATTAAAGGGGAACGGGGTTACTTACCTGATACTTTCGATTTAAGAACTGACTGTGACATTATCATCACAGTCGTAACACGACTTGAATTGCTTAGAATCAAAGATGAGATAAAAAAAATAGACCCCAATGCTTTTATGTTTATCCAATATATCAAAGAAGCCAGCGGCGGAATTCTAAGAAATAAACAAAAACACTAATATTTGAAATACATGAAACAGGCTTCTTTTGGCTTAAAATCAGCCTCTTAAAATTCATTTCAAGAAAACGATTTCGTAAAATGGAAAAATTATGGTTTAATTTTCCATTTAATTTTTGAAAATTAATAATTATTATTAATTTTTATTTAATTTGCGAATCAATTCAATATACGAATAATGACTTCTATAACCAGACTTTTTGATTTTCCCTATTATCAACAAGATAAATATACTTCAATTCCAGATGCTTTAACAACAAAGCAAAACGGGGTTTGGATAAAAACTTCTACTCAAGAATATATTGCTAAAGCCAATGCAGTTTCGAGGGCGCTCTTGAAAATGAACGTTCAAAAAGACGATAAAATTGCCATTATTTCTACTAATAATAGAACCGAATGGAACATTATGGATATTGGTGTCTTGCAAACTGGTGCGCAAACCGTTCCTATTTACCCAACAATTTCCGAAGATGATTATGAATATATCCTGAATCATTCCGGTGCCGTATATTGTTTTGTATCGGATGCCGAAGTACTGCGCAAAGTAAATTTGATTAGAAATAAAATTCCTAATGTCAAAGAAGTCTATTCGTTCAACGAAATTGAAGGCTGTAAAAACTGGAACGAATTACTAATTCAAGGTGTTGATACTGGAAATCAAAGCGAAGTTGAGAATCGTAAAAACAACGTAAAAACAGAAGATTTAGCGACTATAATTTATACTTCGGGAACTACCGGAAGACCAAAAGGCGTTATGCTTTCGCATAAAAACATTGTCTCAAATGTATTAGACAGTGCTTCGAGAATTCCTTTTGAAGCAGGAAAAAGCCGTGCATTGAGCTTTCTTCCTATTTGCCATATCTTTGAAAGAATGATTTTATATTTATACCAATATTATGGAGTTTCGGTATATTTTGGTGAATCAATTGATAAAATTAGTGACAATCTAAAAGAAGTTAGACCAACTGTTATTACTGCTGTTCCAAGACTTTTAGAAAAAGTATACGATAAAATTTACGCAAAAGGCACAGAGTTGACAGGTATCAAAAAGAGTTTATTCTTTTGGGCAATCGATTTAGGATTGCGTTATGAACCTTACGGTAAAAATGGTTTTTGGTATGAGTTCCAACTCAAAATTGCTCGCAAACTTATTTTTAGCAAATGGAAAGAAGGTTTGGGTGGCAATCTTGATTTAATGGTATCAGGTAGTGCCGCTTTACAACCACGATTAGCTCGAATATTTGCTGCAGCAGAAATTCCAGTTATGGAAGGATATGGTTTAACCGAGACTTCTCCAGTAATATCCGTTAACGATATTAGAAATAATGGTTTCAAAGTGGGAACTGTAGGTAAAGTAATTGATAATGTCGAAGTGCTAATTGCAGAAGACGGTGAAATCCTTTGCAAAGGACCAAACGTAATGATAGGCTATTACAAAGATGAAAAGCTAACTAATGAAGTAATTACTGACGGCTATTTCCACACTGGTGATATCGGAATTTTTGACCAAGAGGGATTCTTGAAAATTACGGATCGCAAAAAAGAAATGTTCAAAACCTCCGGAGGAAAATACATTGCACCACAGTTAATTGAAAATACGATGAAACAATCCCGTTTCATTGAACAAATAATGGTGATTGGTGACGGACAAAAAATGCCGGCAGCTTTCATTCAACCAAGTTTTGATTTTATTAAAGAATGGGGGGTTATCCATGGAATTGATGTTGGAAAAAGCAATGAAGAAATTGTTACAAACGAAAAAGTTATTGCCAGAATTCAAGAAGAAATAGATAGCCTAAATGAAAAATTTGGAAATTGGGAGAAGATAAAACGTTTTGAACTTACACCTGACGTGTGGTCTATTGAAGGCGGACAGCTTACTCCTACTCTAAAACTGAAACGAAAAATAGTGATGGAGAAATATATTGATTTGTTTCATAAAATCTACAATTAGTCTTTAATAAAACTGTTCCGTTATGAAACTAAAAGTCTTGATTTGCTCCGTTATAAGTGTGTTCTTTTTTTCTAATTGTCAAGAAAAACCAAAGGAAGATTCCATAAAGGCAAATTATTTAGACTTTTCCAAACGTGATGACCAGCTGACTGGCGGTATTAAAATGATTCCAATTAAAACGCCTAAAGGCACTTTCAACGTTTGGACAAAACGAGTGGGCAACAATCCAAAAATAAAAGTGTTGCTATTACACGGTGGACCGGGATTGACGCACGAACTCTATGAATCTTTTGATGGGTATTTTCCAAACGAAAGCATTGAATACATCTATTACGACCAGTTAGGTTCGTATTACAGCGACCAACCTAATGACAACAGTTTATGGACCAATGAACGTTTTGTAGAAGAAGTTGAGCAAGTACGCATCGCATTAGGCTTAGACAGTTCTAATTTTTACCTGATGGGACAATCTTGGGGCGGAATCCTCGCAATGGAATATGCTTTGAAATACCAAAAGAACCTAAAAGGCTTGATTATCTCTAATATGATGGCGAGTGCAGCGGAATATAATGCTTACGCAAAAGACGTTCTGGCACCGCAAATGGATCCAAAAATCCTAAAACAATTGCAGGATATCGAGAATAATAATGATTTTGATAATCCAAAATACAGCGAATTACTGTTCAAATATTACTACACCGAACATGTTTTGAGAATGCCACTGGAGAAATGGCCAGAATCTATCAACAGATGTTTCAAGCACATTAATCCTAATGTATATGTGTACATGCAAGGGCATAGTGAATTTGGCATTACTGGAAACGCGACTCTTAAAAATTGGGATGTCAAAGCCAGACTAAAAACCCTGACGGTTCCTACATTGAGTATTGGCTCTAAATACGACACCATGGATCCAGAACACATGAAATGGATTGCTAACGAAGTTCAAAACGGACGCTTTTTGTTTTGCCCTAACGGAAGTCACCTTTCACAGTATGATGACCCAAAAACCTATTTTCCGGGCGTGATCAAGTTCTTGAAAGATGTGGATAGTGGGGAGTTCAGAAAAAAGTAAATTCCTTTAATCAAAAATAATATTTAGAAACTACTTCTATGTACAAGTATTAATTTGGTCTTCCCAATAAAATACCTCTCTACTATTTAAAACCTTACATTTTAAGGATAATCCATTTTCTATACAATCCATTTTTTTGCATAGTTGTCAATAAGACGCCGCTTAAAAATTTATAACCGGAATCAAAGAAAAATAGTAAAAGAGTCAACATATTTAGAACTTATTAAACAACAAAAATTTAATGGGTTCTGTTTTTTAAATAAATTA
Source organism: Flavobacterium sp. GNP002 (assembly GCF_054343795.1). Taxonomy (NCBI): domain Bacteria; kingdom Pseudomonadati; phylum Bacteroidota; class Flavobacteriia; order Flavobacteriales; family Flavobacteriaceae; genus Flavobacterium; species Flavobacterium sp. GNP002. Next base: position 42,309 of record NZ_JBTGUW010000001.1, read on the forward strand.
ATAAGTTTAAGTTTACGCTTTTTTTTAGGTTATCAAAAAAATTATTTTTTTTTAATGTAAAACAAAAAATTTAGTGGATTTGAAAAATTCCTGGATCAATTTTAAAGTACATGACTTAAAAATGAGAAACATTATTTTACTGATTTTATTGCAGTTTTCTTCCCTTCTTTTTGCCCAGCCTGGAAGTTTAGACAATACTTTTGATAATGGTCCAAGTGCAATAACCTATGGAATTATTTATTCTACAATTATACAACCGGATGGAAAAATTATTGTAGGTGGTTCATTTTATTCTACAAGCGGCAAATGGGTCCTAAATTTAACTCGCTTGAATCCTGACGGAAGTTTAGATATGAGTTTTAACACTGGTACTGGAGCAAATGACACTGTAAAAGCCATAGTATTACAGCCGGATGGAAAAATTATCATTGGAGGCGAATTCTATAATTATAACGGCACACAAATAAACAGAATAGCCCGTTTAAATTCAGATGGAAGTATTGATACAAGCTTTAATCCCGGACAAGGTCCAAATAGTGATATACTAAATATTTCTCTTCAAAGTGATGGAAAAATTATTATTGGTGGGTATTTATATACCTTCAACGGTACACTTATCAATAGAATGGCACGGTTGAATACTGACGGAAGTTTAGATACTACATTTAACCTGGGTATAATCCCTACAAATTGGATTGAGCGCACACTTATTCAACCGGATGGTAAAATTTTAATTGCTGGAAGTTTTAATTATACTAATGGTAGGATTGCACGTTTAAACGCTGATGGGAGCTTGGATTCTAATTTCAATATTGGTAGTACAAATGGTCAGGTGGAAAGTATGTTGCTTCAACCCGATGGGAAAATTATTTTAGGAGGTCAGTTCTTGAATTTTAATGGTTCCGGGAAAAATAATATTATACGTTTCAATACAGATGGTAGTATCGATACTAGTTTTAATCCAGGTTTAAATCTGACACATGATAACGGTGGAGTTAAATTGATTGGTAGTATTTCAACAATGACTCATCAACCCGACGGCAAAATTATAATCGGCGGATGGTTTGATAATTTTAACGGTACAGTAAGAAATAATATAGCCCGTTTGAATGTAGATGGAAGTTTAGACCTAACATTTGCTCCAATTACAACAACGTCTACTTTAGATAGCGGTGCGGGTTTTAACGTTACTTCTTCTGCAATACAGTCTGATGGAAAAATTATTATTGGTGGTCAGTTTACTACTTATGATGGTATACCTACCAATATTATAATCCGTTTAAACAACAATTTATTACCCCCAATAGCTTTGGCACAGTCAGTTTGCTATAACGCAACTATTTCAAATTTAACTGCATTAGGTGCTAATTTGAAGTGGTATTCAACCTCCTCAAGTACCACACCTCTAGCTACAACTAGTATTTTAGTAGCAACAACTTACTATGTTTCCCAAACCGTGGGAGGAATTGAAAGTGAAAGAACGATGGTCCCTGTAACAATTAATACCCCAATAACACCAACTTTTACACCACAAAATGATATTTGTCCAGGAACAATACTTCAACCACTACCAACTATTTCAAACAATGGTATTTCAGGAAGTTGGTCACCTGCAATAAATAATACCAATACAACACTTTACACTTTTACACCTACAATTGGTTTGTGCGCCACTACTGCCACCATGACCATTACCGTAAATTCAAATATAATCCCAATATTTACTCCGGTAATGCCAGTTTGTTCAGGAGAAATAATAGCGACATTACCTACTACTTCAAACAATAACATTACAGGAACCTGGTCACCTTCTTTAAATAACAAGACTACAACCACCTATACTTTTACACCAAACAGTGGATTGTGTACCACTACTGCAACAATGACTATTATAGTAATGCCCTTGCCAGATATTGAACCAAATCATGATGAAATAATTTGTTCTGAAAATAATGACCCTATACAACTCAACGCTGGTTTGCTGTCAGGTTCTCCATCACAATTCAGCTATGAATGGTTTCGTAACAATCAATTGATACCGTCTGAGCAGGAATATTCCCTAAACATAAATGAGGAGGGCATTTACACCTGCAAAGTAAAAAACAAAACAACAGGATGTGAGAATACTAGAACCAATAGAGTGACTTATTCTAAAAAAATCACAATAGAGAAAGTGATAATATCTGATCTAACTGAAAACAATACTGTAACCGTTTTGGCATCAGGTATGGAAAATTCTGAATATAGTCTAGATAATCCAACAGGCAACTTTCAAGATTCTAATGTATTTGAAAATGTGGAACCGGGTATTCACACGGTCTATGTAAACGATAAAAATGGCTGTGGTGTTGTTTCTAAAACTGTTGCTTTAATCGGTGCCCCCCTTTACTTTTCTCCTAACGGAGATGGATATAATGATAAGTGGACAATAAAAGGAATAAATGAACTTTTCTTCAAAAATTCAAAAGTAAAAATTTTTGACCGATACGGTAAATTAATAAAAGAGCTCTCAGATGCTTCAAGCGAAGGCTGGGATGGTACATATAACGGATATCCTTTACCTGCTTCTGATTATTGGTTTGTTGCTAATATTGATGATGGCAGGATTATAAAAGGTCATTTTGCATTAAAGCGATAACAAATATTATAAACTATAATTGCTTTTTTGCAAAAAAATACCAATTCGGAATCCACAACCTTAATAAATTTTAATTTATTCCTTTCAACAATTATAATCTAAAAAACCCAAATCATTCTTCAATGCACGATTCGCGTGAGGGATTGAAGTGGCATCCTTTTATGTAGCCAGCGGAATAAAAGATACAACGGACAGCCCGACCCACAGTCTCGTCCATAAAGACGAGACTGTGGGACACGCCCAAAATAAATAGCATCTAACGCTTTTAGATTGACAACTATTTTATAGTTGGTTGTTTTTTAACACCTTATCCATTATTTTATTATTTTTAATACCTTTATTATGTTAACCAATAAAACCAAACATTATGAATGTAAAAAAATTTTTAGTTTCAGGTATTGCGGGTGGTATCGTCCAATTTCTTTTAGGATGGTTGTTTTACGGAATCCTATTTAAAAACTCATTCCCTACTGATGGAAATGAAAACATGCTATTTATATTTTTAGGATGCATGACTTTTGGATTTTTCGTATCCTATATTTTTACGAAATGGGCCGGAATTTCGAATGTAGCTTCCGGTTTTAAAGCCGGTGCAGTTATTGGATTATTCATAGCACTGTACACTAATTTCTTTATGAATTCTATGACATCTGCAATCAATTATCAAACTATAGGGTTAGATGTTGCAATTACAGTTATAATGGCCGCATTAGTAGGTGCAGTAATTGCTCTAGTGAATGGAAAACTAAAATAAAATATAAAAGCAACCAGTAAACTCCTCATTTTATGGGGAGTTTTTTAGTTTAAACAAAAAATTTCAAAAAAATATTTCAATATATTATGCATGCATAGTATTTTTTTTATTATATTTGAAATCGATATAGTTACATATGAAAGATAAAACGATAGATTATATTTTACGTGCCACCTGGCAAGCAGTAGCCAGAATGTATAATGAAGAAGCTTCAAAATATGATGCGAGCATGGCCACAGGTTTTGCTTTGTTGAGTATTGATAAAGAAGGTGGAACTCCTTCAACTTCTTTGGGGCCAAAAATGGGAATGGAAGCCACCAGCTTAACCAGAACCTTAAAATCTATGGAGGAAAAAGGATTAATCATCCGAAAGAAAAATCCTGAAGATGGTCGTGGCGTATTGATTTATCTAACTGATTTTGGTAAAGAAAAAAGAGAATTGTCTAAGAACACCGTATTGAAGTTCAATGAAACGGTAAAACAACATATCTCTGAGGAAAAGCTGCAACATTTTATTGAAGTAGCTGAAACCATCAACGAATTAATTCTAGACAAAAATATATTTAATCACACGAACGCCAGCGAACTGGCGGAGCAAACTGAAAAAACAAATACAAACGAAGTATGAAGCGCACAATTAAAAGAGTTGCAGTAATAGGATCCGGAATTATGGGTTCAGGTATTGCCTGCCATTTTGCCAACATTGGAGTTGAAGTGTTACTGTTGGACATTGTTCCAAGAGAACTTACCGAAGCGGAAGCTAAAAAAGGACTGACTTTAGAAAGCAAAATCGTAAGAAACCGATTGGTGAACGAGCATTTGGCTAATTCCCTGAAATCGAAACCATCCCCTATTTACAGTCAGAAATTTGCCAGCAGAATTACAACTGGAAATACCACTGATGACATGGCAAAAATTGCTACTGTGGATTGGATTATTGAGGTAGTAGTAGAACGTTTGGACATCAAGAAAATGGTTTTTGAACAAATTGAAAAATTCAGAAAACCAGGAACCTTGGTGACTTCAAACACGTCCGGAATTCCAATTCACTTTATGAGTGAAGGAAGAAGCGACGATTTTCAAAAGCATTTCTGCGGGACACACTTTTTTAACCCTGCGCGTTATTTAAAATTATTCGAAATCATTCCTGGTCCGCAAACTTCAACAGAAGTTTTGGATTTCCTTACTGATTATGGTTCAAAATTCTTGGGTAAAACTTCGGTCGTGGCCAAAGATACTCCGGCGTTTATTGGGAACCGAATCGGGATTTACGGTATTCAAAGTTTGTTTCATTTGGTAAAAGAAATGGGATTGACGATTGAAGAAGTGGATAAATTGACTGGTCCGGTTATTGGAAGACCAAAATCGGCTACTTTCAGAACGGTTGACGTGGTTGGATTGGATACTTTGGTACATGTTGCCAACGGAATCTATGAAAACTGCCCGAATGACGAACAACACGAGTTGTTTAAACTTCCAGAATTTGTCAATAAAATGATGGAGAACAAATGGTTAGGAAGCAAAACAGGTCAAGGTTTTTATAAAAAAGTAGACAAGGATATTTTGTCTTTAGACTTAGATACTTTAGAATACCGTCCGGCTAAAAGAGCTTCTTTTACCACTTTGGAATTGACAAAAACGATTGATAAACCAATTGACCGTTTTAAAGTTTTGGTAAAAGGAAAAGACAAAGCGGGAGAATTTTACAGGAAAAGTTTTTCTGGAATGTTTGCTTACGTTTCCAACAGAATTCCTGAAATCTCAGATGAATTATATAAAATTGATGATGCCATGAAAGCCGGTTTTGGATGGGAAAATGGTCCTTTCGAAATTTGGGATGCCATTGGTGTTGCCAAAGGAATCGAAATCATGAAAGCCGAAGGTCTTGAACCAGCTGCTTGGGTAAATGATATGTTAGCTTCTGGAAGTTCTAGTTTTTACTCTATTAAAGAAGGAGCAACTTTTTTCTACAATATCCCTACAAAATCACAAACTAAAGTTCCTGGTCAGGATTCATTTATCATCCTGAACAACATTCGCGAAAGCAAAAAAGTATGGAGCAATAGCGGAGCGATTATACAAGATTTAGGAGACGGAATCTTGAATTTAGAATTCCAGTCTAAAATGAATACGATTGGTGGCGATGTTTTGGCCGCTATCAATAAAGCGATTGACTTATCTGAAAAAGAATACCAAGGTTTAGTTATTGGGAATCAAGCAGCGAATTTCTCTGTTGGTGCCAATATCGGAATGATATTCATGATGGCAGTCGAGCAAGAATACGATGAGTTGAATATGGCTATCAAGATGTTCCAAGACACAATGATGCGTGTGCGATATTCTGGAATCCCTGTTGTAGTTGCTCCTCACGGAATGACTTTTGGAGGTGGATGCGAAATGAGTTTGCATGCTGATAAAGTGGTTGCTGCTGCAGAAACCTACATGGGATTGGTTGAATTTGGTGTTGGGGTTATTCCTGGCGGTGGTGGTTCGAAAGAATTGGCTTTGAGAGCTTCTGATTTATTCCGTAAAAACGATGTGGAATTAAATGTTTTACAAGAATATTTCATGACTATCGCTATGGCAAAAGTATCAACTTCGGCTTATGAAGCTTTTGATACTGGACTTTTACAACACGGTAAAGATATTGTGGTGGTAAACAAAGATCGTCAGATTGCAGAAGCGAAGAAACATGCCTTATTAATGGCAGAAGCTGGTTATACACAACCAATCCGTAGAACTGATGTAAAAGTTTTAGGAAAACAAGCTTTGGGAATGTTCTTAGTAGGAACCAATCAAATGGTTGCTGGAAAATACATTTCAGAACACGATCTTAAAATTGCAAATAAACTAGCTTATGTTATGGCTGGTGGTGATTTGTCTGAAGCTACATTAGTATCTGAACAATATTTATTAGATATAGAACGTGAAGCTTTCTTGTCATTGTGTACCGAAAGAAAAACATTGGAAAGAATCCAATTTATGTTGACGAAAGGGAAACCGCTTCGCAATTAGAAATTTGAGTATTAAGATTTGAGTATTAAGTATCAAGAGTCAGTAATTAAAGTAAAACAATTATGCACCAATTTGAAAAGTTAAAAATCTGGCAAAAGGCAATGGACATTACTGAAAATGTTTACCGTGCTTGCATTACTCTACCTCAAGAAGAAAAATTCAATCTTACAAGTCAAATGAAAAGATGTTCTGTTTCAATACCTTCAAATATTGCAGAAGGATCTGGAAGAAATTCTAAAAATGAATTTGCACATTTTTTAGGAATTGCAAATGGTTCAACTTTTGAATTAATCACTCAATTAATGATTTCTAAACGTCTTGGATTAATAGATGAAGTAATAATTACACCAATAATAAATGAATTAGTAGAAGTGAGTAATATGAATTTCGCACTTCAAAAAACACTGAAAAACCAATAATTAGAAAGAAAAAGTATTAAGGAAATAGAATTAAGTATTAGTCCAAAAAGTCTAATCTACTTCCAAAATCTTAATACTTAATACTTAAATCTTAATACATTTTAAAAATGAAAACAGCCTATATAGTTAAAGCATACAGAACAGCCGTGGGGAAAGCTCCAAAAGGCGTTTTTAGATTTAAACGTCCTGATGAATTGGCAGCAGAAACGATTCAGTTTATGATGAATGAGTTGCCTGATTTCGACAAAAAACGTATTGACGACGTGATGGTAGGAAATGCGATGCCAGAAGCAGAACAAGGACTAAACGTGGGACGATTGATCTCTTTGATGGGATTGAAAATCGAAGATGTTCCGGGTGTAACCGTAAACCGTTATTGCGCGTCAGGATTAGAAACAATTGGTATGGCTACAGCCAAAATCCAGTCTGGAATGGCAGATTGTATCATTGCAGGTGGTGCCGAAAGCATGAGTTTTATTCCAATGGGAGGTTACAAGCCTACTCCGGATTATGCTGTTGCAAAAGCGGGTAACGAAGATTACTATTGGGGAATGGGATTAACTGCGGAAGCTGTTGCCCAACAATTCAATGTATCTCGTGCAGACCAAGATGAGTTTGCTTATAACTCACACATGAAAGCCCTAAAAGCGCAAGCCGAAGGTAAATTTGACAAGCAAATTGTTCCTATTACGGTAGAACAAACGTTTATCAATGAAAATGGTAAAAAAGAAACAAAATCATATATCGTCAATAAAGATGAAGGTCCCAGAGCAGGAACTTCTGTAGAAGCTTTGGCAGGTTTAAGGCCCGTTTTTGAAGCGAACGGAAGTGTAACTGCAGGAAACTCCTCTCAAATGAGTGATGGAGCAGCATTTGTTCTAATCATGAGCGAAGAAATGGTCAAAGAATTGAACCTTACTCCTATTGCCCGTTTGGTAAACTTTGCGTCAGCTGGAGTGGAACCAAGAATCATGGGTATTGGACCGGTAAAAGCAATTCCAAAAGCATTGAAACAAGCAGGATTAACATTAAATGATATTGATTTAATTGAGTTAAACGAAGCTTTTGCATCACAAGCATTAGCAGTAACGAGAGAATTAAATCTAAATCCTGATATTATCAATGTCAATGGTGGAGCAATTGCATTAGGTCACCCACTAGGTTGTACCGGAGCAAAATTGTCTGTTCAATTATTCGACGAGATGCAACGCAGAGGAAGCAAATACGGAATTGTGAGTATGTGTGTAGGAACAGGACAAGGTTCAGCAGGGATTTACGAACTTTTGTAGTCATACATTTCCATCCCTTTATTGAGGATTTAGATTATAAATAAAACATATAAAAAAATAAAAAAATGGCAGATACAATCGAAAAAAACGTAACCCGTGGCGGTCAGTTTTTGGTAAAAGAAACAAAATGCGAAGATATCTTTACTCCAGAAGATTTTTCAGAAGAGCAATTAATGATGCGTGACTCTGTAAAAGAGTTTGTAGACAAAGAATTATGGGCACATAAAGATCGTTTTGAGAAAAAAGATTACGCCTATACAGAAGAAACCATGAGAAAAGCCGGAGACTTAGGACTTTTAGGAGTTGCAGTACCAGAGGCTTATGGTGGATTAGGAATGGGATTTGTATCAACAATGTTGGTTTGTGATTATATTTCGGGAGCAACGGGTTCGTTCTCGACTGCTTTTGGAGCGCATACCGGAATTGGAACGATGCCAATCACTTTATACGGAACTGAAGAACAAAAACAAAAATACGTTCCTAAATTAGCTTCTGGCGAATGGTTTGGTGCGTATTGTTTAACAGAACCGGGCGCAGGATCAGATGCTAATTCCGGAAAAACAAAAGCAGTTTTATCAGAAGATGGAACACATTACAAAATCACAGGACAAAAAATGTGGATTTCGAATGCAGGATTTTGTTCTTTGTTTATCGTTTTTGCCCGTATTGGCGATGACAAAAACATTACCGGTTTTATACTTGAAAACACTCCAGACAATGGAATTTCTATGGGTGAAGAAGAGCATAAATTAGGAATTCGTGCCTCTTCTACACGTCAGGTTTTCTTCAGTGATACGAAAGTTCCTGTTGAAAACATGTTATCAGAAAGAGGAAACGGTTTCAAAATTGCCATGAATGCTTTGAACGTAGGTCGTATCAAATTAGCAGCAGCTTGTTTGGACGCGCAACGCAGAGTTATTTCAGGTTCAGTGAAATATGCAAATGAAAGAATCCAGTTCAATACTGCAATTTCTCAGTTTGGTGCTATTCGTGCAAAACTAGCGGAAATGGCAACAAGCTGTTATGCTGGTGAAAGTGCTTCTTATAGAGCAGCAAAAAATATTGAAGACAGAATTACAGCTCGTGAAGCTGAAGGTACTTCACATCAAGAAGCAGAATTGAAAGGTGTTGAGGAATTTGCTATCGAATGTTCTATCCTAAAAGTAGCGGTTTCTGAAGATGTACAAAACTGTGCTGATGAAGGAATTCAAATCTTTGGTGGAATGGGATTCTCTGAAGATACACCTATGGAAAGTGCTTGGAGAGATGCTCGTATTGCCCGAATCTACGAAGGTACAAACGAAATCAACAGAATGCTTTCAGTAGGAATGTTGATCAAAAAAGCAATGAAAGGTCACGTTGATTTACTTGGACCTGCATCAAAAGTGCAAGAAGAATTAATGGGAATTCCATCTTTTGAAACTCCTGATTATTCTGAATTATTTGCAGAAGAAAAAGAAATGATTGGCAAATTGAAAAAAGCATTCTTAATGGTTGCCGGTGGAGCTGTTCAAAAATACGGCCCAGATTTAGATTCACACCAACAATTATTGATGGCAGCTTCGGATATTTTAATCGAAATCTACATGGCTGAAAGTACTATCCTTAGAACTGAAAAATTAGCCAAAAAAGAGGGAGAAGCTAAAATACAAGAGCAAATTGCTATGGCAAAATTATACTTATATAAAGCGGTAGATATTGTTACTCAAAAAGGAAAAGAAAGTGTAATCTCTTTCGCTGAAGGTGATGAACAACGTATGATGTTAATGGGATTACGTCGTTTTACTAAATACACCAACATGCCAAATATTGTAGGATTGAGAGAAATAATCACTTCTAAATTAGTGGCTGAAAATGAATATTGTTTTTAATTAGAAGATAGTTTTTAGTAATTTTATTTGTAAAAGACCGCCTTGTTCCTGAAAACAAGGCGGTTTTTTTTATTTCTTTAAAACATACATCCTAGCGGTTTCTCCTATAATTACTTTGCCTTCCATGTCCAATTGCATCAACCTGTTTTCCCCCACTTTATATTGATTTGGTTTATCTTTCAACTCTTTTAAAGAAATAATTCCCCCCGTTTTATCCCAAACAAAAGTACCCTTTTCTTCGAATGTTTTTGAGTCTCCTTTTCCTAGATATTTTGTTTTTATAATAAAAGTCATGTCTTTATTCAAAACAACTTCAGTTTCAATTCCTTCGCAATCGGCACAAGGAGTTATTCCTTTATAGGTTCCCTGCCAATCTAAAGAGTTTTGGGAATTATGCATGTCTGTCGCTTTAGTATCTGCAACTGCAATAGAGTCCGCTTTAACTTCCTCTTTTTTCATTTCTTTTTTACAGCTAAAAAAGAATAATGAAGTACAGGCAAGTAAAATAATTTTATTTTTCATATTGTATTTTTATTATTTAAATTTTTCATTCCATAAAAGATTACTTAACCCTTTTTTTTCAATTTTGAATATCTCGCCATTATAAGAAATCGTACTTCGATTATTGGAACTGATGGAAAGTGTAGCACTACCCTCAAAAAAAATGGAAAGTAACAGTCTGTATGTATCTTTATCGCCTCTGACAACTGCTTTATCTGATACGCCTTTTTACCTTTTTCAATAGTAAATTCTTGCGGGATTCCTTCAAATTTCAGCCCTCCATCACCACCATAACCCACTCCACTAAATGCTCAGCCAAAAAAAGGCATTTCACTCTTGATCATATCAGGATGAAATTCCACATAATTGGAATTCGTGGTTAAATCCATAGTTCTAAACCCTTGAGAAAAAGCTGTTTTCCCAATAAAAACAAACATTTTGGGATTCACCAATACATCTATCTGTCTCTTTTTCTCTATTTTATGTTCTTCGTTTAATTCTTTCTTACTTTTTTCTTGGGCATAACCAGTAGTCATTAGGAGTGACAGAAAATTACTGATATTGATGTTTTTATTCTCATGATATACTTTTTTAATGTTTTCGTATTGATATTACAAAACCAATATTAAATACACATTGAAAGATTCTAAAGATAAATTAAACTAAAATTTTAAATTTATTTTTTCTCAAAACGCATCATTGCGATATCGTCCATGATGAAATTTAAGGTTTTTCCATCTTCTGAAATTGCATAAGAATCTATTTTTTCTAGAGTTGACATGTAAACATTTTCACCTTGAATATCCGTACACATCATTTTGGTCATCGCCATTCCCTCTTTAAAGCTGATTTTATTGCCAACTACATTTAGTTTACCTGAATATCTATTACAACTACCACTGCCTGAAACGTTGTTCTCTTTCAAATCGAAAGTGATAGTTGGTTTTTTGTTTGGATATAATCCTTCAAAAGAAATTCTTGGACCTGTAATATAATTTAACTCCCACGTTCCTTCAAGTGAAGCTGTTTTATTTGTTGCTGTTTTGACCGAGTTACAAGAGATAAATGCCAAGCATAAAATAGTCAGCGATACAATTAATTTTTTCATGTGTTCAATTTTTGATTTTTATATTTTAAATATAAAGCAAAAACATTGCCAATATATCGTTTCTCCCAAAAAATAAATACAAAATAGAGTCTTACAAAAACAATCTTTTAAAGGCATCAAACCTTTGAAATCAGGCATGAATTTATTTTTTTTTCACCTCTACAACTTCCACCTTAATTGCGACAGCATACCCATTTGGGATAATTTTATTACCATGTGCATTAGCATATACTTTAGTGAATTCAGCTCCAAAATATAAAATTATAGCTGAATAATAGACCCAAATTAAAATAATTATGATTGATCCTGCAGCACCGTACACAGTCGCAACAGTTGAACTTCCTAAATAAAAGCCAATAGCAAATTTACCAAACATAAAGAAAAATGAAGTAAAACTGGATCCTATCAAAGCATCTTTCCAATCAATATTTCCATCAGGCAAAGTTTTGAAAATGATAGCAAATAACATGGTAGTTGTTGCAAACAAGATTATTATATTGAAAATATAAAATATATAGACCGTCGTATCAGGAAAATAAACAAGTAATCGCGCGTTGATAACGTCCATCACTGTATTGACCATTAAACTCACCATCAGTAAAAAACCAACCGAAGCAATCATAGAAAATGACATCAGTCTGTTTTTAATGAATTTCATAATCCCTTTATTGGGTTTTGCTTTCAAGCCCCAAATAAAATTAATGGAACTTTGGATTTCAGCAAACACACCCGAAGCGCCAATCAGCAACATAATTCCTCCAAAAACAGCCGCAAATGTATTACTGTCAGAAAGTTCTATATTCTTAATTGTCTCTTGAATTTGAATTGCTGCCTCATTCCCAACCATACCATTAATTTGACCAAAGAATCTTCCTGTAACTGCCTCTCTTCCAAAGAAAAAACTAAAGATTGACAAAATAATAATTAACAATGGTGGTAATGAAAATATAGTATAATAAGATAATGAGGCACTTAATTTTATAGCATTGTCATCATCAAATTCATGATAGGTACGCTTGAGTAAACTCCAACTCGTCAGGGCTATTTCTTTATGTTTCATTTTGATTTTTTTATGTTCTTTATGACGAAAAGATTCCGATATTCTGATTTTCATTTATTTACAAAAAACAGAATCCCTTTTTAAGGCTATTCCATTTGCGGATGTTTTCAAAATTACAAAGATATTTTATACAAATTTGAAATGAATTTTACATAATTCCTATACGCTTTACTAAGTTTTAAATATATTAGAAACAAAAAGCGAAGCAAATTTTAAGTCTTTATTAACCCATCCCTATCTTTTAATGTTTAAATTTATGTCCTACTTTAATCACCTTTTTAGGATAAATTTTCAACCTATGGAAAATAATAATACACGAAGAAATTTTTTAAAACAAACTGCAATACTTTCCACAGGGACAATTATTGGCTCCAGCTTATTTAATTCAGCATTTGCCTCTGAAAACCCTTTAAAATTAGAAAATCAAATCTTAGAATTAGACACTATGGATTTTCAAGGAAACTATAGTCTTCCTAAATTACCATATGCTTATGATGCTTTAGAGCCACATATTGATAAAGCAACAATGGAAATTCACTATAGCAAACACCATCAAGCTTATGTCACAAATTTGAACAAAGCAATAGAAACTTTGGATAAAAATTTAGTGGAACATTCTAAATCATTGGAAAGTATCTTCGGGACAATGTCGAAATTTCCAGAAGCTATTCGTAATAATGGTGGCGGACATTACAATCACAGTTTATTCTGGAGTTTAATGAAACCAAATGGCGGCGGTACTCCAAAAGGTAAATTAGGAGAAGCAATAACTGCTACTTTTGGTACTTTTGATGAATTCAAAAAACAATTCAGTGATGCTTCCATGAAACGATTTGGTTCCGGTTGGGCTTGGTTAGTGGTTCAGGACGGCAAATTAGTTATTGGTTCAACGGCAAATCAAGACAATCCATTAATGAGTTTGCGTGGTAAAGGATTAAAAGGAAAACCTGTTTTAGCTTTAGACGTTTGGGAACATGCGTATTATTTGAAAAATCAAAACCGCAGAGCCGATTATATTGCTTCTTTTTGGAATGTAGTAAATTGGGATGCAGCTGAAGTTTTATTCAATTCTTAAATACCTATAAAAGCCCTGTTTTCAATGTAATTCAGGGCTTTAAATTATACAGATACATTTTCTAGGCAAAATTATAACAATTAAATTTATCTTGTTTAAAACTAAAAAAACAACACTAATTAATTGTAGAATCTGTGTTAAACTAAAAAACACAAGGTAAAACTACCGCAAAAAAGTATAGCTTTGTACCTTCAAATTAAAGCAATGATTAACCCTTCGGCATCAGGTTGGATAGATAAATTTTTTGTTGAACAAAAAATTTCAGAGAAAACGGTTTCTAAAACTACAGATACATTTTATCAAAAAGTTAGAGAAACTGGATTTATTTATGGGCACATAATCACATTTGACACCGTAAACACAATTGAAACCAAAGGTTGGTTCAAAGAAGAGATTTCTAAAGTTGCACTATTAAATACTTTATACGGTATTTTTTGTTTGACCAATGACGAAATCAGTTCTGAAAATTTCATTAAACAAACGGTTGCTTTTTACAACCAAATGAATCCTCAAGGTTTTAGTTTGTTTAAAAAAATACTGCCTAAAAATTCTCTTTCCTTAACACTCGAAAAAATAATTGATGAACGTGTTCAAACGAATGATAGTATTATCAGTAAAAATTTCTCCCATCTGGTAACTAATGCGTTACTTTTTATAGATGTCTTGGCTTTTCGCCAATACTTAATACATGGTGAAATTCCAGAAAAATACCTGAAGAAAATTGAAGAAACAATTGTAAATATTGTGACGCTGGCTTTAAAAATTAAATCTAAAAAATCGCAATATGATGATTTATTAATAAAACTTTTTGAAGCCTCCATACGTTACAGCAAATTTTCCCGAATCTCTGTACAAAGTCTGGAAACACTTCAATTGGATTATTTCACGAATGAATTAGAACAATATTATTTGATAGATATTGCCGGAATGGCTTTATGGAGCGATGGCAAAATTGAAAACAATGAGGCCTATTTTTTACATTCACTGGCTGAAACAGTATCGGTTTCAGATGATTTTGTAAAACAAAGTATAGACAGTACCGATGCTTTTATAACCAAACATAAAAAAGAAATACCGTATTTCAACTATTCAAATCCTGTCAAGCATTTTTACGATCAAACTACTCAAAGTGTTGTTACGCTTATAAGCCGTAATAAAAATAGGTTGATAAAGGAAATTGTGCAAAGCAAAGAATTAATGGTTTTATTGGCCTACTCTACTCGAAGAGATTTGGACGAAAAAGAAAAGAAAAAAGTCAAAAAACAACTGTTGGAAATTTGTAAAACCATTCCTTCGTTGACTATATTTTTACTTCCTGGTGGCAGTTTATTGTTGCCTATTTTAATCAAATTCATACCTACGTTATTACCTTCTGCTTTTAATGAAAATCTGGATACCGAATAAAAAAAAATCCGCTTAAAAGCGGATTTTATAATATAATTCTTTAATTAAAATTTTAACTGGTAAACCGCATCCAAATCTTTTTCGGAACTGATGTTAACCTCTAAATCTGTTACAAAACCCGAGTTCAGTCCATAAGCCCATCCGTGTAAAGTCAAATCTTGACCGTTTCTCCAAGCTGCCTGAACGATTGAGGTTTTAGCTAAATCAAAAACCTGTTCTTTTACGTTCAATTCTACAAAAGTATTAAAACGATCTGTTTCATCCTCAATTGAATCTAAATAAGCACTATGCAAACGATATACATCTTTGATGTGACGAATCCAGTTATCAATAATACCAATAGAATCATTGCCCATTGCCGCTTTAACACCACCACAACCATAATGTCCGCAAACTAAAACGTGTTTTACTTTCAATACATTCACGGCATAATCCAATACGCTCAACATATTCATATCACTATGCACAACCATATTGGCAATGTTTCTGTGTACAAAAACTTCTCCGGGTTTTGCCCCCACGATTTCATTGGCAGGAACCCTACTATCTGAACAACCTATCCATAATAATGGAGGTGTTTGACCTTTGGCAAGATCTTGGAAATAATTTGGGTCACTCGCTAAAGAAGTTTCAACCCATTTTTTATTATTCTCTAATATTTTTTTATAAAAATCGCTCATAATCTTTGTGTAATTATTTTATTAATACAAACGTTTAGTAACTTTTCGATACAATGTAAAGAAACTCTTTTTTTTAAAATTTAATACCTAATTAATTTTAGTTTTATTCTTTGATGAATTCTTCATCTGTTGCAACCTTTTTAACCATAACTCTTTTGGCAGCATCATAGTAATGCTCAATAGAAACATGATTTTGTGAGCCATCAGTGTTTTCTAACTGATACGCTTTTTTAAATCCTTTCAGCTTCACTTTTATATTATTATCTAATGCTCTGGTCGTTTTAAATTCATGGATTAAATCCAAAATATCATGCGCAATATAAACCGTATCTTTTGCATCAATTATGACCTTAGAATTTTCCGGAATATGATTTAATGTTTGTTTGATTGCTGCTTTATTCAAGAAAGAAACTTCCTGAGCTAAATCAATATGAATTACATCGCCATCTGCATATTCCTCTTTTCTAAAGTAATAAGCTCTTTTAAGATTCCCTTTTAAAACAAAAATAATACTAATCATAATTCCAAGAGCAACACCTTTCAATAAATCCAAAAATACTACCGCCAATAATGTGGCTATAAAAGGTACAAATTGATACTTTCCTTTCTCCCAAAAATGTTTGAATGTAGCTGGTTTAGCCAGTTTATATCCAATTAAAATTAAGATAGCTGCTAAAGTAGCTAACGGTATTTTATTCAGAATTACTGGAATGGCAAGTACACTGATCAACAATAAAAATCCGTGGATGATGGTCGACATTTTAGATTTGGCTCCTGAATTACTATTTGCAGAAGAACGTACAATTACAGATGTTAAGGGTAAACCTCCTAAAAGAGAACTCATCATATTACCAATTCCTTGTGCTTTTAATTCCTTATTAGTGTCTGTATAGCGTTTTTGAACATCCATTCTATCAGACGCTTCAATGCTTAAAAGCGTCTCGATAGAAGCAACAATTGCAATTGTAAATGCTACTACCCAAACTTTAGGATTAGTAACTCCTGAAAGATTAGGCGTTACAATAATTGATTTAAATTCTTCGAAAGATGATGGAACCGGCAAAGAAACTAAATGTTCTTTTCCAATGGTCAAAGCACTTCCAGTACCAATGAAAATCTCATTCAAAATAACACCTAGAGCAACAGCAATTAAAGCTCCAGGAACTAATTTTAATTTTTTCAAAAAAGGAACTTTATCCCAAGAGATCAAAATCGCCATTGAAACCAATGTAATAACAATGGAGCCTATTTGGATATAATCAAAAATATTAAACAACGCAGAAAAGGTGTTACTGCCATCGGTTTGTGAAAATGCTTGATCGCCTTCAAAATCATTGTCGTAACCAAAAGCGTGCGGTAATTGTTTCAGAATAATAATAATTCCAATCCCTGCTAACATTCCTTCAATAACATTCGTTGGAAAATAATTAGAGATACTTCCTGCTTTGACAAATCCTAATATCAATTGTAAAAGACCTGCTATGAAAACTGCAGTTAAAAAAATATCGAAAGCACCTAAATCTGTTACTGCAGTAAGAACAATTGCAGTAAGACCTGCGGCAGGTCCAGACACACTTATGTTAGAAGTACTTAAATAACCTACAACTATTCCTCCTATAATCCCTGAAATAATTCCTGAAAATAAAGGAGCACCTGAAGCCATTGCAATACCTAAACACAATGGTAGCGCCACCAAGAAAACCACTAAACCAGACGCAAAATCAGATTTAAGGTTAGCAAAAAGATTGATTTTTTTTGTCATAATACCGAACTAAAAATTGAATACAAAAATTTGTTCACATGCCATATGTGAAAATTGATTTTAAAAAATTAAAATCGAAAATTGTATTAAACTTCGTTGGGCGGAGGTATGAATATCGAGGAGGTGATATTGTCGTGTTTTGATAAATTCTCAGATAGAATAGCACTAGAGGATAATCTCGATGAAGTAATAACTTCGGTAGGAGATTCTAAATAAAAAAAAGTCTTAATTTCTTTGTGCGCATGTTCTTCTTCGGAAACACTGTAGAAAATAGAAATATCTGCACTTTTCTCAATCACGGTAACTATCGTTGGAGTGATGAGAAAAGCGATAAATAGAATTAAAAATATTTTAGATATCATTTTCATTTGCGCAAAAATAGAATTAAGTTTATTAAATAAGCAATGGTTTTTCTAAATTTAAAAAAAAATTAACATTTAATAAAAATAGAAAAAAGTTAATTCATTTCATCACACTTTTTTTAAATTCGTATAAAACTACAAACTTTCTTCTAACCAAGCTTGCATCATCCAAATCGTCTTTTCCTGTTCTGATATAAAATCACTCATCATTGAATTTGTTCCTTCGTCATTAATTTCACCCGCTTTCTTAAGAATTTCCCTTTCTATCTTTAACAAATGAGACAATGACGTGACAATTAAATGTACTGCTTTTTCATCGTTTGAAATGTTTTTACCTACAACTAACTGATTATTATTTATGTAATCTTCAAAAGTATGCAGTGGTGTTCCACCAACAGTAAGAACTCTTTCGGCAATTAAATCAATTTTTATGTGGGCATCTGTATATAATTCTTCAAATTTCACATGCAAATCAAAAAAACGTTTGCCTCTAATATTCCAATGAATTCCTCTTAAATTTTGATAATAAATTTGAAAATTAGATAACAAAATATTCAATTCACTAACAATCAATTCTGATTCTTTTACCGGTAATCCTAAAATATTTGTTTTCATAATTTTTATTTTAAGCAAATCTAGATAAGAAAACTGATGTTTACACTATAAGTTAAATTGATTGTTTTTATATTTGCATCAGATATTACTATAAAAGATGACAATTACTCAATTAAAATATGTTCTAGCTGTAGCCGAACACAAAAATTTTACTCTAGCTGCCGAAAAGTGTTTTGTAACTCAACCTACATTGAGCATGCAAATTCAAAAAATAGAAGAAGAATTAAGTATTCAGATATTCGACAGAACTAAAAAACCAATTCAACTTACTGATATTGGTCAAAAAATTGTAAATCAAGCAAAAAACATCGTCAACGAGGCTGATAGGATTCAGGATATTGTAGAACAACAAAAAGGATTTATTGGCGGCGAATTCAGATTGGGAATTATACCAACCATTATGCCTACGCTATTGCCAATGTTCCTGAATAATTTTATAAAAAAATATCCTAAAGTAAAACTCATAATCGAAGAGTTAAATACGGAAGAAATTATAATAAAACTAAACAATGGTCACCTCGATGCTGCCATTGCCGCGACTCCTTTGATGGAGGAAAAAATAAAAGAAATTGTATTGTATTACGAGCCTTTTGTAGCCTACATTCCGGAAAGTCACCATCATTTTCAGAAGGATGAAATAGAAGTTTCTGACTTAAACTTAGACGAAATCTTGCTATTGCAAGACGGACACTGTTTCCGAGACGGGATTTTAAATTTATGCAAAAATGTAAGTAAAAATGAAACGAGTCGTTTCCAAATTGAAAGCGGAAGTTTTGAAACTCTTATAAAATTAGCCGACGAAGGTTTAGGGACAACATTGCTTCCCTACTTACATACCTTAGACTTGAAAGAAACGGACAAATTAAAACTACGCCATTTTAAGGAACCTAAACCTGCCAGAGAGGTCAGCCTCATCTTTCCTAAGAGCGAATTAAAAATACAGATAATTGATGCGCTTCGAAATACAATTGCAGGAGTTGTAAAAGGTGCTATCGTATTTCAAAATGTTCAAATTATAAGTTCTCTTCCTAAAAAATAAAAAAAGGAACCGTTTTGCGGTTCCTTTTTTTATGAATTTACGATTAGTAAACATTGTTTTAATTCTGGTTTTCCAATTGTAAAATTTAATAACCATTCTCGCAATTGCTCCATTTCGTATGGTAATAATGTTTTGATGGCTTTTTCTAATTCCTTGCAAAAAAGCAATGGATCAAAACTCACTCGTTCTAAAATTGATTTTGTATAGTCATACATGATTTTTGACATAGTAAACGTTGATTTTTAGTTAGATTTGGATTCTAAAGTCTTGTAAAAGTACATTTTTTTTTATTACTACATAACTATTTAACTTAGTTTTAATTTTTTTGTTTTTAATTCATGAGTTTTGGATTAAAAAAATTAAATCACTGAAAACAAACTATTTAAACAATAACTATTATCCTTTTCTAGCACGAAACATTTCTCTTTTTCCAGGTGGTCCGGCAAGTTTTTCAACAGTAAAGCCCACTTCAATCATACTTCTTTTTACAACTCCTCGAGCGGCATAAGTAACCAGCACACCATTCGCTTTAAGCGCCTTATACATCTTCTCAAAAATAGCAGTGCTCCACAATTCAGGTTGTACTCTATATCCAAAAGCATCAAAATAAATCAAATCAAATTTATCAACATCATCAATTTCTTCAAAAAACTGTTTCCTTTTCGTAAGTGAAAAATCATCTCTTAAATCAATTTTTTCTCCCCAATTACTTTCATGCATTTTATCGAAAATTGCACTTTCTTGACTTGCATTTAATTCTGCGACATAATTCATCAGTAAAACTTCATCTACGGAAATTGGGTAGGCTTCTACTCCAACGTAATCAATTGATTGCTGCATTTTTTTTGACTCCAGCAAAGTAATAAAGGCATTTAAGCCTGTGCCAAATCCTATTTCCAAAATAGAAACATTTCTACTTTTAAATAATGAAAGACCATTTTTAATAAAGACATGCTGTGCTTCCTGTATAGCACCATGTTTAGAATGATAACATTCGTCCCATTCTGCTATGTGAATGGTAGTTGAACCATCAAGTGTTTGGATTATTTCTCTTTTCAAAATCGCATTTTGAGGTTATATTGGATTAAAAGCTACAATGTTTGTCCAAAATTAATCAAAATCTAATACGTTTGCCTCTGAAAAATCTATATTTATTGTATAATCAATAGAAATGGGCATGATTTTTTTGTTTTTTTTAAAATGTAAACAAATCTTAGTTAAATGCTATAATTAATAGTTTTTTGACAAGTCTTTTGTTGATTTTTATTTAATTTTGCAAAGATTAAACTTCAACTTATGGACATTAAGTTTTTTTAAGCTACAGTTTGTCATTTAAAAAAAAATCAAAAAAACAATATATTACTATGAGTACTACTCAAACTAACAAAATTGAAACATTAAAAGCCTCCTCTACAAAAATAAACGAGGTTGATTTTTCAAACTTAAGCTTTGGTTCTGTTTTTACAGATCATCTATTTGAATGTGATTATAAAAATGGGGAATGGCAAAAACCGGTCATTAAACCTTATGCACCATTTTTGTTAGACCCATCTACAAGAGTTTTTCATTATGGTCAAGCAATTTTTGAAGGTATGAAAGCCTACAAAGACGAGAATGATGATGTTTGGCTTTTTAGACCTGATGAAAACTACAAGCGTTTTAACACCTCTGCAGTAAGAATGGCTATGCCAGAAGTTCCTGAAGAAATATTTATGAGCGGTTTGAATCAATTGTTGCAATTAGACGAAGCTTGGATTAAAAAAGGAAAAGGAAATGCCATGTACATCAGACCATTTATGATTGCAACTGGTACTGGAGTAATTGCTAATCCTTCTAATGACTATAAATTCATGATTATTTTATCGCCTGTGAGTTCTTATTATTCTGGTGATGTAAAAGTACTTATTGCAGAACATTTCAGTAGAGCTGCAAATGGAGGAATAGGAGCTGCAAAAGCTGCCGGAAATTATGCTGCTCAATTTTACCCAACTAATTTAGCAAATAAAGAAGGTTTTCAACAGGTAATTTGGACTGATGATGCTACGCATACCAAACTGGAGGAAGCGGGAACTATGAATGTATTTTTTAGAATAAATGATACATTGCTAACTGCTCCTGTAAGTGAGAGAATTCTTGATGGTGTGACCAGAAAAACACTTATTGATTTAGCAAAAAGTATAGGTATAGATGTAGAAATTCGTTCCGTATTAGTATCTGAACTTGTTGAGGCTGCTAAAAATGGAACTTTGAAAGAAATTTTTGGTGCTGGAACTGCTGCTGTAGTAAGTCCAATTTCTGGATTTTCTTATCAGGATGTTTATTATGAATTGCCAAAAATTGAATTCACAATGGCTTTACAACTAAAAACTAAATTGGAAAACATCCAAAATAAATTAGAAGAGGATACTTTTGGATGGACTGTTAAAGTATAATTCTAAGATTTGATAATTTTAAAAAAGCGATTTTCACTGTGAAAATCGCTTTTTTTTATATCATAATCTATGCATCAATAAAACTTTAAACATTATGCGCTATTCTTCTATTATTTTAGAAAAATCAGGTTTGAAATAATTAGGTCCTTTCATGACTTTCCCATCTTCGCGATAAATAGGTTTCCCGTCTTCACCTAACTTACTCATATTACTACGTTGGATTTCGTCAAAAACTGCTTCAATTTTATGTTGCAAACCATGTTCGATAATGGTTCCGCATAGAATATACATCATATCACCTAATGCATCTGCAATTTCTACTAAATCATTATTCTGAACTGCTTCAAGATATTCTTCGTTTTCCTCTTTCATTAAGTTGTAACGAAGCGTGTGTTTACTTTCCCCTAAATTAGCTGTAGGAATTTCACTGTGACCTATTTTAAAAGTCGTATGAAATTCTTTAACTGAGTTTATCTGTTTTTGCATCTTTTTATTTTGTTAAATGAAAAGGCAAATTAGCAACTATTTCTAAACTATTAACTAAATTTGCCGGAAATAATTTAAACTATGTTTAGTCAAGGTCAATTAGTGTTTGCAGGCTTGTTTTTAGTTGCATTTATTATCGCAGCAATTTATGCCTATCGAAAAGATATAAAAATACATAAAGAGTTTTATAAAGGAAATTACAAGATTCTAATAGGATTTGGGGTTTTTATTGGGATTTTATTTTTAATAAAAGTATTTTTCAAACGTTAGTGTTTTAAACCAAACAAATAATGTCCGCTAAATAGTGGACATTTTAATTTAAAACACTCAACAATAAAGACTTACTAAACTAAATGGATATACGAATTTAGTTTTTTCTTCAAAAACGGATCAGTTGAACACAATCGAATATCGTAAAGTCTTCTTTAAATTAAAACCAAAAATAAAGTGACAAACATTCTTTATCTAGAAAATCATCTATATTTATTTAACACTTTCAGTGACTTGTAAATAAAATCTTTAACTTTACAAAAATTAACAAACCTGTATATTATGAGGATTTTAAAATACTTATTTCTTTTACTATTGCTAAGTTTAGTGGCGCTTTCCATTTTTGTGGCAACTCAAAAAGGAGATTTTACCGTAGAAAGAAGTCAAATCATAAATTCTCCAAAATCTACCGTATTTAATTTTGTTAATGATTATAGAAACTGGGAAGATTTTAGTTCATGGATTGTTGAAGATCCTGAAATGCAAATTACATACCCTAAAAAAACAATTGGCCCTGGAGCTACCATTTCATGGGAAGGAAAAGAGGGAACTGGAGATATGTTGACCGTTTTTGTAAAAGAAAATGACAGTATTTCTCAAAAAATGAATTATGATGGAACTTCCTCATCTGTTTTTTGGAGTTTTAAGGATACTATAGGCGGAACAAAAGTGACATGGAAAACAACCGGAAAAATGAGTTTCACCATGAAAGTTTATACTGCTTTTAATGGGGGAATAAATAAAATTATAGGCGAAACATATGAAAAGAGTTTAGCTAACTTAGACAAAACTCTTGATTTTGAAATAAATACTTATGCGGTAAAAGTAAATGGATTAGTAAAAAAACTTGGAACCTTCTATTTGAGACAAACCTTTACTAGTGAAATTTCAAAAGTCATTAAAAATGGTCAAATCGTATTCCCAAAAATGATTACTTTTTGCGAACAAAACAATATCGAATTAAACGGAAAACCATTTATAATTTATCACACTTATGACACCGTAAGTGGTTTGACCAAATTATCTTTTTGTGTACCAATAAAAAATCAAATCTTAACGAGTTCAGGAAGTGATATTTTAACCGGAAAACTGGAACCATTTGAAGCCATTAAAACTACTTTAACTGGGGATTACTCGCATACGAAAAAAGCTTTGGATAAAGCAAAAACATATATTTATACCAATCGAATTGCTCTTGACCCAACATTTTCTCATGTAGAGAATTTCACCATTAGCAAAACAGAAATTAAAAACCCTTCAAAATGGGTTACGGAAATTTATTATCCAATAAAACCTAAAGCAATTCCAGTAATTCCTTCAAAGGCTTTCACTCCAGCTGTTACAAAGGCGTCTGAAGCCGTAAAAACGCCTGCACCAGTAATAAATAAGGAAGAAGAACAATCTGAATTTTAAAATTTTTTGTAGCTGATTAAACCTTTTTAATAAATTCTATTCTAACTCTTAAATAATCGCTTTGCAAGAAGAAAAGGAATTTATAAATCACTTGTTAGACCCTAAAACGCAAAATCAAGCGTTTCAGCAGTTATTGCAGGATTATCAAAGACCGTTATACAATCATATCCGTAACATTGTTTTGAATCACGATGATGCTGATGATGTCTTGCAGAATACTTTTATAAAAATATTTCAAAATGTAAAAAATTTCAAAGGAGAAAGTAAACTTTTTTCATGGATGTATCGCATTGCTACGAATGAAGCCTTGACGTTTTTGAAACAAAAATCAAAAACAAGTGGTATTTCATCCGAAACTTTACAAAACAAAACTATTGATAATTTGGAAGCCGACGTTTTTTTTGACGGAAATGAAATTCAAATAAAATTACAGAAAGCGATTGCATTATTGCCCGAAAAGCAACAATTGGTTTTTAAAATGAAATATTTTCAAGAACTGAAATACGAGGAAATATCGGAAATTCTGGGAACCAGCGTTGGTGGATTAAAAGCATCCTATCATCTTGCCGTTAAAAAAATTGAAGCTTTTGTTTCGACAAATTAAACCTTTTAGCTGTAACACTGTCTAAAGCACATTATGAAAACATTTAAATTAGAGAACGAACCTAAAATTGAAACTGGATTTAAAACTCCAGACCATTATTTTGAAAATTTTTCAATCAAAATGATGGAGCAATTACCTAGAAACGAGCCAAAAGTAATTTCTATTTTTCAAAAAAGAACAACTTTAATTATGATGGCAGCAGCAGCAGTTTTAATACTAGCTCTGATGATTCCAATTTTAAGTCCTTCTTCGACAAACACACAAGAATTAGATGCTGCGGCTTTAGAAAATTACATTACGTATCAATCTAATGTAAATCAATATGATTTGATAAGTGTATTAGAAACCGAAGATATTAATAACATAAAAACAGGTATTGTTTTAGAAGATGAAGCGATAGAAGATCATTTATCAACAAATTCAAACTTAGAAAATCTTATTTTAGAATAAACCAGACTGTAAAGCTTTCCTTTAAAGCTATAATTAAATAAATAAAAAATGAATCTAAAAAAATTATTACCAATACTATTGCTATTCGTTTCTTTTAACTTTTACGCTCAAGGCGAAAGTATGAAAGAGAAAAAAGAGCAAATAAAAGCTTTAAAAGTAGCTTTTTTCACAACTGAATTAGACTTCACAGCTAATGAAGCAGAAAGATTCTGGCCCATCTACAATACATTTGACGACAAACAGTTTGAACTGAGACATCAAAAAATGAAAACCTACATGAGAAGAATGAATGATGGCTCACTGGATAAAATAACTGAAAAAGAAGCAAATGCCTTTTTGGCCCAAATAGAAGATACTGAAGAAGAGTTATTTTTATTACGAAAAAAATTCATGCAAAATGTGAGAACAATTTTACCAGCCGTGAAAATAGTTAAACTTAAAAAAGCAGAAGAAGATTTCAATAGAAAATTGCTGCACCAATATCGTAACAAAGGTCAAAAAAAATAATATTTTTTATTTTTATTAGTTCAAAAAAAATACCCTAAGCTCTCATTATATAGGACTTAGGGTATTTTTAATTATTTAAAACTGATGCGAATCATTTTATTTTGCCCCGCAGCAATTGCCGTATGCTTATCTATAAACCTGATGGTATTAAGAGTGGAATCAGTAGATAATTGCTTCCATGAATTACCACCATCCGAGGAATAGTACATTCCTGAAAAACCAATCGTTACCAGCCCTTTTCCGTTACTTTCAGGAATATATTGCACACAAGAAGCGTATCCAAAAGCTTGATTTTCTGCTATTAGCTTCCACGTTTTTCCGCCATCAGTTGTGATTGCTTTATTAGAAAAATTTTGATTTCGCACTTCATAATCTCCTCCGGCTATAAATCCATTTTGAGCATCAAAAAAATCTGCAGTAAAAATTCCTGTCATTGATTTTCCTTGCACTATTGGAGTTTCATACACTGTCCATGTATTTCCCTTATCTGGAGAATAAAAAACTCTCGATTTTTTTCCGCCGGAAACAATCCAAGTATTATTCCCTTTAATAATAATATTAGTGTTGCTTGCCGCAAAAGCAGCTTCTCCATCCATCACCTTTGGCAATTTATCCGACGGGACCTTACTCCATGAATTTCCACCATCACGAGTGATTATTATGTTTAAGCAATCAGCAATTGGATCTCCCATCGCTATTCCTTCCTTATCATTCCAAAATTGCATACTATCATAAAACACTTTCTCATGATTTTCTTGGTACACTAATTTTGTTTTTTTTCCGTCTTTTGAAATTTGATATAACAAAGCAGGATTTCCAACATTTAGAATAAAAATATGCTTTTTTGTTTTGGCATTACTTCTAAATTCCAGCTTTAAAGAATCTTTGATAATTTTGCTTTCAAATTTTTGATTGTTATCTAAATTAAAAAAACCAAATCTTCCTTTATCAGCAGCAAACCAAATTTTATTTGCATCAAATAAAATGGCTCTGATACTTATTTTATCCTGAAATAATGTGTCAACTAGAACGGACTTAAATTCAACATAAGCATCGCTTTTCACAGTAAAATAGGCTGTTTTACAGGATATCAAAACATTTGAAATCAATAGAATCAAAAAAAAAGTTCTCATTTTTTATACATTTTATGGCTAATTTACAATTAATAATAAGAATAGTAAATAAGGATTAAATTAATTGGCACAGTAATTGGATAATCAAAAAAAGGACAAACTTAATTCAATTAATTATGAAAACGAAACTGCTACTATTGAGTCTATTGACTTCTGTTTTCGCAACTCAAATACAGGCGCAAGATAGAACATCAGTAAATGCAATGAATAATGAAATCAGTGACAACCTTGATTTGAGAGCTGTTGCTTCTATTTTTGGTGACTCCAGAAATCTACAAGATTTTGAACGTCGCCTGAATGACCCTGAACTGCAAATATCTAATTTAGATTTAAATGATGACAATGAAGTTGATTATTTGAGAGTTATTGAAACTGTCGAAAATCGGACTCACGTAATAATCATTCAATCTGTTATAGATACAGATGTATATCAAGATGTAGCTACAATTGACGTTGAAAAAGACAGAAACAACAACATCCATGTTCAAGTTGTAGGAGATGTATATATGTATGGTCAAAATTACATTTATGAGCCTGTATATTATAGCACTCCACTAATTTACGCTTCATTCTGGTCTGCTAATTATCGCCCTTATTATTCTACTTGGAATTGGGGTTATTATCCTTCTTATTATTATGCCTGGAATCCGTTCCCAATATTCAGATATAGAAATAATATCAACATTAGTTTGAACATTAACAACAATTACAATTATGTTAATTACAGACGAAGTGAACGTGCAATCGTTCTTCACAGTTCTAGACGTTCAAATGGATATGAAAGACAACACCCAAATTATTCCTTTTCCAGAAGAAATACTAATGTAACAAACCGTTATGAACTAGATCAAAGAAGAGGTTCAAGAAACGAAGTGGCTAACTCAAACAGAAGAACCGGATCTCAAAGAGATTACTCTCAAAACAGAACTAGTTCATCGAGAGAAGTATCACCACAAAGAGGAAATTCTAGCAGAGATTACTCTCAAAACAGAACTAATCCTTCTAGTCAGGCAACACCACAAAGAGGAAATTCTCAAAGAGATTACTCTCAAAACAGAACTAATTCTTCTAGTGATTCAACGCCACAAAGAGGAAATTCTCAAAGAGATTATTCTCAAAACAGAACTAGTCCTTCTACTCAAGCGGCTCCACAGAGAGGAAATCCTCAAAGAGATTACTCTCAAAACAGAACTAACCCTTCTACTCAAGCAGCTCCACAGAGAGGAAATTCTCAAAGAGATTATTCTCAAAACAGAACTAGCCCTTCTACTCAAGCGGCTCCACAGAGAGGAAATTCTCAAAGAGATTATTCTCAAAACAGAACTAATTCTTCTAGTGAGTCAACACCACAAAGAGGAAATTCTCAAAGAGATTATTCTCAAAACAGAACTAGCCCTTCTACTCAAGCGGCTCCACAGAGATCAGAGTCACAAAATAGAGGTAATTCTTCAAGAGAATCAGCTCCTCAAAGAAATGAATCTCAAAGAGGTAATTCCTCCAGAAATGACAACAGAAGGTCTTAAAAGATTTCAATAAAAAACATAAAGAAACACGGCTCATACAGCCGTGTTTTTTTTTATTGTATAAAAAGCGTTAATTTATTTTAAAAGTGTAAATTTGACCAGTTTTTTAAAAAATTTTTATGAGCACTTCACACAAAGACCTCCATAGCAAATGGACATTAGGTGGATTATTAATTTCATTAGGAATAATTTACGGTGATATTGGAACTTCACCATTATACGTAATGAAAGCCATACTTGGGGATCATGTTATTAATGCTGATATTGTTTTAGGCGGAATCTCATGTGTTTTTTGGACACTAACCTTACAAACAACTATAAAGTACGTCATCATTACCCTAAGTGCTGACAATCATGGAGAAGGCGGTATTTTTGCATTATATGCTTTAGTTAAAAAAACAAAAATCCAATGGTTAATAGTCCCCGCAATAATTGGGGGAAGTGCATTACTCGCTGATGGAATTATTACTCCTCCTATCTCAGTATCTTCTGCAGTTGAGGGAATCAGAACCTATTATCCTGAAATAAATACAATCCCAATTGTTATAGGAATTCTATTTATACTTTTTACCATTCAACAATTTGGAACCAAATTAGTTGGTAAATTCTTTGCACCAATGATGCTGATTTGGTTTGGAATGCTTGCTGTTCTAGGAATCACACAGATTTCTCAAAACACTGAAGTATTAAAAGCTATTAATCCGTATTATGCCTATCATTTATTAACTATACATCCGGAAGGTTTTTTTGTTTTAGGTTTCGTATTCCTTTGTACAACCGGTGCTGAAGCATTGTACTCAGACATGGGACATTGTGGACGAAAAAATATTAGAATCAGTTGGATTTTTGTAAAAACAGCTTTAGTACTTAATTATTTCGGACAAGCCGCTTATTTAATTCATCATGAAGGAGAAACATTACAAAGTTTAGGCGGAAAAAATGGAAACCCATTCTATCTTATCATGCCCGATTGGTTTCAACCCATTGGAATTGTAATTGCAACAATGGCTGCTGTAATAGCATCGCAAGCATTAATTAGCGGTTCATTCACATTGATAAATGAAGCAATGCGATTGAATTTTTGGCCAAAAGTAAAAATTAAATATCCTACTGAATTAAAAGGTCAGTTATATATTCCATCGATAAACTGGTTATTGTTTATTGGGTGTGTTGGAATCGTATTGCACTTTGAAGAATCTAGTAATATGGAACATGCTTACGGTCTTGCTATCATATTATGCATGATTATGACTACTATTTTACTTAATTTTTATTTGATAATGAAAAGAGTAAAATTGTATTTTATAGTACCGCTGATTACGATATATTTAGCAATCGAATTTAGTTTCCTGGCAGCAAATATCACTAAGTTTGCTGATGGTGGCTATGTTACTCTTTTCATAGCAATAACTTTAATAAGTATAATGACCATTTGGTATTTAGCCAAAAAAATCAACAAAAGCTACACCAAAATTGTCAAAATTGAAGATTATAAAAAAGTACTCGTTGAGCTAAGTGCTGATTTATCAATACCTAAATATGCAACGCATTTAGTTTATATGACCAATGCAGGAAGAATAGATGAAATAGAAGAAAAAGTAATGTATTCTATTTTACAAAAAAGACCTAAAAGAGCTGACATCTATTGGTTTGTACATGTAAATATCTTAACTGAACCTTATAAAACCGAATATAAAGTAACCGAAATCGTAAAAGATGATTTGTATCGAGTTGACTTTAATTTAGGTTTTAGAGAACCTACAAAAATAAACCTGATGTTTAAAGAAGTAATTAAAGATATGGTACAAAAAGGAGAAGTAGATATTACCAGTAGATACGAATCTCTAAACAAAAACAATATCATAGGCGATTTCAAATTTGTATTATCTGAAAAATTCCTTTCTAATGACAGTGATTTACGTTGGCATGAGAAAATAATTATGAACTCTTATTTCTTTATCAAAAAACTAAGTTTATCCGAAGAAAGAGCATTTGGACTAGACAGCAGCTCTGTAAAAGTGGAGAAATTTCCAATGGTACTTCATGCCCCTGAGAACATAGGCTTGACAAGAGTGAAATAAGCTTCTTTAGTTTAAAATTATAAAAAAACACTGTTTTAAAAACAGTGTTTTTTTATGCTAAAAAATTAAAAAACAACATTCATTATTAAAAATATAACATTCAATCAATTAATAGTACCTTTGCACCTCAATTATTTAAAATGAGATTACACAGAAATTTAGTTTACACAACAATAGATGCATTAAACGCCATTTTTAACGAAGGCGAATATGCTGATAAAGTGGTAGCAAGATCCTTAAAAAAAGACAAACGTTGGGGAAGCTCTGACAGAAAGTTTGTTGCCGAAACCATCTACGAAATTGTACGTTGGAAAAGATTATACGCAGAAATAGCCGAAGTAAAAGAACCATTTGACAGAGACAATCTTTGGAGAATGTTTTCTGTTTGGGCAATATTAAGAGGATATCCTATTCCGGATTGGCGTCAACTGGAAGGAACTCCAGAACGAAAAATAAAAGGACGTTTTGACGAACTTTCAAAAGTGAGAGCTTTAAAAGAATCTATTCCAGACTGGATGGATGAATTAGGCGTGAAAGAATTAGGCGAAAAAGTTTGGGCAACTGAAATAGCAGCTCAAAACCAACCTGCGAAAGTAATTCTAAGAGTAAATACACTTAAGACAACTAGAGAAGCGCTACGTGCTATTTTGATGGATTTAAACATTGAAACAGAAACGCTGAAAAATCAACCGGATGCTTTGGTACTGAAAGAAAGAGCTAATGTTTTCTTAACTGACGCTTTCAAACAAGGTTTCTTTGAAGTCCAAGATGCTAATTCACAATTAGTAGCTGCTTTCCTTGATGTAAAACCAGGAATGCGTGTTGTGGATACATGTGCTGGTGCAGGTGGAAAAACGCTGCACATTGCTTCTTTGATGGAAAACAAAGGACAATTAATTGCAATGGATTTGTATGAAAGTAAATTGAAGCAATTAAAAATCAGAGCCAAAAGAGACGGTGCTTTCAATATTGAATATCGCATTATTGACTCGACAAAAATCATCAAAAAATTACACGAAAAAGCAGACCGTGTTTTAATTGACGCACCCTGTAGTGGTTTAGGAGTTCTGAAAAGAAATCCAGATGCTAAATGGAAATTGAAACCGGAATTTATTGATAATATTCGTAAAGTACAATCGGAAGTTTTAGAAAGTTATTCTAAAATTGTAAAACCGGGAGGAAAATTAGTGTACGCTACTTGTTCTATATTACCATCTGAAAATCAAGAACAGGTAAAACGCTTTTTGACAACTGACATTGGTAAACAATTCAATTTTATAAAAGACCAAAAAATATTGGCCTCAGAGTCAGGTTTTGACGGATTTTACATGGCTTTGTTAGAACGTAAAGAAAACTCAGAACAGAAAGAAAAAAGAATACAAAAAGAAATAGAATAGGTTTTAGAGTCTAAAATTTACAAAAAAAGTCCTCGAAATTCGAGGACTTTTTTTTATATCATTATTTTTTCAGCTTAATCTTTTTACAACTTTAAAACATAAACTAAAAAACTTCAAATTTTATATTAATCATTCATTGAGATTAAAAACTCCTCATTATTCTTCGTTTTTTTGAAACGGTCATTAATAAAATCCATCGCTTCCACTGGGTTCATATCCGAAAGGTATTTTCGCATAATCCACATTCTTTGCAATGTTTTTTGATCTAATAGCATATCGTCACGTCTTGTACTTGAAGATGTCAAATCGATAGCCGGGAAAATACGTTTGTTTGCAATTTTTCTATCTAATTGCAATTCCATATTACCGGTACCTTTAAATTCTTCGAAGATAACTTCATCCATTTTCGAACCAGTTTCAGTCAATGCAGTAGCGATAATACTTAATGAGCCTCCATTTTCTACATTACGTGCCGCTCCAAAGAAACGTTTTGGTTTTTGCAATGCATTTGCATCCACACCTCCACTTAATACTTTACCTGACGCCGGTTGTACTGTATTATACGCTCTTGCCAAACGCGTAATTGAATCCAATAAAATCACTACATCGTGACCACATTCAACCAATCGTTTTGCTTTTTCAAGAACGATATTCGCAATTTTCACATGCTCTTGTGGTTCTCTGTCAAATGTAGAAGCAATTACCTCGCCACGCACACTACGTTGCATATCCGTAACCTCTTCCGGACGCTCATCAATCAATAAAACAATCAAATACACTTCAGGATGATTCGCCGCAATTGCATTGGCAATTTCCTTAAGCAACATCGTTTTACCGGTTTTAGGCTGCGCCACAATCATTCCACGTTGTCCTTTTCCTATTGGCGAAAACAAATCGATAATTCTGGTTGAAATAGTGCTTTGTTTTTCTGCCAATTTAAATTTTTCTGATGGAAAAACTGGAGTTAAATGTTCGAATGAAACTCTGTCACGAACCACTTGAGGATCGTGCCCGTTTATTTTTAAAACTCTAACTAATGGGAAAAATTTCTCTCCTTCTTTTGGTGGACGAACCACACCTTTTACAGTATCTCCGGTTTTAAGACCGAACAATCTGATTTGTGAAGTCGATAAATAAATATCATCCGGCGAAGCCAAATAGTTGTAATCTGAAGAACGCAAGAAACCATATCCATCAGGCATCATTTCAAGAACGCCTTCACTTTCTATAATTCCGTCAAATTCAAAATCAGAAGCAGCGAAATTACTTTTCTTATTTTTAAAATTTGGATTTTGATTCCCGTTACCATTTCCATTTTGATTTGGGTTTTGGTTAGGATTCTGATTTGGATTCTGATTTGGATTTTGCTTATGTAATTGGTTTGGATTTATCTTTTTTACTGGAGCAACAGGAGCTTCTGTTTTTTCTTCAGTTGCAGTGTCAGCAACAATCACATTCTCTGTATTTGCTTCTTTTACCTCTTCTTTATCCTTTTTTAAAGCAATTTTCTTTTCGTAAGCTGATTTATTAAATTTAATAATTTTGCCTACTTTTTTCTCATTTCCTTCAGATTCCGGCTTTGTAGCGGATTCTTCTTCTTTTGCAACAGCTTCAATCGGAAGATTATTTTCAACGGGGGTATTTATTTCATCTGCAACTTCTTCTTTTTCAAAAAGAGAATTTGGCACTGCTTTTTGAATTGCTGCTTTTTTTACAGGAACTATTCTAACTCTTTTAGGTTTGTCGTCATCAAGGTTATTTTCTTTTTTTGTCTCTGATGCAGAATCAACACTTGCCACTTGATGCTCTAAAATTTGACTGATTAATGTCTCTTTCTTTACACCGTTAACTTTTATGGTTTTAGCTGATTTAGCTATTTCTTGAAGCTCAGAAAGCTTCATTTCTTTTAATGCAGAAATATCAAACATGAATGTTCTATGAGTTTAATTAATTTTTGGAAAATAATGTAAAAGATAGGTAGTGAACTTTATTTTGAATCAACCGCAGTATGAAGTGCTTACGGTATTATGATGCAATAATACGAATAAAATTTAATCAGACAATAGTATTTATTAAAAAGAAAATATATTTTTGTAAAAGATATTTAACAAATGATACAAAGAATTCAGACCATCTATTTACTACTTGCTTTTGTAGTTACAGGCATCTTACTATTTTTTATTCCGTTATGGACAATGAAAGATGGAAAAGACTTTTATTTCATGCAAAGCCAAGTGTATACCATAATACTGGGATTGAGTACTACACTGACTTTGTTAAGTATTGTTTCCTATAAAAAAAGACAAAATCAATTTGTTATTGGCAGATTGAATATCATATTAAATTTGATTTTATTAGGATTGTTTGTATATCGTTCACTAAATCTATCTGGAGAGACACCCGCTGTTTCTGAGAAAGGTATTGGGATGTTTCTACCTGTAGTTGCTATCGTGTTATTAGTATTGGCTAATAAAGCTATCAAAAAGGATGAAGATCTTGTAAAATCTGTGGACAGATTGAGGTAAACCTATAAATTTTAGTTTATTAGTGCGAAGGAAACCCGAATGTAACAATTCGGGTTTTTTTGTATCTAATCTTTTTATTTGATTTAAAAAGCGAATAGAAATCTTATAAAATGATATTCTCCTATTTTTTTTATAAATTTGAAAATAGTAATTCCAATATGTTACAAAAAATTAAAATCCACCTTGCTGATGACCATCAAATACTTATTGATGGCATTCGTACTTTGCTGCATACCCTTCCTGATTTTGAAGTAGTTGGATTCTCTCTGAACGGACATACTATTTTCAATGAGGTTACCAAAAACAAAGCCGATATCCTTATTTTAGATATTAACATGCCTAAAAAGGATGGAATCGAAGTCATTAAGGAATTTGCCGAAAAAGGATTTCCTTGTAAAATTATTGTTTTATCCAGTTACGATGATTTAAGAATAATTAAAGAAGTGATGAAATTAGGCAGCAGTGGCTATTTGACAAAAAAATGTGCCGGTGAAAATATCGTTGAAGCGATTCAGGTGGTATCAAGAGGCGAAGAATATTTTTGTAAATCAGTGCGTGAAAAAATATTTAATACGGTAACAAAAGACAATGTAAAATTAATCAAAAATGAGTCTACCTTAAATTCTATTTTAACTGATCGCGAATTAGAAATCATAACATTAATATCCCTAGAATACAGTGGTAAAGAAATTAGTGACCAACTGTTTATCAGTATGAATACCGTTGAAACTCACCGCAAAAATATAATGAAAAAACTAGGCGCCAAAAACTCTATAAGTCTGGTTAAATACGCTATAAAAAACAAATTAATCAAATCTTGAGTTATCTATCTAAAATACAATTTGCTTGTAACAAAAAAAACAGAAAAATTAAAGTATCTATGCCGTACAAACAAATTGCTATAGTATTGATTTTACTCCTGAATCTTTCTTGCGTCACTGTTTTTTCACAAAAAAAAGCACCTTCAAAAAAAGAAGTTACCTTGATTTCCAACGAGGCAATTAAGTTAATGAAAGAGGGAAATTTCGAAAAATCATTAATAAAATCAAGACTTGTTTTAAGTTATGCCATTGCTTTAAAAGATGACAATCTCATTGCATATGCCTATAACACGATTGCTGCAAATTTTGATCAATTGTCTGAATATGACAAAGCCTTTTTTTATTACAATAAAGGGTTAGCCCATGCGAATAAAACCAATAATGACGAGTTAAAAAATTGGTTAAATAATAATTTGGGAAATATTTATTGCTTTGACAAGAAACAATACGAAAAAGGAATTTACTACTACAAAAAATCACTGCAATACAGCACTAAAATTCATGATTCAGCTCAAATTGTTTTTACAAAACTCAACATTACTTGGGCCTATTTTGACATTGGTCGTTACGAAGAGGGATTATCCTATTTAAAATACATAAACAAATACCATAAAAAACATGGCGATGAGTCGACCATTGTTGCCCTGAATATGCTAAATGGGATGTATCATAGCTATAAAAATGACACCCAAAAGGCATCGTTTTTTTTTCAAAATGCCATTAAATTAGGAACTGAAGGAAATGAAAAATCAGATTTATCGTATTCGCATCATGAGTTTTCTAAATTTTTATTAAAAAATGGAGATTATGAGAATGCGTATAAAAATCTGGCAATTTACAATGACCTAACGATTCAATTAAACAATGAAGAAAAGCTTAACAAAGCAAATGTTGCCGGAATAAATCTTGAAATTGACGAGTATAAAAGAGAAATCGATAAAATAGGAAACGAGTACAAAACTAAAGAATATTTACTAATACAAGAGCAATCCAGAAACAAAAAAATTGTGATTGTAATAATTATTATTTTATTATTTTTCTTTTTCCTTTTTTACATTTTCTCAGAAAACTCAAAGCTTAAACAAAAAAACAAACTAAAAGATATTCAAAATCAAGTACATCAAAATATAATCAACGCATCAATTAACGGACAAGAGTTAGAACGAAAAAAAATAGCTTCTTTTTTACACGATAACATTAGTGCCTTACTCTCTTCGGCAGGATTACACTTGAGTACTTTCACTTCGAAGAACCAAATTATTTCTCAAGAAATCTTAAAAACCAAAGCTATATTAGAGGAAGCGCATGATCAAGTCCGTGATTTATCCCATGAATTGATGCCAACTCTTTTAGCACGTTTTGGTTTATTTTACGCATTAGAAGATTTATGCGAAAAAAATTCAAACTCAGTAATTCAATTTAACTACTCCATTGTGGTACCTACAAAAACACGTTACAATGAAGATTTCGAAATGAAAATGTATTTTATCACAATGGAACTACTAAACAATATTATAAAACACAGTCGCGCCACTCAAGCAAATTTGACTATTCAAGAAAACAATAAATCGCTTCAAATCATAATAGAGGATAACGGAATAGGATTTGACACCGATAAATTTTATATTCGGGAAGGTTTTGGAATCAATCAAATTAAAGCCCGAATAAACAATAAGAAAGGAACTTTCGCAATACTTTCAAAGATTAACTCGGGAACAACTGTGGCTATTGAAGTTCCTATTACCTATCAGAAAAAAACAACTACACCCGTTTTTCCATCTCAATAATTTCCATATCCTTAATTTTATCTCCTTCAATCACAAATCTCAACATGGTGCGTACTTGATGAAAACCACTTTTTCCAGCAGCTCCGGGATTCATGTGTAATAAATTATGTTTTTTATCAAAAATGACTTTCAGGATGTGCGAATGTCCGCAAATAAATAATTTTGGAGGATTTGATTCCATCCCTGCTTTAATATTCGGATTGTATTTTCCTGGATAACCGCCAATATGCGTAATCCAAACATCCACTCCTTCACACATAAAACGGTTGTGCAAGGGAAATTCCAGTCTGGCTGTGGCATCGTCAATATTCCCGTACACGCAACGCAACGGTTTTAGCTTTTTTATCGCATCCGTAACAGCCAAATCACCTATATCGCCCGCATGCCAAACCTCATCAGCCTGAGCGACATATTTCAAAATCGTATCGTCAATGTGACTGTGCGTATCAGAAAGCAGAAGTATTTTTTTCATATTTATAGTGTCATTACGAGGTACGAAGTAATCTGGAGCAATTTGCTTCGCCAGTTCGCATCGCTCGTGTCCTGCTATCCGTTACAATCTTTATTATTATAGAGAAAAACAATAAAGGATTTTCACTTTTATCAGGGCTAGGATTTTGCGGTAAAAATAAACATTCGAATTCCAAATAAAAAATGAAATCGAAACTTAACAAAGTTTGCACCAATGCGACTTCGTGGCAAAAAAATTAATAAGTATCTTTGTGGCTTCAAAAAAATTCACTTGAGATATTTCATCAAATTAGCATACAACGGAACCCATTATCACGGCTGGCAATACCAACCCAATGCTGCTTCTGTCCAGGAAACAATGAACAAAGCGTTTTCGGTGCTATTGAATACAACCATCAATCTTATGGGAGCCGGAAGAACAGACACCGGAGTTCATGCCAAAGAGATGTATGCTCATTTTGATTTTGACAAATCGTTGGACACTCCAAGTTTAGTACACAAGCTCAACTCTTACTTGCCCAAAGACATAGTTATTTATGACATTATTCCGGTTCACGATGAAGCACATACTCGTTTTGATGCTACAAAAAGAACCTACGAATACTACATCAATACGTTCAAAGATGTTTTTTCGCAAGAGCAAAGTTGGTATTTCCATCAAAAATTAGATATCGATTTGATGAATGAAGCAGCTCGAATACTATTCAATCATACTGATTTTCAGTGTTTTTCAAAAGTCAACACGGATGTGAATACTTTTGACTGTACGATTTTTGAAGCGTATTGGAAGCAAGAAAACGGCAATCTAATTTTCACCATTTCGGCCAATCGTTTTTTACGAAATATGGTGCGTGCCATTGTGGGAACATTAGTAAACATAGGATTACACAAAATTTCACTGGCAGATTTTACCACCATCATAGAAAGTAAAAACCGAGATAAAGCTGGTTTTTCGGTTCCGGCGCATGGTTTGTATTTAACCAAAATAGAATACGATTATTTATAGCTTCAGGCTGTAAGCTTTACGCATTATGCCTAAAGCCTAAAGCATAAGGCTTAAAGAAAAAATATGAAAGCAAAAGCATTTGATACTAGATTATTCAAACGAATATTAAAATTCACCAAACCCTATCAATGGCGTTTTAATGGTGTAATTATTTTCGCCATTTCACTATCGATTTTTGCGGCATTACGTCCGTATTTGTTGAAACAAACCGTTGATGGTTATATTGCAACCCAAGACCAACAAGGATTATTATTGTATGTCATCCTGATGGGAATTGTGCTATTGCTCGAGGTATTCTCTCAGTTTTACTTTGTCTATTGGGCGAACTGGCTCGGTCAAGACATTGTAAAAGACATTCGGACAAAACTGTTTCAACACATTCTAAGTTTCCGAATGAAATATTTTGATCACGTTCCTGTAGGCCAACTCGTAACGCGTTCGGTATCGGATATTGAATCGATAGCTCGAATTTTCAGTCAGGGATTGTTCATGATTATCAGTGATTTGATGAAAATGGTTGTCGTATTGGCTTTTATGTTTTACATGAACTGGACCTTGACTTGGATTGTGATTGTGGCGATGCCAATTCTGGTTTTCTTCACCCGAATTTTCCAAAAGAAAATGCAAGTCGCTTTCGAAGAAGTACGTACACAAATTGCCAATATGAATTCCTTTGTGCAGGAACGCGTAACAGGAATGAAGATTGTCCAACTTTTTAATCGTGAAAAAATTGAATACGAAAAATTCAAAAGTATCAACGACAAGCACAAAAAAGCATGGATAAAAACTATTCTTTATAACTCCATCTTCTTCCCTATTGCGGATATTATTTCGTCTTTAACGCTTGGTTTTATTGTGTTATATGGAGGAATCAAGATATTAAACGGCGATAATTTTACCACTTTTGGAGATTTATTTTCATACACCATGTTCATTGGAATGTTATTCAATCCGCTGCGTCAAATTGCTGATAAATTCAACGAGATGCAACTGGGAATGATTGCGGCGAACCGTGTTTTTGACATTTTGGATACCGAAGATCAAATTCAGGATACCGGAACCATCGAAGCTCCGATTTTTAAAGGAGATATCAAGTTCAAAAAAGTTCGTTTTGGATATATTCCAGATGAAGAAGTGATAAAAGGAATTGATTTAGAGGTGAGTGCGGGTCAAACCATTGCCATTGTAGGCTCTACTGGTGCCGGAAAATCTACGATTATCAATTTGCTTAATCGTTTCTACGAAATCAACAGCGGTTCTATTTATATTGACAATCACAATATCGAGAACTACACTTTGGATTCTTTACGGAAACAAATTGCGGTTGTTTTACAAGATGTTTTCCTTTTTGCAGATACTATTTTCAACAACATCACCTTGAATAATTCTGAGATTAGTCGCGAACAGGTTTTGGCTGCAGCCAAAAAAATTGGCGTACACGAATTCATCATGAGTTTACCCGATAATTATGATTTTGATGTGAAGGAACGCGGCGTTATGCTTTCTTCCGGTCAGCGCCAGTTGATTGCTTTCTTGAGAGCATATGTGAGCAATCCAAGTATTTTGATTCTGGACGAAGCCACTTCATCAATAGACACGTATTCCGAAGAATTGATTCAGCGCGCTACGGAAACGATTACCAAAGGCAGAACATCAATTGTCATTGCGCACCGCTTGGCAACGATTGTCAATGCTGATAAAATTGTGGTAATGGATAAAGGACTGATTGTAGAACAAGGAACACACCAAGAATTAATCAACCGCGAGAGTGGGTACTACAAGAATTTGTATGATTCCCAGTTTTCGGTGGCAAATTAGTTTTTTAAACCGCAAAGAGCGCTAAGTTTTCGCAAAGGACGCAAAAATTTAATTAAAGAGTTTGAGGAGCGGGAATTTTTGAAAAATGGTTAGTTTGCCACTTTATTACTTTGAAACTTTCTCAAAACAGAATAAATCCTTAAATTCGCCCAAATAATTAAACAAGAGAAACACACAAAATAAAATGAGTTTTTACGAATTCATTTTACCAATAAAAAACAAATAAAAAACTTTGAAATGACACGAGGCCTTGCCGACTGCATTTTGTACAAATAACAAATAAACAAGCACAAAATGAAATACGATATTATAGTTTTAGGAAGTGGTCCAGGTGGTTATGTTACAGCTATTAGAGCATCACAATTAGGCTTTAAAGTAGCCGTAATAGAAAAAGAAAACTTAGGCGGTGTATGCTTAAATTGGGGTTGTATCCCAACAAAAGCATTACTAAAATCAGCTCAAGTTTTTGATTATCTAAAACACGCTTCTGATTATGGATTGACTGTTTCATCATTTGACAAAGACTTCCCTGCTGTTGTACAACGCAGCCGTTCAGTAGCTGACGGAATGAGCAAAGGTGTTCAATTCCTAATGAAAAAAAATAAAATCGATGTAATTGATGGTTTTGGAAAACTAAAACCAGGAAAGAAAGTTGATGTTACTGACAAAGACAATAAAGTTACGGAATACAGTGCGGATCATATTATTATCGCTACTGGAGCACGTTCTCGTGAGTTGCCAAACTTACCTCAAGATGGTGTAAAAGTAATTGGTTACAGACAAGCAATGACATTACCAACACAACCAAAATCGATGATTATCGTTGGTTCTGGAGCGATTGGAGTTGAATTTGCACATTTTTATAATTCTATGGGTACTGATGTTACCATTGTAGAATTTATGCCAAATGTAGTTCCTGTTGAAGACGAAGACATTTCGAAACAAATGGAGCGTTCTTTGAAAAAAGCAGGTATCAAAATCATGAAAAACTCATCTGTTGAGAGAATTGATACTACTGGAGCAGGTGTTAAAGCATTTGTGAAAACAGCAAAAGGAGAAGAAGTGTTAGAAGCGGAAATTTTACTTTCGGCTGTTGGAATCAAAACCAACATTGAAAACATCGGATTAGAAGAAGTAGGAATTGCTACTGACAAAGATAAAATTTTAGTAAACGCGTACAACCAAACGAACATTCCAGGTTATTACGCTATTGGTGATGTAACGCCAGGACAAGCATTAGCGCACGTAGCTTCTGCGGAAGGAATTAACTGTGTGGAGAAAATTGCAGGATTGCATGTAGAACCTATCGATTACGGAAATGTACCGGGTTGCACGTATGCAACTCCAGAAATTGCCTCTGTAGGTTTGACTGAAAAACAAGCTAAAGAAAAAGGATACGAATTGAAAATTGGAAAATTCCCGTTCTCAGCTTCAGGAAAAGCGAAAGCTGCCGGAACTCCGGATGGTTTTGTAAAAGTAATTTTTGATGCTAAATACGGAGAATGGTTAGGATGTCACATGATTGGTGCCGGAGTTACTGATATGATTGCTGAGGCAGTTGTAGCGCGTAAACTAGAAACTACAGGACATGAAATCCTAAAATCAATTCACCCGCACCCAACCATGAGTGAAGCGGTTATGGAAGCTGTAGCTGATGCGTATGGTGAGGTAATCCATTTGTAGATTTCAGAATTTATAATAAAGATTTCAGATTATAAATTAATCCGATTTGTGAAAGCAAATCGGATTTTTTTGTGGAAACATTTCCAACACAAAGCATCCATTTTGTGGGAATTTAACATATTAACATTTATTTACAAAGCAAGGTTATGAACCTATTTAATTCTACTGTATATTTGTATTTCGAGCCTTTTTTCTCGTTTAATTCTGATTTTATTCCATTATAAATGAATACTGAAACCAACCGTTTTTCGAATACACTA
The DNA here is from genome assembly GCF_054343795.1 of Flavobacterium sp. GNP002. NCBI lineage: Bacteria > Pseudomonadati > Bacteroidota > Flavobacteriia > Flavobacteriales > Flavobacteriaceae > Flavobacterium > Flavobacterium sp. GNP002. Next base: position 84,568 of record NZ_JBTGUW010000001.1, read on the forward strand.
CATGTAAACCAAAATAAAAATTGGGTAAGAGCAATCGATTCTTCTAAAATCATCAATTGGATTGATGATTTATTCAAAATATTATTTCCTGAAAAAGCTTTGGAAACCATTCAAATCGAATTGCTTTTGGACCAAAATAAAGCCAACTTTATTGCCATTCTTTCGGAGATTGTAAAAGACAAATCAGCCAATGAAATCTTAGATGATGCTGAATCATTTTACACCGCGCTTCCGGAATTGTATAATTCGATGCAAAAAGATGCTCAGGCTATTCTGGATACAGATCCTGCCGCTGATTGCATTCAGGAAATTATTAATTCTTATCCCGGTTTTTTTGCCATAGAAGTCTATCGCATTGCTAATGCAATTGCCTCCCGAACTACTTGTTTGTTGCCGCGAATTCTTACCGAATATGCCCACAGCAAAACCGGAATCGACATTCACCCAAGTGCCACCATTGACGTTCCTTTTATCATTGATCATGGAACTGGAATTGTCATTGGTGAAACCACAACCATAGGAAAACACGTGAGTATTTATCAAGGAGTCACTTTAGGAGCGTTGCAAGTAGAAAAAAACATGCAGGAAAAAAAACGCCATCCTACCGTAGAAGACCATGTTATTATTTATGCCAATGCCACCATTTTGGGCGGTAGCACAATCATAGGAAACCACAGTATTATAGGCGGAAATACGTTTATTACCAAGAGTGTGAATCCGTATTCATTTGTGATGCAATCCAATAAAAACACCGTTTTGAATCAACAGGAAATAAAAGATATTAATTTTTTCTCCATATAAATATTATGAAATACAACAACATACTCGAAACAATAGGTAATACACCACACGTAAAAATCAACCGTTTGTTTGGAACAAATCACAATGTTTGGATTAAACTGGAACGTGCAAATCCCGGAGCCAGTATCAAGGACAGAATTGCGCTTGCCATGATCGAAGATGCCGAAGAAAAAGGATTATTAAGAGAAGGAGGTACCATTATTGAAGCTACCTCCGGAAATACTGGCATTGGACTCGCTATGGTTGCTGCCGTAAAAGGTTATAAATTAGTGCTGGTCATGCCAGAATCCATGTCTATAGAAAGGCGCCGACTCATGAGCCTTTATGGTGCCGAATTTGTCTTGACACCTCGCGAAAAAGGAATGAAAGGCGCGCTGGAAAAAGCACAGGAATTAGTTGCTGAAATGCCAAATGCCTGGTCGCCACTTCAGTTTGATAATCCTGCCAATATTGAAATTCATAAAACAACCACCGCTCAGGAAATCATAAATGCATTTCCTGAAGGGCTGGATTATTTGATTACCGGCGTAGGAACCGGTGGTCACATCACGGGTTGTGCCGAAATATTGAAACAACATTTCCCCAACCTGAAAGTGTATGCTGTAGAACCTGAAGCCTCACCAGTAATCAGCGGTGGCACACCAGCTCCCCACCCTATTCAAGGAATTGGAGCAGGATTTATCCCTACCAATTTGCACACGGAGCTTTTAGACGGAACCATCCAAGTAAGCAAAGACGAAGCATTTGCTTATGCCCAAAGAGCCGCTAAAGAAGAAGGCATGTTCGTAGGAATATCCTCTGGAGCTTCGCTGGCAGCCGTGGCCAAAAAACTACCTAAAATCCCTGAAAACGCCAAAGTCCTGACCTTCTGTTACGACACCGGCGAACACTATTTAAGCATCGAAGGCTTATTTGTATAAACGAAAATCCTCTTTAAATACAAACCGATTTGTAAAACAAGTCGGTTTTTTTATGGCGTTTATTTTTTGGCGTGTCCTTGTTGCAGTGCTATTGTATAAATTACTTTGTTTAGTCCTGCAACAAGGTAAGGCTTTCCGTTATAATCTTTTATTCAGCTGTGCTTAATAAAAGGAGTTTCACTGCCATCCTTAACACAAAACGTACATGTTAAATGCTTTAGTAGACATGCTGACTTAGCTATCACAGAAAGTTAAAAACTAAACTCAATTTCAGCCTATGAAACAAGTCTGAAAAATTTATGACAAAGCTTTTAAAGAGAAAGCCGTTTAATTGAGTTATGATAGAACAAATGTATCACAACTCGCCAGAGAGTTGGGAGTTAGAGCACCACAGTTGTATGAATCGCGTAAAGAGTTTGAGGAATTTGGAGAAGGAAGTTTTAAACGTGTTACAATTTTAAAAACAGCCCTGGCCATGCGTCTTATAAGCGTTGATTTACTTGTATAACGTTAACCGGTTTAAAGTAAAATATATGAAATTATTATTTAAAAGGGAAGCTTTTGAAAGTACTATTTTTTAATCAAAAGGCGTTTCACTCTAACGGATAATTCATTTGGAGTGAAAGGTTTTGTTATGAAATCATCTGCGCCAAGTTCAAAAGCTTCCAATACTGTTTTCTCTAATCCAACAGCTGAAAGTATAATAATTGGTATATTTAATTGCAGTTCGATTTTCACTTTTCTTACGATATCTAATCCGGAAATATAAGGCATCATGATATCAGAAATTATTAAATCTGGATTTTCTGAAACTATTTTATCTAAAGCAACTTGACCGTTTGGACATAGAATCACGTGATATCCTTCTTTAACCAATCTGAATTCCATGGTTTTCAACATCATCTCGTCATCATCCACAATTAATATCTTCTTCATACAAATAGTTTTATAAGTTTATAGCTTTAAAAAAAATAAGAATCATGGGATAATTTAATATTTTCTACAAACTCAAGCTCAGTAATAACCAACTGGCAAAGTTTATTTAAATAAACAACTTCATCTCTTCTTTTCTGACTCAAGGGATTTGTCTCAATTTCATTTTCGATAATTTCTATACTTTCTGAAGCCTTGCTAATACCCAATAAACTGATGGACGATTTTAGCTTATGAATTTCTTCTTTCAACGTTTTTATGTCATCATCTTTGTTTGATTTCAAAATAATTTCTATGGATTCTGGTGTGTTTTCTAAAAAAATAGCAACCATATTTTTAATAAAACTCTGATCTCCTTCAGCGAAATCCTTTAAATATTTAAAATTAACTAATTTATCTCCTGTCAACACTTCATTTAGTGTTTTTGAAGATGGTGAATGAATTCCTTTATTTAAATTTACATTATGATATAACTTCTCCAATAATACATTAAAATCATAGGGTTTAGACAAATAATCGTTCATTCCATTTTGCAAACATCTTTTCTCTTCTCCCAATGTAGCATGCGCCGTCAAAGCGATAATAGGAACATTAGATTTATACCCCATTTGAGTCCGAATATAATGTGTGAGTTCATTCCCATCCATTTCCGGCATTTGGATGTCCATCAAAATAATATCATAATCGGTATTCGTGATCTTTTCAATCGCTATTTTTCCGTTAACGGCAATATCAATTTGTTTGTCCCATTTTCCAAAAACTTTCATCGCAAGAAGCTGATTCAATTCATTATCTTCCACTAAAAGTATTTTTATGTCTTTTAAGAAATCAGGATTGATTACCGTATTTTTTAATTTAGTGAGATTGCTTGTTGCTTTTTCCGCCTTTTTATACTGCAATGAAAAAGAGAATTCACTTCCTTCTGCAAATACACTTTCAACAGTAATTTTTCCGCCCTGTAACTCGACCAGTTTTCGCGTTATGGTAAGACCAAGCCCGGTTCCTCCATATTTTCTAGCAGTTTCGTTTGAAGCCTGATTGAAACTTTCAAATATGGAATCTATTTTATCTTTTGCAATACCGATTCCGGTATCGATTACTGAAAATTTAATCAAAGTATCGGTTTCAGTTTCCTGCATTTCAGTAACGACTACTTCCACATATCCTTTTTCGGTGAATTTTAAAGCATTCCCAACCAAGTTTACTAAAATTTGAGATAGTTTTGTAGGATCTCCAATTAAAATGCCATTTATATCCGGATCAATATCGTATAATAATTTTATTTTTTTCTCTTTTGCATTAGGAGATAGTAATTCAATCACGTAACTCACTGTTTTGGATAGAGAAAATTGTACTTCTTCAAAAGTCATTTTATCGGCTTCAATTTTAGAAAAGTCGAGAATATCATTAATAATATACATCAAATTATGGCTGGCTTTTTTAATTGCTTCCACGCTTTGCTTCTGGTCATTATCTAGATTTGTACTTTCAAGAATTCTGGCAAATCCAATGATTCCATTCATAGGAGTCCTAATTTCATGACTCATATTAGTAAGAAACTGCTCTTTTACAACAACTGCTTTTTCTGCTAATTCTTTTGCTTTAATTAATTCTGCTTCTGTACGTTTTTGTTCACTGATGTCTTGAATGGTTCCCAAAATTTTATACGGTTTGTCATTTTCGTCATTCACACATTTGATGAATTCATTGATATATTTTACCGTTCCTTTTTTACTTGTGATGCTATGATGAAACTGTACTTCTGCATTTGTGTTAATAACATGGTTCAGATTGTTTTCAAAAAGAGCTAAATCTTCAGTATCAGTAAAACAAGATTTAAAAAAATTAACTGAAGCAATTTCTTCGTTTTCTATTTCGAAAATAGTAAAGAATTCATCCGAAAAATAGACCTCATTAGTGCTTAAATTAATTTCCCAGCTTCCTATTTTGGCTAACTTTTGCGCTTCCAGAAGTCGGTTAGCATTTACCTTCAACGCTAATTCAGTATCTTTTCGGAGTTTTATACTTTCATGTAATTTGATTGCATTTCTAATACTTTGAGAAACACCATCAGGAGTCAAGAGGGTTTTTGGGATATAATCCGAAGCACCGCTTAGTATGGCCTGACTGGCAATTTTCTCGTCACCTTGTGAGGTTACAAAAATTATAGGTGTTTCAATTCCTGCCGTTCTTACTTTTTTCAAAAAAGAAATTCCATCCGTATCCGGCATCAAATAATCTAAAAAGATTAAGTCATAATACATTGATTCAATCTTTTCCATGCCTACTTTTGCAGAAAACACACTGTCTACCTCAGCAATCATTCCAGATTGAGATATCGAACGGCTGATTGTAATAGAGTCGATTTTGTCATCATCGATTATTAAAATTTTTAAAACAAGGGCCATAATATGCTGTTATTTTTGACTTGAAAATTCGATGATATTCCAATAATCATTCAATACCGAAAGAGAATAATTCAATTTATCGCTTTCAAATGACATTGGAATGTAACCGGCAATATTCAGGTTCAAAGCTGCTGCTTTATTAATATCTTCATCCGAGTCTGTAATCACAAAGATTAAAATCGATTTCAGATCTGGATGATTTCGTATTGCACTCAATAAATTTATTCCTTTTTTCTTTGTTCTGTTCACATCAATAAGTACTATTTTAGGAACAGGATTTATTTTATGAGATCCATCTAACATTAACCATGCCTCATTTTCGTTTTCTGCTGAAAATAAAGTATGCTTACAATCAATTTCTAAAAAAGACTTTTTGATATTTTCAATTGTGGTCTTTCTATTATCTACCAGCAAGATGTTTGCGTTTCCCATAACCAAAATAATTTAAATAAATTACATTTCACATAATTGCCAGAAATTTTTGAGCGTAGCAACTGAAGTCAAGAATTTTTCGAAAGAAAGGGGTTTAAGAATGTATCCGGCAACATTCAAATTATAAGCATTGATCTTGTCACTGTCCTCGTTTGAAGTGGTCATCACAAAAACCGATATATTTTTAAATTTTTCGTTTTCTCTCATAATTTTCAGAAACTCGATTCCATTCATTTTTGGCATATTAATATCCAAAATAATGATTTTAGGCATAGGAATTATCTTGTCGTCGAGCATTTCAAGGGCCTCCACTCCGTTTCCAGCAACAAAAAGCGGATTCATAATATTGTTTTTAGAGAATGCTCTTTTTACATTCATTACGTCTACTTCATCGTCTTCGACTAATAAAATATTTACCAATTTTTGGTTCATCATATTAATTTTTAAATGTTATTGTTTTGGGCCAATTTATTGTAAACACTGAACCGCTGATTAATCCCGGTGCATATGCTAATTTCCCTCCCACTAATTTCATGATTTTACAACTGATGGCTAAACCAGCTCCAGTTGTATTCGCTTCATCTTTAGAATTAACGGTATAAAAAATAGAGAAAATTTTCTGAATTGCCTGTTCCGGTATTCCCGGACCATTATCACTGATTTTTATTTCATAATCATTCTCATTTTCGCTTACGTCAACAAATACTTTCCTGTTCTCTTCATGATTAAACCGTACAGCATTATCAAGCACACACATTATTACTTTTTGCATTTTCAGCCCTAAAGTGATACAATTCTCCTGTTGCAGATCAGTATTAAATTGAAAATCTACATTTGCTGTGTTATCAAATAAAGCAATACAACTGGAAACCATTTTAGGAATATTCAATTCATAAAATTCTAATTCTGTTCGTTCAACCCGCGAAAGTTCAAGCAATGCATTCATCATGTTCTCAAGGCGGCTTACTCTATTTTTCAACAATCCTAAGTTAGTTAAAACATCTTGATTTACATCACTTCCCAGATCTTCTTCAATCCAGGTCGTTATATTTGATATCGCTCTCATTGGCGACTTTATATCGTGTGAAACAATATAAATAAACTCTTCAAATTCTTTTTTAAGGGTTACCAATTCTTCTTGGCACTTTTTTTCAGATTCCTCCATTTTAATTTATTTAGGCACGGTGAAAATGAAACTACATCCTTTATTTTGTTCGGATTCAATATGAATAGTTCCTCCTATTTCTTCAATAATTTTTTTGACAATAGATAACCCAATTCCGGTACTCTCTTTTACATCGCGCGCTTCAATGGTTTGAAAAACTTTAAATACTTTTTCATGGTACTCTTCCTCAATCCCTGGACCGTTGTCTTTTATACTAAATTGGTGAAAACCGGATACCGATTTATAATGACATCCTATTTTCCCCAAAGGTTTATCATTGTATTTTACTGCATTACTAATCAAATTACTAAAAACCTGTTGCAACAGTATTCCTTGAGATACAATAATCGGAAAGTTACCATCAATTGTAATTTCAAAACCTTCCATTGGAACAATCGAATCTACGATTTGACTTAGCATTAGTTTCAAATCAATAGTTTCGTTCGCAATTTCAACCCGTCCAATACGCGAATAATCTAAAACTCCATTAATTAAATTTTCCATTCGCATCACACGACCTCTCAATAAATCAAAGTTTGTGCTTACCTCTTTTGGCATATCCGGCATATCTTCAGCAATCCATTCCGAAAGATTATTGATTGCCCTGAGAGGAGCCTTCAAATCATGTGACACTACGTATGCAAACTGATCGAGCTCTTTATTCGTTTTCCCAAGATTTAATAATGCTACTTTTAAGTTTTCTTCGGCACTTTTCTGATCGGTAATGTCCGCACTGATAGCAATATATTGATATGGTTTTCCTTTTTCATCTAAGAAGGGTACAATGGTTGTTTTTTCCCAATAATACGTTCCGTCCTTAGCTAAATTTCTAATCTCTCCTTTCCATACATTCCCGTTTATAATTGTTTTGTATATCGTTCTAGTGAAATCCGGTGAAAGGTCACCTGAAATTATTCTTTGGTCTTTTCCTACCAATTCCTCTTTTGTATACTTAGAAATAGTACAAAAATTATCATTTACAAATGAAAACACCCCGTTTTTATTCATAATAGAAACAATTGAAGATTCATCTAATGCGGCTCTGATGTCATTGATTTCTTTTGCTTTTTCAGCAATTTTTAGCTCTGCAAGTGTTTTTTCAGTAACATCCATTATAGAACCCTGCAAACCAATTATTTGCTCTTTTTCATTTTTAATGGGCTTCCCAATTTCTAAAATATACTTTAATCTATTACCTGGTAAAACTATTCGATAACTAATTTTAAAATCTTGATCAATATCTAATTTATCATGGTTTAAATTATCTAATATTTCTAAATCATCGGGAAATATCCTTTCTCTATAGGCAGCAAATAACTTATCAGAACTTAACTCTTCCAGTTCAAAAATATTGTAATGTGATTTTGACCAAACCAAATCATCTGTAGCTAAATCAAATTTCCAACTACCAATTTTCGCAATACTTTGTGATTCATCTAATAATTTATTGCTATTTATCAAACTTTGTTCCACCAATGTCTTTTCAGTAATATCCTGAATACTCCCTTGAGCACCTATAACTTCTCCCGCTTCATTTTTGATAACCTCACCTAAAGTTAAAATGTATTTTACTCTGTTATCAGGGAATTCAATACTGTTTAAAAACTCAAAATCCTGACCTGTAGCAACACTTTTTTCAATTTCTTTATCTAATAGTACCAAGTCTTGCGGGCGTAGAATCTTTCTGTAAGCTTCATATAGGATTTCCGGAGCTAATTCATCAATTTCGAAAATTTTATAATGTCCTTTTGACCAAATTAAATCCTTTGTGATTAAATCAAATTTCCAACTTCCTGTTTTAGCAATACTTTGTGACTCGTCTAATAATTTATTACTGTTTATTAAATTTAACTGTGCTTCTTTTTCTTTAGTAATGTCTTTTGCTATCCCAAGATAACCTGTAATTTCATCTAAATTATTTTTTATAGCAGTTACTGATAATTGTACGGGTAATGTGCTGCCATCTTTTCGTACATAGGTCCACTGATGAGAATCAGCTATCCCTAATTTTCGTGCCTTAACAACAAAAACATCAAATCCAGGAAGTACTTCTTCTCCAAGTTCAACCGTGAGCTCTTCTGCCCTTTTAATTACTTCATCTAAAACATGCGCAATAGCCGGAGAATTTTTTTCAACTAGTTCAGCGGCTGTATAACCCAGCATAATTTCAGCTCCTCTATTGAATTCTTTAATTGTTCCATCAAGATCCGTCGCAATTACTGAAAACTCTGTAGAATTTAGAATTGCAGATAATTCACTACTTGTTTTTACAAGCGCTTCTTTTTGATCATTTTCTAAAGTCATGTCTCTGGCTATGCAATACAGATTACCAGTGATAGGATCTGGTGAGGTATTCCAGCTCAATAAAACATATTTCCCATTTTTACAGAGATATCTGTTTTCAAAACTGATTGTAAGTTCCCCGTTAGAAAGTTTTTCTACTTCATGGTAGGTTGATGCCAAATCATCCGGATGAACAAAATTAACAAAGGGAATTCCTTCCAGTTCTTCCTTAGAATAACCTAATACGGACGTAAATGCAGGATTCACTTTATAAAATAATCCATCCACATTAGTAATACAAACCAAATCCTTTGAAAGGTCAATAAAATTCTGAAATTCTTTTTGGGTAGTATTTAAATCTGAATTCTTTTTTCGCAATTGCAATAATAAAACGACTTGGTTTGCCAATAATTTTAAAGCATTTTTTTGTTCTGTACTCAAGGTCCTAGGCACCGTATCAATAACGCAAAGCGATCCTAAATTAAAACCATCTGAGTCTTTTAGCGGTGCTCCCGCATAGAATCTAATATCAGGATTGCCAGTTACCAGAGGATTAGCAGCAAATAATTTATTCTCTAAAGCATTTGCAACTTCATAGACTTCCTCTCCCATGATGGCATATTGGCAAAACGAAATTTCTCTAGGAGTTTCGGACGCTCCTAAGCCAACACTTGATTTAAACCACTGTCTTTCTTTATCCAACAAACTGACTAAAGCTATTGGAGTTCCGCAAATATAGGAAGCCAATTGTGTTATTGCGTCATACTCTTTTTCCGGTAAAGTATCCATAATTGAATAACTTTCAAGAGCTGTTAATCGTTCCGATTCATTTGTAGGTAAAGGGATTTTTTTCATTAATTTGGGTGGGTATTCTTTTAAATTTCATTAAACAAGAATTTAAATCCGTTTAAATAACTATTGATTAATAGCTAACAACTATATAGCACTTCCCGCTTTAAGAAGGTGTACATACAAAAATAATTTTTTTTTTGAATAATTGGAGTCTTAATCCCATTTTATATGGTCAAAACTAAAATCAAACTTAAATTTGTGGGTTCTTGACTCTAAAATTAACATTAGATAAAAGAATAAACTTTCACACAAAAATCTTATTCTTTTCTTCTATGCAATAACTATTTAAAGAGAAACAATTTTTCTTAAACATTTTTCATTTGTACGACAATTCTATCTTTTTTTGTGCTTTTCAAAAGTAAAAAATTTGTGAATAGGAAAAAATAAATCTATTTTTGATTCGATAACTTTTTGTTCAAAACGGATGAGCTACCTCAAAAAAGAATTATACGAACTTATCAAAATAGACAATTCTATTTTTGATTTCATTCAGGAATCCGCATTAGATGGACTTTGGTATTGGGATTTAGAAAAACCTGAGGAAGAATGGATGAATCCGAAATTTTGGACAACACTGGGCTATGATCCTCTAGAAATGCCTCATAAGTCCGCCTCTTGGCAGGACATTATTCATGCGGAAGATTTAAAAAAAGCAACCGAAAATTTTATCAAACATTGCGAAAACCCCAATCATTTATATGAGCAAATAGTTCGTTATAAACATAAAAATGGCACTACGGTTTGGATAAAATGTAGTGGCAAAGCAATACGGGATCAAGACGGGAAAGCAGTTAGAATGCTGGGCGCCCATACCGATATAACAAATTTAAAAAAGCAAGAAGAATTATTATTAAATTGTAATTCAGCCGCACGCATCGGATATTGGGAGATTGACTTGATTGCACAGACCTTACATTGGAGTCCCGTAACCAAAGAAATTCACGAAGTTAGCGCCGATTACGAACCCAATTTAGATACTGCAATAAATTTTTATAAAAAAGGGGAGAGCAGAGAACAGATCATCGCTTCGGTTAGTTTAGCGACAACTGAAGGTGTCCCATTTGACCATATGTTGCAAATAGTAACTGCAGAAAACAATACGCGTTGGATAAGAGCTATTGGTCAAACAGAGTTTTCTAATGGTATATGCACCAGAATTTATGGCACATTTCAAGACATTCATACTGAAAAAGAAGCCAAATTAGCTTTGATTCAGGAAAAAGAAAAACTGCAAAGTGTGCTCGAAGGCACAAATTCCGGTACTTGGGAATGGAATATACAAACAGGAGAAGCCCATTTTAATAGACGTTGGGCAGAAATTATAGGATACACGCTCGAAGAACTGGAACCCATAAGCATTCAAACCTGGATAGATCTGGCTCATCCTGATGATTTGATTACTTCCGGTGAAAAACTTAACGCCTGCTTTGGAAAAAAATCAGAATTCTACAACTGTGAATGTAGAATGAAACATAAAAATGGCGAATGGATATGGGTTTTAGACCGTGGAAAAGTTATTAGTTGGACTGAAGAAGGTTTACCGTTAATGATGTACGGCACTCATTCAGACATCTCTGAATACAAGAAAACCTTTGAACGAAACAAGCTTTTTATCGAACAAACCCCTACGGCGATAGCTATGTTTGATACGAACATATGCTACTTAGCTTCTTCGGAAAAATGGAGAGATGATTACGGATTACATGACAAAACCATAATAGGCAAATCACATTATGAAATATTCACGGAAATTGGAGAAGAATGGAAGCAAATTCATCGTGAATGCCTAAGTGGAATAACGAAAAAAAGAGACGAAGATAAGTTTGTTCGCAGCGATGGAACAATCCAATGGTTAACATGGGAGGTTAAACCCTGGTATACTGATAGTGGGATAGTAGGAGGATTAATAATGTACACCGATGATATTACTGCCAGAAAAAAAACCGAAGAACAACTACGTATCAGCGAAGAAGCTTTTAGAGGAAACTTTGAAAGTGCTGCTATAGGAATGGCTTTACTAAATGAGTCTGGACAATGGCTCAAAGTAAATAAAAGTTTATGTGAGATAGTGGGATATAATGAAGAGGAATTGATGCTCCTTACTTTTCAGGATATCACCCATCCGGACGACTTAGATACGGACCTCACCTTGCTCAAGGAACTTATTGATGGAAAAAGAAGTTTCTACCATATGGAAAAAAGATACATCTGTAAAAATCGCAGTACTGTTTCTATAATTTTGGCCGCTTCACTTGTAAGAGATGAAGACAACAAACCTCTATATTTTATTTCACAGATAATAGATATAACCGCCCAAAAAAGAGCAGAAAAAGAGCTGGAACAAGCATTAGCTCAGATTCAGGGTATTTTTGATGCCAGCACTCAGGTTTCAATTATTGAGACTGATGTCAATGGAATTATTACCACTTTCAATGTTGGTGCAGAAAATCTATTGGGATACAAAAAAGAGGAAATTACTTTTTTAAAAACACCGGAATCCATTCATCTGAAAGAAGAGATTATAGCCAGAGGAATAGAGCTAAGTTCTAAAAATAACTGCAAAATAGAAGGTTTTAATGTTTTTACCCACGCAGCAGATAAAGGTGAATTTGAAACACGCGAATGGACCTATGTAAAAAAAGATGGAAGTCAATTCCCGGTGCAACTAACCGTAACTGCTGTAAAAAACAGAGATATTATAGTAGGTTACTTAGGAATTGCGGTAGATATCAGCATTATTAAAAAAGCCGAAAATGAGATACAATCTCTGCTCCATGTAACCAAAGATCAAAATGAGCGGCTAAAAAATTTCGCACATATTGTTTCACATAATCTTAGATCGCATTCCGGAAATATAGCCATGATGTTCGATTTGTTGTTATATGAAAACCCAACATTCTTAGAAAACGAATTTATACAATTATTAGATACTGCTTCAAAAAATTTAAAAGAAACGATTGGACATCTTAACGAAGTAGTGTTAATGAACACTACTATAAGTGAAAACCTAATAACTATCAATCTACAAAAAGCTTTAAAAACATCCATTAATAGTATTAGTGCTCTTGCGAAAATTTCAAACGTAACCATTTACAACGAAGCAGATCCAAATCTGGAAATAGTAGGTATTTCAGCTTATGTTCATAGTATTTTACTCAATTTCCTTTCGAATGCTGTGAAATATAAATCCGATAAACGGTCTGCGTTTATAAAATTATATACCGAAATAGAAAATGATTTTGTAATTTTGAATATCGAGGATAATGGGATTGGAATCGACCTAAAAAAGAATAGTGGCAAACTCTTTGGAATGTATAAGACTTTTCATGGCAATTCAGATGCCCGTGGTATAGGACTATTTATTACTAAAAACCAAATTGAAGCCATTAGTGGAAAAATAAAAGTCACGAGTGACTTAGATAAAGGAACAACTTTTAAATTATATTTTAAACATGCCTAAAATTGACATTGCCTGTATTATTGATGACGACCCTATTTTTGTTTTTGGAACAAAAAGAATAATGGAAATTGCGAATTTTTGCGAAAGCTTCATGATTTTTCGGAATGGTAAAGAAGCTTTTGACAAACTGAAAGCAATTATTACTGCTGATGAGAAGCTACCCGATTTAATTCTTTTGGATTTGAATATGCCAATTTGGGATGGATGGCAATTTCTAGATGAGTTTATAAAAATTCCAAATGTAAATCCAATCACGATTTACATAATGACCAGTTCTGTTGATCCAGAGGATATCGAAAAAGCCAAAACTTACGATGCCGTTAGCAATTATCTAAAAAAACCTATCACCATGGCTGAGTTAAAAAAGCTTATGGAATAAAGTGTAAATTATTTCTATTCAACAAGAGCTAAAATATATAAAACTTTGATTTTAGTTCTTGTTACATTTGAAGTTCCATCTTTCCGTTTACTGTAACTTTATAAATATGTTTTTTTTAGCGCTAAAAATAAATTTTTAGTCACATAAAACTCTCTCTAGCACAACAAAAATACACTTCCAAAAAACTAAAAATAAAATACATATTAAAAAAATAACCATTTTTCTATTCTTTTTAAGTAGATTTATGTAGTGGTTTTTATCCCAATAAATATTTGACCCAAACAAAAATTTAAATACCATAAACACGGTTAATAATAAAATTTAAACCAATACTTATGGATGCTTATATTGTTAAAATGATAAAAGCGGTTTATATCACACACTATGTAAAATGCTTTACATTTCAAAACCCGACCGCGCTGATATAACATAATCGTGAGTACAATTATGCATCCGCTGCCGATAACATTGAGCATATAAATAAGAAACATTTTATACATGAAAAGAATTACTGTCTTCTGTGGATCCAGCTTTGGAAACGAAAAAAATTATGAAATTCAAGCTTTCAAACTTGGACAACTAATGGCCGAAAATAATTACGAACTCGTTTATGGTGGTGCAAACGTAGGTCTTATGGGAAGTGTTGCAGATGGTGTTTTAAATCACAACGGAAAAGTATTTGGTGTCTTACCAAGTTTTCTGATGAAGAAGGAAATCGCACACGATAGATTGACAGAATTATTCATTGTAGAAAGTATGCATGAGAGAAAAACCAAAATGAATGAACTTAGCGATGGCATAATTGCTTTGCCTGGCGGTTTTGGAACTCTGGAAGAATTATTCGAAATGCTAACTTGGGCGCAACTTGGACTTCATAAAAAACCAATTGGGATTTTGAATATCGATGGTTTTTATGATTTGTTACTACAATTTGTTGCAAATATGGTCGATAAAGGTTTTCTAAAACAAATCAATCAGCAAATGATCCTAGTGAGTGACAATGCTACCGATTTGCTTGAAAAAATGGAAAATTATGTAGCACCGGAAGTTGGAAAATGGATTATAAAGGGGAACGAATAATAGAGAGACAAACAAGTTCAATTGTTTCGCTTTTATAAAAAAGCTGCTGGTTCCTATTTTAGGTCTCTATTTAATATTTCTGATATAATGCGCCGAATTCAAATTAAGTCTACAGATGAACGATAAAAACAGTCAAAACGCGGTTATCGCATTATTAGCAGAATATGAAAAAGCAATCATAGAATTGCAGCATGTAATTCAAGATGTTTCCCAGGAAGACTTAATATTTATAGTAGATCAAGAAACCAAAAATCCTGATTGCAAATCCATTCAAACGATACTTTCACATGTGGTAAGTTCATGATATTCCTATTGTGTTTACATTCAGAATTTTAAATATAGAAATAGCATCCGTCCCGAAAAAGCAAATCGGAATTCTATTGTTGACTATATAAATGATTTAAATAACGTTCTCAAATTCACACAGGAAACATTTACAACAATTGAGGATGATGTGCTTGAAGAATGTGATTCTTCAAAGAAAATTAGGACTTCATGGGGACAACTTTATGATATAGAACAATTAATGGAACATGCCATAGTTCATATTCAACGTCACAGAAGACAAATTGAAAAGTTTAAAACCGCAATTAAACAACTGCACTAAACTGCAAATAACTGAGCACTAGTTTGTTTTTATGTTATAAAATAATACATTTACTCTAATTAGCATTAAAACGAGCAAGACGATTATTCCAAACTAAAAAATACAAACAACATGAAGTGGACAGTATCTTTTTTTCTTATCCTAATAATAAACATGGTAAGCTACAGCCAGAATAGCGATGAAGCTGTAGTTATAAAAAAATTACTGGAAAAAGAGTCCGCAACATGGAGAGCTGCTGATAGTAAAGGACATTCAGAATGCTGGCACATTCAACCGTATAGCCGAATATTAATTTCCACTCCTGAGGGAGTTACACTTGATATTCCTCCAACTGCAATGATTAACACAAATCCTAGTGCTATGGGAAATGGCGGTTTTTCTGTAAATACAAATTATAAAATGAGTATTAATGGGAATAGTGCGTGGGTGAGCCATGACGAAGAATCAACTGCTAAGGATGGTAAAAAAACTTTCTCCTATGAAATTCGATTATTAGAAAAAATTGAAGGACTATGGAAATTAGTGGGGCAATCCATCCACATTTATAATCCAAAATAATTTTTGAATCTTCAACTTTATTATGTTTAAAAAATTCTCTTTATCCAATAAATCAACTAAAACCATCAAAAGTAATTTTGATGGTTTTTTTTTGATCGGTTACAGCTATTATTTCCATTTTAATTCTACTTCAACTTTTAAGAAAACAAAAAAGAATTATTTACATACTATAAAACAGTATTTGAAATCGAAAAACACTAAGTATTCTATATTACTTTATAAAATAACTTTCAATATCCTAAACCAGTACTTTAGTTTGTTAAATTTTTTTCTAAGCAACTTTTCAAGGCCTTAATCAGTATATCAATGTCCTCTTTTGTATTGAAAAGACTAGATGAAATGCACTAACGTATTGTTTTTTTAATCTTAATCAGAAAGCATTTCAACTTAACATATCAGGGTTTTATACTTCCAGAGTGGTAGGTATTTCCACTAGAAACGGTAATTATTTTCATATCTAAATGAAACAAAAGCATCACCGTTTTTGCTGCTACAAAAGGCAATAACACAAATAACACAACCTTAATATAAAAATACAAATACCTGCCTGTTAAATACTTAAAATAAAAATATCTAAAAAAAGTATTTTTTTTGTACCAATAAAATAATTATTTGTTTAAATTTACAGTATTGGTTTAAACAGGCAGGAACACCTACTACCTCTTCTTTTAAACTTGATAAGTAAATTTCAAACCTACTCCAGAATTACAAAATTTACTATCCTATTAATTAAAAAATCAGCCCCAGTAATTTTCTATTGTTTCAAATCTAGCATACCAATAATGGTATGTTTATACTTAAAAAACATACGAAATGGGGAAGTACAAATACATACTGTTTTTTGACCAAATTGGTATTGATGCCATTAGTAAAGTAGGTGGTAAAAATGTCTCTTTGGATGAAATGTACAATCAGCTTAATCCAATAGGGATTAGTATTCCTAATGGATTTGCAGTTACAGCTGAATCATACCGTCTTTTCAGGAAAACGAATAATCTGGAGCAACCGCTTCAAGATTTGTTGTTTTCATTAGACACTAAAGAGTATTCGAATCTTTCTGCTATTGGAGAAAAAGCCAGAAACCTTATTTTATCAGCTACTATTCCAGACGAAATTCGGGATGAAATTAACACTGCCTACAAATCGCTTAGTGAACAATGCAACCTCAATACTTTAGATATAGTCGTGCGAAGTAGCGCTAAATCTGAGGATTTACCTACTGCGAGTTTTGCCGATCAAATGCAATCATTTTTGAATATCAACGGTGCAACACAATTATTGGATGCCGTTCACCGCTGTTTTGTTTCGTTATTTACAGATCGAGCCATCAAATACCGCCATGACATGGGTTTTACCATTTCGAATACTATTAAAATTCATCCGCTGGCTTTGTGCGAACCTGAAAAAATAATAGATGAAAAGATTATCGCCGAAATAGCGACATTAACGAAAGGCTATGAAAATCCTAAAAATTATTTCATTGATAAACTGGCCGAAGCTGAAGCAATTGTTGCCGCTGCTTTTTATCCAAAAGAAGTAATTGTTCGAATGAGTGATTTTAAAAGTAACGAATATGCTAACCTCATCGGAGGAAAATGTGCTTACTGAAATGTCTAAAAACGGATTAGTACAAGGCATAAACGGATTACAAGTATATGTCATGATTGAGATCCCAAGCAATGTATTAATGGCCGATGAATTTGTAAAACTCTTTGACGGGTTTTAAAATGGTTCTAATGATTTAACGCCACTCACATTAGGTTTAGACTGCGATTCTGCACTGGCAAGTTATTTGTTCAGCGAAGAAAATCCTGCTGTCAAATCTTTAATTAAAGAAACGATTCGGGTCGACAAACGTTTTGAAATAAAAGTGGGATTGTGCGGACAAGCACCGAGCGATATCCCACAATTTGCTAAATTCTTAGTAAACGAAGGTATTGACAGCATCTTGTTTAATCCCGACGCTTTGATAAAAGGGATTGAAAATATTTTGGAAGCAGAAAAGAAAACAAAAAGAGAAATTCTAATGTAAAGCGATTTGATTATCGAAGCACCATTCAAAAATAAAGTAGCCATCGTGACCGGTGGTTCGTCTGGAATTGGCAAATCAACCGCCTTGGCTTTCGTCCAAAAAGGGGCTATTGTAAACTGTGCTTCTGTAGCCGGACATGCAATGGCAGTATACGGCGGATTTGTCGCACAATAATTTTTTGAGTTTAAATGTCACTTAAAAACGCATAAGATGTATACTTACGAAATAAATCTAAAATGGTCCGACAAAAGGAAAGGGATCTTAAGTTCTCCCATTTTGCTTCAAAATATTGAAGTCGCGACACCTCCTGAATTTCCGAAAGGAATGGAGAAAATATTGAGTATAATCTTGTTCCGCTTGGCAATTCTTTCAAGATTAGTATTTAGAATCCATTTTCGAAAAAACATAAAGCTATCCTGACCAGCATTCTATCGATTTTGCTACAGCAATGGATTACAGAAAATGAGATTACTGGTTTTGAAAACAAAATAAAAATAAAAATTCAGAAAGCATTAGATTTTGCAGAATAAGGAGCAAGGGAATCTTTAGAGCAATTGACAAAATTTATTAACACCAAAATTTAAATTATTAATATTAAAATCAAAAAACACTATGAAAAACTTTACACTAAACTCTTTAAAAGTAAACAGTATGGAAGACATACTGTTTTGTCAAAGTTGCGGTATGCCACTTCATACAGACAAACTAAAAGGAACCGAAAATAATGGTATTAAAAGCAATGACTATTGCAAGTATTGTTATATTAACAGTGATTTTAAAAATCCGGAAATGAACCTCGATGACATGAAAAATGTTGTACAAACCTATATGGAAAAAAGAAATCTTCCCAGTTATATGATTCAAAAGGCCGTTAATATTTTGCCTGCCTTAAAACGTTGGAAAAACAAACAAAAACAATAATTGTTGATTCATCCCATGAAAAATAACAACGTGACATTATCCATCACTTATCGAGAAGCATTAAATCAAGGTTTTCGCGAAGCATTTCAAAATGATGAACGCGTCTTTTTGATGGGCGAAGATGTTAGCCGCTACTGATGTTATATCTGTGCATTATCTGCTCGATGAAACAACAAACCATCTGTTTAATAAAAGCATTTTCGCATTAATGAAAAAAGGAGTGATTTTTATTAATACTGCTCGTGGAGGAATCGTAAATACCAAAGATTTATTAGAAGCTATCGAAAATAAAACCAATGGTGCAGCATGCTTAGATGTTTACGAAAAAGAGAAACCATTATTTTTTCAAGATCATACTGATTCTCCAATAGATGACAACTCGTTTTTAAAACTTCGTTCCCATGATAATGTAATGATTACCGGCCATCAAGCTTTTTTGACAAACGAGGCATTAGAGGGAATTGCACACACAACAATTGCAAATTTGAATGCTTGGCCTGTAATTTTATTTCGGGAAATGAGGTGAACTAATACCGGTTTTGAATTCATTTATAAACGAATAGCTTTTGTATTGCTTGTCTGTTTTTCTAATCATACTACGGTTAATAACATTAAAAAATCAAAAGATGAAAGGATCCTTTAAACTCGGAAAAGTATCAGGTATTGGAATATTCATACACTGGACATTCAGTTTACTTATTCTGTTTATCATTTTCATGAACTACAAATCAGGACAAAATGCCACTAAAATAATATGGTCAGTGGTGTTTATCTTATGTATATTCATTACTGTTTTATTACACGAACTCGGCCATGCTTTAGCGGCAAAAAATTACAACATAAAAACCAAAGACATCATTCTTTTACCCATTGGCGGATTAGCCCGACTGGAACGATTACCAGAAAAACCATCGGAAGAATTAATAGTGGCTTTTGCAGGGCCTTTGGTAAATATTACGTTGGCCTTTATCACTGGAATCTTTATTACCATTCCCGATACTTCAGAACAATTAATGGCGGAGTTGTCTAATGGAGTAAACGCCAATAATTTCTTCCTCAATTTCTTTTTAGTCAATTTCTGGTTGGCACTTTTTAATTTAATTCCAGCTTTTCCTATGGATGGCGGCCGGATTTTACGTGCGCTCTTATCGTTCAAGTTAAAAAGACATATTGCCACAAGAATTTCGGCACGGATAGGGCAACTGTTAGCAGTAGGATTCATTATTTTTGGCTTTTTCACTTCTCCAGTTTTAGTTTTTATAGGTATTTTTGTAATTATTGGAGCTCAGGTTGAGGCTGATTATACGGAATCTAAATTCATCTTGAAAGGCTTTAAAGTCCATGATGTAGTAATGAAGCAATATCCTACGATTGATGTAAATGATACTGTAAAAACAGCCGTTGAATTAGTATTAGACAGTCAAAATAAGAATTTTTTGATTATTGAAGAAGGTATTCCTGTTGGAACACTGAATCGGGATCAGATTATTATGGCGCTTTCTAAAAAAGGAGATGATGAATTTATTTACAATGTCATGGATCGAAATTTAGTTTATCTTGACAGTGATTCTCTTTTAGAAAAAGTCTTTGGGCTCATTCAACTCAATAAATCAAGATTAATACTCGTTATGGAAAATAATAAAGTTGTTGGTATTTTAGATATTGAAAATCTTATGGAATTTCTTTTGATTAACGAAGTAAAAATAAATAAAGCCCATGATAGAAAATAAAAATAGCCTTATAGCTTCAAAAAATCTGGAACTTGTTTACAGTGGCGAAGATTATTTTTCTCGATTAGAGGCTATTATTTGTAATTCACAGATTGAAATTCACATGCAAATGTATCTCTTTGAGAACGATGCAACTGGAAATAGAATTATTAAGGCATTAAAAGAAGCGGCTTCCCGTAATGTTCAGGTTTATGTTCTTTTGGATGGTTTGGGGTCTTTATCATTTCCCTCCGAAACAATAAAAGAAATGAGACAAAGTGGTATAAACATTCGTTTTTTTGCTCCTTTATTTTCTACTTATACCTTTTATCTTGGTAGAAGACTACACCGAAAAGTTATTGTTGCTGATGCAAAAGTTGTACTAATTGGCGGCATAAATATAGCTGATAAATATTGTGGTTCCCCTACAGAAGCTCCTTGGTTGGACTATGCAGTTCAATTAAAAGGAGAAATTGCCGAACCACTTCAAAAATTATGCACCAATATCTATTTTAAAAAAAGAAACTTCCAAAACAAAAAAATAAAATCTTCCTTTCCATTTGAGGAAGATGGAATGGTTCGCATCCTTCAAAATGACTGGTTAAAAGGTGAAAATGAGATTTGTGATGGGTATATAAAATCCATACGAAATGCAAAAACAGAAATAATCATTGTGGGAAGCTATTTTCTACCTGGGATTCGAATCATTAGAGCCTTGAAAAAAGCATCTAAAAATAAGGTGAAAATTAAATTAATTCTTTCGGGAAAATCAGACCTGCCCCTGACAAGGCGTGCTACCTGTTTTCTCTATGGCAAACTACTTAAATATAATATTGAATTATACGAATGGGACCAATCTATCTTACACGGAAAAGTCGCGGTAATAGACGGTAATTGGACTACAATAGGATCTTTTAATTTGAATAATTTAAGTTCGTACGGAAGCCTTGAAATGAATGTCGAAATAAATTCTGCTTTATTTTCTAAAATGTTTGAAGCGCACCTCATCAAAATTATTGCTCAATGCCAAAGCATAACATCTAATTCCCTAAAAATCAAGAACAATTTATTGACGAAATCCATTAACTTTCTTTCGTATTGCATAACCAGAATAATAGAAATAATTGTCACCTACACTCCCTACAAGCGGTTCAATAATTGATTTTTTTTGCTAAGAATAATTACAGTTTCTATTCCAAAACAAAAAAATTATATTTTTTTGTACTATTGACAAATAATTTTCAATCAAATTAATGTATTGTTTTTTTTATTTAAAATATTGATAATTAATATTTTACAGCCGTTAATAATAAAACCACCCAGATTAAAAACGAAAAAAAGAGGATTAGATTCAAAAAGATTTGGAACGTACATTCTCAAATTAAAAAAATTAAAATAGTGCTTATTCACCATTAATATCAATTATTTTTTACTTCATTTCTCAAAAAATAAATGTTTAACTTGGTTTACATAGAAGCCTTCAATCACGATATTGTGATTGAAAGCCCTTTAAGCACTAGCTTAAAAATTCTTTATAAAGACCAAATTTAAACCGGTATTTTAATAGGAATAAGGGGAAAATAGTCTCTAATCTAATTACGATTTCGACGCATTGGATTTTGCACAATATAATATTCTTTTTATGCAAAATCAAAATAACCAGCCATTCGTTACCAAATATTCAACGCTGTCTGGATTATGCTGAAGTTTTATTTTCTAATGATGTACCGGATAGTAACAACACAAGTCGTTTTTTACTTCTGAAACATAACATATTGAAATAAAGCAATTTATTACTATTTTAATACCTTAAAATTAATTAAATTTGATAGACAAAAATTTCTAACAAGTACAATCATTTGTACTGTCTCTTTTACACCTACAAAAATTGATAAAAGCGAGATTACAACCTCCAAACGTCTTTATAACCTCTCAAATAATTAAAAAGTAATACCCCATGAAAAAAATAAGTACAATTATCGCAACATTATTTTTCTCTACTTTTCTGCTGGCACAAACAACATGGAAAGCAGATCCAATGCATTCTAAACTTACTTTTAGCACCGTACATCACGGCATTTCAGATATAGCCGGATTATTCAAAAAATTTGAGATAACCACAACCACTAACAAAACAGATTTCAGTGATGCTGTGCTTGAACTTTCGACTGATGTAGCATCTATTGACACCGAAGTAGAAATGCGTGATAATCATTTGCGAAGTGCTGATTTCTTTGATGTGGAAAAATATCCAAAAATGACTTTTAAAAGCATCTCCATAAAAAAAATTGGAAAGGATAAATACAAACTTATAGGCACGCTCACATTGCATGGAATAACAAAACGGGCAATAATTACTATGTGGTATAGAGGAACTATAGTGAATGAACAATCAAAAGCAATTACTGCTGGGTTTCAGTTTAGCGGAATTTTAAAGCGCTCTGATTTTAATATAGGTTCTAAATTCCCTTCGGAAATGATTAGCGACGAAGTAAAAATTAAAGCAGATTGTGAGTTCATTAAACAGTAAATACCTTCGATTAAAGTATTATTAAAGCCCGAAAATTAAATAAAAAAAATCCAGATGGCATTTATAGACTATTACAAGATTCTTGAGGTGGACAAAAAAGCAACCGAAGCCGAGATTAAAAAGGCCTATAGAAAACTGGCCCGAAAATACCATCCCGACTTAAATCCCAACGATAAAGAAGCTGAAAGAAAATTTAAGGAAATCAATGAGGCCAATGAAGTATTGAGCCATACAGAGAATCGTAAAAAATATGATGACTACGGCGAAAACTGGCAACATGCGGAAGAATTTGAAAAATCAAAACAGCAACGACAATACCAAGGCAATGGCCAACAAGGTGGTTTTGGCGGCGGGGCAGATTTTTCAGATTTTTTTGAATCTATGTTTGGAGGTCGTACATCAGAAGGTGGAGGTCGCAGAAGTGCGCAGTTCAAAGGACAGGATTTTAATGCTGAACTGCATCTGGACCTAAAAGACGTATACACTACCCACAAACGTACCTTGACAATTAATGGCAAAAATATTCGGATTACCATTCCTGCCGGAGTTGAAAATGGCCAACAAATAAAAATTACCGGACTTGGTGGTGAAGGCGCTGGCGGTGGACCTAAAGGAGATTTGTACATCACTTTCACCATTGAAAACCACACCAACTTTAAGCTAGATAAACACAACCTCTACTCCACCGTTACATTAGATTTATATACTGCCATATTGGGTGGCGATATCACCGCAGATACTTTTGACGGAAAAGTAAAGCTAACCGTAAAACCCGGAACCCAAAACGGAACAAAAGTAAAACTGAAAGGAAAAGGGTTTCCTGTCTATAAAAAGGAAGGGGAATTTGGAGATTTATACATTACCTATCAAGTGCAAATACCCACAAATATTACTGAGAAAGAAAAAGAATTATTTACGGAACTCGCTAAGTTAAAAACGTCATGAACATAGAAAACCTTATCGCTATACCTGTATTATGTACCCATTATAAAGTAGAAATATCCTTTTTTAACAATCTCAGTGAAATGGGTTTACTTGAAGTAAAAACAATCGAAGAAACGCAATATATCCATCCGGACGCAATCTATGAAATTGAGAAAATGATACGCATCCATCAGGAATTAGATATTAATACAGAAGGAATTGATGTCGTATTTAATTTATTGCAAAAAATTGATGCCTTGCAAAATGAGCTGATTTCCACTAAAAACAGATTGCGTTTGTATGAAAGTTGAGATTTGATAATCACAATATTCTTTTTACTGAATATAAAAAAGTAAAAAATATGAACTGGCATTTACTTCCGCTATCAGAAATAACACAGTTGCTAAACACAACTCCATCCGGTATTGATGATATAACTGCTTCGGAACGCTTGTGCGAACATGGTAAAAACCAAATTGAGGATAAAAAGAAAAAGACAATTCTACAGATGGTTCTTTCTCAATTATCTGACTTCATGATTCTCATCCTTATTGCTGCAGCAATCATATCAGGAATAATAGGTGATCTTACGGATACAATAATTATTCTTGCTATCATTATTATTAATGCTGTGGTGGGATTTATCCAAGAATATCGGGCTGAGAAAGCAATGGAAGCACTAAAGAATATGGCAGCAAACCATGCCCGTATTTTACGTGAAGGAAAAACAATCGACCTTCCGGCATCGGATATTGTCCCCGGTGATGTAATTGTATTAGAAGCGGGAAATGTTATTCCTGCTGATGTCCGTTTTTTTGAAACCCATCAGATAAAAGTAGATGAATCAGCACTTACAGGCGAATCAAACAATGTAGAAAAAAATCCTGAGGAACTTCCCGAAGGTAATTATGCACTAGGTGACCAAACCAATATGGGTTATAAGGGAACATTTGTTACTAACGGACGCGCACTAGCTTATGTTGTAACAACTGGAATGCATACTCAACTTGGACACATCGCAAAAATGATCCAAACCGATGAAACCGCTACGCCTTTACAAAAAAGGTTAGCTGCTTTTGGCAAACGATTATCAGTGATTATACTTATTATCTGCGCTGTAATTTTCTGTATCGGATGGTTGCGTGGAGAATCAGTTTTGATGATGTTGATTACTTCTATTTCGCTTGCTGTTGCTGCAATTCCTGAAGCTTTACCTGCATTAGTAACGATTGCACTTGCTTTTGGTGCCAAAAAATTAGCAAAAAGCAATGCGCTCATTCGAAAATTACCGGCAGTAGAGACTCTGGGTTCCGTGACTTACATCTGTTCTGATAAAACGGGAACTCTTACGTTGAATAAAATGACGGTACAGGAAATTTTTGAAACATCGGATACAAAGTATGATACTGTTTTTAAGGAAGAAAATTTACTGTTACACACTATCGCTTTAAATAATGATGTTACAAAAGAAGAAAATGGGAAATGGCTGGGAGATTCTACAGAACTTGCCTTGGTACAATATGCATTCGATAAAAATTTGAATCGCCCAGATTTAGAATTAAAGTTGCCCAGAATAGGAGAATTGCCCTTCGATTCTAAAAGAAAATGCATGACTACAATTCATCAAACCCAAAATGCTAATGGTGAAATTATGGTGATTACGAAAGGAGCTGTTGATGTATTGTTTCACAAACTGAATGCCAATCAAAAATCACTCATTCCTGAATTTGAACGTAAAGTCAACGAAATGGCTGAAAAAGGATATCGGGTTTTAGGGTACGCCATTAAAACACTTTCGTCCTTACCGGATACTTTAGATGCCAATTTGATAGAAAATGAATTAACGCTTATTGGGTTTGTAGGCATGATTGACCCACCACGAGAAGAAGCAAAACAAGCGGTTTCTGAGTGCAAAGAGGCCGGTATTATTCCCGTTATGATTACGGGTGACCACAAACTAACTGCCAAAGCAATTGCCGAAAAACTTGGCATTATTGTCACAGACGACGACCTTGTTTTAACGGGTTCAGAACTATCCGTATTAACACAGAGTGAATTTATAAAAATTGTCGAAAAGGTAAAAGTATATGCCCGCGTAAATCCAGAACAAAAGCTAAGAATCATTAAAGCTTTACAATCCAAAAACCATTTTGTGGCGATGACCGGCGATGGTGTGAATGATGCTCCTGCCTTAAAAAATGCGGACATAGGCATTGCTATGGGAATCAATGGAACCGAGGTATCAAAAGAAGCCTCGCACATGATTTTACTCGATGATAACTTTGCCACCATCGTAATTGCCGTTAAACACGGCAGGAAAATATTTGATAACATCTTAAAATTCATCAAATACATTATGACGGGAAATTCAGGCGAAATATGGGCTATTTTTTTAGCGCCATTCTTCGGTTTACCTATTCCGTTATTGGCGATTCACATTCTCTGGATTAATCTGGTAACGGATGGTTTACCTGGATTAGCACTAGCCTCAGAGCCATCTGAAGCAAATATCATGAAACGACCACCCAGAAATCCAAAGAAAAATATTTTTTCAAACGGTATGGCTTTACACATCTTATGGGTTGGGTTTTTGATGGGCTGCGTAACCATAGGAGTGCAGGCATACGCTATATACAACACCAATTCTCATTGGCAAACGATGGCTTTTACGGTACTTTGTTTTAGTCAATTAGGACATGTTATGGTCATTCGTTCCGGGCGTGAATCTATATTCAAAATTGGATTTTTTTCTAACAGACCTATGGTAGGTGCACTATTGATAACTATTATTCTTCAATTTATGGTTATTTACACACCTTTCTTTAATGAAATTTTTAAAACCCAACCTCTATCTTTATACGAATTGGGAATAACCTTAGCTGCATCAAGCATTGTATTTTGGTCTGGTGAAATAGAAAAATGGATTAAAAACAGACGCGTTACTAACTTCCATGTTCTGTTTTAGAATAATTTATGAGCAACAAAAACACCGCTAAAAGTGTTAATATACAAAACACTAACTTTTGATTGATTCAAAATTAATTAGGTCTTAAATCGCCTATTTACAATCTTAAAAATCATGTTTTTTTATATAAATTTAGTAAGATTATTCAAACGTTAATTATCTCAATTTTTAATATTAACAGAAAAAATTGCATTAATTTTACAATCCTAATTTATATAATATGACAACAATTACAGATTATTGGTGGGTACTAGTATTGGTTTTGTGCGTGATTCTTTACAAATTCGTTTTACGTGTTTTCTTCGGAATGGTAATCGTTCCTGAAGATAAAATTGGTTTAGTAACCAAAAAATTTGTCCTTTTTGGATCCGAAAAATCCTTACCGGACGGTAGAATTATTGCTACCAAAGGGGAAGCTGGTTTTCAGGCAAAAACACTTGCTCCAGGATTATACTGGGCTATGTGGCCTTGGCAATTTTCTGTTGAAATGGCTCCTTTTACCATTATCCCTGAGGGTAATATTGGTTTGCTTTTGAGTAAAGACGGTGCAGAAATACCAACTGGTAGAATTTTAGCACAAAAAGTGAACTCAGACAATTTTCAGGATGCTACCCTATTTCTGAATAATGGCGGGCAAAAAGGACGTCAATCGGCCTTTATAACTACTGGATCTTACAGGATTAATACCTTTTTATTTGAAGTGGTAATGTCCCCTCAAATTGTGATTTCAGAGAATATGGTCGGAATAGTAACCGCTATGGATGGTGAGCCAATTCCTATTGGTCAAATTGCAGGTAAATTTGTTGAAAATCACAATAACTTTCAAGATTTTGATCAATTTCTAAAAAATGGTGGAAATCGTGGATTGCAGCCACAGGTTATGCTTGCCGGATCCTATTATATTAATACTTGGGCGATACAAATTGAGCAAACCCCTATGACAGATGTACCTATTGGTTATGTTGGTGTTGTGATTTCTTATATTGGCGAAGATGGACAGGATGTAACAGGTGATACTTTCAAACATGGAAATATTGTTTCAAAAGGGCAACGTGGTGTATGGATGGAGCCGCTGGGTCCCGGAAAATATGCCTTAAATAAATACACTACTAAATTAGAACCTGTTCCTACAACAAATCTAGTGTTGAACTGGGCAGATGCACGCAGTGAATCCCATAATTTAGACCAAAATTTATCCACAATTACAGTTCGTTCAAAAGATGGTTTCCCTTTTAATCTGGATGTGTCCCAAATTATTCATGTTCCCGCGAATGAAGCTCCAAAAGTAATTGCCCGTTTTGGAAGTATGAACAATCTTGTTTCACAGGTTTTGGAACCAACAATTGGGAATTATTTTAGAAACTCTGCTCAGGAAAGTGATGTAATATCCTTTTTATCAACAAGAAAAGAACGTCAAGAATCTGCTAAAAATCATATCAAAGTGGTTCTTGATGAATACAATGTAAATGCAGTTGATACATTAATTGGTGATATTGTACCACCGGAATCCTTAATGAAAACACTTACTGACAGGAAGATTGCCGAAGAAGAGCAAAAAACCTATCAGACCCAAAGAATGGCTCAGGAGCAACGTCAGGGAATGGAAAAAGAAACCGCTATTGCCGATATGCAAAAAGAAATCGTAAAAGCGTCACAAAGTGTTGAAATTGCGCAGCGTACTGCTGATGCAACAGTAAAAAAGGCAGAAGGAGATGCAACCAGTTTAAAATTAAATGTAAATGCTGAGGCAGAAGCAACAAAAATGCGTGCTAATGCAGAAGCGGAAGCAACTAAAGCAAGAGCTGGAGCACAAGCAGAGGCGACAAAACTAACTGCTAGTGCCGAAGCCGAAAGAATTTCTAAAACAGGTCTTGCCGAAGCTGAAAAAATTATGGCTATTGGTAAATCAACTGCCGAAGCATATCAATTGCAAGTCTCAGCAATGGGTGGTGATAACTTTACGAAATACAAAATAACCGAAGAGATTGGTAAAGGAAAAATCAAAGTAATTCCTGATGTTTTAATTTCAGGAAATAATGGCTCTGATGGACCTATCAGCGGCCTTCTTGGAATGAAACTGATGGAAATGATGGATACAAAAAACGAGAAGGAATAAAGTCTAGTACAATAGTTTTTTATAAAATGTTCCACAAACGCCATTCAAAATTTGAATGGCGTTTGTTTTTTATGTTTTTTCAATAAAAACATAAAAAAAACAGCTTAAAAATACTGAAAATCAACACAATAACCCTATATTTGAGTAGCTTTTTTTCTATTAAAAATTAATTCATTTGCTAATGAATAGTATTTTTAAAATAATCGAATTGTTTAAAAGTTTTTTACTTGAAGTTGGCGAACTCTCCTATTTTGCCGGTCGTTTTTTTAAAGAAGCTTTTAAAAGTCCTTCGGAATTCAAAGAATTCCTTAGACAATGTTTTTATATGGGAAATCGTTCCTTGTTGCTTGTTGCAGTGACAGGATTTATCATTGGCTTAGTATTTACTTTGCAATCGCGACCCACGTTACAGGAATTTGGTGCCGTTTCCTGGATGCCCTCAATGGTGAGTATTTCTCTTATCAGGGAAATTGGACCTATCATTACGGCTTTAATTTGCGCAGGCCGCATTGGTTCCGGGATTGGTGCTGAATTAGGATCTATGAGAGTTACAGAACAAATAGATGCTATGGAAGTTTCCGGTACAAATCCATTCAAGTATTTAGTCGTAACCCGCATATTAGCAACTACTTTCATGCTTCCTGTTTTGGTTTTTTTTGGAGATGCTATTGCCATTTTTGGTTCTTTTTTAGTAGAAAACATTAAAGGAAATGTTTCTTTTTTACTGTATTACAATCAGGTTTTTGATGCGTTGGAATTTGGAGATTTAATCCCGGCAACCATTAAGACTTTCTTTTTTGGGTTTGCTATAGGATTAGTGGGTTGTTTTAAAGGATATTATTGTAAAAAGGGAACGGCAGGTGTAGGTTTAGCGGCTAATTCCGCAGTGGTTTTTACCTCGATGCTATTGTTTATTATTGACTTTGTTGCTGTTTTTATCACGGATATTTTTTATGATTTATAACTGATTATGAATACATCTACACCAAATAAAAAAGCCATAATAGAAATCAAAGGCTTAATAAAAAGCTATGGTAATAATCATGTTTTGGATGGTTTTAATATGGTTTTGAATGAAGGAGAGAATCTGGTTATTATGGGAAAATCAGGTTCCGGGAAATCTGTTATGATAAAATGCCTCATTGGATTAGAAGAACATGACAGTGGGACTGTTGAAATAATGGGAAAAGATATTAGCGCACTAAACCGGGAAGAATTAGATGATCTTCGGACGGAAGTAGGTTTCCTTTTTCAGGGGAGCGCACTTTATGATTCTATGACCGTTAGAGAAAATTTAGAATTTCCCTTACGCCGTCACAAAAAAAAATTTGGAAAAATAACCGATACCACGCCACTGGTTATGGAAGCTTTAGAAAATGTGGGACTCGCACATACCATAAATTTAATGCCCGAAGAACTTTCGGGAGGAATGAAACGAAGGATAGCTTTGGCAAGAACTTTAATTCTACAGCCAAAAATAATTCTTTATGATGAACCAACAACTGGATTAGATCCTATTACGGCAAAGGAAATTTTACTGTTAATGATGTCTATCCAAAAAAAATACAACACTTCGGCTATTATCATAACTCATGATGTGGATTGTGCCAGAGTGATTTCGAACCGAATGATTTTACTGGTTGACGGCATCAATTATATCGAAGGAACTTTTGAGGAATTATCAATCTCAACCGATCCTAAAGTACAAGCTTTCTTTAAATAAGAATACATTATGGAAAAAACGACATCACAAAAACTGCGCCTTGGACTTTTTGTAATCATCGGATTAACGCTATTTGTACTGGCAATATATTTCATTGGCGATAAGCAAAAAATGTTTGGAAAAACCAATCATCTTGAGGCGGTTTTTAACAACGTAAGTGGCTTACAATTAGGCAATAATGTACGGTATTCAGGAATAAATGTAGGCACTGTCCGCGGAATAGAAATGATCAATGACTCTACCATCAAGGTAGATATGCTCATTGATAAAACTATTTTTCCTCACATCCGAAAAAATGCTGTTGCCACCATAGGTTCTGATGGTTTGGTAGGTAATATGATTATAAATATTATCCCAGGTAAAGGAATGGAAGCAGCTGTAAATCCAGGCGATGAGATTCAATCCTTAAGCCGAATTCGTACGGATGATTTACTGAATACCCTTGGCGTGACTAATAAAAATGCGGCACTTCTTACGGCTGATTTACTTAAAATTACACAGGAAATAAATCAAGGCAAAGGAACGGTGGGGGTATTGATTAAAGATTCCACTGTAGCCAATAACTTGAAAGAAACCATCCGCTACTTGAAAAGTACCGGAAAAGGAACTTCAGAATCTGTGATAAAATTAAACCGACTCATTTCTTCCTTAGAAAATAAAGATAATGTGATAGGTTTTTTGAAAGATACCGCTGTTGCCAATGATATGAAAGCAGTAGTTCGCAATTTAGACAAATCCAGTACTGAAATAAATAAAGTAGTTAGCAACCTCAATTCGACCATTGCAAACATTAAAGATGGAAAAGGAGCTATAAACTACTTATCCAATAATCCGGAATTAGTACTAAAAATAGATTCTACGATGACAAATATTAATGATGCGAGTTCTCGTTTGAATGAAAACATGGAAGCCTTAAAACACAATTTTCTATTTCGGGGTTATTTTAAAAAACAGGAAAAAGCAAAATTGAAAGAGCAGAACAAATAAGACATAACATAGGAAACCAGTCTTTCGAGCAGATTTTTTATATTGTTTTCAACGCTTCAATGAGTAAATCAATATCCTCTTTTGTATTAAAATGACTAAAAGATATACGCAAACTCGGTTTTTTCAAATCCTCTACAGAAAGCATTTCGGCTAAAACATGCGAAGGTTTTATACTTCCGGATTGGCATGCGCTACCGCGGGAAACAGCAATTCCTTTCATATCTAAATGGAATAATATCATAGCTGTTTTTGCTTCAGAAAAAGGCAAAAGAACATTCAAAACAGTATAAAACCCATCAGGATTTCCATTAATTTTAAATTCCGGAAATTCAATTTTGAGTTGGGCAATCAAATAGCTTTTCAACTCAGCAATATGATTTTGCTCAGCTTCTAAGTTGGCATAGGAAACTTCTAATGCTTTTGCCATACCAGCAATTTGATGCAATGCTTCGGTTCCTGCTCGCAATCCTTTTTCTTGTTCGCCACCAAAAAACAAGGGTTGTAACCCAGAGTTTTTTCGAATAAAAGCAAAACCAACACCTTTTGGCCCATGAAATTTATGTGCACTTGCCACAATAAAATCAACAGGAATAGTTTGCAAATCAATCGTAGCTTTTCCAATGGATTGCACCGTATCCGAATGAAATAGAGTATTATGCTCTTTACAAATGCGCCCTATTCGTTCCAAATCTAAAATATTACCTGTTTCATTATTCACATGCATCAGGCTGACCAATGTTTTCTTTTCCTGCGAAAGCAACTCCACTAAATGAGTAATATCAATTTCTCCATTTGGTTTCACATCCACATAATCAATTTGAATATCATATTCTTTTTCTAAGACTAAAGCCGTGTATAAAACCGCATGATGCTCTATTTTACTGGTAATAAATCGTTTTACCTGTAAATCTTTTACCGCAGAACGAAGTATCCAATTGTTAGCTTCGGTACCACAAGAGGTAAAAATAATTTCCTGTGCAGTCGCATTTAGATTCTTGGCAATCGATTTTCTGGAAAGTTCCAATATACTTTTGGCGGCACGACCCAAACTATGCGTTGACGATGGATTT
This sequence comes from Flavobacterium sp. GNP002, assembly GCF_054343795.1. Classification (NCBI taxonomy): domain Bacteria; kingdom Pseudomonadati; phylum Bacteroidota; class Flavobacteriia; order Flavobacteriales; family Flavobacteriaceae; genus Flavobacterium; species Flavobacterium sp. GNP002. The sequence goes on from NZ_JBTGUW010000001.1 coordinate 117,423, forward strand.
CCATAATCTTCCGTCATTACTTTGGTCATTTCCTGGATTACTTCGGCACGAATAGCTGTTGTAGAAGCGTTATCGAGATATACTTTTTTCATTTTTTTTGAAATTATAAAATTATTTTAAACCCTCTATTTCTACTGGAATGTTTCTCGATTTTCTAGAAAAAATAAGCTTCTCATTAAAAACAACTATCGAAATCATAATCAGGAAATAGGAAAATAACTGGAGTGTGCTTACGTGTTCATGGTAATAAAAGATGGCCAATAGAAACCCAATAATTGGATTAATATATATCATAATCCCAACTGCAGACGAGTTAATTCCTTTTAATGCGTACAAGTTTAAAAACAACGGAATAATCGTAAAAAAGACTACGATTACTAGCAAACAACTATAAAATAAGGGCTCTGTAGGTAAATCTCCACTATAATCAGGATAAAAAGGAAGTAGAATTATTGCTGTAAAAACTAATTGAATAGTCAAAACAAGAAATTTATCCAATTCACTATTTTTTCGCTGACTCACTAAATACATTGCATAAGTAGCTGCTGTAATAAGGCTGTAGAAAATGTCTTCAAAATGATTTAATGATAATAAAACACAGCTAAAGGCGCTTATCATTACTGCAAACCATTGCCATTTACTCAATTTCTCTTTTAATATAAAAAAAGCTAATATAGTCGTTAAAATTGGACAAATCATATAGGCTAATGAAGCAGCTTTTACACTAACGTGATTCATTACATAAATAAATACAAACCAGTTTGAGGATAGAAAAACGCCACCGCCAAGTGTCAATGTTATAACACTTTTCTTTTGTTTTGCAGTCATCACTTTGAAATGATTCCAATTTTGCAGGATTATATTGCGTCGAAAAATGACATTAATAACTACCATCAGCGCTACACTAAAAAAAACACGATAAAATAAAATATCTAACGAAGGATAATTGTGTAATGGTTTTAATGCTAAACTAAAAAAACCCCAGATAAAAAAGGCAGAGAAAGCAGCTAAATAATATTTGTTAGGTCTCATTTTAGTGTAAAATTTGCGCAAAGATAATGATTTCTGTTCGCTTTAAATTCATACAATAAAAGCAATACCACGAAGCACATGCTTTTCTATCTCTCTCACTAATTGAAATTTAAAAACCCAATATCCTGTTAAATAATCTATTTTTAAAGGGGAATGCAATTGGAACAAATTAAAAATTCTATTTTTGTTACAAATAATAAAAAAATGAAAAGAGTTGTAAGCCTATTGGTTTTTGCATTACTATTAAACGGTTGCGATGATGGTGATTTAATTCAAGAAGACATTAGTTTTGAAGATGTTGCTACGCAAAATTGCACCACGAATGACATCATCTACAAACTAAAAGATAGTGAAGCCCTTATTCTTGAAGTTGTTGGATTTACCTTCCCAACTGAAACGAAATCCCAAGAATTAGACATTAGCGCATCAAATCGTGTACTATATCGCTTTTACAATGGTGCTGTAACTTCATCAACTATTTGTGAAACAATTCCGCCTGCAACGCCTATTGTTGTGGATCAATGGACCACTTCCGGTGGAAAAATAGTTATAAACACTACGGCTGTCAAAACAACAAATACAACTGATAACAGCACAAAAATTACCGGCTACAATCATAATATCACGTTCAAAAATATCACATTTGTAAAAAGTAACGGGACACAAGTTTATGAAACATTCCCTTTTGGTGACTATGTAATTAGTGCAACGCCTCTACCTTTTGCATTCAATAAGACACTTGAACAATGCAGTTCATCTAAACAATTATACGATTACAATAGTAGTGAAGCTCTTATTTTAGACATTGATCCCACTTTAATTGTTAATGAAGCGACACCACTAAACGCTCCAAGAACCGGATTAATAAGCGATACAAAAAACAAACTTACCTATCGATTATTCTCAGGATTACTAACTGGTGCTTATTTTTGCAACACTACTTTTCCGGCAACTCCTGCAGTAAGTGAAGAATGGATTGCAGTGGCTGGAGTAGCAAACGAAAGTGGAATTGTGGAAGTAACAACTGCCACTTTGGGAACTGGTTTTAAACATACCGTTGTTCTTAAAAAAGCAAAAATGAAGAAGGGAAGTAGTGATTTTATTTTAGGTGATAATTATATTTACGGTGAATTATTGACTACGAATTAATCCCAAATAAGAAGCAAAATTAAAGACAAAAACAATCGTTTTTAGTCCCAAAAAAAGGTCCGATTTTTAAGTGAATTTTCTAATGAAAACTGCTTAAAAATCGGACCTTTTTTTTGTGCTTTTAAAAACCAAAATAAATATTACATGGCACTTTGCTTTATAAAAACTTCTGTTGCACCTTGACCATATTTTTGATAATTCCCTTCTTGAAAAGCAATGTTATCATAGCGACCCAATAAAAAATCCAGTTCAGCTTTTAGAACTCCTTCACCCACGCCGTGGATAAAAACAATCTTTGGAATGCGATTTCGAATAGCAAATTCTATATGACGTTTTGCTGTTTCAGTCTGTAAAGTCAGAATATCATAATTAGACATTCCGCGTTTATTTGGCACCAGTTTTTCGATGTGTAAATCAAACTCCGGAGCTGGAATTTCGTGCTTTGATTTCTTTTCCTTAACAAAACTTCGTGCTTTCGGGATTTCTTTTTCTTTTGAAACCTCACTTATATTAATTCTTCTAATAGAATCTAGTAAGTTACTGGAATCGTTTATTTTAATCAACTCATTGACAAAAAATGTCATCGTGAATCCATCTTCTGTTTCTACAGTAACTTGCTTCTCTTTGACTGACAACACGACTCCATTGATCGCTTCGTCAAGTACTGAAACCTTATCTCCTTTGTTAAACATTTTCGTCTTCTTTATCTTGATTTTTACTCGGCGTTTTGGCACTCAATTGCATCATTCCCATCATGAAAACTACAATAGCAATTACCATTATATACACATTTTTTTCGGCACTCACCTGCTCGTATAAAGCAACAGTTATCGCCAAAACCATTATTGGAATTATAAACTTTCTCATCTTTTTAAATATCAGTTTTCAAAAGTAATGAATTTAAAATTGCATCAATTATTATCACAACCGTTTCTTATTTTTTTGTAAAATTGTAAAAAGAAAAACCTTTGGATTTAGAAAAATTTATGCTGCCTTGTTTAAGCAAAACACTCTTTGGAATAGAGTGTTTGGGCTGTGGTTTTCAGAGGGGTTTTTTGTTGCTTTTGCAAGGGGATTTCGAAGGTGCTTTTAAGATGTATCCAGCCCTTTTTACCACCTTGTTATTTCTGGGGATTTTAGGTTTTAATTTTATCGACAAAAACAGGAATTACAAAAAACTCATTATTGGTTCGGCAATTTTAAATGGTGTTTTTATGATTGCAGGTTATTATTTTAAGCACTACTAAAGATTCCTTTTTTAGACTTTTTAGAACAACAAAATTATTTGATTCTAGTCAAAATATCATTCATCATTTCGATTTGCACTTTTTGAATTTCAATCAATTCTTCTTGTTGGTGCATAATCAAATGATCCAGTTTTTCATGAAGCATTCTAATTTCAAGTTCAGATTTTAGATTAATCATATAATCTTTTTTGGATCTTTCTCTATCTTTTTCTTCTTGGCGATTTTGACTCATCATAATTACTGGAGCTTGAAGTGCGGCAAGACATGACAAAATTAAATTCAGCAAAATAAATGGATACGGATCAAATCCTTTATTCAAGAGAATATAAATATTAATCAAAATCCAAAATAGAATAAATACACCAAAAAAGATTATAAATTTCCAGCTTCCGCCAAAAGCAGCAACTTTATCTGCCACTTTTTGTCCCACTGTACGAACACCTATTTCATCTTCAACAGTGCTTACTAATGATTTATCTTCATTCAAAGAACCGATAACTTTAGCTTCCAGATTAGACAACTCCCCTATTTCGACCAGTAAATAATTAGAAATGTATTTCTCTCGATACATATTCAACTCGCCAATTGATAAGATTTTGTCCTCGTCAAAATCAGGATAATCATTTTGAATAAGAGCTAATATTGGATTCCGAATGGTTTTAGCCGAAATTTTATCGGCTATTGGGAATTCTTTTTTTGAAATATCGCTTGTAAAAGTAGTAGTGGATTTCATGTATTGTTATTTATTGGCTAATTTAAAAAAACACTTTCATCAAAACTAATAATCGGTTCCTATACATTGAAAATAAAACAGATACACAACAGCTTTTTTATCTTAAAAAGATTAAAACAGCAATATCCACTATAATTAACATCACTTTATTTAACAAAAGTGTCTAAATAAACCAGATAGCTTTATGCTTGAGAAAGAAATAATTCGAAATAGTTCAATATCTTTGTGGCTCGTTTTAAAACCCATGAAAATGTCACTGAACTACAAAAATATTCCTTTCTGCTATTGTTGTTGCTGTTTTTAAAATACTCTCTTTAAAAAACATTGTTCAAAAACGAATACCAATTGTAATCCATTAAAATCTGATTATTACAATTTAAGACACCAAACAGCATGAAATCTCAAAAAATATTAGACCTTATTGGAAACACGCCTTTAGTAGAAACTACTAAATTGATAAAAAATAAAAACGTAAAACTTTTACTGAAACTTGAAGGAAACAATCCTGGTGGCAGTGTAAAAGATCGTGCAGCCTACAATATGATTGCTTCCGCATTAGAAAGAGGAGAAATCAAAAAAGGAGATAAACTTATTGAGGCAACTAGTGGCAACACCGGAATAGCTTTAGCCATGATTGCTCAATTATTCAATATCGAAATCGAATTGGTACTTCCGGAAGATTCTACCAAAGAGCGTACCCAAACTATGCGTGCTTATGGCGCAACCGTGATTTTGACACCGGCAGCTACCGGAATAATAGGTTCCAGAGATTATGCTGATAAAAAAGTATCCGAAGGCGGTTATATTATGCTTAATCAGTTTGCAAATGACGACAACTGGAAAGCACACTACAAAACCACAGGTCCAGAAATATGGAATGATACCGAAGGAACTGTAACCCATTTTGTCTCTGCTATGGGGACAACGGGAACAATTATAGGTACTTCAACCTACTTGAAAGAAATGAATCCTGGTATTCAAATTATAGGCGCTCAACCCAGCGATGGTTCTCAAATTCCTGGAATCAGAAAATGGCCTGAAGAGTATTTGCCTAAAATTTTTGATGCTAATAAAGTAGACAAAATCATCGAAGTTTCCGAAGAAGAAGCACGAGCCATGACTAAACGCTTAGCACTGGAAGAAGGCGTTTTTGCAGGAATGAGCAGTGGCGGTTCAGTTACAGCAGCAATAAAAATGGCCGAAGAATTAGAATCAGGCGTCATTGTAGCCATCATCTGTGACCGTGGCGATCGCTATTTATCTTCGGATTTATTTGATTAAATTAATTAGGCGTTATAAAAACAACCTTCCTTTTCTGTATCTTTCGGATATAAAAGGAAGGTTGTTTCGATTTTAAGCAAGAACAATTTCTATTTTAATCAAAAAAACGTTTCAACTGATTCAAACTTTATAATCTGGTTACAAATGAAAAACACACCATTAATTTACTGCATTCTATTTTTATCAATCATTATGGGAGGAAAAGTACAGGCTCAAGACTGGCCAAATTTAAATAAATACCAAAATGAAAATGCAAATCTCAAACCGGTACCGAACGGCCAAAAAAGAATTGTATTTATGGGAGATTCCATAACTGAATTTTGGAGTATCACAGATCCTGAATATTTCGCAGGAAAACCATACGTTAATCGCGGAATCAGCGGTCAAACCACACCTCAGATGCTTGTACGTTTTAGAGCGGATGTTATTGCTTTAAAACCCGCTGCTGTGATTATTTTGGCTGGAATAAACGACATTGCCGGTAATACCGGTCCGGCAACATTGGATATGATTGCAAATAATATTTTCTCAATGGCCGAATTGGCAAAAGCAAACCAGATTAAAGTAATTCTTTGCTCTGTATTGCCTGCTTATGATTTCTCTTGGAAACCCAATCAAAATCCGGCTGAAAAAGTGGTGGCTCTAAACGAGATGATAAAGAATTACGCTGACGCCAATGACATTCTGTATCTTGATTACTTTTCGGCTATGGCAGATAAACGAAAAGGTTTGCCTGCTTCGTACTCAAATGATGAAGTACACCCAAATAAAACAGGATATCAAGTGATGGCGCCACTTGCTGAAAAAGCAATCGCCAAAGTCTTATTACAAAAATAAACGAATACAAAGAAGCAAAACAAGATTGATGCTTTTGGGTACAAATAAAAAAAGGCTCGATTTAACTTAAATTGAGCCTTTTTTTTATGTGAATTCTTATTTTTATGCTAAAGTTGCAGAGGTCGAAATTGCAGCATTCAATAATTTAGAAATAGGACAATTTTTCTCTGCTTTAGTCACTAATTGTTGAAAAACTTCATCTGTTATTGCACTTATTTTTGCATTTACCGTTAAGTGGGAAGTTATAATTGTTCCTTCCACCAAGTCGATATCACATTTAGTTTCAATACTTTCTATTTCAAAACCAGCTTCGGTGACATAGGCAGAAAGTTGCATTGTAAAACAGCCCGAATGCGCTGCTGCAACCAATTCTTCCGGGTTAGTCCCCACTCCTTCTTCAAAACGGGATTTGAACGAATATTGCGTATCTTTTAATGTTGTACTTTGGGTGGTAAGTTTTCCGGCTCCTTCTTTAAGTGAACCATTCCAGACTGCGGTTGCATTTCTTTTCATAATATTATGTTTTATGTTTTCTCAAATTTAGTTCATTTGTAAAAAAACACTTTTGGAAATAGGTTTTTTTAACGAAAATTTAAAATTCATTAGACAATTTGACATCTAAAAAATGACAGAAAAAGTAGCTCCTTTATTAACTCCATCACTTTCTGCTAAAATTTGTCCGTCATGTCTTTCTATTATTTTTTTACATAAATACAATCCAATTCCTGTAGACGGCTCATTTGCCGTTCCTAATTTACTCATTTTAGTAAATTTACGGAACAGTTCATGACTTTCTTTTTGATCAAAACCTACACCTTCATCCGTTATTTTAAAAAAGAGTTTACTGCCTTGAAGATAAACACGAACTTTTATTTCACTATCCGGAAACGAAAATTTTATAGCATTATCAATCAAGTTCACTAAAACTCGAATCAATAGAATTTTATCTATTTTTAAAAGAGCTTCTTCAACTTCAATTGACAAATCCAATTTAATATTCTTGTTAGTCAGCAACTGATCTAATTGTTTTGATACAACCGAAAAAATAGAAGAAAATTGAACAATCTCATTTTCAGATTTTTTTTCTATAATTTGATCTTGCTCTTTTAGTAATTTGATAAAGTTTTCAATATAATTGTATTGTTGTTCTGTCGATTGAAGTATCAATTCGGCTAATTCCTTTATGGCTTCCGAAGGTTCCTCCTCTAAAATAAGCAATGCCGCCGATTTAGAATTCCCAACAAAGTTTCTTAGATCATGGGAAAGTAAATACACTAAATCTTGTTTTTCAGTAATAAAATTTTCGTTTTCTGCAATTGAATCCTGAATATTACTCATCAATAAACCGGCTTCATCAGAGAAATTATTTGGTAATGAAGGAACAATTTTTTTGTTTCTATACAAATGTAAGGCTTTCGAGGCGACTTCAATTGGCTTAATTAGTTGCTTTAGAAACAGTAAAGTTGCACCTGTAGCTACTAAGGTCATTATAAGTGCAAAAATCAAAATGGTATCTGCAGAAATGCTTTTACCGCCGTAAAGCACAAAAAATAACAAGCCAATCAACGGAATATGTATTCCTATAAATGCAACAAACAAAAACTTGAACGCATAACTCTTTTTAAGAAAACCTATGTTAGATAATTTTTTATATAATTGCATTGACAATTTGTTTACGTTTTTTTTACAACAGGAAATTATAAAGAACAAAAATAAGTGATTAATTTCTTACTGATACTCAAAATCTTCTAAATAAAATATTAAATTAATTATTTTAATTAAACCAACATACATTTAAAAAGAGTGTCAGGTTCTTAAATATATAACAATTATTTTATCGTATATTTTTCTCAAATATTTAAATACAATTGTGCCTCTCTGAAATCTTCGCTAAACAACAAAACCCAATTCTCACATACAATTTCCTGCCCGATTACTTCACTTATTTTTTATTTTCTGGCGGTGTTCAGTGAACTTTGTTTGCAGCGAAAAACCCGCAGTTACTAAAGCTTTGGAACACCTGCCTGTAAAGAGAGACTAACGGTAGCTTCTTTACTGGCGTAGCGTTACTGCTTGCGGAAGATCAACGAAGCGTCGGGATTACAGCAGAAAGCAGCAATGGGCTCAAATAAAAAACAGCTAAAAGTGAAAATATTTCACAATTTGAATTTATAAAACCATTCAAACACTTATTTTTGCGCTATGGCAAAGAAAAATACAGACAAAGTTGTCTTTCATCAAATAAAAGTCCTTGATGCTGGTGCAAAAGGCGTATCGGTAGCAAAGGCTCCCGACGGAAAAGTAGTTTTTATCCCGAATGTGGTTCCGGGTGATGTGGTTGATGTGCAAACTTTCAAGAAGCGCAAAGCCTATTACGAAGGAAAAGCAGTTCATTTTCATGAATATTCAGAGCATCGCGTTGAACCTATTTGCGAGCACTTTGGTGTTTGTGGCGGTTGTAAATGGCAGAATATGAAATACAGCCAACAGTTGTATTACAAGCAAAATGAGGTGAAAAACCATTTGCAACGCATCGGAAAAATAGAACTTCCGGAATTTGAACCGATTCTAGGTTCTGAAAAACAGTTTTTTTACAGAAACAAAATGGAATTTTCGTTTTCGAACAGCCGTTGGTTGACCGAAAAAGAAATTGACAGCACCGAAGATTTAGGAAACAGAAATGCGCTTGGTTTCCATATTCCGAAAATGTGGGACAAAATCCTGGACATCAATAAATGTCATTTACAGGAAGATCCATCGAACGCGATTAGAAATGAAGTGAGAGATTTTGCTAATGCAAATGGACTGACTTTCTTTAATCCAAGAGCGCATGAAGGCTTATTGAGAACTTTGATGTTAAGAACGGCTTCGACTGGCGAAATTATGGTTTTGATTCAGTTTTTTGAAAATGATAAAGCCAACAGAGAATTAATCCTAGATCATCTTTACGAGAAATTCCCGCAAATTACTTCGCTACAATACGTTGTAAACAATAAAGCCAACGATACTTTATACGATACTGATATTAAATTATACAAAGGTCGTGATTACATCCTAGAAGAAATGGAAGGGTTAAAATTCAGCATTAATGCGAAATCTTTTTACCAAACCAATTCTGACCAAGCGTATGAATTATATAAAATAACACGCGATTTCGCTGGTCTTACCGGTAATGAAATTGTTTATGATTTATACACAGGAACGGGAACTATTGCTCAGTTTGTTTCGAAAAAAGCAAAAAAAGTAATAGGTGTTGAAAGTGTTCCTGAAGCCATTAAAGATGCAAAACTGAATGCGGAACGCAATGAAATTACGAATTGTGAGTTCTTTGTAGGAGATATGAAAGTCGTTTTCAACGATAGTTTTATCGCTCAGCACGGGCATCCTGATGTTATTATCACGGATCCACCAAGAGACGGAATGCACAAAGATGTAATCGAACAAATTATGAAAATTGCTCCTGAAAAAGTAGTTTATGTAAGTTGTAATTCGGCTACACAAGCGCGTGATTTGGCTTTAATGGACGAGAAATACAAAGTGACTCGTGTACGTCCTGTGGATATGTTTCCGCAAACGCATCACGTGGAAAATGTAGTGCTTTTGGAGAGAAGATAATTGATTTTTGATTGCAGATTTTAAAAATTGTCATTGAAATTTTTCACTTCAGCTATCCTATTGCTTACCGAAGAATTACACAAAAACAAATTGTAAATGAAAAAAATAATTTTATTGGTATTCGCTTTAGCGCTATCCTTCTCCAGTTGTGAGAAAGATGATATTTGCGATGCAAATACACCCACAACGCCTCGTTTGGTGATTAGCTTTTATGATTACTTGAATCCTTCGGTTTTAAAAAATGTCACAAATCTAAAAGTAGTTGGTGAAGGAATACCTGAGGGAATTATTTTTAACGCGGCTACCGGAGATGCTAAATACCTGACAAACGGAAACACGATTTCGATTCCGCTAAAAACAGTTGGAACCAGTACAAGTTATAGTTTTACGTTAAATTCTGGCAATGCTAATCCCGCATTGGTGAACGTAGACAATATAAAATTTGATTATACGACTCAAGAATTATTTGTATCACGAGCTTGTGGCTACAAAACTATATTTACACTAGACCCAATAAATCCGTATACACATACCGATGCTGCAGTTGCAGATGAAAAATGGATAGAATACATCTCGGTTGAAAAAAGTAACTTAGAAAACGAAAATGAAACACACATTAAGATCTTTTTTTAGTATTTGTCTCTTATTGTCGTTGACTTTGATGCAGGCGCAAGAGACAACAACTGTGAAAAGTGATCCCAAAACTGCAAAAACAGAACAAATTGTTCCCGCAGCTCCTTTACCATTAGTTGCCATTGAACCAACAGTAAAAAATAATGATTCGATTCCTGTAAAAACAGACCGATACGGGATTCGTGTAGGACTAGATTTATTCAAACTGACACGCGCTCTATATGACGAAAATTACAAAGGAATTGAGTTTGTGGGAGATTATCGATTGACAAAAAAATATTTTTTGGCTGCCGAAATTGGAAACGAAAACAAAACTACTGATGATGACCGCCTTAATTTCACCACCAAAGGTTCCTACTTAAAAGCCGGTTTTGATTATAATGCCTATGAAAACTGGCTGGATATGGAGAATATCATTTCTATAGGAATGCGCTACGGTTTCAGTACTTTTAATCAGCAATTGAACAGTTATCGAATTTATAATGCCAATCCTTATTTTGGTGAAGTTCCTGTAATTCCTTCTGGTAAAAAGTTTGATGGTTTAACAGCGAGCTGGATTGAAGTCGTGGCCGCAGTGAAGGCTAAAGTATTCAATAACGTATTTGTGGGTTTCAGTCTTCGATTGAACCGATTGGTAACCAACAAAGAACCTGAGAATTTCTCTAACTTATATATTCCTGGATTTAACAGAACTTACGATGGTAGTTTTGGAGTAGGATTCAACTATACCGTTACCTATTTTGTTCCTATTTACAAGAAAAAAGTAAGGCCTGTTGCGGTTGCTAAAAAAGCTGAGAAAAAATAATTACGAAATACCAATAAAAAAAATCGCAAAGAAAACAACAGTTGTCTTTGCGATTTTTTTGTTAGAATAAACTAAACTACCCTATTTCCTTAATTCCTTTCATGAAAATCCATTTCATGAATAATTTCTCTCCGTCTTTGGTTTTTATCGCATGGAATTTTGGCGACAAAAGTGTTCCAATGACAAATGCGGTTAATGGAATCCAAAATCCAGTTAAATTAGTAAAATGTGCCACTAAATACCTGGCGGAAATAAATAATATTGCAAAACATCCCAGTTGGTAAAGGAATGCACGTATTTGTAATTTGGTCATTTTTTTAAGTCTTAAAGTTTTAAAGTCAAAAGTAGAAAGTAGAAATTTTAATATTGCTTATTCAGCATTATCAGTTGTTACCTGAAACTTTGTTCTCTTACTTCCTTCGTACATTTCGTATTTCACCAAACGTGCTTCTAAACCAGCGTTAAAAAGCTTGATTTTTCTCGAAGGTTTTAATCCTACAAATTTCAATGCTTCCAGATTTGCCGTAATCATCCAAGCATTTGTTCCCGGATAATTTTTCTTTAAGGTATCACCAATGTTTTTGTAGAATTCTTCCATGTGAATATCCAAACGCTCATCATACGGCGGGTTAAAAACTATGTGTAATTTTCCTTCTGAAGTTTTTTCAGTATCAAAAAAGTTCTTTTCTTCAATAGAAATATACTCGTCAAGATTAGCATTTTTGATATTGTCTTTGGCTTTTTGAACGGCACTTGGTGCTTTATCATAGCCTTTTATCGTGTAATGAAACTCACGAACACGTTTCAATAAACTGTCCGAAATAGCATCAAACAAGTCATTGTCCCAATCGTTCCATTTTTCGAAAGCAAATTCTTTACGGTTAATGTTTGCCGGAATATTACAGGCAATCATTGCTGCTTCGGCTAAGAATGTTCCCGAACCACACATGGGATCCAAGAAATCAGTTTGACCGTCCCAACCGGAAAGCAATAGAATTCCTGCTGCCAAAACTTCGTTTATAGGAGCAATATTAGTAGCTGTTCTGTAGCCACGTTGATTCAATGCATTTCCTGAAGTATCAAGCGCTACTGAAACCTGGTCTTTATCGATATGGATGTTGATTCTTAAATCAGGATGTACTTTATCAATACTTGGTCGTTGTCCTGTTCTTTCTCTGAACTGATCAACAATCGCATCTTTACACTTTTGGGAAACAAATTCTGAGTGATTAAAATATTCCGAATGCACCGTTGTATCAATCACAAATGTCTGATTGGCACCTATCAATTTAGACCAATTCACTCCCGAAATGCCTTTATACAAAGCCTGTTCATTATTTGCCTTGAAAAAATAAATAGGTTTCAGGATTTTCAAAGCCGTACGCAACGCTAAATTCGCTTTGTACATAAACCCTTTGTCCCCTTTAAAACTCACCATTCTCACTCCTTGCTCCACGTTTTGTGCGCCAAGGTTTTGCAATTCTTTTGCTAATATTTCTTCAAAACCAAAAAAGGTTTTGGCAACCATTTTATAATTATTTTCCATTGTAAAATCAAGTATTCGTTGCAAAAATACACTAAATTTGCATCAATCAAATTAATTGAAAAAGAATAAATGTCTGCAGCACAAAATCCACCAACTGAAAATCAACTGAAATCAACTGAAAACTGGTATACCTCTTGGTTTGACACTCCCTATTATCATATTCTTTACAAAGACAGAAATTATAGAGAAGCTCAGGTTTTTATGGATAATCTTACCCATTACCTTAATCTTCCTGAGAAGGCAAAAGTATTGGATTTAGCATGTGGCAAAGGCCGTCATTCTATTTATTTGAATCAATTAGGTTTTACAGTTCTTGGAGCTGATTTATCTGAAAATAGCATTACCGAAGCAACTAAAAATACGAATGAAACCCTTCATTTCAAAGTTCACGATATGCGTGAACCTTTTGAAGAAAAATTCGATGCCATTTTCAATCTATTTACCAGCTTTGGTTATTTCGAAAATGATGAGGACAATCTAACCACGTTAAAAGCCATCAAAGAAAGCCTTTCGGAATATGGTTTTGCCGTGATTGACTTTATGAATGTTGCCCAAGTCCTAGAAACATTAGTTCCTGAAGAAACAAAAACGGTCGAAGACATTGATTTTCAAATTAAACGCTATTTAAAAGACGGGCATATTTACAAAGAAATTGACTTTGAAGACAAAGATCAAAAATTTCATTTTACTGAAAAAGTAAAAGCCCTTACCCTAAAAGATTTCGAGGAATTAATGGAAGAAGCCGGAATTTATCTATTGGATATTTTTGGTGATTACAAATTGAAAAAATTCCATAAAACAGATAGCGAACGCCTAATCATGATTTTTAAATAATTGTTGGGTTAATCGGTTAATCGTTTAAAGGGTTAATCGTAAAAACAAACAAACCGTGAAGCAGATTAACGGTTAAACAAATAAACAAATAAACGGTTAAGCAAGAAACATGAATTACCTTTTACCTTTACTTTCCGTAATCTTAGGATATATCGTCGCATTGATTATACGACCAAACAACAAAACTAACTTAAAATTGCTATTGGCTTTCAGTGGTTCTTTTTTACTTTCATTAACGGTAATGCATCTATTACCTGAAATTTACGAAAGTGCAAACCCAAACATTGGACTCTTTATCATGCTGGGGATATTGTTTCAAATTATATTGGAATTTTTCTCAAAAGGAGCTGAACACGGTCACGTTCACGGACATGAAATAATGACCCAAATCCCGTGGTTGTTGTTCATCAGTCTTTGTATACATGCGTTTTTAGAAGGATTCCCCGTAAGCCATCATCATGATTTAGCCATAGGAATTGCCATTCATCATTTACCTATTGCTATAATTCTGACCACATTTTTTATCAATGCAAGTCTAAACAAAAAAGCCATATTTTTCTTCATGATCACTTTTTCAGTAATGACGCCGCTAGGAACCATTTTATCTGATTATTTGCCAATATTAAACGTGTATTATACTGAAATCACAGCCATAGTAATAGGAATATTATTTCATATTTCATCCACCATTATTTTCGAAAGCAGCGAAGGACACAAGTTCAATATTGCAAAGGTTTCGATGATTGTTATAGGAATTGCGTTGGCATATTTTATATAAATTTATAATTTGGGCGTGACCACAAGGGTCGGGCTATTCGCTGCAATCTTTTTATTTTTAAAGAAAAAATAAAAAGGATTTCCGCTTTTATCCCTCACGCAAAAAAACATTGTAGTTAAGACAACTCACAAATTGTAGCTTCAAAAAAACATAACTATGGAATTTACTAAAACTACCGAACAATCCTCAAAATACGAACATTTAGAAAAAATGTCGGTTCCAGAATTGTTGTCTAATATCAATCAGGAAGATAAAACCGTACCGCTTGCCGTAGAAAAAGCGTTACCCCAAATAGAAACATTAGTGACTGAAATCGTTGCCAAAATGAAACTTGGCGGACGATTATTCTATATTGGCGCGGGAACTTCCGGACGTTTGGGAATTGTTGATGCTTCGGAATGTCCGCCAACATTTGGCGTTCCTTTCGATTTAGTAATTGGGATTATTGCCGGTGGTGACACCGCAATCCGCAGAGCCGTAGAAAATGCCGAAGACAATGCAACACAAGCTTGGATTGACTTAAAAGCTTTTGAAATAAATGAAAATGATGTCGTTGTAGGAATAGCAGCTTCGGGAACAACGCCTTATGTTATTGGAGGATTACAAACTTGCAACGAAAATAATATTACCACAGGAAGTATTTCATGCAATGCAGGAAGTCCACTTTCGCAAACCGCAAAATTCCCTATAGATGTAGTTGTAGGACCGGAATTTGTAACCGGAAGTTCACGTATGAAAGCCGGTACAGCCCAGAAACTGGTACTGAATATGATAACTACTGCATCCATGATTCAACTAGGTAAAGTAAAAGGAAACAAAATGGTCGACATGCAATTGAGTAATAGCAAACTGGTGGATCGCGGTGTGAAAATGATTATGGGAGAAATTCCTGTTTCCTATGAAGAAGGTGCCGAATTATTAAAAAAACATGGAAGTGTTAGAAAAGCTGTTTATAATTTTAAAAAGTAAACAACAATGATTCACCATATCGTAATGTGGAAATTAAAAGATTTTGCAGAAGGCAAAAGCAAAGCCGAAAATGCAATTATTCTAAAAGAGAAGCTTGAAGGTTTAAAAAAAGATATTCCTGAAATAATTGAAATACGGGTAGGAATAAATATTGAAAGTGAATATTCAAACTTTGATGCCGTTTTACACTCCTATTTTGATTCGTTTGAAACATTAGATAAATACCAAAATCATCCAACACATAATGTTGTTGCTGAATGGATAGGTAAAATTAGAGATTTGAGATATTGTGTGGATTATGAATTTTAATTATTAAATTATGGCAACCAACAAAGAACTATTATCTAAAGGAATCAAATATTTAGCGGGAGCTTTGCCATTGCTATTCTTGGGGCCGGCAGTGATTTATAATGCTTTTATGAACCAACAAAATGTGTGGCATTATTTAGTTTTAGCAATAGGAATTATTGCTTGTCTCGCTGCAATGTTTTTAATGTATTCGGGATTAAAAATAATTATGAAAAGCTTATTTAACGACTAATGGAAAACCTAATTCACGTGCAAAAAACATTTGAAAAAATCGTTTATGTCGATAAAAAAGTAAACAATAGAGAATTTGAAGATTGCGTTTTTAAAAACTGTGATTTATCAAATAGTGACTTCTCCTATAGTAGCTTCATGGATTGCGAGTTCATTGATTGCAATTTGGCTATGACCAAATTATCAGGAACAAGCTTGAAAGGGGTACAATTCAAAAACTGTAAATTATTGGGCATTCAATTTGAGGAATGCGATGATTTCTTGTTTAATGTCAATTTCGAGGAATGTGTTTTGGATTATTCTTCGTTTGCCAATAAAAAAATGCCAAAGACGAAATTCAATTCCAGTTCGTTAAGAGAGGTAAGTTTTGTTGGTACCAATCTTACGAGTTCCGTTTTTGACAACAGTAATTTGGACGGTGCTATTTTTAATAATACACAATTAGCGGGAGCCGATTTTTCAAAAGCAACTGATTTTAAAATTGACCCCGAATTCAATCCCATGAAAAAAGCCAAGTTTTCTACACAAGGAATCATTGGACTTCTGGACAAATACGATATTAAAATACAATAGTTAAAAAATAAATATACTGATAAATGAAAAAAATAGTATTCCTCCTCCCTCTATTACTGCTAATGTCTTGCTATGATGCGGAGCGCAATTGTAAGGATTTTAAAACTGGAAAATTCAAGTTTGAATATGAAGTTGACGGCGTAAAGAAAACGGCTATTTTTGAGCGTAATGACAGTATCGAAATAGAAACTTTTGAAGGAAAGACTGATACCGCTTCGATACGATGGGTAAACGATTGTGAATATGTTTTACTGAAATTGCATCCAAAAAATATGGCTGAAGAAAAGGCTATTGGTATGAAAATTTTGACAACCACAAAAAATTCCTATACCTTTGAATTTGGAATGGTTGGTGTTGATGAAAAACAAAGAGGAACTGTTACTAAGATTTCCGATTAAGCATATAAAATCAAATTAATTACAAATAATAACTAAACATGGAAGTATTTTTAAATCCGGATGCTTGGATTGCCCTTTTAACATTGACTTTTTTGGAAATTGTATTAGGAATCGACAACATTATTTTCATATCAATTGCTACAGGAAAATTACCTGCTGAACAACGTAAGAGAGCCACAAAAATAGGAATGTTCCTTGCCATGTTCATGAGAATTGCGCTTTTGTTTGGAATCAATTTATTGATTCAAATGAAAGAACCTTGGTTTCATATAGATTTAAGTTGGTTTTCAGCCGGAATTACTGGTCAAAGTCTTATTTTACTAGGCGGAGGATTATTCTTGATTTATAAGAGTACCAATGAGATTCGTGAAAAAGTAGATGAGAAAGGTCATGAAGAAAAAGAATTAGGAAAAGCGGCTACAAAATCATTTCAAAATGTACTGTTACAAATCATCATGATTGATTTAGTTTTCTCTTTTGATAGTATTCTTACCGCGGTAGGTATGACAAATGGCGTTGAAGGTGCTTTGTATATTATGATTACTGCAGTAGTTATTTCTGTATTAATTATGATGCAATTTGCGGTTCCTGTTGGGAATTTTGTCAATAAACATCCTTCTATTCAAATACTTGGTTTATCATTTTTAATACTAATTGGAATGATGTTGCTAACAGAAAGTGCTCATTTATCGAATGCTTTAATTTTTGGAAGTCATGTAGCACCTGTCCCAAAAGGGTACTTGTATTTTGCTATATCTTTCTCATTATTAGTTGAAGTGCTGAATATGAAAATGACAAAAAATAAAAAAGTAAAGTAATTAACTTTAAAATTCATAAAAAAAGCTTCCATGATTGGAAGCTTTTTTTATTCTAAAGTTAACGTTATTTGACCATCATCGTCTAACTGAATCAATGAATCATCCGCATTTGTCTCTTCTCTCACCTCTAAATCCTCAGGAATAACCTCAACAGGAATTTCATACGGCAAAGGTTCCAGCAGGTTCACTTGCTTCAACTTATCGGTTGTCAATTGATTTCCCATAGCTTTGAATCCTTTTACCGCTATAAACGATTCTATATCTACCGTTATAGTCTCTTTTTGAACTCCTTTTATTTTAGGAAAAATTAATTCAGCCACAGGACGATAATCCGTTGATACAATCTCTAATTGTGAATTAGGATGTTCCGTGATAAAACTTTCTTCTTTATTCTCTGTTTCCACCAAGAAACGTTTGATATAATAACGCTCTTTTTCTCCATCATAATAAATCGCCGAAATTGGTTTCTTTGGAATCCATTTCTCCAAAACCACCATATCTTCATCAAAATGAGTCGATAATTCTGGTGTAATTACTTTTATTTTTCCAGATTGCGATATGACCAAAATTTTATCATTAGGCCTGAACTCCCCTAATAATTCTCCTCTTGCATCAACGTTTAATCGTTGAACAGTATCATCAAACCAAACTTTTCTTGGCAATAAAGTTGAAATTCCTTTCTCCTTCAGTTCTATTTTTTTTATTGGATACTTGGTAACCAAATTTCCTTTGGAAGCGCGGCCTTTTATAGCTAAACTGGCAAAATCAATATCGAATTTCAGTTTTTTGACACTTCCTACCTGACGCAATAATATCGTAATTACCTCAGCTTCACCATTTGGATTACAAGAAAAATATACTACTTGAGAACCAGCCGTTTCATTGGTTAAATCGTATGCTTTGTCTCGGGTTACTCCTGAAACATTGAATCTTTTTATATAGGAAGGCCCAGATTTTCCATCACGGTAAATCATGTTATAAATCGTTCGCTTATCGCTTTTGTCAAAAATAGCAATGTGAATAATATCTTTACCCACGAATGTTTTCGCATCTACTTTGGTAATCATCATTTTTCCATCACGCAGAAAAACAATTACGTCATCAATATCAGAACAGTCTGTAACGTATTCGTCTTTTTTCAAGCTCGTACCTACAAAACCTTCTTCTTTATTGACGTATAATTTAGTGTTTCTTAAAACCACTTTCGTCGCTTCGATATCATCAAAAATACGAAGTTCTGTCTGACGTTCCCGCCCTTTACCGTACTTCTCTTTTAATTTGGTAAAATAGGCAATTGCAAAATCAATCAGATGTTCTAAATTGTGTTTTACTTGTTCGATATCGCCTTCCAACGCTTCGATTTTATCCTGTGCCTTATTACTGTCAAATTTAGAAATACGCATGATTCGAATATCTAATAAACGTAAAATATCGTCTTCGGTAACAGCGCGTTTTAAGTGTTTCGTATGTGGTTTCAAACCATCATCAACGGCCTTAATTACCGTTTCTCTAGTCGTCATTTCTTCAATGTCACGATAGATTTTATTTTCGATAAAAATACGTTCCAAAGAAAGAAAATGCCATTGTTCTTCCAATTCACTCAATTGAATTTCCAATTCACTTTTCAGCAATTGTACCGTTCTATTGGTTGAAATTTTCAACATATCCGAAACCCCAATAAACAACGGTTTGTTATCTTCAATCACACATCCCAATGGCGCTACCGAAGTTTCACAAGCCGTGAAAGCAAACAACGCATCAATGGTTTTATCTGGAGAAACACCTGGAAAAAGATGAATTAATATCTCTACCTCCGCCGCGGTATTGTCTTCAATTTTCTTGATTTTTATTTTCCCTTTATCATTCGCTTTCAAAATACTGTCAATCAAAGTAGTCGTATTTGTAGAAAACGGAATTTGGGTAATCACCAACGTATTTTTGTCCAACTGACCAATTTTGGCACGAACCCGAACCCGTCCGCCACGCAATCCGTCATTATAATTAGACACATCAGCAATACCTTGCGTCATGAAATCCGGATACAGTGTAAAAGGCTTCCCTTTTAATATTTTTATCGAAGAATCGATTAATTCATTGAAATTATGAGGTAACACTTTCGTGGAAAGACCTACCGCAATACCTTCGGCCCCTTGTGCCAAAAGCAATGGAAACTTCACCGGAAGATTGTTTGGTTCTGCTCTTCGTCCATCATAAGAAACGCCCCAATCGGTGATTTTTGGACTATAAATAACCTCCAAAGCAAATTTCGACAAACGCGCTTCAATGTAACGGGAAGCCGCAGCACCATCACCTGTTAGGATATTTCCCCAGTTTCCTTGACAATCAATAAGTAATTCTTTTTGTCCTATTTGCACCATCGCATCACCAATACTCTGATCTCCGTGAGGATGATACTGCATAGTGTGTCCAACTACATTCGCTACTTTATTGTAACGACCGTCATCTAATTCCTTTAAAGAATGCATGATACGACGTTGCACCGGTTTAAAACCGTCTTCAATCGCCGGAACGGCACGCTCCAGAATTACATAGGAAGCATAATCAAGAAACCAGTCTTTATACATTCCCGTAACTTTGGTAATGGTATCGTTTCCGTCTTCTTGATTATCGTAAAAATGCTGGCCTTCAAAAGATTTCTCTTCAGATTGATTTTCATCAATAGAATTATCATCTTCCTGACCTTCTGGAATTGTATTTTCGTCTTCTTCGTCTTTCATTAAATATATTCTATTGAATAGTAATCAATTCTAATTTTGTTCTAAAAATGCTAAAAAGAATATTTTTCTTTACAAACATGCTCTTCTTTTGTAACCTTAATTCCATTTTTATCCATCTCTTTTTTTATAATTATATCACATTCTTTATGATCATTACTCCTTATAATAAAAAAGGTAGTCGAAAAACTAATTACAAATAGTAATGCAATAAAAATTAGTATTTTCTTGTAGGTATTTTATGACTATTTAAACTTTCTCGATTACATCTAATTCGACTTTCAAATTCTTGATGATAAATTCCTGTCTGTCTGGCGTATTTTTACCCATATAGAAAGACAATAATTGCTCAATCGAAGTGTTTTTGTCCATCATAATCGGATCTAAACGAATGGTTTCTCCAATGAAATTTTTGAACTCATCGGGAGAAATTTCTCCTAATCCCTTGAATCGGGTGATTTCAGGTTTTGGTTTTAATTTTTCTATTGCGTCTTTACGCTCTTCGTCAGAATAGCAATAAATGGTTTCTTTCTTGTTTCTAACCCTGAAAAGTGGTGTTTGCAAAATATACAAATGTCCTTCTTTTATTAACTCAGGAAAAAACTGAAGAAAGAACGTAATCAATAATAATCGAATGTGCATTCCATCGACATCGGCATCGGTTGCAATTACGATGTTGTTGTAACGCAATTTTTCCAATCCATCTTCAATATCTAACGCCGCTTGCAATAAATTAAATTCTTCATTTTCATAAACAATTTTCTTGCTCATTCCATACGAATTCAAAGGCTTACCACGCAAACTAAAAACCGCTTGCGTATTTACATCGCGCGATTTAGTAATAGACCCAGAAGCCGAATCTCCCTCCGTGATAAAAAGCGTACTTTCTAAATTCCTAGGGTTTTTAGTATCCGGAAGATGCGCTCTACAATCTCTTAATTTCTTGTTGTGAAGATTTGCTTTTTTAGCGCGATCTGTTGCTAATTTTCGAATACCAGAAAGCTCTTTACGTTCTCTTTCGGCTTGAAGAATTTTTCGCAACAGCGCCTCTGCTGTTGGAGGATTCTTGTGCAAATAATTATCTAATTTCGTTTTCACAAAATCATTTACAAAAGTACGTACCGAAGGCATTCCCGGTTCTGAACCCATATCTGTTGAACCTAATTTGGTTTTGGTTTGCGACTCAAAAACAGGCTCCATTACTTTAATACTAATGGCCGTAACAATCGATTTTCGGACATCAGATGCTTCGAAACTTTTATTGTAAAACTCCCTAATGGTTTTTACAATCGCTTCTCTGTATGCTGCTAAATGCGTTCCACCTTGAGTTGTATTTTGTCCGTTGACAAAGGAGTGATACTCTTCAGAATATTGGGTTTTGCTGTGTGTTAAGGCAATCTCAATATCTCCTTCTTTTAAGTGAATGATAGGATATTCTAAATCCTCTACATTTATCGTAGCTTCTAATAAATCTTTAAGTCCGTTTTCGGAATAGTATTTTTCGCCATTAAAAATGATGGTTAAACCATTGTTTAGATAACAATAATTTTGGATCATCTTCACTACATATTCCATGCGGAATTTGTAATTCTTAAAAATGGTTTCGTCAGGAGTAAAAATAACTTTGGTGCCTTTTCGTTTGGTAGTGTCTATAATTTCTTCTTCGAGAACCAAATTTCCTGCGGAAAATTCGGCCGCTTTTTGTTTTTCATCACGTACAGACTCTACTCGGAAATAATTAGACAGTGCATTGACTGCTTTTGTCCCTACTCCGTTTAGACCAACTGATTTCTGGAAAGCTTTTGAATCATATTTCCCTCCAGTATTCATTTTTGACACTACGTCAACCACTTTCCCTAACGGAATACCACGGCCATAATCCCGAACAGTAACCGTTTTGTCCTTAATTGTCACTTCAATAGTTTTTCCGGCGCCCATGGCAAATTCATCGATACAGTTATCGAGAACTTCTTTGACCAAAATATAAATACCATCATCTGCAGAAGATCCATCTCCCAGTTTTCCTATATACATTCCGGGACGCATGCGAATGTGTTCTTTCCAGTCGAGCGACCGAATATTATCTTCGGTATATTGATTTTGTTCGGACATTGTAAAATTTCTGGATTTTGTGCTAATATAGTGTAATTCGATAAAATTTAAAATAGGAAGTCATCAAAGTTATCAAGAATGATATTGACATTTTCTATTGAAAGATTTAAAAATTAAAGGATTGAAAAAAAATTAAAAATTCTTGATAATTTCTTTCAACTGACTATCCAATTCAGCATTGGAAACTTCACCCTTTGCTACATCAAAATTAGCCTCGAAACTAGGAAGTGAAAAAGCAGCTTTTATATTCCCTCCATAAAAAGGAAAAGCTTTTTTAGCAATTTCTAAAACGCTTGCACCGCCTCTGGCTCCTGGTGAAGTAGCCATCAGTAACATTGGTTTTTCCTGAAAAACTTTAGCGTTTATCCTAGAGCACCAGTCAAAAACATTTTTGAAAGCTGCTGAATAATTTCCGTTATTTTCAGCAAGAGAAACCACTAGAGTGTCTGCACTGGCAATTTTAGCCAAAAATGCTTTTGCCAGCTCGTGCTGACCAATTTCTTTTTCTATATCAACAGTAAATATCGGCATTTGGTAATCATTTAAATCCAATACCTCCACTTCGGCCTTTTCAAATAAATTGGCTGCGTAAGTCGCTAATTTTTTATTGATAGAGTTTTTGCTGGGGCTTGCGCCAAAAGCTATGATTTTCATGAGAATTAGTTTTTATTAAAAGTAGTAAAAATAAAATAGTAACAAAACAATTAACCACTGATTCACTGATTTAAAAAACGATAAGAAAACAAAACTTCATTTTTTTCTTAATCGATTTTATCCCAGAGTGAAACAGAAGGCATTTTTACCATCAATCTTATTTTTTTTTTCATAAAAAAGAGATTGATAGGAAAATATTACTTCACTAAACTATAATTTTAATTGGAGTTCAGTGAACTTCGTTTGAAGTGGAAAGCTGGAATTGGGTATATAAAAAAAGTCGAAAGTTATTGCTAACTTTCGACTTTATGACTTTCGCCTTTATGACTATATATTTATACGTTAAATCTAAAGTGCATTACATCACCATCTTTTACGATGTATTCTTTCCCTTCTACTTTAAATTTTCCGGCTTCTTTACATTTGGCTTCAGAACCGTAATGAACGAAATCCTCATACGCAATAACTTCGGCGCGGATGAATCCTTTTTCGAAATCAGTGTGAATAACTCCCGCAGCTTGTGGTGCGGTTGATCCAACATTGATGGTCCAAGCACGAACTTCTTTTACTCCGGCGGTAAAATAAGTTTGTTGCTTCAATAATTTATAAGCAGCACGAATTAAAACTGAAGCTCCTGGCTCCGTCAATCCCATATCTTCAAGAAAAACCTGGCGCTCTTCGTAGCTTTCTAATTCGGTAATATCAGCTTCAGCACCTACAGAAAGTACGATAACTTCTGCATCTTCATCTTTTACCAATTCTCGAACTTGGTCTACATATTTATTTCCGTTTACTGCTGAATTTTCATCCACGTTACAAACGTACAATACTGGCTTAGCAGTAATTAATTGAAAACCCTCCATCAAAACTTCTTCATCATTGTTTTGAGGTGTTATTGTTCTAGCAGATTTTGCCTGAAGTAACGTTTCTCTAATTCTGTTCAACAACGCTTCCTCAACGATTGCTTCTTTATTACCAGTTTTGGCTGCACGCTTTACTTTTTCTAAACGTTTTTCAACATTCTCCAAATCTTTCAACTGCAACTCAATATCGATTGTTTCTTTGTCACGAATAGGATTTACATTTCCATCAACGTGAACAATATTATCGTTATCAAAACAACGCAAAACATGAATAATAGCATTACACTCTCTAATGTTTCCCAGAAATTGATTTCCTAAACCTTCCCCTTTACTAGCACCCTTTACCAATCCTGCTATATCCACGATATCAACAGTAGCCATTTGCACACGCTCTGGCTTTACTAATTCTTCCAGTTTTTCTATTCTGGAATCCGGAACATTCACAACACCTATATTAGGTTCGATAGTACAAAAAGGAAAATTTGCACTTTGTGCTTTTGCATTAGATAAACAATTGAATAATGTTGATTTTCCAACATTTGGTAATCCTACAATCCCTGCTTTCATATGTAGATAATATTTATTTTTTAATGGAATATTGTATCGCAATCCTATTTTTTTAAAAAAAACTGAACGATTGAGATTCTATGTTCTTGTTCTTTACCAAAAACTGTTGCCAGTTAAAAGTTTAGCATTTAGTTTAAAAGTTTGCAAATATAAGATTTTATAAATGTTTAAGTAAGTAAAAATTGCAGTTTAAATAGGCCTGATATTTTTTTTATAAAAAATTAAACGATGTGCCAATATTTTGTTAAAAAAAAATTATATTGCAACCGATTTTAAACCAAACAAAAACCAAACTCAACTTATTATGAAAAAATTTGCATTATTATTATTTCTATTAAACGTCTCGTTTCTTTTTGCACAAAAAGAAGTCTCAGGTGTTGTAAAAGACAACACCGGCAATGCTTTGCCTGGTGTAAATATTATTGAAAAGGGAACTCAAAACGGAGTTTCTACTGACATGGACGGTATGTATAAAATTAAAGTAAAAGAGGGCGCTACTTTAGTTTTTAGTTATGTAGGGTTTTCTAAATTAGAAAAAGCAGCTACGGATGCTGTTATAAATGTTGTTTTATCCGAAGAAGGTGGACAAAACCTGGACGAAGTAGTTGTAACAGGGTCAAGAACGGCTCCAAGAAGTAACACTACCACTCCACTTCCTATTGATGTAATATCATCAAAAGATTTGGCTTCAACTGGTCAAGCATCATTTGACAAAGCATTACAGTATAAAATTCCGTCTTTCAACACGGTTCAAACTCCTGTAAATGATGCTACTTCATTGCTAGATCCATATGAAATAAGAAACATGGGACCTAGTAGAACGTTAATCTTAATCAACGGAAAGCGTAAAAACTTAAGTTCATTGTTATATGTACAAACATCTCCAGGACGTGGGGAAACTGGTGCTGATATCTCTGCAATACCTACAGATGCTATCGAAAGAGTAGAAATACTTCGTGATGGTGCATCTGCTCAATACGGTTCTGATGCGATTGCTGGAGTTATGAATATCATTTTAAAGAAAAGTACAAACGGTGGATCTGTAACTGCTAGAAGTGGTGTAACTTCTGAAGGTGACGGAGAAATGATTGGAGTAAGTTTAAATAATGGATCTACAGTAGGTGATAAAGGATATATCAACTATACTGTTGATTTTTCAAAAGTTAATCTTGCAAACAGACCTGGAACTGTAGATGCAGCTGGTGAAGCAGGAGATTTTGGAGCTTCACTTTCTGATGTTCAAGCTTTCCTTGCAAAAAAACCAGATGCTGGAAATATCAATGGATCTCCAGAAACTGCAGCTGCTAAATTTTTAGTTAATGGTGGATTTGAATTATCAGATGAAACATCATTGTATTATAACGCAGCATACGTTTACAAAAAAGTAAACTCATTTGCTAATTACAGAACACCATATTGGAGAACATTAAATCCTGCTAACCCATACCTTGCTGATTTCTTTGGAGATGGTACAGCAGCGTCTTACGTAGGTTATGTTCCTACTTTTGTTGGAGATTTAAATGATTACAATGCTACTTTAGGATATAAAGCAGTTAAAAACGGTTGGAATACTGACGCTAGTGTAACAGTTGGTGGTAACTCCCAAACGTATTCAGTAACAAACTCTCAAAACAGATCAGACATTCAAGATGCAAATGGTAACAACGTTTATCAAGAAAACAGCCCTATTACTTTTCAACCTGGAGGAACTGCTTTTAATCACATTGTAGGAAATTTAGACATCTCTAAAATAGTATCAGACAAAGTGAGTATTGGTTTCGGTACTGAGTTCAGAACAGAAAATTTTGAAGTAATCGAAGGAGATAAAGCTTCTTGGGATGGTATTGGTGCAGACTCGTTTGCAGGAAACAGACCAGAAAACTCAGGAAAATGGAATCGTTATAATTTAGGAGCTTATTTTGATGTTGCTTACGATGTAACTGAAGATTTCTTAATCAACGGAACACTTCGTCATGAAGAATATAGTGATTTTGGTGGGGCTACCGTTTGGAAATTAAGCTCAAGATATAAATTTGCAGATGATAAAATTACACTAAGAGGATCTGTTTCTACTGGATTCAGAGCACCTACATTACACCAAATTTACACTCAAAAAGCACAATATTCTTTTGTAGCTGGTCAAGGAATTCAAGTAAGTGGAATTATCAATAACGTATCTCCACAGGCTCGTATTTTAGGTGTTCCACAACTAGATGCTGAAAAATCAACTAACGTAACTGTTGGTATTGGAGCTAAACCTTCTAAAAACTTCAACTTTACTGTAGATTACTACAATATCAAGGTAGAGGACAGAATTGTATTAGGAGACAGACAAGATACTCAATTTGGTAATGTAGCTTTCTTTTCAAACTCATTTGATTCTCGTACATCAGGTTTAGATGTAGTAGCTAATTATAACAACATCTTACTAGGAGAAGGAAAATTAGGATTTAATTTATCTGGTAATGTTACCTTACAAAATGAAAGAATCTCTGATGTAAGAAACAATTCATTCGGAGGAACATTAGACGCATTGATGTTTACATCAAGACCTGATACCAAATGGATTTTAGGAGCTAATTATGAAATTGGTAAATTTGGTTTCTCTTTGAACAATACTTATTTCGGAAAAACAACTTTCAAACAAGATGGTTTGAATGCTAACTTAAGAACTGAGTTTACTCCAAAAATTGTTACTGACTTAGGAATTACTTTCTCTGCAACTGAAAAATTAACTTTGGCATTGAATGTAAACAACTTATTGAATGTACTTCCTGAATGGAATTTCAAAGCAGAAAATGCAGCTGGGACAGCTATTTTAAACGACCCTGCTCAAGTAAAAAATCAATCTAACCTGATCACTTTCAACCAACGTTATTCTCAAATGACGTATGATGGATATCACTTTAGCCAATTAGGAACTATGTTTAATTTATCTTTAAACTATAAATTCTAATTTAGTATTGAATAATTTAAAAAGGGCTATCGAAAGATAGCCCTTTTTTTATTTCACTAATTCTCCCTGAATTTAGTTATTATCACATCAGCAACTGGAAAACAACTTCATCAGAAAATTTTATGCTGGAGTAATTGCCGCAAGAAGTAAGTAAAACCTACAGCACTAAACCCTTTATGTGAATTATATAATCTTTTATTATAATTACGTAACAAGTACCCAGCCAAAGGATTGTAAATTTGTTTCATATTAATCACAAACTTAAATATTATGAAAACTATAATTCTTGGAATAGCTGCTTTTCTATTTACAGTAAATATTCAAGCTCAAAATAAAAATGTTAAATCGGAAGTTAAAACGACTGTTACTACTGTAAAAAATTCTGATGGGCAGAAAAAATCAGTGAAAACTCAAGAAGTAAAAGAAATTCAAAAAATTGAATTGAAAGACGCCGAATCTAATGCATTAAACAAAGAAAGAAAAGAAACTCCGGTTGAAGTAACGGCCATCACTAGCATTACAGCAAATGGGGTTACCAATATTGTTGATGTAGACAGATCAGCATATTATGATTTAAACGGAGAAAAATATGAAGTCAAATTAGCTGAAAGCGGATATACTATATACCAACCTAATGCTGAAAAAGCTGCTGTTTTAAGAAAAACATCAAACAACAATTATATTTACAGTTCAAAGAACAAAACTTCTTATGGTTACTTTGATGCTAATGGAAACTTAGTTTTAGAATCCTATGATGCCAAAACAGATAAGATAACGGTAGAAACTTTTGTAATTATCAAAAAATAATCTATTACGAAATACAACAAAAAAATCCTGAGTTTATAGCTCAGGATTTTTTTTTAAATTAAATTTTAATCTTTATTCGTTATGTAAAAACGCTTGTCTGTTTAGTAACGTTTCTTCGCTTTCTACATGATTATCATCTGGAATACAACAGTCTACAGGACATACTGCTGCACATTGTGGCTCATCGTGAAAACCTTTACATTCTGTACATTTTCCTGGCACGATATAATACACTTCGTCAGAAATAGGAGTTTGAGCTTCATCAGAATCTACTTCGGTACCATCCGGCAAAATTACTTTCCCTTTAAGTTTTGTTCCGTCTTTATATCTCCAGTCATCTGCTCCTTCGTATATTGCTGTATTTGGGCACTCTGGTTCACAAGCACCACAGTTGATACATTCGTCTGTTATAATAATTGCCATTTTTCTATAGTTTTAAAGTCTTAGTATCAAATGTCAAACGCCAAAATTCTTTTGACATTAGGACTTTTGACTTTAGACATATTTATGCTTATTTTTGTGCAAAATTACAATCAAAACTATTCATAAGCAAACATTATGACATTAGAAACAAAAAAAAGTGTTTTTGTTGAATTAGGAAAATTCTTAAGTCAATTTTCTGAAGATAATACCTCTAAGAATCCAACTGTTTTGCACAACGATGTGTTTTTTGAAGATTTTATCGAATTAATAAAATTATCTCAATCACATAATGGATGGTATACGCCAGAACAAGTGTATTTTTCTATTCAATCTTGGGCGGAAGCATTAACTGCAGAAAACTTAAATCAATGGCTTTCTGCTTATGATTTACAAATAAAAGAACCAAAAAACATTGCCTTAATTCTTGCCGGAAATATTCCCTTAGTGGGTTTTCATGATTTCCTTTCTGTTTTAATTACAGGAAATAATGTATTGGTAAAAACATCATCAAATGACCAACATTTATTGCCTTTTTTAGCAAAGTACATCATTGCTATTGATTCTGAATTAGCCAATAATATCACTTTCGTAGATGAGAAGTTAGAAAATTTTGATGCAGTAATAGCAACAGGAAGTAATAATACCGCGCGTTATTTTGAATACTATTTTAAAGACAAACCTTCTATAATTCGAAAAAGCAGAAATTCAATTGCAGTTTTGAATGGAAAAGAAACTAAAGAGCAACTAGCAGCTTTAGGGGAAGATATCTTCCGATATTTTGGATTGGGCTGTCGGAATGTTTCTAAACTTTTTGTTCCAAAAGGATACGTATTTGATGCCTTTTTTGAAGCAATATTTGAATACCAAGATGTTATTCATTATGAAAAATACGCTAACAATTATGATTACAATAAAGCTGTTTTCCTGATGAGTAATTTTAAATTATTGGACAATGGTTTTTTGACAATAAAAGAAGATAAAAGCCATGCCTCGCCTATTTCTAGTGTGTTTTATGAGTTTTATGAGGATATCAACGATTTGAAATCAAGATTACAATCAGAAAACGAGCAAATTCAATGCATTGTAAGTGAAAATCTTATAGCAAACAGCATTGCCTTTGGACAAACCCAAAAACCAAAATTGTGGAATTACGCAGATAACACCGATACTATTTCGTTTTTGTTAACAACATAGTTGAAATATGTTTAATTATTTCGAATTATTTAACGCCTTTTAAATTCCTATTGCCGAAATTTGCACTTTAATTTTTTGGACTTAAACTACACCATGAAAAAACACAACTACAGCGCAGGACCTTGTATTTTACCACAAGAAGTTTTTGAAAAATCAGCACAAGCAATATTAAATTTTAACGATTCTGGGTTATCACTTTTAGAAATTTCCCATAGAAGCAAAGACTTCGTTGCCGTAATGGATGAAGCAAGAGCAATTGTTATTGAACTTTTAGGCCTAGAAGGCAAAGGATATCAAGCATTATTTCTGGCTGGCGGAGCTAGTTTAGAATTTTTGATGGTTCCTTATAACTTAATGAAAGAAGGCGGAAAAGCGGTTTATCTTGATACTGGAACATGGGCATCCGGCGCAATAAAAGAAGCAAAACTTTTTGGGGACACAGTTGTTGTCGCTTCATCAAAAGAACAAAATTACAATCATATTCCTAAAGGATATTCGGTACCTGCAGATGCAGATTATTTCCATTGCACGAGTAACAATACTATTTTTGGTACACAAATGAAGGAATTCCCATCAGTTGATATGCCAATTGTATGTGATATGAGTTCTGACATCTTTTCAAGAGAATTAGATTTTTCTAAATTTGATTTGATTTATGCAGGTGCTCAAAAAAATATGGGTCCGGCAGGAACTACTTTGGTTGTTGTAAAAGAAGAAATTCTTGCTAAAAACAACCGAATTATCCCAAGTATGTTGGATTATACTAAACATATTAAAGCAGAAAGTATGTATAATACTCCTCCTGTTTTTCCTGTTTATGCTTCGTTATTGACGTTACAATGGTTAAAAAACCTTGGTGGAATTGCTGCTATTGAAAAAATAAACAATGCTAAAGCTGCTTTACTTTATTCAGAAATAGACAGAAATCCATTATTCAAGGGAGCTGCAGCTGTTGAGGATCGATCAAACATGAATGCTACTTTCTTATTAAATGATGAAGCGCATGCTGCTACATTTGATGCAATGTGGAAAGCAGCAGGAATATCTGGATTACCTGGACATCGTTCAGTAGGTGGTTACAGAGCTTCAATGTACAATGCACTTCCATTAGAAAGTGTTCAAGTATTAGTTGATGTTATGCAGGCTTTGGAAAAAGCAATTTAAAAATTAAAACATTGAATGATTTAAAGATTTGAAAAATGAATTTTTAATCAATCGCTACATTAAACAAACCAGATTGAATCTTTAAATCTTTAAATTTTACAATCTTAAAATATAAAAAAATGAAGGTATTAGCCAACGATGGAATTTCTAAAAGTGGAATTCTAGCTTTAGAAAAAGGTGGATTTGAAGTGATAACTACAAAAGTAGCTCAGGAACAAGTAGCTAATTTTGTAAACGAAAATAATGTAAGTGTAGTTTTGGTAAGAAGTGCGACTAAAGTTCGTAAAGATATCATTGACGCTTGCCCAGGATTAAAGATTATAGGTCGTGGTGGTGTAGGAATGGATAATATTGATGTGGATTATGCTAAAAGCAAAGGAATTCACGTAATAAACACTCCAGCTTCTTCATCAGAATCAGTGGCAGAATTGGTGTTCGCACACTTATTTTCTGGTGTTCGCTTTTTACACGATTCTAATAGAAATATGCCTCTTGAAGGAGATACAAACTTTGAAGGCTTGAAAAAAGCTTATGCAAACGGAATTGAATTAAGAGGAAAAACTCTTGGTGTAGTAGGAATTGGCCGTATTGGTCAGGCTACTGCTAAAATGGCATTAGGTTTAGGAATGAAAGTAATTGCTTCTGATATGTTTATCCCAAAAGTTGACATTAAAGTTGAGTTTTTTGACGGGCAATCTATCACAACTACTGTCGTTTCTCAATCATTGGAGTCTTTATTCAAAGAAGCTGATTTCATCACATTACACGTTCCTGCACAAGATGGTTACATCATTGGAGAAAAAGAACTTGCTATCATGAAAGATGGTGTAGGTATTGTAAACTGTGCTCGTGGTGGGGTTATTGATGAAGTAGCATTAGTAAAAGCACTAGACAGCGGTAAAGTATTATTCGCAGGATTAGACGTTTTTGAAAACGAACCAACTCCAGAAATGACTATTTTGATGAATCATAAAATATCGTTGACTCCTCATATTGGGGCTGCAACTGGAGAAGCTCAAGACAGAATTGGTACTGAATTAGCTTCACAAATTATTAGCATATTAAGCTAGAATTTTAGACTAAATAAATTAAAAGGGATTTATTAACTTATGTTTAATAAATCCCTTTTTTTATTAAATTTGATTTCTAATCTAAAAATACTTTCCATGTTTGAACAATTAACACAATTAGCACAACAATTTGGAGTCGAGTCAGTTGTTAAGAACCAAGCCGTTCCTAACGAACATAATGAAGCCATTATGACCGAGGCAAGTAGTTCTATTTTTTCAGGATTACAAAAAATAGTTGCAGAAGGCGGAGTAGATCAACTTGCAGGTTTGTTTCAAGGAAACAATGCACAAAACAGCTCAAATCCTGTAGTACAACAACTCACTGAACAACTTACGGGGAGCTTAGGAGAAAAATTTGGCATCAATAGTGAAACTGCTTCTGGTGTTGCAGGAAGTTTAATTCCTCAAATTTTAGGGTCATTAGTCAATAAAGCGAAAGACCCTAGTGATAGCAGCTTTCAAATTTCAGATGTGATAGCAGCTATTTCTGGTAATAGTGCCCAAAATTCCGGTATAATGGATGCTATATCTAAATATGGAGGTCAATTTGGCTTAGACCAAAATGCCGATGGAAAAGTAGATATAAGTGATGCCATGTCAGCCGTTTCTGGAAACAGTGGAGGAATAGGTGGTATACTAGGAAAAATTTTTGGAAAATAATTAAAACCAAAAAATATTTACAAAAATCATCTACTACTCGTAGGTGATTTTTTATGTTAAAACACTACTAACAAGTCATTTAATTTTGTAAATTTATTATTCAATTTTTTTTATGAAAAATAGTGTTTATTTATTAGCAATTATTCTAGTTTCTATTTTTAGTTGTAACACTTCAAAGTCTAATTTCCCAAGTACTAAAAAACCTGTTATAAATCAAGGCGATACCATACGAATTGCCAACGACGAGCTCGAATATGAAGTTATCATTATTGATCCCGGTTTTAGCACATGGCTTAACTCCAGAGCATCCCCTAGAGGATATCATTCTCAAAGCTTTTTAGAGAATAAAAATCAATTGTATGTCAGCGAGTGGAATAACCGCGTTTTACAGCCTGTGCTATACAATCCAAATTTATATGAAATGTCCATCAATTATGATCCAAATATTGATTATGGCTACGAAGTAAATTATTTGATTTACAACTATATGATTTATTTTCAAAATACCTATAAACAAAAACTTTTTGGTTTAGTCCCCATCAGATAATGTTACTATATTTGTAATCATTATAAATAAAAATGAATAAACTAAAGCAACGTTGGGGAATTGCAACTAATTTCCAACTCATAATCATATTTATCGTTTTTGCAATTACAGGCTCGGCTTCGGCATGGTTGTCAAAACCATTTTGTTTTTGGTTGGGAATTACAAAAGAAGACCTAGGCTATTGGTTTACACCTGTTCGATTACTTTTAATTTTCCCTATATACCAAGTACTTTTAGTACTAATCGGTTTTGTTTTTGGGCAGTTCAAATTCTTTTGGGCATTCGAAAAAAAGATGCTAAAACGCATGGGATTAGGATTTCTTTTTACAGAATAACAAAAACGCCTCAATTACGAGGCGTTTTTGTTTTTAATCCAATACTTATAAATCCATGTCAATGTAAACGTTGGTATAAAATCCGAAAAAGGTAAAATTTCTTCCAGAAAAGTAACCACACCTCCTACTCGTCCTATGGTTCCTTTATACATCCAAGTCATTAAAAACCCAGCTAATGGCGCCCAAATCACATCTGAAAATTCGCCAACTAATGGAACTGTAAACGATACTAATCCTAACGCATCCAACAGAATTCCTAATATAAGATTCCTTGTTTTATTATTTTCTACACTAACGGGCACTTGCTCTGTCATACTATTTCAATTTATCAGGAAATGTACAAATCTAATGCCAATTATTTTTTCAACTTGTCTTGATACACTTTTTTCAGCTTCTCAATTTTTGGAGTAATAACATAACTGCAATAGCCTTGTGTTTTGTTTTGATTGTAATAATTTTGATGATAATCTTCGGCTTCATAAAATTTAGACGCTGCAGAAATCTTAGTTACAATTGGTTTCCCAAATGTATTCTCGCTGGTCATCAAAGCTATGTAATCTTCCGAAAGCTGTTTTTGAATAGGATTATGGTAAAAAATTTCACTTCTATATTGTGTACCAACATCATTTCCTTGACGATTTAACGTTGTTGGGTCGTGTGTAGCAAAAAATATTTCCAATAGTTCTCCAAAACTTATTTGGCTTGGATCAAAAGTAATTTCAATAGCTTCCGCATGACCCGTATCTCCATTGCAAATATCTTTGTATGTTGGGTTTACAGTAGCACCACCAATGTATCCTGAAACAACTTTTTTTACTCCATCCAGTTCTAAGAAAACTGCTTCTGTACACCAAAAACAACCTCCTGCTAAGGTTGCAACTTCTAATCCGTTTTGTATTTCCATATTTTTTGTTTCTTTACTTTTTGGCACAGCACTACTCTTTTCTTTTGCACAAAATGAAAAAGGCAATAGTGCCAGAAAAATACCAATTATTTTTTTCATCATTCTAGATTTAAAATCAAATTTATCCATTAAAACCAACCAATTATAAGATATTAACTAAAGTTTATCTTTTGTCAAAGCAAAATATATTGGGATGCATTTAATAATCATTAAAATCTTTGTTTCTTTGTCAAAACAGTTTCAAAATGATACAAGCCAAAAATTTACATAAATATTACGATCAACTGCATGTGTTAAAAGGAGTCGATTTACATATTCAAAAAGGAGAAATTGTCTCTATCGTTGGGGCTTCTGGAGCAGGAAAAACAACTCTTTTGCAAATCCTTGGAACTTTAGACAAGCCAACAGTTGAAAACGGAATTGAATTGCGCATCAATAATGAAGACATTCTGACTATGAATGACAAAACCTTATCTAAATTCAGAAATCTAAATTTAGGTTTTATTTTTCAATTTCATCAATTATTACCTGAATTTACAGCATTAGAGAATGTTTGCATTCCCGCTTTCATTGCTAATAAATCAAAACTGGAAACTGAGATTGAAGCAAAAAAACTGCTGACTTATCTTGGACTTTCTCATAGAATGAATCATAAACCCAATGAACTTTCTGGAGGGGAACAGCAACGTGTGGCTGTTGCAAGAGCCTTAATCAACAAGCCTGCAATCATTTTTGCAGATGAACCTTCGGGAAATCTCGATACTGCTTCGGCTGAAAACCTACATCAATTATTCTTTAAATTGCGTGATGAGTTGGGACAAACTTTCGTGATTGTAACACATAATGAAGATTTAGCCAATATGGCCGACAGAAAATTAGTAATGGTTGACGGCTTAATTTCAAATTAGTATTAATGATTATAATAGCATTAAGTTGGGTTGTACTGTTATTATTTTGCATTCCTACAGGAATCATAGCAAAATCAATATTCAAAATAAACACTACTGATAATTATATCACTATATTTTTAGGCATGTTTATGCAATGTTTTGGATTAAGTATATGCAGCTTTTTCTTTAAAATTGGCTGGATTGTTTTTCTTATTAATTTTCTTATTGTCATTGGATTTTCTTTCTGGAAATCACGAGATATAAAAAATAGTTTGAAAGAAATAAAAACGGACATACTTTGGATCTCAACAATTTCAAAACTTATCCTTTCAACACTATTTATTTTTGCATTATTTAAATGTGCACAATCACCTTTTCTCATTGATAATGAAAGCTATTATCTACAAACCATAAAATGGATTAACGAATATGGATTCGTAAAAGGATTAGCTAATCTTCATATCTATTTAGGACAAACATCACCGTTTCACGTTTTGCAAGCGGGTTTTAATTTTAGTTTCTTTACCGATAGGATCAATGATATAAATGGATTTTTACTATTATTTTCCTCCGTTTATTTTATAACTGAATTCGAAAAAAAACAATCAAGGAACGGAGAAATTCATTGGATCGGATTTATTCTGATATTCAATATTCTTTTTTTTCAATTTATCAATGCACCCTCCCCTGATTTATCAATAATTCTGGTGTCCCAAATTCTTTTCTATTATTTTTTAGACAAAGAAGATTCTCTAGATAATTTCAAAATTGTAACACTTTTATATTTATATCTTCTGTTTATAAAAATTACCATTGCTCCTTTTGGATTACTTTTTATTTATTTACATCATTTTAACAAAAAAAGAATTTCGTTTTTATTCATTTTCGGAACATTAATAGCTATTATTTTATTACTAAAAAACGCTATAATCACAGGTTACCCGTTATATCCATTTGATTTTTTACCTTTACATACTGATTGGAAAATTCCGGAAGAAGTATTAAAATTCATTTCTGATTACACCAAAAGAGAAGGTTATAGCCAAAACGATTCTTTCTATAATCCTTCATTATCAATCAACTTAAAATCGTGGTTAAACCTTGAGGGTATTAATCGTTTTTTTAATTTTGGGATACTTATTTTATTTGTTTTTGGATTATTTATAATCAAATTTAAGAAGCAAACTAAATATAAAATTTTGTTACTAATACTTGTCATCCATTTTGTAATACTGCTTTTAACTTCGCCACAATTTCGGTTTTTCCTACCAGAATTTGTGTTTTTATCTGTTTTAGCAGTGAGTTCTGTTTTAACATATTTTAAAATGAAAACTAATATTATTCGATTATCATTACTTGCAAATATTATTTTTCCTCTTATTTTAATTGAATTTATCAATTATGAAAACCTAACAGTAAACAAACACCACCAGCAAATAGAACCCTATAGTTGGCATCAAATTTTATTACCAGAAAAAAACTCTAAATATGCCGAAATAGCTTTCGAAAAAATAAATGAAGGTAACTTGAACTATAATTCTCCTCAAGAAAACTTCTTTTTTTATGGTACTGCCAATGGCGATTTGCCTTGTGTGAACAAAGTTCAAATTGATTATTTCAAGCAGTATTATTACATAAAACCACAGCTACGGACTTCTAATTTAGGCGATGGATTTTATTCCAAACGCATTGCACATAATGAATAAGAAAGAACTCAAATCTTTCCTCGATGAGAAAGTGGAACAATATAACACTCTCGACTTCATCGAAAGTGATCCTGTGCAAATTCCGCATTTATTTTCACAAAAAGAAGATATCGAAATTGCCGGTTTTCTAAGTGCTACCATTGCTTGGGGAAATCGCAAAATGATTATCAAAAATTCCCATAAAATGATGGATTTAATGGGAAATGCACCTTATGATTTTGTCATGTCACATTCGGAAAATGATTTGGAACGACTAGAAACTTTTGTTCATAGAACTTTTAATGGTCAGGATTTTGCAAGTTTTATAAGAAGTCTAAAAAACATCTATAAAAACCATAATGGATTAGAATCCGTATATGCTAAAAACCAAGAGTTAAAAACCATGCAAAACAGCATCTCGGAATTCAAAAAGACATTCTTCGAAATTCCCCATCAATTTAGAACACAAAAACACATTTCAGACCCTCTGAACAATTCTGCAGCCAAGCGAATAAATATGTATTTACGCTGGATGGTCCGCCAAGATAGTAAAGGTGTCGATTTAGGAATCTGGAAAAGTATTTCTCCAGCATCTTTATCCTGTCCTTTAGATGTGCATTCTGGTAACGTAGCCCGAAAATTAGGATTGCTGACCAGAAAACAAAATGATGGCAAAGCATTAGCTGAATTAGATTTAAAACTTCGCGAATTCGATGCGAATGATCCAGTAAAATATGACTTTGCGTTATTTGGATTAGGTGTTTTCGAAAAATTTTAAATTAGATGAGTTAGACTCCCTTAATTTTTAGACTAATTTTAAAAACCTGAAATCTAAAAATATAAGAATCTAATGAATTCTAAAATTTAGCGTACCTTTGCACAAAATTTAAGCAAATGAGCACTTTCGAACAATTCAATCTCCCTAAATCTGTACAAAAAGCAATAGATGATTTAGGATTTACATCTCCAACTCCTATCCAAGAAAAAACTTTTTCTGTGATAATGTCTGGAAGAGATATGATGGGAATTGCACAAACTGGTACAGGTAAAACATTTGCCTATTTATTACCTTTATTAAAATTATACAAATTTACTCCGGGACATACTCCTAAAATAGTAATTCTGGTTCCTACACGTGAGCTTGTAGTACAAGTGGTGGAAGAAGTAGAAAAATTGACAAAATACATGTCAGTTCGTACTGTTGGTATTTTTGGTGGTGTCAACATCAATACCCAAAAAACAACCGTTTATCAAGGTTGCGACATCCTAGTGGGAACTCCAGGAAGAATCATGGATTTAACGCTGGACAATGTGATTCGTTTTGAAGAAATGCAAAAATTGGTAATCGATGAGTTTGACGAAATGCTTAATTTAGGTTTCCGCACCCAATTAACGGCTATTTTGGCTATGATGCCAAAAAAACGTCAAAACATACTGTTTTCGGCAACTATGACGGATGAAGTAGATGCTATTTTAAATGATTATTTTGATTATCCGGAAGAAGTTACGCTTTCGGCATCAGGAACTCCATTGGAAAACATTCAACAAATCACCTATAATGTTCCCAATTTCAATACCAAAATAAATCTTCTGAAACACTTATTACAAAACAACGAAGACATGAGTCGTGTGCTGGTATTTGTTAATAATAAGAAGATTTCAGATATGGTTCACGAACGTATCGAAGAAGATTTTGAAGGTCAGTTTGGAGTAATTCACTCGAATAAATCACAAAATTATCGTTTGAGTACTATGGCTTCTTTTCAAGAAGGAAATCTGCGTGGATTGATTACCACAGATATTATGGCAAGAGGTCTAGATATTTCTAATATCACCCATGTTATCAATTTCGAAATGCCAGAAATGCCAGAACTATACATGCACAGAATTGGTAGAACTGGACGTGCAGATGCTACAGGAACCGCAATAAGTCTTATCGCTCCTCGTGAAGAAGAATCTAAAGTGGAAATAGAAGTGCTAATGAATATGGAATTAGCAATCGAACCTTTTCCGGAAACCGTTGAAGTTTCTTCAAAATTAATCGAACCTGAAAAAGACAGACAACCGATTAAGTTTATGATGAAAAAACAGAAACTGGCAGGAGATGGTGCTTTTCAAGAAAAAAGCAAAAAGAATAAGAAAGTCAATTTGGGCGGACCTGGTGTAACTAAGAAAAAAACGCACGGTTCTGTAAATAGAAATATGCTAAAAACCAGAGACAAAAAGAGAAAAGACAAGAATAAATAATACTAAAAAAAGGCTAAAAATGACAATCATTTTTAGCCTTTTTTCTTGAACTGTATTATTAATTCTTGGTAAAAACCAAACAAACCGGAGAACATAAAGTTATTTTTTTACCAGTATCAGTAAGTAATCCAGTCTTTTTACTTCTTTTAAAAATTACCACGTCATTTGTATATTGATGAGCTACCAAAAGAAAATTCCCAGTAGGATCAATCGCAAAATTCCTAGGTCCTTTCCCTAAAGTACTGTTTTGTCCTTTCAATACTAATTTTCCGTTTTTTAGAATTTTAAAAATTGTAATGTTATTGGCTTCACCACGATTAGACGCATATAAAAACTTCCCATCAGGCGAAATATGAATATCCGCAGAACTGAACGTTCCTTTGAAGCCTTTAGCTAAAATAGTCGTTTCATCAATCTTCTTTAATATTCCGTTGGCGTAACTAAATACCGTTAACGCTCCGTCAAGTTCCTGTAATAGATAAACAAATTTTCCGTCTTTGCTAAAGGTTAAATGTCTTGGTCCACTTCCAGATTTTACAGAAATACTATCTTTCAATTCTAAAACAGTACTAGCAGCATTAGGATTATAGCCATAGGAATACACTTTGTCATTCCCTAAATCATTGGACAAAACGAACTTTTTATCTGGAGAAAAATGAACCATATGCACATGAGGACGTTCTTGTCTTTGTGCGTTAATTCCTTTTCCATAATGCTGTATTACTTGCTTAGCTCCAGCAAGACTTCCATCATCATTTTTACTGAAAACAGAAATATTTCCGCCAGAATAATTGGCAACGATTACATTTTTATCATCGTTTATAATGTAACAAGGATCGGCACCTTTGGAGTTTTGCTTGTTGATTAAGTCTAATTTTCCACTTGCTGGATTATAACTAAAAGAACTTACTGTGCTTTCAGCACCAAATTCATTTACGGAATACACAAAATTATTATCTTTTGAAACCGTCAAGTAACTTGGATTTATAACCTTTTCAGTAGCATTTTTAAAACTGAAATCGCCTGTGTTTGAATCAAAATCATATACATAAATTCCTTTACTGTCACAACTTTGGGTATAGGTTCCAATCAGTAAATTGAATGTATTTTTTTGTGCCTGAACACTTGTAAAAATGAAAATGAATAGAAGAACTGCAAACGGCTTTTTCATGTTTTTAAAATTTATTAGAAAGCTAAAATACACATTATATTCATAATGAATGTCAAATGTTTATTCCTTTGAAAAATTATAACAACTTCAACTAAAACTGTCAACAAATTTGTATTTTTGACTCACGAAATTCAATGAACTCCATTGAAAATAAAATCTAGTGAAGTAAACTCAACCTCAGAATGCATTTTAAACATCCCGAAATTCTATACTTTCTGTTCTTGCTGATTGTTCCAATTTTGGTTCATTTATTTCAATTACGCCGTTTCAAAAAAGAATATTTTACTAATGTTCGTTTCTTAAAAGCACTTTCTATACAAACCAGAAAAAGCTCTAAAATCAAGAAATGGCTGCTTCTCGCCTGTCGTTTATTACTGCTAACTTGTATTATTATAGCATTTGCGCAGCCTTTTTTTGCGTCCAAAGACAGTAAAAATGCCAACAATGAATTGTATATCATTTTGGATAATTCTTTTAGTATGCAAGCCAAAGGCAAAAAAGGAGAATTACTAAAAAGAGCTGTTCAGGAACTGCTAGAAGAAACTCCGGAAAACGTCAATTTTTCTTTGCTCACTAATTCCGAGAATTATTGGAACACTGATATAAAGTCGGTTCGTAGTGCCTTGCAAAATCTAAAATACAGCGCTACTCCGTTCCAATTGGACAATATAACGGCAAAAATAAAAGCGCATAAATCGGCTTTTAAAAAGGACATCGTTATCATTACCGACGCTGTTGGCCTTGATAAAAAACAACTGAAAAATAGCGATGCAACTGATTCTCCCTTATTTATAATCCCAAAAGCAGAACAAAAAAATAATGTATCAATTGATAGCGTTTTCATCAATAAAACATTGGACAATTTTTATGAAATTAGCGTCCAAATATCCGGTTATGGAGATGATTTCAACCCGATTCCAATTTCTTTATACAATGAAAACAAGCTTATTGCTAAAACGATAGTAACTTTAGACACGAAGAAAAAAAATCTCAACTTTACGATTCCAAAACAATCCTTTCATGGTTATTTCTCAATAGTTGACAACGGTTTGTCTTATGATAACACGTTATATTTTAGCATTTCTAAAACGAAAAAAAACAACATCATCAGCATTGGAGAACCAGCAAAAAGCAACTTCCTTTCCCGAATTTACACCAGTGAAGAATTCAATTTCAACAATTATACTTTAAGCGCATTAGACTACAATAAACTTGAAGAACAAAACACTATTATTTTAAATGAATTAGATGAAATTCCCCAAGCTTTGGCAACCACTTTGAAATCTTTCGTAGAGAAAGGCGGAAATTTAATTGTGATTCCTTCGGCGATAAGTTTCATTACAAATATGAATTCTTTTATGTCGAATTTTGGAAACCTAAAATTCAATGCTTTAGAAAACAGAGAAAAGCTGATTACTAAAATCAACTTTAATCATCCTATATTCAATAGTGTTTTTGAAAATAGAGTGACTAATTTTCAATATCCAAAAACAAAAAGTTCGTTTATATTATCAAGTTCCAGTCCTGCTGTTTTGTCTTATGAGGACCAAAGTATTTTCTTGACATCGATCGCAAATTCAGTTTCAGCAGTTGCTGTTTTTGCAGCTCCTATCAACATTGAAAATTCAAATTTCCAACAATCTCCATTAATTGTACCTACATTTTACAAGATGGCGATGCACAATCAAAATAACGGTGTAAATGCTTTGATAATTGGGAATAACAATCCGCATTTTACAGAAGTATCGCTAAACAAAGATGCTATTTTAACGGTAAAAGGCTCAGATGAACAATTTATTCCTATCCAACAAATTCTGAATAATAAAGTCAAAATGACTTTCAATGATTATCCGGAACAAGCTGGAAATTTCAGCATTTACAATAAAAAAGAGTGGATTGAAAACATCAGTTTTAATTACAACAGAACCGAAAGTGATTTGGCTTCAGCCAATGACAATATCCTTTCTGACTATAAAACAATCGAATCAATCCCATCGCTATTTGACTCTTTACAAACTGACAGGACTGATAATCAAATTTGGAAATGGTTTGTTATCTTTGCACTGTTATTTCTAATAACCGAAATGGCAATTATACGATTCGTAAAGTAAATAACGAAGGCCCAATTATTAAAAAATAAAGATGAAATGAGCATGACCGTAATTTGGTCGTAAAAGTCAATGCAAATTCCATATTCTATTAAAAAAAACAAATATTATCTACATATGAAATTAATCATCAGAGAAGCAAAAATTATCGATTCGAAAAGTCCCTTTCATAATAAGACTGTAGATATTTTAATTGTTGATGGTTTTATAAAAAAAATTGGAACAACGCTTCCAAATCCGGATAAAGCAGAAGAGGTAAAACTTGATAATTTACATGTTTCCCAAGGCTGGTTTGACAGTAGCGTTTCTCTTGGAGAACCTGGTTTTGAAGACCGAGAAACCATTTCAAACGGACTTACTGTAGCTGCTAAAAGCGGTTTTACGGCAATAGCATTACACCCCAACTCCTTTCCTATTATTGATAATCAATCCCAAGTGAATTTTGTATTAAATAAAGCATTAGGATTTGCAACTCAACTCTATCCTATTGGCGCTTTAAGCAAAGAAAGCGCAGGAAAAGATATGGCTGAATTGTATGATATGAAAAATGCGGGAGCAGTTGCTTTTGGAGATTATAATAAAAGTTTGGATAATGCTAATTTGCTAAAAATCGCTTTACAATACGTTCAGGATTTTGATGGATTGATTCTTGCTTTTTCTCAAGACGAGAATATAAAAGGAAATGGAGTTGCAAATGAAGGCATTGTTTCTACCCGATTGGGTTTGAAAGGAATTCCAAATCTTGCCGAAGAATTGCAAATCGCAAGAAATTTATTTCTGTTAGAATATACCGGAGGGAAACTTCACATTCCGACAATTTCGACTAAAAAATCAGTTCAATTAATCAAAGAGGCTAAAGCAAATGGATTAAATGTAACGTGTAGTGCGGCAGTACATCATTTGGTTTTAACCGATGAAAAACTGGA
Organism: Flavobacterium sp. GNP002; assembly: GCF_054343795.1. Classification (NCBI taxonomy): domain Bacteria; kingdom Pseudomonadati; phylum Bacteroidota; class Flavobacteriia; order Flavobacteriales; family Flavobacteriaceae; genus Flavobacterium; species Flavobacterium sp. GNP002. Next base: position 161,229 of record NZ_JBTGUW010000001.1, read on the forward strand.
AAGTTTTGATACCCGTTATAAAGTTTCGCCGCCGCTAAGAACTGAAACCGATAGAAAGGCTTTGTTGAAAGGGATAAAAGACGGAACTATCGATATGATTACATCCGACCATAATCCAATAGACATTGAACATAAGAAAATGGAATTTGACGGTGCCAAAAATGGAACAATCGGAATGGAAAGCGCTTTTGGTGCTTTGATGACTGTATTGCCATTAGAAACCGTAATAGATAAATTGACCGCTGGAAAATCAACATTCGGTATTGATATCCAAATCATAAATGAAGGTTCAAAAGCAAATATTACCTTATTCAATCCTGAACCAAAAAGTATTTTCACAAAATCATCTATTTTATCCAAATCGAAAAACTCCGCTTTTCTAAAAACTGAAATCAAAGGAAAAGTTCATGGAATTGTGAATCAAGGAAAATTAATTTTAGCATAGAAAAATGAATAATAATAATAATAATAATAATAATAATAATTCTGAGTCAGGAAAAACTGCCGCCATTACTAGCTATATTTTAGGAATTGGCGTGTTTATAGCAATGTCTATGAACTCAGAGGACAAAAATGCGTTTGCTTCTTTTCACATCCGTCAAGGACTGGGACTCACATTAACGTTTATATCACTGGGACTAATCATCAGCAATTTTGACAGCTTGATGATTTCAGCTCCAATGTGGATTTTCGTGTTTATTTTATGGTCTTATGGCATTACCAGTGCTATAAAAGGAGAAACAAAACCGGTTCCTTTATTGGGAACATATTTTCAAAAATGGCTTAAAAACATATCATAACCCGATGAATTTATCTTTAGAATACAAAATAAGAGAACCAAAAATAAAATTAGACAAGAATCCTCTAATCCTTTTATTGCATGGATACGGAAGCAATGAAGAGGATTTATTTTCCTTCGCGACTGAACTTCCGGAAGAATATTATATTATTTCAGCGCGTGCGCCTTATGATATGCAATACGGTGCTTTTGCGTGGTATGCTATAAACTTTGATGCAGACGAAAACAAATTTTCTGACCACGAACAAGCCAAAGTTTCAAGGGATTTAATAGCTGAATTTATTGATGAATTGATTCAAACCTATCCTATAGATGCTCAGAAAGTTGCTTTAGTTGGCTTCAGCCAAGGTTCAATCTTGAGTTATGCTGTTGCGCTTTCTTACCCAGAAAAAATTCAAAAAGTGGTCGCTATGAGCGGCTATTTGAATTTAGAAATTGTAGCTGAGGATTATCTTAAAAACAACTTTACTAACTTGAAAATATTTGCTTCACACGGAACAGTTGACCAGGTCATTCCAGTAGAATGGGCTAGAAAAACACCTGCAATATTAGAAAATTTAGGAATAAATACAACCTATAAAGAATATCCTGTTGGTCATGGAGTGGCACCACAGAACTTTTATGACTTTAAAAATTGGTTAGAAAATAACTAACCGATTTTATTGTCCTGTATATTTAATTTCTTCGGCTTTTTTCAAAACATAACCTTTCCAAGGAATCAATTGCCAATCATCCTTAACCCATGGTTGGCCTTCGGATTTTCGTTCTAATACGATAGATTCCTTTTGGGTATCCAAAAACAATTCTGCTTTATTACCGTTGTTAGCTTCAAAAATCACAAAAGCTGATGTAGTTGCAGTTTCTCCGCTTTGCTCGTAATGATTTAATCGAGTTCCGATTTCAAAAACCCGGATACACTCCTTTCTCAACACAGACCAAGTATAACCGGCAGAAGCTTTACAACCGTTTTCATCCAAATCGCCACCTACTAATGGTGGTTTTTCTTCTTTTAGAATTGGACTCTTAGATTCCATTTTATGATCCATTTGCTTTGCACAAGAAAAAGCAAAAATGATTATTACCGAAAACAATAATCCCTTTTTCATATTTATTTTTGATATAACAATGATAGATTTACTTCGAATGAAATACTATCATCAGGATTGACAAAATATTTTAATAAAACTTCTCCCCAAATTTCGCCATCACTAAAATCCGCAATAATCCATCTGTGGTTTAGAATTCTTACTTTGTTGATAATAAATTTATTAGTTCCAATTTGATCTTGACCGGTATAAGGATTCCCTTTTGGATTGGAATTAAAATCTAATAATTTTTCGGTAACAACAGGAATTAATTTTTCGTATTGAATTATTTTATCTGAACTACCTGAATCAAAATAATTTTGGGCATTTTCATTTTTAGCCAAAGAAAAATAGTTGGCATCAGCTAACTGATTTGAAACTAAACGTATACTGTCTCTTAACTTTTTTGTAGTTTTTTCATACCTTGTTTGTTCAAATGTAACCTGTTTACTCAAAAACATATAAGTAAAAATTGAAGAAAGTACCGCTAAAATAGTGAGATAAAGGAATAGTGATTGTTTCATTGTGGATTAAATTATAATGTAATTTCTAAATTGTCATACGCTAGGAAAACATTTGGAGGAAGTTTTCTTTGAACCTCTTCATGGTATCCCATACTATGACTAATGTGTGTTAGATAAGTAGTTTTAGGTTGCACCAAAGTTATAAAATCTAATGCTTCTTTCAAATTGAAATGCGTATCATGAGGCTCTTCTCGTAACGCATTTATTACCAAGACCTTCAAATTTTTTAATTTTTCAATTTCGCTTTTTTCAATCGTTTTTACATCAGTCAAATAGGCAAAATCATCTATTCGATATCCAAAAACCTGAAGATTTCCATGCATTACATCAATAGGAATTACCGTTTTATTTCCTAGAGAAAATGGTTGATTGTTGACAACTTCTATAGTTGCAACAGAAGGTGCGCCTGGATATTTATTTACCGTTTCAAAAACATATTCAAACCGTCTTCTCAGATTATCTATAACCCTTTGATGTGCATAAATTGGTATTTCTCCCTGCTTGAAATTAAACGGACGAATATCATCTATTCCTGCTGTGTGGTCAGCATGTTCATGAGTAAAGAGGATTCCATCTACTTTTTGACAATTTGAAGAAAGCATTTGTTGTCTGAAATCAGGTCCGCAATCGATTACAAAAGAATGATTTTCCCAAGAAATCCAAACGGAAACTCTTAGTCTTTTGTCTTTAAAATCAGTGCTTTTACATACTGGATGATTGCTCCCAATAACAGGAATCCCTTGTGATGTGCCAGTTCCTAAAAAATATACCTTCAATTTTATTGCTTTTATTTACAAAAATAGGGTTAATTATCTTTCATTAGAAACCTATTTCATTAACTTTGCAAAATATTAGCCATATTAAAAGAAAATGGATACAGAAATAAAATTAAAAGGTGACAAAATCATCGAACAAATCCCTTCGATTAAAGACAAAGCACTACGTATCAATTTAAATGAAAATATTTACGGAACTTTTGCAGAAATTGGAGCTGGTCAAGAAACTGTAAGACATTTTTTTAGATCTGGTGGTTCTTCAGGTACAATTGCAAAAGCAATGTCTGCGTATGACAAAGACTTTAGTGATGCTGTATATGGCATTGAAGAAGATGGCCGTTACGTAACAGAAAGCCGGCTTAAAAAAATGCTTTCTCATGAAGTAAATCTAATAGAAAAAAGATTGAGCAGAGAGAAACATCCTAACAAAATGTTTTTTAGTTATGCCAATACTGTAGCTACTATTGATTTTGCAAAACAATTTAAAGGACATGGTTGGGTTGGAATTAGTTATCAAATTGAACCAGATGAAGATTATAACGAAATTATCATTCACATTCGATTTAAAGAAACTGATGTACGATTACAGCAAGAAACACTTGGTATTCTTGGTGTAAACTTAATTTATGGCGCTTATTATAAATACAATGATCCCAAACGATTGTTGCGCTATTTATACGACCACTTAGATAAAGATCAATTAGAAATAGATACTATAAATTTCTCAGGACCACGTTTTGCTGATGTAGACAATCGTTTGATGAGTTTACAATTAGTAAAAAATGGAATGACTGATGCGGTAATGTTTAACCCAGAAGGTAAAAATATTCTTCCCGCAGCAATTTTATACAAGAAAAACATTCTTGCTTTTAGAGGTAGTTTTCGTCCCGTTACAAAAGTAAACATGGACATGTATGAGAAATCATTGAAAATGTTCTTGAACGAGAATAAAGTGAATGCTGAAAATACACTGGTAGTTTTTGAAATTACATTATCAAACTTACGTTCTGATGGTGAAATTGATGAAAGAGATTTTATGGATAGAGCTGAATTACTGTGTTCTCTTGGACAAACGGTAATGATTTCAAACTTCCAGGAATATTATAAAGTGGTGGAATATTTTGCTAATTACACCAAAGCTAGAATGGGATTAGCCATGGGCGTGAATAATTTAGTAGATATTTTTGATGAAAAATATTACCGTCATTTAAGCGGTGGAATTTTGGAAGCTTTTGGAAAGTTATTCTATCGCGATATGAAAGTTTTCTTGTATCCAATGATTGGAGAAGATGGAGAAATAATCACATCAGAAAACTTGAAAGTTCATCCAAGAATGAAAGAATTATACAAATTCTTTAAATTCAACGGAAAAGTAGTCGATATCGATGATTATGACCCATCTATTTTAGAAGTATTCTCTCGTGAAGTTTTAAATATGATTAATAATGGAAAACCAGGTTGGGAAACAATGCTTCCTACTGGTATTGCAGAAATAATCAAAGAACACCGTCTCTTTGGGTATGACCCAAATAAAGTTTTGAAGGAAAGTAATTAAGTAGTTTTCAAAGTATAAAAAGAGCCAAGAAACAAGACAATCTTAATGTCTTTTTCTTGGCTCTTTACTTTTCAAAAAAAAAGATTATTTCAATATCTGAGCGGCATGAGCCTTAGTTTTCACATCTGAAATCACGTCCTCTATAATTCCTTTTTCATCAATTACAAATGTAGTTCTGTGAATACCATCATATTCTTTTCCCATGAATTTTTTTGGGCCCCAAACACCAAAAGCCTGAATCACAGATTTATCTTCATCAGCAAGTAATGGAAAAGGGAAATCATATTTTTCTTTGAACTTGGATTGTGCTTTTTGAGCATCGGCACTAACGCCTAACAGTTCGTAATTATTAGCTTGAAATCGCTCAAAATTATCTCTTAAGTCACAAGCTTCTGCTGTACATCCTGGTGTATTTGCTTTTGGATAAAAAAAAACGACTAATTTCTTACCTGCATAATCCACTAATTGATGTGATTTTCCGTCTTGGTCCAGACCAGAAAACTCAGGTGCTTTATCTCCTTTTTTTAATGTTGTCATTATTTATATTTTTTTATTTATTTGAATTGAAATTGAATTTTGCTATTGCCAATGAAATTGATTTTCTTTACAAATCAAATTTAATGAATAATGAATAAACAAGAACGTGTAACGTTTGTTATAAATACGTTAAAAGAGCTATACCCAACGATTCCTATTCCTTTAGACCATAAAGATCCTTATACATTATTGATTGCTGTTTTACTTTCGGCACAATGTACAGATGTTCGCGTGAACCAAATCACACCTTTACTTTTTGCGAAAGCAGACAATCCATATGATATGATAAAAATGTCTGTTGAGGAAATTAAGGAAATCATTCGTCCATGCGGCTTATCGCCAATGAAATCAAAAGGAATTCATGGTTTATCCCATATTTTAATTGACAAACACGGTGGAAAAGTACCTCAAAGTTTTGAGTTTTTGGAGGAATTGCCAGCTGTAGGACATAAAACGGCAAGTGTCGTAATGTCACAAGCCTTTGGGGTACCTGCTTTTCCTGTTGACACTCACATTCATAGATTGATGTACCGATGGAATTTGACAAATGGAAAAAACGTTGTTCAAACTGAGAAAGATGCGAAACGTATTTTTCCTGAGGAAATTTGGAATGATTTACACCTTCAGATTATTTGGTACGGAAGGGAATATTCTCCGGCTCGTGGCTGGGATTTAGACAAGGATATAATCACTAAAACAATTGGAAGAAAAACAGTCATTGATTCCTATCTCAAAAAATAAAACCTCATTGAACAAAAAAACCCATTATTTTAAAAAAATAATGGGGTTTTTGAATAATTTAAAACCAAATTAAATACACTTATGAACACCAATAATTGGAGTTGGTGTTTTTAATTCGATATGATTTCGAAACTTTTATTGTCTATTTTTATTATGCTCAACGCTTTGGAATAGCTTAATAAGAAAGAAATTGTTTCTTTACTTGGTTTCCTTTTTTCTGAAACTGATGCTTTTTTTGAGTAAATTTTTGCCATAGAGTAATATATATTTTTCTTTATATTACAACGCAGCAAGTTCAAACATATTGTTAATTGGTCAAAACAATTTGGTGTTTGTCTATCACTTTTCTCAAATTCATCAAAGCATAACGCATTCTCCCTAAAGCGGTATTAATACTAACTCCAGTAGATTCTGAAATTTCCTTAAAGCTCATATCTTGATACATTCGCATCACCAATACTTCTTTTTGATCTGCTGGAAGTCCTTCGATTAGCTTTTTTAAATCCATTTCGACTTGTTCCGAAATTATTTTATTTTCTATCGTCTGACAATCATCTGACATTATGGAAAATATAGAGAACTCTTCGGTTTCTCTAAACATAGGCATTTTTTTTGTTTTCCTGTAATGATCTACAACCAGATTATGAGATATGCGCATAACCCATGGCAAGAATTTACCTTCTTCGTTGTATGAATTTGATTTCAAAGTTTTAATCACTTTGATAAAAGTATCTTGAAAAATATCGTTGGTAATATCTTTATCCGGAATTTTCGAATAAATAAAACCATAAATTTTTGATTCGTGCCTTTTTATTAATTTAGCTAAGGCATCCTCGTTACCTGCGACATAATCCTTTACTAATGACGCGTCAGGGAGTTGTATATTAACCATAATAATACTTTTTAGTTTTAAAATAAAATAAGAGATTTCTCTAAAAAGTAGTTTTTTATTATAGGCTATTGTAAATTTAGGTTTGTTAAGTTTTCAAATTTAACTAATTATTGTTTTAACATGCAAGTAAAATTAATAAAAATTAACATATCATGAATAAAATTTGTTAAAATTTTTCTTTTATTTTTCACATTTATTATACAAATAGCATGCCGTTGCATAAAAAAAGAATAGTTTATATCAAGGAATTCTTAAAAAGAAAAAAAAAAATAAATGCTGATTATCAATTAATTACAATCAAAACTTATTTTGTTTTTAAATATTTTACTTAATATTTCTGATTATTGATAAACTCTGATGTAATCAATTATGAAATCTTGCGGAAGGATACTATCATTCACTTCGGGACCTCCAAAATTCCCTCCTATCGCCATATTAACAATAAAATAAAAGGGCTGGTTGAATGGCCAAATCGCTTCTGTTTTATTTTCAGGTTGAAACGTATACACTAAAGTATTATCTACAAAAAAATCAATTTTGTCTTTCGTCCATTCTACAGCGTAAATGTGAAAACCTTCCTCAATAGCATCAAATCTTGTTTTCTTAGTATTTATAGTGTTTCCGTGACTGTCTTGCGTATGCAAAGATGTAAAAACCATATTAGGTTCTTTCCCAACATATTCTAAAATATCGATTTCTCCCGATTTAGGCCAACCGACTTCACTGATATTTGAACCCAACATCCACCAAGCGGGCCAAACTCCTTGCCCAACAGGAAGCTTTGCTCTTGCCTCGAAACGACCGTATTGAAACTCTTTTTTGCCTTTGGTGGTAATCCGTGTCGAAGTATATTTATCACCCTCCTTTTTAGCCGTGATGACTAATTGATTTTTGGCAACCTTGTGGTTTTGTTTCGTGTACAATTGTCGTTCGTTGTTTCCCCAACCACAGTTAGGACAACCATCTCCAAGTTCAAAATTCCAAAATTTTTCATTTAATTTGGTACCTCTAAAATTTTCTTCCCAAACCAGTTTTCGTTTGTTCTGTTGTGCAAAAGAAAAATTAACGACAAGTAATAGTACTAGTATTTTTTTCATTTTATTTTAATTAGAATATTGAAAATCACCTTCCAACTTTGTTACTGAACTGCCTCCGATGAATACTTTAAAATCCCCAGCTTCTGCTTCCCATTTTCTGTTGGCTGTGAAATATTCGATTGTTTTTTCATCAATTGTAAATATTACTTTTTTGGTTTCGTTGGGTTGCAATTCTATCATTTCAAATCCTTTCAACTCTTTTACCGGACGAGTAATACTTCCTATCAAATCTCTAATATACAATTGAACGACCTCTTTTCCGGCAAATTTTCCAGTATTTTTCAAATTCACATAAACTTCAATTTTACCATTTTTAGCAAATGCATTAGATGATAATTGCAAATTAGAGTATTCAAATCTAGAATAACTAAGTCCATGACCAAAAGGGTACAAAGGCGTGTTCTTCTCATCAATATAATGCGACCAAAATACACTTTCGGGCTCATTCATCACCGGTCTTCCCGTGTTTTTATAATTATAATAAATAGGAACCTGACCTACATTTCTAGGAAAAGTCATTGGTAATTTTCCGCTTGGGTTGTAATCGCCATATAAAACTTGCGCTATTGCGTTACCACTTTGCGTTCCCAAGTGCCATCCTTCAACAATTGCAGGAATATTTTCATCTGCCCAAGGTATAGCTAACGGTCGACCGTTATTCAAAACCAAAACCACATTAGGATTGACCTTATAAATTGCTTCCAACAATTCTTGCTGAACACCCGGCAAACCTAAATCAGTTCTGCTTCTTCCCTCACCTGATTGCAAACCGTGTTCTCCCAAAACCATAATTACTATGTCAGCTTGTTTTGCAGCCACAATGGCTTCTGCAAATCCACTGTTATCAGTACTATTGATTTTAGTTTCCCAAATGAATTGGGTTCTTCCCTCAGTTACATCAGCTCCTTTAGCATACATTAGCGTATTTCCGGTATACTTTTGTAATCCTTCCAGAACTGAAACTGCCGAATTATCGTCAGCTGCGATTCTCCAACTTCCCAAAGGACTCGTTTTATCATTTGCCAAAGCACCGATTAATGCAATTTTTTGCCCTGATTTTTTTAAAGGCAATAATTCCTTTTCATTTTTCAAAAGTACAATCGATTTTTTGGCTACATCTAAAACTCCTTCTTGAAATTCTTGTTTCCCAACGGTTGTCAATTCTCGATTTTCATCACAATATTTATATGGATCATCGAACAAACCCAATTCGAATTTTACTTTCAAAATCCTTCTAGCCGAATCATCAATATCACTTTCTTTAACTTTACCTTCTTTAACTAATGCCAACAAATGTTCCACATACGCACTGGATTCCATATCCATGTCAGAACCTGCATTAATAGCTATTTCAGCTGCATGTTTACTATCCTTAGCATATCCATGTGGAATCATTTCATTGATAGAACCCCAATCCGAAACCACAAAACCATCAAATTTCCAATCTCTTTTTAAAACTTCTCTTTGCAAATACCCATTTCCTGTTGCGGGAATTCCATTCAGTTCATTGAAAGAATTCATAAATGTTCGTACACCTGCATCAACAGCCGCTTTAAAAGGTGGGAAAATTGTATTCTGCAACACGGTTTCACTTATATCAACCGTATTATAATCTCTTCCGGATTCGGCAAAAGCATATCCTGCAAAATGTTTGGCGCAAGCCAAAATAGTATTTGTAGCGGATAAATCATCGCCTTGAAAACCTTGTACACGTGCTACGGCAATTTTACTTCCTAAAAAAGTGTCCTCACCAGCACCTTCCATAACACGTCCCCAACGAGCATCTCTGGAAATATCAACCATCGGTGCAAAAGTCCAGTTCAATCCTACCGAAGCGGCTTCTTCTGCGGCTATTGCAGCCGACTTTTTTATTGCATCTAAATCCCAACTTGCTGCTTCAGCGAGCGGAATAGGACTAATCGTTTTATACCCATGAATAACATCAAATCCAAAAAGTAACGGAATTCCCAATCGCGTTTGTTCCACCGCTAATTTTTGTAACGCTTTTACATCTTTCACCCCTTTTACATTCAGCATCGATCCTACTAAACCTTTTTTCAGGTCTTCGTATTTTTTTGCTGCTTGACCTTCTTTCGGTGTTGGACCTGTAATATCCCAAAAACCATTATACTGATTGAGTTGCCCTATTTTTTCTTCCAAAGTCATCAATTGGAGAACTGAATCTACTTTAGTATTTAAAATATTTTCTTTGGAATAAGAAATAGGAGATTTCAAGATTTTATTACTGCAACCTGCAACTATTAGAGCTGCTATAGTAAATGATGCTACTAGGGATTTATTTCTCATCTCTAAACTTTTTATATAATTAAAAGGTCGGTACAAAACCGACCTTTATAAATTCATTACATGTTCTATTGATAAACCCTAACATAATCAATCTCCATAGAAGATTGTGAAAAAGCAGGATCAATCGCACCTCCAAAACTTCCTCCCATTGCCACATTCAAAATTAAAAAGAAATCTTTATTAAATGGTAAAGAATTATTATTTGCTACTGTATGATATAATTTGTCATCCACAAAGATCTGAACTGAAGTAGGACTCCAAATGGCTTTGTAAATGTGAAACTCAGAAGAAGCATTTGCAATAGTTGTTGAATTAGTATTACCCGCTCCTGGAGAAACTGCAGGATAATGGAGTGTTCCGTGTATTTTATTAGGTTCACTACCTTTAAATTCCATTATATCTATTTCACCGCAACCTGGCCATGTATTTGTTGCGTAATCCTGTCCTAACATCCATATTGCAGGCCATGTTCCTGCACCAGTAGTAAGTTTAGCTTTTACTTCAATTTTACCATAAGTAAATTCAAATTTATTTTCTGATTTTAGTCTTGAGGAAGTATACCCTGTTCCTGATTTTTTAGCCGTAATTTTTAGATTTCCGCCTTGTACAATTACATTATCAGAAGCGCTTGTATACGTTTGGGCTTCGCCATTTCCCCAACCACCAGCACCAAGATCGTATCCCCATTTTGTAGGATCCGGAGCACCGTCAACATTAAATTCGTCAGAAAATTTCAAAACCGTATAATTTGTTGTAGGAGTCGGAGTTACAACTGCACCAGGAGCCGTTGTCGTAAAAATATGATACCAAGCTAAAAATGGATTTCCTGACTGAATTACTCGCACAACCATACGATTATCTGTAATTGATAGAATTTCGTAAGAACTGGTTCCAACAAAATACCCCATAAAACCTGCATCAGCTATGTTTAAAACCGTACCTCTAGTTTGAGTTGCACTATCTGGATTTTTTGAAACAAATGAATCTGACTTACTCAAAGTTACTGTTTTTGCACCACTGGTATTTAAATCATAACAAGCATCATCGCCGCCGCCTTTAAAAGCTCCATTATAATACGTTTGACCTTTGTTATCTAACTCAAATTTCATTTGAGCACCTACTAAAGAAAAAGTCATCACACTATTGTATAAACATGTAGCTGATTTTTCATTTGCTTTAGCACTATAAAATGAAGGATAATAATTTTGTTTTCCAAAAGTAGGATCAGACCATGCTACGTTTGGACCAACTCCCAGGTGACCTTCCTCAGTTTGTGCCCAATACCATTTTCTAGACGCGCCACCTGTTAAGAATTGTACCGCTTGTTCATCTTTAAAATCACTGAAAACGGTTACTTCCAAAGTCATATTGGTAGCAACTCCTCCAGCTCCAGATGCAATTACAGTCACCGTGTACGTATTTGTACCTGGTGTAGCAAAGTTGTTTTCAAGAATCCCACTTGGCGAATTCTTAGAAGTTCCATCGCTAAAAATGTACTTATACGAAATTGCATTTTCTGCTGTACTGGTAAATTTAACTTTCCCAGAACCATCTCCGTTTGGTAATGCTGCTGTTTTACCTATTATTTCTGCCGTAACCTTTAGGTTGGTTGGCGTGTCTAGTGCTCCAAAACCTAAATTATCTTCCTGACAATTGACCATCAAAAGAAGGACAAAAACGGATACTATACTTATGATTATTTTTTTCATTTTTACTGTTTTTTAAAAAATATAATTGTGACACTCGTTGTATACCAATTCATTTTAAATTCATAATTAGTTACTAATATCTATCTTTTATTAATTATGAAAATAAACATTATCAATATAAACAGTATTATTTCCAGAAGGGCCACCCACATAAATTAACTGTGCAATGTGTGCTCGTGTAGTTAATCCTGTGAAGGAACTTAACGGGATATCTAAACTTACCCAAGATCCTTTAGTTGGTGACGGAATTGTGATTTCATGTTCTACATCATCTCCACCTCCAAAAGCTCCATTAGCTCCAAAATCGACTAATTTTATTTTGAATTGTGTAAAATCTGAGGACCAGACATCAGTATGAAAATGTGTCATTGCAGTAGCATTTATAGGAGTTGTAGTTGCTTCTATACCAACAAAATCCAATGCACTATATTTTTTTGTTGCATTTCCATTAATGCTCAAATCCGTCAAGGTAGCACTTGACCAAGAAGTTCTCCAAGTGTTAACAGGAACATTTGTATAAGCATCGCTGAACATAGAAATTACTTTAGATGCTGCTAAAGTTGGAGTTGGCGCTGCCGTAATAGAACCGGCTTTATTGTAAAAGAAAACATTATCTACATAGACAGTTGTACTTCCAAATGGTGCACCTACAAAAATTAACTGTGCTATATGACTGCGTGTCGTCAATCCAGTGAAGTCACTTAATGGAATATCTAAGCTCACCCATTTTTCCTTAGCGGGATTAGCGATTGTAATTTCATGTTCTTTATCATCCCCTCCACCAAAAACACCATTAGCTCCAAAATCAACTAATTTAACTTTAAACTCTGTAAAATCAGATGACCAAATATCGGTATGAAAGAAAGTCATTGCCGAAGCATTGATAGGAGATGTAGTCGCTTCAATACCTACAAAACCTAATGAACTGTACTTTTTGGTTTTGTTGCCACTAATATCAATATCTTCTAAATTTGCCTGTGACCATGAAGTCCTCCAAGTGTCAACCGCAACATTTGTATAACTATCGCTAAACATAGAAATAACATTTGCTGCAGGAATAGTAGGCACTGGAGCAGCAAATAAATTAGTTACTGTTACACTTTGTATTTTTTGTGTCGTAGCAACCCCTCCGCTTAATGCGACCACTTTTACTTGATAGGTTCCCGGATTTAAATACGTATGTGTAATCACTTCATCTTGCATAAAATCTACTGGAACTTCATTCGCTACATCTCCAAAATAAACTTGAAAGAATGTCTCTAATTCCGCTTTAGCGGTTACATTAATCGAAAGATTGCTTCCAATAGTTATGGTCGGTTCAAAATTTGTCGGTGCCAAAAAAGAGACTGTTACCTCTTGAATAGTTTCGGTTTTTTTACCGTTAATAGTTACACCTACTATTTTTGCCTGAAATTTACCTTCTTTATATTTGTGGGTAATAGTAGCTCCAGGATTTACATAAACAGGAACTGTAGTTGCATCTCCAAAATAAATTTCGAATTGAGTTACACCTTCCCCTTTTGGCAAAAAAGTAACATTTCCTGAGTTATCTTGTGTAATGGTTGTCAGGGCAGATATATTTGAAGGTGCATTAACACCGTCTAGATCTACGTCATTATTTTCATCTGAACATCCCAAAAGGATAGTAAAAATAAAAAGACTTAGTATTAATTTTAAGTTTTTCATATTTAAATAATATTAGTTTTTAGTATCCAGGATTTTGTGTCCAATTTCCATTAGCAAATTGAATTTCCTCAATAGGAATGGGAAACAATTCATTTTTGTTAGCTTTAAATCCAGTAATTTCCTGAGTAGCTTTGCCAGTTCGCACTAAATCGAAGAAACGGTGTCCTTCACCAACTAATTCCACTCTTCTTTCTGCTAAAATAAAGTCAGTCAAAGCTGCTCCAGAAGACGAAATATCATGATTCAAATCGCCAAAAGCACGTCTTCTAACTTGGTTCAAATATCCTCTCGCTTTAGTATCATCGATTCCACCGCGATTGTAAGCTTCGGCCGCCATCAAAAGAACATCCGCATAGCGAATGGCTCTGTAATTATTAGGATTAGTTAGGTTTAAATCTCCTTGCGCATTGGCACTTCTTTTTCTTGGAATGTATTTTCTATTAAAAAAACCGGTGTGTTCATATCCTTTTCCGAAAGTTGCACCTGTTGAAGCTGCCCAAGCTTCGATATCTAATATTGCTACCGCTTTTCTTCTGTCTCCAGCTTCAAATACATTTACGACTTTCTGAGTTGGAACATTAAAACTGAAACCTGAAGTAAATAAATCGCCTGAATAATTTCTTGGTCCACTGAAACCAACCGCTACATTTCCTTCACTACATTGGAGACATCCAAAACCTGCACCTTCCACATCTGTGTATTGTACTTCAAAAACCGATTCTAATCCATTTTCTCCGGCATTTTCAAAGATAGCATTGTAATCTGAAACCAATGAATAGGTGGATGTTCCAATTAAACTTTCGAAGGTTGTTGCTGCTTGCGCGTATTTATTCTGGTACAAATATGCTTTTCCTAATAATGCCAAAGCTGCGCCTTTAGTTGCTCTTCCTTTTTGGGCTGCTGTTGAAGATAAGTTTTGAGAAGCAAAGATTAAATCAGCTTCAATGGAAGCATATACTTCTGAAACGGATGCACGCGGAATTACTTTCTCGTCACCAGAGCTGAACCTTGCATCCCCTTTCAATGGGATTCCACCAAACCATTTTACTAATTCAAAATGATAATAGGCTCTTAGAAAGCGGGCTTCACCAATCACTTGATTTTTTCCATCAAAATCAGTTTTGTCTTTGAATTCCAAAATATAATTAGCTCTTTGAACTCCTGCAAACATCCAGTCCCATAAGTTTTTTAGATTACTGTTCACTGGTGTGTGAATCATATCATCAATTTGCTGAAAACCCGGAGTATCAGATTGACTTTCGCCTCCGGCCAAAGTATTATCTGAAGCTATTTCGCCTAACAATGCATTCAGATATGTAGTTTGTAACAAATCATAGGCTGCTATTAAAGCGTTGTCATAATCTGATTTTGAATTAAAATAATTCTCAGAATCAATCGAATATTCGATAGGTCGATCTACAAAATCATCACTACAGGAAATGGTTACTGTTGAGAAGATTGTTATCGATATAAGGGTAATAAATAGGTGCTTTTTCATTTTAATACGAATTAAAAATTAATGTTTAAACCTAATAAATAGGTTCTTGGGATTGGATAAAAACCATAGTCAATTCCTCCGCCAATCGGAGCTCCATTAGAAGCACCCGGATCAAAACCTTTGTATTTTGTAAATGTGTATAAATTATTTACACCTGCATACAAACGTAGTTTTGTGATTCCTGCTTTTTCAGAAAATTTAGAATTTATTGAATATCCCAATTGCATGTTTTGGATTCTTAAATAAGAAGCATCTTCAACAAAATAACTGGAAAAAGTAGAATTTCCTGTAGCACTTGTCGTCACTCTTGGAGTAGTATTAGTACTTCCTTCGCCAGTCCAACGGTCTAAAACATAATTAAGTCGATTTACATCTGTAAGGTTTCTTTCGTAATTTCTTACCATATCATTTCCTACTGAAGCAAAAGTATAGACTGCAAAATCAAAATTTTTGTAATTCATTTGTAAATTGAAACCCATTGTAGCATCAGGAATTGGATCTCCAATATTCGTTCTGTCATTAGCGTTAAGAATTCCGTCTCCATTTACATCTACAAATCGAAGATCTCCAGGACTGGCGTCAGCACCTAAAGATAATTGAGACGGGTGTGCATCAACTTCTGACTGGTTTTGAAAAATTCCATCTGTTTTATAGCCATAAAAATAACCTATTGGCTGACCTACTTCCATTCTTGAAGGTGCTTGTTGGCCTACGCCAAATGAACCTCCTTCAATATATCCTATTCCGTTGTTTACGGCTAATACTTCGTTTTTAAGGAAGGTAACATTGTACCCAACACTCATCGAAAAATTCTCCGAGAATTTGTTCTTGTAATCTATTGCAAACTCTAAACCTGAATTTCTAACCGTTCCTGCATTGATTGTTGGTGAACCTGCACCAGGAGCTGCTGTTCCGTTGATTCCTGAAACAGGTATAAATGGGATTAACAAATCGGCTCTGGTATCAATAAAATAATCTGCAACAATAGAAACTTTATTTTGTATCAATTTAAGATCTAAACCAACGTCAAATTTCCTGGCTTCTTCCCATTTCAAATTTGGATTTGGAATTTGTCCTGTAGCCAAACCATTCACTAAAACATCATCAAAAACGTACGTCGCTTCTCCGCTTAGTTGTGAAACATAGCCATTGTTAGGAATTTGGTCATTTCCTAAAGTACCGTAACTTCCTCTCAATTTCATGAAGTTTATTAGTTTATCTTCTCCAAAAAAGCCTTCATCAGAAATTACCCAACCCGCAGTAAATGATGGAAAATAACCCACTTTATTTCCGGGTCCAAATTTTGTAGAAGCATCACGTCGTATCATCGCAGAAAAAAGGTACTTCCCTTTGTAATCGTATTGTGCTCTTGCAAAATAAGAAAGTCTTCGTTCGTCATAATTATAGGAACCGTTTGGTACGGTTTCAGAAATTCCTTTGGTCAATGCTATATCTGCAAACTCCCATGAATTGTAGGGAACATCAAATCCAGTAGCAAATAATCCGTTTCCGTATTGTTTGAAAATAGTATTTCCCACTGTCGCCACTACATTATGGTTTTCTCCAATTTTCTTAGTGTAAGTTCCAAATAAATCAAATGAATAGTCATTATCATTAATGGCACTTTGGGAAACCGAACTTCTCAAAACATCAAATACTTTATCTGAAGGATTTATCCAATATAAAATTTGCTTGGCAAACGATTTAGACTCACTGTTTGAAGTGTTAAAACCAATAGAACTTGAAATTGTAAAATTTTTGAAAACCTTATAATCCAATCCAAAATTACCATTGACTTTCTTAAAGTTATAGTCATTATAAGTATTGGCAATTTGGGCCAATGGATTTATAATTTCAATTCCTAACCCAGTATTTGTAGGTACTTTTGTAAAATCTCCATTTGCATCATAAGGCGTTAATGTTGAAGGTGTATTCAAAGCATTGAACAAAACAGAACCTAAACCACTTTCGTTTAATGATTTTCTATTAAAATAAGTGTAGATTACATTCGTTTTCAATTTCAATTTATCTGTAACATCTGCACCTACAGAAACTCTTGCCGTATTTCTTAAAAACCCAGATTTACTTTCGCCAATAATTCCTTCCTGATCTAAATGAGAACCACTTACCGCATAGGTAATTTTATCAGATCCACCAGAAAATGAGATGTCATGATTGATAATAGGAACACTAGTACTGAAAACTTCATTTTGCCAGTTTGTACCTTTACCTAAACCAGAAACATTAGGAAAAGGAATTGAGTTTCCACCATTAGCATAACTTTCATTCAATAATAAGGCGTATTCAGTAGCTTTCAACATAGGTAATGTTCTTGACGTTTCCTGAAAACCTGTATAAGTATTGTAACTAATTTTTGATTTCGAATTCTTTTTTCCGGATTTTGTCGTGATAAGAATAACTCCATTAGCACCAATAGTACCATAAATAGCTGCTTGGGCATCTTTTAAAACGGTGATAGACTCGACATCATTTGGATTTAACAATCCAAGTTCTCCAACATATCCATCGATGATAGTTGTAGGTCTATTTTCACCATTGGTTGCGATACCTCTAATTCGAATATCCAAAGCTGCACCTGGAGCACCCGAAGTAGTTGTAACATTTACTCCTGAAACAGTTCCTTGTAAAGCTTGCTCAATTTTAACCGGTTTTAAAGCTTCCAAAGTTTTGCTGTCTACCACAGAAACTGCTCCTGTAACTTCTCGCTTTTTTTGGCTTCCATATCCAATTACTACAACCTCATCCAATACTTTAGAATCCTCTTGTAACGAAATAGAAAGAGCACTATTATTTGATACTACTTTAAATTCTAAATTTTTATATCCTAAATATGAAAATATTAAAGTTGCTCCAGAGGTAACTCCTTTTAGAGAAAAACGACCATCCATATCTGTCGCCGTCCCAATAGTTGAATTTTTAACTTGAACATTTACTCCTGGTATAGGTAAACCAGAACCGGTTTCTTTAACAACTCCTCCTACATCATATCCTTGGGCAAAACCAAAAGAGGATAGAAGTAGAAAAAGGATTAGTAGATAGTTTGACTTCATAATTTATATTTTTTGTGAATTATAAAATTAATCGGATGAACTAATAATAAATTAAAAATAACCTCTACAAAAAACATACAATGCAAAAAATCACTTGTTTAATTCATAATATTTAAATAAAGACTGAGAATTAAGAAGAAATTAAGAAATTCAGATTTTCTCTAAAACAAAAAAACCACAACAATAACGCTATTGTTGTGGTAATGTATAGTTTTATCTGTAAAATCTAGAAGGAACTATACAGCTAAAATGTACTCTACAAGTCCTTGTTCGTGCGACAATTCCATTTTCTTACGCAAACGATATCTTTTTATCTCAACGCTTCGTACAGAAATATTTAACAAAGGTGCCACTTCTTTTGAGGAAAGATTTAATCTCAAGTAGGCACATAATCGCAAATCGTTTGGAGTTAAGGATGGATGCGCCAATTTCATCTTTTTCAAAAAGTCTTTATCGGCATTATCAAAAGCTTCTTTAAATACACTCCAGCTATCCCCTTCAGTTATGTTCTTATTTATTGTAGAGATGACTGATTTTATACTTCTGTTGCCATCATCTGGTGTTTTCTTTAAATCATCTTTGATAAAAGCCAACAACTCATTTTTACTATTCAAACTCATCGTAGAAACAGCCAACTCTCTATTTTTAGTATCTACATCTTGAGAGAGCTGTTCGTTTCTAATGCGCATTAATTCCTGCTCGTTTTCAAGTTCTTTAATCTCTAATAACAAATTATTCTCTTCTATCAATTTCTCTTTTTGTTTTTGATAGTAATTTTTATAGGTCTTATGAATAAATCGAGCCATCACAATCACAAAAACTAAATAGAAAAAAAGAGCAACATTAGTTAAATACCAAGGTTTTTCAACAGTAAAAGTGTATATAGCTGTATCTTCTAAAGTTGAATTTACGAATTTAGCTCTCACCTTAAAAGTATATTCCCCAGGAGGCAAATTTTTAAAATTCACTGTTGGTTTTGCGCTCCATTCGCTCCACTCCTCTTGAAATCCTTCTAATAAATATTGAAATTCAGCATTGATGTATTTATTAAATTCAGGAACCGTATAATTAATGGTTATATTATTTTCATCATATTTAAAACTGCCTTCTTCCTGAATGGAACGGTTTTCAGAGCTTTCATTTAGTTTATTTGTTGTAATTGCGGAAATAGAGACGTTATGATTTTTAAAACTTAATTCATTAAGATTCAAAACATAATATCCATCAGTAGTTCCTATCAAATAATTAGAATTGGATATTTGAGTAATATTCTCATAGCCTAACATCGAATTCGTTAATGAAGCTGGTATAGGAATTACATTTTGCTTCAGTTGATTACTTAGTTTACTCAATGAAAAATAATGGATGTAATTCTTTGAAAACAACCATATTTTATTAGAATTATCCACAATCAATTTTCCTGAAGTATATTCATCTTTTTCGAAAACAGAACTTAATAAATTATCCTTACTGAATTGTTTTGTCTTCTCATTCAATTTAAAAATACCTTCTTTATTAGCATAGTAAATTATGTTGTTGAACTTAGTTAGACTGGCATTTTTACCTTTTTCAGGTGTTTTATAGGTCACAAAAGGTTTCGTTTTTGACAGTTTCCCATCTAATTCCAGCCTGTAAACTCCTTTATATTCGTGACTTACATATACATTCAAAGTATTAGTGATTTCAAAATATTTTGAGGAATAATCAAATCCTGCTATTTTATTTCTAAAACTCCATTGATTATTCGTTTTTTCCAAAACAGAAATTCCGTAGTAATTCCCTTGAAGTAAAAGCCCTTTTTGATTGGGGATTATTTCAAATTTCCAAGTTCCTGATGCTGAAAATATATTTTTTGCAACAGCGTTTTCAATCACAAATGTTCCTGAATCATGACCGCAAAAAAGCGTTCCAGCGTACTCAAACAAAGACCAAACCTGCCCTTTAGTTCCGTTTACAAATTTGAATTCATCATTAGTCAGATAGTTTTTATAAAACAAACCTTGATTGGTTCCTACATACAAATTACCTTTATAAAGTTTTGATGTATAGACGGTTCCTAAAATTCCAGTGTCATCAACAAAATTTTGTATGGGAGATTGCAGATTAATACAATTGATACCGTTATCCAATCCTACCCAAAGATTCTTATCGGCATCTTCATATAAAGACAATGCTGTATTATTACTCAAGCCTTTGTTTTGATTGATGTGATACTTAATTTTCCCATTATTGTTTAAGATAAAAATCCCATTAGAGACTGTTCCCAAAGCAAAACTTCCATCCGATAGCAATTGACTGCTATACACGCTACTGGATGCTAATTCCAAATCAACTTCGGTAGTAAATTTAGTCAAAACAGTTCCTGTAAGTTTATAAAATCCATTCAGCTTAGTCTGGATTAAAAGGCCTTCATCAATAGCAAAAACGTTGACAATCCTATTATTTTGTAAAATAGGATTATTAGATACCAAGCGCACTTTTCCGCTTTCAATTTCAAAAAGTCCTTCATTTACACTCTGAAAATAAATTGCGTTTTTTGTACGGAACGATTTAGTAATATTGTTTTTGGGAGCAATAATTTTGAAACCACCTGTTTTGGTATCGTAAATATAAATTCTGTCCAAAGATTGAAAAATCACCCATTGTTCATAATTCAATATGTTCCAAAACTGTTCGTCATTAAGAATTTGAGTTTTTATTGTTTTACTGAGCGAAGTGTATTTTAGTTTTCCATTTGCCTGCCTTGTCCAGAAACCAAACTCCATGTAGCAACCCGTATAAATTTTAGTTCCAATCACTTTTACAGAACGAACAATAGTCTCGTTTGGTGACGGATATAATTCCCAATTTGATCCGTTAAATTCCAATAATCCTTCATTATTTGCAAAGAAAACAGACTGGTTTTGATCCTGCGAAATCATCCAATTCTGGTTTCCCGCACCATAAGTGGTTGAGGCATATTTTACAATTGGTGGCAATTCTTGAGAAAAAGCACAAAAGGACATTAAAAAAAGAAAAATGTATAGTTTTGTTTTCAATGGTATGGTGAAGTTAATTTTTCTCAAAAATAATCTTAAAAATACTATTTTTTTAGGTGATAGAAAACATAAAAACTATACAAGAAGAAAAATCACTTATCAACCCCACTTTTAATCATTATTTGTGACTTGTTGAATCCTTTTAGTCAGTTGAAAATTGATTACTTTTGTAAAAATTATCATTTTTATGCAAGTTGACCTTTCGAAATTAGATCCAAAGAAAAATATCATCATAAAAGGCGCACAAGTACATAACCTAAAAAATGTAGATGTTGCGATTCCCCGAAATAAATTAGTGGTTATTACAGGACTTTCAGGTTCTGGAAAATCAAGTTTAGCTTTCGATACTTTATATGCCGAAGGGCAACGCCGTTATGTAGAAAGTTTATCTTCGTATGCGAGACAATTTCTTGGACGTTTGGATAAACCAAAAGTGGAATACATCAAGGGAATTGCTCCTGCGATTGCTATCGAACAAAAAGTAAATACAACAAATGCACGTTCTACAGTAGGAACTTCAACCGAAATATACGATTATATAAAATTGCTTTTTGCAAGAATAGGCAGAACATATTCTCCTATTTCTGGTCGTGAAGTCAAAAAAAATACGGTGACTGATGTTGTTACCGATGTAAAAACTTTTGAATTAGAGAGCAAATGGTTGCTTCTTGCTCCTATTCATTTAGAAGAAGGACGAAAACTGGAAGACAAACTAAAAGTACTTTTACAACAAGGTTTTGCAAGGATTTTGATTAATAATGAAATGGTCCGTCTGGACGAAATAGACCAACATTCTTTAGAAAATAAAGACATCAAGCTTATTATTGATAGGATTGTGGTTAATCCCAACACTTCGGGAGAAGAAGAGTTCTACAATCGATTGGCTGATGCAGTTCAAACTGCTTTTTTTGAAGGAAAAGGAATTTGCTATTTACAAGAATTAAACTCTGATAAAAAGTATTCGTATTCCAATAATTTCGAATTGGATGAAATTACATTTTTGGAACCAAATGTACATTTATTCAGCTTCAATAATCCGTATGGAGCATGTCCAGTATGTGAAGGATATGGCAATATTATAGGAATTGATAGCGAATTAGTGGTGCCAAATACGACTTTATCCGTTTTTGAAAATGCAATTTTCCCTTGGAGAGGCGAAAGCATGAGTTGGTTTCGAGACGAATTAGTCAATAACGCGTACAAATTTGATTTCCCAATCCACAAACCATATTACCAATTATCTGAGGATCAAAAAGAATTGATTTGGAATGGAAACACCTATTTTCAAGGTTTAAATGATTTCTTCAAAGAACTGGAAGAAAAGAACTATAAAATTCAAAATAGAGTGATGCTTTCTCGTTACAGAGGAAAAACTAAATGCCATTCCTGCAAAGGAAAACGCTTGAGAATTGAAGCTTCCTATGTCAAAATTAATTCAAAAACAGTTTCTGACTTAGTTGATTTACCTATTAAACATTTGGTTACTTTTTTCGAAAATATTGATTTAGATGTTTATGAAAAACAAATAGCAAAACGATTGTTAGTAGAAATTAACAACCGTTTGTCATTTTTAACCGAAGTAGGATTAGATTATCTGACATTAAACAGGAATTCAGCAACGCTTTCCGGAGGAGAATCGCAACGTATCAATTTAGCGACTTCGCTTGGAAGCAGTTTAGTTGGTTCTATGTATATTCTGGATGAACCTAGCATTGGTCTGCATCCAAAAGATACGGAACGCTTGATAAAAGTTTTACTTTCCTTACGTGATTTAGGAAACACGGTTATTGTGGTAGAACATGATGAAGATATCATGAAAGCCGCAGATATGATTATTGATATTGGTCCGGAAGCAGGTACTTTTGGAGGTAATCTGGTAGCTCAAGGCACGTATGATGAAATATTAAAATCCACTTCACTAACAGCAAAATATCTGAATGGTGATTTAGAAATTTCGGTTCCAAAAAAACGCAGGCTTTTCAAGAATTTTATTGAGATAAAAGGAGCACGAGAAAATAATTTACAGAATATAAATGTTACTTTTCCACTAGATGTACTAACGGTCATCACAGGAGTTTCGGGAAGCGGAAAAAGTACGCTTGTTAAGAAAATCCTTTTTCCAGCGATGCAAAAAAAGCTGGAGAATGTGGGTGAAAAAGCGGGACAGTTTACTGAAATGACCGGTTCTTTTTCGCAAATCAAGCATATTGAATACGTAGATCAAAACCCAATAGGAAGAAGTTCCCGTTCTAATCCTGTAACGTATATTAAGGCGTATGATGATATTCGGGAATTGTATGCCAAGGAAAAACTATCAAAAATAAGAGGCTACCAAGCCAAACATTTTTCTTTTAATGTTGATGGTGGAAGATGTGAAACCTGCAAAGGAGAAGGTTCCATAAACGTAGAAATGGTTTTCATGGCCGATGTACAATTGCCTTGTGAAACCTGTAACGGGAAACGCTTTAAGAAAGAAGTTCTGGAAGTGGCTTTTGAAGGCAAAAACATTCACGATATACTCACGATGACGATAGATGATGCTATTGCTTTTTTTATCGCCAATAAACAAGCTAAAATCACTCAGAAATTGCAACCTTTACAGGATGTTGGGTTGGGTTATGTACAATTAGGACAATCATCTTCTACACTTTCCGGTGGAGAAGCACAACGTATAAAACTCGCTTCATTCTTAGTAAAAGGAGCTACGAAGGACAAAGCTTTATTTGTTTTTGACGAACCCACAACTGGATTGCACTTTCATGATATCAAAAAATTATTGGCTTCTTTTGATGCTTTGATAGATAAAGGACATTCTATATTAGTAATTGAGCACAACCTTGATCTTATCAAATGTGCCGATTGGATTATTGATTTAGGACCTGAAGGTGGAGAAAATGGAGGGAAATTATTAGCCGTAGGAACTCCTGAACAAATTGTAAAAATAAAAGATTCAGTTACTGGAAAATACCTAAAGGAAAAATTATAAAAATGCTATTCTGAATAGCATTTTTCTTCAAACGTATTTCCATCTTCATCGATGGCTATCACAATATTTTTTTCTTTGGAAGAAACATAAGTCACATAAATCCAGCCAACTGACCATACTCCTAAAGTCATACAACAAAGTAAAAAATTAAATCCATGATCTACCTCTTTCCTGCCTTTAGACAAAACTGCAAAAGGTAAACTATCGTTTTGCTCTATAATAGTAAATCCATGGTGAATTTTATTAGCTAGCGTACTAGTAAATTTTTGTAGACTTTCTTCGTTAATGTATGTATTGCTTTTCATAATTATTGGTATAAATTACTTTAGCTATTTATTATTTTCTAAAAACAGTTTGTTAAAATAACACTCCGCAAAAATAAGTGTAATCTATTATTTCCACAATACCCACTTTTAGTGATTTTTGATCAATCCAAAACAATTAAACTGCTAGTTATTTTTACTATTAAAGTTCTGCACAAATATATTTTTTTTAGATACTTTAAAAGTTATAAAATAATTATATAAAGTTATAATATTCACATACAAAACTCTTTAATTAACTTTACAATAAGACTTCTGTAACTATTTTCTCAAGCAAGAAAACGTTAGTCTATGATAAAATTTAGTTTGAAAGATGATTTTAGGAATTAGAATCGGTATTATTTCTGAACAAAAAAAAATTATAATTTAATTCTCAATTTTTTAAAAACCACATCTAACGCTTGATTAATTTCAATAGAAATAACAAATTTATAATTAATATAAACGTATAATAGAGTAACCAAAATAGATTTTAACCCAATACTAATTATGGGACTAAAAGGGAATTCCCAAAAATAAAATAATAAGAATATTCCAAAAGTAATTGCAAGAGAATACACCGTCTGATTTGTAAATGGATACAAATGCATACGCTTGACTACAAAAAGTAATTTAGCCAAACTGTATAGAGTAATTGATAATAAAGTTGCAACTGCAGTACCGGTTATAGCATATCTTGGTATAAAAAACATGTTTAGTCCTACTGTTAAAAAAACAAGCAATAATCCTAAAAACAAAACCATGCGATAATATTTTGAATTGAAAATTATAGCATTATTATTTCCTAAAATCAAATCAAAATATTTAGAAATCCCAATCAAAAATACCACAAGAATTCCTCCACTATATTCTTTTGGAACCATTATATATAACTGATTGATATTAACAAAAATACACAACATCACAAAACCACCAACAACTTGCAGATTTATTGAAGTCTTTTTGTACAAATCATTTAATTCATCATGTTTATTCTCATGCATCAATTTAGCCGTTATGGGATATGTAATCTGATGCATCGCACGACTGGGAACTGCAATAACAGAAGCGATATAAGTTGCAACAGAATAATAGGCAATATTCTCAATTTTAATATATTGATTCAGCATAATCTTATCAATATCCAGTAACATAACTGCAACGCTACCTGATAAAATAATGAAAAAAGTATATACTAAAACATCTTTTACATTTTGAGGAATGGAGAACTGAAAAACAGGTTTTTTAATTCGGAAAGCATAAAACATCGTGATAATAAAAGCCAAAAAATAAATAATAGCCGTAACATAAATAAAATCTACAACAGTAATCCATTTATAATAAACTCCAATCAAAGCAAACAAAGAAAATAATCTAAGTCCCACCTCTTTAACAAAATTTCCAAAGACTGAATGCATGTGAACTCTTGCCCAAGCATAAAAAATTTCGAAATAAGCCATACTTAGTCCTATAAATGGAATAAGCCATAAATAATCCTTAACTACAGGATTTTCTTTACTCAAGTACAACGATATGGGTTCAAAAAAGAACAATCCAATCAATACTAAAGGAATGCACAATAAGAAAGGGATTAGTACTGTAAACGACAGAAAACGAGAGCGCTCTTCTTCTGTTTTATATTGAGTATAAAACTTCACCAAAGTATTTTGCATCCCAAAAGCCAACAACGGCATAATAATATTTGCCCAAGAAAGTATATAGTTTGTTAAAGCATAAAATACGGTTCCTAAAAAAAATGGATACAAATAAAGGGTGTTAATTGCACCAATTCCAAAACCCAAATAGGTAATTATCGTATTCTTTAAAGATTGATTTAATACTATTCCCATTTTAGGCGTTTAAAATTTAAGGTTAAAAGAAGGTAAAACTTCTAATTTTATTGGATTAATTGTGACAATTCTTTCGTGAGATTTTTTCTGGAATAACGTTGTAATCCAATACCGTTTGCTTGTAATTTCCCCTCCAAAAACTGATTATAAAAGTCCAAAATTACACTTTTAAGTTTCATTTTCTCTGAATAATCAAAAAATACACCTGTGTTGGTTTCCGTTATGATTTCGGCAAAATCAGATCCGTTTGGACCAATCGCAATAATAGGTCGGTTTGAAACCATATATTCGAATAATTTCCCTGGAATAATGCTTTTAGTATCTTCAGAGTCAATTTCGATAAGTAACAAAACCTGTGATTTTCTTTGATGTGCAATGGCATCTGCATGCGAAACATAACCCAAATTATTCAAATAGGTATTTAGCCCAAATTGAGTAATCGTTTCCAAGACTTCCTGACTGACTGCTCCAATTAGTTTTATTTCTAAATGTGATTTAAAATCTGGAATTTCATTAATCAATTCCACTAAACTTTCCCATAAAATTAAGGGATTTCTCTCGGAAAGAAAAGAACCAATATGCGCTAAGCTGAACTTTGAATCCAAAGTTTGTTTTTCTACATTTTCCGTGTCATAACCATTCGTTATTACCGCAATTGGTTTATTTGTAATCGCTTGAAATTCTGTTTTAGTGGTTTTACTGGTTACTATAATTGTATCAGCTGTATTTAAAACCAAATGTTCTAATGCTTTGTGTTTTTTGGCTGCAAAACGAGACAATCGTAAGGATTTATGATAGCCAATAGTCGTCCAAGGATCCCTGAAATCAGCAAACCATTTCAAATTTAATTTTTGTTTTAATTCCAATCCAATAAGATGCAGACTGTGTGGTGGTCCAGAAGTAACAATAGTATCAATATTATTTTCTGCAATGTATTTCTCCAAATAAGCAACCGATGGTTTAACCCAAAATACGCGCGCATCAGGAATAAAGAGATTCCCGCGAATCCAAAGAAAGGTT
Organism: Flavobacterium sp. GNP002; assembly: GCF_054343795.1. Lineage (NCBI taxonomy): Bacteria > Pseudomonadati > Bacteroidota > Flavobacteriia > Flavobacteriales > Flavobacteriaceae > Flavobacterium > Flavobacterium sp. GNP002. The sequence continues at coordinate 188,702 of NZ_JBTGUW010000001.1, forward strand.
TTATCCAGAAAAGATTGCTTTTTCTGATTTGGAATAATACCCGAACTAATTTTTTTAGTTTTGTTTTTCGAAAGAAAAGAAGCCAATTGATAGGGTTCAAAAATCCTTTGTTTCAGAATAATCGCTTTATCTGAAACTTCTTTAACCAAATTTTCATCAACAATGGGATATGTAGGATTCTCTGGAATATAAACAATAGGCTGAATACCAAAATCTGGTAAGTACTTAACAAACTTAAGCCAACGTTGAACACCTGGTCCGCCAGCCGGTGGCCAATAATAGGTAATTATTAAAATTTTTTTTGGTTCCAAGGTTAGGATTTTGTAGTAATTGATTTTAAATCCGTAAAAAACAAATTACTGTTTTTATACAATCCTTTTGAAATAAAGTATAAAACTGGTACTGATGGCAGTAACAATATAAATCTAAATTTATCCGGATTAATGAAATATAGCGTTAATAAAACCCCAATAATAATTCCTAAAAGAAAAAGCCAAAACAATATTTGTTGAAACGATTTTAAACTTAATAACTCTTTCATAATTTAATTTTTAAAACCTTTCTTCCTTTCGTAATAAATCCCACCAACTAAAAGTAAAAGCATTCCTAAGGAACTTATCAAAGTAATCAAGCTTCCGGTTTTTACGATTTGTGGTTCAAACTTGAATTCAATCGTGTGTTTTCCTGCTGGAATATTCAAAGCTCTTAAAACGTAATCCACTCTAATATGGTCTGCACTTTTTCCATCAATATAGGCATTCCAACCTTTTCCATAATACATTTCGGAGAAAACAGCTAAACCTTCTTTTGAATTATTAGAAACATATTTCAAGTAATTAGGTTTGTAATTTTCTAAAGTTATAGTCGCTGAACTGTCTTTGGCGAAAGCCGTATTTTTAACATCAAAATCTTTACTATTTACAACCGCAACTTCTTTAGAATCCAAACTATCCAACGCTTTCATCTCTTCATCAGCAGAATTTACCAATTTTATTTGGCTCACAAACCATGCATTTCCATTAACATCAGGATTTGATACTGGGAATTCTTTTCCTTCTTTGTCTTTTTGGATAACATACTTGACATTAAGCATATTAAGGACTTCTAAATTGTTTTTTGAAATTTGATAATCAATTAATTGCTGCATTCTTCTAGGCCTAACGGCGCTGTAACCACCAATAGATTTATGGAAATAAGAAGCTCTTGCCCCCATGATATCGCCTACTTCAAAAACGCGGTAATTAGCTGTATCTTTTAGAATCTCAGTATCCGAAGGTGACTCTTGAAAAGGCACTTCAACTTGACTTCCGCTTACAAAATCTTTTCCCGAAACATACTTTTTATCCACAAAAAACAAATCGGAGACCATCAATAAACCAACGATAATAATGGCTGTGTTTTGAGCAAATCTGTCTTTAATGAACAACCATAAAACTCCTGCTGTTAGCACAATAAAGAAGCCTGAGCGCAACAAATCAGCGCTGTATAAACTCATTCTATCTAACTTAAGTGCATTTACAAATTCAGGACCATAACTTTCTTGAAAATAAGCATCGTTTCCTCCAGAAAAGCTGAACATACTTTTGCTTAAAAATAAAATCAAAATAATCCCTAAACCTAAAATTGTGGTTTCATATAATGCTTTCCATTGTAGTTTTTTGTCTAATTTGAAGAAAGACTGTAATCCCATAATAGCCAAAACTGGAATACACAATTCTAAAACAACTTGGATAGAAGATACTGCTCTGAATTTATCGTACATTGGAACATAATCAATAAAAAAGTCCGTCAAAATAGGGAAGTTTTTACCCCATGAAAGAACTAACGCAACTATTGAACCCGATAGAAATACATATTTAATCTTTCTTTTATCAATAAATAAAGCCAAAATTGCCAAAAAGAATACTACAATTCCAATATATGCAGGAGCTGCAACAATAGGTTGATCTCCCCAATATGTCGGCATTCCTGAAACAAAATCAGTTGCCTGATCTTCTGGAACTCCCTGACCTATCATGAATTCATACATGTTACTGTCTTTTCCAACAGCCTCATTATTAGAACCACCAAAAAGTCGTGGTGCAATAAGATTAAAGCTTTCCATCACCCCATAACTGTACTCCGTGATATAGTCCTTAGACATTGAAGAAGTAGTCTCGTTTTTTGAACCGTTTGGATTAAATGTCAATTCGCTTTTACCACGAATACTAAAATCAGCATACTCAGAAGTTGCTAATAGATTTGTAGCATTGGCACCAATAGCTAAGATTCCTGCTGCGGCTAATACTCCAAAGGAATACAACAACGATTTATACTCCTTTTCTTTTACTTGCTGATAAATAAAATACGCGGCAAGAATCAATAGAAAAATCAATAAGTAATACGTCATTTGGAAGTGATTCGCATTGATTTCTAATGCTGTCGCAAAAAGCGTAATCAAACCTCCCAGAATATATTTTTTTTGAAATACCAGAATAAATCCGGCAATAACCAGCGGCATATAAGCAATAGCATGCGCTTTGGCATTATGACCAACTCCAAGAATAATAATCAAATAGGTAGATAATCCAAAGGCCAAAGCTCCAAAAAAGGCCTTCAAAGGATCAACTTTTAGCACCAGCATCAAACCATAAAATCCAAGGAAATATAAAAACAAATAATCCGCAGGACGCGGTAAAAACCGTAAAACATCGTCTATCGCGCCAATATAATCATGTGGATATTTTGCTCCCAACTGATACGTTGGCATTCCACCAAATGCAGAATTAGTCCAGTACGGTTCAACATCATCCGTGGCTCTAAAGTCATTTTGTTCTTTGGCCATTCCTGTATACTGCACAATATCTGATTGGAAAATTTGTTTTCCTTGCAACACAGGATAAAAATATAGGAGAGAAATCACAACAAAACCAAGTATGGCAAGGGCGTGCGGATAGAACTTATTTATTATTTTCAATGTAAAATGGTTTGGATTAGAGTAAAAACGGTGCTAATAACGACAAATTTAATCTATTTCTTCGTAATCAACATAATCGCCCACTTTTTTGGTTTCACGTGGGTTTTTAGCATTTGCCGTATTGTAAATTACTTCATCCTTAGTTTGAGTTTTTTTCCAAGTATTATCTTGCGCATACTGTTGTTGCTTCTGCATATTTTCGCCCGCTTTTTCGACTACTTTTTTAACCAATAATGGCAAAAATAGTTTTGCTAAAAATCTAAAAATATAATAGAAAGCGATCATGTAAAAAAGCGCTTTTATAAAACCAATGAAAGAAGCTGTTTGCATATAAGTGTAATTTTTTCCAAAATTAATAAATCAACCGTTCAAAATTAAAATATCTCTCTTAAATAAATAATAAAATATAGTACATTTGAAAAGCGTTATTACTTTTTAACCCAAAAAAAATAATATGTCCAAAATCAAAATCTTATTTATCGCTGCTATTTCAATGCTTCCAAGTATTCATTATGGCCAACATACTGATCAAATAAATTCTAACAGACCGGGCGAAACCATGTCGGCTTACGCAGTTGGAAAGTCAGTAATCCAAATAGAAACAGGCGTTTACGGCATAAAACAAAATCATAGCTTATTGAATTATGATGCCAATGGTTTTGGGATTGATGCCACCTTGCGATGGGGATTATTTATGGAAAAACTGGAATTGATAGCCGATATACAATACCAAAATGAAATCTACACCTCCGTGTTAAACAAAACTGCCATTGCTGATTTCAAACAAACTGTTTTGGGAGCCAAATATTTGATTTACGATCCTTTCAAAAATTACGAAAAAAAGGTAAACATATACAGTTGGAAAGCCAATCGAGCATTCAATTGGCACCAGTTAATTCCAGCTATCTCTGGATTTGTGGGCGTTAATTATTCTGCAGAAAACAATCCCTATGCGCTTTCAAATAGAAACCCAACCGTGAGTAGATATCCTGCACAATTCTCACCAAAAGCGATGTTAATTACGCAAAACCATTTTGGTGACGGAAGATGGGTTTTAGTCTCAAATATTACCGCAGATTACATTGGTACAGATTTTCCTAGCTATGGATATGCCATTACACTTACGCGCGGCTTTAACAATAAATGGTCTGGTTTTGTAGAAAATCAAGGCCTAAAAAGTGATTTGTATGCTGATGCAATAGTTCGTGGTGGCACGGCTTATTTATTGAATAAAGACATGCAAATTGACGCATCAATAAGTACAAGTCTTAAAGACACACCTTCGGCACTTTATGGAGGTATTGGTTTTTCTTGGCGCTACGACGCCAATTATCAAGAAGTACGAATAAACATTGACAATAAGGATTCCGATAAAAAAGCATTAAAAAGAGCAAAAAAGACAAAAAAAGGATAATGATTACAATAAAAGAAGCTAAAACAAAAAGTGAATTAAAGGATTATATCAAATTCCCTTTTTCCCTATACAAAAACAATAAATATTGGGTTCCGCCAATCATTGCTGATGAATTAGAAACCTTTGACAAAACAAAAAACCCAGCTTTTGAAAATGCCGAAGCATATTTTTATATTGCTTACAAAAACAATGAAATAGTAGGTAGAATTGCGGCAATCATCAATTGGAGTGAAGTAAACGACCAACAAAAAAAGAAAGTTCGTTTTGGTTGGTTTGATGTGATTGATGATATCGAGGTGACTAAAGCACTTTTGGAAAAAGCGTATGAATTAGGTCGAAAAAACAATTTAGAACACGTTGAAGGTCCAATGGGATTTTCAAATTTAGATAAAGTTGGTGTCCTAACGGAAGGTTTTGATGAAATTGGAACTATGATTACGTGGTATAATCATCCGTATTATGCCACTCATTTTGAACAATTAGGATATAGCGTAGAAAAAGAATTCTTAGAAAGTAAATTCCCTTTCGAAAATGTAAAACCGGAATTTTTTGAAAAGGCAAATGATTTGGTAAAAAGAAGGTACCAGTTAAGTCCGCTTAATTTCAAAACGACCAAAGAAGTGATGCCACATGTGGATAAAATGTTTGATTTATTCAATGAATCTTATGCTTCTTTATCGTCTTTTGTAGCTATTTCAGACGTTCAAAAAGAATATTTCAAGAAAAAATACATCAGTTTTATCAATCCAGAATTCATCAAATTTGTGGAGGATAAAGATCATAATATTGTTGCTTTTAGTATTGTAATGCCTTCCTTTTCTGAAGCATTGCAAAAATCAAAAGGAAAATTATTCCCATTTGGATTCCTTCATTTGCTTAAAGCAAAAAACCAAAGTAAGGATATGATTTTCTATTTGATAGGTGTTCATCCAGATTATCAAAACAAAGCGGTTACAGCGATAATTTTCAATGAATATTACCTTACTTTCAAAGAAAAAGGAGTCATCAATTGTTTTAGAACTCCTGAACTAGCGGACAATCTTGCCATTCATAACTTATGGAAACATTTTAATCCTGTTGTTCACAAAAGAAGATGTACTTTTCTAAAGAATTTATAACAATTTAGATTTTAGCATTTAAAATAAAAAAAATCCATTCGTCGCGGCGAATGGATTTTTTGTTTTAAATAATACTTCTTAATAATGAAAACTACATTTTACAATCTACTTTTGACAAAACGATATTTCCTTCAAATTTTAATTGTTTAGTATCTTTAAAAGTGACTTTTCCTTTATTGTCATCTACAACATCGCCATAACCTTCAACATACGTATTTCCTTTTTTCAAAAAAGCAACTTCACGAATTGACGAAACTCCTTCGGACATAAAAGTATACTCTGCAAAAAGCGTATCGCCTTTTATTTCTCCCACTAAAGTTCCTTCATTTTTATCTTTTTCAAAAAACTTATAACTTAATTTCCCAGAAGCTATTTGATTTCCTTTTACATTCAAAGACATCGAAATAGTATCTTTTTTAATAATTGCACTAAAGCATTCTTCTGAAACAGTTTCTTCTGCAACTATTTCTTCTGGTGCAATTGTCGTTTCTTCCGTTTCCTTTTCTTTTTTACAAGAAACAAAAACAGTCATAAAAACGACACCCAATAAAATTACTTTTTTCATAACCTTTAAATTTTAAGTTGCATAAATATACTCATTATTCGCTAGATACATTTCAAAAAAAAATCCATCAACAAAAGCTGATGGATTTTTTATAAACTTAAAATTGCTATAATTTCAAAAACTAAGCGTCTAAATCAACAGTAGTTCTGCTTGCAATTTCTTTGTATGTACCATTTTCAAGTTTCTCACGAATTGCTTCAAAAGCAGTTAATGTTTCATCAACATCTGATAAAGTATGAGACGTTGTAGGAATCATTCTTAACAAGATAATCCCTTTTGGAATAACAGGATAAATTACAATCGACAAGAAAATTCCGTAGTTTTCTCTTAAATCATTTACCATAATCATTGCTTCTGGCACACTTCCTTCAAGATATACTGGAGTTACACAAGTATTAGTATCTCCAATATTGAAATTACGCTCTCTCAATCCGTTTTGCAACGCATCTACATTCTCCCACAATTTATCTTTCAATTCCGGGTGATTACGTAACAATTCTAATCGTTTCAAAGATCCAATTGTTTGAATCATTGGCAATGCTTTTGCAAACATTTGAGAACGTAAATTGTATTTCAAATAATCAATAATGTCTTTATCAGCCGCTACAAACGCACCTATGTTAGCCATAGATTTTGCAAAAGTAGAGAAATAAACATCAATTCCATCTTGACAACCTTGCTCCTCACCTGCTCCGGCACCTGTTTTTCCTAGTGTTCCAAATCCATGTGCATCATCAACCAATAAACGGAAATTAAATTTTTCCTTCATGGCAACAATTTCCTTCAATTTTCCTTGTTGTCCACGCATCCCAAAAACACCTTCAGTAATAAAAAGGATTCCTCCTCCAGTTACTTCAGCTAATTTTGTAGCACGTTCCAAGTTTTTTTCCATACTGGCAAGATCATTATGACGGTATGTAAAACGTTTTCCCATGTGCAAACGAACGCCATCAATAATACAAGCATGCGCATCTACATCATATACAATTACATCATTTTTTGTAACCAAAGCGTCAATTGTTGACATAATTCCTTGGTATCCAAAATTCAATAAATATGCCGACTCTTTCATTACAAAAGCAGCCAATTCATTCTCTAATTGCTCGTGATATTTAGTGTGACCGCTCATCATACGGGCTCCCATTGGATAAGCTGCACCATATTGAGCTGCTGCTTCCGTATCTGCCTGACGCACTTCCGGATGATTAGCAAGACCTAAATAGTCATTCAAACTCCAATTCAAAATATCTTTTCCACCAAACTGCATTCTTGGACCTAACTCACCTTCCAATTTAGGAAAAACAAAATAACCTTCAGCTTGCGAAGCCCATTTCCCTAACGGTCCTTTATTGTTTTGAATCCTTTCGAATAAATCTTTTACCATAATATATCAAGTAATAATTTTAATTTTAAGAAGTTGCAAAAATAATTATTTAAATTTTATAAAGGTATTGAAAGCGAAATTATTTTTCAGGGTTTATTCTAATGAGTATCAGGAGCTATTTAGCTGCGCTGAATCTTCGATGTCCTGCTCTACACTGTATCTTTTGTGATTTTAAGAAAGATTACTCCGTTCCTCGCAATAACAGCACAAAAGGATACCGTTTGGATCAGGGCTAATACTTAAACTTCGAGAGCTATTCCCCAATAAACTTTGTATATTTGAATAAATATTTCAACATTAGAAATCTATGTCACAAGATACAAAAGAATTAAAACTGGCTGTTCTCATTGATGCTGACAACGTTCCTTATAGCAATGTAAAAGGAATGATGGAGGAAATTACCAAATTTGGAACACCAACCACCAAGCGTATTTATGCTGATTGGACTAAACCGAATGCAGGTGGATGGAAAAGTGTATTATTAGAACATGCTATCACGCCTATACAGCAATACAGTTACACCGTAGGGAAAAATTCATCGGATTCTGCCATGATTATTGACGCCATGGATTTATTATATTCGGACAAAGTAGATGGTTTTTGTATTGTTTCCAGTGATTCTGATTTTACACGTTTAGCAATTCGACTTCGTGAATCCGGTATGAAAGTCATCGGAATAGGTGAACAAAAAACGCCCAATTCATTCATTGTTGCCTGCGACCGTTTTATTTATATTGAAGTTTTGGATGGCGCAATCAAAAAGAAATTACCAAAGCGAACTGCATCCGACACTAAAAAAGCAACTCCAAAAAGCCTAAATAAAATTGATTTACAAACTATCGAGTTAATAGAATCTACCATTGAAGATATAGGCGATGATAGCGGCTGGGCATTTCTTGGGGATGTAGGAAACCTAATAGTAAAGAAAAAACCAGAATTCGATCCAAGAAATTATGGTTTTTCTAAACTTACTCCAATGCTAAAATCCCTTACAGATATTCTAGAAATCGACGAAAGAGATTCAGATAAAAAAGGCATTAAACACGTTTATGTACGATTGCGTTTTAGTTAAACTAATTCTTTAATCGCCTTATATAACGTTTCTTTCTTAATTGGTTTAGACAAATAATCATTCATCCCTATTTCTTTGACACGATTTTTTGTTGTTTCCATAACACCGGCAGTAACTGCAATAATTGGAATATTGCAGTTGTGTGCACCAGCTTCACCATTTCTAATGGCAACTGTTGCTTCATAACCATCCATAATTGGCATTTGCAGGTCCATTAAAACAATATCAAAATGATTTGTTTCAAATGCTTCCAATGCTTCCTGACCATTATTAACATATAAAACTTTTGTATTCAACCATTTTTTGGTTATGACATCAATAATCATTTGATTCATTTTATTATCCTCAGCTACTAATATGCTTTTCCCTCCCAAATCGTAAACTGCAGGTACAGGAGCAACTATTTCCATTTGTGATTGCACTACAATATCAAAGTCTATACTAATTTTAAAATTTGTTCCTTTACCTAAAACACTTTTTACTTCAACTACACCACCTTGCATATCAATTAAAGATTTTACAATGTATAATCCTAAACCTATTCCACCATACGCCCGTTTATTGTCAATGCTTTTCTGACTAAAAGAATCAAATATTCTATCTATTTTTTCATTTTCAATACCAATACCTGAATCAGTTATGGAGACAGTTATCCTAACTTTATTATTTGGTACTACTTTAGATTTAATATCAAAATCAACAAAACCTACTGAAGTAAATTTAATAGCATTATCCATCAAATTATTAATAATCTGCGAAAACCTCGACTCATCCCCAATTACTAAGTTTGGAAAACCTTCACTTTCAGAAAAATTAAATTTCAACCCCTTTTCTGTTACTCTCAGCTCTTGCGTTTTTTTAATTCGAATCAAAGTCTTTAATGGATTAAAAGCTAAATTTTCTAACTTCAATTCCTTTTTCTCAATCTTGGAAAAATCAAGAATATCATTAATTGAATTTAATAAATTTTCAGAAGAATTTTGAATATTTTCGCACTTTTTATTAATGGACGTATCAATATTTTTCTCTAAAATGTCTCTGTTTAAATTCATAATCACATTCAAGGGTGTTCTCAATTCGTGGCTAATATTACAAAGCAGATAACATTTTAAATCTTTAATTTCTTGCGTTTTACTCAAAGCCTTTTCCCTTAGACTATTTTTTAAAATTCTTAATCTAAAAAGGTAGATAACCTCTCTAATTGTAAATAAAATTATAGTAAGTGCTATTGAAATTTTAGTGCTACTTTCAATTAAAGTAGTTGAATCCAATATCCCATAAATTTTTAATGAATAAATTAAATAACCCACAAATAGGGAGACATTTCCTAAAACAAAAAATATTATTATCTTATCTTTTCTGTTTTTGAAAGTTAGAAGCGCAAACCCAATTAGTAAAAACAATATAAAACCGAATAAATTTGAAAGAATTAAAAATAAAGCAAAATGTGTTTTAAAAATACACTGTAAGGGAAACAAAGTAACATTTAAGACATAAAAAATTTGAAAAACATAAAATAATTTTTTATTGTTAGTTTTGATTTTTAATGATAATTCTCCAAACTTTCCTAACAACAAACCTGTAAGTATAAGAATCAGTAAGAATATATTATTAAGGAAAACCCCTGAATCTTGTTTAAAGTATGTAGAAAAATAACCATCAAGCGTAAAAGCTATCAATCCGCTTAATAAAATAAAAAAGGCTAAAGTCACTATTTTGGCTCCACGCATTGCAAAATATAAAAAAAACAAAAACAATGAAAACTGTATTACAAGACCATAAAAAACACCATTAATAAACTTTTTGTGAATTGTATTTTTATAGAAACTCTCATAACTATAAAGTTTCATAGGTATTGCAACAACACCTCCAGTGGTGCAATAATGTACATATAAATCCAAATTAGTGTCAGGATTAATACTTAAATCAAAAAGAACTTCATTACTGGCTAAAATCCTTTTTGAGTAGTTTAAAGAAGCACCATTTACAATTTTTTTAATTTTTTTTGAATCTCTATCTACTACATACAGTTCAACCAAGTTAGTCATTGGAGTTGCAGTTGAAAGTAAATATTTTAATGATTGATTTGTTTTATTTTGGATAGCAACTTTGGCCCAATAATTATCATTTGTATAGCCAAAATATTTTTGGATTGACGCCCTTACCCTAGGTTGTTGAGATTCAAACTTTAAGATTACTTCTTGAATATCTAACACTTCGTCTTCAGCATTAATAATTTCAGTAAAACTTTCTAAAGATACTTTTTCAGGTAGCGCTTTTTTTTCAAAAACATATTGAGAGTAGCAATTTGTAAAAAAGAGCATTAAAAGAAATGTTTGAATATTTTTCATAAAAATCAGTTAGTTTTATTTTTTAAATACGTTAACAAAGATTAAAATACTGTAGAAGATCATTAGAAACATTCGACGAAATGCCGTTTTATACTGTTGGAATAATATTAAACGCAGTTAAAAAAAAATCGGAAAGAGAAAATTACCAAATTTAGAACACCAACCACCAAGCGTAATTATGCTGATTGGACTAAACCGAATGCAGGTGGATGAAAAAGTGTATTACTAGAACATGCTATCACGCCTATACAGCAATACAGTTCCATCGTAGGGAAAAATTCATCGGATTCTGCCATGATTAATGACGCCATGGATTTATTATATTCGAACAAAGTAGATGGTTTTTGTATTGTTTCCAGTGATTCTGATTTTACACGTTTAGCAATTCGACTTCGTGAATCCGGTATGAAAGTCATTGGAATTGGAGAACAAAAAACGCCCAATTCATTCATAGTTGCATGCGACCGGTTTATTTATATTGAAGTTTTGGATGGAGCTATCAAAAAGAAATTACCTAAACGAACTGCATCCGACACTAAAAAAGCAACTCCAAAAAGCCTAAATAAAATTGATTTACAAACTATCGAGTTAATAGAATCTACTATTGAAGATATAGGCGATGATAGTGGCTGGGCATTTCTTGGGGATGTAGGAAACCTAATCGTAAAGAAAAAAAACAGAATTCGATCCAAGAAATTATGGCTTTCCTAAACTTTCTCCAATGCTAAAATCCCTTACAGATATTCTAGAAATCGACGAAAGGGATTCAGATAAAAAAGGCATTAAACACGTTTATGTACGATTAAGGTTTAGCTAATAGACCACTATTTCCATCAATGCCATAAAGACCCCTAATTTATTTGCTCCTAATTAAAAATAACACAAAAAAAGGAGGACCTTTAGAGTCCTCCAGTTGTCGGTTCTGATTTACCATTATCAACTCATACAATTATAGTAGTATAGCTGAATATTGAATTATCATATCTTATTGCAAGAGTGATATACTCAAGTAATTAATCAAAACCACATTCAAATATACAATCTTATTTAATAGAAACCATTTAAAAACAAACGTTTAACTAATAATTAACGTACTATATCACAGCATATAAATTACAATTAGTAACCATTTCACATCTTGAAAAATGTCCTTTTAATTCAAACTTTAAAAATTTAAATCCTTAAAATTATACCACAAAAAAAGGAGGCCTTTTTAAAGGGCCTCCGATTGTAAATTTTGATTTACCATTTATCAAACATACCGTTCAGTACGAAATGACAATTTGAATACTCTTCTCCTTGCAGATAGTTTTTATTCAAGTGATTAATCAAAACCACACTCAAAGATACAACTTATGTTAGTTTAATCATTAGAAAAAAAACACTTTAACCATTAATTAACATATTGATTATCAATAAATTAAATCCGCTAACATTCATTAATCTCCAAACACACAACTACTCGTATTATCAATAGACTCTACGGGCTGCTATTGATAGCATCTTACGCACTATCTAAAAAAATGTATCTTTGAAGAGTAAAATTAAAAACTATAAAATGCAACTTGTCTTCGCTTCCAACAACAAAAATAAAATACTAGAAATACAAAGTATACTTCCTGACACGATTGAAATTCTGAGCTTAGAAAGCATAGGCTGTTATGAGGACATTCCTGAAACTGCCACAACAATTGAAGGCAATGCGATTCTGAAAGCCAATTACGTTACACAAAAATACGGTTACAATTGTTTTGCTGATGACACCGGACTGGAAGTAGATGCCCTGAATGGAGAACCCGGCGTTTACTCTGCAAGATATGCCGGAGAGCAACGTAATTCTGATGATAATATGGATAAATTATTAGAATGCTTATCCGATAAAAGTAATAGAAAGGCTCAGTTTAAAACAGTGATTGCATTGAATTTAAACGGAAAACAGCATCTTTTTACAGGAATTGCACGAGGCGAAATTACTTTAGAAAAATTTGGAAATCAAGGGTTTGGCTACGACCCTGTTTTCAAACCTGAAGAATACCAAGAAACTTTTGCCCAATTATCGTTGGATATAAAAAATAAAATCAGTCACAGAGGAAAAGCTACACAGCTATTAATTGATTTTTTGAAACTGAATAAATAAACGCCTCAAAATACAACATTTTTATAACAAAAAAACAAAATCCAAGGCGTAATTTTACAACAAAATCCTAAATCAAAACGCATAATTCGCAAATAAAAAATATAACTTTCTGATAATCAAATTATAATAAAACATTAAATCTTAAAATAGCATTAGTTTATATCGATTATTAACAGTAATTTTGCACCCTATTTTAAAAATACATATGAATAAATTTGAACAATTAGGATTGAGTGAATCGTTACTGAAGGCGATTTTAGATCTAGGATTTGAGAATCCGACCGAAGTACAGGAGAAAGCGATTCCCCTATTATTGGAAAAAGACACAGATATGGTTGCGTTGGCTCAGACAGGGACGGGGAAAACGGCAGCTTTTGGTTTTCCAGTTATTCAGAAAATTGATGCCAACAACAGAAACACACAAGCATTAATTTTATCTCCAACACGCGAACTTTGTTTGCAGATTACCAACGAAATTAAAAACTACTCTAAATACGAAAAAGGTATTAATGTGGTAGCAGTTTACGGTGGAGCTAGCATTACAGAACAAGCGAGAGACATAAAGAGAGGCGCACAAATTATTGTGGCAACTCCAGGAAGAATGCAAGACATGATTAATAGAGGATTGGTAAACATTTCTCAAATTAGTTTTTGTATTCTTGACGAAGCTGACGAAATGTTAAACATGGGTTTCTACGAAGATATCGTAAACATCCTTTCTACTACGCCAGACGAAAAAAACACATGGTTATTCTCTGCAACAATGCCTGCTGAAGTAGCACGTATTGGAAAACAATTCATGAAAGACCCAATTGAAATTACAGTTGGTGCTAAAAACTCAGGTTCTGCTACCGTTTCTCACGAATTTTACCTTGTAAATGCACGTGATCGTTACGAAGCTTTGAAACGTTTAGCTGATGCCAATCCAGACATCTTCTCAGTAGTTTTCTGTAGAACTAAACGTGATACACAAGCTGTTGCTGAAAAATTAGTTGAAGACGGATACAGCGCTGCTGCATTGCACGGAGATTTATCTCAAGCGCAACGTGATGGTGTTATGAAATCTTTTAGAGGAAGACAAATTCAAATGCTTGTAGCTACTGACGTTGCTGCTCGTGGAATTGATGTTGATAACATTACTCACGTAGTGAATTATCAATTACCTGACGAAATTGAAACCTACAACCACCGTTCAGGTCGTACTGGTCGTGCTGGTAAATTAGGAACTTCTATTGTAATCGTAACTAAAAGTGAATTGCGTAAGATTTCTTCAATTGAAAGAATCATCAAACAAAAATTCGAAGAAAAAACAATCCCTTCTGGAATTGAAATCTGCGAAATCCAATTATTACACTTAGCTACTAAAATTAAAGACACAGAAGTTGATCACGAAATTGACAACTATCTTCCTGCAATTAACAGCGTACTTGAAGGTTTATCAAAAGAAGAATTAATCAAGAAAATGGTATCGGTTGAATTTAATCGTTTTATCAATTACTACAAGAAAACTAGAGATATTTCTAATCAAGCTTCAGGTTCTGAAAGACGTGATCGTGACGATAGAGATGGTGCTCCAAGAGAAAACAACAATGGTGGTGCAACAAGATATTTTGTGAACATAGGTTCAAGAGATAACTTTGATTGGATGTCATTGAAAGATTACTTGAAAGAAACATTAGACTTAGGTCGTGATGACGTTTTCAAAGTAGATGTAAAAGAAGGTTTCTCTTTCTTTAACACTGATCCGGAACATACTGATAAAGTAATGGAAGTATTGAACAACGTACAATTAGAAGGACGTAGAATCAATGTTGAAATTTCTAAAAATGATGGTGGCGGAAGACGTGACCATAACGGAAGAAGTTCTGGTGGAAGTTTTGGTGGTGGAAGAAGTTCTGCTCCAAGAAGAGAAGGAAGCTTTGCTCCAAGAAGAGAAGGTTCTGGTGGTGGATTTAGAAGCGATAGAAATTCAGCTTCAAGAGAAGGTGGATTCGGACCAAGAAGCTCATCAGCTCCAAGAAGAGAAGGTGGTTTTTCTTCTGACAGACCTAGAACTGAAGGTTCATCTGACAGAGCACCAAGACGCTCTGAAAGCTTTGGTGACTCACCAAGACCAAGAAGACCAAGAAGAGACTAACATTCATTGTTAATTTTCTTATAATTATATACTGGAACTACAAAATATTTAATCCTGTTTTATTACTTTTAAAGTCTTAAACCAGTTTATGAAATATTTTGTAGTTTTCTTTTTTTTAGTACTCTCCGCAACTGCTTTTGCGCAAGTTAAAGAACCCTCCCAAAAAGTTAATGGTATCATTATCAGCAATACTACTAGACAAGTATTATCTAGTGTAAATATCATTAATATCAATAAAGTTAGAGGCGCAACTACCGATTCAGGAGGATATTTTGAAATAGATGTACAAGTGAACGATACACTTCACATTACTAGTTTAGGATTTCAATCACTTCGCGTTCGTGTAACCAATGACTGGATAAAAAACAAAAGCACCAAAATACAACTTACCGAAAAAGCAATTGCACTTGAAGAAGTCGTAATCAGACCTTTTAATCTAACAGGATATCTTGAAGTAGATACTAAAATTATCCCAGTAAGAGAAAACTACAGATATAGTATTTCCGGCTTAACGCAAGGATATGAAGCAGGGGAATATTCTCCAAATGCTTTTGGAAGAGTGCTAGGTTCTATATTTAATCCCGCGGACATGCTCTATAATTTCTTTGGTAAGAATCCAAAAGAGCTCAAGAAACTGAAAGAAATGAAGAAAGATGACACGGTAAGAAATCTTTTGGAATCAAAATTTGACAGAGAAACAATATCAGTTCTTTTAGGTGTTGACAAAAATGAAATAGCTGAAATTCTGCAACGTTGTAACTACTCTGAATCTTTTATAAAAACAGCTAATGATTTGCAAATCATGGATGCTATAAGCGGATGTTATGAGGAATACAAAGTTCTGAAGAAAAAATAAATACAGTATTCCATTACTTAAATAGCTAGTTATTTTGAAATAAAAAACAATTTAATCCCCGATTCCGAAAGTAGTTGGGGATTTTTTATTTTAAAGCGCTTAAATTCGAGTTATCAATGCAATTAAATAATCTAAAAATAAATTCTATGTCTATCATACCTTTCCAAACTATCAATTGGGATTCAATAGAAAAGACCGAACACATCGGAACAACAGGAATGGCGCATTGGCAAACGATACAATTAGGCGGACTTAGAATTCGTAAAGTAATATATTCCAAAGATTATCTGGCAGATCATTGGTGCCAAAAAGGACATATTGTACATTGTCTCGAAGGAGATTTTATTAGTGAATTAGAATCCGGTGAGCAAATCCAACTCTCTAAAGGAATGACTTATGTGGTTTCAGATGACGCCAGTTCTCATCGCTCAATAACTGCTAATGGAGTTGAATTATTAATCATAGATGGGGATTTTTTGAAATAATATTTAAAATAAATCAAAATATTATATACATTTACTTATACCAAAATTAAAAACAAAATTAAATACCTATATCATGGCAAAAAGTCAAGACGCTAAGAAGACCGTAAAAAAAGAACCTTTAAAAACGGCTAAAGAAAAGAAAGAAGAAAAAAGAGATAAGAAAAACAGTCCTAAAAGAGACTAATTCTTTTTTATAAAAACAAACCCTCGTTTATTGCTAAACGAGGGTTTTATCTTTTATTAAAATTCAAGATTATTTCACCGGAATATTAGCTAAAATCTCCAATACAAATTTCCAGAATTTCTGAGAAGAAGAAATACTTGCTCTTTCATCAGGGGAATGTGCACCGTGAATTGTTGGTCCAAAAGAAATCATATCCATATCCGGATAATTCGTTCCCAGAATTCCACATTCTAATCCTGCGTGACACGCCACTACTTTTGGTTTTTCGCCGTTTTGTTTTTCATAAATTGGAACTAAAACATCTAAAATCTCCGATTCAGAATTTGGCGTCCAACCTGGATATGAACCTGAAAATTCTACTTCACAACCCATTAATTCAAAAGCAGAACGCAACGCATTCGCCAAATCAAATTTAGAGGTTTCAACCGAAGAACGTGTTAAACATTGTACCGAAAGCTGTCCTTCGCCAACAATTACTTTAGCGATATTATTCGATGTTTCCACCAAATTATCAAAATCAGCACTCATTCTATAAACGCCATTATGAGCTGTGTACATTGCTCTTACAAAGTAAAACTGAGCAATTGAAGGCATTACTTTAGCAGGAGCTGCATCCATTTTTTCAAAAACAACTTCTAAAGTTGGTTCTGTTGTTTTTAACTCCGTTTTGATTTCGTTTACAATTTGCTGCATGTCAAAAACAAAAGCTTCATCATACACTTCGGCAATAATTACTTTTGCTTGACTTTCACGCGGAATCGCATTACGCAGACTTCCACCTTTTATTTCGGAAATTTGTAAACCAAAATTATCAAAACCATCAAACAACAATCGGTTCATGATTTTATTGGCATTACCTAAGCCTTTATGAATATCCATTCCAGAATGCCCGCCCTTCAAGCCTTTTACAGTAATCGTATATCCTACAGATCCTTCCGGAGTTTGCTCTTGATCATACTCAGCAGTTGCAGTCACATCAATTCCTCCAGCACAACCAATGTCAATTTCATCATCTTCTTCCGTATCCATATTCAAAAGAATTTGACCTTGCAGAATTCCTCCTTTTAAGTTCAACGCCCCTGTCATTCCTGTTTCTTCGTCAATGGTAAACAAAGCTTCTATAGCAGGATGCGGAATATCTGTACTTTCTAAAATTGCCATGATAGCTGCAACTCCAAGACCGTTATCAGCACCAAGAGTGGTTCCGCGAGCACGAACCCAATCCCCATCAACATACATATCAATTCCTTGTGTATCAAAATCAAAAACGGTATCCGAATTTTTTTGGTGCACCATATCCAAATGTCCTTGAAGCACTATTGCTTTTCGGTTTTCCATTCCTGCAGTAGCCGGTTTTCGGATAATTACGTTGCGAATTTCATCTTCGAAAGTTTCTAATCCAAGGCTTTCGCCAAAGTTTTTCATGAACGCAATCACACGCTCTTCTTTTTTTGAAGGACGAGGTACAGCATTCAAATCGGCAAACTTGTTCCAAAGTGCTTTTGGTTCCAGATTTCTTATTTCCTGACTCATTTATTTTCGTTTGAGGTTTAACATTTACAAGTCCCAAAGTTACAAAGTTTAAATTCCTTACGGTAGTAATTGATATTGTAATTATATTTACATTACTAAAATTCATCCTGTGCGAACAAAATATTTTCTTCCTCTCTTTCTTTTTGTCCAAATACTAATTTTACAGGTCCTACCTTATTTTCCGCTACAAGTAGAACAATTTTACAGTAATGGTTTTTATCCGATACTTTCAAAATTTTCAAGATTAGCATTGGGCAGCATTCCATTTTCTTTGGGGGATTTAATGTATATTATTCTTATTGGTTTTATTTTAAAATGGTTTTGGAACCAACGAAAATCTTGGAAATTAAAATGGAAAAGCAATATATTATCCATATTAAGTTTCACTTCGGTATTCTACTTCTTGTTTCATTCACTGTGGGCTTTTAATTATTACCGCCAACCGCTTTTTGAAAAAATGGAAATTAAAAAAGACTATTCAGATGCTGATTTATTGGCTTTTACCAAAAAGTTAATCACTAAAACAAACGCCATTCAAAAACAAATTACAAAAAATGATAGTTTGAAAGTAGTATTTCCTTACTCACAAAACCAGGTTTTTAAGATGAATTTGAGTGGGTACAAAAAACTAGCTGAAGAACATTCCCATTTTACTTATAATCATTTAAGCATCAAAAAATCACTTATCAGTTTACCTCTGACATACATGGGTTTTGGAGGCTATTTGAATCCGTTTACCAATGAAGCGCAGGTTAATTATTTGGGTCCAATGTACAGTTTCCCAATGACCACGTATCATGAAATGGCACACCAAATAGGTTATGCAAGCGAAAGCGAATGCAACTTTATTGGATTCTTAGCTTCAATAAAAAATGATAATTTATACATTCAATATTCGGGTTACAGCATGGCTTTGCGGTATTGTTTAAGCAATTGGCAAGCCAGAGATGAGGCTATTTTTAAACAATTATTAAAAACTGTTCATCCCGGTATTTTGAAAAATTATCAAGAAAGTGAACATTTCTGGAAACAATACGACACGATTATCGATAAAGGTTTTCATGCTTTTTACGACCAGTTCCTTAAAGTAAACCAACAAAAAGACGGAATAGAAGGCTACAGCAAATTTGTGAATTTGATGGTGAATTATTATGAAGGAAAAGTATTGTAGATTTAAAAATCCCTAAAAATCTTTTTTTAATACTTTTAACCTGATTAATTGTCCAATTGAAAATATGGGTATTAAATAAAACCAATTATTATATTTATATGTTGATACTAAGTAACAAGAAATAAAAACTATAACTAAGCATTCCAGTAAAAATAATTTCTTGCAATCAGTAACCGAAACTTTTGATTTCAACCCTATAATTTCAATTAATAAAATAATTAAAACTAGTAATGGCCAAACTAAAATTCCATAAGTAAAAAAACTAAAAATAGAGCCAAAAATACCTATCAGAAAAACACTTGATAAATCTCCGTTTTTTAAACCTAAAATGCTATCAACCACTTCAGAAAAAAATCCCAAAGCAACTGTACCAGATAAAAGACTAAAAAAAATAATATAATTACTGATTAAAATATCTGAACGCTTCATACCTTCAATTTACACTTCATCACTCGTAAAAGTAGTAAAACTTTTCTTTTTGTATGGTCTAATGATCAATCTTCCTTCACGATCAAAACGAATGTAATTGTAGACCCAATTCAGAAATACGACAGCTTTATTTTTGAATCCAATAAGGGAAAACAAGTGCACAAACATCCATACAAACCATGCAAAAACACCATTGAAATGGTATTTAGGCAAATCGACAACCGCTTTATTTCTTCCTATGGTTGCCATCGAACCTTTGTCATTGTATTCAAAAGCTTCCATAGGTTTGTTTTCAATTAATTTTATTAAGTTTTCACCCAATAATTCCCCTTGTTGCATAGCGGGTTGCGCCATCATGGGATGTCCCTGCGGATAGGTTTCGGATTCCATGGAAGCAATATCGCCTACTGCAAAAATGTTTTCATAGCCCACTACTTGATTGAATTCATTGACACGTATGCGTTCAACTTTTTCAACCAAAGATTTTCCATCTAATCCGGCAACAAGAGCGCCTTGAACACCTGCTGTCCAGATTACGGTGGCAGTATCAAATGACAAATCGGAATTTGTGGTTATAGTGCGTCCGTCATAATTAGTTACTCGGACGTTTTTCCAGATTTTTACACCCAAACTGGTTAGAAATTTTTCGGCAGCTTGAGAGGATTTCTCACTCATGGTATTCAGGATTCTGTCGCCACTTTGAATCAGATTGATTTCCATTTTGGCAATATCAAGATCTGGATAATCTTTTTGCAGAATGGCTTTTTTCATTTCGGCCAAAGCTCCTGCAAGCTCTACTCCTGTTGGTCCGCCACCTACGAGTACAAAATTGATGAGACTATTTTGTTCGGCTACATCGGTGGTTAAAACAGCTTGTTCAAAATTTTCAAGAATCAGACTGCGGATATTTAGCGATTGCGGTATGGTTTTCATAGCCATACTGTTGCGCTCGATTTCTTTGTTGCCAAAATAATTGGTTTTGGAACCCGTGGCAATCACGAGATAATCATACTTTAATTCTCCAATTTCGGTGATTATTTTTTGATTATTAGTATCGATTTCTTGGACATTGGTGAGTCTAAAATAAACGTCATCGTATTCCTGAATTACTTTTCGGATTGGGTATGCTATAGAACCGGCTTCGAGGCCGCCTGTAGCAACTTGATATAATAGAGGCTGGAAAGTATGGTAATTGTGTTTGTCTAGAAGGACAACCTGAACTTTTTTGTTTTTTAGTTTTTTGGCTAGTGCAATTCCCGCGAAGCCTCCTCCTATAATTACTATTCTGGGTAAAGTTGAATTTGGGATGTTCATGTTTGTAAAAAAGTTCAAAATTGTTAAAAACCAAAGATACAAAGTTTTCTATTGTTGCATTTCATCAAATAGTATCGAAATTTTTGTTTGTTTTAGAAATGTTCTTCAGATAAATAAACGTGTAAATTAGCCCCGATGGTCCCGAAGCTTCAGAAAAATAAAGATTGCAATGTACAGCGGGACGAATCATAATTATGAAATGAATACTGTTGTGCTACTAAAAAAAATGTACTACTTTGTAACAAAAACCAGTATTGACTTACTAACGTATATATGAGTGATAATCTAGAACATTCTTTTGTAAAGCAGTTGCAGGAAAATCAGAATATAATCCACAAGATTTGTAGGTTGTATACTAATGGCGATGATGCACATAAGGATTTGTTCCAAGAAATTACGATTCAGTTATGGAAGGCTTTTCCAAAATTTAGGGGCGACAGTAAATTTTCGACTTGGGCCTATCGAGTCGCGCTGAACACAGCGATTACTTTATACCGAAAAACAAAACGATCCATAAATACTATCGAATTTGAAGGGCGACAACATTTCCTGAATGATGTTGAATATGACTATGAGGAGGAGGAACAATTAAAACTAATGTATAAAGCGGTTTACCAGCTGAATGATATTGAAAAGGCGTTGATATTTATGTATCTGGAAGATAAGGATTATCAGGAAATATCAGAAACTTTAGGAATTAGTGAAGTAAATGCGAGGGTGAAAATGAATAGAATAAAAGGGAAATTAAAAAAAATATTAAATCCATTAGGAATATGAAAGAGCTGGATTTATTAAAAAAAGACTGGCAGAAGAGTGATAATTCTTTTGAGCAGGTATCAGAAATCGAAATTTACAAAATGATACATAAAAAATCATCTTCCATAGTAAAGTGGATTTTGATCATTAGTATTTTGGAGGTTTTATTGTGGTCGTGTTTGAGTCTTTGTTTTGACTCAGATGGTTACTTAAAAAACATCCAACATTCTGAATTAATTAGCTATTTTGAGCTACTAAATTATGCCAATTATGCTGTAATTTTGATTTTTATTTATTCTTTTTATAAAAGATATAAAGTTATATCTACAATTGCCACAACCAAACAATTGATGCAGGATATCCTGAAGACCAGAAAAACAGTTCAATATTATGTTTGGTATAATTTAGGAATGTTAGTGTTTAGTTTAATCGTAGGATTTATTATTGCTTTTGCCTACAATCCTGAAATGGATGCTTTCAAGCAGCAAATAAATAGTAGTGCTAAGATTATGGCCATTACAATTGGAGTTTTAAGTATTTTTAGTATTGCATTATTTGGCTTACTTTGGTTGTTTTATCGAGTATTATATGGCACTTTACTACGTCGTTTGTATGCCAATTACAAGGAACTAAAGAAAATAGATCTTTAAGTGCAAAAGAAAAAGTCTTAAAATTCAACGTTATATAATATTGAATTTTAAGACTTTTGACTTTGTGACTAAATTTTTAATATTCCCATTTTCTTAAACGGTTCAATTCTTCTTGCTCCTTTATAATTTCAGATGGAATAACTTTTAAAAATGAAGGATGTTGCTCAATTGCATATTCTACTTTTTCTACAATTTCCTCGATTGTATCATTATCGTAATCTATATCAAGAGGTTCCTTGATAATAAAGGACTGCAAAATTCCTTTTTTCTTCATACGAAATCCCTTTTTGTCAAATGAACGACGAAAACCATCTATAACAATAGGCACCACAATAGGTCTGTGTTGTTTGATAATGTGCGCTGTTCCTTTACGAACCGGTTTAAACGATTTTGTAGTTCCTTGCGGAAAAGTAATTACCCAACCATCAGCTAATGCAATTTTAATATTTTCAGTATCATTGGGGTTAATGTCTTTTTTCTCCTGAACATCAACTCCTTTAGCACGCCAAGTGCGTTCTACAGAAATTGCTCCGGCATACGCCATAATTCTTGGCAATAATCCCGCTTGCATAGTTTCTTTAGCAGCTACATAATAGATATTCATTTTAGGTTGCCACAAATAGCAAACATTCTTGATAGTATCATCGCGACCGCTCAAACTCGCATTAAAAACATGGAACATAGCAACGACATCCGCGAAATAGGTTTGGTGATTAGAAATAAAAAGTACGTTGTTGTCCGGTAAATTTCTAATAATTTCCGAACCTTCAATTTGCAACTCATTAAATCCTCTATAACGTCTATGCGTCATGGCTCCGAAGATTCGGATTAGCCATTTTTTTATAAATAATATGTGTCCGAAAGGATTTCTCTTCAACAATCCCATAAAATTGTGTGTTTTTTTGTGAATTTGGATTACAAATTTACGAAATTTATATTTGAAGTTGGTCGCTGAATTCAACAGAACTATTTGAAAATTACAACCAATTAATAGGCGCTTTTCTAACTGTAACATTTTATTTTTTTACACTAGAACCCCTTTCAAAACTTCCTTTAACTCACTCAACATCATCGCTGTAGCTCCCCAAACAATATGCTCCTCAATTTTGAAAGCTGGAATACTGATGTTATCAGCGTAAGAAGTTGACAAATTTGTATCCACTACAAGTGCATCGTCTAAGAAAACCGACAAAGGCAATTCGATAATATTGGCCACTTCCGAAGGTTGTGGTACAAACACCAGTTCTTCTTTACTGATACCCAAAAAAGGATGTACCATAAAATTACTTGGCGGAATATATAATTCTGTAAACGGTTTAAGAATTTCTATTTTATCCGGATGAATCCCTACCTCTTCATGCGTTTCCCGAAGAGCCGTTTCGGCAAAATTCTCATCTTCTAATTCGTATTTCCCTCCTGGAAATGCAATTTGTGCCGAATGAACCCCTTTATAGGAGTTCCGGACAATCAATACCAAATGCGTAATGTCGTTTTTAGGATAAAAAAGCATCATTACAGCTGCAATTCTGGGCTTTTTATCTTCAATGTTGCTGTTTTTTAAGCTTTCTAATCGCTCTAAAGGCGCCATTTTTATATGTGCGTCAAAAGCTGGAAGCTTTGCTTCAATTAATTTAGGAACATACTGTAAAAATTCTTGAAAATCCATAATCAAAGTCTATTTTTGCATATAAAACAGCATATAAATATAGTTTAGAAAATACAATTGCACAAGTTTTTCTATAACCAAAAAGTCATCACAAATGTACAGCAAAGAAGAAACACAAAGATTAAAACGAGAATTCTGGGTTGCATTCGCAGAGAAATATCCTAGAAAATGGGTATTATACGATACTAAAATCAAGGATTTCTCTTTTAAATTTTATGTAGACAATAAAAAAGCTCAAGTTTTAATAGATATTGAACATCGAAGTGATGAAAAAAGAATTGCTTATTTTGAAAAACTGGAAGCGCTAAGAAATATTCTCGAAGAGGATTTTATAAAAGACTTGATTTTCGAAAAAGACTATACACTGGAAAGTGGCAAAACCATCAGCCGAATTTGGGTTGAAAAACTAGGAGTTGGTGTTAGTAATCGTAACTATTGGGATGAAATATTTGACTTCTACAATGAAAAAATGAATGCTCTGGAACTATTTTATTTAGAGTACGATGATTTCATAAAGGACATTGAAAAGCTTTAAATTACAAACTCTATAGAAATTAATATTAAAAAAAATGCTTCAATTTGAACGATTTAATTATTCAAATTGAAGCATTTTTTCATCCAATTCATCACATATTGAAGATATTATACACAATAATCCGATCTTCATAATTGATATACAATTGCTTCCTATTATCCTGTTTTTTTCTGGTGATAATAGAAACAGTACAATCTAATCCTTCATTATCCTTACAAGTAAAAGAATAAACAATATCAGTATCATTCTCTTCGATAGGCTGATAATCTATGATTTCAAATAATTGAATAATTTGAGAATAAACTACTATTCTATTTTTATCAGTATCTAATGTGACTAAAATATTAACCAAATCTAAATCAGACCATTTACCCCATTTCCCTTTTTCAGTTTTTTCTAAAACACTAAAGCCCGAAGTTTTAAACTTATAATTTTGGCCAAAGGAATGCTGTAACCCCATCACTAAAAAAAGTAATACTATATATATTTTAGTCTTTGTCATTCCTTATAAATTAAAAATCGAAATTAATTATTTCTTTTCTGGCCGTGTCAAAATCAGTTATCATTTCCTGAATAATAGCTTCTGCTGATTTTATGTCGTTAATCAATCCTGCTATTTGTCCTATCTCTAATTCACCTTCGATTAAATCGCCTTCAAACATACCGCGTTTCGCTCTTGCTCTTCCTAACAAACTAATAAGTTCTTCTTTTGTTGGACATGTTTCATACAATTGCTGAACATCCTGATAAAATTTATTTTTAATCAATCGAACAGGAGCGAGTTCTTTCAAGGTTAATTGTGTATCGCCCTCTTTAACATTTACAATTGTTTCCTTAAAATTCTCATGTGCAGATGATTCTAATGATGCCGCAAATCTACTTCCTACCTGAACTCCGTCAGCTCCCAAAACCATCGTTGCAAGCATACCATGACCCGTTGCTATACCTCCAGCGGCAATTAAAGGAATAGTGATCTTTTCTTTCACCATAGGAATCAGTGTAAGCGTAGTCGTTTCTTCTCTACCATTATGTCCTCCGGCTTCAAAACCTTCAGCAACAATTGCGTCTACACCTGCATCTTGTGCTTTTAATGCAAAAACAGAACTGCTAACGACATGTACAACAGTTATGCCATTTTCTTTCAAATAAGAAGTCCAAGTTTTTGGGTTCCCAGCCGATGTAAAAACGATTTTTACACCTTCATCAACGATAATTTTTATGATTTCTTCGATATTGGGATACAACATCGGAACATTTACTCCAAAAGGTTTTGAGGTGGCCTTTTTACATTTTTGAATGTGTTCCCGCAAAACTTCAGGATACATGGAACCTGCTCCAATCAATCCTAAACCTCCGGCATTACTCACTGCACTTGCTAATTTATAACCACTATTCCAAATCATTCCTCCTTGAATAATTGGATATTTAATCTTAAAAAGGTCTGTGATTTTATTCATGTAGTATTAACGCTATAATTTCTTAATTATTTTTCCAGTTTTAGAAAAACCATCTGATTCCATTTTATAAAGATACACTCCTTCATGCAGAGATTTCAATGAAATAATAGATGCTTGCGGTGTGATTTTTTGTTCTAAGACTTTTTGACCCAAAATGGAATAAATATATACTGTTCCCATATCAAATGTTGAAGGTAAAGAAACCGAAACAGTGTCACTGGCAGGATTGGGATAGAGTATAAAATCATCTTTAGAAAAAGATTCTAAATTCAACTGGTTGCTTACTGCCAATGCAAAATCAGGAATCCCAAATCCATATTGATTATTTGGATTCGAAAATTTATCCGAGGATTTTAATACTAATTCTCTAATTTCCTTATTTGTTTTTTGAGGAAACGCCTGCCATAAACAAGCTATCATTCCAGCCATTATAGGACTTGAAAAAGAAGTTCCATTAGCAGTCACGATATTTCCGGCTGCATCAGAGACTATAGCTGCTTGTCCTTGTGCCATCACATCTGGTTTTATCCTTCCGTCAAAAGAAGGACCTACTGAACTGAACGAAGTCAATACCTCCGAAGAATTTACTGCACCTACAGCAATTACTGAAACAGCATCAGCAGGAGTTGCAATATGTGGCTCTGCTGTACCGCCTGAATTACCCGCAGATGTTACTACAATCATACCTCTGCTAAATGCAATTTCTGCACCACGGGATATAAATGCATTTGTACCATTTATTTCACTATATGTATGACTATACGCATCATTATCGTAATCAAAATACCCCAAAGAAGTATTGATAATATCTACTCCTAAACTATCTGCTCTTTCTGCCGCTTCAACCCAAAGCGATTCTTCTACAGGATTTTCTGAGGTATCATCTTCGGTAATAAATAAATAATAAGATGCATCTGGTGCTGTTCCCACTAACGAATTTTCTTTATAACCACCCATCGAAGAAAGCACCAAAGTTCCGTGTGAAACTCCAGTATAAAAATCCGGATTTCTTAATACAAAATTATAACCTCCTAAAATCTGGTTGTTAGCTCTTAATCTTTGAAAAGGCTCAGCAGTATCGACTCCCGGAAATCCACCATCTAAAACCGCTATTATTTTACCGGAACCGGTATAATTCTGTTGGTGCAGCTTTTGACCGTTAAGCATCTGAATTTGATTCGATGAAGAACCATAAGCATATTCAATTTTGGTTTTCTTAGTTTTATTTACCTTCTTCATTTTTGAAAGCTTCACTATTTTTGCAGTTTGATTCAATGATTTATCCGCAAAATCAACTTTACTGACAAAAGAAAGCAGTGCTAATGAATTTATATTAGCTTGTGATCCACGAACATGGACTGCATTCATCCATTTGGATTTTGCCATGACAGTAATTCCAGCAGCTAATTTTACTTGATTAATATAGGATTCCTCAACTGGAACATCTTTAAAGTCTATAGCAATACTCTGTTTAGTTCTCCTATCTAATGCTCTCTGACTAAGCATTTCCAAAGGTCTATCTAAATAAAATTGAGAATTGGGCTTTGCATTAAAATATACCCAAGCGTCTTGTTGTGAAAAACCAGCTGAAGTAATCAGCAAAAAAAGATATATATAGATTTTTTTCATAGTTAACTTTATTTATTAGCCCTAAAAACTTCAACTATTACTAGGATTGAATAATTATTATTGCTTTTCAGGAGCTACTTAATTCCAGAAAAGTATTTGTTCTCAGAACTTTTTATAAATTAAAGTACTAAACTAAGAAATTACTCCCGAACCAACTAATTCTTCTCCTAAATACCAGGCTGCAAATTGCCCTTCTGTTATTGCAGATTGCGGTTCGTCAAAAGCTATATACATTCCGTTTTCAAATTGATGCAAGGTGGCGCTTTGCAAAGGTTGTCTGTATCGAATTCTAGCCATTACATGCATAGTTTCTCCATTGGCCAAAGCCAAATCTTCACGAATCCAATGCACTTCATTTTTTTCTATAAATAAGGCTTTTTTGAACAATCCAGGATGTTGACTGGTCAATCCAGTGTAAATAGTATTGGTTTCCACATTAGTGGCGATAATAAACAATGGATCAGTTGTTCCTCCTACATTCAGTCCTTTCCGTTGTCCAATAGTGAAATAATGTGCACCTTGATGTTTTCCCACTACTTTCCCCATATCTGGAGTGTACGGGATTTTTCTAGCATCAGATAGCAAACTATTTTCTAAAGTTAATTCGCCTTCTTGTTCAAAACTGTAAACAGGATCGTTTTTGTCAATTTGAATTATAACTCCGTCTTTTGGTTGCAATTTTTGTTGTAAAAACTCTGGCAAACGTACTTTTCCAATAAAACATAATCCTTGGGAATCTTTCTTTTCAGCAGTAATCAAATCCATTTGAGCCGCTATTTCACGAACTTCCGGTTTTGTCAATTCTCCAATTGGAAATAATGATTTTGCCAATTGCTCTTGTGATAATTGACACAGA
This sequence comes from Flavobacterium sp. GNP002, assembly GCF_054343795.1. Classification (NCBI taxonomy): domain Bacteria; kingdom Pseudomonadati; phylum Bacteroidota; class Flavobacteriia; order Flavobacteriales; family Flavobacteriaceae; genus Flavobacterium; species Flavobacterium sp. GNP002. The sequence goes on from NZ_JBTGUW010000001.1 coordinate 217,357, forward strand.
AAATACGATTGATCTTTATTAGTATCGGCACCAGCTTTAAGTTGATAAACCGTTTCTCCGTTCACTTTGATTTCACTTTTTTGGCAGTAATGTCCAGTAGCCACATAATCAGCACCAAGACTTAAAGCAATTTTCATGAAGACATCAAATTTTATTTCGCGGTTACAAAGTACATCGGGATTTGGAGTACGCCCTTTTTCATATTCGTTGAACATATAGTCCACGATTTTCTTTTGGTATTCTTCACTTAAATCAACCGTTTGGAAAGGAATTCCTAACTTTTCAGCAACTAATAGAGCATCGTTACTGTCTTCAAGCCACGGACATTCATTAGAAATGGTAACCGAATCATCATGCCAATTTTTCATAAAAAGACCTATGACTTCATACCCTTGTTGTTGCAATAAATAAGCAGCAACACTTGAATCTACACCTCCAGAAAGTCCTACAACAACACGCTTCATCTTCAAAAAATTATAATTTTACAAGGATGCAAAGTTACAAAAGATTTACAACAGTATTTGTTAAGTATAAAGTTAATTGTTTTTGGATTTTGTTGCATTTTCAGGAAAACTCATATTCGTTTCTTTTACCAATTTCCCTTTTTCAAAAAACTGCCAAATTCCTGATTTTTTACCATTTACAAACTGCCCTTTAGAAACTATATTTCCATTTGTATCGCTGAAAATTGCTAGACCACTGTAGCTATTATTTTTAAACATTGACTCTTCTAATAAAATTCCTTTCTCAGTATATTTTTTATAAAAACCATTCTTCAAATTGTTTTTATAACTGATTTCCTCTGCAATTTTACCACTAAGATAAAAAACGGTACGCAAACCTTCCAACTTTCCATTTACGTAATTCTCTGTAGTCATAATATTTTTTGAAGCTTGATGGTAGTACTTCCATTGTCCTTCAAACAATTTATTCACCACTTTACCTTCACTTACTTTATTCTTATTCTGGTCATAAAAAATGGTATACGCTGAATTATCTTTTGCATTAAATTCTCTTGTAGCAATTATGGATTTAGCTTTGGTATCATCGTAAAAATTAAAAATTCCAATTTCTTTTCCGTGCTCAAAAGTACCTTCATATCTAGGTCTTTTTGACTCCTCATAAAAACCTTTCCAAACTCCGTGTTTTTTACCTTTTTCATCTAGCTTATTGAAATCTGCTTGCGCATAAAGACAAAACATATTCAAAAACATTAAAACAAATATTCCTTTTTTATAAAATGCCTTCATAAATACTTTTTTATAATAACGAATTTGGATTACTTAAATTATATTTAAATAAAAAAATCCCGAAAATATCGAGATTTTTTTATGAATTATTTTTTCTTCTGTTGTGCTTTTTGAGCTTCGGCTTGTTCCATCACTTCTTGTAGTTTTTTCTGGAACTTACCCTGTTTTTTCGGCTCTTTCAATTTATTTTCTTGAATTTGAGCATGAATCTTATCACTATCGATAAAGTATCTTTTAATGACTATCATAATTCCAATGGTAATTAGATTCGAAATAAAGTTATATAAACTCAATCCCGCTCCATAACTGTTAAAGAAAAACAACATCATTATTGGCGATACATAAATCATGATTTTCATCATCTTAGCCATATCCGGCATTCCTTCTTGTTGCGGAGCCGCCATTTGCTGGTCACCAGAAGTCATTTTCATATAGAAGAAAATAGCTATCGAGGCAAGAACTGGAAACAAACTGATGTGATTTCCGTAAAAAGGAATATAGAAAGGCAATCTGATTATTTCATCAAAAGAAGATAAATCATCTGCCCAAAGGAAACTTTTTTGTCTTAACTCAAAAGCCGATGGGAAAAACTGAAATGAAGCGTACATAAAAGGAAGCTGAATCAAGGCTGGAATACATCCCGCCATAGGATTTACACCTGCTTTGTTGTATAATTTCATTGTTTCCTGTTGCTTCTTCATTGGGTCTTTTTTGAATTTTTCTCCCAATTCAGTAATTTCAGGTCGCAATACTTTCATCTTGGCTTGTGACAAGAATGATTTGAAAGTAATAGGCGACATCGCAATTTTTATTATTATTGTAAAAACAATAATTGCAATTCCATAGGCAATGTAAGAACTTAAAAATCCGAATAAAGGAATAAAAATAAACTTGTTAATCCATCCAAAAATCCCCCAACCTAACGAGATAATTTTTTCAAGATTTTGATCGTATGCTTTTAGTGTCTTATAATCTGTTGGTCCAAAATACCAACTCATTTTATGATCTAATTCCCCATTTGTAAAAGCCAAAGGGATATTTGCTTTAAATTGTTTCGTAAAAGTGGTATCGATTTTATCGTCTTTAACCAAGTTATCAGACTTCACTTTAGCTGTTTCGAAAGGAGTTTTTGTCAAAAGTATCGTTGAGAAAAAGTGCTGTTTGAAAGCTACAAAAGTTGCTTTTTCAAGATCTGATTCTTCTGATTGACCTAAACCTGCATAATCTATTTTTCCATCTTCATGTTCAAAATAGATTTCAGTATAACGGTTTTCATAAGAAACACTTTTCTCATTTCTGTAGGTTTTTAAATTCCATTCTAAATCTAATGGTTTTGCTGTATTCAATACTTTATTCAACCCTTGAGAACGAATATCAAAACCAATCATGTAATCGTTTGACTTCAAAATGTATTTGTACTCCAAGAATTCATTAGCTCCCGCTTTTAACTTCATGGACAAAACTTGATCTGCTCCAACTTTTGTCAAAGTAGGTTCAAAATACAAGTCTTTAGAATTTAAAGTACGGTTATCACTGGTAAGCAATTGTACATTTAAATTAGCATTATTGTCTTTTATCAGTTCAACTAATTGTCCGGAACCTTTCTTAAATTTTTCAAATTTTTTCAAAGTAGCCTCAACAATATATCCACCTTTATTGGCAATTTTTAATTTAACCAATTCGTTTTCAATAGTTGTAAAACCAGCTGTAGCCGAAGGAAGTGTAGCAGAATAAGCAAAATTTCCTAACGTTTTTTGTAATTGGGCCAATTGTGTAGAATCTCCGGTTGCCGCAACTGCTATAGTAGCTTTTGCAACAGTTTTCGCCTCTAATTCTTTGGCTTTAGCCTGCTTAATTGCCAGCTCTTTTTGTGCTTTTTCAGCTGCAACCACTTTCGGGTCAGGTTGATTTTGGTACATGATGAATACCAAAATACCAAAAATTAATGCAAAACCGATAATCGAATTGAGGTCGAATTTTTTTTGTTCCATTATTATATTTAAAAAAAGTTTAATCTATTAGTATGCACTTTGATGAATTGTTTCAAAAAAAAATAACTATTTTTTCTTTGCCTGAACTGCTGCTGCTACGAAATTCACAAAAATAGGATGCGGATTCGCTACTGTACTTTTATATTCCGGGTGGTATTGTACTCCAATGAAAAATGGATGATCTTCTATTTCTATAATCTCTACCAATCCTGTATCTGGGTTCACACCTGAAGCAATCAATCCTGCATTTTGCAATTGCGCTACATAATTACTGTTGTACTCATAACGGTGACGGTGACGCTCCGAAATTGTCTCTTTTCCGTAAATTTTGTATGCCAATGAATCTTGTTTTATATCACATTTCCATGCTCCAAGACGCATTGTTCCTCCTTTATCAGTAATCGTTTTTTGCTCTTCCATAAGGTTTACTACCGGATGTGAAGTATGCTCATTCATTTCAGTAGAATTTGCATCAGCATATCCTACAATATTTCTTGAATATTCGATAATTGCCATTTGCATACCCAAACAAATTCCGAAAAACGGCACTTTATTTTCACGGGCATAACGAACTGCTTCGATTTTTCCTTCAATTCCTCTTTCTCCAAAACCAGGAGCAACAAGAATTCCATCTAAACCGGCTAATTTCTCATTTATGTTTGTTGCGTCAATGTGTTCTGAATGAATAGAAATCACATTTACTTTGGTTTCATTTGCTGCACCGGAATGAATGAATGCTTCCAGAATAGATTTGTAACAATCTTGCATTTCTACATATTTACCAATCAAACCGATGTTTACAGTATGCTTTGGATGCTTCAATCTGCGTAAAAAAGTATTCCAGTTTTTCAAATCCGGAGCCGCTTTCTTAGGTAAATCTAGTTTCTTTAATGCAACTACATCAAGTCCTTCTTCGAGCATTAAATTTGGCACTTCATAAATCGTCGAAGCATCAATAGATTGAATAACGGCTTCTCTTTTTACATTACAGAATAAGGCCAATTTATTTCGAATCTCATCAGAAAGTTCATGTTCTGTTCTACAAACTAATATATCCGCTTTGATACCACTTTCCATCAATGTTTTAACGGAATGTTGTGTTGGTTTTGTTTTCAATTCTCCTGCGGCAGCCAAATAAGGTACTAAAGTAAGGTGAATCACTATAGCATTATTCTCGCCCAAGTCCCAAACCAATTGACGAACGGATTCTATATAAGGTAATGATTCTATATCTCCTACTGTGCCACCAATTTCGGTAATAACAATATCATAATCGCCAGAATTACCTAGCAATTGCATTCTTTCTTTAATTTCGTTAGTAATATGAGGTACAACTTGAACCGTTTTTCCTAGAAATTCTCCTCTGCGTTCTTTTTCTATAACCGAAAGATAAATTCTTCCCGTAGTAACATTATTCGCCTGAGAGGTTGGAACGTTCAAAAAACGCTCGTAGTGTCCTAAATCTAAATCGGTTTCTGCACCATCATCGGTTACATAACATTCTCCATGCTCATAAGGATTCAAAGTACCCGGATCAACATTAAGATAAGGGTCAAACTTTTGAATTGTTGTTCTGTATCCTCTTGCTTGTAACAATTTTGCCAAAGATGCTGCAATAATTCCTTTTCCTAAAGAAGAAGTCACACCGCCTGTAACAAAAATATATTTCGTTTGATTCATTCTGTTGTTGTTTGTGTTGTAGTTGAGTAAAAAACTTGGCAAAAATACAATTATAAATTGAGAAAAAGCTAATTTGAAAATGAGATAATTTTGAAATTTAAGAATTATTAAACGTTCCAATTTAAAATTCAGAACATTATTAAATTCGTAAATTAAAGTGGTTTAGGGTATCTTTTTTTAATATTTCGTATCAATTCCTCTAATCCGTTTAATTTTAGCTCATAAATTAGCTGGAGTTGCTGTCCTAACTCGCCCTTCGGAAATCCTTTATTACTGTACCATACCACATAATATTCAGGCAAGTCAATCAGATACTTTCCTTCGTATTTACCAAAAGGCATTTTAGTATGAGCAAGTTTGATGAGTTGTTTTTGATTTTGATCCATTTCTTTTGGAGAAAAAAAGAAAAAAGAGGCAAGAAGTAAGCTTTATTTAATAGTCTTACTCCTTGCCTCTTTCTTCTCTACTCTATTTTATTTCCAGTTAAAAATAATACGTTTTTCGATTTCGGTATTTAAGCTCAGAAAAACAGGACATGTCATGGCAACTCTTTCCAAAATGGTTTTATTCTTTTGATCGGCTTCTCCATACATTTCAAAAGTAATTTCGATTGCACCGATGCGTCTTGGTTCAGTATTCATGATTTTAGTAACTTCAGCAGTTGAGCCTTTCAAATCAACTTCTAAATCACGTGCTTTTATTCCCATAACCGTCATCATACAACTTGCCAAAGCATTAGCTACCGTATCCGTTGGAGAAAAAGCCTCACCTTTCCCATTATTATCTAAAGGTGCATCCGAAATGATTTCATTTCCTGATTGTAGATGAATAGAAGAGGTTCTTAAATCCCCTAAATAGGTTACTTTTGATGTCATAATTTTATTATTATCATTTTATTATACTGCCTTGACTAAACATTAATTACTGAATACTGAACACTTTTAATTAGCTTCTTTTATAGTTAAATCAGTGTCATAATATAAGATATACACTCCTTTATTAATATAGCCACTATCTTCTTTTTTGTAAAATTCGAACCTATTATCTACTTGCTCTGTAGCTGTAGTTTCAATCGTTTCTTGATATTTCTTGTCTTGTGACAATCGCATCATAGTATCAAAAGTAATATCAAAACCTCGGGTTGCAAATGCACTAGGATAAATTTTGTTTTTCTTTTTAAATTCTTTTTCAAAAACTACAGCTTCAGGAGATTCATTTTCACGAGTAACAGAAGGATACATTAATTTCAATTTTGTTAAATTCACAAAACTAATTTCGTCTGTATCTAAAGTTTCATTTGGCTCCAAAATAACCAATTGCACTTTATAAGCAGCCATAGCACCTAACATAGTAGCCATAGTTGATTTAATCATTCCGGTATTTCCGGTTTCCATCACCACATAGTTTATTTTATCTTTTACAAATAAACTTTTCAAATTTTCAGCAGATACACCACCATTTGCAGTAAGCGCTGAAAATTTTACATCTTTATGATTCTCTTTAATAAACTGTATAACCGATTCTTTTTTCTTATCCACTACAGCTATAATATTCCCATTCTTAGCTCTCATGAAATCGAACATAGCATTTTTAACCGCTGTACCAGAAGGGATCGTTTGAAGCATATTACTAAACGAATTACCTGTATCTTTTGACAAAGGTGAAATAACCGGTACTTGATTTGCACTTAATAATTCGGCAGTTTTCTCTACATTATTTTGATAAAAAGGCCCGATGATAGCATCGGAATTTTCCAGATTATTTTCTTTAATTATAGCAGCTACATTAGAGGTGTTTTTAGTTTCCTGAGAATCAAACACACTCACATCTATAGCAAGTCCAAGTTGTTTAGCCGAATCAATCGCTACCAAAGCTCCTGCATAAAAATCTAAAGTCATGTTCAAGAACTTGTCTTTTTTCAAGCGCATGGAAGTCGAATTAACCGTATCGCCCTCAATTTTTGAAATATTGAAAGGCAAAAGCAATACTAATTTTTTCCTACCGTTACTTTTCTTTGATATTACAGCGTATTCTTTTTTACTTTCCTGTGGTATACTAATCGTTGCCGGAACTTTCAAAATCATTCCTTCTACAACACCTTGAGATAAAGCAGGATTAAGAGTAATTAATTCTTCCTGACTCATCCCTGCCATTTTTGATAAACTATACAAGGTTTCTTTTGGTTTTACCGTGTAATTCAAATAATTGACTGCAGTAGAAACTTTTTCGGGACTGGCTTTTACAATTTCTTTTTTAGCTTCAACCACTGTGGCAGTTTTATCCTCTTTTGGTCTCGAAGTTTCGGGAGTTCCTTTGATAATTAATTTATAACCAATAGGCAAATTCGTAACTATTTCAGGATTTTTTTTCTCTAATTCTTCAATGGTAATCCCATATTTTTTGGCAATAGAATATTTAGTTTCTTTTGGAAGAACATCATGATATACAACTTTTGTTTGTATTGAAGAAGTATTTCTTTGTCCAATACCGGAAGGAATAGTAAGAATTTGACCTATTTGCAATCCATCTTTTTCCAAAAAAGGATTTGCTTGTTTTAAGGCTTCATCCGAAACGCCATATTTTTTTTCGATACCATACAAAGTTTCTTTTGGAGCTACTTCATGGGTAATTGCTTTCGCATTTGCCTTAGCTTGAACCGCTACTTTTTGTCTCCCGTTGCTTTTTGGAATCAGCAAAACACTATTGGGTTTTAAACCACTTAGCGCATCTGGATTTAATTGGTAAATATCATACGGAGTAACGTTGTATTTTATTGCAATCTGACTGATTGTCTCTCCTTTTTCTACTTTATGAGTAGTCGTTTTTTCTTGTGAAAAAACGCTATAATTAAAAAACAAAACCGTTATACAAATCGCAAAAAAATATTTCATCATTTTTATTTATAAAATTATTCAATCATTAATAACGGAACGGTATCAAATTTTATTCCAAAAATCTGATACCGTTTTATAGAGAACATTAAAAACAATGATGTTCAAAAGATTAGATTAAAATCTAAAATATTATTCCCACTCAATAGTTGCTGGCGGTTTTGAACTAATATCATACACCACTCTATTGACTCCTTTTACTTTATTAATGATATCATTAGATACTTTCATCAAGAAATCATAAGGTAAATGCACCCAGTCAGCTGTCATACCATCTGTAGATTCTACTGCACGAAGCGCAATCACTTTCTCATAAGTACGCTCATCGCCCATTACACCTACACTATTAACCGGAAGCAAAATTGCTCCTGCCTGCCAAACTTTATCGTATAATCCCCAAGATTTCAATCCTTCGATAAAAACAGAATCTACTTCTTGTAAAATTCTAACTTTCTCAGGTGTTATATCTCCTAGAATTCTAATTGACAATCCTGGCCCTGGGAAAGGATGTCTTCCTAATAATTCTGGATCAATTCCTAATGAAGCTCCTACTCTGCGTACTTCATCTTTGAAAAGCATACGAAGTGGTTCTACAATTTTTAATTTCATGTAATCAGGTAAACCTCCTACATTATGGTGCGATTTAATAGTCGCTGAAGGTCCTTTTACTGAAACTGATTCAATAACATCAGGATAGATTGTTCCTTGTGCTAACCATTTTACATCTTCTATAAGGTGTGATTCATCATCAAAAACTTCGATAAATACACGTCCAATAATTTTACGTTTAGTTTCTGGGTCACTTACACCTGCTAATTCAGATAAGAAACGATCTCCAGCATCTACACCTTTTACGTTTAAACCCATTCCTTTGTATTGATCTAATACATTTTGGAATTCGTTTTTACGAAGTAAACCATTATTTACAAAAATACAGTATAGATTTTTCCCAATAGCTTGATGCAATAAAACTGCCGCTACTGTAGAATCTACTCCACCAGAAAGACCAAGAACTACTTTATCGTCTTGTAATTTTTCTTTTAATTCTGCCACCATTTCTTCAACAAAAGCATTTGGCGTAAAATTTTGAGGAACTTCTGCTATTTTTACTAAAAAGTTTTCCAGCATTTTTGATCCATCCGTAGAATGGAAAACTTCAGGGTGGTATTGAATGGCATAAGTTGTTTCACCTTCAATTTTGTAAGCAGCAAATTCTACATCGTGAGTACTTGCAAGCTTTACTCCATTGGTTGGCAATACCTTAATACTATCACTATGGCTCATCCAAACTTGGCTGTTCTCTGAAACACCTTCAAAGAAAACTTCATTCTCTTTTATAAAAGACAAATTAGCTCTACCATATTCTCTCGTGTTCGAAGCAGCTACTTCACCACCACTAAAATGTGATAAGTATTGTGCTCCGTAACAAACGGCTAACAAAGGTAGTTTCCCTCTAATTTGAGATAAATCAGGATGTGGCGCATCTTCTCCTCTAACAGAAAAAGGGCTACCTCCAAGAATTACTGCTTTATAAGATGATAAATCACTCGGAAAATGATTGTATGGGAAAATTTCGCAGAATATATTTAATTCGCGAACTCTACGCGCAATAAGCTGTGTATATTGCGATCCGAAATCTAAAATAAGTACGTTGTGTTGCATGCGCAAAAATACTTTTTATATTTTGAATTGAAAAATTGATTTTTGAAAAATATTCTTTTTATTTGTCTCACCTCAATTATTCCTCTAAAATCAAATCAAATAGCCTAAAAAAAAACCTACACGCTACAATTTTCGTAAGTGAACTTAAAGATTCTAAAAAATTAATTTAAAATATAACAACATTTCAATGAGAACAAAAATTTATTTATCAATAGTAACAGTACTGCTTTTAATTACTTCGTGTAATGTAATCGATGATTTGTTGACTTTTTCAATAGATAACCAAACAACTTTTAAAATTGAAAGTGGATTTCCTCTTGGCACTGCTTTTAATGTGGTTACTCCAGATGTTACCACAAACTCAAGCTCCACTTTTGAAAACAACAACACCAAAGCTGAATTAGTAAAAGATGTAAAATTAACTGAGTTAAAATTGACCATCACAGAACCAAGCAATAAGTCATTCAGTTTTTTAAAATCAATTCATTTATACATATCAACTGATGCAAATGATGAAATAGAATTGGCTTATTTAGATGAAATTAATTCGACTTCAAATACCATAAATCTAACATGTACTTCACAAAAATTAGACAAATATATCAAAGCATCTTCTTATAAAATAAGAACTAAAGCAGTTATTAAAGAGAGTTTGACACAAGATATCACGGTGAAATCTGATATGAAATTCAAAGTTACCGCTGATCCGTTTTAAGAAATCAGCGGTACTAAAATGCTTTTTATTCTTTAACAATTATAAACTTTCCTTTTACTCCTGCATCCCAATTTTCCCAAAAATCAGATTTAATAAATTTTCCTTCTGCATCATAAATCTGGAATTCAGCTGTATTTCCTCCTAACAAACCTTTGTTAAGAGCTTCAATTTCAAATGTGTTTATTCCTTCTTTAAAAAATATTTTAAATTCCTGATAATTTTCTTTCATTACTAATTTTTGCTCGGTAACAACACCATTAAGTGATGCTCTGGCTAAATCTCCATCAATCTGTCCAAAATCACGAAATTTAATTACAAAATATTTTGATTTAGTTCTAATTTCTCCAAAATTGACATCAATTTTAACTAAAAATCTAGAATCTTCTTTCAAACCCTGCTTGACTAATGTTTTATCTAAATCCTTTTCCATTTTATCCATATAAACATCTCCTGGATTAATAAAATCATTTTTTGGAGTCATGTTTATAGTGTTTTCTTCTCCAATTTTCAATACTGAACTTGGGATTTTAATTTCAGGACTTTTAAAAACATTTGGAGTATAAATTGGCGGTATATCAGTTTCAGGTGGAACTGTTTTTTTTATTTTAGGGGCATTATTTTTAAGTGGAATTGCTTTAAATTTTTTACTAAATTCAATCTGACTATAGCTTTTTGAAGAAATACCAATACTAATTATTAAAAAAAAAAGAATCTGTTTCATAGTAAGAGAATATTGATAAGTCAATATTTATTGAAAATTTAAAACTAAAAATAATATTTAAACGACAAAAATAATATAAATTAATTTTATTTATTTATCGAATTTAAAAAAGAACATTCCTAATCTTTCATCAATATTAAGGTCCCTTTGAAATCTGTTCCAAGATTCCATTGACTGGCAGAAATAATACTTCCCTTATCATCAAACACTTGAAATTCTGCTGTATTGGGAGGCGCAAATCCTTCATTCAATGCCTCAAAATCAATCTTATTAATCCCTTTTTCTAATTTTATCTCAAACCCTTTAAAATCTCCATCCAAAACAACCTCGTAATCTACTACTTTATCGTTTAAATATACTCTAATCTTATCCCCATCAACATAAGCAGCATCTCGATATCTTACTTTTGCTGTAAGAGAACCCGTTTTAAAAGTTCCCAAATTTTGGTTTCGTTTGTAAGTAACAACATCTGAATTTTCTGGCTTTTTAATAATTTTATCAGGATTTATAAAATTAATTTTTGGTACATCTAGAGAAACGTCTTGTTTCTTTATAACTTTTTGACTTATCCTTTTTGGTAGATCTGCTTTTGGAGGTGTTTCTTTTTTAATTTTAGGAGCATTATTTTTAAGTGGAACGGGTTTAAATTTTGAACTAAATTCATTCTGAGCATATCCACTTAAGGAGATGCTTATAGCAACCATTAAAAATAAAATCCTTTTCATAACTTTTTTAAATTAGTTTATCAGTGCTTGTAAAATTTTAAAATTAAAAAACGAATCATATATAATGACTAATGATAGTATAATTTAACTTTCATTTATAACATTCAATTTTTAAATTTATTGCCTTCTAGAACCTCTAAAATTCTAACAATTCTCAACAAAAATTGAAGTTTTTAATTAAAAATTACTGTTTTTAATTTCACTATTTTTTATAAATTGCAATTATTATGCCACACCAAAAATTGTATTTAAACAATACAAAATAACTCCTAAACACAATTAAAATGAAAAGAGAAAATATCTTGACAGGTTCACCTTGGGAAGACAAAATGGGATATTGCCGTGCAGTACGCATTGGAAACATCATTGAAGTATCAGGAACTGTCGCCATTGTTGATGGTGAAAAAGTAAAAGCTGACGATGCGCATGCTCAAACACTAAACATTTTAGAACGCGTAGAAAAAGTTCTGGAAGACCTAAATGTAAGTATGAAAGATGTCATCCGTACCCGCATATTTACTACTGATGTTTCTACATTTGAAGCCGTTGCTACCGCTCATGCCAAGTTTTTTAAAGACATAAAACCAACCACTGGTTTCTACGCAATTAACCAACTGGTAGCCCCAGAATATTTAGTTGAAATCGAATTTACTGCTATAGCTTCTGAAAAACCATTAATTCAAGAAGGATTATAATACTTTTGTAAAAAATACTTCTCTAATTAAGGTAATGAATATAGAAAACGCTAAAAAAATAATGCTTGTCACACTCAAATGGATTTTCATTTGTGTTTTGACAGGCATTTTTTCTGGATCGGCATCTGCCTTTTTCTTAGTAGCACTAGATTGGGTTACACAGTATAGAGAACACAACAACTGGATGATTTGGCTTTTGCCAATAGGCGGTCTTATAATAGGATTGGGATATTATTATTGGGGTAAATCAGTAGTTAAAGGCAATAATTTATTGCTGGAAGAATATGAAAATCCTCAAAAAATAATTCCTTTTAAAATGGCTCCTTTAGTGCTTTTTGGTACTTTAATCACGCATCTTTTTGGAGGTTCAGCCGGTCGTGAAGGAACAGCAGTTCAAATGGGTGGCGCTATTGCCGATCAATTTACAAGAATTTTCAAACTTGATAATAGTGACCGAAAGACATTAATTATTTTAGGGATTAGCGCTGGTTTTGCCTCCGTTTTCGGAACACCTTTGGCTGGAGCCTTGTTTGCTTTAGAAGTTCTGTATTTCAGTACAATCAGTTATAAAAGTATTCCGCTGTCGTTTTTAACGGCGTACATCGCTTATTTCACCGTTGAATTTTGGCATGTTAAACATACTCATTATAGCATTCCTATTATCCCTGAAATAAATTTTACTGTCCTGTTTTGGATAATTCCAGTCGGTATTGTTTTTGGTTTAGCCGGCATGTTGTTTTCACGAAGCACCCATTTTTGGGGTCATTTATTTTCAAAAAGCATACCTTTTCCTCCACTTCGTCCTTGCGTTGGAGGAATAATACTTGCTTTAGCAATTTACTTTATTGGAACCACAAAATACATCGGTTTAGGAGTCCCTATAATTGTTGATTCGTTTTCTAATCCAAATGCTTCGTATGATTTTCTTCTAAAAATACTATTCACCGGATTCACGCTCGGAGCAGGATTCAAAGGTGGCGAAGTAACTCCGCTATTTTTCGTAGGTGCCACACTGGGAAGTGCTTTATCTATTGTAGTTCCTTTACCCATCGCACTTTTAGCAGGAATGGGATTTGTGGCTGTTTTTTCGGGAGCAACCCACACTCCTATCGCTTGTACGGTTATGGGAATGGAGCTTTTCGGGATAGAAAGCGGTATTTTTATTGGCATTGCTTGTGTAATCGCATACTTTTTTTCAGGGTCAGTAGGAATTTATAATGCTCAAATAGTAAAAGGAGCAAAATACCATCTGTATCAAAAAATAAGAAGAAAAAACAGGGAACTTTTGTAAATCAAAAACACTTTTTTTTTAAATTATAAAATTATTTTTTTGTAGTATTGTTCTTAATTCCACATTAATTTAATTTTACCGCAATGGCTTTTGGACTTCCCTCAACTTCTTCACAATACATTCCTCTAAATAACTTATCGAAGTTGCAGCTTATTTACATAGCTATTGAAGTCTTTAAAAAACTGAAGTGGGACTTAACTCAAATAAATGAAAACGGATTAAAAGCCCAATCAAAAAATGATTTAAACACTTGGAATGAAACCATTGCCATTACTTTAGAGGATCACGATCCTTTGATAACAAGCTTTAGCAATGGAAATCAACTTTATGACCGCGGAAGAAATCAGAAGAATATTGATACCTTTTTAGATTTATTTTACCAAATAAAAAAAGAGGAATCCATTTTAGCATTAGACGAAAGTTCACTGAAACATTTTATAAAATCTGAAACAACAAAACAGGATTCAGAGATAGAAAAAAATAGAAGCCTCACTCAATTTTATTCTTTTTTCTCCATATTTATACCTACCAAAGATTATTTTATTACCCCAATTCTCATCAATATAAATATTCTGATTTTTCTTTTAATGAGTTTTTCGGGAGTCAATATCTTTGTTCCAGAAACGCAAGATATTGTTGATTGGGGCGGGAACTTCGGTCCTTTGACTATAGAAAATAACTGGTGGCGATTGATTTCAGCTTGTTTTGTACACATTGGGATTTTTCATTTGCTAATGAATTGTTACGCGCTGGCGTATGTTGGTTTATTATTAGAATCCTACTTAAAAAAAAGAGATTTCCTGCTGACTTATCTTTTTTGTGGACTCATAGCAAGCTTAGCAAGTTTATATTACAATACCGATATTGTAAGTGCTGGTGCATCTGGAGCTATTTTTGGAATGTATGGGATTTTATTAGTATCTATCCTGTTTAAAACTATTGACAAAAAAGCAAATAGCTCACTGTTGCTAACAATAGGAACTTTGATTGTCTTAAATATTGCCAACAGTTTTAAAGAAGGCATCGATGGAGCGGCACATATTGGAGGATTACTTTCAGGAATAGGATTTGGTTCTATCCTAGCATTATTGGTTAAAAACAGAAAAATTGGAATTACAATAGTCGCATCAGCAACACTGATTCTAACTGTAGGTTTATTTACACTTAGTAAAAATTCAAAAGTATATATCTATCAAATCATTGAATATCAAGAAGGAATGCAAGATTTTGTAGATATGGAAAAAATGGCTTTGGAATCCTACACTACTTTTTATGGGGACAGCAAAGAAAATAAATTGTCTGAAATTAAAGACCGAGGCATTTATTATTGGAACGAAAATATAATTCTACTAAAACAACTTGACAAATTATATCTTCCAGAAGCCTTACACTTACAAAATGAAACTTTAATTGAATATTGTGAATTAAGGATGGAATTTTACGGACTTGCCTATAAAAAATTAAATGAGAACACCGATAAATATGATGCTGACATGACAGAACTTAATAATAAAATCAACACAATCGTTATTAAAATAAAAAGCACTGCCAAGAAATAGATTCCGAGATTTAATTCCAAATTAAAAAAATTAAGACATTGATTCCCAATAAATTTCTTTTCATCCCAGAAACCATTTTGAAGAAAATAGAAATAGAAAAATACTGTCTTTAATAATCCGTGAAATTCCTGTTAATGATTTCAACATTACATTAAAAAAATGTAATTTCGCAATCTATGAAAATACAAGACATTCAAGCGATACAGTTGTTATTATCAACTCCAAAAAAGATTGCCATAATCCCACACCGAGGTCCTGATGGAGATGCCATGGGCTCTACCTTAGGCTTATATCATTTTTTATTAAAAAACAATCATCATCCTGTGGTGGTTTCTCCAAATGAATTTCCTGATTTTCTGGCTTGGATGCCTGGCTCAGAAACCGTAAAAGTATACGAAAAGGACAAAGAAAACTGTACTAAAATACTGGAAGAAGCGGAGCTTATTTTCACCTTAGACTTTAATGCTTTGCACCGAACTGGAGAAATGGAGCATGTTTTAGCCAAGTTGAAAGCGCCATTTATCATGATCGATCATCATCAAAAACCTGATGATTATGCCGCATTTACCTATTCTGACACCTCGTTTGGGTCTACTTGTGAAATGATTTATAACTTCATTTTATTTCTTGGAAAAAAAGAAGACATAGATAAAACTATAGGAACTTGTATTTACACCGGAATTCTTACTGATTCAGGTTCTTTTCGTTTTCCAAAAACAACAGGAACAACCCATAGAATTATTGCAGAATTAATTGATTTAGGTGTCGAAAATACGGAGATTCCAACGTTATTATTTGACAACAGCTCTTATGAAAGATTACAATTATTAGGAAGAGCACTTCAAAACATGAAAGTCTTAACGGAGCACAAAACTGCATACACGACGCTAACTCAAGACGAGTT
The DNA here is from genome assembly GCF_054343795.1 of Flavobacterium sp. GNP002. NCBI lineage: Bacteria > Pseudomonadati > Bacteroidota > Flavobacteriia > Flavobacteriales > Flavobacteriaceae > Flavobacterium > Flavobacterium sp. GNP002. The sequence continues at coordinate 233,441 of NZ_JBTGUW010000001.1, forward strand.
GAATTCTTTTGATCATGTAAAAGGTGATACCGAAGGAATTGTAAACTACGGATTAAGTATAAAAGGAATCGTTTTTACTGCTATATTTATCGAAAATAAAGAAGAAAAAATCATCAAGATTTCATTTCGTTCACAAGGCGATTTTGATGTCAATCAATTTGCCAGAGACCATTTCAATGGTGGAGGACATCGTAATGCTGCCGGCGGAAAATCAGAAGTATCGATGGAAGAAACGATACGAAAATTTGAAGGTTTAGTAACAACGCTAAAAATATAATAGATGTCAAAATTTAGTACGTTAATCGTATTTGGGTTCTTTTTATCCATATTCGCTTCAAGCTGTAAACAGCATCAGGATGCCAGAAAGCCTATTTCACAGACTTCAGGAAGCTTTATGAAGAAATCAATTGCACGCAATAAAAAACTGGTTGCCAACGAAGAAACTCAAATTGAAGCTTTAATCAAAAGTAATCCTAACGTAAAATATATCGCTTCCACAAAAGGATATTGGTATACTTATGTGACAAAAAATGATATTGATTCTCTTACTCCTAAAAAAGGTGATGTTGCTTTTTTTGACTACGAAATAAAGGATTTAAAAGGTACTGTTATCTATTCTGAATTAGAATTAAGACCTCAAATCTATTATGTAGACAAACAAAACATCATGATGGGATTGCGTGACGGTATTAAATTAATGCGCAAAAACGAAAAAGTAAGTTTCCTTTTCCCCTCAAATATGGGATATGGCTACCATGGTGACGACAAAAAAATTGGGACAAACCAACCTTTAATTTGTACAGTAACTTTACGTGATTTTAAATCAGAAGCAGTCTATAAAAAAGAAAGTGAAGTCCAACAAAAAGTAATACCTACGGCAGCCAAACCAGAAACTAAAGCCGTGCTAAAACCCAATGACACTATAACTCAATAAAATTAAATGTAGAAATGAAATCGCCATGATTCAATCCCGATCCTGAAATTTCGGGACGGGACAAAAACAATAAAAAAAGAATGGCGATACCATATACCAATAAAAAACAAATATTAAATTAGTATGAAAAAAAAGATCCTATTCGCATTCCTAGTTATTGCTTCCTTTTACTCTTGTAAAGAAGAGCACAACAATCTTCCTGATGGTTTATATGCAAAAATAGAAACCAATAAAGGGGAAATTATTGTACAATTAGATTTCGAAAAAGCACCTATAACTGTTGCCAACTATGTAACATTAGCCGAAGGAAAAAATGAATTTGTCACCAATGAAAACCTTAAAGGCAAACCATTTTTTGACGGATTAAAATTCCATAGAGTAATTCCAGAATTCATGATTCAAACGGGAGACCCTTTAGGAACAGGCTCTGGAGACACCGGGTATAAATTTAAAGACGAATTTTCAGATTTAAGATTTGACAAAAGCGGTGTTTTGGCTATGGCCAATAACGGACCTACAACTAACAGCAGCCAGTTTTTCATCACGCATCTAGCAACACCTTGGTTAGAAGGAAAGCATACTATTTTTGGTCATGTAGTCGAAAAAGGGATGGATGTTGTCAACAAGATTGTACAAAACGACTACATCAATAAAGTTACCATCATCAGAAATGGTGAAGCTGCTAAAAAGTTTAATGCGGTAAAAATATTCAACGATTATTTTTCAGTAGAATCTGAAAATCAAAAGAAAAAAGCGGCGATTGATGCTGAAAACAAAAAAATTTACGACGCTAAATACAAAGAAGTTCGCGAACAAAAAATCGCTTATTTTGCCACTTTAAAAGCCAAAGCGACTAAAACGCCTACAGGATTGCAATACGTAATTACAAAGAAAGGCGGTGGTAAAAAACCTGCAAATGGCACCAATGTTTTCATTCATTACGCCGGTTTTCTGGAAGACGGAGAATTATTTGACGCCAGTGTAGAAAGTGTTTCTAAAACATTTGGTAAATACGATGAAAACAGAGCTGCTCAAAACGGGTACCAACCCATCCCTTTCCAAAGCGGAAGAAAAGATGGCATGATTCCTGGTTTCATTGAAGGATTGGAGCAATTATCTTTTGGGGACAAAGCGGTAATTTTTATTCCATCTCGATTAGGATATGGTGAAGCGGGAGCTGGAGGCGTAATTCCACCAGGTGCTAATATCATTTTTGAAATTGAATTATTGGAAACAATACCTCAACAATAACAGATTAAAAAAGTTAGACCTTAAATACTTAAAAAATGAAATTTAAAATTCTGTTTTTATTATTTGTGGGAATGTTAAACCTGCATTCTCAAACTACAAAGAAAACTGTTCCGGTAAAAAAACCTGTGACAACAGTAAAAACTGCTGTAAAATCTGCTGTAAAACCAGTAGTAAAAGCACCAGCAGTAATCGAAGGAATTTTTGCAACAATTTCCACAAACAAAGGAGATATTGTGCTTGAATTAGAATACAAAAAAACTCCGGTTACCGTAGCTAACTTCATCGCGCTTGCTGAAGGTAAAAATACTTTTGTAACCAATGAAAAACTAAAAGGAAAACCGTTTTTTGATGGTTTAAAATTTCACCGTGTCATCAAAGACTTCATGATTCAAGGTGGAGATCCTTCTGGAAATGGTTCAGGTGGACCTGGTTATGCGTTCAAAGATGAAATTACAGATTTAAAACACAACAAAGCCGGAATCCTTTCTATGGCTAATTCCGGACCCACTACTAATGGAAGCCAGTTTTTCATTACCCACAAGGAAACGCCATGGTTAGACGGAAAACATACTGTTTTTGGTCATGTGACTGAGGGAATGAATGTGGTGAATTCCATTGCTGCAAATGATGTCATTACTAAGGTTACCATTGTTAGAAAAGGCGTTTTAGCCAAAAAATTTGATGCCCCAAAAGTGTTCGCAGATTATTTCAACAATAAATCCGAAGACCAAAAGAAACAGGATGCAATCAACGCTGAAAACAAAGCAAAACAAGCAGCAATTGAAGCCGAAGCCAAAAAAGCGTACACTGAAAAATACGGTCCGGTAGTAGCTGCAAAAAAAGCCTATTTGACCACTACAAAAGCAACAGCAACCACTACTCCAACAGGATTAGCATACAAAATAATCCAAAAAGGAACTGGCGTAAAACCTGCAAACGGAACTACATTTTATTTCCACTATGCTGGTTATTTTGAAGATGGAACCCTTTTTGACAGCAGTTATGAGGACATTTGTAAAAACTACGGAAAGTTTGATGCAAACCGTGCCGCTCAAAACGGATACCAAGCATTCCCTTTTGAAGCAGGGAAAAAAGACGGTATGATTCCAGGATTTATCGAAGCATTAGAAAACATGTCCTTTGGAGACAAAGCAGTCGTTTTTATCCCGTCAAATTTGGCGTATGGAGAAAGAGGTGCCGGTGGTGTTATTCCTCCTAATACAACACTTGTTTTCGAATTAGAAATGCTGGAAAAACAAGTAGCTCCAAAACAATAACTCTCAAAAAAACACAAATAAAAAACCCGACAGACTTCAAAATCTGTCGGGTTTATTTTTATAATTTATTTGGTAAGCGTATTGGCCCACCAATAGAAATCGGTGTTAATCCGTTTTATCAGCGTTATCGGCATTTCAATTATTTCTTTCCAAATTTCCAGTCAAATTCATCTTTTTGATTGATAATAGCACCAATCTCAAATTTCACCACTTCATCAAATTCCGTTTGAAAAATAATCCAGTTTTCCTCATTGAAATAATTTTCAAACGTGTCGAATTCCTCTTGTGTGAATTTAGTTATTCCTTTGGCTGCCAAATCTTTTTTGACATCACTGATTTTTTTATTGATAATTTTATTACCAAACAACTCCATTTCAGGACTCGAAGCTACGATATAACCCAATTTGAATTCTTCCTCCACATAGAACGTCAAACGCATTTTTAGTTTGTTGTAGGCAAAAATCACATTATCATCCTCGTCCTTGTAATTCCTGTCTGGTTTCCCGTAAATAGCGGTAACATCGTTTTGTTTCATTCCGAAAATGAGCTTGTCAATTCCGTTTTTTGGATTTATTTTCATATGTAGATAATATTTGTTTTTTAATGGACTATGGTATCGCCAGCTCTTCATCCGTGTTTGCGACAAATGTTGTCATGCCGATTTCATACCTAGTTTATATTTTTTTAAGCAATATGTAATTTGCATAGCGCTACAGTTGTTTATTTCAAACTTGCGTTATACGCTTTTCATCTCGTATTATTTGACCGCAAAGTTCGCAAAGTTTTTCGCAAAGTCCACTACCTTTTTATTTAAAAATTAATGCTACCAAATACTGCTACTGATTCTAAAATTTACAATTTGGGCGTGACCCGCTAAAAAAATCGGGTCGGGCTATCCGCTTTAATCTCCCGAAGAAAAATCGGGAGGATTTCAGCTTTTATCCCTCACGCAAAACAAGACGTAATAATAACTAAACTAGTGTCATGTAAATTCAAAAAGTATTCAACAATTTAAAAGTCCTTTTGATGATTTTTAATGTACTATCTATATATTTGAATTAAAATAAAGTTTGATATTTGTCATACATATCTACCCAAAACTGGAATGCTTTGTATGATTTTGTCATACATATATACAAGTTACCTGCAAGCTTAACTACAAACAACTAAAATGCTAAGACTGAAATTAACCATTTTTACACTCTTCATTCTGACAAATTCATTTGGACAGAAAATAGAAAAAGTATTTCTTGACAAAAATGATTCTAGCAAAAATTGCTACACAATAATTTATCCTCCAAAACTACCTTGGACTGGTTATATATTTATTATTCCAGGATTTGGAGAAACGGCCGAAAGAGTTTTAGAACAAACTGACTTACCTAAACTTACAGCTAAAAGTGGGCTTTTGACAATTATTCCAACTTTTCAAGATGGTGTTTTGTCATTTGGTATTGATAACTTAAGCCAACAATCATTCAATAATATCATAATAGACGTAAGGGAAAAACATAAATTAACTGACCTTGATTATTATGTTGGTGGTTTTTCTATTGGTGGAAGTACAGCAATTAAATTTGCTGAAAATGAATCACTAAAACCAAAAGCAATTTTTGCAATTGATCCACCACTTGATCTTGAAAGATATTATAATTCAAGTAAAAGAGAGGTTAGATTATCCGTAAACAAAATTCCTGATGAAGAAAGAGTTTATATGATTGAAAGACTAGAAAAAGAAATGGGTGGGTCACCAAAAATTGCGTTAAAAAATTATTACAAAACATCACCTTATTCATTCAGTGACACTACTCAAACAGCTATTAAGAATATAATAAAACTTCCTTTGAGAATTTACTCTGAACCTGATGTTAATTGGTGGCTAAAAGAAAATGCAGAGGATTTCACAGGGATGAATGTTACGGAATGTTCGGCAATGATTAACGAATTGAATAGACTTGGAAATACTAAAGCAGAATTGATAATTACGCAAAATAAAGGATATAGAAAACCTGACAATAGAAGGTATCCACATTCTTGGAGTATTGTGGACAATAAGGAATTAATTGAGTGGTTGTTAATACAGAAATAAAGCCAGCAGGTAGCAGCTACTGCAACAGATTTACTTCGTCCGTTCGCTATCGCTCGGGTGGCAAATCCGAAGAATTGGCTTAATTTAGTACCAAACCCGCTGCAGTACCAAAACGTTAGCGGTCATTGCAAAGCAGAATCGGAGAAAGAAAAAATTTCTTAAATTAAACAAATATAGAAAATGAAAAAAGAAAAAATAATATTTTGGACAGCAACAACAATCATTGCTTTATTTGAAGGAGTAATGCCAGCATTGACTTCACAAACAGAATTAGCAAAAGAAGGAATTAGACATTTGGGTTATCCAGAATATTTTGGGAACGCATTAGTTGTTTTTAAGATTTTAGGAGTTTTGGCATTAGTTATTCCACAAGTTCCAAAACGAGTTAAAGAATGGGCATATGCTGGTTTTGCATTTGACTTTATTTTTGCAACAATTAGTCACGGAGCAGTTGACGGATTAAATGGACAAACATTTTTCCCATTGATTGTATTCGGAATTTTAGCCATTTCATATATTTACTATCACAAATTAAATTCTAACGAAAATTAAAAATTTATGTCATTTCAAGCATACATAGAAAATATAAAAGCCAAAACAGGAAAGACTCCTGCTGACTTTAAAAAAATGGCTGAAGAAAAAGAATTTATCATTGACGGAAAACTTAATCCTAAAATTAAGGCAACAGAAATTACGAATTGGCTCAAAGAAGAATTTGAATTAGGACACGGACACGCAATGGCAATTTATGCAACATTCAAAGGAAAAACCGAATGACGAAAGAAACTATTAACTTAAATATTGAAGTAACAGACTTTTTAAACAAACTAAACCATCCGTTTATCAAGGAAATCGAGCAACTAAGAAATTGCATTTTATCAGCGGACAAAAACTTGACTGAAAATATAAAATGGAATGGACCAAACTATTGCTTTGACAATGAAGACCGTATTACAATGAGAGTTCAACCACCAACTAAACAAGTTCAACTCATCTTTCATAGAGGAGCAAAAAAGCAGACACAACCAGAAGACAAATTAATATCTAATAAAAGTAAAATGTTAGTTTGGAAAGAAAATGACAGAGCAATTGTAACTTTTAAAAGTTTGCAAGAAATCGAAAAAGAAAAAACTGACTTGACAAAAATAATAAATGAGTGGATAGAAGTAACGAAATAAAAACAACGAACCGCTAACAGGGGTTTGGCAAAATGGGGGCAGAAGTGCTAAATTAAACATTAGAAATTCTATTGAGCATTTGTGCTAAACTGAACAATTGTGCTTCTAATCCCCACTTCGCCAAGCCCCCAAAACGTTAGCGGTCAGCTTAACCAACGATATCCAAATTAAACAATCAAATAAAGACATTATGAATATAAGAGAATTAAATAATAGACAAAATAGCTTTACTAACAACAAATTAGTTAAAATTTATTCGCAATTTGGAGAACTTTTACACGAATTAAGAAAAAGAGAATTACCTGAAAATATTGAAAAATCAGTAAATGATTGTGTTGACCAAATAAATTCTTCAACTCTGAATGAAACTCAACTGACGAAATTTATTAAACAAAAGCAAACTTCAATTTTAAAACAAATTGAAAAACAACTTAAAATTGTTACTAAAAATTATTATCGAAATTTGTGGATGCTGTTTGGGTTTACCGCATTTGGATTACCAATAGGAGTAGCATTTGGTTTAAGCATTGGGAATATAGGACTTTTAGGAATAGGTTTACCAATTGGTATGGCTATTGGACTTGTTGTTGGTAATCTTTTAGATAAAAAAGCATTAACTGAAGGACGACAATTAAATATTGAAATTCAAAATTGAAATTACAAAGTAAAAAGCCGAACCGCTAACAGCGGTTTCGCGAAATGGCGAAATTTGTGGTAAATTCACGTTTATTTTCCGCAAGAAATTTTATCTTTAATGGAAAATAATCGGTTACGAAGTTCGCCACTTCGTGAAGCCGCGAAACGTAGTAGCAATTAAAAAAAACAGACTTTATGAAACAAACTATACTTATTCTAACTCTCACATTTCTAATCAACACTTTAGTAAATGCTCAATCTTGTGTAATTGCTAAAAGTTTTACAGGACATAAAGAGGCAATTTTGGGAATTGATCAATCCCCGAACGGAAAATATATTCTATCGGGTAGTGATGACAATCTTGCTTTTCTGTGGAATGAATACGGTAAAATTATTGACACAATAAATGTACACTTGAAAAGTGTAAACGATGTAGTTTTTTCACCAGACAATAAACGTTTTATTACAGGAGGTTCTGAAGGTACGTTTGTAATTTGGAATATAGACGGTACTGAAGTTAAAACAGTCACTGCGGACAAAGTATATGTTAAGACCGTTGTTTATTCAAACGACGGAAAATTTATTTTAAGTGGTGGTGGTGACAATACTGCAAAATTATGGACAGCAGATGGCACACTTATCAGAACATTCAAAGGACATAAATGTACAATTTATCAAGCCTCATTTTCCCCAAATAACAAATCAATAATACTTGCAAGTTGCGACAATACCGCATCGATTTGGAACATAAATGGAAAAAGATATATGATTTTAAAAAGGCATAAAAGTGGAGTAAGTGCTGCAAGTTTTTCACCTGACGGAAAAAACATACTGACAGCAAGCTTCGACAAAACATCAGTAATTTGGAATTTAAACGGAAAGCCAAGTGTCATTTTAAAAGGACATTCTGGAGAAATAAATCAGGCAGAGTTTTCATCAGACGGAAAGTATATTTTAACAGGTAGTGAAGACGGAACTGCCAAACTATGGAATATTAAAGGTAAACTTATTAAGACATTTGAAGAGAAATTTGAAACACAATATACCGCTGCAACATTTTCTAGAGATGGACAGTTCGCAATTGTTTCTTCAAAAGATAATAACATAGACTTTTGGTATCTGCCCAAATAAACGGCTACTAACACACGCTACAAGCAATTTGGGTATTAGGCTTAATTTAAAATTGGTTTTGTATTTGGAATAATTTGTCAAATCCGAAAATAGCGCTTAATTTAGTCCCAAACCCGCTGTAGTGCCAGAACGTTGGCAGCAATATTTAGCGAAAACGAGAAAATTCAAATAAAATATTAAATCTCATTATGAAAAAATTTTTCTTACTTTTTTTCTTTACAATTGGATTACATTCAGCTAGTGCAGAATGCGGAATGGATGGAATGCAATTTTTTCCTGAAAAAAGAAATATAAGCTTGAATTCAATGTTTATAATACAAGGATATTCCTTAAGTGAAAAAACAATCAATAGTTTTAAAAATCGTACAGTTTATTTAGAAAGTAAAGATGGTGAACTAATCAAACTTAACCTTCTAGAAATTCTAAAAGGGCAAATGAGTTTAATTCAAGCCATTTTTAAACCAGAAAAAGAACTAGAACCAAACAATATTTATTTTTTAAAATACTCTGAACAGACTGAGAATGAGACAAGAGATATGATGCAATGGAACTCTGAAACTAAACAGAGCGAAAAGGTTTTTTGGAGAACAACAGACAAAAAATCAATTGAACTATTAAATCCCAATTTGAGTATTAAGTATCAGAAAACTGAAGTTGTTCATTATGGTTGTGGGCCTTCAGCAAATGCAATCTTTGGTATTAATAATACATCAAATTCTGAAATTTGGTGTAAAACAGAAATGGTTAATCTTACTACAAAAGAAAAGACTATATATTACATCCAAGGATGGAATGGGAAACTTAATGTTGGACATGGAATGTGCTCTGGAGCTTTTACATTTAATAGACGTGGAAAATATAAAGTTAGATTCACACCTATGAATATTGATGGCAACTCATTAAGTACGACGGAGTGGGAAATTTTCGAAAGCCCTTTTGCAAACGATAAGAGTTATCATTGAAACAAAAAAATACTGCCGCCAATATATGCTACAAGCAATTTGGGTATTAAGCTTAATTTGAAATTGGTTTTGTATTTGATAAATTTGTGTTTAACCGAAAAATCTCGTGTCTTTATTCCCCAACCACGCCAAGCGCCAAGACGTTGTGCGTCATTTTTGGAGAAACTTTAAATAACAATAAAAAAATCATTATGTATATATCTCACAGAATCAAAGCAAGCTATTTTACACTGATTTTATCATTCTTATTTAATTCGTGTGTAGGACAAATTACAGAATCAATACCAGTTAAAATTACAAAAATTCATAAAGATAGTATTAGTCTAAAAGCAGAAACGCAACCCGAATATAGAAATAGTGTACATGATAAAGATTACCAAGGAAACCAAATAAGTGGTGTTATTCGAACTGTTTTTCAAGACAGCAAAGGAAATTTTTGGTTTGGAACACAATCTGGTCTTAGTCGTTATGATAAGAATGGACTTGTTTATTTTGTACTAAAAGATTACAATGGTCAAAAAGTAACAGTTCATGTTATTATTGAAGATAAAATTGGAAATATCTGGATAGGTTATGATCGTGGAATTGCAAAATTTGATGGTAACTATTTTACAATGTATTACGAAAAAGACATAATGAAAATAGGTGGTCTTTGGAGCATGACCATGGATAAAAAGGGAATCCTTTGGATTGGAACTACACAAGGTGTTTATACATTTGATGGAGAGAAATTTTCTCCGTTTGAAATTCCTGAAGGAAAGATAAATCCAGATGCGGGAATCAGTACAACCAAAATGATACATTCCATTATAGAAGACAGTAAAGATAAAATTTGGTTTGCAACGAACGGAGGAGTATATATTTATGATGGAACTACTTTAACAAACATATCTGAAAAAGAAGGTCTTCAATCTAATTTTGTGAGTCAAATAATTGAAAGTAAAGAGGGAAACTTTTGGATTTCAACCTCGAAAGGGCTTTTTAAATATGATGGAAATACTGTTATAAATGTAACTAAAAATCTATTAAACCAAAATGATGGAGTTGGTTGCATTTTAGAAGATAAAAACGGTACACTTTGGTTTAATGCAAACAAACGTGATATTTATAGTTTCAGCAACAAAGTATTCACAAAAATGGAAAGTAAAGTAGGTGAATTCAAACCATTTCCATTTACTATTTATCAAGATAAGCAAGAACGCATTTGGTTTGTCGGTCTTAAAGGTGCTTATCGCTTAGAAAATAATGCGTTTATAAATGTAAACAGAAATGGACCTTGGTAAAATTTAAAACGATTGCACAACAGCGGTTTTAAAAAATTGGGGTTTTAGGTCTTAATTTAAAGTTTGTTTTATACTTTGGGCTTTCAGTGCTTAATTGAAAGTTTCGAGCTTACAAATCCCCAACTCCTTAAAACGGCGGCCCGTTAAGCACAAGTTACCAACGAAATAACGAAGAAACTATGAATAAATACTTCTACATTTTATCGATTGTAGTTTTGATAGTAAGTTGCGGAAAAGACGTTGAAATTTTTAAGCCGACAACAAATCTCGAAAATATATTGAAAAATGAAAAGCTTGGTAAAGTGTATTATGAATTTAGGAAAGAAAATATTTATTTGACACTCAGAATTGACACAGTAAAGAGTTTTAAAAAGTTTGTGGCAGAAACATCCATTAAAGAATTAATTTCCTTAACAGAATGTGAAAGCCCTGTTGTACGTTGTTTTGCTTTCAAAGCGTTAATAGAAAAAGGTTATCCTGAGATTAAAAATATATTATTCAGACATAAGTATGATGAAGAAAATGTAGAAGAATTTCAAGGTAGTTGTATCAGAATGAATTTTCCCGTTAAGACTTATATGATAAATAAACTTCGACCATTTGCGAGTTACAAAAACAAAGAATACTTAGAATTGGAAAAAGAATTTATGGGCAATTAAATGCTTAAATAACCTGCCAATAACAGCCGTTTTGCGCAATGTCTGGTTTTATTTTCCTTAGCCGGAAAATAAAACCAGCCGGAAATTTACAATTCTTTACAACTAAGCGGTAAATTACCGCTACTGCGAAAATATGCAAAGCATTAACAGTAAGGCTCTAGAGACATAAAATTGACAAAATAAATTTAAATGAATTACAAAAATGAATACGGAGACATTTCCAATATTAACAACTGAAAGATTAACACTAAGACGATTGTCAATTGACGATTATCAAGATATTTTTGATTTGCGTTCGGATACAGAAGTTAGCAAGTTTCTTAACAGGCAACTATGTAAAACAACCGAAGATGCAAAAAACTTTATCAACAAAGTCAATGAAAGCATTGAAAAAGGCGGAACGTATTATTGGGTAATTTACTTAACAGACACAAAACAAGTTGTCGGTACAATTTGCGTATTTGACTTCTCAATTGAAAAAACAGTTGTGAAATTGGTTATGAACTAATGATGAAATTTCAAGGATACGGAATAATGCAAGAAGCAGCACAAAAAGTAATCGACTTTGTGTTTCTGACTTTAAAATTTAAAAAAATACTTGCCTTTACACATTACGAGAATAAGAAATCAACCAAACTTCTCTTAAAATTGAATTTTTTAAAATCAATAAAAGAGAATAAGGAAAATCCCAAAATAACTATTTTCACTTTGGCAAAATAATTTTAACAAATAGAATCCAAATATATTAGAAAATAAAGCCCGAACTGCTAACAGCGGTTTTGAACTAGCTGGAGTATAGTAGAATCACCGTTTCGCATCAAGTTTTTTTTACACCGAAAATAAAAGGTTACGAATTTCCAGCCATCTCAAATCAGCAGGACATTATATGTTACCCTACCACAACATTCCGTTTTCCTTTAAGAGACAGAGCATTTAAAGCAAAAAAACCTATGTGCCCACCGCACATTGCAGCAAATTTGCAAAAAACTCAAAACGAAAATCCCAAAGCCAACCTTGCAAAAAACCTGCAATCGCCAACATACAGCAAACAGCCCTTAGTCCGACTCATAAACAGAAAGACATTTTATTAGCTTGACTTTAAAGTTTGAATTTATTAACTTTACGAAATGAAAGAAAAGGTAATAAGGGTTATTTCTGAGTTTAACAGTGAGTTGAAACTTCAGGGATTTAAAGCGTTTCAAATTGAAGCAGACTGCAGTGACACGCGTACCTACAGCAGAAAAGATTTCTATAAAATATGCCTTACAACTGGGGAAAGTAAAATTCATTACTCGGATAAAACCTTTGAACAGGAAGGTACGATTCTCTTTTTTGGCAATCCGCATATTCCGTATTCTTGGGAAACGATTTCTACAACTTATGTAGGTTACACGATTCTTTTTTCTGCAGAATTCTTCAAAAATTCCGAACGCTCAGAGAGTTTGCATCAATCGTCTTTCTTTAAGATTGGTGGAACTCCGATTTTGAAAATTACAACTGAGCAAAGAGACTTTCTCAATACTGTTTTTCAGAAAATCATTTCTGAACAAGAAAGTAATTATACCCATAAGGATGAGCTGATTAGAAATTACATCAGTCTCATCATTCACGAATCTTTAAAAATGGAACCTTCTGAAAATTACGAGCAAAATAAAAATGCATCATACAGATTGTCTTCGGTTTTTCTTGAATTATTGGAAAGGCAGTTTCCAATAGAAACTACACAAAATCCGCTTAAATTAAAAACGGCACAGCATTATGCCAAACATTTGAACGTACATATTAATTATTTGAATCGTGTCGTAAAAGAAGTTACCGGAAAATCCACAACTTCACACATTACCGAACGAATCATCACTGAAGCAAAAGCACTTTTACAACATACAGATTGGAGTATTTCTGAAATCGCCTATGCACTAGGATTCGAATATCCAACATATTTTAATAATTTCTTTAAAAAAATAACAGGAACCAATCCTAAATCATTCCGACTGACTGGGGTTTGAATTTCTTAATTTTTGGTTTGATAATCTTTAACAGCTTAATGTTAGATCGCCATAACTTTGTAACAGGTTATCAAATCAATTTAAGATGTCAAATTCACAAAATAATTCCAATCCTCAAGCTTTTAAAAAAGACATTTTCGAACGGTTAAAATCGGGAGAAATGATACGTACGACAGACAATGAATATTTTAAAATAAACGAAGTCGTTACAAGAACGCTAAAACTTTCACAGCAATTGAACTCTTGCAACAATACGGAAGAGGTTCGGCACTTTTTAAGTGAAATTATTGGAAGTGAAATTGATGATAGCACAACTATATTTCCTCCGTTTTATGTCAACTTCGGAAAGTTTATCAAAGTTGGCAAAAAAGTTTTCATCAATCACGCCTGCTCATTTCTGGATATGGGTGGAATAATCATTGAAGATGAAGTTTTGATTGGTCCGAAAGTCAATCTTATTACAGAAAATCATCCAACCAATCCCAACGACAGGCAAGCTTTAATTACAAAACCAATTATCATAAAAAGAAAAGCTTGGATTGGAGCAGGTGCAACAATTCTTCCTGGAGTAACTATTGGTGAAAATTCAATTGTCGCAGCAGGAGCTGTAGTCTCAAAAGATGTTCCGGATAACACTATTGTTGGCGGGGTTCCCGCAAAAATCATTAAAAAAATAGAGTATGAATCCGTTTAAATTTAACTATAAAAAAACTTGTTATTGATATTAGCATCAATAGCAATGCTATCGTGTAACAATAAAAAAATAGAAAAAATGAATACAGAAAACAAAACGGAAATTTTTCCAAAAGGAGATAAGCTACCAAACGAATGGTTTACTGGAAACGCATTTTTGTATCCAATAGTTTCCAAAGATAAGAACAATGATTTTTCGGCAGGAAATGTCACCTTTGAAGCGGGAGCAAGAACGGTTTGGCATACACATCCAAAAGGACAGGTTTTAATTGTACTTGAGGGTAACGGCTTTTATCAGGAAAAAGGCAAAACCGCACAGCCTATAAAAAAAGGAGATGTTATTAATGTTCCTGAAAACACAGAACATTGGCACGGAGCTTCCGCATCCTACTCGATGACTCATATAAATATTACTAATTTCAAAGACGATACTCAGGTGACTTGGCTGCAACCCGTAACAGAGGTGGAATTTAATGAGGTAAATAATCAAAACTAAAATGAAGAAAATCGCATTAATCGTTGCTGTAATCATATTGTCATTAGGACATTTAACAGCGCAAACAAAGCAGAAATTGTCAAACAAAAATTCTTATAAAATGAATAATACAGAAAAGTATACATTCAAACTCAGCGATAAAGTGACCCGTGAAAAAGTAACATTCAAAAACCGTTACGGAATAACACTTTCAGGAGATTTATATCTTCCAAAAAATGCTGGAACTGAAAAATTAGCTGCATTGGCAATCAGCGGACCATTTGGCGCGGTAAAACAACAGTCATCTGGATTGTATGCTAATGAAATGACAGAAAGAGGTTTCGCAGTCGTTGCATTTGACCCGTCTTACACAGGCGAAAGTGGTGGCGAGCCCCGCAACTTGGCTTCGCCTGAAATCAATACCGAAGATTTCAGTGCAGCAATAGATTTCTTAGGGCTTCAGAAAAACATAGACCGAAACAAAATCGGAATTATTGGAATTTGTGGATTTGGAGGTTTTGCTTTGAATGCCACTGCAATGGACAAACGCGTAAAAGCGGTTGCCACGACAAGTTTGTATGATATGACAAGAGTGATGTCTAAAGGATACAACGACTCCGTAACTCCCGAACAACGTACGAAAACCTTGGAAGATTTGGGCCAGCAACGTTGGAAAGATGCTGGAAATGGAAAACCTGCCGATGGTCCGCGTAATTTACCTGAAAGCCTGAAAGGCGATGAACCTCAATTTGTAAAAGAATATTTTGATTATTACAGAACACCTCGTGGTTTTCATCCGAATTCTTTGAACTCAAATGGAGCTTGGTTGATAACAAATCCGTTATCATTTATGAATATGCCAATCTTGATGTATGTGAAAGAAATCTCTCCAAGGCCTATGCTTTTAATCGTAGGAGAAAATGCGCATTCAAGATATTTCAGTGAAGATATTTACAAGAGTGCTTCCGAACCTAAAGAAATACTAATTATTCCAAATGGTGTTCACGTCGATTTTTATGACAAAGTTGACATAATTCCTTTTGATAAATTGGAAACGTTTTTCAAACAGTATTTAAAATAATTTTTTTAGTCTAAAACACATCGTATGAAATATCTATTGTCAGCATTTTTGATATTAGTGTCATTTACGCTTTGTTTGGCAAGCTGTGGCAAAGATGATAAACAAACGTCTACTCAAAATAACGAAAAACCTAATAATCCAATCCTAAGTAAAATGAAAATAACAGTTGGCTCTTCTGTTTTTACAGCCACATTATACAACAATGCTACCACAAAAGCTTTCAAAGCTATGTTGCCTTTGACAATCAATATGAGTGAGTTGAATGGTAATGAAAAATTTTATTATTTTTCTTCAACATTACCTACAAATGCAACAACTGGTAAAAACATTCAAACAGGAGATTTGATGTTGTATGGTAATAATTGTTTGGTGTTATTTTATGAAAACCTTAATACATCCTATAGTTACACACGACTGGGGAAAATTGATACTATTTCAGGATTAGCTTCGACATTCGGAAACGGAAATGTAATCGTGAAATTTGAATTAGAGTAACGAAAAAGACCCAACATGAACCACAGCAAATAATTGTGGTTTTGCGAACTGCGCCCACAATAGTGAGCAAATAAGACAATAAGCTATGAGTAATTCATGGCTTTTTTGTTATTCTAAATCCCTTGTATCATCCAAAAAAAGCCTAGCTATTTAAGCTTAATCCTAAAATAGATTTACTCCATACTTGGTTAAAATATAAAAAAAACACTTGTTAATTCAATCTAATTAACTAACTTTCATACACTTATACTTTAATTATCAACTCTAGAAATAAGGTTAGCACTATTTAATTTTTATACCATACGACTATGAAAATTTCTTTAGAAAAAAAAATAATTATTGGATTCATCCTCAACTTGTTTGTCGTTTTTGCGATAGCTGGGGTTTTTATTTTAAGAATAAATAAACATAGAAATCCAGAGTTAGATAATTCATTAAATTGGATAGAAATTGCATTAATCATTCTTTCAATCATTTTGTTGACTGTAGTTTATTTTATCATTCGATCCCAACTTCGGGCTAAAAATCGTTCTCAAGATTTACTTTTAGAAAACAAACAATTACTGCAATCGATTATTGACAATACTTTAAGTCCTATGTTTATCAAAAAAATAAATGGTGAGTATCTGTTGATTAATAAACAATTTGAATCTTTACATAAAATCAAAAATGAAGAAATAACAGGTAAAACCGATCATGATTTTTTACCTGCTTTAATTGCAGATGCCAACCGAAACTCCGATTTTGAGGTTGTAAAAGCATTAAAAGAATTAAAAACCGAAGAAACCATTCAACAATCTGATGGCATGCATACCTATATTGCCGTGAAGTTCCCTATCTATGACGCTGCAAAAAGAATTTACGCCATTGGTGGAATTTTCACAGATATCTCTGAAAGAAAAAAACTGGAAGAATCTTCTAAAGCGGCTTATAATTTTTTTAAAATGTCAGTAGAAATGATGATTATTTCCTCTATGGATAAATTCATAAAAGTGAATCCGGCAGTCAGTAAAATTTTAGGATATTCAGAGGAAGAATTATTAAGTAAAAGCTTTTTGGAGTTTACACATCCAGATGATATTGAAATCACACAAAAAGAAGTTGCTAAACTTCAAACCGGAGCTCCCTCCATAAAATTCGAAAACAGATATATTTGTAAAGACGGCTCGATAAAATGGCTTATTTGGTCTGTATTTCCTGATATTACGACTGGATTATTGTATGCCGTTGCCAGTGATATAACCGCTCAAAAAGAAATTGAAACCGCACTAAATGTGGCGAATACATTTTTCTACATGTCCTTTGATATGTTTGTAGTCATTAAAAATGAAAAATTCGTAAAAGTAAATCCTGCTTTCACAAGGATACTTGGATACGATCAAAGAGAAATAATCAACAAACCATTTTTAGATTTTATTCATCCTGAGGATACTAAAATTTTTATGGATGGAATTAAAAAACTACAAGTTAGCGACTCCTTTATAAGTCATAGAGTTCGAGAACGACTAAAAGACGGTTCTTACAAATGGTTTGACTGGACCAGCACGATTGATATTCAAACAGGAATAATTTATGCTGCAGCAAGAGATGTTTCTGAATTGATTAAAAATGAAGAATCCTTGAAGGTAGCAAATATGTTTTTTGATATGGCATTCGACATTTTAACCGTTGCCAAAGGCGATCGTTTTATCAAAATTAATCAAGCTTTCACAAAAACCCTTGGGTATAATCAAGAAGACATGGATCGAATTAAATTCATGGATTTAATTCACCCAGATGATAAAAAAACTACAGAAGAAGTATTGGAAAAACATTTAAAAGGAAAATCTGTTGTTAATTTTAGAATACGTTTTCTTTGT
The DNA here is from genome assembly GCF_054343795.1 of Flavobacterium sp. GNP002. Lineage (NCBI taxonomy): Bacteria > Pseudomonadati > Bacteroidota > Flavobacteriia > Flavobacteriales > Flavobacteriaceae > Flavobacterium > Flavobacterium sp. GNP002. Next base: position 251,450 of record NZ_JBTGUW010000001.1, read on the forward strand.
AAAGATGGTACTTATAAATGGCTCGACTGGAATAGTAATATGGATCTTCAAAACGGAGTTTTTTATTCTGTTGGAAGAAATGTTACGGAACTCGTAGAACTCGAAAATGAACAGCAACTAACCATAGAAAATCTCTATGAAAATGAAGAAAAATTACGATTAATAGTCGAAAATATCAGCGAAGGAATTATTGTGGCTAATGCTGATAAAAAAATAATCATGGCCAATGAGATGGCCAATGCCATTTTTGGAATCGAAGAAGACGACAAAATATCCCCAAATTTAAGCAATCATTTCGAGCTCTATTTCCCAGATGAAAAAACCATTTTTCCATCGCAAAACTTACCTATGGAGCGTGCTCTAAGAGGTGAAGTGACTACTGATGTTGAAATCATTCTTTGGAATCCAATGGCACAGGAAAAGAAAAGAGTGCTTATTAGCGGTAGACCGTTAGTTGATCAAAGCAATAATGTAGTCGCAGCTGTTGTAACAATAAAAGACATTAGTAAATACAAACAAATGGAAGAAGATTTGAAAGAATCAGAATCTAAATACAGAAAATTAATAGGATTTCGAAAAGGCAATACTGATACAATAATTTAAACTGGAAAGCCACATTTGCAAAGGATTATTTGCACTATAATTTCCTTTTTAGATTCTCTTTCACTTCATCAAACCATTCATTTTTTAAAATACTTAAAATAATACTGTCCCTCCGAGCGTCACTTCCTAAAGTTGGCATGTGATTGCGCAATACACCTTCTACTTTACAACCGATGCTTTTCATGGCTGCAATACTTCGTTCGTTATTATTGTCAGCTCGAAATTCAACCCGCTCCATTCCAAGCGTTTCAAATGCATATTGTAAAAGTAAATATTTACAATGCTTGTTCAGTCCTGTTCCTCGAAATGATTTGCCATACCAAGTGTAGCCCAATTGCAACGTTTTAAACTGAAGATTGATATCATAAAAACGAGTACTTCCAGCATATTTTCCAGATTTTTTATCGAAAACTATAAAGGGAAATTCGGTTTTTATCTCTCTGGCTTTTAGCGCAATCTGAATGTATTTTTCCAGATTTTCTCTGCCATTGGCGCGCACCAAAGAATATTCCCAAGTCTCCGGTTCATTAATGGAAATTTCCAAAAGATTTTCGAAATCTGATTCTTGTAAGGAACGCAATAAAACTGTTTCATCCTCCAGAACCAGCGTATGTGAAAAGTTTAAATCCATTTTGGTATTCATTTTAGAGTTGTAAACTAAAGATGACCAAATATAAACCATATTAGATTAGTACCGAAAAATATTTTACGCCCAAGTTAAAACCTACCAAATACCTTATTCACTGGACAATAGCCACAAACCTAACTTCAATTGCGTGCTTTCTACTGTTTTACTATTTTATTTTTTCTTACTTTTAGTGTCTAAAGCAAAAACTTCGTTTGCTATTAAAATATCGTTGAACCTAAATTTAAAAAATGAAACCAATCCAGTTATTAGCGTTCTGTTTACTACTTTTTAGTACATTTTCCTCTAACTCCCAAAATCAAAAATCAAAAGAATTCAAAGTAGAATTTGAAAAATTCACACTTGAAAATGGATTGCAAGTTATTTTGCATATTGACCGATCTGATCCTGTAGTTGCGGTTGCTTTGACGAGTCATGTAGGTTCTGCAAGAGAAAAAGCAGGTCGCACTGGATTTGCGCATTTGTTTGAGCATTTACTTTTCTTGGAATCGGAAAATTTAGGAAAAGGAGGGCTTGATAAAATGAGTGCGCGTATAGGTGGTGAAGGTGCCAATGGTTCTACAAGCAGAGACCGCACTAATTATTTTCAGACGGTCCCTAAAGATGCATTAGAAAAAATGATTTGGGCCGAAGCTGATAAATTAGGTTATTTCATCAACACGGTTACAGAACCGGTTTTAGCTAAGGAAAAACAGGTCGTTAAAAATGAAAAAAGACAGAGTTATGATAACAGACCGTATGGTCATAATTTTTCAGTAATCTCTAAGAATTTATATCCGGCAACGCATCCGTACAGCTGGGATGTAATTGGTTCCTTAGAAGATTTACAAAATGCCACACTGGAAGATGTAAAAAGTTTCTACAATCGCTGGTATGTACCTAATAATGTTACACTGACAATTGCTGGAGATTTTGATGTGAAGCAAACCAAAGCTTGGGTCGAAAAATATTTTGGAGACATCAACCGTGGTGAAGCAATTCCCAAAATGGAAAAACAGTCTGTAACATTGACCGAAACTAAAAAACTATATTACGAGGATAATTTTGCCAAGTTACCGCAACTCACACTGACTTGGCCTTCAGTTTATGAATACCATCCAGACAGTTATGCTCTAGAAGTTCTGGCCAGTTATCTTTCAAAAGGTAAAAAAGCACCTTTGTACAAAACCCTTGTTGAAGACAAAAAATTAACGGATGGCGTTGATGTTTTCCAATACAATTCAGAAATAGCAGGTCAGTATATGTTAAGTGTTACTGCTTTTGAAAAAACAAATTTGAATGAAGTAATGAATGGCGTAAACGTAGCTTTTAAAAACTTTGAAGCTGAAGGAATTTCACAACAGGATTTAAATAGAATTAAAGCAGGACAAGAAACTGCTTTTTACACAAATTTATCGAGTGTATTAGGAAAAGGATTTCAACTGGCACAATATGAAATTTTTGCAGGAACTCCAGATTATATCAATCAAGATGTAAAAAATATTCTAGCCGTGACTACCGAAGATGTGATGCGCGTGTATCAAAAATACATCAAAGGAAAGCATTTTGTTGCTACTAGTTTTGTTCCAAAAGGTGAAGCCAATTTAATCTTAGAAGGTTCATCATTAGCCGCAATTGTGGAAGAAAAAATTATCGAAGGAAAAGAAGATTCATTTGATGCAAGTATTGCTGCTACGTATGAAAAAACACCTTCTAAATTTGACCGAAGTGTTGAACCCGCTTATGGTGAAAGCCCTGATGTAAAATTACCAACAGTTTGGAAAAGTAAGTTATCATCCGGTTTAAACGTATTAGGAATTGAAAACCACGAAGTGCCGCTAGTTCAATTTCAACTACAAATTAAAGGCGGAATGTTGCTTGAAAACACCGATAAAGTAGGAGTTTCGACTATGCTGGCGGAACTGATAACAAAAGGAACAAAAAACAAAACTCCAGAACAACTTGAAAATGCTATCGAAAGTCTGGGAGCAACCATAAGAGCGTATGCAAGTGATGAATCTATATTTATTTCAGGAAATACCTTAGCCAAAAATTACGCTGCAACTATGGCATTAGTTCAAGAAATAATTTTACAACCACGCTGGGATACTGCCGAATTTGATTTGATTAAACAAAGTACGTTAAGCCAAATCACACAACAGAAAGCAGATCCAAATAGTATTGCCAGAAATGAATTCAAGAAATTAATTTATGGAAAAGAATCTACATTGGCGAACAACCGCATCGGCACTGAAAATTCAGTGAATAGCATTACGATTGCCGATTTGAAAAATTATTACAACAAAAACATGACTCCATCTGTTTCTAATTTTCAAATTGTGGGTGCTATTTCAAAAGCAAATGTGACAAATTCATTAGCGGCTTTAAATAAAAACTGGGAAGCTAAAAAAGTTACGGTTCCTAAAATAGAAACTACGAATACTGTAGCGTCATCCAAAATTTATTTTTATGATGTTCCCGGTGCCAAACAATCTGTAATCCGAATTGGATATCCTGCTCTTGCTGCTACTGATGCTGATTTTTATCCTGTTCAAATCATGAATTACCGTTTAGGCGGTGGTAGTTTTGCTTCACAATTGACACAAGAATTACGCGAAGGAAAAGGATATACGTACGGAATCAATTCCTCCTTTAATGGTTCTGTAAACAAAGGTCCATTTACTATTGCAAGTGGTGTGCGTTCGAATGTAACTTATGAATCCGTTAGCTTAATCAAAGAAATTCTTTCGCAATATGGGAAAAACTTCAACGAGAATGATCTTGAAGTGACTAAAGGATATTTAATAAAAAGTAATGCGAGAGCGTTTGAAACACTTTCTGCTAAACTGGAAATGCTATATGATATCAGCAACTACAACTACGCTAATGATTATGCGAAACAGCAAGAAAACATTGTAAAAAACAGCACTATTGACGTTATAAAAAAGCTTTCAGAAAAGTATTTGAATGCTGATAAAATGATCTATTTAGTGGTAGGTGATGCTGAAACACAATTGAAAAAGCTGGAGCAAATTGGTTTTGGAGAACCAATTCTTCTGAATAAACCAGCAGTAAAATAAGTTGATTTTAAACTAATTTGGGTTTTACATGACTGATTGTCTTAGCCCAGATCGAAGTAAAAATCCCGAACTGTAAAAAAAATAATTTTTCTTGTCCTGAAAGAGCGACCAACGGAAGCTCCTTTCAGGATTTAGAAAAATATTTTTTTTTTAAGGAAGTCCCGAAATATCGGGATGTAACGGAGCGCTGTCCCGGAGCTTCGGGATAGCTCCTAAAAGAATTATTCATTCATTTCGTCATAACGAACCGGAATTTGCGGATCGTACAACGAACATTTGAATTCTTCCATAGTATCTGAGAGAAGATTCATGGTTTTCCCTTCGGTTCCATAGCAATCAATCTGGATGCTCTGTGGTGTAGTTTTGATGTGAAAAGCACCTTTTCCAGCCGTATTTTTCCAACTAAATTCATCTACTTTTTCCCAGTTTGAAAATACCGAATTGATTCGATTGATGATAACCGTCACAGGCAATTCCTCTAGTCCTTCGACAATTTCCTGCTCAACAATAGCTTCATAAACCAAGTGATGGTTCAGATAAATTCCGTCCTGATATTTCCAAAAAAGTAATTCGTACATAGTATTTTATTTTACTTTTTAATATTCAAAAGTACCGTATTCGCTAGTAATAGTTAGTTTTTTCGAAGTAGCAGCTTCTACTCTACCTACGATTTGTGCATCAACATTAAATGATTTTGAGATTGCAATAATGTCTTGGGCAACAGCTTCCGGAACGTAAATTTCCATGCGGTGACCGCAATTGAAAACTTGGTACATTTCTTTCCAATCCGTTTTAGATTGCTCTTGAATTAACTGGAACAATGGCGGAACCGGAAATAAATTGTCTTTTATAATGTGTAGATTTTCTACGAAATGTAAAATCTTAGTTTGTGCTCCTCCACTGCAATGCACCATTCCGTGAATTTCATTAGAAGAATATTGGTCTAAAATTTTCTTGATGATTGGCGCATAGGTTCTGGTTGGTGAAAGTACCAGTTGTCCTGCGTCTATTGGTGAATTTTCAACGGCATCCGTCAATTGTACTTGTCCAGAATAGATTAATTCCTCAGGAACTGCAGCATCAAAACTCTCCGGATATTTGTTTGCTAAATACTTCCCGAAAACATCATGTCGCGCTGATGTTAATCCGTTGCTTCCCATTCCGCCATTATAGCTTTTCTCGTAAGTAGCCTGACCAAAAGAAGCCAATCCTACTATTACGTCGCCGGCTTGAATATTTGCATTGTCAATTACTTTACTTCGTTTCATGCGGGCTGTTACCGTCGAATCTACAATAATAGTTCGAACAATATCTCCCACATCTGCTGTTTCTCCACCTGTTGAATGAATGGTCACGCCAAAAGAGTCCAGTTCTTTAATCAACTCTTCGGTTCCATTGATAATTGCTGAAATAACTTCGGCTGGAATTAGGTTTTTATTTCTTCCAATGGTAGATGATAGCAAAATATTATCTGTTGCACCCACGCACAATAAATCGTCAATATTCATGATTAAAGCATCTTGCGCAATACCTTTCCAAACAGAAATATCTCCCGTTTCTTTCCAATACATGTAAGCCAAAGAGGATTTAGTTCCTGCTCCATCAGCATGCATGATAAGGCAATATTCTTCGTCTTGAGTTAAATAATCAGGGACAATTTTGCAGAAAGCTTGTGGAAATAATCCTTTATCAATATTTTTTATGGCATTGTGAACATCTTCTTTGGATGCCGAAACACCGCGAAGCGCATATCTTTTTGAAGTATCTGAACTCATGTAGTATAGTTGTAAATCCTGCTTTTAAGCAGATAGTTGTGGCGCAAAGATAATTATTTTTTTTGGGTTTTACCTATGGAGAGTTAGTAAGAGTTACTCAAATCAAAGCCGTATTTTAAGACAAAAAAAACACCTAGTTCATAAGAATTAGGTGTTTTTTTTGTCTTAAATATATATATCATTCCCAATCTGGCATACTTGCATTAGCGAATATTATCGTTCTTGAAACTCCCGCACTATTGTTTGCAGCCGGTGTACATTTTACAATATTTTTGGTAGACACTCCGTCATTAGAGGTATTCATGATAATTAGTTCGGCCTCATTGGGAGAATATCGCACATCCAAATCAACTGTTCCTGCAGGTTTCTCTAATGAAATTTCGCTAGCAGTACTGCTACTAAAAAAATATTGAAACACTCTAGTATCCAATTGTCGATAATTAGCATCTTCGTATCCAGAAACATCTCTAGTAAAGACTAATTTTTGTCCTGTAATAGAAAAATTAAGACCTCCTATTGCTCCTGTTGTTCCAGACCAAACTTGAGTTATAAGTGCGCCTGCTGGACTGATCACATAAATTTCAGCATTGTAACCGTTACTATCATTTACTTTTAAAGCAATTTTAGAACCATCGTTACTCCAATCGCATTCTGATATGAATTTTCCGTTTGGAGTTTGATAAATTTTAGTTAATCCACTTCCGTCGCTATTGATTCTATATAATTTATCGAAATACGGATAAATGATCTGACTACCCGATGTGTTCCAAGAAAAATTAAGAAAATCAGAATTAAATCCAGCAATAGGAATCGAGTTCGTTACTTTAAAAATTCCTGAACCATCTGGATTCATTGTGTAAATATGATTTTGCGAACCGCTCGCTCTAATGAATGCAATTTTTTTAATTTGATTATTTTTCCTCGGTCTCCAGCTATTTACATCTAAACTAGTCAGTCTTAATTGATTTCCAGAATCATCACCAGAATAAATCACATTATTCTCAACGCTCTTTTTTACAAATAATAATCTAGCGGAAGAAAAAGCAGTAGTTGTAAAAGCACGAACTGCGCTCAAAACAAATGGATTAATCCCATCAGAAACAGAAACTTGCCAATAATATTTTGTACTGTAATTTAATCCTTTTAACGTAAAGTTTGTTTTAGAAATATTAGGATAAATAACAACCTCATCACTATTTTCTTTTCTCAAGCTAATTTCGTACTTCAAGCTATCTTTTTCAACATCTGTAGCGGTCCATATCAAATTCAAATCTAATGATTGATTAATAGCATTGTCTAAAGGTGTAATTAATACTGGAGTAGTTGGAGGTTTATTGTTAGTTGTCGATAATTTAAGCTCAAAAACTAACATTGTAGTTTTGTCGGTATTTACACTTGCAGCTTCAAATTTCACTATATAACCCTCTTTTTGAGCTTCAAATGAATAATCACCAACTTTCACATTATTAACAACAAATTTTCCTTCATCGTCAGTAAAAACAATACTGGTATTTGGATTTGAAAAAACCTTGACATTCGCCAAAGGTTTGAAATCAATAGCACTCACCACTTTACCTTCTACTGTTCCGTAATCTTCTCCAGTAAATTTTTCTTCACTACAAGAGAACAGCATTAAAAACAATATTAATAAAGTAATTTTAAGATAAGTATTTTTCATCAGTATAGAATTAAAATTATTAATGAGCTGGGATTAATTGATTTTGATAATATTAGAAACCTTTCACTTCACGAGATTTTTTTTATTAGAAAAATAAATAGTCACTCCTAAACCGAAACGATAATAATAATCGTCTCGTACTCCTCTTTTTATATGATCGATGTTATCACTAAAATTTAGATTTTGCTCACCATACAATTTTATACCTAAATTATCCGTCGCCATATATTCGATACCAATTCCATATTGAACTTTCGCATGTAAATTTTCGAAGGCTTTATTCATCCCAAATCCACCACCAGCGAATACATACGGACTTAATTTATCTTTTGGCAATAAAATAAACTCAGTATTCAAGTCGTATGTTAAATAACCAACATCTAACAAATTCTTATTGGCCAGTTCAAAAACATTTGTAGATGCACTTAAGTTAAAAGAAGGAGTTAGAAAATACTTCAAAGCACCTCTTCCCATAAGTCTTAATTCAGGGTTGCTGTAATCTCCGTCCATTAATGTAGTACCACCTGTTATTTCTATTCCAAACTTTGATCTTCTTTGTTTTAAATTTCGATCATATATCGCTGTAACATTTGCTTCTTCGTTCTCGTTCTTATAATTTTTCAAAAGGGATTCCTTGGCTGGCAAAGAAAGATCTGCTTCCCAAATTCCATCTTTAATTCCTTCTAAAACCAAAGTGGAAACTGCTTTTTCTATAGCTTCTGTAACTGCCATTTGAACAGGTTCGTTGGTAGTATAACCAGTTTCTACTTCTAACAATCTTTTAAAATTGACGTACTTAAAAAGACTTTGATCGATAGCTTGAGAGAGTATTGTTTTAGAAATATAGACCGATTTTAAAATTTTACCATTAGCAGTAGATACCATTCTAAGATAAATCGTAACTCGATCTTGTCTGTATTTTACAGCACCTCCAGTACCAAAATAGCGCGCACCAAAACCGCCTGTAATAATATTAGAATCGTAAGATATAATTCCTCCTTCGAGTAAAACTCCTGCATACAATAAGGGTGTAATTTGTGGTACATTAGGATCAACATCTTTTACATACTCTTGTCTTGTTGAACGGATAAGATTTCGCTCTTGAAGTAAGTTTCCAATATTTTCGCGCTCGATAGGAATGAACCATTTAGAATCCTCTAAAGCCTTAATTAATATGGATGTGGCTCCTTGTGTAACGGCGGTACTAAAATTACTACCGTTTTCAGATGCTTTGTACTGACCAGTTTGATCTCTAAATTTATAAATCCCTACCACAATTTGTTCTTTGGCTTTAGGTAGTTCTTTCAAAAGTGTAGTTGCCGGAGTAATTTCTCCAATTATCGCTTTTTCTGTTCCAGTAGGTTGATTAAAATAAGCACCGCAACTAGACATGAAAAAAAAATCATCAACATTAAATTAGTATATAATCTCATATTATCGATTTGGGATGATTACTTGTGTCTGTGCTCCTGTTTTAGTATCTAAAATATCAACAGTTAAACCTCCGGATGAGGGATATACCTCAACAGATAAACTACCAAAAGTATAGGAGCCTATTTTTATTCCATCATTACCAAACTGTTGTTTGAATAAAGAGCTTGAGATTTGGCTCAACAATAAAGAATTTAAACTTGCGGTGAATCTTTCTAATTCTGTTTGTTGCACCTGCGCAACTGGTTTATCGGTAAATTTATTTTGAGATTCAGCAGAACTAGCTAGCCACTGATAATTAAAAGTATCACCTCCAAAAGCAGGATTTTTGGGCTTGTAAACAAAATCTTGTGCTTCTACTGATTGAAAACCAAAAATAAAAGTCACAATAAGGAATAACGTTTTCATATTTAACAGGATAAAATTAATACTGAGTAAAATATTTACTTTGCTTTTCTAAATTTTTTAAATATAAATAGGTGGCATAAATAGATTCTTCGGCCATCTCTTTTAGATATTCCTCATCAGGCTTGGCCAAAAACTCATAAATAACTTCATTATCTATGTTGACGACTATTTTGGTATTTCTGGCAAAGCTAAATTCCTCATTTAGCGTAATAATTTTTCTTGAATTGACTTTGTATTCATTATATAAATAATAATATACATCATAAAAATCTTTTCCAACTTTTGTTTTTGTATCATCTGAAATAATGCCTAGTAAATCAAACCCATCTGAAGGAATTACTATAACTTCCTCTTTTTTTTTGTTCACCAAGAACTAACCTATCTTTTCCAATTAGTTGCTTGTTTTCATTATAGAAAAGTAATAACACAATTACCTCATCTCCAGTATTTAAATTAACTTGTGAGGTTGATAAATTTTTATTTTCACTTGGATTTAAAGAAAAAAACCCTTCTTGAATGTTATCAGAATGATTATTATTTAAATTGTTTTTTTTTATTACCGATAACTTATAAGAAAAACTTTGAACGATGTCTGATAGATTTTCCGCTGTTCCAGTTACTTTAATAATGCCATCTAAATTTTCAATGTCTATTTTAGCTTTTACGACAGTATTTGTTGTTTGAGCATAAGACATTGTTTCGCTAAAAAGCAACACAAATAATGAAAAGCAGCACATCAAAATTCTCATAATTTAGTATGGTTTATTATTGTGACAGCTGCACCATTTCCTGATTGAATTATTGTCATATTTTTTGAAATTGAATTAGATCCAAAATTTTTAATATTTTGATTATTTCCTTTTTGAAACAATTCAGTAGTTAGTTCATAATTAGCATAAGGAACATAATCATGTACAATATTATTATTTCCTTGTTGAGTTACTTTTTGATAAATTGAATTTGCATTTTTGTCAATAAACAATTGATTGTTATTTCCTTCTTGGGCTAGTGTAGCATCAATTTTACTGGATACAAATTGAGAATTTATACTATTATTGTTTCCTATTTGCAATACTTGAACGGTATTAATATTTTGTTGATGATTTAAATTGGTATGCGATTTAGTAACATAAAAATTAGAATTCATAGAAACAATTCCTTCCTTTGTATCTATCAATGCTATTGGGTTTTCATTATATGGAGCAGGAAAACTTTCTTTTCCTTGCGCCAAACAAAGCTGAAAAGAAAAGAAAAGAAAAACAATGATATTTATAGATAGCGTTTTCATTAGTCCCTATTTTTATAAAAAGAAGGGACAACTTAATAAGCTGCCCCTAACTTTATGAGGTTTAACTAGTTACTTTGAGTTACGTTTGATACATTATAACTACCTTGTTGAGATACTGCATTCATGTTACCAGAGCTAAATCCGTTTTGATTTGTAAAAGATTTGTTCCAGTTTCCTTCTTGCAAAATGTTATCACGGTTTTTAAAACCAACTTGAGTAGTTTCAGCTATATTGTCATTACCATATTGATAATGATTTGCTTCATTTCTTGCAAGTGCTGTTGCAGCTTGTGAAGTACTATTTTGACTAATTTTTGAATCATTACGCATACCACCTTGGCTGGTGTATGCTAAATTAAAATTACCTTTTTGAGTTTGTACTGCTACGTTATCACCATGAGGATTAACAGGCACTGCAGAACTTAAAGGATTCATCATAGGAAAAGTTCCAACTACTGGAAGCGGATTATTCCCTGAAGTTCCTTGATCAATAGTCCCTTTATTGTCATTACCGTTTTGAGTTTGAGTAGCTTTATCATGTCCTTTTAAATTTGGATATGAAAAACCTTTCTCATCTTGCCATATAGTAGCATCATTTCTATCTCCTACTTGTTTTTGTATGGCAGTATTATCCCAGTTATTTTGAGAAATAAATGCACGGTTTGTATTTCCATTTTGATCGATGTCTGCAATATTTTTTGCTGATATGTTAACACCGCTTCCCATAATCTGTCCTGGATTTACACCTTGATACACAAAAGCATCATTGTCGTTTACCGTTTGTTTAATTTTAGAACTTTGAGCCGTTCCAATTTGATGAACTAACGCATTTTGTAAAGTTCCAGTTTGACCTACTAAACTTGAATTCGCTCCAACTGCTGGACCTGGTTGTGCATAAGATGCAGCTCCTACAAATAGCATCGCGGAGATGCTTAAAATTACTTTTTTCATAATAAATATATTTAATTGGTTGTTAATACAAGTTATTACGTAAGTTTATAAAAAGTGATTTGGGAACCTCCTCTTTTATGTAATAAATAACAAGAATTTTAATGTTAATAATAGTCATTGTTTCTTTATTACATATCAAAGATATAAAACGTAATTAAAAAAAAACACGTATAAATACTTGTTTTTCATATAATTACAATAATTTTCGATGAAATGCAATTCTGTATCGATGAACTACATTTTATTAAAATAAAAAAAACAAGAAAAGGACTACACAAAGCTGTATTATTGAAAATACTAGCCTTTATACTACATTAAATAAGAACTATATGACAAAATAAAGAAAAACTTAAGAATACATTTTAAGACATACGATAGCTCTATAATAATCCTCAATTTCTAAAATGACTAAAAAGGATTTACTATTTACTTTATTAGAAACCTGCATAAATAAACCTTCTTCATATCTGCACAATTGTAATGACTTAAAAAATAAAACCAAAAAATTAATACTGTTTATCAACTATACCAATCTTTCTATTTTGTTTTATGAAATTTTCAAAAAAAAAAATGCCTTTCCAAAAGGAAAGACATTTTCTACAAAAAAGTATTTGCAAATATTCTAAAGCATTATCTTATTTTTTAACAACTAGAATTTCGACTCTTCTATTAGCAATTCGTTCCGCTTCATTTTTTTCCGGCAAAGCATATATAGGTTTACTGCTTCCAAATCCTTTATGACCCAATCTTGAAGTTGCAATCCCGTTTCTTATTAAATAATCAAATACAAACTTTGATCTTCTGTAGGAAAGCTTTAAGTCATTTGGATTATCATTGCAACAAATATGTCCGTATATATTGATTTTCAATTGAGGATTCATTTTTAAAACCTGAAGAAGATCTGAAAGAATTGGTTCTGACTCGACAATTATTTTTTCTGAATTAAAATAAAAATTTAAGTTTTCAAGTTTAATTAAATCTCCTACTTTAGCTTTATTCACTTTTTCAACTAGAGAAATCGTATTCTTCGTTTTATTAACTGGAACTTCTTTCTCTGGGGTATTTTGAAAAACTAAATTCTCATCATCCATTTTTTTATTGACAAAAATCTTATCTTGATAATAAACAAAAACTTTTCGGTTATCACTTTGATTTTTTAACTGTTGAAAGTCTTCTCCCAAACCGTATAATTCAAGTTTTTCACTTAGATGGACTTTATTGAATTCTAAAAGAGCGAGTACATTATTAGCTCTTCTAAAAGATAATTCCTTGTTATAAGAATTGGAATCGATACTGTCACAAAAACCTTGAATCTTTAAAATTTCTTTGCCTTTTGAATGTTCTAACCATTTGCAAAAATCGTGTTGTGATTTTTCATTAATTATATCTTGGTTAAAATCAAAAAACAATACAAGTTTACTTTGGGAAGACAAAGTAATTATGTTTAAAAAGAAAATCAAAAAAAGTCTTATTTTCATGTAAAACGATTAACCATTATTTCAAAATAACGCACAAATAAAAAAAATAGTATAAAAAAACCCGATAGGTTTTGAAATCTATCGGGTCTAATATTTTAGAGATATTATGTTTATTTTGTAAACAACAATTCTCTGTATTTAGTCAATGTCCAAAGTTCGTTATCTACCAATAACTCAAGTTTATCACAATGTTCACGGATAATTTCAAAATATGGTTTTACTGAATCGCAATATGCTTCCGCCATTTCTTGGGCATCAGTCAAAATATTTGCTTTCTTTCTTTCGTTTGTCATCGCTTCAACTTTAGAATTGATTCCTTCGATATGACCCGAAATTTCTCTAATTAAAATGATTTGTTCTTTAGCAATCGATTCAAATTCAGCTCCAAAAATATCTTTCAAACCTTTAACATTTTCAATTAAAGTATTTTGGTAACGAATAGCAGTAGGAATTACGTGATTTTTAGAAATATCACCTAAAACTCTACCTTCAATTTGAATTTTCTTAGTGTACTCTTCCAATTCAATTTCGTAACGCGCTTCCACTTCAATGTGGTTCATTATACCCAATTCAGAAAACAAATCTAAAGCTTGTTTTGAAGCTCTCGCTTTTAATGCTTGTGGCGTTGTTTTGAAGTTACTTAAACCTCTTTTTTCTGCTTCGATTTCCCAAGCTTCGCTGTAACCGTCTCCTTCGAAAAGAATATTTTTAGAAACTTTGATATATTCTCTCAATACATTAAAGATAGCATCATCTTTCTTCATGTCTTTAGATTCAATTAAGCTATCAACTTCTTTTTTGAAATCTCTCAATTGTTTTGCAACAATCGCATTCAAAGTAGTCATTGCATTAGAACAGTTTGCAGTAGAACCTACGGCTCTGAACTCAAATTTATTTCCTGTAAAAGCAAATGGCGAAGTTCTGTTTCTGTCTGTATTATCCAAAAGTACATCTGGAATTTTACCTACCACATTTAATTTTAAATCTGTTTTTTCTTCTGGAGATAATTTTCCTGCAGTTACGCCTTCTAATTCCGCTAGAACTTTAGTTAATTGCTCACCAATAAATACAGATATAATTGCCGGTGGCGCTTCATTTGCACCTAATCTATGGTCATTACTTGCAGAAGCAATAGCTCCTCTTAATAATGCTTCATAATCATTCACAGCTTTAATTGTATTAATAAAGAAAGTCAAGAACTGTAAATTGCTCATAGGCGTTTTACTTGGACTCAACAAGTTTACTCCTGTATCAGTTGCTAATGACCAGTTATTGTGTTTTCCTGAACCATTAACTCCTTTGAACGGTTTTTCATGGAATAACACTTTCAAATCATGACGTTCCGCCACTTTTTGCATTACATCCATTAACAAACAGTTGTGGTCAACCGCTAAGTTTGTCTCTTCAAAAATAGGTGCCAATTCAAATTGATTTGGAGCTACTTCATTATGACGTGTTTTAACCGGAATTCCTAACAACATACATTCTTGCTCTAAATCTCTCATATAGGTTAAAGCACGTGTTGGGATAGAACCAAAGTAATGATCATCCAATTGTTGTCCTTTTGCAGAGGTATGGCCAAGCAAAGTTCTTCCTGTCATCATAAGGTCAGGGCGAGAATCTGCCAAGGATCTGTCGATCAAGAAATATTCTTGCTCCCATCCTAAGGTTGCCGTAACTTTTTTAACATTTTTATCAAAATATTTACACACTTCGGTTGCCGCGTCGTCCATAACGGTTAAAGCTCTCAACAAAGGTGTTTTATAATCTAAAGCTTCTCCTGTGTAAGAAATAAAAACGGTTGGAATACATAAAGTAGTTCCAAAAATGAATGCTGGAGATGTTGGATCCCAAGCGGTATATCCTCTTGCTTCAAATGTATTTCTAATTCCACCGTTTGGGAAACTAGATGCATCCGGTTCTTGTTGTACTAATTGAGCACCTCCAAATTTTTCTACCGAATCGCTACCATCATATGAAGTTTCAAAGAAAGCATCATGTTTTTCAGCAGTAGTCCCTGTAAGTGGCTGAAACCAGTGAGTATAATGAGTTACTCCTTTTGACAGAGCCCACTCTTTCATACCCATTGCAATATAATCAGCTAATTTTCTGTCTATTTTAGTTCCATGCTGAACAGCACCTTGTACTCCTTTAAAAGCATCTGAAGTCAAATATTGCTTCATTGCTTTATCATTAAACACATTCGAACCAAAAATAGTTGATTTTCTATCGGTTTCTTCAAATTGAACAGGCTTTCTGTTTGATGCTTCTCTCAAAGCTTGAAAACGTAATGTTGACATAAAAAATTATTTTATAGATTAAACCCCTAATATTTTGATGCAAATATAATTCAATTATTACTTTCATGAAATTTTACCTCTATTTTTTATGGGCAATTCATTAAATTTATCAAATTCTTAAAAAAGACGTCTAATAATAACAACATAATAATTTTAGCGACTCTATTTTTTTTAACTGCTGTTTTCACCAAAAAAAAATAAAACAGCAATTACGATGTAAATGAACTTTAGATTAAAATATTTATGGAAGTTAAAAATTCATAAAGTATCTTTGCATAACTTTAAAAATTATAGATATGATTGTCTGGATTTCCTTTTTAACAGCTGTTTTAATATTTCTTGCACTCGATTTAGGAGTTTTCAACAAAACACCACATATTATAAGTTCAAAAGAAGCTGGTAAATGGACTGCTATTTGGGTAGCTTTATCTTTTATGTTTTCTGGAGTAGTCTATTGGCTTTACACCACGAATTACATTGCAAATCCAGACACTTTGAAACCTGCGGATGCGTCAATAAAATTCATCACAGGCTATTTAATAGAATTATCCCTTAGTATAGATAATATTTTTGTAATCGCTATTATTTTTTCAGCCTTTAAAATACCACAAAAATACCAACATCGCGTGCTATTTTGGGGAATTCTCGGCGCTATAGTGTTTAGAGGTTTAATGATCTATTTTGGTGTTTTGCTTATTAACAAATTTTCATGGATGACGTATATTTTTGGAGGTTTTTTAATTTACACCGCCATGAAAATGCTTTTCAGTGGTGAAGATGAAAAATTTGAACCTAAAAAATCATTCATTTATAAAGCGCTAAAAAAAGTCATGCCAATTTCTAATCACATCGATGGAGAGCATTTCTTTGTAAAAAGAAGACATATTACGGCTGCGACTCCTCTATTTGTAGCGCTAATCGTGATTGAAGTTATGGATGTCGTTTTTGCGATTGATAGTGTTCCTGCAATTTTAGCCATAACAAGCGATCCTTTTTTAGTTTTTAGTTCTAATATCTTTGCTATTTTAGGATTGCGTTCTATGTATTTCTTTCTGGCTCACATGCTAGACAAATTTGCTCATTTGGAGTACAGTCTTATCGCCATCTTGACTTTTGTAGGTGTTAAAATGCTACTCCATGATTATCTTAAATTACCTGAATGGGTATCACTAGCTTTTATAGCCCTTTCACTTATCGCAGGAATTGTTGCATCGCTTAGAAAGAGCAGTAAAGAAATGGTTTAAAACTAAAAAGTACAAGCAATAAAAAAAGGAAATCTCACGATTTCCTTTTTTTATTTATAGAAAGTATACTTTACAAATCAATTTTCTTAACATCACTCCCATCAACTTTCAATGCAGACATTACAGAATCAATATTATTTTTATTAATTGTTTTAGCAAAACCATCTGGTATTATAACTATTCTAAAAGTTTGGTTTTGAGTCCAACTTGCAGGCAATGTATTAAGATTAAAATTTGCCGAAAGATAGATATCCACATTAAATCTAGAATAATCAAAATTGAAATCTAGCGCTCCTCCATCATTAAAGTAATACGTTTGAGGCATTAACTTCCAAACATCCTGACCATTTACTGTATCGTATAAATGATATACTAAAACAGAATCCGAGGAATAAATAGGCGGATCAAATACGACCAATCTACTATAGTTATTATTGGAATTGAATGAAGTCGTAACTTCAAACACTTCATTTCTTGGGGCATCATCATATACTTCTGTTACTTCACAACTTTGTAGTGCCATCATCCCGATGAAAACTAAAAATAAGGTAATTTTTTTCATTCGATTTCGTTTTTATAATTTAGATAAAAGACTCTATTCATGAATTGTGCCAAACTTTATTGTAAAGAATAATGTACTTTTGAATTATGGAAAAGAAACTTAAATTATACATGATAATGCTAGGCTGTGTACCAGAAGGACGGTTTACAGAACAGCATGATATTTTTTTTGGAATTGGTAATTCCTTAAAAGAATTAATTCCTCATATCAATCTTTTTTGGCCAGAAGCCAAAGGTCAAATTCATATTGATGTGTGGCGAGAAGTTTCTGTCGTTGATGACTTCGCTATTGAAATTGTTCCAAAAAATATGGAAACACAAGTTCCCCCTGAACAATTATTTTTCATCAATTTAGGAGGTTATAAACAAAATGAATTTGAAGAATACCATTATAAAATGATTACAGTTGCTGCTAGTTTAGCATTAGCATTAAAAAAATCAAAAAAAACTGCCTTTTACAAACATTGTGGTTTCAAAGAAGCACCTTCGCATATTGACGATCAATACGGAATTGATGTAGATGATATTTACAATGTAGTAGATATGCTGCCAGCACATTTCAAAGCTTTATATTCGTTAAAAATCACAAAGTCAGAAATACAATTAGAGCAAAACCAATTACATATAGGCTATTTAAAATTGAAAAAAATCAAAGATTAAATCAATCGCTGTTACTCTTTTTTTGTGACTGAATCATAATAAAAAAGGCCTTCCAATACTGTGATATGAAAGGCCTTTTGAAATTTTTAAAGAAAATAAAAACTATTTCACCAATAGAGTATTATTTTTTAAGATTTTACTAAAAAACAAAATATGTGAAGGCAACGCATTTTCCCAATATTCCCAGGTATGCGCTCCTGGCCGTTCCGTGTAATCGTGAGCAACTTTATTATAAACAAGTCTTCGGTGTAATTCTCTATTAGATTCAATCAAAAAATCATCTACTCCACAATCTATAATCAATTCCAGTTTGTTGCTTTTTATTTTGTCCACCATATTCAAAACCGCATTAGAGGCGTAAACTTCCTGAGGCGCACCTTCGATTCCAAAAACTGGCTCCATCAATTTAGTAACTCTTTCCTTAGATTCCGGATTTATCATGCTTCCCATATCTACTGCTCCACTCATACTTCCTGCAGCACAAAATAGTTCTGGGTGTTTTGTCGAAAGATACAATGCTCCGTGGCCTCCCATGGAAAGCCCAGTGATTACACGTCCTTTCCTATCATTTATGGTTCGATAGGTATTATCTACTTTCTCAATAACTTCTTTAGTAATATAAGTTTCAAACTGGCTTCCTTTATTCACAGGACTATCCAGATAAAAACTGAATGTTTCACCTTCCGGCATTACAATTATAATATTATACTGATCAGCTAAATTGTGTAATAAATTCTTATCCGGAGTTTTAGACAACCAATCATTAAAATGACCATATGCGCCATGCAAGAGATAAAGCACTGGATAATTAGCTTTACTTTTCGCATAAGAACTTGGTAAAACTACCGCAGCTTTATAGGTTTTATTCATTGCCATACTAGGAATTTGCAACGTATCGGCTTTTGCAGCATAAGAATCGGCAACATGCCCGAAAAGAAAAAATAAGAATACAATTTGAAGTTTTTTCATACTACATTATTTTTTAAGGTGAAATGTAAATATACTGATTTAGGATAAATAAAATTAAGATACGGCAATTCATATCAGATCAAACGTATTGAAAATTGAACCACATAGAAACATAGAAATTAATTTTTGATTTAAATGGGTTCCGAACAGTCGAAATTTAGGTGACATAGAAAAAAAGCCAATGCTTTTTTTTTCTATTGTGAACTCTTATCATCGTCAAAATTTATTTTTTCAGGAATAAACACTATGTTTTTATGTGGTTTAAACTTCAACTTATTTTAATGCGTTTGACCTGTAATTCATACAAACAAAAAGACCTCTCATCACTGAAAGGTCTTTTATAAAATCTATTACTATAAATGTAGTTTACATATTTCTTCTGTACTGCCCACCCACTTCAAACAAAGCAGATGTGATTTGTCCCAAAGAACAAACCTTCGTTGCTTCCATTAAATGTTCGAATAAGTTTTCGTTTTTAATGGCAGCTTCTTGAAGCGTATTCAAATGCGCATTCACTAAATCCTGATTGGACTGGTGCAAATGGTTCAACATATCAATTTGGTATTGTTTTTCTTCTTCCGTAGCACGAATTACTTCCGCTGGAATCACCGTTGGAGAACCTTTGGAACTCAAGAACGTATTCACTCCAATAATTGGGAATTCACCCGTATGTTTCAAAGTTTCATAGTACAAACTTTCTTCCTGAATTTTACTTCTTTGGTACATCGTTTCCATAGCGCCAAGCACTCCGCCACGTTCGGTAATTCTGTCGAATTCCTGTAGAACTGCTGCTTCTACTAAATCTGTCAATTCTTCGATGATGAAAGCACCTTGAATTGGGTTTTCATTTTTAGCCAAACCTAATTCTTTATTGATAATCAACTGAATTGCCATGGCACGACGCACTGACTCTTCCGTCGGCGTTGTGATTGCTTCGTCATAAGCATTAGTATGCAATGAATTACAGTTGTCATAAATAGCATACAACGCTTGCAAAGTCGTACGAATATCATTGAAATCAATTTCCTGTGCGTGCAAAGAACGACCTGATGTCTGAATATGGTATTTCAACATTTGCGCACGTTCATTAGCACCGTACTTGTTTTTCATGGCTTTCGCCCAAATTTTACGCGCTACACGACCAATAACGGCATATTCAGGATCTACTCCATTTGAAAAGAAGAAAGATAAATTTGGTCCAAAATCATTGATGTTCATTCCACGACTCAAATAATATTCCACATACGTGAAACCATTTGAAAGTGTAAATGCCAATTGTGTAATTGGATTTGCTCCCGCTTCGGCAATGTGATATCCTGAAATAGAAACCGAATAGAAGTTTCTAACATTCTTTGTAATGAAATATTCCTGTACGTCACCCATCAATCGCAACGCAAATTCAGTAGAGAAAATACAAGTATTTTGTGCTTGGTCTTCTTTCAAAATATCAGCTTGAACCGTTCCACGAACTTGAGATAAGGTTCTTGCTTTAATTTCGTCATACACCTCCAAAGGTAAAACCTGATCTCCGGTAACGCCTAAAAGCATCAATCCTAAACCGTTATTTCCTTCCGGTAAATCCCCTTGATAATGCGGTCTTTCGACTCCTTTAGCTGCGTATATTTTGTTGATTTTTGCTTCAACTTCTTTTTCAAGACCATTTTCTTTGATGTAAAACTCACATTGTTGGTCAATCGCCGCATTCATGAAAAAGCCTAATAACATTGGTGCCGGTCCATTAATGGTCATACTCACCGAAGTCATCGCATGAACTAAATCGAAACCAGAATATAGTTTTTTAGCATCATCCAAACAACAGATAGAAACTCCGGCATTACCGATTTTCCCATAAATATCAGGACGAACATGTGGATCATTTCCGTATAAAGTAACGCTATCAAAAGCAGTTGACAATCGTTTTGCAGGCAAACCTGCGCTTACATAATGAAAACGTTTGTTGGTTCTTTCCGGTCCGCCTTCTCCAGCAAACATTCGAGAAGGATCTTCTCCTTCACGCTTGAAAGGATACAAACCTGCAGTGAAAGGAAATTCTCCAGGAACATTTTCCTGCAAACACCAGCGTAAAATATCACCCCAAGCTTTGTACTTTGGTAGTGCGATTTTTGGAATTTGAGAATGTGAAAGCGACTCTGTATGCGTAGCCATTTTTATTTCTCTGTCACGAACTTTGAACGTATAAACGGGATTTTTGTACTTGTTTACTTTTTCGTCCCAAGTCAAAATGATTTCCCAATTGTATGGATCCAAATCCATTTTTACTTTATCGAATTGATTTAGTAAAAGATTCAAAAATATTTTGTCCTCAGCAGCACCTGGTTTTTCAGATTCCAAAGCATTTGGCAAAACCGAATCATCATTGATTCCTGCTTTGTTTAACTCAGGCGTTTTTTTAGCTACTGTTTCAATCGTTTTGAAAATTCCGTATAATTTTTGAGCAACTTGTTCTTGGCTTACCGCAGTAACATCATATTTACGGTTACTTTCAGCAATTTCAGATAAATAACGAGTTCTGTGTGGCGGAATAACGAAAATCTTCTCGCTCATTTCACGCGTGATTTGAAACGTTGATTTCAAATCAGAATTTGTTTTTTCATGGACTTTATCCATAATCGCTTTGTACAGCGTATTCATTCCAGGATCGTTGAACTGCGAAGCAATCGTCCCGAAAACAGGAAGTGTATCTAAATTAGCATCCCATAAATTATGGTTGCGTTGGTACTGTTTTTTCACGTCTCTCAAAGCATCAAGAGAACCGCGTTTGTCGAATTTGTTTATTGCTACCAAGTCAGCAAAATCAAGCATATCGATTTTTTCCAATTGGGTTGCAGCACCAAATTCAGGTGTCATAACATATAAAGAAACATCAGAGTGATCCATGATTTCCGTATCGGATTGCCCGATTCCAGAAGTTTCCAGAATTATAATATCATAATTTGCCGCTTTAATTACTTGGATAGCATCAGCAACATATTTAGATAAAGCCAAATTGGATTGACGTGTAGCCAATGAGCGCATGTAAACACGAGGATTATTGATCGCATTCATTCGGATTCTATCTCCTAAAAGTGCTCCACCCGTTTTGCGTTTAGATGGATCTACTGATATTAATCCGATAGTTTTTTCTGGGAAATCAATTAGAAAACGACGTACTAATTCATCCACCAAAGATGATTTTCCTGCTCCGCCTGTTCCTGTAATTCCAAGAACCGGAATCGTGCTATTTTCATTCTTTTTTTGGATGGCCTCCAAAGTTTTAGCCGCTACATCAGGGAAATTTTCTGCTGATGAAATAATTCTGGCAATTGATTTTGGATTTTTTTCTTCCAAATGATTGATTTCGTCCGTCAGTTTATCGCCAATAGCGTAATCCGATTTTTGCACTAAATCGTTTATCATTCCTTGTAACCCCATCGCACGTCCGTCATCTGGAGCATAAATTCTGGTGATTCCGTACGCTTGCAATTCAGCAATTTCTGAAGGCAGGATTACACCGCCACCACCACCAAATATCTTGATTTGGCCCGCTCCTTTTTCCTGAAGCAAGTCGTACATGTATTTGAAATATTCGTTATGTCCTCCTTGATAAGAAGTTATCGCAATGGCATTGGCATCTTCTTGAATCGCGGTATTGACTACTTCTTCCACACTACGGTCGTGGCCTAAATGGATTACCTCAACACCTGTAGATTGAATAATTCTACGCATAATGTTGATTGCGGCATCGTGACCGTCAAAAAGAGCTGCTGCGGTTACAATTCTTACTTTATTGTTAGGGATATATGGTTTTTGTTGTTCCATTTTATGAATATGATAATTTAAGCCTGCAATTTACAATTTTATTTTAAAAATTATTTGATGTTGCCGCTCGTTGTTAATAAATAAGGAAGAATTTTGTTATTTAGCCCCGATTGAAGCGGCATCTCCCGATTTAGAAAAACAAGGCTTTTTTTTAGCCGTAGTTTTTATTTAGCGGGAATACAGCGGAAAGCGGGACAAATCGTGATTAATAAGACTGAATTTTGTGCTCCTAAAGAATAGTTGGCTTTGTTTTTGAATAAGTAGTATTTTTACAAATGCCAAATGGCAAACAGATGAAGTAAACTAATAATATAATTACGATGAAGAAAATTTTAGTTTTAGCAGTAGCAATTTCGCTTTCCAGTTGTGCCGAAATGCAACAAGTTATGAATCAATTTCCGCAAACGCAAGGAATTGGGGGCGTTGATATTGCCGGAGGATTGAAGGAAGCACTGAATAATGGGATTTCAAAACAAGTGACCAAACTGACCGCTACCGATGGTTTTTACAGAAATGAAGCCGTAAAAATTTTATTGCCGGAAGAATTGAGAAAAGTAGATGCGGGTTTGAGAAGAATTGGATTGAGTTCTTTGGCTGACGAAGGATTAAAAGTACTAAATCGTGCTGCCGAGGACGCGGTAAAGGAAGCGACGCCAATATTTGTTGACGCTGTTAGAAACATGACATTTATGGATGCTAAAACGATATTGATGGGCAATGAAAGTTCGGCGACTACTTATTTACAAAATAGCACTTCTACGGCTTTATACGGAAAATTCAATCCTGTGATTAAAAATTCGTTTACTAAAGTAGGTGCCGATAAAGTTTGGGCCAACATTATTACAAAATACAACAGCATTCCTCTTGTAAATAAAGTAAATCCTGATTTGACGGATTACGTTACGAATCAAGCGCTGAATGGTGTTTTCAAAATGGTTGCCGTTGAAGAGAAAAACATCAGAACGAATCTAAGTGCCAGAACTTCTGTTTTGTTACAGAAAGTTTTTGCCATGCAGGATAACAAATAGATTTAAATTTGGCTGTTTTTTCTCAAACATTAAACAGCCAAATTCAACTTTTTTTTTATAAAAACAAATACGTTTAGTTTTGAAGAACATTATTAATTACTAAGAAAAAAACTGAAAACAGAACCCTAATGCACAAAATTACAATCCTAATCCATTGCGAAGATCAAAAAGCAATTATTGCCTCCGTTACAAACTATATTTCATCCATTGATGGTAATATTATTTATTTAGACCAACATGTTGATGCCGATGAAAATGTGTTTTTCATGCGGTTAGAATGTGAATTCAGTGCCAAAAATTGGAATATTGAAGCTATTAAAACTGATTTTCAAGCTAAGTTAGCTTCACCGTTCCAAATGTCGTGGGAAATGTACACTCAAAACGAAAAACCAAGAATGGCTTTGTTTGTTTCTAAATATGATCATTGTTTGTATGACATTTTAGGACGCTACAGCGCAGGCGAGTTGCCTCTTGAAATACCTTTGATCATCAGCAACCATGAGGATTTAAAGTGCGTGGCAGAACGTTTTTCTATTCCGTTTCATTATGTTCCGTTTACGAAAGATATCAAAGCCGAAGGCGAGCAAAAGCAGTTGGATTTACTGAAGCAATACAATATTGACTTTATTGTATTGGCACGCTACATGCAAATTATCACTCCTAATTTGATTGCGCAATATAAAAATCAAATTATCAATATTCATCATTCCTTTCTTCCCGCATTTCCTGGCGCAAAACCGTATCATTCGGCTTTTAAACGCGGTGTGAAAATCATTGGTGCCACCAGTCATTATGTGACCGAAGGATTGGATGAAGGTCCGATTATTGAGCAAGATATTGCCCGAGTTTCACACAGTCATTCGATAGAAGATTTTATTATGAAAGGACGGGATCTAGAACGCATGGTTTTGGCCAGAGCCATAAAATTGCATGCTGAAAGAAAAACAATGGTTTATGACAATAAGACGGTGGTGTTTTTATAAAAAAAATCCTTTTTCGAATTAGTTTCTGCACTGAATATTGTCAACCATTCACCAATAAAATCTTTCGAAACTAGAATTAATTATAAAGAATAAAAAGTGTAAAAAATCTTAACTTATGTGCAACAAAGTAATAACAAAATCTTAACAGCAAAACGTTTCCTTAAGTGTGATCTTTGCAGGGTAATAAACTGGTTATTTATTATTTTGGTTTTGGTTAGTTAAAGAATTGCCTGCATTCATAGTGCAGGCATTTTTTATTTAGCTGTATTTATAAATGACAGAACCGCATCGTTAAAAGCATTAGGTTGCTCCACATTTACAACATGTCCACATTTTTCTATTACAAAGAGTTTTGACGATTTATAATGATTTTCGACAACTTTCCTAACTGATGGCAAAAACATATAATCCTCCTCGCCCATCACATAGAGCGTAGGAATATTCAATTCGACCTGGCGGAACCATTTCAGCACGGGATTTATTTCAGCAGTGAGTTTAAACCACTTTATAAATTCTTTTTGGTATAATTTCTTGGCTTCGTTTATAAAAAGGACACGTGATTGCTTGTGACTTTTTTTAGGCATAATCACAAAGGCAAAAAACTTGTATAAAACCAAATAAGGTAAAACATACTTAAACATATTTCCCAATCGCATCAATACTTGAGATCGAAAATTCATTTTCAGGATTGCACCACCCAGAATCATGCTTTGCACTCGTTCCGGATACATTTCGGCCAATTGTCTGATGAGGATTGTTCCCAATGAAATACCTACAAAATGTGATCTTCCAATTTTTAAAAAATCTAATACTTCCAGAATATCATTGGCTAAAGCCGAAAAAGTATATTTCTGTTTGAAAGCTGTCTTCAAAGTGGGCTTTGATTCGCCGTGACCTCGTAAATCCAATAGCAATACATTATATTGTTTCTTGAAATCGCGAATTTGCTTAAACCATATAGACGAACTTCCGCCGGCACCATGGACAAAAGTTACCCACTGATCGCTGTTTTTATTTTCGTATATGGTATAATTAATCACGTATTTTTTTTTGTAAAAATAGAACTTTAATTTTAAATCCCAATCTTAACAACAAATAGTGTGTTTTTTATAATTGTATACCGTAAATTTGCAAAAAAATTACACCCATGATTGGATTATTGAAAGAGAAAAGTGAAATAGAAAAGCTTAAAAGAGAATACCAAATACTTGCAAAATTTAATTTCGAACTCGAAAAAAAACCTATAAATACCACCGTAGCTCAGGAAGAATTAATTTTAGAGGAATGCGCATTATAGCTTTTGATGCATTTTTTTAAAATAATCAAATGCTTTTAGCAACCTGCTTCCATACCAAGAAAACATTTCGCCATCAACAAACACAGTTTTGGCATGATGCGTGTGTCTTCCTATTTCGAATGCGTCTTCCTCTTTGAAAGGATACGGCTCTGAAGAAAGGAAAACCAAATCCGGATCGCCCTCTAAACGTATTTTTTTGAGTTCGATTTCTGGATAACGCCCTTTGTTGTCATAAATATTCTGAAAATGGTTCAGTTTCAGTAATTCATTGATAAAATTATCCGAACCTGCGACCATAAAAGGGTTTTTCCAAATGAAATACGCTGCTTTTTTAACTGGTTTATCTTTGATGAAATTTTTAAAATCGCTCAAGGCAAAAGCCAATTTATCGTTCCATTTCTGAGACTCGGTTCTGCAATTAAAGAGTTGACCAAAATCGGTTATCATTTGAAAATTGTCTTCAATCATGATGATATTCGTCACCCAAACTGGACAAATTTCACGAAGCTCTTCTACAATTTCTTGTGTATTTTCCTCTTTGTTACAAATGATAAT
This sequence comes from Flavobacterium sp. GNP002, assembly GCF_054343795.1. Taxonomy (NCBI): domain Bacteria; kingdom Pseudomonadati; phylum Bacteroidota; class Flavobacteriia; order Flavobacteriales; family Flavobacteriaceae; genus Flavobacterium; species Flavobacterium sp. GNP002. The sequence continues at coordinate 278,182 of NZ_JBTGUW010000001.1, forward strand.
ATCCGGTTGCAACAATCTGATTTTCTCGTAATGCACTTTTTTGGTTCCGCCAACGATTTTCTTAACAGACTTAAAATGATACGGATGCACACAGAATTTGGTAATCCCAACAATTCGGTCTTCGAGACCTAAATCATACAACAATTCCGTTTGCGAAGGAACTAACGAAATAATACGTTTTGGAGACGTTTCAAATGAATGAAATGTTCCTATTTGATCAATTAGAATTTTTTGTTTCAAGTTTAAAGTTTTAAGTTGATATTATTAAAACATAAATTGGCAGCTTTTTAACCAATAAGAAATTAAGAAAATTAAGCTTTAAAGTATGTCTTAATGAAACTTAATTTCTTAATGGTTTAGAATTCATCCACTTTAAACCTTTTCAAACTTTAAACTCATAATTGCTGCCATTTCCTGTTGCATTTTCAACGCTTCGGCTCTTGCTTTTTCAACAAAATCAGTTCCATTTGAAGCGTAAATAATCGCTCTGGAGGAATTAATCAGTAATCCAACATTGTCGTTCATACCATATTTGCAAACCTCAGCTAAACTTCCGCCTTGTGCGCCCACTCCAGGAACAAGCAAGAAACTGTCAGGAACAATTTTACGGATTTCAGTAAAGTATTCGGCTTTGGTAGCGCCAACAACATACATCAGATTTTCACTGTTTTTCCACGATTTAGACGTTTCTAACACCTGTTTGTACAATTCTTTTCCATCAACGTTTAAAGTCTGAAAATCGAAAGCTCCTTCGTTTGAAGTCAAAGCCAACATAATCGTATGTTTATTTTCGAAAGCTAGAAAAGGCTCTACCGAATCTTTCCCCATATAAGGAGCAACAGTAACACTATCAAAATTCAAATCTTCAAAAAAAGCTTTGGCATACATCGATGACGTGTTTCCAATGTCACCACGTTTTGCATCAGCAATCGTGAAAACATCCGGATAGGTTGAGTTGATGTAATTGATTGTTTTTTGTAACGACATCCACCCTTTTATTCCGTAGGCTTCATAAAAAGCAGTGTTGGGTTTGTAAGCTACGGCTAAATCATGCGTCGCGTCAATTATCGCTTTATTGAATTCGAAAATAGGATCTTCCAATTCTAATAAATGTTGTGGAATTTTATTCAAATCAACATCGAGTCCCACAGTTAGGAATGATTTCTTGATTTTGATTTGATCTATCAATTGTTGTGTAGTCATTTTTTTGCAGTTATGCGGCAAAATTACAAACATAGAATCAATAACAGTTAGAATACGATAATAAAATTCAAAATTATATTAAGAAGTTACAATACAGTATTCTGAAATTTCCGAAATGACAATTGTAAAATTATATTATTTATGAACGAAAATTATCTTCAAAAAAACAATTACTCCCAACTGTTGATACTAAAAGAAATGATTCTGATGCTTTTGAGAAAAACAGAATTGAAAAAGGTTTTGAGATTGTTAAAAAAAACATAATTTTAACGTTTGTTAAACCTTTAAATGTTTTTATTTAAGCTGAAAAATTTTAAAAATAATAATTTTAAAAACTTAATAATCAAAAACATAACCGCCTAATTATTATTCAAATAATTTTGAAAAATTCATCGCTCCATATGTATCTTTAAAAGAATTTCTTTTGTAGATGGTTCAGAAATAAATTTAAAAGAAACGTTTTTATATCTTTACTATTTAACAAAAGTATTATATGAAAGTATATTTAAAGTTTGACTATGCGCAACTGACAAAAAAAATTGTTCAGGAAAAGCTAACTGAATTAGGATTAAAATATAACATTGTCGGATTTGGTGAATTTAATTTTTTAGAAAAAGTACCTTCTTCAAAAATGGATGAAATCACAACAATTTTCAAAGAATACGGCATAGATATAGTTGAAAATCAAAAAAGTGTGTTAGTCCAAAAAATAAAAGATGCCATAGTTGAAATGGTTAATAATGACAAACCATTGAACATAAAAAGCTCCGTGTATATTGCAGACAAATTAAATCTTAATTACGTGTATTTATCTAGTTTATTTTCAGAAGTCACGTATACTTCCATTGAAAATTTTATTATTATTCAAAAAATAGAATTAGCCAAACAACTTATGCTTAATACCTCGATGAATTTAACTGAAATTTCCATTCAATTGAATTATTCCAGCGTAGCACATTTGAGCACACAATTCAAAAATTTAACGGGAATGACTCCTTCATCATTCCAGAAGATTATCCAGAAAAGAAGAGAACAATCTAATAAAAACAACAGTTAAAATACATTTATATGAATACTGATTTTATAAATATTTGCCTAGCAGATGATGACGAAGATGACAGATTGTTTTTCACTGACGCCTTTGACGAATTAAAAATTAATACAAAAGTAAGCACCTTCAAAGATGGTGTTGAATTGATGGATTATCTTAACCATGAAGATTCCGTTTTGCCAAATGTATTGTTCCTAGATTTAAACATGCCAAAAAAGAATGGAGTTGAATGTCTATTGGAAATCAAAAAGAATGAAAAACTGAATGATATTGCAATAGCAATCTATTCTACTTCATCATCGGAAGAACATATTGAAGAAACCTTCATAAATGGAGCGAATATCTATATAAAAAAACCAAGTGATTTCGATAATTTAAAAAAAGTCCTTTCAGAAGTAGTGACCATCAATTGGCAATACCATACCTCTGGCCTTAATAAAGATAATTTTTTAATGAGAATGTAAAATGAAATATATTCAACTTCACAAATCACCGCTTTTTTTAAAAATAATTTTTATTATTTCTGTTGCTGTAATATTTTTTATTGGCGGTATTACTTTCAAGCATATTACGGTTTTAAAAAAATCGTCCAATTATGTAAGTAATAGTCATGAGGTGAATACTGAACTTGAACGCTTAATTTCATTCATAAAAGATGCTGAAACTGGTCAAAGAGGTTATATCCTGACTCGCGACAAACAGTTTCTTGAACCGTACCTAAAATCAAAGGATTTAGTAAAAAAATCTTTTAACCATTTGTCTCAACTCACTAAGAATAGCCGAACACAACAGGAAAATTTAAAAAAACTGTTGTTTTTTATCAATAAAAGACAAAATTACCTTTCCAAAACCTTATACCTCTCAGAGCATAAAAATTATGACGAGAAACAATTAACTGCTAATTTATTGGTAGGTAAACAAGCTATGGATTCTATCAGATATAAGATAGAAGACATGATGACAGCCCAAAAAAATCTACTGAATAACCGACAAATGGAGTATGAATCTACAATGAATTATACGCCCTTACTCATTTATTTAACGCTAATTGTTACACTTATTTTAATCACAATTGCTTTCATCAAAATGAACCGGGATTTAATCGTCCTAAAAACCACCATAAATACCCTTACTGTTGCAATTGAAGCCAGCAAACTTGCAGAAATTGTAGGAGGTTTTGGAAGTTGGCAATACAATCTGGAGACACACGTATATCAATTCTCTGATAACGAATACCGACTATTGGGATGTGAACCCCAGTCCTTCAAAGCAAGTGTCGAAGAGTTTTATAAATTTGTGCATCCTGATGATTTACAATACGTTATTGACAATGCAAATAATATTCCTACCGGATCTGTATTACCGCCTTTTACCTATAGAATTATTCGAAAAGACGGTGAAATAAGATATTTTAGAGCATTAGGTAGAGTTGTTACCGTTGCTTCTGGTGAGAAAACACACATAGGAACTACCAGTGATGTAACCGAAGAGATGTATGCTAAAAATTTTATTGAGGAACGCAATAGAGAATTGGAAAGCAACAATAAAGAACTTACCGCATTCAATTATATTGCCAGTCATGACTTACAGGAACCGCTAAGAAAAATTGAAACTTTTCTTTCCAGATTAGTGAATAAAGATTATGATAATTTATCTAAATCCGGTCAGCAATATGTTTCCAGCATTCAATCTTCTGCAAAAAGAATGCGTCTGCTTATTGAAGATTTATTACAATTCTCCCGAACCAATAAAGCTGAAAAAGTTTTTGAAGAGGCAAATTTGAACTGCTTATTGGACAATGCAAAACAAGAATTAGCTCAAGTAATTGAGGAGAAAAATGGAATCATAGAAAGCAATACCCTACCTACCCTGCGTGTAATTCCTTTCCAAATTCAACAGTTATTTATTAATCTTATCAGCAACTCATTAAAATATAGTAAACAAGATGTCGCGCCAGTTATCAAAATAAATTCTTCCCTAATCAGTGCGCAGGAATCTAATTTTCTTCCTAACAATAACAATGCTAAATATTACAAAATTACTGTCGAGGACAATGGTATAGGCTTTGAACAAGAATATGCTAAAAAGATTTTTATTCTCTTCAACCGACTGCATAACAAAAATGAATACGCCGGAACAGGAATTGGTTTAGCAATTTGTAAAAAAATAGTAGAAAACCACAAAGGATTTATAGTTGCGAATTCTGAACTTAATGAAGGAGCAACCTTTACTATTTATATTTCTGCAGAATAAACGATTATTCCCCGCTTATCAAAAAACAACGCTCTTCATAAGTAGTAAGTCACGCTCCTTATAAACTACTTTTGCAGACCAATTATGGTTCTGCAAATACTATCTCATACCTAAAAATGAGGTATTCATCCCTATAACTATTAGTTTTCAAAATATCGTCCATCATCTTCTACTACACCACTGAACCAACATAAAAACAAGTTGTTTTTCCGGATATTACTTTGTAAAACCCCAAATTCTATAAAGTCATATGTAAATTCTGTAATAATATTCGAAATTGATGTAACATGCAATTTCAATCGCCGTCGCATCTTTGTAAAATAGAAATAAACAATTAAAAATATACAAAGATGAAAAATTTAAAGAGAGTATTAGCCATTGTTTTAGTAACATTAGCGGCTTCAAATGCAGTGCAAGCACAAGAATCTGGCGCAGCGTTAGGAATAAAAGGAGGTTTAAATATGTCTAATTTATACACTGAAGATGTTGATGACAAAAATGTTTTGGCCGGTTTCAATATTGGTTTATTCGCACAACTTCCTTTAACTTCAAGCCTATCATTACAGCCAGAAGTTAGTTACACTACAAAAGGAGCTGAATTACAATACAACAACGCCTTTGCTGAGGGAACTGGAAAATTCAGATTAAACTATATTGAAGTTCCTGTATTGTTGAAAGCAAATCTTACTAAAAATTTCAATGTACAATTTGGACCTTACGCAGCTTTCTTGGTAGACTCAAAAATTACCAATCAATCCGCAGATGGATCTTACAACTTTGAAGAAAATGTGAATGAAGACGATTTAAATAAATTTGATTACGGTGTAGCTGCTGGAGTTGGATTTGATTTTGACAGTTTTGGAATAGGAGCCCGATATAATTATGGATTAAGCACTGTTGGAAAAGAAAGAACAGTTCTGGGACAAACATATACCTTTCCAGATTCAAAAAACAGTGTATTAAGCGTATACGCAGCCATAAAATTTTAATACTAAACAACCCTAAAACAAAAGAATCATGCAAAATATTTTATACTTAGCCGCAGTAATACTAGTAATACTGTGGGCATTAGGGTTCTTCGTATACAGCGCGGGCAGTATCATTCACATCTTATTAATAATCGCAGTTATAGCCATTTTACTCAGAGTGATAAAAGGATAATTTCAATTATAAAAACATTAAATATGAAAAATAACACATTAGCCATCGGACTACTAGGAGGTTTAGCAATAGGAACAGCCTTAGGTATATTATTTGCACCTGCAAAAGGAAGCGAAACAAGAAAAAAAATAGCTGATAAAAGCACTGATTTGAAAGACATTGTAGTAGATTCATCTGGAAAACTAACAAATAAAATTACTCAAACAATCAATGAACTTAAGAGAGAATCACAAAATCTCATAGAAAATACAACAGAGAGTGTTAAAGATGAAATACAAAACTTTGACCATCTTAGAGATATAAACAAGGCAATTGTTTAATCAAAATCCAATAAATCACACTCTTTTAAAGCAGTGTGATTTGTTGGTTTTGTACAATCCATTCCATTAGAAATATACGATAAAAAGCAATTTCAGCGGAAAAAGCATACCACGAAGTCTAAGTGCTATTTCCACATCGCAGAAAAATTGATAGTAGAATACGATACAAGCATTTGAATACCATTTTTCACCTAAAAAAGTAACCTACATCGAAGGATTTGAACACCTAATAGTATGACTAGCTTACAGATTCAAATTATAATAATACCATAATGAAAAATTTAATACCTCTATTGGGATTTTTCTTAATAGCAAACGCATTTACATCCTGCAAAAGTGACGCCGAAAAAAATGTCGAAATAGTAACTGATGATTATGTACGTTTTGTAGATTCAATAACTGATATAACTACATTAGATGCCCGCCAAAATTGGAAAAGCATTGAGAAATCCTTTGAAAAAAAATCAAATGAACTCAATCTAGGAATGGATAATTTAGAGGATAATGAATCGTTCGACGCCAGAATTGATTCCGCTACGGAAAAATATGAAGCGTTCCGAAATTCCATTTTTAGACAAACTGTACAGCCCGATTCAGAGAATCTTTTTGAAGAATAAACACAAATAGGTTGGTTTTTAATTCATGCAAAAAACCCAGCGAAAATAATTTTTCGCTGGGTTTTACTATTGAGATCAAGTTGCTTTTTCTTAGAATACCTCGCTGGCTTCTTTCAGTTTTTCCATGTTGTTGACTAACGCTAGCTCGTCAACAATTTTTTGAATGTCACCATTCATAATATTTCCTAAATCATACAACGTCAAACCTACACGGTGATCTGTTACACGACCTTGTGCGTAATTGTAAGTACGGATTTTTGCAGAACGGTCACCAGAACTTACCTGAGATGTACGTTTTGTAGCATCTTCCGCTTGTTTTTTAGCTAATTCCTGTTCGTACAAACGGGAACGTAAAACACCAAAAGCTTTGTCTTTATTCTTGTGTTGTGATTTCTGATCCTGACATTGCGCCACCAATCCGGTTGGAATGTGCGTCAAACGAACGGCAGATTTAGTTGTATTTACCGATTGTCCACCAGGTCCTGACGAACAAAAGAAATCCACACGCACATCATTCATATCAATCTGTACATCAAATTCTTCCGCTTCCGGCAATACCATAACAGTCGCTGCTGATGTGTGCACACGTCCTTGCGTTTCCGTTTGCGGTACACGTTGCACACGGTGAACACCCGCCTCAAACTTCAAGGTTCCGTAAACATCCTCACCGGTAACTTCAAAAATCACCTCTTTAAATCCACCCGAAGTTCCTTCATTCATATCCACCACAGACGTTCTCCAACCTTGGTTTTCGCAATATTTTGTGTACATACGAAACAAATCCCCTGCAAAAATACTAGCTTCATCCCCACCCGTTCCGGCACGAATTTCCACCATAACATTTTTAGCATCTTCGGGATCTTTAGGAATCAACATAAATTTGATTTCATCCTCCAGTTCCGGTAATCTTTCTTTTGCTTCTTCCAGTTGCATTTTGGCCATTTCGGTCATATCTGCATCACTGTTATCGGCAATTATTTCGTTTGCTTCATCGATATTCGCCATCAAAATAACGTATTCATCGCGCTTTTCAGCCAAAGCTTTTAAACTCTTGTACTCTTGATTCAATTGCACATAACGTTTCTGATCCGAGATTACATCCGGCTGAATAATCAAATCCGAAATCTCGTCGAAACGTTGTTTTACTATTTGAAGTCTATCTAACATATTCTTATTCCTTTTATTGGAGTGCAAAAATACAAAAAAAGTATTCAGTTTGCAAGGCTCGTTTTTGGCGTATTCCTATCCATTTAAAACTTTCTAGACACAAAGCCATCGATAACACAAACACTACAATGATAGAAACTTTTAACAGTAAACTTTTAACTAGTTAAACTCTTTTTAGGAGCTGTTTCCTGCTGTCTTTCTAAATGAAATTCACTGAACTCCAATTAAATTAAGAATGTTGTGAAGTAATCTTTATTGAAAAACTTGCTTCGCGTTTTATCAATAAAGGATTTTCCCTTCCATCAGGGCTAGGCGTTTGGGTTAAAGTAATAGCGTCTACGTTTTTTCGTAAATTTACTAAAGCAAAGGGAGTTCGTTTTGAAAACCATTTTTATCTGTATTTTCGGTATTATTTTTTATATTTGAAAATAAATAAACGCTATTGTTTATCAGTTCAATATGCAAGTTAGTGACAATTTTGCAGAAACGAACCGCAGACAACTCTAAAATAATAATGAAAGAATCAGACAAATTATCTTTATTTTTTAGCAATGAATTTCCTTTTAATAAAGAAGGTTTAGAAGAATTTGTAAATACTTTTACTGTAAAATCATTCAAAAAAGGGGAAATCATTTTAGAAAATGGAAATGTAGAAAATGAACTTCGTTTTTTAGATCAAGGAATAATTCGGGAATACTATGCAACCAATGATAGAGAAAAAAATATCAATTTTTACACTAGTTCAGGTTTTATAACCGACTTTTCTTCGTTTACTCATTCCACTCCAACAAAAAAATTTCAAGAATGTTTGACTGATGTAGATTTGAGGGTTTTATCTAAAGAAAAATTCTTGACTTTTACAGACCAATATAAATGTGGCAAACTATTTATTGAAACTATTTTCCAAAGAATAGTTGTTAATAAGGAAAGTGAAGAGTTCAACCATTTTGTAAATACTGCAGAAGAATTATATCTCGATATTATGAAAAATAAGCCTGATTGGCTATTGCAAATTCCTCAATATCATATTGCTTCTTATTTAGGGATTACGCCTGAAACATTGAGTAGAATTAGAAAAAGAATTTAATTTCTTGATTTCAATCAATGGAATCTATTTTAGCAATGAGCAACTTTGGACTTTCAATTTAAAACATCAAAAAATGAAAATACATCATTTGCGAAATGCTACTATGATAATAGAAACTGGAAATAAAGTTATTTTAGTTGATCCAATGCTTGGAAAAAAAGGAACAGCTGGACCCACTTTTACACTGTTCCGTTTCAAACCACAACGAAATCCAATTGTAGATTTGCCAACCAATGCAATGGATATAGTTGAAAAAACTACACATTGCTTAATAACACATCTGCACCCCGACCATTTAGACAAGGAAGCAGAGCATTTTCTTCGCTCTAAACAAATTCCTGTTATTTGTAGCATAAAAGACGAAGCCACATTAAGGAAAAAAGGATTAAACGTATCACAAACTGTTGAATATTGGAAAGAAAGCCCTTTTTTAGGTGGAAAAATTCAAGGGATTCCAGCAGTACACGGTTACGGATTTGTAGCAAAACCAATGGGAAATGTAATGGGATTTTACTTAGAATTACCTAATGAAAAATCTTTTTATTTAAGTGCTGATACCATTTATACTGATGACGTACACAAAGTTTTGACACAATTGAGACCAGAAATAGCTGTTGTAGCTTGTGGAACGGCTCAATTAGATATTTTTCAGCCTTTATTAATGAGAATGAATGATATTTTAAAATTCGTAAAAAACGCACCAAATAAAGTAATCGCTAATCATTTAGAAGCTGTAAATCATTGTCCAACAACAAGAAAACAATTAGAAGTAGAAGTTTCAAAAATTGGAATTTCTGACAAGGTTTTTATTCCAAATGATGGAGAAAGTATAGTGTATTGATAAAACTATTATCAATCTGCAGAACTAAAAGAAAATAAATATAAAAATCAAAAATGAACTTTCAAATACAAAATAGCAACAGTAACGACGCAGAAGAAATTTTTCGTTTATACAAAATCGCTACCGATTTTCAGAAGACGAGATTTACCCATCATTGGCCAGAATTTGACAGACAACTTATAGAAACTGAAATTTTAGAAAACAGACAATGGAAAATAGTTGCAGATGGTAAAATTGCTTGTGTTTGGGCGACAACTTTTAATGATCCTCAAATTTGGGAGGAACGCAACGAAGACCCAGCTGTTTACATCCACCGCATTGCAACAAATCCTGATTTTCGCGGACAAAATTTAGTGGGTAAAATTGTCGAATGGGCAAAAATTTATGCCAAAGAAAATCAAAAACAATTCATTAGAATGGATACTGTTGGCGATAATTCTGGATTAATTAATCACTACACAAAATGCGGCTTTGAATTTTTAGGTTTATTAAAACTTAAAAATACTGAAGGACTTCCTGCACACTATGACAACGCAACAGTAAGTTTATTTCAAATTGACCTAAACTCAAAATGAGAAAATAACTTCTCAGTTTTTTGTTTATAGTTGTTTATAGTTGTACTCAAGCCTTCTTGACAATTGAAAATATTAAAACACTTTTTAAACACATTGACAATTACGAAAAGACGACGAGACCAAAATAAAAACTGCCCAATCGCTTGAATATCCACAATCGTTAGCGCAGAATTGCAAACTGTGCACACAACAATGGGCAAGTAAAATTGACAAACTGGATGAGATTGCTTCGTTCCTCGCAATGACGTAAGCCTATCGCTAACAAATAAACCAAAAGCAGCAAATAAGTACGACCCCATTAAACAAACCAAACCAATGAAATTACTACTGACCACGTTACTTGTATTGTTCAGCTTTACAACATTCGGGCAATGGAATGGATTTTCAGGTGATTACAATCGTACTTTGGGCAAGGAAGGTGATCATTTAATTGAATACAAATTGACCTTACATCAAGATGGGACATTCGTATTTCATTCGTATTCTAAAATCAAAAACGGATTTCCTCCTGAAGTAAATAAATACGAAAAAGGGAGATGGACTGCGAAAGACAATGTGATTACTTTCTCTTCGAACAAACAAGAAGACTTTGATGAAAAATACACGTTGGATTTTAATAATTCCAAGGCGAGATTTGTAACTAAAAATCCCAGAGATAGAAGTGACCGCATCATTAAGACCAAACTTACTTTCGTTGAATCAGAAATTTTCTGGATGCAACGACTGGATGTCTTTAAAATATAGGTACATATTACCAATCCCCTACTAGCGTTCATTTGCAAAGACTTCCAATTATATTTTTTTTGATCTTTAAATAATTTGCAAAATTTGGTTGCAGCGCTCCATATTTATAAAACTAGAACCCATCTCTATTAATAATACTATTATTTTATTTTTTGTTTAATTATTTGTTAAAAAGATTAAACAACAGTTTTTAATCTGTATATTTGAAATATAAATAATTTTAAACTTAAAACATTGACTATGAAATTAGTAAAAACAATTAGCGCATTTGTATTATTAGGAGTAATAACTACTTCTTGTGGAGAAAAAAAGCAAGCAGAATCTACTGAAATGACTGATTCTACTGCAGTTGCTATGGATACTACAGTTGTAGTGGCGCCATCAACAATTGTTGATGTAGCGGCAGGAAATGCAGATTTCTCAACATTAGTTACTGCAGTAAAAGCAGCAGGATTAGTAGAAACGTTAAGTAGCGAAGGTCCTTTTACGGTTTTTGCACCAAATAACGCAGCATTTGCAAAACTTCCGGCAGGAACTGTTGATGGTTTGTTGAAACCAGAAAGTTTAGACAAATTGAAAGCAGTATTGACGTATCATGTTGTTTCAGGAAAATTTGATGCCGCTACAGTAATTGATGCAATAAATAAAAATAACGGAAAATATACCGTTACAACTGTTCAAGGTGGGACTATTGTTTTGAGCTTGAAAGATGGAAAAGTGATGTTGACTGACGCAAATGGAGGAACTGCAACCGTTGTTCTTGCTGATGTGGCCGCTTCTAACGGAGTGATTCATGCAATTGATACTGTTGTTATGCCTAAATAAGGTTTTACTTTATTAATTCAGGAACCGTTACAATTTTGTATTTGCAACGGTTTTTTTTTATGGATTAAAACCAACAGATAGCAACTGCATTTTTGCAACACTGCCTTTAGCTAATTCCTCAGATTTCATTTGCATCGATTGCCAATTTTAATTTACAGCATCATAGTGTTTACTACGGATTTATTTTAATACTTTTATAAAACCAAACTTCGTTTATTTTTAAAATCCACTAAAATGAATCCCAAAGTTGATGAGTTTATCAGTAGTGCAACAAAATGGCAGCCAGAAATAAAGCAATTACGATTATTGTTACTCGATTGCGGGCTAACCGAAGAATTCAAGTGGCGTATGCCTTGTTACTGTTTTCAGGGAAATAATGTTGTACTTATTGGCAGTTTTAAGGAATTTTGTACACTTAGTTTTTTTAAAGGAATTTTACTCCAAGACAGTAATGGAATTCTTAGTAAACCAGGAGAAAACAGTCAGTCCATGCGTTTTTTTAAATTTACTAATCCGGAAGAAATCACCGAAAATCAATCAATAATCAAAGCTTACATTTATGAAGCCATTGAAATTGAAAAAGCGGGGCTAAAAGTTATTTTTAAAAGTACTACGGAACTTGAACTGGTGGAAGAATTGCAAATTGCTTTTGACAAAAATCCGGATTTAAAAACCGCTTTCAATGCCTTAACACCCGGCCGACAACGCGCGTACAATCTCCATTTTTCCGAGGCTAAACAATCCAAAACCCGCGGAACCCGAATAGAAAAATACACGCAACGTATTCTGAACGGAAAAGGAATCAACGATTGCATTTGTGGAATGTCTAAAAAAATGCCCAGCTGTGACGGTTCACACAAATACATTCGAGAAGAAAACAAATAGCAAGCTACAAAAAGTTTTTGCTTTTGTAATTATGAAAATAAAACGAAATCAATAGCCCTGATGGAAGCGGCATCCCACGCTTTTTCGCGTGGATACAGCGGACAGCAGGACGGTTCGTTATTGAAAATCCGTTCGTTCTGCTCCTAAAAAATAGCACAGCAAAGCCGTTCATAACTCCTACCGATTTCTTTTTAATACCAATTTCTAAATTCCTAATTTGCGCCCTCAAAATAAGTAGTAAAAATGAAGGTCTGTATTGCCGAGAAACCAAGTGTAGCCCGTGAAATCGCATCCGTTTTGGGAGCCAATACCAAGCACGATGGCTATTTTGAAGGCAATGGTTATCAGGTAACGTACACTTTTGGGCATTTATGTACCTTGAAAGAACCGAACGATTACAAACCGCACTGGAAAAGTTGGGACCTCAACAATTTACCGATGCTACCTGAAAAATTTGAGACTAAAGTGGTGGAGAATTCAGGAATCCAAAAGCAATTCAGAATCATAAAAAGCTTGTTTGACAAAGCCGATTTGGTCATCAACTGCGGGGATGCCGGGCAAGAAGGAGAACTCATTCAGCGCTGGGTCATGAACGAAGCACAGTACAAAGGCGAGGTAAAACGCTTGTGGATTTCGTCCCTGACCACCGAAGCCATCAAAGAAGGTTTTGAGAACTTAAAACCATCTGCCAACTACGATAATTTATACTACGCCGGATTTTCCAGAGCCATTGGCGACTGGTTACTCGGTATGAATGCCACGCGATTGTACACTGTAAAACATGGCGGATACAAACAAGTTTTGTCTATTGGAAGGGTGCAAACCCCAACATTGGCGATGGTCGTGGACCGATTCAAAGAAATTGAGAATTTCAAACCGCAACCGTATTGGGAATTACAAACCTTGTATCGAGAGACACTTTTCAGCTATGAAGAAGGACGTTTTTTGAAAAAGGAAGATGGAGAACTTCTCGCCAATAAAGTCAAGGAAAGCGAATTCGAAATTGTTTCTGTCGAAAAAAAGAACGGTAATGAGTTTGCACCAAAACTATTCGATTTAACAGGTCTTCAGGTGTACTGCAATACCAAATTTGGTTTTACGGCAGACGAAACGCTTAAAATTGTACAGACTTTGTACGAACAAAAAGTAGTCACGTACCCCAGAGTCGATACCACATTTTTACCCAATGATATTTATCCAAAAGTTCCAGGGATTCTGAAAAACTTGACGAATTATGCTGCGTTGACGCAACCACTTTTGGAAAAAAAGATAAAAAAATCACCCAAGGTTTTCAACGATAAAAAAGTAACGGATCACCACGCGATTATTCCAACGGGGATTCAAAGTAATTTGCAATACAACCAACAGCAAGTATATGATATTATTACAAAGCGATTTATTGCAGTGTTTTATGACGATTGTTTGGTTGCCAATACTACCGTAGTCGGTAAAGCTGCCGATGTTTTATTCAAAACTACGGGAAAAGAAATCTTGAAAAAGGGATTTCGTGTAGTGTTTGAAGACCCAAACGCCAAAGAAAAAGAAGCCGATATTTTGCCGAGTTTTGTTGTAGGCGAAAAAGGGCCGCATCAACCTTCGTTTTTGGAAAAGGAAACTAAACCACCAAATCAATTTACGGAAGCGACTTTATTGCGTGCCATGGAAACCGCCGGCAAACAAGTCGATGATGAAGATTTACGCGAATTGATGAAAGAAAACGGTATTGGTCGTCCATCCACGCGAGCCAATATTATTGAAACGCTCTTTAGACGCCAATACATTGTAAGAAACAAAAAACAGGTTTTGCCAACACCAACAGGAATTCAACTGATTGATACGATTCAAAATGATTTGGTGAAGTCGGCAGAATTGACCGGCTCTTGGGAAAAACAATTGAAAGATATTGAAAAAGGAACATTTACCGCGGGTTCGTTTATCAAGAACATGAAACACATGGTCGAAACTTTGGTGTACGAAGTACGCAGCGAAACGAGACGCGCCAATATTTCGCATGCAGGAAGTGTTCAACAAGAAGTGGCGAAAGTCGAGAAAAAGAAAGCAGCCGGAATTTTGGCTGAAGCCTGTCCGAAATGTAAAAAAGGAACACTTATCAAAGGGAAATCTTCGTTTGGGTGTTCTGATTATAAAACGGGTTGCACGTTTCTATTGCCTTACACTTTTGCAGAGAAAAAAATATCCGAGAATCAATACTTACGTTTGCTTCAAAAAGGATCTACGGTAAACTTGAAAGACTTTAAAACTAATGCCGGCACTGTGGAAGGTTTACTCCGCTTTGACGAAAATTTCCAACTCATTTTAGAACCTAAGAAAACTTTGGCGAAAGTCATTCCAGACGAATTAACCTGTCCGAAATGCCAGAAAGGAACCGTGCTAAAAGGAAAAACAGCTTATGGTTGCAGCGATTATAAATTGGGTTGTGATTTTAAAGTGACTTTTGATGTAGTTAGAGCGAATTTAAAAGATCAAAAACCCACTAAGGAATTGGTTTATACTATTTTAAAACAAAGTATTTAAGACTGTAGACTAAATTTAATTTTCCGCCATATAAGTCATACAAGAGCTTTAAAGTTAGCTGCTAAACAATCGCTTAAATTTCCTTACAGGACTTATATAGTTAAATTTTTTATAGCGGTTTCATTTTAATTATTTGTTTGAAAAGTATTCAAAATTCTAGTCTTTTTTGAAAATTTAAAACTATAAAAAGAACACTATTTTATTTTTTCATACTTTAGCTTAATCAAAATAAAACTTAATATTTAGACCAATGCTTCAAAAAACAACTCTTATACTGCTTTTGCTTGCCATAGTTTCCTGTAAAGATTCTGATGCAAATGAAAAAGATAAAATTAAAGCTGCCAATTGGCTTTTGGGAAATTGGGAAAACAAAGCCGTTGATGGTACTCTAACCGAATATTGGGAAAAAGTAAACGACAGCACCTTTCAAGCGCAATCCTATTTCATAAAAGAGAAAGATACAGTGCATTTTGAATCTATCGTATTACAACAAAAAGGAGAAAATTTGACCTATACAGCAACCGTAAAGGGACAAAATAATGACAAACCTGTTGCTTTCAAATTGACAACCGCAACCGATAAACAAGTATCGTTTGAGAATTTGAAACATGATTACCCTCAAAAAATCAGTTATACCCAAATTACTTCAGACAGTTTAGTGGCTAAAATTTCGGGAATCCAACAAGGAAAACCAAGTTCCGAACAGTTTTCGATGAAAAAAATAAAATAAAATTTAACATTGCTCTTATAATCAAAACCTTGCTCTAAATAAGCAAGGTTTTTTTATAAATTTTTATGACGACCACCACTCAAAAAAAAAGAGCAAGAAAAAGATGCTGTTAAAACCAACAAATACAAGTATAAAAAGAGAAAAAAGCACTACAGTTTATAAAATGCTTTAGAACATTATTGGAAACTCTCAAGTATACAATACCGTTACCATTAAATTATTGAAAGAGCAAGTGGTGACTAAAAATAATACTCAATATTTAGTGAGGATGAAATAAAAAAAATAAAAACACAACAACGTTTTCTGCATAAATGAATACAAGGAAGGAAATTGAATAATTTAAGGCAATTACATTAAACCTTTCAATTCTTTTTATATCTAAATAATACAAACAAGCAAAAAAAAATTATTTAAAAGCATGAATAATAATTGGTTTTATGCAATTTATTTTTACATTTGCGTTATTTTTATTTATTCTAAATAAGTAAATTAAACAAACACACATCCTCTATTAATAAGAACCTTGATAAAAAATTTATGAAAAAGAATCTTTTCATCTCTTTTGCCTTAGTCGCCACCTTATTTGTTAGTGCGCAGCAAAAAAACACCCTTTTGGAGCAGTCATTCTGGAAAACAACACCAGATGTTAACACCGTAAAAGCAGAAATAGCAAAAGGTAACAGTCCATCAGCATCAACCCCAAATGCTTTTGATGTGACAGTTATGGCAATTAATAATGATGCGCCTACAGCAACAATACAATTCTTACTAGAACAACCCGGGAATGAAGTCAATAAATTGACACACGACAATCGTATTTATTTACACTGGGCCGCAAATAAAGGAAATGTAGCAATTGTAGAATACCTTATCAGCAAAGGCTCAGACCTTAATCTAGAAGACAGCAAAGGAGAAACTCCGCTAACTTTTGCGGCAGTTGGAGGTCAAAGCAATACCGCATTGTATGAGGCTTTTTTTAAAGCTGGAACTGATCCAAAGAAAAAATATAAAGACGGTGTCAACCTATTATTAATGGCGATCGCATCCGATAAAAACCTGGCGCTTTCAAACTATTTCACCACCAAAGGAATGTCAATTAAGGATACTGATAGTTATGGAAATACCGCTTTTGATTACGCTGCAAAATCAGGCAACCTACCATTATTGAAATCCCTGTTAGAAAAAGGAGTAAAAGCTACTGACAATGCATTGCTATTTGCAGCACAAGGTTCCCGTAGAGATGTAACTCCTCTTGAAACCTACAAATACTTAGTCGAAGATTTAAAAATCAAGCCAACTGCTACTAGCAAATCGGGTGAAACGGTGCTCCATTTATTGGCAAGCAAAGCCAACCAAACCGAAATTATTACTTACTTTTTATCCAAAGGAGTCGATGCTAATAAAGCCAATAACGAGGGAAATACGGCATTAATGGCAGCAGCTTCGGCTAGAGATATTGCAGTATTAGAACTGTTATTACCAATAGTAAAAAACAACAATGTTCAAAATCTAAAAGGAGAATCTGCATTAACAATGGCTGTAAAAGCAGGAGTTCCAGAGGCAGTAACAGTACTTTTAAACAAAGGAGCTGATGTAAAAGTATTGGACAAAGATGGAAACAATTTAGGATATTACTTGATTCAATCCTACAGACCATCAGGTCGCGGACCGGAGGCAACGACTCAAGATCCTTTTGAAGCCAAAATAAAATTACTTCAGGATAAAGGTTTAAACTTGGCCACTCCTCAAAAAGATGGGAATACATTATATCATTTCGCTGTAATTAAAAACGATTTGGCTTTATTGAAAAAAATAGCCGCTTTAAACATCGATATCAATGCCAAAAACAAAGATGGTTTAACAGCGTTGCACAAAGCAGCTATGATTTCTAAAGACGATGCTATCTTGAAATACCTTATTTCTATGGGTGCCAAAAAAGAAATTACCACTGATTTTGATGAAAGTGCGTATGCTTTAGCCAAAGAAAACGAGTCGTTGACAACTAACAAAATAGCTCTAGAATTTTTAAAATAACACTATGAAATCGCCGTGATACAAAATCACAAACAATAATAAACAATGGCGCCACCATATTCCTTTAAAAAACAAATATTATCTCATATGAAATCAATACTAAAAATTAGTTTATCTATAGCGTTCTTATTCCTTTTGTCCTTTCAATCGACAGCACAAACCAGTAAATATAAATGCATGCTCCAAATGTCAAACTACATGGGAGAAGGCGCTTATATTGTAGTTTCACTTGTAAACGCTAAAGGCGAATACGTAAAAACATTATACGTAATGGGTGACGATAAAAAATGGTACAAAACCCTTAAAGAATGGCATAAATTCTATTCTAAAAAACCTGAAAATATCAGTGCAAAAACGGGAGCTTCCGTAACCGGTGGAGACCGAAGCATCACCACAATAGAAATTGAAGATGCTAAAATCAACAAAGGATTTAAATTGCGCTTTGAAACTGCAGTAGAAGATCATAAATACCACACCACTGATTTAGAAATTCCACTGACAACCGAAGGAATTGCTGCAAAAACAGAAGGTAAAAACTACATTCGCTACGTAAGATTGAACAAAATATAAAATAAACAGCTATTATTGCTAAAGGGATTTTGGGCGTGACCCTCTCTAAAAAAAGTCGGGTCGGGTCTTCCGTTCCCGCTTTTTTTATAAAGGCAAAAAAGCCTTTATAAATAAGAGCTCCACTTCAACCCCTCACGCAAAAGCAGTTATACAACAAACAAAAATATTTAAACAACATTTTTATCCAGTTTCAACTCCTTCCCCTTCGGGGAGGGTTGGGGTGGTGAAACATATAACTTTACAAATGACTCTTTCTTTTTGGCGTTACTCACACTTGGCTTTGGCACTATTTTCTGCTGCATTTTTAGTATTGGCATCCGTAACTGGTGTCATCCTTGCAGTCGATGCCATACAAGAGAAAGCACCGCCCTACAAAGTAGAGAATTTCGAAAAAATAACCCTTGGTGAAACTTTTCCAATAGTACGCAAAACCTATCCTGAAATAACGGAATTGAGTGTTGACCACAATCAATTTGTAACCCTGCAAGGTATCGACCAGGAAGACAATGATGTCAATGCCTATATTGATGCAAGAACTGGAAAAATACTAGGAACACCAATCAAAAAAAGTGAGTTTATCCAATGGACCACAGCGCTCCATCGCTCTTTATTCCTCAAAGAAACCGGGCGTTTTATTGTGGGCTTTGTTTCCTTTTTGTTGGTATTGATTTCCATTTCGGGTTTTGCTTTGATAATAAACCGTCAAAGGAGTCTTCGCAGTTTGTTTTCTAAAATTGTAAAAGAAAATTTCGCTCAATATTACCATATTTTTTTAGGACGATTATCGCTGATTCCGATTCTGATTATTGCACTTTCGGGAACGTATTTGACATTGGAAAAGTTTAATTTTTTCCTTGAAAAAACAGATTCAGAAGAAAAAACCGAAATGGTTACAACTTCTCCTACTTCAAAAAAAGAGACTACTACTTCTGTTTTTAAAAACACACTTCTTACCGATGTTCAAAAAATTGAATTCCCATTTTCAGATGATCCTGAGGAATATTATATCATTACATTAAAAGACCGAGAAATCGAAGTCAACCAAATTACCGGAGCAATTGTGAGTGAAACTCCTTTTCCACTGCAAACTTTAGCATCAAATTTGAGTCTTGATTTACATACCGGGAGAGCAAGTATTTTATGGGCGATAATTTTAGGAATTGCGAGTTTGAATATTCTATTTTTTATTTACTCGGGTTTTGCCATGACGTTAAAACGAAGAGCGAGTCGTATTAAAAACAAATATAAACCTGAAGAAAGCACCTTCATATTGTTAGTTGGTTCCGAAAATGGAAGCACGCTCCTTTTTGCCAATGCGATTCAAAAACAATTGCTTGCGCACGGAGAAAAAGTCTTCCTTACTGAACTGAATAATTATTCGGTTTATCCAAAAGCAAAACATGTAATAGTATTTACATCAACCCACGGATTAGGCGATGCGCCATCTAATGCAAGCAAATTTATTTCGCTCATCAACAAAACGGAACAACAGCAAAAAATCAATGTTTCGGTGGTAGGATTTGGTTCTCAAGCCTATCCTGATTTTTGCGGTTATGCACAGGAAATTGATGTGTTGTTAGCAAAGCAAAATTGGGCGGAACGTTTTTTAGAATTACAAACCGTAAACGACAAATCCGCAGAAGAATTTGTAGGATGGGTAAAATTATGGAGTGCCAAAACTGGAATTCCACTTTCAGCCACTCCATCACTTTACAATGAAGTTCCGAAAGATTTGGAAAAAATGACAGTACTTGATAAAACTGCAATATCTGATACGGAACATACTTTTTTAATGACCTTACGCACTAACAGAAACACTAGATTTACTTCGGGTGACCTATTGGCTATTTATCCAGCAAACGACAATCAAGAGCGCCTCTACTCCATCGGAAACCATAACGGCAACATACAATTAGTGGTAAAATTACATCCTTCAGGGTTAGGTTCCGGCTATTTATATACTTTAGAACCGGGTTCTTTTTTTAAAGCACGAATTATTAAAAACCAGACTTTTCATTTTCCGAAAAAAGCCTCTAAAGTAGCGCTGATTTCAAATGGCACCGGAATTGCTCCTTTCCTTGGAATGATGGAACAAAACAAGAAAAAAATCGAAATTCATTTGTATTGCGGTTTTCGTAAAGCAACTGAAACTGTTTTAGGATATGAAAAATTTGCTACTGAAATGATTCATAAAAAGCAACTACAAAGTTTTCATTTGGCTTTATCCCGTGAAGAAAACCATAATTATGTGATGGATTTGATTAAACGTGATGCTGATGTTTTCATAGATTTACTAACACAAGGAGGCGTTATAATGATTTGCGGTTCGCTTGCGATGCAAAAAGATGTAGAAGCTATTCTTGATGCACTTTGTCTTGACAAAACTGGGAAAGGAATTGCTGACTATAAAGCTAATGAACAAGTGCTGACGGATTGTTATTAAGTCCTCTCCCCTCCCGACCCCGAAGTGTCGGGACGGGACTATCCAAAGGAGAGGGAGCCGAAACTAGATTGAAAAATTTAGGATTAATCGATTTTCCTGCAAGGTCTTTTTTGACCTTGTAGGTATTTAGATAAAAACGACACCTACAAGGTTTTGGAAACCTTGTAGGATTTAAAATCAAACGCTATGTTAACCAAATACCAAATCATTTTCCTTTTTTTTATTGTCTGCAACTTCACAAGTAGTTCACAAACACTACGAAAAAGAACTACCTTACTTATGGGCGGTCGATTTGACATTTCCATCGTTGACAAAGATTCATTATCGGCAGAACAAAACATAGATGCTGTTATTGAAGAAATTACCCGAATAGAAAATTTAATTTCCGACTGGAAACCGGATTCGCAGGTATCAGAAGTGAACCAAAATGCGGGCATTCGTCCAGTGAAAGTGGATAAAGAAGTTTTTGAATTAACGCAAAGAGCGATTCGGTTTTCTGAGGTGACGAATGGCGGTTTTGATATCAGCTTTGCGGCAATGGATAAAATCTGGAAATTTGACGGCTCCATGACAGCGGTGCCTTCGGCGGAATCCATTAAAAAATCGATTGAAAAAGTGGGCTACAAAAATATAGTCTTGGATAGCGTTCAATCCACTGTTTTTCTGAAACTAAAAGGGATGAAAATTGGTTTTGGCGCTTTAGGAGAAGGATATGCTACCGATAAATGCCGAGATATGATGCTTGCAAAAGGCGTTAAAGCCGGAATTATAAACGGATCTGGCGACATGAGCACTTGGGGGAAACAGCCCAATGGAAAAACTTGGAATATTGGAATTACTAATCCCTTTAATCCTGAAAAACTCGTTGCTGTTGTTCCTATAAATAACGGAGCGGTAACTACTTCTGGCAGCTATGAGAAATTTGTTGTTTTTGATGGCAAACGGTATTCGCATATTATTAATCCGGCAACAGGGTATCCCGCAACAGGCTTGTGTAGCGTGACGGTTTTTGGACCGAATGCTGAAACGGCAAACGGATTGAGTACCTCCTTAATGGTTTTAGGAAAAACAGCTGGACTTCTTTTACTCAATAAATACCCTGATTACAGCTGCATCATGATTACGGATAATGGAAAAGTTGTGAAATCAAAAAATTTTCGAAAAAAGAAATAAAAGGCAAGGTTTCCACACAGAAATTAGATAACATAATACAAAACGTAGCTACCGAATCTATTGGTGACTGAAAAATGATTTTTTATAAAATGCATTCCCGACTCTCTGCCAAGATTTAAATTTAAAAAAAATAGTTCACTTGCAAATCGATTTTTGGTTGCTGCCTCCCTTTATTTTTACCCATCTCTCCTATTAGATTACATCTTCAAATAACCTAATCTCCATACTAGCTTTACGTTTTTATCACTTTATAAGTTTATTAAAAAAGATCACTTCTAATTCTTATAGACATTAACAGAAATTAACAGAACACACCTTTAGCAATTTTCAAGGCTAGGAATAGAAATTATAAAAGCTAAAACGACACTTTATCCTCGAAAAAGGCATTGAAAACTATATTTCTTGAAAAAACGAAGATTTTTATTAAACCATAATAAACTACTAAACAACAACTTATAATTAAATAAAAATATTATTAATATTTAATCTAAATAAGTTTTGTCAAACCAAACTTGGGTTTTATATTTGCATCGTTATTTTTAATTATTCCAAATAAACAATCATGAAATATATTTTACTTCCAACTTTAACACTTTTATTCAGTATTTCTAGTTTCTCACAAGAATCAGCAATTACCTCTGATGATAAAAATTATGATGAAACTATTTCTTCAGAATTTGATACTATAAAAAACAAAAAAGGAGGAATACTTAAAGAAGTTATTATTACAGCCAATAAAGAGAAAAAGCCAGTTTCTGCATTGAGATCAGGTTTAAAACCAATGGATACTCCACAAAGTGTTCAAGTTATTGGAGCTGAGATTATAGCGCAACAACAAAGTATTCGTTTGAGTGAGGTTCTGAAAAATGCAAATGGTGTATATGTAGGTTCCGCACGTGGTGGCGCTCAGGAATCCTTTTACTCAAGAGGATATGATATGTCAGCCAATAACATGTTTAAAAATGGTTTTCGTTATAATGGAGGATCTATGCCTGAAGTTTCCTCTTTAGATAAAGTAGAATTCTTAAAAGGAAGTGCTGCTTTATTATTTGGAAATGTAGCTCCAGGAGGAATCTTAAATTTGGTTACCAAAACACCTTCTTTTAAAAGTGGTGGAGAAATCACCATGCAAGCAGGAAGTTTTGCTTACTTTAAACCATCGGTTGACTTTTATGGCCCTTTGAATAAACATATTGCATATCGTTTTACAGGTTCTTATGAAAACGCAGAAAGTTTTAGAGATGTAGTCAAAAATGAGCGTCTTTATGTAAATCCTTCTTTTCTTTTTAATGTAAGTGATAAAACTCAAATTACAGTACAAGGAGATTATTTGAAAAGCAATTGGACACCAGATTTTGGAACTGGAGTAATTGGAAAAGAAATTGTAGATGTACCTCGTAGTAACTATTATGGTGCGCTTTGGTCAAATGGAAAAACAATATCAGCAAGTGCTTCAGCATTACTTAACCACAGTTTTAATGACAATTGGAAATTAAATTTCAATGCTTCTTTTCAAAATTTCGATAGAGAATCAAAAGCTACAGAACGTATTGTAATATCACCAACAGCTAATCCTTATGGAAATTTCAATAGACCATTAGGACAAAACAAGGGTACTGAACAAATTTTTGGAGATCAATTAAGCCTACAAGGAAACTTCAAGACCGGAAAAATAAAACACCAATTATTTACAGGGGTAGATTTTGAAAACTCTTTCGCACAAGCGTATACGTTTGCCTTTAGTTCCGCCAATTATGATACAGTAAATATATTTACTTTCGACCCTACAACGCAGAGAATGGACGAACCAAACTCTACACTTACTCGAGTAGTAAATACTGATACAAACCGTTTTGGAGTTTATGCACAAGATTTAATTTCATTCACAGAGCAAATTAAGCTTTTAGCAGGTATTCGTTGGTCTTGGCAAGAATCAGAAGTAATCAACAACAGCTTGACAACTCAAGTTCCAATTCGTAAAGATGAGGCATTCTCTCCAAAATTTGGATTAGTATACCAACCTACAAAAGAGATGTCTTTGTTTGCAAGCTACTCAAACTCATTTACACCAAATACGGGAACAACAGTTGATTTAAAACCAATAAAACCTTCGATTATTGACCAATATGAAGCAGGTATTAAAAAAGATTTCTGGAGAGGTATTTTGAGTACAAATATTACTGCGTACCAAATCACAAACAGCAATTTGGCACAAACAGCAGAATTTAAAGCGGATGGATCAAACAATACTGATACGACTATAAAAGTCTTGAACGGAGAAACTACAAGCAAAGGAATTGAAATTGACATTACAGCCAGACCAACTGAAGGCTTAAACATCATCGCTGGTTATAGTTACAACGATATGCGTTATACCAAAACATCCGGATTAAACGGAAGCACTATAGAAGGAGATCGTGTGGTAAGAACTCCTGCTAATACTGCTAATTTAAGCTTTTTCTATACCTTGCCTACAGGAGCTTTAAAAGGTGTTTCTTTTGGAGCAATAGGAAATTATATTGGTGACCGTCTTGGAGGTTGGAACAATCTAGTTGTAATTAATCCCACTACTGGTGTTCAAACCATTAATGACAGAGAAATTCCAATGAGTGGTTATACTACAATCGATGTATCGGCAGGTTACACTTGGAAAAAAATCTCAATCTTATGTAGGTTGTCAAACATTACAAATGAGTTGAATTATACGGTACACGAAAACTACAGTATCAATCCTATTGCACCACGTCAAATATTGACCAGTTTAAAATATAAATTCTAAAACCTACATTTGGTTTTATTTCATCTAAATCTTTTTCTGCCAATTTCATTTTTTTGAAAAGCAGAAAAAGTTTTTGCTATTTTAACGACCTAAAAAAGAGTATTTTGCAAAAAATAAAAATTATGAAAAAAATCAAATTCAGAAATTTACACCGCGATCTAGGCTATTTTTATATTGGACTCATTGTATCATTTGCCTTCTCTGGGCTTTTGATGAACCACAGAGATGCTTGGCATCCTGAAAAATATACTACTGAAACAAAAGCAATTGTAGTAAAATTGCCTGAAGAAGATAAAATCAATGAAAAATTTTCTGAAGATTTAGGAAAACAATTGGGCATTGATGATAAAATAAGGCGTTACACGGTGAAGAAAGAAGAGTTTAAAATTTCTTTTGAAAACCACGATGTCGAAATTGATATGAAAACCGGAAAAGGAGAAATTATATCTTTTGTAAAAACACCAATCATCAGCCAAGCGATGAAATTGCATAAAAACACTTCAAATTTCTGGATTTATTATTCTGATATTTTTGCAATAAGTTTAATCATCATCGCTTTGACAGGAACAATAATGATCAAAGCCGGAAAATTCAGTTGGAAAAACAGAGGTTGGAAGCTGGCAGTTGCCGGAGTTCTATTCCCTTTAATTTTCTTATTTTTATTGGGATAAAATCCAATTCAAAACATAAAATTCAAAAACCTCGTTTAGAAATAAACGGGGTTTTCTACTTTTTACAAAATCGCCATTTTTTCCCTATATTTGATACTATTAATTGATACATAATGACTTAACAAATTTTAAATTATAAAAAAAACATCTATTTTATTTGGAGCTTTATTAATCATGGTATTTTCATCATGTAAAAATGAGAAAAAAAAGGAAGAAGCACGTTTACCTGAACAGTATGATTTGGAAGATTTTTACAATACTAAATCGATAAGTGCATCAGGGTTTAATAACGATGAAACTAAAATTCTAATAAACAATAATACAACTGGAATCTACAATGCGTATGAGTTATCCATCGCTGATACTACTGCTATAGCATTGACAAAATCTACTAAAGAAAGCATTTACACTGTCGATTATTTACCTGGAAGTTCTAAATTCATTTATTCGGCTGATGAAGGAGGAAATGAAAATTCTCATTTATTCCTGATGGATCGTAAAAGTAATAATCCAAAAGATATTACTCCTTGGGCAAATAGCGCCAATAGTTTCAATGGCTGGAGCCAAGACAAAAAAAGTATGTATATAAATAGTAACAAGCGAGACGTAAAGTATTTTGATATTTTAAAATTAGACACTCTAACTTGGAAACCTACAATTTTATACCAAAACGAATCCGGTTTAACCCCATCTGTAATTAGTAAAACGGAACGCTATATAGCACTTACCAAAGAAATTACTACAGATAAAAACGAAATGTATTTATACGATAGTAAAACCAAAACAACTAAACGTCTCAGTAACGACAAAGAAGCCAACTGGAGTCCGATGGCTTTTGAAAAAAATGACAGCATTTTTTATTATACCAGTAATGAAGATAAAGAATTTAGTTCGTTACTCAAATACAATATCAATACCGGAAAATCAGAAGAAATATTCAAAGATAAATGGGATATAATGTATATGTCTTTAAGCGAAAAGGAAAAATATCATATTATTTTTGTGAACAGTGACGGAAAAAACAAAGTACTCCTTTTTGACCACGCTACCGGAAAACCGCTAAAATTACCTAACTTTGACGATGGTGATGTCATAAATGTAATCATTTCCAATAGTGAAAATAAATTATTGCTGACAGTAGGAAGCAGTACGAGCTCGCCAAACTTATATCTTTATGATATTCCTACCAAAAAACTAAAACAACTGACTTCCACTCTGAGTAAAAAAATTAATCAGGACGACCTTGCAAAAGCTGAAGTGATTCGTTTCAAATCTTTTGATGGGAAAGAAATTCCGGCTATTTATTATAAGCCTTTACAAGCTTCTAAAAACAATAAAGTTCCTGCATTAATCTGGGTACACGGAGGACCTGGTGGACAAAGCCGCATTGGATATTCAAACACCATACAATATCTTGTTAATAAAGGATATGCAGTTCTAGCAGTAAACAATCGTGGTAGTAGTGGCTATGGAAAAACATTTTACAAAATGGACAATAAAGATCATAGTAACGGAGATCTAAAAGACTGTATTTGGGGCAAAAAATGGCTAACTGAACAGGATTATATAGATCCAAATGCTATTGGTATTTATGGTGGAAGCTATGGTGGATGTATGGTTTTAGGCGCATTAGCATTTCATCCCGAAGAATTTAAAGTAGGTATAGATTTATTTGGCGTTGCAAATTGGCCCAGAACATTAAAGAGTATTCCTCCTTATTGGGAATCATTCCGTAAAGCATTATATGACGAAATGGGAGATCCTTATACTGCTGATAGTGTTCGATTGAAGAAAATATCACCATTATACAATTACAATAAAATAAACAAGCCGTTACTTGTTTTCCAAGGAGCCAATGATGTAAGGGTATTGCCTATAGAAAGTGATGAAATTGTGGAAGGAGTAAAGAAAAATGGAGTCCCTGTTCAATATGTAGTATATCCAGATGAAGGACATGGATTTCAAAAAAAGGAAAACCAAATTGCCACAACAAAAACAACCTTACTATTCTTGGATAAATACCTAAAATCAAAGAAATAGAAATAATTAAATTAAAAAAAATCCATCTCATTTATAACGAGATGGATTTTTTTTAATACAAACCTTTGAGTTTATCATTATAAAGTTCAATATTAAACGGAAACTTAGTGAATTATAACCCATTTCATTAAGTCAATATTGAAGCTGCGAGACATTGTATAAAAAGCTTACTTTATTTGAATTCCGTTTTTTTCAAGTAATTCAAAAAGAGCAATACTATGATTTGGTTCATATTTCTCTACACCACTTTGATACCATTTTTCTATCAAATTCATCTGATGCGAAGTATAACCCTCCGTATCAATGCTTAAACCCAGTAAACCCGACAGAAGAAAATCTTCCAGAACTTTATTATTAACAATGCATTGTGGAATTCCATCACTAATGCATCCGTTCATCCTTTCATAATCTGATCTTCCAGAATCAAATCCAGCAATAAAAGCTTCATTCCTTTTTGCATAATTAAATTCCAGAAATGGATTCAAACCAATTGAGTATCCTTCAAAATAATGTTGTCTATAAGCCGGACTAAATATTTTTTTCATTTCTTTATCGATGTGGTATTTGATAATTATTCAGCAAACATATTAACAATATATCAGTAAATCCATAAAAATCGTTTAAAGGAAGAAATACCCTTTAAATCACAATACAAGTGACGTTTATCGATTAAAAATTGTCAAATTACAATGAAACACAACTATTCTATTTTTCACCAAAAACAAATTATGTATTTCATTTTTCAACAAAAAAATCCCATTCACCGCGGCGAATGGGATTTCAAATTTTATAAATGTCTAATCCTTATTTCAATCCGGCCAAACTATGCTCGATAGTTTCAATTTTAGATAAGGCATCGGCTTCTTTTTGTCTTTCGTTTGCCAAAACTTTCTCTGGCGCACCAGCCACAAATTTCTCATTTGCCAGTTTATTTTGAACCGATTTTAAGAAACCTTGTGTATACACTAACTCAGCGGTTAGTTTAGCAATTTCCTCTTCTACATTGATATTTCCTGTTATTGGGATGAAATACTCATTCGATTTTACACGGAAAGACAATGCTCCTTCTACTTTATCCGTAACATATTCTAACGACGTGATATTCCCTAATTTGGTCACAACCGTATCAAAATAAGTTGAAACTTTATCATTGTTTACCACTTTCAATTCGATTGTGTCTTTAAACGGAATATTCTTGTCTTTACGAATCGTTCTAATTCCAGAAATCACTTCAATTGTATTTTCAAAATCAGCAATTAAAGCTGAGTTAAAAGGTTTCATTTCAGGCCAAGTCGAAACGATTAATGCTTCTTCTGTAGTTCTTTCAGCAAGAATTTGCCAAATTTCCTCGGTCAAGAACGGCATAAACGGATGCAATAATTTCAGGTTGTTTTCCAGCATTTCTATGGCTTTCGCCAAAGTTACGCTGTCAATTGGCTGTTGGTATGCCGGTTTTATCATTTCGAGAAACCAAGAACAGAAATCATCCCAAACCAATTTGTAAATTGCCATCAACGCATCGGAAATTCTGTATTTCTCGAAATTATCTTCGATTTCTAGAAGTGTTTGTTGCAATTTGGCTTCATACCATTCAATCGCCACTTTAGATGATTCAGGTTGCGGAATGGCATCCGAAACTTCCCAACCTTTTATCAGTTTGAATGCATTCCAAATTTTATTAGTAAACGCTTTTCCTTGATTACACAACTCTTCATCAAACATGATATCATTTCCTGCAGATGCGCTCAAAAGCAATCCCACGCGAACTCCATCAGCACCAAATTTTTCAATCAAGTCCAAAGGATCTGGAGAATTCCCTAATGATTTAGACATTTTGCGTCTTTGTTTATCACGAACCAAACCAGTCAAATACACGTTTGTAAACGGTTTTTTATCAGTGTATTCATAACCTGCAATAATCATTCTCGCTACCCAGAAAAATAAAATATCCGGACCCGTTACTAAATCATTCGTAGGATAATAGTATTTGAAATCTTCGCTTTCTGGATCCATAATTCCTCCAAAAACAGACATTGGCCACAGCCAAGAAGAAAACCAAGTATCTAAGGCATCAACATCTTGCTTTAAATCTTTTGTTTCAAGTTTAAGGTTTAAAGTTTTCTCTTTCGCTAACTTTAAGGCGTCTTCAATGTTTTCAGCAACTACAAAATCTTCTTTCCCATCACCATAGAAATACGCAGGAATTTGTTGTCCCCACCACAATTGACGCGAAATATTCCAATCGCGGATATTATTTAACCAATGCGCGTACGTATTATTAAAACGTGCTGGATGCAATTTGATTTCTCCGTCTTCCAAAACCGATTTAATAGCTGGTTTTACCAAATCTTCCATTTTCAAGAACCATTGGTCTGATAAACGAGGTTCGATTACGGCTTTTGTTCTTTCAGAAGTACCTACTTTATTCAAGTGTGTTTCTGTTTTAGCTAAAGCACCAATTGTTTCTAATTCTTTGGCAATTGCCTCGCGAACCACAAAACGATCTTGTCCTTGGAAGTGCAATCCAAAACTATTTAAAGTTGCATCTTCGTTGAAAATATCAATAATCTCCAAATTGTGCTTTTCTCCCAATGCCTTGTCATTCATATCGTGCGCCGGAGTCACTTTTAAACAACCTGTTCCAAATTCGATATCTACATATTCATCTTCGATTATTGGAATTACTCTTCCGCAAATAGGTACAATTGCTTTTTTGCCTTTCAAATGAGCAAAACGTTCATCATTTGGATTAATACAAATAGCTGTATCACCAAAAATAGTTTCCGGACGCGTTGTTGCAATCGTCAGAAAGTCTTCACTCCCATCAATTTTATATTTTAGGAAATATAACTTTCCTTGTTGTTCTTCATAAATTACTTCTTCATCAGAAAGAGTCGTTTTAGCCTCCGGATCCCAGTTTACCATACGGTATCCTCTATAAATCAATCCTTTGTTGTACAAATCTACAAAAGAACGAATTACCGAAGCTGACATATCAGGATCCATTGTAAACTTGGTTCTTTCCCAATCGCAAGAAGCGCCCAACTTTTTCAATTGGTCTAGAATTACGCCTCCGTATTTATCAGTCCATTCCCAAGCATGAGCCAAAAATTCTTCGCGTGTTAAATCATTTTTATTGATTCCTTCGGCTTTTAATTTCGCAACTACCTTAGCTTCAGTAGCAATAGAAGCGTGATCTGTTCCTGGAACCCAACAAGCATTGAATCCTTTAAGACGCGCTCTTCTGATTAATACATCCTGAATAGTATTATTCAACATATGTCCCATGTGCAAAACTCCAGTAACATTAGGTGGAGGAATTACTATGGTATATGGTGTTCTATGATCTGGTTCTGAGTGAAAATAATTATTCTTCATCCAGTAGTCATACCACTTATTTTCAATGGTTTTAGCGTCAAATTGTGCAGGAATTGTCATAAAAAGCAACTGTTAAAACCAAAATTAAACTTTGGTCTGATATTTGTAATTCTAATTGGGAACAAAAGTAAATAATTAAGTACACTATAAAAAGAGAAATAAAAATTTGTACGTTAATTAAAAGAAAGTAAATTTACTAAATGAATTTAAATATAAGAAAATGAAAAAAACAATAGCTTTATTCGCATTCGCATTAATCAGCAGTATCGGTTTTGCTCAGAATGGTCCAAAAATTGAATTTGCAGCTAAAGACAATACAATTGATTATGGAAAGGTTACTAAGAATGAAAATGGCTCTCGTGATTTTATCTTTACAAATACAGGTAATGCTCCATTAATTATCACTAATGTATTGTCTACTTGTGGCTGCACGGTTCCTACAAAACCCGATGAACCAATTATGCCAGGGAAAACAGGGAAAATAACTGTGAAATATAACATGGCTCCAGGACCAATCCGAAAAACGATAACTGTTGAGTCAAATGCAGTAAACTATGAAGGTGGAAGAGTTGCTCTGAAAATTAAAGGAGAAGTTATTTCTAATTAATTTAAGAATCAAAAATAAATTGAAAACGCTTTTGGATACTATTTCCAAAAGCGTTTTTTGTTTATAAAATATTGTACAATTGAAATCTGAATTTTAAGATTTCGCTTTTACGTTCTATTTCTAGAGTAATCCATTTTTCTTCTTCCTCCTTAAAAAGAGCATTAATTTCTTGCAATGAAAGTTTATGAAGGGGATTATTATTAATCAAAATGATTATATCCCCTTTTTGTAATCCTGCGTTAGCTGCGGGAGAATTTTGCCTAACATAGGCAATCTCATAAATAGGTTTTAATTGGAATTTATATTTAAAGTCATCCATAAATACTTTTACATCACCGGACTCATTAAATTTTTTAGATAACGGAACCGTTTCCATTCGTACAGTTTCCTGAACCCACTGTAATCCTTTCTGTTGTATTTCGACTCCACTCTTATTGTAGCTAAAAGGAGCACTATAATCACTATTCTTTTTTAAATATATTTGGTTATTTTGGTAATCAAAAACAACTGCAAACCGCTTCATAATCTCCCCTCCTACAGATCCTTTCCTATCTGGCACCATATTTACATTCCTAATTGATATAGAATCTGGAAAGGCCACCACAGGATTATTAAATTCAAAATCTCCCATCTCAAATTTTTTAATTATGGCTCTTTTACCTTTTACATCACCACTAAAACCTCTTCCCAAGAAATCTTCAAAATTTTTAGCTGGAACTTTAATCAATTCTGATTGATCTTGAAACAACCATATTGCATCGCTGTTTCCTATATCTATCAATAATTTTACAGGAATTTCTTTATTATCCTGAACCACTGTGCTTTTCAAATAGGGCTTGGATTTTTCTACGGAAATAGGAATTGTTTTGTAACTTTTTTCAATTTTTTTTCGATTTTTATCATTGTCTTTGTAAACTATAACTCTCTTTTTCCTGTAATTAACTTCTACTAAATTATTTCGAAAAAAATGATATCCAATAATTCCGTTAACCGGAATCCCAACATGTGACGATAAATTAAATTCAGGGTCCAAAATAATATAAAGTATATGATTACTATACTTCATACTATTAAATTCTAAAATATTATTTGTGGATTTTAATCCTTCAACAGCCTCTTGACTTCCTAATCCTTTAAGTAATATTTTTTCGGCATTAAAAAAACGAACTTCTTTTTTATCTTCTAAACTAAATAATATAGTTTCGGCAACACCTGTATCCAATAAAAAATTTAATTCTATTCCATTTACTTTGATAGGCACAAAAACTAAATTATTAATCAATTTAAAAGGGACGGTAATTTTATTCACTTTTTTTTCAAACTGAAATCCTTGTTGTGCAACAACAGGGCAAATAAACAGGTAAATGAGAATAATAACTATTATTTTTTTCATTGTTAATCTTTTACATAAAAATACTAAATAAATCATATCAAAAATGCAGATTTAACAATATATACGCACATTGATTATGATAAATTCGAAAAAAAAATTGCAAATTTGCAATTCAATAATTAAGACTATGCCAAAAATATCAAACAAAGGCAAACAAATGCCGGAATCGCCAATACGAAAATTAGTTCCATACTCAGAAATAGCGAAGAAAAAAGGACATAAAGTATTCCATTTAAACATTGGTCAACCGGATATTAAAACTCCTGAAGTTGCCATGAATGCAGTTAAAAATATTGATTTAACTATCCTGGAATACAGTCATTCTGCTGGAAATGAAAGCTATAGAAAAAAACTTTCTGCCTATTATATCAATCAAGGGATTTCAGTAAATATTGAAGACATCATTATTACAACTGGTGGATCAGAAGCGCTTATGTTTGCGATGGGAAGCACTATGGACCAAGGAGATGAAATCATTATCCCAGAACCATTTTATGCTAATTACAATGGTTTTTCAACAGCGTCAGGCGTTACTGTTGTTCCTGTAATTTCGACTATTGAAACTGGTTTTGCTTTACCAGCTGTAGAAGATTTTGAAAAACTGATTACTCCAAAAACGAAAGCTATCCTTATTTGCAACCCCGGAAATCCAACGGGATATTTATATTCGAAAGAAGAAATTATGCAACTGGCAGCTTTAGTCAAAAAACATGATTTGTTCTTGATTTCTGATGAAGTATATCGTGAGTTTACGTATGATGGTGACATCCATTATTCAGTAATGAATGTTCCGGAACTTGAAGAACACGCTATAATGATTGATTCGGTTTCTAAGAGATACAGTATGTGTGGCGCAAGAATAGGATGTATTGTTTCTAAAAACAAGGAAGTGATGGCTACCGCTATGAAATTTGCACAAGCTAGATTAAGTCCTCCTACTATTGAACAGATTGCAAGTGAAGCAGCTCTTGATACTCCAAAAAGTTATTTTGATGAAGTAATTTCAGAATATAGAGAACGTAGAGATACTTTAATAAATGAGTTGAATAAAATTGAAGGTGTTATAGTATCAAAACCAAAAGGTGCTTTTTATTGTATTGCACAACTTCCTGTTGAAAATGCTGATAATTTTGCACAATGGCTTTTAGAAAGCTATGATTTAAATGGTGAAACTGTAATGGTAGCACCCGCAGCAGGCTTTTATTCTACTCCAGGAATGGGATTAAATCAGGTTCGAATCGCTTATGTTTTGAAGAAAGCTGACTTAATTAGCGCAGTGAGAATCTTAAAAGCAGCAATTCCTGTTTATAATGCATCCTTAACAAAATCATAATTAAACAAGAAATTTTACATTTACCACTAAAGTAAATTGACTTCTATATATAAAGGCAATAACGAACTCGTTATTGCCTTTCTTTTTACTTCTAAAAAAAGAAATGATAAAGGCTTATAGAAACCGATAAAGTAGTCTTAAATAGTGGGAACGATAGAAATTCTTAAATTTTTATTATTTATCTTTACCGCTTAAATATTTATACCAACAATAATAGTTGCTTTTAATGATAAAAAACGAAGAATTTCAAGACGAAATAGGAGATAATCATGTTAGTTTATCCGCAAAAAATCCAGTAAGAGATGATGCTTTTGACATTTCTGATGATGATAAAATTGAAAAAATAAAAAAAGATGTTGAGAGCATTCTAATTACACTTGGAATGGACTTAACGGATGATAGTTTGAAAGGCACACCCAATCGTGTTGCAAAAATGTTTGTGAAGGAAATTTTTGGAGGTTTAAATCCGGCTAAAAAACCAAAAGCATCTACATTTGATAATAATTATAAATACGGTGAAATGTTAGTTGAAAAAAACATCATCGTATATTCTACCTGCGAACATCACTTATTACCCATTATAGGAAGAGCACATGTGGCTTATATTTCTAATGGAACCGTAATTGGATTATCTAAAATGAATCGTATTGTTGAATATTATGCCAAAAGACCCCAGGTTCAAGAGCGTTTGACTATGCAAATTGTTCAGGAATTACAAATCGCATTGGGTACAGAAGATGTAGCTTGCGTGATTGATGCTAAGCATCTTTGCGTTAATTCAAGAGGAATCAGTGATATAGAAAGCAGTACTGTCACATCTGAATTTGGCGGGAAATTTAAAGATGCAGTAACTCGCAGAGAGTTTTTGGATTATATTAAATTAGAGACAAAGTTCTAAAATAGAAATAAATTTCATAGTACCGACAAGCCCTAGCCCTGATGGAAGCGATATCCTTTTTATGGCTTTTTTCGCCATAAAAAGATTAAGCGTACAGCAGGAATAAGCTCCTAAAAAATAGAAAATGCCATTATATAGTAGCCAAAATCTAAAAATATACAATTCTCTTTCGGGAGAAAAAGAAGCATTCACACCCATTCACGAAGGAAATGTAGGAATGTACGTTTGTGGACCTACGGTTTACAGCAATGTGCATCTTGGAAACGTGCGTACTTTTATGTCTTTTGACGTAATTTTCAGGTATTTTTTACATTTGGATTACAAAGTGCGTTACGTTAGAAACATTACGGATGTTGGGCATATTGTAGATGATGTGGACGAAGGTGAAGATAAAATTGCCAAAAAAGCACGTCTGGAGCAATTGGAACCAATGGAAGTTGTACAGCGTTACACTGTAGATTTTCATGATATATTGAATGAATTTAACTTTTTGCCACCAAGTATTGAACCAACGGCAACGGGCCATATTATTGAGCAAATTGAAATAATCAAAACTATTATTGACAAAGGAATTGGCTATGAAGCGAATGGATCCGTTTATTTTGATGTGGTAAAATTCAATGAAACCAATCATTACGGACGATTAAGTGGTCGTAACATTGAGGATATGCTTGCCAATACCCGTGATCTAGACGGACAAAGTGACAAGAGAAATCCACAGGATTTTGCACTTTGGAAAAAAGCAGAAGCCCAACATATCATGCGTTGGCCTTCACCATGGAGTGATGGATTCCCAGGATGGCATCTTGAATGCACTGCAATGAGCACCAAATACTTGGGCAATCATTTTGATATTCACGGCGGCGGAATGGATTTAAAATTCCCGCATCATGAGTGTGAAATTGCTCAAAACGAAGCTTGTACCGGTCAAACTCCTGTTAATTATTGGTTACATGCCAATATGCTGACTTTGAACGGTAAAAAAATGGCTAAATCTACGGGAAATAACATTTTACCGCGAGAAATATTGACTGGTGACAACACCATTTTGAGTAAAGCCTTTTCAGCATCGGTAGCACGATTTTTTATGTTACAAGCGCATTACAGAAGTATTCTTGATTTTTCTGACGATGCTATTGTAGCTGCAGAAAAAGGGTACAAACGATTAATGGAAGCTATGAATACGTTTAAGGATATCACTGCTGACACAAAAAGCACTATTGCTATTCCGGCATGGAAACAATTATGTTACGATGCCATGAATGATGATTTTAATACGCCAATTTTAATTGCTCAGTTATTTGAAGGTGTCCGTTTTATCAATCTATTGAAAGACGGAAAAGAAACCTTGAATGCTGAGGACTTGAAATCTTTTGAAAAAGCAATGAACAGTTTTGTTTTTGAAGTACTAGGATTGGAAGATGAAAAAGTTTCGGATAGCAGTAATGACAAATTAGAAGGAACTGTAAACATGCTTATTGAAATGAGAAAACAAGCTCGTGACAATAAGAATTTTGCATTATCAGACCAAATTAGGGATCAATTGATTGCATTGGGAATTCAGTTGAAAGACGGAAAAGAAGGAACTACTTTTAGCATTTAGTTTTCCATATCAAGTTGCAGATTAATACCGTGAAATAATTTTGATTAACAAAAATGAAGTTTTAAATTTTAATACTAAAGTCATGTTGTCAAAAATAATTGTTTACCCTTTTTTGCTATTGGTTCGGTTTTATCAAGTTGCTATTTCCCCTTTTACACCTGCAGCTTGTAGATTTGAACCTACTTGCTCTTCGTATATGATTGAAGCATTACAAACCCATGGCTTATTTTATGGTGGATTTTTAGGAATGAAACGTATTTTGAGTTGTAATCCTTGGGGGAAAACGGGTTACGATCCTGTTCCCAAAAAAGTATGTAATCATAAACATTAACTTTTTTTAAATACGAAATTTTACTTTAAATCTTTATTTTTACGACTAATAAACAAATTTAACACTAAATGACACACGCTTTAAACATCGTTTGGAATCCATCAGAAGGAATCGATTTAGGCTTTTTTATCATTAGATATTACAGCTTAATGTTTGTAATTGCTTTTGGATTAGGCTGGTACATCATGAAACATATATTTGAACGTGAAGGAGAATCTATAGAAAAATTAGATTCTTTGTTTATCTGGACTGTACTTGCCACTTTGATAGGTGCTCGTTTAGGACACGTTTTCTTTTATGATTGGGAATATTACCGCAATCATTTATTGGAAATCATTTTGCCTTTCCGTTTTTCTCCAAATTTTGAATTTACCGGTTACCAAGGTTTAGCGAGTCATGGCGCAGCTATTTCTATAATAATTGCCATGTATTTTTACAGTAAAAACATCTTGAAAAGACCACAAATGTGGATTTTAGACCGAGTGGTAATTCCTGTAGCCAGTGGAGCTATTTTTGTTAGATTAGGAAATTTTTTCAATTCGGAAATTATAGGTCATGAGACCACCTCTTCATTTGGAATAAAATTCATCAAAGATCATTTCAGCCCAATGGATGCCGTAAACGCAACACAAAAAGCGAATCCTAAAGATGCCTATACAGCAATAGCAACCGACCCAAAATTTGCCTCATTGCTGGAGCAAGTTCCAGTAAAACACCCTACTCAATTGTACGAAGCATTTTGCTACGTTTTTGTTTTTGCAATTTTATTTTTCTTGTATTGGAAAACTGAAAAAAGAAAACATACCGGATTTATTTTTGGAGCATTCCTAGTTCTCTTGTTCACAGTTCGTTTTATTGTAGAATCAGTTAAAGAAAGTCAAGGAGGATTTGAAAGTGCTTTAGGTTTGTTTTCAACTGGACAATGGCTTAGTATTCCATTTATTCTGATAGGATTGTATTTCATTTTTACAGCCGATAAAGAATTAACGAATTAAAACAAAATTCTCACTTATACAAAAAGCGTTACCTACATCCAGTAGTTAACGCTTTTTTTACAGCGGTATTGAAATCCCAAACTCAATATTTTTAGTATTGTAACCCGAACTAGTTTTTTGCAATCCTGCATTTGATATTTGGTCTTATATCGAAAGTCACCTTGTATACTTTAATAGTAAATCCTATCGCTAAAACACCCACAAAAGCAAAACCTTTGGATAAAAGTTCTGTTTCGGTGTCGGTAATCATTGGTCCAACGCTCCCAAAAAATTATATACTGGATGATTTAAGCACACGTTTCCTGACCAGAAAACCAGCATTTAACACACATTCACTAATATTCTTTAACTTTGTAAATTGTTTCCGTTTAGCCAAATAATCTGGATCATCAGGTACAAAAAATACAAATTTGTCAATTGATGTGTGGCGAAATTAAGTTCCGGCTGAAGTAAAAACTCATAACTAAAATTCCTTGTTGCTTTTACTTTATAAAATAGTTGCACCTTGAAATACTCATTTGTATAGGTGTAATTTCTATTCTTAAATTCATTTCTCAATCCGTATGCAAAGCCAAATTCAAATTTACCGTGTCTGTCTTGCGCATAGAATAGAATTGAACTACAAATAAGAATTGCAATAAGAAGTCATTTCTTATAGATACATTTAGATTTAAAACTCCTCTACTCTTTGTTACCAATTGTTAAATTACAAATAAAAATCAATATTGGATTATAGCAGAAAAAAAAGAGATTCAACTTTCGTTGAATCTCTTTTAAAATATCATGGAAAAGAGTTTACTCTTCTAAATGAGATTTTTCTACCTTATTTTTATCTTCTTTAGATATTGTATCCACAAGTACTGGAGTTGCAATAAACAATGAAGAATAAGTTCCTACGATAATACCTACTAACATAGCGAAAATAAATCCTCTGATAGATTCCCCACCAAAAACGAACATGATTAATAAAACCACAATCATAGTTAATGAAGTATTGATTGTTCTGGACATTGTTGTATTAATTGACTGATTTACAATGTCTGAGAAGGACCCTTTAGTTTTACCTGCTAAAAACTCTCTCACCCTATCAAATACAATAACGGTATCATTCATCGAATATCCAATAACAGTAAGAATCGCAGCGATAAAATGCTGATCGATTTCCATACCAAAAGGCATGAATTTGTAGCATAAAGAGTAAATACCTAATACAAATATAACATCATGTGCAATTGCTGCAATAGCTCCTAAACTGTATTGCCATTTTCTGTAACTGATCATTAAATATAAAAATACAATAGCCATCGCTCCAAGAACCGCCCAATATGCATTAGTCTTAATGTCCTCTGCTACGGTTGGACCAACTTTAGAAGCTTGTAAAACTCCTAATTTTTTTCCATCATAAGAATTTACAAACTTATCATAAGTCATGTCTGCTGAAAAATGCTGTTTTAAAGTAGCAAACAACAATTTATTTACTTCTTCATCTGCTTTAATTCCTGGCTCTTGAACTTTGTATTTTGTTGTTATCTTTAATTGATTATCATTCCCAAAAACTTTTACTTCAGCACTTCCATCAAAAACTTTAGCTAATTCCGCTTTTACAGTTTCTGTTTCAATTGGTTTTTCAAAACGTACTTGGAATGTTCTTCCTCCTACAAAATCAACTCCTTCATCCAGACCATTTGTTGCTAATGAAATAACACTAATAATAACAACTATACTAGAGAACAGATAAGTCCATTTTTTCACTCCTAAGAAATCAAAATGAAAGTTATTAAACATATTCTTAGAGAAATTTGTAACAAACGTCAAATCATTCTTTTTGCTTATGTTCCAATCAATGAAGATTCGTGCAATAAAGATTGAAGTAAATAATGACGTTACGATACCAATTAATAAGGTAGTAGCAAAACCTTTGATTGGTCCTGAACCAAAAATAAACAATACTGCTCCAGTTAAAATATGTGTAACATTCGCATCAGTGATAGATGACATTGCACCTCTCCAACTGTATGAAGTTTTAACAGCTTCTTCCAGTGTTTTACCCGCACGCAATTCTTCTTTTGCTCTTTCGTAAATAATGATATTCGCATCAACTGCTGTTCCCATTGTTAAAACGATACCGGCAATACCTGGCAATGTAAGAACTGCTCCTATACTTGCTAAAATTCCGAATAAGAAAAGTAAGTTAACCGCTAATGCAACATTAGCATACCAACCTGCTTTACCATAATAAATCATCATCCAAAGTGATACTAAAAGTAATCCTATCAAAGCAGAGTTAGTACCGTTATCAATTGCTTCTTGACCTAAGGATGGACCTACCACTTCTGATTGAACAATATCTGCAGCAGCAGGAAGTTTACCTGCTCTTAACACATTCGCTAAATCTTTAGTTTCTGTAATATCAAAAGCTCCAGAAATTTCAGATCTACCACCTGAAATAGGACCTGTAGAAACTCCCGGTGCAGAATAAACCACATCATCAAGAACTATAGCTATATTACTTTTTTGAGTATACGCTCTACCTGTTAATTCTTCCCAAGCTTTTGCACCTTGACCGTTCATTTGCATAGAAACTGCCGGTTTACCTGATTGGTCAAATGTATCGCTAGCATCTGTAACCACACCACCACTCATTGAAGGTACATTGTCTCTGTTTCCTTTTAAAGCATATAATTCTACAGCATCAATATCTTTTGCTTTAGCATCTTTAATTATCATTGGCTTACCCCAAACGAATTTTGCATAACGTTGGTCTCCTGACAATAACACTCTAATATCAGCTCTTTTCAAATATCCATTTACTACAGCAGTATCTTTTGGAGAGAAAAGCCCTAAAACTGGACCTCCACCTTGACCAATAATTTTATCAAACAAAGGATTTTCTCCTTTTTTAGTAGCCGTTGAATCTTTAGTATCCGTAAGCAAAGCACTTAAAGAATCTTTTACAACTGGTTTTACTTCAGTAATTTTGATTTCAGTTTTTTTCAATGACTCATTAGCAGCCATTAAAAAGTTACCAATTTCGTCAATTTTATAAGTTTCCCAAAACTGCAATTGAGCTGTACTTGATAATAATTTTTTAGCACGATCCACATCTTTTGCACCAGGAAGTTCAACAAGAATTTGACCTGAATTTCCTAATTTTTGAATATTAGGTTGTGTTACACCAAATTGATCGATACGTTTTCTTAAAACGCCAAAAGCACTTTCTACAGATTCATCAACTTTTCTTTTGATTACTTTTTTAACTTCTGAATCTGTCATTTGGAAATCAACACCACCTTCACCTTGCAAACTTCTGTTTGCGAAAATATCAGGAGACGCTAATTTTACAGTTCCTTTTGAATTTGCTTCAAAAGCATCAAAAAACTTATCTAAATACGATTTATTCCCTTGTACATCTGCAGTGGCATCAGCCAAAGACTTATTGAAAACTGGGTTTTTAGAATTATT
This sequence comes from Flavobacterium sp. GNP002, assembly GCF_054343795.1. Classification (NCBI taxonomy): domain Bacteria; kingdom Pseudomonadati; phylum Bacteroidota; class Flavobacteriia; order Flavobacteriales; family Flavobacteriaceae; genus Flavobacterium; species Flavobacterium sp. GNP002. The sequence goes on from NZ_JBTGUW010000001.1 coordinate 319,886, forward strand.
CGATAATCCTTTTAAAATGTCTTTTACAGATATTTGAAGTATAACATTGATACCACCTTCTAAGTCAAGACCTTTATTGATTTGTTTGTCACTAACTTCATTGAATGTAAAATCGGTAAAACCAAGATTAAATACTTTTTCTTTACCAATAGAATCTAAATATTTTACTTCTTTTTCAGGATTTCCACCTGCAAAAGATTTTGCATCACTTTTTACTTTGCTTGCGACAAAAGTGAAAGAAAGTTGGTAAATACTTACCAATGCAAATAGAATTGCGAAAAATTTAATAAGTCCTTTATTCTGCATTATTACTAAAAATTAATTATTTTTTATTTATTTATTTTTGCTTTAAACCTTATAGAATAAGACTTGACATCGATTTTTTAAATTCAAAAAAGAATATCTCGAACTACATCATTTTTTTAAACCGAGCAAATATATAATTAACGTTAAGATTAACCAATTTATTTATTAATTAATCTCAAGAAAAAGACTGCATATTAGCAGTCTTCCTTATTATATATGTAATTTTTTATGCTAAAATCGATTTTAAAGCATCATTCATTTGTCTAACAGCATCTGCACTTTTAGCAAACAAGGCTTTTTCTTGTTCATTGAGGTTAATATCAAGAATTTCTTCCACTCCATTTTTACCAATAATACAAGGAACTCCAATACAGATATCATCTTGACCGTATTCTCCTTCAACAAAAACAGAACAAGCAATCATTTTCTTTTGATCATTCAAAATACTATCAACCAAGAAAGCAACTGAAGCTCCTGGAGCATACCAAGCTGATGTTCCTAAAAGCCCCGTAAGTGTAGCTCCACCAACCATAGTATCTGCAGCTACTTTTTGCAATTCTTCTTCCGATAGAAATTGAGAAACCGGAATTCCATTATAAGAAGCCAATCTTGTTAAAGGAATCATAGTAGTATCACCATGCCCACCGATAACCATCGCTGAAATATCATTAGCCGGTTTGTCTAAAGCTAAAGACAAATACGTTCTGAAACGTGAGCTGTCTAATGCTCCTCCCATACCTATTATTCTGTTTTTTGGTAATCCAGTAGATTTCAATGCTAAATAAGTCATTGTATCCATAGGATTAGAAACTACAACTATTATAGTATCCGGAGAATGTTTCAATACATTTTCAGCAACCGTTTTCACAATTCCCGCATTAATACCTATTAATTCTTCACGAGTCATTCCTGGTTTTCTTGGAATCCCTGATGTAATAACAACTACATCACTTCCAGCGGTTTTAGAATAATCATTGGTAACGCCTGATACTTTGGTATTAAAACCCGTATTAGTAGCGCATTGCATAATATCCAAAGCTTTACCTTCAGCAAAACCTTCTCTGATATCTAACAACACTACTTCGCTGGCAATTCCTCTATAAGAAATCACATCTGCACAAGTTGCACCTACATTTCCTGCTCCTACAATTGTAACTTTCATATTTTAAAGTTTATTCGGTTATTAGTTAATTTCTGTGGTTAATCGTTTATTTGTTATTAAGCATCAATATTTGCATAGACTGCATTTTTCTCAATAAATTCTCTTCGTGGTGGTACTTCGTCACCCATTAACATAGAGAATACTCTATCGGCTTCCGCCAAACTGTCAATAGTTACCTGACGCAAAGTTCTGAAACTTGGATCCATTGTGGTTTCCCATAATTGCTCCGCGTTCATCTCTCCAAGACCTTTATAACGTTGAATTCCTGCGCTTCCGCCCATTCTTTCATTCGCTTGATCACGTTGTACGTCATTCCAAGCGTATTCTTTCTTGTTTCCTTTTTTAACTAAATATAAAGGTGGTGCTGCAATATATACGTGACCTTCTTCGATTAATTCTTTCATAAATCTAAAGAAGAATGTTAAGATTAAAGTAGAAATGTGACTACCATCGACATCGGCATCACACATAATAATTACTTTATGGTAGCGTAATTTTTCAATATTTAAGGCTTTACTATCTTCGGCAGTTCCTATTGTAACTCCAAGAGCAGTAAATATATTTCGAATCTCTTCGTTTTCAAAAACCTTGTGATGCATTGCTTTTTCTACGTTCAAAATCTTACCACGTAATGGCAAAATAGCTTGAAAAGCACGATCACGACCTTGTTTTGCAGTTCCACCTGCCGAATCTCCCTCGACAAGATACACTTCACATTTTGCAGGATCTTGTTCAGAACAATCTGATAATTTTCCTGGCAATCCACCGCCACCCATTACGGTTTTGCGCTGAACCATTTCACGTGCTTTTTTGGCTGCGTGACGCGCTTGTGCTGCTAGAATTACTTTTTGAACAATGATACGGGCATCATTTGGATTTTCTTCCAAATAATTCTCAATCATCTCACTCACCGCTTGACTTACCGGAGAAACAACTTCTCTGTTTCCAAGTTTCGTTTTAGTTTGTCCTTCAAATTGTGGTTCAGCAACTTTTACCGAAATAATAGCTGTTAACCCTTCACGGAAGTCATCACCAGAAATATCAAATTTCAGTTTATCTAACATTCCCGAAGCATCTGCATATTTCTTTAACGATCTCGTAAGACCTGTTCTGAAACCTTGCAAGTGCGTTCCTCCTTCGTGTGTATTTATATTATTTACGTAAGAGAAAATATTCTCTGTATAACTTGTATTGTAAATTAATGCAACCTCAACCGGAATTTCTCCTTTTTCATGATCCATAGAAATAACGTGCGCAATAATTGGCTCACGATTTCCATCTAAATAACGGATGTATTCTTTTAAACCTTCATCAGAATGAAAAATTTCAGAAACAAAATTACCGTCTTTATCTAATTCTCTTTTGTCTGTAAAAGTAATTGTGATTCCTTTATTCAAATAAGACAATTCACGCATACGAGCAGATAAAGTATCATAAGAATACTCTATTGTTTGCGTAAATATGCTTGGATCCGGGTAAAAAGTAACGATTGTTCCTCTTTTAGACGTTTCTCCAATTTGTTTAACCGGATACAACGCTTTTCCTTTTTCATACTCTTGTTCATACACTTTTCCATCACTACTGTGAACGGTAGCTCTCAAATGATTCGACAAAGCATTTACTACAGAAACCCCAACACCGTGAAGTCCTCCAGAAACTTTATAAGAATCTTTATCAAACTTACCTCCGGCACCAATCTTAGTCATTACAACTTCCAATGCCGAAACACCTTCTTTTTTATGAATACCAACTGGAATACCACGTCCATTATCTTCAACAGAAATAGACCCATCTTCATTTATATCGACTCTGATGGTATCACAATGGCCTCCCATTGCCTCATCAATAGAGTTATCTACAACCTCATAAACTAAGTGGTGTAGTCCTCGAACACCTACATCTCCAATATACATCGATGGACGCATTCTTACGTGCTCCATTCCCTCTAATGCCTGAATACTATCCGCTGAATAATTGTCCTTCTTGATTTCTTCGCTCATATATTTTATTCTAAAAAAATGTAATTTTTGTCTAACACGCAAATATATAAAAACGCAAATTATATAACCGTTAAAATCCCTTTTTAAGCTCTTAAGTTATTAACATTTGTTCATATAACCACAAAAAAAAACGCTCTCAAAATCGAGAGCGTTTTCTATTTATGCAAAATCAAATTAATATTTTAAACTGTAACTCCTGTTTTAGCAATTTCAGTATCTGCCTGAACATGCGCTGCATTAGCTCTTCCGCTTGGATCTAGGTTTTCTTGCCATTTTGGAATCCATTTCCTAACTGTTTGCGCGGCACTTACTTGCGGATAATATTTATTAAATATAGATCTGTAAAAATAAGCTTCTTTAGTTGCAGGAGAATTGTATGGGAATTCTCCTGCTGCTCCGGCTAATTGCTCATCCGTAACTTGCGTTGCACAATATTCAATCAATTGATCAATCCAGTTGTATCCTACTCCATCAGAAAATTGTTCTTTTTGTCTCCATAAAACTTCCTCCGGAAGATATGGATTGCCTGGAGTATCAAATGCCTTTCTTAGAATGTATTTTTCCTTTCCATCGTACGTTTTAGGCATCTTCTCTTCTGCTTTGATGCGAACGGCTATATCTAAGAAAGCTTTGTCTAAAAACGGAACTCTAGTCTCTAAACCATGTGCCATAGTCGATTTATCTGCTCTTAATAAATCGGCAGTAAATAATTTCTGCACTCTTTCGATAGTTTCCTTTTGAAAATCCTCTGCCGAAGGTGCATTTCTAAAATACAAATATCCACCAAAGATTTCATCAGCTCCTTCGCCTGAAAGCACCACCTTTACACCCAAATCCGTAATCGCTTTCGACAAGAAATACATAGGTGTACTTGCTCGTACCGAAGTCACATCATAGGTTTCTAAATGCCAGATTAGTTTGTCTAAAATTTTAATTCCTTCTTCGACAGTAAAATGAATTTCATGATGCTCTGTTCCTAAATACTCAGCAACTTTTCTGGCAGCGACCGCATCAGGTGCATCAGCGTTCAAACCAATTGAAAATGATTTTAATTTCTGGCCACTTTCTGCCAATAAACGAGAAGCAATTGCTGAAGTCAATGAGGAATCTAATCCTCCAGAAAGTAACACACCAATGGGCACATCGCTCATTAATCGTTTACGAGTCGCTTCAGTTAACGTTTCTCTGATTAACTCCAAATCTAATTCTTGATCGGCTTTTAAATAATCTTCATATTCCGGTTTGTAATATTTTACAAAACCTGTTTTTTGAGTATAAAAATGTCCCGGAGGAAAAGTAGAAAATGTTTTGCATTGATCTGCAATAGGTTTCATTTCAGAGGAGAAATAGATTCTTCCTCTTTCGTCCAAACCATAATACAACGGCTTTACTCCCATTGGGTCTCTACCAGCAATAAAATCATCACCATCCACCACCACAAAAGCCCAATCTCCATCAAGCATATTGCAAAAATCGTAACCAAACTCTTCATACAAATGCACAATAACCTCTGAATCAGATTTCGTTCTAAAAGTATGATCTTTCAAAACACCATCCCTCAATTCCTGATGATTGTATATTTCGCCATTATGAACCATGTAGGCCGTTTTTGTGCCTTGTATTGGTTGTTTTCCGGAATGCAAATCGATTATCGATAAACGTTCGTGACTTAAAATATGCCCTTTTTCCGTAACATGTAAATCACTTTCATCCGGACCACGATGAGACATTCTCTTTGAAAGTTCTCCAACTAATTGTTCATCTTTTGCTCTTCCTATAATGGCTAATATTCCGCACATAAAACTATATTTTTATTTTTTTACCAATTCAATCCGACAAATATGCGATAGCAGTTACAAATACAAAACACAAACACACTATTTAGTTTACATTTAAAACAAAAAAATTAATTTTACATTTAAAATGTAATTAAAATACTCCATTAATAAATTTATGCTATTACAATAGCAAATCATCAAAGAAGGGCCGCAAACTTATTTCACTTTCTGACCTTTTAAATACGTGCCCATTGGTTTCATTTTCACTATTTTATTTTCTTCCACTTTCATTAAATCCTGATCATACATAACAAAATCAGCCCATTTCCCCACTTCAAGACTTCCTTTTTCTTTTTCTTCGAAATTTGAATAAGCAGCCCAAATGGTCATTCCTCTTAACGTTTCGGCTCTGGTCAATGCATTCTCCATTTGGAAACCACCTTTTGGATATTCCTTACTGTCTTTTCTCGCAACTGCAGCATGAAAAGTCAGCATGGGATTCACTTCCTCCACAGGAAAATCAGTCCCAAGGGCTACCATTCCCGCTTTTTGAAGTAATTTTTTATAAGCATAGGCATTTTTCAGCCTTTCTTTCCCTAATCTATCTTCCGCCCAATACATATCGGATGTGGCATGCGTAGGTTGAACCGAAGGAATAATTCCAAATTTGAAATAATCAAAATCTTGTTCACGCAAAACTTGTGCGTGCTCAATTTTCCATCTTCTATCTTTGGTTCCAGCCAAAACATCTCCGTAAATTTTCAAAATCACCGTATTTGCCGAATCGCCAATAGCATGCGTATTCAACTGAAACTTTGAAACCGCAATTTGTTTAGCTACATCTTTTAATCCAGAAATTGGTGCCAGCAAAGCGCCATATTGACCTGGCATGTCAGAATACGGTTTGTGCATGCAAGCACCACGAGAACCCAAAGCGCCATCACCGTACATTTTAAAGGATCGTACATTTAGATTATCCGTTTTATAAATTCCTTTTTTTAGATATAAATCAATATTTTTCTGATTTGCAGTAATCATTGCATACACATTAAGCTTCATCACTTTTGCTTTTTGCAAACTATCCATCAAATGAATAATGTCCGGATCTAATCCTGCATCATTTACGGTTGTCAATCCATAATCAAACATTACTTTTTCGGCATCCAGCAAAGCGGCTATTTGTATTTTACGAGTTGGTTTAGGAATTATTTTAAACACTAATTCCATCGGATTATCTACTAAAATTCCTGTTGGTTCTCCATTAGCAATTTCAATCTGACCGCCATCTGCTTTCGTATCTTTAGTGATTCCTGCTAATTTTAATACCTTACTATTAACGATAATCGCATGACCGTCAACTCTGTTTAAAACTACAGGAATATCAGGAAATGCAGCGTCTAAATCAGCTTTTGTAGGATACTTTTTTATTTTCCAGTCGTTTTGATCCCAACCATTACCCACAATAAACGTTGGATTTTTATCTTTTTGAAAAGCCTTTAAACGAGTAATTATTTCGTCCATACTTTTGGTACCGCGTAAATCAGCTTCCTGCAAGCTTAAACCATAGCTATAAAAATGGCAGTGCGCATCAATCAAGCCCGGGTAAATAAATTTTCCTTCCCCGTCTATTGTATTCTTGGATTCATATTGTTTTGAAATTTCGCTATTTGTGCCAATAGCGACAATTTTTCCCTTATCAATTGCCATAGCCGAAGCCTCAGCAAAAGAGTTATTCACCGAGTAAATAGTTGCATCAGTAATAATAGTATCAACGGTAACTTTATTCTTTTGATCACAGGAAATCAACAAAAACAAAGCAAGAAATAAAGTAATAGATCTCATAATAAACATTTTAGTTGTGCTAATATAAAAAAACTGAACCGAATTATTTTAAACAAACAGAATTAAAAGAATTTTTCGAATTCTTAACTTGACCATTCTGATTATTTCCATAAAAAAACGCTCTCGAAAAGGAGAGCGTTTATCTATTTGTAAAATCTTACTTAACTGTGTTTATGCTTTTGCATACGCATCATCATGCACGCTAGCAACTGCTCTTCCTGAAGGATCATTCATGTTCTTGAATGCTTCATCCCATTCTAATGCAATTTTTGTACTACACGCAACGCTTGCTTCTTGCGGAACACACAAAGCAGCTGCATCACTTGGAAAATGTTCATGAAAAATAGAACGATAATAATATTCCTCTTTTGAAGTTGGCGTTTGTAAAGGAAACTTGTATTTAGCATTTGCTAATTGCTCATCCGAAATTTCAACCGCTACCACTTCTTTCAAAGTATCAATCCAACCGTATCCTACACCATCACTAAATTGTTCTTTTTGTCTCCAAGCAACACTTGGCGGCAACATCTCTTCAAAAGCTTTACGAACTACCCACTTTTCCATTGGATGTTCTGCATTAATCATTTTATCCTGAGGATTAACGCGCATAGCCACATCCATAAATTCTTTATCTAAAAACGGCACACGTCCTTCAATTCCCCATGCTGCTAAACTTTTGTTCGCACGCAAACAGTCATACATGTGCAATTTACCTAATTTACGTACGTTTTCTTCGTGGAATTCTCTTGCGTTTGGAGCTTTGTGGAAATACAAATATCCTCCAAAAAGTTCATCTGCTCCTTCGCCTGACAATACCATTTTGATTCCCATAGATTTAATAACTCTCGCCATTAACCACATAGGTGTCGATGCTCTAATAGTAGTCACATCATAGGTTTCCAGGTTGTAAATTACATCTTTAACCGCATCCAAACCTTCTTGGATAGTGAATTTAATTTCGTGGTGAATCGTTCCAATATGATCCGCCACGATTTGAGCTGCCGCTAAATCTGGAGAACCTTCTAATCCTACTGAGAAAGAATGTAATTGCGGATACCAAGCATCAGCAACATCTCCAGATTCAATACGTTTTTGCGCATATTTTTTGGCTACAGCCGAAGTAATAGAAGAATCTAACCCGCCGGAAAGTAATACTCCATAAGGCACATCACTCATCAATTGTCTGTGAACCGCAGCTTCTAAAGCCACTTTAATTTCATCAATGCTGGTTACGTTGTCTTTTACGGCATCGTAATCTGTCCATTCTCTTTTATACCATTGTACAAATTCGCCGTCTTTACTAGACATATAATGTCCCGGAGGAAACAATTGTATTTTGGTACAATATCCTTCTAGCGCTTTCAATTCTGAAGCTACATAAAAAGTTCCGTGCTCATCCCAACCAATGTATAATGGAATAATTCCCATGTGATCACGAGCAACAAAATACTCGTCTTTTTCTACATCATAAATAGCAAATCCAAAAATTCCATTCATTTCATCTATAAAATGAGGTCCTTTTTCTTTGTAAAGTGCTAGAATTACTTCGCAGTCACTTTCTGTTTGGAAGTTGTATTTTCCTTCAAATTGTTTACGCAATTCTCTGTGGTTATAGATTTCACCATTTGCAGCTAAAACAAGTTGTTTATCTTCACTGAACAACGGTTGTTTCCCTGACGCAGGATCGACAATTGCCAAACGTTCGTGAGACAAAATGGCTTTTTCATTACTAAAAATTCCACTCCAGTCCGGTCCACGATGACGGATAATTTTAGACATTTCTAATACTTGCGGTCTTAAAACTTCCGCTTTTTGTTTTAAATCAAAGGCACATACTATTCCGCACATAACTATATATTTTTAATGTTTTGTTTATTTTGATAAGGCAAAGATGGAGTTATAGTTCTAATTGAAAAACACAAATGCTATTTTTAGTTATAAATTATAACCAAAAATTAGCATTTGTATTTAAAATGTAATTAAAAAAGAATAAAAAAGGAATAGAAGTTGAGAATTGTAAAAAGGGATGCAAATGAGACGGATGCAACTTCCGAAGTTTCGGGACGCATTATAACGGATTTTATTCAATAGTCTCTACCAAATACTTCGTACTGTTAATCTCAAAAGTAAAACCTTCTTGATTTCCCATGAGTTTATTTCCCAAAGGAGATTGTGGTGATAATGCGATAATATTGATTCCCTCGACATTGATTTTTGGAAGCGCCACACTCAGATACAAATAGATTCCGTTCGCTTTTACCAAGCTCCCCAAAATAATTGTTTCGGCAATAGTAGCAGCATCAATTTTATCCAAAACTGTTTTTTGATCCAGTACTTCTCTCAATTTACGATTGAGTTTTTCCTGTTCAATGTGCATCATTGACAAAGCGGTTTCATGTTTGTCTCCAGCAGAACCTTTGGCATCGTTCTTAGAATCTTCGGTAAGCGCCACAATCATGTCTTTGAAAACATCGATTCGATCCTGAACTAATTGTAAATAATGGGTATGTATTTTTTGTTTGAAAGTCATAATTAGAATTACAAGCCTGACATAGTTTTGAACCCTCTCAGGCTTTCATTTTTTTTAATAAAAAAAGCGAAGATTGTTTTCCGTTTCGGCTCCCTCTCCTTTGGGGAGAGCTGGGGTGGGGATTTAAAAATCAAATTTATAATTTACTCCTAAAATCACTTGAAATCCCTGAACTGGGTAATTCAACCATTTTTGGTAGGCATTATTAGTGATATTATTGGCACTTGCAAAAGCAGTCAATCGGTCGCTGTATTTGAATCCAACATTTGCATTTACATCAAAATAAGATTTTAAAGTTACAGGAGCAGCATTTGCCGAAAAGGCCGTATTTATCTGAAAATCTTTTCGCTCGCCCACGTAGAACACATTTGCACCAGCGAACCATTTCTCTGTTATATTAAAATCAAGATTTGAATTCAATTTAATTGTTGGCAAATTCCAAGCCTCTTGTTGAAAATCATTAGTATAACTACTGAAAGTTCCGTTGATCCCAAAAGTTACATCTTCAGAAAAATCAGCTTTTAATTCTCCGTAAAAACTCAATGTTTTCATATCGTCATACACTACTTGAAAAGAGTTTCCATACGCATAATCATCATTACTCGTATTTTCATTATAATCATTGCTTCTAAACAAGGCTTTATTTCTTTCGTTTGCATACGAAGCTTTAACATTATAACTCACATTATTAGTCAATTTCCCTTTTAATCCGGCAAAAATATCATACTGCTTGTCTGTTGGTGCAATATTTAATGTTGGTGATAAAAACGGATTTTCATTCACAAAATCCATATAGGAGTTTTGTTCCAAATTTCCTTCGGCACCAGCATAGAAAATCATCAAATCGCCAACCACTTTATACGAAGCATTGAATTGCGGATACACTAAAAATTTATTATTGCTGTTTACATTATCCAAGCTATAAAACAATCCAGCTCCGATATTCAACGTCCAATCATCTTCTTGCATTACAAAACTAGGAGCAATTCCAAAATTTGTAAAACCATATTTCACACGCTCAGTATTCGTATTTGAATAATTTTTCTTAAAACTACCACCAACATAATCGACAATTATATTTGTTTTTACAGCACTTTCCATTACATCAAATTCAACTGTTGGCTTTGCATAAAATCGATTTTCAGAAGATCCGGAAGCATCCGAAAAATGATTGTATTTAAGACTTGCTTTGTTTAAAATACTTTCATTAAATGCTACATTTCCGCCTAATGATATCGTACCGTAAGTTTGCTGTGGATTAATTCCGTTAATTAAAGTCACTCTGTCTTGAGGTGTCAAAGTACTTCCAAAATTTTCTGGCAATCCGTACCAATTATAAATTTGGTTTTGATACCCTAAATCAAGATTCCAAGACACGTCTTTTTGATTGGAACCATACATCAAGTCCAGCGATGTATCGTAAAAACCATCTTCTAATGCTACATTTTGAATTCCGCCTTCAGACGAATGATGACGGAACATTCCACCAACATAATCTGTGTTATTAATATCATGATTTACGAATAACTCACCAATAAAGGTTCCGTAATTACCAACACCAAAAGTGGCGTAATTTTTAAATAAATGTGCTTGTTTTTCTTTTTCTACACCTTCAACTTTTCCTTTGGATGGTGTAAAAGTAGATGCTACAGGAAAAGAGAAAATCGTGTATTTTATGTTTTCTTTTTTAGCATTTCCTTCGTCATCCAGTTCTGGAATTTCTTTTACTTTAAAAGCATCGGAAATTTTTGGCGTATAAGGTTTAACAACATTTACCGTTTCGGTTCCTATTTGCTCTTTCTTTTGTGCAAACGAAGATTGGAATACAAAGAAGAATAAAACCCCCAACCCAACTCTCCCCGAAAGGAAAGGAGCCGAAAACGTTGCTGCCCTATTTGTAAATGATTTTATGTTTAATTGTTTAAATGTCATGTTTTATTTTTTTACTTCTTATTTCTAATGCTTCTACTCTTATTTTAAACTTCCCATTCGCCTTTTGCAATGAATTGCGTTTCTCCTCCTATTTTTATATCAAAATGATTTTCAGTTAATTTTCCATCAAAGTAAATCTGGGAAGCTCTGTTTATAAAATCTCCTTGATGATTGACAATTTTAATTTCTGGTGAATAATATTTTAAAAGAAAAGCCTGTAAACAAGTGCTGGCACTTCCCGTAGCGGCATCTTCAATAAGTTGATTGTTTTCAACACATAGCATTCTGCTAATGAGTTTTGCATCTTCTAAACAATAAAAATATAATGCTCTATGATTGGTTTTACAGTTTACCTGCAACCATTCGTTCATTTTATCCTTGTCAAGAATTAAATTCTCTAATGCTTTTTTGTTTTTGAGGGGAACAATTACAAACGCGCTTCCTGTGGTCACTTCCTGAATGGAAAATTCATCATCAAAATCAGCACTGCTTAGATTACTGAAGGATAAAAAACCCTCTGCAGAAAAAGTATCCAAAAACTGGGGTTGAGCAGCCTGTAACCATACTAAATCGCCTGATTGATTAACGGGAATTTCACCTATTGGGACGTTTAAAGTTATATTTCGCGGTTGATTTCCAAATATTTTATTCATCAAAACCCAAGATGTACCAATAATAGGATGACCCGCAAACTTCATTTCGTGCTCAGGTGTAAAAATTCTGATTTCTGCTGTATTACTTTCAGGGCTAAGCTTCGTAATGAATGTACTTTCCGCAAAGTTAATTTCACGGGCAATTTTTTGCATCTCTTCGGCACTTAAGGCTTCAGCCTCTAAAAAAACAGCCAATTGATTGCCTGCATATTTTTTCTCTGTAAAAACATCAACTATATAAAAAGGTAGATTCATTCTCTTTGTTTTTTGGCTTTCAATTATTTTAAAAATTTTACGCTTGATTTAAGCTATTTTCCAACTTTCAAACCTTGATTTTTATTTTGTTATCGATGAGTTAGTTTTAGATTCTTCGGCTTTAATAGCGTTCAATTCTGTTTGTGCATCTGAAACCACATCTGGAAAATCAGTGAAATTTTGAATTACATTTTCTAAAATATAGGTTGCCTGATAACTGTCTTTCAGTCCGTAAAAGTTTTTGGCCATTAGCACTAATCCTTTGGCTCCAAAATATTTATAGCTAGAATAATTCTTCGCTAATTTTTGAACTGCAACATTTGAAGCTTCAAACTTTTCCTCTTTGTTTTTGAAATAAGCATCATAATACAAGGCTTCGGCTGCTAATTCTCCTTTGGCAATCGTCATTAATTTTGTGTAAGCAACTTTTGCTTTCTCTTCATCACCGGTTTCAATTGCCGCACGTGCAATGATGATTTGCGCATCACTTTTTACATTATCATCCGTTTTAGGATTCATTAAAACCTTCTCAGCATATATAACCGAATTTGGATAATCTTTTTTGTCATAGTACGATTTCATCAAATTAGATTGTGCAAAAGTTTTATTCTGAGAAATATCCGCTTCGTTCTCTAAACGAGATAAAACCGGAATTGCTTTCTCGTACTCTTTGTTTTTAAGGAAAATTTGAGCCAATCGCGACAACGATTGTTCAGTAAATTCACTTCTGGATTGCGCAATTACATACTCGTAATTAGGAATAGATTTGCTCTCTGATCCTTCAGAATAATACAATTGAGCCAGATAATAATTAGCCTGCAAAGCATGAATTCCTCTAGGAAACTGACTTACATAGCCGCTAAATCCTGCTATTGCCTGCTTGGTGTTATTTTGTTGAAATTGTTTTTCAGCAGCTTCATAGGTATCATTATCCAATTCCGCATCCGTAACAGCTACAAAATCCAATGTACGAACCCAAGTTGCATATTCGTCTACTCTTCCATTGTCCACATAAATCAATCGAGCGGTTGCTACCGCTTCTAAAGCCTCCGGAGTTCGAGGAAAATCTGCAGCTACTTTTTTAAATTTCAACAATGCCTGATCATCTTTGTCCGTATTGTAATAAACCAATCCCTGACGTAAAATAGATCTGGAAGTGAAAGAACTTTTTTTGAATTCAGTATTTAATCGGTCATAGGTTTTTACGGCAAGGTCATTTTTATTCTCAGCAACGTAAGTATTTGCCAATTCAAAAAGCGCATCGTCTCTATATTCTGATTTTGGATACAATTGTAAAAAAGCATTTAGCTCATCAATTTTCTTGTCGTTTTTAGCCATAAATCCATAAGAAATTGCTTTTTGGAAATAGGCATAATCCGCATCAACACTTTTAGATTCGATCACTTTAGTGTACGCATCCATTGCGGGGCCGTATTTTGAAGTCACAAAACGACAATCTGCTAAACGTAAATACGAATCATTCAAACGCACTTTATCAGTAGGCGCTTTTTCAATTTGTTTTTGGAAATAATCTCCTGCTTGATCGTATTCTTTCAATTTGAAATACGTGTACGCAATATTATAATTACTGTTTTTAAATTCCGGTGTTGCCGCTGCTTGGTTTGAACCAATGAACTGCTTGAAACTTAATAAAGCGTCTTTAAAATCATTCAAAACATATTCAGTTTCTCCTTGCCAGAACATAGCACGAGCCGTAAAAGCAGGGTCTTTTTGTTCCCCTATTGATTTCGTAAACATTTTCAGTGCTTCCGGATGATTCCCATCGGTATACAATTCTAAACCTCTATAAAAAAGCACTTTTTGGTACGCTAATTTATTTTCTGGCGATTTATTTTTTTCCAATAAAACTAAGGCTTCTTTGTAGTTTTTAGAAGAAATATAAGAATCTATTAGTAATTTCTCCACCTCAGAACGGCTTGCATTATCTGGATATTTTTTCAAGAAAGCTTGTAAAACTGCTGGTACACTTTGATACGAATTCCCTAATTCATAACTTAGTTTCGCATAATTTAAACTCGCATCTTCTTGAATTGCTACATCAAACTCCATTTCCGAAGCATTTTTGAAAGCGTTCAAAGCCTGTTGCTTTTTATCCGTATTCAGGTAACTTTCTCCCAAATGATAATAGGCATTTTGCGCTACGAAATCTTTCCCGCCAATGATTTTATTGAACTGAGAAATCGCGTTTTCGTAGTCTTTTTGTTTGTAATACGCATATCCTAATTGGTAAAAATCCGTATTATTCCATTTTCCTTTTTTTCCTTTATAATCTACTAAAAATGGAATTGCTTTATCATATTGTTTTAAATTGAAGTAGCTTTCGCCAATGATTTTATTCAGTTCTGATTTTTCCAAAGGAGTTGATTTAGCCATTGCTTTCTGACCTAAATCAATTGCTTTTTGGAAATTTCCAAGTTTAAAATTCATATCAGCCTGATAATACGAAAGCTTTTCTTTGTACTTTTCTTCCCCAGAAACTTCATCAAAATACTTTGTAGCTTGCTTGTAATCATCGCCTTCATACGCCATAAACCCTAAATAATATTTGGCTTGAGAACCATACTCAGCTGAGTTTACCACTTTATTCAAATAGACTGTAGCTTCCTTTTTCTTTTTGGCATTAAAAAAACTATAGCCTTTCTGGAAGTTAAATTTATCTTGATCGCTTCTGCTTAAGCTGCTTTCGTCTACTTTATCAAACCATTGTAACGCTTGTGGATAATTCCCTTGGTTAAAATGATAATGTGCTACTTCGATGTACGCTTGGTTTTGTTTTACGCTGGTAGGAAAATCCGAAACAAATTGCTCCATCAATTCATCCGCATTGGATTGATTGGTTCGAATGGCGCAATTAGCCGCATAATATGCACAATCAGATTTTAGCTCTTCAGTAGTGGCTGTTTCCTTTACTTTATTAAAAATTAGTTGCGCCGATGCATATTGCGCATCTTTAAATAAAGAAACCGCTTTATTGAAATCTTTCGAATCGTGCGTGTATATGGATGATTTTTGTGCCGAAACAGTGGCCGTTATAATGAAAATTGGAATAAAGAAGAGCCAAGAAATTTTACGCATTGTGATTTTATTTTAATAATTCAAATGTATCATATTCTGAAGTCTATAACGAATCGTTATTGGCTTTTATTATGAACATTTTTTTTAACACTGCAGAATTTAACTTTCATTGCTGTACTATTCATCCCTGTAAACTCCGCTACTTTCGCATATTATTTATAATTATCACAATTCTATCTAATTGAATAGAATTTATTTTGAATAGAACCGTTATCTTATTACTTTTACCCAATAAACAAATGCAAATTATGTCACAATCCGTACTGTCTCTAAAAAATGTAAACATTTATCAAGAAGGTAAATCTATTTTATCCCAAGTAGACTTGGAGGTAAAACACGGTGAATTCCTTTATATTATTGGAAAAACAGGTTCCGGAAAAAGTAGTTTAATGAAAACTTTATATGCTGATTTACCTTTAACGGAAGGTGAAGGTCATATAGTAGATTTTGATTTAGCCACTTTAAAAGAAGATGACATTCCGTTTTTGAGAAGAAAGATTGGAATCGTTTTTCAAGATTTCAAATTACTACCGGACCGTACTGTATATGACAATATGTTGTTTGTACTTAAAGCAACTGGCTGGACAGACAACGTAGAAATGCAAAATAAGATTGACGAAGTTTTGAATAAAGTGGGAATGAGGGATTTTGGCAAAAAAATGCCACATCAACTTTCTGGAGGAGAACAGCAGCGTGTGGCTATCGCCAGAGCTTTGCTTAACGACCCGGAATTAATCCTTGCTGATGAACCAACAGGAAATTTAGATCCACAAACGAGCGCCGAAGTTTTAGAAGTCTTAAAGAAAATCAATGCTAACGGAAAAACCATTATTATGGCAACACACGATTATGCGTTGCTAATGAAATTCCCTTCAAAAACATTGAAATGCGAAGATGCAAAAATCTTTGAAGTGGTTCAGAGAACGGCATAATGCTTTCCATTCTAGTTCCTATATACAATTACAATGTTTATCCGCTTGTTTTAGAGCTGCACAAACAATGTATAGATTGCGGAATACATTTTGAAATTCTATGTCAAGACGACGCTTCTCAATCTAGTTTGAATGCATCAAATGAAAATGTGAATGCAGTATCAAATTGCAGTTTTGTCTCTTTAAAAGAAAATCTGGCACATCGTGAAAACAGAAATTCTCTTGCCGAACAAGCAAAATTTGATTACTTGCTTTTCATCGACGGCGACTCTATTATTATTCATGACAATTTTATAAAAAAATACATTGACAATCTTCAGGATTTTGATGTTGTTTATGGCGGAAGGTTGCATCCTGAAAAATGTCCTTCCGAAAATCAAAAACTACGTTGGAAATACGGACGATTTATTGAGGACAAATCTGCAGCAAACCGAAAGAAAAAGCCATATCAATCATTACTTTTTAATAATACTGTAATCAAAAAGGGCTGTTTCAACAAAGTAAAATTTGACACCAACAGAAAGAAATACGGTCATGATGACACCCAACTTTCGTATGAGTTAAGTCTTTTAAAATCTAACGTTAATCACATTGAAAACCCTGTTGAACATGGTGACATTGATACCAATTTGGTTTATTTGAACAAAACCAAAGAGTCTTTAGAAAATTTGATTTCGCTATACGAACAAGAAAAAATTGATGTTGAATTTGTAAGACTGATTCAATTGTATCATTTTTTAAAAAGAACAAAATCTACTTTTATCATTTCAAAAATACATTCTGTTTTTGAGAAATATCTACTACAAAATTTGACTGGGAAGAATCCTAATTTATTTCTTTTTAATTGGTTTCGAGTTGGGTATTTATGCTCGATAAATCATAAAAATTAATTCTTTTTCATTCCAATAAATAATTGATTCCAAGTTTCCATAATAGCATCGATATGGTATTTTTCGCTCGACAATTTTGCCTTTTTCCCCATCTCTCTTCTTAATTTTACATTTTCGATTAAAGTCACGACTGCTTTCACATAATCTGATTCGTTTCCATTTTCAATCAAAAAACCATCTTCTTTTTGAGACAAAATACCTCTTGGTCCGCACGGGCAATCATAAGCAATACATGGCAATCCGGAAGCCATCGCCTCAATCAAAACCATTCCAAAACCTTCAAATCGAGACGTCATCAGATAAAACGAAGCGTCTAAATATTTTTTATCAATATCTTGAACCGGCTTATGAAAAACAACATTATTCGAAACATTTAGATTTTCGGCTAGCAATTTTAAATCGAGATTTCCTGATGCTTTTCCGTAAATTTCCAATATCCAATCCGGATGTTTTGTAACTACTTTTTTCCAGATTTGTAACATTCTGTCAAAACCTTTTTCATACGTATGTCGTCCTACAGCAATGACTTTTTTACTTTCTAAAGCACTCGGTTTTCCGGAAGTAAACCATAAAGGGTTTGGGATAACAATAGTGTTATTTACATTCCATTCTGGAATGCTTTCGCTGGTTTCCACAACAAACCGATCGTATTTCTTTATTCCTATTTTTTTTAACGCATGAAAACAATTAAATGCAACTTTCGTCAAAATATTTTTATCAGATTCTCTCTCCTCGACAAACTTAGAACTGTGCATTTCTAGCACAAGAGGGACTTTATTTTTTAAAATAAAAGTAATTAAATACGCTTTTAGTCCATTATCACAAACAACAATAATATCAGGTTGAATTGCTTTAATTTTACTTTTTAACCCTTTGGAAAAAGAATTAAAAAACTGAAAAAAATTACCTTTCAATAGTATATCGTGAAAAATAATATTGGAATTGAAATAATAAAATAAAGGAGAAAAACCCTTGTTTTGAGTCAGAATATGAACTTCATATCCCAATTTTTCGACCAGATAATTAGCTTTTATAGAAAGGACTCTGGCTACACCGCCTTCGTTATTTATATTGGGAACAATGTATAAAAGTTTCATTTTTTAGAAATCAAAAATTCATCAAAATCCCGAATATAATCTTCTTCATCGAACACATCAGATGCCAAAACCAAACAAACCGATCCGGAAGAAAAATTTTGCAATTCTCTCCAAATGCCTGTTGGTATCAATAATCCAAGATTTGGTTTGTTCAATATAAATGATTTTTTGTCTAATCCATCCTGAAGAACAACCTCAAAACTTCCGCTCAAAGCAATTAACACTTCGCTTTGACTAATGTGAGAATGACCACCTCTAAAGGAATTACTGGGCACATCAAAAAGATAATACACACGTTTGAATTCAAATGGCAAAACATCCTCTTGAATAAATGCCAAATTCCCACGCTGGTCTTCTACAACGGGTAATTTAAGTAATTGTATATCTTTTAATGTTGTCATAATTGTGTTATAAACTAATTTTCATCAAGTTCAACCATTGCTGCCCAATAGCTAAAACCGAAAAAGACTGTACGCTTTGTGGTGCATTTTGTTTGCAATATCGATATAAATTCTCGTCTTCTATAAATAAATTCATGGCCTCCGTAAGTTTATCAACATTTTGATTTTCGACTAGCAATCCATTTTCCTGATGCTGAATCATTTCACTTGGTCCTGACAAACAATCAAACGCAACAACTGGAGTTCCGCAAGCCAGTGATTCTAAAATAACGTTGGGCAAGCCTTCATTTAAACTACTCAAAACGAAAAATTTAGCTTTTTTTATATACTTGAACGGATTATTTTGATATCCTAAAAAATGTACTTTATCATCAATATTGCTCTGTTTGGCTAACTTTTGAAGTCTGATTTTTCGTTCTCCTTCTCCTAATAAGACTAAATGAATATTACTTTTTGGTAAAATAGATTTAGAATACGCCTCTATTAATTTGTCGAATTGTTTGATGTTTGTTTCCATTTGTCCTACGCCAATAATATAATCATAAGGAAGTTCATTAAACTCCACACTCTTTTCTGCAATAGCATCAATATCTATTGGATTATAAATTCTGACAACGTTCTTAAGATGGTGTTTTCTTTCTATTAATGCTTTGGATTCATTTGTAATACTTACTAATTTATAACAATCTCCATACATAAAACGGGTAAGAAAAGAGCAATTAGGCATATAGTGATCGATTAAATAACTATGAACCATGAAAATAGATTTAGTTCTATAGAGCCATTTTGCTATTATTAATTCCTGAATAGGTTTTATTCGAAATCGGAAATCAATTATAAAATCAAAATTATTTTCGTCGAGATATCTTTTAAGAAATACCAAGCGATTCCATTTATTAAAAAGTCCATTGGTACCATTTTTCATTTTCCCCAAATTGACTAATTTCCCTGAATAGGAATAGGAAACCTCATCAAGAACAATAATATTGTGAATTTCTATTCCTTTTTTTTCAAAAAACTGAGACAAGAGAGCCATCACTTTTTCGGCTCCACCATGACTTAATCGATAACCAATTAAAGCAATTTTAATTTTTTTGTTAGGCAAAATCATTATCGATTTGTTATTTTCGTATCAAATATAACTCTTTTAAAAAAATATGCAACACAATCCATTGGTTACCATTATTTGCTTGTGTTACAATCAGGAAAAGTATGTCTTAGAGAGTTTGTTTTCAGTAATTAATCAAGATTATCCTTCTGTAGAGCTAATTATTGTTGACGATTGCAGTACTGACAATTCTAAATCAGTGATTGAAAAATGGGGTGTTGATTTCCCTAAAATTCAATTTATGGCAAATAAAACTAATTTAGGAAGTACAAAATCGTTCAATAAAGCACTCAAAAAAGCCAAAGGAGAATATATTATTGACTTGGCTGCGGATGATGTGTTACTTCCCAACTGTGTTGCTTCACAAATACATGCTTTCAAAAACACAACTTACAAAAACCTTGGAATTGTATATGGAAATGTTGAATTAATCACTAAAAAAGGCGAATTTGAATCTTATTATTTCCCTGTGGATAGTTTTAAAAAAGTAATTACCCCGAGAACAACAGGTGATATTTATAAATCAGTTCTTTCTGGCGGAGATAGCATTTGTTCAGTGTCGGCGATGGTAAAAAAAACGGTATTTGACCATTTAAATGGCTATGATGAAACGCTGGTTTACGAAGATTTGGATTTTTGGATTCGTGCTTCCCGAATTTATGATTTTGATTTTATCGACGAAATCCTAATGCAGAAAAGGATTGTACCGAACTCTTTAGGAACCGATTTTTTCAAGAAGAAAGATTCAAGAGCAAAAAAAATAAATCACTCCACCTATTTAATTTTAAAAAAAGCAATTGATCTCAATAAAACAAAAGAAGAAAATAAAGCCCTTTTAAAACGAATCCATTTTGAGATGATTTTGGCTTATAAAACATCTAATTTCGCATTAGTATTAAAGTATATTTTATTGGAAGTTAAGTTGAGAATAATTTCGTGACTTAATAAACTAGACGATTAAATAAGCATCTAAGGAATCTTTTTCCCCTTCCCAATCTCGGGAAATAGAATCTTTTATAAATTTTGCAGGAATACCGCCTATCAAAATATTCGAACCCGAAGTAGTATAATCACTATTACACAAGCTATTAGAGGCAACGGTACAGTAATCCGGAGTTTTGGTCTTTTGCATGACAGAAACTCTACTGCCTACATAATTATAGTTCCCAATCACTATTGGAGCGGTCATTTCAAACTTTTCTCCCGTTTGGGTATCCATCATCTGATGAAAATTAGTATCCATGATTTGGGATTCCGAACCAAAACGGGCATAATTACCAAATACAATTCGTTCTATACAAATCAATTTAGCATAAGAACCCAAAGATGACATGTGACCAAATTCACAATAACCATTCTCACCGACATAGATAAAATAATCTTTACCAAATTGAACATGTCCTTTGAATACTATTTTTCCTAAAATATTAATTTCGGCTATCCCCTTATGGAGCGTATTCATTTCATAAGGCTGTCCAAAACCAATCATGCCTTTTTTAATTTTCCCTTCAATTTCTATTTTACCGGCTATTGAGGCAAATTTTACCGTTCCATAAAAAAACACAGGTAGTTTTTTGGCGGTACTGAAAGGAAATTTTTTGAAATTAAAATAGAGTGTTTTAGTCCAATTTACAGCATAATACAATTGCAATTTTTTATAACCTGATTTTGCTTTTCTATAATTATTTTTTAAAATTTCAATCATTGTTCTTTTTAATTATAGCATTAAACAAACCTTTCAGTTCCATTTTTTTATTCATTTGAAACAATACAAAAACTATTGAAATCACTACCATTACTGACATCAAACTATATTTTATAATCGTATATGGAATATATCGAAATAAAAAAGTAGCCATGCACATCAAAAAACAAATACCATAAATATTATAAAAATCGGAGTCAAAATAAAAACCATATCTTTTTTTAGTAATTATTTTTAATCCAAAAAAATGAATCAAATAAAAGACAAAAAAACTAATTCCAAGCCCTTCTAATCCATAAAAATGATATCCTAAAACATTTAAAAATAACGAAATAAGGTTAAAACCAAAAGCCGTTTTGATAAACATTTTTGAGTCTCCTTTGGCAATCAAAATATAACCCATCGACCAGGAAACTGCTCTGAATAACATGGCTAATATCCCGAAACAAACCATTGGAATAATCGAAATGAATTTTGGCGTGTAAATAATTTTTACAATGAGTGGAATTAGTGTTAAAAACAAGATAATTATAGGTGTTATAATCAATATTGAGATGAAAGATTGCTGTACCACACTTGTTCTGACTTTTTCGTTTTCATCACTTATTGAAGCCAGTCTTGGAAAATAATCGGTACTCATTGCCGTAAAAATTATTCCAACATAAGAATTCAACAACGTAAAACCTGCATTATAAAATCCTACTTGTTCTAAACCTCCTTGTTTCCCAACATAAATTTGGATAAAATAGGTTGAAAGTAAAGTAAACAAACCACTTAGTGTCAAAAGAATTCCCAGTTTAATGATACTTTTTCCTTCGCTGGTCAATTGTTTATTAGAAATGACAATTTTATTCAATTTTATCTTTTTCGAATAAAAGAAAGAAAACAACATTGACGAAAGTGAGACAATAATAATTGTAGGGACAATAGCGTCTATCCGGTAGTAATAATACAATGGAATTGAGAATAGCAATCCAAACAAATTTCCGTAAAAATTGGCTTTCGCCAAAAGTCTCATTCTCCTTAAACCTTGTAAAACCACAAATTCCCCGATCATTAATTGTCTAAACAACAACGTAATTGAAATAAAAACAAACAAAAAAGTATGATTTGAATTCCCAAAAGTTAACTGACTCAGCCAACTGGAAAGAAAAACAGTAACAAGACATCCTAAAATCCCCGTTAATAATGCCAGCCTTTTTACTATTGCTACAATAGTCGCTATACTACTTAAATCATCATTTTTGTAATTGCTTGAAACATGTTTAATCCCACTAGTTTCAATCCCTAAACTCGTAACACCACCTATAACACTTATAGCTGAATTCAATAAAGTCACAATTCCCATTCCTGTTGGACCAATGAAAACAGCAATTAATTTGGTCCGAATTATAGAAATAAGAATAGTGAAAAATTGTACACCACCAAAAAGCGAAGTGGTTTTAACAATTTGATAATATGACGTTTTGCTATCAGACACTATTTAATACTTGTTTAAAATTGAAACAATGAAACCCACTTCATCCATTGTCAAAACAGGACTTATAGGCAAACTCAATACTTCGTCATGAATTTTTTGGGTAATCGGAAAAGACAAATAATTCCAGTCAGATAATGCTTTTTGATTATGCGGCGGAATTGGATAATGTATTACAGTTTGAATACCATTTTGATGTAAATAGTCTTGCAAATCGATTCTGTTTTGTGTTCGAATGACAAACAAATGAAAAACATGATTAGATTGCTTCGTTCCTCTCAATGACACTATTGGAAGTATTATTTTTTCATTTTTTATTTCGGACAAATAGCGTTTGGCAATTGTTTTCCGCTTTTCATTATCAGCATTTAAAAACGGTAATTTCACATTTAAGAAAGCCGCTTGCAGTTCATCTAATCTTGAATTTACTCCTATATAATCATTATAATATTTTGCTTCCGAACCATAATTGCGAAGTGATTGAATGACTTTGGCTAACTCCGAATCATTTGTTGTAACAGCACCGGCGTCTCCTAAAGCGCCAAGATTTTTTCCGGGATAAAAACTATAGGCTTGGGTTTTAGGAATTATATTCTGCGTGTCTAAACTTTCGACTTTTGACTTTTGACTTTTGACTTCTAAAATTGCACCGTGAGCCTGAGCCGCATCTTCAACAACTAATAAATTATTTGCAAAAGCTATCTGATTTATCTCTTCCATTTCAGCCAATTGACCATAAAGATGAACGACTAAAATTGCTTTGGTTTTCGAAGTAATTTTTTCTAAAATTAAATCGGGATTGATGTTGTAGGTTTCTAATTTTGGCTCAACCAAAACAGGAATTAAATCTGCTTGTAAAATAGCCAGAATACTCGCAATATAAGTATTTGCAGGTACAATAACTTCATCCCCTTTTTGCAATTTTCCTAACTGAATATAACCTTTGAAAATCAAAACTAAAGCATCAAAACCGTTTCCTGTCCCGATGCAATATTTGGCACCGCAATACTTGGCAAAACTAGATTCAAATTCCTTGACTTCATTCCCTAAAATATACCAGCCATTATCTAAAACCGCTTTCATTTTCTCCTGAAATGCAGTTTCATATGGTTCGTTTATTTTTTTTAAATCAAGAAATAGTATCATATAAGATTCATTTTATAAAAATCCTGACTGTAAACAGAACATCCTAATTCTTCTTTTTGTTTTAAAAGTCCTGCGTGATATCCTTTTTCATTGTCATCATTAACGATACCCATATCAAAAAAAAGCTTTCCTTCGCTTTTGTATTTTTGTATCAATCGAATGAATAAAAAATCCAACGCGCGCAACTCCTCTCCTTTCTTAGTAGTAGCTCCATATTGCGATTTTACTATAGTTTCCGTTTCGAATACTGTAATCCCAGCAATAATAACGCCCTCATAATATACTGAAAACTGTTTGATATTATTAGGGAACATTTCCTTTAACTTTGTAATTTCCTGTAGGGTATGAACCGGTTTTGCATTATGTTTCTCGAATAATCTCGGCTCTAAAACCAATTCCCAAAAAGATTCCAATTGCTGTTCTTCGACCATTTCTAAATCGAGTTCTTCAATTTTTCTGAAATGCTTTAATTTACTTTTTGAAATCGTTAAAGGCATCACTAAATTAATAGCCAGATTCATTTCTTTTTTATCCAAAAACGCTCCTTTTTTAAGTAAAAAAAAGTCGGATTCATGATTCCCGCCAGAAGAATAGAAAAAGGGAATTGGTTTATAATAAAAAAATTGTAACCCATTTTCTTTAAAAAAAGACAAAAGGGAATCCAAAATTATTTCTACTTTTTCTCCCTTTATTTTAGCGGAATATACTAATCCACCATACGTCAAACCTTGATGGGAAAAAACTATTGCTCCAGCTTTATTTGCCGGTAAAACAGCAATCAGTTTTTCATCCTCAAAAACCATCAAGGAGAAATCCTCGAATCGCTCTTTATGATATTCCATAAAATCACGGTGAAATAAAAAGGTAGCGTTTTTGGCTTGACCAATAAAGGCATTCCAATTTATATAATCGCTTTCGTGGTATTGTTTGACGGAATAATTTTTCACTATTTGATTTTAGACTTCGTGAAATTAAGCATTTTTTATTTATGTTCTAAAGTAGGCAAATACCATTTAAATTTCACGGCCATCAATCGAACCGAAATGATAACTAGAGAGGTTGTTAAATATAAAACATCCTTTTCTAAATTAAATTCTCGTAGGATGAAGAAAATAATTCCGCCTAGAATACAAATCGTTGCATAAATTTCTCTTCTGAAAATAACGGGGATTTCAGTACACAAAATATCTCGAATAACGCCTCCAAAACAAGCTGTCATAGTTCCTAAAGCCACACAAATGACTGGATGAAGTCCAATGTTTATTCCTTTTTCAAGACCTATTAAAGTAAAAACTCCCAACCCAATGGTGTCAAATAAAAACAAAGAAGTTCGCAATCTGTCGAATTTTTTTCTAAAAATAATGGCTAGTATAAATCCGATGATTATCACATAAACATATTTTAAATCCAACATCCATCCTACTGGCGTCCTGCCAATCATGATGTCTCGCAAGGTTCCGCCGCCCACGGCAGTTACAAATGCAATAATAAATACACCAAAAGGATCCATTTTTTTATTCATTGCCGTCAAAGCGCCAGACATGGCAAAAGCCATCGTACCGATGATGTCTAATAAATGGAACATGCTGTTTTTTTGGATTTAAAAATGGATAAAAAGAATGCTATCAATTGCATATGATTCAGGCAAAATTAAAGAAAATACTCTTGTAACCAACTCATATTATCTACATTTAATCAAGGTTCATTACAGCAGATAAATATTCGAATCCAAATATAGAAAACTGAATTTTCTCTGTGTATCTTTGTTTCCTATAAATTAAATAGTTGTACCTCTTGAAACAAATCACTTCGATACAAAATCCATACATAAAATCT
Source organism: Flavobacterium sp. GNP002 (assembly GCF_054343795.1). Taxonomy (NCBI): domain Bacteria; kingdom Pseudomonadati; phylum Bacteroidota; class Flavobacteriia; order Flavobacteriales; family Flavobacteriaceae; genus Flavobacterium; species Flavobacterium sp. GNP002. The sequence goes on from NZ_JBTGUW010000001.1 coordinate 346,032, forward strand.
TTAGTGCAATTGCAGGAAAAAGCAAAAGCACGTAAACAATCCGGAACCTTTTTAATTGAGGGAAAACGTGAAATTTCTATAGCCATCAAAGGCGGTTACCAAATAGAAACGCTCTTGTTTTTACCTGAAATTTGTTCGGAAAACGAAGCGCGTCAATTATATAAAAATGCCGAGCTGATAGAAATCAATAAAGAAGTCTATCAAAAACTGGCCTATCGGGATACCACTGAAGGCATTTTGGCTGTAGCCAAAACCAAATCAATGAAATTATCTGATTTGAAATTATCTGAAAACCCATTGATTCTTATTGCCGAAGCACCAGAAAAACCCGGAAATATAGGAGCTTTACTTCGTACTGCCGATGCTGCTAATCTTGATGCGGTAATTATTGCCAATCCAAAAAGCGATTTATACAATCCAAATATTGTGCGTTCCAGCGTGGGCTGTTTATTCACCAACCAAATTGCAACCGGAACCACATCAGAGATTATTGCGTTTTTGAAAGAAAGAAAAATCAATTTTTATTGTGCGACTTTACAAAACTCCACTTCCTATCACACGCAGGATTACACGACGCCAACCGCTTTAGTTGTAGGAACGGAAGCCACTGGATTAACAGAAGAATGGCGAAAAGAAGCAACCCAAAATATTATTATTCCAATGCAGGGCGAGATCGATTCAATGAATGTTTCGGTTGCAGCCGCCATCTTGATTTTTGAAGCCAAAAGACAGAGAGGATTTTAGATTTTTGATTAACAATTTTAAAAACAAACTCTAGTTTCTTTAGTTTAAAATTCAAATATACATTTGCATATCTCCTAACTAATTTCTATTTTTAGGAATTGAACCATGCCGTTATGACAGAAATTGATATAGAAAAAGAGAATAAAGCAATTGCTCAAGAATACAAAGAATTACTTCGTATTAGCTACCAAACGTTAAGTGAAGAAGATAAAAAACTCATCCGAAAAGCATTTGACGTTTCCGTAGAAGCACATAAAGAACAACGACGAAAATCGGGCGAAGCCTATATTTTTCATCCTATTGCTGTGGCAAAAATTGTTGCTTCCGAAATAGGTTTGGGAGCTACATCCATCGCTGCTGCATTATTGCATGATGTTGTAGAAGACACGCCAACTACCATACAAGATATAGAACGTTTGTTTAATCCTAAAGTGGCTCAAATCGTTGAGGGATTAACAAAAATATCATTGGTACAAAAAGATCTTAATGTTTCCATGCAAGCAGAGAATTTCCGTAAAATGATATTGACGTTGAACGATGATGTACGCGTAATTCTGATTAAACTAGCCGATCGTTTGCATAATATGCAGACTATGGAATCGATGCAGGAGGACAAACAAACCAAAATTGCATCAGAAACCCTTTATATTTATGCACCTTTGGCACATAGACTCGGCTTGTACAACATAAAGACCAAACTGGAAGACTTAGGACTAAAATACACGGAACCTGCTATTTATAAAGAAATTGTAAGTAAAATAAAAGAAACCAAAGAAGAGCAAGATGCTTATATTGAAGATATTTCTAATGTCCTGAAAGCCTCTTTAGATACCGAAGGAGTTGAATACATTATAAAAGGACGTCCAAAATCTATCTATTCTATTCGCAGAAAAATGCAGGCGCAAAACGTGAGTTTTGATGAAGTGTATGATAAGTTTGCGTTGCGTATTGTATACAAAGCGACTCCACATGAAGAAAAATTCGTTGCTTGGAAAATATATTCTATTGTTACGGATCATTACAGACCTAGTCCAAGCCGTTTACGCGATTGGATTTCATCACCAAAATCTACCGGTTACGAAGCCTTGCACATTACAGTAATGGGACCAAAAGGGCGATGGGTTGAAGTACAAGTTCGAAGCGAACGTATGGATGAAATTGCCGAAAAAGGATATGCCGCACATTATAAATATAAGAACGGTGCTACTGAAGAAAGTGGTTTGGATGTATGGTTAAATTTACTAAAAGAAGCCTTAGAAAATTCCGAAACAAATGCAGTAGATTTTGTGGAAGATTTCAAAATGAATTTATATTCCAAAGAAATCTTTGTTTTTACTCCAAAAGGAGAAATAAAATCATTGCCTAAAGGAGCCACTTCACTGGATTTTGCGTTCAGTATTCACTCAGAAATAGGAATTCGAACCAGAGGAACGCGTGTTAATGGAAAATTAGTCCCTTTGAATTTCGAATTGAAAAGTGGGGATCAAATAGAAGTTATTACTTCACAACATCAAAAACCAACCATTAACTGGCTGGATTATGTGACTACTTCGAGAGCGAAAACAAAAATTAAAAACGTTTTAAACGAGAATACCAAGAAAATTGGCGAAGAAGGAAAAGAACTGTTGACCCGAAAATTAAAGCATTTAAAAATCACGTTAAGCGAGCAAGTGATTAATGAATTAGTCAACTTTTTCAAACTAAAAACAAGCCTGGACTTATTCTACAGAGTTGGAATTGGCGCTATTGAAAACCAACAGCTCAAGGATTACGCTGCGCAAAAGAGCAATACTTTCATTAATTTTTTCAAAAATAAAATGAAACGTTCTCCTAGCACTACTTCAGATGAGGATATTCATAAACCAATAATAAGCAGTAACTATGACATGCTCGTTTTTGGGAAAGAACACGACAAGCTGGATTACAAATTATCGCCTTGTTGTAATCCAATTCCTGGCGATGACGTTTTTGGATTTGTAACAATCAATGAAGGTATAAAAGTGCATAAAAAAGATTGTCCAAACGCCATTGGCATGCAATCAAACTATGCATACAGAATCATGTCAGCCAAATGGATTGACTCTTCACAAGAAGAATTCAAAGCCATTATTAACGTTACAGGAATGGATGTTTTAGGACTTACAAATCAATTAACAAAGGTGATTTCAAACAATATGCATGTTAATATACAGAGTATTTCTTTGAGTACTGATGCAGGAATTTTTCATGGTCAAGTTGCAGTAATTGTTCAAAACAATACCATTTTGAAAAAAATGATCAACAACATCAAAAAAATTGACGGAATCGATAAAGTAACAAGGGTTTATAAAACATAGAATAAAATCCAGTTTTTAGTTTCAAATCTCAATTTGCTCCACTTGAAATTAAAAAACTTGAAACTAAACAAACCTTAAACTTTATACTTTAAACTAAAAAAATTATCTTTGCCCGCATATGACACTCATTTCCACAGATAACACCAAAAACCAAGAAATTGTAAAAAATGTTTTTACAATGTATCTTGAAAAAAAAGGACATCGCAAGACTCCTGAACGTTATGCTATCCTTCAGGAAATTTACGATAGCGAAGAACATTTTGATGTAGAGAACCTTTATATCAAAATGAAAAACAAAAACTATCGTGTGAGTAGAGCAACTCTTTACAATACGATCGAATTGCTATTAGATTGTGCTTTAGTGCGTAAACACCAATTTGGACAAAATCAGGCACATTATGAAAAATCATATTTTGACAAACAGCACGATCATATCATAATGACTGATACTGGCGAAGTAATTGAGTTTTGTGACCCAAGAATTCAAAGTATCAAAAAAACAATCGAAGAAATATTCGACATAGAGATCACCAACCACTCGTTGTATCTCTATGGAACTAAAAGGCAAAAGAACAACTTGGACGAAAAAAATCGTTCATAAACATAAAAACTAACTACAAATAACAGATAGAATGACCGTAGATTTATTACTAGGATTACAATGGGGAGATGAAGGAAAAGGAAAAATTGTTGATGTTCTAACTTCAAATTACGATATTATCGCTCGTTTTCAAGGAGGTCCAAATGCAGGACATACTTTGGAATTTGACGGAATAAAACATGTTCTTAGAACTATCCCTTCTGGTATTTTTCATAAAACTGCTGTAAACATCATTGGAAATGGAGTAGTAATTGATCCTGTTGTTTTTCAAAAAGAAATTGAAGGTCTTGAAAAATTTAATTTAGATATCAAAAGCAAATTAATCATTTCAAGAAAAGCTCATTTAATTTTGCCTACTCACCGTTTATTAGATGCAGCTTCTGAAGCTTCTAAAGGTAAAGCAAAAATTGGTTCTACATTAAAAGGAATTGGTCCAACATATATGGACAAAACCGGTAGAAACGGAATTCGTGTAGGTGATATTGAACTTGAAGATTTTGCAGATCGTTACAGAGCTTTGGCTGATAAGCATGAAGAAATGATCAAATTTTACGATGTATCAATTCAATACAATTTAGCTGAAATGGAAACTGAATTCTTTGAAGCAATCGAAGAATTAAAAAAATTAGATTTCATAGATAGCGAAGAATATTTACACCAAGCCCAAAAAGCAGGTAAATCAATATTATGTGAAGGTGCTCAAGGTTCATTATTAGATGTTGATTTTGGAACATATCCATTTGTAACTTCATCTAACACTACTGCTGCTGGTGCTTGTACCGGTTTAGGGATTGCTCCAAATAAAATCAAGGAAGTATACGGAATTTTCAAAGCTTACGTAACACGCGTAGGAAGTGGTCCGTTCCCTACTGAACTTTTTGACGAAGATGGTGCAACTATGGCACGTGTAGGAAATGAATTTGGATCTGTAACCGGAAGACAAAGACGTTGTGGATGGTTAGACTTAGTAGCGCTTAAATATGCTGTTCAGGTTAATGGTGTAACACAATTGATGATGATGAAAGGTGATGTACTTTCAGGTTTTGAAACCTTAAAAGTATGTACGGAATACAATTATAAAGGAGAGAAAATTTCTCATTTCCCTTATAACATCGAACCAGAAAATGTAACTCCAGTATATCAGGATTTCAAAGGATGGAAACAAGATTTGACTGGTATGACAACTTATGATGAATTACCTACAGAGTTGAAAGAATACATTGCATTCATTGAAAAAGAAGTGGAAGTTCCTATCAAAATAGTTTCTGTAGGTCCAGACAGAAAGCAAACTATTCTAAAATAAGATCACCAAACGTCCCGATAAATCGGGACGTTTTTTTTTCCTCTCCCCAACCCTCTCCAAAGGAAAGGGAGTCGAGACTGGATTATTTTTTACTAATAATTTTCTACTTAAACAGAAAAAAAATACTTTCAATACATCCATGAAAAATCCAACTATCAAAATACAAAAAACCGAATTATTATCTGACAATTGGTACATCTTAAACAAAGTAACTTTTGATTATCAAAAAAAAGACGACTCTTGGATTACACAAAAAAGAGAAGTCTACGATAGAGGAAACGGCGCCGCTATTTTACTTTATAACAAACAACAAAAAACAGTTATTCTAACACGTCAGTTTCGTTTGCCAACGTATCTTAATGGAAATGAAACCGGAATGATGATAGAGGTTTGTGCAGGACTTTTGGACGCTGACAATCCGGAGCAATGTATCATTCGAGAAACTGAAGAAGAAACAGGATATCGTATTTCTAAAGTCAAAAAGGTAATGGAAACGTATATGTCGCCAGGTGCTGTAACTGAAATTTTATATTTATTTGTTGGTGAATACGATGAATCTATGAAAGTAAGCGATGGTGGCGGAGTAGCACACGAAGAAGAAAATATAGATGTAATGGAAATGCCTTTCGACGAAGCGTATGCTATGATCGAAAGCGGTCAAATGCAAGACGCTAAGACGATTATGTTGTTACAATATGCAAAAATTCATAATTTGATTTAATGAGCAATACGACTAAAGGAGTTTTATTTGCTTTATTTGCTACCTTGCTATGGTCTGTAAATATGGTAATTGCAAGTGGGATCAAAGGTCACATTCCTCCTGTTGGATTGGCTTTTTGGCGCTGGACAGTTGCGTGTATTGTTTTGGCTCCATTTGCAATAAAAAGTACGATTAAAAGTTTCAAAATCGTAAAGAAACACATTCGGTATCTTACGCTTACGGCTGTCTTAGGCATCACTATTTTTAATACGCTGATTTACTTTGCAGGAAAAACAACGAGTGCAGTCAACTTATCGTTAATCGCCATTTCAATTCCGTTGTTTATTGTTGTACTCTCCAGAATTATTTTTAAAGAGAAAGTGTCTAATATAAAAATAGTGGGAATTGTAACCATAATCACAGGAGTTTTAGTGCTTATTTCCAAAGGTTCCATACAAGCATTATTGCATATCAACTTTACCATTGGGGATTTATTAATGCTTGTAGCTTGCTTCTTTTTTGCTTATTACACGATATTAGTTCGACAAAAACCAGATGAATTAACTCCAAAAGTATTTTTGTTCAGTGTTTTTGTAATTGGTACTATTTTACTGTTCCCTTTTTATATGTTTGAACATGTCTATTACAAAAAAGTAATTTTTGACACTAAAACAGTTCTAGTTACCACATATGTTGGCGTTTGCGCTTCCTTAATTTCATTTTATTTATGGAACGAAGCCATTCGACTAATTGGAACATCAAAAACTGCGTTAATTTATTATTTGATTCCTGTATTCAGTGGGATTTTGGCATATTTTTTTCTTAACCAAGCCATTCTACTAACCCAAATCATAAGTATGGGAATCATTATTACGGGGTTATTGATTACCAATAAGAAGTAAAAAATTAAACTTTTGACAAAACAAAAAAGCAGAATGAAACAAATTCATTCTGCTTTTTGTTTAAAAGATATACTGAAAATTACTATTTATTAGGCTGTGGAGTCATTCTTAAATACGGCTTTACTCTTTCATAGCCTTTTGGAAATTTAGCAGCAATATCTTCGTCCTTAACAGCTGGCGAAATTACTACTCTATCGCCATCTTTCCAGTTTGCCGGTGTTGCTACGCTATATTTTGCTGTCAATTGCAAACTATCAATTACACGCAATAATTCATCAAAATTTCTACCGGTTGACGCAGGATAGGTTAACGTTAATTTTATTTTCTTGTCTGGTCCGATTATAAAAACCGAACGAACCGTGAAGCTCTCACTTGCATTGGGATGAATCATATCATACAATTCAGCGATATGCTTGTCTTCATCGGCAATTATGGGAAAGTTTACAGTTGTATTTTGAGTTTCATTGATGTCTTTGATCCATTTCATGTGCGAATCTACTCCATCAACACTCAATGCGATTACTTTTACATTTCGTTTTTCAAATTCAGGATAATAATTCGCAACTGTTCCTAACTCAGTGGTGCAAACAGGTGTAAAATCAGCTGGATGGGAGAATAGAATTCCCCAAGAATCTCCTAACCATTCATGAAATTTTATTTTTCCTTGTGACGTTTCTGCTTCAAAATCAGGAGCAATATCGCCTAATCGTACTGTTGCCATAGTAATTTAATTTATTGATTAGTAACACTGTAAGGTATTGAAATAAAAGCAATAAAGGCGAAAACTAATCTTAAAGTTGTACTAATTTTCATGAAAAAAAGAAAGCAATCAGGAAACGAAATGCCCTAGCCCTGATCGAAACGGCATCTCCCGATTTAGAAAAACAAGGCTTTTTCAGCCCTAGTTTTCTAAATCAGGAATACAGAGCAGAGCAGGAAAAAGCTCCTGTAGAGAAGTGTTATTTTTTCTTTAAATTGGGTAAAAAGAGCGCTATAATCCCTATCAAAGGTAAATAAGCGCAAAGATAATACACGTACGTTATGCTGGTGTGATCTGCAAGATTTCCCAATAAAGCGGAACCTAAACCACCCATTCCAAAGGCAAAACCATAGAAAAGACCTGAAACCATCCCGAGTTTTTTAGGCAATAATTCTTGCGCATAAACCAAGATAGCCGGAAATGCAGAGGAGATTATGATTCCAATTACGACCGACAAAACGCCTGTCCAAAATAAATCAACATACGGCAACAATAAAGTAAAAGGTGCTGCTCCCAAAACCGAAAACCAAATCACGTATTTCCTTCCGAATTTATCACCTAACGGTCCGCCAATTAAAGTTCCTATGGCGCAAGAGGCCAAAAATAAAACCAAATGAAATTGTGCTTCCTGAACCGATAATCCAAATTTTTCGATTAAATAAAACGTAAAATAACTGGACATACTGGCCATGTAAAAGAATTTTGAAAATATCAAAACCAACAAAATCCCTACTGAGATGACAATCTTTCTTTGGGACAAATTAGGCAAATCGATTACCGCTTTCTTTGCACTTCTTAAACTTAAATGGTTTTGATACCACAGGGCAATTCTACTCAAAACAATTAATCCGATGATGGCAACTACCACAAACCAAATGATGTAATATTGTGAATTAGGAACCACAATTAAGGCGACCAACAAAGGCCCGATGGCAGTTCCGGCATTCCCTCCCAACTGAAAAATGGATTGTGCCAAACCACGCTTTCCACCAGATGCTAAAAAGGAGATTCGGGAAGCTTCAGGATGAAAAATAGAAGAACCAATTCCGACCAAAACAACTGAAATTATAATCATTTCAAAACTGGAAGCATACGATAAACATACAATTCCGGATAAAGTAAACAGCATTCCGAAAATTTGAGAAAAAGGTTTTGGTCTTTTATCGGTATACAAACCAACCAAGGGCTGTAATATAGAGGCCGCCAGTTGATACGCCAAAGTGATTAATCCGATTTGCGTGAAGGTTAAATTGAAATTTTCTTTTAAAATAGGATACGTTGCAGGAATTACGGCTTGTAATAAATCATTCAATAAATGGGCGAATGCGATAGAAAATAATATAGAATAAACGGTTTGCTGCGCAATGGGAGTTGTATCTATTTTTGATGTAGTATCAAGAGATGAATTCATATTTTTTAAACTAAATTACTAATTATTGGTTCTGATGAGTTTCAGAAAATTAAACATACTGAACCACAAAATACCAAAATAACAAGGTGATAAACGATAATGGAATTCCGAAACCTATCATCATGCTGCTTAAACGGGGTTTTAAACCGTGGGTAGAGGCTAAAATACAAGCCGTTATCATAGGCGCCATAGCTGACTCCATTATAGCAACTTGAATAATTTTAGAATGCTGTTGCAAAATTACGACATACAATACGTAAATGAGAGCAGGAGTCAATATTAATTTATACAAAAGTCCCAGTCCTAAAAACCTCCAATGCTGGCTTTTTCGGTCAAAGCGCAGTTGTAAACCAACAGAAAGCAAAGCCAAAGGTGTTACTCCACTTCCCAATTTTTGAAATACAAGCTGTACATATTCATGGAAATCGACATTAAAAACATTCATCAAACAGGCAATCAAAAAAGTTATAAATGGCGGAAAAAGAAGAATTTTTTTAGCGATTTGAAAACCATTCGGGTTACCACTGGAATATAAAGTTGCCACTAAGATTCCTAAGGTAGAAAGCACCACAAAAGAACCAGGTTGATCGACTAAAATAGCCGTTTTCAAACCTTCTTCCCCATATAATGCTTCAATTATTGGAAAACCTAAAAAGGAAGTATTCCCCAAACCGGCCGTTAAAATTAAACAACCAATAAGTTTTTTAGACCAACCGAATTTGGCACCTAAAAAACTAAAAAGCAAATAGGACACAACAAAACCAATCCAAGCAACTCCAATTGGGAACAGTAATTCATTGCTCCATTTTATTTTTGGGATATAATATAATGCTAAAGCTGGAAGACAGATGTAAATAACAATCTTGTTTAAGAGCTTATAAATAGTTACAGGAAACCCTTTTATATTTTGGAATACAATCCCAAGGAATAGGAAAACAAAGATTAGGATGAAATTAGTCATAGTTTAATTTGATTACAAAAATACCACTTAAATTTATTTTGAGAAGTAAAAAAATCTTGCTTTAAATACTACACTATGTTAAAAAAGAAACAATAATTGGAAATTACAATTTTAGACGTATATTTGTAATATATTTTATTACAGTATGATTTCAGGTAAATTTGCAATAACACTACATATCCTAACCTTACTCACTAAATTCCCAGACGAATATTTATCCTCTGAATTTATTGCGGGTAGCGTGAACTTACATCCCGTTTTGGTACGGAAAGAAATTGCAAACCTGAAAAAAAATAATATTGTAGAAAGTAAAGAAGGCAAAAACGGAGGGACAAAATTATTAAAATCGGCATCAGATATTTCATTAGATACCATATTCAAAATGACTTTTGATTCTGTTAGCTTAGGTTTTTCAAAGAATGAGCCTAATCCAAAATGCCCTGTCGGAAAAAAAATCAATGAAAATTTAGAAGATTTATATGAAAACATCAATGAAAAAATCAGCTTACAATTAAGCGGCATTACATTGGAAAATTTTTCTAATCAATTTTAAAACTATTTTTTTATACTAAACTGTAACATTTTTTATTACTTTTAAATACATATAATTATGAAAATCGCAATTATCGGAGCCACAGGATTTGTAGGTTCAGCAATTTTAAATGAATTGGCAAGTCGCAATCATGAAATAACGGCTATAGCCAGAAATACTAAAAATGATGGAAACACAGCTATAAAATGGGAAAAAGCAGACATCAACAACGTTGAAGAACTGTCTAAAATTATTGCTGGAAATGATGTGATTGTAAACGCTTTCAGCGCAGGTTGGACCAATCCAAATTTATATACCGATTTTCTTGAAGGATCAAAAGCGATTCAAGAAGCCGTTAAAAAATCTGGTGTAAAACGTTTTATAACCATTGGCGGTGGCGGAAGTTTGTTTGTTGCTCCTAATTTACAAGCAGTAGACACACCGGATTTTCCAAAAGAATATTATACAGGAGCTACTGCCGCAAGAGATTATTTGAATATTATTAAAGATGAAAAAGAGTTGGATTGGGCATTTTTCAGTCCGGCTTTTGAAATGCACCAAGGCATAACTACAGGAAGAACGGGTAAATACCGTCTGGGATTAGAAAATCCTGTTTTTGATGAAAATCAGAGAAGTATTTTATCCGTTGAAGATTTAGCAGTAGTTATCGCAGATGAAGTTGAAACCCCAAAACACCATCAGGTTCGTTTTACAGCAGCGTATTAATTCTATATGTTTTTTTCTAAAATAAAACAGTTTCATAAGGCAGTTGCTTTTTGAAACTGTTTTTGTTTTCACTACTTTTACTATTCTAAAAAATAGTTTTGCCAAATAAAAAACACCATCCAAGCGCCTTAAACGAAAAACCCGGAATTTCTGCTCCTGAAATTATCAGCGCTGTTGCTGTCGAGCATATTCAGCAATTTAGAAAAATACAACCTTCTGCAAAAGAACTCGTTAAAGGAATTTTAGACGAAAATATTACTGCGCTAAGTCGTGCCATTACTTTAGTCGAAAGCACGAACGTAAATCATTTGGCTAAAGCCAACGAAGTGATAAATGCCAGCTTACCTTATGCCAATAAATCCGTCAGAATAGGAATTACAGGCGTTCCAGGAGTTGGGAAAAGCACCTTTATTGAAGCTTTTGGGAAATACTTGACTGGTTTAGGAAAAAAAGTAGCAGTGCTTGCAGTTGATCCGAGCAGCACGATTTCGCATGGAAGTATTTTGGGTGACAAAACCCGAATGGAAGAATTGGTGAAAGATAAAAATGCTTTTATACGACCTTCAGCTTCCGGGGAAACACTAGGCGGTGTAGCTCGTAAAACCCGAGAAACCATAACGCTTTGTGAGGCTGCCGGCTTTGATACCATCATCATAGAAACCGTTGGAGTTGGTCAAAGTGAAACTGCCGTTCACAGCATGGTTGATTTTTTTCTTTTATTGAAAATTTCTGGTGCGGGCGATGAATTACAAGGTATCAAACGCGGAATCATGGAAATGGCGGATGCTATTGTCATTAACAAAGCCGATGGCGATAATGTAAAAAGAGCGCATCTTGCTAAACTGGAATTTAATAGGGCGTTGCATCTTTTCCCTGCTAAAAAATCAGGTTGGACTCCTACAACTGCTGCCTGTAGCGCCATAACCCATGAAGGAATATCCAATGTTTGGGAAACCATTCAGAAATTTCTGGAACTTACAAAAGGCAATAATTACTTCTTTGAAAAACGGAAAGAACAAAACCAATATTGGATGTTAGAAACGATCAACGAGCAGTTGAAAACGAATTTTTACAACAATCCAGAAATTCAAAAATCACTGGAATCAACTAAAAAAGCGGTGCAAAATGATGAAATTTCACCCTTTGCAGCCGCTCAAAAATTATTGGAAAAATATTTTAAAAAAGACTAATCTATTCTGTTCTTCTTTTTCCTTGTAAATAAGATTGGTATCCATACTTTAACATTAAAACACCAAGAGCAATCTTACCAAATTTACCAATAATATATCCTACAATATGTCCAGAATTATAGGCTTCACTAGCGTTTACATTTGATTTAATTTCAAACGGAAAAAAGTTAAAAACCCCTTTAATTATAAGTATTGTGCCAAAAATAAACATAGAATACATAAATACATTTTTCATTTGAATATAAATTTGGTAAGACAAAAATTTAACTACTCCTCGTAAAGTTTTATTTCTCGATCATAAAACTCATTGGCAAGAACGATTAATCCTTCCATTTCAGCATTTAATTCTGCCTCGTCAAGGTCTTCAGCTTCTTCCATAAACTCTACTTCATCATCTTTAAGATTGATGATAAATCTTGGGTAATCAAGGTGTATGATGAAAATATCTTCGGGAAAATCAGTATTGTCTCCTAGTAAAAATTTTGGTAATTCCATGAATTTAATATTTAAGTAATTTATTATTTTATTTATTCTCGTTTTGCATCACCAACTTTCTTGTCAATCTCGCAAAGCGAATATACAAAAATAAAGCGGCAGCAGTTAATCCCGCTAAAAGTCCGATCCAGATTCCAACAGCTTTCAGTTCCGTGTATTTTCCTAAATAATAGGAAATAGGAAAACCAATAACCCAATAGGCCACAAAGGTAATGTACATAGGTATTTTTACATCTTGCAAACCACGTAACGCTCCTAAAACAACCACTTGAATACCATCTGAGATTTGGAAAATAGCAGCAATCAATAATAATTTTGAAGTGATTAGAATGATTTCTTCATTATCAAGCATTTGAGCTGAATCTGTCATATTCAAGAATAGATGTGGTAAAAAATTATGAAACACGACAAAGATAATTGCGAAGAAAGTTTCTAGAATAATCGCCAAAAGAAAAATTGATCTTGCCACAACAATCAAGTTTTTATAATCGTTCATTCCTTTGGTATGGCTCACTCGGATCATTGCTGTAACACTTAATCCCATAGCAACCATAAAAGTGGAGGATGCCAGAATAAGTGCAATCTGATTGGCAGCCTGACTATTTTTTCCCAAAGAACCGGAAAGCCAAATCGCCGCGGTAAACAAAGTTACTTCAAATAACATTTGCATTGCTGAAGGTAAACCAAGGTTGATGATTTTTTTCAGAATTGATTTTCGAATTTCTTTGAAACTGAAATTCTTAAAATATTTTTTCAAAGCCGAGTTTCTTTTCATCAGATAATGCATAAAAACTACCATCATTATTCTGGACAATACCGTTCCCAATGCAGCACCCAGAATTCCTAATTTTGGAAAAATCCAAATTCCGTAAATTAGCACATAATTAAAAAAGACGTGCACTACGTTAGCCATAAATATAGCGTACATAGAATATTTTGTTTTAGACAATCCATCGGCAAATTGTTTGTAGCCCTGATACATAATCACCGGAATTAAAGAAAACGCAACCCAATCAATATAAGGAGCAGCCATTTCAGCCACTTCCTTGGGTTGGTGCATAAAATACATAATTTGTTTAGATAGCACCGTCAGAATAAATAATACAACTCCTAAAATCGTACATAAAAGCAATCCATGATGAAAAGTAGTGCGGATTTTTTGATCATTTTTTTCGGCATCAGCCTCAGCCACTAATGGGGTAATTGCAGTAGAAAAACCTATTCCTAAGGACAAAGCAATAAATATAAAACTATTACCCAGCGAAACCGCTGCTAACTCAGTAGAACCTAACTTGCCTACCATGAAATTATCAACTATACCTATTAATGTATGTCCTAGCATTCCCAGAACTACTGGATAAGCTAATTTAATATTATAAGAAAACTCTTTGAAGTATTGAGATAAATTCACTTTTGCTTTTTTTTGATGGCAAAGATAATTAGAAGCTTTCAATTGCATCAATACTATTACATATATAACACTTCTTTTTTAGTACATAATTTCACCCAACAAGGAATTCTATAACAAAACCAAGTAATTCTATAACAAAACAGGCTTATGAGGGCTATACATTTGTAACGTTGTTTTGAATTAAATAAAATCAAGATAACACCAAAAAAATTATTAATAAAAAATATTACAATTATGAAAACGACAGGAAAAATCAAAATGTTATTTGTATTCGCAATAGCAATGATGTTTGCTAACAATGTACAAGCACAAGAAACAACAACTACAGCTACAAATTACGATCAAGGATTCCGTTTAGGATTTGGTGCAAATGCAGGATATTCAACTAACGACCCTTACAAATTATCACTTGGTGCGGATGTAAGAGGACAATATGATTTATCAAAAAGATATTCTTTGACGTTGACTACAGGTTACACTAATTTATTTGTAAGCAAAGCTGATGGGTTTGCTGGTCAAACAGAAGGAAAAGATTTAGGTATTATCCCAGCTAAAGCAGGTTTTAAAGCTTTCGTATGGAATGACCAATTTTACCTAATGGGAGAAGCTGGTGCAGCATTTGCAACAAGTAACGTAGAAAACACAAGAGATAAAACTTCTTTATTGTTATCTCCAAGTATAGGTTATGCTACTAAGTACATAGATATTTCTTTGAACTATACACACTACAATCATTTTGATCGTTTAAACAGTAATGGTTCTCTTGGTAGAGGAGTAGGACAAGTTGGTGTACGTTTAGCTTATGGTTTCAAACTATAAAAAAATATTGAGTTAGTTATAAAAAATGCGCTAAATTTCAGCGCATTTTTTGTTTACTATCGGGAGTACTTTTTATCTGTCAAAGTTTTCATAAAGGCTATAAGCTGTTTTTTTTCTAAGTCAGTAAGATTCAGTTTATCTTCTGGTAACGTTTGGTTTTGCAAATTAAATCCCAATCCGTTTCCACCGCCTTCATTGTAAAAATCAATTACTTCTTCCAGTGTTTTAAAAACGCCATTGTGCATGTATGGAGCTGTCAATTCAACATTTCTTATAGTAGGTGTTTTGAAAGAATTACGATGAATTTCAGCTTTCGTTAATTCAAATTTACCCAAATCAGCATCTAATTTTTTATGTTTATTAGGAACGCCCAGCACTTCACTTTCTGATTTCATAAAACTTGGTGGTACCGTTCCGTTTGTTAATGGAATAAAATGACAAGTAGCACATTTTGCCTTTCCAGTGAATAAATTAAAACCTGCAATTTCATCCAAATCAAATTTTTCCTCTCCTCTCATAAACCCATCAAACTTTGAATCATAATTACTCAATGATCTTATATAGGATGCCAATGCGTTCTTTATCCCAAATTCATCTATTGCTGCTTTAGGAAATGCTTTTTGGAACTTGGCAACATAACTCGCTTCTTTTTTTAAAGCCTCCACTGATTTTGCTAAAGAACCATGCATTTCATTTTCATTTATAATTACCGCGACAGCCTGATCTTCTAAATAATTGACTCTGGAATCTGAGAAAAAAGCACGCTGAAATGCAATGTTAGTAAGTGTAGGCGTATTTCTTTTTACCAACGATTTACCGTCTAATGAAACTGATTTCTCCAAACCATCCGTAAATGCTTTATCAGAATGATGACAGGAAGCACAAGAACGAGAATTATCTCCTGATAAAACAGGATCATTAAACAATAACTTTCCTAATTCTATTTTTTCAGGTGTAGTTTCATAATCTGGAAATGCGGAGAAAGCTTCGGCATCAAAAGCGTTTTCATCAAATAGCGTCTGTGCCGTTGTTTTCAGTCCTCTTGTTTCTTTTATAAAAGGAATTTTTAAGCTGACTTGCGTTTTATACAAACCGACACTTAACGGATTAGCGATTTCTCGAATAAAAAAAGCGCGGTCGAAGGCATTAAAGTTGGTATTCTTTTTTAAATATTCCTTGCCTTTTTTAATCGTTTTTAAAACCTTCTGAAATGATTCATCGGGTGAATTATCAGCATAGATTTTATAATATTTCTCGATACTTTCTAATGCTGATACTGCTTCTGGAATAGATTTTTGAGCAATCGGGGAATCAAATCCGGTTATTCCCAGGGTTATGATTCTAAAAACTTCCAAACGCATCGCATCAAAAACGTGGGAATCTGTGAATTCATTTGTCTGTGATACTTTGTCCAAACGCTTTAAATTAGCCGATAGAATTCCCATTTCTTTCAGCAACTCCGCTTTTGATTTTGGATTATATGCCGGAAAAATAAATTCTTCAATCACTTGAAATCCTTCGGGAGGCAAAGTCTTTCCATCATTTTCTTCAAATTCAGCCAAAGCTGGACCATTTATAGCTTTAGAGACAGCAGGAAAATAATACTCACTTATCGTTTCCACTTGCTTGTAACTGCTGTGCGCATTTAGAAATTGTTTCTGAAGCTGAACTGTTGAGGAATTTAACTTTATTAAATGTTCCAATTTAGAAACCTCATCTATGACTTTTAGAATATCTGATTTGAATACATTATTTACCGTTTCATGCTTAGGAATAGCATTTTGGCAAGAAACTAATACAATTAAAACCAATAAAACGAAACTATTTTTCATGATAAATGCGAGTAACTTTAAAAAATTGTAAAAAACAAAAACCACGGTTCCTACTCAGAAACCGTGGAGATTTGTAACTATGTGATAGGGTTTATTATCGTGCTAATCCTTTGATTAAAACAATTTGGCTTGCCTGATCTTCATTTGGACGATTCGTTCCTCCATCAACACCTTTATATTTTGTCCCTCTCCAAGTATGAGGCTGAACACTCAATAAGAAAGTATCATCAATCCCTAATTGTTCAGAAACATCAATCATGGCTCCGTATTCCCAATCCCCAAATTTACTTGTTCCTCCTACATTATATTTAGTAGCATCTGAAGCCGTACGACGGTGGTCTAACTCAACAACCACTTTCAATTGTTTTGTCGCCATGTTGTATTGATAGATGTAAGCGTCATGTGTTTCATCACCATATCCATTGGCATCTTCCTGAACATAAACGTAGTTTTTTGTCACACAGATATTATCTGGATTTTGGAATTTCCCTGCAATTCCGGTACGGTCATCTCCATCAAGAATTACTTCAAGAGTACCAGCCAAAGGATTGCTTGCATCCAAGTTCAATTTGTAAACTCTACCATATTTTGTTCTTGAAGCATCTGCATTGGTTCCGGTTGTATTTTGTCCTGTAACATTAAAATAGATTTCTCTTGCTCCAGCATCTGAACCTTTTTTATAATCCAAATCCTCTACTCTTCCAAATTTGATTCCTTTCAATGTATTTACAGAAGCATTTATAGCCGCTCCTGTCATTGTAGTATGGTTCTCAATTTTCACAAAAGAAACACCGTACGATTGATTGACAACCATATCTTTCTCTCTCTGATTGTTATCCGTTCTTTTCATCATGTATAAAGAACCATTCGTTAAATCACCAACAGTGTTTGAAACATACATAAATACTTGACCGCCATACGTTCCTGAATCATCATCTCCAATTACAACTACCGTTTTTCCTGCAAATGCAGACGCTTTTAATGGCAAAGCATTTTCAGCACTTATTCTTCCTAAAGCAGGTAATTCTTTAGAAACCGAAGCAGAAGCAACATCTCCAAAAGGATTTATGGCATGAGTGCGCGATTCTTCACCAGATTCTCCACAAGTTAAATACAATGGACCAAAACCATTTTCAGCAACTGTTGCCATTGTAGCACCACATAACCTCCAAGTTCCACCATTAGAGTTCAATAAATATTCTCCTTTTGTAGGTTTGAATGTTTTGTCAAAAGTTACTCTTGATACCGCAAAATTGTCTTCGTGATTCACCAAAAAAGTAAAAGTACCATCAGCATTTTTCAATAATCCTGATCCATCTGCAGAACCTCCAAAAACAAAATTTGGGCTTCCTGCCAAAACATCGTCAGAACCAATCAATGAAAAAAGCTCTAAGCTTTCAAAACCAGCTTGCTTTTTCAATAAGACAGGAGTCGCTGATTGATTCGCTAAAACAACACTCGTTGGTTCATTAGAAGATTTAGCATCATTCTCACATGAGATTAAGGATACTAAAAATAACATTGGTAAAATAATTCTTTTCATCTTGGTTGATTGTTTAAATTTCAAGCAAAGTAATGCCGTCAATTTAAACTCTGAATGAATTGAATATTAACAAAAAGCCAAGAGTTGACTTTTTGTTAAACACGAGAAAAACAATAATTTTACATACTAACAATACCGTAATGCAATAATAAACTTCAAGTAACTTTAGTAAGAAAATCTATTAAATTAATTCTCTTACTTCAGCATTTCTTTATACATTTCAAAATTAGCTTTCACTTTTTCGTCTAACTGTGGTTCCTTAATGTCAGTATATTTTTGCATTTCTTCCCAAATAATTTTGGCAACAACATAACGTGCCATTTCCTTATCATCAGCCGGAATAATATACCACGGCGCATTTTCAGTAGCCGTTTTATTAATTGCCTCTTCATAATACTGCATGTATTCATCCCAATGCTCGCGCTCTTTCAAATCTCCAGGCGAAAATTTCCAATGGTGCTCTACTTCTTCTAATCTTCGCAGCAAGCGCTTGCGTTGCTCTTCCTTACTCATATGAAAGTAAAACTTCAAAACAATAGTTCCGTTTTGTGTAATGTGCTTTTCAAAATTATTAATTTGCTCCAATCGATCTTCCCAAAACTGTGGCGTCACATCTTCTACTTTTTCAATTCCAGGCAAATTTTCATTCAAAATATATTCTGGGTGAACGCGTGTCACCAAAACATTCTCATAATGTGTTCTGTTAAAAACAGCGAATTTCCCTTTTTCTGGCAAAGCCAAATAATGTCGCCACAGGTAATCGTGTTCCAGCTCCGTTGAATTGGGTGTTTTAAAACTATGCACCTCAACACCACGCGGATTAAATTCCTTGAAAACTTCCCGAATCAGACTATCCTTCCCAGAAGTATCCATGCCTTGCAAGCAAATCAAAACGCCATATCGATTGTGCGCGTACATCACATCCTGCAACTCGCTCAATTTCTCCTGAACTTTGTCCAGTTTTTCCTCTTTATCATCCTCACTGGCTCCATTAAACAAGTTTGTAGGGATTTTAGACAAATCAATTTTGCCAATCACTTTAAAATCATCGGGGTTTATAGACTTCATAAGAAATATTTTATCTTTGTAAACTCAAATATAACAAATTATAAGGAGCATTTTCCAGCTATTCGTTGCAATCTTTTATTATTTTAAAGAAAAATAATAAAAGGATTTCCTCTTCAAACAAAGTTCACTGAACTCCTATGAAGATAGAAATTAGGTGAAGTAATCTGGGCTAGGCACTCCTATTCAAATCAAATACAATGGAAAAATTCACACTCGAATTATTATTTCAAATCATAGGTATTGGTTCCGCATCAGGACTTATTTACAAAGACAATTCCCTACTGATTATTGGTGACAACAGTGGTTTTCTTTATGAATACCACATGGATTCCCATGATTTAAAACGCCATCCGTTACTGGAAAACCCAACAGAGAACACGCTAAAAAAAGATAAAGCAGATTTCGAAGCCATAACCCATTTTGGTGATAGTTTGTATGTTTTTGGCTCCGGTTCCACCGAAAAAAGAAACAAAATGATACAAGTCAATGCTACTGATAAAAAGATAATCGCCACAAATGACCTCACCGATTTGTATGCCGTAATGCAAAATTTTGGAGAAATAAAACCCGAAGATTTCAACCTCGAAGGCGCCATCTATAATGGCGAAAGTTGGTTTTTATTAAATCGTGGGAACGGAAGCTCCAATAAAAATGTCCTTTTCACCATCGAAGGAAAAAATCTGACTAACGATTTTGCTATTCTTTCAAACGACTACAAACTCCCAAAAATAAAAGGAGTGCGCAGTAGTTTTACCGATGCTATTTTAGTTGACAATAGCATTTATTTTTTGGCCACAGCCGAAGATACCGAATCTACATATGATGATGGCGAAGTTTTAGGAAGCCTTATTGGGAGTATCAACCTGAAAACCATGAAAATCGATTTTACACAAAAAATTAGTAGCACCCATAAATTCGAAGGATTGACTTTGTACGCAAATTCAAAAGAAAAAATAGAATTCCTGCTTTGTGAAGATAAAGACACCGAAGTTTTAGAAACAGATATTTATAAATTAACTTTAGACAAAAAATAATATTCATTTCAGTCAAAATCACAGAACGTTAAATTTAGATTAAATAGAAAATCAAAATAGATTTCAACTATAAAACCTACTACTTTTACAGTAAACTAAGACTTTTTTGGCCTAAAATAATATACAAAATGACAGACTTAAAAAATAAAAATGCCCTAATCACCGGCGCAGGAAAAGGAATTGGTAAAGCAATCGCTTTGGCCTTAGCCAAAGAAGGCGTAAATATAATTTTAGTAGCACGTACGCAAGAAGAGATAGACAGTGTAGCTGCAAAAGTGCGTTCTTTACGAGTAAAAGCAGTGGCAATAACTGCTGATGTTGCTGATATCAATTCGGTAAATAGTGCAGTAGAAAAAGCATTAGCCGAATTTGGAACCATTGATATTTTAATCAATAATGCCGGAATAGCCGCTTTTGGAAAATTCCTGGAATTAGAACCAACTGATTGGGAACGCATTATTCAGGTAAACTTAATGGGAACATACTACGTAACTCGTGCCGTTTTGCCAAATATGATTGAAAGACAAACGGGCGATATCATCAATATTTCTTCAACAGCAGGATTAAGCGGAAATGCATTAACGAGCGCTTATAGTGCTTCTAAATTTGCTGTTTTAGGATTAACAGAATCGCTGATGCAGGAAGTTCGCAAGCATAATATTCGTGTAACCGCATTAACGCCAAGTACCGTTGCCACAGATATGGCCAAAGAATTAAACCTGACCGATGGAAATCCTGATAAAGTAATGCAAGCTGAAGATATGGCTGAATTAATCATCGCGCAACTGAAACTAAACCGACGCGTTTTCATCAAAAACAGCAGTATTTGGTCTACGAATCCTTAAAATTAGTCGAAAGTCAAAAGTCTTAAAGTCGAATGACCAATATTTAATAAAAAAACCATTAAGAGATTAAGAAAATTAAGCGGAAGACTTAATGAAACTTAATCTCTTAATGGTTTAAAAACTTAAATGACTTACATGTTTAATAATTAAACCAAAGCCGAAACAAAATCCATTCGTACACTTCCATCTTCATCAATTTTCGTCAAATTAATATCGTGTAAGGTATTGACTAATTCAGGATTCCAAGGCGTTTTTACTTTTACGTAATTTTCAGTAAAACCGTGAATGTATCCTTCTTTATTTTCACTTTCGAACAAAACAGTTCTATTACTTCCCAATTGACTTTCGTAAAAAGCACGGCGTTTTTTTACGGACAAACCGCGCAACATTTTGCTGCGTTTAGCACGAACATTAGCAGGAACAACTCCTTCCATTGCAGCAGCTTCAGTATTATCTCGTTCCGAATACGTGAATACGTGTAAATACGAAATATTCATTTCATTCAAGAAATGGTAGGTCTCTAGGAAATGCTCGTCTGTTTCACCCGGAAAACCTACAATTACATCTACGCCAATACAAGCATGCGGCATCACTTCGCGAATTTTATTTACGCGTTCCGTATATACTTCGCGTTGGTAACGACGTTTCATCAATTTCAAAATGTCATTGCTTCCAGATTGCAACGGAATATGAAAATGCGGAACAAAAGTTCTACTTTTCGATACAAATTCAATGGTTTCATTTTTCAATAAATTGGGTTCAATAGATGAAATTCGCAATCTTTCGATTCCTTCTACTTTGTCTAATTCCTGAACTAATTCTAAGAAGGTATGTTCGTGTTTTTTATTTCCAAATTCACCTTTTCCGTAATCCCCAATATTTACTCCGGTAAGAACAATTTCTTTTATGTTTTGCTTCGAAATTTCTGAAGCATTTTTCAATACATTTTCCAGTTCATCACTTCTAGAAATTCCTCTTGCTAACGGAATCGTGCAATACGTACATTTGTAATCACAACCATCCTGAACTTTTAAGAAAGCACGGGTTCTGTCTCCTATCGAATAACTCCCAACATAAAAATCAGCTTCGGCAATTTCACAGGAATGCACTTCGCCAAAATCATTTTTCGACAAATCATTGATATAATCTGCCAATTTAAATTTTTCAGTTGCACCAAGAACTAAATCCACTCCATCTACGCTTGCTAATTCTTCCGGC
Source organism: Flavobacterium sp. GNP002 (assembly GCF_054343795.1). NCBI lineage: Bacteria > Pseudomonadati > Bacteroidota > Flavobacteriia > Flavobacteriales > Flavobacteriaceae > Flavobacterium > Flavobacterium sp. GNP002. The sequence continues at coordinate 368,463 of NZ_JBTGUW010000001.1, forward strand.
TTCAATTGCGCATAACAACCCACAGCCGCAACAAATGCTTTATCATTCAATTTCATTGCTTTTCGCACGACTTGTTTGAATTGTTTATCAGCATTTTCAGTAACTGAACAGGTATTAATCACGTACATATCAGCCACTTCTTCAAAATCAACACGGTCAAATCCTTCGTCTTGTAAGTTACGGGCAATTGTAGAAGTCTCTGAGAAGTTTAGTTTACAGCCTAAGGTATAAAAGGCTACTTTTTTTCTGTTTTCCATAAGATAACTCAATTAATGAAATCGTTGTCAAAAAATTGAGTGCGCAAATTTACAAACAAATCCATTAAAACATTAGATTATCTCCATTTTTAAGAAACACTTTAATTAAGATTTATTCACTCCGTCACATAACGGCAGACAAACTACTTATCTTTGAAAAACAAATCAAATCATTATGTCAAAATTAATCTATTTTAAAAGGTATTTGTACGTTATCGACCGCTTGAGAAGCAGACCTTGTAGTTTTAGTGAACTGCAAGATCATGTGATACATAAACTACAACAAGACGATATTGATATGACTTTTGAGTATGCCATACGAACTTTTGAACGCGATAAAAAAGATATTACAACTCTTTTTGGAATCGTTATTCAATACAACCGAAAAGACAAAAGCTATACTATTGATGAAGAAGAAATAGAAGACCAATCCGTGACACGAATGATCGATGCCTTTTCGATACATCATGCACTTCAAGAAGGAGATAAACTCTCGCCTAGTGTGTTTCTTGAAAAACGAAAATCATTGGGAACCCGAAACATCTACGGGATTATTCATGCGATACAAAACCGCGCTATTTTAAAATTTACTCATCAAAAACATTGGGAAGATTTTAGTACGCTACGGGAAGTAAAACCAATTGCCATAAAAGAATCGCAACAAAGATGGTATTTGGTTGCTTTGGATAAAAAAGATGAAACTGTAAAAACCTTTGGACTAGACCGAATCTCAAGTCTAAAAATCACAGATACCAAGTTCAAACCTTTTCCTTATCATGTAGAAAAAGAATTTCAACACGCCTTTGGAGTCGAGACTTATGCTCGTGCCGAAAAAGTAGTTTTGGAATTTTCCAAGCAACAAGGCAACTACATCAAAACATTTCCGTTGCACGAATCCCAAAGCATTGTGGAAGAAACCGAGGATACAGTCCTGCTAGAAATATGCATTCATACGACCAATGATATTATAATGGAACTCTTGAAATACGGTAGTAACGTAAAGGTTATATCTCCTATTTCGCTTCAAAATGAAATCAAAAATAGCATTTCGAAAATGTCAAATTTGTATCAATAATGAAAAATTTTACAGCCATAGATTTTGAAACGACACAAGGCTACCGTTGGAGTATTTGCCAAGTTGGATTGGTTAGAGTTGAAAACGGAATCATTACCAAAGAAATTAATCTATTAGTACAACCTCCCAATAATTGTTACTGGAGTCGCTTTACGGACATACACGGAATTACCGCAAAGACACTGTGAATGCAACCACTTTCGACCAAGTTTGCATCAAATTATTCCCTTTATAGAAGGCCATAATGTAATTGCTCATAATGGTTTTGGCTTTGACTTTCCAGTTTTGAACAAAACACTCAACTACTATAATTTACCAATTCCTGACTATAATAAATTCTGTACTTATAAGATTTATAGGTCAAATTTAGCTAACTTGTGCCAAGAACACAATATTCCACTTAATCATTACAATGCGCTGAGCGATGCTAGAGCTTGTGCGGAGTTGTATTTGAAAAGTTTGAATGAAAATAGAAAATAAAATTTATGGATAAAATAAAAACCCTTTTACAACAAGTTTCAAGTATTCGAAGAGAATATGAAAAAGCAAAAATTACTGAAGAGAATTTTAATGTTTTTTCTGTTATGAATATGGAGCATAGTGAAGTTAATACTCATTCCTCAATTATAGGTGAACTATTGAATCCTAACGGTTCTCATGGGCAAGGAGATGTTTTTTTAAAATTTTTTATTAGTGAAGTGCAAAATTCCTTTGGGTCAGATATTGAATTAAATAATTTTGACACTTTGATTAATGATAAAATTTGTGAAAAGACTGTTAGTTTAGATATAGATTGGGAGAATATTACTGGAGGCAGAATTGATTTAATTCTAGAAGATAAAAATCAAATTCTAATTATTGAAAATAAATTATATGCTATTGATCAACCTCTTCAGTTAATTCGATATGACAATTATGCCAAAACAAAGAAAAAAGAGTACAAGATTCTCTATTTAACATTGTTCGGAAAAAAAATAGAAAAAGAAGAAAAGTTAAATGGAATAATAAGAGGCTATAATTTTATACATACAGAAATAAGTGAATACAAACTTTTCTCTGAAAACAATAAAAACAATAATTGCTTGTATTATCCAATTTCATTTGAATTTCACATAAGAAATTGGATAAAAAAGTGCCTTGAAAATCGAGAATTAAAACCCTTATTAAAATCAACTTTACAACAATATTTAGCATTAATTGAAAAAATAACATTCCAAACAATGAGCGAAAAAATGAAAAAGAAAATTGTATCAACAATACTAGAAAATCCTGAAGAGAATATTAAAAGTGCTTTTGAAATACATACAACTATATATAATTTAAAACGGGAATTATACAATACATTTATTGATAATTTAAAAAACAAGATAGGATTCAAAGAAATTGAAGGAGCTAATAATATAGATATTGTTGATATAAATAATGATGCAGAATATTGCGGTGTATATTTGAATTTTACAGTTATAAAAAAGAATACAATTGGAGTGTTTTTTGGAAGGAAAAATGATAATTCACCATTTTCAGAAAATGTTTTTTTTGGCTTTAGAAAGAAAGAAGGTCTAGAAGATTTAATTGAAAAAATCGAAAATAAATATAATTTCCTTTCTACTCCCTTTTGGATTTATAAAAATTCGGAATTTAATAATTGGGGGGATTCTCCTGAAATTTGGGAAGATGTAGCAAAAGGCAAAGAAGGAAAAGTTTACCAAGAAATAATATCAGTAATAAAGGAAATCATTGAAATTGAAAAAATCTCTAATTAAATATTAAAAACTATCCTCAAAAAACGACACACCCACCCGAGTGTCGTTTTTTTATGCAATAAATTTCACTCTGCCGTCTTTTGTCCTACTTGCCTCCTAATTTCGTCTTCTGGGAAAGCCGAAAACCAACTAGAGTAGGCAAAATTTAAAATTAACTAAAATGAAATTTGCATACGATAGATTAGAACATTGTATTTTACTTGACAATTTAAAAAATGAAGTAATAAGTAAAACATTAGCCTATATGGTTGATTTTAAGGAACACGAAAATCTTGTTGTAATCCAAAAAACGCATTCAATTGAAATCTCTAATGCTGACATTTGTATTGCTGTTATCGTTTTTTCTGGTTTTGAAAAGGAATACGAAATTTTAAAAACCAAAAAAAATCACCACGTGATTTCTTTTGACACGACACTGCAATTATTTTTTGAATTTGATTATATGCCCATAAAATACCTCGATTATATGGCTTTGTTTTTCATGTCTTTGGCAAGAACAGAAGATGCAAACATAAAAGAATTTTTACACCTTAGAAATCCAAGCGCAAATGAAACAATATGTCGTTTAAAAAAAGAATATTTTCTCAAAGGTGTAGTATGGAATTATGACTTATTTTCCTTACTATATAAAAAAAACACGGTGAATTCAAGTTGTCAAAAAACAAAAAATCAGTTTACAACTTCAATGATTCTTGATAGTTATCCAGCAGCTTTTTATGAGTATAATCTAAAAAATATTAATTCTTCTTTTGTAAAAGAATTTGTTAAAAACCGAAACCTTTTAGCCATGAAAGAAATACAATCGGAATTAGGTAATAGCGAACAATTACTCGTTGGTTTTGCAGTTGTTTCTGGTAGAAACAGAGCTAAAAAAGCAATTAGGTTGGCACTTTCAACTCCTTTATTAAATAATACAATAATTGAGAAAACTAAAACTATTTTACTTCATATCTCATCAGATGTCATCGAAATGAATTTAGATGAGACCGGTGTAATCAACGATATTATTCAAGAAAGAGTGGGAAATAAAGCTGACATTATTATGACAGTCAGCGAAGATAAAAACCTAGGAAAATCTTTATCTATTACAATCATAATGTCTGAATTTGATTCTTCGGAAAATAAATCTTAAAAATAATTTTCTACACCGATACTCAGCTCTTTTAAGAGACTAAGTATCGGATGATAAATTATTATTTTTTGATTAAAAATTTATTTCAAGATAAATCGTCTCACCACTTCAGCCACACCATGATTATTATTTGACGCCACGATAACATCTCCTTTATCTCTCAATTCAGGATCTACATTATCGACCCAAACGCCCAATCCAGCATATTCAATCATGGTTAAATCATTTCCTGCGTTTCCAACAGCAATAATTTCACTTTGAAGTATACCCAGTTTTTTGGCTAAAAATTTAATACTGGCTCCTTTATCAATTCCGTTTTGAGCTACTTCAAGAAAGAAAGGTTTTGACATGCTGACACTAAGATGTGGCATCGCGGCTTTCAAATCTTTCTCTACTTCTTTTAAGTAACCAGGCTCTTCTAACAAAATACATTTTACAGCTGAAGATTGAACTTCCTCTTTAAAACTTACCACTTTGTTGTGGGCTAAACCAGTAATGTTTTTTTCGATTTCAATATATTCAGAATCCGTTTCACTCACAATTTTCCCATCAACATAAGTAATAATGTGTGTCTTACTTTTCAAACTGTAATCATACAATTCATGGATTTGTTCTTGGGTTAACGTTTGCTCAAAAATTATTTTATCTTCTTTTAAATCTGTAATGACAGCGCCATTATACGATATCATGTAGGAATTATCTAATTGTAATTCTTTAGCGTAAGCAATCATCGCTGGGGTTGGTCTTCCGGATGCCAAAACAATATGCACCCCCAATTCTCTTGCCTTAGCCAACATTACTTTATTCTCGTTTGAAATGGTATGATCGTCGTTCAACAAAGTATCATCCATGTCCAAAACCAACATTTTATATTTCATTTTTATTTTTTAAACGTAGTAATCTCAATTACTGCTGATTCATGAATTACTTTTTCAATTTGATTGAATTCTGACGAGTGTCAAAAATTTGAAGAATACGAATTTCAGTTTCAGAATGAATTTTATAAATAATTTTATAATCTCGAACAATCATTCTTCTGTATGGTTCCCCTAAGAATTCATCTACTTGATATTGTTCTACAAAATGAATGTTTTTACTTTGAAGGACAATATCTCTGATAACGTTCCTCGCTCCTTGGGGTGATTTTAACTTGATAAATTCAAATATTAATTTCAAATCTGCTTTCGCTTCATTATCCCAAAGTATGGTAATTAGCTTTTGCATATTACCATTTCTCGATTTCCTTCTCTAGATCTTCAATAGTTGTGTATTTTCCCGATGAAATTCGTTCATCAGCCTCTTTTACCATAGTAATGTACTCTTCCTTATCAACTGGATAACCACTTATGGTATGCGCAACAACTTCCTGGTCTAAAACAGATTTAAGCGCTATTATTTTTTTCAGTTTACTTTCATCATCAATATGAAGTAACCAATCCATCAATTCTATCTTTTTTGCAGCTATATCCATCTTATAGAGGTATTTGAATAGCAAATATACTAATTTAAATACTCATTCTGAATTCTTCAATAACAGGGTTTACTTTTGCAAATTCCGTTTCTTGAACGAACAATTCAACCGCTAAATCTGAATTTCCAAATCCTCCCAATCGAGCCGATTGTATATTATTTTTCACTACTACATTTACACCAATCGCTTCAATTTTTTCTTGTAACGCCATTGCTAAAATTTCACTTCCCGAAAACACTTTCATTAATCCCATTTCACTCTTTATTTAATTATTTTGTAACGTTTTCTTCATCTCCTTCTAATTCCTCAAAATCCTCTTCTGCATCTGAATCCAAGTTTTCTTCATCTTCTTCATCCTCATCTTCTTCATCCTCATCTTCTCCATCAAAATCGAATTCATAAGGTTCCTCTAACATTTTTTCAGCAAGAACTTCTATTCGTTCCGTAAATTGTTCCGAGAAAATAATACGTTGGGTTCTAACAATGCTATTCGAAATACGCATGATTTTTGTCTCATGACGTAATTTCAAGATTGGATCAGCATCATCAAGGATAAACATTTTCAATCGGTTTACGTTAAATCCAGCCGTAGTAAACATTTCACTTAACTTATTTGGAGTCCCAATCAACACGTCAATTCCGCTGGAGATATAATTTTTATCGTATTCCATATCACCTTTGTCATGGACACCATAAACTTCTAAATTAGAATTCTTTCCGTATTTTTCGAAAAGCGATTCCATTTCCAATACTTTCGCTTTGTCTTCGACAATAACCAAAGCCCTTGGCGATTCTTCGGTTGCACCTGCCAATCTCTGAATTACATTTAGCACAATTGTTGTTGATTTCCCGCTTCCTTTTGGTGCAATAATAATACAATCCGAACCACTTTTTAGTGTCGAAAATGTTTCTTTTTGCATCGCATTGGCTTCAGTCAAACCGTTTTCAATTAAAGCTTGTTGTAACTCTTCGTTTATTTTTTTTAGTTTCATTTATTTTATATTGAAAGATTAAAAATTAAAAGATTAAAACTATTATCAAATCTTTAAATCATTGAATTTTTAAATCATTAAATTAATTTTATTTCGACGCAAATAACTTCACATCATTCTCAGAAATATCGCTTCCGCCAAGGATGATCAGGCGTTCTACTACATTTCGCAATTCACGTATATTTCCTGTCCAATCGTATTCTTTTAACAAATTAATCGCTGCTGAAGAGAATTTTTTGACTGCATTCCCTTGCTCCGAAGCAATCTTATCCGCAAAATGCGAAATCAACATCGGGATATCATCTCGTCTTTCATTCAAAGCCGGAACTTTTATCAAAATCACGGCTAAACGATGGTATAAATCTTCACGGAAACGCCCTTCGGCAATTTCGACTTTCAAATCTTTATTAGTTGCCGCTACGACACGAACATCCACTTTGATATCTTTGTCCGCTCCTACTCTGGTAATCATACTTTCCTGTAAAGCACGTAATACTTTGGCTTGTGCCGAAAGACTCATATCACCAATTTCATCTAAGAAAATAGTCCCTTTATCCGCCGCTTCAAATTTTCCTGCGCGATCTTTGACAGCCGAAGTAAACGCTCCTTTTACGTGACCGAATAATTCACTTTCAATCAACTCAGATGGAATCGCAGCACAGTTTACTTCAATTAAAGGGAAATTAGCGCGCTCGCTTTTTTCGTGTAATTGATGGGCAACCAATTCTTTTCCGGTTCCGTTGGGTCCCGTGATTAAAACTCTGGCTTCGGTTTGAGCAACCTTCTCAATCATCACTTTGATGTGATTGATAGCTTCACTTTCGCCAATCATTTCGTAGTTTTTACTGACTTTTTTCTTTAGGATTTTATTCTCAACTACGAGCTGTTTTTTGTCTAAAGCATTGCGAACCGTATTCAATAATCGGTTTAAATCGGGTGGTTTTGAAATGTAATCAAACGCTCCCAAACGCATTGTATTAATTGCCGTTTCCATATCGCCATGACCGGAAATCATCACCATAGGAATTTCGGGTTTGATTTTTTTGACTGCTTCTAATACCTCAACACCATCCATTTTCGGCATTTTGATGTCGCACAAAACCAAATCGTAATCGTTGTTCTTTATTTTTTCGAGACCTGCAACACCATCTTCAGCTTCTTCAACCTGATAAGTATCATTTTCTTCAGAGAGTATTTTTGTGAGTACTCTTCGAATTGCGGCTTCGTCTTCTATGATTAGTATTTTACTCATTTTTGATAATTTGTTTAATCGTTAATTCGGCTATTTGTTTAATCGATTAACCGAATAACCGAATTAATCTAAATTTAATATTTCAACCAGCGGTACATTTCACTCCACGTTGGTTTTTTGCCATACATAAGTATTCCTATTCGGTATATTTTTGCGGCAAACCAAACGACACAAAAGAAACTTCCGAACAACAATGTTACAGATATGGCGATTTGCCACAAAGGTACGCCAAACGGAATTCGCATCAACATTACTATTGGTGAGGTAAGCGGAATCATTGAAAAAACAACTGCAACTGTGCCATGTGGATCATTGATAACTGTAAAAAAACCAACGTAAACGCTCAACATTAACGGCATAATGATTGGCAACAAAAATTGCTGTGAATCCGTTTGATTATCTACTGCGGCACCAATTGCCGCGTAAAAGGAACTGTACAGAAAATAACCGCCAATGAAGTAAATCACAAATCCAATCAAAATACTTGCAATGGGTAAATTCCATAATTCCTTAATATACATTTGGGCAGTTCCGGTCATTTCTTGCTGTGCAGTTTGCATCATTTCTGGTGAAACTCTGGCTGTAGGACCCACATTTACTCCAAAAAATACAGAGGCTGCAAACATTAATGACATTCCGATTATTGCCCAAATAAGGAATTGCAACAATCCTGCTAATGAAGTTCCTATGATTTTTCCCATCATCAATTGAAATGGTTTGACTGAGGAAATTATAATTTCTACTATTCGGCTGGTTTTTTCTTCGATGACACTTCGCATCACCATGTTTCCATATATGATTATGAACATCATAATAAGATATCCAAATGCGCCACCAATCCCGATTTTGATTTCGTTAAGTCCTTTGACACTTTCTTCACCGGATGCTTTTGTCAGGCTAATATTCACTTTTGACTGGGCATTTTTAATTGCCAGCGTATCTAAATGTGCTTTTTCTAAATTATTTTTAGTTAATTTATTTGCAATTACATCCTGAACATTTTCAATGAATGAAATACTGGGACTACTGTTTGAAATAAACTGGATTTTACTTTCGAAATCCTTAGTATTACTCGCCTTTGGGATATACAATAATCCTTCATAGCTTTCATTTGTGATACTGTCTTTCAGGAATTTTAAATCTATCAAAGATAAATCAAGGTATTTGTACGCTTTGTTTTTATTGTTCTGGGATGTAAATTCCTTTACAAACATACCTGATTCGTCATGAATAGCGATTCGTTTGGTATCTGCTTTCATGGAACTTAAATACGCCACAAAAACGGCAATTCCCACAAATAGTAACGGACTTAAAAAAGTCATAACAATAAAGGATTTATTCCGCACCTTGGCAATAAACTCTCTTTTTATAATTAATGATACTATAGACATTTTAGATTGTTAGATTGTTAGATTGTTAGACATTTTGCACTCTTAGAATTATAAACCTTTAGATTTTCTAAAAATCTAAGAAGTCTGAAAAGTCTATTGTGTTACTGTTTGAATAAAAATATCATTTACACTTGGAATTTTTTCTACAAAATGAGTTACTTGTCCGCGTTGTGTGAGGATATTCAATAACTCATTTGGCGTGGCATTCCCTAGTTGAATTTCCAGTTTTAATTCGTTGTTCAATGATTTAAAATTAGCCGGACCAACAGTGAATTTCTGTGTAATAGCATACATCAATCCTTCTACATTCTCCGACAAAATGCCCACTTCAAAACTATTGGTTTTAAATTGTCTTTTTACATCATCTAGTTTTCCTTCAATGAGTTTATTGGATTTATGAATCAGCGCAATATGGTCACATAATTCTTCAACGCTTTCCATACGGTGAGTCGAGAAAATTATGGTAGCTCCTTGATCTCGCAAAGCCAGAATTTCATCTTTGATAATATTAGCATTTACAGGATCAAAACCAGAAAAAGGTTCATCAAAAATCAACAGTTTAGGCTTGTGCAAAACGCAAACCACAAACTGAATTTTCTGCGCCATTCCTTTAGAAAGTTCTTGGATTTTCTTATTCCACCAACCTTGAATTTCTAATCTTTCGAACCAATACTCCAATTGTTTTTTGGCTTCAGCCTTAGAAAGTCCTTTCATTTGGGCCAAATACAAGCATTGTTCTCCCACTTTCATCGTGTTGTACAATCCTCTTTCTTCGGGTAAATAGCCTATATATTGAACATGTTTGGGTTGCAGTTTTTCACCATCCAAAATAATTTCACCGCTATCAGGCAATGTAATTTGGTTTATAATTCGGATCAGTGATGTTTTTCCGGCTCCATTTGGACCTAAAAGTCCGTAGATACTTCCTTTTGGGACAGTTAATGAAACCTCGTTAAGCGCCACATAATCACCGTATTGCTTGACAACTTTATTCACTTCAAGAATGTTATTCATGCTTATTTTTTAGTTGGTGTAAAAGTAAATAATTAGTACCAAAATACTTAGAATAGTTACATAAAAAACCCATCCTTATTTTAACAAGGATGGGGAAATGTATTTTTAAAATTAGACGTGTTAAACCAAGTCTGATTTTTTTATTATGAAAACATGTCTTTCACTTTCTCAAAAAATGACTTGTCTGATTTCTCCGGATTTGGAATAAAATTCTCATCCGTAAGATTTTTTTCAAAAAACTGTTTTTGTTCTTTGTTCAATGTTTTTGGAGTCCAAACATTTACATGAACCAATAAATCTCCGTTTCCGTAGCCATTGATACTTGGAATTCCTTTTCCTTTTAATCTTAGAATTTTACCGGATTGAATTCCTTCTTCCAGTTTTATTCTTACTTTTCCGTTTATAGCTTCAATATCTTTAGAAATCCCAAGAACCGCTTCAGCAAAACTGATGTATAAATCGTAATGTAAATTCTCTCCTTCACGTTTCAAGAACTCATGCTCCAATTCTTCAATTGCAACAATCAAATCTCCTGGAATACTGTTTCCCGGAGCATCGTTTCCTTTATTAGAAACTTTCAATTGCATTCCGTCTACAACACCCGCAGGTATTTTTATTGAAACCGTTTCATCCTCAAGAATCATTCCTTGTGAATCTGCTTCTGATGGTTTTTTGTCTAAAATTTGACCAGAACCACTACAGGTTGGACACGTAGAAGCTGATTGCATTCTGCCCAAAATGGTATTCGTAACGCGCATCACTTGCCCTTGACCATTACAGGTAGAACATGTTTTGTAGGTTACTCCAGGTGCTTGAACTTTACGTTTTACTTTTACTTTTTTCTCAACGCCATTGGCAATTTCTTCCAATGTCAATTTTACTTTGATACGAAGGTTGCTTCCTTTAGCACGACGAACGCCTCCGCCTCCACCTCCTCCGAAACCACCAAAACCGCCTCCGAAAATATCCCCAAACTGACTGAATATGTCATCCATATTCATTCCGCCATGACCTCCTCCGCCAAAACCGCCAGAACCATCAAAAGCTTGATGCCCATATTGATCGTATTTGGCTTTTTTCTGAGGATCACTTAATACTTCGTAAGCTTCAGCAGCTAATTTAAACTTATCTTCTGCCGATTTGTCTCCAGGATTTTTGTCAGGATGGTACTGTAAAGCGTTTTTTCGGTATGCTTTTTTAATTTCAGCAGCATCAGCATTTTTTGAAATGCCTAATATTTCGTAAAAATCTTTTTTCATTTTTATTTTTATTTTGTTGAGTCGCACTGTAGCGCGCCTCTATGCGTGATGTAAAGACCTAATAAACTGAGTCTCTACTACTGCCCTATTACAACTTTTGGAAAACGAATGATCTTGTCTCCTAATTTGTATCCTTTTTCAAGAACATCAACAATTTTTCCCTTCATCTTTGGCGCTGGAATCTGAGTAATTGCTTCAGCAAAATCAGCATCAAAAGCGTCTCCAGCCTTAACCTCAACTTGCTCTAATCCTTTAGAAACTAAAGTGCTTTTTAGTTTTTCATGAATAAGCTCCACACCTTTTGTTAACAATTCGTCTTCCGATTTGTTTATTTCAACCAAAGCTCTGTCAAAATCATCTAATACAGGAAGCATTGCAAGCAAAACTTCTTGATTAGCCGTTTTAAACAACTCTATACGCTCTTTAGTAGTTCTACGTTTGTAATTTTCAAATTCTGCAAATAATCGTAAATACTTGTCTTTCTCTTTGGCTAAGTCTTGAGTCAATTGCTCTTCCAGACTTAATTCCTCAATAATGATTTGCTCTCCATTTGCATTATTTTCTAATGTCACATCATCTATTTCTTGATCAATTTCTGTATTTTCAGTAGTCATATTACTTGTATTTTTAAAAATATTCTTAAACTTCATTTTTATTCTTTTCTTTGGATTGCAAAAGTACTGCCAATTCTTTTAAAATGTCAAATTGTCATCTTTTTGTCGAATTTATAATTCTTTTTAAATTTTATACTAATCAAAACAATTTTACACACTCAAAATTTTAATATAATTTTAAGACTATCTCGATATAGTTTATATAAATTTGTTTCAATTATTTACAGTTATTTTTCTGTAAATGAAAAACTAAAGAATCCCTACAAATTATTAATTCACCATTATTTTATATTAAAAAAAGCTTCGTATAGTAGACGAAGCTTTTTTTATGCTTTTAAAATAAAACTACAATAATGCGTTTTTCAAACCTTCAAAATCCACTGAAGTCTGCTCTCCACTCACTAAATTTTTAAGAGAAAAAGAATTGGCAGCCATTTCTTGTTCTCCTGCGATTACTGCAAAAGGAATCCCTCTTTTATCTGCATGCTGAAACTGCTTTGCTAGTTTCGCATTATCCGGATACAATTCTACCTTTATGCCTGAATTCCTTAATTCTTTTATCGCTTTCATTGCATAAAAAGCTTCTGTATCGCCATAATTAATAAACAACGCTTTAGAAGTTGCCGTTACGGTTTCAGGAAATAAATTCAATTCTTCGACAACCAAATAGATTCGATCCAATCCAAAAGAAATTCCCACGCCACTCATATTTTTCAATCCAAAAATTCCAGTCAAATCATCGTACCTTCCACCGCCGCCAATGGATCCCATTGCTACGGATTTTGGCGGAGCCACTTCAAAAATAGCACCTGTGTAATAATTCAATCCTCGGGCCAAGGTTACATCCAAGTCTAAAATTGCTGTTGACAATCCAAGTTTCGAAACGTTTTCACAAATAAAACGCAGCTCTTCAACTCCTTTCATTCCTTCATTGGACTCCGCAAGCAAAACAGAAAGTTGGTTTATTTTCTCTGAAATAGTTCCAGTAAAATTAAATAACGGCTGTACTTTCAGAATCGCTTCTTCTGAAATCCCTTTCTCCATCATTTCTTTTTTCACGCCGTCCTCGCCTATTTTATCGAGTTTGTCTAACGCAACCGTAAAATCAATCAATTTGTCCGAAGCACCGATTACTTCCGCAATCCCGGATAATATTTTTCTGTTGTTGATTTTGATAGTTACACCTTCTAAACCTAAAGCAGAAAAAACAGTATCATACAATTGAACCAGTTCTACTTCTTGCCACAACGATTTAGAACCTACCACATCCGCATCACATTGAAAAAATTCTCTGAAACGGCCTTTTTGTGGGCGATCTGCTCTCCAAACAGGTTGGATCTGGTATCTTTTAAATGGAAATTCTATATCGTTTTGATGTTGTACAACGTAACGCGCAAACGGAACGGTTAAGTCATAACGCAAGGCTTTCTCAGAAATACTTGACGTTAATTTAGTACTGTCTTTATTTTCTAAATGTGTCGCATTGGCTTTGGCCAAATAGTCTCCTGAATTCAATATTTTAAAAATCAATCGATCCCCTTCTTCTCCGTATTTACCCATTAAGGTTTCGGAATTTTCGAACGAAGGAGTTTCTATCGGTTGAAAACCAAATTTCTCGAAATTACTTTTTATAATCTGAATGATATAGTTTCGTTTTGCCACCTCTGTTGGTGAAAAATCTCTGGTTCCTTTTGGAATGCTCGGTTTTGATGCCATTTTTTGATTATTGGATTTTAGATTTTCAGATTTGGGAATTCTTGAAAAACTCCAAATTCTAATTCTTTGCAAATATCTTATTTTTAAAATAAATCTGTTTACAAATTTCATCATTTTATTGTCAGATGCCTAGCCCAGATTACTTCACTTAATTTCTAGTTTTCACAGTAGTTCAGTGAACTTCGTTTGCAGCGAAAATAAGGAAGTGAAAAATAATATTGTTTTCTTGCCTGAAAGAGCGACCAAAGGAAGCTCCTTTTAGGCAATTAAAAACAAATTATTTTCACTGACAGGTTGTAGCGAAAAGCTAGACACGAGCGAAGCGAACTGACGAAGTAAATAGCTCCTAAAAAATAAATTAGGGTTTTTGAAAAGGAAATTTGTAACAAAAATTGTATTTTCGTGTCAAACTGCTATGATGTTAAAATTATTCAAAGAAAATATTCGAATTGCATTCGGTTCCATCAGAACACAATTGTTGAGAACCGTTCTAACTGTGTTGATTATCGCTATTGGAATCACAGCTTTAGTTAGTATCCTTACTGTTGTTTCTGCTTTAGAAAATACTATTTCCTCTGATTTTGCATCAATGGGAGCCAATACCTTCAACCTAAAACAGTATGAAAACACTGTGAGAAGACAGGGAAGAGACGAACGTGAAATAATTAATCCTATTATTTCGTATCCTGAAGCGGTGGCTTTTAAAAATAAATACAACTATCCTTTTACTGAAACTTCGCTTTCGTTTACAGCTACTTCTGGCGCTGAAGTAAAATTTGAATCTTCAAAAACGGATCCTGAAAATTCAATTGTAGGAGTCGATGAATTTTTCATGAGTAATTCCGGACTGGAAACCAGTGCTGGACGAAATTTTACAGGATTTGATATTGACAACAATGCGTATGTGTGTGTAGTAGGTTCTGATTTTGAAAAAGGATTACTAAAAGACGTGAATCCCATTGATAAAATAATTTCAATCAGAGGCGCTAAGTTTAGGGTTATTGGAGTATTAAAAGAGAAAGGATCAACTTTTGGTAACAGTCAGGATTTGAGAGTTTTAATCCCAATACAATTAGCGCGTTCCTTATTTACGGCGCCTAACATCAATTATACGGTAAGTGTTATGGTTAGTAAAAAAGAATTACTAGACCAAGCAATTGACAATGCTAACAGCATCATGCGCAGGGTTCGTAAATTAAGTCCCGTTGAAGATAATAATTTTGGACTCGTTCGCAGTGATGACTTAATCAACAGAATCCTTGGAATCACACAATATCTTGGGCTTGCTTCTTGGCTTATTGGTATTATTACCGTTCTTGGATCTTCGATTGCTTTGATGAATATTATGATTGTTTCAGTAACCGAACGCACGCGGGAAATAGGCGTTCGAAAAGCCTTAGGAGCCAAAAAAACAACAATTGCCTTTCAGTTTTTTATAGAAACTTTACTTATAGGTCAATTAGGCGGATTGGTAGGGATAATTTTCGGAATCTTAATTGGTTTTATTATTGCAACTGCTATGAGTTTTGCGTTTGTAATTCCGTGGAGCGCAATCATGGCGGCATTTATAACCAGTTTTATGGTTGCAATCGCTTCTGGTTTATATCCTGCAATAAAAGCGGCTATGTTAGACCCAATTGAAGCATTGCGATACGAATAATTTGCAGTAATAAACTTCATTGCGAGGAACAAAGCAATCACATTTAATATTTTTCAAAACAATTTGGGCGTGACCACATTAAAAAAAGGGGCTAACTAATCATACGTGCTAGTTGCCCCTTTTTTTAATGCCGTCGGGTCATCCGCGTTACAAGGTAACTAGCTCCTACCCCTCACGCAAACCCCGTAAAACGAGAACTTTTGCATAAACAACAACCAAAGTTAGATGCGATTGCTTCGTTCCTCGCAATGACAACTAAGCATCCTGTCATTGCCGTAAATATCTTTTCGTAATTCGATGTTTTTGAAATTCATTTTTTCGAGTAAATCAACCATTTCTTTGCCTAGATATTGATTGATTTCAAAATACAATTGCCCATTTTCAGAGAGGTTTTTCTGAGCCAATTCGGCTATTTTTTTATAAAAAATCAACGCATCATCATCTTCTACAAAAAGTGCCAAATGCGGTTCATTGTCCAATACATTTTTCTTAATTTCTTCCTTTTCTAAATTTCGAACATAAGGCGGATTAGAAACAATAATATCAAATTGTTGCTCTAAATCTTGCGTTTCAAGAATATTTTGATTGATAAAAGTAACGTTGACGGAATTATTTTCTGCATTTGTTTTGGCTGTAGCCAAAGCCTTTTCAGAAACATCTATTGCAAAAACTGTGGCATTTGGAAGATTTTTTGCCAATGAAACGGCGATACAACCACTTCCAGTTCCAATATCTAAAATTTTCAAATCTTTTAAGCTTTCTCCTGAAGTTTCGGGATTCGACTTTTGACTTTCTAAAATCCATTCAACTAATTCTTCGGTTTCTGGTCTTGGAATTAAAACGTTCTCATTGACTTCAAAATCCAATCCATAAAAACTCGTTTTTCCTAAAAGATATTGTACTGGAATTTCCAGTTTCAATTGTTCTAAAATCGAGTTCCAAACTACGATTTCTTCCTCCGAAAAAACTAAATCAGGATGCAACGCCAAGTCTATTCTTTTCAATTGATTTTTTTCTTCTAATATTAAATAGAAAAAACTCTCTGCTTCTCCAGCATCATAAATTGGAGTCAGTTCTTGAATAAATTGGGTTCTGTATTCTTTAATTTTAAAAGAGCTCTTTTTCATTTAAAATTTATAATGTTTTAAGCATCCAAATAGGACAACTGGTATGACCTGTACTTCCCATAGGAGAACAAATGTATTCAAAACCTACTTTCTTATAGAGTTTTTGAGCATCAAGCATAAAAGGCATCGTTTCCAAATAGCATTTTTCAAAACCAAAATCTTTGGCACTTTGTAAACATTGAGCCATCATTTGGCTTCCAATTCCAAGTCCTCGGGTTTCTGGGAGAAAATACATTTTTTGAAGTTCACAGATAGTTTCCGCTTCATTTTCAAGTGGTGCAACACCGGCAGAACCTATGATTTTTCCATCCTTTTCTACAACATAATAAACCGATTTTGGCTTATTATATTCCTCAAACATTAAATCCAAATACGGATCTTCATAAGCCGTTCCTACTTTTGGAATGTTTAATTCGTCAAAAACTGCTCTTATCAACGCTGCAACTGCTTGATTGTCCTCTTTTTTTATTTTTCTAATGCTGTAATTTTCCATTTTCTTCAAAAACTAATTTTACCTGCAAAAATAGAAATTGTTTAGTGTTATTTTAGAAAGTTTCAAAACTAATTGTGTCCCGATCCCGAAGTTTCGGGACGGGATTGGGACTAAACTCAAAAACAACTACTTTTGTGTTGTGAAAATACATGAAAAATACATCCGACGTTGCATTGAATTAGCCAAAAATGGCTTGGGAACAACCTACCCAAATCCTTTGGTAGGCAGTGTTATTGTTTATGACAACAAAATCATTGGCGAAGGCTGGCATAAAAAAGCTGGAGAACCGCATGCTGAAGTAAACGCTGTGAATTCTGTAAAAGACAAATCGTTGTTGAAAAAAGCGACTATTTATGTGAGTTTAGAGCCGTGTAGTCATTTTGGCAAAACGCCACCTTGTTGTGATTTGATTATCAAAAATAAAATTCCAAATGTAGTTATTGGAACTGTTGACCCCAATGTAAAAGTGGCAGGAAACGGAATCAAAAAACTAATGGAAGCCGGAATACATGTTACTGTTGGAATTCTTGAAAAAGAATGCAATGAACTTAATAAAAGGTTTTTTACATTTCACGAAAAGAAAAGACCTTATATTATTTTGAAATGGGCCGAGAGTCAAGATGGTTATATCGCACCAAAAGAAAAATCAGAAAAAAAACCAGTCTGGATTACAAATCAATTTTCGAGACAATTAGTACATAAATGGAGAACGGAGGAACAAGCCATTCTGGTGGGAACTCAAACTGCCATTGATGACAATCCAAAATTAAATGCACGGGATTGGTCTGGAAACAACCCGATTAGAGTAGTTTTAGACCAAAACAATCGCATTCCAAAAGACAATTACATATTTGATAATCAAGTTAAAACTATCCTATTTTCTAAATCGAAACGACCAATTGAGAAAGAAAACTGTATCTTTGAGTATATTGATTTTGAACAAAATATAGCAAACCAAATAATACAATCGCTATATCAGCATCAAATTCAATCCATTATTATTGAAGGTGGACGACAAACTTTACAAACATTTATTGATGCCAATCTTTGGGACGAAGCTAGAATATTTATTGGAAGTATCGAATTTAAGAACGGAACCAAAGCTCCAAATCTTGCTAAAAACCAGTTCAAAAAACAATCTATTGGTAATGATCGATTAATACTATCTAGAAACTATGATTAATACTATAATTTTTGATTTTGGAGATATTTTTATCAACTTAGACAAAGAAGCCCCTATTGTCGAGTTTACTAAATTAGGTTTAAAAGAATGGACTGAGGATTTAAATGAACTCAATATATTATTTGAAAAAGGAAAAATTTCTGAAATTCAATTTATTGAAGGATTCCAGAAACACATGCCTAATGCTTCGATAGACGAGATTAGAAGCGCTTGGAATACCATTTTATTGGATTTCCCATTGTACAGACTTGAGTTTTTACAAATGCTTTCGCAAAAATACCGCTTATTCCTACTAAGTAATACAGATGCAATTCACATCGATAAATTTCAGCACACAGCCGGAATGACTTTTTACAGAGAATTTTATGAATGTTTTGAAAGGGTTTATTTTTCTTTTGAATTAGGCATGCGAAAACCCGACGCAGAAATTTTCAATTACTTGGTAAAAAAACATGAATTAACACCAAAACGCACCTTGTTTATTGATGACAAAAAAGAAAATACTGATGCAGCACTTGCATTAGGATTCCAAGTTTGGAATTTACAAGTAGGAAAAGAAGATGTTGTCCATTTATTTGACAAAAAAATAATTTAGAAAAGTAGCTTTTGGAATTTAAAGACACCTACAATACCATTGAATTTCCCTCTGAAGAAGTATTATTCAAAGAAAAAAACAGTAAATTTTTTGGTTACGCCTTTCCACTTCAATCAGAAGAAGCAGTAAAACCACTAATCGAAGCCTTACGAAAACTCCACCCTAATGCAGGACATTTTTGTTATGCGTATCAAATAGGTGCAGATACTGTAATGTATAGAGCGAATGATGATGGCGAACCAAGTAATAGTGCTGGAATGCCTATTTATGGACAAATTCAGTCTTTTTCAGTAACCAATGTGCTTATTGTTGTCGTCCGAATATTTGGCGGCGTGAAATTAGGTGTTGGAGGATTAATTTCTTCTTATAAAACGACCGCACAAATGGTTCTGGAAACCTGTGAAATTGTCGAAAAAACGATAGATATTCATTTTTCAATCACATTTGATTATCAAAACATGAATAAAGTGATGCGGGTAATCAAGGAAAAAAAACTTGAAATTGTAAGTCAAGAAATGGAAATAAATGAAGATTCAGGACTTCCGATAGGCAAAATTGAAATAAAAACCCGAAAAAAAAATGCCGAATTAGTATTCGACATTTTTAATTCAATGTTTGAAATCGATATAAAACGAATCTAATTTCTACTCAAAATTGCTTATTTTATAATTTATTCTATTGTTTTTAAGAGTTCTAAAATATAATCTGGCGGAGCGGTAGGACGACCTGTTTTTAAGGACACAAAAACAAGGATAAATTGGGCAGTTGTTAATAACTCATCAGACTCATTATAAATAGCGCAATCAAATTCTATCTTCACAGAACTCTGACTTTTGAAAACAGTGTGAACGGTAAGCAACTCATCATAGCGAGCTGATTTTTTATAATTTATATTCATGGAAACTATAGGAAGCGCAATTCCACTTTCTTCCATACTTTTATACGAAACCCCCTTGTTTCTTAGCCATTCCACTCTTCCTATCTCAAAATAAGGGATATAATTTCCGTGATAAACAACGCCCATTTGATCCGTTTCAGAATAACGTACCCTAACTTGTATTTGATGATCTTTCATTAATTATGTATTAAAAATTTTAAATTCAAGACGTTCCTTACGACAATAATTCGGAAAATTATTGTCCAATATATTTTTTTTTACAGAAATTTGTTCACATATTTGTTACCCCGAAAAACAATAAGAAAACATCTTTTTTTTGTAAGATAAAAATTACCAATTAGAATAATTTAACAGAATATATGAACAAAACTGCTCAATCAGTATGGGAAAACTGTTTGTCTTTTATAAAAGACAACATTCAGGATCAAGCTTACAAAACTTGGTTCGAACCAATCAAATCAGTTGAACTTACCGATAACGCATTATATATTCAAGTTCCAAGTAAATTTTTCTACGAATGGCTGGAAGAACACTATGTGAAATTGTTAAAAGTTGCACTTACCAAAGAACTTGGAAAAAACGCAAAGTTACTCTATAAAATCAGAATGGAAAACACTTATGGCAATAAACAACCGTTTACGGAGCAATTGCCTAGTGCCAACAGAGTTCCTATGAAGCCGCAAGAAGTTGATGCTCCATTCAAAAACTTAAACCCTGAATTAAAAAATCCATTTGTAATCCCAGGAATCCGAAATTTAAAAATTGAATCTCAACTGAATGCTAATTACAGTTTTGATAATTTTCTAGAAGGAGATTCTAATAGACTAGCGCGTTCTGCAGGTATGGCTGTTGCCAATAAACCTGGAGGAACTTCATTTAATCCGTTGTTGATTTTTGGAGGAGTTGGACTAGGAAAAACCCACTTAGCTCACGCTATTGGTGTAGAAATAAAAGACAAGTACCCCGAAAAAACAGTTTTATACATTTCAGCTGAGATTTTCACACAACAATATATTGACTCGGTTAAGAAAAACAACCGAAATGATTTCATACACTTTTATCAATTAATTGATGTTTTAATTATTGATGACGTTCAGTTCCTTTCTGGAAAGTCTGGAACGCAGGATGTATTTTTCCATATCTTCAATTATTTACACCAAAATGGTAAACAGGTAATCTTGACATCAGACAAGGCGCCAGTTGACATGCAAGATATTGAACAACGATTGCTATCTCGTTTCAAATGGGGATTGTCTGCTGAATTGCACCAACCGGATTATGAAACTAGAATTTCTATCCTAAAAAATATATTGTACAGAGATGGTGTAGAAATCCCTGAAGAAATAATAGAATATGTTGCCCGTAATATCAAATCGAATGTAAGAGAACTGGAAGGAGCTATCATTTCCTTGATTGCACAATCTTCATTTAATAAAAAAGAAGTTACGCTGGAGCTTGCTAAAAGTGTTGTTGAAAAATTTGTTAAAAATGTAAAACGAGAAATTTCTATCGATTACATTCAAAAAATTGTTTCGGATTATTTCCAATTGGATTTAGAAACATTACAATCAAAAACGAGAAAAAGGCACGTTGTTCAAGCCAGACAATTGGCAATGTTTTTTGCAAAAAAATTTACAAAAGCATCTTTAGCAAATATTGGTTCTCAAATTGGGGACAGGGATCATGCTACCGTATTACACGCCTGTAAAACCGTTGATAATTTAGTTGCTACCGACAAACAATTCAAGAAATTTGTTGAAGATATCAATAAAAAATTAACGCTGTAAACGCATCATGTCCGTGAAAATTTTAATGGTCTGTTTAGGCAATATTTGTCGATCACCCTTAGCCGAAGGCATATTAGCCTCCAAGCTCCCAAAAAATAAATTCAAAGTTGACTCAGCAGGAACTGGTTCTTGGCACGTTGGCAATAAACCGGACGATCGTTCCGTTGCCGTAGCAAAAAAAAATAAAATAAATATTTCAGATCAAAAAGGAAGACAATTCAGCAAATCTGATTTCGATTCATTTGATTATATTTATGTAATGGATAATTCTAATTACAACGACGTCATTGAGCTTGCCGAAAATCAAGAACAAAAACTAAAAGTACAACTCATTTTAGATGAATTATTTCCAAACGAAAAAGTAGATGTTCCGGATCCTTATTTTGGTTTACCCAATGGATTTGACATAGTTTATAATATGCTTGATGAAGTTTGCGATATAATTGCAAAAAAATTAATAGACAAGCATCAATAAATTTTAGATTTAAAAAATTTTCAAAAAATCAACAAGAAATTTACTTTAGAAACGTAAAACTACAGCAATGCAAACAACTACTTTATTAGGAAAACTGTACTTAATCCCTACTACAATGGGCGATTGCGATCCAATGGATGTGTTGCCTCAAACCGTAAAAAGAAGTATTGATTTCATTGATTATTATATTGTTGAAAATGAAAAAACCGCCCGAAAATCAATTAAAGGCGTAAATCCTGAAAAGAAACAATCCGAGCTAAAACTTTTTGTATTAAACAAACATACCGAAACCAAAGAACATTTAGATTTCATAAAACCTTTATTAGAAGGAAAAAATATGGGATTAATGAGCGAAGCTGGTTGTCCTGGTGTAGCTGATCCCGGTGCAGTTATTGTAAAATTGGCACATGAAAAAGGAATCCAAGTTATACCCTTAGTTGGACCTTCTTCTATTCTTTTGGCGATGATGGCTTCCGGAATGAATGGCCAAAGTTTTACGTTTAATGGCTACTTGCCTATTGAAAAAGGAGAAAAAAAGACAGCTCTTAAGAATTTAGAAAAATTATCCCAGGATAAAAACCAATCTCAAATTTTCATAGAAACTCCGTATCGAAATAATAAAATGCTGGAGGATATCTTACAGGCTATAAATCCCGCCACTCATCTTTGTATTGCAACAGATATTACTTTACCAACAGAATATATCAAAACCATGCGAGCTTCTGATTGGAAAAAGGCAAAAGTGGATTTACACAACCGCCCAACTATTTTCATCATTCATAAAATGTAATGTTTCTTTTTTGGAACTTATAAGTCGATTCTTAAATCTCATTTAGAGGTCAATCACTTTCCAAACAATACCAAAATACTTCTTTTATAGTATTGCAATTTCATTTCAAAATTAAACTTTTTGAAACACTTCCCTATTCCTATTAAATAACCTAAAAAAAATACTTACTAAAAGGATTTTTTTTATTTAGATACAGCAAATATGTCTTTGTTTCTTCGTTATTGCAAATGGATTTTCCTGCTAAAAAAACCCATAAAATCCTTATTTATATTAACATTATTTACAAAAAAATTAACCTGTCTACCTGTAAAAAAAAAGTAATTTTACTAATGCCCAAAGTACTTATTTATTCAAATTTCAAAAAACAAAACTACTAATGTTGTGAATTACAATGATTTAAATAAATAACAAATAACAAAAGGGGAAGAAATCAATTAAGCCTTATTAATTATTTTTATCATTAATGTATTATTTATTAGACTATTAATTCAAAAACAAAGTATCATGAAATCATATATAATTGTTTTATTTTTTTTAGGTATAAGCACACTATCTTATTCCCAAGATAAAGAAGTTAATTCAGGGCAAGGAAATATTAAAATGGAAAATTTACCAGGAGTTGTAATTAAAAGTGCCGGTAAAGATTTCTCCATATACCTACCTGATAGAAACCTAGATAAAAGTATAAGAGCACTTGAAGACAAATTCATAGCCTATGATTTAGGGAGAGATTATGAAGGATTTGAAAATTATTTAGTGATCATGGAAACCAATAAAGGTATATTGACTGCAACATATAATGAAAATGGTAAATTGACTAGCGTTATTGAGAATTATAAAAATATAAAACTTCCCAATAGTGTAATTTACTCCATTTACAAAACATATCCAGGTTGGCAGATTATAAATGACAAGTATTTATATTCTCAAAAAGAAGGGGATATTATTAAAAAAGAGTACAATCTTAAAATAAAAAAAGGCAATGAAGTTCGTAAATTAATTGTCAAACCAGATGGCGAGATTGTTAATGCAAATTAAATCACTAATAACCATAAAGAAAAAGCTACCAATTGGTAGTTTTTTTTTAGAATACGATTTAGTAAATAAATAAGAAAAGTTATAACTTAAATTTTCGATAATTATCAGCTCGTAAAAAATTAAAATTAGGATTAAACTACTACTTTTATAAAGTAATCAATGTTATTTTTTTATGAGTAAACTACCAAATATCAGCACGAGTATTTTTACGGTTATGTCAAAAATGGCAGCTGAATATAATGCCTTCAATCTTTCTCAAGGTTTTCCAAACTTTCCTGTTGACGAACGATTAACTGATATTGTCGCTAAACTAGCGAAAGAAAATGTGCATCAATACACGCCTATGTCTGGCTATGTACCCTTATTATCAAAAATAGCGACACTAGTCAAAAACTCCTACTTAAGAACTATTCAACCTGAAACGGAATTGCTAGTTACCGCCGGAGCTACTCAAGCCATTTTTACCACCATAACAGCTTTAGTCAAAAATAATGATGATGTAATTATCTTAGATCCAAGTTATGATTGCTATGAAGCGCCCGTATTATTGTGCAACGCAAATCCAGTTCGGGTAGCACTTAATGATGATTATACTCCAAATTGGGAAATTATCGAAAAGGCGTGTACTTCAAAAACCAAAATGATAATCATCAATAATCCGCATAATCCAACGGGAAAAATTTTATCGAAATCTGATTTTGAAGCTTTGGAAATTCTGCTCGAAAAATATCCTGATATTATACTTCTTTCTGATGAAGTTTATGAATACATTACTTTTCAGGAGAAACATATTTCAGCTCATACACGGGAGAAACTATTAAATCGTGCTGTAATGGTTTCCTCTTTCGGAAAATCATTCCATGTTACGGGATGGAAAGTGGGCTATTTAGTAGCTCCTGAATACCTGATGAAAGAAATCAAAAAAGTGCATCAATTTTTAGTTTTTAGTGTAAATAGTATTTGTCAGATTGCCATTAGTGAGTATTTAGACATCGTTTCTATAGCCGAAATCGGTAAATTATATCAGGAAAAACGGGATTATTTCAGACAATTATTAAAAGACAGCCGATTCAAACTCATGCCGTGCGAAGGAACTTATTTTCAAGTGGCTTCGTATGAAGCTATATCAAATGAAAGTGATGTTGATTTTTGCAAACGACTTATCATGGAACATGGAGTGGCTGCAATTCCTATTTCAACTTTTTATGCCGATGGAAAAGACCTGAAATTAATTCGGTTTTGCTTTGCCAAAGACAATGCTACGCTGGAAGAAGCCGCTAAAAGATTGTGCGCCATCTAAAATCAGTATTGAAATTTATTTTTTATTATGCATGCATACTATTTAATTTATTATATTTACAATAAAAAAATATCAAAAATATGAGTTATACAGATAAAATGTTACGCGACGACGCCCTAAAAGGCAAAGTGATTGTCGTAACCGGAGGCGGAAGCGGTTTAGGAAAAGCAATGACTAAATATTTCTTGGAATTGGGAGCGCAAGTTGCTATTACTTCCAGAGATTTAGAAAAACTAAAAAATACTGCTGCAGAACTGGAGACGGAAACGGGTGGAACATGCCTACCTATTCAATGTGATGTGCGTCATTATGAAGAAGTGGAAAATATGCTACAAGAAGTTTTGAAAGCTTTTGGTAAAGTAGATGTTTTACTGAATAATGCTGCTGGAAATTTCATTTCTCCTACTGAAAGATTATCTGCCAATGCCTTTGATACTGTAATTGATATCGTTTTAAAAGGATCAAAAAACTGTACACTTGCTTTTGGGAAACATTGGATTGACACCAAACAAAAATCATCTACCATTTTGAATATTGTTACGACTTACGCTTGGACAGGTTCTGCTTACGTGGTGCCTAGTGCTACTGCAAAAGCTGGAGTTTTGGCCATGACACGAAGTCTTGCGGTAGAATGGGCAAAATATGGAATTCGTTCTAATGCAATTGCCCCGGGACCATTCCCAACTAAGGGCGCTTGGGACCGATTATTACCAGGAGATCTAGCCGAAAAATTTGATATGGCTAAAAAAGTGCCGTTAAAACGTGTGGGAGATCATCAGGAATTAGCCAATCTAGCGGCTTATTTAGTTTCTGATTTTTCTGCATACATCAACGGAGATGTTATAACAATTGATGGCGGTGAATGGTTGAAAGGTGCCGGACAGTTCAATTTACTTGAAGCAATTCCAGAAGAACTTTGGGATCAATTGGAAATGATGATTAAAGCAAAGAAAAACAAATAATAGTTTTTTATAAAATAAAAAAAGAGAGTCACATGGCTCTCTTTTTTGTTTCTGCTAATTTTCATTATTCTTTAGGGCAAGTAAAATTTCACTTTTCAGCAAACCACTTCCGCCTCCATAATGCTGAACAATAACTATATTTGGATTCTGTATGTTAAAAAAAGTGCACAATTCAGTTTCGCTTTCTTCCTGAATTCCGGAACCAAACAATACAAGTGAAAAATCTTTTCTTAGAAAAATTTCCTTCGCTTCCTCATCATTCATAACGCCTACTCCATTCCAATTCTCGTTTGCATTTATCAATCGGACTACAGTTGCCAAAATTTCCAGATGTCTTCCTATGTATAAAATATTTATGGTTTCCATCATTCTATTTTATTAAAAAATACAAACTTCAAAGAAAATAATTCTTTGCGATTTGTGTTTATTTACTATGCAATTATTGTTGCAAAAATTGCAATTCGATATTCAAACGAACTTCTTCGCTTACTAAAACACCGCCAGTTTCAAGCGCCGAATTCCAGTTTAATCCCCAATCTTTTCTGTTGATTTTCCCTTCTAATGCAAGAGCCATTTTAGTATTTCCCCATGGATCTTTCATTAATCCTCCATATTCTGCAGCTAATTTTACTGATTTTGTAACACCGTGTAATGTTAAATCACCAACCAATTCATATTCACCTTCATTAATTTTGGTGAAAGAAGTTGCGCTAAATTTAATTTCTGGAAACTGAGCAGCATCAAAAAAATCTGGACTCAATAAATGAGTATCTCTATCTGCATTTCCTGTTGTTACAGAATCAATTGCTCCAATGAATTCAATTTTTGCGTTTTCAAAATCGTTGTCTTCTGCTTCAATCGTTGCATCAAATTTTGAAAATTTACCTGAAACATTAGTGAACATCATGTGTTTTACTTTAAAACCAATTTCTGAGTGTGTTGGGTCAATTACCCATTTTGTTGTTGACATAGTATTTTTATTTATTATTAGTTGTTTCTTTTATTCGTTTATGTAATTACAATTTCATTGGTACTTCCATCAATAAGATTTCGGCATTGGATGAATTAGCGGTGATTTTAATTGCATTGGTATCCCAAATTCCTAATCCGTCACGTTCATTTAAATCGATGTTTCCTATCGTGAAATCCCCTTTTAAAACAAAAGCATAAATTCCATTTCCAGGTTTTTTCAATTCATACGAAGTAGAAAAATTGTTGTCAAACTTCCCAATATGAAACCAAGCATCTTGATGAATCCAAACACCTTCATCTTCTGGATTTGGTGATAAAATTTGCTGCAATTTATTGTGACGATCATTTAAATCTAAAGTAATTTGATCATAACGAGGCGTTACATTTTTTTGATTCGGATAAATCCAAATTTGTAAAAATTTAACCAACTGGTCTTTGTTTTTATTGTACTCGCTATGAAAAATTCCGGTACCGGCACTCATCGCTTGAATATCACCTTCCTTGATTACGGTAGTATTTCCCATACTGTCTTGGTGCTCTAAATCACCTTCAAGCGGAATAGAAATAATTTCCATATTATCATGCGGATGTTTCCCAAAACCCATTCCTTGATTGACTCTGTCATCATTCAGAACGCGCAACACACCAAAACTCATACGTTCTGGATTGTGGTAATTTGCAAAACTGAAAGTGTGATAGGATTCTAACCAACCATGATTAGCATGACCGCGGGTATCAGCTTTATGTAAAACTGAATTCGTAATTACATCGTCCATTATTTTATCTGTGTTTTCCATTGTCTTGTTCTTTAATATTGTGGTACAAAGTTGCGTCAAAAAAAAAGCGCATACATTGAACTAGGACAAGAAATGAAAAATAACGAGAATTTAGTGTTTGGCGATTTTAGTTCTTATCTTACTCAGAAACTCGGCAGAAATACCCAAATAAGAAGCAATATAATGCTGTGCTACGCGCTGAGAAAGTGTGGGATAATGGTCGAGAAACTCTAAATATTTCTCGGTGGCAGTTTTAGAAATAGTATTAAATAAACGCTCTTGAGTAACCGCAAGACTCCTTTGCATTAGGATACGGAAAGCGCGTTCAAATTTTGGTGCTCTAACGAATAATTCTTCTTTAGTTTCTGGGCTAAACATAAAAAACTCACAATCTTCCAATGTTTCAATGTATACCCTACTTGGTTTTTCTTCATAAATACTAAAAGAAATATCACTTACCCAGGCATTTTCGATGGCAAATTGCAAAATAACTTCAAAACCATTGGCATCAATATAATATTTCCGAACACAACCTTTGATTACAAAAGCTTCAAAATTGCACATTTCGCCTTCATGAAGTAAAATCGTTTTCTTGGGAACCGTTTTATATTCCAATAAAGAATTAAAAATTTCTAATTCTTTTGGTTCGAAAGTAACATAGCGACTTATGTTTTTATTGATTTGTGAATACAAAATAGTCTGATTTAGAAACTAAAGATAGAAAAAAATGTCAATTAATAACGACCAATAAATATATTAAATTAGCAAGATTTCCTCAAAAAATAAAATTCACTCCCAATTAAATTCCTATTTTTGTCCCGATAAAATACATAACAAAAAAATTATGCTCATTATAGGAATTGCAGGTGGTACAGGTAGCGGAAAAACAACCGTTGTACATCAAATCATGAATGAATTACCAGAAACCGAAGTAGGGATTATTTCGCAAGACTCGTATTACAAAGAAAATCACGGACTGTCATTTGATGAAAGAGCATTAATTAATTTTGATCATCCGCGTGCCATTGATTTCGAATTATTGGTAACTCACCTTAAAGAATTAAAAGAAGGAAACAATATTAATCAACCCGTTTATTCGTTTGTAACGCACAATAGAACGGACGATACCGTTTTCACACATCCCCGAAAAGTGATGATTGTGGAAGGGATTTTAATCCTTGCAAACCCAGAATTAAGAGAATTATTTGATGTAAAAATATATGTTCATGCGGATTCTGACGAACGATTAATCCGTCGTATGAGACGTGATATTGCTGAACGTGGCCGAGATATGCATGAAGTAATCAACAGATATCAAACAACATTGAAACCAATGCACGAACAGTTTATAGAACCAACCAAAGCATTTGCAGACATTATTATACCAAACGACAAATACAATACGGTAGCCATTGATGTCGTTCGTGCGGTAATAAATCAAAAAATTCTATAATTTAGTTGTAATTTTAGAGTAATAATTATTAGGAGCTATTTCCCGTCTCGTCCTGAAGACGAGATTGCAATCTTTTAGTAGGTGAATCTTCCTTCGTCATCATCACCTACTAAAAGGATTTTCACTTTAATCGGGGCTAAAAAAAATAAAAAATGACAAATCCGTATAAAGACAAACCTTGGTTTAAATTTTTAAGTAACAAATATGTCTGGGTCTTGTTGTTTTTTGTTACTTGGATGATTTTCTTGGATAACTATTCCTATTTCGGGCATCGTGTTTTAGACAAACAAATCAACGAATTGGAAGACAATGCCAATTATTACAAGGAAGAAATAAAAAAAGACCAAGAGAATATCAAGCAATTAAAAAATTCAGAACAGATAGAAAAATACGCCCGAGAGAAATACTATATGAAAAAAGATAGTGAAGATATTTATATCATTGAATTCGAAGGCGACACGATTGAAAAAAAATAAAATCCCATCCCAACCGTTCCCAAAGGGAAGGGAGTGTAAAATTTATAGTAATTATTAAAAACATAACACCAAGTTTCGGCTCCCTCTCCTTTGTAGAGGGCTGGGGTGAGGAAAATAACAAACAAAATGGCTACAAACCTTTTCGATGATTTCAATCCCATTTCCTCCAAACAATGGAAACAAAAAATCCAATTTGAACTCAAAGGAGCGGATTATAATGAAACCTTAGTTTGGAATTCTCCGGAAGATATTCAGGTAAAACCTTTTTATCACAAAGATGAATTTACTAAAGCTTTTCCTGTTTCTACAAAAGCAACTAATTTTAGAATTTGCCAAAATATATTTGTTTACGATATTGAAAAATCAATCGAAAGAGCATTAGATTCCTTGAGTCGTGGTGCCGATAGCCTTCGGTTTACAATAGAAAACGAATCTATTGATATTACTAATCTATTGGAGCAATTACCATTAGAAAAAGTTACCGTTTATTTTAATCTAGGATTTATTTCAATCGATTTCGTTAAAAAAATAGATGCTTTTGCAAAGAAAAATAATACTATTATTTTTTGCAATTTGGATCCAATTGGGCAATTAGCCAAAGACGGGAACTGGTTTACAACCAAAGAAAAAAGCAACTTTGACACCCTAAATTTACTTTCGGCAGCAGCGACATCAGTATCGTTAATTAGTATCAATAGCGCTTTGTATCAGAATGCCGGCGCCAACATGGTTCAGCAAATTGCCTATAGTTTAGGACAGGCAAATGAATATTTTAATAGAATTGAAGTTATAAACCAACCAATAGTTTTTGAAGTAGCCGTTGGGACAAATTACTTTTTTGAAATTGCAAAACTGCGTGCGTTGCGATTAGTTTTTAATCTGATTGCCAAGGAATACAACCACAATTTAGATTGCAACATTATCGTTTCTCCTACAAAACGAAACAAAACATTATACGATTATAATGTAAACATGTTGCGTACCACAACTGAATGTATGAGCGCAATTATTGGCGGAGCAGATGCTATTGCTAATTTACCTTATGATGCCTTGTACCACAAAGACAATGAATTTGGTGACCGAATTGCGCGAAATCAATTGTTGATTCTCAAAAATGAAAGTTATTTTGACAAAGTTAATAATCCGGCTGATGGCAGTTATTATATAGAAAATCTTACCAATCAATTAGCTGAAAAAGCATTGGCTTTATTCAAAGATATTGAGGCAAATGGTGGTTTCTTGAAACAACTTAACGATGGAATCATCAAAAGGAAAATTCAGGAAAGTGCTGATACAGCTCAGGAACTATTTGATTCTGGGAAAGAAATTCTATTAGGCACAAACAAACATCCTAATAAACAGGATAAAATGAAACATGATTTAGAATTATTTCCTTTTGTAAAAGTCAAACCAAGAAAAACCTTGATTACACCAATAATCGAAAAACGTCTGGCAGAAAAAATAGAACAAGAGCGATTGAATCTTGAATAACATTCAGAAATTTCGGCTAATCAAAATTAAAAATTCATCAGCATTCGTGTAATTTGGTACTAAACAAATGAAAAGAAAAGATTTACAACATATAAAATTAGAAAGCACACCGTTGAAAGTGGAGAATGAAAATTCTTTGTCTGATGCATTTCTAACCGCAGAAGGAATCGAACTAAAACCAACCTATTCGGAACAGGATATTGAGAACATCAAACACCTTGATTTTGGGGCTGGTTTTGCACCAAATTTACGCGGACCTTACGCTACGATGTACGTCCGCCGTCCATGGACTGTGCGCCAATATGCAGGATTTTCGACTGCCGAAGAAAGCAATGCCTTTTATAGACGAAACTTGGCTGCTGGTCAAAAAGGACTTTCAATCGCTTTTGATTTACCTACGCATCGCGGCTACGATTCGGATCATGAACGAGTGGTAGGCGATGTCGGAAAAGCAGGAGTCGCGATTGATTCCGTGGAAGATATGAAAGTATTATTCGACCAAATTCCACTAGATGAAATGTCAGTTTCTATGACGATGAATGGCGCCGTTTTACCTATTATGGCTTTTTATATTGTTGCCGCCGAAGAACAAGGCGTAAAACCCGAGTTACTTTCAGGAACGATCCAAAATGACATTCTAAAAGAGTTCATGGTGCGTAATACGTATATTTATCCGCCAACACCTTCGATGAAAATCATTGCTGATATTTTTGAATTTACCAGCAAAAAAATGCCAAAATTCAACTCGATTTCAATTTCTGGATATCACATGCAGGAAGCGGGAGCGACAGCTGATATTGAATTAGCTTACACTTTGGCCGATGGACTGGAATACATCAGAACAGGATTAGCTACCGGAATGAAAATTGATGAGTTTGCTCCAAGATTATCCTTTTTCTGGGCGATTGGAATGAACCATTTTATGGAAATTGCCAAAATGCGTGCAGGAAGAATGATATGGGCAAAATTGGTCAAACAATTCGAACCAAAAGACGATAAATCATTAGCCTTGAGAACCCATTGCCAAACTTCGGGTTGGAGTTTAACGGAGCAAGATCCTTTTAATAATGTGGCACGAACCTGTATTGAAGCAGCGGCAGCCGCTTTTGGAGGAACACAATCTTTACATACCAATGCTTTAGATGAAGCTATCGCTTTACCAACGGATTTCTCTGCAAGAATAGCCCGAAACACACAACTCTATTTACAAGAAGAAACTAAAATTACCAAAACCGTCGATCCTTGGGCCGGCAGTTATTATGTAGAAAGCTTAACAAATGAAATTGCCGAAAATGCTTGGAAACTTATTGAAGAAGTGGAAGAACTAGGCGGAATGACTAAAGCCATTGAGTCTGGTATTCCAAAACTTAGAATCGAGGAAGCGGCAGCCAGAAAACAAGCCAGGATAGACAGCGGTCAGGATATTATTGTGGGCGTGAATCAATATCGATTAGAAAAAGAAGACCCTTTACAGATTCTGGATGTGGATAATCAAATGGTTCGCAAGCAACAATTGGAACAATTAGACCGAATTAAAGCGACCAGAGATACAGAAAAAGTACAAAATTCACTAAAAAAACTAACCCTTTGTGCGCAAACAGGAGAAGGTAATTTACTGGAAATTGCCGTTGAAGCAGCTCGAAACCGAACTACATTAGGAGAAATCAGTGATGCATTGGAAGCGGTTTTTGGTAGATACAAAGCACAAATTAAATCTTTTAGCGGCGTGTATAGTAAAGAAATAAAAGACGATAAAAGTTTTGAAAAAGCAAAACAACTAGCAGATGAATTTGCCAAACAAGAGGGACGTCGCCCACGAATCATGATTGCCAAAATGGGACAAGACGGACACGATAGAGGTGCCAAAGTGGTCGCTACCGGTTATGCTGATGTAGGTTTTGATGTAGACATTGGTCCACTTTTTCAAACACCGGCTGAAGCTGCGAAACAAGCAGTAGAAAACGACGTACATATTTTAGGAGTTTCCTCTCTTGCCGCAGGGCACAAAACTCTTGTACCGCAAGTAATCGAAGAACTTAAAAAGTACGGTCGAGAAGATATCATGGTGGTAGTTGGCGGAGTAATTCCTGCTCAAGATTACCAGTTTTTATTTGATGCCGGTGCGGTTGCCGTATTTGGCCCCGGAACAAAAATCAGTGAAGCCGCCATTAAAATATTAGAAATTTTAATGAACAGTTTCGAATAAAAAAGAACACTATAATTTTCAATTCTATCTAAAGTACCAATCAAAAAATTGGTACTTTTTTTGTTTTTTATTAAAAAGGATGAACATACTATTCCTATTAAAAAAAGAATGATTTCACTGATTTTATTAACATAAGTTATAGTATAAATTAACGTAAGAAACTAAATTAAAAAGCTAAATTTACATAAGCATATTCATTTTTGTTAAAATTTTAAAATTGTAAATTACTGATATATAGATAATTAAATAACTAAAGAAGGGGAAGTAAAACAGTAAGCCTTAGAATATATTAGTTTATTACAATTACGAAAAATCATTAATTAATTTAAAACTTAAATATCATGAAAGCACTAATTATTATACTTTTTTTAAGCGTTACTATAGCATCATATTCACAAGAAACTACTAAAGGTAAAATTAAAATCGAAGAATTACCAGGCGTAGTTATCAAAAGAGTGGGGTCAGATTTTTCTGTTTATATACCTGACAACAATCCAGACCAAAGAGTACGAACTGTAGAAGAAAAATTCATTGCCTTTGATTTAGGTAAAGATGCTGAAGGATTTGAGGAATACCTTGTAGTAATGGAAGTAAAAAATGGCTCATTGACCGCTACTTATAATGAAAACGGTAAATTAATACGCGTTGTGGAAGAATTCAAAAATGTAAAACTTCCCGGTGAGGTTATCTATTCTATTTACCGAGCATATCCCGGTTGGTCCATTGTAAATGATAGTTTCCTTTATTCACAGTCAGAAGGAGATGTCATAAAAAAACAATATAACATTAAAATCAAAAAAGATAAGGAAACCGTGAAATTAGTGGTCCGTCCGAATGGAGAAATTATTAAAGCGAAATAATTGATTTAGAATCAAAAAAAAGGCTGTCACTAAAATTTTGACAGCCTTTTATATTTTTTTAAACTATTATTTTAGATCTGTATATTTTTTACGTTTGCATTGCTATCAGCAACTATAAACGAAGTATCATAACCACCAAATAGTTTCATATACGTCCTTATGGAAGTTCCGTAAGCATCTCTAAAATAACGTTTACCCTTATTTTTAAAATATTTTTTTACTGATCCGGCACCGCCAAGATGAGCCGCAGCTAAAATTCCAGATTCAGTAACATGTATTCCGTTGAGTATTGTTCCTTCGTATTTATCAATCTCTTTTTTCAGTTCCCATTTATTTTTGGCTAAGAGTGCTATAAATGCTTTTTCCTGTAATTCAGGACTGTTCAAAAAAGCAGAACTGTTCCGAACTCCAACGGACTTTAAAGTTTCAATACCAAATTGGTATTTACCTAAATATCCTAAAGAATTGATTTTTTTATATTTACTTTCAGATTCTCTGTATCCGATTGCTTCTTTAAAGCCAACGAAAAAATTTCCAGTAAAAGGGATGTTCGAATTGATGTAATCTTCTTGCTTTTCAGAAGGAAATAAGTAGTGTGTTCCTTCTTCTTCATTGATAAGAAACCAAGGGCTGGTTTCTAAGTTAAACGGTTTAAAACCTGAGCTTAAAAAAACTGTAATCACAGTCAGACTAGTGTAAAAATACCACTTCTTTATCATAAATTGTTTTTCTTCAAAACGCTGTCCCGTTAAGAAATTTCTATGCGCAAAGATACAACAAAAATAATTATACTGATAATCAAGCAGTTAAACTTTTCTAAAAATAGATGAAGTGGTATTTTATATCGTTAAAGTGCACAAATTCGATTGTCGGTGCAGGAATTTTAACCGTATTAAAAACGGAGAAAACGGTCTTCAAAAAGTGGGATTTTGTCTTAATTTTTGTAAAATCTACATCCAAACTCAGATAAAATTGTCTGAATCTTTGTGGATTTGAAGTTAAAATAGGGGTATTATCTTCTTTATTTCCGGTTATCATACCATCAGCCCCATAACCCAAGGCCAAGTTGAGCCATTTGGGTATTTTTGAGCCTTTAGCAAAAGAATGTAAATTGACCGAAAGCCAATAGGTTTGTCCATTGTAATCTTTTAGAATGTTCTCTGTAAATGAACTTCCTAAAACCTCAGGTCTGTAATTGGCATATTTTGTAGTATGATAAGAGAATTTAGGCGTAATACGTTGTTCCTTCCAGATTAATTCTTGTGAAACATATAAAGCTGTTCCAGAAGCATTTGCCACAACATCACCCAGCGAAGCACCCCATTCAGAGGAATAGCCATCTAAAACCTCAACTGCAGTTAAAAACGCAAAGCCTAAGCCAGCTCCGTACAGCAATTGATTTTTTTTATTGGCTCCGCTCCATTGTAGCATTTCGGCACCAAATCGTCCCAAATGATACGACGAAAACACATGCCCTGCTTTATCCATTTGGAGCCACTCTGAATTGTCATTTATAAAATGAAAATCAGATTTGGGATACTCAGCATACCAAGCTTGATT
Organism: Flavobacterium sp. GNP002; assembly: GCF_054343795.1. Classification (NCBI taxonomy): domain Bacteria; kingdom Pseudomonadati; phylum Bacteroidota; class Flavobacteriia; order Flavobacteriales; family Flavobacteriaceae; genus Flavobacterium; species Flavobacterium sp. GNP002. Next base: position 404,501 of record NZ_JBTGUW010000001.1, read on the forward strand.
CAAAGCAATTAAAGTTCCCGTAGCCAAAACTGCTTCGGAAATAACAACTGCATTTTGCCTTTTAATGTCTAGAGAATCGGACGGTTTAAAGAAACTATCCGATGTGTTTTGTGAAAAACCACTTTGGAAAATCATCCAAAACAGCAGTAAAAAAATAGCTTTTTTATTCCGCCCCAAAACTATCTTTTTACGCCTTGGCTGTTGATCCAATCGGAATATTTTTTGGCGTTTTTATTGTGTTCTTCTAATGTAGCGGCAAACTCATGGTATCCAAAACGCTCCACACTGGCACAGAAATAAATGAAATTATTTTTCTCAGGATCTAAAACAGCCTCTAATGCAGTAATATCAGGCATCGCGATAGGCCCGGGAGGAAGACCTACATTCATATACGTATTGTAGGGATGACTCATCGTCAAATCATTGTAAAAAACTCTTTTGATGACTTGGTCAAAATCATTTGATTTCTTTTTTATCGCAAAAATAACGGTTGGATCTGCTTGCAAAGGCATTGCAGCTCTTAAACGATTCAAGTACACACCGGCAATTCTTGGTCTTTCGTCTTTTTTAACGGATTCTTTGTGTACGATTGAAGCCAGAATAGTAGCTTCTATTGGAGTTAATCCTTGTTTTTGCGCTTTGGCAACTCTTTCTTTATTCCAAAAATTACGGTATTCTTTGATCATTTTATCGCGGAACTTTTCAGCCGTAGTATTCCAATAAATCTCATAGGTATTAGGAATAAATAGTACCAAAACATTCTCTTCATTGAACCCGTTTTCTTTCAAGAAAATAGAATCTTTGAAGGAATTCAACAAAGACAAACTGTCGGCTTCTATTTGAGAACCTACACGTCCGGCTAAATTCTCCACTCGTTCCTGATTATTGAATGCCAATTTCACAGGCGAATTAAGTCTCAAGGTTTTTACTAATTCATAACTGTTCATCCCTTTTGTGAAAAGAAAACGACCCGGAATTACATTTTCAGAATAGCCTCTCTTATTAGCCACCATTTCAAAACGCTCCATATCCTCAACATACGGTGCAATTATTTTCTTTACATCTTCGTATTTAGAATCCGTTGGAACATATACATAGACTTCTTTATCGGTAAATTTTGTGTTGGCAGAAAAAATCTGTTTTAATAATATTAATCCATAAATCATTAATATTGATATTAAAACAACAGAAGCAATGGTGATAATTTTTTTAATATTCATATGTGGTATTATTTTTTTTATGGAATCACAACAGTGTCATTCTTCCTATTCATTTGATTTTGAAACGGTACTGATTCAAAACTAAAAAATTTAAAATTTAGTATTGATTAATTGAAAAATAGCTTCGTCTTTATAGACGCCGTTCACAAAGGTCCAATCTTTTTTCACGCCTATAATTTCGAATCCAAATTTAGTAAAAAGTGCTTTACTAGCTTCATTTTCGGTTCCTATATTTGCATATAATTGGTGTAAATTAAGATTACAAAAAGCATATTCGATTAATAACTCCAAAGCTTCCGAACCAATATTCTGTTTTCGGTTTTTATTGTCCTGGATAACAATACCTACTCCTGCCCTGTTATTCTTTGGATCAAAATCAAATAAATCGATTAAACCCAAAGCGGGGAAATCCTGATCCTGACAAATAGCCAATCGCAATTGCTTGGCCTCATAAATATCCTGATGGGCATTTTCTAAATATTGCTTGACTAAAAATCGGCTGTAAGGCGTATGTGTATTACTGACTTCCCAAATACTCTGGTCATTTTCTATCGCATACACAAACTCCAAATCATTGGGTTCTAATGCACGAATATAGATATTGTCGCCTTTTAATGTTTTCATCTTTGAATTAGAATTTGTTTAAATCTCAATCGTTCCTTTAAATACAAATTCCGCTGGTCCTTTCAGAAAAACATGGGTAAACTGCCCATCTTTTTTGTCAAAAGAAACGACTAATTTTCCGCCTTCTACATTCAAATCAATAGAAGAAGCATCCGTTTTTCCTAAAACATTCATTGCAATTGCAACTGCTGTAGCGCCTGTTCCGCAAGAAAGCGTTTCATCTTCAACTCCTCTTTCGTAAGTTCGTAGCGAAAAAGTGGTGTCATCAATTTGTTTGACAAAATTGATGTTGCTTCCTGCTTTGCCGTATAAATCTCCATATCGAATGGCCGCTCCGTTTTCTTTTATATTGTAATTCTCTAAATCGTCTACCAATTGCACATGATGTGGCGAACCCGTATTTAGAAACACATGATCCGAACTCACTTTTACCTCTTCAACATCAATCATTTGAAGTGAAACCAATCCGTCATCGCCAATTGTCGCGTGGTGCAAACCATCTGTTGCTATGAAAGTAGTTTCGTTCTCGATTACGTTCAGCTTTTTGGCGAAAGCCACTAAACATCTTCCTCCGTTACCACACATGGAACTTTGGTTTCCATCTGAGTTGTAATAGACCATTTTGAAATCGGTGGCCGTTGCGAGATTCGAAGCAATCGTGTCATTTTCCAATAAAATCAGCCCATCGCCACCTATTCCAAAACGTCTGTCGCATAAACGCTCAATAAGTTGTGTATTCTCCTTTGGAAAAAATTCCGAACGATTATCAATCATCACAAAATCATTTCCTGTTCCTTGGTATTTATAAAATTCTAGTTGCATTTTAATTTGTATTGAGTACAACAAAAGTACGAACTATTAATGAAATGTTAATCATTGTTAAAGAGCGTTAAACTACATTTTCCGAATCAATTTTAGTTTTATTTTTACGGGTAAATATCTTAATAAACGAATTTAATTATGAAAAAATTTTCAACACTATTTATGGTTTCCCTGTTGAGCGGAGTAGTAACACTAGGTTCATACAAATTATTATTTGACACCAATGGATATTTTTCTAATGATAAAAATTCAGGAGTCACAACGGCATCCGATTCTTACGGTAAGAAAGTGGGTTTATCATCGGAAGTACTTGATTTTACTGAGGCTGCAGAAAAAACTATTCATACGGTTGTACACGTAAAAAACGTCTCCCGCAGAACGATTACGAATCCCATTTTAGAATATTTTTATGGGTATAAAGGCGGGCAATCCCAGGAACAAGTCGGAACAGGTTCTGGAGTTATCATTTCTGAAGACGGTTATATCGTAACCAATAATCACGTAATTAAAGGTGCATCAGAGATTGAAATTACCTTAAATAACAAAAAATCATATGTGGCAAAACTCATTGGAACCGATTCTAAAATGGACATTGCTTTATTGAAAATTGACGCAAACGAGAAATTACCGTATACTGTTTTCGCTAATTCTGATTCGGTTAAAATTGGTGAATGGGTTTTGGCTGTCGGTAATCCGTATAATTTAACGTCCACGGTAACAGCCGGAATTGTTTCGGCAAAAGCCAGAGATTTAGACACCAGCGGAATCCAATCTTTCATACAAACAGATGCTGCGGTGAATCCAGGAAACAGTGGTGGAGCGTTAGTCAACACGCGTGGTGAGCTGATAGGAATCAACACAATGATTTCCTCCATGACTGGTTCTTATGTAGGTTATTCGTTTGCAGTTCCTTCGAATATTGCCCGAAAAATAATTGAAGATTTAATGGAATTTGGAAATGTGCAACGTGGAATTCTTGGTGTTGAAGGAGGCGAATTGAACAGCATTAGTTCAAAAGAATTAGGTATAACACAAACGCAAGGATTTTACATTAATAAAGTAACTAAAAATTCCGGTGCCGAAAAATCAGGACTTGAAAAAGGCGATGTCATCATCAAATTAGACGAACAAAATGTGGCAACTTTTGCGGATCTTTCTGGGTACATCAATACGAAAAGACCGAATGATAAAGTTCAGGTTACCTATATCAGAGATGGAAAAACAAGAGTGGTTCCAGTAGTTTTAAGCAAAAATGAATTTTTCAATGCGGAATTCAAAGGCATCGAATTAGAGAACATTGAAGCTGCTGACAAAAAGAAGTTTAAAATTGATTACGGTGTACGAATCAAATCCATAAGCAGCCAAAACTTGAAACAATACGAAGACGAGTTAATAGGAAATATTATCTTGAGTATTGATAATGTAAAAGCTACTGATGTGGAAACCGTTTCTAAACTTTTAAGTAAAAAAGAGGAAAGCCAAACGGTACGTATCGAAATGATTAATAAAAACGGAGAAATTATGCGTGTGATTCTCTAACGCATCCCCGCTTTAAAAAACCAAAGCCATCTTGAAAAAACAAGATGGCTTTTTTATTTTATAAATAATTCATAAAATACGTTACGAAATCGATTGAAATGGGTACTTTTGCGCAAATTTTAAAAAATACAATTACTTATTTTCATTAAATTTTCAACATGGCAACCACAACTTTATACGAAAAAGAAGTTACTTTTCAAGCCGACAGGCGACGTGCAGGAGTAAAACTGATTAAAATTATCAGCGATTTATGGTATGATAAATCCATAGAAATGGTTTTATTTCGAAATCAATTAATTGATAGAAATGTCAGCGACATTATCAACCTGCATGAATATGCTGCTGAATTTGTAGGCAAACCCATTTCAGTTTTTGATTCGGTTAAAATTGCAAAGGCTATTTTAGAATTGAATTTACCACCTGCTAAATTGGATATTGGTAAACTAACGTATGAATATGGTTTAGAAGAAGATAAATATCCAGACGCCAAATATTTCGTAATTGATAAATTGAAAAACGCAAAAGACTCTGAGGACATTCAACCGAAAGATGTTGTGCTATATGGTTTTGGGCGCATTGGTCGATTATTAGCCAGAGAATTAATGTCTAAAACCGGAAAAGGAAGTCAAATGCGATTGCGCGCTATCGTGACACGCGATAAAAATGATGCTACTTCTCTAGAAAAAAGAGCTTCTTTATTGCGATACGATTCTATTCACGGTGATTTTCAAGGTTCAGTAACTGCTGATCCTGAAAACAATGCTTTGATTATCAACGGGACAACCGTTCACATTATTACAGCAAACGGACCGGAAGAAATTGATTATACGCTTTTTGGAATCGATAATGCATTGGTTATTGACAACACTGGCGCTTTTACCACGCACGAAGCATTAAGTAGACATTTGGTTTCCAAAGGTGTGGATAAAGTATTGCTTACCGCTCCAGGAAAAGGAGTTCCTAATATTGTTCATGGTGTAAACCATAACGAATACAATCCGGATGAAATCAATATTTTTTCAGCGGCATCTTGTACTACCAATGCAATTACACCAATATTGAAAGCTGTTGAAGATACTTTAGGAGTTGTCAAAGGACATCTGGAGACCATCCATGCGTATACAAACGACCAGAATCTTGTGGATAATATGCACAAAAAATACCGTCGTGGTAGAGCTGCAGCCTTAAATATGGTGATTACCGAAACGGGTGCTGGAAGTGCTGTTGCAAAAGCATTGCCGTCATTGGAAGGAAAATTAACCTCAAATGCGATTCGGGTGCCAGTTCCTAACGGTTCATTGGTAGTCTTGAATTTGGAAGTATCTAAAAAAACATCCGTTAAAGATATCAATGCCATCATGAAAAAATACGCTTTGGAAGGCGAATTGGTAGAGCAAATCAAATATTCTTTGAACAACGAATTGGTTTCTTCGGATATCGTGGGAACATCAGCTCCTGCTATTTATGACAGTAATGCCACAATCGTCTCTGCCGATGGAAAAAACATAGTGTTATACATTTGGTACGATAACGAATACGGATACAGCCACCAAGTAATCCGATTAGCAAAATACATTGCTAAAGTAAGACGTTTTACGTATTACTAGCCTATAGATTACAGGTTGATGGTTGCAGATTGTAATTTTTAGTTTTTTAGTTTTTAGATTGAGATTGAAGAAAACAGCAACCCAGCCTGAATTAAATAGAAAATCCGTCGCGTTATCAAAACGAGACGGATTTTTTTATGTGTTAATTTGTCAGTGTTGTACTGAATTGGAACGCTGATGACACGGATTGAACAGATTTTCATTGATTTTAAAAAAATCAAATTTAAAAATTCGATTTAATATCCGAAAATTTTCAACTCACCATTCACTACTCACTATTCACTACTCACAACTAAAAAAACTACTCCTTAGCTTTTGTCAAATAATACACTGGAATACCTATTAGCATAATCAAAACGCCCCATCCACATGTAGTTGGTTTTGTATACAATAACGCCATGCAAATTGCCACCGTAATTAAAATGTACAGCGCTGGCAGTACCGGATAACCAAAGGCCTTATACGGACGCTCTGCATTTGGCATTTTTCTACGTAAAATAAAAATCCCATAAATGGTTAAGATGTAAAATATCAAAACAATAATTACCACAAAATCAAGTAAATCACCGTATTTACCCGTCAAACACAAAGCAGAAGCCCAAAGACATTGTGCCCAAATAGACCATGCAGGAACACTTGCTTTATTCAGTTGCGCCGCTTTCTTAAAAAACAAACCATCCTGAGCCATCGTATAATAAACCCTAGCACCAGCCATAATCAAACCATTGTTACACGCAAAAGTCGAAATCATAATCATCACGGCAATAATTAAAGTTCCCACCGATCCAAAAATAGTTTGCGAAGCCACCACCGCCACACGATCAGATTCGGCAGTAGCAATATTAAACAAAGGCACTACTGCCAAGTACATCACATTGGCTAAAATATAAATTACACTTACAATCAAAGTTCCTAAAAACAAACTCAAACCCACATTGCGTTTTGGGTTTTTAATTTCACCCGCAATAAAGGTCACCCCTTCCCAAGCCACGCTCGAAAATTGCGAACCCACAAAGGCCGCCGAAATACCACTAATTAATGCCAAACCACCTATAGGCAACCACTCGCCAGTATCTACATTCAGGCTTTGAGCTGACCAAGCGTTGGCCCAATTCGCATCCCACACTGCTCCATCCGCAGCAATAAAACCAAAAACAATCAAACCCGCTAGCGAGAGCACTTTGACTACCGTAAGCACCGTTTGTAAAATCTTCGAGTTTTTCACCCCGCGACTGTTCACATAACTCAGTAAAATAATCGTAAAAATAGAAACAATCTGTGCCGCATTGAGTTTGAAATCCCCAATCTCATATAAAATATTCTTATCACTTAAAGGCGCATACAAATAGGCGGCAAATTTGGCAAAAGCCACACCCACAGCAGCAATAGTACCCGTTTGAATCACGGCAAAAAAGCTCCAACCGTACAAGAAACCCACTAGTTTCCCATACGCTTCCTTAATGTACACATATTGACCACCCGCTTTAGGAAACATCGCGCTCAACTCGCCATAACTCACGGCGGCAATCACCGTAATAGCGCCCGTAAGCACCCACATAGCAATCAACCAACCGGCAGATCCCAACTGGCGAACCATATCCGAGCTCACAATAAATATCCCGGAACCTATCATAGAACCCACCACAAGCATGGTTCCGTCAAGTAATCCTAATTCTCTTTTAAAATCGTCTGGTTTTTGGTCTTCCATATTTTTTGGTTTTGGGGTTTTGGTTTTAGTTGGCTAAAGATATACTTTTTTTGGAAATTTCATGAAAAGGACGTGAAAAGTGAATGGTGAGCTGTGAAGAGTGTGATCGTTCCTTTGGGCGTGCCCCTGCAGCAGCTTTGTCGTTCCTCCTCGCCACTTTGGGTCGGGCGGTCCGCTGTATCTTTATTTTCTTAAAGAAAGAAAATAAAGGATGCCGCTTCCCTCCCTCACGCAAACCACAATATCTATAACGTTTATTCTTTTCGAGAAAATTTGTAAGAAAAATTTAATATATTTGAGAAAATAAAGAATGAAATAAAGTTTCGCCAAGCCACCCATATTTGGGTGTATATACGAAGGTTTGTTTCGCCTATATATTAAGTTACAGGGCATAGCTGAGGAAAATCGAGGATAAACCCAAAAAAACAAATTTATGAATAAGAAAAACTTTTTTTTAATTGGCGGAATAATATCATTAATAATATTTATTGATTCACTTTTTTACTACGATCCTAAAACGTTTTTTGGAATTTTAATTAACGTGTGGGTTTTCAGAACATTTTGGTTTTTAAATACTTTTATCGTTTTCAATGCTTACAGAAAAAACTATACTGATTAATAAAAGTAAAACTTAGCTGAACTTAATCTGAAAAATACTTTGCGAAAATTAGAAACGTTTAGCTGAACTAATCGCAAAAATAATTTTGTTGAAAAGAGAAATTTAACTCTCGAAAAAGTTAAAAAAAACTGCTTTCAAAGTAGAAAATACTCAAATCAATCTTTGTACAAATGAAAATACTTTGCGGAAAAATTATAGAAATTGAAAAGTTTAACACATATTGCTACGCCCTGCAACACACGTCTCGCACAATTTGCAAATTCAGTGGAATTATCGTTTTTAATTCATATTTCGTATAGCCGAAAGCACTCATTTTCGTAAGTTGCAAACTGCTTGATGCGCAGGGACGTTAGCGGATAGAGAAAAAAAAAGAAACCTTAAAAAATTTAATTTTTGAAAAAATATACCTTAACAATATTTGGACTTGTTTTACAATGCTTTGGGATTGCAATTATGTTATATAAACTTTATAATAATCGTTTTTTATCATGGACTGGATTATCGTTAGTCTTTATTGGATTTGCATTAATAATTGCTGGAGTAATTTCAAACATAAATAAAACTAAATAAATTACATTCATTAACTACTAAATAAGTCAAAACCCGACCGCGCTGATATGCCACAATCGTTAGCGTCGTTTTGCAAACTGTGCCCTACAATGAGCTAACAAAATAAATAACACAAAAGCTATGAATACATTAAAATTAGGATGGACGGGACTTGGCAACATGGGAAATCCAATGGTGATGAACCTACTCAAAGAAGGTTTTGAAGTAACTGTCTTCAATCGTACCAAAGATAAAGAAACGCCATTACTGGCTGCAGGAGCAAAATCAGCAAACAGTTTGCAAGAACTAATGGAAACTTGTGACGTAGTTTTGACGATGTTATCCAATGACGCAGCCGTAAAAGAAGTTTTTGAGGGACCAACAGGTTTATTGTCTAAAACCAATTCTGGCAAAACCATCATCAATATGAGTACAGTTGCTCCGGAAACCTCGCGTTATTTAAACACCATTTGCAACCAACATAACGTACATTTTATAGATGCTCCTGTTTCTGGAAGTGTAAAACCGGCACAAGACGGAACTTTGGTCATTCTTGTAGGCGCATCAACTGAAGATTACGAATTAGCCAAACCCATATTTGACGTTTTGGGTAAAATTGCCATTCAAGTAGGCGAACCTGGCGTGGCCAGTTCGGCTAAGTTAGCCATCAATTACTTGTTAGGATTGAATCTTCAAGGCATAGCCGAAACGGTTTTATTTGCGGAGAAAAACGGCGTGAGTAAAGAAGACATGCTCAACATCATCAATCAAGGCGCTTGCGGCAACGGCATTACGAATATCAAAACACCTTCCATTCTGAATGATTCCTATCCAGCAGCATTTGCTTTGAAACATTTAGTCAAAGATTTAAGGCTGGCCAAAGAAGCCGGACTCGATTCTCCGTTGATTCATCCATTGTACGATAGTTATGCTGCAGCAGAAAAAGAAGGATTAGGCGATCAAGATGTGATGGCGATTATCAGCAGTTTGAAAAATAAGTGATAATTGAATAGTAGTACATCCAGCGAATAAACCATTGATTTTAATTGGTTCAAATAATAAACAAAAAAGCTACATCTTTAGGAATGTAGCTTTTTTGTTTAATGGAATTAGAGAACGAGATTACTTCGTTTTCACTGGTGGCAAGTCAAATGCAGCTGATTCATGCTCAAAACCGTTGCGGTGGGAACCATCACAAAAAGGTTTGTTTGCTGACAATCCGCAACGGCAAAGACCTAAAGCCGTTCTTCCTTCTAATCCGTATGTTTTACCTTCACAGTCTGTTATTTCGAAATCGCCTTCTATTTTTATAGAACCATTGCGATTGATTGTTAGTTTTGTCTTGCTCATAATGCTTTAATTTTTTTAGAGCTCAAAGATTGCAAAATATTTCAGGACCTCTTTGCTTTGATGCTCTTTTTTACGATTCCAAAACGTAATTTACATTAATTCTATTTTATGCTACCTTAAATTAGAAGCAATCGGAGGCCACTAAAAGAAATTATAAATTGGAAATTTTTGAATATCTCACAATTTGGCACAATCAAAAAAGAGGAAATTCTGCATAAAATTATCCAACTATTGAAGAACATCACAATCAAATTAATTGCAAAAATACAGCTTCACTTTATGTGCCGTTTTTATTTACATATCCAATGCTTAAGAATAAAGTATATTATAAGAAGCTACAAATATTATTAGCTTCTATATTGTATATTTGCCCGTTAGGTAATCCGTTTTGGATGGTGTTATTTATTTTATGTTCTGTAAAAAAGAATAAAAACAGACCTTTTCAATTTTATATTTAAAAATGATTTCAATACTATATAATATTTTAAAAGCATGAGTATCTTAAAAAAAGTAAATGTATTCCGAAGGATTTTAACACGAAGCCTTACTAAAAATATCGGCAGTTCCCAGAAGAATCAAGATATAGATTTGACTCAAAAAATTGAAATCAAAAGAGTTTTAATTTCCAGACCCAATCATAGATTAGGCAACCTATTGCTAATCACGCCACTGGTTCAGGAAGTAATAGCAACTTTTCCTGAATGTAAAATTGATTTGTTTGTAAAAGGAGGTTTGGCACCAATTGTATTTGAAAATTATACCAACATCAATTACATCATTGAACTTCCAAAAAAGCCTTTCAAAAATTTCATCGACTATTTCAAGGTTTGGGTGAAAATCAAAAAGCAAAAATATGACATTGTCATCAACGTGGACAAAGGTTCTTCATCAGGAAGATTGTCTGCACAGTTTGCTGATGCAAAATATAAGTTTTTTGGTGAAGCCGACGAAACAATTCAATTGAAACACACCGATTATGAGCATATTGCAAAATATCCCGTGTACGAATTTAGAAGTTTTTTGACCAAATTAGGGTTCCCAAAAAATGAAAATCCTGTTCCACCATTAGATCTTAAATTAAGCGTTGCTGAACTAGCTGAAGGCAAAAAAATAGTAGACAAAATAGTTCCTAATGACAAAAAAACTATTGCTATTTTCACTTATGCAACGGACGACAAATGCTACTCAGAAACATGGTGGGAAGAATTTTATGAGCAATTAAAAACAAAATATGAAGATTATAATATTTTAGAGGTTTTACCGGTAGAAAATATTTCACAAATAGGATTTAAAGCACCTACATTTTATAGTAAAGACATTAGAGAAATTGGTTCTGTAATTGCCAATACTGAAATTTTCATTGGTGCCGACAGTGGGATTATGCATTTGGCCAGTGCTTCACTAACACCTACAGTGGGCTTATTTTCTCGTCCAAATATAAATATTTACAGGCCATACAACAATAATAGTCTAGCCATAAACACCAATACCAGTACAACAGCGGAATCAATCAAAGTGATAAATGATATTCTTGGTAAAAATTAATTTTAACGACAAAACAACAAATACTATTTTAGTAAAACACGAATCAAATTAACCATGAAAAAAATAACCGCATTCCTGATTGTTTTTGTTTTCGCTGGAACACTTTATGCCCAGAATGCGAACTCTTTTGCTTTGAAATTGGATCACATGGCACTTTCTGTAAAAGACTTAGATCGTTCCGTTGATTTCTATACTAACGTTTTGAAACTTTCTGAAATCACAAATCTTACAAGAAAGGAAGGCATTCGTTGGGTTTCATTAGGTGATGGCAAAGAACTACATTTAGTTTCCACTATTAAAGGGCCTGTTACGATAAACAAAGCAGTACATCTTGCGTTTAAAGTCACTAATTTTGATGCTTTAATCACTAAGCTGCAAAACCTCAGCATTACCTATTCTGACTGGCCGGGGAAACTTGATACGATAACCGTTAGAGCTGACGGAATCAAACAAGTATACATCCAGGATCCAGATGGCTATTGGATTGAAATTAACAGTGTTGAAAAATAACCTAATTCAGCTAATTCCCTTTTAATTTATATCCTACGGAAGTTGTATTTATTGAATTAACAGCTACTTATGCCATCAATATGTGAAAGTTGAAACTTTTACTCTGAATTGTGTAATCCTTTTTACTGTTTTGTTTGCCAACTTTGTAAAAGAATTTACAGAGTCTAACAATCGAAATAAAACTTAGGATTATGAGTGATCAAGCAAATGAACATACAGTTGAAGGAATAGATAAACTTAAAAGCCTAGTTGAAGAAATCAACACTTGTCTTTTTTGTACCAATCTCAAAACGAATGATGGAGCAACCACCAGACCTATGGGAGCGGTAAAAGTATGCGAGAAAGGAAATATTTGGTTCTTTAGCGAAAAAGACAGTGAAAAAAACAAAGAAATTGAGCAAGATTCCAGTGTTCAATTATTTTTTGCACACCCCGGAAAAGGAAGCTATATGGTTGTAAATGGTGAAGCATCAATAGTTACTGATCAAGAAAAAATAGAAGAACTATGGTCTCCCGTTGTAAATATATGGTTTAAAGAAGGTAAAAATGACCCTAACATTTCGCTTATTAAAGTAAAACCAAGCAGTGCATACTTCTGGGACACTAAAGGAAATCAAATGGTTAATTTTCTGAAAATGGCGGCATCAGTTGTTACAGGAACTAATTATGTAAGTGGTAATGAAGGAGAAATAAAAATCTAAAAGACATAAAAAAACGTTCCAATCCTGGAACGTTTTATATATAAATATTTTTATTTTTTCGAAGAAATTATTGTAGCACTCTATTTATTTGGGAGAAATTTTTCTCATAGTATTTTTCTTTGGTTGAAGAAATAATAACTCCATTACTCACTGAAGAGTGAATGAATTTTATTTCTCCCTCACAAACTTCTACCACCATACCTACATGATTAATTTGGCTTCTACCGTTTGTTTTAAAGAAAATCAAGTCCCCTTTTTGAGCTTCTTCGGTGTTAATTTTAGTTCCAATGTTGGATTGCTCATGTGATGTCCTTGGTAACTTAATATCGAATGCTCCAAAAGTTGTACACATTAAACCAGAACAGTCAAATCCTGATTTTGAAGTTCCTCCAGTACGATATCTGGTTCCTATATTTTCTGAAGCACGTTCTATCAATTGATCTAAAAAATCATGATTAAAAGTAGGTTTTAATGTGTTGTTAAAATCAATTTTAGAGCTTTGAATCGTAGTCGTCATGTCGCTATCGGCACTAACAATAACATTATTTTCTAGTGGTGCGTTATTAGCGCTGATGTTCAATTTATCACCTACTCGAAGTCCGTTTTTAACTGATGGATTTTGTTTTTCTAATTCCTGAACCGTAATTCCGTATTGTTTAGCAATACCATATTTGGTTTCTTTTGGCAACACCTCACGAACAATATTATCTAAAGTTGCGCTTACTTTTTCACTTGATTGAGAAACAACTGTTACTTCTGATTTAGGCAAATCTATTTTCGGCTGAGAAACAACAGCTTCTTCTATTTTAGGTACAACTTTAACTGATTCAGTACTAACTATAACTTCCGGAGTTGGCAATTCTTTGTTTTGTTGTGGTACAACTGCAACATCTGTTACAGGTATTCCATTTCCTGGAATTGTTATTTTTTGACCTACTCTAAGCGCTTTGGCACCTATAGTTGGATTGGCTTTATCTAATTCTTTAACTGTAATTCCGTATTTTCTTGCGATAGAATATTTTGATTCTTTTGGAAGTACTTCTATCGTGGTTTGTTCCGTAGTGGATTTTTTAGTTTCGATTACTTGAGGAGTAACTACTAATTCCGGTTTTTGAGAAACCTTTTTGACTTGAGGCGCAACAGCTACTTCCGTTGAAGATGTGTTTGCTGGAATTATAATTTTTTGACCTATTTTCAATCCTGTAGATTCTAATGTTGGATTGAGTTCATTTAATTCTTTAACAGTGATTCCGTATTCTTTTGCAATTCCGTAAAGCGTTTCTTTGGCAAGAACTTCATGTTCTTTTGCGGAGTAGTTTGTCGCAACCTTGGATTTAGTATTTGTCTTTTTTGTGGGAGCTACAGGAATTAATAAAATGGAATTGAGTTTTAAGAGTTTTTTTGCGTTTGGATTTAATTTAAAAATAGCGCTTTGTTTAACATCATATTTCTCCGCAATACTAGAAATTGTTTCTCCTTTTACGATGGTGTGCTTCGTGGTATTTTCCTGAGAAAAAAGAACGATACTATTCAATAAAAACAATGTTACAATTAATCTTAAACTCATATTCATTTATTTCAAATTACTTACCCCATTTTTATTCTACACAGCGATTTCGGGATATAATTATTAAATCTCGCTATGGTTTGCTTTTTTACTTTTTTTATTTAAAAAATTGTAAAAATAATCCTTATCTCTTTTATAAAAAGAGGGTCAGAATGTGTTCGTTTTAAATTCTAGTTGATTTTTATTTCAATTGCAAAAGCAGCTGAAATAGTAACGCCGTACAATCCTAATGTATTGTTGCGCTGAAAATAAAAATTCTAAAGAAGGTTGATTTAAAAAACAATCAAAAAAGCTTCTTTGAAAATCTATTTTTTTAAAAAAGCTAATATAAGAGATTTAATCAAAAAACACGACCTTTTTTTTAATTTTAACGTTCAAAAAATAAAATTTAACCTTGTTTTTTGAATTTTGTCCCTATTTTCGACTTAAGTTTCTTTTCTTTTTTCGAAAAAAAATTTTGTTCCAAATCAATAAACAGGAATTGAAATCCTGGTTTTTGATTTGTAGCCCTGATGGGAGTGGAAAGCCTTTTGAAGCGGAATTGCAAATTTTTCCTGAGAAAAAAGAGCGACTAAAAGAAGCTCCTTTTTTATCTTGGAAAAAAGCAATTGTGCGAAAAAGCTTGAAGCGGTCAGCAGGAAACAGCTCCAGAAATAAATTGTAATTGAAACAAAAAAACTCCCAAGTTTCCTTGAGAGTTTTAGAAATATACTATTTAAATACTTATGCTTTTCCAGCGGCAGCAATCAAATTTAATGCTGAACCAGCAACGAACCAGCCAATTTGTCCTTCATTATAGGTGTGATTTGCCAAGATAATATCTTTGGTTCCATCAGCATGAACGAATTCTAATGTTAATGGTTTTCCTGGAGCAAAATCAACTAAATCTATGAAGTTGATGGTATCATCTTCTTGGATTTTGTCGTAATCTGCCTCAGTAGCAAAAGTCAATCCTAAAAGACCTTGTTTTTTAAGGTTTGTTTCGTGGATACGCGCAAATGATTTTACCAACACTGCTTTCACACCTAAGAAACGAGGTTCCATAGCGGCATGTTCACGAGAAGATCCTTCACCATAATTGTGATCTCCAACGACAATTGAAGGAACTCCAGCTGCTTTGTAAGCACGCGCTACAGCAGGAACTGCATCGTAAGTACCAGTCAACTGATTTTTCACTGTATTTGGTTTTTGGTTGAATGCATTGATAGCACCAATCAACATATTATTAGAAATATTATCTAAATGTCCACGGAAACGCAACCATGGTCCAGCCATAGAAATGTGATCTGTTGTACATTTTCCGAAAGCTTTGATCAATAATTTAGCTCCTGTGATGTTTTTACCATCCCAAGGTAAGAACGGAGCCAATAATTGCAGTCTTTCTGAAGTTTCGCTTACAGAAACCTGAACACCTGAACCGTCTTCGGCTGGTGCTTGAAAACCTGGATCTTCTGCATCAAAACCTTTTGGAGGCAATTCATTTCCTGTTGGAGCGTCTAATTTTACTTCTTCACCATTTTCATTGATTAAAGTATCAGTCAATGGATTGAAACCTAAATCTCCAGCAATAGCTAGAGCCGTTACTAATTCTGGTGAACCTACGAATGCTAAAGTGTTTGGATTTCCATCGGCACGTTTAGAGAAGTTACGGTTGAAAGAGTGAACGATTGTGTTGCGTTCTTCTTTTTCTGCACCTTCTCTGTCCCACATTCCGATACATGGTCCGCAAGCATTTGCAAAAACAGTTGCTCCCATTTTATCGAAAATATCGATAAATCCGTCACGTTCTATGGTATAACGCACTACTTCAGAACCTGGAGTAATGGTAAATTGAGATTTTATTTTTAAATTTTTATCGGTAACTTGTTTCGCCAAAGAAGCTGCACGAGCGATGTCTTCGTAAGAAGAGTTCGTACAAGAACCTATCAAACCAACTTCAATTTTTAAAGGCCAGTTATTTTTGATTGCTTCCTCTTTCATTTTAGAAATTGGAGTTGCTAAATCCGGAGTATAAGGTCCATTTAAATGTGGTTCTAATTCGTCTAAGTTGATTTCGATTACTTGGTCAAAATACAATTCTGGATTAGCATATACTTCAGCATCACCTGTTAAGTAAGGAGCAATTTTATCCGCTGCATCAGCAACATCAGCTCTATTTGTAGAACGTAAATAACGGCTCATTGAAGCATCATAACCAAATGTAGAAGTAGTAGCACCAATTTCAGCACCCATATTACAGATAGTTCCTTTTCCAGTACAAGACATAGAAGTCGCACCTTCACCAAAATATTCAACAATAGCACCTGTTCCACCTTTTACAGTAAGAATTCCAGCTACTTTAAGTATAACATCTTTTGGAGCTGTCCAACCTGAAAGTTTTCCAGTTAATTTTACTCCAATTAATTTAGGAAATTTTAATTCCCAAGCCATTCCTGACATAACATCGACCGCATCAGCACCACCAACACCAATGGCTACCATTCCTAAACCACCTGCATTTACAGTGTGAGAATCAGTACCAATCATCATTCCTCCTGGGAATGCATAGTTCTCAAGAACTACTTGGTGAATAATCCCAGCTCCTGGTTTCCAGAAGCCAATTCCGTATTTATTAGATACTGAAGAAAGAAATTCAAACACTTCATTACTTTGTGTTTTTGCTCTGGCCAAATCAGTTACAGCATCAACTTTAGCTTGAATCAAGTGATCACAATGTACGGTTGTAGGAACTGCAACTTTCTTTTTACCGGCGTGCATGAATTGCAATAATGCCATTTGAGCCGTTGCATCTTGACAAGCAACTCTGTCTGGAGCAAAATCTACATAATCAACACCTCTTCCAAAAGCAGTTGATGGCATTCCATCCCAAAGGTGATTGTACAAAATTTTCTCTGTTAAAGTAAGTGGACGACCAACTATCTCACGTGCTTTGTCCACACGGGATGTCATGTTTGCGTACACTTTTTGAATCATTTCAATATCAAAAGCCATAAGATTTATATATAATTGTTATTATTCTATTTTAAACATACAAGATACAAAAAAATAGAGTACAAAAAAAAGCCTAAGTCATTAGACTCAGGCTTTTAAACTATAATTAACTAATTATGTGAATTATTTAACTAATAACTTATGAGAAGGCGCAAACTTAGTTAGATTGATACCATCTACCGCTGCAATATATTCTTCTATTGTTGGAGTTCTACCAAGAATTGTAGATAAAACCACAACTGGTGTAGAGGAAAGTAATGACTCTCCCTTTTTACCTTCAGTATCTTCTACGACTCTTCCTTGGAAAAGACGAGTAGATGTTGCCATAACAGTATCTCCTTTGGCCGCTTTTTCTTGGTTACCCATACAAAGATTACAACCTGGACGCTCTAGATATAACATATTTTCGTATGAAGTACGTGCTGCAGCTTTAGGGACATTATCGTCAAATTCGAAACCAGAATATTTTTGTAAAATTTCCCAGTCCCCTTCTGCTTTTAATTCATCAACAATATTATAAGTAGGAGGAGCTACAACTAGTGGCGCTTTGAACTCTACTTTACCTTCTTGTTCATCAATGTTCTTAAGCATATGAGCAAGGATTTTCATATCTCCCTTATGAACCATACAAGAACCAATAAATCCAAGATCTACTTTTTTAACTCCTCCATAGAAAGAAAGAGGTCTAATGGTATCGTGCGTATATCGTTTAGAAACATCAGCATTATTTACATCTGGATCAGCAATCATTGGTTCAGCAATTACATCTAAATCCACAACAACTTCAGCGTAATATTTAGCGTTTGCATCTGGTCTTAGAGCAGGTTTCTCACCTGATATAATCTCAGCAATTCTCTTATCAGCAATAGCAATCAATCCTTTAAGAACTTGATTTTTATTATCCATTCCCTTATCAATCATGATCTGAATTCTACCTTTTGCCATCTCTAGAGATTCAATCAAGGTATAATCTTCAGAAATACAGATAGAAGCTTTTGCTTTCATTTCTGCAGTCCAGTCTGTAAACGTAAAGGCTTGATCCGCATTAAGAGTTCCTAAGTGAACCTCAATAATTCTTCCTTGGAATACATTCTCTCCACCAAATGTTTTAAGCATCTGAGATTGCGTATCATGCACCACATCACGGAAATCCATATACCCTTTCATTTCTCCTTTGAAAGTTACTTTCACAGATTCAGGAATTGGCATTGAAGCTTCACCAGTAGCAAGTGCAAGAGCAACTGTTCCTGAGTCAGCACCAAAAGCAACTCCTTTAGACATTCTTGTATGAGAGTCACCACCAATGATGATAGCCCACTCGTTTACAGTAATATCGTTAAGTACTTTGTGAATTACATCTGTCATTGAATGATAAACGCCTTTCGGGTCACGAGCAGTGATCAAACCGAAATCGTTCATGAATTTCATCAATCTAGGAATATTTGCCTTAGATTTATTATCCCAAACTGAAGCAGTGTGACAACCTGATTGGTAAGCACCGTCAACAATTGGAGAAATCACAGTAGCAGCCATAGACTCTAATTCCTGAGAAGTCATCAAACCAGTTGTATCTTGCGAACCAACAATATTTACGGTAACACGAACATCTGAACCAGCGTGTAAAACTTTACCCGGAGTTGAACCAACTGCGTTTTTATTAAATATTTTTTCTACAGCCGTAAGACCTTGTCCTTCAACAGAAACCTCTTTTGACGGAGCGTATACAGGTACAATATCAATACCTAGAGTCTTTGATGCAAATGTTTGCAATTTTTTTCCAAATACAATGGCATAAGACCCACCAGCTTTTATAAATTCAATTTTCTGAGGTGTGAATGCTTTAGAAATATCTATCAATTCTTTATCACCACTATAAAGTTTCTTTGTTTTTGTGTTGATGGTAAGAACAGTACCTGTAGCTACAGAATATACTTCCTCAAGAATAGGATCACCGCTTTCATTACGAAGAACGTTTCCATTTTCATCTAGTTTTTTTACCCAGTTTTTAAGATCAAGACCAATACCACCAGTAACATCAACAGTTGTTAGGAAAATTGGAGAAATTCCGTTTGTCCCTGCAACGATTGGAGCAATATTAATAAATGGAACATAAGGACTTGCTTGTTTTCCACTCCAAAGCGCCACGTTGTTTACACCTGACATTCTTGAAGATCCCACACCCATAGTACCTTTTTCAGCGATTAACATTACGCTTTTATCAGGATTCGCTGTTGCCAATGCTTTGATTTCAGCTTGTGCCTCAGGAGAAATTAAACATTTACCATGAAGTTCACGATCTGATCTTGAGTGCGCTTGATTTCCTGGAGAAAGTAAATCAGTTGAAATATCTCCTTCACCAGCTATAAAAGTAACTACCTTAATTTCTTCTGCTATTTCAGGTAATTTAGTAAAGAACTCTGCCTTAGCATAGCTCTCCAATATAGCTGCAGCAATTTCATTACCGTTTTTGAAAGCCTCAGCTAAACGATCTGTATCTGCTTCATAAAGATAAACTTGTGTTTTCAATACTTCAGCAGCTTGTTTAGCAATAGCAACATCATTTCCTAAAGCTAAATCAAGTAAAACCTTAATAGAAGTCCCACCTTTCATGTGTGATAATAACTCTAAAGCAAAAGCAGGCGTGATTTCAGCAACCACTGATTGACCTAGAACGATTTCTTTTAAAAAATTAGCTTTTACATTAGCCGCAGGAGTAGTTCCAGGCACAACATTATAAATAAAGAAGTTAAGAGAATCTGCTCTGTATTCGTTATTTAAATCTTTAATTTGCGCAATGATTTCGCTTAATAATTCAGCACCATCAATCGGTTTAGGGTTAAGCCCTTGGCCTTTTCGCTCTTCAATCTCTTGAATATAATCGTTATAAGTGTTCATAATAGAAGTCTTTTCTTGGTATTTTTATTTTTTGTACGCAAATTTAGGAATTAAAGCCGAGAATTAAAAAAAATATAATAGATGTAGCTTTTTCAAAAATTATTATTATAAAATAAAGAGTTTTACTAGTCTTTATTGTCAAAAATTCAATTTTAAATTAAAATAATGAATTATTAATAATTTAAAATCTTTTCTTTGAGAAAGTTGAAATCTAATGATGCTTAGAGAGTGAGATTTTACACTACTTTCAGCTAAGAACCTTTCTAAATTACCATTTACAACGTTGTAGTTGTGTTTTTAAAGGCTCTTTTGGTCAAATTAACATATTAAGTAAAAACAAAAAAAGCCAAACAGATTTTAGAAATGTGTTTGGCTTTTTTCTCAATATTAAAAATTATTACATCAACTTCTGAATAATAGCCTCTTCTGTAATTCCTTCGGCATCAGCTTTATAATTTTTGATAATTCGATGACGTAAAATTCCAGTAGCAACCGCTTTTACATCTTCGATATCCGGAGAAAATTTCCCATTAAAAGCAGCATTCGCTTTGGCCGCCAAAATCAAATTTTGAGAAGCTCTCGGTCCAGCACCCCAATCTAAATAATTTTTCACAAACTCATTAGACATCGGATTATCGGGCCTAGTTTTACTAACTAACGTCACTGCATACTCAATTACATTATCCGCGACCGGTATTCTGCGTATTAACTGCTGAAAATCAATTATTTCCTGAGCAGTAAACAATGGATTTATAGTGTTTTTTATATCAGAAGTAGTTTGCTTCACCACTTGAACTTCTTCTAAAAAAGAAGGATACTCTAGTTTTATAGCAAACATGAAACGATCCAACTGCGCTTCCGGCAAAGGATAAGTCCCTTCCTGCTCAATAGGGTTTTGAGTAGCCAAAACAAAATAAGGCAAGTCTAGCTTATAGTTTTCACCAGCGATAGTAACGGAACGTTCCTGCATGGCTTCCAGCAAAGCAGCCTGTGTTTTTGGAGGCGTTCTGTTGATTTCGTCAGCCAGAATAATATTCGAAAAAATAGGCCCTTTTATAAATTTGAAATGACGGTTTTCATCTAGTATTTCACTTCCAAGTATATCTGACGGCATCAAATCCGGAGTAAACTGAATTCTTTTGAAATCAAGTCCCAATGCTTGCGCAAGGGTATTTACCATCAATGTTTTGGCTAATCCTGGAACTCCAACTAATAATGCATGACCCCCAGAAAATATACAAAGCAAAATTTGATCTACTACATCATTTTGACCTACAATGATTTTTGCTATCTCCGCTTTTAGCTCATTCCTTTTTTGAACCAAGTTATGTATTGCTGCTACGTCTGACATGTATTAAGTATTTAAAATTAAAAAGAGTTAGCGTTATGAAATCATAAAACTAACTCTTTTTATTTATTTATCGAAAAATTTTTATTCTTAATTCTAATCAAATGAATGAAGGAGACTATTTCTTAAGCCAATTGTTTGTAAAATCACAATCTCTATATTCTCCAATGATTTTGATGTATGTTTCTTTAATCTTTTCATCAAACCATTTTCCAATAGTAGTAATTTGTTTGCTTTTTAAAGCCAACTCTTTTATCTTGATGTAATCTTTAGCATAATCTGCTGCATGCTCATCTATTCTATTTGTAACAGTGATTAACTTGAATGTTTTCTTTCCTTCCTCACCTTGTTCTAATAATGGAGCAGAAACTTCACCCTCTTTTAAATTAGAAACTTGACTGTAAAAAGTAGGATCCATTTTTGTCAACTCAAAACGAGTATCTTGAGTTTTTGGATTTATTAAAGCACCACCGTTGGCTCTAGTTTCTTTCTCATCAGATAATGTTCTGGCTGCATCTGCAAAAGTGATTTCTTTATCTTCGATTCTTTTTTTAATCAAAGTAATTTTTTCTTTCGCTTCATTCAAAGCCTCTTCTGTTACTGTTGGAGTCAATAATATATGGCGCAATTCTATTTCTTGCCCTTTGATTTTTTCTACATAAATAATATGATACCCAAAATCTGTTTGAAATGGAGCAGAAATCTCTCCTTCAGCAAGACTAAAAGCAACATCTTTAAACTCTTTTACAAATGGAGTTCTACGATTCATTTTATAATAACCTCCGTTAGATCTTGAACCTGGATCTTGAGAATACAAAACCGCTTTAGTAGAAAAACTGGAACCTTCTTCTATTTCCTTTTTAAAACCATTCAATTTATCAATTACTTTTTGTTTATCAGCATCTGAAACTTTAGGAGCAATCACAATTTGTGCTACTTCTAATTCTACACCAAAAAACGGAAGATCTGTAGTAGGTATTGTTTTGAAATAATTACGAACTTCTTCAGGAGTAATTTCTACAGCATCAACAATTTTCTTTTGCATTTCAGAACTTAACTTACCTTCTTTCAAAATATCAGAAAAATAAGTTCTAAATTCTTCCTCAGAATCTTTTTTATAGTACTTCACCACTTTCTCCAAAGATCCAATTTGTTCTACCATATAGTTCAAACGGTCTTCCATCATACCTTTAACTTCGGCATCTGTAACTACAATACTATCTTGAATAGCTTGATGAGCATATAATTTATCTTCTAATAATTTTCCAAGCATTTGACATCTTGTAATGTCTTTTACCGATCCACCTTGAGTCGAAATCTCAAGATATGACTTGTCTATATCTGAATCAAGTATAATATAATCTCCTACTGTGGCAATTACACCGTCAATCTTTTGTTTCCCGGTAGATTGGATTTTTTTAACCGGTGTAATGACACTATCCTTAATAATTTCTTGAGCACTTGCTACAACACTGGAAAAAAGCAAAACAAAAAAAGTAAGTGCAATTCTATTATTGATGGATCTCATTTGTATTTTATTTATTGGCATTATTATAATTTGTATTTATTGTAAAACATCCTTTATTCTACTGTCTTTAAACCTATTTTATAAAGGCCAGAATAATTTTGGCAAATATACACTTTAAGAATCAAGAAGCGAATTGAATTGAATTTATAATACAATTTCTTACCATTCTTTAAATTTAAAACGAACAAAAATAACAATTCAATTACATAATACAAGTTTCCTACCTACTATTAACAAAAAATTATAAACGCATATAATTACTAGTTTAAATCCGTTCTAAAAATTATCATAACTCGCTTACTATTTACTTTAAAAAGATAAAAAACAGTACTTTTAGTATTAACAAAAACAATTAAGAGAATACAATTTTTTCAAATGGCATTTATAAATAGTACTTTTGCAAACTATTTATACAAATATGGGCTTTTTAGAAGAAATACAACGCAGAAGAACTTTCGGGATTATCTCACATCCTGATGCCGGAAAAACAACACTTACTGAGAAACTCCTCCTTTTTGGTGGTGCGATTCAAGAAGCTGGTGCCGTAAAGAATAATAAGATTAAAAAAGGTGCTACCAGTGACTTTATGGAAATTGAACGCCAGAGAGGAATTTCGGTTTCTACTTCGGTTTTAGCATTCAATTATAAAGACAAAAAAATAAACATACTCGATACTCCAGGACACAAGGATTTTGCCGAAGATACTTTTAGAACCTTAACTGCTGTTGACAGTGTTATTGTTGTAATTGATGTTGCCAAAGGTGTTGAGGAACAAACGGAGAAATTAGTAGCTGTTTGTAGAATGCGAAAAATTCCAATTATTGTATTCATCAACAAATTAGACCGAGAAGGAAAAGACGCTTTTGACTTGATGGACGAAGTGGAACAAAAACTGGGATTAACAGTTACTCCATTAAGTTTTCCAATAGGAATGGGTTATGATTTTCAGGGAATTTACAATCTATGGGAACAAAACATCAACTTATTTAGTGGTGATAGTCGTAAAAACATTGAAGAAACTATCGCTTTCTCCGATGTTCAAAATCCAGAATTAGAGAAAATTATCGGTCAAAAACCCGCTGACAAATTACGAGAAGAGTTAGAGTTAATAGATGAAGTATATCCTAAATTTGATCGTCAGGATTATTTAGACGGAAAATTACAACCCGTATTTTTTGGTTCGGCATTGAATAATTTTGGAGTAAGAGAATTATTGGACTGTTTTGTTCAAATTGCTCCATCACCAAGAGCAAAAGATTCTGAAACACGATTAGTAGATCCTAAAGAAGAAAAAATGACTGGATTTGTTTTTAAAATCCACGCCAATATGGATCCAAAACACAGAGACCGTCTGGCCTTTATAAAAATTGTTTCTGGAACTTTCGAAAGAAACAAACCATATTATCATGTTCGTCAAAAAAAGAACTTAAAATTTTCTAGTCCAAATGCCTTTTTTGCTGAAAAGAAAGAAATTGTAGACATATCGTATCCTGGTGATATTGTTGGATTACATGATACCGGAAATTTCAAAATTGGTGATACGTTGACCGAAGGCGAAATCATGAGTTTCAAAGGAATTCCAAGTTTTTCTCCGGAACATTTCCGATACATCAACAATGCTGACCCAATGAAGGCCAAACAATTGGACAAAGGAATTGATCAGTTAATGGATGAAGGTGTTGCGCAGTTATTTACTTTGGAAATGAACAACAGAAAAATCATTGGAACGGTTGGTGCACTTCAATACGAGGTAATTCAGTACCGTTTAGAGCATGAATACGGTGCAAAATGTACCTATGAAAACTTTCCGGTACACAAAGCTTGTTGGGTAAAACCTAACGACCCAAAAAGTGATGAGTTTAAAGAATTTAGAAGAATAAAACAAAAATTCTTAGCTCATGATAAATACGGACAATTAGTATTTTTAGCTGATTCTGACTTTACAATCCAGATGACACAGAATAAGTATCCAAATGTGAAATTATACTTTACTTCAGAATTTGAATAAAAAAATATCTTTCAATATAATTACAAAAAAAACGCTAATTAAAAAATTAGCGTTTTTTTTATATACCTTTTAAAATAAACCTCCACTTAAGAAACCATACTGTCAGTATCAACCGCTTTCTTTAAAAAAGCTTTTATTAACAAACGGTTTGGAGCAGAACCAGATGTTATAACCTGTATTTTTGTACTTGAACTTTCTTTAGATATTGTACCGTTTGGACCTTGTTTAGTACCCATAAACCATAATACGAAATTCATACTATTTGAAGAAGAAGCTTCTGAAACATTTTCTTTTTTTGCATTACTATTAACTTCAATAGTACTAACATCAACTAGCTTTTGAGCAGATTGACCAAATACAGATACGTTTGACATTAATATAAAAACAAACATTATCAAGAGATTTGAAATCCCTTTAGTGTCAGTTTTTAAAGAAAAATATTTCATAACAATTCGTTTTTTTTTATGATGGATAGGACTTAATTCCCCATCTCGAGAACGAAAGTATATCATTTATACACGAGCAAAAAATATTTTCGATGAAGCACCTTAATAATCGTTTAAAACACAAACTTGTTATTAAGTCCCTGAATTTAAAGGTTTCTTAATGTCAATTTATCAAATAAAAAGTATTGTTATTCTTTTTTAGAAATTCAAAATTTCAGGAACGAATAATAGAGAAATATTGAAGTAGTACTATTATGCATCTTAAATCAAAAAATACAAAGCTAATAGTTACACTATAAAAGATAGAATTAATCTATAAACAAAAAAAAGGCTCCATTTCTGGAGCCTTTAAAATATTATGCTTGTCCTGCTGGACCAAAACTAAGCGGTATTGGTGCTTGTTCAGTGTCTTTTATTTCGCCATGAGCGACTTCAAAACGATGAATATTTTCCCCAATTGCTTTTAGTAATCTTTTAGCATGTTGCGGTGTCAAGACAATTCTTGATTTCACCTTAGCTTTAGGAATACCAGGCATGATGCTTACAAAATCCAAAACAAACTCTGATGAAGAGTGATTTATTATTGCCAAGTTGGAATAAATTCCTTCAGCAATTTTTTCATCTAGCTCAATATTAATTTGCTCTTGTTGTTGATTAGAATTACTCATATTTTAGTAAATATATTCTTCTTTGTTAGCCATCATATCGTTATAATCTTCTTTTGAACCTACAATTGTATTGTCATATTCTCTCATACCTGTTCCGGCAGGGATTCTATGTCCTACAATTACATTCTCTTTCAATCCTTCTAAGTAATCGATTTTACCTGCAACAGCAGCTTCGTTCAATACTTTAGTAGTTTCTTGGAAAGATGCAGCAGAAATAAACGATTTAGTTTGAAGCGATGCTCTTGTAATACCTTGTAAAACTGGTGTTGCTGTTGCAGTAACAACATCACGAGCTACAACAAGATTTTTATCTGTACGTTTCAATAAAGAGTTTTCATCACGCAACTCACGAGGCGTAATAATTTGTCCTTCTTTTAATGCACTAGAATCTCCAGCATCCTCAACTACTTTCATACCATACAATTTATCGTTTTGAACGATGAAATCTTTAGTGTGAATTAATTGATCTTCTAAGAATAAAGTATCACCTGGATCTTGTACTCTTACTTTACGCATCATTTGACGTATTACTACCTCAAAGTGTTTGTCGTTAATTTTTACCCCTTGCAAACGGTATACTTCTTGAATTTCATTTACCAAATACTGTTGAACAGCTGCTGGTCCTTGGATTCTTAAAATATCGTCTGGAGTAATTGCACCATCAGATAAAGGTACTCCCGCTCTTACGAAGTCATTTTCTTGAACTAGAATTTGGCTTGATAATTTAACCAAGTATTTTCTAACGTCACCAAATTTAGATTCGATAACGATCTCACGGTTACCTCTTTTGATTTTTCCAAAAGAAACAACACCATCGATTTCAGATACAACAGCTGGGTTTGAAGGATTACGAGCTTCTAACAACTCTGTAATTCTAGGTAAACCTCCAGTAATATCTCCTGATTTAGAAGAACGACGTGGAATTTTTACCAAAACTTTACCTGCTTTAATTTTCTCACCGTTTTCAACCATCAAGTGGGCTCCAACTGGTAAGTTATAAGAACGAATTAGTTCCCCTTCTTTACCGTAAACCAATAAAGTAGGAATTAATTTTTTAGCTCTAGATTCAGAAATTACTTTTTCTTGGAAACCAGTTTGCTCATCAATTTCAACCATGAATGATTGACCTTGCTCTAAATCTTCGTAAGCAATTTTACCGGTAAACTCAGAAACGATAACTCCATTATATGGATCCCATTTACAGATTACATCTCCTTTAGCAACAGATTGACCGTCTTTAACGAAAATACTTGAACCGTAAGGAATATTATTTGTACTTAATAAGATACCTGTTCTTTCATCAATTAATTTCAATTCAGTAGAACGCGATACAACAATATCAACAGAATTGCCTTCACTATCCTCACCTTTAACAGTTTTCAAATCTTCGATTTCAAGCTTACCAGCAAATTTGGTAATGATACTTGATTCCTCAGAAATACCACCCGCAACCCCACCAACGTGGAAAGTACGTAATGTTAACTGTGTACCTGGTTCTCCAATAGATTGTGCAGCAATAACACCAACTGCTTCTCCTCTTTGTGTCATTTTACCAGTAGCTAAATTTCTACCGTAACATTTTGCACAAATACCTTTCAACGCTTCACAAGTCAATGGTGAACGCACTTCCACTTTCTCTATTGGAGAAGCGTCAATTGCTTTCATTATAACTTCAGTAATTTGTTGTCCAGATTGAATTAAAACTTCATTATTCAAAGGATTAATTACGTCTTGTAAAACAACACGTCCTAAAATTCTTTCTCCTAATGATTCAACAATTTCCTCATTTTTCTTCAATGCTGAAACTTCAACACCTCTTAATGTACCACAATCTTCGATGTTAACAATAACATCTTGAGATACATCATGCAATCTTCTTGTTAAATATCCTGCATCGGCAGTTTTCAATGCCGTATCCGCAAGACCTTTACGCGCACCGTGAGTAGAAATAAAGTACTCAAGGATAGAAAGACCTTCTTTAAAGTTAGAAAGAATCGGGTTTTCAATAATTTCACCACCACCAGCAGTTGATTTTTTTGGCTTAGCCATCAAACCACGCATACCAGTTAACTGACGAATTTGTTCTTTGGAACCCCTTGCTCCAGAATCAAGCATCATATACACTGAGTTGAAACCTTGTTGGTCTTCTCTAATGTTTTTCATTGCTAACTCTGTCAATTGAGCATTTGCTGAAGTCCATACATCAATAACTTGGTTGTAACGCTCATTATTGGTAATAAGACCCATGTTATAATTTGCAGAAATACCTCCTACTTGCTCTCTTGCGTCAGCAATTAATTTAGGTTTCTGATCTGGAATTCTAATATCCCCAAGAGAGAATGACAATCCCCCTTTGAAGGCAAATTTGTACCCCATATCTTTCATGTTATCCAAGAAAGCCGCTGTTGTAGGTACATCAGTTGAACTTAAAACGTGTCCGATAATATCTCTAAGGTTTTTCTTAGTTAATACATCATTGATATATCCAGCTGCTTCTGGTACTACTTCATTAAATAATACACGACCAGCAGTAGTTTTGATGATTTGGTAAACTAACTCACCTGCTTCATTAAAATCTTTTGCTCTAATTTTTACAGAAGCATTCAATTCTAATCTACCTTCATTCAAAGCAATATTAACTTCTTCAGCAGAATAAAAAGTGATTCCTTCTCCTAAAATTTTAAGCTCTGGAGTTGATAAACGTTCTTTGGTCATATAGTATAGACCCAAAACCATATCCTGAGAAGGTACCGTGATAGGAGCTCCATTTGCAGGATTCAGAATATTGTGAGAACCCAACATTAATAGTTGTGCTTCCAAAATAGCTTCTGGTCCTAATGGTAAGTGAACTGCCATTTGATCCCCATCAAAATCCGCATTAAATGCAGTACAAACTAAAGGGTGCAATTGGATTGCTTTTCCTTCAATTAATTTTGGTTGGAATGCTTGAATACCTAATCTGTGCAAAGTAGGAGCACGATTCAGTAATATTGGGTGACCTTTAATTACATTTTCAAGGATATCCCAAACTACAGGCTCTTTCTTATCTATTATTTTCTTAGCTGATTTTACAGTTTTTACAATTCCTCTTTCTATCAATTTACGGATAACGAAAGGTTTGTATAACTCTGCTGCCATATCTTTTGGGATACCACATTCAGATAATTTTAATTCAGGTCCAACAACAATTACCGAACGAGCAGAATAATCTACACGTTTTCCAAGTAAGTTTTGACGGAAACGTCCTTGCTTACCTTTCAATGAATCAGATAATGATTTTAATGGTCTGTTTGATTCTGTTTTTACTGCAGATGCTTTACGCGTATTATCGAAAAGTGAATCTACAGATTCCTGCAACATACGTTTTTCGTTTCTTAAGATAACTTCTGGAGCTTTAATCTCCATTAATCTCTTCAAACGGTTGTTACGTATAATTACACGACGGTATAAATCATTTAAATCTGAAGTTGCAAAACGACCTCCATCAAGTGGCACAAGCGGACGTAATTCTGGTGGAATAACTGGTACCACTTTCATAATCATCCATTCTGGACGATTCTCACGGTTCAAGTTAGACTCACGGAAAGATTCAACAACTTGTAATCTTTTTAAAGCTTCAGTTTTACGTTGTTTAGACGTTTCATTGTTAGCGTTATGTCTTAATTGGTAAGACAATGCGTCAAGATCAATTCTTGCTAATAAATCCATAATACACTCTGCTCCCATTTTGGCAACAAATTTATTTGGATCAAAATCATCAAGATACTGGTTGTCAGCAGGAAGAGTGTCTAAAATATTTAAATATTCTTCTTCTGTCAAAAAGTCTAGTCTTTGCAAAGATTCACCTTCTGCATTTTTAGCAATACCAGCTTGGATTACTACGTATCTTTCGTAGTAGATAATCATATCTAATTTCTTAGATGGAAGACCAAGGATATAACCAATTTTGTTTGGAAGAGAACGGAAATACCAGATATGAGCAATTGGCACAACAAGATTGATGTGGCCTACTCTGTCTCTACGTACTTTTTTCTCTGTAACTTCAACACCACAACGGTCACAGATGATTCCTTTGTAACGTATTCTTTTATATTTTCCACAAGCACATTCAAAATCTTTTACTGGTCCGAAAATACGTTCACAGAAAAGACCATCACGCTCTGGTTTGTGCGTTCTGTAGTTGATTGTTTCAGGTTTCAACACTTCACCTCTTGATTCTTTCAAGATAGATTCAGGAGAAGCAAGTCCGATTGAGATTTTATTAAACCTTTTTACAGGGTTTTTATCTTTATTGTTATTATTTCTATTATTCATCATAGTTTTTACTATTGATTTATTTGCAATTAAAAAATTGATTTTATGGAGACGTAGCCTTACTACTTCTCGACATATTACCTCGGATTACTTCTCTAAACTTCAACAAATTTTTGAAGTGCTAGTTATAAAATCTTCTGAGATTTTATAAAAAATCGGAACGGTTTACGGGTCTAAATCCTAAAAACTTATATAAATGAGTAATCAGCCCCGAAAAATCGGGGCTGATTACTAAATTTTATTTATTCTTCTAAACGAATGTCTAGTCCAAGACCTTTCAATTCATGCATCAATACATTGAATGATTCTGGTAATCCTGGTTCTGGCATAGATTCACCTTTTACGATTGCTTCGTAAGTTTTTGCTCTACCAATAACATCATCAGACTTCACAGTCAAGATTTCTCTAAGAGTACTTGATGCTCCATAAGCTTCAAGTGCCCAAACCTCCATCTCTCCAAAACGTTGACCTCCAAATTGAGCTTTACCTCCAAGTGGTTGTTGTGTAATCAACGAGTATGGACCAATAGAACGTGCGTGCATTTTATCGTCAACCATGTGTCCAAGTTTCAACATATAGATAACTCCTACTGTTGCCGCTTGATGGAAACGTTCTCCTGTACCACCATCATATAAATGTGTATGTCCAAAACGTGGTATTCCAGCTTCGTCAGTCAATTCATTGATTTGATCTAAAGTTGCTCCGTCAAAAATTGGTGTAGCAAATTTTCTACCCAAGTTCATTCCAGCCCAACCAAGTACCGTTTCATAAATTTGACCAATGTTCATACGTGAAGGTACACCTAATGGGTTCAACACGATATCAACTGGTGTTCCGTCTTCAAGGAAAGGCATATCTTCATGACGAACAATACGAGCAACAATACCTTTGTTACCGTGACGTCCTGCCATTTTATCCCCAACTTTCAGTTTACGTTTTTTGGCAATATATACTTTAGCTAGTTTCAAGATTCCTGCTGGCAATTCATCTCCAACAGTAATAGTGAATTTCTCTCTACGTAATGCACCTTGTAAATCGTTCAATTTAATTTTATAGTTATGAATTAAATCATTCACCATTTTATTTGTTGCATCATCAGCAACCCATTGACCTTTACTTAAGTGAGCAAAATCTTCAACAGCATAAAGCATTTTTTGCGTGTATTTTTTACCTTTTGGTAAAACTTCTTCACCCAAATCATTCATTACACCTTGAGATGTTTTTCCGTTTACAATCAAGAAAAGTTTTTCAACTAATTTGTCTTTTAATTCAACAAATTTAACTTCAAACTCCATTTCAAGTGCTCCTAAAGCATCTTTATCTTGCGTACGTTTACGTTTATCTTTTACTGCTCTTGCAAACAATTTTTTGTCTAAAACAACACCATGTAAAGAAGGAGATGCTTTTAATGAAGCATCTTTTACATCACCTGCTTTATCCCCGAAGATTGCGCGAAGCAATTTCTCTTCCGGAGTAGGATCTGATTCTCCTTTTGGAGTAATTTTTCCGATAAGAATGTCGCCAGGTTTAACCTCGGCTCCAATTCTGATCATACCATTTTCATCTAAATCTTTAGTAGCTTCTTCAGAAACGTTCGGTATATCGTTCGTTAATTCTTCGTTACCTAATTTAGTATCTCTAACTTCTAATGAATAATCATCCACGTGAATAGAGGTAAAAATATCGTCACGAACCACTTTTTCAGAAATTACAATCGCATCCTCGAAGTTGTATCCTTTCCATGGCATAAATGCAACTTTTAGGTTACGACCTAAAGCTAATTCACCATTTTGAGTCGCATATCCTTCAGATAATACTTGTCCAGGAACCACTCTATCCCCTTTTCTTACGATAGGTTTAAGGTTGATACTTGTACCTTGATTGGTTTTTCTAAATTTAATTAGATTGTATGTTTTTTCATCTGGCTCAAAACTCACCA
This sequence comes from Flavobacterium sp. GNP002, assembly GCF_054343795.1. Lineage (NCBI taxonomy): Bacteria > Pseudomonadati > Bacteroidota > Flavobacteriia > Flavobacteriales > Flavobacteriaceae > Flavobacterium > Flavobacterium sp. GNP002. Next base: position 436,999 of record NZ_JBTGUW010000001.1, read on the forward strand.
TTCTTTCTTCTTCAGAACGATCATATTTGATAGTGATGATATTTGCATCTACATATTCTATAACTCCGTCTCCTTCAGCATTAATCAATACTCTAGAATCAGAAGCTACTTGACGTTCTAAACCAGTTCCAACAATAGGAGCTTCAGGACGAATTAATGGTACGGCCTGACGCATCATGTTAGATCCCATCAAGGCTCTATTCGCATCATCATGTTCCAAGAAAGGAATCAAAGAAGCCGAGATAGAAGCAATTTGATTTGGAGCAACATCAGTATAATCAACTTTTGTTGGTTCGATTACCGGGAAATCACCTTCTTGACGTGCAATTACGTCTTCGGCAGTAATTTTTCCAGTAGCATCCATTTGAATGTTTGCTTGAGCAATTAACATTCCCTCTTCTTCTTCAGCACTTAAGTAAACTGGAGTAGACTCTAAATCTACAACTCCGTTAGTTACTTTACGGTAAGGTGTTTCGATGAAACCCATTCCGTTTACTTTAGCATACACACCAAGAGATGAAATCAAACCAATGTTTGGTCCCTCAGGAGTTTCAATTGGACATAAACGTCCGTAATGCGTATAGTGAACGTCACGTACCTCAAAACCTGCTCTCTCTCTCGAAAGTCCACCTGGTCCAAGTGCAGATAATCTTCTCTTGTGCGTAATCTCGGCAAGTGGATTCGTTTGATCCATAAACTGAGACAACTGATTTGTACCAAAGAAAGAGTTAATTACAGACGATAATGTTTTAGCATTAATCAAATCTATTGGTGTAAACACCTCGTTATCTCTAACGTTCATTCTCTCACGAATAGTCCTAGCCATACGCGCTAAACCTACACCGAATTGTTGAGACAATTGTTCTCCAACTGTTCTAACACGACGGTTTGATAAGTGATCAATATCATCAATCTCTGCTTTAGAGTTGATCAATTCAATCAAATATTTAACGATAGTAATGATATCTTCTTTGGTCAAGACTTGCTTTTCCATTGGAGTATCTAAACCTAATTTTTTATTAATTCTATAACGACCTACTTCACCTAAGTTATAACGTTGGTCAGAGAAGAATAATTTATCAATAATACCACGAGCCGTTTCTTCATCAGGCGGTTCAGCGTTACGTAATTGTCTGTAGATATGCTCAACAGCCTCTTTTTCAGAGTTTGTTGGATCTTTTTGCAACGTATTATGGATGATAGCATAATCACCTTGATTAGCATCTTCTTTATGTAACAATATAGATTTAACGTTAGAATCAATGATTTCTTCCACATTATCTTTATCGATAATAGTATCTCTATCAAGGATTATTTCGTTACGTTCGATAGAAACTACTTCACCAGTATCTTCATCTACGAAATCTTCATGCCATGTATTCAATACACGTGCAGCTAATTTTCTACCGATATATTTTTTAAGTCCTGTTTTAGAAACTTTAATTTCCTCTGCAAGATCAAAAATCTCAAGGATATCCTTGTCTCTTTCAAATCCAATAGCACGGAATAAAGTTGTTACAGGTAATTTTTTCTTTCTGTCGATATAAGCGTACATTACACTATTAATATCTGTAGAAAATTCTATCCAAGAACCTTTAAAAGGAATTACTCTGGCAGAATACAATTTTGTTCCATTTGCATGGAATGATTGACCAAAGAAAACACCTGGAGATCTGTGTAATTGAGAAACAACTACACGCTCAGCACCATTAATAACAAAGGTACCACTCGGTGTCATGTAAGGAATTGTACCAAGATAAACATCTTGAACAATAGTTTCAAAATCTTCATGTTCTGGATCTGTACAATATAGTTTTAACCTTGCTTTTAAAGGCACACTATAAGTAAGACCTCTTTCTATACATTCTTGAATAGTATAACGTGGTGGGTCTACAAAATAATCAAGGAATTCTAATACAAAGTTATTTCTTGTATCAGTAATTGGGAAATTTTCCATGAAGGTGTTGTAAAGCCCTTCGTCACCTCTTTCGTCAGATTTAGTTTCTAATTGAAAAAAATCTTTAAACGATTTAACCTGAACATCTAGAAAATCTGGATAGTCAGGAATATTTTTTGTGGAGGCAAAATTCAATCTTTCAGTCTGATTTGTTAGCATCAATGGACAAAATTTTGATTAAAAAAGTAATTTTTGGTGTAAATAAAAATTCATTTACATTTAAATTTTACAACCATTACATCTTTAAAAAATCAATTTAAGATAACTACTTTCTTATTATCTATTGATTTATTTTCTCGTAATGGGTAAAATAATTGTATTTAAAAGTATAAATTGTAAGAATACAAGCTAGACTTTTGTTATACGAAAAATGGTTTAGGTCATTGGGTGACTAAACCCAAGACCTAAACCTTATTCTTTAAACTGAGTTTAACTATTTAAGCTCAACAACAGCTCCAGCTTCTTCTAAAGATTTTTTAAGCCCTTCAGCTTCTTCTTTAGTTACACCTTCTTTAACATTACTTGGAGCGCTATCTACTACGTCTTTAGCTTCTTTCAAACCTAAACCTGTAAGTTCTTTAACTAATTTTACAACTGCTAATTTAGAAGCACCAGCTTCTTTCAACACAACTGTAAATTCAGTTTGAACTTCTTCAGCAGCAGCTTCTCCACCACCTGAAACTACTACAGCTGCAGCAGCTGGTTCGATTCCGTACTCATCTTTTAATATTGTTGCTAATTCGTTAACTTCTTTTACCGTTAGGTTAACTAATTGTTCTGCGAATTGTTTCAAATCTGCCATTTTTTCTATCGTTTTAAAATGATTTGTAAAAATATAATTTATTTATTGTGCGCTTTTTAAAATAAAACTTAGACTATAAAGTCTGTTTTACTATGCTTCTACTTCTTCTGTAGCCTCTTCGCTTTTTGCGAATTGGTTTTGAAGAGCAGAAATAACTCTTTGAGCTGGTGATTGAAGCAATCCAATGATTTCGCCGATAAGCTCTTCTTTAGATTTAATAGTTGCTAATGCATCTAATTGATCGTCTCCAATATAAATTTCAGAGTTAATATAAGCTCCTTTTAATACAGGTTTAGCTGATTTTTTTCTGAAATCCTTAATTATTTTTCCAGGTGCATTTGCAACATCTGAAATAAATATAGCGCTGTTACCTGTCAATACAGATGGTAAATCACCATAATCATTATCAGAAGCTTCCATTGCTTTTGCAAGCAAAGTGTTTTTTACAACCTCTAATTTTATACCTGCTTTAAAACAAGCTCTTCTCAAGCTTGAAGTAGTCTCTGCATTAAGTCCTGAAATATCAGATATATAAATGATATTTGTACCAGCTAACTGTGCAGTTAAATCTTCAATCGCGATTGATTTTTCTTCTCTAGTCATACTAAAAATTATTAACTACCAATTATACTGCTTTTGGATCCAATGCAATTGCAGGACTCATAGTGCTTGTAAGGTGAATACCTTTAATGTAGGTACCTTTAGCAGCAGTTGGCTTAAGTTTGATTAATGTTTGAATAATTTCGTGTGCATTGTCATAAATTTGCTCAGCTCCAAAAGAAACTTTACCAATTCCTGCATGTACGATACCAGTTTTATCAACTTTGAAATCGATTTTACCAGCTTTAACTTCTTGAACAGCTTTTGCAACATCCATAGTTACAGTACCTGTCTTAGGGTTTGGCATTAAACCTCTAGGTCCTAAAATACGACCTAATGGACCTAATTTACCCATAACAGCAGGCATAGTGATGATAACATCAACATCCGTCCAACCGTCTTTAATTTTTTGAAGGTAATCGTCAAGACCTACATAGTCTGCACCAGCTGCTAAAGCTTCCGCTTCTTTATCTGGAGTAACTAATGCTAATACTTTAACATCCTTACCAGTTCCATGAGGTAATGTTACCACACCTCTAACCATTTGATTCGCTTTTCTTGGATCTACACCCAATCGAACTGCGATATCAACAGACTCATCAAATTTTGCAGAAGCAATTACTTTTATCAATGCAGCTGCATCTTTTAAAGAGTATAATTTGTTCTTTTCAATTTTTGAAGCAGCCTCTTTTTGCTTTTTTGTCAATTTTGCCATGTCTTTCTCTTAATTAAAAAGGAGAATCTCCTGATACAGTTATACCCATAGATCTAGCTGTTCCAGCAATCATGCTCATAGCAGATTCGATTGTGAATGCATTTAAATCTACCATTTTATCTTCAGCAATTGCTTTGATAACATCCCAAGTAACGCTAGCTACTTTTTTACGATTTGGTTCACCAGATCCTGACTTTAGCTTTGCAGCTTCCAATAACTGGACTGCCGCTGGAGGAGTTTTTACAACAAAATCAAATGATTTGTCTTTATACACAGTAATTTGTACTGGGCATATTTTGCCGGGTTTATCTTGAGTTCTAGCATTAAATTGCTTGCAGAATTCCATGATGTTTACCCCAGCAGCTCCTAAAGCAGGTCCAACCGGTGGCGACGGGTTCGCAGCACCTCCCTTAACTTGTAGTTTAACTACCTTACTAATTTCTTTAGCCATTTTTTAAAAAATTTAACACTACAATCATTGGAAGCGACTGCAATGGATATTATAGATGTAACAAAAAATTATACTTTTTCAACTTGCATAAAACTCAATTCTAATGGTGTTTTTCTTCCGAAAATTTTAACCATTACTTCAAGTTTACGCTTTTCTTCATTAATTTTTTCAACAGTACCGTTAAAACCATTAAAAGGTCCATCAACAACCTTAATAGTCTCACCAATGTTAAACGGAATAGAACGTGTGTCTGTATTCACAGCTAACTCATCCACTTTACCTAACATTCTGTTTACTTCAGAAATTCTCAATGGCACAGGCTCTCCTCCTTTGATTTCACCTAGAAAACCAATAACACTTGTTATAGACTTAATAATATGAGGTATCTCTCCAATAAGATTTGCTTCAATCATAACATAACCAGGAAAATAAACTTTGTCTTTGATTATTTTTTTTCCCTCTTTTACAGTCACTACTTTTTCAGTAGGCACTAAAACTTGCGAAACATAATCTCCCATTCCTAGTCGCGCAATTTCGGTTTCAATATAAGCTTTCACTTTATTTTCTTGCCCGCTTACTGCTCTAACAACATACCACTTCTTAATATTATTATCTGCCATAACAAAAAAAATTATGCTTTTATCCAGTTAAAAAATCCAGCCAAAGCTTTTGCGAAAATTTCATCTACTCCCCAAGTTGCCAAAGCGAATAATACTGAAAAAACAGCAACAACAATCGTTAGACGTTGCACCTCAGCCCAAGCTGGCCAAGTAACATTTGACTTTAATTCCTCAAATGCTTCTGATATGTAATTAACAACTTTTGTCATTATGATTTATTTTTTTGCACGGGCGGAGGGATTCGAACCCCCATCAACGGTTTTGGAGACCGCTATTCTACCCTTGAACTACGCCCGTAGAATAAAAGTAGTGTCATCGTTAAACGACACTACTTTTTGAATTTATTTTTAGTAGATTACCCTACTATTTCAGTTACTTGACCAGCACCTACTGTTCTACCACCTTCACGGATAGCAAAACGTAAACCAACGCTCATTGCGATTGGGCTTAACAAAGCAACATTAATAGTTAAGTTGTCTCCTGGCATTACCATCTCTACACCTTCTGGCAAAGTAATAACTCCTGTTACATCAGTTGTACGTACGTAGAACTGTGGACGGTAGTTATTATGAAATGGAGTATGACGACCACCTTCTTCTTTTTTCAAGATATAAACCTCTGCTTTGAAAGTAGCGTGTGGTTTAACTGATCCTGGCTTAATGATAACCATTCCTCTTTTGATAGATTCTTTATCAACACCACGCAACAATAAACCTACGTTATCTCCTGCTTCTCCTCTATCAAGGATTTTACGGAACATCTCAACTCCTGTAATAGTAGAAGTCAATTTTTCAGCTCCCATACCAATGATTTCAACAGCATCTCCTGTATTAGCAATACCAGTTTCGATACGACCTGTAGCAACAGTTCCACGACCAGTAATTGTAAATACATCCTCAACTGGCATCAAGAATGGTTTTTCTGTATCACGAACTGGCTCTTCAATCCAGTTATCAACAGCTTCCATCAATTCAATAATTTTTGGTACCCAAGCTGGATCATTATTCAATCCTCCAAGAGCAGACCCTTGAACAACTGGACAATTATCTCCATCATATTCGTAGAAAGACAATAAGTCTCTAATTTCCATTTCAACAAGTTCCAACAACTCAGCATCATCAACCATATCCACTTTGTTCATGAATACTACCATTCTAGGAATACCAACTTGGCGACCTAAAAGGATGTGCTCACGTGTTTGTGGCATTGGTCCATCAGTTGCAGCTACAACAAGGATAGCACCGTCCATTTGAGCAGCACCAGTAACCATGTTTTTTACGTAATCCGCGTGACCAGGACAGTCAACGTGAGCGTAGTGACGGTTAGCAGTTTCATACTCAACGTGTGATGTATTAATTGTAATACCTCTTTCTTTTTCTTCAGGAGCATTATCAATTTGATCAAATGATTTTGCTTGACAGTAACCAGCATCAGATAACACTTTTGTGATTGCTGCTGTTAAAGTAGTTTTACCGTGATCTACGTGTCCGATCGTACCAATATTTAAGTGTGGTTTCGAACGGTTAAAGGTTTCTTTTGCCATTTTACTTAATTTTTAATCTAGTTTATATATTTATTTCAATTTCCTTCTTACTTGAGCCAACTACGGGAATTGAACCCGTGACCTCTTCCTTACCAAGGAAGCACTCTACCTCTGAGCTAAGTCGGCAGAACCCTTGATTAAAGAGCTTAGACTCCTAACTTTAGACTTTTCAATCTAAAAATTTGCAATCCAACAATTAATTCTTGTGGGGAGAGCAGGATTCGAACCTGCGAAGTTCACACAGCAGATTTACAGTCTGCCCTCGTTGGCCGCTTGAGTATCTCCCCTACTTTTTTTATCGTCAAACCTTTACAGTCTTGAGCCGGCGGAGGGACTCGAACCCACGACCTGCTGATTACAAATCAGCTGCTCTAGCCAACTGAGCTACGCTGGCGAATCAATAAAAAAAGTCCGCTATTTCTAACGGACTGCAAATGTATAGATTTTATCTCTCAATCAAAACATTTTTTAAAAAAAAATTCATATTAAATGTGTGAACTTATTTTTTCTTTCCTTTTAACCAACATTCTCTCTAAGGATTCCGCCGAAAGCTCAACTGCCTCTTCAAAAGTTTTACATTGCTTTTTTACCAAAAAATCATCTCCAGGAACATTGATTTTTACCTCGGCAATTTTATTTTCTTTATCACTTGTTTTTTCAACCTTCAAAAAAACATCTGCTGACACTACTTTGTCATAATACTTTTCCAACTTGTCCATTCTTTCTTGAACAAAATCTACTAGCTTTTTGTCAACAGTAAAGTTAACTGCATGAACACTTACCTTCATAATCATTTTTTTTAATAGTTAAACATTTCTCAAAATTACTTACGTCCCCGTGGATGCGCTTCTTTATATACACTTTTCAGTTCTGATAAACTACTATGTGTATATATCTGCGTCGATGCCAGACTAGAATGACCTAATAATTCCTTGACTGAATTTAAATCCGCTCCATTATTTAACAAATGCGTTGCAAAAGTATGTCTCAATATATGGGGGCTCTTTTTTACTTTTTCAGAGACAGTACTAAAGTAAGAATTTATTAATCGATACACAAAGGAATCATTTAATTTTAACCCTTTTTTTGTGAGAAATAAATAATCACAATCCACAATAGATAACAAGCCTCCCCGCTCCTCCAAGTACAAAGCAAACTGATCTTTTATTATTGGCAAAACAGGAAGAATTCGCTCCTTATTTCGCTTACCCAACACTTTTATTGTACTTCCAGACAAATCAATGTTTGAAATTTTCAAACCTATCAGCTCGGCTCTACGCATTCCTGTTGTGTAAAACAAATCAACAATAAGTTTATTTCTAATCCCTTCAAAACCAAAAGTGTTTTGCATCACACCCAAAGCATCAACAACCTCCTTTTCAGAAAAAGGAACCTGCAACAACTTCGTAGCCTTTAATGCCTTGTGTTTCAACAACGGACTCACTTCTATCTGCTTAGTTTTTAATAGAAATTTATAAAATGCTTTTAAGGATGCAATTTTTCTATTAACTGAAGTATTTGATATATCATTATCAACAAGAGACACAATCCAACTTCTAATTTGACTATAATTAACTTGCTCTACGTTCTCTTGGTCAAAATGTATCGTATTGAATGATTCGAAAGAAGTAATGTCATTACAATACGCTGTAACGGTATGTGAAGAATATTTTTTCTCCAACTGTAGATAATCCCGAAATGCGCCTTTATTAGTAATCATAAAAAAACCGTTAGCATCAAAGTTATAAAACTTTTAATGACTAACGGTATTTTATTTTAATAGATATTGACTAACTCTCTAAGTTATCTCTCATATTTTGGATATAAGCCGCTTTTTGAATTTTGATTCTATTTGTAACTGAAGGCTTAATAAAAGCAGTACGTGCTCTTAGTTGACGAACAGTTCCTGTTTTATCAAATTTTCTTTTGTAACGTTTTAACGCTCTATCGATATTTTCTCCGTCTTTAATTGGTATAATTAACATAATATAGACACCCCCTTTCTTTAAGTGTGCAAAAGTAAACATTATTTTTACTTTATCGCTATTTATTGTTATTTATTTTGGGTGTGCCGGCTATGACGTGTTTTAGTTCCTTGAACGTAACTGCTTGCCGTCAGGCTATGCGCTACAATCTTTATTTGCTGCTACGCATCTATAAAGGATTTCCACTTCTATCCTTCACACAAAAAAAAGAGCCTTGAAAAACAAGACTCTTAGTATTATTTACAACTCGTGACTTAACACAAGAAAACCAAACTATTTTACAGCAGGCTCATAATTTTGATTGTCAATAATCATTTTTCCTAAAATTTCTTTTAAGATTTCTGATGTTCCTCCACCGATAGGCCCTAAACGACTATCTCTAAACAAGCGTGCTAACGGATACTCTTCCATGTAACCATAACCTCCTAGCATTTGTAAACAACTGTAAATGGTCTCATCGGCCACTTTTGTAGATTTCAATTTTGCCATTGTTGCTTCTTTAACTACATATTCCCCTTTATCAAGACGGGCTACTGCAGCATAATTGAAAATTTTACAATGCTCAACCTCCGTTGCATGTTCCACAAGCGTATGTCTTAATGCTTGAAACTTACTTATTTTTTTACCAAAAGCCTCACGTTGTGACATATAATCAATAGTGTAATCAATAGCATATTCAGCTCTAGCATGAGCATTAATAGCCATAATTAAACGCTCTAAAGCAAAATGCTGCATGATATAAGGAAATCCTTTTCCTTCTTCACCCATTAAATTTTCAGCAGGGATTTCTACATTGTCAAAGGCAATCTCTGCTGTATCCGATGCTCTCCAACCTAGTTTATCAAGTTTTGAAGCTGATATCCCTTTCAAACCCGTATCCATCAAAAAAATACTAATTCCCTTGTTACCCAGTTCTGGGTTTGTTTTTGCAGCTACAATGTAATAATCAGCATAAACACCATTAGTTATAAACGTTTTAGAACCATTTATAATATACTTGTCTCCTTTTTTTACGGCATTTGTGCGCATTCCTGCTACATCACTTCCGCCAAAAGGTTCAGAGATACATAAAGCGCCTATTTTTTTTCCAGCAATACTTGGCACTAAGTAGTCTTGTTTTATTCTTTCGTCACCTTCGGCATTTAAGTGTGTCATAGCCAAATACCCATGAGCCCACATGGCTGCGGCAAAACCAGATGATTTTATTTTTTGTAATTCCTCAAGAAAAATAACAGTGTAAAACAAATCTAAATCAAGTCCACCATAAGCTTCTGGATAGGCAATACCAAAATATCCCATTTCTCCGAATTTTTCCCAAATAAAACGTTCTATTGTACCTGTTTTTTCCCATTTCTCAATATGAGGAACAACTTCTTTTTGCAAAAAATCTTTTAAACTTTCTCTAAACGCTTGGTGTTCTTCAGTGAAATAAATTGAATTCATATATTATATATTTTTTTTAACAAATAGTATTAATTGAAACATAATGATGCAGTAATGTCTCAGATTTCTTTTTTTAACGGTTAAAATAATTAGTGAACAAAAATGCTACATCAATTTTAAAATGTCTTAAAACACAATTATCAAGAGCTTAAAATTTGATTCTTCTAATTAAAGTCCAAATATAAGCCAATTATTTTTGCTTTATCAACAGGAAATCCCTTAATTTTTGTTAAATCCTCAATATTATTAATATTCCCTCTCATACTTCTATAAGTAACAATTTCTTTTGCTAAAGCGTATCTGAAATAATAAAACTGGGAAAGCTCTTTTAAAGAAGCATTATTAATATCTATTTTCTTAAAATTTGGAAGTACTGAAACTTTAAAATGAGTGTTTAGATTCTCAATCACTTCAGGCGATAATCCCCAAACATCTTTCATTTGTTCCATGGAAACAAATCCTCCTAAACTTTCTTTTTGTTTTAAAATTCGTAAAGAAATCGCCTCACCTATTCCGTAAATTTTTATCAAATCATCCTTGGATGCCTGATTAATATCGATTAAAAAGATTTTTTCTTTTTTGGCGAAAGCCTGATTTGGATATTTTTTAAATTCTTTATATTCTTTCTTATTATTTACCCAATCAGGAAATTTAAAATAAGGAGCCATCACATTTAACAATGAGTCCGAAATTTTAGTTACGTTTTGAAATTCCTTAGGCGAATTAACATATTTATTTTGTTTTCTAAAAGCCAACAAGCGGTCAATTTCTTTCACTGACATTCCTAACTTGTATCCTCTATAATCAGTTATGAAATTAGGATTAAAAAGATACATCTTAGTCAACTTCCTGTTGTTATCTACTTTCATAGAATCCACTTTAGACTGAAGAGAAAGCCATTTTTGCTTATCAGGATATTCTTTTGTTTCAAAACTAACGTCTGCAAAAAAATAAATCATTTGCAAAAGAATTATGATTACGAACAATGCGAAAACACCCGTGCGTTGCTCTCGAGTAAAATTGAAGAAAGTTCGCACAGTTTTAAAATCCATTTATAATATGAGGATTAATAGCGTTAATTAAGATTTCTAAATTTATAAATTAAATCAAGATCTATCACTTTCTAAGAAAAAATATTTAAAAGAAGCAAAACTTATTTCAAAAACAGTGTGACAATCAGTACAGCAACATTCAAAAAAAGTTTTTTCTCATACTAAATCCCAAATAAAGACAATTAAATTACTTTTTTATAACTTAAAATTAAATTATTGTTTTTATTTTTTATAAAAAACTATACATTTGGAGCTTAATAACTAGAAACCCATAAAATTATGTCAATTTGGAGAGTAAAACCTGTATCTGCTTTTGAGGCAGATATGAAAAAAAGTCAGTTAAAGAAGGTTCTGGGAAAATGGAGCCTAACAGCAATAGGTGTTGGTGCCATAATTGGTGGAGGTATCTTCGTTCTTACTGGAACTGGTGCATATTACCACGCTGGTCCAGCATTAGCAATATCATTCATTATTGCAGGGATAGCATGTGTTTTCGCAGCACTTTGTTATTCTGAATTCGCATCAATTTTACCTGTCGAGGGTTCAGCTTATGCTTACGCTTACGGGACTATTGGTGAGATTTTCGCTTGGATTATTGGTTGGGGTTTAATATTAGAGTATGCCATGGGGTCAATGACAGTAGCAGTATCATGGTCTGGATACTTTAATAAATTACTCAAAATGTTTCATATTCAGCTACCTGAATGGCTAACAACAGATCCAGCAAGTTACACAGGCGAGGGTTTTTCTATGAATCTTCCTGCATTCTTAATAGTTTTATTTGTAATTTCTATTTTAATGAAAGGAACTCAAAGTGCTGCTAAAGCGAATAATATGATCGTTATACTTAAAGTATCCGCTATTATATTTGTCATCATTGCAGGAGCTTTTTTCATTAACGTTGAAAACTGGACACCATTCATTCCAGAGGCCACTCAAATTATAGAAAAAGAAGCTACGCACAATGCGTATGGTTTTTCAGGAATTGTTTCTGGAGCAGCTGCAATATTTTTTGCATATGTTGGTTTTGATGCGGTTTCTACTCAGGCCGGGGAAGCAATTAATCCTAAAAAAGATGTTCCTTTCGCAATAATTGGTTCATTGTTAATATGTACAACTCTTTATATTTTAGTATCATTAGTACTAACAGGAATGATGAGTTATCAAGATTTTAATCCTCTAGGAAAATACCCGGATGCTATCAAAGCACCTGTAGCTTATGCATTTGATATTGCTGGACAAGCTTGGGCAGGATATATTATAACCATTGCTGCAACTATAGGATTAATATCTGTACTAATGGTGATGATTATGGGTCAATCCAGAATTTTCTTAGGAATGTCTAAAGACGGTTTAATTCCTCAAGTATTCTCTAAAGTCAATCCTATTTCAGGCACACCTAAAACGAATCTTATGATCTTAGGAATTGTAATTGCTGTCGTAGCAGCCTTTACACCAATTAATAAATTAGCTGACATGACTAGTTTTGGTACCTTATTTGCATTCACAATGGTTTGTATTGCCGTTTGGATACTGAGAGTTAAGCAACCTAATTTAGAAAGAACTTTCAAAGTTCCTGCACTTCCCGTAATTGCAGTTTCTGGTATACTAATCAACACATACCTAATGTTTAATTTAAGTAGAGATGCACAAATGCTCTCATTAGGATGGCTAGCACTTGGAATTGTAATTTACTTTCTTTACGGGAAACGTAATGCTAAATTAGGAAAGACAGACAAATAAAAATTTGTCATAAATAAAAAAAGGGATTATAAAGTATTTAAACACTTTATAATCCCTTTTTCATTTATAGCTATTTACAAATCAAAAACCGAGGTTCGTTTGGCACGAATTAAATCCTTCAATCGAATCCAAAAAGCCAAAGTGAGATAAACCGCAAACCATAAACCTACAGTGACAAAAGACAAATAGATAAAAAACAATCGCACACTACTAGCACGCATTCCTAAAGTATCAGCTAAACGAGAAGAAACATGAAAACCATGTTTTTCAAAAAAGAACTTTAGTTTTATTACTACTGACATTTTATGAGTTATGAATTATTAGCAAAATTACGAATTTTTCGTGTAAACGAATAAACGAATCAATAAATCAACATTTTTTCATTAATTCCATACCTATAGCACATTCTAAACACTTACTTTTATTACAATATTCATTCTTGAGTTGCAACAAAGATTGTGTTTCAAAAGCAGTTTTTGATAGTATTCCAAAAGAAGTAAATTTTTCTATAATGGCATTTTTCTCTGCCGCAACTTCATTTAAAAAGCTAATTAAGTCCTCCGAAATTTCTTTTCCTTGACTTTTTGCAAAAGCAAATTGAATCGGAATTATAGTATTTATCACAATTAAATCAATAAAAGATTTAGACAGTGTTTTCTTTTTTATCGGGCTTTCTTTATCAAACTGATAATGGCTTTGCCAATATTCCGAAGCAGTAATTTGAAACAATTCGTAAGTACTTTTCAATGAATTTAGGCTACTTATTTTAGAAAACAAATTCTGCTTACTATGGTATAAATTAGCTAATTGAGAGAGTCGTATCGTTGGGAAATTATCCGGTCGATGCTTAAAAAACTGTACTGGTTCCAAACAAACCTTTTCCATTTGATACTTATGCAACAAGTAGAAATATCTGAATTTTAAGTCCTTGAAATAGTTATCTTCTTTTTCAGAATCCAATAATCCAGCAGCACCAAAAATCAAAGCTTCTAAGTTTTCGACTTCAAAACTTTCCTTTCTAATTATTGAAAAAGAAAGAGACTGCGCCATTTTATAGAAAATTTCGCCGTTTGTGTTTAATCCAAAATTCTTAGCTAATAAACAGAATAAAACTCCTTCCCAATCATGATTGGTTTGCTCCAATAAATCAAATATAGGTTGAGATTTTCTTTCCAAACGTTCAAAAAACAAACGCTCTTGCCAGTTTTGCAATGCAAACACATCAACATCTTTTAGTTGTTTTTCACAAAAAATCCATGATTTTGGAGTCATTAAAGACTGATAGTTTTCAACAGTCGCTTTTTCTACGTAATTTTTTAGTTCTAAAACTGAAATTTCAGAATTATCACTTCTAAAAACGGCCACATCATGTTCCCAAACCACATGCAAAATTACATTTTCATAACCCACATCTTTTTCGTGATGATGCACATACCAATCCGAAGATTTAAGATGAATTTCAACGTTACCCGCCCATTTTTGAGTACCAATAACTATCTGAGCATTAAAAAAGTCTGGCCCTGCTAATTCAAGATACTGACCTACATTAACAATTGTGATTTCCTCGTTGTTGACTGTTTTTAAATTCAGGACATCAAACTTCTTAAACTTCCAGAGGTAATGGAGAAAATCTTCTTTCATTTTTTTTTAGATAATAGAGTATATACTTGGGGATAAGAGACTTCTAAAATAAGGAAAAAAAAACTAAAATGAAAGAATTTTATTTCAACATATATAATTTGGCACAAGCCCGAGCATCAGATAATGCTTCATGATGATTTAATGCGATATTCATTTCTCGGCAACAATCACTTAATTTAGTTGGCTTTAACCCTTTGGCTTTGTAAATTTTCACGGTACATTCCCAACGGGATGCTATATTCAAATCAGCATAATCCAAACCATAAAGCGCCATTGATTTCGCAAGAACATTTCTGTCGAAACTCTCATTATGGGCTACAACTACTCTATTTTTAAGGCGTTTTTGTATTTCAGGATATACCTGTGCAAATGATTTTGCATTCACCGTATCTCGCGGATATATCCCATGAACTTGAATTGTAAAAGGCGAATATAGATTGTTTGGCGGCTTAATTAAACTAACAAACTCATCAACAATTATCCCGTTTTCTACGGTAACAATACCTACGGAACACGGATGGAATGCGGTTGCAGTTTCAAAATCTATGGCAGTGAAGATCATATTATATGTTTCTTATAAATCTAAAAAACCACAAATTTAACGAAATAAACTCGTCAAATTCATGGCTTTAAAAACTTTAATATTTTTGAATTATAAAATTTTATTTTATCGATCCAATAATATCATATTTGGTAATAATATGGTGATTTCCATTCTCTAATTCGATCAAAACGGCTTCATTCTCTTTTGTAAATAATCGAGAAACTTCTTCTATTGGAGTACCAAATTTTACTATCGGAAATGGTTTTCCCATAACTTCTTTTATAGGTTTGTCAGCAACATTTTTATCGGCAACATAGCTTTGGAACAAATCACTTTCATCAACAGAACCTACAAATCCTGTAACGTCAATAACCGGAATTTGAGATATCTTGTATTTACGCATTCTTTCTATAGCATGCGAAACTAATTCTTCCGTGCGAACTACAATTAATGGTTTATCGATATGATCTTTAATAACATCCTCAGCCTTTGTAATTTCTTCGTCTAGAAAACCACGTTCACGCATCCAGTCATCATTGAACATTTTACCTACGTAACGGCTTCCTGAATCATGAAATAAAACAACAACGACATCTTCAGGTTTGAAATGTTCTTTGAGTTGTAATAATCCTTTTATCGCAGCTCCAGCTGAATTTCCTACAAATATCCCTTCTTCAAGTGCAATTTTACGGGTATAAACCGCTGCATCTTTATCCGTTACTTTTGTAAATCCGTCAATCAAAGAAAAATCAACATTTTTTGGAAGAATATCTTCTCCGATCCCTTCTGTGATATACGAATAGATTTCATTTTCATCAAAAATTCCGGTTTCATGATATTTTTTAAATACAGAACCATAGGTATCTATTCCCCAAATTTTAATGTTTGGATTTTTCTCTTTTAAATATTTAGCTACACCAGAAATTGTTCCTCCAGTCCCTACTCCAACAACAAAATGAGTGATTTTACCTCCTGTTTGCTCCCAAATTTCCGGTCCCGTTTGCTCGTAATGCGCAATAGCATTTGAAGGGTTATCGTATTGATTCACATACCAAGAATTAGGCGTTTCTTCTGCCAATCGTTTGGAAACCGAATAGTAGGAACGCGGATCAGTTGGCTCAACATCAGTAGGACAAACCACAACTTTGGCTCCAACGGCACGAAGAATATCCATCTTTTCCTTCGACTGTTTATCTGAAATCACACAAATCAGTTTGTATCCTTTTATGATGGCTACTAATGCCAATCCCATTCCTGTATTCCCGGAAGTTCCTTCAATAATAGTTCCGCCTGGTTTTAATCTTCCGTCAGCTTCGGCATCTTCAATCATTTTTACTGCCATTCTATCCTTTACGGAATTTCCTGGGTTGAACGTTTCCACCTTAGCAAGTACCAAAGCATCTACTTCTGCAGTCACTTTATTCAGTTTTACTAATGGTGTATTGCCTATTGTGCCTAATATATTTTCTGCGTAGCGCATTTTATTGTGGATTTAAGATTGTCATTTGTTGTAAATACTAGCACAAAGATAGTATTTTGTTATAAAAATATCCTGGTTTACGGAATTTTGCGTTAGTGATCTTAGCGACATCCTTTACTTGCTTCCATTAAACAAGTGAGGATACATAGCGAAAAGCACGGGAAACGCCCAAAAAAAGAGCTCTTAAAGGCTATACAACCGTCTGAAATTAATTAAAGAAGTTCCAAATTAATCCGAATCGAATCGTGAAATCACGCGATGGATTATTTGGTGAAGAATAAAAATTATTACCTGTAAGCGAGGAATTAAAATGCTCTGCTTTGAAATAAATACGCGTTCTTTGAATTTTTGCGTTTATAAAAAAATCAAAGTTTGGATGATTTCCAATTTGTTTATCATTTTGGACAAAAAACTCTCCTATCACAGGATTATAATCATTGGCATAATAGCTCGAAAAGTAATTGAGCGAGATGCCTGTTTGCAAAAATAAGGCTTTTTTAAACAAATAATTAGAATAATAAAATGTGTTTCTTGTTACGATTTCTGGAACATTTAAAATCGCATCTTGTTGATCTACTTTTTGATATAAAATGGTATTATCTAGAGCAAAATTTCCAAATGTCAATTCTCTACTTACTTTTACAGACAAATAATTTATAGTACCGTCATATTGAGATGGGGCCACTATTTGTGTTTTTGCTAATGCTTGTTCAGAACTTGACACATCATTAAAATACAAATGATCTTTTAAAACTGAAAACTGTACTTCTGCATCTACCCATGGAGTAATTGCATTTGCGCTAATTGAATTTATTTTTTCATTCTTAAAATCATTTGACCAATTGTATTGAACATAACTACTTTGATATAGATTGTAATTACTATTTGGTAATTTATTTATATTCTGATACTGAAATGAGAATTGTGTTTCATCATTAAAATCATATTCTAATTTAGCATCAAGATTTGATAAAGACTGCGTCGTTACAGATCTTGAGTATAAAAACTTACCATTCCATTTGTTTTTTTGGTACTCATATTGACCACCAACACTATTAATTTCTTGACTAAATGAACTTGGTATCACATTTTGATTATCAAAAATCAAAATCTGATCGTAATAATAATTCGATCTAAAATCATCCGCAAAAAACTGGAATTTCCCTAAAGTGGTGTTCTCATAAACTAGCCCTACTCTATTGTACATTTTATTGTAACGGGTTTGATCGTTTATCTCGCTGGTTTTAAAAGACTCCCCAAATCTATATACAATTTCCCCTCCTACTGTTGATGGAACAGTGGCCTGATTGTATTCGAAAAATTTATTTTCATAATTGAACTGATGGGTTAAATACAAGTTATTATTCCCTTTTTCTGAATTTATCCTGAAATTATGATCTAGAAATATTCTTTTTCCTTTAAGAAATGATTTAGCATCTGAAAAGTAAACTTCAAATCGTTGGCGATTATTATAGTTTGGATCTTCACTTTCGAAATCATCTATTGTTGTTATTCCCCCATTTTCCTCATTCAGAATATCTTGAAAAGTATAATGTGCTTTAGCAAAATAGCGCTTATTTTTGGTATTATAACTTGTGGTAAACCTAAAATTACCTGTACTGGACAACTGATTAATATATTCCCCTTCTGAACGCAAACCTTTGTATGCAATAGAAAAATTAAGATTTTCAGAAGTATTCAACGTAATAAATGCATCTACAGACTGCCCTTTCCTGACAGTAGTTTTAAAATATAATTCGGTAACGGGAGTCGCAACGGAATAATAGCGTATTTGATTTGCTTCTAAAAAATTAAAATGTTTTGCTTTAAAACCAAATTCCGGATACGGTGAAAAATCTGTTAAACTATACTGCAGTGTATTGTACGTTTGTCCATCATTTGCAAAAGGCAAAAGTCCAAAAATGTCTTTTCGCAAATAGTTGTGGCTGTATTCTTTTTGAATGGTAAGAGAAGTATCAATATAAGTTGTATCATTTTCTATGGTGATTACCTTATAGAGATCGATGGTTGCTGTTTTTTGAATCTGCTTTTTAACAGAATCTGAGCTATTGTATTTACTATCATAAATCATAGTCTGTTCTCTTTTTTCTTGAGAAAAGAGGACAGCTGGAAACACCAAAAAACACAGATAAAATATTATTCTCATTTGAAAGGAATATAATTAGGCAATGATATCATTTTAGATTGGCAAAGGTATATTATAAATAGCTATAAATAAAAAAACATCCAGCGTACGTGGATGTTTTTTAAAGTCTGAAATTAATCCAGAATTTCTATTTCTTAATAAACTTGAAGTTAAGGCTTTTATCTTGGCTAACAAACTTGACGATGTAGACTCCAGATTTTAGTTCTCCCACCTTTACATTATTCTTTCCTTCGTATCTAAAGCTTCTAATTAATTTTCCTGAAATATCGTAAATTATAACTTCAGATGGAGAAAAAGACTCTGGTAAATCGAAAAATAAATTTTCTTGCACTGGATTAGGATAAACTCTAACCAAATTATTTTTGTCATAATCTACAGTAGCTAAGGTCAAATCATCTAAACCACTTGCGATTAATGTAAAATCCTGAACACCTGCCAATAAACTTCCTTTATTTGTGACCTGAATAGTATACTTACCAGCAGCAGCATTTGCAATTGATACTTTTTCAATATTATCAACATTATTATCAGAATTTTGAGTCGCCGGGCTATTTAACGCAGTAGGATCTAATTTCCAAGGATAATAAACAGTACCTGCTTCATCAATAATCTTAAGATCTAGATTGTTTACCAGATTAGTGTTCCTATTATCTTCAACAATAGGAGTAACAACGGCGCCTATCTTAACTGGATCAGTCCAAGCAATTGAAACATTTAATGCTCTTGGTGAAGAAACAGAAACCTGCTTCTTAAAAACCACTTGATCTGTTAAAGTAGTTTCTAAAACCAACGAGGTCTTTCCGTTTGAACTAATGACTTTAGCGGCTTCTTCCCCATTTGCTAAACCCCAACCGTACTCATAATCAGGACCTATTGAAAAACCCGCTTCATCTGCAGTATGGCAAAGTAAACCACGGGCTGTTGCAGCTTTCATAAATGCAGTATTTAAATTATTATAATGCTGTTGAAGTAAAACAATTAATCCTGTGATTGCTGGAGCTGCCATTGACGTGCCACTTAGCGTCTCATACGTATTGTCATTTGGTCCATTACATGAGTATACAGCAACGCCTTTAGCGCTTATGTCTGGCTTAATTCTTCCATCGTCAGTGGGACCATAATTACTAAACGAACTCATTGTAACACTCGCAGGACCAGTATAATTTGGAACAGAATTAACAGCCGCAACGACAATCGTATTTTTAGATACAGTACTACCAGTAAGCATATCAAAACCACCTTTAGCATTTATTTGTGAATGGGTACTGTTTCTTGAATTACCTGCAGCAACAACTATTTGATAATAAGGAAATACCTCTGAAATTTTATCAAAATCAGCAGAAGTCTGGTCATAGTAACCAAATCGGGCATTAGCAAAAGAATTTGAAATCCCATACCCGTAGGAATGGTTTGACACTAAATAACCTTCACTGGCAAAATTCGTCATTTCCTCAACATCACTATCCCAAAAATAAGTTCTTGCTTTCGCTTGATAAGCGAACCCTCTAGCTCTTGGTACAATACCTGATCCAACTATCGTACCAGTTACATGTGTCGAATGAGCACTAGGAGATATTGCTCCATCACCAAACGTAACCTTTGACCCAGACAATTCCTGATGTGTTTCCCGGACTTTACCTCCATCCCAAACCCCAGCAGTTATTCCATTACCAGTCAAACTAAGGCCTAGAATACCATTAGGCTGCAACGAATTTGCACGAATTGTAGCCACGGACTCATCGTTTTCAATAGTATAAAAAAAAGGCAATCCATCATATATACGCTGGAGTGAATTTTTTTCCGAATCTAACAACCTGTATTGAAGCTTATAATTTTTAACTTTCAATTTTTGCTCCTTTTGCGCTTCTACTAATTTATCAACAAAACTATTGATTTTTTCATTGTCATAGGACCGTATAATCTTCTTTCGTTGTTCCAAGTTCTGTGCAGTAGAAAATTGAAAAATCAGTATAAAAAATAAAATTTTTTTCATTTACAAAAAATAAGAATTAAATTTAGTAATCTACCAAATATACAAACATTTTAAAAACAAAAACCTCCCAAATGGTTAAAAAGGGAGGTTTTTAAAATATTAAAGCTATTAATTAATAACCTGGATTTTGCTTTAAATTACTATTCAAATCTATTTGAGATTGTGGAACAGGAAGTTGCCATTTAAAATCACCAGCAGGAATTGTCAAAGCTGTAGCTTCAACTTTGGTACCAGCACCACTAGCGTAGTCACCTTCAACAGCATTTCTTACCATAGACAAACCTAATCTTTTTAATGTAAAGAAACGATCCATTTCAAAAGCAAGTTCTAATCTTCGTTCAAGTAAAATAGCATTTAGTAACGCAACCCCAGTTTCACTACCTGAAACAAAAGGAGAATATCTTTGAGATCTTACCGCATCAAGAAACGCTAAACCTCCACCGTTGATTCTATACTGAGCCTCAGCCATGTTCAAATATACTTCTTCAATACGCAATACTTTAATATCAACAATAGCTGGGTTACCAGTTAAACGACTTAGATATTTGATAACGTGATTGTAAGGTATGGTATTATATGCGCTAGTCTGAATGTAAGCAGCCTTTCTAATATCTGTGGTTTGAAACAAATCTGAAAAACTTTTAGGCACAACATACTCTGAACGAACACCACTTGCTACTGTCTGATTGTAAACAACTCCTGGAGTAACACCATCAACTTGGTCTATTCTTAGTTTAAATAAAACACCTGAAGCATTTGCATCTTTCCAAAGATTAACGAAACTTGCTCTAGGGCAAACAGTATTACCTGCAATAGCAAGATTTCCATATTGAATAACTTTTGGAAAATCTCCTAAATAAAGATACACACGAGACAACAAAGCATAAACTGCCGCCTTCGAAGCCTTTCCTGAGGCAATCGTATTAGTTGTACCAATTTTATTAGCAGCAATCAATAAATCATCAACTACTTTTTTATAGGTATCTTCAACAGTTGGTCTTGATGGTTTAGAAAAAGGAGCAACAGCATCTAAATAATACATACCTAAAGAAGCATTTGCATCAGCAGCCTGAGTAGGAATTTTAGAATAAATTCTAACTAAGTCAAAGTTGTTTAACGCTCTAATGAAACGAGCCTGCCCTTCGATATTATCTCTAACCGCATCCTGAGGTATAACATTAATATTGTCGATAACTCTAGTAGCTGTTTCTGCAGCTCTATAAGCACTAATATAATAATTAAAATGAGAGCTATTAGGCACTGATTGCAATCTAAATCCATTGGCATTAGTCTGACGACCTTCTACCTTAAGAATAAGATTATCAGTCAATACTTCAGAGTCAATGATAAATTCAGAACCGTAACCACCGTCACCACCATTTTTGATCATATAAGAGTATGCTCCAGTTAGCATATTCTCAAAGTCAGCCGCATTACGCAAAACAATTGACTCACTAACTGCGTTATATGGTGCAAATGTGATGTCTTCATCGTCGCAAGAATTTAATGCGAAAGATAAAGCAACAAGATATATTATTTTTTTCATAATTTTATAATTATAAATTAATTGATACTCCAAAAAGGAATGTTTGAACATTAGGATAAGAATACAATGCAAATTGACCAGGAATAAGAGGATTCGCTTGTGTTCCCGTTTGATTCTCAGCACTACCAATTCCTACCTCTGGATCTCCATTAAACTTACTCCATGTAAATAAGTTTTGCATTTGAGTGTAAATTCTAATATCATCTACAGGTAAATTAGTGAATGCTTTCTTAGTAAACTTATATCCAATATTAAGATTTCTAAATCTAATATAACTTGCATCCTCTAAGAAACGATCTGATTCTAGATTAGAGTTAATCCCTGACAACTGTTGTGGCGCAGGTAAAGACGCAGTTGTGTTAGTTGCAGTCCAAAAATCAAAAGCTGCTACAGCTTGATTTCTATTTGGCGCAGCACCATCAGCAACCATATTCTGCCACATGTAATTGTATGTATAGTTACCTTCTTTGAATACAAAATCAGTAGAGATATCAAATCCTTTATAAGCAAATTGCATACCAAAACCACCTTCATATTTAGCATAAGGAGTTTTACCAGTAAAAACTCTGTCTCCAGCACTGTAAACATCCGTAACTGTACCATCTAATTTAGTATACATAGCACGACCGTTAGTAGGATTAACTCCTGCGTAAGGCACAAGGAAGAAATCATCAGGAGAACGACCCACTTTATTCCATGTTAAACCTCTTGAAAGCTGATTGTTTGGATCCCCAGGACGGTTTAACTCGTTAATTTCTCTGTCAAAAGTGGCAGCATTAACATAAAAAGACAAGGTTGTATTTGCATTTTTAATTGCAAATGCTTTTAACTCAATTTCAGCTCCTTTTGAAGTCCAGTCACCTGCGTTGATCAGTGTAGAAAAACCTGTTCCAACAGTAGTATTGTCGCTGTAGATAAAGTCATTTCTTTTATCTTTAAATACCGAACCTGAGAAGGTCAACCTATTATTTAATAATGCAGATTCAATACCAATTTCGTATTTCTCCGCTTTTTCAAACTTTAAGTTATTGTTTCCAACTGTGCTTGCTGTCAAAACAGTTCCGATATTTCCACCATATTGCGAAGTACTAAAAAGATTTTGAGCAGTATAATTATCAATACCGTTAGTTGAATTTAACTCTCCATAAGATGCTCTTAACTTCAAATTATTCAACCATTTTACATCGCTCATAAAAGCTTCGCTAGTAACATTCCATCCAAGAGATGCTCCTTTTGCAAACTCATATTTATTGTTACTTCCTAAAACTGATGAACCATCGCGACGTCCATATAACGATACTAAATATTTTCCATCAAAATCGTAATCGATATTACCAAAAACGGAAACAGTTGCATTTTCATTTCTTGCAGTAAAAGGAACTCCAACAACTGCTGTACCAGCAGTAGGCAAATCACCATTTACATATCCTTTTCTAGTTAAAGAATGTGATCTAAAGTTATATTTGAAATATTCGTACAATACAGTAGATTCAAAGTTATGCTTCCCATTGATGCTATATTTATAATTCAAACTGTTAGTTAACTGATATTCTAACGAATCCCACCCGTTGTCAGTCTTTTGACCTCTAGCAGTAGGATCTCCAACAATTAAATCCAAAAACGAAAATGGTTTTGTGAAAGTCTCTCTCTGATATCTTTCGTAGTTCATATTCATTTGAGTTTTGAATGTCAAATCTTTAACTATTCCTAACTCTACATAAGGACGTCCATATAATCTGAAGAAACGACGTTGTTCTGTGTTATTAATAATCGCCTCTTGAATAGGGAATCCTGCCAATAAGTTTGTATTAAAAACTGGGTTTCCTAAAACATCATTAATCACATTTCCGCTAGCATCTCTAGCATAAAATGGCTCGTAAGGATTATAGTCATACATTGCTCTAATTGGGCTTTGTGCATTGTTACGATCTCTTGAGTCATTAAATTTCTCATATGATCCACCAATATTAAAACCAAATTTCACTCTGTCATTAGCCTTATACTCACTATTATATCTAGCCGTAATTCTATTGAATCCTTTAAGCTTGTCTATAATTCCACTGTCCTCAGTGTAACCTACAGACATAAAATTAGTAAATTGATCATTACCACCTGAATAAGAAAAATTATTATTTTGCACAAATCCTTTTCTTAGCAAGTCATCTTGCCAGTTGTGATCATAAGAACGCAACAATGCTAACCTCGCAGGAGTCACCGTGGATGCCGTCGTCGAACCCGCGCCAATTAAGCCTTCATATCGAATTTTCTGATCAGCGTTCATCATGTCAAACGGGTCAGCAATTTTTTGTGTAAATCCAATTGAATTATTAAACTGAAATTTACCTTTCGCATTTTTACCTTTTTTTGTTGTAATAACTACAACTCCGTTTCCACCACGTACCCCATAAATTGCAGCAGATGCTCCATCTTTAAGTACTGAAACAGATTCGATATCATTTGAACTCAAAGCAGAAGCTTCTGTTCCGTTCACAAATGCACCATCAACCACATAAATAGCCTGAGCCGAACCTCCTGTGATACTAACAGCTCCACGAACAGTAACAAAAGCAGCAGCACCTGGCTTTCCATTCGCCGATGTAACTTGTACACCCGCAGCTTGCCCTTGTAACGCATTTTGAATAGTTAGCGCTGGAGACTGCTTAGCTATTTCATCTGCAGAAACCGTAGAAACAGACGAAGATAACTTTCTTGAATCTTTTGAATAATACCCTAGATTAGTCTGAACAATAACTTCATTCAAACTTACTCCATCTTGCAGTGATACATTTACTGTATTTGATGCACCAACCGTTTTGGTAGCATCGGTCATTCCCACAAAAGAAAATACTAATACATCTCCTGTTTTTGCTTTGATAGAATACTTCCCATCAAAATCAGTCTGAACACCTGTTTTGGAACCTCTCACCAAAACATTTACGCCAGGCAAAGGGCCTGATGAATCAGATACTACACCAGATACCGTTTTCTCTTGAGCAAACGATAACTGCATTGATAACGCTAAGAATAGCGTGATAATCCATTTGTACTTTGATCTCATATTAATTTATTGAATTAGTTATTTTACAAAAATCATAATAATTTCTTAAAGAAACAAATTTATTTTAACACTAAAGAAGTTAACATCTGTTAAAGTTTATACTTAAATCAATAGATAAACTCATTAAATTTTGTATATTCCTACATAATATTTCATAATGTTTCATAATGTTATATTTTTGTCAAAATTAATTTAATGTTAAGCCCATTCTTTTTAACACAATTTTTAGAAACAGGAACGGATGAAGCTGGTCGTGGTTGCCTGGCCGGACCTGTTACTGCCGCTGCTGTACTATTACCAGAAAATTTTCAAAACGAGTTACTGAATGATAGTAAGCAACTATCTGAAAAAACTCGGGAAAAATTAAGACCTATTATAGAAAAAGAATGCATTTCATTTGCAGTAACGCATCTGGAACCTTTCATAATTGACGAAATAAATATTTTGAATGCCTCTATAAAAGCAATGCAGGAAAGTATTTTAAAACTAGATCCAAGACCTAAATCAATTATTGTAGACGGAAATAGTCCTTTAATTCCTAAAGGCGGCATTAAAAACCGTGGAGGAAAGATTTTTACCGATGCTGAAATTGAAATACTAAATTCAATTCCGAATGCCAGTATTGTAAAGGGGGATTCAAAATATATGAGCATTGCAGCCGCTTCCATACTAGCAAAAACCTATCGGGATGAATATATGAACCGGATTCATGAGGAATTCCCAATGTACAATTGGAAACAAAACAAAGGTTATCCTACCAAAGAACACCGAGAAGCAATCCGAATTTACGGAGTTACAAAATACCACCGAATGAGTTTTCGGTTATTGCCGGAACAGTATTCTTTTGATTTTTGATTGCAGATTACTTCACCAGTTCGCCTTACAAGCTCGTGTAAAGTTTTTTTATTTAAGAATTAAGATTTCTCAAAAGTTGAGTCAAAAAGAATAACGAAATGTTTCAGGATTTTTTCTTTGACTTCTTCTTCATTAACTTTTGCTACGCCAAGTTCCACGTTTAAAGAAGTTACGGCTTTACCGCGAATTCCACACGGAATGATATTGTCAAAATAACCCAAATCAGCATTTACGTTTAAAGCAAATCCATGCATGGTTACCCAACGGGAAGCACGAACGCCCATAGCACAAATTTTCCTAGCAAATGGTGTTCCTGCACCTAACCAAACTCCAGTTTCACCTTCACTTCTGCCGCAAACGATTCCATATTCTTGTAGAGTAAGAATAATTGCTTCTTCCAGAAAGCGCAAATATTTATGAATATCAGTAAAAAAATTTTCTAAATCTATAATTGGATACCCTACAATTTGCCCTGGTCCGTGATACGTAATATCACCACCACGATTGATTTTATAAAAAGTCGCTCCTTTGGCTTCCAATTGTTTTTCAGATAAAAGTAAATTACTTAAATCACCACTTTTACCTAATGTATAAACATGTGGATGCTCTACAAAAAGAAAATAATTAGGAGTTTCTAATTCTAGTTCTTCTCTGCGATTTCTAATTTTTAAATCGACGATTCCTTTAAACAATTCTTCTTGGTATTCCCAAGTTTCCTTGTAATCTTTAGTTCCTAAATCTTGAAGCTGGATGGTTTTGTTCATTTTTTAATAAGGCGCAAAGGTTTTGAGGTACAAAGGTACAAAGGTTTGAAATACGAATGTTGAATATTGAATTAGGAATTTTGAAATTGTGAAAATTACACCCAAAATCAGATTTAGCGAGAAGAAAAAAATGGATAATAATAATTCAAAAAAAGTGAATTATTATTATCCAATTAATTGCTGACCAAGGAGGCACGAAACAAACACTTAAATCTTTATTTGTTAGGCGCAAAATCCTCAAATCATCTAAATTTATTACTTAGCTTTTATCATCTATGGTTTCAGTAGCACTTTTGTCCATCCTTTATCGCGGGCATCAAAATGCTTGTAGGCGTTCGGAGCCTCTTCTAATGAAAGTTCATGCGAGACAATTAATGATGGCCTTGCTTTACCAGCAGAAATCAAGGTAGAAAGCTGACGGTTATACGCTTTAACATTTGCCTGACCTGTTGCTATTCGCTGTCCCTTCATCCAGAATTGACCAAAATCAAAATCCATGTGGCCTATTTTTTGCAACTCCTCTTTTGATTTTGGATCTTTAGGAACAAAAACCCCTACAACCCCAATAGAACCAGTTGCTTTTACGGCCTGTACTAGTTCGTTCATGGTTGCATTGGAATGTTCCGTACCATGTTTATCACAACACTGGTACCCTACACATTCGCAACCTCTGTCGGCACCCACACCGTTGGTGAGTTCCAGTACTTGCTCCACTGCTGACCCTTTTGAAAAATCAATTGCAATAGCACCCAATTCTTCTGCAAGTTTCAACCGGTCAGGATGATTGTCAACCACCATAATCTTACTGGCGCCTTTAATACTTGCCGAATGTGCTGCCATTAGTCCAACGGGACCTGCACCATAAATCACGACGGAGTCACCAGGTTTTACACCTGCCAATTCCGTTGCATGATATCCTGTTGGGAAAATATCCGATAACATCACATAATCATTTTCCTTCTCTATCGCATCCTCTGGTAATTTAAGGCAGTTAAAATCCCCATGAGGCACCCGAAGGAATTCAGCCTGGCCGCCGCTGTAAGGACCCATTCCCGCAAAACCATATGCAGCACCTGCAGCACCCGGATTCATCGTAAGACAAAAACCAGTCAAGCCGCTTTCGCAATTTTGACAGTGACCACAACCAATGTTAAAAGGAAGACAAACCATATCTCCCACTTTAATCTGAGTTACGGCTTTGCCTACTTCAACTACCCTGCCCATATTTTCATGTCCTAAAATCTTTCCGGCTTCCATATCGGTTCTTCCTTCATACATGTGAAGGTCGGATCCGCAAATATTTGTAGTCGTTATTTTTACCAGTACATCCGTCGGCTGCTCAATTTTGGCATCCGGCATTTCTACGACCCTCACATCGCGCGGACCGAAATAAACAAGTGCTTTCATAATATCATTATTTAAATTATTTTCTATTAATCGGATTTTGAAGCATAACGGTTTGAAAATATGCTTTTTATCAAATATAGATTATATATTCGCCATCGTTTTTATAGAATTAATAATGATACTTACATAATTATTACTATTATATTTTACTACATCTTCGTGCCTCACTATGATTGGATTTAATTGAGAGATATATCCCATAGCTGCGTAATGTAGTTTTAATTGACATCATCTGTTTCCAAAACCACCTCCAGATTAGTACTTTCAGGATTTACCAAACAATCCGCTATCAGAAATTGTAATTCCAATGATTTTTTATCTTCACTAATTTTCGCATTCGGATTTGAAACGGACTTTATTTTCTTTGGGAAATGATATTTTAGAACATAAGGCTGTGTGATTTTGAATTTAGAAACTTGCGTTTTATATCCTTCAATCTTATCCTGCTGCTTTTTTAGCTCAATTGCATCTGTAATTTTTACTATTCTCTTGAAAACACTTCCGTCAAAAGCATAGTTGACACTGTAATAATGTTCTTCGGCAACCAATGCATAATTATTTTCTATATCATCTGCATATTCTTCGGTTTTGTATAAATCCGCAACTTCGGTTATTTTAGTAAAATTTTGACTGATTGTTGTGCGAAATTCTTTCTCGAAGGAACTTTTCTTTATATGTACTTTTACTGTAGCAAATTTTTGAAAAATGACTTTTTCGGATGCTGGCAATCTGGAAAACGTCTCAGAATGTTTCGTTATCAAATCCTGAAAAACATATGTTGTATCTCTAAAAACTTCTTCTTTGGAGTAGTTTTCACCCATCAATTGCATAAAACTATGCTCGTCTCGCAACTCATTGATTTCAATTTTTCCAGTTCCATCTTGGTTTAAATGAATGGTTTCAGTGACTTGACAACTTGTTAAAAATAGTACTATAAGTAGAAGTGCGCATTTTTTCATTTGGTAATTTAGAGTATTTATTGGTTTTCAAATATACATGATTTGTACTATTTTTCACGCTATTTTAAAATAAAAAGTAGTTGAATAGCCCCGATAGTCCCGAAGCTTCGGGAGACATCCTTTTTTTCTTATTTTTCTTAAACAAGAAAAAAAGATAGAACGAATAGCCGGACAAATTGTCTTGAGAAAACAAAATTATCTGCTCCAAAAAACTAAATTCCTTTATGTATTACTGTCTTTGCAACTTTAGAACTTATATAGTATCTTTGCGCTCTTAAAATCAGAATATAATGGCATTATCCGAACAAGAAACTCTACGTAGAGAAGCACTTACAGAATTACGCAATTTAGGTATCGAACCTTATCCTGCAGCCGAATTTACCACAACCGCATATTCTAGCGAAATCTTAGCTGATTTCGAGAAGTACGAAGGAAAAGAGGTTGTTTTAGCAGGTCGTTTGATGGGTAAGCGTATCATGGGAAAGGCGTCATTTGCGGAATTGAAAGATGCTGAAGGACGTATTCAAGTGTATGTTTCGAGAGATGATATTTCGACTGATGAAGAAAAAACAATGTACAATGTAGTTTTCAAAAAACTATTGGACATTGGTGATTTTATTGGGGTTCGTGGAACGGTTTTCAAAACGCAAGTGGGAGAAATCTCGGTTCATGTTTATGGATTGACGGTTTTGGCAAAAGCCTTAAAACCACTTCCTGTAGTAAAAACGGATGCTGATGGGAAAATGCACGATGCATTCGCTGATCCGGAACAAAGATACCGTCGTCGTTACGTAGATTTGACCGTGAACGACCATGTGAAAGAAACGTTTATCAAAAGAACAAAATTGTTCAATGCGATGCGTTCATTCTTTAATGACAAAGGATATCTTGAAGTTGAAACTCCAGTTTTACAACCGATTCCTGGTGGCGCTGCTGCGCGTCCTTTTATCACGCACCACAACTCGCTTGACATGCCATTGTATATGCGTATAGCAAATGAGTTGTACTTAAAAAGATTAATAGTTGGTGGTTTTGAAGGAGTGTATGAGTTTTCGAAAAACTTTCGTAATGAAGGAATGGACCGTACACACAACCCAGAATTTACTGCTATGGAAATATATGTAGCCTACAAAGACTACAACTGGATGATGAAATTTGCCGAAGACCTTTTGGAGCATTGTGCAATTGCCGTAAATGGAACTTCAGAAGTGACTTTTGGAGAACACACCATCAATTTCAAAGCGCCTTATGCTAGAGTTACGATGACTGATTCTATCAAACATTTTACTGGATTTGATATTTCAGGAAAAAGTGAAACAGAGCTTTTTGACGCCGCTAGAGGAATGGGGATTGATGTGGATAAAACCATGGGTAAAGGAAAACTGATTGACGAAATCTTTGGCGCTAAATGTGAAGGGAATTACATTCAGCCTACTTACATCACGGATTATCCAAAGGAAATGTCTCCGCTTTGTAAACAACACCGCGACAATCCAGAATTGACAGAACGTTTTGAACTAATGGTTTGCGGTAAAGAAGTAGCGAATGCCTATTCTGAATTGAATGACCCAATTGACCAAAGAGAACGTTTTGAAGACCAAATGAGGTTATCTGAAAAAGGAGATGATGAAGCGACTGGAATTATCGATGAAGATTTCTTGAGAGCTTTAGAATACGGAATGCCTCCAACATCTGGAATGGGAATTGGAATGGATCGATTGATTATGTATTTGACTAATAATGCTTCTATTCAAGAAGTATTATTGTTCCCTCAAATGCGTCCTGAGAAAAAACAGGTTAAAGTTGAATTGGAAGAAGATGAGAAATTGATTGTTGTTTTATTGCAAACTAACAATAACCAAATGGAATTTGGCCTACTAAAAATTAATTCTGGATTGAGCGGTAAAAAATGGGATAAAGCCATGAAAAACTTATCTTCTTTGGGATTGACTGAAGTAGTAGTTGATGGAGATGTTAAAGCGTGTAGATTGAAAGAGTAATTTATTCGGGAAATATATTTATAAAAAAGGAGCTTCAATTGAAGCTCCTTTTTTTTATCTCTTAATAATGTTGATGTTGTTTCGGTTCAATAAAAAAAGTCGGCTCTAATCAAAGAGCCGACTTTCTATTTCAATTATATTCTATTTTAAAATCCTAAACCAACAGCCATTGCTGTAGCTTGAATACTTATATCGGAAACTTTAGTAGCTGCGCCAGTTGTCAAGTTAATACTGTACACTGATGTAATATTATTTACTTTCAATAAAGCAAATGCAGCAGCACTGTTCCCACCAATATCAAATCCGCTATCAGCATCAACATTTACCCCTAAACCTCCAATGGCAACTAATGTCCCGTTATTTGGTGGATCTTGACGATATATCATATCCGTTTGTGAGTCAATTACAAATAAAGTTGTTGTTGTAGCTCCAGCAATATTATTGGTGTAAGCAGCTCCTGTTACAAATGGTGTTCCAGGATTTAGATTACCATCAACTGACACTACCGTTCCTAGATCTGGGTGTAAACGTAAGTTTTGACCTGTATTACTCACCAACCTGATTCTATCTACTGTTGGATTAAAATCAAAACCAAAAGAAGTACCTGACAATGCCGTTAAAAAGGGAGACCCAATTGCTGTTAATGCTCCGCTAGCGGTATTCACAGAAAACAATCTGCTTTGATTTGAAACAGCATATAAACCTCCGTTTGCAGGTCTAAAATCTAAACCGACAATACTTTCGTTTGAAGCTAAACCAGTTAATGCAACAGAATTATTACTCCCGCTTGTAGGATTAAAACGAACCAACATATTTCCTGCAGTTGTAGCATATGCAATTGGATTAGTCTTAAGTGCAATACTTATTACTGGAGCGGTAAATTTACCAACATCAACTGCTTTTCCTGTAGTTAAATCGATTGTATATAATGTGGATACATTTGCATTGTTTGTTACAGCAAGAGCAGTTGAATTATCTGCTAAAATATCCATGTCTCCTACACCTTGAAAGTTAACGCCTAAGTCACCAACAAGTTGAAGCGCTCCATCGTTAGGCGGCGTTTGCATATATAGTTTATCTTGTTCAAAATCAATATCATACAACATCGTTATTGTAGCTCCAGCCATACTATTGGTATACGCTACAGCACCAATTTTAGCATTTGTCCCACCATTAATAACACCATCAGTTGCTACAACAGTTCCTAATTCTGGGTGCAATCTTAAATTTTGACCAGAATTAGTTACCAAACGAATTCTATCAACTGTAGGATTAAAATCTATCGAGGCATCACCTCCCGTAACTACAGGCGAGAAAGAACCTACGCCTAGTGCCGTTGCTACTCCACTTTTCTCATTTATAAAGTAAAGACGACTAGACGATCCTACTGCATACAATTGTCCCGTTGCAGGTCTGTAATCTATACTTACAATACTCTCTGATGCAGGTAAACCAACAATAGGAGTGCTTGTAGTTGGAGTTCCTAAATTTCGTGCGTTGAATGTAAGAATGGTATTATTACTGGCTAATGCAGTAAAATTAACGTCAGGTGCCACTACAGGCATCATCATTTCATTGTTCTCATCATCATTGCATGAAATTGCAGTAAAAGATAAAAGTGCTAGCCCAATAATGGAAGCAAAACCTAATTTTTTTTGTTTATTTTTCATCGTTTGTTTATTTAGTTATCCTATCATATACGACAAGTAGTTCGTTATGGTTTTAAAATTTTAAAAAAAATTAAACAACAACTAAATTGAAACGTATAACAATAGTAAAAACCTCCTTCGACTTGAACGGTACAAGCAGACTCAGGTCATCTTGAGAACATAAAAGGTTAACTAAAAAATTTCAACAAACTTTTTTTACAAACTGTAATTGAAGTTTACACTCCAGCGATAATTCGCTTCAACATTGCCGCCGGTAAGATTTTGATTGATGGGTAACATGGCATTAGCTCCAAAAGAAAGTCTATCCTTTCCTACCTCAAAACCAACTTTCCCAAAAAGAATATCACCGTTTGTATTTCTTAATTTTTGATTGTATTGATAATTACTTTCATAGACTTCACCGGCAAAACCAAGTTGTGGAACAATAGAAAAACTATTTTTCTCGTACAAATAGAAAAAAGTTCCAGCGTAATTCAATTGATTTCCAAAACGGTAACTCTTTTGATTTTCTGTTTTAATCACATAATTAAGCATCGAGTTTAAACCAAATTGTTTTCTTTTAATCACATATTCAGTTGCAAAAAGATAATCCCAACTTCCTGTTCCTACTTGAAAACTTGGATTTATACTACCGGAATTTGCTTCATTAAATTTTCCGGTTGGCGCTTTGATTCCGCCTCCCAATTGTAATGTATGTACCAAAAACGTACTGTCTTTATGGGTTTGATACAAACGATACATTGCCAAAACAGTAATATCGCCAATCCCATTGATGCTTTTGTTGCCAGTTGCGGTTTCTCTTTCATGAAAATGATACGGCAATAATGCTGAAACCTGAACCGTTTCGCTAACCGGGATTCGGCCCCAAACCTGAACGGTGTTGAAATTTTCTTTGTACCAAGGCGAATTGCTGTACAAGCCATCCATGGATTTGTATTGTTGATTGAAATACCGAATTCCAACGAAATTAGAGTTTAACATCGAGGCGAATCCCATGCTTCCCCCACTGGCTGAGCAACCGCAGGCATCGCAGAAATCCTCTTCTTCAAGGAAGGAATGGTATTTTGTAAATGGATTTACGGTATTTAAACTGTCTTTTTCGGTGGCGTTTGCCAATTGAAAAAGAAGTACTAAAAGCAATGTGTATTTTTTCATGTTTGTTGTTTTTAGCCCTGATGGAAACGGAAAGCCCACAGCGGAAAAAGCTTGTTTTTCTTGTCCTGAAAAAGCGACCGGAGGAAGCTCTTTTCAGGACATAGAAAAACGGCTTTTGTAGCGAGGACTTGCAGTGTACAGCAGGAAATAGCTTCTAAAATTAATATTCAGAAAAGCGTTTGTCCATTAGGTATTGCGTGTCTGTCAATGTTTTTAGAAAAGCAATAATCTTTGATTTTTCTGTCGCTGTCAAAGGAATTCCGAGTGACCCGTTTTTATTCAAAATTGGGTCTAAAGTAGCTGAATTGACTACACCGGAATTGTAATGATCCATGACGGCTTCTAATGTGAATAAGCGTCCATCGTGCATGTAAGGCGCTGTTTTTTCTATGTTTCTTAGACTTGGCACTTTGAATTTGTACTTATCCTGAGACAACTCCGTCACGCGAAAACGACCGATATCATTGTACGCTGGATCAATTGACAAACCGTTGTTTCTAAAAGAATTGTCCGTAAACAAATCTGTAGCGTGACAACTGGAACATTTTTGGTTAAAAATGGCATATCCGTCCTTCTCGTCTTGCGTTAGCGTTCCGCCAGATTCGTTGCGGCGGTACTTGTCAAAACGGGAATTCGAGGACGTAACCATAACCATAAATTGCCCCAAGGCCTTGAGCATGTTTTCGGAATTGATTTGTCCATCCGTAAAAGCAACTTTGAATAGCTTTTGGTACTCGGAATCACCTTTCATCATAGCAATCGCTTTTGCAAAATCGCCATTCATTTCTATAGGACTTGTGAACGGAATGATAGGCTGTAAATCCAAATGTGATGTTGCTCCATCATACATAAAAGTGGTTTGATAGGCTAAATTCTGGATTGGCGGCGTGTTTCGGGTTCCAATAGCGTCATCTACTCCGTGACTCAAAGTATGTCCGTGATGCGTAAATGCATCTTCCTGAATGTGACAAAATCCGCAGGAAACGATCCCATCAGAAGCTAATCGGCCGTCGTAGAAAAGCTTTTTCCCAAGTTCAAATCCTTTTTCGGTGGGTGGATTATTCGCCAGATCGTATGCCAAAGGCGGGAAATTTGCCGGAACTTGAAAGTTCAGAGGAACGTCCTGATAGTCTTCGCTTTCATCAGCAGAACAAGACCACAGCAAAGGAAAAATGAGCAATATGATATATTTTGCTTTCATTTTATATTTTTTTTTAAAAAAGCGGTCGGAGATTTAATTTCCAACCGCTTCCAGATTAAAAATTAATCGTTGTGAACGTGATCTATTTTGAACATTGAAGAAACGTTAGTAGTAACCAAAGCCAGTTTAGCGCCACCCATAACGGTTGCCGCTTCCGTAAGACTGATTTTATTAGTTCCATCTATAACTTGAGACAAGTCCGTCATGATGTGTACCTGAGGTGTAATTGTAGTTCGTACCAAAGCTTTTTCAGGGAAACTCAAAGTGACTTCCACATAATTATAATCGGTTCCGGTTTGTCCGGTATGCACTTTAAATTCTTTTGCAGTTGTAACCGTAGGAGCTGTAAAAGTACCTTCGAAAGCAACAAACTTATAACCTGCACTCCAAGACCACATCATTCCGGCAGTTTGGGCTGTTGCCAAGAAATCTCCTTGACCCGTTGCTCCTGCTTCCCACTGCGTTTTATCGACTCCAATTCCGTATTTTATTTTAGTGTAATTTCCGGCAGGAATGTTTGAAAGATTCAATACTAATGTTGCAGTCGTAGCTTCGTCTACAATAAAATAGCTTTGACTTTTGGGGTAAGTAAATGTAGTCCCATCCTCTTTTGTCAAGACAATATTACTCACAATGTACTTCACTTTTGAAACCGCTACAACCTCAGCATTCGAATTGGCGTAGTTCGTATTGAAAGCAAAATTAGCCGATTTGTATACATTGTCAAATTCTAATTTTAAATTTCCGTTCCCGGTAATCACTTCATTATCATCGGCATTAGAACAAGAAAACAAGGTAACTGAGATAGCCATTACAGCTAGTATATTTTTTAATTGAAATTTCATTTCTTCAGATTTTTATTTTGAATATAAGTACAGTTTCGCATGCCATTTTTGGAGTATTATTTCCAAAAAAAGCAAACAAATTTTCATCTGTTGTATAGAACAGATGAAATAAAGCATACTACATGCTTAAAAAATTTATGAAATGAAAGTGGGTGGGTGAAAAACAGAAGCACTATTCAAATGAAAGTATAAATTAGAATAGTATGGGTTTATTTTTTCTTTGGTATCAAAAAAAACTGTTGCCATTTCGAAAGATTTGATTTCCTCAAAAATGATCACATCCAGTATAGGAGCATTTCCTTTTTTATCGGAAGAAAGTGGCTTTTCAGCCTCAGAAGCTTTGGCCAATTCTTTCATCAAATGACATTTTCCGTTACATTGCATTTTAGGTTTGTCCTTATTTATACAAAGTACTTTTGAAATGTATTCATAATTCACGACATACTCTAAAACCGGAAGAACGGGCTTTATAAGCATGATCAATACAATTATAAATATGATTTTTTTCACGGTGCAAATTTACAACATCAAACAGTAAAAAAAAATGTTTTTAAATAGAATAATCCTGTAAAAATCATTCTATTTAAAAACAAATATTTGGAGGCTTTACGCCAATTTTAATTCAGGAATTTGAATCTCATATAATTCTAATTTATAGGAATTAAATTGACTGAAAATCTCATTTTTAGTGCTTTCGAAAAAAGGAGTTTTTGCGAATAAATCTTCATAATATCCAATCCCTACTAATAAATTATTTTTAAACGAATTCCATTTTTTAATTTGTCCCAAAGTTATTTCTTCAGTAACCGCTGTGATTTCATTTTTCAGATAATCCAAATACATTTTTAATTCTTTGACAAACAGATTTGGTCGATCAATAACCGTCAATACAGATGCGTTTCCATAAATGTGCTGCATCATTTTAGAAAGTGAAACTTCTTTATCAAAATAAGCCATATTAGGTCCTGGACAAATGATTACGCCTTGCGCCTGCCCTTTTATCTTAATGTTATTTTCAAGATACGAAGCATTGGCTAAACCCACACAAAGACAGGCTTTCTCCGTAATACTGTTTTTCTTTTTTTCGAAAATTTCAGCAGTTAAAATATCTTTTTCGAGAAGTAATTCTTCCAGTTTTAAATCTTGGTATTTTTTGGAAGATGTACAAATTCCTTGCGCATCATATTCTTTGCTTAGCGCCAAAAATCGTTTTGGACATGAACTTCCCGCTTTGCTTTCCTCAATTCGTTTCAATTTCAATTTTTCATTCGTCGTTCCTCGCAGTGTATTGAAAGGAATTCCTAACGGCGAAATATGACTTAAATATAAATCATCTTCTTTGGCTCCAGCCAATAAATCTCTGGTGTGTTTATCTACCGATGTGGCTTCAGGAACCAATAAAAAAGGCGAACCCCAACCCACAGAATCCACTTCATAATGGTCCAATAGAAAATCGTGTTCTTCAGCAGTTCCTACGCCGCCTTGAACCGTGATTTTTAAATCCAAAGGTTGTTCCGGAACATGCATTTCTTTTTGTCCCAATGCTTTCACCATCAACTCATGTGCGGATTGAATTAATTGCTCTTTTTTCTGTTTAAATTCTTCTAGAATCGGTCCTAATAAATACCCTTCAGTTGCAAAAGCATGTCCGCCACAATTGAGTCCGGATTCGATTCGATATTCAGAAACCCAAAGTCCTTTTTTAGCTAAAAAATTCCCTTGGATCATCGCAGAACGAAAGTCGCTTACTTTGAGCGTAATTTTCTTTTTCAGTGCATTATTCGCATCTGGAAAGAAAGCCGAAAAACTTTCAAAATAGCTGTATAATCTTGGATTCATCCCAGCAGATAAAACAACCGAAGATTCTAATGTACTATTCACAAACCCGCGCAGCGCGGCATGTGCATCATTAAAAATAATTGGTAATTGTTCCTCTTTGATAAAATTATCCTTATCCAATTTGGTCATAATATTGACATCAATATCGCCAGGATAAAGATTTTTCTCCAGATAATTTTTGATGTTTTCTTTGAAAGCAAAACCATCTTCCAAAAAGTTTTGCAAGCCTGCTTTAATTTCTGATTTGTTGGGCAGCATTCCGATGTAGTTTTCCAAAGCTGATTTGCTTTCGGATAATTCCGTCTTAAAGTTTTCAAATTTTTCCTTCACGATTTTGTCTACCAAATTCAAATAAGAAGTAATGCGTTCTGCGCGGTAATCATGTATTTTTTGGGTAATTTCCTGATACGGCAAATCGAATTTCTTGCTGTAAAAAGCATTCATTTTTTCGATAAGTTCATCATCCATAATTGAAATCACGGACGAAATTCCATACTTTGCCACTCGTATCGGACTATCAATCGTATAAGCAAGTCCCATAACCGGGATATGAAAAGTATGTAGTGGTTTACGTGTTGTCATGTTAAAATGATTTAAATAAATAAACCACAAAAATCGAGAAACAAAACCGTATAAAAACTGATAAATATCATGCTTTCAAAGCTATAAACAGTATTTATTTTGTGCCTTTTTATAGAAAAAAAATAACTTCAAACCCGTTGGGTGTAATTAATAAAAATTTCAATTAGTCTTAAATAAAAAAAATGAACCACATAGAAACATAGAAAAAAGAGTCGGATAGCCCAATTGCTTCGCCTGTTCGCTATCGCTCGGGTCTTGGGTTCACATAGCTATGGGTTTCTCTAAAAAAGTGAAACACCCTCCAAAATTTAAATATCTATGTTTCTATGTGGTTAAAAAATTAAACAAATTGAATTACACCCAACGGGTTAACTTCAACTTTACATTTAATCCTAAAACCAAAACGATAAACTTTTGTTAACGATTAAACTTTTTAGTTCTATTCCTATCTTATACTTATAAAACTTAAAACAATACAAATGAAAAAACTATTTATCGTTGCATTATTAGTTGTCGGAATGACAAGCTTTGCACAAGAAAGAAAAGCAAGACCAGAGAGAGCTCAAATGGAGCAAATGACTCCGGAGCAAAGAAACCAATTGCACTTGAAAAAGATGACTCTAGAATTAGATTTGAATGCTTCACAGCAAAAAGAAATGAGTAAAATCATCGCTGAACAAAGTACCAAAAGAGAATCTAGAAGGGCAGAGAGAAAAGCAAACAAAGATTCGGCTAAAAAACAACTTACCGCTGACGAACGTTTTGCTAAAAAAAGCCAAATGTTAGACGAGCAAATTGTGATGAAAGAGAAAATGAAAAAAATTCTTTCAGCAGACCAATATAAAAAATGGGATGAGATGAAAGGGAAAAGACACAACGGAATGAAAAAAAGAATGGCATACCATCAGAATAGAAAACCAGCAAAAATGGGTGAAAAAAAATAATCCATTTACTTAAACTATTTCATCTTATTTCATAAAAAAAAGCCCCAAATTTGGGGCTTCTTTAATTTAAAAGGTTTTCGATACTTTGTCTATCGCTCGAATGGTAAAATCCAAATCCTCATACGTTAAAGCATCGGTAATAAACCATGTTTCATAAGCGGATGGCGCAATATATATTCCTTCCTGCAACAATCCGTGGAAGAATTTCTTGAACGTTTCGTTATCGCCATTTGCTGCTGTTTGAAAGTCTACAACCGGAGCAGCATCAAAATGAACCGAAATCATTGATCCAATAGTATTGATTGTAAATGTAACATTATTTGCTTTCAATACTTTATCAATTCCTGCTGCCAAATATGCTGTTTTCTCTGCTAATCTTTTAAAAATAGTACGATCACTATCTAAAGCCTGCAACATCGCTAATCCTGCTGCCATTGCCAATGGATTTCCTGACAATGTTCCTGCCTGATAAACGGGGCCTAACGGAGCCAGATAATTCATGATTTCTTCGCGAGCGGCAAAAGCACCAACAGGTAATCCTCCACCAATTACTTTTCCAAAACAAACGATATCAGCCGTTATGTTAAGCAATTCCTGAACACCGCCTGCAGCAAGCCTGAAACCGGTCATAACCTCATCAAAAATCAATAGAATTCCGTTATCGGTACACAATTGGCGCAAGCCTTCTAAAAAGCCTTTATTGGGCGGAATACAACCCATATTCCCCGCAACAGGTTCTACGATTATGGCAGCAATTTCATTTTTATTTGCATCAATTAAAGTGGCTACATTTTCTAAATCATTATATTTTGCAAGTAAAGTATCCTTAGCCGTTCCTGCAGTAACTCCTGGGCTGTTTGGTGAACCAAAAGTAATGGCTCCACTTCCCGCTTGGATTAAAAACGAATCCGAATGACCGTGGTAACAACCTGCAAATTTTATTATTTTATCTCTTTTGGTAAATCCGCGAGCCAGTCTTACAGCGCTCATACAGGCTTCGGTACCGGAATTTACAAATCTAATTTTATCGATATTTGGAACCATCGCAACGGCTAAAGCTGCAATTTGCGTTTCTAATTCTGTTGGCATTCCAAACGAGGTTCCTAACTTCGCTTTCTCAATCACGGCGTGTACGACCGGTTCGTAGGCGTGTCCTAAAATCATTGGCCCCCAAGAATTGATATAGTCAATCAAACGGTTTCCATCTTCATCATACAAATAAGCACCTTTGGCACTTTTGACAAAAATTGGAGTTCCACCCACTGCTTTAAAAGCTCTTACTGGCGAATTTACACCTCCTGGAATTACTTTTTCTGCTTCAGCAAAAAGCTGACTGCTTCTTTTATACAACATTTATAAATTATGAATTATAGTTATTTTTTCAATTATTTCACCACCAATCTCTGTCCAATAGAAAGTGTATTGTCAGAAAGATTATTTTTTTGTTTTAAATCATCAACCTTTAAATCGAATTTTTTTGAAATGGAATACAGTGTATCTCCTTTTTGAACAACATAGGAAGCCAGGCCATTACTGGCTATAGTTCTGGATTCCAGTGTTAATTCCTCCACTAGCTGTTTTTCATTCGAAACATAATTGACATCTAAAACCTGATTGTCATATTGATGCAATTTATAGCGCTCAATATAAGAAATCAACTTATCTGGATATTTAGGATCTGTGGCATAACCCGCAGCTCTTAGTCCTTTTGCCCAAGCTTTATAATCGCCTTTTGAGAATTCAAATAGCTTAGCATACCTACTTCTTCCAGTCAAAAATAACGCGTGATCTTTGAATGATTCCGAAGGGTTATCATATTTTCTAAAGCATTCCTGATCAGAATCATCGTCATGCTTAACGCTTTCTCCTGTCCATCCTACATGACATTTTATTCCAAAATGATTATTGGCACTTATTGCTAAATCGCCTCTTCCAGCACCCGATTCTAAAATCCCCTGAGCTAAAATAATACTTGCGGGAATCCCATAATTTTTCATGTTTCCCATCGCAATTTCTTTAAATTTAGAAATATAAGATACGATTACATCATTAGTAACCACAGTTTTTGAAGTTGAAACAATCACTTCTGTTTCTCGATTACTTTGTTCTTTTTTTACCGGTTTTGCAACAGTTGGTCTTGGAGTATTAGTGTTTGATGCAGCTGGTTTTTTAATCGTGCGTACTACCTCTGATTTTGGTTTCAAAGGAACTTTCTTAGTTACAATAACAGGTTTTGCGGCATTACAACCTATCAAAGTAATTATGGTAAGAAGCAGTAGGATTTTTTTAAACATTGATATCTATTGTTGGTAATTGTTTGTTTCTTAATTTCATATTCATTCCCTGAATTCCCTGAATTCCACCGGTATGAATCAGTAAAATTTTTGATCCGATGGGAAAATAGTTTTTTTGAATTAAATCTATAACGCCAAAAACCATCTTTCCCGTATAAATGGGATCTAAGGGAATCTGATTTTCGATGTAAAACTGGTTGATGAATCCAATTAAGGCTTCATTTACTTTCCCGTACCCACCAAAATGGTAGTCCGTTATTAGTTCCCAATTTTCATTTTGGACAAAATTACAAATTTCCTCTTTCAAAAAATCACCTTTTAAAGCGGGAAATCCTAAAACTTTTTGGTGCGGTAAAACACTGTTAATGATTCCCGAAATCGTTCCGCCAGTTCCTATTGAACAACAAATATAATCAAATTCAGCATCTTCTGGAGTTAGAATTTCCTGACAGCCCTTGATGGCTAAAGCATTTGTTCCGCCTTCAGGTATTAGATAAAAATCCCCAAATTGCTGTTTTAAGTTTTCTAAAAACGAATCCTCACTTTTTAATCGATATTCCTCCCTTGATATAAATTCCAATTGCATTCCGCAATTTTGAGCGAATGACAACGTGGGATTCTCCGAGATTTTACTCCCTAATTCATCTCCACGAATAATTCCGATAGTTTTAAATCCTTTCTCTTTTCCTGCAAAAGCCACTGCTGCGATATGATTTGAAAAAGCGCCTCCAAAAGTAAGCAGTGTTTCGAAATGCTCCGTTTTAGCTTGCAGTAAATTGTATTTCAACTTTCTGAATTTATTTCCGGAAACAAAAGGATGTATCAAATCTTCCCGTTTGATGGCTACTGAAATAGAATTTAGAAACGAAGTTGATAGGTGTTGATTCAAGCTAAATGATTTTGGCACAAAGGTAAAATTATATATAACAAAAATGCAACCTCTAGAGATTGCATTTCGTTTCAATAATATTGACTCTTATTTTCTGATGATTATTTTCTGGCCAACTTCTATTTTATCTTTAGTTGCTATTTTAACAATATAAATTCCATCACTAAGTCCCGAAGTAGAAAAGGTATAAGACGAATTCGCTCCCAAATCTTTTTTATTAAAAATTAATTTTCCTGCCACATCATACAATCCAAAAGTGGTAAGATCCAGTAGTAAAGGATTACTAATTGTTAGGTTTTTAGTGGTATTGTTTTGATAAACCACAAAGCTTTGACGTGCTGCATCGTCAACTCCTAAAGTAGCATTATTTTTAAAAGTAATTTCAAATTGTGTGTTGTTCACTCCTTCCGGCAATGTCAAATCATAGAAATCGTTTTTGATATCATGATATAAATCAGTTGTTTTATCGTGCAAATAAACGGAATTAGCAGCTGTAATGTTCAATATTTCTTTCACTGTAATCTTAAAATTGGCTTGATTAGTATTTTTAAAACCAATTGGAATTTTTTTATCCATATCAAAACTTACTGTGTTTATAAGATACTCTTCGTCATCTATTACAAAGTAAACATCTGCCGGTAAATCATCACTGGAAGAAACTGCATCCATAGCGCGATCAACACCGTCAGTAGCCTCCGGAGCAAATGCCAAAACAATTTGACGAATTCCTTGATTGTTCAATAGGGTATTTAATCGTATTTGCGGTGTTGGTGCGAGGCTAACTTTTGTATAATCGAAACCTGAAACAGATGGAATTCTCGACAAATACTCAGTTGTAGTTTTTGGTTTAGTTGCAACAGCTGTTTTCTCAAATTGTGAATAATTTAATGCGCCTTCTTTAACAAAAACCCTGTGGCTATTTTTCATCTCCACAGTTCCATTAAATAATCCATCAATCATAAAACCTTGTCCAATAGGAGAAAAACGTCTCTCATATTCTCCTCCCGTTCCGGTCTCCCCTCCTTCATTACCTGATCCGTCATAAGAATAAAACGTTGCAGGAACATAAATTCCAGACCCCAGTCTGCTTATAGGTGAAAAAGCGCCATATCCGCCTTTGTAATTGGCAATGTAATGCGTGTCAACTGTTTTATCCTGTTCCCAGAAATAAGCAATTCCGGTACAATTAGTCGCATCTGTTAAAAAAGCAGACAAATCTATTGCTGATGGATAAGGATTTCCTGTTA
This sequence comes from Flavobacterium sp. GNP002, assembly GCF_054343795.1. NCBI lineage: Bacteria > Pseudomonadati > Bacteroidota > Flavobacteriia > Flavobacteriales > Flavobacteriaceae > Flavobacterium > Flavobacterium sp. GNP002. The sequence goes on from NZ_JBTGUW010000001.1 coordinate 480,990, forward strand.
ATGTAAATTGTTCGACAGCAACTGGAATAGAAATGGTTCCATCATTTGGCTTTCCTCTGAAATCGTACCTTTGTTTACTTCCTGGGTTGTTCTCAATTCCATTTACTGTTGTTAGATTGGTCCCTGAAGTTCCCTTCATCGTAAATCCTTCTCCTGCATTTATTGCAGAAGTTGCCCCAACCGAAACCCAATCTGAATAGCCCGATGAAGCGGTTAACTTAAAAATCCAATAAGGTGCAATTGCAAATGGGCTGGCCGTACCATTATAATTGTTCATTGCCAAAGGTGTTGAATTAACACTATTAGTTACATCTACAATATCTTTAAGTTGTATAATCCCAAATGGCGAATTTCCTTCAATTGCATTACTGCCCCCGACTGGAGAACACCAATAATTAAATTGATAATTATTAGTAGTTCCTTCTTGAAATATAGACAAACTACCTAACCCTTTATTTGTACCCGTCGATGTTGAGCCTTGTAACAACTGTCCGTTTTCCCTTAAATAGAAATTACTGCTGGCAGCATTTAACTCTAATTCTTGTTTTATATAAACAACTTCATTATTTGCAAAAACATAACTATTGGGACCTACATACATTTGAGCATTGACTGTACTCTGAAATAAAATTCCAGAAAAAATCAACAGTGCTATTTTAAGTAATTTTGAATACATAAGCTTCTTAAACTAAATTAATTTGTATGTTTTTTATTAAGTAATCTATTGCAACTAAAACATTTTTATTGTTAGAAAACGAAGCTATAAGATTGATAAAAATTTCAAGGTAAAAACTAGACATTTATGATCGTTTTCTAACGATATTATCTCACACTCATTAAGGTTAAGATTCTATTTTTCAGAATCAATGTATCTGAATCAATTTTCCACTTGATCTCAATATTTTGACCAGCAGAAACTAACGCTATTGCCTGTAGAGAAATTGAAGCTGTATTTAGATTCCCCGCACATGTTCTGCTAGAGTTGGGAATTAAAACTCCATTTTGATAAATACTAAAAGTTGCTAATGCATTGTTATTAGTTGCTACAGTAGTAATACCTGGTTTAAATATTGAACCGTTCACAGTAGAATTCTCTAAACCTGAAATATCCCCTAAATTGGTGCCTATATCTCCCGTAAAATAAGATACTCCGGTGTTGCTTACTGCACCACTACTGGTGAATATAACAAAAGTAGATAATATCCCTAAGTCAAGATAAGAACAGTTTGTGGGAATCTGAGCAATTCCAGGTCCAAAACTAATAGCCCCAGTTGTTGAAAATAATCTCCCTTCAAGAGCTCCATTAGCACCCATGAAAACAGCTCCGTTATTAGCGATAATAGTTCCTTTCATTGTAGTTGAAGCAGCCATAGAAACAGCTCCTTCTACAACCCAAAATACGTTACAAGCAGAGGCCCCGTTAACCAATACAATACTAGTCCCCGCTCCTGTAGTGAAAGCTCCTCCTATTTTAAAAATAAAAACTGTATTTGGATTTCCTTGTGCATCTAGAGTTAAAGTTCCTGCAACGGATGCTGCAGCTCCTGCTGCATACACCCCGCCAATTAAAATTTCGCCACTACCAAAAGCAGGCGCATGAATGGCATTAGTAGTAGGAACAACTACCAAATTGTCGTATGCCGTTTTTAAATCTAATTTACCTTGTGCCGTATTTACTGTTCTAGAAGAATGGCTAGAAGTAATACTATATTGACCATTAAACATAACTAGATAAGTACCTGCTGCCGGAGTTACTGACATTCCTGGTATTAAAACATCAATACTTGAATTAGTAATTATATCCTCCGTTGCATTAACCGAAATAAAATTATCTGAATTTGCCATTACAAAAGCTGTAGTTGCTAATTGTGTCGTATTTGTCCCAACTGCTGCAGTTGGAGCCAATGGTATGCTTGTAAAGGTTGGCGAATCTGAAAATACGACCTTTTGGGTTCCTGTTCCATCAGTCAATGAGTTCAATAATTGTGCGGATGAAATACTTCCACTTTGCGTTCCATAAACTGTTCCTGTATTAGGTAATGTTACATTTGTTACTCCTGTGGTTGTAATTGTAGTTGCAAACTCTCCTGATAAAGCAAGTGTTGATGAATTATTGTTAGCTATTCCTGTCCCTCCATTTATTGGCAAAACTAAACCTGTAATAAAATCTTTCCAACCCAAATTATAAAAATTAAAAATTGATGTTGTAGTGTTGTAAATAAGAAGTCCTGTTGTAGGCGAACTAATCGCATCTCGCTGTATCGTAGTCAGACGCGGCATCAAAAATCCTTTATTGGTAGAATAAACATCCAATACTGATGAAACTTCTGGATTAGTAGTACCTATTCCTACTTGTGCACTGCTAATTTCTGAAATAAACAGGAATAAAACATATAAAAACAGGGTATTATTCCTCATTTATCTAAAATATTAACACTTTGAAAATAATATATTTTGTAATTTGACAGCTCTATTTTAAATTACATAGCATTAAAACAATACATCTTTAAACCATTTAAATACAACATCTTAGACCCATTAAAAAACAATTCTTCCAAACAAGATTTAAAAAAATGTTTACACACACCAATACCGTAACAATCACCTAACACTGATTAGTGTTAATATTCTGTTACCTAGCTTTACTGTTCCTGAATCGATATTCCATCTTATGTCAACATTTTGTCCTAACGAAATATCTGCAATGGCTTGCAATGACACATCTACAGTATTCACAGAACTTAATCGCGTTCTGCTTGAGTTTGCAATTAAAACTCCATTTTGATAAATACTAAAAGTAGCCAAAGCACTAACAACCCCAGGAGTAATGAAAGTACCATCCACTGTAGCCGTTTCAAAACCTGAAATAACACCTCCAGCTGTACCTATATCTCCATTAATGGTTGAAATTCCAGAATTCACTACATCTCCAGTTAAGGTAAAAATGGCAAAGGAAGATAAAACACCCAAGTTGGCATAAGAACTATTTGCGGTTTTAGTTATGGATGAAGTATCAATACCCATTGCTCCGGCAGTAGAGAGCATTCTTCCGTCTAATGTGCATCTGGCTCCTAAAGAAACTGCTCCATTATTAGCAAGAAGTGTTCCTTTCATAATCGTGGAAGCCCCTAATCCTATGGCTCCTTGCGCCAACCAAAAAACATTAGATGCAGACGCTCCATTGATCAAGACGACCGTCGTACTTGCTCCAACACTAAAGGCTGCACCAAATTTAAAGATAAAAAGCGCATTTGAATTTCCCTGTGCATCTAAAATGATAGTACCTGATGCGGAACCTGCGGCCGGCACACTATAAACTCCTGCATATAAAGTCTCCGTTCCAAATGTAGCTGCATGTGTAGTATTTGTAACAGCAATATTATTTAACTGATTATAGACCGCATGTAAATCGGTTGCGGCTTGAGTGGCTTTATTACCCGGCAAAATAGTATATTGTCCATTGAAAGTAACCGCATAAGTCCCTGTCAAGGGACTTATTGACATTCCTGGTATTAAAATATCGGTTGTTGAACTAGTTGTTATGTCTCCAGTACCATTAACGGACTTATAATTATTTGTATTAGCTAAAACAAAAGCTGTAGTTGCTAATTGTGTCGTATTTGTCCCAATTGCTGCAGTTGGAGCAAGTGTTACTCCTGTAAAAGTTGGAGCTTCAGAAAACACTAACTTTTCAGTCCCTGTTTCATCTCGCAAAGAATTCTGTATTTGCGCTGACATTATACTTCCTATTTCCGTTCCAAATAAAGTTCCTGTTCTTGGTAATGTTATATCTGTTATTCCTGTAGTTGTAATTGTAGTTGCAAATGCTCCAGGTAATGCAAGAGTTGACAAGTTACTATTAGCTATGCCAGTTCCTCCATTTACTGGTAAAACTAAACCTGATATAAAATCTTTCCAACCCGAATTATAAAAATTAAAAACAGAGGTTGTAGTATTATAAATAAGTAGACCTGTTGCGGGTAAACTTATCGCATCTCTTTGGGCTGTTGTCAATCGAGGCAAAAGAAATCCTTTATTGGTGGATTGAATATCGAGTATTGATGAAACTTCAGGATTTGTAGTTCCTATGCCAACTTGTGCATTCATAATTCCCGATATCTGGAAGAATAAAATCAGTAAGAACGAGATATTGTTTTTCATATTTTTATTAACATTTTACTTAAATATTGAAAAACAAGATGTTTTACAATTAAAAATCGCGGTCAGATGCAAATGTGATGTTATTTAATCACTAAACAAGACTTTAAAAAAACAACTGTGTCAAGTTGACACTTATTTAGGGTCGTTTGCAATATAAAATTAAAACTTCAACACGTTTTTTTGAAGTAAATAAACACATTTATGACCAAAATTTTATTCGATTATAAATAACATTAAAAAATAAAATAATATTGTTAATGTAAGAAATTTAATTATAAGAGAGTCAATTTAAGAAAGTAATAAATGTTATATTTTTGAAGTTAATTTTAATAATGTTCAATATACAATGGAATATATGGGAAGTACATCACACAATAAAAATCAAAAAATTAGACAAATGTAAATAGATTTTTTAATCTAAATTATTTATTAAAAAAAATATATAATGATGAATAAATTTACTCAATCTTTTATAATTAGAATCGAATGATAACCATTGATAGTTGCTAAAACGAAGATGTTACCTATAATTTCAAGCTAAATGATTTTGGCACAAAGGTAAAATTATATATAACAAAAATGCAACCTCTAGAGATTGCATTTCGTTTCAATAATATTGACTCTTATTTTCTGATGATTATTTTCTGACCAACTTCTATTTTATCTTTAGTTGCTATTTTAACAATATAAATTCCATCACTAAGTCCCGAAGTGGAAAAGGTATAAGACGAATTCGCTCCCAAATCTTTTTTGTTAAAAATTAATTTTCCGGCTACATCATACAAATTGCAAGTTGAAAGATCTAATAATAATGGATTACTAATTGTTAGGTTTTTAGTGGTATTGTTTTGATAAACCACAAAGCTTTGACGTGCTGCATCGTCAACTCCTAAAGTAGCATTATTTTTAAAAGTAATTTCAAATTGTGTGTTGTTCACTCCTCCGGGTAATGTCAAATCATAGAAATCGTTTTTAATATCATGATATAAATCAGTTGTTTTATCGTGCAAATAAACGGAATTAGCAGCTGTAATGTTCAACATTTCTTTCACTGTAATCTTAAAATTGGCTTGATTAGTATTTTTAAAACCAATTGGAATTTTTTTATCCATATCAAAACTTACTGTGTTTATAACATACTCTTTGTTATCTATTACAAAGTAAACATCTGCCGGTGAATCATCTTTGGAAGAAACTGCATCCATAGCGTGATCAACACCGTCAGTAGCCTCCGGAGCAAATGCCAAAACAATTTGACGAATTCCTTGATTGTTCAATAAGGTATTTAATCGTATTTGCGGTGTTGGTGCGAGGCTAACTTTTGTATAATCGAAACCTGAAACAGATGGAATTCTCGACAAATACTCAGTTGTAGTTTTTGGTTTAGTTGCAACAGCTGTTTTCTCAAATTGTGAATAATTTAATGCGCCTTCTTTAACAAAAACCCTGTAACTGTTCTTCATCTCCACAGTTCCGTTAAATAATCCATCAATCATAAAACCTTGTCCAATAGGAGAAAAACGTCTCTCATAATCTCCTCCTGCACCAGAAGCCGACCCTTCATTTCCAGCACCATCATAGGAATAAAAAGTAGCTGGCACGTATACCCCAAATCCTCCTCTAGAAATAGGTGAAAAAGCGCCATATCCGCCTTTGTAATCGGCAATGTAATGCGTGTCAACTGTTTTATCCTGTTCCCAGAAATAAGCAATTCCGGTACAATTAGTCGCATCTGTTAAAAAAGCAGACAAATCTATTGCTGATGGATAAGGATTTCCTGTTAATGTAAATTGTTCGACAGCAACTGGAATAGAAATGGTTCCATCATTTGGCTTCCCTCTGAAATCGTACCTTTGTTTACTCCCTGGGTTGTTCTCAATTCCATTTACTGTTGTTAGATTGGTCCCTGAAGTTCCCTTCATTGTAAATCCTTCTCCTGCATTTATTGCAGAAGATGTTCCTACCTGAATCCAATCTGAATAATTGGATGAAGCAGTTAACTTAAAAATCCAGTAAGGTGCAATTGCAAATGGGCTGGCCGTACCATTATAATTATTCATTGCCAAAGGTGTTGAATTAACACTATTAGTTACATCTACAATATTTTTTAGCTGCGTGATTCCAAAAGCAGAATTTCCTGCAGTTGCATTACTGCCCCCGACTGGAGAACACCAATAATTAAATTGATAATTGTTTGTTGTTCCTTCCTGAAAAACGGACAAGCTTCCAAGACCTGTATTTTTGCTTTGTGAATCCGTTCGCTGTAACTCTGAGCCTTGAACCAACTGAGCATCTGACCTTAAATAAAAATTACTGCTGGCAGCATTTAACTCCAGTTGTTGTTTCACAAAAACCACTTGGTTATTTGCAAAAACATAACTATTAGGACTTACATACATCTGGGCATTTACATTGTTCTGCAAAAATAATCCAGTAACAATCAACAGTGTTCGTTTAAGTAATTTTGAGTCCATAAGCCAGCATTTTAAATTAATTTTTATGAAATAAATTATATTTTTTATAAAGACATTATACCTGAAATAATGCCACTTTAATTTTAAAAAAAGAAATCTTCATTAGCCTTAAAAAGGTCTAAAAACACATTCCTAAACCAAGTATTTCAGCTAATAAAACCTGTTTTGAGTTATTTTTATCTAAAGTTACAAAAAAAACAGAATAGGAATCAACATAAATGCCGATAAAAAGTACAATTAATCGATTAAATACATCTTTTTTAATTTTAAATATATAATTTCTTACAATTAAAAATCAAACAAAGGCAATTAACCATTTAAGAATTTCAAATTGAAAAATATTTAAAACACTGTAAGTTAATACTGTAGAATTGTTTTAGCTCCACAAACAGATGGTAATAAAATACAATCAAATTTAACAAATTGAAGCTCTAAATACTATTACTTTTTTAAGTCTAAATATCTTAAGAATTGAAAAAAGACTCTATTTTTTAAGTACACTAAATTTGATTCATTTTCATAAGCTTCTCTTTCGAAACTTATGTTTCTATAAGCCAAATTTGCATTTTTATACTGAACCAATCGAACACAATACTCTAAGAGATACCAAATAAAAAAAGGAAGTATTAATAATTCAAGCTGTTGTCGAAGATGGATTTTCTCGTGATTGACAAAAACTCTATTTCCTTTATCCATTTCATATTTTACAAATACAAAAGGAAAAAATGTCAATCCACGGAATCCTTTTGGAATTAAATATTTAACAACAATCAGAAACATTCGCTATAAAATTTATAAATTTGTAATAATAAAATCGTTCTATTTAATGAAAATCTCACTCGTTTGAGTTGATTTTAATGAATTAGTAATCCAAATGACTTATACAATAGAATAATCCCAAAATATGATTGACCAAAGTAATGAAAATAAATTAATAGAAGGGGAAGATTTCTATTACACACCCGAAGGCTATAAATGTTTTACTGAAAAACACCATTTAAAACGTGGCTATTGCTGTAAAAGTGGCTGTCGCCATTGTCCATATGGTTTTGATAAAAAAACAGGAACCAATAAAAAGTAAACAGTTTTCAAATAGCAGTGATCAATTACAAAATCAACTAACCTAAAATATGGATAATCAATCATTAAAGTATAGGATTAAAATATACAAATCCTACCATAGATCGGATATCCGTTATCCATAATCGTTTTTTTTATTGGCTGCATTCTTCTACTAAAATGCGGAACAAAATGCAAATCGAGTATAAATTCAATTAGAAAATGAATTATTTTAAAAACATAAAATGTAGAAAACATTGCTATTTTTTAAATTTTTCAATTTTAAAATTTTCAATAAAAAAAAATGACTTTTCAAGAACAAATACAACAAGGAATTCCTTCGGTTTTACCAAAACAAAAACCCTACGAAACAGATATCAATCACGCACCAAAACGCAAAGAAATCCTTTCGTCAGAAGAAAAAAAACTGGCATTACGCAATGCCTTACGTTATTTTGAACCGCACCATCACGCTGAATTAATCAAAGAATTCTCGGAAGAACTGGAAACCTACGGACGTATTTACATGTACCGTTTGCGTCCGGATTATAAAATGTATGCGCGACCAATTGCTGAATACCCGGGAAAAAGTGAACAGGCAAAAGCAATTATGCTGATGATTCAAAATAACTTGGATTATGCCGTTGCACAACATCCCCATGAGTTAATTACCTATGGTGGGAATGGAGCCGTTTTCCAAAACTGGGCACAGTATTTATTGACCATGCAATACTTATCGGAAATGACGGATGAGCAAACCTTAACTATGTATTCCGGTCACCCGATGGGATTATTCCCTTCTCATAAAGAAGCACCACGAGTTGTAGTCACTAACGGAATGGTCATCCCTAATTATTCTAAACCGGACGATTGGGAAAAAATGAATGCACTTGGCGTTTCTCAATACGGACAAATGACCGCAGGAAGCTACATGTACATAGGACCACAAGGAATTGTACACGGAACAACTATTACCGTTTTGAATGGTTTTCGTAAAATAAAACGCAGTCCAAAAGGTGGATTATTTGTCACCTCTGGATTAGGCGGAATGTCTGGCGCACAACCAAAAGCCGGAAATATTGCCGGTTGTATCACTGTCTGTGCCGAAGTAAACCCAAAAATAACGCACATTCGCCATAGTCAAGGATGGATAAATGAAGTCATTGATGATGTGGATGAATTAGTAAAAAGAGTCACTTTAGCACAAGCTAATAATGAAATTGTTTCTATTGGATACCTTGGAAATGTGGTTGATATTTGGGAAAAATTTCACGAAGAAAATATTCATATCGATTTAGGTTCTGATCAGACTTCGTTACACAATCCTTGGGCTGGCGGTTATTATCCTGCCAATATTTCCTTTGAAGAAGCGAATGAAATGATGGCTAATAATCCTGATTTGTTTAAAATAAAAGTTCAAGAAACATTACGACGTCATACGACTGCTATCAATAAACATACCGCCAAAGGAACGTATTTCTTTGATTATGGAAATGCTTTTTTATTGGAAGCTTCCCGTGCCGGTGCTGATGTAATGGCTGAAAATCATATCGATTTCAGGTATCCGAGTTATGTACAGGATATTATGGGACCCATGTGTTTTGATTATGGGTTTGGCCCTTTCCGTTGGGTTTGTGCTTCGGGAAAACCGGAAGATTTAGCCAAAACAGATGTAATTGCTTGCCAAGTTCTTGAAGAAATGGCAAAAACTGCTCCCGAGGAAATTCAGCAACAAATGCAGGATAATATCCATTGGATAAAAGGTGCTCAGGAAAACAAACTGGTTGTAGGTTCCCAAGCCCGAATCCTTTATGCTGATGCTGAAGGAAGAGTAAAAATTGCCGAAGCATTTAATCAGGCTATTGCCAAAGGAGAAATAGAAACTGTAGTTTTAGGTCGCGATCACCATGATGTTTCCGGTACCGATTCTCCGTACAGAGAAACTTCTAATATTTATGACGGCTCCCGTTTTACAGCTGATATGGCGATTCAAAACGTCATTGGAGACAGTTTTCGCGGTGCAACTTGGGTTTCTATTCACAATGGCGGAGGCGTAGGCTGGGGCGAGGTAATTAACGGTGGTTTTGGTATGGTTCTTGATGGTTCAAAAGAAGCTTCAAGACGTTTAGAATCAATGCTTTTCTGGGATGTCAATAACGGAATTTCCAGAAGAAGCTGGGCACGAAACGACGGAGCACTATTTGCAATAAAAAGAGCGATGGAGACGCAACCTTTGTTAAAAGTGACCATCCCTAATATAGTAGCCGACAATTTGTTGGATTTTTAAAAAGTTGAACGTTTCTTTAATATCATTCAGTAATCTAAATAATCAAGCCATGAAAGCAATTAAACTCCTCCCAGTACTTTTACTTTTCTTAGCTGCCTCTTGCAGTTCCGTAAAAGTATATTCCGATTATGATAATAATGTGGATTTTAGTCAATACAAAACGTACGCTTTCCATAAAAAAGGCATAGATAAAGTTGAGATTTCAGAATTGGACAAAAAAAGAATACTCAATTCGATAGACCGAGAATTGAGCTTAAAAGGAATGACCAAAAGTGAAAATCCAGATTTGCTGATTAATATACTTACCAAAGAAAGAGAACGAATTAATGTAAACCAGTATAACGCTGGTTGGGGTTACGGTTGGGGATGGGGATGGAATCCTTATTTATGGGGTGGCCGCAGCACTTATGTTTCCTCTTCGACTGAAGGAACATTGTATATTGATTTAATTGATGCCAAGAAAAAAGAATTAGTATGGCAAGGAGAAGGCATTGGATATTTGACGGAAAACCGAAGTGAAAAAGAAAAACGAATCAATGAATTTGTTGCTAAAATTTTAGAGCAATTCCCACCTAAAGTAAAATAGTTTCCGATAAGATTCAAACATAAAAGTCTACCTTTGCGTAGGCTTTTTTTATACCCAATCATGACACCACAAACCGACATTACTACATTCGACGATATCAAATTACTGGTTGATACTTTTTATTCTAAAGTTCAACAAGACGAATTTATTGGACCCATTTTCAATGAGAAAATAGGAAATCGTTGGCCGGAACATTTGGAAAAAATGTACCGCTTTTGGCAAACTATTTTACTCGAAGTGCATTCCTATTCCGGAAGTCCATTTCCGCCACACAAACAATTACCAGTTGCCAAAGAACATTTTGACCGCTGGATGGAAATTTTCACTGAAACTACTGATAGTTTATTTGCAGGTCCATTGGCCGAAGAAGCTAAACTACGTGCTAAAAATATGGCTGAAATGTTTAATTACAAAATTGACTATTTCCGTAATCTTGAAAAAAACCAAACGAATAATTCGTAGTTTTTTAAATGGTTTTTTAATCCAAAATCCGTTCCTTTTTGCAAACAGCAACACATTCCTTTATGCGTAAATTAATATTTCTTGCCGTTTTTCCAGCTTTTCTATTTTCTTGTTCTAATTTAAAACAAAGCGTTGATAGCAAAACAACTCCCAGTTTAAAACTAGTCAGCTCGATTGAAATTCCTTTTGAGGAAATGTTTCAGAATACAAAAGTGGGCGGATTATCCGGAATCGATTATGATGCAAAAAGTGATTTGTATTACCTGATATGTGATGACAGATCGATGTTTAACGATTCGAGATTTTATACTGCAAAAATTCGTTTGTTCGAAAATAAAAGAGAATGTTTCGATTTCCAAAGTGTCACTACCTTAAAAAATGAAATTGGAGAAGCATATGGAAATTGGACCACAACTCCAACTACTTCATCAGATCCAGAAGATATGCGTTATAATCCAAAGACGAATTCTTTAATTTGGAGCAGTGAAGGCGCGCGAGTAATTACTGCAGATAAGGAAGTTTTACAAAATCCTTCCCTGAACTTCATGGATTTAAAAGGTGATTTTCTGGGTAATGTTACCTTACCGGAAAATTTAAAAATGCGGCATCAAGAAAAAGGCCCGAGAAACAATGGCACATTAGAAGGGGTAACTTTTGACACAAAATACAAAACCATCTATACCAATATTGAAGAACCGCTTTTTGAAGATGGCGACCAAGCCAATACTAGCAAAGGAGGTTTGATCAGATTGTATCTATTTGATGCAAAAACAAAAAAGAACACCGCTCAGTACGGTTATCAACTAGAACCTATTGCGCTTGAGCCCAATCCGAAAGGTGCTTTTGCAGTAAATGGCGTTTCGGCAATTCAGTATTATGGTAAAAATCAGTTGTTGGTAGTGGAACGCTCCTATTCTACTGGGACACAAGCCTGCACCGTAAAAGTGTTTTTGTGTGATTTGAAAAAGGCAACTAATGTGAAAAATTACCCTTCCTTACAAAACCAAAAATTAGAATTGGCTTCTAAAAAACTGGTCCTTAACATGGATGATTTGGGGATTTTTATAGATAATATTGAAGGACTTACTTTTGGACCAAAATTAGCAAATGGCAATCCATCCATCATTTTTGTTTCGGATAATAATTTTTCAGATAAACAGAAAACACAGGTTTTGGTATTTGAGTTGATGAAGTAATAAATCCAAAAAATAGCTATCAATCCTCTATACAGTTTGCCAAAGAACATATTCAGTACCAACAAAAATGAGAATGCACAATTTTTAATTTAGCGGAAACCAATGAAACATAATTGGAGAATGTTTGAAATTATTCTATCTGGAATTCAGATTTGCCTCGGTATTTTAATATTGTTTTTTGTCTATTTAACTTGCAATCAATATTATACTTTTTTGTGGAAAAATCCATTAATGGACCATCAGAGCATTGTTCAAATGGCTGTCAGAAAAAATACAACTTTAGTAATTCTATCACTTATTGCTATTTCATCAGCAATACTTTTAATCAAAAACCTATCGAAAGGCTGGGTGATGAGTGTTATAACTTGGATTATGCTTACAATAACATTGATAATTAACTCCTATCGATTAAACCAAAGCAATCCTAATGAGTTAGATTTAATTTCTATATTTATTATAGGAATAATTACAGTTGTTTTTATAGCTATTGTATTCGCATTAAATAATATAGAATTCAAACGGAAATACAGCCCAACCATAAAAAACTGGATTTTCATAGCAATTTCTATTGTTGTAATGACAGCTTTAAAATTTTTATAAGCTTAAACGAGAGTGTGACGAACTGAGCAGACTTTGTACTTGGAATGTATTGATGAGATTGCTTCGTTCCACGCAATGACTGAACGCAACTGAATTATGATGAATTATCTAATCTCAAATTAAACCCCAACTCCCCTAGCCCCGAGTGAAATGAAAAGCTTTTTGCGAAAGCCGTTTTGGTTTTTCTTGTTTATAAAAAGCGACCGGAGGAAGCTCTTTTATGAACTTTAGAAAAACTTACGGGTTTGCAAAAACTTGCAATGAAAAGCGGGAAATAGCTCCTGAAATTCGTACTTTTGCAGTAGAACTACAACGTTTTCGATATGAACTCAACTATAGAAAGCAATCCGTTATTAGACCGATTGCCAAAGCACTTAAAACAATTCATTAAGCCTCAGGATTATAGCGATTACACGCCCATAAATCAAGCGGTTTGGCGTTATGTGATGCGCAAAAATGTAGATTATTTATCAAAAGTAGCACATAGTTCCTACCTTCAAGGGTTGAAAAAAACAGGAATCGAGATTGACAATATCCCGAGTATGTATGGCATGAACCGCATTTTGACCGAAATAGGTTGGGCTGCCGTTGCCGTGGACGGATTTATTCCGCCCAATGCTTTTATGGAATTTCAGGCCTATAATGTGCTTGTAATTGCTTCTGACATTCGACAACTTGAACATATTGAATATACGCCTGCACCAGACATTATTCATGAAGGTGCCGGTCACGCTCCCATTATTGCCAATCCAGAATACGCAGAATATTTGCGTCGTTTTGGCGAAATAGGCTGTAAAGCGATTTCTTCGGATAAGGATTACCAAATGTACGAAGCCATCCGATTGCTTTCGATAGTGAAAGAAGCCGAGGATACTCCCCAAGCCACTATTGATGCTGCTGAAAAAGCGGTCGAGGATTTGCAAAATAACATGGGTGAACTATCCGAAATGGCGCAAATCAGAAACCTGCATTGGTGGACTGTCGAGTACGGATTGATTGGCACGGTAGAAAATCCAAAAATATACGGCGCCGGTTTGTTGTCATCAATTGGCGAAAGTGCACATTGTATGACTAATGAGGTAAAAAAAATCCCGTATGATATATCGGCTGCCAACCAAAGTTTTGATATTACAAAACTGCAACCACAGCTTTACGTAACTCCAGATTTTGCTTACTTAAGCTTGGTTTTAGAAGAGTTTGCGAATAAAATGGCGCTTAGAACAGGTGGTTTATCCGGAATAGAAAAATTAATTGATTCGAATGCTCTGGGAACAATCGAATTGAGTACTGGTTTACAAATTTCGGGTGTTTTCAGTTCCGTAATAGAACATGAAGGCAAGCCAATTTACATACAAACTACCGGAAAAACGGCTTTGGCTTACAGAGAAAAAGAATTAGTAGGCCATGGAACTTTGACACATCCTGAGGGTTTTGGAAGTCCAATAGGAAAACTGGAAGGTATCAATCTGGCAATCGAGGACATGAGCCCAAAAGACTTGAATGCCTATGATATTCTGGAATCTAAAACGGTCAAACTAGAATTTGAAGGCGACATTACTGTGGAAGGTGAAATCATAACAGGTTCCAGAAACTTACAGGGAGAAATTATTCTGATTCGCTTTAAAAATTGTACTGTAACACACGGAGAAACTATTTTGTTTCAACCAGAATGGGGAATTTATGATATGGCTGTTGGTAAAAAAGTAATTTCTGCTTTTTCTGGTCCTGCTGATGTGAATAGTTTTAACTTGATTTCGCATCTTCCTTCAAGCACTACCATAAAAGCAAAACATACCGCAGAGCGTGATGATTTAGAGGTTTTATACCAAACGATTCGGAACATAAGAGAAACTAAGGATATGCAAACTTCTCTGGCTCCAATTTATGAAAAATTAGTTACCGAACATCCAAACGATTGGTTGTTATCAATTGAGATTACTGAGCTTTTGAAAAACCGAAACGAACCTCAATTACTACAGGAAATAATGGTTTATCTGGATCAATTAAAACAAAAAAGACCCGAAGTAGCGCATTTGATTGCAGGTGGTTTGGACTTGATTTTTGATAAAGAGAAAGCTTAAAAAAAGCAACCGCAAATTCACAAATTTTAGACAACTCTAATAATTTGTGAATTTGCGGTTCCTTTTTTAATTATAATTTTATTTTTTGCCCAAAATCTTTTTCGCTTTCGATAACTTTTCCTTCGTATTTTAAAGTCCAACCCAACTGACTCGTCGTGATTAATAGTTTAGACAACTCGCTGATCAATCGATTTTGTGCATTCGTTTTTAAGGAAGATTTTTCTATTTTCTTAGCCAGATTTGCTTTTACCGATTTGTTGATTTTATTGTAATCATCTCCCGTAAACGGATTCAATTTGCTTTGCTCGACATCATAAAATTGAATGTCAGGACTGATTTTTATTTCTTCTTTTGGAATACTTACAATCGTTATGGTCTTGTTTTTTTCATCGATATCGTATTTCATTTTGTGCAAATCATACGCAACAGTCACATCGGCATTGACAACAACCAAAGCTTTTTTCTCGAAAGAAAGCATATCCAACAAGTATTTTTGTTGGTTTTTATAGGTTATCACTTCAGAAAAATGACCTTCTGTAACTACCAATTTCCCTACGTTCAGAATTTGTTGCTGAATGAGATTTGTGTTGTACGTGATATCTTCATCCTCTTTTTTCTTAAAATCGCAATATTTAAACAACAAAAATATTCCACCGATAACTGCTATTCCAATAAGTATTCTTCTAAGCATAATTAAAATTTCATAAATGAATATTGATTTTCCAATTTAGTGATTTTTTCTCTGACTTTGGACTGAAACTTTAAATGACTTTCAGAATTTGGGTTAAAAGGTTTGTGTGAAAGACTTTTTTGAATTCCCTCCACTTCTTCCATCACCGCAAAAGCAGTTTCAGAAATTGTAGTTTCCTTGAAACGTTTCCAGATATAATCGATTGCCACTTGGTTGGGATGCAACATATCTTCGGAATAAAAACGGTAATCCCGAAGTTCATCCATCATGATTTCGTAAGAAGGAAAGTAATTTATAGTCGAAAGTTGAAAGTCAATAGCCCCATGAAGCGCACTAATTATAGTGGCTTTGCTCCATTGGTTTTCGACAAAACCATCTTTGATGTGTCGTACCGGTGAAACCGTAAAAATTATAGTGCAATCAGGGTTTACAGAATGAATTAATTTTACTGTATTTGTAATACTTTTTTTTATTTCTTCAACAGAAAGTAATTCTTTCTTAAACTGCTTTTGTGGCACTTTATGGCAATTTGCCACAATGGAATCACTTTCTATATTTCGATATACCCACGAGGTTCCATAAGTGATGATAAAATGAGTTGATTCAGTTATTTGTTGATTTATTGATTTGATTATGGTGTTTAATGTTGCTACTAATTCCTCTTTATTTGAATTACTCAAATCAGAATGTACATCAAAACAATGCCAGCGTTCATTGTGAAAAAAAATGTCGTTTTCTATAAATTGCTTTTCGGAAACAGCAAAATCTATTAGTTTTTCAATCGCCAACGGATGGAATAAAATCCCAAATGGATTACAGCTATTTTGAAATTTAAAATAGTCCAATTTCTCAGCCATATTAACCGCAAAACAAGAACCTAAAGACATAATTTTTGAATTATAATCTATTTGATAATTACTTTTAGAAATGGGGATTTGGGTTCTGAATTGCATTGCTATTTTATTTACTACAAATTTGAATAATTTTAGCGAATTAAATAAGGTTTAGTTCTTTTTTCATTGGTATAAAAAAACCCTTTCAGAGTTTTATACGCTGAAAGGGTTACTTTAAAATAAATATTTTTATTAATAGAAGTATTCTCTTTTCAGATACCCTCTATTTCCATTAGCCAAAAGTGCCGTTTCCGAAACCTGTTCCGTTGGATAATTATCCGAATCATATTTAAAAGAGCTTTTATAAAAATTAGCAGACGATAATACTTGATTCCCATTAGTAGTAGTTGTAATTACTGTATTTATCAAACTGTTATTTGATGAAATGGTCTCCATATGGTTTAATAATTTTTTATATCCTAATACATTATACAAAGGATTATTATTCGAATCATAGTCAAAACTTATACTGTAATTTGAAGCAACTCCTGCAACCGTATTGTCTAATATCCTTTCCTCTTTAATCAAATTTTCATTTTCAAAATACAATGTCCCGTGAAATTCTTTTACCTCTTGATTTCCTGAACCAATCGTGAATTTTTGATAAGAAACGGTTTTATCTGAATTATGAATATAACTTATTCTGTAATTCCCTAAAGATTCAACTTCAACTAATTTACCCAGAAGGTAACTGTATTCAATGGTCTCACTTTGTTGATTTGTTTTATTTAACGTTACAACTTTTGTAATCAAACCATCCGTATAGGTAAAAACGGTACGTTTCTGAGCTCCTTCAACACGAACTATTTCAGTTCCATTATAAGTAAATAACGTTGTTGCTTCAGTACCTTGCGCTGACGTCTCAACAACTTTCTTTAGCAATTTTATACTATCATCAGTATCATTTGAACACGAATAAAGTGTTAAAATAAAAATTGATAATACGAAAAATATTTTTTTTGTCTGTTTCATTATAATAAATAAATCTATTCGCCTTCCTCAACCCTTGGAGTACTACATCGGTCAAACCTAGAAAAACAAAACAAAAGCCACAATATTCATCGTTACAATCCCTATATTTCGGTTGAACTACTTTTTTAAACCTCCCGATAACACTATGTGCAGCCGCTAAAAATACTGTGTTTGACAAAAAAAACAAACCCTTTTAGAACGTAAGTCCTAAAAGGGTTTCTATTATAAAAAAATAAATTTGTTCTACTTTACAAACTCAACTGCTTTCTCCAAAGCTTGTTGAATTCCTGCGACATTCTTCCCTCCTGCTGTAGCAAAAAATGGTTGCCCGCCGCCGCCGCCTTGGATAAATTTACCCAATTCACGAACTACTTGTCCAGCATTTAGGTTTTTCTCTGCGACTAATTCTTTAGAAACATAACACGTTAGCATTGGTTTTTCTTCGTCAGCTGTTGCCAAAACTAAAAATAAATTATTCCCTAAGTTCCCTAATTCATACGCTAAATCTTTTGCTCCTTCCGGATTCAAATCCACTTGTTTTGCCAAAAATTGAACACCGTTTATTTCCTGTATTTCAGCAATTAAACTCGTTTTCATGTTTTTTACCTTATCTTTTACCAAAGCCTCAATTTGTTTCGCTAATTTGGCATTTTCTTCTTGCATCGAATGAACGGCTTTCAGAATATCCTGAGGATTTTTCAACGCTGTTTTTACTTCATTTAATGTGTTTTCATACGAAGCAAAGTGTGCTTTAACCGCATCACTTGTAATGGCTTCAATACGACGAATCCCCGCAGCAACCGCTCCTTCTGAAACGATTTTGAAATGCCAGATTTCAGCTGTGTTTTTCACGTGGATTCCACCGCATAATTCCATGCTTTCGCCAAATTTAATCGCACGAACCTCATCTCCATATTTCTCTCCAAAAAGTGCCATCGCTCCTTCTTGAACTGCTTGCTCAAAAGGAATATTTCGTCTTTCTATAAGTGGTAATTGTTCCTGGATTCTTGCATTTACAAAATCTTCTACTTGTTGCAATTCGGTTTCCGTCATTTTAGCAAAATGCGAAAAGTCAAAACGCAAATAGTTTGGATTTACTAAAGAACCTTTTTGTTCTACGTGAGTTCCTAAAATACTTCTCAACGCTTGATGCATCAAGTGCGTAGCAGAGTGATTTCTGGAAGATAAGCTTCTCAAATCCTGATTTACTTTAGCAACAAAACCAGCGTTTACATTTTCTGGTAATTGTTTTGTAAAATGTAAAATCAGGTTGTTTTCTTTTTTAGTGTCGATTATTTCGATAGTTTCATTTGCAGAAACCAACATTCCTTTATCGCCTACTTGTCCACCACCTTCTGGATAAAATGGTGTATTATCTAAAACAATTTGGTATAAAATCCCATCTTTTTTACTGTCCACTTTACGGATACGAGTGATTTTTACGTCACTTTCTGATAGATCGTAGCCTACAAATGTTTCTACATTTCCGGGAATCAAAACTGACCAGTCTTCGGTAGAAACTTCTGATGCAGCACGGGAACGATTTTTTTGTTCTTGCATCGCAGCGTTAAAACCAGCTTCGTCAAGTTCGAAACCTTTTTCTCTAAGAATCAATGCGGTTAAGTCAATTGGAAACCCAAAAGTATCGTATAATTCAAATGCTTTTGTTCCAGAAACGGTTGATCCTTTAGTTTCGGCAACTACATTTTCTAATAATTGTAATCCTTGGTCTAAAGTTCTCAAGAAAGAAGCTTCTTCTTCACGAATTACATTCGTAACCAATTGTTGTTGCGATTTGATTTCCGGGAAAAACTCCCCCATTTGATTTGCTAAAACACCAACCAATTGATTGATGAAAGGTTCTTTAGTATTCAGAAACGTAAATCCGTAACGAATTGCACGACGTAAAATTCTACGAATTACATAACCAGCACCTGTGTTTGATGGCAATTGCCCGTCAGCAATAGCAAAAGCTACGGCACGAACGTGATCGACCACTACACGAATAGCGATATTAGTTTTATTCTGTTCTTCGGTAATATTTAAAACTTCGTTTGAAGTGTATTTTAATCCTGTAATTTGTTCAACTTTTTCAATAAGCGGTGTAAAAACATCGGTGTCATAATTGGAAGTTTTTCCTTGTAATGCCATACACAAACGCTCAAATCCCATTCCGGTATCAACGTGTTTTGCAGGCAATTTTTCCAGAGAACCATCTGCTTTACGGTTGAATTCCATAAATACATTGTTCCAAATTTCCACAACTTGCGGATGGTCATTGTTTACCAAACTTTTTCCTGAAACTAAAGCTTTTTCTTCTGCAGAACGAATGTCAACGTGAATTTCTGAGCACGGTCCACATGGTCCTTGGTCACCCATTTCCCAGAAGTTGTCTTTCTTGTTTCCAAGAATGATTCGGTCTTCGTCAATCAATTCTTTCCAAATATCCCAAGCTTCTTGGTCGAATGGTACGTTTTCATCCGGATTTCCTTCGAAAACGGAAACGTATAAGTTTTCTTTTGGAATTTTATAAACTTCTGTCAAAAGTTGCCAAGCCCAGTTGATGGCTTCTTTTTTGAAATAATCTCCAAATGACCAGTTTCCCAGCATTTCAAACATGGTGTGATGATAGGTATCAAAACCTACATCTTCCAAGTCATTATGTTTTCCTGAAACACGAAGACATTTTTGCGTATCGGCAATTCTGGTGCTTTTTGGAGTTCCATTACCCAGAAAATATTCTTTGAACTGCGCCATTCCTGAGTTGTTGAACATCAGTGTTGGATCATCCTTAAGAACTATGGGTGCCGATGGAACGATTAAGTGTCCATTTGATGCAAAAAAATCCAGAAATTGTTTACGTACGTCTTGTGATTTCATTTTTTTAATTTAAATATTTAAAGATTCAAAAATTTAAAGATTATTTAGAATTGAATTTTTCAATCTTTTAATCATTAAATCTTTTAATTTCTTTTGCCTCAGTTAGCAGTGAAAAGCTTCAAGATTTATACATCTATTTTTTCTTGAGGTGGCAGAGCGACTCCCGAAGTCTCGGGATAAGCTCCTGCTAGCTCATTAGAAAAAAAGATTTATAAACGAGAACTTGTAACGAATAGCTGGAACAGGCACATTATTTTATTTATTCCTGAAAAAAGAGTGTAACAAATGAAACATTTCTTAAATTTGTTCGTCTAACCTTTTTACAGTGTGCAAAAATAGGGTATTTTAAAATATGTCGAAAGTAAAATATTATTACGATTCCGAAAATCTAGCCTATAGAAAAATAAAAACACGAAAAAGAAGAAAACTTGGTGTTATTATTCTGTTTTTATTGGCATCGGCATTGTTTGGTTTTTTAAGTTTTATTCTTTTATTGAACACTCCTTATTTTGAAACACCAAAAGACCGTTTGCAAGCGCGTGAAATTGAAAATTTGAAATTGAATTATGCGCTGCTGAACAAAAAAATGGATCAGGTAAATGGCGTTATTGAAGCTATTGAAGATCGAGATAATAATTTGTATCGCGTGTATTTTAACAAATCGGCTATTCCTGATTCCATACGGAAAACAGGATTACCGGGAATCAATAGGTATAAAACATTAGAAGGTTATAACAATTCCCAGTTGGTAATCAATACCACAAAAAGGATTGATGTCCTTAGCAAGGAATTAGCGGTTCAGTCCAAATCATTGGATGTGATTTTGAAATTGGCAGAAGCCAAAAGTGATTTTTTGTCAGCCATTCCTGCCATTCAGCCAGTACAAAATGAAAATTTAAAACAAATGGCGTCTGGTTTTGGATATCGTACGGATCCTTTTACAAAAGCAAGGAAAATGCATGAAGGCATGGATTTTACAGCAAAAACAGGAACGCCCATTTATGCTACGGGTGACGGAGTGGTAGCAAAAGCAGACAACACTGCTTCCGGATATGGAAATCATATTGTTATTCGGCATGGATTTGGATACGAAACTTTATACGCACATTTGAGCAAATATAAAGCCCGAGCTGGACAACGCGTAAAACGAGGTGACGTTATAGGTTATGTGGGAAGCACAGGAAGATCCGAAGCACCACATTTGCATTATGAAGTGCTAAAAGATAAAAAAGTGGTGAATCCGCTTAATTTTTATTACGGAAATATTTCGGCAGTGGAATATGTTGTAATCGCGCAACTGGCAAACCAGGAGAATCAATCTTTAGACTAATACAAAATGTAGTGTGCAGTGTTCGATTCACAGTGTTCAGATAGAAGATAAAAAATAGTATTCAGTGACAATTCAACTGGACAAAAAATAAAAAACAGATATGCATATTGAATTATCTAAAGACAAAAGATATTACAGCATTGGCGAAGTAGCCAAGGCATTTGACGTGAATGCATCGCTGATTCGTTTTTGGGATAGTGAGTTTGATATTTTAAAACCTAAGAAAAATGCAAAGGGTAACCGAATGTTTACGCCTGAAGATATCACAAATTTACAATTGATCTATCACTTGGTAAAAGAGAGAGGATTTACGCTGGAAGGTGCCAAAACGCATTTAAAAGAAGGACAAAAGAAAACCTTGGATAAGTTTGAAATTATTCGAAAATTAGAAACAATACGCACACAATTAACAAATATTAAAAACGAATTGTAGCCGTCACGACTACAACCAAATTAAACTTTAAACAATTAAATAATAAACATTAAATTAAGTAAACATGAGAAGATTTTTGCCTT
Source organism: Flavobacterium sp. GNP002 (assembly GCF_054343795.1). Classification (NCBI taxonomy): domain Bacteria; kingdom Pseudomonadati; phylum Bacteroidota; class Flavobacteriia; order Flavobacteriales; family Flavobacteriaceae; genus Flavobacterium; species Flavobacterium sp. GNP002. Next base: position 503,178 of record NZ_JBTGUW010000001.1, read on the forward strand.
GGATTATCGGAGCGGTTGTAATTTTTGTAATTTACAGCTGGGTTAAAGGAATTAATAATACTGCAGTAACGTTAAACCAAAATGTAGAACAATCTTGGGGTGATGTTCAAACAGCGTATCAAAGAAGAAATGACCTTATTGGGAATTTAGTAAATACGGTAAAAGGTGCCGCTGATTTTGAAAAAAGCACGTTGACAGCAGTTATCGAAGCGCGTTCTAAAGCTACTTCTGTAAAAATTGATCCAGCAAATATTACTCCGGAACAATTAGCTGAATTCAACAAAGCACAAAGTGGTGTGAGCAGTTCATTGTCTCGTTTATTGGTATCGGTTGAAGCGTATCCAGAATTGAAAGCAAACCAGAACTTCTTGAAATTACAGGACGAATTGGCAAGCACAGAAAATCAAATTCTAACGGCGAGAACGCGTTTCAACGAAGCAGTAAAACCATATAACTCTCACATCAAGACGTTTCCAAACAGCTTATTTGCTGGATTATTCGGATTCAAAGAGAAAGCATATTTTAATGCAGTTGAAGGTGCAGATAAACCAGTTGAAGTAAAATTCTAAAGTTAGATTATTAGACTTCTTAGATTTTTAGAAGTCCAAATAAGTCAAATTTAAATTGAAGAAACAACCCATAAAAATTAACGGTTTTTATTGCAGATTTAATAATTCTGTAATCAAAAATCGTTAATCTTAAATCAAAAATATTTCAATGTCAAAAGTAGAAGATTTTTTAACCAAAGAAGAAGAACAAGAAATTGTTGAAGCTATTCGTATGGCTGAAAAAAATACTTCTGGCGAGATTAGAGTTCATATAGAAAAAACAACTTCCATGGATGCGTATGATCGCGCCATGGAAGTTTTTCATGAACTAAAAATGGATGAAACTGAACTTCAAAATGGCGTTTTGATTTACTTAGCGGTAGAAGACAGAAATTTTGTAATTTGTGGTGACAAAGGCATTAATGATGTCGTACAAGATGATTTTTGGAATTGTACCCGAGACGTTATGGTAGCAGAATTCAAAAAAGGAGATTTTAAGCAAGGTCTTATCGATGGAATTACCAGAGCTGGAGAGCAATTGCAGAAATATTTCCCTTGGCTGGAAGGCGACACAAATGAATTATCAAACGAAATATCTAGAGGATAATGCTATTACAAAAAAAGAATACTACAATTTTCCTAAAGCTGTTTGTTTATTTGTTATTCACACAAATTGGCTTTGCACAATTTACCATTCCTGAAAAGCCAACTTTACAGACTTCTGTTTATGATTATGCGAATGTTTTAAGCGCAACAGAAAAAGCACAATTAGAAGAAAAACTGATTAAATATTCTGATTCTACCACTACTCAAATTGTGATTATTACCATAGAAACCCTTAAAGGTGAAGACATTGGGATCCTTACTCCAAAATGGGGACATGCATGGGGAATCGGAGGAACAGCAAAAAATGATAATGGAGTACTTATTTTATTGGCAAAAGCTGAAAGAAAAATATGGATTTCACCAGGATATGGTCTTGAAGATCGATTGACTGCAGGTATAGGTGGAGAAATTACACGAAACATCATTATTCCTGAATTTAAAGCAGGAAGTTATTACAAAGGACTTGATAAAGGAACGGATGCTTTATTTGATGTTTTTAAAGGAAAATATAAAGGTGAACGAGTTAAAACAACAAAATATAAAGGATTCCCTATTTTACCCTTAATAGTTATTGTCATCATAATATTAGTACTTATATCTCGAAACAAAGGCGGCGGTGGAAATTCCGGTAACAGAGGCGGTGGCATAGGCCCAAGTCTATTGGATGTCATTATTCTAAGCAGCCTTGGAAGAAACAGTGGCGGAGGTGGTTTCGGCGGAGGTTCATCTGGTGGTGGATTTGGCGGTGGAGGTTTCGGTGGTGGATTTGGTGGCGGAGGTTTCTCTGGCGGTGGATCTGGTGGAGATTGGTAAACATATAAAATAATTAAAAGCTGCAATCGCAGCTTTTTTTTGTCTATAAATAGCACTTCATAGTAGTTTTTGCTGCTTAAAAAAGTAACTTCACTAGACAAAAAATTAAATGTCTTTTTAATTAAATTAGTAGTAACAATTTTATCTTTGAGTAAAAAAACTAAATTTTTAAATAATGAAAAAATTAAAGTTATCGCATAGTATCGTGATTCTAATTTTATGCACTGGATTGCAAGGTTACGCACAATTTAGTGGTTGGAAAGAAAAAGCATTACAAGCAGGCGCTGCTTTGGGCGCAAAAAAAATGGGACTTGATCAAGTGCTGAAAAAACCAGAATCGATTACCACTTCATTTGAAGATGTGGACCAAACAGGATCAAAATTACCTGATTTACTAGTAGTAAAAAACGCGCAACCATTGTATTTGTTACCAAAAGCTACTGAAGGTGGTTATGTATTGTGCGATGGTTTTTATGAAATGAGTGCGAAAAGTTATTGTTTAAAAGCAGGTACCTTTGCACCATCTCAAGGCGATGGATACATGTACGCACCTACTCTAGGTCCTAAGCAAGAAATTGTAACTACTATTTTAAAAAATGCCGAAAAACATCCTGAAATAAAGCAGCACAACATACAAGAATTATTATGGGCTATTATAGCTAGAGCCCGTTTTGCCGATTTCAGTGGGCAATTGAAACTTACTGCTGTCGCACTATTGAGTACAGCCGAATTAACACACCTTGAAGGTGGCATGCTAGGTGTATTGCCTGCGAGCATTATGAATCAAGCAAAATCAAAACTTCCTGAAGCGGTACAAAATGTTTTTGAAGCCGAAAATAACATTCGACAAATGGTAGCTAATGGAAATTATACCTACGCCGAAATGGAAAAATATGCCATCATTGCCGGCATGGCACCTGTACGCACGGATATTCCAAGTGGGATTTGGACTTTACACCCAGATGGATACTACATTCGGTATTTTCCCTCTGGTTATGCAATAACCAAAGTACAACTTTATGTTCCCAAAACACTATTGGTTACTGGAAAACGAATTGTTTATAATGCAACTAATGATATTGCATGTCCAGCAAATGTAGGTTCGCAACGACTAGCACAAACAAATGAACCATTAAATCCAGATTACACTATTAAATTAAAAAGCACTTGTAAATAAACTTGTGATTTAAGCCAATACAGTAAAAGGATGAAGACTGCTTTACGCCTCTTTATCCTTTTTCAAATTAGCGGTAAGCAATCACAATAATGAAACACACATCCTGAAGATCTAAAAACTTCATAAATTAGAGTTGTTTCGTTTAAAAAAACAAGTACCTTTAGCCTAGTTTTTAATAGACTTAAAAAGCGTAATACGAATATCAAATGCTTTCACAAAAAACCAAATATGCACTTAAAGCACTGCTCTATTTAGCAGAACAAGATGTAGACCATATCTCTAAAACAGTAGAAATTGCTGAGGCAGCCTCTATTCCAAAAAAATTTTTGGAACAGATTCTATTGGATTTAAAACGTGGCCATTTCGTAGGAAGTAAACAAGGTAAATTTGGCGGTTATTATCTTTTGAAATCTAAAAACGAAATTACTTTAGCCGATATTCACCGACTTTTTGATGGTGCAATTGCATTACTTCCTTGTGCATCATTGAATTTTTACGAACGCTGTTCTGATTGCATCGATGAATCGGAATGCCTACTACGACACGGATTGATTACTATTCGAGAGGAAACTTTAAAGGCTATGCAAGGCATTACTATTGCTTCATTGGTAAAAAAATAAAAAAATATATTTTAAACTCTACTAATTTTATAGAATTAATTATATATTTGCATCGAATTTAATATATCATTAACAATCCAAATTTAAACGTATGAAAACGTACCGAAGTAAGCTTGCTTTTCTGAATAGGCAAACCCGAAAAAATCCACTAATTATAATTGAAAAAAAGAGTTCTCAAATAATGTGTATGTGCTAGTAAAAAAATTTAATTAAAATTCTACTAATTACATATACTTAATATAAATGAAAAATTCTATAAAAAATATAATTACAATAGTATTCGTTTTAACATTCTCAACATCTTTTGCTCAAGTTGTTCTTGAGGGAAAAGTAAAAGACGAACAAGATACCTCAATTGCAGGTGTCAATATCGTACTAAAAGGCACCACAAACACTACTACAACGCTAACTGATGGATCCTTTAGTATCGAAGCAAAGTCACTTCCCTTCACGCTTATTGTGCAATATGCTGGCTACAATACCAAAGAAATTAAAATTACCGAATTACCTACCAACATAAAACCACTGGAAATTATCATCTCATACGGAGAAGAAAAAGTACTCTCTGAAGTGGTCGTTACCTCTCGCAGAAGAATAGAAAAAGCGCAGGACATCCCAATTGCCGTATCTGTAGTAACTGGAAAACAAGCGGAACAAGCAGGGGCTTTCAACGTGAATCGAGTGAAAGAATTGATCCCTTCTGTACAATTGTATTCCTCAAACCCTAGAAATACAGGTATCAACATTAGAGGACTTGGTTCGCCTTACGGACTAACTAATGATGGTATTGATCCCGGAGTTGGTTTTTATGTTGATGGTGTGTATTATTCGCGTCCAGCAGCCACCACTTTAGACTTTGTAGATATTGATAGAATCGAAGTATTGCGTGGACCACAAGGATCTCTTTTTGGTAAAAATACAACCTCAGGCGCTTTTAACATTACCACCAGAAAACCTAGTTTTACCTCTGGTGCTGATTTTGAAGTAAGCTACGGAAATTACGGTTTCCTTCAAGCTAAAACATCCATTACAGGTGGATTGAGCAAAAAACTGGCTGGTCGAATCTCTTTCTCAGGAACACAAAGAGACGGATTAATTGATAATGTAGTGACTGGAAGAGCCACAAATACCTTAAACAATCAAGGAATTAGAGGACAATTATTGTACAATGCTACTGAAAATACGAACATTTTATTCGCAGCTGATATTACCACACAGCGTCCTGATGGATATGCACAAGTTATTGCTGGTGTAGCACCAACAAAAAGGGCTGCTTACCGCCAATTTGACGCCATCATTGCCGATTTAAATTATCAACTCCCTAGCAGAAATGCTTTTGACCGTAAAATTGATCACGATACACCATGGCGCTCGGGACAAGATTTAGGCGGTGCCTCACTTAACATAGATACGAAAATTGGTAAAGGTACCTTGACTTCAACTACGGCATGGCGTTTTTGGAACTGGGATCCTTCAAATGATAGAGATTTCACAGGACTTCAAGTTTTGGCTAAATCACAAAATCCAGCCAGACACACGCAGTTGACACAAGAAATTCGTTATGCAGGACAAGTGACATCCAAATTAAGCGGTGTAGTTGGTGCCTTTTTTATCGATCAAACGGTTAAGATTAGAGGAACAGAAGAATCTGGAAATGCACAATGGCGTTTTTCTCAATCGCCAGTAAACTACAACAATAATGGGGTTTCAACTCCTGTACCGCTTGCAAGATGGGCTGAACCAGGATTGCTTGAAGGCTACGGAATACGCACTATTGCTGATATTCATGCTGTAAGTGCGGCTTTATTTGGTCAACTAGATTGGCAAGTTACCGATAGATTGCACATTCTTCCAGGCTTGCGCTACAATTATGACAAAAAAGAATCGAATTACGACCGTCAAACGTATGGTGGTTTACAAACCAACGATCCACAATTATTGGCAATAAAAAGAGCGGTGTACACCAACCAAACGTTCTCTGCAAACAAAGACAAGTTTGACTTTTCAGGAAATATAACGGTGAATTACAAAGCGACTGATAAAATTAATGGCTACGCTACTTATGCTAAGAGTTACAAACCAGTGGGTGTAAATGTAGCCGGATTGCCTACTCCTGCTGCAGGACAAACATTAGCTGATCTTGCCGTAATCAGACCCGAAGACGTAAATCATTATGAAATTGGAATAAAAACCTCTCCGTTCAAAAGATCTATTTTAAACCTGACTTTGTACAATACGGATATCAAAGATTTCCAAACCAATGTACAAGCAGCTGAATTAGGGGTGAATCGTGGTTACCTAGCCAATGCGGACAAAGTACGTGTACGAGGTGCCGAAGTTGATGCTAGTTTTGTAATCAATGAACATTTTGCCTTCAACGGTGCATTGAGTTATACGGATGGAAAATATGTTAAATTCACCAATGCTCCATTACCTCTTGAAGAAACGGGAGCGCCTGTATCTTTCAAGGATGTGTCAGGAAGTACTTTACCAGGTGTATCAAAATGGGCTGGAAGTTTAGGCGGAGAATATACCAAATCAGCTAAGTTTTTTAGCAACCTAGGTAAATTCTTTGTAGCAATTGACTCTTATGCTCGTTCTGAATTTTCATCTAGCCCATCAGCTTCAAAATACTTGGTGGTACAAGGTTACGCTATCTTTAACGGTCGTTTTGGATTTAGAGCAACCGAAGGATTATCTGTAAACTTTTGGGGTCGTAACCTATTGAACAAAGATTACTTCGAGCAATTGCTACCAGCTGGAGGAAATGCAGGACATTATGCAGGCGTATTAGGCGACCAAAGAACATATGGAGTTACATTGAAATATTCACTTTAATAAACTTTCAAAAAATTAAAATTTGAAACAGCACTCTTAAAAATCAGGTTTTAAGAGTGCTGTTTTCTTTTTTATAAAACACTATTAAGTTGATAAATTAAAATATTTTTTAAAAACATAAAACAATACCTATAGGATTTATAGACTTTATGTAAATTTGCCAAAAATGAAATAAAGCTCCGTGAAAAAATTTAGAGTCATTTTATTCTTACTCCTGTCTATTCTTTGCCAAGCGCAAACGAAGGGAAAAAATATTGATCATCAAAGTATTCTTTGGACTCGTTATTACAATCAATTACTGCTAAACGAAAAATGGTCTTTGCATTCTGAATTTGACAACCGACTTTTTCTAAAACCAATGCAAGAAAACTTATATGTCATCCGAATTCAAGGTCGCTATAAAATCAATGATCATTTAGAGACAGGTGCTGGCTTTGCTTATTTTTCTGTTGATACACAAGTCCCTGAAATTAATCCTGATTACAATACCCCTGAATACAGAGGACAGCAGGATCTTACATGGAAATCAAATGCTAATAAAGTAACGCTGACACAACGTTTTCAAGTAGAAGAGCGCTTTATTCACAATGCTAATAAAGATGAGTTGCTCCCTGGCACTACTTTTTTTTGGAGATTCAGATACAGACTTCAAGCTGATTACATTTTTTGGAAAAAAGAAAAACAGTTATTAAAAGCCGTACTGTCTGATGAGATAATGTTCAATTTTGGAAAAAAAATAATTAAAAATACGTTTGATCAAAATAGAATTTATGCTGCCATACATTATGGACTCAATAGCAATTTAGCATTTGAACTCGGGTACCTAAACAGTTTTCAAAGAAGAAGTAATGGAATCGATTTTTTCAACAGAGACATCATCCGCTTCAGCATTTTTCATAAAATTAAAATCACAAAAAAATTATAAACAGCATTTATAATTTGCTACCGATAAATATTTATAAATATTTTAAATTTTGATTATCAATACATTAACTAATTTTTAAAATTTGTGCCGTAACTTTATTTAAAAGATATAGCCATGAAAAATTTTGCAATTAAACTCGTTTGGTTCACTACCATTTATGTTTTTGTTTTTGCCGGTTTATGTCAAACTAATGTTGCTTTGCCGGTAATAATGACCCTATATTGCGTTGGTATACCGTTAATCCTTTTTATGGTATACACCGTGATAACTGATGATTATCAAACTACAAAAACATTTAAAGATTGGTACGGTGACCATCCAATGGAAACTTTGGAAAAAGAAGAAGAAAGCTAATCGCACAAATCAGCTTTTAGCAAAGAAATCCCGACTGCTCGGGATTTCTTCCTATTTTACAATACTATAATCATCAATTTGAACTATTGAAATTCAGATTATCTAACTTTACTTTGCAGAACAAAACGATGCAACAGTTTAGGAAAAAAACGTTTCAAATAAACGCCTAAAACTTCTTTTCCGCCAATGTAAGCTTCAAAGGTATTTGATTCAACAGCTTTGATTAATTTTTTTACAAAAATAGCCACTGGCATACCATTTAAAGTGGCTTCATCGTCCGTATTTTGTTTTGATCCATCAGCAGTAAGTGCATTTTTTGCCACATTTGTTTGGATAAAACCGGGACAAATTAAGGTGACATTAATATTATCTTTTTGATGTTCCATTCTTAGTACGTCAAAAAAACCATGTAAAGCATGCTTCGCTCCACAATAGCCGGAACGATATGGCGACCCAAACTTCCCCATTAGACTGGTTACAGTAACAAAATGTCCTTTCTTATTTTTGATAAAATGAGGCAATAAAGCTTTTGTCAGCGCAACTGTACCTAGATAATCTACTTCAATTAGTTTTTTATCTACTTCAAAATCGGTGTCAGCAATCAGTGAGCGTTGGCTGACACCTCCGTTATTCACTAGAACATCAATTTTTCCAAAGGCAGCAATAGCATTTTCTACCTGATTTTTAGCATTGTCAAAATCCGACAGATCAAAAGGCAAAATTACAACTTCCGCTGTTGAACATTTAGATTTCACATCTTCTAAAGCTTTTATGTTCCGTGCCGAAAGAATCAGTTTACAATTCCTCCTAGCCAATTCATAAGCCAAAGCTTCTCCTATCCCACTTGAAGCGCCTGTAATCCAAACTACTTTGCCATTTATTGCGTTCATATTTTTTTCCTAAAAATAAAAAAAGTTTATCGAGCTTTTACAAACTCAATAAACTTACTAGTATAATTATCGAAATAAAGATTATTTCTCCCTGATATAGATATCGATTGGTACTCCTGAAAAGTCCCATTTTTCTCTAATTTTATTTTCCAGATAACGTTTGTACGGTTCTTTTACATATTGTGGCATATTGGCAAAAAACACAAATTGTGGTGTCTGTGTTGGCAATTGCATGCAATATTTAATTTTCACGTACTTCCCTTTTGTTGCTGGTGGCGGATATGCTTCAATCACTTTCAACATAAATTCGTTGAATTTTGAAGTCGCAATACGTTGTTGTCTATTCTCATACACTTTTACAGTTGCTTCCAATGCTTTCAACAAACGTTGTTTTGTTAATGCTGAAACAAAAAGAATAGGCACATCCGTAAACGGCATTAATTCTTTTTTAATTTTCTCCTCATAATCTCTGGTAGACATAGTTTCCTTTTCAACCAAATCCCATTTATTAACAAGAATTACAACTCCTTTTCTATTTTTTTCCGCTAACCAAAATATACTTTGATCCTGTCCTTCAAAACCACGAGTGGCATCAATAATCAAGATACAAATATCAGCATGTTCAATCGCACGCACGGAACGCATTACAGAATAAAATTCTAAATCCTCTTTTACCTTAGCTTTACGACGGATTCCCGCAGTATCAACTAAATTAAATTCAAAACCAAAACGGTCAAACTTCGTATCAATTGCATCACGGGTTGTACCAGCGATATCCGTTACCATAAAACGTTCTTTACCAATTAATGCATTGATAAAACTTGATTTACCTGCATTAGGACGTCCTACCACTGCAAAACGAGGTAAAACTACTTCTTCTTGAACCGGTTCTGGTTTCACAGGAAAAGCATCAATTACTGCATCCAATAAATCTCCGGTTCCACTCCCTGAAATACTTGCAAATGTATAATATTCTCCTAAACCCAAGTTATAAAACTCAAGAGCATCTTTCTCACGCATAGCATTATCTACCTTGTTTACCGCTAAAAGAACTGGCTTTGTCACTTTACGCAATAAACGCGCAACAACATCATCCATGGGAGTAATCCCTTCTTCTACATCAACCACAAAAATGATAACATCAGCCTCATCAATAGCCAGTTCGACTTGTTTACGGATTTCTCCTTCAAAAACATCATCAGAACCACGCACATATCCACCGGTATCAATTACAGAAAATTCTTTTCCGTTCCACTCGCTTTTACCATAGTTTCTATCTCGGGTCACCCCAGATACTGAATCTACAATAGCTTCTCTTCTTTGTATCAGCCTATTAAAAAGGGTTGATTTCCCTACATTAGGTCTTCCTACTATCGCAACAATGTTATTCATAATATAAATTCAAATATTTATTTTCCTCGAATACTGTTTTTCCAGTTTCGGGTGGCAAAGGTAGTGTTTAAAACCGTGATTATCAATTTTTTTCGAATATTAGCCAGATTAGCAAAACCTAACAACCTCATTTTCAAAACAAAACTCACAACCTCACCACTACCCTTTGTACTTATTCGTTGTTAGAATATTCTAAAATATCTCCTGGCTGACAATCCAATGCTTTACAAATAGCCTCCAAAGTACTAAACCGTATAGCTTTAGCCTTACCCGTTTTTAAAATTGATAAATTAGACAACGTCAAATCAACCTTTTCGGAAAGTTCATTCAGCGATATTTTACGCTTGGCCATCATTACATCCAGATTTACAATTATTGCCATACTTTATATAGTTAACTCATTTTCCGTTTGAATTTCTATTCCCTTTTTAAAAATCTGTGCAATGACCAAAAGAATTACACTCATAAACAACCACACATCAGCACCACCTATACTTACATCTTGCACACTCGGCATTTGTATCCCTTGCTTCACTAAATTCTCATTAAAACGTGTTCCCCAAATAGAAAACAAACCAATCCCAAAAGCCAAATAGGCCATGTTCAGAATAAAGCGTCGGACAACTTCATTAAATGGATGCACCAAATCAAACTTCTTGTCATAAAAAACCTGTACTATACAATAAAACAATAAAGCCTTCATGACAGCAACTATAATCATAAGAGTAATCATAATAACAAAAAAAGTCTCATTAAAATCATACAGCACAGACAAATCGACTTCTAACCAAAATTTTCGAGCGCCTATAGGATTCCAGAATAACGTAAAAAAAGCATTAAATATAAATCCTCCCGCTTGCACACAAAGCCCAAAGAATAACACCCATGAAACTACTTGCAAAACCTTAAAAATAATATCCGTTTTTATATACATAGCACTATCAATTTAAAATTACCCTACAAATTTAATAACTTATTTATTGAAAAACAATAAATATTCATTGCTTTAGGCAAATTATTTATTGTTAAAAAAAATACTTTTGAAGCTAATCCAGCACTACATTACAACTCCTCACTCATCTAGGAGCTGTTGCCATGCGCTTGCAGGAGCTTCCTTAGGTCGCTCAGCTAGCACAGCAACAACAACCTTGATTCACTGCGGGGTTTTCATTTCGGTCTGGGCTAAAAAAAAATCAGTATCAGAAAAAATTTCCAATACTGATTATTCTTATATTCTACAATACCCTTTAAAACTAACTAATAATGAACACCTTACTGATTATAACCAAAACGCTTCAACATATTCACGTTGCTTCTCCAGTTTTTATTCACTTTTACATACAACTCAATATGTATTTGCTTGCCAAAGAATTTCTCTAAATCAGCACGAGCATCCATTCCTACTTTTTTCAAAGCAGCGCCTTTATGCCCGATGATGATTCCTTTTTGGGTATCGCGTTCCACCATAATCAAAGAACGGATTCTAATGATGTTTTCATCTTCAAAAAACTCTTCCGTTACAATTTCTACTGCGTATGGAATTTCTTTGCTGTAATTCAACAATATTTTCTCGCGGATGGTTTCATTTACAAAGAAACGCTCCGGTTTATCTGTCAATTGATCTTTTGGGTAATACGCAGGAGATTCCGGTAGCAATTCTATTATTCGTCCAAAAACTTCTGGAACATTAAAATTTTGCAAAGCTGATATTGGAAAAATTTCGGCATTAGGAACTTTCGCAGTCCAGAAAGCTACCTGCTCTTCAAGTTGTTCTTGGTTAGAATTATCTATTTTGTTCAATAATAACAGAACAGGGATTGTAGCGTGAATGATTTTATTAAAAAAAGCTTCGTCTTTCAACTCTTGTTCTCCAATTTCCACCATATAAATCAAGATATCAGCATCTTCAAAAGCGGACTTAACGAAGTTCATCATGGACGCCTGCATTTCATAAGCTGGCTTAATGATTCCCGGCGTATCCGATAAGATTAATTGAAAATCTTCCCCGTTTACAATTCCTAGAATTCTATGACGTGTTGTTTGTGCTTTTGAAGTAATAATTGATAATCTTTCTCCAACAAAGGCGTTCATTAGTGTTGATTTCCCAACATTTGGATTTCCTATGATGTTTACAAAACCTGCTTTATGTGACATTTCTATTATAATTTATTATGCAAAGGTAGACATATCAAGTCAATAGACGAAATAAAACATTTTTTAAAATTTTTATTGGAAATACGGAAATTCGTTGTACATTTGCACCCGAAACAACGCGGGATAGAGCAGTAGGCAGCTCGTCGGGCTCATAACCCGAAGGTCACAGGTTCGAGTCCTGTTCCCGCTACTAAGTAGCCTTATTGAGAGTACAGAACGCACATCGCGGGATAGAGCAGTAGGCAGCTCGTCGGGCTCATAACCCGAAGGTCACAGGTTCGAGTCCTGTTCCCGCTACTAGAAAAGCTTCAGAGAAATCTGGAGCTTTTTTGTTTTAAAAATCTTAAGCAATTATAAATTTGTTTTCAGTATTTTATATTCTTAAAAAGAATTCAAACTTAAGTCATAAAAAACACACTTCCGTTATACTTGCAAGAGCATTAAATCACTTTTAAACGATATTTTTTTTTAATTCTAAACTCTAAAGTAATTTAAACAAAAAACCTGCGAAGAAAGCTTCGCAGGTTTTGACTAACTAAATTTATTAAAACAACTAAATATGTAATATCGATGAGTAGTGCAAACTCTTTTCTATTTCTAAATTAATCCTCAGAAGCAATCGCTGTATTTTTACCAGTATTCACTTCTAACAAAACCGCTACTCCTTTATCATTTATCATTGTCATGTTCAATGTATCTAAAACTGCTAAATTTCTAGATATTAAGCCATTAAACAAATTGTAAGAAATATTCATTTCTTTCAATTTATCTAATTTTTCAAGTTCTAAAGGTACTTGACCATTCATTTTATTATCAAATAAACTAAGATTTTCAAGTGATGTCATGTTTACCACTTCATTACTTAATGTTCCCGAAAGTTTATTACTGTTTAAAAGCAATGTTTTTAACGTTTTTATGTCATATAATGAATTAGGAATTTGCCCTACTATTTCATTATTGAATAAAGAAAGTGTTTCTAATTGTTTTAAAGCTCCAATTTGCGTTGGTAATTCTCCTGAAATTGCGTTCATATACAATTCTAAATCTTTCAAATTACTCATTTCACAAATAGAAGAAGGAATTGTTCCTGATATTCTATTGAAAGAAAGATTCAATACTTTCATTTCTTTAAATTTCCCTATTGAAGAAGGAATCGTACCTGATATTTGATTTTTATGCAAATCCAATTCTTGTAAACTTACTAAATTCAAAATTTCTTCAGGAATTTCACCAACCAAATTATTATTGTCTAAATTAATAGAAATTACTTTATCGTCTTGTAACTTAACACCATGCCAAGTAGAAATTGGTGATACTAAATCCCATTTTACTTTCCACTGATTTCCATTTGTAGATTGATACAGTTTTACCAACGCATCTTTCTCTGATTGAGACACATCTGCAAACATTGGAAATGAAAACAAAAGGGTTAAAAATAGAGTAGTTATATTTCTCATAACGTTAGCTTTAGTTCTTTAATACACATAAAACTACATACTATGGAGCTAATCAGCAAATAAAATCGACGAAAGACACTGTTTTGTAATTTTTATAGAGTTATATCTTACAAAAATGTTCGACTTTCTTAATTAAATATTAATTTATTAAATTTGATTCACTAACCTTTAAAACCAATTTTATGGAAATTAATTTTCTAGCACTTTTTGTTGCTGCATTGTCTACACTTGTAGTAGGATTTGTTTGGTACAATCCAAAAGTTTTTGGAACCATTTGGATGAAAGAATCCGGCATAACGGAAGAAAAAATAAAAGGAGGAAATATGCTCTTGACATTTGGAGTTTCATTATTATACGCTTTTTTTATAAGCCTTATACTCCAGATGTTAACAATCCATCAATTTGGCGCTTTAGGAATGGTTGGCGGAGATCCTAGTATCGCAAAACCTTCTTATGGAGCTTTCATGGCAGATTATGGATTAGCATTTAGATCATTCAAACACGGAGCATTACACGGCTTTATGACTGGCCTGTTTTTAGCATTACCACTTATAGGAACTAATGCGCTATACGAAAGAAGAAGTTTCAAATACACTCTTGTCACTGGCGGTTTTTGGATTGTATGCTTTATGATAATGGGAGGAATTATTTGTGCTTGGAAATAATTTTCAAAAGAAATAAAATAAATTTCGTCTTGCTACAATACAAGACGAAATTTATTTTTTCATTGGATTCCGTCAATAGCTTTGGCTAAATCTAAATCCTTATCCGTAACACCATTTGCGTCATGTGTGGACAGCCTAATTGTCACTTTATTATACACATTGAACAATTCCGGATGATGATTTCTTTTCTCGGCCATCACTCCTACTTGTACTATAAAACCTAATGCTTGAGTAAAACCTGAAAAAACAAACTTTTTCTCAATTCCATTAGTAGCAAATTGCCAGTCTTTGAGCGCTTTTAACTCTGATTGAATTGTCTCTGATGAATAGGTTTTCATAATCTACTTTTTTAATTTATATAAAGTTAGTTAATTTCGAGACATTGAGAAATACTTTAACTTTATTAACTAATTTTGAAAAAAAATTTCTCTTCAATTTGAGCACACCTTATTCTTTTAAAATTTATAGTACTACAGCGCAACTTCCTTCAAACTGGAATGACTTAGCTGTTTCAACCATTTTTTTATCCAAAAAATACCTAGAGATTTTAGAAAAATCATCTCCAGAAAATATGGTGTGTCATTATATTGGATTATTCGAAAATAAAACTTTAGTTGGCATTGCTCTATCTCAATTTTTAGATTTAAACCAACTGGAATCTTTTGGAGATCGGGATAAATGTATTAAAACTACTGTTCGAAATTTAGTTTTCAGAAATTTCGGTTCTCATGTTCTAGTGATTGGAAACAATATGCTGACTGGGCAAAATTCTTTTGCATTATCTGAATCTATTGATAAAAAAAAAGCACTGCAAACCTTAAGATCAGCAACAACAGCATTAAAAGAAATATTCCAATCTAAAGGAAAAAAGATTCATATTACCACCTATAAAGATTTCCACAAAGAAGACATTACGAACTTTGGCATTCCGGAATTCAAAAATGATTATCAGTTTTCGACACAACCTAATATGGTTTTTCACATTAATGAAAACTGGAAATCAGAGCAAGATTACATTGACTCGCTTTCAAAAAAATACAGAGATCAATATAAAAGAGCCAGAAAAAAAGCAACCGTTATTGAGAAAAGAAAATTACATCTGGAAGAGATCATAGCTCTGGAAGACACTATTTATGACTTGTATCTTCATGTGGCCAAAAATGCTCCTTTCAATACTTTTTTTCTTCCTAAAAATCATTTTAGAGTTTTTAAAGAAATCTTTAAAGACAAATTCCTTTTTTATGGCTATTTTATTGATGGGAAATTAATTGGGTTTAATACTTTAATAAAAAACGGTCCTGTAATGGACACGTATTTCTTAGGGTATGACGAAAGCATTCAACGCGAAAAAATGCTGTATTTAAACATGCTATATGACATGATAGCATATTCCATCAATAAAGGTTTTAAGGAAATTGTGTTTGCAAGAACGGCGTTGGAAATTAAAAGTTCTGTTGGTGCAAAACCAATAAAAATGTATGGATTTATTGCGCATAGCAATCAAATAGTCAATTCGTATATGCCAAAAATATTTAGATATCTGGAACCAGAAACTAATTGGCAGGAACGAAACCCATTTAAATAACTCCACTATTTAAATTAGGAACAGCCACTTTCATTTGTTTGGGTAAAATTTCAATATCAAGTTTTGTTTCAGTACCGCAATATTCTCCATCAATTTGAAAACTAACCGGAACATTTGTCCTAACCACTGCTTTATCAGTAGAAATTATCTCAACATCGTCTGAATCTATAGGCATATTCCCTGAAATGATTTTTCCAAGTACTACCAAATCTAAATTTTTCAAAATAACTAATTCAAACTTTCCATCATCCATAACACCATTGGGATTAATAGAAACTCCTGTGCCGTATTTTTGAGAATTCGCAATTACAATCATTCTTGCTGTACATTCAATTGTTTCAAAATCGCCTGTTATTGTTGCTGTAAAAGGATCATCTAAATCAATCAAAGTTGTGACCGTTTGTATTGCGTATCCCCATTTTCCTCGAATACTACTATTTTCATAGTTCTTGATCATTTCTGCATTTACACCCAAATCACTTAAATGGATACTTTTTTTTCCATTGATAGAAATCATGTCTATTTCCATGTAGTCATTATGAAATGCAATTTCTAGGTTTTCTTCAATTGAGGATGGTAAATTTAAATCGACAGCCAAACCATTGGCAGAACCAGCGGGTAAAATTCCAATAATAACGTCATGGTTTTCCATAGCCTCAGCAACCATTTTTATTGTTCCATCTCCACCTGCTACAATAATTCGTTCCGGATTATAGGTTTCATAGAGCACTTTTATATTCTCAATATCAGAGACGCCCGAGGTATTATAAATCACAAGATTTAAATTCTCGTTACCGGCAAAAATTGTTGTCGCATCAATCAACTCTGATTTATCAACATCTCCAGAAATTGGATTTACAACCAGCATAATGTTATTTTTCAAACTTTTTCTTCTTTTATTGATTAAAAATAATTAATTTCAACAACACTCAAAAGTACTACAATAAATGAAACCAATTTTAAAATTATATCGCGGCTATGCTAATGAACAGGAATTGATTGTGATGGGGCATGTTTTTAAACCAACAACAGTACAAGAATATAATTTTCAAAAAAAGAATCTAAAAAATGCAACTTCGGTAATTAAAATGTTTCAAATAAAAACACAGGCAAACGCCGATGTATACTTGAAACACAACAATGCCAAAATTCATACCAAAACATTAATCGACGGTTATTTTAAATTCTGTGTTCCATTAGACCAAAACACTAATTATGGATGGATTGATTATGAAGTAAGTATTGTTTACAAAAATGAATCTATAACAACCAGAGACAGTTACATTCGACCTCACAAAGGAAATTTAGGAATCATATCTGATATTGACGACACTTTTTTAGTTTCACACACGTTGAATCCTTTGAAAAAACTATATGTTTTATTATTTAAAAACGTAAATAAGAGAAAAATATACGAAGACGTTGTGACACATTACCAAGCTTTAAGCACAGCAGGAAGGGAAAATAAAGAAGAATTCAATGCTTTTTTCTATGTTTCCAGCAGCGAATGGAATTTGTATCGTTTTATCACAAAATTCACTGAAATTCATCAGCTCCCAAAAGCTGTTTTATTATTGAAAGATATTAAAACAAGTCTCACTGATTTTTTCTTGACCGGAAGAGGCAATCACAACCATAAGTTTGACAAAATAAAACACATTCTAGAATTTTACCCAAACTTAGAATATGTACTTCTTGGAGATGATTCACAACATGATGCATTTTTATATGAAGCCATTTGTAAAATTTTCCCAGTAACTGTAAAAGCAGTTTACATTAGGCAAACCGGTGACTCTAAAAAAGAAAAAGTAACAGCTATTTTGAAAAATTTAGAAACCCTGAAAGTTTCTGTTTGCTATTTTCAAAACAGCAGCGAAGCCATTGCACATTCAAAAATGATTGGAATTATTGTATAAAAAAAGAGTTCCAAAAATGGAACTCTCGTTTTTATAAATTATCTATTTCTTCCTGAACAACTTCCCAATCTAACAACAGTTTGTCCAATTCAGATTTTTTCTTGTTGTATGCTGTAAAAAACTTAGCATCTTCAATGTGTTTGTCATAATTAGAGGCCAGCATTTTATCATCTTGCTGAATGTCTTTTTCCAATTGCTTGATTTGACTCTCCACTTTGCTTAATTTATTCTGCAACGCTTTTCCTTTTTTCTGATCTTCGTAAGAAGCTTTATTACTTTCTTTAGGCGCAGCTGCTTTCTGCGCATCTTTTTTCTCAACTTCACGCATATTTTCCATATTGCGCTGTTCCAAGAAATAGTTGATGTCACCTAAATATTCTTTTATTTTTTGGTCTTTGAATTCATACACTAAATTTGACATTCCCTGCAAGAAATCCCTATCGTGAGAAACAAGCAATAAAGTACCGCCAAATTTTTGAAGGGCAGCTTTCAAAACATTCTTAGATTTGATATCCAAGTGATTCGTAGGCTCATCCATCAACAAAACATTGATCGGTTGCAATAACAATTTACACAACGCCAGACGGTTTCTTTCGCCTCCAGAAAGGACTTTTACCTTTTTTTCCACATCATCACCACGAAACAAGAAAGAACCCAACATATCGCGTACTTTCATTCGGTTTGTATCAGCGGCGGCATCTTCCATGGTTTGTAACAAGGTGATTTCACCATCTAAATATTCCGCTTGATTTTGCGCAAAATACCCCAATTGTACATTATGCCCTAATTTGATATTTCCTTTATATTCAAATTCGTCAACAATAGCTTTAATGAAAGTCGATTTTCCTTGTCCGTTTTGTCCAACGAATGCTATTTTGCTTCCACGCTCCACTAACAAATTGATGTCTTTCAAAATCGTTTTGTCCCCGTAGCTTTTGGTAACATTTTCGGCTTCTATAACTACTCTTCCTGGCTCTTTTGAAACTGGAAAAGTAATATTCATCACTGAATTGTCATCTTCATCAACTTCGATACGTTCTACTTTATCTAATTTTTTTATTAATGATTGTGCCATTGATGCTTTAGAAGCTTTGGCACGGAATTTTTCGATTAATTTTTCTGTTTCTTCAATCTTTTTGGCTTGGTTTTTCTGAGTAGCCAATTGCTTTTCACGAATTTCATGACGCAATTCTAAATATTGAGAATATGGTTTGTTGAAATCGTATGCTTTACCAAGGGAAATTTCGATAGTTCTATTGGTCACATTATCTAAAAACATTTTATCGTGCGAAACAATCACCACAACGCCAGGATAATTACGCAGGAAACTTTCTAACCAAATGATACTTTCTATATCCAAGTGATTCGTAGGCTCATCCAGTAACAAAACATCATTTGCTTGTAATAATAATTTAGCTAATTCGATACGCATTCTCCATCCACCAGAAAAAGTTTCTGTTTGATTATCGAAAACATCTCTTTTAAAACCTAAACCAAGTAAAATTTTCTCTGTATCACCCACATAATTATATCCGCCCAATAATTCAAAACGGTGTGTATAATCAGATAAGTCTTCAATGATTTGACTGTATTCATCACTTTCATAATCCGTTCTTGTAACTAACAAATGATTGATTTCTTCAAGCTTTTTCTCAACAATTTTTATCTCAGTAAAAGCTTCATAGGCTTCTTCCAGAACTGTTCTTCCTTGTTCAAAATCGATATCTTGACGCAAGAATCCCATACGAAGATCTTTCTCCTGAGAAATAACACCTGAATCAGGAGCAAAATCTTTTGCTAACATTTTAAGCATGGTAGATTTCCCCGCTCCGTTTTTCCCAACAAGACCCACACGGTCTCCGGCACCCAATCGAAAGGTAACTTCTTCAAATAAATAAGTACCACCAAACGAAACGGATAAATTGTGTATATTAAGCATGTATTGTGATTTTATTCCTTTTCGAATGCGTAAATTTGTAACTCTAAGAAAGGAAATATTAAATTTTTTGCAAATGTTAAAAAAAGGATCCAAATTATATAGCATTTTAACAGGAACTTGTCCTAAATGTCAGAATGAGAGCATGTATTTGGATAAAAATCCGTTACATTTCAACAAAATCTTGAAAATGCATGAAAATTGCAGCCATTGTGATTTAAGATATCAAATTGAACCTTCCTTTTTTTATGGCGCAATGTATGTCAGTTACGGATTGAATGTTGCATTTGGAATTGCAGCCTTTATTATCTCATTTGTAATCTTTGGCTCCAGCCTAAAAGTGGCTTTTATTGCTATAATTGCGTCACTTATTGTCTTATTTCCATTTGTCTTGCGCTGGTCCAGAAACATATACATAAATATGTTTGTCTCCTATGATCCAAAAACCAAACTAAAATAATAGCATTACCGCCCTTTACGCAGAAATCTGTTAATATCAATCTCCTTATTTAAAGGCACCTGATTTTCTATATTTTCAAATAATGCTTTTGCCATTGCTGGTCCTAGCATAACTCCTCTAGTTCCCAAACCATTTAGAATATGTATTAATTCATAATTTTGATGTGTTCCCACTAATGGTCTTCTGTCTTTTACTGTAGGTCGAACACCAGCAAAATGCTCTATAATTTCAAAATCACAGCTTATAATTTCTTTTATCCTAGTTACTAATTCCGTTTTTCCTTCCTCAGTAGGCAAATCCGTTTTATCTTTCCAATTATATGTTGCTCCAACTTTGAATAAATCATTCCCTAAAGGCAAAATAAACACACTCGTATTGACAATCACATCTAAATCCAACTTAGGTGCTTTAATAATAAAAAGCTCTCCTTTAGTACCGTCTAAAGGCAACTGATTAAAATAAGGATTGGCATGCATACCAAAACCTTCTGCAAAAATGATATGCTTGGCGTGAATATCTTTATAACGAACACCATCACTTTCAATTTGTAAATCATCATAATCAAATGCTTCTTCTTGAAATAAATTGTTTTCTTTCAGATATTCTCTGTATTTATTTAATAACAAAGCGGTGTCTACATAGCCCGTTTGTAAAACTTCACCATATCCATAAGGGGAATCAATCCCAACATATTTTTTAGAAATCAATTGTGTAGATAAAAAAGGAGCTAGCGCTACCTTATCTGAAGCTGTAAACCAATTATTCTGTTCTTCGACAGAAAAAAATTTCCTCAAAATTGGACTTTTAAAATCAATTTTACAATTTAGTTTTTCTTCTAAAAAAGTATAAAATTCATTCATAATCGCTAATTGCTCTTGGGCTTGCCAAACCTCACTAAAACGCTTTAAAATAACCGGATTATACAAACCTCCAGCAATTTTGGATGAATTTTGAGAATTGTTATCCAATACCAAAATAGATTTGTCATTACGCAAAGCAACCTCTGCAAATGAAATACCCGCTAAACCAGAACCTACAATTAAATAATCAATCATTTGAAATAATACCTTAAAAATAAGTGCAAAGTAAACACATTAAAACAAAAAAACTCTTACTATTACAGTAAGAGTTTTTTATTATATTTTAAAATCAGCATTAGTAATTCCACATATCTTGTTCGAAATTGCGAATTTTTTCTTTTACTCTTTCTGATTCTAATAATTGATTTTGAGCGTTATCCTTCATGTATTCTTCGATAGTTCTATCGCCGTATACATTTTCTTCTTTGTAAATAACACTATTAAAACGCCTAGAGTTTAATATTTGATCAAATGAAACTGGCATCGCTGAATTTTTATCATTGAACGCTTTTGCTTCATGCAAAACATCCCTTGCTGCTGGGAAAAACACCCAGAACAATTCGATATAATCTTTTTCATCACTGTTCATCGTATAAACATCCGGAGTTACAGGACAAATTCCCAACAAACGATACTTCAACTCACTCTGACGTTTGTCAAAATACCAGTATCCTTTAATTTTGTATTGGGTTACATCTTGTGCTGCTAAGTCTTGTTTTAAAATATACTCATCCGATATTTGATTTCCTGCATTTATTTGCTCTCTACCTGCATCAGTTGTGTCAATACGAGTCAATGAAGTTTGAATATCTTGCATCGATTTTTTAGTATTGAAATAACTGTCAGTGTACACCTCAGTAATTTTACCGTTTTTCAAAGCTTTAGTAAGCACATCATACAGTGATCTTCTATCAGATCCAATATTTGCAGTATCAATAGGAAAGTACAAAGCAAAATTAATTTTTTCGCTTAAGTCAATAATTTCCCATGTAGTCTTACCCATTAAAACATCTCTATCATGTACATAACCATAGACTAATGGCTTATCATTATCTGAAATGAGCTGTGCCGCAGTTTTAAGTCCAATTTGGTCAGGAGTTTTTGCATTAAGCAAATTAGACTGCCCAAAAGAAGCAAAACTTCCCGTAATAGAGACTATAGCGATTAAAAAATTTCTTACATTCATCATATTATCATAATAAGAATTGAAGTAGGTCAAATATAAACTTACTTATTATTTATTGTATTTCAAAAATTACTGGAGCAGTTCTCGGTAATAAATAACTACCAGCACCTACCAATTTTGTTTTTATTTCAGAAATGGTAACTTGATCACCTCTTCCAGCTTTAGATAATGAGGCCTTACATTGTGCATTTAATCTGTTTCCTTGAACTACTACTGTACCTTGTCCAGTAACTTTAAGATTAAATCCGATAACATTTAAGCCAACTTCAAAATCAAAATCCTCTAGTTTGGCACCAATAGTTGCTATTTCAAGATTTGATTTAGGACCTTTAACAACTCCTGTTTCACCTCTAATAGTTCCTGTAGGACCTGGAATACCCTTAATTCTAAACACCTTTTTATCGGAAGCAACTTTTCCATCAGCCATTTTACCTGAAACATTAATTACTACCTCGTTTCCACTTTGAGGACTCATACTAAATTTTCCATTTCCAACTTTAGTCAAACCTGGAGCGGACGCATTAACATCTTTATCAGCAATACCTGCAAACGAGATAGAGATTGGATTTACAACTCCTCTATATACCACATTCATTTTATCAGCAGAAATAGTAGCCGAATTTGGTCTTGGAACTACAACATATTTCCCAGAAAACTTTAACGGAATTGTTTTTCCATCTTCAACAAAAGTAAATTGACCTCCAATCGTTTGTTCCCCTACTCCTCCAGCAGTTAAAGCAATTTTCGCCTGTCCTGTTGCAGGATCCAATCTTGCTCCTGTCACACTTTTTGGTTTCGTATTTTCGTCATAACGTCCTAAAACAACTTTTCCTGTAACTTGTTCTCCTTGGAAATAAGCATTTTTATCTAAAACTACAATTGCTTGGTAATTACTATAAGAAGCAGTTTCAACTGCTGCTTTTCCTAAAGCAATACTATATACATCTGATTCTGCTTTATTGATATCATTTTGCCAAGTAGAAAGTTTAGCAACTGAAGCAATAGCAGGAAACCCCTTAAAATGATAAGACAAAAATTTATCTTTTAAACCTTCTTTATTTTTAACATCCGAAACGTCAAATTTACTTTCAATTTCACTGATAATTGAACTATATTTTTTATCAGTTCCTAAAGCAACTTTCATGTCTGCTTTGTACTTAGTGATGGTTGCAATAATTTCATTCCCTTTTTTACCATACCCTTCTCCAGTGAACCAATCGTCTATATTATCCCCTTTATCCATTTCTTCATAAGGTAGTTTTCCTGTTTCTGGATCAACTTCATACCCTTTTGTCGCTTGCTCTTTCAAAGAAGCAATATAATTATAGAAATTATCAGTTATAACTTTAACATTGTGAGCCGTTTGTGCTGCTATTGCGAATTCACCTTTAGCTTCAGCTGCTTTTGTATCTAAAGCAACTAACATTTGCTCATTAGTTTGTTTTGAATTTACATTTGTGCTTTCAAATTTTTCATTCATTAATCCGAAACCTGATATCACTTCTTTTGAAACATTCATTGCCAACATAGCGATAAAAACCAAGTACATTAGGTTAATCATCTTCTGCCTTGGGGTTAGTTTTCCTCCTGCCATATTTTCTACTAATTAGTTTGTTGTTTTTATATCGTTTGAAACTAATTATCCTTTATTACCCATTGCAGAGAGCATACCGCCATAAACATTGTTCAATGAAGCAATATTTGCAGTCATAGATTGCATCTGTTCTTTCAATTTTCCTGCATTTTCAGCTATTTCTTTATTTGCTTCAGCATTTCTTGAAGCACTTTCTAATTGTACTTTGTATAAGCTGTTTAAAGATTCCATCTGAGCCGCAGCCATAGATAATTCCTCACTGTATTTTTTTGATGCAGAAATAGAATCTACTGTAGGAGCAATACCTTTAGCAGCTGATTCAAAATTTTTGATACTATTACCTAAACTCGCCATTAATTCTCCATCAATCTTAGCGTCTTTCAACATCGCATCCAATTTTTGAGACAACAATCCTTGAGCATCGTGTTCAGCTACTACTGGTTTAGCAATAGGAATAGCATTTTTATCTTTAAGTTGTGGGTATACCATTTCCCATTTATATTCGTCCTCAACTGGTTCAAAAGCAGAAAGTGCAAAAATAAAAGCCTCTGTTAATAAACCTATTGAAAGCATCAAAGTACCTGTTAATGGACCTAATTCAAAATGAGTAATTTTAAAAAGAGCGCCAATAATAACAACTGCTGCTCCCATACCGTATGCAAAATTCATTGCTTTTTTACCTAATAATGCCATAATAGTTTTTTTTTAATTTAATAGATATAGATTTGGTTTCTTTTAGTTTATTTATTTCTTTTTCCCGTTCCCAGTGGTTTGAAGTCCCATATAATCCTGAACAGTTCTAAAACCTATATAACTTCTTGCAGAATCTGCATACTCATGATCACGAGTACTTACTTGTAGGAAATAAGCAACGTCTTTCCATGATCCACCTCTAACTACTTTTCTTTGATTTTTATAATCCTGAACATTAGGGTTCATTGAAGAAACATATTCGTAAGCATTTGGATCATAAGATGAATTCGTCCATTCAGAAACGTTTCCGGCCATGTTATAAAGATTATAACCATTTGGCTCATACGATTTTGCTTCTACAGTATATAAAGCCTCATCTGCTGCATAATCCCCTCTATTAGGTTTAAAATTAGCAAGAAAACAACCTCTGTCATTTTTAGTATAAGGCCCCCCCCAAGGATAAGTAGCTGATTCTAAACCACCTCTTGCTGAATATTCCCATTCTGCTTCTGTTGGCAATCTGAATGAGTTTATTAAATCGTGACCTTTCTTTTTAGATTTTATGTAAGTGTTTTTATTTAAAGTTCTCCAAGCACAAAAAGCTTTTGCCTGAGTCCATTTAACTCCTACTACTGGATAATCTCCATAAGCTTTATGCCAGAAATAATCATTATGCATAGGCTCATTATAAGAATAAGCGTAATCTTTAATCCAAACGGTTGTATCAGGATATACTTTTACTTCTTCTGTTCTGATGAAATTTTTTCTATTTCCTACTTTGGCCTTTGCAGCAGCCTGGATATCCATCCAAGAGTAACGAAATTTCAATTTATTTACATCAATAGTTCTCAATCCATTGTATGAAGCCTCTATTGGCAAATACATTGAGTCCATTACTTCCGCGTAATACGCATCAGGATACAACTTAGTATCTTTGATTAGTTTCACTTTTTTGTTCAATTTTCTTCCTGCATACGGATCATCAGCAGTACCTACACTATAATAATTATCATACATGTATTTATCATAAGCCGTCATTTTTTCAGGATCTGAATCATTAAAAGCAAAATCACCAATACTCCCGGCATTTTTACCTTTACCTTTAGGATCTCCAGCTCCAGCGGCCTGACCACTTTCATCAGCAAGAATAGCTAATCTAACTCTCATAGTAGAATCCTTTACCCATTCTACAAATTGACGGTATTCACTATTTGTAATTTCCGTTTCATCCATATAAAACGAACGCACAGTAACTGTTTTAGTAGGAGCATCTTCCACATTAGCTAAATCACCATCTGATTTACCCATAATAAAAGCACCACCAGGAATCAAAGCCATTCCATAAGGCTTTTCAGGATGCCATTTTCCTCCATTAATACCGACTAATTCTCCTTTATCGCTTGATTTACCACAGCCAATTAAAAGGGCCAAAATTGACGTATATGCAATGAACTTCTTCATATAAAATTGGTTATCTATTCATTATTTTTTAAGTGTGTAAACCTATTTATTATTTATTAATAAAACAATATTTTTACTGTGAAATTAATTCGAGCTCAAAAATAATGTTAAATAAAATACAAAAAAAATATTTTATCGACAAAATGCAAAAATAATCGACAAAATGCATTAAAATTATTTTTTTATGTTTTTTCTACAGTTAAGCTTATAAAAATATATTAATTTTTAATCAGTCTTCAAGGATTGAATTGTAAATCTCGAATATTTAATTATAAAACATTCTTACGTTGAGCTTTCCACCATCTTTCAGGCAATTCTTGGTTACATGCTAATAAATATTCTTCATAGGAACATGGTAATAACGTATTTCTTTTTAGTTTATTATTACCATTTGAAATAAATGGAATTTCTATCCACCATCTATCCGTTTTATCACTTTTATAAAAAACAAGTTCCTCTTCTTCTAATGGAACAATGTATTTTAAATAATTTTCTTTACTCCCAAAAGGATATTCATTAGAACGATAATGAAACCCCTCTATGAAATACCAAATTATCTGTGCTATGATGACAGATTCTTGAGCCGAATTATTATGGTTGAATATTCCAAATGACGAAACTTTATCACTTATCCCTGCATATCGTGACAAAGAACAAATCTCTTTTCCATTAAAACCATTTGGTGCAAACGAAATAAAATTTCCAGAATCAGATGATTTAACCGAATTCAAATCAATACTTACTAAATCGGCATCTCTAAAAACAGGCTCCGAAATAGAGATATTATTCGAAACTTCTCCTAATCTATAGGCGTCGAAAAAAAGTTTTTCTATCAAATCTATTTCTTCCTGCGAATTAAAATACGTTTGATACCCAATATTACAATAATTGAAAAGATTATTTGGTTCGTCTACAATTATTTTTGTTAAGTAAGAAGAAGCCGAAACTTCCTCTTCGTCCTTACCAAAATCAAATTTATTATCAATGGAAACTAAATTGACCATTTGTTCCAAATCATCGTAAGCTCTGTAGAGCGCATACGTCAAATCTTGGGAACCGCCAATAACGATAGGTGTGATTTTTTTCTTGATTAGACTTGCAACTACTTTTTTTAATGCAAAATAAGTATCTTCAGTAGAGTTTCCTGCTAAAATATCCCCTAAATCAGCAATAGAAGCATCCCAATTTCCTGGGAACAACCCATAAAGCTCTTTTCTAAGTGGTACTAAATCAACATCAGAAACCGCTTTTTTATCTCCTTGGTTTTCTAAAACACCTATTACAGCAATTTTAATCTTATTTAAATCAGGAAATTGTTCATTAGTGTGCAAAACTATTTTACTTCCAAGTTGCTGAGAAGTCAATCCATTTATAAAGTCTAGAATTTCATCATCTAGGGGTTTAAGAAAATCAAATTCCATTTTTTACTTTTTTGCTACGGGTTTCTTAACTACTGCTTTCTTAGCAGGTGCTTTCTTCGCAGGTGCTTTTTTAGCAGCTGCTTTTTTAGCCGGCGTTTTCTTGGCAATCATTTCCTGAACTTCTTCTAATGTCAATTTTGTAGCATCAACATCTTTGCTTAATTCAATTTTGATTTTACCTTTTGTAATAACTGAACGACCCCAGCGGGCTTTTTCAACTAAAATTCCTTCTTCTTCCCAATTATGCAAAACCTTATCAATATTCTTTTGCAATTTATCTTCTATCAACGCTTCAATGTCTGCTTGAGACAAATTATCAAAATTATATTTCTTACTCACATTTATAAACAAGCCGTCCCATTTGATAAAAGGACCAAAACGACCCACACCTTTTTGAACACCTTCACCTTTATAAACTGCAATCGGTGCATCGGCTAGTGCTTTTTCATCGATTAATTCCTGAGCTCTTTCAAAATCTACATCTAATGGATTTTCACCTTTTGGCAAAGAAACAAAAGCAGCACCGTGACGAATATAAGGACCATAACGGCCATTACTCACTTCAACTTCTTCTCCTTTATATTCACCTAAATTTTTTGGTAATAAAAATAAATTCAATGTTTCTTCGAGAGTGATGTTTCCAATGTTTTGATCGTTCATCAAACTCGCAAACTTTTTCTCTTCATCATCAGCAGCACCTATTTGAGCCATGGGTCCAAATTTCCCTAAACGAACTGAAACCGGTTTCCCTGTTTTTGGATCTATTCCTAAAATTCTCTCCCCACTTTCTCTATCCGCATTCGCTTCTACATCTTTCACGATTGGGTGAAATTGATCATAGAATTCTTGCATCATTTTCGTCCAAACGATATTTCCTTCGGCAATTTCATCAAAATCCTGTTCCACTTTTGCAGTGAAATTATAATCTAAAATATTGCCGAAATTCTTAACTAAGAAATCTGTAACAATTGTTCCAATATCGGTAGGAACTAATTTCCCTTTATCAGAACCGGTATTTTCTTTCAATAGCTTCTCTCCTACTTTTCCGGATTGTAACGTCAATTGCGTATAATTACGTTCTTGTCCGTCAAGATTTCCTTTCTCTACATAATTTCTATTGATAATCGTAGAAATCGTTGGTGCATAAGTAGAAGGACGACCAATACCCAATTCTTCTAATTTTTTCACCAAGGAAGCTTCAGTATATCTTGCAGCTGCACGAGAATATCTCTCTGTCGCAGTAATGTAATTATTTTGTAATTTTTCGTTGACTTTCATTGCAGGCAACATTCCTTCTTGTTCTTCTTCATCGTCATCATGACCTTCCAAGTACACTTTCAAGAAACCTTCAAAAAGCAACACTTCTCCAGATGCCGTGAAAATTTCACTGTGATTGTTTGCTTCAATTTTCACGTTGGTACGTTCTAATTGTGCATCACTCATTTGAGAAGCCAACGTCCTTTTCCAAATCAAATCATACAAACGCGCTTGGTCTCTGTCAATATCTACCGTATGACGAGACATATCCGTAGGACGAATCGCCTCGTGTGCTTCTTGTGCGCCTTTACTTTTATTGACAAATGTTCGCGGTTTAGAAAACTCTTTTCCATAGGACTTGATAATTTCAGCCTGAGCAGCTTCCATCGCATCTTTGGATAAGTTCACACTATCCGTTCTCATATACGTGATAAGTCCCGCTTCGTACAAACGTTGTGCGAGTTGCATGGTAATTCCAACAGGCAAATACAATTTTCTCGCTGCTTCTTGTTGCAAAGTAGAAGTTGTAAATGGACCAGTTGGTGATTTTTTGGTAGGCTTCGTTTCTAAATCAGCTACCTTATATGTAGAACCTATATTTTTATTTAAAAAATCTTCAGCTTCTTTTTTAGTATTGAAATTTTTAGGAAGTTTAGCTTTAAATGACTTTCCAGCTTCGTTAGTGAATTCCGCCACAACAGAATATGTTGCAACAGCATTAAAGTTGTGAATTTCTCTTTCACGTTCCACAATCAAACGAACCGAAACCGATTGAACACGTCCGGCAGAAAGTCCTCCTTTTATTTTTCTCCAAAGTACCGGAGATAATTCATACCCAACCAATCGATCTAATACACGTCGCGCTTGTTGCGCATTGACTAAATTATAATCAATTTCACGTGGATTATCAATCGCTTTTAGAATCGCAGTTTTAGTAATTTCGTGAAATACAATACGTTTTGTTTTACTTTTGTCTAATTTTAATTCTTCGGCTAAATGCCAAGAAATAGCCTCACCCTCGCGATCCTCATCACTTGCTAACCAGACCATTTCAGCTTTTTTAGCTAGTCCTTTTAATTTAGTTACCAACGCTTTTTTATCGGCAGAAACTTCGTATTTGGGTTTAAAACCATTTTCTACATCTACACCAATTTCTTTAGAAGGTAAGTCAGCAATATGTCCATAACTGGACTCTACTTGAAAATCACTTCCTAGAAATTTTTCGATTGTTTTTGCCTTTGCAGGGGACTCAACTATAACTAAATTCTTTGCCATTGCTCTATTTTTCTGGGACAAAAGTATCTAATTTTTTTAAATATTGGGCTGTTGATTTTATTTTTGAATTATTTCACAATGATTAATAGGTAAGTTATTGTCATATTCGACTGTTTTTAGCCCCGATTAATTCACAATAGATTTATTTTAAATGGAGTTCAGTCCAGTCCCGAATGCATTGAAAAGCCAGGAGCAAAAAAGCAAAAGTTTCCTGTTCTAAAAAACGACCAACGGAAGGTTTTTTTTAGGACTTTGGAAACTTTACTTTTTTTGTGAATCCTGAAAGGTCGGGATTCTAACGGAAAGCGGAACACGAGCGAAGCCAACTCACGAAGTAAATAGCTATCCAGAAAAAATGCCTTAAAATAGTGTTAATTCTTAATCTGACATCTTGTCATATTTATTTGAATTGCGTTATCTTTGTCCTTTGAAAATACATGATGGAAAAGATTATTGAAGAAAGTAAGCAGGGCGAGAGTCTTGTTCTAGAGAATAAACCTGAGAATACAAAAAAACTATTTATTGAAAGTTATGGTTGTGCGATGAATTTTTCGGACAGCGAAATTGTAGCTTCCATATTATCTGGAAACGGATACAACACAACTCAAGTGCTGGAAGAAGCCGATTTGGTTTTGGTGAACACCTGTTCTATTCGGGACAAGGCAGAGCAAACCATTCGCAAACGTTTAGAGAAATACAATGCGGTGAAACGCATTAATCCAAAAATGAAAGTCGGCGTTTTAGGCTGTATGGCCGAGCGTTTGAAAAGTCAATTCCTCGAAGAAGAAAAAATTGTAGACCTTGTTGTGGGGCCTGATGCTTATAAAGATTTACCAAACCTTTTGCAAGAAGTTGAAGAAGGCCGTGATGCGATTAACGTGATTTTGTCGAAAGACGAAACCTATGGTGATATTTCACCGGTTCGATTGATGAGCAACGGAATTACAGCTTTGGTTTCTATCACGCGTGGTTGTGATAATATGTGTACGTTTTGCGTGGTACCTTTTACCCGCGGACGCGAACGCAGCCGTGAACCACAAAGTATCATGAAAGAAATCCAAGATTTATGGGACAAAGGATTTAAAGAAATTACGCTTTTGGGACAAAACGTGGATAGTTTCCTTTGGTACGGCGGCGGATTGAAAAAAGATTTTGAGAATGCTACCGAAATGCAAAAAGCTACTGCAGTTGACTTTGATCAATTACTGGAAATGGTAGCGGTTGGTTTTCCAAAAATGCGCATTAGATTTTCGACGTCAAATCCGCAAGATATGCACGAAAGTGTTTTGCATGTGATTGCGAAGCATCCTAATATTTGCAAGCATATTCACTTGCCAGTTCAATCTGGAAGCAATAGAATTCTAAAAGAAATGAACCGTTTGCACACGCGTGAAGAATACATGACTTTGATTGACAAAATCAGAACTATTATTCCAAATAGCTCTATTTCACAGGATATGATTGCTGGTTTCCCAACAGAAACTGAACAAGATCATCAAGACACCTTAAGTTTGATGGAATATGTAAAATATAATTTTGGTTATATGTACTCATATTCAGAACGTCCGGGAACATTGGCAGGAAGAAAAATGGAAGATGACGTTACCGAAGAAACGAAAGCCAGAAGATTACAGGAAATTGTTGATTTACAGCAAAAACACGCTTGGTTCCGCAGTGAAGAATTCATTGGACAAACCGTAGAAGTTTTAGTAGAAAAAGTTTCCAAAAAATCAACAGAAGAATTTTCTGGAAGAAATTCACAAAGTATTACCGTTGTTTTTCCAAAAGAGAATTACAAGATTGGTGATTTTGTTTTGGTTAAAATTGAAAGCTGTACCAGCGGAACCTTAAAAGGAAAAGCAGTTGGGTTGAGTGAGATGAATTAAAAAAGTTTGTTTCAGGTTTCAGGTTTAAAGTTCTCTCGATAACTTGAAACCTGAAACAAAGAAAACTTTAAACAAAAATAAAATGGAATCAGTTCAAGCTATAAAACAACGATTTGAGATTATCGGGAATGACCCGAAGCTTAATCGTGCGATAGAAAAAGCCATACAGGTTGCTCCTACTGATATTACTGTATTAGTAGCGGGAGAAAGTGGCGTTGGAAAAGAGAATATTCCTAGAATTATTCATTCGCTTTCGCACAGAAAACACGGAAAATACATTGCTGTAAACTGTGGAGCCATTCCAGAAGGAACGATTGATAGTGAGCTTTTCGGACATGAAAAAGGGGCGTTTACCGGAGCCACAGGAACTCGCGAGGGTTATTTTGAAGTCGCTGACGGCGGAACTATTTTCTTGGATGAAGTAGGTGAATTACCACTTACCACTCAAGTGCGTTTGTTGCGTGTTCTTGAAAATGGGGAATTTATAAAAGTAGGTTCTTCACAGGTTCAAAAAACTGACGTGAGAATTGTAGCCGCTACGAATGTCAATTTATTTGATGCTATCGAAAAAGGAAAATTTCGTGAGGATTTATATTATCGTTTGAGTACGGTGGATATTACTTTACCTCCTTTGCGCGATCGAAAAGATGACATTCATTTATTATTCCGGAAATTCGTTGCTGATTTTGCCCATAAATACAAAATGCCACCTTTGAAACTGGATGAGAATGCAGTTCAGTTACTACAGAAATTTCGCTGGAGCGGAAACATTAGACAATTGCGAAATGTAGCCGAACAAATCTCCGTTTTAGAAACGAATCGAGATATATCAGCAGTAACTTTGCAATCGTATCTTCCGGTTTTGGGAAACAATTTACCATCTGTTATAAAGGACAAGAAAAGTGAAAGTGATTTTAGTACCGAAAGAGAAATTTTGTACAAAGTCCTTTTTGATATGAAAAATGATTTGAATGATTTGAAAAAACTAACATTAGAATTGATTCAAAACGGAAGTTCAAAAGTGCAGGAGACAAATCAAAATTTGATAAAAAAAATATACGGTTCAAAAGAAAATGACAGTGAAATCGATTTTGAAGAAGAACCTAGAGCATCATTAATAGCGTCTCAAAACAATGATGATTTATATCAGGAACATGATGACAATTATCTTTTTGCAGAAACAATCGAAGAAGAAGAAACTTTGCGTTTAGAACAAAAAGAAATCGAAATGATTAAAAAATCATTAGAAAAAAACAAAGGAAAACGAAAAGCTGCCGCAGACGAATTAGGCATTTCTGAACGGACTTTATATAGAAAAATTAAGCAATTTGACTTGTAGTTTTTACCACAAAAACACTAAGAGACAAAATGATTTAATTCAAAATGAATATCTTTGGCCTAAGCCTTAGCGAACCTGCGAAGTAATTTTTAAAATAAAAAATGAAACATATCAAATTTATTCTTCTTTCAATATTTGCACTGAGCATCAATAGTTGCTCGGTTTATAACTTTACCGGAACTGGCAAAATTGACGCTAAAACATTTCAGGTTGGTTTTTTTCAGAATAACGCTGAATTGATTGAACCTGGTATTGACAGAACATTTACATTAGAACTTCAAGATTTAATTCAGAACCAAACCAATTTGAACTTGGTCAAAAATGGCGCTGATTTGACCTATGAAGGAGAAATTGTAGATTACAGAATAAGTCCAATGACCGCAACAGCGGATCAGCGAGCTGCTCAAAACCGTTTAACGATTCGGGTTAATGTTCGGTTTACAAATAAAAATAAAGAGTCCGATGATTTTGAAAAACCATTCACATTTTTCTACGATTATCCTGCGGAACAGCAATTAACAGGTGCAACTTTAAACAGCGCTTTAAAGGAAATTTTTGAAAGAATTACACAGGATATATTTAATGAGTCTCTTGCAAAATGGTAAATGAAGTATTGATTCGGTTATTTGTTGATTCGGTTAATCGGAGAACAAATAAACGAATGACCAAATAAACGAATACCCTATATGAACGTAACCGATTATACTTATTTGATTAATAAACCTGATTCTATCCATGAAAAGCAAACGGAAGCTTTGGAAAAAGTACTCGTCGAGTTTCCTTATTTTCAAAGTGCCAGAGCAATTCAATTAAAAGGGCTTTACAATCAAAACAGTTTTAAATACAATACTGCTCTAAAAATTACTGCAGCACATTCAACAGACCGATCTATTTTATTTGATTTCATCACTTCGGATACGTTTACTTCGATTCAAAAAGGACTTTACGATAAAAAAGCATTAGAAATTCTTGATATAAAAGTAGTCGACAGTGAAATTATTGTTACTGAAGAAAAAACGGAGTCTAAAATAAATTCTTTAGAAAGATCCATACTAACTTCAATAAAAGAGGCTTCAGCAGTTGATGTTGATGATAATTCTTCAAAAACCCCAGAAGAGAAACTGGCAATTGGAAAGCCTTTAGATTTCTCTAAAAGTGAACAACATTCCTTTCAAGAATGGCTTCAACTTTCCCGTACTGAGCCTATCGAAAGAGAAAAAGAAAGCCCTATTAATTTGCCACTTCCTATAATAGATGAAGACAAAAGAAAAAAATTAGAATTAATAGATAAGTTTATTGAAGCGAGTCCAAAGATTTCTCCGGTAAAACACGGAGTTGCTTCCACCGTTACTTTTGACTTAAATGCAGCCGATAATTCCTTCTTGATGACGGAAACTTTGGCTAGAGTCTATTTGGAACAAAAAAAATATCAAAAAGCGATTCAAGCTTATGAAATATTAATTTTGAAATATCCAGAAAAAAGTAGTTTCTTTGCAGACCGCATATCGGATATTAAGATTTTACAACATAATAATAATTAAACAATGAGCACATTTTCAATTTTTTTAGTTTTAATAACTATAGTTTGTTTTCTATTAATCGTAGTTATAATGGTTCAAAACCCTAAAGGTGGAGGATTATCATCTACAATAGGTGGTTCTCAAATGTTAGGTGGAGTACAAAAAACAACTGATTTTTTAGACAAAAGCACTTGGACATTAGCAACTATATTAATTGCACTTATATTACTTTCTAGCTTAAGCTTTACAGGAACATTGAGTGATACCGATTCTAAAATCATTGAAAACACAGGAAGTGCAGCGCCAGCTACAAACACGCCTGTTGCTCCTGCTCAAAACACACCTGCTGCAACAAATCCAGCAAAATAAATTATTACAACATATTCTAAATGCCAGCCTGTCAAAGCTGGCATTTTTTATAAGAAATTATGTCAGTTTCATTAGGATGGCACAATTTCTGAAATCTCTATAACCGTAATAAAAATAAATACTAAAAAAATATAAAATCATGGCTTTAAACATTAAACCACTTTCAGACAGAGTTCTTATCGAACCCGTTGCAGCTGAAACAAAAACTGCTTCAGGGATTTTTATTCCAGATACAGCTAAAGAAAAACCCCAAAAAGGAACTGTTGTTGCTGTTGGAAACGGAACAAAAGAACACACAATGACTGTAAAAATTGGAGATTCTGTTCTTTACGGTAAATACGCTGGAACTGAATTAAAACTGGAAGGAAAAGATTATTTGATCATGCGTGAAGACGATATTTTAGCAATAATATAATCGAATTAACAAATAAACGAATTAACAAATAAAATTAAAATGGCAAAAGATATAAAATTTGATATTGAAGCACGTGACGGATTAAAACGTGGTGTTGATGCATTGGCAAATGCAGTAAAAGTAACGCTAGGACCAAAAGGTCGTAATGTAATTATTGGAAAAGCTTTTGGTGGACCAAACGTTACTAAAGATGGTGTTACCGTTGCAAAAGAAATTGAATTAAAAGATCCATTGGAAAACATGGGTGCTCAAATGGTAAAAGAAGTAGCGTCTAAAACTAATGATTTAGCTGGAGACGGAACTACAACTGCAACTGTATTGGCTCAAGCTATAGTAAAAGAAGGCTTGAAAAACGTTGCTGCGGGTGCAAATCCAATGGATTTGAAACGTGGTATTGACAAAGCAGTTGAAGCTATTGTGGCTGACTTAGCAAAACAAGCAAAAGTAGTAGGAAGTGATTCTGAGAAAATTAAACAAATTGCTTCGATTTCTGCTAACAATGACGAAGTAATTGGTGAGTTAATCGCTACTGCTTTCGCAAAAGTTGGAAAAGAAGGTGTTATTACTGTTGAAGAAGCCAAAGGAACTGATACGTATGTTGATGTTGTAGAAGGAATGCAATTTGACAGAGGATATCTTTCTCCGTATTTTGTGACTAATTCAGAAAAAATGGAAGTAGAATTGGAAAATCCTTATATCCTTTTGTACGATAAAAAAGTTTCTTCATTAAAAGAATTATTACCAGTTCTTGAGCCAGTTGCTCAATCTGGAAAACCATTATTGATTATTGCTGAAGATGTTGATGGTGAAGCATTATCTACATTAGTTGTAAATAAATTACGTGGAGCTTTGAAAATTGCTGCTGTAAAAGCACCTGGTTTTGGTGACAGAAGAAAAGCAATGTTAGAAGATATCGCTATCTTAACTGGTGGAACTGTAATTTCTGAAGAAAGAGGATACACTTTAGAAAACACAACTATCGAAATGTTAGGAACTGCTAAGAAAGTGACTATCGATAAAGATAATACTACAATTGTAAGTGGTGCTGGCGAAGCTGATATCATCAAAAATCGCGTAAACCAAATCAAAGGTCAAATGGAAGCTACCACTTCTGATTATGACAAAGAAAAGTTGCAGGAACGTTTGGCTAAATTAGCTGGTGGAGTTGCTGTACTTTATGTTGGTGCTGCTTCTGAAGTAGAAATGAAAGAGAAAAAAGACAGAGTTGACGATGCTCTTCACGCAACTCGTGCTGCTGTTGAAGAAGGAATTGTTGCTGGTGGTGGTGTAGCTTTATTGAGAGCTAAAAATGCACTTAGCACAATTAAAGCTGATAATGCAGATGAAGCAACAGGAATTCAAATTGTATCTCGTGCTGTAGAGTCTCCATTGAGAACTATTGTTGAAAATGCAGGACTTGAAGGTTCAGTTGTTGTTGCAAAAGTAGCCGAAGGTTCAGGCGATTTTGGTTACAACGCAAAAACAGACGAGTATGTTGATATGCTTAAAGCAGGAATTATTGATCCTAAAAAAGTAACACGTGTAGCATTAGAAAACGCAGCTTCGGTTGCTGGAATGATATTGACTACTGAATGTGCTTTGATTGATATTAAAGAAGATAATGGCGGTGGAAACCCAATGGGTGGAGGTATGCCAGGAATGATGTAATATCAATCCTTAATAAATAAAAAACCGTCCCGATGTAAATCAGGACGGTTTTTTTATGCTACAAAATATTTATTATTCTTGAGTTTTTGATTTTCTGCTGAACTTATAAATTACAGGTAAAACAGTAATTCCGACTAAAATCAAAACAATTAACTCGATATGTTCCTTTAAATCAATTTGATAATTATCAAGCAAGAATCCATATAAATAGTGTCCTGCAAAAATTAATGTAAACGACCAGATAAATGAACTTAAGATATTATAAAACATGAATTTTTGTTTATCCATGGACACAATTCCTGCTACTATAGGCGCAAAGGTTCTAAATATTGGAAGAAAACGAGCAAAAATAATTGCTTTACCTCCGTATTTTTCAAAAAAGTCTTTTGATTGAACCAAGTATTTTTTCTTAAACCAAAAACTATCTTCCTTGTTGTACAAATAGTAACCACTTTTTGAACCAAACCAATATCCTACAACATTTCCCAATATTCCTGATAATGCCACAAGGGTTGATAAAAGAACAACATTTATAAAATCGTTATTAATAAATACAATATTCTCTATTAAATCACGGCTGTAAATCCCTGCCAAAAACAACAAACTGTCACCCGGTAAAAAGAAACCCGCAAAAAGACCTGTTTCTGCAAAAACAATAAATAAAACTATATAAATACCCAATTTAATTCCATTAACATCAAAATGAATATAAAAAAGCGGGTCAATCAAATTCTTCCAATCAAAATCGTTCATTCTACGGTGTTTTATGCTAAAATTATTCGTGCGTGAAAGTACGGATAATATATCTTAACCACAATTTATGATACTATTTTAAAGTTTTATTAACTATTTAAATTAGCCGAATTAACTTTACCTAGTTTACAATCAAATGTTGTTTGTAACAATCGTTATTCTAGTTATATACAAAACAGTTATTTTTTAGTTTACAACCTTAACTTAAAAAAAATTAAAATCGGGCATTAAAAAAACCAAAGCTTCCACTTTGGTTTTTTAAAATTATTTTCGCTCATATTGACAACAAGTGTGAAGTTTTTCATAATCTTCCTTTAAAGCCTTTACTTCATCAGTATCGTGACCTGCTTTTGCAATCGCTTTTTGAATTGTAGTCACATCAGTTTTCTGCTCGTTTACTATCAAATATAAAGTACCACAATCCATATGCCAATCGGCAGATTTCACTCCTGAAACACTCAATGCCGCTTTCTCGATTCTCTTTTTACACATTTCACAATTCCCGTTCACCTGAAATTCAACTTTAGCGTTTTTATTTTTCACCTCTTGAGCCTGAACTGTAAATCCAACAAATGTCAGTAACAATATTACTATGATATTTTTCATCATTTAAATTTTTTAAGATTATTTAATTTTAAACCGTAAACCCGCATAATACATTTGTCCAAAAACTGGACCATAAACTATTGATGCGTCAAAAGTAGGTCCAAATGGGTTTTCATTACCTAATATAACATTGTCCTGTTTGTAATTCCCAATATTTTCTCCACCAATGTATATTTCAAAAGTAGAAGAAAAAGTTCTGGTAACCTGGACATTCATTACAGAAAATGACGGCGAAAATTCAGGCAATCTGTCTCCTTCAGGATTAGTTGAAGTATTGGGTAATTGTTGTTTGCCGAGCCAATTGAAAGTATAATCAAACTTCCATTGTTTTCCCTTATCTAAAATATGTGTTTCATATCCTAAATTCCCAAAGAAACGATGTTTTGCCTGTAAAGGTCTTTGATAAGCTCCTGATAAATAATCTGTTTGAATATCATAGAATTTGTAAGCTGTTCTCAAATTAAAATGCTTTTTCAGTTCATAATTAAACTCTACTTGCAAACTATTCGCATACGACTTCCCTTTTAAGTTATAAAACAAAACCTGTTGTGGACTTTGTAATACATCAACAACAGCTTGATTTTGAAAATCGGTTCTGTAGAAATCAAAACCAACATCAGCACTTTTACCAAAAAATAAAAAACCCTGCATAAAACTAACTCCGTAATTCCATGCAATTTCAGGATTCAAACCGTATATTTTCCCATTGGTATCTAAAAAATCAAAGGTTCTTGAACTTGCCAAAAGCTGTTGATTTTCGGCAAAAACATTTGCGCTTCGCTTCCCTCTTCCTGCCGAAAATCGCAAAACTCCTTTCTCCCAAGGATTGTAACGCACATGTAATCTTGGCGTAGCAAAAGTCCCCAAACGATTATGATTGTCTATTCTACCACCAAGAACTACGCTAAAATTATCCGTATTATCATACGTATATTCGAAAAAAGCACCCACCGAATTATCAATTCTGCTGAAATCATTCACATTGACAAACTCACCGTATTTATCATACGTGAAGTTCAAACCCGTTGAAAATTTATGCTTCGTATTATTGATAATTGAATTAAAAATCAGGTTCGAATAATAACTTTTTTGTTTAATATTATATTGGTTTAATCCAAAATAAGAATTTTGTTCATGGCTATTGAAAGCATTTTGAAAACCAATACTCTGATAGGGCATATCCGGAAAAACATATCCTAATTTAGTGGAAACATCAAAACGTTCTGTATTAATTTCGGAACCCCAATAATTAGTTGTTCCCTTATCCCTATCCGGATCAAAATTTAATTCTCCTGTTTGTTTTTGATCATTCATATACCGGAAGTTGATGAAACTCACCCACCCTTTTGCAGCGTTGGTATATTGCCAACGATTTAAAACATTGATTTGTTTTGCTAATGGATTGTCTAGAAAACCATCGTCATTCATATCGTTTTTTGAAACTCTGGTATTTCCGTGAACAAAAAGACTACTGCTCCATTTATCAGAAATCTTCTTGTTAAAATGGGTATTTAATTCAAATCGGGAATCTGTTGAACCATAGAAATTCAGAAAAAATGGAATATCGCTGATTGGCTTTATTAATTCGGTATTAATTTGTCCTGAAATACTTTCGAAGCCATTGACTACACTTCCGGCACCTTTGGTAATTTGGATACTTTCTACCCAAGTTCCCGGCGTAAATGACAATCCGTAGGCTTGAGAAGCCCCACGAACCGAAGGAATATTCTCCTCCGTAATCATTAAATAAGGACTTGTCAATCCTAGCATTTTTATTTGTTTCGTTCCCGTCAATGCATCCGAAAAATTGACATCAATTGAAGGATTTGTTTCGAAACTTTCTGCCAGATTACAACAAGCAGCTTTGAGTAATTCTTTGCTTGTAAGTGTAGTAGTATTAGCCGTCAGGCTATATGATTTTTTTAAACTTTTACGGTCATTCTGCACTTTAATCTCCTGCAAAGTATCTTGCGAAAACGAATTAAAACTACAAAACAAGAACAATAAAAGTATTGAAATTTGTTTTTTCATGATAGATTTTTAATGTTTAAAAAAAATATAAAACCACAAAAAATGTGATTTAACTTTTATAGAAACATCGAAACTACGCGTAGAAAATATATTGGTGGTATAATTTAAAAAAAGGAGGGGCATTTGCATCGCAGTAATACGAAGTAATTGAGTCTTTTTTAAAATTTGAAACAAATAAAAACACCGAAGGATTCCATTCATTCGTTAGAAATATAAAATGCGAATGAAAAGAAACTGATTTTTGAATTAAATCATCTGTTTTCTTTTGAAATTTAACCTCTTTATCTTTGCAACAATGAGATTTTTTTTCAACTACTCCACAACAATCTTTTTCAAAATTCTGATCCTGAGCAGGCGTTTTAAGAGTAACCGAAGTAATATCATTACCGCAATAACGAACATTAAAAGCTAATCCCATATTGGAAACCAATACGAAAAAAGCAAGAAGTAAACTTATATGTCTGTTAAATTTCACCTTGCAAAATTAGTGATTTTATCACCTCAAAAAATCAAATTCCTGAAAAATTTACAACTCAAACTCCTGTCCCATTAAAGGAACTTTACAATCAAAACCATACTTTTCCTGAATTTTTATCCGAAGTTCATCCATCGGCTGATTTTCTCCATGCACGAGAAAAACTCTTGTAGGTTTATTTTCCAATTCGGACAACCAATTCAGCAAATCCTTTTGATCTCCATGCGCTGACAAACCTTGTATTTCAAGAATATTTGCTTTTACAGAATAATAGCGACCATGAATTTTAATTTCTTTCGCACCTTCTAATAATTTTCGTCCACGCGTTCCTTCGGCCTGATAACCTACAATAATTACGGTAGTTTCCGGAAGACTAATATAATGTTCGAGATAACCCAACACTCTTCCTCCAGTTACCATTCCGCTTGCTGCAATCACCACTTTAGGATGCTGATCAAAAATTACTTCAATTGTTTCCTGATAATCAGAAACTAATGAAAACATTTTACTCATTTCGGCACATTCTTCAAGCGATAACTTGTGCCATTTCTTATTATTGGAAAAAATATTCAGTGCATTAATTCCCATTGGAGTATCAATAATATAAGGAATATTAGGAATTCTATCTTCTTTCCTTAGCTGCCACAGCAAATACATTATGGTTTGGGCACGCTCTACTGCAAAACTCGGAATAATAATCGTTCCGCCTTTCTCAACCGTATTGTTGATATAAGTTTCAAGTTCTAATTTAGTATCTGTATGAGGATGCAGTCGATCACCATAGGTACTTTCGAGAAAAACATAATCGGCTTTTTTGGGTTTGGTTGGCGGATACATCAACACATCGTCATCCCGACCAATATCGCCCGAAAAAACTAAGGTCTTATTCTCAAGTGTTAAAGCAATGCTGCAAGCGCCTAAAATATGTCCCGCATTAGTGTAAACAGCTTCAATTTGGGCATCTAAAGGAAAAGGCTCATTGGCATTAATTACTCTAAAAAATGGAAATACTTTTTCAGCTTGCTCTACCTTATAAAGTGGTTCCGCAATTTCATGTTTCGAATATTTTCCTTCATTCGCTTTTTTAGCCTCTTCTTCTTGAATTTTAGCACTATCCAGAAGAATGAGTTTAGTAATATCTTTTGTGGGACTTGTGCAATAAATTTTACCTTCAAAACCCTGATTTACCAACCTTGGCAACCAACCACAATGATCTAAATGAGCATGAGTAAGCAAAACAAAGTCTATCGTGGATGGCAAAATGGGCAAAGGTTCCCAATTGAGTTCCCGCAAAGGTTTAATTCCCTGGAACAGCCCACAATCTATCAAAATCCGAATCCCATTACTTTCAATTAATGTTTTAGAGCCAGTCACTGTGCCTGCCCCACCAATAAATTTAACTTTCATTTGATTTGAATTTAAAATTAAACGATTTAACATTATTTTAAATATAACGGCATAATTCCGTTGCCTCTTTCAATACGTTTTTTATACGGTTGGGGCTTAATCCTATTTTTTCCAAACTATCCGCATGGTTTATTATTTCTTTTACCAAGATCACATCTAATATCAATAACTTATCTTTTTCTGCTATTGACAATGTAGTTAAACAAGTTACCGGATAAAGATAATGCGTGTCATTTTTAGTTTTTAAATTATTGTCTACCGGGTAATTCCAACTTAACAAACTCAATCCTGAACATTTTGCAAAATCGACAGCATCAGTTGTAAACCTATTGTTTGTGACGATCCAACAATTTGAAATAACATCTTTTTTTTCAAAAATAACATGTTGCCTTTCCTTCAAATCATTAAAACGAGACAAAATATACATAGGAACTTTCACATCAGAAGCGGCATCTCTACCCACATGGTATTTACATTCAATCATGGAAATATTCTCATTTTTCTTTACTAAAACATCAATTTCATGCATCACACATTTGCCCTGCAAAGTCATATTTGTTATCGTTTGATATTCTTCCGTAGCAAAAAGACGGGCTATGTATTTTTCAAAAAAGAAACCTGCAGGACCTAACAATCGTATCCCTTCTCTTAAATTGTAACGCGCTGCATGTGAATTAGCCGTTTTTTTTAATAATGAAAAAGCCATTTTATAAATTTGC
The DNA here is from genome assembly GCF_054343795.1 of Flavobacterium sp. GNP002. Taxonomy (NCBI): domain Bacteria; kingdom Pseudomonadati; phylum Bacteroidota; class Flavobacteriia; order Flavobacteriales; family Flavobacteriaceae; genus Flavobacterium; species Flavobacterium sp. GNP002. The sequence goes on from NZ_JBTGUW010000001.1 coordinate 546,449, forward strand.
TTGGTAGAAATCCCCTCATACATTTGTTTTTTTATAGCATGAAGTATGTTGTCGACCGCAATAGTGCTTGCTCCGGATTTTAAAAGTGATTTTTTAAGTTTATCAGAATTAAATTCGACAATATCTCCAGAATGCTTGATAATTTTCATAGCCTTATCGATTTAATAAACAGACACTTAAACCTACATAAAGATAAAGAAAAAAGACTACTTATATTGTTTTTGATAATAAAATCCCGGAACAAATAATAAGACAAAAATAGGCTGAATCAAAAACCTGCGAACATAAAATAAAACCCAATTACTATGTTCATTCGCAAAGTAGACTATGTAGAAAAAAGCAATAATTAAAATCATGAAGAAAAAATAATACAGGACGAATGCAAATTTAACCATCGCTAGATCTTTGAAAAGGATATAAATAATCCCCAGTGAAACAGTTGTATTCAATGTATAACGAAACAATAGTCCTAAAAATAATTGGGCTGAATTGAAACTTGGCAATCTTAACTTGGTAAAATCTTTTTTAAAAAAATCAAGAAAGGGATCATAGAACAACTGATTTTCGAAAGCGCGAACAAGCACTAATAATACAACCAAAAAAAGAAATTGTACGAACCTCAGTTTGTTATTTAATATCTTTTGAAGCATATCTTGAAAATTTACGAACCCAAATTAACCACAACATAAAAACTACACCATAAATGTATAAAGGAAAAAGGACTCCGTGTAAAAACGGTTCTTGTTTTGGGAAATAAAAAATCAGCGCACTTAAAGCCGCTATTCTCAAAACATTCAACACATAAATAAGCAGGCTTCCGCCAAAGATAAAAAACAGTGTTGTTTTTAGCTTTCCTGAAAAAGCAACCACAAATGAAATGAACAAGACAATTACACTAATCGCATTACAGCCTTCAACAATTCGGGCAACGTATTTCTGATTGTAAAACAACTTCATATAAGGATGCCCATCACTTTCCTCAATTGAAGATCCGTTATTGAAAACTTGCAACACTTGCTCCGTATTTTTACTCACCATTCGTGTAATAACATCTATTTTATTTTCGTCAAAACCATTAAGATAGCGCTGGTACAAAAAAGTCAACACAATGTAAGTCAAAAAAAAGGTTGCCAGAAAAAGCAAAAAAGGTTTGTAGAGAATAAAATATTTTTTCAAAATCTATTTTTTAACAAATTTATGTAATTTTTGAAACTGGCTTTAAATACTTTTGTATAAATAAAAATTAAAAATATGACATTTCAAGAATTACAACCAAAAGTAACCGAAATCACATTAAATACAACTTTGTCAAGAGACGAAAAACTATTAGCTGTTTGTCAATTGCTTAGCGACTCCATTTCCTATTACAATTGGGTTGGATTTTATTTTGCAAATCATGAATCTAAAACATTGCACTTAGGACCTTATGTAGGAGCAGAAACAGATCATACTGTAATCCCTTTTGGAAAAGGAATTTGTGGACAAGTGGCAGTTTCTAACGAAAACTTTGTAGTTCCTGACGTAGCGGCACAAGACAATTATATCGCTTGTAGTTTTACTGTAAAATCAGAAATAGTAGTACCACTTTTTGTAAATGGAGAAAATATAGGACAAATTGATATTGACAGCCATGTCTTAGATCCTTTTACTGAAGATGATGAAAAATTCTTGGAATTTGTTAATCAGGAAATTGCGAAGTTATATATTGATTTAAAATAATTCACAATTCATAATTCATAATTCATAATTATTTTTTACTTTTGCACCCGTTATATAATAGATATATGACATACATAAAAATCATTAAACAAATATTGGAATGTATTTAACTAAAGAGATTAAAGAAGAAATCTTCGCTCAACACGGAGAAAAAACAAACACAGGAAAAGCTGAAGCGCAGATTGCTTTATTCACTTTCAGAATTAGCCACTTAACTGAGCACTTGAAAAAAAATCGTCACGATTATAACACAGAGCGTTCATTAGTATTGCTTGTAGGTAAAAGAAGATCTTTGTTGGATTACTTGAAGAAAACAGAAATCAACAGATACCGTGAAATTATCAAAGTATTGAATATCAGAAAATAATCAATATAAAAGAGGTGCGAAAGTGCCTCTTTTTGTTTTTATACACAATAATAAAAAAAGTTTGGTTTTTCATTGGGTTTTAGGCATTAACTACGCAAAACAACAACTACAACACAACTAGAACCCATGTTTAACTAATAAATTAAATTTATGATTCCACAATTATTTGTAGAAAGTATCGATTTAGGTGATGGCAGAAACATCACAATCGAGACAGGTCGTTTAGCCAAACAAGCGGATGGATCTGTAGTAGTAAGAATAGGTAAAACTGTTATTTTAGGAACAGTTGTATCTTCAAGAAAAGCAAGTCCAGGTATCGACTTTTTACCACTTACGGTAGATTATCGTGAAAAATTTGCTGCAGCAGGACGTTTTCCTGGTGGTTTCTTCAAAAGAGAAGCGCGTCCAAGCGATAACGAAGTACTAACAATGCGTTTAGTAGACCGTGTATTGCGTCCACTTTTCCCAGATGATTATCACGCAGAAGTTCAAGTGATGATTCAATTAATGTCTTATGATGAAGATGTGATGCCAGATGCATTAGCAGGTTTAGCCGCTTCAGCAGCATTAGCTTTATCTGACATCCCTTTCGAAACTTTAATTTCTGAAGCTAGAGTTGGAAGAATTGATGGTAAATTCATCATCAATCCAAGTCGCGCACAATTAGCATTATCTGATATTGATATGATGATTGGAGCTTCTATGGATTCTATCGCGATGGTAGAAGGTGAAATGAAAGAAATTTCAGAAGCAGAAATGTTAGAAGCAATTAAATTTGCACACGAACACATTAAAAATCAAATTGCTGCTCAACTACGTTTGCAAGCTGCTTTTGGAAAAAAAGAAGTTCGTACTTACGAAGGAGAAAAAGAAGATGAGGCTATTTATGCTAAAGTAAAAGCAGCATCTTACGATAAAATTTATGCTATTGCAAGTAAAGGTTCTTCAAAACAAGAACGTACTGCTTCATTTGCAGAAGTAAAAGAAGAAGTAAAAGCATTATTTACAGAAGAAGAATTGGCAGAAAATGGCGATTTAGTTTCTAAATATTTTTACAAAACAAACAAAGAAGCGGTTCGTAACGTAACCCTAGATTTAGGAACACGTTTAGACGGAAGAAAAACTACAGAAATCAGACCAATCTGGTGTGAAGTAGATTATTTACCATCTGTACACGGATCAGCATTGTTTACACGTGGAGAAACTCAAGCTTTGGCAACGGCAACTTTAGGAACATCCAGAGAAGCAAACCAAATTGACTCTCCATCAGAACAAGGTGAAGAGAAATTCTACTTACATTATAACTTCCCTCCTTTCTCAACTGGTGAAGCTCGTCCATTAAGAGGAACTTCAAGAAGAGAAGTAGGTCACGGAAACTTAGCACAAAGAGCATTAAAGAACATGATTCCTGCTGATTGTCCTTATACAATTCGTGTCGTTTCTGAAGTATTAGAATCTAACGGTTCGTCTTCTATGGCTACAGTTTGTGCTGGAACATTATCATTAATGGATGCTGGTATTCAAATGATTCGTCCAGTATCTGGGATTGCAATGGGATTAATTACTGATGGAGAACGTTTTGCTGTATTGTCTGATATTCTTGGTGATGAAGATCACTTAGGAGATATGGACTTTAAAGTAACTGGAACTTCAGTAGGAATTACAGCTTGCCAAATGGACATCAAAATAGACGGTTTGAAATATGAGATTATGGAAGCAGCATTGGCACAAGCTCGTGACGGTCGTTTACATATTCTTGGAAAATTAATCGAAACTTTAGCTGAGCCAAAAGCGGATGTTAAAGCATATGCTCCAAAAATCATTACAAGAACAATTCCTGGTAACTTTATTGGTGCTTTGATTGGACCTGGTGGAAAAGTAATTCAAGAATTACAAAAAGCTACTGGAACAACTATCGTAATCAACGAAGTAGATGAGCAAGGAGTTATCGAAATCTTAGGAACGGATCCTGCTGGAATTGAGGCAGTATTGGCTAAAATTAAGTCAATCACTTTCAAACCACAAATGGGAGAAGCTTACGAAGTAAAAGTAATCAAAATGCTAGATTTTGGTGCAGTTGTGGAGTACCTTGACGCTCCAGGAAATGAAGTATTACTTCACGTTTCTGAATTGGCTTGGGAAAGAACAGAAAATGTTGCCGATGTAGTAAATATGGGTGATGTATTCATGATTAAATATTTAGGTTTAGATCCTAAAACTCGTAAAGAGAAAGTATCTAGAAAAGCCTTAATGCCAAGACCTCCACGCGAGGAGAAAAAAGAGTAATCAATTCTTAGTTTACTAAAGGTTTATTTATAAAAAATTCCGTTTCATGTATTTGAAACGGAATTTTTGCTTTAAATTAAATTATTTTAGAAACTATTGTAACTTTTTAGTAACTCCATACGTATAATCATTTGTACACTTAAAAATTGAGGAGACAAAAAAAACATGAGACAACTAAAAATCACCAAGCAGGTAACCAATCGTGAAACTGCTTCATTAGACAAGTATTTACAAGAAATTGGAAAAGTTGACCTTATTACCGCTGACGAAGAGGTAGAATTAGCACAAAAGATTAAAGCCGGTGACCAGAAAGCATTAGAGAAATTGACAAAAGCCAATTTACGTTTCGTGGTTTCGGTAGCAAAACAATATCAAAATCAAGGGTTAACACTTCCCGATTTGATTAACGAAGGAAATTTAGGATTGATAAAAGCAGCACAACGTTTTGATGAAACACGTGGTTTCAAATTCATCTCGTATGCAGTTTGGTGGATTCGTCAATCTATCTTACAAGCATTGGCGGAACAGTCTCGTATCGTTCGTTTGCCTTTGAACAAAATTGGTTCTATCAACAAAATCAACAAAATGTACGCTTTATTAGAGCAATCTAACGAGCGACCACCATCTGCTGAGGAAATTGCAAAAGAACTTGACATGACCGTAAATGACGTAAAAGAGTCTATGAAAAACTCTGGTCGTCACCTATCAATGGATGCGCCACTTGTAGAAGGAGAAGACTCCAACCTTTACGATGTATTACGTTCAGGTGAATCACCAAATCCAGACAGAGAATTAATCCACGAATCATTACGTACTGAAATCGAGCGTTCATTAGAAACGTTGACTCCAAGAGAGGCTGATGTTGTACGTTTGTACTTTGGTCTTGGCGATCAACACCCAATGACATTAGAGGAAATTGGAGAAACTTTCGACTTAACTCGTGAGCGTGTGCGTCAAATCAAGGAAAAAGCAATCCGTAGATTAAAACACACTTCAAGAAGTAAAATACTAAAAACGTATTTAGGATAATACAGTCAAATGCTACAAAGTCAAAAATCATATCGTCCAACAACAGTATGATTTTTGACTTTCAGCTTTCGACTAATAAGTAACGACGGTCTGATTAACTGTTCGTTTTTTGATTGATGATTGAAACTCCGGCTGATTACCGGAGTTTTGCTTTTTTCAGCAAAACTCCAGTCTGTTCGCATAAATGCTCGAGTTTTCCGGAGTTTTATTTTTTAATCTAAATTCATTTCAGATTCCCTTGAAGCTATTCCCTTTTTATAATGATTTGGGCGTAACCCTCCGTAAAAACTTCGGGTCGGGCTTTCGGCTTTATCTCTCCGCTACGCTACGAGGATACCGCCTCTATCCCTTACGCGATGTAAGGACAATTCGCTAGTCGTATCTACAAAAAAACTTTCGCCAATTGCTGCAAAAAAACTACTTTTGCACAAACAACACAAACTGTAAAGATGTACTGCAGTTCATCTCTACATAACAACTACACAATGAAGAATACACTTATTGCACCATCAGTGCTTGCTGCCGATTTTGGAAACCTACAACGCGACATCGAAATGATTAACAACAGTGAAGCCGATTGGTTTCATATTGACATCATGGATGGTGTTTTTGTACCAAACATTTCTTATGGAATGCCAGTTCTGGAAGCCATCAACCGCCATGCAAAAAAAACAATTGACGTTCACTTGATGATTGTGGATCCAGACCGTTACATTAAAACTTTCGCTGAATTAGGTGCTAATATTCTAAGTGTACACTATGAAGCTTGCACGCACCTTCACAGAACGCTACAAGCCATCAAAGCGGAAGGAATGAAAGCTGGAGTTGCTATCAATCCACACACTAATATTGACTTACTGGAAGATGTAATCAATGACATTGATTTAGTTTGTATTATGAGTGTGAATCCAGGTTTTGGAGGACAATCTTTTATCGAAAACACGTATGCTAAAATTGAAAAACTAAAAGCTTTAATCACTAAAAAAGGCGCAACTACTCTCATTGAAGTTGATGGTGGTGTTACCAATAAAAACGCCAAACAATTAGTAGAAGCTGGAGCAGATGTTCTTGTAGCTGGAAGCTATGTTTTTAAAGCGGAGAATCCAACGCAAACGATACAAGATTTAAAGAAGCTAACAAACTTCTAAAAAAATGGCGCTTTAAGCGCCATTTTTATTTTAAATATTCTTCTTTAAAATTAATCATTCTTGAAATATGTGCATATAGTTCTGGATGCTCCTTTATGAAAACATGGGGAGTTTCAAAAAAATGCTCCAAGATAACCGATAAAAATTCGAATTGATTTTCATAAGCATACAATCTAAAATAATCTGTTCGAGTTAACTCGTTATTCAAAACCGGATCGCTGTAATATTTTATAACTTCATTGAATTCATCAAAAAAGATAATCGCACTTGGATCATATTTCTTAAGCAATGGAAATGCATCACATGAGAGAACTCATGTAGACCCAGATTAATATTATCATTTGAGGTTAAATGCCCTAATAAAAAATCTTCCCACGAAAAAACTATTGCTTTCATTCTAGGATTAAATTCTCCTTTATGATACGCTTGATTCACGGTAGAAAAATAACTGGAAGGATAAATTATTATTTTATTGAATATCGTAACAAGATAATTTCTCATCCCAAAAGTTAACATCACATACGTTCCCGCACTCAGCATTCTCATTTGTTCTGTAATAACAGTTTCCTTTCCTATAAACTCATATCTAGCGATAAACTCATTTATCCGATGTTCAAAATACACTTTCCTCTTTGAAGAAAGCCTATTATAAAACGGAAAATCATTTACTAAAATCTCGCGTTGACTTGGTTTCAATTTATTAGAAAAAGGATGAATATATAGTGGCTTATTAAAAAATAAAATATAAGCTGGTTCCACTACTCTAAAAATTAAAAGCAGAAGAAATAATATTCCAAAAAGCATCGAAATGAAAATTTGTAATGACATATGTTACAACTGCTATAAAATAAAAATGCTTCAAAATAATTTCAAGGAAACTTGATTTTTTTGAAGCATTTCAATTTGTGTTGTGGCCGCGACAGGGTTCGAACCTGCAACCCTCAGAGTCGAAATCTGATATTCTATCCAGTTGAACTACGCAGCCATTTGATTTTAGATTACTGATTAACGATTTTAGATTTATGAACTAAAATCGTTAACCTTGAATCCAAAGATTTATGTCAATAATTTTTTAACTATTGTAGAAATAGTTTTTCCTTCGGCTGTTCCTCCTAATTGAGCTGCTGTTAATCCCATCACTTTTCCCATTGAAGCAATTCCTGCTGCACCAGTTTCTGCAATAATTTTTGCAATCACTGCTTCTACTTCAGCTTCACTTAATTGTGCCGGTAAGAATTTTTCTATTACTGCAATTTGAGCCAATTCTGGTTCAGCTAAATCCAAACGGTTTTGCTCTGTAAAAATTCTAGCACTTTCCTTACGGGTTTTTACCAATCGCTGAAGTAATTTAACCTCGTCATCTTCCGTTATTTCTTCTTTTGATCCTGATGCAGTTTGGGCTAATAGGATTTCAGATTTAATAGCTCTTAAAGCTTCTAATGCAACTGTATCTTTGGCTCTCATGGCGGTTTTCATTTCGTCCATGATTTGTACTGATAAACTCATATTCTTTGTTGTTAATTTGGTTAATCGATTGCTTGTTGAATCGATTGTCTAAATACTATTTTGAAAACGATTCTGTTCTGCTCCAGTCCCGACACTTCGGGAGTAGAAAAAACATTTTTGATAAAAAGCTTGAAACGACAGCTAGATTAAGGCCCGACAAAATTAAAAAAATTTACTGTAATTAACAATAGATTGCTTTGTTGCCCAAAACGACAAAAAAATAACCCGAAAATTAAATGAATTTTCGGGCTACCTCATTTTGGTTTGAGTTAGTTAGTCTACATTGTCATGTAAATACGAGTTGTTAGAACGCAACTGCAAATCGTTGTTGCTGTCTGTTCCCACAGATATTCTCGAATTTGTATTATTGGCTTGATTGTTTGAGATGTCTATTCCCAATCTTTTGTAAGCCGGTTCTTTTTCATATTCATCAATTTTAGAAACATTATTATGAAACTTATAATTGAATTCTTTTAATTTTTTTCTTCTTTCATCAGCTCTCATTCTCAATGATTCCTCAATTGTCATTTCCATAGGAGAAACAGCATCAAAGTCAACAGGTGTATTTACTGACGTATCTACTTGTTTCATTGTGATGTTTAATTCCGCCGGAACAACAACTTCTGGAGTTTTAGCAACTGGCTTAGCCATAAAATCATGTTCTGGCTCCATATACTCTTCAAGAGAATATTTGATAATTCCATTATCACTCAATTCTGTTACTGGAACAAATTGAACCGCTTCGTTTACTTTGATATCACGAGTTTCACTTGTCAATTCAAACATTACTTTGTTTTCCTCAACTTGTGCTACCGGTTCTGCTTTGAAAAGTGGTAAATCAAAAGAGAAAGTCGTTTGCTCTTGTCTTTCGATAACTTTTGGCTGAACTGCTTTTACTTCCGCTACTGGAGATGAAATTGTAAAATCAATATCAGTAATAGGAGAAACAATTTCAAAAGTCACGTCCAAATTTTTAATAAACTCAGACATTACCATCAATTCTTCTTTATTAATAGTTGGTGACGTTACCACTGGTTCAGGAGCAACAACCGTATCTTCTAATAAATCAAAAACTATTCTTTCGTTTGAATTTGAAGCTGGTGATTCTGTATTTAAATCAAAAGCTGCAACCGTTTTATTACTTAGATTATGAACACTTCTTTGTTCATCTTCTAATGTGTGTATAATTTTTTTTGGCTCAGTATTTACGATCTCGTTTTGTTGTTCAATATCAAAACCTGTAGCAATAATGGTAACTGCAATAGCATCTCCAAGTGATTCGTCTTCACCAACCCCCATGATAATATTTGCATTATGCCCTGCTTCAGCTTGAATATGATCATTGATTTCTCCAATTTCGTCAATTGTAATTTCATTAGTTCCAGAAACGATAAGCAACAATACGTTTTTGGCACCAGTAATTTTATTATCATTTAACAATGGAGAATCTAAAGCAGCAACAATTGCTTCCTTAGCTCTATTTTCACCAGAAGAAACAGATGATCCCATAATAGCCGTTCCACTGTTATACAACACTGTTTTAGCATCTCTTAAATCGATATTTTGAGTATAGTGATGCGTAATTACTTCGGCGATACCTCTTGAGGCTGTTGCCAAAACTTCATCCGCCTTTGAAAATCCAGCTTTGAAACCAAGATTCCCGTATACTTCTCTTAATTTATTATTATTGATAACAATTAACGAGTCGACTTGTTTGCGTAATTTTTCAATACCAATTAACGCTTGTTCCTGACGTACTTTCCCTTCAAATAAGAAAGGTAATGTCACAATCCCTACAGTAAGAATGTCTCTTTCTTTAGCCAATTGTGCAATTACAGGTGCAGCTCCAGTTCCTGTTCCACCACCCATTCCAGCAGTGATGAATACCATTTTAGTATTTCTATCCAACATTTTTTCAATCTCGGAAATACTTTCAATAGCGGATTGCTGTCCTACATCTGGGTTAGCTCCAGCACCTAGTCCTTCAGTCAAATGCACTCCTAACTGAATTTTATTAGGCACAGAACTGCTCTGTAAGGCTTGAGAATCCGTATTACATACGATAAAATCTACGCCTTTAATTCCTTGTTTAAACATGTGATTTATAGCGTTACTTCCGCCTCCACCTACACCAATAACTTTTATTACATTTGATTGGTTCTTTGGTAAATCAAATGAAATACTTCCAAATTCTGAGTTGCTCATCATTTTATTTGGTTTTTGATATTTATTATTAATTATTGTGTTTTTCTGGGCACTGCCCTATTCTGCATTATCTAAGAAATCCTTAATCTTATCTACATAACGGTCAAAGAAATTTCTTTGTATCCTGTTTACAGTAGAATTATGCTTCTCATTTAAGTTTTGCTCCTCTTCTTCTTCCTCTTTCTCTGCTATTTCATTCACTACCGGATTTTGAACTACTGGCTGCCTGTATACCGGAACTTTCGGTTGTTCTATAGCATCCATTCTTACCGCACTTTGTGTTTTATTCTCAATGCTTTTCATTACTAATCCTACTGCAGTTGCATACAAAGGACTTGAAATTTCCTCATCTGAATTCCCAGCTAAATGTTCGTTTGGATATCCAATTCTAGTATCCATCCCGGTAATATATTCCACTAACTGTTTGATGTGTTTCAATTGAGCACCACCACCAGTAAGTACTATTCCTGCAATTAATTTTTTACGAGGATCTTCGTGTCCGTAAGCTTTCACTTCCGTGAATACTTGATCCACAATTTCCACAACACGAGCATGAATTATTTTAGACAGATTTTTCAAAGAAATCTCTTTTGGCTCTCTACCTCTTAATCCTGGAATAGAAACAATCTCGTTGTCTTTATTTTCTCCTGGCCAAGCTGATCCAAATTTCACTTTCAATAATTCAGCCTGCTTTTCAATGATCGAGCATCCTTCTTTGATATCATCAGTAATTACATTTCCTCCAAAAGGAATTACCGCTGTGTGGCGAATAATACCATCTTTGAAAATAGCCAAATCTGTTGTTCCACCACCGATATCGATAAGCGCAACTCCAGCTTCTTTTTCTTCCTGACTCAAAACGGCATCAGCCGAAGCCAATGGTTCTAATGTCAAGCCTGACAATTCTATTCCTGAACTTTGAATACATCTACCTACATTACGAATCGATGAAGCTTGCCCTACTACAACATGAAAACTAGACTCTAATCTTCCACCATACATTCCTATAGGTTCTTTGATTTCTGATTGTCCGTCAATTTTAAATTCTTGTGGCAAAACATGTATAATTTCTTCGCCAGGTAACATTGCCAATTTATTCACTTGGTCAATCAAAAGCTGAATATCGTTCCCTCCAATTACTTCTTCGGGATTGCTTCTGCTGATGTAATCTGTATGTTGAATACTACGGATGTGTTGTCCCGCAATTCCTACTACTACGTCTTTTATTTTATAACCTGAATTATTTTCGGCTTCTTGAATCGCTTGCTGTATTGATTGTATGGTTTGAGTGATGTTATTTACAACGCCTCTAGCCACACCTAAACTTTTAGATTTACCTACACCTAAAATTTCTAGTTTCCCATACTCATTCTTCTTGCCTATCATGGCAACTATTTTAGTTGTCCCAATATCTAGACCTACTGCAATATTCTCTTTTTCCATTATCTATTATTTAGTGCAAACTACTTGTTCCGTAAATCGGAGGTCAATTTTTTTATATTTATACAACGAACTATCTAAAACCGCTTTTTGAAAAAAAGCTTTATAATTCCTGAATTTAAGCTCCACATTTATTATTCTACCAAAATCAATTTGATAATCAAAATTTCTATTGAGCATTTTTAAGCTTCCATTAGGCATAATTTGAATTCCGATGATGTTTTTTTTCAAAAACGCATCGTCATAGATTAAGCGAAATAAATCGGATAAATCTTCGTTATTTTTTTTATTTATTCCCCCTGAAACAAGTGGAACTCTCGCTGTAAAATTAGTTGACAATGGCATTCTATTTCCTTCGTAATCAATATAAAAAGAACCATTATTGTCAAAAACTCTAGCAATAGGAGTTTTTTGTTTCACCACTGCTTTTAACACCCCATCAATACTCACAAATACATCTGATTTTTCAATCATTTCTTGTGTATCGAGAGTTGTTTCCAGTTTATTCAAATCTAAATTAACTTTTTGAATGCTTGATGCATCTTTTTTATTTTCTATTAACAATTTATTAACCGTTTCTTGCTTTACAAAAGGAGCGTTATCTCCTACAAAAATAACAACAGATTTAGTCAATTTTCTATTTTCATTACGATTTGACGTAAACGAAAACAGAAAAATTACCAACCCAAACATCAGTATTAATCGAATATTTGTCCAATTAAAGAGTTTCATTTATCGCTTTTTTAATTGATGGTACTAATTCTCCAATATCTCCTGCTCCAATTGTTACAATAATAGCTGCATCACTAGCTAAAATTGTGGCAATCAAATCGTCTTTAGCTACTATTTTTTTATGACTATTGGTCATTTTATCCATCAGCCATTGTGAGTTTATTCCTTCCATAGGCAATTCACGGGCCGGATAAATATCCAGTAAAATTATATCATCAAAAGCTGATAAACTTTTGGCAAAATCATCCGCAAAATCTCTCGTTCTACTAAACAAATGGGGTTGAAAAATCGCCAGAACTTTTTGGTTTGGATACAATTCTCGAACCGCCTGATGTACAGCATTTATCTCCGTTGGATGATGTGCATAATCATCAATATAAACCTTGGCTTCTGTTTTAATCTGATAAGAAAATCTTCTTTTTATTCCCTTAAATGAAGTAATGGCTCTTGCAATGGCATCGGTTGGGGTGCCGAATAATTTTGCCATTGCGACAGCCATTAATGCATTCATTAAATTGTGTCTTCCTGGCAAGCCAAAATGCAAATCTTTGATTACTTCCGTAGGCGTTTGCACATCAAAAACATAGCTGCCATTTCCTATTCTAACGTTAAAAGCTTTGAAAACCGCATCTTCGTTTACAGCACAGGTTACACCTTCTAGTGGCAATTCTTTAGTTATAAAAAGATTGCTCTTATCTTCTATTTTTGAAGCAAATTCAAGAAAAGATTCTTCAATCGCTTCACTGGTTCCGTAAATATCCAAATGATCCGCATCCATAGAAGTTATGCAGGCAATATTAGGGTGCAAATGCAGGAACGAACGATCAAATTCATCTGCTTCAACAACAGTTATTGTTTTTCCGCTTCCTATTAAATTAGAATTATAATTCTCCACAATTCCACCAATAAAAGCAGTAACATCAGCTCCACTTTCGTTCAAAATATGTCCTAAAATTCCTGATGTAGTTGTTTTTCCATGTGTTCCGGCAACGGCAAAACAAAAAGTATCTTTTGTAATTATCCCTAGAACCTCAGCTCTTTTTTTAACTTGAAAATCTCTCTCCAAGAAATAATTCCACTCTAAATGCGTCTTTGGAACAGCCGGTGTAATAATCACCAACGTGTTTTCTATGTAAAAATCTTTAGGAATTGCATCAATGTTGTCTTCAAAATGAATTGAAATTCCACTTGCTATTAATTCATTGGTAAGAGCCGATGGTGTTTTATCATAACCTGAGACGTTTTTGCCCAGGTTCTTGAAATAACGAGCCAAATTACTCATCCCAATGCCTCCGATTCCGATAAAATAGACGTTATGTATTTGATTTAAGTTCATTTTATTTTGAGTCTTTGGTATATTATCTTTTTTATTTCTATCTAATTAGCTTTACAATTTCATCAACAATTTGTTTTGTTGCTTCTGGCATAGCCAATAATTTTATGTTATCACTCAGCTGATTTTGCTTTCCTTGATCTTTCAGTAAGACTTCAAAAACAAGGCCGAATTGTGAATCAAGTTCGGATTCTTTCAACATTAAAGCTCCTTTTTTATCGACTATGGCTTGCGCATTTTTAGTTTGATGATCTTCGGCAACATTTGGGGACGGAATAAAAATTACCGGTTTGCCCACAATGCACAACTCCGAAACAGATGAGGCACCAGCGCGAGAAATAACAACATCTGCCGCAGCATACACTAAATCCATTCTTTCAATAAAAGCAACTACCTGAACATTTGTGGAATTATATTTTTTGTAATCTTCTAAATACAACTTTCCGCATTGCCAAATCACCTGAACATTTTGAGCAAGTATATTGGCTAACTCTTTTTCGATTAATTGGTTTACTCTTCTCGCTCCAAGGCTTCCTCCAAGAACCAATAATGTTTTTTTATTTGGATCTAATTTAAAATATTCAATCGCTTCTTCTCTTTTGCTTTCGATGTCAATTAAATCCTGACGGACTGGGTTTCCAGTCAAAATCATTTTCTCTTTTGGGAAAAAGCGTTCCAGATTTTCATAAGCAACACAAATTTTATTCGCCTTTTTACTCAACAGTTTATTGGTAATTCCCGGAAAGGAATTTTGTTCCTGAATCACTGTTGGAATTCCTGCAATTGCGGCTACTTGTAATAACGGGCCACTTGCAAAACCTCCTGTTCCAATAACCACATCTGGCTTGAACTGTTTAATTATTGTTCTGGATTTTAATAAGCTTGAAAGCAACTTAACTGGAAAAAGAGCATTGTCAAATGTCAGTCTACGCTGTAATCCTGAAATCCAAAGTCCTTTAATATTATACCCTGCCTGAGGTACTTTTTGCATTTCCATTTTGTCTTTGGCACCTACAAAAAGAAATTCCGCATCAGGAAAACGAGATTTTAATTCATTTGCAATAGCAATTGCAGGATAGATATGTCCTCCCGTTCCGCCACCACTTAATATGAATTTATACTGTTTCATTGTTATTAATTTCTAATTTTCAAAAACGACTTATTTATTTAAAACCGCATCCATTGGATTCTTAGCTTTATCTTCAATCGAATAATTCTCAGCCACAACCTGTTCCTCTTCTAATTCCCTGTCAATTAATTTTTGAAGTGCTTCTTCTCTTTTGGCAGTATCTTTCATTTCTTGGGCAATTTCTTCTTCTTTTTTCGTAACGCTAATGATAATCCCAAGTGCAAAACAAGTCATCCAGATGGAACTTCCTCCACTACTGATTAAAGGCAATGTTTGCCCAGTAACAGGTAATAATTCAACTGCAACTGCCATATTAACCATTGCCTGAAATATCATGGGGAAACCCAATCCCACAACTACTAATTTACCAAACAGTGAATTGGCTTTATGCGATGCTATTACAAATCGAAACAATAACAATAAATACAACGTCAACACTCCTAAACCACCTATAAGTCCATATTCTTCAACGATTATGGCAAAAATAAAATCGGAGGAAGATTGAGGTAAAAAGTTCTTTTGAACACTTTTTCCAGGACCTAATCCATATATCTTACCCGAGGCTATCGCAATTTTAGCCTTCTCTATTTGATAATCATCTTCATCGGGTTTATCACTTGTAAAATTATCAATACGACTGATCCAAGTATCGACACGGTTAGGAAAAGCATCCGGAAAAGCTTTAGCAACAAGGATAAAAAATGCAAGAAAAACTATTCCTGAACCTACTATAATTCCAATATAACGCAAAGGATATTTCCCAATGAAAACCAACATCAGCACCATAGAGAATATTAATGCCGTAGTAGAAAAATTGGCTGGAAGAATGAATACCAAAGTAATGAATACCGGCAACCAAAGCTCCCAAATAGAAGATTTAAAAGAAATAGGAACTTCTCTGGTTTTAGACAAATAACGCGCTACAAAAATAAACAACACCATTGCTGCCAATGTTGAAGTTTGAAACGTAACCCCTATAAATGGCACCTGAATCCATCGACTGGCATTGGCACCAGCAATAACGGTTCCCTTTATTAATGTGTAGGCTAATAATACCCAAACAATATACAACGCTCCTTTAGAAACAGCTTTGAAATAGTGATAAGGCACTTTATGGACCATAAAAATAATGGTAAAACCAATACAAATATGCACGATATGCTTAACCAAATAGCCTAATGTATTTCCGTTTCCTTGACCGATGTAAGCCAAATTACTACTAGCACTAAAAACAGGCATAAATGAAAACAAGGCCAATAAGGCCACGAATGACCAAATCCCTTTATCTCCTTTTAAATTGTTGACTAGTTGTTTCATTTTTTATTTGTTTAAAGTTTCATTTTGTTTAAAGTTTAAAGTTGCTCAACCTTAAACTTTAAACATTAAACTTTTCTATAAATTCTTAACTGCTTGTTTGAATTGTTTTCCTCTATCTTCGTAGCTTTCGAATAAATCAAAACTGGCGCAAGCAGGTGACAATAAAACTGTATCCCCTTTTTCTGATAATCGTTGTGCCATTTTCACAGCATCATTCATGTTATCCACTTCAATCATAATGTCTACAACATTACCAAAAACATCAATTATTTTTTTATTATCCACGCCAAGGCAAATAATAGCTTTTACTTTCTCACGAACTAATGACATCAATTCGTTGTAATCATTTCCTTTATCAACACCTCCTACTATCCAAACCGTAGGTGTATTCATGCTATCTAAAGCAAAAAAAGTAGCATTTACATTAGTTGCTTTTGAATCATTAATGTATTGTACATTTTGAATTTTCAAAACTTTTTCAAGACGGTGTTCTACTCCCTGAAAATTAGATAAACTTTCACGTATTGTAGATTTTCTAATCTGCATCAATTTTGCCACAGAGGTTGCTGCCATTGCGTTTTTCATGTTATGTTTTCCTTCTAAGGCAATATGTTCCGTGTCCATTGTAAACTCTTCTTGATTGATTGAAATTTCCATTTTGTTGTTTTTTATATAAGCTCCTTCGCTGAAAGTTTTTGTCAATGAAAAAGGAATTAATTTGGCTTTTGTTGTATGTGTTTTAAACCATTCTGCAATGGCCTCGTCATCGGCATCATAAATGAGGTAATCTTCCTCAGTTTGATTCATCGTAATTCTAAACTTTGCATCAATGTAATTTTCATATTTGTAATCGTATCGATCTAAATGATCTGGACTAATATTTGTAATAATGGCAATATGTGGCTTAAAATTTAAGATTCCGTCTAATTGAAAACTACTCAACTCCAGCACATAAGAATCGTATTTATTATCTGCTATTTGCCAGGCAAAACTCTTTCCAATATTCCCTCCCAGTCCTATATTTAATCCTGCTGATTTTAGCAAATGATGCGTAAGCATTGTTGTAGTTGTCTTTCCATTACTACCGGTTATCCCTATTATGGTTGCATCTGTAAAAGGTGCCGCAAACTCAATTTCTGACAATACTGAAATTCCTTTTTCTATAAGCTTCTTCACTATTGGAGATTTATCTGGAATTCCGGGACTTTTCATAACTACATCAGCATTCAAAATCAAATCTTCGGTATGCTTTTCCTCTTCCCAAGCTATTCCATTAATGATAAGAACCTCCTTGTAATTCCCTTTTATCTTTCCAAAATCAGATACAAAAACTTCATATCCTTTTTTCTTACCCAGAATAGCGGTTCCAACACCACTTTCTCCTCCACCTAAGATCACTAGCCTCATACTATCTCAATTTTAAAGTAACAATTGATAATATGGCCAGCATTATGGCAACAATCCAGAATCGCGTTACTATTTTACTTTCATGATAGCCTTTCTTCTGATAATGATGATGTAAAGGCGACATTAGAAAAATTCTTCGGCCTTCGCCAAAGCGTTTCTTGGTATACTTAAAATAACTTACTTGTAAAACCACCGATAAATTTTCGACAAGGAAAATTCCGCACAATAAAGGAATCAACATTTCTTTTCGAACGGCAATTGCCAAAACAGCTATAATTCCACCAATAGTCAAACTTCCTGTATCACCCATAAAAACCGATGCCGGATACGAGTTATACCAAAGAAATCCGATCAATGATCCCACAAATGCGGCAATAAAAACCGTCATTTCCCCCGAATTAGGGATGTACATAATATTCAAATAATTGGAAAAAATTATATTCCCAGAAACGAATGTAAATATTCCTAATGCCAGAACTGAAACAGCAGAAGTCCCAGCGGCAAGTCCATCAATACCATCCGTTAAATTAGCACCGTTAGAAACTGCCGTTATAATAAAAATTACAACCGGAATAAAAATCAACCAAGCCCATTTTTCATATCCCTCACCTGTCCAAGCCAATAATTCAGCATAGTCAAATTCATTATTTTTAAAGAACGGAATTGTCGTAGCAGTAGATTTTTCTTCAACGGGCGCAGGCAAAATCACGGTTTCTGTTGGCACTCTAAAAATATCTGATGTAGAAGTATCCGTACGAACCGTTACACTAGGACTAAAATAAAGAACAGTTCCTACTATTAAACCAAGACCTACTTGTCCTACAACTTTGAATATTCCTTTTAAACCTTCTTTATCTTTCTTAAAAATTTTAATATAATCATCTATAAAACCAATTGTCCCCATCCAAAGTGTGGTTACAATCAATAAAACAATGTAAATATTATGCAGTTTTGCAAAAAGTACAACTGGAACCAGAGTGGCAAATATGATAATTAAGCCTCCCATTGTTGGCGTACCCGCTTTTTCGTTCTGACCTGCTAAACCAAGTTCACGAACGGTTTCCCCCACTTGTTGTCTTTGCAAAAAGCGTATGATTCTTTTTCCATAAATTGTAGACAATAACAAAGAAAGCATCAATGCTAACGCAGATCTAAAAGTGATATATTGAAAAACACCTGTTCCTGGAACATCTAATATTTTGTCTAAATATTCAAATAAGTAATACAGCATATTTTTCTATTTATGGAGTTGGTCTAATATTTCTTTAACTATTTTCATATCGTCAAAATCATGACGGATACCATTTATTTCCTGATACGTCTCATGCCCTTTTCCGGCAATTAAAATAATATCATTGGGCTGAGCCAATTGGCATGCGGTTTTTATGGCTTGCTTCCTATCGGTTATAGTCAACATTTTTTTATAATTCTGAGGAGCAACACCTTGTTCCATTTCAGCAATAATAATTTCTGGGTCTTCATTTCTTGGATTATCCGAGGTGAAAATTGCTTTATCACTCAAATCAGATGCAATGCCAGCCATAATTGGTCGCTTGGTTTTATCTCTATTACCACCACAACCTACAACCGTGATTAATTGTTCGTTTTTTGTACGAATGTCATTAATGGTTTTCAGTACATTTTCTAAGGCATCAGGTGTATGCGCATAATCCACAATCGCTGTAATATTTGAAGCAGAAACAATAAATTGAAAACGCCCTGAAACACTTTCTAAATCGGATAACAATCGAAGTACTTCCAGACTATCCATTCCAAGTTCAACCGCAGTACCATAAATTGCCAATAAATTATAAGCATTAAATGTTCCTATCAGTTTTACCCAAACTTCATTTCCGTTTATTTTTAACAACAAACCTGACAGTTGATTTTCCAGGATTTGGGCTTTATAATCAGCATATGATTTTAAGGCATAAGTCAATTTTTTTGCCACAGTATTCTGTAACATCACTTGCCCATTTTTATCATCAATATTGGACAGTGCAAATGCTGTTTTAGGCAAATTATCAAAAAACGATTTTTTCACATCTCTATATTCTGCAAACGTCGGATGGTAATCCAAATGATCGTGAGACAAATTGGTAAAAATACCGCCAACAAAATGCAATGCTTCGGTTCTTTTTTGATGAATTCCATGAGAACTCACTTCCATAAAACAGTATTCAATCCTGTTTTCCACCATTTCTTTCAGATAATGATTTATCGTAATTGAATCTGGAGTCGTGTGTGTCGCTTTATATTCAACATCATCAACTAAAATTTTTACTGTAGAAAGTAAACCAACTTTATAACCCGCTTTTTTGAATAATTGGTACAATAAAGAAGCAATTGTTGTTTTACCGTTTGTCCCCGTAATTCCTACCAATTTCAAGTTTTGAGACGGATCTCCAAAATAATTTGCAGCCATAAATGCCAAGGCAGAATTAGTGTCTTTTACCTGAACATAGGTAATTCCTTTAGCAATATTCTCTGGAAATGTATCGCATATAACCGCTACAGCTCCTAGCTCAATTGCTTTTTCTATAAAATCGTGTCCATCAGAAATGGAACCACGAATTGCTACGAAAATATCATTAGTCTCGATTTTTCTAGAATCGAAATCCATTTTATTAATAGCAATATCCGTCGAGCCTTTTACGGCTTCGATAGCTACTTTATATAATATATCTTTTAATATACTCATGATAATTCCAATAGTATAGTTGTATTTTTTACAATATTCTGACCCGCAGCAAGTGATTGTTTTTTCACTTTACCAACTCCCGTAACCTTAACTTTTATGCCCAAATTACCTAATAAAGCGACAGCATCCATCCCTGACATACCTTTCACATTAGGAATTAATTGCATCTTCTTTTCTGATTTTACAAAGTAAGAATCATAATTATTTTCTTGTTTTTGTATTTTTCTATTTAGGTTTTTAATCTCATTCGTTGATGGCGCATCAGTAAAAATCTTTTGAGCAATCCTCTTGAAAACTGGTCCGGCAACGTCAGCTCCATAATAATTATTCATCGATGTATTTGGTGCATGTACTACAACAATGCAAGAATATTTAGGATGTTCAGCAGGAAAAAACCCTACGAAAGATGAAATATAATGTTTATCATTTCCTCCATTTTTTCCATAATTTGCTTGTGCTGTTCCTGTTTTTCCTGCCATAGAAAAATCTTTAGAATATAGCTTTGCGCCTGTTCCTCTTTTTACCACATTTGACAACAACACTTTTAATTTTTTGATAGTTCCATCAGAACAAATCTTCGGATTGATAATTTGTTTATCATACTTCTTGATGGTTTTATTCCATTCTTTAATTTCTGAAACGAATTGTGGTTTTACCATTTCTCCGTTATTTGCTACAGCATTATACAAAGTCAAAGTTTGCAAAGGTGTCATTGCAACACTATATCCAAAAGCCATCCATGGTAAAATATTAGGATTCCAATTTTTATCTGATGTTTGATGAACAATAGGTTTTCCTTCGCCTTGAAATGGCAATCCAAGAGGTTTGTTCAAACCCATTTTATTTATTCTATCGATAAATTGTTGTGGATTATTTTTATAATTTTCTACAACAGCTTGAACTAAAATAGTATTGGAAGAAACTTCAAAGCCTTTTCCAAGGGAAATTTTCCCATATCCGCCTTCATGTGAATCACGAACTTTGTCACCTCTGTAAGTTATAACGCCACCATGACTATCGTAAACCTTAGATGTATCGACTTTGTTATCATCTAAAAGCGCAATCATATCTACCAATTTGAATGTAGAACCTGGTTCGTGAGATTCTGCAACAGCATAATTTATAGTTTCGTAGTAGTTACCAGATTTTTCGTCTCTTCCCAAATTAGAAATTGCTTTAACCTGACCTGTTTTGGTTTCCATAACTACCACACAACCATGTTCAGCGCCATACTCTTCCAATTGTTTCAACAAGGCATGATGCGCAATATCTTGTATGTAAACATCAATAGTTGAAATTACATCATATCCATCTCGCGGATCAACTTCATTTACATCACGAATGGGTTTCCATTGTCCTTTTGCAATTTTTTGTTTTAAAATTTTACCGTCTTTTCCGTTTAGATATTTTCCAAAAGCACCTTCTATTCCTACTCGTTTTAATTGACCACTTTCGTCAATTCTATCGTAACCAATGGTTCTTTCAGCAATTTTACCAATAGGGTGTTCTCTTACCGTTTCTTGTTCAATTATAATTCCGCCCTTGTAAGCTCCCAAATTAAACAACGGAAACCCTTTGATTTTAGAATACTGGGTATAACTTAATTTACGGGCAACTAAATAATATCTGTTCTTATTTGCCCTGGCTTTTCTTAATTCGTTTTCAAAAAAATTAGATGGTTTTCCTAAAACTGAAGCCAACGAATCTGACAATGATTTAACATTTTTTTCAAATGCTTCAGCTTTTGGAGCAACAGCATCAAAACGTATTTCATAATTAGGAATAGAAGTAGCTAAAAGACTTCCGTCGGCAGAATAAATATTTCCTTTATTCGCTGGAATCACAAAATTCTTAACGGTTCTTTCCTTGGCTAATTTTCTATAATAATCACCTTCGACCCATTGAATATTTGTCAACTTTACAGCAATAGCAATTGCCATCAAAAAGATAGCGAATGCAACCAGATAAATTCTGTACGATATGTATTTATCTTCTACTGCCATATTTTTTTGAAAAAGCTTTTTTCTTCTTCTTTTTTAACTTTTATTTTTATTGGAGGAACTGTTGACGGAAAAATTTCTTTCTCTATCATTTTTTCAGACACAGTCGATTCCATTTTTAATTTCATTAATTCTGAGCGTCTGTCCACAAATTCTGAACGCAACTCTTTAACCTGATTTGTCAACTCTGCAATCCGAAAAACTTTCTGCTCAAATCGCTGTGTATTAGCAATCATTACAATCGCCAATAGGATTACAAAAACAATAAACCGCCAGTTTTTTACCGCATCATCATTTATAAGAAACCGCGCTTTCAATAGGCTATAAACTCCGTTTTTCATTTTTATGACTAATTATATCTTTTCGGCAATTCTCAATTTGGCACTCCTTGCTCTGTTGTTCTCTTTTATCTCAGCATTATCCGGAACGATTAATTTACCAACTGTTTTAAATGGCACAGAAAAATTACCAAAAAAATCACGCTCAGGCTCCCCTTCAAACATTCCGTTTTTCATAAATCTTTTCACCAAACGGTCTTCTAATGAATGATATGATATCACACTTAATCTTCCGCCAGGATTTAATACTTCTAAGGATTGTTCCAAAAATTCTTTCAAAACATCCATTTCCTGATTCACTTCAATTCGGATAGCCTGATAGATTTGAGCTAATATTTTATTTCGAACTCTTTCTGGTAAATATCTCGCCAAAACCTCTTTCAATTCATCAGTGGTTTTGATTGACTGTTCCTCTCTCGCCTCTATAATTGTTCTTGCCAAAGCAGGTGCGTTTTTTAATTCGCCATAATCCAAGAACACTCTTTTTAAATTCACATCATCATATTCATTGACAACCCGATAGGCATTCAAATCATTTTTCTGACTCATTCTCATATCCAACTCCGCATCAAAGCGAGTAGAAAAACCTCTTTCAGGAACATCAAACTGATGAGATGAAACTCCTAAATCTGCCAAGATTCCATCAACACTTTTCACACCATAAAAACGCAAAAACCGTTTTATAAAACGGAAATTCTCATTAATAAGCGTAAATCTTTCATCAGGCAAGGCATTCGCCAAAGCGTCTTCATCCTGATCGAAAGCAAACAGCTTTCCGTTTGGCCCGAGTCTTTTCAAAATTTCTTTCGAATGTCCTCCACCGCCAAAAGTCACATCTACATAAATGCCGTCTGGCTTAATATTTAAACCATCTACTGATGCCTGAAGCAAAACCGGATTATGATATTCCATTGTCGTCGTCATTTATATTTCCCATTACTTCTTCTGCTAAATCTGCAAAATCAACATCCTCACCATTTATTGATTTTTCGTATAAATCTTTATCCCAAATCTCAACAATATTTACTGCCGATGAAAAGACAACTTCCTTAGCAATACTTGCAAATACCACCAAATCCTTTGGCACTAATAACCTACCTAAAGCATCAATTTCAACCACTTTAACCCCAGCAGTAAACCTGCGGATAAAGTCATTGTTTTTCTTTACAAATCGATTTAGTTTATTGATTTTTTGCATCATCAAATCCCATTCATTCATAGGATACAACTCTAGACATGGTTGAAAGACGGAACGCTTCAAAACAAAACCGTTTTGAAGTGAAGCAGCCAATTGCTTTTTTAAAGGCGCTGGCAACAGCAACCTTCCTTTAGCATCGACTTTACATTCATATGTTCCAATAATTGTATCCAATCAAAAAGTTTTAAATGATGTAGAGCAAAAATATAAAAAATATTACCACAATTTACCACTATATCCCACTTTGTTAATAAGTTTAACCACTTCCAGTCAAAAACCCTTAATTTTTAGACAGTCAGAACGTTAGCTCACTTTTGTTTTATTTGTAAGAAAGGTAATGTTATTGAAAAAAGGAGGTGAAATACAATGATATTTCAATTTAAAATGGTAAGAACAAGCTCGAAATAAATGAAATTTGAAGCTCGAATAAGCAAACAAAGAGACCTCTATTTTTACCACGACACACATAATTTTACAATTAAAATTGTTGTAAAAATTCTTTTTTATTTATTAAATCCTATATTTGTCAAAATTGAAAATCCGCATTCAAAAAAAATGGAAAAACACTATAAAAAAGAAGGTAGATATAGCTATTATGAAGCTGGCGAAGGAACTCCAATCGTCATCTTGCACGGGCTAATGGGTGGACTTAGCAACTTTGATGCTGTTGCAAGTTACTTTTCTACAAAGGGATATAAAATAATCATTCCAGATTTACCTATATACACTCAAAACATTTTAAAAACGAATGTAAAAAGTTTTGCAAAATATGTTAAAGATTTCATCACATTCAAAGGACTAGACAGAGTAATTCTTTTAGGAAATTCATTAGGCGGCCATATTGCTTTATACCACACTAAAATGTATCCTGAAAAAGTAGCCGGCCTTGTAATAACCGGAAGTTCTGGTCTTTATGAAAGCGCAATGGGCGACAGCTATCCTAAAAGAGGTGATTATGAATACATCAAGAAAAAAGCTGAGGATGTGTTTTATGATCCAAAAGTAGCTACCAAAGAACTTATTGATGAAGTTTACGAATCTGTAAATGACAGAATAAAATTGATAAAAACACTGACAATTGCAAAAAGTGCGATTCGTCATAATATGGCAAAAGATTTGCCAAAAATGCATGTTCAAACCTGTATAATTTGGGGAAAAAACGATAAAGTTACGCCTCCTGATGTTGCAGAAGAATTCAATAAATTATTACCTAATTCTACCTTATATTGGATAGATAAATGTGGTCATGCCGCTATGATGGAGCATCCTGATGAATTTAATCGTTTATTAGAAGACTGGCTAACAAACACGCATTTATCAGTACACTAATCCCAAAAGGAGAATTTTACACCTAGAAAAAATGAAAATTAATACTGCCGAATTTGTTATCAGCAACTCCGATGTAGCCAAATGTCCGAAAGACTTTTTGCCGGAATATGCTTTTATTGGCCGATCAAATGTTGGAAAATCCTCTTTGATAAACATGCTAACGAATCATAAAAAGTTAGCTAAAACTTCAGGAAGACCAGGAAAAACACAGTTAATTAATCATTTTTTGATTAACAGCAATTGGTTTCTTGTAGATTTACCAGGTTATGGTTATGCTAAAGTTTCTAAAAAAACGAAATCAATTTTTCAGGAATTTATTACTGACTACTTCGAAACAAGAGAGCAATTAGTTTGTGCATTTGTTCTGATTGATATTCGTCATGAAGCGCAAACCATAGATATTGAATTCATGTCCTATATGGGCGAAAGTGAAATTCCTTTTTGTATTGTTTTTACCAAAGCAGACAAAATCAGTAAAGTAAAAATCGATTCTCATATTGCGGCTTACAAAAAGAAAATGTTCGCTAACAATTGGGCCGAAATGCCTCATTATTTTGTTACTTCCGCAACAGAATCGACCGGAAAAGAAGAGTTATTAACCTATATTGACGAAGTAAACCAAGAGGTTTTTAAAAATAATAATCAATTTTAGAAACTACATTTTATTATATAAAAAATCCCAAAACTTATAATTTAGTTTTGGGATTTTTTGTTTTTATTTAGAATCTATCTATTTTGTTAACTCCAATTTTTCCGCAAAATAATCACAGAAATCTTTCATGGTATCAGCCATTTTTTCGTCATCAGTAGCACGTTTAAATGTTTCAGACATCGCCACTAAAGTCTGGTGAAAGAAAATTTTCATTTCATCAACTGGCATATCTTTAGTCCATAAATCAATTCGCATACTTTCTTTTGCCTTGCTGTCCCAGATAGACAACATAATTGCTTTTGCTTCTTCTTGTTCTACTCCACCGTCTTTTGCAGACCACATTAATTTTTCCGGAACACGATTTTCATCTAACTCAATTAGAAACTTAATTTCTGATGTATTTTTATTCGACATTACTTTTTGGGTTTGTATTTTGATTTAACAAATATTTCTTTTGCATTGGTTTTTAATAAATCTACCAAAGGCACATCATTATTTTTCATATAAGAGCGTACCATTTGCCATCCTATCCAGGCACCAACCTGCCCTGGGGAATCATTATCAATTTCTAAATAAAATTTAGAAAATGGAGCCGGATTTATAAACCGGGAAATTAATTTTTGATCATTACTATAAAGCATTTCTTTTTCAATAAAATAACGCCACATATAACTTTCATTTTCTTGGCACCATATAATTTGCGCAGGAGAATATCCCATTTTTTCAGCATCTGTATAATCCGGCAAAAGTAAGTCTTTTAAATACAATTGCTTTCCCGAGTAAATCATTTGACTTAGCAAATCTTTGTCTAAAACAGGTGGAATATTACGTGCTGAAAAACTCGATACTACATCAGGTGCGATTTGTCTTTCCTCAAAATTTTGTTTTAAATAATTTGGAAACTGATAAAACTTATGATTCTTTCCTAAATACAATTCGAGCGAAATTACAACTAAACTATCTGCATAAATAGCCTTGTTTTTATAATCCATTTCAGAGATTACGGTGATTACTTTAGGTGTTTTTGTCTTAGGAAAATAATATTTGATGTGCTTGAAAAGTGTTTCTAACTCTAATTTTACCGGCTCAAAATCACCATATTTTTTTTGTACTTCTGTGTACAATTCTCTCCATAACGGATCTTGCATTTTTTCTAACCAAACACTATCGTCATTTCCTGGAGGAAAAAAAAACGGAAATTGTTTTTTTACTTTTTCTAAATCTTGCGGAGGAGTTTCAAAAAATATTTTATCAAAGCGTTCCACTTTTACTTCCAAAGGAATTGCAGTAACAGTACTTTCTACTTTGTTTTTCTTATCACAAGATAAAATAAAGAGACAAAAGACTACAAGAAACAGATATTTTTTCATATATATTAATTAAGTTTGTTTCCAAAGAATCTAAGGAAACGAATGCGCAACAAATTGATTTTGCAAATATACATTCCTGATTTTTAAAACGTAAACTATTATGACTAAAAAAAGCACATTACAAGTTGAAAAAGTGAATGCCCACATCGTAAATTGGTTAAAAACATATGCAGAAAATGCAAAAGTAAATGGTTTTGTAATTGGGATTTCCGGAGGAGTAGATTCGGCAGTCACCTCAACATTATGTGCACAAACAGGATTAAAAGTTTTATGTGTTGAAATGCCCATCCATCAGGCACAAAGTCATGTAACTCGAGGACGGGAGCATATTGAACAATTAAAAAAAAGGTTTCCAAATGTATCCAGCATTGAAGCAGATTTGACCTCTGTTTTTGAAACATTCAAGACAGTTGTGCCAGATGTTACAGATTCCGCTAAACTTCATTTATCACTTGCCAATACTCGAGCACGATTAAGAATGACAACACTGTATTACTTTGCTGGGATTCATTCTTTATTGGTCGCCGGAACTGGAAATAAAGTAGAAGATTTTGGAGTGGGTTTCTATACAAAATATGGCGATGGCGGAGTTGATTTAAGTCCTATCGCTGATTTAATGAAGTCTGAAGTGTTTCTTTTAGGCAGTTACTTAAAAGTACCAGCTTCTATTTTAAATGCATCCCCTACTGATGGATTATTTGGTGATGAAAGAACCGATGAAGATCAATTAGGTGCCAGTTATGACGAACTAGAATGGGCAATGACCCAAGATGAAGCTGGACAATCTTCGGATGCTTTTTCAGGAAGAGAAAAGGCTGTTTTCGAGATTTATAAGCGATTAAATACTATCAATCAACATAAAATGACAGCAATTCCTGTTTGTTTTATCCCAAAAGAATAAAGAAGTCACATTTTATATTGATTTACAATTAATTACAGAATTTATTTATTAATTTTACATTTCCAATAACAAATAATTCTAAAAATTTAAAATTATGATTAAAGTATGTATAGCCGACAATTATCCTGTTGTGCATTTTGGAGTAAAATCTTACTTTAAAGATAATGCAGACATATCAATAGTTGCCAATGTTGGTAATTTTTTGATGGTACGGGATATACTTTTAACTAAAGAGATTGATGTCTTAATTTTAGATTTGGAGCTGGAAGGTCTTTCCAGTATTTTTGAGGTCAAAGCGATCTTGAAAAATTTTCCAAAAACTAAAATTATCATTTTCAGTAGTCTTTCAGAACAAATTTATGCCCCTAATGCTATTAAAGCGGGAGTTTCAGGATTCATCCACAAAAAAGAAAAACTAGAAACTTTAGGAATTTCGATTATCAAAGTCCACCAAGGAAAGATAATTATAAATGAAACCGTAAAGAAAAATCTAGCACTAATTGCAAAACAAAGTAAGAGTGAACGCTTATATCGTAAGCTTTCTAATCGTGAAGTAGAAGTTTTACGCTATCTAAGTGACGGAAAGAAAAATCATGAAATAGCTGATATTCTAAAACTAAACGAAAAAACAATTAGTACGTACAAATTACGATTACTTACAAAACTAAATGTTACTAATTTAGTAGACTTGGTAAACAAAGCAAAAACTTTAGAGATCGTTTAGTACCGCGACATAACTCTCCCTAATTTTTTTGAAAACGAATGGACTAATATATTATAATCCATAACCATAGACAAAGGCTCTGTGTTATCTGAACCAGCTTCAGATGATAGAGAGCTTTTTAATTCTTCGATTATTTTACCTACCAAATACCACCTTAAGGTTAAAATAGTTTCAGATACATCTTGGCTTATCGTATCGTTTTTTGATTTTGGAAAAATATTTTGACCTTCCCAATTGTGTAGAACAACTCGTTCATCTTCCATCAAAATATCTGTAACTTCTTGTGCAAATTCAACTTGCAAATGCATGAGATATTGCTCTAAACTGAAAGTTTCATTCTGATGGTAATAGTTAATCAAATCATTGAATATATCTCTAAATAATGGATTTGCTAATTCAACTTCGTCTTCTTGCAAACTCAAATAAATTCTTTGATATACTTTATATTCTCTTTTTTCAACGACAGTTTCTATTTCGCCTTCAGCATTTGTTTTCAAAAATGTATCTTCAAATTCTTCATTCTTGTTTCCATACAACAACAGAATCTCAATAATTTTTCTTTCCAAACGATACAGAATATCTACTTTTTCAGCATCAACAGGATTTTCATTTTTTACAACTTCGAAAGCTTTTTGCTCTTGTTTTTGTTTTTTTCCAACTTCAACAACATCTTTTTGCACCAATTGCGCTAAGGTACTCACAAGCACTTGCTCCGAAATATCCATAATACGAGAACATTCCTGAATATAAATTTCGCGTTGAATTCTATCCGGAATTTTCGAAATACTGACTACCATATCCCGAATCAAATCCGCTTTTTTTATGGGATCATTCTTGGCTTCATTCATCAAAAGCGATGCTTTGAACTGAATGAAATCTTTAGCATTATTTTCGAGGTATAAAACTAAATCATCATAAGAAGTTTTTTTGGCAAAACTATCCGGATCTTCTCCGTCAGGAAAAGTACATACTTTTACATTCATTCCTTCTTCAAGAATCAAATCGATTCCTCGAATGGAAGCGCGCAGTCCTGCCGCATCACCATCAAAAAGAACGGTAATATTCTTTGTTAATCTATTGACTAATCGGATTTGATCGGGCGTCAAAGCTGTTCCTGAGGAAGAAACAACATTTTCAATACCGGATTGGCTGAACTGAATTACATCCGTATACCCTTCAACTAAATAGCAATTATTTAATTTTGCTATCGATTGTTTAGCCTGAAAAATACCATAAAGCACTTTGCTTTTATGATAAATTTCACTTTCGGGTGAATTCAGGTATTTGGCTGCTTTTTTATCATTGGTAAGAATCCGACCTCCAAAACCCAATACTCGTCCAGACATACTTTCTATAGGAAACATAACACGGCCTTTGAACCTGTCGAATGGTCTGTCATCACGGGGGATTGTGAGTCCTGTACTTTCTAGAAACTCTAATTTATATCCTTTTCCTAAAGCTTCTTTAGTAAAAGCATCCCAAGCTTCCGGTGAATATCCTAAACTAAATTTCTTGATAGTCTCATTCGTAAATCCTCTTTCTTTAAAATAAGAATATCCAATTGCTTTTCCTTCTTCAGAGTTTAAAAGTGTATTATGAAAATAGGTTTTTGCAAACTCAGAAACCAAATACATACTTTCCCGAACATCAGTTATGGCCTTCTCCTGATCCGTTTGCTCCGTTTCTTCAATTTCGATATTGTATTTTTTAGCTAAATATCGAATGGCTTCCGGATACGTAAAATGAGAGTGCTCCATTAAGAAAGCCACGGAATTCCCACCTTTTCCAGAGCTAAAATCTTTCCAAATTCCCTTTGCCGGCGAAACCATGAAAGATGGCGAACGCTCTTCGGAAAAAGGACTTAATCCTTTCCAATTACTTCCGGCACGTTTTAATTGGACAAAATCACCAATAACCTCCTCTACTCGGGCAGTTTCGAAAACAATATCAATAGTGGCTTTTGAAATCAATTTTATTTGGGGTCAAAGTTACAAAGGGTCAAAGTTACAAAGTTTTTGAAGATTTAAACCCTTTCAAAGTTTGAAACTCTCAAAGGGTTCTTAAAAAAAACTAACTAAAACAATTTCTAATTGAAATCAAAACGCAGTCCTAAAGAAACATTGTTTTGTTTCACTGTATTGTCTTTAAATAAAGGATTCAAATCATATTTCAAGTACAAGCTAGTCGATTTATATCCTACGTAAGTACTCAATCCATATATAAAACTATCAACATTAAAATCACCTTTAGTTATTTCTCTTGACTTATACCCATCAATATCATAATTTATATGTTGCTTCGATTTTAGATTTGTACCAACGTATCCTCCTAAACCAATACGGAAACTATCGTGTGTTTTAAAATAGGTCTTCCCATCTCTTTCTTTGGATTTTGTGAAGTCAAATTCTAAGTGCACTGGAAATACTAAATTTACATTCTTGAAACGAGAATCATCTTGCTGCACTGCATTCACTCCCAAATTTGTTTGATTTCCATTTACTACAAAATACCTATTATCTGTAGCTCGCAAATTATTATACATCACTGAAAATCCATATTTTGCATGCAATAGATTATTGTTTTTTAAAATTCTGGTATTATAAGTTACTCCCCATTCATAAAAATGAGAGCCCAAATACCTAAAATCTGATTTTTGAACAGAGCCATCAGTCACTACATTATTCAATCCAGTAGCTAATACCAATTGTGAAGTGGTTCTTTTGGATTGGCGTTCTTCTTTATCTTCCTGACCATTATAAACCTTCATGGAGGTGATATTAATTTCAGTTTGAGAACCAATTGAATTTGGATTGTTACCTAGAATAATTGTTCGACCTCCGCTTCTATGATCCTTTTCATCTGCTACTTTTCCATCAACTTTATCTTGTACCAATTGATTTAACTTTGCTTGTTCAACACTCACTTTTGTCTCGATAGCTGCAGCATGAATTTTTGCTTTTTGCATTTTAAGGTCACTTGCTTGCTCCTTAGTGACAACACCTTTTTCTAAGTCATTGTCTATTAATTCCACAGCCTCTTTTAGGGCATTTTTTTCATTATCTGTAATTGCTTTAATTTCGCTACTAATAGCTTTAGCTTTGGTTTCAAAGGAAATTGCTTTATGGTCTCTTCCTTTATTTTGTCCTGTTTCTTCAAGGGAATCCTCAACTATTTCTATTACTACATCCTTAAACCAAATTTGCCCAGTTTCATTTAATAAAACACCATACGAAATAGCTGTTGCCTCAGTTGGAACATATAAAACCACCTCATATTTAGTCCAATCCTTAGTTCCTTTGATGGGTCTTCTTTGCATATTATCAAAAGCTAACACTGCTGCAGTATAATAATCTACTCGCATCCATAACCCTGCCCATGACTTTACATTTTCACTTTTTACATACGCAGTCATTTTGACTGTTTTTCCTAAAAATGCATCCGGTTGTATGGTTTTCATTATAGTACCAAAACCATTCGTTTTACTTGGAATCGATTTAATTTTGTAAACCGTCTGGTTGTTTTTTTCAGCGCCTGCATCTAATCCCATTTCATAACTTTCTGCTTTTGAACCCCTATAATGCCAGTCTGAACTGTTTTTTATAGCGTCTACTCCTTGAGCATTTACCTTAGTTAGTAAGGAAAGCAATACAATTGTTGTGATTAAAATAATTTTTTGCATGATTTTCGTTTTTTGATTGATGATTGATATTGATTTATTCTTCGTAATTTCTATTAACTAAAACTGTTTTTATAGCATTAAAATTCTTGTTGAATTTATTCAATGCAGATTCTCTAAATGATTGATTTAATTCTGTTTCGGCATTTGCCAATAAACTGTTTGGATTTACTGAAATAGCTTTTCTTGTTTTTTCAATAGTTTTATCCGTAGCTTTTGATTCAAATTTAGTATTCGTAACTTCTGCTAATAATTTTTCTGCTGAAATATATTTATTTACACTTGTTGATTGGTAATTCTTGTTTTCAGAAGAATTAACTACATCCTCATTCTCTTTTGACAGATTGATAATTAAATCCGCATCCTCTTTCTTATTAAGTTGCTTTGGCTGCTTTTTCAAATTATTATTATCAGCGACAACTTTATGTGTCTCTACTGTTGTTTTTTGAACTTGGCTAGGCAAAATACCTTCATTGATTATTTCTGGCTCTTCTAAATTATTCCTATCTGGTTTTTCTTCTAGAACTACTGGAATAGTCGGATCTATTTTCACAGTGTCAAATCCATTAAAAAAAACGGTCCCTAACAATAAAAACCCAACAAAACTTGCCGCCATATACATCCAAGGGAATTTAGCTTTTGGTTTTTGCTTCGCCTGTTCGCTATTGCTCTGGTCAGCAGCCGAAAGCATTGCATCCAGTTTGCTCCAAGCCATTTCTGACGGTTTGATTTCCCGAGAATTTAATTGCTCTTTGAACTGTTTTTCTAATTTATTCGGTTCCATAACTGTAATTTTTTAACGTATTAATCTGTGCTTGCAGCATTTTCCTGGCATGTGATAATTGCGATTTTGATGTTCCTTCCTTAATCCCTAACATGCTGGAAATTTCATGATGTTTAAACCCTTCGATAGCATATAAATTGAAAACCATTTTATACCCATCCGGCAAACTATCAATCAAAAATTGGATATCGTCTATTGAAAATTGGCTTTCGATATTATTGAAACTTTCTTCAAAATAGGTTTCATCTTCACTATACTTTAGCTTTTTTTCAACTCGAATAAAAGAAATACATTCATTGACCATAATTCTTCTAATCCAACCTTCGAAACTTCCTTTGTGCTGAAAATTCTTCAGATTCGTAAACACTTTCATAAAAGCAGTAATCATGATATCTTCGGCCTGATGAATGTCTTTTATGTATTGGCGGCAAACACTTAACATTTTTGGAGAAAATTGAGTATAAATCTGCTGTTGTGCATGCCGATTGTTTTCGACAGCCAACTGAATTAATTCATTTTCCTCCTGATGTAAGTTGATTACTTTCAAAATTTTTATAAAGTGTTTCTATAAGTATAGACGATTGACGATGCAAAAAGGTTGCATCTTAAATAGAAAAAATTTTGATTTTAAAATTAAAAAAACAAAAAAGTCAATAAGACTGGTAGTTAACGAGAAAAAAATATTTTAAAAAAAATTATTTTTTTCTTTCAATTACATAATTCACCATCAAAATCAGCGCATCTTTAAACTCAGAATCAGAATAATTATCTAAAAGCAAAAGGGCTTCTTGCTGAAATTCAACCATTTTTTGTTCGGCATAAAGTAATCCGTTATTGTCTTTTACAAAAGCAATAACTTCTTTAACGCGTTTTTTATCTTTATTGTGGTTTTTAATAGAATTGATAAGCCAGCTTTTTTCTTTGGAAGTGCACGTATTCAAAACATGAATAAGAGGCAGCGTCATTTTTTGTTCTTTGATGTCAATGCCAGTTGGTTTACCAATGGCTTCATCCGTATAATCGAATAAATCATCTTTTATTTGAAAAGCCATTCCAATGAGTTCTCCAAACTTGCGCATATTCTCAACTTGAACTTCATCTTCAATAACAGATCTTGCACCAAGAGCACAACAGGCAGCAATAAGTGTTGCTGTCTTTTTCCGAATGATTTCATAATAAACGTCTTCTGTGATATCAAGTCTTCGGGCTTTTTCAATTTGAAGTAATTCGCCTTCACTCATTTCGCGTACAGCGACAGAAATAATCCGGAGTAAGTCAAAATCTCCATTATCGATAGAAAGTAACAATCCTTTGGACAATAAATAATCACCCACAAGTACCGCAATTTTATTTTTCCAAAGTGCATTCAACGAGAAAAAACCTCTTCTGCGGTTGCTATCATCCACTACATCATCGTGAACTAATGTCGCAGTATGTATCAGTTCGATAACACAAGCTCCGCGATACGTTCGTTCATTTACTATTCCGGCCGAAACCATTTTGGCCGTTAGAAAAACAAACATAGGACGCATTTGTTTTCCTTTGCGGTTTACTATGTAATAGGTAATTCTATTGAGTAGAGCCACTTGTGAAGTCATCGATTCATAGAACTTTTTTTCAAAAAGTTCCATTTCATTGAAAATGGGCTGTTTTATTTGTGAAGTGACATTCATTTAGGATTCAAAGTTACATCTTTTGACAAATATATTCAGCCTTAAATCCAATTTATGTGGTTCATTCTAAAAAAACATTCTCCTTAACATTGCTAACCTATTCTTAATTTCATGTCACTTTTTGTTAAAGTTATCTTAATCTGACGCGAGTAGCTGAGGTATAAGTTTGCACCACAAAAATAAAACAACAAACAAATGAAAATTTTAAGAAAAAATCTACTCTTTCTTTTACTTCTATTCTGCGCACATATTACTACTGCGCAAACCACTACAATTTCAGGAAAAGTAACCGATTCATCCGGATTCCCGCTAACTGGAGCAACTGTTTTAGTTAAAGGAACTAAAACTGCAGCCGCTGCAGATGAAAATGGAAATTACACTATTAAAACCGAAAAGGGAAAAACATTGATTTTCACCTTTATGGGCTTCATTACCAAAGAACTTTTAGTGACCAACCAAGAAAACCTAAATATTACATTGCAAGATGATTCTATATCACTAGGCGAAGTCGTTGTAACTGCTTTAGGAATTAAAAGAGATAAACGTGCTTTAGGATATGCATCTCAAGAGTTAAAATCAGAAGATATTAATAAAGTAAACTCAGCAAATTTTGTATCCAACTTAACAGGTAAAATATCAGGAGTTCAAATTACAGGATCTGGAAACGGAATCACTAGCTCTTCAAGAATTACTATCCGTGGTGATAAATCTCTGAACATCAACAACAACGGACCTTTATTTATAGTTGATGGTATTCCAATCAATAATAATGTATATGGTGTAGGAGGCGGTCCCACTACTCAAACTGACTTACCAACTGATTATGGCAATGGAGCTTCAGAAATTAATCAAGAAAACATTGAAAGTGTAAACGTATTAAAAGGAGCAGCAGCATCAGCACTTTATGGCTCTAGAGCGGCAAATGGTGTTATTGTTATTACAACTAAATCAGGTAAAAAAGGCAAAGGACTTGGTGTTTCAATAGCTTCTTCTTTCATGACAAGCGAAGCATTGCGATTACCTGAAATACAAGGTGTTTATGGTGCGGGATCAAAACAAGTATACGATCCTGGTGCAGATACAAACTTAGGTCCCCGTTTTGACTCAGGTGTCTCTTTATTACAAAATGGAAGTCCAGGATATTCAATAGGACAGGGACAAGTTTTACCATTTGAATTCAGATACAACTTAAATGACTTTTTTAGAAAAGGAAATTCGATTTCAAACTCAGTATCGATCTCTGGTTCAGATGAAAAAACAAATTTCAGACTAAGCTATGGAAAAACTACTAGCGAAGATATCGTGCCTAATTCTAATTTAAAAAGAGAAAACATAAGTCTCAACCTTAATTACACTATTTCAGACAAATGGAAAATTGCCACAGTAGCTACTTATACAAAAAGTGCTAGTGATAATACTCCAGTAACAGGTTACGGAAGTCAAGGAATTATGTACAATTTACTTTGGAATCATACCAATGTAGACTTAGATTGGCTTAAAGATTACTGGATTGTTAAAGATGTGAGACAAAACAGCATGTTTGGTTGGGGAGACAATCCATTTAAAATTGCTAATGAAAACATTAATGCATTTAAAAAAGGGCGCCTTTTTGGTAACATTTCTTCTACTTATGAAATCGATGAAAACTTTTCGTTTATGGCTAGAATAGGAATGGATAATTCTAATGATTTTAGATGGTCAAGACGACCAATTGGATCTTCTAGATATGGTGCAGGAATGTACCGCGAACAAACGATTGGTTTTACAGAATACAATGCCGATATGTTATTGAGTTACGATCATAATTTTGGAGATTTTTCGGTTAAAATATCCTACGGAGCTAACAGCATGAACCAATACACATCTGAAAGCAAAATTGAAGGACAAGGAATCAGTATCCCTGGAATTTACAATTTACAAAATATTAATGTTACGCCGATTTCATCTAGGAATATTTACAAAAAACGTATTAACAGCATGTATAGTTTTGCAAATATTGGATACAAAGATTTTCTATACTTAGATCTAACGGCAAGAAATGACTGGTCTTCTACTCTTCCGGCAGACAACAATTCTTACTTCTATCCTTCTGCGTCATTAAGCTTTATTCCAACTTCATTGTTTGAAATGAATGAAAATATTGACTTCTTAAAGCTGAGAGTAAATACAGCTTCTGTAGGAAACGACACTGATCCTTATAAATTAGTTAAAACATACAACAATGGTACTATAGCGGGAACATTAACTAATCCTAACACTATTTTAAACAGTAATTTGAAACCTGAAATTGCAACATCTTATGAAGTAGGTGTTGAAGCGCAGTTTTTCAAAAAAAGAATTACGCTTGATGCTAGTTATTATATTACCAATTCTAAAAATCAAATCGTAGGTTTAGATGTGTCACAAGCTTCTGGATTTAATTCGAACGTAATCAACGCAGGTAAAATACAAAATAAAGGAATCGAAATAGGATTAGGAATTACGCCTGTTAGAACTGGAAATTTTGAATGGTCACTTAACGCAAATTTCACTCAAAACCGTGGTACTGTAAAAGAATTGACTCCGGGAATTGACAATTATATTATTGCTCAAGGTCCTAATGGCGGCACAATTGAAGCACGTATTGGCGAACGAATGGGAGATATGTACGGGCGTGGTTATTTAAGAAGTCCTGACAATCAAATTGTATTCGATACTAATGGTTCACCAATTTTAGATACGAAAATCAAGAAAATAGGGAACTATAATCCAGATTGGATGCTGGGTCTAAGCACTAATCTTAAATACAAAAACTTCAATCTAAATGCATTATTTGATGTACGACACGGAGGTAAAATATACTCAATGACCAATTCAATTGGTATGGAAAGTGGCATACTTGCCGTTTCATTACCTGGCAGAGAAACAGGAATTGTAGGCAACGGTGTGGTTCAAAACACAGACGGATCATACAGACCAAACACCACCTCTGTAACTGCGGAAAACTGGTATTACTACAATGCTTATCGTAGAGATAATATTGAGGCCAATTCATTTGACGCTTCTTACGTAAAACTTAGAGAGGTAAGTTTAAATTACAGAATATCAGACAAATGGACCAAAGCGATAAAAATGCAAAACTTAAGTATTGGATTAGTTGGGAATAATCTAGCACTTTGGACAAAAGTTCCAAACATTGACCCAGAAACTCAAGCAATAAGTGGCGGTACATTATTACCTGGATTCGAAGTATTGCAACTGCCATCATCCAGAAACTATGGAATCAAATTAAATGCTTCATTCTAAAAAAATTATCATGAAAAAAATCATAGCCTTTATAGTACTATTAACTCTTAGTATTTCTTGCACCGATGGGTTTGAAGAAATCAACACTAATAAAAATCAACCAACTTCTTCACAACCCAAGCAGATGCTTCCCAACGTTATTTTCAACTTGGCCAATAGTAACGTGACCAACTCCTATGATTTTGGAGACATCACAGCTCAATATGGTGGTTTCTACGAGTACAATCAATTAGACATTTATGACTGGGGTGCTGACAACCGTTTTTGGGGACTATACAAATGGCTTAACGATATCTACGATATTAAAAAACAAGCGATTGCATTAAATGACAAAAATTACGAGGCCATTAGTCTTGTTCTTGAAACCTATACTATGAGTCTAATTACGGATACCTATGGTTACGCTCCCTATTCTGAAGCTTCAAAAGGAGAATCAGGGATATTGAAACCTAAGTATGATTCTCAAGAAGCTATTTACACGCAGCTGCTGTTAAATTTAGACAATGCCAACGCTTTAATAAATGTAAATTCAAAAGTAGAAGGAGATTTATTGTATAAAGGTGACATGTTGAAATGGAAAAAATTTTGTAATTCACTACATGTTCGTCTCTTGATGCGTATTTCAAATAAGGTCAATGTTAGCGCTAAATTAAATGAGATTGTTACAAAACCAACAGTATATCCATTATTCCAATCGAATACTGACAATGCAAACTATGTGTACTCAGGAAGCTATCCTAATATTTCACCTATGAGTGATGGAGTGAACAGATTGTACGGTTACAATATTGTAATTCCTTCCACAAATTTAGTGAATACATTAATAGCAAATAATGACCCTAGACTAGACGAATGGATTGATCCTATTGCAGGAACAAAGAATCATTTAGGATTAAGACCAGGATTACCGTTAGATCAGATTGGCGAACCAACAAAATATTCTAGAAGAGCTGAAGACTATTTTTATACGAAAACGAAAATATCTTCAATATTCATGACCTATAGTGAATTGAATTTCTTATTGGCAGAAGCGAGCCAACGCAATCTTATTACAACTGGATCAGCCAAAATGTATTACGATACCGCAGTAACAGCTTCTTTTGGACAATGGAATGTAACAATGCCAAATAATTACTTGACAGTCACAGCACCATATAACGCGACAAATGAAGTTTTATATACCCAAAAATGGCTAGCTTTATACCACACGGGAATTGAATCTTGGTTGGACTGGAAAAGAACTGGAAAACCAAGTTTTATTCAGGCAGGTCCTGGAGCTAAGAACAATGGTAAAGTACCTAGAAGAATTTTGTATCCAAGTTTAGAGCAATCAGTAAACAAAGAAAACAACAGCGAGGCGATACAAAAAATAGGAGGTAGCGACAATATTAACGCAAAAGTATGGTGGGATAATTTTTAATTAAAAAAAACATGAAAAAAATATTATTAATTCTGGTACTTTTTGTTTCGGTTTGTTCCCAAGCCCAAAAAGCAGAGAACATCATTATCATCACCACTGATGGATTTAGATGGCAAGAGGCTTTCAAGGGAATGGACGAAAGTTTAGCAAAGGACAAAAAATTCAATCAGAACGACAGCTCCTATATTTATAAAAAATATTGGGCTGAAAATGTAAACGAGCGAAGAGAAAAATTAATGCCTTTTATGTGGTCTGTTCTGGCTAAAAAAGGACAAATTTATGGTAACAGAACCCTTGGCAACAAGGTAAACAATGCCAATCCCTATTGGTTTAGTTATCCTGGTTATAACGAAATCATGACAGGCTACGCTGATACTTTAATCAATTCAAATAAGTATCCTGCAAATCCCAATATTACTGTTTTAGAATTCTTAAACAAGCAAGCTAAAATAAAAGGCAAAGTTGCTGCTTTTGGAGCATGGGATGCTTTTGATAATATCTTAAACGAAAAAAGAGCAGGTTTTCCTGTGGTATCTGCTTTTGATAAGGTAGGAGGAAAATCACCAACAGAGAGACAAAAATTAATTAATGCTATGCTAGCAGATTCATTTAAACCTTTTCACGAGGAGGAATGTCTGGATGTATTTACACATTATGGCGCTCTTGAAGAATTGAAGACGAACAAACCAAAAGTATTATACATCTCGTATGGTGAAACTGATGAATGGGCTCATGCAGGCTTTTATCGTTCCTATTTAGATGCAGCACACCAAGTGGATGCTTGGATTAAAGAGATTTGGGACTTTGTACAAAATGATCCTCAATACAAAGACAAAACGGCTTTAGTATTTACAACAGATCACGGAAGAGGCGATCTCACAAAAGCAGAATGGACGAGTCATGGACCACAAATAAAAGACGCATCAGAAATTTGGTTTGCCACTATGGGACCAAAAATTGAAGCAAAAGGGGAAATGAAAGAGAAAAACCAATTGTACCAAGATCAATTTGCGCAAACCATGGCTAAAATTATGGGATATACATTTGAAGCCAATCATCCAATTGCAAAAGAAATCTCTTCAGTAGTAAAATAAAAATAATATTTTAAAAAAAAGCTGTCCAAAAGTACTTTTCGGACAGCTTTTTTTATGCTTCTTTATTGGCCAATTGCCCGCAAGCAGCATCAATATCTTTACCTCTACTTCTTCGCACTTTTACGATAATTCCGCTAGCTTCAAGTGCTTTTATGTATGCATTTATCGATTCTTCAGATGCTTGTTGAAATTCTCCATCATCGATTGGGTTGTATTCGATAAGATTCACTTTGCAAGGAACGTATTTGCAAAACTTCACCAAAGCATCTATGGAAGCTTTATTATCGTTGATATCTTTCCAAACTACATATTCGTAGGAGATTTTACTTTTGGTTTTTCGGTACCAATATTCTAATGATTCTCGTAAATCAGCCAAAGGAAAATTAGCACTAAACGGCATAATTCGAGATCGAATTTCATCGATTGCTGAATGTAGCGAAACGGCAAGTTTGAATTTCACATCATCATCCGCTAATTTCTTAATCATTTTAGGGACTCCCGAAGTCGAAACCATAATACGTTTAGGCGACATTCCTAAACCTTCCGGAGACGTAATCATTTCGATTGCTTTCAACACATTGTTATAGTTCATAAGCGGTTCGCCCATTCCCATGAAAACAATATTCGACAACGGATGATTGTAATACAAACGACTTTCTTTATCAATTGCAATTACCTGATCATAGATTTCAGCCGGTTCCAGATTTCGCATTCTTTTTAATCGCGCTGTGGCGCAAAAGTTGCAATCTAAACTACAACCCACTTGACTCGAAACACACGCTGTAGTTCTTGTATTTGTAGGTATCAAAACAGACTCTACCACTAATCCATCATGCAAACGAACGGCATTTTTTACGGTTCCATCTTCACTGCGCTGCATGGTATCTACTTTGATATGATTGATAACAAAATGCGTTTCCAGCATAGTTCGTGTTCCCTTAGAAACATTGGTCATATCCTCAAAACTATGTGCGCCTTTGCTCCACAACCATTCGTAAACTTGGTTCCCACGAAAGGCTTTGTCGTCATTAGCAACGAAAAAATCACGTAGTTGTTCTTTTGATAAGGCGCGTATGTCTTTTTTGTCGATTTCCATGGTGCAAATTTAATGACAATTTGTTGATTTGTTGATTTGATAATTTGATAACTTTATTCTCAATTGAAAAAAAATCAAAAAATACATTTCATTTCCTAAGAATTAGAAGATTGAAAATTAAAAAAAAACCAAAACACCAAACCTATCACAATAAAGAAACCTATTATAATTTTTTGTAAATTTGTGTATAAATACGTAAAAATGGGACTTCCAGAATTAAAACATAAAATCCAACTTCAATTAGATTTAGCAGATGAACGAGTACTTCGTATTGTATCCTCTGTATTTGATAATTATTTGAACGAAATTGTTTCTTACGATGCAAAAGGAAATGCCGTAACACTCTCTGAATATCATAACAAGGTTGAAGAAGGTTTAGACGATATTAAATACAATAGAGTAATTTCTCAAGAAAATCTCATTGAAGAAATGAAAACATGGAAAAATGAGTAATCCTGATTATCCAATTTTCTGGACTAAAAATGCAGAACTTGATTTAAAGGACATTTATCTTTCATTGAACAAAATTTTTCTCTCGCAGTTGCCTCCAAAGTTACCGACAAAATTTTCGAAAGTGTAAATTCAATAACTTTTCCTGATCAATTTCAAATTGATGAATACCGAATTGATTGCAGAAGAATAATTACACGAAACTACAAAATACTTTACCAATTCCATAACAATACAATTTACGTTATTAGAATATTCAATACTTTTCAAGACCCAATAAAAAGTTTAAAATAATGCATTTCATTTCCCAAGAATTAGAGGATTACATCGAGCAACATTCCGAAAGAGAACCTGCTTTACTGGCAGCGTTAAATAAAGAAACGTACCAAAAAATTCTATTGCCACGAATGTTGAGCGGGCATTTTCAAGGTCGGGTTTTGAGTATGTTGTCAAAATTGATTCGGCCTGTGAATATTCTTGAAATTGGTACCTATACCGGCTATTCAGCATTGTGTTTGTGCGAGGGCATGCAAGAAACCGGACAATTGCACACGATTGATATCAAAGAAGAATTAGTTGATTTTCAAAGAAAACATTTTGACAAATCACCTTGGGGAAAGCAAATTTTCCAGCATTTAGGAGAAGCAGTTGACATCATTCCAACATTGGACATAAAATTTGATTTGGTTTTTATAGATGCTGATAAAGAAAATTACCTCAACTATTTTGAATTGATTGTTCCAAAAATGAATAAAGGCGGGATTATTTTATCGGATAATGTGCTTTGGAGCGGTAAAGTTTTGGAGCCGTTACAACCGAATGATTTGAGTACAAAAGTATTGCTGGAATACAATCGATTATTAGCAACTGATTCAAGAGTAGAGACGGTTTTGTTGCCTATTCGTGATGGTTTGACAGTGAGTAGAGTTCTATAGTTTCAATATTTCTATTGAAAACAAATGCCCTAGCCCTGATAGAAGCGGCATCCTTTCTAGTCCTGAACCCTCAAGTTCAGGATTAGAAAGATACAGCGTAGAGCAGGAAAAAGCTCCTGAGCAATTCTAAAATTATTTTTGTGGAAAATATTTTTGTTGTGCTATTTTATATCCTTTGAAGATCAAAAATCCAAAAGTAAATCCGAACAAATAGCCTGATAAAATATCTAACGGGTAGTGTAATCCCAGATAGATTCTACTGTATGCAAAGATGAGCGGCCACAAGAATAGGAAGCCGAAATATTTGATTTTGTCTTTAAAACTAAAAAACAAAAATGTCGCAACTGCCATTGAATTTGCTGCATGTCCAGAGAAAAAACTAAATGAATTTCTGACTTGAACAATTCGTATAAAGGAATTGATTTCAGGATTATTGCAAGGGCGTAATCGTTGAAATCCATTCTTGAACAAGTTAGTTATTTGGTCAGTAAATGTAACTAAAACTGCTACAAAGAGTAATAAATACAAGGTTTGTTTAGCGCCAAGTTTTTTATAAATAACATACAAAAGGATTAAAAAAAGAGGAATCCAGTTGCTTTGTTTGGTAATAAATAACCAAAGTCCGTCATACGTTTCCGACCCTAATCCATTCAAAAAAACAAATAATTTTGTATCTAAAGAAAGTAATTTTTCCACCATTACATATGACGTTTTATAGGTCCTGCAACGTCTTCTATAATTTCTTTAGTAGCTTGAATTTGAGTGGTTGTATCTCCCAGTAAACTGTCTTTGGCTTTATTAATTTCTGAGGTGATATTTCCTGTTATATCAGTTATTTGAGAGGTATCTCCCAATAGATCATCCTTAGCTTTATTGATAT
This sequence comes from Flavobacterium sp. GNP002, assembly GCF_054343795.1. NCBI lineage: Bacteria > Pseudomonadati > Bacteroidota > Flavobacteriia > Flavobacteriales > Flavobacteriaceae > Flavobacterium > Flavobacterium sp. GNP002. Next base: position 590,573 of record NZ_JBTGUW010000001.1, read on the forward strand.
GCGATGTGATATTTCCTCTGAAATCAGTTAATGTTTGTGTATCAAATCCATTAGCCTCAGCTCCTTTTTGAATCTCACTTTTTATGTCGTTTGTAGCATTTTTTAATTGCGCCATTGCTTTACCCATGGTGCGGGCTATTTCTGGTACTTTATCTGATCCAAAAAGCATGAGTACTATAAACATGATGAAAATTAACTCTCCTCCTCCTATGCCAAACATATTTCTTATTTTTTATTGCTACAAATATACCTAATTTTGAATCTTTGACTTTTAATTTTTTCATAAAAAAAAGACTCTTTTCAGAGTCTTTTTTAATTTTAGGTCTTTATTTAATCAAATTTAGACTTCACTTCTTCTTTAGGCCAAGCGTTATTGGTTACATCAATATCAGCTGTTTCTAATTTTGGATCTATCTGAATCTTTTTGATTGCTTTTTCAGTTGCATAAACTTTTTTAGCGGTATCATTGTTTTTTCTCCAAATTTGAGCTGGATATTTGAATGTTTCTTTCGTATCATCCTCGTAAGTCAATTCAACAATGATTGGCATTAACATTCCTCCTGGCTTATTAAACTCTACTTCATAGAAAAACTTAGGAGATTTTAATTTTGATTTTTCATCCGCAGAAAAGTTTTGGTTTACATACTCCGATAGTAAATTTACATCTGCAATTGCTAATGCTTTCTTATCTTTTGATGATAATTCTTCACTTGTTCCAGGAACTAAATATACGAAAGGTCCTTTTTCTTGTCCAAAACGTCCTCTTCTTACTACTGCGTCTTTCAATTCTTTTGTTGCAGTCTCAGATACGTAATATTGTTTTACTTCTTTCACTCCGATATCTACAAAATCAGTAGAGTAAAACCATCCTCTGAAAAACCAATCTAAATCTACTGCAGATGCATCTTCCATAGTTCTAAAAAAGTCTTCTGGTGTAGGATGCTTAAATTTCCATCTGTTTGCATATACTTTGAAAGCATGATCAAACAATTCTCTTCCCATAATCGTTTCTCTAAGGATATTTAAACCCGTTGCAGGCTTACCATAAGCATTAGCACCAAATTGAACTATCGTTTCAGAGTTTGACATAATTGGCTCCAAGAATTTTTGATCTCCACTCATGTAAGGAACAATTTTACTTGCCGGTCCACGACTTGAAGGGAAATTTGTTCCCATTTCTTGTTCAGCCATATATTGCATAAAGGTATTAAGACCTTCATCCATCCAAGACCATTGACGCTCATCAGAATTTACAATCATAGGAAAGAAATTGTGTCCTACTTCATGTATAACTACACCAATCATTCCGTTTTTAATACGTTCACTTGTCACACCTTTTTCATCAGGACGACCATAATTCCAACAAATCATTGGATATTCCATACCTTGATCTTCTGCTGAAACAGAAACTGCTTTTGGATAAGGATAGTCAAATGTGTGTGCTGAATAACTTTTTAAAGTATGCGCTACAGTTCTAGTTGACGTTTCTCCCCAAAGCGGATTACTTTCTTTAGGATAAACGGAAATTGCCATAACTGTTTTGTTCGTCAATTGAACTGCCATAGCATCCAGAATAAATTTTCTAGAAGTAGCAATACCAAAATCCCTTACGTTTTTAGCACTAAATTTCCATGTTTTTTTCTTTTCTGAAAAGCCTTTTTCACTTGCTTCTGCTTCCGCTTGAGTAACAATTACAACTGGTTTGTCAAATGATTTTTGAGCCAATTCATATCTTTTTACTTGCTCAGCAGTAAATACTTCACTTCTGTTCATCAATTCCCCTGTAGCTTCCATTACGTGATCTGCAGGTACGGTGATGTTTACATCAAAATTTCCAAAAGGCAACGTAAATTCTCCCGTTCCCCAAAATTGCATATTCTGCCATCCTTCAACATCATTATACACTGCCATTCTAGGATAGAACTGAGCAATTACATATAATTTATTTCCTTCTTTTTCGAACAACTCATAGCCTGAACGACCACCATCTTGTCTGTAATTATTAATATTATACCACCAATTGATCGAAAAAGTGAATTTTTCACCTGGTTTCATTGGAGTTGATAAATTAATACGCATCATGGTTTGATTGATCGAATAGGACAAAGGATTTCCTTTTACATCTTTCACGAACTCAATGTTAAAACCACGCTCTTGCTCTTGTTTCAAAAACTTATTTGCGAAGTTTCCAGCAGGAAAAACCTGTTCCATTCTTTGGCTTTCTGCCAATGGAGTTTGTGACGTTTTCGCAGCTTGATTTTGATCTAATTGAACCCATAAATACTCTAAAGTATCTGGAGAATTGTTATAATAAGTAACCGTTTCAGACCCTGTTAATTTAGATTCTTTATCATCCAGCTCTACATTTATCTTGTAGTCAGCTTGTTGCTGATAATAAGCCGGACCCGGAGCTCCAGAAGCAGTACGAAACATGTTAGGTGTTGCTAACAGATCATACATTTGGCTAAACTTATTGGTATCGTATTTTCCTGTTTGTTTTGGCGCAACAGGTGCTGTTTTTTCTTGGGCAAATAAAATTGCGGGAAGAAGTAATAATAATGTGAATTTTTTCATAGGTGGGAATCTGGTTATTCAGTGGGTGAAAATAATAATTTAAAACAAATTTTTCTAAATTTATTCATATTTTAACATTCCCTTGGATGTGGATTCTGTGAATAGTAATGTGTTTTTTACTCCAGCCACATTAAAATGCATAATATTCTGTTGCTCTGAATTTCCTTCTATGATAACGGTGTTGTAAATTTCGAGTGAATTAACTTTAAGGACTTCCTTAATACTTAAATAACAGATAAGTACATCCCCTTCCATTTCTTTACTTAAAAGATTCATGGACTTAGATTGTCCATTTATTTTTATGGAGAATTTTTCGCTTAAATACTTTTTCAACAAAATCAAATCTTCGTCTGTTTCTTTTTCGGAGCCTAAATTGATTTTTTTAGTATACTTTTTTCCAACAGCACTATTCAAATCATCAACAAAAATACGAGCGGTGATTTGAAGCATTTTCTTTTGAGGAGCGTAATTAACTTGGTATAATGCTACATAAAATTTATGTACACTAAATGAAGTCAACGTTAAAAAAAATAGGCCAAAAAAAGTAATTAAGATCGTTTTTTTCATTCAAAGATTCTATTTGTTTTTTTTATCGGAATATGGCATCGTCGTTCTTCAATCTTATTTGTATTCTGGAATCATGGCGATTTCATTTTTCAAAAGTAGTAATTCTTTTAAACTCTTCGTTCTTGGTAATTAAAAAATCAATTAGTAAAAATTCGTCTTCTTGTTTTAAAAGACTTTTTGATTTTGGATCATTTTCGCAATAATCCAGAAAAAGTCCAATTTCCTCATTTTTCAACTTCAATGTATTGATGAAGAAATACTTGTCAATTCCTTTAGAAACTACATCCGAGAAATCTACATTAGAACTCAAATCGGTTTTCTTTGCCGAATCATTTTTAAACACTTTAGAAACCATTTTGAATATTCTAACAAAATCCATTCCGTTTTCTATGCTACCATCCGATGGCATTGTTCTATTTACAGGGGAAGATTTCGCATCGTCAAAAAATTGCAGATCTACAATTCCCTGAGAATTTCCCGTTATTGGTTTTATTTCCGCTTTACGTTTAACAATAACTTCCTTCAAAAGCGTAGTTTGCATTTCTAAATTGACTATAAACAAAGGTTTTGAAAAATCTTTGTCCTGAATCACAATTTTTTTAGACTTGAAAGATGGGCTTGAAACTAACAATGTATCTTTGGCTTTCGCCAAAATATCAAAAAAACCTTGATCACTAATAAAGGTTTTCGTTTTTGAATTCAAATTAAAAACATACCCGTTGTCTACAATTGCCGTTTCATTTGTAAACTGACCATGTAGTGATTTCCTATTTTCATTTTGACCAAAAGAGATTTGGCAAATGAAAATCATGCACAATATTTTTATTGAAGTTTTCATTTTGGTTTCTGTTTTATTTACTTAGACCGGTTTGTATTTCATTGCTCAATAACTTAATATACTCCTCTGCCAAACCCACCATATAAAAAGAAATTTCCTCCTTATCCTGAAATTCTAACACCTTTAAAAAAGCTTCATGCTCTACCAGATAATATTTAAATCCACTTACATACGCGACAGGTATTCCTAATTGTGTTGTAAAATAATCCTGCTCATACCACTCAGAAATTATTTTAATTGATTTTTCTTTTTTCTCTAAAGCAACTAATTTTTTAAGTCGTTTGGTTCGCCCATTTATTTTATTGATCACTGGATCGAGAGGCATTACTCCGCCCAATAAATTTAGCAGCATAATGGGTTTAAAATCGCCTGCTGTCCTCAATCGTCTTTCTGCTGGTGTATAGTTTAAAGGAATCTTAGCTAAAATCCCCTGTGAAACTGCATTAATTGAATTCAAATTAACAATTACCTCTTTCAACTCCGTTACTTTAGAAGCCATTTTTATATTTAATACATCCAAAATCAAATCTTCTTCCTCGATTAACTTCCTGTGAATTTCAAGATTTACCGCTGTAAAAACCAGTACGTCATTGGCCTTAGCCAAAATAAAAAATTCTCCATCACTATTTGTGACAGCTGTTTTTTGGCTTACTAAATTTAAGATATTTATTCCACTTATATAAGCCGAATCGACTCTAATTTTGCCATGAAGGAGCTTTTCAGCAGCAGTTTGCCCAAAAGATATTTGGAACATTAAAAATAAAACCACCAGAAGAATTCTATTTATTTTCACCTGCAATAATTTCATTATAATTTTCGGCGAGCCTTACTATTAAAAACATGACCATTGTCTTATTTTTAGATCGCAAAGCATTTGCAAAACTAGTATCATCAATACAATAATATTGAAAACCTCTAATATAATCTGTGGGGATTTTTAAGGTTTCGATGTAATATTTATCTTCAAAAAGGACTTCGATTCTAGCTAATAATTGTTCTTTTTTTTCAATTACAATTTCCTTTTTCAGCATGGCTTTCCGACCTGAAATTGCATTCAGCAATCCATCGATACCGTTACCCGAAGTTGCCGTGTATAATTTCCTTTCGGCAGGTGTATATTTTTTTTGTCCATAAGGGATAATCCCTAAACTTTCTGCAGTGATGGTAGATTCATTCACTATTACTTCTTTCAAGATAATACTTTTAGGAATCATCTTTACCGTAATAACTTCCTGCAGCATATCCTGTTTGTCAATTTTCATTCGGAGACCTTCTAAATTAACGGCTGTAAACACCAAAACGTCGTTTTCTTTTCCTACTATAGTAAAGAAACCGTTCGCATCCGAAAAAGCAGTTTTATCCGTTGTTACATTCTCAATAGTAATGCGATCAACCGCAACAGAATCGGCGATAATTTTTCCTCGAAGCTCTTTTACATTACCCGTTTGAGCAAAAACAACTTGCACGAACAAAAAAACAATAAACTGTAGCGTAGTTTTAATTTTCACTTGCGATTATTTCTTTATATTTAGTTGCTAATTCTCCAATTAAGAAAGTAGTCATTGTAACATTTTTTGATTTTAAAATAGTCACGAATCTTTCGTTCTCAACAATATAATATTCAAATCCTTTAACATATTCAGAAGGTATTTTTAATGTATTTACAAAATAATCAATGGTAAACATATTCTCTAACTGCCTCATATAGGATTCTTTCTTTTCGACTTCAACTTCTTTTTTAAGCATTTTAGTCCTACCTGAAAACCAATTTAATAAAGGATCCGCTGAAATTGAACCGCCCATCATAGAGCCAGCATTAGCTGTGGCATTAAGATTACTGGCAGTATATAACTTTCGTTCTGCGGGAGTGTATATTTTTTGTCCCTTTGGAATTATCCCCATTGAAACCGCATTAATACCGCTCCTTACAATAACTTCGCGTAATTGATTTACTATGGGCATCATTTTTACAGTAAGCATTTCTTGTTCAAAATCCTTTTGGGTTAAGCCAATTCTAACTTCTTTAAACTGTCCTTCCGTGAATAATAATGTATCTCCAACTTTAGCCAATACAGAAAAATTTCCCTCTTTATCTGTAACTAATGCTTGCTCGCTTTTTAAGTTTATCACATAAATTCCCTCTAAAACAGAAACATCAGAAGTCACTTTTCCTTTCAATTTTATTCGAGAAGTTTCTTGTGCTACAACATTCGTTGCTACAAAAGCCAAATATAAGTACACAATTCTGATCATCCCTTTTTGAATCCGTTATTCATACCTCGTAAAAGTATCTTAATGCGTTCCAAATTAATTACTAATGGGTTGGTAAAAAAATGTTAATTAAAAATGTGAAATCAAAAAGGCTGATTTAATACCTTTAGCACAAATTATTCACTAAAAAATGAAAAATATACTAATCGCAAGTACTTCTACTCTTGCTAACCAGAATTATCTGGACTATTTATTACCTGAATTGCAATTGCATTTTCAAAACTGCAATACTATTCTTTTTATTCCTTACGCAAGACCCAGTGGCATTTCTCATGAGGAATATACCGCAATGGTAAGCTTGGCTTTCGCCAAAATAAATAAAAAAGTAATCGGAATTCATGAGTTTGAAGACGCTCCACAAGCAATAAAAAATGCAGAAGGAATTTTTACCGGAGGCGGAAGCACATTTGTCTTAGTTTCACAATTATACAAAAACAACAGTATGGAAATTCTCGCTGATGTGGTAAAAAATGGAACTCCGTATTTAGGAACAAGTGCAGGAAGTAACATTTGCGGATTAACGATGCAAACGACAAATGATATGCCGATTGTATATCCGCCAAGTTTTAAGACGCTGGGATTAATTCCTTTCAATCTAAATCCACATTATTTAGATCCTGACACCAACTCTGAGCACATGGGAGAAACTCGTGAAACCAGAATAAAAGAGTTTCATGCATATAATTCTGTACCTGTTTTAGGATTAAGAGAAGGAAGTTGGCTAGATGTAAAAGGAGACAATATCACTTTGAAAGGCGATTTGACAGCACGCCTGTTTAGAGAAAATCAAGCACCCGAAGAACTGGTAAGCGGAACTGATTTAAGTTTTTTAAAGTAGTCCCAAAATAAATGATAAAAAAAACCGAAACTATTAAGTTTCGGCTTTAAAGAGCGAAAGACGAAGCTTCCCGTATCTCTTCGTTCACGGGATATCCCGAAGCTTCGGGACTAGCACAACCTTAAAATAAAAAACCTCAAACAAAAGTTTGAGGTTTTTGGAGCGAAAGACGAGGCTCGAACTCGCGACAACCAGCTTGGAAGGCTGGAGCTCTACCAACTGAGCTACTTTCGCATTATAACAGTAAAATAAAATTTCAAAATAAATTTGAAACTTAGAGCGAAAGACGAGGCTCGAACTCGCGACAACCAGCTTGGAAGGCTGGAGCTCTACCAACTGAGCTACTTTCGCATTAACAACGGTGCAAATATAATTAATAAGTTTGCTTGAATGCAAGTTTTTTTCTTAAAAAGTCTGAATCTTACCGCTTGAATCTTTTTTAATAAAGAGGATTCAAATCATAAAGAATTTAATATGAAAATATTATACCTTTATAAGACATAAAAAAAACTTTGAAAAAATAATGCAAAACATTGAACAAATAGTTGCTTTGGATACATTTTCTGCAAGAAATCCTATACTTCGGGTTGAAAAAAACGATAAAAAATTGTCGTTTTGATGGAGGTTCTTTAGAGATTACTCTTCATTTTGATTTGTATGACACAAAAATCTGTAAGAGTTATTTCTTTATTCGAAGTAAAAAACGATTTATTTACTGCAGAAAAACAGTATCAAAAAAGGGATTTGGAGAAATATTGTATGGACCAAAATTCAAATTTAGTTAGGTTCAATAGTACGAAAGAAGCCATTAGATTCTATTAAAAAAAATATCAAGTCATAAAGGATTGCCTTCTGAAATATAAAGGAGTTGGAGAACACATTATCATATTTAAAAAATTGAATGATGAAAACGTTGATTCTAATACTATTAATCTGTGCAACTATTAGTTGCAAAAAGGAAAAACTAAAAAGTGAGGTAATCTTGAAAAGTGACTTTTCTAATCCTTATGTTCTACCTAAAGATAAATCTATTAGAATTGACTCTACCTTGCTATCTTCTTTTAACAGTAAAACACTTTCCGATTTTTACAAATCCACTAATTACAGAACGACTTGGCAATCTGTGGATAGTAAAAAAATAATTTTAGCAGCACTCCTTAAATCTGACGAGGAGGGATTAGATCCAGAAGATTACAATGTAAAAACATTAATTGATTTTGAAAAAAAATCAGCAACACTTAACGATGCAGATTTGGCTAAATATGATATTTTACTGACCGAAAGTTTTCAAAAATACATCTCACATTTAACAACCGGAACATTAAATCCAAGAGAACTATATAAAAACTGGGATTTAAAAGAAAACTTTATTGATATAAACGAAACCTTGACGGATTTACTCAACAACGATTCCTTAGCAGATAAAATAGAGCAATTAAAACCCAATCATATTGTTTACAAAAGATTAAAAACAGCACTGAAATTAATCAACACTTTTCCTAAAGATAATTTTAAAGCATTAAAAATCGCAGAAATAATTTCTCCAAACGATACCAATCCCTCTATAATTGACATTAAAAAAAGATTGATCTACTGGAAAGAATTACAACCTCAAGACAGCTTAACATCCATTTACGATGAAGAAACAATGCTTGCCATAAAAAAATTTCAAAATCGTCATGGCTTAGCCGCGGATGGAATAATTGGACCCGCTACAATTGCCTCTCTCAATTTTTCTAAAAAACAACGAATACAACAAATCATAGTCAATCTAGAGCGCTGGAAATGGTATCCAAAAGAAATGGGTAAAGAATATATCATCATTAATATTCCCGACTACAGATTGACATTAATCAAAGACAAAGACACACTAAGGTCTCATAGAGTTATTGTAGGGAGAGCGAAAAGGAAAACACCAATCTTATCATCTAGACTAACTCAGGTTGTTTTTAATCCAACTTGGACAGTTCCTCCAACCATTTTGCGAGAAGATGTTATTCCTGCCATTTTAAAAAATAGAAGCTACTTAGCTGAATCAAATATTAAAATATACGATCGCAATGAGGGAATTGTAAGCCCTTACGAATGGCACCTATCGCAAGCCAAAAGCTATCGTTATGTGCAAAGTCCAGGAACTTTTAATTCGTTAGGAATGGTTAAAATTATTTTCCCAAACCGCTTTTCTGTTTATTTACACGATACCAATCACAGAGATTATTTCGGCAAAATAAATCGTTCGTTGAGTTCCGGTTGTGTCAGAGTAGACAATCCACTAGAGCTAACAGAATATTTACTGAATGATTCCCTAAATTGGAATCTGGAGAAAATTACAGAAATCCTACAAAGCGAAAAAACAAAATTTGTAAAAATAAAAAAAGAAGTTTCCTTCCAATTATTATATTGGACTGCTTGGAGCGAAAACAACAAACTGATTTTTAGAGACGATATTTACAATCTAGATGCCGATTTATATACTAAACTAAGAAATTGATTGTGCTCCAAATTTAGAAACTCTTGAAGGATGATAAATAAAGAAACATGATTTGTTTTTTATCGTACTGATAATTTCTTTAGACAATTCAACAGGCACAGCAGGACAACCTTGACTTCTTCCTAGTCTGTGATTGTTTTTGATAAATGAATTAGAAACATAATCAGCAGCATGCATCACAACACCTCTTGCTCTTGCATTGTCATTAACTCCTTTTTCTAAACCATCTAATTTAAGTGACATTCCATGTTTGCCATTGTAAATCTCTCCAGTGACATAAAAACCTAAACTGCTTTTATACGATTCAGCTGAATTTGAAAAATTAGAAGCAAATTCATTGCCTGTATTTCTACCATGAGCAACAAGGGAATGAAACAATATATCTCCAGTTAGTAAGTCAATTACCCAAAGTCTTTTGGTATTCGAAGACAAACTGAAATCAATTAAGGTTAAAACATCTTTCTTAATTAATCCTTTTTCTTTCAACGAATAATACCCTTTCAAAGCTTCTGCAAAGCTTTCTAACTTAGGTAAAGCAAATTTATCAGAATGCAAATTGTTGTATGCCATTTCGATTTTGGCATCAACACTAGACTCTACCGTTTTAGCATAAACTACTGGTTTAAAATTATTTGGCTCAGGAATGATTGTTTTGCTAGAAGAGAAAGAAAAAAGCACAAACAAAATAGTAGGAAATAGATTATAAATCATTGATTATCTTTAAGTTATAAATTAATTCGGGTTTGCAAACGTACGTCAAAAAATAAGAATCAAAACATTTTTAACAAAATTTTAGTTCATTTACAACGAAAAACTTGATGGGATATTGAGTGAAAAATCATAAAAAACACCATTTCTATGTTAATTTTGTTATTTTTGTTTAGAATCAATCCCAATTTATGTCAAAATTACATTCTATAGCTTTATTTTTTTTAATATTCTTTAGCCATACTGTTTATAGCCAAAAAAAAACACTTCAAGCAAAATCAATCACTGAAAACATAACAATTGATGGGAAGGTAAACGAAAAAGTTTGGGAAACAGCTTCAGTTGCTTCCGATTTTATAATGTTTGAACCTGATAATGGAAAACCTATAAGCAATGATAAAAAAACAGAGGTAAAAGTACTGTACGACAACAACGCAATTTACATATCAGCATTGCTTTATGACAATGAACCGTTAAAAATTCAGAAAGAAATAACAAATAGAGATGTTTTTGGAGTTTCAGATCACTTTTCAGTTTACATCAATGGTTTCAATGATGGCCAACAAGATTTTAGGTTTTTTGTAAGTGCTGCGGGAGTCCAAATGGATTGTTTAGCAATTGAAGATTCTGAAGATTTTACTTGGGATGCCATCTGGGACAGCGAAGTAACACTCACTGAATTTGGCTGGGTCGTTGAAATAAAAATTCCTTATGCCGCTTTACGATTTTCAAAATCCGATAAACAAACTTGGGGTTTAAACTTCATGCGTGAAATCAAGCGCGATGTCCAAAAATACACTTGGAATAAGATTGACACTAAAATTGGCGCTGTTATTCCGCAAGCAGGAATTCTTCAAGGAATCGAAAGTATACAAACTCCTACCCGACTTTTCTTAATTCCATATTCATCTGCTTATTACCAACAAAGTGATATTGGTTCTGATACTACTTTAAAAGCTGGATTAGATATAAAATATGGAATAAACGACTCCTTTACATTAGATGCAATTTTAGTCCCTGATTTTGGGCAGACAAAATTTGACAATGCTATTTTGAACTTAGAGCCTTTCGAACAACAGTTGGAGGAAAACAGACCATTTTTTACCGAAGGAACTGATTTGTTCAGCAAGGGAAATCTATTCTATTCCCGAAGGATTGGTGGAGCTCCAAGTACCGAACCAGCAACCGCATCAAATGAAGAAATAACTAATTATCCTAGTACGGTAGATTTATTGAATGCCGTTAAAATATCTGGCCGTACAGAAAAAGGGTTGGGTATTGGATTTTTGAATGCCGTTACCGAAAAGACAAAAGCAACTATTTTAAATAATGACACTGGTGAAGTGAGAAAAGAGGTCATTGAGCCGCTAACTAATTACAATATGTTAGTATTGGATCAGCGTTTCAACCAAAACTCATCCGTTACATTTGTTAATGCAAATACCACCAGAAATGGAAGTTTTAGAGACGCGAATGTTTCTGGATTACTATTCGATTTAAACACAAAAGAAAACACGTATAACTTATACGGAGATTTTAAATACAGTACTATCAATACCGTTGAAGATTACGATGGCTATAAAGCAGAATTGAATTTCAGAAAAACTAGTGGGAAATACCGATATTTACTTTCTGGAAAATATGTTTCAGAAAACTATGATGTAAATGATTTAGGAATTATTTTTTATACTAATTACCATAATGCTTACGCCAGTGGCAGTTACAGAATCGTTAACCCAACAAAAACTTTCAATACATTCAGAGTGAACCAATTTGTCAATTTGGAAATCGAAAACAACACCGGAAAACTGCAAACCGGCGCTATTGGTACTGAAATTAAAGCAACAACTTTAAAGAATGACTATTTCGAATTTGTCTTAGAAGCCACACCGTTTAAAACTTTCGATTTTTACGAACCTCGTGAATATGGAAGATATGTCTTTATTCCTGAAAAAATTTTTACTGCTATAAATTTCACATCAAATGAAAACAATGCTTTTTCTATAATTATTCAACCTTCATTCACAAAATACAATGAGGATGGCCGAGACAATTACGGTCTTTATTTAGGTCCAAAATACCGATTCAACGATAGACTTTCTATCGCATTCGCAATGGATTATATCAACCAAAGTAATTATCGAGGCTGGGTTGATTCTAATGAAACTGGGGTCATTTTTGCCGAACGTAATCGAGAAATATTTCAAAATGATCTTACTGGAAAATATTCCTTAAACAATAAAATGACCATCAATCTTACGGCACGTTATTATTGGTCGTATTCTAAAAATCATGAATTCTTCACCTTACAAAACAACGGCTATTTAACTCCTAACAGTACTTACACACAAAACAAAGACCGAAATTTCAATTCTTGGAACTTCGATCTATCGTATTCTTGGTGGTTTGCTCCAGGAAGCGAAATCTCTATTTTGTATCGTAATTATGGCTTAGAAAGAGCTGACGTAGTCGAAAAAGATCTATCAAAAAATATTAAAAGTATTTTTAACAGCGATCTTACCAATGTACTTTCTATAAGCATCCGTTATTTTATTGATTACAATGCTGTGAAAAATAAATTTTAATTTTAAATCAAACTGTAACATTCAATTAAAAATAGAGTCTATTAACTCAAACTATTCGGTGGATTGGTAATTTCTCCTTTTGAAGCTTTCTGGTTTTTATAATTTTTGCATCAATCAACCAATCAATCGCTTCATGAAAAATCAGTTATTACTTTGTTTTCTATTTCTATCTGCTTTTGGCTACAGCCAAAAAAAAGTCTTACAAACTAAATTCATTTCGGAAAAAATTGAAATCGACGGAAAATTAGATGAGAATACATGGCAAACCGCTTCAATAGCTAATGATTTCATCATGTTTGATCCGGACAATGGCAAAGCTATTCCAGAAAATAAGAGAACAGAAGTAAAAGTCTTATACGATAACGACGCCATATACATTGGAGCCTTGATGTATGATGACAATCCAGATAAAATTTTAAGAGAAATCACCCAAAGAGATAATTTTGGTACTTCTGACCTTTTTGGAGTTTTTATAAATGGCTTTAATGATGGACAACAAGATTTTCAATTTTTTGTCAATGCAGCAGATGGCCAAGCCGATTGTATTACCACAGATACTAATGGAGAGGATTATTCTTGGGATGCCGTTTGGAAAAGCAAAGCATTAATTACAGATAAAGGATGGGTTGTTGAAATGAGAATTCCATACGCCGCATTGCGTTTTTCTGCCGAAAATAAACAAACCTGGGACTGAATTTTTTTAGAGAAATAAGACGAGACCGACAAAAATTTACTTGGAACTTCATCGATTCAAAACTAGGAACATTTACCCAACAAACAGGAGTTCTCGAAGGAATTGAAAACATAAAACCTCCTACTCGACTCTTCCTTTTGCCTTATTCTTCCTTTTATGTAAATGCTGACTCGAAACAAAAAACATATGGAACGCTCAAAGGCGGATTGGATTTAAAATATGGAATAAACGACGCTTTTACGCTAGATATGATTCTGATTCCTGATTTTGGACAAACAAAATACGATGATCAAATCCTTAATTTAGGACCATTCGAACAACAATTTAACGAGAACAGGCCTTTTTTCACAGAAGGAACGGATTTGTTCAGCAAAGGGAATTTGGTTTATTCAAGACGAATTGGGGGAAACCCAATCAATTATCCAACCGCTGGTGCAGATGAAGAAATTATAGACAATCCGGCTAGTGTCAATCTTATCAATGCTTTAAAAGTTTCTGGAAGAACTAAGAATGGATTAGGAGTTGGTATCTTAAATGCTGTTACCGAAAAAACAACTGCTACAATTAGAAATAATAACACACAAGATGTCCGAAAAGAAGTTGTTGAACCACTCGCAAATTATAATGTTTTGGTACTGGATCAGCGCTTTCGCAAAAATTCCTCCGTTGCATTTGTAAATACGAATGTGACTCGGAACGGAAGTTTTAGAGATGGAAATGTTACAGCTTTAGTTTGGGATTTAAACACTAAGAAAAACACCTACAACCTTTCTGGAGATTTCAAATACAGTTATATCAATGATGTTGAAGATAAAAAAGGGATTAATTCCCAATTAAATTTCTCTGAAACCAGTGGAAAATACCGTTATGGTTTTGGTGCTAACGTAGCTACAAAAGATTTTGACAATAATGATTTAGGAATCAATTTTGAAACTAATTATTACAGTTTATATGGGAATACAAGTTACAGAATCCTTAATCCGACTAAGGTGTTTAACAGCTTTAATGCTTACCTAAACCTTTACTCACAGTTTCAAAAAGAAACAGGTAAAATTCAATCCAGCAATATCAATTTTGAGATAAATTCTAAAAACAAAAAAAATCACTTTTTTGGAATTGGGATTGATGCCAATCCATTAGAAACATTTGATTATTACGAACCTAGAACGGCCGACAGATACGTTATAAAACCAACTAAAATAGGAGGTTATATATATGTTTCCACTAATTACAATAATAGTTTTGCCATCGATGTAAATCCTTCTTATGCTTTTTTTGATGAGTCAGGAAGAAATTCCTATGGTTTTTCTATTGGTCCAAGATATCGTTTTAATGATAAATTATCACTGAATTACAACTTCAATTTTTTCAGACAAAATAATAATAAAGGATACATTGACAGCATTAATGACGACCTGAATTCGGCTACGCCAAACACAATAGTTTTTGCCAATAGAAACGTAATTACGTATTCGAATACGCTTTCTGGAAAGTATTCATTGAACAGCCAAATGACATTTAATATTTCGTTGCGTCAATATTGGTCATATGCCGAAAATAAAAATACTTTATCATTAGAACAAAACGGAAGACTTGCTGATTTTACAGGATATACAACTAATAAAAACTCGAGTTTTTATTCCTGGAATGCTGACTTGTCCTATTCTTGGTGGTTTGCTCCCGGAAGTCAAGTTTCTGTTTTATATCGAAATAATGCTGGTGCATTTGAAAGAGACATCAATAAAGAATTTAGGGACAATGTTACTAATCTATTGAATAACGATGCATTGAGTCATGTTTTCTCAATAAGTGTGCGCTATTTTATAGATTACAATCAAGTTAAGAATAAATTCTAAATGCATTAATTTTAAAAAAGACAACTTTCCACAACAAAATAATCATTATTTGTTATTGTTAACCTCCGAATGTATAATAGTGATTTCCATTCATTCGAACATTTTTAGAAATACTTTATCTTTGTTTAAAATATAGTATAATGAACAAAAAAGTAATTCTTATGATTTTGGACGGTTGGGGAAAATCTCCTGACCCTAAAGTATCAGCAATTGATAATGCCAATGTGCCATTTATTAACAGTTTATATAGAAATTTTCCAAGCGCCCAACTTAGAACAGACGGTTTAAATGTTGGACTTCCTGAAGGACAAATGGGAAACAGTGAAGTAGGACACATGAATCTTGGTGCTGGTAGAATTGTTTATCAGGATTTAGCCAAAATTAACCTTGCCGTTGCGCATGACACTTTAGCAAAGGAACAAGTTTTAGTTGATGCCTTTACTTATGCTCGAATAAATAATAAAAAAGTACACTTTTTAGGTCTGGTTTCAGATGGTGGTGTACACTCGCATACTTCTCATTTACGCGGCTTGATTGACGCGACACAACAACACGGATTACAAAAAGTTTTTGTCCATGCCTTTACAGATGGTCGTGACGTAGATCCAAAATCCGGTAAACATTATATTCAGGATTTACAGGATTATATTGCTAATACTACCGTAAAACTGGCTTCAGTTGTGGGACGTTATTATGCAATGGATCGCGATAGACGCTGGGAAAGAGTAAAACTCGCTTACGATTTATTGGTAAACGGTACTGGAACACATTCAACAAATGCTGTTGCTTCCATCGAAGAAAGTTATGAAGTTAATGTAACCGATGAATTTATTCATCCAACAGTTATTGTTGATGAATATAACCAACCATTAGCCACAATTGAAGAAGATGATGTCGTTATTTTCTTTAATTTCAGAACAGACAGAGGAAGAGAATTAACGGAAGTATTGACTCAAATGGATTGTCATGAACAAAACATGCACAAACTCAATTTGTATTATGTCACGCTTACTAATTATGACGAAACCTACCAAAACGTAAAAGTCGTTTACAACAAAGATAATATTACGGAAACTCTTGGTGAGGTTTTAGAAAAAGCCCACAAAAAGCAAATTCGTATTGCTGAAACGGAGAAATATCCTCACGTGACTTTCTTCTTTTCTGGTGGAAGAGAACAACCTTTTATTGGCGAAAGCCGCATCTTGAAAAACTCTCCAAAGGTTGCCACTTATGATTTACAACCAGAAATGAGCGCCTTTGAATTGACAGAAGCTTTAATTCCTGAATTGGAAAAAGAAGAGGTAGATTTTGTGTGTCTTAATTTTGCCAACGGCGATATGGTGGGACATACCGGAATTATGAGTGCAGCGATACAAGCCTGTGAAGCGGTTGATAAATGCGTTGAAAGAGTAATTACAACAGCATTAGCACACAATTATACGACTATTGTAATTGCAGATCATGGGAATTGTGAGACGATGATTAATCCTGACGGAAGTCCAAATACAGCACACACTACAAATCCTGTCCCAATTATTTTAGTAGACAAAGACTTAAGAGTGATTCATGATGGAGTTCTTGGCGATATTGCTCCTACTATCTTAGAATTAATGGGAGTAGAAAAACCAGAAGTAATGACTTGTCATTCTTTACTTTAAATAAAATCAACTACCAATATTTGAATTAAAAGCTACTCCAAACGAGTAGCTTTTTTTATAAATAAAAGTTAAAATCTCATTATTGATAGTAATACTATTATATTTGCATAAAATATTATCAATTATGGATACAATACTATCTAATTTAAAAATACAAGTCAACGAAAAAATCTACGTTAAGGATCCGGAAACGTCTCCTTTAGGTAAAAAAATTATAGAACAAAGTATCCTTTTGATAAACGAAATTGGATTCGATAATTTCACCTTCAAAAAGTTAGGAGAAAAAATTGGTTCCAATGAAAGCTCGATTTATCGTTACTTTGAAAACAAACATAAATTATTGGTTTATTTATCCTCTTGGTATTGGAGCTGGATGGAATATAAACTGGTTTTTGCTACGACAAATATTTTGGATCCAACCGAAAAATTAAAAAAAGCAATCACTATTGTAACTGAAAAAGTTACTGATGACGCGAACACTGATCACATCAATGAAGCTATTTTGAATAAAATTATCATTGCTGAATTTACAAAAACAGTACAAACGAAAGAAGTGGATCAGGAAAATAAGGAAGGTTTCTTTCTGATTTATAAAAGGGTAATCAATAGAATTGTAGGTATTATAAAAGAAGTTAATCCTGAATATCCTTTTGCTAAATCACTAGTTTCTACTATTGTTGAAGGTAGTTTACACCAACATTTTCTGACTGAACATTTAAAAACGATTACCGATTGTAATGAATCCGTGAGTACCACTGAATTTTATCTAAATCTTACAACGAATGTCCTTCGATAAACTAAAAAAACTACTATGACTCCATTAAAACGTTTTTACAACTTACTTGAATTAGATAAAAAAGATGTTTATCAAATATTTTTCTATGCCATTTTTGCCGGATTAATAAGCTTGTCTTTACCATTAGGTATTCAGGCTATCATCAACTTTATACAATCTGGAAGAGTAAGTGCCTCTTGGATTGTTTTAATTATTTTGGTGATTTTTGGTGTTGCATTAGTTGGAATTTTATCCTTGATGCAATTGCGAATCACTGAAAATTTACAACAGAAAATATTCGTTCGCGCTTCATTTGAATTTGCAGCCCGTTTGCCAAAAATAAAAATGGATCAATTGTACAATTCCTATCCACCGGAATTAGCCAATCGATTTTTTGACACAATGACCATCCAAAAAGGAACTTCCAAACTGTTAATCGATTTCTCGGCGGCACTGTTGCAAATTGCTTTTGGAGTAATTTTACTGTCGTTATACCATCCTTACTTTATTATTTTTGGAGTACTATTATTTTTTCTTTTGTATTTTATTTTCCGATTCTCTTTTAAATCTGGTCTAGAAACAAGTTTGAAAGAATCGAAATTCAAATATAAAGTAGCAGGCTGGTTACAAGAATTAGCTCGGAATAATTATAGTTTCAAAAATGACCTTCACTACAATTTTGGACTCCAAAAAAACAACAATATAGCGGCTGCTTACTTGAATTATAGAGAAAAACATTTCAATGTTATTAAAAGACAATTTACTCAATTAATCATTTTTAAAATTTTAATAACTGGTGGATTATTATCTATTGGGGGCTTTTTGGTACTTTCAGAACAAATGAATATTGGCCAATTCGTAGCGGCAGAAATCATTATTTTATTAGTTATAACCTCTGTCGAAAAAATCATCATTGGACTTGAAACATTCTACGATGTACTGACCTCCATTGAAAAAATTGGTCAAGTGACTGACATGGAATTAGAGGACGACACCGCTTTTAGCAGCGATACTTGCTATGCTAATATATCTTTGGAAATAGAAAATCTTACTTTTAAATTTCCGGACTCCAAGAAGGAAATATTGAGTAATTTATCCCTTAAAATAGAACAAGGAGAAAAAATAGCGATTGAAGGTCCTAATGGTTCTGGAAAAACAACTCTAATTCGCATATTGTCCGGATTATTACAACCTACATCCGGTACTTTTTACATTAATGACGATACGTACAGAAAAATCAATCTGAAACAATATCGTTCCCAAATTGGCGGTATTATTCAAGGTGAAACGCCATTTGAAGGTACTCTGTTAGAAAACATTACGTTCAATGACAAGTCAATTAGTTCTGAAAATCTAAAATGGGCTATTGAGGGCGTACAACTTTCGAGCTTTGTAAAAACGATGCCGAAGGGTTTAGAAACACACATCTTCCCGGAAGGCAAGCAATTATCATCTTCCGATGCTGAAAAAGTACTGTTGGCTAGAAGTATCATACACAAACCAAAAATCCTTTTTTATGAAGATCCTATGGACATGATGGACATTAAAGTTGCTAATGAAATAATTGATTTCCTTACATCCGAAAAGAATAACTGGACGATAATAGTTTCCTCAAAAAACCCATATTGGAAAACCAAATGCAGTCGCATCATCACTATGGAAAATGGTACTATTCAACTTGATTTAAAAAATAAATAGTTATGCTAAACATATCTGACAATAAAACAAAACTGCCGCCATTAGATCGTTTTAGTACGGTGAAAAACTTGGTCAACAGACCTCACTATAAAATTTTGAATAAAATTATTGTAGGGGTTTCAATTATTGGTGTAATAGCACTTTTCCTGCCCTGGACACAAAACATTTCAGGTAGCGGAAGCGTTACCACATTAAGACCTGACCAAAGACCGCAGTCCATTCAGAGTGTGATTTCTGGTCGACTTGAAAAATGGTATGTTCAGGAGGGCGATTTTGTAAAGAAAGGCGACACCATCCTATTCATTTCGGAAATAAAAGAGGATTATATGGATCCGAATTTAGTTCAAAACACCAAAAATCAAATAGATGCAAAAAAACAATCTTTACAATCGTATGGTTCAAAAGTAAGCACGCTTACCGGCCAGATACAAGCCATCGAAAGAGAAAAAGTTTTGAAACTGGAACAAGCGCAAAATAAAATCAAACAATCAGTTTTGAAAATAAAGAGCGACAGTATCGATTTAGTTGCCGTAAGAACCCAGCTAAAGATAGCCAATACACAATACAATCGTTCTGTTCAATTGAATAAGGAAGGACTGAAACCACTTACTGATATTGAAGAGAAAAGACTGAAGTTACAAGAAGTGGAAGCGAAAATTATCACTCAGGAAAATAAATACTTAACCAGTAAAAACGAGTTTATCAATGCTAAAGTTGAGATAAACAGAATAAGTGCGGAGTATGCAGAAAAGGTCTCAAAAGCTAATAGTGACAAATTTACAGCACTTAGCAGTCAGTACGACACTGATGCACAGGTAAACAAACTTGAAAATCAATATGCAAATTACAGCATTAGAAACGGAATGTATTATATCAAAGCATCGCAAAACGGCTACATCAACAGGGCTTTGCAGTCCGGAATAGGAGAAACCATAAAAGAAGGAACACCAATTGCAACCATAATGCCTTCAAAATATGATATTGCAGTAGAAACTTTTGTAAACCCAATTGACCTTCCGCTGTTACGCAAAGGAGAAAAAGTCAGAGTTTGGTTTGATGGATGGCCTACAATTGTATTCTCCGGATGGCCAAACATGTCGTACGGAACTTTTGGTGGTAAAATTGTTGCCATTGAAAATTTCATTAGCGTCAATGGAAAATATCGCGTATTAATTTCGCCTGACGATAGTGGTGATAAATGGCCTGAGCAACTGAGTATAGGAGCTGGAGCACAAACTATTGCATTGCTAAATAATGTACCTGTTTGGTTTGAATTGTGGCGATCCTTAAACGGATTCCCTCCTAATTATTACAAACCAGCGGTAAAACCAACAACAGATAAAAAATAATGAAACAACTATTTTTAGCATTTTTATTTTTGGGTTTTGCTGCAACAGCCCAAGATATCACCTCAAAAGAACTTAGCTACAACGAGTTTCTGGGCTATGTAAAAAAATACCATCCGCTCGTGAAGAATGCCAACTTGGAAATCAATAAAGCGCAAGCTAATTTGATGATGGCTCGCGGTGGTTTTGATCCAAAAATTGAAGTGGATTTTAGTAAAAAACAGTTCAAAGACAAGGAATATTATTCCATTTTAAACAGCAGCTTCAAAATACCAACTTGGTACGGAATCGAGATTAAAGCGGGATTTGACAATAGTGAAGGTGTTTATTTGAATCCCCAAAACACACTTCCCAATCAAGGATTAACTTCGCTGGGCGTAACGGTTCCGCTTGGACAAGGTTTATTTATTAATCAAAGGATGGCTGATGTTCGAAAAGCAAAAATGCAAATGCAACTAAGCCAATCCGAAAGAAAACTACAAGCTATTGCCGTGCTATATGATGCTTCCTTGGCTTATTTTAATTGGAAGAAAAACTTCAATGAAGTGCAATTGTATGAAGAATATAACAAGAATGCACAAATTAGGTTCAAGGGAATTCAGTCGTTAATCAATCAAGGAGATAAACCTGCAATAGACAGTGTAGAAGCCGGAATTATTGTAAAAAATAGGAAACTAAGCTTGGAAGATTCGAATTTGAAATTGGCTAAAGCCAAATTAGAACTCGCTAATTTTCTTTGGTTAGAAAACAATATTCCGCTGGAATTATCCGATGAATTGATTCCTGAAACCCAATTGGAATTCACGATTCAGGAAAGCTTAAAAACGAATGATTTATTGAACACTGATTTCTCCATCGCCAATCATCCAAAAATTAATGCGTTACAAAGTAAAATTGATATGCTAAATGTGGAAAAGAAATTAAAAGCCAACATGCTCTTACCAAAAATTGATGTCGGTTACTCCTATATATCAGAACCCAGTTATATTGATAACTATCAGTTTGAGGATTATAAAATTGGATTGGATTTTTATTTTCCTTTGTTTCTTCGAAAAGAACGCGGTAGTCTGAAATTAGCAAAGTATAAAGTACAGGAATCTGAATTTACATTGGATTTAGAAAAAGTGCAGTTGACCAATAAAATCAATGCCCAAAAAATGGAAATGGAGTCATTGCTCAGACAAAAGGAGCTGATAAAAGGTTTGGTTCAGGACAATCTCACTATGTTAAACTCAGAGGAAAGATTATTTTCTTTTGGTGAAAGTTCCTTATTTTTAATCAATACACGAGAGAATAATTTAGTCAGCGCTCAGCTTTCTAAGATTGCGCTAGAGAATCGTTTTTACGTCTCAAATTCAGAGCTTTTTAAAATTATGGCTAATCCGGATTAAATAATTTATAAAATTGTACTTTTGCAAACTGAAAATTCGAAATTATGATTATTGTAAAATCACGTGAAGAAATAGAATTAATGCGCGAAAGTGCGTTGATCGTATCAAAAACATTGGGAATGATTGCTTCTGAAATCAAAGAAGGAGTTACTACTTTATATCTGGACAAATTAGCCGAAGAATTCATTCGTGACCATGGCGCTGAACCAAGTTTTCTTGGATTATATGGCTTTCCAAATTCACTTTGCATGAGTCCAAACGCTCAAGTCGTTCATGGAATCCCAAACAATACGCCTTTAAAAAGCGGCGATGTAATCTCCGTAGATTGTGGCGCATATAAAAACGGATACCATGGCGATCATGCCTATTCTTTTGAAATAGGTGAAGTTGCTCCTGAAACTAAAAAATTATTGCAGGTTACTAAAGAATCATTATACGTTGGAATCCGCGAATTAAGACTAGGAAATCGTGTAGAAGACGTAGGAAATGCAATTCAAAAATATACGGAATCGCATGGTTATGGTGTTGTTCGTGAATTAGTAGGTCATGGCGTAGGACAAAAAATGCATGAAGATCCTGAAATGCCTAATTATGGCAAAAAAGGAAGAGGAAAACTTTTTGTAGAAGGAATGGTTGTTGCCATTGAACCGATGATCAATATGGGAACCCGAAATATCAAACAGCACAAAGACGGCTGGACAATCACGACTGCTGACGGAAAACCAAGTGCACATTTTGAACATGATGTTGCCATTATTGATGGAAAACCGGAGATTTTATCGACTTTTGGATATATTTACAAAGCGTTAGGAATTGTGAGTAATGAAGAAGATGAGTTTAGAAGAGAACCGCTAGTTTTGTAAAGTACTTCATAAATGATTAATATTTCTTATTAAAAATAAAAACAACTACTTTTATAAAAAATAGTACAATGAAACTAAAACTTCAAAATATTGGAATTATTGAAGAAGCCAATATTAATATTGATGGAATTACTTTAATTGCAGGTCAAAATGATTCTGGAAAAAGTACTGTTGGAAAAGTACTATATGCTGTTGTCAAAGGTTTTAACCAGGATATTAATTTATTTCACGAAGAGAAAAATGGAATGATAATATATTATTACCAAAACATTCTAAAAGAATTAAAGAAATTTGATTCTTTTAATATTAACGAATATCAAACTAAAGAAATCAATTCAGACTGGATTGAAAAAATTGAAAAAATTATTAATTCAGAATTAATCACAGAGTCAAAAAAAACAGTTTCTAATTCATTATCCTCTTTGAAGAATTATGATAAAAGTGAATATAATACAAGAGAGGAAAAAGAAAATGAAATTGAAAAATGGCTTAAATCTGAAATAGCAACTCTTCATAATTTATTTAACATTAATGATAATATTTCTAAAATTGAAATAGATGACTTGGAGGGAAATGCAACAATTGAAGATTGGTTTATTGAACTAGGTCGTTACTACCTAAAATTAGACAATAATTTAGAGACCTACTTCAAAGAAGCTTATTATATCGAAAGCCCATTGATTATCGATGAATCATTACAAAGATTTGTGGGAAAAGACAATTTTCAAAGCTATACTAGAAACAGACAAGAAGAATTAGAAAAATCTTTATCAAATCCTCTCCAAACAAATATTTTAGATTATTCTACAATATATAGTGATATTTCTAAAATAATAAGTGGAGAAATTACAATCGATTTACTGGAAGGAGTTAGGTATAAAAAAAATGACCAAGAGATTGACATAAAAAACACTGCAGTTGGTATAAAAAGTTTTGGAATAATTCAATTATTATTGAAAAATAATCGTCTTAACAATAGGACATTACTAATTATTGATGAACCAGAAGTTCATTTACATCCAACCTGGCAAGTAAAATATGCAGAAATTCTTGTAAGACTTTCAAAAGATTTTGATATCCCAATAGTTTTGACATCCCATAGCCCTTATTTCATTGAAGCTCTAGATGCCTTCTCAAAAAAGTACAAATATGAAAAATCTACAAATTTTTATTTTTCTAAAAGAAATGAAGATGGATTATCATCTAAAATTATTGATGTTACAAAAGACATAAGTCCAATATTAAGTTCGATTTCTGAAGCATTTTATAAAATTCAAGATATAAACGATGAGAATTAATGATATCGAAGCCTTTTTTGAGGTAAATGTTTTTAAAAAAAACTTAAAAGATATTTCTTGGGATAAGACAAATCAGGTTTCTTTGATAAATTCGAACAAAGAAAGTTTTGACTTTGATGAACTCAACAAAGAGATAAAAACTTCCGATACAATCTATTTTAAAAATGGAAAAATCATTTTTGTTGAGTTCAAAAGAGGAACTATAAGCGATATTGACTTCAGACTTAAAGCAACCGAAAGTATTATATCATTTTATAATTATGCTTTTAGAAATGGCTTTAAAGAAAATCTATCTTTCCCAAATGATACCTTTCAAATCTACTTTGTATATGACAAAAGTAATTCAAGCCCCGCAAAGCTCAATACATTTAAAGCTTCTGAAAGAAAACTTAAAGCTGAATACAAACATTTGTTTTCAAAATACGAAGTGATAGATAATGATAGATTCCAGAAAATCTTTAAAATATAAATGAAAAAACTATTTAAACTTATACTCAATACCATTCCGCGTCCTATACTTATTCGCTTAAGTTATGTGGCACGTCCTATTATCGCTTATTCATTAAAAGGAACTAATTTCACCGATCCAATCGACGGAAAAAGCTTCAAATCGATGTTGCCTTATGGATACGAAACACAACGAAATAATGTGCTTTCGCCAAGTACACTTTCCCTGGAAAGACATCGTTTATTGTGGTTGTATTTAAATAACGAAACTGATTTTTTTACTTCGACAGTAAAAAAGAAAGTATTGCATTTTGCACCAGAGCAAGCTTTTTATAAATTGTTTCGAAACCAAAAAAATCTGGACTATACAACAACCGATTTATTTTCACCGTTAGCGGATGTGAAAGCAGACATTTGTAATTTGCCTTTTGAAGACAATCAATATGATGTTATTCTTTGTAATCATGTTTTAGAACACATTCCGGATGACACGAAAGCCATGCAGGAATTGTATCGGGTTTTGAAACCAGGCGGAATGGCAATTTTACAAATTCCACAGGATTTATCCAGAGCAACCACTTTTGCTGATGATTCAATTACGGATCAAAAAGAACGCGCTAAAATCTTTGGTCAATACGATCACGTGCGTATTTACGGTCGCGATTATTTTGATAAATTACGAAGTATCGGTTTCAAAGTAATTGAAGAAGATTACACCAATAAAATTGCTCCTGAATTAGTAGAAAAATATTGTTTAGCCAAAGGGGAAATCATCCCTGTTTGTTTTAAATAATTTACCTCATAAAAAAACCTGCTAAAGTTAATTTTAGCAGGTTTTTAGTTTATAAACGAGTTGGTTTATTTTTTCTCTGGCATCAACATTCCAATTACTTTATCTTTTGTAAGATATTTTTTTGCAATATCTTGAATATCCTTAGCGGTTACTGAATTAACAGTTTCTTCAAATTTCAAGACTTCTTCAGCACTACTTCCATTAGTATAAGATCTAGTAAAATTAGACAACCAATATCTGTTTTCTTTGCTATCTTTTCTGAAATCAGCTAATTCTCCTTCTTTAAATTTAGCTACATCTTTTTCATCTGGACCGTTATCAATGATGCTTTGTAATTCTTTCAACGCAGAAGCAGTTAATTTCTCGGCATTATCTGGTCCACATGGGAAACCAATCGTAAAGTTGTACGATCCATTTGGAACTTTATTCATGCTTCCTCTTGCATTAACACCATAAACACCACTTTCATTTTCACGTAATTGCTCGATTAGTTTTATAGTCAAAACTTCACCTAATGCTTGTATACTCATCGCATCTTTAGCAGAATATTTTGCATCTCCATAATACATTATGGTTACATTACTTTTAGGATCTGTTCCTTTATTAACGACTTTTTTCAAATCTCCTTTTAGCAATCTATACCCTAAATCTACTGCTTTTTCTTTTTTATCATTAGCAGGCAAAGATGCTAAATATTTAATAGAATACGCTTCCATAGTTTTATCATCTATGTTTCCAACGAAATAAAACTCAAAATCAGCAGCATTAGCAAAACGCTCTTTGTACTTATTGTACGCTAACTTGTAATCTGTATCAGCCCAAGATTTATCCGTTGGCATAACTCCGTTGAATCTTGGATTTTCCTTGTTCAAATACGTATAAAACTCTTGTTGAAAATAGTTTTGCGGTTGCGAAGCCATATTCTTAAAGAAACTAGACTGCTTTTGTTTAAAACCTTCAAAAGCTTCTGCATCATAGTTCAAATCAGTGAAGTAAGCATGCGTCATTTGGAAAAGATATTCTAAATCCTTAGGAGTGGCATTTCCTCTTAAACCTTCAGTAACACCGCCGATATAAGGACTTACTCTCGCTATTTTACCCGTCATAAATTTATTGATCTCATTCAATTTTAATCCTGAGAATCCGGCTTCTGCCAATGCTCCGTTAGCAAATTGAACTTTTTTCATATCCTCATTAGAGTATAAATTAGTTCCTCCAAGACTCACTGCTTCAAAAAGAACCTCATCGTTTTTGAAATCAGTATTCTTATAGGTCACTTTCACACCATTAGATAATACTAGCGTTTTTGTTCCAATTTTAGCATTGCTTTCACGACTAACAATTGTACCAGGTTTCACCTCATTTCGCATTAAACTTGTAGCAACGGCAGCATCTTCATAAGGTTTAAGATCATCAGCGTTAACTTTCAAAGCATCAAGAACTTGTTGTTCGGTAACTTTTTTCAAACCTTCTTTTTCAGGGCCAGTAAGTATAATTACACGGTTATCTTCTTTTACATAATCTTTAATCAAACTATTTACATCCTTTAATTCAATCAAAGGCATCAATTGTTTCATCGTTTGATAGGTCCATTCAATACCTGGAACTGGTTCTTTTTCTAAGAAATTAGCTTGATATTCTCCAACAAAATTCACTGAATTCGTTTTGTCTCTGTCGTTGTATGCTTTTTCAATAGAAGCAAGGAATTCTAGTTTCGAACGATCTAATTCTCCTTGAGTAAATCCAAATTTCTTAGCTCTCTCATTTTCAGTAACCAATACTTTCAAAGCACTTAATTGCTTATCTTCTTGAGACATTGCTAGAGACTGATATGCTTTTTTATTTCTGGCAAAAGTTCCACCATAATACGAATAACCATAGGTAAATGGAGGTGTAGCTGAATTTGTAAGTTCACCCAATCTAGTATTTAAAAGCGTGGAGAACAATCCTTCAACAATGTAATTTTTAAAATCTCCAATATTTACGATTGCTTTTGGAACTCCATAATCTTTGTAAATCAATTGTACCTGAGTACTTGAAGCTTCTTTATCACTTTCAACAGCTACAAAAGTTTCCTTGTGATTAGGAACGTCATAAAATTTTCTAGGTTTTTCTTTGGCTGGATTTTTATAACTTGAAAAATGAGATATGATTTTCTTCTCCATTTCGGCAACATCAATATCACCAACAACAATTACGCTCATTAAATTAGGACGATACCAATCTTTATAGAAATTGATTAGGGATTGGTGTTTGAATTTTTCTAAAATTTCTTTTTGACCAATTGGCAAACGCTCCGCATAATGTGATTCATGCATCATTTTAGAAATGTAACGACCCAACATTCTCTTTTGAGCACCTAAACCCAATCTGTATTCTTCTAAAACTACGCCTCTTTCTTTATCGATTTCTTCTGGTGTCAAAACCGTATTAAATGCCCAATCTTCAATAATTTGAAACCCTTTTTCTAATTTTTCAGGACTATCAGATGGAATTGGCAAAAAATAAACAGTTTCATCAAAACTGGTATACGCATTTAAATGCTGCCCAAACTTTACACCAATACTTTGCAAATAATCAACCAATTGATTTTTAGGAAAACGCTTGGTTCCGTTAAAACACATGTGCTCCATAAAGTGAGCCAATCCTTGCTGATCATTCTCCTCAAGGATAGAACCAGCATTAACCACCAGCCTAAGATCTACTTTTTTTTCTGGTTTGGCATTTTTCTTGATGTAATAAGTTAAGCCATTTTCCAGCTTACCTGTTTTTACAGAAGGATCAAAAGGAATTGCTTTTGAATAATCCATTTGCTGTGCAAAAGCAGCCAATGGAAACAGCATTATTCCAAATAATAAATTGTTGATTTTTTTCATAAGGTTAGATATATTTGAAGTAAAAATAACAAGACAACTCCTAACTTTTAAAAATATTATATTTTAATTAACAGAAATTACATCCAAAATATATTTACGCTTTGAATTACATTATCGGATAAAAACGGGGAGTATTCCTTATATTTACAAAATCTTAAGCGCTGCAAAATGACAAACCCTTTTTTTAAAATTACCACCTTTATTCTTTTGGTATTTACGGCCAATTCTTCCACTGCACAAGCAGAAAAAGAAATAGCCGCGCCTTACAATATCAAAACGATTTCTTTTTTACAAAGTGATCGAAATGTGATTCCAATTTTTAAATTAGGTGAAGGATTTCAATTGCAGTTTGATGACCTTTTTGGCAATGAAGCCAATTATTATTACGAAATAATTCATTGCGATTACAACTGGAATCCTACCGCAATTCCGAAAAACGAATATTTACAAGGTTTTGACAATCAAAGAATTCAAGATTACACGAATTCCTTCAATACATTACAAATCTATTCGCACTACAAATTATCAATTCCCAATCAATTTACGCAGCAGTTACGAATCAGCGGGAATTACATCATTAAAGTTTTAGACGAAAATAAAGAAGTCGTGTTTTCCAGAAAATTCATTTTATGTGAAGATCTTGTTACAGTTCCAATGCAGGTGAAGCGAGCACGAACAGTAAGCAACATAGAACTGAAACATAATTTAGAATTCTCTATAAAATCAAGTGTAATTACATTTCAAAATCCTATGAAAAATGTTAGAGTAGTCTTACTTCAAAACGGACAGTTTAACACAGCGATAAAAAATATAGTTCCACAATATACCATTGGAAATGACTTGATTTACAAATATGACCCAGAAACACAGTTTTGGGCAGGAAATGAATTTCTATTTTTTGAAAACAAAGACATACGATCCGCGAGTAACAATATATCACGCATAGACTCTAACACTGCAATTTATGGATCTTACTTGTACACCAATGCTGCAAAAACAAACTTTCCTTACTCGTTTACCCAAGATGTTAATGGTGATTTTGTTGTTACTAACGTAAATGCCACTAATCCTGAAATCGAAGCGGATTATGTTTGGATTTATTTCAGTCTTTCTGCCCCTACTTTTAGAATGAAAAAAAATATTTATGTTGGCGGAATGTTTAATAATTACAATTTGACACCAGAATACAAAATGGAGTATAATTCCCAAAAGAGCGTTTATGAAAAAGCTATTTTGGTTAAGCAGGGTTTTACAAACTATAAATATATTGTAGCTGATGACAAAGGAGTTATTGACTATGAAAATGCAATTGACGGGAATTTTTATCAAACCGAAAATGATTACACAGTATTAGTTTATTACAGAGAGAATACAGATCGATACGATAGAGTTGTTGGGAAAGGAATAGCAAATTCACTAAATATCACCAACTAAAAAAACTTTTCAAAAATTTGGCAAAACGAGATCAATTTTTTGTAAATTTGTCAATAATAATCACATATTCATCCATTTAATCATGGTTTCTCAAATAACAAGAGGTATAAAAATTTCAGTTTTGACTAGTTTTGAAGGAACCTACTTCAAAAACTATAAGATTCACTTTGCCTTTAGTTATGTAATCACAATTGAAAATCACAGTAAAGATTCCGTTCAGTTGATTTCTCGTCATTGGGAAATTTTTGATTCTCTAAATGCAATAGAAATCGTTGACGGAGAAGGAGTAATTGGTAAAAAACCAGTACTAAAACCCGGCGAGCAACACACCTATAGTTCTGGCTGTTTACTTTCTTCGCCTTATGGTGCCATGAAAGGATATTTCAACATGATTAACTTCACCTCTACAAGAAACTTCAAAGTTATCGTACCTACTTTTAGGTTATGCGCGCCGTTTGCTTTGAATTAAACCACAACTCTTTTATTAGAATTTTAACTTCCAATCTGATTCTCTGATTGATGAATTATTGCTACCTTTACAGCTCAATTTTTGATTCTAATTAAAATCTATTAATATGCCAAAAGGAATTTACAACGTCCCAAAAGCGTTTAACGAAACCGTTAAGTCATACGCTCCAGGAAGCCCGGAAAGAGAAGAAGTTCTAGCCACTTTCAATAAAATGTATAACGAAACAGTAGATGTGCCTTTATACATTGGAGGAGAAGAAATCCGTACAGGAAAAACTCAATCAATAAATCCTCCTTTCGACCACAAACACACTGTGGGACAGTATCACGAAGCAAATAAAGAACATATAGAAAAAGCCATTTCAACTGCTCTAGAAGCTAAAAAGAAATGGGCAAATTTAGCTTGGGAACACAGAGCTTCGATATTTTTAAAAGCTGCTGAATTGCTTGCCGGACCTTACCGTGCAAAAATAAATGCAGCTACTATGATTGCTCAGGCAAAAACAGTACATCAAGCTGAAATTGATGCAGCATGTGAATTTATAGACTTTTTACGTTATAACGTACAGTTCATGACTCAAATTTATGCTGAACAACCCGTTTCATCAGAAGGTGTTTGGAACAGATTAGAGCATAGACCACTTGAAGGATTTGTTTATGCCATCACTCCATTTAACTTTACAGCAATTGCAGGTAATTTACCAGCTGCTCCAGCATTAATGGGGAATGTTGTAGTTTGGAAACCAAGTGCTACACAAATTTATTCTGCAAATGTAATCGTAGAAGTATTCAAACAAGCAGGATTACCGGATGGCGTAATCAATGTAGTTTATGGAGACTCAGCAATGATTTCTGAAACTTTATTAGGAAGTCCAGATTTCGCAGGAATTCACTTTACAGGTTCCACTCGTGTTTTCAATGACATTTGGGGAAAAATTGGACAAAACATCAGCAAATACAAAACATATCCTAGAATCGTAGGAGAAACTGGTGGTAAAGATTTTGTTGTAGCACATTCATCAGCTATACCAGCTCAAGTTGCTACAGCACTTTCCAGAGGAGCTTTCGAATACCAAGGACAAAAATGTTCCGCTGCTTCAAGAGCTTATGTACCAGAATCTATATGGCCGGAAGTAAAAAAACTACTAGTAGCCGATTTAGCTTCTATGAAAATGGGATCTCCAGGAGATACAAATAATTTCGTTTCATCCGTAATTTCAGAAAGTTCATTTGACAAATTAGCAGGTTTTATTGACCAAGCTAAAAAAGATGCTGATGCCGAAATTATTGCAGGAGGAAATTACGACAAGTCTGTTGGTTATTTTATAGAGCCTACCGTTATCGTAACTACAAATCCAAAATACAGCACAATGGAAACCGAATTATTCGGACCAGTATTGACAATTTACGTTTACGAAGATGCTAAATGGGAAGAAACACTTGTATTAGTGGATTCAACTTCTGAGTACGCATTAACAGGAGCTGTTTTGAGCCAAGACCGTTATGCAATTGAATATGCTATGAAAGTTTTAGAAAATGCCGCAGGTAATTTCTACATCAACGACAAACCAACAGGAGCCGTTGTGGGTCAACAACCATTTGGTGGAGCAAGAGGGTCAGGAACTAACGACAAAGCTGGTTCTGTATTAAACTTATTGCGTTGGGTTTCTCCAAGAACAATCAAAGAAACTTTTGTTACTCCAGAGAACTATAGATATCCGTTTTTAGGGTAATAAATTAGTCGTAAAGTTTAAAAGTCGAAAGTCTTAAAGAACATACAAATAGTAAAAAAGCCGAATCTAAAATTTAGATTCGGCTTTTTTTACATTTTTTCTACTAACTTTTATCTTTCGACCTTATGACTACGATTGAAACTTCAAAGGCAAATGCACTACTTTCTTAGTTTCAAAGAATTCATCTTCAAAGAAATCAGCTAAATTGTATTCCGTAGCTTTTGGGAAATCCTTCAATTCTTCAGTTAAGTCTCCACCCTTTAAATAGAGAATTCCGTTTTTCAATTCGTGTTTGTTGTTCTTTTTGATTTTGGTTTTTACCCAAGAAACAAAATCCGGCATATTTGTAACGGCACGACTCACGATAAAATCGAAATCTCCTTTCACATTTTCGGCACGCATTTGTTCCGCTTTTACATTTTTCAATTCTAATCCTTCGGCAACAGCCTGAACTACTTTTATTTTTTTGGCAATAATATCAATCAAATAAAAACGCGTTTCTGGAAAAAGAATCGCCAAAGGAATACCAGGAAAACCGCCACCTGTACCAACATCCAGAACATAAGTACCTGGTTCAAAATTTATAATTTTGGCAATTCCCAAAGAATGCAATATATGTTTGGTATACAAAGCATCAATATCTTTTCTCGAAATAACATTGATTTTTTCATTCCAATCATGGTATAAAAAATCCAATTTTTCGAACTGTTCTTTCTGAATATCAGTTAAATTAGGAAAATACTTAAGAATCTCGTCCATCTATTAATTTTTTTAACAAAAGTAATACTTTACAGTTAAAATATTTATCTCAATTTTGTATATCCAAAAATTTATAATAATTACCTTTGAACTTTATTGAAAATATATGAATAATAATGCGCCAACATTTGCTAAGCAAGATAGCCTAAAGTTTTTTAGAACACTTAACTCACGGGTTAACAATTACTTCAAAGAAAACAATATCCAAAAGACCGGGAATTGGAAACTATATTTAAAAACTATAATTCTCTTTTCAGTTTTTCTTGCGCCTTATTTTTTAATTCTGACACTTGGCATGCCATTTTGGGCACATCTTCTGTTGACCATTGTTATGGGAATTGGAATGGCTGGAGTAGGAATGAATGTGATGCACGATGGAAATCACGGTTCATATTCTAATAAAACCTGGGTCAACAAATTCATGGGTGGAACTATTTATGTTTTGGCAGGAAATGTATACAACTGGCAAGTGCAACACAATGTTTTACACCACACCTATACCAACATTCCCGGACATGATGAGGATTTAGATGCCGGACGTGTTATCCGTTTTACTAAAGAAGCAAAATGGTATAACTTTCACCGTTTTCAACAATATTATTCGGTATTCTTATACGGATTACTAACCTTCAACTGGGCTATCACAACTGATTTCAAACAGATGAGAAGCTACTTGAAAAGAAAATTATCCTACGGAGAAGCAAAAAGCCCAAAAATACTTTGGACGACTTTAATTATCACAAAAGTAATTTATGTTTCAATCTGGATTGTTTTACCAATCGTTATTGGAATCACATGGTGGAAAGTTCTTATTGGTTTCTTCGTGATGCATTATACAGCTGGTTTAATCCTAAGTATTGTGTTTCAATTGGCACACGTTGTGGAAGAAACAACCAATCCATCACCAAATGAATTAGGAGAGATGGACAATACTTGGGCCATACACCAATTATTTACCACCACTAATTTTGCTCCAAAAAACGCAATCGTAAACTGGTACACAGGAGGGTTAAATCACCAAATCGAGCATCATATTTTCCCAAATATCAGTCATGTACATTATGGTAAAATTGCCAGTATCGTAAAAGAAACGGCTCAAGAATGCAACTTGCCGTATTACGAATATAAAACAATGCGAAGTGCAGTTATTGCTCATTTCAAACATTTGAAAGAGTTGGGAATGAAACCGGAACTTACATAATTAAACAGAACATGTTGTAGAGATGAACTGCAATGCATCTCTACATGCATCTTTACAATAATAAATATACTAACTACAACCTATTACAATGAATCCATTATCCGATAGAATTAACAATCTAGCA
Organism: Flavobacterium sp. GNP002; assembly: GCF_054343795.1. Classification (NCBI taxonomy): domain Bacteria; kingdom Pseudomonadati; phylum Bacteroidota; class Flavobacteriia; order Flavobacteriales; family Flavobacteriaceae; genus Flavobacterium; species Flavobacterium sp. GNP002. The sequence continues at coordinate 624,859 of NZ_JBTGUW010000001.1, forward strand.
ACATCACAAACACTAGCAATGGCGGCTTTGGCCAGAGAATTAAAAGCACAAGGAAAAGACATTATCAGCTTAAGCTTAGGCGAACCTGACTTTAATACGCCTGACTTTATCAAAGAAGCAGCAAAAAAAGCGATTGATGAAAATTACAGCACTTATTCTCCAGTAGAAGGATATGCTGAATTAAAAGAAGCAATCTGCAGAAAATTCAAAAGAGACAATGATTTAGACTACAAACCATCTCAAATTGTAGTTTCAACTGGAGCAAAACAATCCTTATACAACATTGCACAAGTTATGCTAAACGATGGTGACGAGGTAATTTTACCGGCACCTTACTGGGTTTCTTATTTCGAAATCGTAAAATTATCCGGTGGAGTTCCTGTAGAAGTTCCTACATCTGTAGATACTGATTTCAAAATCACACCAGAACAATTAGAAGCGGCAATCACACCAAAAACAAAAATGATGTGGTTCAGTTCTCCTTGTAATCCAAGTGGATCTGTTTATAATAGAGAAGAATTAACTGCTCTTGCAAAAGTGTTAGAAAAATACCCACACGTATATATTGTTGCTGACGAAATCTACGAGCACATCAATTTCTCAGGGACTTTTTGCAGCATCGCATCTATCCCAGGAATGTTAGAAAGAACAATTACCGTAAATGGAGTTGCTAAAGCTTTCGCCATGACAGGATGGAGAATTGGATACATTGGCGCACCAGAATTCATCGCTAAAGCGTGTACAAAAATTCAAGGTCAAGTAACCTCAGGAGCAAATTCTATCGCACAACGCGCTACAATTACAGCAGTAGATGCTGATCCAAGTGTATTGAAACACATGGTTGATGCCTTCCATAGCCGTAGAGATTTAGTGGTAGGATTATTAAAAGAAATTCCAGGAGTAAAAATCAACGTTCCTGAAGGAGCTTTTTACGTATTCCCTGATGTTTCCTCTTTCTTCGGTAAAACATTGAAAGGAACCGAAATCAAAAATGCAATGGATTTATCAATGTACCTTTTGGCCGAAGCTAACGTAGCAACAGTAACAGGTGACGCTTTTGGAAATCCAGACTGTATTCGTTTCTCTTACGCAACCAGCGACGAGATCTTGAAAGAAGCATTAAAAAGAATCAAAGATGCTTTGGCACTTTAGTCAAACCTCATAAAATAGAAAGTTAGAAAGTCAAAAATCCAACTTACAATATCATCTAAGCCTCAAGATATTCTTGGGGTTTTCTTGTTTTTGGGCGTGACCACAAGGGTCAGGCTTTCCGCTACAATCTTTATATTTTTAAAGAAAAAATATAAAGGATTTCCACTGCACTCCCTCACGCAAACCCTGCCAAAATCCTAATTATTCTAATCCAGCACGGAATGTTCGTGAGCTTTCCTTACACTTCTTAACACATTCAGAAACATAATGAAATCGCTGATGATTTGTATTTTTAATTTTATACTTTTAAGGTAATAATTAAAAAACAAACTTCTATGATAAGTGAAAATTTTACTTTTATCAAAACTGATAAAAAATTAGTAAAATTATATTTCAACGAAATTACCGTAATTAAAGGTTTAGGAAATTATGTTGAAATTCAAACAACAGAAAATAAAAAATATATTTATTACAAATCGCTAAAAGATTTAATTGAAAACTTACCAAACGAATTTATGAGAGTCCATAATTCGCACATAGTAAATTTAACTAACATTGATATTTTAGAGGATAATCACATAATTTTAAAGACCGCAAAAGTTGCAATCGGAAAAAGTTACAAAGAATGTCTAAATTCGGCTATAAATAAATACACGTTGTAATTACAAAATAAGAAATAGAAATAACGAAATAAGAAATTAATACGTTTGAATAAAAAGTTTTTAGAAAAGGTTTATTAAGTTTTAGTTTACTCGAAAGAAGAAAATAAAAAGAACAATATTAAAACTAATTTTAATCGTAATTATGACAACTCAAAATTCAAAAGCACAAGAATTAACTAAAAATTATCCATTAGAAAAAGACGTTTTAACAATCGACGGAATAATCAAAGCATTTTATGAAGTCGTTTCAGGAGAAGCAGGAGAAAAAAGACAATGGGAAAGAGATTCATCAATTCATGATCCAAATGCAATTTATTCATACTTGGACAATGTAAACGGGGAATTAAAACAAGTAACAATGTCGCTGAAAGATTTTCATAAAAAAACCGATGCAATGATAATGGAAACTGCATTTTATGAAAGTGAAATTAATAGAGAAATGAGATTATTTGGAAACATTGCACATGTTTGGAGTACATATGAAACGAGATTGGTGAAAAATGGACCAGTAGCAAGAAGAGGAATTAACAGTATTCAACTTTTCTTCGATAAAGGAAAATGGAGCATTGTTTCGCTGATATTTGAAAGAGAAAGAGAAGAAAAAATTCCAAAAACATTTGAACCAAATTAATAAATTTTGATAAAAAAAACATCGTCCAACCGCCATTTGCAAAATAGCAGATTTAGGGTCAATTTAAAGTTGGTATTCTAATTGTAAAATCAGTCTTTAACTGAAAGTTTAGGCTTACTTAAGCAGTCACATCACCAAGTAGCCAACCGTTATATGACCTGAAATATTTATAAAAAAAAGAAAAAAATATATGTTTAATATTTAGACAAACCTGTTACAATCATTTAACATTATTCTAAAAACAATCTCTAACATTCACATCAAAACCCAAACCATCATGCTAACCGCCATCAACCCAAAGTTACCCATGCGCAACAAAACGATTACACGGAATTTCTATATAAACCAATTGGGTTTTCAGGAATGGGGTAGCGCGGATTTTGATGGGTATTTGATGATACAAAAAGACAGCATTGAAATTCATTTTTTTGAGTTTGCAACCATTAATGCTGTTGAAAATTACTCAGGAGTTTACATTCGGGTGCAGGATATCGAAACCGTATATAAAAACTTCTTGAACAATGGCGTTACCATTCATCCCAATGGTCCTCTGGAAATCAAACCTTGGGGACAAAAAGAATTTTCTATCCTCGATCCAGACAACAACTTACTTACTTTTGGGGAAAGTTTGTAACTAAATCAGTGACAAACCGTACAATGGAATTATTTCTAAAAAAAATCGAGTTCTGAATTAGAAATCTTGAATAATTTATAGGAACTTTACAAACTTTTTTGGGCGAAAGCCAAAAAACTTAAAGTTTTAAAAATAATTAATTTATCATCAACTCGATGAAGAAAAAAATAGAGATACTTGCTCCTGCTAAAGATTTAATACATGGAATGGCAGCCATCAATAGCGGTGCCGATGCCGTTTATATCGGAGCCCCACAATTTGGAGCCCGTTCTAATGCTACCAATTCTATCGAAGACGTTGCCGCGTTAGTAAAATATGCACACTTATTCCACGCCCAGGTTTTTGTGGTTATCAACACCATTTTGTACGATAATGAACTTGAAACCTGCCGTCAGATGATTTGGAAATTGTATGACATCAATGTTGATGCCCTCATCGTTCAAGATATGGCGATTATGGAAATGGACTTGCCACCTATTGTTTTACACGCCAGCACACAAGCAAACAACCGCGATGCTGACAAAATTAAATTCTTAAAAGATGCCGGAATGAAACGTGTGGTTTTGGCCCGCGAATTGAATCTGCACCAAATCAAAGAAATCAGCACCGCTTCGGATGTAGAGTTGGAGTTTTTTGTAACTGGTGCCTTGTGCGTATCTTTCAGCGGAAACTGCTACATGAGCGTTGCCAATGGAGAACGAAGTGCCAACCGTGGTTCTTGCGCTCAAAACTGCCGCTTGCCGTACAACTTAATCGACGGTCACGGTGATACTTTAATCAAAAACAGCCACTTACTTTCTATAAAAGATTTTGATGTTTCAGACCAGATTCCCAATCTTATTGAAGCTGGAGTTTGCTCTTTTAAAATCGAAGGCCGATTGAAAGATATTGTCTACGTAAAAAATAATGTTTCGTACCTGAGACAAAAACTGGATGCTTTCCTCGAAGAAAATGATAGTTACGCCAAAGCTTCTTCAGGAAAGTGCACCTTTACATTTGATGCAGCATTAAACAAAAGTTTTAACCGTGGTTATACGGATTATTTTGTAAACGAAAGACACCAATCCATCGGTTCTTGGGAAAGTCCAAAATCCAAAGGGCAATATATTGGTAAACTCATTAAAACTGTTGGTGGCGCTTATGAAATCGAAAACGGAGAATTGTTAAACAATGGCGACGGACTGTGTTACATTAACGAAAATAATGAAGCCGATGGAATTTATGTCAACAAAGTCGAAAATGGCTTGGCATATCCAAACGTATTAAAAGATCTAAAAGCAGGCACTTTCATTTACCGCAACAATGATGCTGCTTTCATCAAAATAGTGGAGCGTGAGGACAGTGCCATTCGAAAAATAAGCACCACTTTATTGCTGACTGAAAACGAAAATGGTTTCGAATTGATTGCTACCGATGAAGATGGTTATGTGAGTACCGTAAACTTGGTCCATGCCAAAGAGCAGACAAAAAATAACGAATCTATTGCTGAAAATATCAAAATACAATTGGCCAAAACAGGTTTTACACCCTACACCGCCGATGGAATAAACGTAATGTTTTCGCAAAACTGGTTTCTTCCTATTTCTAAAATCAATGAAATGCGAAGAACGGTTTACGAACAATTATCGGAAATTCGTCTCGTTAATTACAAGTGCGAAGAACACCAAATAGTTAAAACATCGCATCCGTATCCGGAAACCAAACTAGATTTCATGTACAATGTATCTAATAAACTGGCTCGAAAATTCTACGAGCGTCACGGCGTTACTGAAATCGAAAAAGCATTCGAATTGCAATGGGACCCCGGAAAATCACGCGTGATGACCACCAAATACTGTATCAAATACGAATTAGAAAGATGCCCAAAATACCATCGTGAAAACATGGAACAAAAACTCAAAGAACCATTGGTATTGAAACAAGGAGAACTGGAGTACAAACTGAAATTCAATTGTAAACCTTGTGAAATGGAAATTTGGGAGAAAGATGCCGAATTCGAAATCGAAGAAGATCACGTTCACTAAAACACTAATACATTTTTTGAACCATTAAGAAATTAAGCGAAATGAAACTTAATTTCTTAATGGTTTTTTATTCGCTTAAAATGAAAAGCAATTTTCATTTTAAAAACGTGCCATTGAACACAAAATAACTGGCACTTTTGCAGTCATAAAAAAGCAATTCAGTATTTTTACATTCTAATTAAGACTTCAAAAAATGAAAATACTACTGCTTGGCTCAGGCGAATTAGGAAAAGAATTTACAATCGCTGCACAACGCATCGGGCAAATCGTAATCGCCGTGGACAGTTACGAAAATGCTCCGGCAATGCAAGTTGCCCATGATTTTGAAGTCATCAATATGTTGGACGGAGATGCGTTAGACAAAATCGTCGCCAAACACAAACCAAATTTCATCGTTCCTGAAATCGAAGCCATTAGAACCGAGCGTTTTTATGATTACGAGAAACAAGGAATCACCGTAGTTCCTTCTGCGAAAGCAGCAAACTTCACGATGAATAGGAAAGCAATCCGGGATTTAGCATCCAAAGAATTAGGTTTAAAAACCGCAAATTACCGTTACGCAACAACTGCCGAGGAATTACAAAAAGGTGTTGAAGCCGTTGGAATGCCCTGCGTGGTAAAACCCTTAATGAGTTCCTCAGGAAAAGGACAATCAACTATAAAAATCGAAGCCGATATTGAAAAAGCATGGAATTATGCTGTGGAAGGTTCCCGCGGCGATGTGGTAGAAGTAATTGTAGAAGCATTTGTCAAATTTAATTCGGAGATTACTTTATTAACCGTGGTTCAAAATAACAATCCAACACTTTTTTGCGCTCCTATTGGTCACCGTCAAGAACGTGGCGATTATCAGGAAAGCTGGCAACCCGCCAGAATATCCGACAAAGATTTGTATGAAGCGCAAGACATGGCTGAAAAAGTAACCGAAGCTTTGGGCGGTGCAGGACTTTTTGGAGTCGAATTTTTCTTGACTGATGATGGTGTTTATTTCTCGGAATTATCCCCTCGACCTCATGATACTGGAATGGTGACATTAGCCGGAACGCAAAACTTCAACGAATTCGAATTACATTTACGAGCTATTTTGAGTTTACCCATTTTCGAAATTACATTAGAAAAAGTGGGAGCGAGTGCTGTAATTTTAGCTTCGGAAAATTCAACCAATCCAACCTATTCCGGAATAGAAAATATTGCTTCCTTACCAAAAACTGATTTCAGAATCTTTGGTAAACCAACTTCAAGACCGTATAGAAGAATGGCTGTAGCTTTAGTCAATGATACTTTAGAAACTCCAATTGAAGAAGTGGTAGAAAAAGCAAAGAAAGCAGCTAGTTTAGTTAACGTGCACTCGTAATTTATTTAATACATTTTCTTTATTAAAAATACAACAAGATGAAAAAAATCCGCTAAATCCGTGTCGTCAGCGTTCTGTTTTTTCATCTTGTAAGTTATCGTTTAAGCATTCGAAAGTTCGTCGGAGTCATTCCAGTATGTTTCTTGAACAAGCGGGTGAAATACGAATAATCATCAAAGCCTAATTCGGTTGCAATTTCATTTACAGTAAACTTTTTATCCATCAGCATGCGTTTCGCTTCAAGGATAATTCTAGCTGTAATCACTTCGGTTGTGGTTTTTTGCAACATTTCATTGCAAATCCTGTTCAAGTGTTTCAAAGTAATATTGAGTTGTGAAGCGTAGAAAAAAGGTGCCTTTTCTGTTTTAAAATTATTCCCTAAAAGCACTTCGAAATTTTTAATTTTCACATTATACGAATGTGCTTCGTGCAAATGTGTTTCACCATATTTTCTGGCAATTTCGATGTGAATGATATCCAACAAATTCATTATTTTATCTTGCTTCAACAGCTGATTCGATTGTGTTTCTACAATCAGGCTTTCAAAATAAGGCAGAATCGCTTTCAATTCAGATACTTCAAAAACCATTTCCGGTTTATTGTCCACCGAAGAATAAAATGGATAGTCAGCGATTGTTTTTTGTCCAAAATAAAGATTATACATTTCCTGAGAATAGAAAATTACAAATCCTTCCACGTCATCAGATAAATTCCAATGGTGCATTTGTCCGGGTTGCAGAAAAAACATACTTCCGGGCTGAATCGAAAATACATCAAAATCGACTTCATGCGTTCCGGAACCTTTGGTAAAAAAAACCAAAACATACGAACTATGTCGATGCGGTTCCTCAACAAAACTATGGTCAATTAAGTGATTTTTAAAGGTATTAATATACAAATCACTATTCACTGAAGTACAGTTAAACCGCTGAATGTTATAAATAGGATATTTTTTCATTTTGGCCTAAATGTCTTTATTGTGCTATAATTAGCGAATATAGAAAACATCCATGACATGAATAAGAAATACCTTTGATAAAAATAATTACGATGTCAAATTCTATTGTACACATCTTGAATAATGATTGCCCTCATTGTCTTAAAGGCAAAGTTTTCAATGAAAAAAGTATCTTTTTCAATTTTGGATTCCCTAAAATGAACGAATATTGCTCTCATTGCAACTATAAATTCGAAAAAGAACCTGGTTACTTTTTTGGAGCCATGTATGTAAACTATGGTTTAACAGTAGCACAAGGAATTGCAACTTATGTTATTGCTCAATTCTTCTTTAAAGAAACTTTCGATTTACGAATCATTCCAATCATTGCCGTGGTGATTATTGCAATGGCTTCCATCAATATTCGTCTTTCCAGATTATTGTGGATTTACATGTTTAAAAATTATTCGATGTAAAAAACCTGTATCTTAGCTAAAGTAAAATTTAATCATTTATGAAAAAGATACTATACTTAGCTATTTTATTCTCTGCGACACTTGCAAGCGCTCAGGATAAAAAAGAAGAACCAAAACATCAAATTGTTGAAGCTTCGTGCGGACAATGTCAGTTTGGGATGGAAGGACACGGTTGTGAATTAGCTGTTCGCATTGACGGAAAATCCTATTTTGTTGACGGAAGTTCCATCGACTCCCATGGTGATGCGCATGCCAGTGATGGTTTTTGCGCTGCTATAAGAAAAGCTGAAGTGGTTGGTAAAGTGGTTGACAATAAATTCAAAGTCAGCTCATTCAAATTACTGTCAAAAAAATAAAAAAAAGGGCTTAAAGAAAAATCTTTAAGCCCTTTGTTATTAATTCGATTTCATACTCAATTTGAGATTACTATTCTCAAAACTCGAGATATCAATTACTTCTTCTAAGTCTACATCAAAAGAAATTGTGACACTATCACCCACCATTGTAACAGGTAATTGATTGGATATTTGGGATGAACCCACAAAAATATTAGTATAATCTTTGACTTTAAAATAATAAAAACTATTCCCGTTTTTTACATCATTTTGGATTCGGGTCACAACGGATTTCAACGATTTTTTATTAGAAACACTATTGGGATTTATTTTATTATCCGCCATATTATAAACGTTTTTAAACGAAGTCAACGTTTCCCGCATGGTATTGCCCACGCCCACAATCGTGTAATCTGAAATGGCAACCATCGCAAACATTTTAACCAATCCGCCATCATCTTTCAGCGTCATCACATAGGTGGGGATATTATTAATATTGTAAGGAATAGGCAATGAAGCCTTGTATCCTTTCTCCTGAACTTTCCCTTGTGCAGAGCTTTGAGCAGCAAATTCTGTTGCGCCACCTTGCTTATAAAAAGTAGTTTCTTTGGTCCTGGTATCCACCAATACAAAACCTACGGCAGACTCTTCTTTCCCCACTGAAGTCAATCCGGTATACCAATACGATTTATTGTCTTTTCCGTAAACCAATGTCAATCCTTCCGTAATTTGAAGTTTATCCTGATTAGAAAAATTCCAATACCCGTGAACGTATTCACCCCAATCATTCAATTGATCTTCTATGAAATCCAAAGGCTGGATTCGATCCACCCATTTTGGTGTTTTAGCAATTGAATATTCATTTATAACACCAGATTGGGCATCAACCACAATAACACCGATCGCTTCTTTTCCGGAGAAACCAATTTTTTTTCCATATTTCGTAATAATCCAAAACGGATTTCCAGCATCATCAATCTCAAAACTAAAATCAGCCAGACCAACCGTAGCATTTCCGTTAAAATAAACGTGTCTGTGAATATCACTTTGAAAATAGGCACCTTGTTGGTATTTAATTTTAATGTCCTTCCCTCCTATACTCTGAACTAATTTTACATCACGTTCATTAGTTGCAGAAACCATAACATATCCCGCAGTTCCTTCTTGGTTGTTAAACCATTTTAAAAAACCCGAATGCAATAAAGGCGCAACCCAATATAAATTGTTATTCACTTTTTGGATGCAAAAATCTCCCAATTCGACCTGACTTCCCAAGGCCGGTTGTGAACCTAAAATTTTCTCTCCCAAAAGATGTGCTAATTCCTCATCGACCACACGGATTTTATCAATAGAAATTGGAGCAATGTGATTGGTGATTTTTTGACCGTTTTTAACCTCACCAATTAATTTTTGATACGAATCGATTCGGAAAATTTTTATGCTGGTTACAAAAGGAAGCGCAATACAATATACCAAAAGTACTCCTGCCAAAACGAATAAAATCTTGTTTGGCTTAGAGACAATCTTGACCTGCTTTGTTTGCTGCGAGACGGTTAATCCAAGAGAAAATACAGTCGCAAGAATTACTAAAATAAGCAAAATAAAGGCAAAACCCGTAAATCCATAATTGATTACCGGAAGGATGCCATAAAATAATAAAAACCCAAAAAGGAATAAGAAAACAATACCAACTATCTTTTTCATAAAGCTATTTTTTTATACTTCAATATTAGTCTTTAATACTACTGAATGTTACACTAAAAAAGTGTCAATTTTAAAGAAAATAGGAACCTTATTTACAATACCGTAAAAAATAGTATTTTTGCAGTCAGCTTGAAATTCATTTTTCAATCTATACATTTTTTCAATCTTTAAATTAGACACATGAAAGCATACGTATTTCCAGGTCAAGGCGCACAATTCACAGGAATGGGTAAAGACTTATATGAAAATTCTGCACTTGCAAAAGAATTATTCGAAAAAGCCAATGAAATTTTAGGTTTCCGCATCACAGACATCATGTTTGAAGGAACTACTGAAGAATTGAAAGAAACCAAAGTGACACAACCGGCCGTTTTCTTGCATTCGGTGATTTTAGCAAAAACGTTAGGCGATGATTTCAAACCAGAAATGGTAGCGGGACATTCATTAGGTGAATTCTCAGCTTTAGTGGCGAACGGAGCTTTATCCTTTGAAGACGGATTAAAATTAGTTTCACAACGCGCTTTGGCAATGCAAAAAGCCTGCGAAATAAAACCTTCAACTATGGCAGCTGTTTTAGGATTGGCTGACAATATTGTTGAAGAAGTTTGTGCTTCAATTGACGGAATTGTAGTGGCTGCAAATTACAACTGCCCGGGACAATTAGTGATTTCTGGAGAAACATCAGCAGTTGAAAAAGCATGTGAAGCGATGAAAGCAGCGGGTGCAAAACGTGCGTTGTTATTACCGGTTGGTGGTGCTTTTCACTCACCAATGATGGAACCGGCTCGTGAAGAACTGGCTGCAGCTATTGAAGCAACCGCTTTCTCTACTCCTATTTGTCCGGTATATCAAAATGTGACGGCAAACGCAGTTTCAGATCCAAGCGAAATCAAGAAAAATTTAATTATCCAATTGACAGCTCCGGTAAAATGGACGCAGTCTGTTCAACAAATGATTGCTGACGGTGCTACTTTATTTACTGAAGTGGGTCCTGGAAAAGTATTGGCAGGATTGATTGGAAAAATTGATAAAGAAGCGATTACTACAAATGCATAATTAGCCTTTAGTGTTCAAAATAGTATCCTCATAAACTCTGGTTTATGAGGATTTTTTTTATCTTTATAAAACGAGTTCAAAATAATTTTAATTTTTAAAATGAAAAAAATGAAAAAAGCACTTTTAGGATTAGCATTTATTGCAACTTTAATGACTTCTTGCAAAAAAGAAACAAAAGACGAAGTAAAAGAGGCTACTGAAGCCGTAGGTAATGAAATGGAAGATGCTATCGATACAGCAGCTGTAAAAGTTGATGCTGCAGCTGATTCCACAAAAGTTAAAGCAGGAAAAGTTCTTGAAAAAGGAGCTGACAAAATGAATCAAGCCGCTGAAAAATTGAAAGAAGCCGCAAAAAAATAATTCAAAAAAATAGGCTGTCAATGACAGCCTATTTTTTATTTCCTAATTTTCTGTTCCCATTTCCAGGCACTGGCCATCGCTTCTTCTAGCGTAGATTGTGCTTTCCATCCCAGAACAGTATTGGCTTTATCCGTATTGGCATACGCTGAAGTTATATCTCCTTCTCTTCGTCCTACTATTTTATATGGCAATTTTTTACCGCTTACTTTTTCGAAAGTGTGAATCACTTCTAAAACAGAGCTTCCGGTTCCGGTTCCTAGATTAAAGGTTTCTACTTTTTCCGTGTTTTTTTTATTCAGTAAGCGTTGCAAAGCGATTACATGGGCTTTCGCCAAATCTACTACGTGAATATAATCACGAACTGCTGTTCCGTCTGGAGTTGGGTAATCATCACCATAAACCGAAAGTTCTTTACGCAATCCAAAACCGGTTTGTGTAATAAACGGCACTAAATTCTGAGGAACTCCAATTGGTAATTCTCCAATTTCAGTAGAGGAATGCGCCCCTATTGGATTAAAATAACGCAATAAAATAGCGCTGATATTCGTGACTTTGGCAGTATCAGTAATAATTTCTTCTCCTATTTGTTTCGTATTCCCGTAAGGAGACATCGCAGTTTGAATTGAAGCATTCTCAGTTATCGGCATGGTTTCCGCCTGACCATAAACCGTACATGAGGAGCTGAAAATGAAATTTGCTTCCGGTTTTTGCTGTAATTCCTGCAAAATATAGACCAGCGCATTGATATTATTTTCATAATACAGCAATGGATTTTCTACGCTTTCACCCACCGCTTTTGAAGCTGCAAAATGAATTACACCTGAAATATCATGATGTCTTTTGAAAAAATCCTGAACCTTTTCTTTTTCGCGCAAATCTAATTTTTCGAAAGCTGGAACTTTACCCGTAATATTCTGAATTCCGTCCAACACATCCATTGATGTATTCGATAAATTATCGACAACGATAACTTCATAACCTTCGTTTTGCAATTCCACTACGGTATGTGAACCTATGAAACCCAAACCACCTGTAACTAATATTTTCATGATTTCTTTTTTGTACCGACACGATGTATTGCGTCTTCTCGTTTAAACAAAAGACACGATAAATCGCGTCTCTACTATAATTATCCTAAATATTCTAAAACTGAATCCGTGATAAATTTAATTTGCTCGTCATCTAATTCTGTATGCATCGGTAATGAAAGTACTTCCGTCACTAATTGATTGGTTACTGGAAAATCTTCTTCTTTGTAACGAGAATCAGCATATGCTTTTTGCGAGTGCAAAGGAATTGGATAGTAAATAGCACATGGAATGCCTTTGTCAAGCAAATGTTGCATCAAACCGTTCCTGTCAGCATCTATAATTCGCAATGTATATTGATGGAAAACGTGACAGTCGCAAATATCACAAATACTTGGCGCAACGATATTTTTATGCCCTTCAAAAGCAGCTGAATATTTTCTGGCAGCCTCTTGTCTTGCTCTTCCATATTCATCTAACAAAGGTAACTTAGCATTCAAAACCGCAGCCTGAATACTGTCTAATCGAGAATTAACACCTACTACATCGTGGTGGTATCGCTCGTACATTCCGTGATTTACAATGCCGCGAAGTTTGTGAGCTAATGCATCGTCATTCGTGAAAATCGCTCCACCATCGCCGTAACATCCCAGATTTTTGGAAGGAAAAAATGAAGTCGCTCCTACATGTCCAATCGTTCCCGCTTTCTTTTTAGTACCATCCGAAAATTTACAATTGGCACCAATAGCTTGCGCATTATCTTCAATAACGTATAAATTATATTCTTTAGCGATAGCCATAATAGCCTCCATATTAGCGGCACGGCCAAATAAATGAACTGGCACAATCGCTTTTGTTTTTGGTGTAATCGCTTTTTTAATCCCTTCGATAGAAATATTCATATTATACATATCCACATCGACTAAAACGGGTGTCAATTGCAGTAAAGCAATTACTTCCACTGTCGCTGCAAAAGTAAAATCGGCTGTTATTACCTCATCGCCGGGTTTTAAATCCAATCCCATCATCGCAATTTGCAACGCATCAGTTCCATTTGCACAAGGAATTACGTGTTTTACGTCAAGATATTCTTCTAATGATTTTTGAAACTGATGAACTTGAGGTCCATTAATGTAAGTATTAGTATCTAAAACTTCCTGAATAGAAACATCAACGGTGTCTTTTATTTTTTCATATTGACTTTTTAAGTCAACCATTTGGATTTTTTTCATTGTAATTTTTGTTTAATGTTCGAAAGATTACCGTTTCTAAACACAGCAAATACTTTCTTAAAACGAAGAACAAAAATAGTTATTTATGAGTTTAAACCAATGCAACCCACATTAAAAAAAGATATTATTCCAATGAAATAAAAAGTAGGTTCCTGACAACCAAAATTTATATATTGCTGCGGAAGAAATAAACCTAAAGAAAACGTATTTTAGCCCCAAAATTTCAATGATGCTTTTTCTTTATAATCTAATTGTTCAAATTGCTGCATTTTTATTAAAAATAGTGGCTCTTTTCAGTCCAAAAATGAAACTTTTTGTGGACGGCAGGAAAGAAGTTTTTCCTGTTTTGGAACAAAAAATAAAACTTACTGACAAAACAATCTGGTTTCATGCTGCCTCTTTGGGCGAATACGAGCAAGGTTTACCCGTTATTGAAAAGATAAAAGAGCAATTCCCATTGCACAAAATCGTGGTTACTTTTTTTTCTCCTTCGGGTTATGAAGTTCGTAAAAACAATACTGTTGCTGATGTTACGGTTTATTTGCCTTTGGACACCCAGAAAAATGCACAACAATTTCTACAACTCGTTCATCCGGATTTAGTATTTTTTATCAAATATGAGTATTGGCCAAATTATTTATCTGAACTCAAAAAACGGAATACCAAAACCTATTTAATTTCTGGAATTCTCAGAAAAAATCAACTGTTTTTCAAATGGTACGGTGGTTTTTATAGAGACGCGCTGGATGCGTTCACCTACTTTTTTGTTCAAAATGAAACTTCAAAAAAACTACTGCAACAAGTAGGTAAAACGAATGTTTCGGTTTCTGGAGATACTCGATTTGACCGAGTTGCCACAATTTTAGAAAAAGACAATTCCTTGGGTTTTATTTCTCAATTTAAAGACAACACATTAACTATTGTAGTGGGAAGTTCTTGGCCAAAAGATGAAAATTTATTAGTGGATTTTATTAATTCGAATACATTAAATATCAAGTTTATAATTGCGCCGCACAATATTAAAGAAGAACAAATTCAGGATTTAAAAAATTCAATTACAAAAAAAACAGTTTTGTTCTCTGAAAAAGAAGGTAAAAATCTCGCTGATTTTGACGTTTTTATAATTGACACAATTGGTATTTTGACAAAAATCTACAGCTATGCCGATATTGCGTATGTAGGCGGTGGTTTCGGGAATTCCGGAGTTCATAATTTACTGGAACCGGCAACTTTTGGAGTTCCAATTCTCATTGGCCCCAACTATTCGCATTTTGCAGAAGCTACTGCACTGGTAAATATGGAAGCGTGTATTTCTATTAATAATAGTAAAGAACTAGACGAAGCATTTAAAAACCTAATCCAGAATGATGACATTCGACAAGAAAAAGGACATATGTGCAGCACTTTTGTTCAAATGAATAAAGGAGCCACTGCCAGTATTTTAAAACACATCTTGAATGATTCAATTTAAACCATTAGCAATTGCTGACATTGAAACGATTGTGACCATGATGCAAGAGTTTTATGCAATTGATAATTACCCCATTGACATTGACGTTTCCAAAACTTTATTTGAGGAATTTATTAAACATGAAAATTTAGGAAAATCATGGCTCATTGTATCTGATAATGAACTTATAGGATACATTATTCTAACCTTTGTTTTTAGTTTTGAATACCAAGGAAAAATTGCTTTTTTAGACGAATTATATCTTACCGAAAAAGTGAGAGGCAAAGGAATTGGCGGTAAAGCGCTCGAATTTATTCAAAGTGAAAGTCATAAACTATCGTTAAAACTGATTTATCTGGAAGTGGAAAAGCACAATGAAAAAGCACAAAAATTGTACCTTACGCACGGTTTTGAATTGCACAACAGAAAATTGATGAAATACAGAATCAGATAAAATTACACCCTAAATTTAATACCATGAAATTTTTAAAATTATTCTTATTACTATTTGTCATTCAGGCGCAGGCACAGCAAGGCGGCATGTGGATTCCTTCACTTTTGAAAGGAATGAATGAAACAGAAATGAAAAACTTAGGCATGAAAATGTCTGTGAAAGAGATTTACGATGTCAATCAATCGAGTTTAAAAGATGCGGTTCCGCACTTTAATGGAGGTTGTACCTCTGAAGTTATCTCTCCAAAAGGTTTGATTTTAACGAATCACCATTGCGGATTTTCACAAATTCAATCACACTCTACAGTAGATCATGATTATCTGACTGATGGATTTTGGGCCTACAAAATGGAAGATGAATTACCAAACGAAGGTTTGACAGTAACTTTTATGGTGAAAATTGAAGATGTAACAACATCTGTTCTAGAAGGCACTGCAACTCTTACTAACGAAGCTACTAAACAAAAGAAAATTCAAGAAAACATTACGGCATTATCTAAATCGTTGCCAAAGGAAAATTGGCAGGAGAATAAAATTAGGACTTTTTTCGAAGGCAATCAATACATCCTTTTTGTAACGGAAACCTTTACGGATGTCCGTTTAGTTGGCGCTCCGCCTTCCGCTATCGGGAAATTTGGTTCTGATACTGACAACTGGGTTTGGCCACGTCATACCGGAGATTTCTCATTGTTTAGAATCTATGCTGACAAAAATAATCGTCCGGCAGCCTATTCTAAAGACAACGTACCATACACCCCGAAACACTTCTTGCCTATTTCACTAGATGGCGTAGCCGAAGATGATTTCACATTAGTTTTTGGTTACCCAGGAAAAACAAACGAATATTTACCTTCGGTTGCGATTGAGCAAATTGTAAACGAACTGAATCCAGCAAAAATCGAAATCAGAGACAAAGCATTGAAAGTGGCTGATGGTTTTATGAGAAAAGACAATGCAATAAAAATTCAATACGCCTCTAAATATGCAAGTATTGCCAATTATTGGAAAAAATGGATTGGCGAAACACAAGGATTAAAAAAATCAAATGCAGTCGCCGTAAAAAAAGAATCTGAAAAAGAATTCCAGCTAAAAATTGTAAAAGCAGGCAAAGAAAAAGAATACGGAACACTTTTAGCTGACTTTGACAAAAACTACACGGAAATTAATCCTTATGCAGTAGCAAGAGACTATTTTACAGAAGTAGTACTACGTAATACTGAATTACTAAGTACGGGACATAAATTATACCAATTGGAAGAAGTTTACAAAAGTAAAGGAGAACAGTCTTTCAATGACCGAAAAAATAATTTAATAACTGGACTGGCTGATTTTTACAAGAATTTCAATGCAACTGTTGATGAAAAAGTTTTTGAACAATTGATTGAATTATATGCTACCAAATCTCCAAAACAATTTTTGCCACAAAGTTTAATGAATGTAAATGCTAAGAATCTGGCTTCTGAAATATATACCAAATCCAAACTTAAAAATTATGCAGGTCTAAAAGAATTATTAACCGGCGACACGAAAACCGTTTTAACGAGTTTAAATAATGACCCAGGTTTTTTACTGGTAAAGGAACTAGCTGACAAATATTCGAAAGAAGTTGCGCCAAAATACGACGAAATCAATTTAAAGATTACTGCGCTACAACGCACGTACATGAAAGCGCAATTGGAATTGAATAAAGACAGTAGAATTTTTCCAGATGCCAATAGTACATTACGAGTTACTTATGGAAAAGTAAAAGGTTACGAACCGAAAGATGCTGCGCTTTACACACCTATAACTTACTTAGATGGAGTAATGGAAAAATACATTCCCGGAGATTATGAGTTTGATGTTCCAGCCAAATTAATAGATCTATACAAAACCAAAGATTACGGTCCTTATGGTGAAAACGGAAAAATGCCTGTTAACTTTATCGGTACAAATCATACTACTGGTGGTAACTCCGGAAGTCCAGCGCTAGACGCTAATGGAAACTTAATAGGACTTAATTTTGACCGGGTTTGGGAAGGAACCATGAGTGATATCTATTACGACACAAGTATTTGTAGAAACATTATGGTAGACATACGCTACGTCCTGTTTATTATGGATAAATATGCTGGTGCAAAAAACTTGATAAGTGAGCTAAAAATGGTTCACCCAAAGAAAAGCAAACCTTTGAAAAAGAAAAACTTAAAGTAAAATCAAGGACTCCACAACGATATAAAGTATTTATTAATTATTTGACTAAATTGGCATAATAATTGTAATTTGTTTCTGCGTTGACAAAAAATATTATTTTTTAAAAAAAAAATAAAAAAATATTTTACATATTAAAAAATTTATATCTTTGCCACGAATTAATAATTAACCTTTTATATTAAATTAAGATGAAAAAAGTATTTTTAAGTTTAGCTGCTGTTGCCGTATTGACTGTTGTATCATGTAAAAAAGCTGATGCTCCTGCTGAGGACGCTGCTGCTGTAGTTGATTCTGCTGCTGCTGTTGTTGATTCTGCTGCTGCTGTAGTTGATTCTGCTGCTGTTGTTGTTGATTCTGCTGCTGCTGTTGCTACTGAAGCTGCTGCAACTGCTACTGAAGCTGCAAAAAAATAATTAGAACTCAAATTCTAAAAATTTTAAAGCCATCCGCTATGCGAGATGGCTTTTTTAATTTGTAACATTTCCAATCCTTTAATAAGAGAAGTACAAATAAAAAAGAGAGTCGTGAAATTTAAATTTCACGACTCTCTTTTTTATTTACCCGTTAATTCAAAAACCTTTAATCCGAAAAAATAAAATCATTTCCAGAAAAATCCAACACCTCTGAATTTGAACCATACCGTACAATTTCATCAATTCCTTTTTGGAGACGTAACGAAGTGGTATATTTTCTACTTGTTGCAAAATGATTTCCTTCCAACATCAATTTAAAATAGAATTTCCCACCAGAAGACTTAAACTTTAAAAAGTCGGCAGTTTCAATCGTAGCTTTAAATTTATCAATATCTTCCTCACACTCAAACTTAAGTTCGTAACTCAAACTTGCAAAAACAACTTTCCCCTTCCTGGAAGTAAAAACAAATTTATATTCGTCGTTATATCTTTTACTAATTACAAAAGCCCCCATAGTTTATTAAAATAAAAAAATTCAAATTATAAATCACAAAAAAGAAGGAGTTGATATTAGTTCCAATAGATTTAGTTTTATGAAAAACCATAAAACAAAAAAAAACCGCTTCAATTGAAGCGGTTTAGTACTCAGAGCGGGACTTGAACCCGCACGAACATTGCTGTTCACTGGATTTTAAGTCCAGCGTGTCTACCAATTTCACCATCCGAGCATTATGTGGTGTTGGAGCGAAAAACGGGGCTCGAACCCGCGACCTCGACCTTGGCAAGGTCGCGCTCTACCAACTGAGCTATTTTCGCATTTTCAATTCTTAGAAAGAACCGCGATACTTGTTCTGTATTGCGGATGCAAATTTAGGACATTTATTGAATTATACAAGCCTTTTTTATAAAAAAATTACAGATAAAAGTTAATACTCTGATAACCTAAACTTTAAAATAAAATAAATTATTTTCTAGTCAACATTCTTTTAATTTCGTTCAATTTCATGAGCGCTTCCATAGGCGTAATGGTATTAATATCCAGACTTATAATCTCTTCTTTGATTTCTTCTAACAAAGGATCATCCAGATTAAAAAAACTCATTTGCATTTGCTCCGCCTGTTCGCCTTTCAGGCTCGAGCCATCTTTTGAAGCTTTAATTCCGTTCAGCGCATCACTGGAATGATTTTTTTCTAATTTCTTCAAAAGCTTCTGCGCTTTCAAAATTACAATCTGAGGCATTCCGGCCATCTTCGCCACATGTATTCCAAAACTGTGTGCGCTCCCTCCTTTTACCAATTTTCGAATAAAAAGCACGGTATCTTTCAATTCTTTCACAGCCACATTATAATTCTGAATTCTAGGCAATGATTCGCTCATTTCATTCAACTCATGATAATGCGTTGCAAATAAGGTTTTGGGTTGTGAAGGATGCTCGTGTAAAAATTCTGCAATTGCCCAAGCTATGGAAATTCCGTCATAGGTACTGGTTCCTCTTCCAATCTCATCTAAAAGCACTAGACTCCTATCAGAAATATTATTCAAGATAGAGGCAGTTTCATTCATTTCAACCATAAAAGTAGATTCTCCCATCGAAATATTATCACTCGCTCCTACTCTGGTAAATATTTTATCTACAATTCCCATTCTAACGCTGTCTGCAGGAACAAAACTTCCCATTTGAGACAAGAGTACAATCAGCGCCGTTTGACGCAAAATAGCTGACTTTCCAGACATATTTGGACCTGTAATCATAATCAATTGCTGTGTTTCTCTATCCAAGAAAACATCATTGGCAATATAAGGCATTCCAACCGGCAATTGTTTTTCGATAACAGGATGCCTTCCGTTTTTGATTTCTAATTCGAAAGTTTCGTCAAGTTCAGGACAAACATATTTATTTTCGATAGCCAATTGTGTAAAAGAACACAAACAATCCAGTTGCGCCACCAGATTAGCATTCATTTGAACCGGCTTTATATACGTGCCAATCCAGCTAACCAATTGTTCGAATAATTCTACTTCGATTTTATGAATTTTTTCTTCGGCACCAAGAATTTTTGTTTCATATTCTTTTAATTCCTCAGTAATATAGCGTTCCGCATTAACCAAAGTTTGTTTTCGAATCCATTCCGTAGGAACTTTATCCTTATGCATGTTCCGTACTTCGATGTAATAGCCAAAAACATTATTAAAGGAAATTTTCAACGAAGAAATTCCCGTTAATTGTGATTCTCGCTTTTCAATTCCTTCCAAAAATTCTTTTCCAGAAGTTGATATCGCACGCAACTCATCTAATTCTGCATTGATTCCTTTGGCAATCGCATTTCCTTTGGCAATAGCCACAGGCGCATCTTGATTTAAAACGGTTTTTATTTTTTCGCGCAACAATTCGCAACTGTGCAAACTGTCACCAATTACTTTTACGGCTTCTTGCGGACTTTCTAACGCCAAAGTTTTTATTGGAATAATGGCATCCAATGATTCTTTCAAATAAACCACCTCCCTAGGCGATACTTTTCCGGCAGCAATTTTTGAAATTAAACGCTCCAAATCAGAAATTTGCTTGATTTGATTCTGAATATTCTTTAAAACATCTTGATTATCTTTTAAATAAGAAACTACTTGGTGACGACTTTTTATTTTAGCACTGTCTTTCAAAGGAAGCGCCAACCACCTTTTTAACAAACGCCCACCCATTGGCGAAAGTGTTTTATCAATAACATCGAGAAGCGTCACCGCGTTTGGATTATAACTGTGGTACAATTCCAGATTACGAATGGTAAAACGGTCCATCCAGACATAGGCGTCTTCAGCAATACGCTGAATCGCTGTTATATGTTGCACTTTATTATGCTGCGTTTCGGATAAATAATACAAAATGGCTCCGGAAGCAATAATTCCTTCTTTCAATTCTTCGATTCCAAATCCTTTTAAGGAAACCGTTTGAAAATGCTTGGTTAAGGTTTCGAATGCGTAGTCTTCTTTGTAAATCCAATCTTCCAAATAAAAACTATGGTAATCATCTCCGAAAATTTCCCGGAAATCATTCTTATTATTTTTTGGAATCAGAACCTCACTTGGATTAAAATTCTGTAACAATTTATCAATATATTCTGCATTGCCTTGCGCCGTTAAAAATTCACCTGTAGAAACATCTAAAAACGAAATTCCTATAGATTTATTGGCAAAGAAAATGGACGCTAAAAAGTTATTCGTTTTTGATTGTAAAACCTCGTCATTCATAGAAACTCCCGGAGTCACCAGTTCAGTAACACCACGTTTTACAATGGTTTTAGTCATTTTTGGATCTTCGAGTTGATCACAAATTGCTACACGAAGTCCTGCTTTGACTAATTTTGGTAAATAGGTATTCAAGGAATGATGCGGAAAACCAGCCAACGCCGTTTCAGTTTCAGAACCTGCTCCGCGCTTCGTTAAGACAATTCCTAATATTTTTGAAGCACGAACTGCGTCTTCTCCAAATGTCTCATAAAAATCCCCAACACGAAACAAAAGACAAGCATCAGGGTACTTTCTTTTTATCTCATTGTACTGCTTCATTAACGGAGTTTCCTTAACTACTTTATCTTTAGATGCCAATTGTATTTGTGTTTAAAAATGAAAAAATATCAGCGAATTTATATATTTTAAAACAAATAAATAAGGGGTTCAAAAAATTAAACTATTTTAAGAAAGATTTAAGTCATAATTTCTATTTTTTATTTAGATTTGTGGATACTTTTAAATTGAAAGAGATATGAAAAAAATAATTACCCTAGCTATGCTAGTTGTTTTAGGAGTAGCAACTTCTACTGCACAAGAAACTTCAAAAAAATTGAAAGCAACTACTGCTAAAGTTGCTGCTGCAAAAGTGAATGGCGCAGGAATGGTTTTCGTAACTGAAACTATTGACTATGGTACTGTTGCTTATAACTCTGATGGTAAACGCGAATTTGTTTTCACAAATAACGGTAACAAACCTTTAATCATTACTAATGCTCAAGGATCTTGTGGTTGCACAGTTCCTACTTATCCTAAAGAGCCAATTGCTCCGGGAGCAAAAGGAGTTATTGGAGTAAAATATGACACTTCAAGAGGTGGTCAAGCTTTTACTAAAACAGTAACATTGACAACTAATGCTGTTGTTCCTACCAAAACACTTACAATAAAAGGAAATGTTTTAGCCGCTGAATCTTCAAAAAGCTAAATTTTAACTAAATATACAAAAAAGCTTCCATTAACTTCGGAAGCTTTTTTTTTGAATAATTTACAAAATATGAGAAAGCTAGAAAACAGCGAACTAGATCGAAAATCTATTGAAGCATTTAAACAATCTGAAAAAACACCGCTGATTTTAGTATTAGATGATATTCGCAGTTTGCATAATATTGGCTCCGTATTTAGAACTGCCGACGCTTTTCTAATTGAAAAAATATATTTATGTGGTATTACTGCCACACCACCAAACAAAGAAATTCATAAAACCGCACTTGGAGCCACTGAAACTGTTTCTTGGGAACATCACGAGAATGTTCTTGCCGTTATTGAAAAATTAAAAGCGGAAGATGTAATGACACTTGCCATAGAACAAGTGGAAAGCGCAATTTTTCTGCAAAATTTTGAGGTTAAAAAGGGAGAAAAATATGCTTTAGTTTTTGGAAACGAAGTATATGGTGTTTCTCAAGAAGCAGTTGCACTATGCGATGGCTGTATTGAAATCCCACAATTAGGCACGAAACATTCTTTGAACATATCAGTTAGTGCAGGAATTGTAGTTTGGGACTTATTCCAAAAACTGAACTGGCCAAAATGATTTTTTTAATTGAATTTTCCTAATTTTTTTCTATCATTTCATGAAAAAGCTATACCATCTTATTACACTATTCTCTGTTTTTTTTTGCTGTGCCCAAAATACTTTGATTCCAGATGTGAATTTTGAAAGTGCACTAATTAATAAAGGCATTGATATTGGTGCTATTGATGGAAAAGTGCTTACTAGTAATGTGAGTGGAATTACCAGTTTGGACATTTCGGCTAACAATATCAGTAATTTAACCGGAATACAGGATTTTGTAAGTTTGACTTTTTTAGAGTGTTCCCGCAATAAATTATCGAGTTTAGATTTAACTAACAATACATCATTAACTCTATTAAATTGTTGGGGTAACAACATAACGAATTTAGATCTTACAAGAAACACCAAGCTGACCTACTTGTCTTGTTTCCAAAATAAATTAACAAGTTTAGATCTTAGCAAAAATACCCTTTTGACTCAACTATTTTGTAGTTGGAATGAACTGACTAGTCTAAATTTAAAGAACGGCAACAATAGAGATTTATTCGCTTTAAATGCATTTAATAATCCAAATCTAAGCTGTATTCAAGTAGATAATGAAGCAGTTTCAAATTCTTGGGATCCTTCCAAAAAAGATGCCACCGCCCGCTATTCTGAAGATTGTAGTAAAACCGCAGCTACAATCGATCCGCCCAAAATTACAGCAACAGGAAATCAAACCTATTGCCCAGGAACTTCTTTAAAAATAGTTGAAACCATTTCTATTACCAATGACCCTTCTGAACCTAGCACCAATGCTATTTACATTCAAATCTCTTCAGGATATGTTTCTGGTCAGGATTTATTGAAACTCGCCAACTTAACAGCACATCCCAAAATAAATACAATTTGGGATGTAATTACTGGAAAGCTAAAGTTATATAGTCAAACGGGTTTGCAAATACCTTATGCAGACTTTGTCTCAGCGATAAAAGATGTTGAGTTTAGCAATGCATCGCCTTCACCTTCAGGAACTCGAAGTTTTTCCATCACAATTGGACAGGCAAATTTCCTTCCCTCCACAGGTCACTATTATGAATTTGTCTCTAATGTGGGCATCACTTGGACTGCTGCAAAAACAGCCGCAGAAGCACTTAATTATTATGGCTTAAAAGGGTATTTAGCCACGATTATGGCCGCAGATGAAGCGCAAATCTCTGGCGAACAAGCCAAAGGAGCGGGATGGATTGGTGGAAGTGATGCTACGACAGAAGGTGTATGGAAATGGGTAACAGGTCCAGAAGGCCTAGCAAATGGCGGAACTGGAATCACTTTTTGGAATGGAGTTGCTAATGGCTCTACTCCCAATTATGCCAAATGGAACACAGACGAACCCAACCAATATAATGGTGCCAATGAAGATTATGCCCATATTAAATCCAATAATGCACCAGGGATTCCTGGTTCTTGGAATGATTTAACCAATACCGGAGATGCAAGCGGCAATTATCAACCCCAAGGTTATATAGTTGAATATGGCGGTATGCCAGAAGATCCAATTCTTCAAATATCAACAAGTACGACAGTTACAATACCTAAAATAACCAGCACAACTCCCAGTTCTATTTGTGGATCAGGGGTTGTTACTCTTCAAGCAACTTCAACTGATGGTATCGTTAGTTGGTATACTTCAAATACTAGTAAAACTCCGACAGCAACAGGAAATTCATTTACAACTCCAACTCTTACCACTACAACTTCTTATTATGTTGATGCCTCAAATGGAAATTGCCCAAATGGTCCAAGAACTGAAATTATCGCCACTATAAAAGCTTTGCCTAGTTTACCTCAAATCGCAATATCTTCTACAAGTCCCGTTTTATATTGCCTGAATGCACCAGCTATTCCTTTAGCTGCAACCGCCTCGACAGATTGCTTTTTAAATTGGTACACTTTGCCAACTGGAGGAGTTCCTTCAACTACAAGTCCTACACCCCTTACAACAGTTGCAGGTTCCACCACTTATTATGTAAGCCAAACGAACACAGTAAACGGTTGCGAAAGTCCTCGAGCTGCAATTATAGTAACTGTAAATCCATTGCCTACTGCACCAATTGTGAGTAATGCAAACTATTGCAATAATGAATCTGCTGTGTCTTTATCAGCAACAGCTTCTGCAAATTGCACTTTAAATTGGTACACAACAGCTTCGGGAGGGACGTCTAGCCCAACAAGCCCTACACCTTCTACTACAACTTTAGGCTCAACAAATTACTATGTGAGTCAAACCATAACTTCCACAGGTTGTGAAGGACCAAGAGCTGAAATCATTGTAATTGTAAATCCATTACCGACGGCTCCAATAACAAGTAATATTGACTATTGTCATAATGAAGTTGCAATTCCTCTAACGGCAACCGTTTCGGCAAATTGTACTCTTAATTGGTACACAATTCCAACAGGCGGGACATCAAGCGCAACAAGCCCTACTCCATCGACGGCCACTGTAGGCACAACAAAATATTACGTAAGTCAAACCATCACAGCTACTGGATGTGAAGGACCGAGAGCTGAAATCTCAGTAATCATTAATCCATTGCCGATAGTAAAAGATGTTGAAATTATCCAATGTGATACTGATTTAATTGTAGATGGAAGGACATTATTTAATTTAACCGTAAATAACAATGCAATTTCAGCAAACTCTATTAATGAAAACTTTACTTATTATACTTCTTTAAACGGAGCAAATAATGCCGTTTCAGCAGATTTGATTTCAAATGAATTGGCTTTTGAAAATACAACTCCAACAATAATGGATATTTGGTCGAGAGTCAGTAACAAAATAACAGGTTGTTATAGTGTTGCGAAAATCACTTTGAAAGTTCCCGCTACGAACATTATTCCAAACTACAAAATTACTTTTCCTCCTGTTTGCGATGACTTTTTGGATGTTAATGGAAATAATAATGGAAACAATAACAATCGTGATGGGATTACCACTTTTGATTTCTCTTCGACAAAAGCGATTATAGAAGGACTATTACCTACTTCTGATGCTTATACTATTACTTACTACAAAAACGAAACTGATGCTTTGGCAGAAACTAACGTAATTACAGATATTTCGAATTATAGAAATATTGGCTACCCTAATTCTCAAGATATTTGGATACGGATTGACAGTGATTTGGATAATGCTTGTTACGGTCTTGGCCCGTATTTAACTTTAATTGTTGAAGCTTTACCTGTTGCAAATACAGTTGTTATTCCTCGACAATGCGACGATAACAACGATAGAATATTCACATTCAATACTTCTTCGTTGGAATCTGATTTATTACAAGGACAAACCAATGTAACGGTTACTTATTTCGATCAAGCCAACAATCCTCTGAAAGATGCCAACGGAGTTTCGATTACAAGTCCATTTCCGGTAAATTTCACAGCAACCTCGCAAACCATTAAAGCGGTTGTAACCAATAATACAACTCAACAATGCTTTGATGAAACCATCATAACATTTATTGTAGATGCTTCGCCAATTGCTAATGCTGTTCCTTCAGCCCTTACAACAACTTGTGACGACGAAGCGAATCCAATCAATCAAGATGGTCAATTTGCTTTTGATACCTCATCATTCGAAACCACCATTCTTGGCGGACAAACTGGAATGATTGTCAAATATTACGATCAAAATAATATGCTTTTGCCAAGTCCATTACCCAATCCATTTGTAACCAAAACACAAAATATTACTGTAAATGTTCAGAACCAATTAAACACAATTTGTACGGCATCGACGACATTAAATTTTGTTGTCAACCCTATTCCTAATATTGACTTGAATTTAGATGGCCTTTCAAACGAACTAGTTTGCTCCAATCTTTCGAGCTTTTTTGTAACGCTGGATGCAGGTGTATTAGATGGTTCGCCAACAAGTAATTACGATTATATTTGGACGAAAGATGGAATAATTGTCGGGACAAATTCCCCAACATTAGATGTAAATACCGTGGGAGATTACACCGTTGAAGTAATCAATAATGTAGGTTGTAGCAGAATTAGAACCATTACTGTCACTGCATCAAATACAGCAACTATAAACTCTGTGGATGTTGTAGATTTAACAGACAATAACACCATAACTATCACCGCAACTGGACCTGGAGATTACCAATACAGTTTGGATGAACCAAATGCATCTTGGCAAGACTCTAGTTTTTTTAATAATGTACCTGCAGGAATCCATATAGTGTATATCAATGATAAAAATGGGTGTGGTCTTGTTTATCAAGAAATTATAGTTGTTGGCGTGCCAAAATTTTTCACACCAAACGGCGATGGCCATAATGATTATTGGAGTATAAAAGGGGTGAATGAAACTTTTAATTCTAAATCTATAATCTACATTTTTGATAGATATGGCAAGCTACTAAAACAGTGGGTTCCCTCTTTAAATCCAGGTTGGGATGGCACTTTTAATGGGATGCCCCTACCAGCAGATGATTATTGGTTCACTCTAAAACTGGAAGACGGCCGAGAAAAAAAAGGACATTTTTCTTTAAAGAGATAAATAGCTAAAGTAAACTATTTTTGAATTTTTAGTTTTATTTCATCTAGAATGTACAGATAATCTTCTTGATTTTTTACAAAATCCTTATCAGAAACATCAATAATTAGAACATTCAAATCGGTTTGTGATTTAATATAATCGAGATAACCGCTATTGATTTTATCCAAATATTCCGCTGGGATTTTTTGTTCGTAGCTTCTGCCGCGTTTTTTAATATTTTGCAAAAGCCTTTCTGAATTTTGATACAAATAAATGTACAAATCCGGTTTTGGCATTTCTCTATAAATGATATCAAAAAGATTGCGGTACAAACGATATTCATCTTCAGCCAGTGTTATTTTGGCAAAAATCAAAGACTTAAAAATATGATAATCGGCAACCAGAAAGTCTTTAAACAAATCAAATTGCGCCAAATCATCTGATAATTGCTGATATCTGTCCGCAAGAAAAGACATTTCAAGTGGAAATGCATATCGGTTCTGATCTTTGTAAAATTTGGGTAAAAAAGGATTATCAGCAAAACGTTCCAATACTGTTTTCGCATTAAAATCCTCAGAAATTTTTGTCGCCAAAGTTGTTTTTCCAGCTCCAATATTCCCTTCAAAGGCAACATAATTAAATTGCTCTAAAGAAATATTTTGCAAAGGACTTACCAAATCCTGAACGACCTCACAAACACTGTCATCTGGAGATACAATCAGCAATTCAGTAATATTTTTTTGAAGAATGGGATGTTTCCAATCTAAATTTAAATCTTGAATAGGCAACAAAACAAAATTCCTGTTTTGCATCAAGGGATGTGGAACCTGCAGTTTTTCGGTAGCAATAATTTCGGAATCGAAAGCAATCAAATCAATATCAATCGTGCGAGATTGGTATTCTTGAGTTTTGTTTCGCAAACGACCCAATCTTTTTTCGATTTTTAAAATCTGAGTCAGAATTTTATGAGCAGAGGAAAAAGTGTGTAAAACTAATGCACAATTATAAAAAGCATCGCTTTCAAAACCCCAAGCTGGAGTTTCGTATAATCTGGAAACTTTAATTACAGTACCAATTTCTTGATGTATCAATTCTAAGGAACGCTCGATATTTTCCAAACGATTGCCTTGATTACTACCTATAGATAAAATGACCTGATGTTGTGATTTCATAATTAGGTGCAAATTAACTAAAAGAATTTTAGAATTAGCAATATATTTGCATCCTGTGTTGATAATTAAACTAGAAAATACCAAACGATTGTTTGTAACATTTCTACCTTTTTTGCGACATATTAAAAAAATATAATTATGAGATTTTTAGGAAATGTATTGGCGACCATTATAGGTATTTTTGTTTTTTTCATGTTGTTCTTTTTTGGAATCATACTCATTGGAGCCATTTTTGGCGGTGAATCTGAAGGCATTACAGTGAAGAATAATTCTGTGATTGAATTGAATTTGGAAGACATAAGAAATGATTATGCCGGAAAATATAAAGATCCGTGGGTGACTATTTTTTCAGAAAACAAAAAAGTAGGTTTATCAGACATTATAAATGCTATCGAAGAGGCTAAATCAGATAATGACATCAAAGGAATCTCTATTTTAAATAACGTTTCTTCGCTGGGAATGGCGCAAAGTAAAGCGCTGAGAGATGCTCTGGAAAGCTTTAAAAAATCAGGCAAATTCGTTATGGCTTATGCCAATTCGTATTCTCAAAAAGAATATTATCTAAATTCTGTTGCCAGCCCAATTTATATCAATCCGGTTGGAGAATTGGATTTCAAGGGATTATCTTCTGAAATTATGTTCTTTAAAGATTTTCAGGAAAAATCAGGATTAAAAATGGAAGTCATCCGTCATGGGAAATATAAAAGTGCTGTAGAACCGTTTTTAGAAAATAAAATGAGTGATGCCAACAGAGAACAAACTACCGCATTATTAAATTCTGTTTGGAATTCTATCACCGCTGATATTTCTAAAAGTAGAAATATATCAGTGGCTAAATTAAATGAAATTGCCAATGGGCTTCTTGCTCGAACTCCGGAAATGGCAAAATCCCAAAAATTAGTTGACATTATTGCCTATGAAGATGTGTATCATAACGCGATAAAAAAAGCACTTAAAGTGGCCAATGACGAAGACTACAATAAAGTGTCTGTTATTGATTATGCTCAAAAAATAGCTACTACTTCACAAACTTTTGATAGTGAAGACGAAATCGCCATTATTTATGCGCAAGGAGAAATTCTAGGTGGTGAAGGCGATGTGAATGTGATTGGTGAAGGTTCTATGCGCCGTTCGTTACAAGAGGCTCGAAAAAATAAAAATGTAAAAGCTATTGTACTCCGCATTGACAGTCCAGGTGGAAGTGCTTTGACTTCTGATTTAATTTGGAGAGAAATTGAATTAACTAAAAAAGTAAAACCTGTCGTGGTTTCTATGGGAAATTATGCAGCTTCAGGCGGATATTATATTGCTTGTAATGCCAACACCATTTTTGCCGAAGAAAATACAATTACCGGTTCAATAGGCGTTTTTGGAATATTACCTAATTTCACACCATTAGCCACTAAAATTGGAATTCATACCGAACAAGTTAAAACGCACCAAAACTCAGCAAACTATAGTCCTTTTGTTCCAATCGATGAGAATTTCAAAGCAGTTACTTTAGAAGGTGTGGAACACATTTATAAAACTTTTGTTACACACGTGGCACAAGGTCGAAAAATGACATTTGCACAAGTGGATGCTATTGCACAAGGAAGAGTTTGGACAGGTTCTGAAGCCTTAAAAATTGGACTTGTAGACAAAATTGGAGGTTTAGATGATGCTATTGCAAAAGCCGCTTCTTTGGCAAAAGTAAAAAGCTATAGCACCCAAAATTATCCGGAATATGAGAAAAACTTTAATGATCTTTTAGCTAATCTTCCTTTTGCAAAATCGAAAGCTGACATTATAAAAGAAGAAATTGGGGAAGAAAATTATCGTATGATGCAGGAAATAAAAAAACTGCAAGCCAGAAAAGGGGTGCAAGCCATAATGCCATTTGAAATCAACATGCATTAAATAAATAATAAAAGCTTTTATACTACATCCGTTTTCGCACTTGCTGAAACGGATTTTTTCATCCATTAAAGTTAAATTATTGTTTATAAAAACGCCGCAAAAGGTAAACTATACTAAAAATACTATTTTTGTAAAAGAATACAAGGCAGCATTGTTGCTAAACTTATAAATCTAAAGACAATCAAATTATGCTAAAGAAAGTTTTAAAAATCATTGGAATACTTTTTATCCTAGTCATCGTAACTTTATTTGCAGCGCCTTATTTATTTAAAGATCAAATAAAAACTAAAATTTCTGAGGCTATCAATGCCAAAGTAGATGCCAGAGTCTCTTTTGCAGAAGCGGATTTAAGCTTATTCAAAAATTTTCCAAATGCGAATGTAACTTTGGAAAAATTAGTCATTATCAACAAAGCTCCTTTTGAAGGTGATACTTTGATTTCACTTGGTGAATTGAATTTAAAAATGTCTATCAAAGAACTTTTTAAAGGCAAAAACGAAGCGATATCTATTGACGGAATCACTTCGAAAAACGGATTAATCAATATAATTTTCAACAAAGATGGAATCGCGAATTATGACATTGCTTTGAAAGAGGAAAACACTGTAGCAAATGGAAAAAGCAGTCCGTTATCATTAAAAATCCAAGAGTATAAAATTGAGAATTTTAAGTTTCGTTATTTTGACGAAAGTTCAAAAATAAAAATGGTAATCGACAGTTTGAACCATGAAGGAACAGGCGATTTTGCAGCACAAAAATTAGATTTGGTTACCAAATCAACTGCAAAAGTATCGCTGGATATGGACAAAGTCAATTACATGAATAATGTTGCTTTGACCTTGGACGCAGTTTTGGGAATTGATTTAGAAAAAAGTAAATACACCTTCAAAGAAAACAAAGCTTTAATCAATCAATTGCCGTTAGAATTTGATGGATTTATTCAAATGGTGGAAGCCGGTCAACAGTATGATTTGAAATTTAAAACGCCAACTTCGTCTTTCAAAAATTTCTTGGGAATCATTCCTGCAGCGTACGCCTCGAGTTTAGATAACGTGAAAACAACCGGTGATTTTACCGTTGCGGGTTTTGCAAAAGGCTTGTATTCTGACACAACAGTGCCAAAATTCAACATTGAAATTGCTTCCAATAACGCATCGTTTCAATATCCTAATTTACCTAAATCAGTTCAAAATATCGTTATTGACACTAAAATCATCAACGAAACAGGGATTCTAAATGATACATACGTTAATTTGGACAAGCTCTCTTTCAAAATAGACCAAGATGTTTTTAATGCCAAAGCCAACATTAGGAACATCACTCAAAATGCAATCGTTGATGCTGCTTTAAAAGGAACTATCAATTTAGCCAATCTTTCTAAAGCGTATCCTATAAAGCTGGACAAACCACTATCCGGAATTTTAAAGGCTGATGTGACTACAAAATTTGATATGCAATCAGTTGAGAAAAGTCAGTACCAAAACATCAATAATGCGGGAACCATGAGTTTATCTGGTTTCAACTATGTGGATGAAAACGGCAAAACAATGAACATCAGCACTGCTTTAGTTCAATTTAATCCTAGCCAAGTCAATTTGAAACAACTGAACGCAACGACAGGAAAAAGCGACATTAGTGTAACGGGAATTTTGGGGAATTTTTACGGATTTATATTTAGAAACCAAGAATTGAAAGGAAATTTCAACATGAATTCCAAGCAATTGGCTGTTGATGATTTTATGACAACCGGTGAAACCACTAAAACCACAACAAAAAAAGCAGAGGCAATGAAGATTCCTGCTTTTTTAAATTGTACGCTTACCGCAAAAGCGACTACGGTTTTATATGATAATTTGACTCTGAAAGATGTTTCCGGAAAACTAATCGTGAAAGACGAAAAAGTAACTTTAGAAAATGTAAAAACCTCAATTTTCGGTGGAACAATTGGAGTAAATGGAGCTGTTTCCACAAAAGGAAAAACGCCAGTTTTCAATATGGATTTAAAATTAAATCAAGTCGATATTGCGCAATCGTTCACCCAACTGGACATGTTGAAAAAAATAGCACCAATTGCGGGAATCATCAACGGAAAATTAAATTCAAGCATCAAATTGAACGGAAATCTTGATGCAACAGAACTAACTCCTGACTTGAAAACGCTTACCGGAGATTTATTAGGACAACTGCTTTCTACGACTGTAAATTCCAGTAATTCGACTTTATTGACCGCTTTAGGCTCTAACTTGAAATTCATTGACGTGAGTAAAATCAATTTGAATGATTTGAAAGCTGCGGTAACTTTCAAAGACGGAAAAGTAAATGTAAAACCATTTGATATCAAGTACAAAGATATCAAAGCAACAATTGGAGGCACGCATGGTTTTGACCAAAGCATGAATTACAATCTAAAATTTGATGTTCCTGCTAAATATCTGGGCTCAGAAGCGAATGCGCTAATCGCAAAATTATCTGCTGCCGATGCTGCAAAATTAGAAAGCTTTCCTATAAATGCTGTATTAGTAGGTAATTTTACAAATCCAAAAATTACAACCGACATCAATAGTGCGGTGACTAAATTGACGACTCAATTAGTAAACCAACAAAAAGATAGACTGGTAAAACAAGGAACATCGGCTTTGACGGATTATATAAATAAAAACAAAAAACCTGGAGATACTACAAAAACAGCAACTCCTATTAAACCTGCCACAAAAGAAGAGGTAAAAGCTAAAGCTGCCGATTTGCTCAACGGTTTATTTAAAAAGAAAAAGAAAGCAGTAGATACTACTAAAGTAAATTAAGACCGCTTTATGAAGCAAAAAAGAGGAATTTCACCAATTGAGATTCCTCTTTTTTATTGAATTTTATACTTGAATCTAAACAACGAAACTATTTGCTTTTGAGATTTTACCATTAAGGAATTAAGAAAAATTAAGCTCAAAATCTTAATTCCTTAATGGTTAAAAAACCTGTGTTTCTTATATATTAATCGTCACTACATATCCTTCGGAACCACGAATATTAAAAACCGTTCCGTCTTCAAAAAGTAAATATTGCCCTTTTATTCCGGTAAGTTTTCCCTGAAACTGCGGTGTTTTATCCAAGCTCAAACTGTTTACTTTGGTTGGATACTGTAAAACGGGATAATGCATCTCGTACAAATCATTCTTCTGAGAATAAAAGTATTCCTGAACTTCCGATGGAATCAAATTCTCTACTTTTAATCGCTCCGCAACTAAGTCAATTTGCTCCACATTATTCGTTAGCATTTTTCGCCAATTGGTTTTATCGGCATAATGATTTTTCAATGCCACCTCTGTAATTCCTGCTAAATAGCGATTAGGAACTTCCACAATCGAAATGGCTTGGGTCGCGCCTTGATCAATCCATCGTGTTGGCATTTGTGTTTTTCTGGTCACACCTACTTTTACTTCGCTGGACAAGGCTAGATACACAATATGGGGTTGCAATTGTACTTTTTCTTCATACGCCAAATCACGATCCTGAATTCCAAGATGAGCGGTACTCAACTCCGGTTTCATAATCCAATCGCCAACGGCTGCGCTGGAATAGAAACAATCGTAACAAAATCCCTGACGGAATATTTTTTTCTTTTTTCCACAATTTAAACATTGGTATCCCACAAAATTGACCTCAATCTCTTTATTCAGCAACTGATTCACATTTAAAAAACTATTCTCAAAAACTAAGTAATATTGAATTGGGTTTCCAAATTCGGTTTGCATTTTTGTAAGTACGCCTTCGTATGTCATTGTGATTAAAGTTTCGGGTTTAACGCAACAGTTAAACAAATTTTGTTATTTTTGGTAAAGTTATAACTCACAATTCATAATTCATAATTTAAAAATGCCTCTAACCATAATCAATTCGTTTGCTTCTTGGGTTCTCAAACAAAGAATTCATCAGATCGAACTTTTCCTAAAATATCCAAATGAGGTTCAGGAAGAATTGCTTATGAATTTAATTCACTCTTCTAAAAATACTGCTTTAGGCAAAGAATATGAGTATG
This sequence comes from Flavobacterium sp. GNP002, assembly GCF_054343795.1. Classification (NCBI taxonomy): domain Bacteria; kingdom Pseudomonadati; phylum Bacteroidota; class Flavobacteriia; order Flavobacteriales; family Flavobacteriaceae; genus Flavobacterium; species Flavobacterium sp. GNP002. The sequence goes on from NZ_JBTGUW010000001.1 coordinate 659,384, forward strand.
CTTCGATACATTCCTACGCGACTTTTGCCGAAAGAATTCCTATTTCAACCTACGAAGAATTACAGCCATTGATTGAAAGAACCCGCAAAGGCGAACAAAATGTTTTTTGGGAAACACCTATAAAATGGTTTGCCAAATCAAGCGGAACTACCAATGCCAAAAGTAAATTTATTCCGGTCAGTAATGAAGCCTTGGAAGATTGTCATTATAAAGGAAGTAAGGATTTATTGTGTTTGTATTTAAATAACAACGAAGATTCAGAACTGTTTCTTGGGAAAAGTCTGCGTCTTGGCGGAAGTTCCCAAATCTATGAAGACAACAATACGTTCTTTGGCGATTTATCCGCAATTTTAATCGAAAACATGCCTATTTGGGCGGAGTTCAGCAGCACACCAAGTAACAAAATTTCCCTGATGAGTGAATGGGAAACTAAAATTGCTGCTATAATAAACGAAACAAAAAACGAAAATGTAACCAGTTTCGCTGGAGTTCCTTCTTGGATGTTAGTTTTAATGAATAAAATGCAGGAAGAAACCGGAAAAGGAAATCTATTCGAACTTTGGCCGAATTTGGAAGTGTACTTTCACGGAGGCGTAAATTTTGAACCGTACCGAGAACAGTACAAAAAAATACTGCCGAATAAAGAGTTTCAATATTACGAAATATATAATGCTTCTGAAGGCTTTTTTGCCATTCAGGATCTAAATAATTCCAGTGATTTATTATTGATGTTGGATTACGGGATTTTCTATGAATTCATTCCAATGGATACTTTTGGTACACCGGATCAAAAAGTTATTCGATTAGCAGATGTAGAATTGTTCAAAAATTATGCTTTGGTGATTACAACGAATTCTGGTTTATGGCGCTATTTGATAGGCGACACCGTTCGTTTTACGTCATTAAATCCGTACCGAATTCGGGTGACGGGCAGAACCAAGCATCACATTAATGTTTTTGGCGAAGAATTAATGGTCGAAAACACCGATCAGGCTATAGCCAAAGCGTGTAAACTAACCCAAACCGAAGTGGTTGATTACACCGTTGCACCTATATTTATGGAAGGCAAAGAAAAAGGTGCCCATGAATGGATGATTGAATTCAAAGACAATCCGGCTGATGTATCTCAATTCCAGAAAGCATTAGATGAATCCATACAATCCTTAAACTCCGATTACGAAGCGAAACGCTACAATAACATGACGTTAAATCCGTTAATAATAAATATAGCCCGTAAAAATTTATTTTATGATTGGTTAAAAGACAAAGATAAATTGGGTGGACAACACAAAATTCCAAGATTATCCAACCAAAGAGATTATCTAGAACAACTGAAAAGCATGCAGTTTCAAGCTGTATAAAAAACGATAAGATGAAAAACACCTTCTACATCTTGATAACACTTTTTTTCTTGAGTTCCTGCGGACCTCATAGAATGAGTTGTGGTGCCAGAGGAATTTGTAAATCTCCAGAAAAACAAACACCAGAAAAACTTGAAAAAGTGTTTACCCTTAAAGCATAAAAAAGGCAGTACAAAATGATTCTGGTACAGCCCTTTTTATTTTTTATAATTATATATTACTCTTCCTCCATCATATCAATATGCCTGTCGTGGTATCCTAACAGGTATAAAACACCGTCGAGACCCAAACTGGATATTGAACTTTCTGCCTTTTCTTTTACCGTAGGTTTGGCATGAAAAGCAATTCCTAAACCTGCTAAATTCAACATCGGCAAATCATTGGCACCATCACCCACTGCAATAGTTTGGTTAATATGAATACCTTCTTTATCGGCAATGGCTTGAAGATATTCCGCTTTCTTTTTACCATCAACAATTTCGCCAAGATAATTACCTGTCAATTTTCCCTCTTTGATTTCCAATTCGTTAGCGTGAACGTAGTCAATACCTAATTCTTTTTGCAAGTATTTCCCAAAAAAGGTAAATCCTCCGGACAGAATAGCCGTTTTATACCCATAATATTTCAAGGCCTTCATCAAGCGATGCGCACCTTTGGTAATTGGTAGATTTTCAGCAACATTTTGCAGCACGTCCTCACTCAAACCTTCTAACAGAGCCATGCGTTGCTTGAAGCTTTCGCTAAAATCGATTTCGCCGTTCATCGCTGCTTCTGTAATGGCTTTTACTTGCTCACCCACTCCCGCCAACTCTGCTAATTCATCAATTACTTCGGTTTGAATCAAGGTCGAATCCATATCAAAACATACTAAGCGTCTGTTTCTTCGGTACATATTGTCTTCCTGAAATGAAATATCCACATCTAACGTTCTAGAAATTTCCATAAAACTCGCCGTCATAAACGTTTTATCTACAATCGTTCCTGTAACTGATAATTGGATACAAGAACGTGGAAATTCTTCTTTCTCCAAAATAGAAACCCTGCCGGTTAATCTTTTGATTGCGTCAATATTTAAATTTTGGTTGGATAATATTTTGGTTACCGCGGCCAATTGTACTGCCGTTAAGGTTTCGCCCAAAACATTGATCGTATACCTTTGTTTGCGTTGTCCTTTGACCCATATTTCATAATCCGCAATAGAAATTGGTATGAACTTTACTTTCACACCCAATTCATAGGCTTTAAACAATAAATCTTTTAGAACAGGAGCGGAAGAAGAACCCGCTTTTATTTCAAATAAAATACCTAAAGAGAGTGTATCATGAATATCTGCTTGACCAATATCTAAAATAATAGCATCATAATTCGCCAAAATGGATGTCAAACCTGCGGTTACTCCGGGTTTGTCCTGACCTGAAACTTTTAGTAAAATTACCTCAACATCTTCTATTTGCATTTTATATTTATTTGATTTAGTATGGACAAAAATCGACAATCTGACGTTGATAAAAAAAAATAATGTTCCTTTTTTTAAACAATAACAAATAGTTTAAATTACCCATAAAAAAACCTACCCAAATGAATGAACAGGTTTATTTTTTTGAGAAAAATGCAATCCAATAGTACACCAATATTTGTTTTAATGCTAATTACTTTTCATTTTCATCAAAATTCACCATCCAACCGATTCCAAACTTATCAGCAAACATTCCAAAATAAGCGCCCCAAAAGGTTTGACTCATTGGCATGGTCACCGTTCCTCCTGCCGAAAGTCCGTTAAACAATTTGTCTGCTTCTTCTTTACTTTTCGTATTTATAGAAATTGAAATATTTTGTCCAATAGTAACTTCGCCACTTGCCGAATTACTGTCACTTCCCATCAGGACAGATCCGTCACCAATTGGTAATGAAACATGCATAATTTTATTCCCATCTGCTTCAGAAAGCACGGGATTTCCATCTGCTGGTGGCATGTCTTTAAATTTACCGATATAAGGGAATTCCCCACCAAATACTGATTTATAAAACAGAAATGCCTCTTCGCAGTTTCCATTAAAAACTAAGTATGGATTAATTGCTGCCATGATTGTAATTTTTAAATTAATATATTATTTTTCTTCTGAAAGTTTCTTTACCAAATCTAGCGCTTTTGGCCATGTCGTTTTGAAATAATCGATATACTTTTCGACTGAATCCATTTTTGCTTCTAAAACAGTAATTCCTTTATCTTCGGTCAAACGGTACATTTCCCTAGCGCCAACCCATTCTTGAGTCGCATCATCAACAGGTTTTTCCTCAAATTTTTTGATTTCACTCAAATGTTTAAAAGCCATGTATTCATTATCAATTTTCTTGTAAATAATGCTATTCATTCCGTCTCCGTTTGGAGACAAAAATTGAATTTTACTACCTTCTTTCCAATCGCTTACTGCATAAGACCCTTCACAAAAAATGGAGGTCCATTGTTTGTATGTTTCTTCATTCCATAAAACGTCCCAAACTTTTTCTTTGGGAGCATTTATCTCGATTTTAAATTCCAGTGTTGTCATTTTGTTAGTTTTTAAAGGGTTGAATTTTCAACATATTTTTTAAAATTATCCAAAATTGCCTGCCAGCCATTTTTCTGCATTTCTTCAGGATTTACTGTTTCCGGATCAAAACTTTCTATTACTTTTATACCTTCTGCATCTTTTTCAAAAACAATTTTCACTTTTCTCCCATCAGCCATTTCGTATTCTATTAAAGAAGGATTCACCACATTCGTATAAACTCCTTCGAAATCAAAACGCATTGTACCGTCTGTTGAAGCCATGGTGTATTTGAATTTCCCACCCACTTTCAAGTCATTTTCTGCAAAAGGAGTATGCCAATCCTCTGAGGCATTATTCCACTTCATGACATGTTCCGGAGCAGTCCATAATTCCCAGACTTTTTCAATTGAAGCATTTATTGTATTTTGTACTGTTATCATTTCTCGATTCTTTTTTAAATTTTGGATTATAAATTTACAAAATATTTGAAATCGGTTCTCTTTTATAAGCAAGAATATAACTTTTAAAACATTCCATAAAAAAAACCTGCCCAAATGAATGAACAGGTTTTATATTTTTAGAAAAGATTAAAAATTAATCTTTATCCGAATTCAAATTATGATGCAATCTCCAAACGTTTCAATAAATTTTTGTTCAACGTTTCTTTAGCATATTCAACATCAATTTCTAATGTTTTATCATCAGAACTTGGCAGTTCATACATCGCATCCGTTAAGATAGCTTCACATAAAGAACGCAATCCACGAGCTCCTAATTTATATTCTAACGCTTTATCCACAATAAAATCCAAGGCTTCATCTGTGATGGTAAAAGCTACCTCATCCATCAAAAACAATTTCTCGTATTGTTTGATTAACGCATTTTTAGGTTGTGTCAAAATCGCACGCAATGTTTCTCTGTCTAAAGGATCCATGTGTGTCAAAACTGGCAAACGACCAATAATCTCCGGAATCAATCCAAAATCTTTGATATCCTTTGGGATAATGTATTGCAACAAATTGTCTTTATCGATATTATCCACATTTTTAGAAGTCGAATAACCCACGGCCTGACGATTCAATCGTTTCGAAATAATTCTTTCGATTCCATCAAAAGCACCACCGGCAATAAACAAAATGTTCTGTGTATTTACCTCAACAAATTTTTGATCCGGGTGCTTGCGTCCTCCTTTTGGTGGCACATTCACAACGGTTCCTTCTAATAATTTCAATAATGCTTGTTGCACCCCTTCACCCGAAACGTCACGCGTAATAGACGGATTGTCACTTTTACGTGCAATTTTATCTATTTCGTCAATGAATACAATTCCGCGTTCTGCTTTGGCTACATCATAATCAGCTGCTTGCAAAAGACGTGTCAAAATACTTTCAACATCTTCCCCAACATAACCTGCTTCTGTAAGAACGGTAGCATCAACAATAGCTAAAGGCACATCCAACATTTTTGCAATGGTTTTAGCCACCAATGTTTTTCCTGTTCCTGTTTGTCCCACCATGATGATATTACTTTTTTCAATCTCTACCTCATCGTCTAATTGCTGTTGCATCAAACGTTTGTAGTGATTGTAAACCGCAACCGACATTACTTTTTTAGTTTGGTCCTGTCCAATAACATATTGATCCAAGAACGCTCTGATTTCTTTTGGTTTCTTCAAAATCAAATCTCCAACCAGTTTTGAACTTCCGCTGGATTTTAATTCTTCTAAAACAATTCCGTGTGCTTGTTCGATACATTTATCACAAATATGTGCATTGATACCAGCAATCAACAAATTGGTTTCTGGCTTCTTTCTTCCACAAAACGAACACTCTAATACTACTTTTGCCATTCTTTTTTTGTTTAAAGTTTAAAAGTTTAAAGTTTAAAGTTCCCGCAGCAACCTTAAACCTTAAACCTTAAACTTGTAACTATTTTTATCCTCTTATTAAAACCTCATCAATCATTCCGTATGCTTTTGCTTCTTCAGCAATCATCCAATAGTCACGCTCACTGTCGTTGTGTACTTTCTCGAAAGTTTGTCCGGAGTGGTGAGAGATAATTTTATATAACTCATCTTTCAGTTTCAACATTTCACGTAAGTTGATTTCCATATCTGTTGCAACTCCTTGAGCTCCTCCTGATGGCTGGTGAATCATTACTCTTGAATGTGGCAAAGCCGAACGTTTTCCTGCAGCACCAGCACATAACAACACTGCTCCCATAGAAGCTGCCATTCCTGTACAAATTGTTGCTACATCTGGTTTGATGTATTGCATCGTGTCATATATCCCTAATCCTGCGTAAACGCTTCCTCCTGGAGAGTTCAAATAAATTTGAATATCCTTAGAAGCATCAGCGCTTTCAAGGAACAATAATTGTGCTTGAACGATGTTTGCGATTTGGTCATCAATTCCTGTTCCAAGGAATATAATTCTGTCCATCATCAATCTGGAGAAAACATCTAATTGTGAAATATTCAACTGACGTTCTTCAATGATATATGGAGTCATGTTTTTAGGAGTCATTGCGCCTACGATTTTATCGTAATACATAGAGTTTACGCCGTGGTCCTTTGTAGCAAATTTTTTAAATTCTTTACCGTAGTTCATATTTTTTTGTTCTAAGTTTTACGTTATATCTTGTGATTCCATTTAATGCAAAGGTCATACCTCTTTATAAATGATGTCAATATGTCTTATTTTTTAGCCCAGATGGGAGTAGAAAGCTTTTTGAATTCCGTTTTTTAGTTTTTTTATTCTTGCAAAGCGACTGGAAGAAGCTCTTGCAGGAATTTAAAAAACAGAAACGGAAGAAAAAACTTGAAACGTACAGCTGGATTGGCTCCTGAAATTAATTCAAACAAAAGAGCGCCAAAAAATATTTTTTCTGACGCTCAAATATAACTATTTTTTATTGTTTACAATCTGTAATCAAATCATAAAATTTGAAACAACTAACGAAATTGTTTTCCGTTTTTTCAACTTTTGACTTTATGACATTTGACTTTAAGACTAGGATTTATTCTCCGTAAGAAGCAGCAATAAATTCTTCGTAAGTAACTTCTTTAGTTGTTGGATTTGCTTTTTCTTTGAACAATTCCAATAATTTCTCAGCAACAACTTGGTCAGAAAGTCTTTTCACTTCGTCTTGGTTAGACAAAACTCTAGCTACAATTCCTTGAACTTCTTCGTCAGTAGGATTTGTTTGCCCGAATTGCGCCATTTGTTGACGGATATTTTTTGTAGTGAATGTTTTCAAATCTTCAAAAGTGATTTTGATGTCCGATTGAGCCATTGCTCTACCTTCGATCAATTGAAAACGCAATCCTTTTTCAGAACGTGCATATTCTACTTCAGCTTCCTCAGGAGATAATTTTTTCTCACCAACAGTTTGCAACCATTTTTTAAGGAATTCAGCTGGTAAATCAAATTTTGTGCTTTCGATTAAAAACTCAGTTACATCACCTAATAATTTTTGGTCAGCTTGTTGTGCAAATTGATTTTCAGCATCTTCTTTGATTTTTGCTTTCAATTCTTCTAGTGAAGAAACAGTTCCAGCTCCAAACAATTTATCAAACAATTCTTGGTTCAATTCTGCTAATTCAGCAGTGTTGATTGCTTCGATTGTGAAGTTTACATCAACATCTAAACCGTGAACGTCATCATGACTTACTTTCATCACGTCCATCAATTGGTGGTCGTCTTCAAATAAACCTTTAGTATTTACAGTCACTACATCACCTACTTTTTTACCTATGAACAGGTCAAAAGTTGCTTTGTCTTTGAAAAGATCAGCAGCAATAGTGGTAGCGTTATTAATTCCTTTTTCTTCGTTAGTGAATGTTCCAGTTACATCTGAATCTGCAGCAACAACTTCTTGAGGAATTGCAGTTCCAAATTGTTTTTGGATTCTTTCCACTTGACCGTCGATTAATTTATCGTCAGCAGTAACCACATATTTCACGATGTCGTTTTTAGCATCTAAGTCTAAAGTGAAGTTTGGAACCAATCCAATTTCATATTCAAAAACCAATTCTTCAGCATCCCAAGAAAAATCTTCGTTTACTTTAGGAAGTGGCGTTCCAAGAAGGTTTAATCTTTCAGATTGTACGAAACGCTCAAGAGCTAAATCAACAACTTTCTGAACTTCTTCTTGCTTTATTGCTTTACCGTATTGTTTTTCAACAAGATCTTTAGGCACCGCTCCTTTTCTAAATCCTTTAACAGTTGCCAAAGGCATTTTTTCGTTTATTCTTTTTGCAACTTGTCCTTTGTAATCCATGTGAACAACAGTCATTACAATTGTTTCATTCACAGCGTCTATTGCTACTCTTTTGATATCCATCTTCTTCTTTAATTTACATAATAAAATTGGGTTGCAAAATTATAAAATTTTTGCAACCCAAACAAGCTTTTTATTCACGATCCCGAAGCTTCGGGACGGGATTGAATTTTAGGCAGTTATTTGACAAAATCACAGGCCGAAAAAGGAAAATAATTTGGGCGTGTCCCTGCAGATTGCTTCGTCGTTCCTCCTAGCAACTTTGGGTCAGGCTGTTCGTTCCCGCTTTTTATCGCCTGCCCAGAAAAAGGCAGCCCATAAAAGAGCTCCACTGCCATCCTTCACGCGAATTTGTGGTATATGACAATATGAAGTTGCTTTAATAATTTGTAATAATTTATTTATATATTTGAAAACAGATAAAACGAAACAAAGCAGCGCAAAGCCAACCAAAATTGAACGTATTATCGCAAATTTGTCGGGAACAAAAAAGTTAGCCCCAAGATAAAAAACTCATTAATCAATTTTAATTCTATTAATAACTTAAATTTTAACAATGACTAAAATTATATTAAAAGCAATTTTCATTTTTTCTCTTCTTTTTTCTTTCAATGAGACGCAAGCACAAGTAAGCGTTTCCTATTTTGGAAATTCAACCAATACAAAAATTGGTGTCGGATACGATTTTAATGAAAAATTATGGACAGAATTACGTATTTATTCAGGCACATCATTAGCAAATACAACTGCAGAAGCAGTTCTTAATTATAATTTTTTAAGAAAAGAAAAATTTCGCACTTATGTTGGAGGTGGAATCGTTGTAAATAACTTAAACGGAATTGTAGTTCCTGTTGGTGTTCAATTTACTCCATTTGAAAATTTGAATAATTTCTCTTTTCATATTGAATTACAACTAATGTATGAAGTAGATTATGAAGATATGTTCGTTAACGGATTTGGTGGAATCCGATATAAATTTAATTAGAGAATATTTGTACCTGAATAATTTTAGAGGCTCACATTGTATAAAAACCATGCTACTATAGTGCTTACCAAAAAAATTGGTACTGGCTTGTAACACCAGCTCCACAAAGTATTCTTTCAAATAATCAATTTATCATATACGCTAAACAAACGTCTCTGGCTTTGCATCTACATTTATATAAGAATTATAAAAAAGGATGACGCGATTTTGCAAATCGTGTCTATAAACGAGAGCAGTGTCTCGTCCTAAAAAAAATATTCTAATTTAGCTTTCGCTTAAAAATAATCATGAAACTAAAAAACTTTTTTACACTGCTTGTATTGTTTAGTGTATTTACGCTTTACTCACAACAATGGAAACAAAATTTTAAAATTGTTGCCCCGCTCGTGACTTAAACAAAAGCAGGAAAGAACATTAATCTAAAAAACAGGAAACAATGAAAAGTGAATGGATTGCAAAATACGAAGAAACCGAAATTAAAGTAACTAATAATTGGTTTAGTGGTGAAAAACTTTATGTAAATAATGAATTGCAAGATGAACAATTAAGTTTTATTACACCCAGTAATATGACCGGTAATCTAATTAACAAGGAAGGAGAAAAGCTGAATATTAAAACAAATATTTCAGGTTTCTTTTCTGTAAGCTGTAGATTATTTATTGACAACCGAAAAGTAGAATTAAAACAAACTAAATAGAAAAAATTGTGGACATCAGCGGGGAGAAACGCTTTCAACAATGTCGTCAAACTTAACATCTATGTACACAATCAACACTAGAAGATCATTAATATTTATACCTATTACTCTATTAATAGTCTATTTTTGTGCTGGAGTTTTTTATAATCCGGCACATATAATTTATATTAAACCTTTTATAATCCCAACTTTTATAATTTATGCCGTATTGAGTAATTTTCAGAAACTTACTCTAAATTATTATTTATACGTTTTTTTCTTTTATCTAAATGAGATATTACTTTTGTTGTGGGAAGATTCAATACCGCTGTACAGAACTGCATTAGTGGCATCCTTCTTTTGTTATTCAGCACTAATAAATTTAGGCTACAATTCAATCAAAACTAAAAAACTTTACACGATACCAAAAGGATTTTCACTTTTTATATTAGTCATAAATTGTGTGTTTTTAGTAGCAATCTTATATGTTTTAATGTCTATTATTGATGATAATTTTCTTAACATCATTTTGATTTTTAATGCAATAGTAGCTGTATTTCTTGGAGTTACAGCAGTTTTATATCTGGGGAAATTTGGAAACAAAAAAGCGTATTATTACTTTTTTGGTGCATTTGCTTTAATTTTTAACGATATTTTTGCCGCTATTGGAACTTATTTTATTGAAGATGTAGTTTTGAACACCTTTGATAGAATATTGCATTTCACTTCGTTTTATCTAATTTATCGATTCATTATAAATGATACAATAAAGGTTGAAAATCTTTCGACAGATTCTCAACCTTAAACTTTATTATCTTTAATTTTGTCCACAATTTCAAGATTCAATAAAGTAGCGGTATCTCCAAAATTAGAAAAATACCCAGCTCAGCAAAGTGTTCATTCAAAGCATCAATTTTTCGTATACGCTGTGCAAATGTCTCTGACTTTGCGCCCACATTAACATAAGGGCTATGAAAAAAGGATAGCGCGATTTTGCAAATCGTGTTCATAAACGAGAGCAGTGTCTCGTCCTAAAAAAAATATTTTAATTTAGCTTTCGCTTAAAAATAATAATGAAACTAAAAAACTTTTTTACACTGCTTATATTGTTTAGTGTAGTAACGCTTCACTCACAACAATGGAAACAAAATTTTAAAATTGTTGCTCCCATTAGATCCATTGATAATGCCTTTGGTTCCTCAATTTCTACCTATGATGGTTATGCAGCATTCGGTGTTGATCAAGAAAATATCGGAAGCATAGAAAATGCTGGCAAAGTTTATATAGCAAAACAAGATTGTGATGGATGGTCTATTTATCAAGAATTAAAACTTTCAGAAAGCGAAGGGTACTGTGGTTTTGGCGCTTTAGTTGTAATGGAAGGTAAAACGCTTGCGGTTTATGGTTGTGATCCGCTTACGCCGAGAGGAGGAAATGCTATCTATATTTACGAAAGGGATGCTAATGACTTGTATGTATTTACTCAAAAAATAGCTAAACCTGAAGATGTTTTATGGGATAATTTTGGTATAAAAATTGCGCTGTCAGGTGACCAAATGGTTGTTGGTGCTTCCTATAATAGTACTGATCGTTCCTTAATGAATTTCTCTGAGAATGCAGGTGCTGCATATATTTATTATAGAGATAGTGCCGGCGTTTGGTCATTAACTCAAAAAATTGTGGCAAGTGATAGAGGGCAGAGAGACAACTTTGGTGGTTCTGTAGCTATTTCCGGAAATACTATTGTAATTGGTGCAGAAAACGAAGGGATTAATTGGGCTGGAGCAGCTTATGTTTTTGAAAAAAATGCAAATTCTAACACCTGGAGTGAGATTAAAAAATTAATTACCTACGATTACAGAGGATTACAAGACAGATTTGGTGGAGTTGTTAAAATTAATGAAGATATCATTACTATTTCGGCTAGCCGCGAGGATGATTACGATTCCAACTTAAGTGGAGACGGAGGAGGCCCTCTAACATCTCTGGGGTCGGTTTATATTTTTAAGAAAAATTCAAATGGTGATTGGGCAGGACATCAAAAAATCAGGGCATCAGATGGTTCAATTAATCATTTCGATTTTGGTTCCAGAATGGAAATTTATCAAAATAAAATAGCCATTAGTGGAACTGAATACGAATACGACTCCAATGGGAATTTATCAAAAGTTTATGGTCGAGTCTATATGTTTCAAAAAGACAACAATGACAATTGGAAAGAAACTCAAATTATTCAACCAAAAATAAGGCATAACAGCGATTATTTTGGCGGCTCCCTTTCCTTGCACGGAGAGAATTTGTTTGTAGGGGCTTTCTGGGACGCTTTGGATGCTAATGAACAAAATTACATAGGTTATGCTGGATCTGTTTACCTTTTTAATACATATGATTACACTCAAATAAAAAAACCTGAATTAAATGCTATACCAATTTTGACATCTTGCGCTGATTTAGGAAATGGTCTTTCTTCTGGTTTTGATATGTCATCATTAGAGAAAGATCTAGTTGAAAATCCAGATGACTTTATTTTCTCTTACAAAAACAAATTAGGTAATAATCTTCCATCTCCTTTGCCTGAAAATTATTCTAATAAAGATCCTTTTTCTGAAACCATCTATATTCGTGTAGGAAATAAAAACAACCCAAATTGCTATAAGGATACGCAGATTGAATTACAAACTACACCTTCTTTTACTTTAAATAAAATTCCAGATTTATATGCATGTGAGCCTACTGGAAGTGGATATGCAGTATTTAATCTATCAAAAATAAGTTCTCTTCTAGTTGACGACACTACACTTTATAAGTTTTCATATTTTGATAGCACTGGAAAAGATATAAGTGCTCTAATAAATGAATCGTATAAAAATACTACTAAAGGTTATGAAGAAATAACACTAAAGATTACTGATATCAGTACTCTTTGCACTTTAAAAACAAAAATAAATCTAAATGTTTCTGATGTTGGTGTAGATTGTGATATAGAAAACAATGGGGATTCTTTAATGTATAATATACCGAAGTTTTTTACTCCAAATAATGACGGTATAAATGATATCTGGAAAATTACTGAAATAACTAATCAAAATTATAGTATTTACATTTATGATCGATATGGAAAACTTTTAAAAAGTTTGGGTTATAATGAAGGCTGGGATGGAAGTTTAAATGAAAAACCTTTACCGTCTACAGACTATTGGTTTCAAATAATTTTTGAGAATGGAACCAATAAAATGGGTCATTTTTCATTAAAAAGATAGTATATATAAATACTAATTATATCCTTAATTTAATTTAAAAAACTCGTTTTGCTCTTAAACACGACGTATTGAGGAAACAAGCTACGCAAAACGTTCATTCAAATAATAAATTTATCATTTAAGCTAAGCAAACGTCTCTAACTTTTCTCTCCATAAAAATGCCTCCAAATAGCTTTTGACTTTTTTGGAGGCATTTCATTTAACCAATAAAAAATAGTTTTTTCTTAAAGCGATTAGTTGAACTGTGCAGCCACATATTCAATTAAACGTTCATCATCCATTTTATTAGAAGTACTTTCTTTAGTCTCAACATTTTTATACTGTGGAGTCTCATTCAAATATTTAATAAATTGTTCTTGAGCAGTACCCGTTCCTGTCACATGCAATTCATCAACATTTTGCATATGAGCCGTAATGTTTTTGAATAGTTTATGAAGTAAATCTCTTTCAGCATTGTTTGCTGCGTTTTCGCTTGAATTACGACCTTGTCCGTCAACTTTTTCGTGACCTAATATTACGAACTCACCTGAATCTACATTTTCTCTTCCTACAATAGTTGCATGATGTAAATCCATCCAAACACCAAATTGTTTTTTGTTTTTCTCTGACATTATTATATATTTTTATATTAATACTTAATTCTCATCCTAGCATAATTTCTAATTATTTAAACTCCTTTTACAGTTGCTCCTACTACCAAAACAAAGAAACCAACAAGCAATAGTGTATAATTATGTTCTGTTAAAACCTGAACATCTATGAAATGTCCAATAATTCCAAGTATACCGCAAATCAACCCTATAATTCAGGTTATTTTCTTTGGTGCTAAGGGATTATTCGTGTAAATAATTTTAAATGATGATTCAAATAATTTGATACTAAGAAGCAAAAATAACCCTATACATTGGCAAAAATGTAATACAATTTTTAGCAATAATTGTATAATTCACACGTTCCCAACAAACAAGCGATGCAATCGTCTCTTTGCGACCATAATAATGATCAAATAATAACGTGAGTGTAAAGTGTTACCGGCAGATAGGATTTGGTACAAAGTCTTGCAATCCTGAGTAGCCTAAAAATGATTTCTTGATACTAACCTACATTTCTTATAGAGGAAGTATGCTCTTATTTCATATAATTAAAAAAAGAATAGCCAAAACTGGCACTAAAAAAAGCCTCGAAAAATAATTTTCGAGGCTTTTTTAGCTTGTGTTTATGAGTTGTAGCCCGTAGCGGAATCGAACCGCTCTTACATGGATGAAAACCATGCGTCCTAACCGATAGACGAACGGGCCATTTTCATTGTTTCGGGTGCAAAAATAGTACTATTTTTGAGATGCGCAAAGCCAAACTCAAAAACCTTTCAATAAAAACGGTCTTTATTGAATTCGCAAATTGTAATCAATTCATAGCTAGCACCTACGAATAATACGATTGTTTTTTAAACAAGCTGATTTTTCAAAGAACAAATCTAAAAACTAATGACAAGGTGCCGATTGTGAACGCAAATAATAAAAAATAGCCATTAATTCAACGTTACTTTTGTACTTTTGAAATAATAATTAAAACTAAATAAATTGACAAAGTATTTAAAATATCTCCTTTCTCTCTTTCTGGCTTTTGGCTTGATGGCGAATGATGGTACTTTAGATTCTCAATCCAATTCGGTTGAATATTACCAATTCTCTAGCGTAATTCTAAGAAGAGAGTTAAACAGTAAGCGTTCGAAATTATACATGTTCAATCCGATAAATTCGGTTGAAAAAACTTCATTCCAATTTCAGTTAGCTTATCTCCAATTTCAAGATAGTTACAGTCTTCAAATTCCGGTTCTTCTACAATTACAGACACTGCTTTATCAAAAAGTAAGTTCATTTACAATGCAACACATCTTCATAAACGAGATGATTATTTCCCGAAACTCCTATAAAAGTTTATACACAGCCTAGAAATTTTTTCTATGCATTTATGCAATTCAATGCATAAAGATGATACCAAATGTCTAATCATTTATCATTTACAAAATGTATAAACACAACAACAAAGCACGTTTAGAGCAACCTAAACGCCCGATTCTTTGGGCAAAAAGAAAAATCATGCTAATCATTACCGCCTTTATGATTGGTATGTCAAACGGTATGAACGTGGGAGATCATACAATTAACGGAAATCAAAATCACACAGAACAACATAAAAAAGATTAATTTGATTCCTTACAATTATATCAAACAATGCCTTTTTTTTACAGGATTAAGCTATTTTTTTTTTAATAAAGAAACGTTTTATATTAAAAAACGAATATGGATTGTAGGTCAATTAAATTATTTAAACCAAACAAAAAAGAGACTGTCTTTCGGGGGGAAGACAGCTTCTTTTTACTCAAAACTAAATTATATTCTAACAAAAATATTTGTGTAATACTTTTTACCAGTAGCAGGATTTTCCTTTATTGCAATACCAAAATGAGTAAAATTACCTTCAATATTTTCTTTATGTCCAGGACTTGCTAACCATGCATTTAAAGCAGATTGAGCTGTACTGTAATTATAAGCTATATTCTCACCTACCATTTTGGCCGCTAATACTTTCTTTATTTCTTCCGAACGAGATGTAAAACCATCATGACTAACAACATTATTAGCGATCATGTAATTGTTATGTTCGTCTGATTTTAATGAGATAAAATCTATTTTTCCCAAAACATTTAATCCAATACTGGTTCTGTATCCATTTATCAATTTCATTGTTTCAATCTCAGATGTAGTGTAATTATAACTAAGTATCTTTTGAGTTGTGGTCTCCACTGTTTGAGTTTCAGCGGAATCAGATGAGCAAGAATTCATCGTAAAAATTACTGTGATGAATAAAACGGTACGTAGAAAATAGAAGTTCATAATATTTAGATTTTTTTTCGAGAAAATTGCATCCCAAAATGATTGCTATTGTTTCCTAATTGTTTAACAAAGCTATTATCAATACCGACAAAAAGTAAAAAAAATCGACGAAATGCACTTATCTATATTCAAACGAGCCATTATACTCCTTTGATTAGAAAACAGTTAACTGCAAAAAAGTGAGTTATCTTAAAATATATTGCAACTCTAAAGACAGTATACAATCCCTTCCAAAACAGTAAAGCACAAAAAAAAGCCATGAACAAATCATGGCTTTTTTTATATTTTTACATAAACAGTAGCTCCACAGCTTTAAATCTTAATTTCCTTAATGCCCTTTACCACTCTTAAATTTAAACAACTTTCTTTTTCAATATAACCACAACATCGCCAACACTAACACTTCCCTCCTGCTTTGCAATTTAATTACACCTAATGATTTTACAGGATAAATCCAGATTTCTGAAAGTTGTAACATAACACTATATTTTCCTCAAAATCACAAAAACAAAGTATTCTACCTTTAGTGTCTAATTCAGTTTGTTTAATTTTTTAACCGCATAAAAACATAGATTTTACAATTTTGAAAAGCGTTTCACTTTTTTAGAGAAAACCATAGCTATGTGAACCCAATAATTGGACTATGCGACTCATTTTTTTCTATGTTTCTATGTGGTTCAATTTTTTTATTTAAGATTATATGAAATTTTTATTAACTACACCCAACTTATAGTATTCCGTTTTTAATAATTCAAACTCAATCCAAAACCCATTCCCATATCACTGTCGTAATGCGTGGTAATCCCAAAATTTCTCTTAACAATGTACCGTAATCCCGCCATGTATTCATTGTCTGTATTCCACATTAAATTCATGCGTAATCTTTTGGAAACCGGAATATCCATACGTTCAAATTGCAATCTAAAATTCCCGTCGGTATACACTTCGGCTTGTGCTTTTATGAGCATTGGCAACATATATTCGACTCCGGCACTGAAAACAGCACGATTGTCTTTGGTATTGGCTTGACCAAAAAGATTCTCTTCCGTTTCTCCCATTTCCATTTTTCGATACCTCCAGTCAAAACCAATGAACGGCATCAGCCATTGCATTTTTCCAATGTAACGTCCGATATGTGTTTCGGTTTCATAACCGTGATGATTGGTGTAGCCCAAACTCCATTCCGTACCAATACTCCAACGAGTGTTTTGAATCATCAACATTCCGTCATTTCCATTGGTGGCAAAATCATTTTCGGCCATCACATGAAAAGCTCTGTCATCAGCAAATAATTTGCGTTGCGCTAATTTTGGATTTGGAATCAAAGGATTTGGCTCTTGATTTTCATAACTAAAAACGCGACCCATTCCCGCCATCATGTGATAGAGAATGTGACAATGAAAAAACCAATCGCCTTTCACATTAGCATTAAACTCAATTGTATCGGTTTCCATCGGCATGATGTCGATGATATTTTTCAGCGGCGCGTACTCTTCTTGACCGTTCAGCACTCTAAAATCGTGTCCGTGTAAATGCATCGGGTGACGCATCATCGAACCGTTGAAGAGCACAATTCGGACGTTCTCGCCTTTTTTAATTAGAATTTTATCGGCTTCCGAAACTACTTTATTGTCAAGACTCCAAACATAACGATTCATATTTCCGGATAATTCAAAACGTAATTCTTTTACCGGTGCGTCTTTGGGTAATGTTGTTGTAGTGGGTGATTTCAGCATCGCATAATTCAAAGTCGTGATTTCTGAAAGTTCGTTGCTGTTATAATCGGCTTCGGTCATTTTCATGTTGTCCATTTTTGGAGAAGAATCATCCATTTTCATTTTCCCCATGTCGTGCGAGGAATGATCTATTTGAACTTCGTTTTGAGCTTCTCCCTTATCGCTTAAAGGCCCCGTAATTTCTGGATACATCACCACATTCATGTCCATTTGATTCAGCGACATTTTCATGCCCATATCGTCTAAATCTCCATTCATTTTCATCATGCTGTTCATCATTTTCATCCCTTCAAAATACTTTAATTTAGGCATAGGCGAAATCAATTGCTTGATTCCATCTCCTAAATACAACGAAGCCGATTTGGTTCGGTCTTCCGAAGTGACTAAAAACTCATACGCCGTTTTATCTGCTGGAATCGTAACAACAACATCATACGTTTCAGAAACAGCAACTATTAATCGATCGACTTCAACAGGCTCCACATCATTTCCATCACTAGCCACCACCGTGATTTTTCCGCCGGCATAATTCAACCAAAAATACGTTGATGCACCACCATTAGAAATTCTTAAACGCACTTTATCACCCGCCTTGAATTGCGAAAGTTGGCTTTCATTTTTCCCGTTGATCAGAAATTTATTGTAATACACGTCACTGACGTCCATAGCGTTCATTCGCTTCCATTCATTGGTGACTTTAGTCTTAAAATGCCCGGCTTTTATAGCTTCAGAATAACTTTGCGTGGTTCCTTTTTGAATCGCAAACCAGTCCGTGGCATTGTGTAACATCCGATGCACGTTTTCCGGTTTCATATCTGTCCATTCGCTGAGAATAATTGGAACTGTCGGTAAATCATCAATTCCTTCCCTAAAGGTTGGGTCTTCGTTTCTTTTATTCATGACAAAAGAACCGTACATCCCAATTTGCTCCTGCAAACCCGTATGACTGTGGTACCAGTGCGTTCCGTTCTGAATAATTGGAAAGGTATATTTATGTGTTGTACCCGGTTTGATTGGCATTTGTGTCAAGTAAGGTACACCGTCTTCTTTATTGGGCAAAAACAATCCGTGCCAGTGCAACGAAGTATCTTCATTTAATTCGTTATGCACATAAATCTCGGCAATATCGCCTTGGGTAAACGTAAGTGTTGGCATTGGGATTTGTCCGTTTACGGCAATCGCTCTTTTTGGTTTATCACCAAAAGTTACAATCGTATCCCGAACATATAAATCGTAACGCACGGTTCTCGAAGGAACATTTTTAACAATCTTTTTTACCGGCTCTTCTATAACTTTAGCATTTTTTGCAGGAACATTGGTATGATTTTGATGTAAATTATCACTTATTGTTTTAGTTTCAATAACGGTTGCTTTTACAGGCACAGCTTTTTTTACAACTGCTTTTGGCACTTGCTTTTTTGACACAGATTTTTTTACCGTTTTTGCTTTCTCTTTGATCAAATCCATGCCACATTTGGGACATTTTCCCGGTTTAGCGGCATGAATTTCAGGATGCATTGGGCATGTATATGTAGTAGGCTGTACCTGAAGAATTTCTATTTTTTTTGAAACAATTTTTTTATTTACATTTTCCGCTTTTGCAAAAGGTGAAATAAGAGTCAGGAATACGATTAATAATATGGTACTTTTCATGTTTTTATTTAAAATTTTAAACTTCTTAGTCTTAATGCATTTGCAATTACAGAAACAGAACTGAAACTCATTGCCAAAGCCGCAATCATTGGCGAAAGCAAAATGCCAAAAAACGGATACAAAACGCCCGCTGCAATTGGAATTCCCAATACATTATAGAAAAAGGCAAAGAATAAATTTTGCTTAATATTACGCATCACCGCATGACTTAAGTTTTTGGCTTTTACTATTCCTTGTAAATCGCCTTTTACCAACGTTATTTTCGCACTTTCAATAGCCACATCCGTTCCGGTTCCCATCGCAATTCCTATATCAGCTTGCGCCAAAGCCGGAGCATCATTGATTCCGTCGCCTGCCATGGCTACAATTTTTCCTTCGGCTTGTAATCTTTTAATTTCTTTGAGTTTATCTTCTGGCAAACAACTCGCCTTAAACGAACTCAAATTCAATTGTGTCGCCACTGCTTTTGCCGTATTTTCGTTATCGCCTGTTAACATGATCACCTCAACACCTTGACTCATCAGTTCTTTTATGGCTTCAACACTAGTTGCTTTTATAGCGTCTGTAATCGACACAAACCCTACCGCGATTCCGTCAACTGAAATATAAGAAACCGTTTTTCCGAGTTTTTGCTCGGCTATAATTTGATTTTCTAATTCCTCCGAAACCTTGGCATTCACTTGCTCCATCAATTTTTTATTTCCGAGCGCCACTTTTTTATTGGTTACTGTGCCTGTGACTCCTTTTCCGGAAATGGCTTCAAAATCCTTGACTTCAATTAATGAAACGTTTTTCGCTTTCGCAAAATTAACTACGGCTTGCGCCAAAGGATGTTCGCTGTACTGATTTAACGAAGCAATACTTTGCAATAAAGAATCCTCGTCATTATTAGTAGCGAATATTTTCTCTACAGAAGGTTTTCCTTCGGTGATGGTTCCTGTTTTATCGGTAATCAGAACATTTACTTTGTTCATGTTTTCCAATGCTTCGGCGTTTTTTATCAAAACTCCAGATTGTGCTCCTTTCCCAACACCAACCATGACTGACATAGGTGTGGCCAATCCCAAAGCGCACGGACAAGCAATAATCAATACGGCAATTGCATTGATAAATCCATAAACCATTGCAGGTACTGGACCAAATTGTTCCCAAACAAAAAACGTAATTACCGAAACAAAGACTACAATTGGTACAAAATATTTAGCAATTCTATCCGCTAATTTTTGGATTGGTGCTTTAGAACGGCTGGCAGTATTGACCATTTGTATAATTTGCGAAAGCAAGGTTTCCGAACCAACTTTTTCGGCAATCATAACAAAGGATTTATTGCCGTTGATGGTTCCGGAACTAATGCTGTCGCCTATTTTTTTATCAACAGGAATAGGTTCACCTGTAATCATCGATTCATCAATAGTGCTTTCACCATCAGTAATTTTTCCATCCACAGGAATTTTATCTCCCGGTTTTACACGCAATAAATCTCCTTTTTTGATATCATGAATGGAGATTACTTTATCAGCTCCGTCGATTACCAAAGTGGCTTCTGTTGGTGCTAATTTCAACAACTCTTTTATCGCTCCACTCGTTTGGCTGTGCGCTCTGGCTTCGAGTAACTGTCCCAATAAAACCAAGGTTAATATCACCGTTGTTGCTTCAAAATAAAGATGAACTGCTCCGTTATGCGTTTTAAATTCATCCGGGAAAATGGCGGGGAAAAATAATCCAACCAAACTAAACAGAAAAGCAACACCAGAACCAATTCCGATAAGGGTAAACATATTTAGATTCCAAGTAACTATGGATTTCCAAGCGCGCTCAAAAAACATCCAACACGCATAAAAAACAACTGGAAGTGAAAGTAGCAATTGCACCCAATTCCATTTTTCTGCATCCATCATTTTCATTAATGGATTATTCGGAATCATATCTGACATCGCAATAATAAAAATAGGAACCGTACACACTACCGCTATTTTCATTTTGCGCACTAAGTCATTATACACCTTATTTTCTTCAGAATCGTTGGGTTCCATTGGTACTAAATCCATTCCGCAAATGGGACACGAACAGGGACCGTCTTTGATTACTTCGGGATGCATGGGACAAGTGTACAGTGTTTTTGCCAAACTCAATTCTGGAACTTTTTCCAGATTCATTCCACACACCGGGCAACTTCCTGGTTTATCATAAACTTTTTCACCTTCACAATGCATCGGACAATAATATTTGCCTTGTGCAGTAGCGGGTAAAATTATTGTTGGTTTCTCTTGTGGTTTATTCGAACTGCAACAGGATTTCTCGATTGGCTTTTCGGCAGTTCCATGAGAATCAACCGCTTTATTCATTTCTATCGTATAGTTTCCGGCTGTAGTTAAAGCCTCTTGTAATTGAGTAGTCGGGATGTGTTTATCCATTGTTATTGTTGCTATTGGCGGATCCAAAGTAAGTGTCGCTTGAATCCCATCGATAGCGTTTAATGCTTTTTCCACTTTAGAACGACAACCGTCGCAAGACATCCCGGTAATAGTATAGGTATGTTTCATAATGTTGAATTAAAAAAAAAGGGTTCTATAAAGTATAGAACCCTTTTAAAAAAAATTTAATGTTGATGATTGTCTTCTTTTGTGTCACTTGCTTTTGGAGTCATCTGCATACCACATTTTGGACATTTTCCAGATTTATCACTCATTTCTTTCGGGTGCATTGGACAAGAATATCCCGATTTTTGAGCTTCTTGAGGAATCATTTTCATTCCGCATTTAGAACATTTTCCAGGTTTATCAGCAGTTGTTCCATCCATTTTGCAAACGTATTTTGAAACTACCTGTGTTTTTTTCCCTTTAGCTGAGGTGTCGTGTTTTAGTGTTTTTACTAATTTCATTCCACATTTACTGCACTCTCCTTCTTTACTGCTCATCTCTTTTGAATGCATTGGACAAGCATACATTTCTTTATGGGTTTCCTTTTGGGAAGATTTCACCACTTCTTGAGCTGATGCCATTGAATTTACTGCTAAGAATACGCTTAGTACGATAATTAATGTTTTCATTTTTTATATTATTAAAATATTAAACTAAAAATTCATTCCTACTGGTCAAAGGTACAAGACCTTATATTTTGACTTGTTGTAGAATTTTGGAAATGATTTGTAAGTTTTACACCAAATCAATTTGCAATCTGTTATTTTCTTTTAATTGTTTAAAATGAGTTGGCGTTACGCCCGTAATTTTTTTAAACTGATTACTCAAATGCGCCACATCGCTGTAATTCAATCTTATTGCAATTTCACTTAAAGTTAATTCTTTATACATTAATAATTCCTTTACTTTTTCAATTTTTTGAGCAATAAAATAATGCTCTATAGTTATGCCTTGCACTTCTGAAAATAAATTACTCAAAGTACTGTAATCTTGCCCTAATTGATCTGACAAATAGTGCGATAAATTGGTTTTTAATTCATTATTTTGATGGTGTACCAAATCAATAATTAGGCATTTAATCTTTTCTATAAGTATCGTTGTTTTGCCTTCTAACAATTCAAATCCAAGAGATTGCAATTTTATTTCAAACTCTAGCTTCTGATTCTCCTTGAAATTTTCTACTAGTTCGACTTCTCCTAACTCCACAGAAACAGGAATTATCCCAATCTTTTCGAGTTCGGATTTCACAACCATTTTACAGCGATCGCATACCATATTTTTGATGTAGAATTTCATCGCTATTAAATTGCTTCCACCATTCTGCCACAAGTTAACATCTCAGAACCGAAATATGGATTTTTAACGTCTTTGGTTTCGCTTATCCAATATCCATCTTTTCCTTCATTGTACATTGGGCAATAATCCTGATATAATTTTTGGTCTGTTCCAAAGGTTTTTATCAAATCATGTACGTCTTTGCTCAACAGCGCAAAATATTCTCTTTGATGATTGATTTTTCCAGCGTTATCGCCAATATGTTTCACATGTTCCTTAGCATTTTTGGCAATGTCATTGTACTTGTTTTTCAATTTTACATTTGAAATAGTATTAGAATTTACTTTGCCAAATGCAGCATACAAAGCTTTTCCAGCATTAGCCGCGCCTTTAGAATCATCTTTTACTAATGCATTTTTAAGTTTTAAATAACTGCTTACAATTTCATTAATTGTAAACGAGGTTGCCGCAACTGTTTTAGTGGTTGCCCCAGCATTTTTCGTTTCTATATCAATGGTACTGGCATCATCTTTTTCCGTTGTTGCACTTTGCGCCACTTTCTCGGTTAGTTCCATGCCACATTCAGGACATTCTGCTCCTTTTTCGCCGGTAACTTCAGGATGCATCGGACACGAATACAATTCCGAAGTCGTTTTGGTTGCTACTGATGTGTCAGCTGGCGTTTCTTTGTTTTTTTGGTTACAAGAAACCGTCATTAATGCTAATGTGATTATTGATAGGATTGTATTTTTCATTTTAATAAATTATTTAATTATTAATTATTGTAGCGAATTACTATACTTTTTGAAGACTGCTATTTTGAGAATTCATTTGGTACTGATTATCACTTATTTTATTTTGAAACATTGAAAAAGTTATATTCTAAGTTCAGATAAAATCCATTTGGCGCAGACCGCAACATAGAACTGTATAATTCTTGTCTGTAAGCAACATCTATCCGTGCCTGACTGTTGATGATAAATTGAATGGAAGGCACAATATCCAAATATGATTTTCCATTTTCGTTTAATGTCTGACCAACAAACTCAAGCATTGTATTGATATTTGTTTGCTTAAAATTAGTGTATTTTTTTGGATACATCAATCTTCCTAACGATACTGTATAATTGGTTGCATTATCACTTTGCGCTTCAGGAAATCTGTAATCCGGCTTATTGTCAAACGCTTTTTCAAAACTAACCGAAGCACTTATGGCTACCTTTTTTATAAGTTGTGTAGCTACAATTCCTGTTTCGAAACCAGTATTATGCCCCATAATTTCTATCTGTTCCTGATGAATATCGGCATTATTAAAACTGTATCTTCCAAATGCTGCCATCCTGAAATGACTATGTAAATCATCAGTGGAAAGGAAGCGATATTTAGTATAAAAACTGGCGCCTTCAGTAACCAACTGATTGCTTCTATTACTCACAAACATGGATGTTCTCACCATCAAATTTTTATTGATTCCCCAAGTAACTTCGGGCATGAGATGATAACTATATCCTGATTTCATTTGTTCTTTAAAAATGGATTGTCCCAAACGAATTCCTAATGAACCCGCAGGAACATTACTTGCCGGATCTGTAACCACAAAAAGCTCTTGAGCCGATATTCCCTGAATTAGAAAAAGCGTAAATACGATTAATAATTTTCTCATTAAATTACAGTTTTAATATGGTAATCGTCTTCATTGTCTAGTGGATACGAAGCTGTTTTTGAAAAGGTTTTAAGCAGTTTTTTATGCTCTTTTTGGGTTACATAACCTTTATCATAAATTTTTAATTTTATTTCCCCATTACTGTTTTTAAGTTCTTCATTCAATAAAACGAAAGTGGAACCGTTTAATGAAATGGTTTTATTGTCTTCGATTTTTAAGCTTTCTGTAGGCATTGTAATTACTAATGAGCCAATAAAGAAACCTGCTTTTTCAACACCTTCTTTTAATACTCTTGGCATTATTTTACTTTCTTTTTTAAAATAAACCGTGAAGGTATTCGTGTTCAAATCAGTACTGACGCTATCCACACCAACAGTTGCTTTAAGTTGTTTGTTTATCGCATTGGAACACATCGAACACGTTAAACCTGTTGCCATTATTTCTGCTTTTGAGATTTGAGAGTAGGATTTTAAGCTTGTTACTAAAAGTAAACAAGCGATACCAATGAATTTTAAATTTATATTTTCCATTTTGCTTTATTTTTTGATTTGTATTATTATTTCTTGCTCCGTAGGATTGATGGCAACTAATTTTCCTGATGCATCAAATAGATACGAATTGGGTAATGCTTCCACTCCAAAAAGTAGTGCAGATTTCGCATCAAAACCTTTAGCATCGATTAATTGCTCGTATTCTAATTTATCTTTTTGAATAGCATTCATCCATTTCGTTTTATCTGTATCCAGCGATATCCCAACAATTTCAAAATTGTCATTTTTATATTGATTGTATAAAGGAACCAACTTTTTATTAGCCAGTCTACAAGGCGCACACCAAGAAGCCCAAAAGTCAATTAAGACCGTTTTCCCTTTCAGAGAGGCTAAATTTATGGCTGTCTCTTTATTATTTTTGAGTTGAAAATCAGGCAAACTGTCACCAATTTTCATTTGAGCAGTTGCAGTTGAAATACTGATTATTAAACTGAATAGCAGCATTATTTTTTTCATTTTATTTTCCCTTTAAACTCTTATTGAATCGTTTCTACCGTTTTTCCACAAGTCATCATTTGAGAACCGTAATATGGATTCTTAACTGCATTCTCTTTGCTCAACCAGTTTGCACCTTTACCGTCATTTGCCATAGGGCAAAACTGAAGATAAACCGGAGTTTCATATTTAGCCACTTTTATCAATTCATACATCGATTTTGAAAGTGGAATGAAAATTTCTCTTTGACGTTTGATGTCTTGCGTTTCCGAAATATTCTTGGCAGCAGCCATTAGACCGTTCATTTCTTTCATCCAAATCATGTGAACATCCATAGCAAGCACGTCCATTTTCACTGCGTTTAATGCTGTTAGAACGTCTTTTCCTACAATAGCAGCCGTTTTTCCGTCTGTTTTTACCAAAGCATCTTTCAATAAGAAATAGGTATCAAAAACAACTTTTAGTTTAGTGTCTATTTGCTGTTTTGCAATTGCAGTATCAGAATGATTGGCGTGATTTATATGATTTTCTGCAGCAGCGCTTTCCATTTTCATCTCTGTTGGAACGGCTACTTTAGCTTCTCTTTCATATTGACAACATCCATGTAATGTATCATAAGTAGCATCTGGTGCAAGAAATTTATCGCTGTCGTAACCGGCTAAAGCAATGCGTTTCAATATTTCGTCTTGACTCGTTTTAGTAGAATCATACGTAAGTGTTGCCATTTTAGAATCTTTATTCCACTCGACTTTTGCTACTTTTTTCAGGTTTCCGGCAGTTTCTATCTTGCTTTTACACATGTCACAGTTTCCGTATATTTTTACCGTTTCTGTTTTACCGTTTTTAATTTGCGCGCTTGCAATTGTAACTGAAAGCAATAGGATTATTGCCATCAATATTCTTTTTATTGATTTCATTGTATGAATAATTTTGAGGTGAATTAGCCGCAAAAACATTGAAAACAATAGCATGTTTTGCTACATTTCAAATTGTATTCGACTAAAATTTAATTATTATAAAAGCATAAAATGCTTTGAAAAAGACAGTCTTTTGGCTGTCAGAAAAAGGAATTTAGCTTATTTTAGGTGGAAGCCAAATAGAACGGAAATCTGAGGAAATAAAGATTTCTGAGTAATAGTAATTTTGTTTTTCTGTAGAAAAACTAAAGAGTTGATTATTCAATTCGGTGTAAAACAACGAAGTCATCCCTATATATACGGTTGAACTGCTGCAAGTAACATCTTTACAAGCTCCACTACAACCTTCATGAGATTCTTTTTTTGAAGACTGTTCTTTTTTACAACATTCTTTTTTATCCTTTTTTGAAGAGGATTTTTTTTTACAACATGCCTTCTCCGTTTTTGTTCCACATGCAAAAGCCACGCTCGGTGTCATAAAGAAACCAAGCATAACTAATAGCACTATGTAAAACTTTTTAGACATTGTTTATTTTATATAGGAACACAAAGGTATAAAATTAACAAATACTGTAAATTAATTCATTCACAAATACATGTTAAAAAAGAATTCTTATTTTCCTTCGCCCAATATTCCATTCATTATAGACTGCAATACTGACAAAATAATACTAAAGAATAAGGCGGTCCAAAAGGTGTCTACGCTAAATCCGCCCACAATTTTTGTACACAACAAAATCATTAATGCATTAATTACCAATAAAAACAATCCTAAAGTGATGATGGTAACCGGCAATGTAAGTATTACCAATATCGGTTTGATGAATATGTTAAGCAACCCAAGAACTATTGCAACGATTAATGCTGTAGTAAATCCCGCTACATGAACTCCCGGCATAAAGTTCGCAATTAGCAATACTAAACCCGAAGTGATAAGAATTTTGATCAGTAAATTCATGAATTTTTGTTTTAAAGTTTTAATAAATGTAGTGAAAATTTAAAATCATCACGTTTATTTTAGGAAAGAAGTCACTTTTTGATAAAATTCAGTTGGGTTTTCGGCATGAAGCCAATGCCCTACATTAGGAATCGTTTCGATGCTTGAATCTGGAAAATGTTGTTTTATATTTTCAAAATCGCTGTCCAGAATATACCTTGAATTTCCACCGCGAATGAATAATGTTGGCTTCTCGAAAATGGAATTCTCTGCTAAAGGAATTCCTATTTCATCCATTTTATGATTAAATACTGCCAAATTAAATCGGAAAGCTAGTTGTCCCGGCTCTTGCCAAAATAAATTTTTCATTAAGAATTGTCTGGTTCCAAAATCAGGAATATAACTTGTCATGATTTCTTCGACCTCATTGCGGCTTGGTTTTTTTGAGAAATCTACGGCGTTCAATCCCGCCAAAATATCCTGATGGTGTTGCGGGTAAAATTTTGGACCAATATCAGCCACAATTAATTTATCTACTAATTCCGGATGAGTCGTTGCCAAAAGCATAGCTATTTTCCCGCCCATCGAGTGTCCTATTATATTGATGTTTTCTAAATTTTGAGCCTGGCAATACTCGTAAACATCCTGAACCATGATTTCATAACTGAATTCTTCTGAATGTAAGCTTCGGCCGTGGTTGCGTAAATCGAGAATATGAACCTGAAAATCAGTCGCAAATTGCGTTCCGAGTGTTTTCCAATTATCAGACATTCCCAGAAATCCATGAAGGATTAAAAGCGGTTTTCCTGACCCTTCTATTTTTGAAAAAAGCATATAATTTTAGATTTTAACGTTATAATTTAAATTACAAACCATTAAGATATTAAGGTCATTAAGCTTTTGACTTAATCTATCTTAATTTCTTAATGGTTTAAAAAACTATTTTAATTTTTGCAAATACATATTCACCACATTGTCTAATCCCAAATAAATAGCTTCGGAAATTAAAGCGTGACCAATAGAAACCTCCAGTAATCCTGGAATGTTTTGTTTAAAAAACTGAATGTTATCCAAACTCAAATCATGACCTGCATTGATTCCTAATCCAAGTTCATTGGCCAAAATTGCCGATTCCGTATACGGTTTAATTCCATCTTGATTCCCTAAACTGTATTGATGAGCAAATGCTTCGGTGTACAATTCGATTCTTTCGGTTCCAATTTTCTTGGCGCCTTCAATCATTTCGAGAACAGGATCCACAAAAATCGATGTTCTGATTCCGTTGCGTTGAAATTCCTGAACGATTTCAGTTAAATAAGAGGCATGTTTTATGGTATCCCAACCCGCATTAGAAGTTATGGCATCAATTGCATCTGGTACCAAAGTCACTTGTGTCGGTTTTATCTCCAGAACAAGATCGATAAATGTTTTCTCTGGATT
This sequence comes from Flavobacterium sp. GNP002, assembly GCF_054343795.1. Taxonomy (NCBI): domain Bacteria; kingdom Pseudomonadati; phylum Bacteroidota; class Flavobacteriia; order Flavobacteriales; family Flavobacteriaceae; genus Flavobacterium; species Flavobacterium sp. GNP002. The sequence goes on from NZ_JBTGUW010000001.1 coordinate 688,402, forward strand.
TCCTTCAATATTATATTCGGTGTAAACAATCGACTTTAAATCTCGGGCATCTTGATAACGAATGTGGCGCTCATCCGGGCGCGGATGTATGGTTATTCCTTCCGCTCCAAACTTTTGAATATCGGTGGCTACTTTTAATAAATCGGGGACATTTCCTCCGCGAGCATTCCGCAAAGTAGCTATTTTATTGATATTTACACTTAATTTTGTCATTAGAACACTTTTTGATTTTGATACTAGTATTTACTTGGAGCAAAAATACAAAGTAAAACTTAGGAGATTTTGCTTATTTTTGATTATTTTGCATGAAATATTGCCGATTGATTTATGACAGAAATTACAGAATATATTACCAATGATTTTAAAGCGATTGACAGCCACGATTCTATTGCGGCTATTCAAGACTTTTTTAGTGACTTACACTTTTCACATTTTCCAATTGTTGAAGAGGGCGTTTACATTGGCAGTATTGCATCGGAAGATATAGAGACTTTTGACAGTGATAAAAAAGCAGCAGATTATCGCTTTACTCTGGAGGGATTTTTTACCAGAACAAATACGATGTGGCTGGATGTTTTGGAAGTCTTTGCAAAAAATCACACTAATTTAGTTCCCGTTTTGGACGAAAACAATACCTACGTAGGATATTATGAAATAGAGGATATCATGAAGTTTTTTCATGAAACACCATTTTTAAAAGAACCAGGCGGAATTATTATTGTCAAAAAAGGAGTTTTGGATTATTCGATGAGTCAGATTACTCAAATTGTCGAAAGCAATAACGGCAAGCTTTTGGGTTTATTCATTTCGGAAGCCGATGTGGATAGTGTAGAAGTGACCCTAAAAATAACTTTGGGTGCGATGAATGAAATTATACAAACTTTTAGAAGGTACAGTTATGAAATCATATCGGAACATCAAGAAGACAATTATATCAATAATTTAAAAGAGCGCTCTGATTATTTAGATAAATACCTTAACATATAACCGCTTATTCGGAGATTTGATGATTCGGTAATAGCAACCACCATCTCAAACAACCCAATAATCAAATTAACGATTAAAAAAAAGATGAAAGTAGCGATCTACGGTCAATATTATCAGAACAGTACAGAACCCATCATAAACGACATCTTTGTTTTTTTTAACAAAAACAATGTAGAGATGATTATTGAATCTCATTTTTTGTTGATGCTTAATGAACGGAAGATTGTAGAAAAAAAATATAAAACTTTCACATCCCACACAGAGCTTGACGATAGTTTTGACATGCTGATAAGCATCGGTGGAGATGGAACTATACTAAGAGCCGCAACATTAGTGCGAGATTCTGGCATACCTATTTTAGGAATAAACGCAGGAAGATTAGGTTTCTTAGCTTCTGTACAAAAAGAAAATATTGCCTCGTTTATGCAATTTGTCATCGATAAAAAATACACAATTTCTAAACGAACTTTACTGAGTTTAACGTGTACACCTCCAAATGAATCCATTGACGCAATTAATTTTGCCATGAATGAAATTACGGTCAGCCGAAAAGACACTACTTCGATGATTACGATTGACACTTACTTGAATGATGAATATTTGAATTCCTATTGGGCTGATGGTTTAATCATTTCTACACCTACAGGATCCACAGGATATTCTCTCAGTTGTGGCGGTCCCATTTTGACACCTGACGTAAAAAGTCTCGTTATTACTCCTATTGCTCCTCACAATCTTACCGCAAGACCACTTGTAGTTCCTGATGAAACTGAAATCCGTCTGAAAGTTTCAGGAAGAGAAGAAAACTATTTAGTCTCCTTAGATTCCAGAGTTACCTCGGTAAAAAACGAATCGATTCTAACTTTAAAGAAAACGCCTTTTCAAATTAATATGGTCGAAATCACCGAAGAAACTTTTTTGAAAACACTTCGCAAGAAATTACTTTGGGGAGAAGACAAAAGGAATTAAATCATTTTAATCAAGCGCTATACGATTTTATCAATTTTCCCCGTTTTAGTAAAACTAATACTTAATTAGTGTGAGTTTAGTAGTTAATTATTAAAAAAACACACATTTAACTGAATGGGTATTGAATCGAATTGATAATTATTATATTTGCACGCAATTTTTGATTAAATGAACAAAATTTTTTATTTATTTTTTTGCTTTTTCACTTTAATGTCTACCAATGCTCAGATACACGAGGTTGGTGTTTTCATAGGGGGAAGTAATTTTATAGGTGATGTTGGCCCTACTGCGTATGTTTCGCCAAATGAACCTGCTTTTGGATTGCTATACAAGTGGAATAAAAGTGCCAGACATGCTTACCGGTTTTCTTACACGCAATCAAAAATCGTTTCAAATGATTTAGATTCAAAAGAGCCCGGTAGAAACCAGAGAGGCTATCGCTTCGAAAACGGTATAAAAGAAGTATCTTTAGGCCTTGAATTTAACTTTTTTGATTTTAATCTTCATGAAGCAAGTACTAAAATTACTCCTTATGTGCATTCTGGCGTAAGTTATTTTAGACATGACGAATTGTATGTATTGGACGGAGAAACTAAAAAAGACAAGAACACAGGTTCATTTGCAATACCAATGACTATAGGATTAAAATCAAATATTACTCCTAGTATAATATTGGCTGCAGAAGTTGGTGCAAGATATACTTTGACAGATAACATAGACGGAAATAATCCGGAAAACAAAAATTTGGAATCGCTCCGATTTGGAAATATAAATAATAATGATTGGTATGTTTTTTCAGGAGTTACTTTAACTTATACCTTTGGAAACAAACCCTGTTATTGTGCAGAATAAAAAAATGAATTTACTAGAGACTATCAACAAGAATAACTTGCCAAAACATTTAGCCATTATTATGGATGGTAATGGGCGTTGGGCAAAACAACAAGGGCTTTTAAGGGCTTTAGGCCATGAAAGCGGAACAAAATCAGTTAAAGTTATAATCGAATCGAGCGCTAAGCTCGGCATCGAATTTCTTACTTTATATGCTTTTTCCACTGAAAACTGGAACAGACCAAAACTAGAAGTTGAAACTTTAATGAAAGTACTGATCAACTCCTTGAAAAAAGAACTTGTAACACTCCAAAAAAACAACATCAAACTGAATGCTATAGGTAATTTAGAAAAATTACCAAAATCAGCACAAAAAGAACTCCTTGATGTTATTGATAAAACTAAAGACAACACACAAATGACATTGACTCTGGCGTTAAGCTACGGGTCCAGAGAAGAAATTGTCAACGCAGTCAGAAACATCTGTAATAAAGTTAAAAATAATATAATTTCAATAGACACTATTGACGATTCCATTATTAATGAGCATCTTTACACGCAAAATTTACCTGACGTAGATTTATTAATACGAACAAGTGGAGAACATAGGATAAGTAACTTTTTGTTGTGGCAGATTGCCTATGCAGAATTGTATTTTACTGATATATTGTGGCCAGACTTTAAAGAACAAGATTTATATGAGGCTATCATTAGTTATCAAAAAAGAGAACGTAGATTTGGAAAAACAAGTGAACAAATTAAATAATTTTTTAGTGTTAAATAAAAGCATAAAAATAGTCCTTACCGTTTTGATTTTTGGAAGTTTTTCACAAGTTAAAGCTCAAGAAAGAGTCCCTTTTGATCAAGGAAAAAAATACATATTAGCTGATGTAGCGGTGGTTGGAGACATAAGTTTTAACTCTCAAACCGTAGTCACTTTCTCAGGTTTGCAAAAAGGACAAGAAATAACAGTTCCAGGTGAAGAAATCAGTGCTGCTATAAAAAAACTTGGAAAACTAGGTCTCTTTGATGAAATTTCATTTTATGTAAATAAAGTGCAAAATGACAGTATTTATCTTGATTTGAATATTGTAGAGTTACCTAAATTAAACCAAGTAAAATTTGTAGGTGTTAAGAAAACAAAGACAGAAGCTTTAATAAAAGACAACAGTTTAAATAAAAACAAAGTAGTTAATGAGAACTTGATTACTACTACAAAAAACTACATAGAAAACAAATACAAAAAAGACGGTTTTTACAATACTAAAGTAAACATAAACACTGTTAAAGATACTTCAACAGTAAATTCAGTAAATATGCTTGTCACTATTGACAAGGGTGAAAAGGTAAAAATTCAAACAATTGATTTTGTAGGAAATACAAAAATGTCAGACAAAGCTTTGAGAAAAGCGATGAAGGATACGAAACAAAAAAATCCTATTCGAATTCTAAAGGCATCTAAATTTATAAAAGACAAATACAAAACGGATTTAGAAAAAGTAATTTCAGCTTATAAAGAAAAAGGGTACAGAGACGCCAGAATACTTTCGGATTCCGTAACTTTTGATAAAGAAAAGAACGCATTATCCATTAAAATTAATGTTGAGGAAGGGAACAAATATTACTTTGGAGACATTAAATTTTTAGGAAATACAGTATACACGGATCAAGGATTGAGCCGAGTATTAGGTGTGAAAAAAGGAGAAACATATAATGGTGTTCTGTTGCAAAAAAGGATTGCAGATGCATCAAAACCTGACGGAGAAGATATTGACAACTTATATAAAAATAACGGTTATTTATTTTCTAATATAAATGCGGTTGAGGTAAGAACTGCAAATGACACTATTGATTTTGAAATACGAATCACTGAAGGGCCAATTGCTTATTTCAATAAAATCACTGTTGTTGGAAATGATAAAACAAATGACCGTGTAATTTATCGTGAATTAAGAACAAAACCAGGAGAAAAATACAGCAAAGACGAATTAGTTAGAACCGTACGTGAAATTGGACAGTTAGGTTTTTTTGATCCAGAAGCGATTGATCCAAAATTCAAAAATGTTGATGCAAGTGCTGGAACGGTAGATATAGAATACAATCTTGTAGAAAAAGGATCGAGTCAAATTGAACTTCAAGGAGGTTATGGTGGTGGTGGTTTCATTGGTACGCTTGGACTATCTTTCAACAATTTTTCTGCACGAAATATGTTCAACAAAGATGCTTACAAACCACTACCAATGGGAGATGGTCAAAAAGTATCTTTACGTTTGCAAGCCAGTACATTTTTTCAAACATACAGTGTTTCATTTTCAGAACCTTGGTTTGGTGGAAAAAAACCAGTACAATTTAGCAGCTCTATATCGTATAGTAAACAATTTTTAAATAATTTTGTTACACAAAAAGCTGATAAAACTAAAAGTTTTAACATCATGACATTGTCTGTTGGTTTAGCAAAAAGACTTACTGTTCCAGATGATTTCTTTGTATTGTCACAATCGTTAAGTTACCAACATTATGATTTAAATAATTACAATACAGGATTATTTACTTTTGGAGATGGAACGTCAAGAAACTTTGCCTACACGGTTGGGTTAACAAGAAGTAATAAAGGTGTGAATCCAATTTTTCCAACATACGGATCGGAGTTTAGTATTTCAGCTAAATTAACTCCTCCTTATTCATTGCTAAACGGAACAGATTATGCAACATTAGGCGATAAAGAAGAATATAAATTAAAAAATAAAGAGGATATAAAAGATGTTGCGGGAAATATTATCCTTGAGAAAGGTGCTTATTTAGATGCCCAAGGGAATAAAGTTGGGACTTATCAAGAGGCAGCTGCAGACGCTGCATTAGTCGATCAAAAGAAATTTAATTGGTTAGAATATTATAAAATAAAGTTTAAAGCAGATTGGTATACAAAAATTTATGGTAAATTAGTACTTAGAACCTTGACTGAATTTGGGTTCCTTGGAGCATACAATCAAGACAGAGGTGTTGTTCCTTTTGAACGATTCTATCTTGGTGGGGATGGACAGGCAAACTATTCTATGGACGGTAGAGAAACAGTACAGTTGAGAGGATACAAAAACAACACGTTGACACCTGTAAATGAAACTGGAGATCAAATTGGAGCTACTGTTTTTAATAAATTCTCCATGGAATTACGTTATCCGATAACATTGAAATCATCGGCTTCGATTTATGCATTGGCATTCATGGAAGCAGGATCATCGTTTAAGGATTTCAAAAGCTATAATCCTTTTGCATTAAATCGTTCTGCAGGAGTTGGATTACGTGTATTTATGCCAGCATTTGGATTATTAGGAATTGATTTTGCTCATGGGTTTGATCCAGTACGAGATAATCTACAATCAGTTCATTTCATCATTGGACAACAATTTTAAAAAAATGACATAAAATTTTCTAATACTATAACGTTATGAGAAAACAATTTTTATATCTATTTTTAGCGTTAGTCGTTGTACAAACAATAGACGCGCAAACCAGAGGGACTAAACTAGGCTACATTGACATGGAGTACATTTTACAAAATGTACCTGATTATACGGAAGCAAAAGCTCAATTAGAGCAAAAGGCTGAAAAGTGGAAACTGGAAATCGATACTAAGAAAATTGAAATCAATAAACTGAAGGAAGCCTTAAAGGCCGAAAGAGCCTTGTTGACTAAAGAGCTTATTGATGAAAGAGAAACAGAAATTAATTTTCTTGAAAACGAAAATCTGGATTACCAACAAAAAAGATTTGGTGCCAACGGGGATTTGATGATCCAAAAATCGGTTTTGGTAAAACCAATACAAGATCAAGTTTTTACTGCAGTTCAAGATATTGCAGAACGGTTAAAATATGATTTTATCTTCGACAAAACTTCTGACTTGACCATGTTATTTGCGGCAAAAAGATTTGACATCAGCGATCAAATTTTACGCACATTAAACAGGACCGAAAAGAGAGAACAGTTGACTAAAAAACAACAAAAAGAGGAAGAAGCCAAACAAAATAAAGAAGATGCATTGGATGAAAATCCAGCATTGGCAGACAGACAAAAACTCTTAGATGATAAAAAAGCAACAAGAGATAAAATACTCGCTGATAGAAAATTACTTCAGGAGCAAAAGAAAAAGGAGTTTGATGATAAAAGGAAACAAGTTATAGCCGACAGAGAGGCTAAAAAAAATGGCACGGTTTCTGCAAATGTTAAAGCAGACGCCACAGAAAAAGCTGCAAGTAATGACCCAGCTAAAGACAGTGCAAAACTAGCCATTGAAGATGCTAAACAAAAACAAGCTGATGCAAGAGCGAAAACATTAGAGGATCGTAAGAAAGTTTTAGAGGATCGCAAGAAAGCATTAGACGATAAAAGAAAAAAAATACTAGAAGACAGAGAAGCTATCAGGAAAGCCAAAGAAGAAAAATTAAAAGAAAATACAAACAAAAATTAATTATTAAATATTTTAAAAACGATGAAACAAATTAAAACTCTATTTATTGCTGCAATTTTTATTTTAGGAGCAAACCAAACAATTAATGCACAAGCAAAAACTGCTCATGTTGATGTAAGTGAGATTATGACAAAAATGCCAGCAATGCTAGACGCTCAAAAACAATTGGATAAATTGAGTACTACGTATGATGCTGACTACAAAAAAATGGTTGAAGAATACCAAGGAAAATTGAAAAAATACGAAGCTGAAGCTGCTACAGTTACTGAAGCTGTAAATGGTGATCGTTCTAAAGAAGTTCAAGATATGCAAAAAAGAATTGTTGACTTTAGAGACAATGCTCAAAAAGAATTACAACAAAAAGAATCTGATATCGTAAAACCATTAATGGAAAAAGTAAGAGCTTCTATTCAAAAAGTAGGTAAAGCTAAAGGATTCCAATATGTTCTAGATGGTTCTAGTCTTTTACTTGCTGATGGTCCAAACTTGACTATGGATGTAAAAAAAGATTTAGGTTTCTAAAAAAAACAGATAATCGTACAAAACTGCTCACCCTTATCTTAGGTTTGAGCAGTTTTTTGTTTAAAATAAATTTTAGGAAATTCAAATTCCAGCATGTAACTTTGTTTTTATGAACAGTAATAATCAACCAATAGGAATTTTTGACTCAGGGATTGGCGGAACTTCAATTTGGAAAGCAATTCATCAATTACTACCCAATGAAAAAACTATATATCTGGCAGATAGTAAAAATGCCCCTTATGGACAAAAATCCAAACAAGAGATTATTGCTTTGAGTATGAAAAATACTGATTTCCTACTGGAGATGAAATGTAAATTAATCGTGATCGCTTGTAATACTGCAACGACTAATGCAATCCAAGAATTAAGAGCAAAATATGACATTCCGTTTATAGGTATTGAACCAGCAATAAAACCCGCCGTTACACATTCTAAAACGCAAATAATAGGAATCTTGGCGACACAAGGCACTTTGAATAGTGAACTTTTTAACAAGACTACAGAAAAGTACCAAGACACAAAAATAATTGAGCAAGTAGGTCACGGATTAGTCCAACTGATTGAAAACGGGGACATCAATTCCCCAGAAATGACGAAACTACTTCACTCCTACCTGACTCCAATGATTGAAGCTAACATTGATTATTTAGTGTTAGGTTGCAGTCATTATCCATATTTGATTCCTCAAATAAAAAAAATTCTTCCGGAGCACATTCAAATTATAGATTCTGGTGAAGCTGTTGCGAAACAAACAAAAAATATATTACGAGACAAAGTAGGTTTTTTATCGAAAGAAAAAAGTGAACCTATTTTTTACACGAATACAAATCCCAGAGTTTTGACTGAAATTTTAGAAAATAAATATTCGGTTGAAGAAATAGAATTTTAAACAATATTTTTTACTCTTCCTCTTTAAACCAACTTGAATACATCACGTAATTATTCGAAATGCGTTCGATTTCACCCGCAAAATCAGATTGATCAATATCTTTCACTTTTTTAGCAGGAACTCCCGCCCAGATAGTACCAGATGCTACAACTGTATTTTGGGTAATAACGGCACCGGCAGCCACAATAGAATTGCTTTCGATAACACAATTATCCATAACAATCGCTCCCATCCCTATTAAAACGTTATCGTGTACCAGACATCCATGCACAATGGCATTATGGCCAATAGAAACATTATTTCCTATAATTGTTGGGTGCTTTTTATACGTACAATGAATTACTGCTCCATCTTGTATGTTTACTTTATTCCCAATTTTGATGAAATTTACATCACCTCTAATTACAGCGTTAAACCAAACGCTACAATTTTTTCCAAAAGAAACATCGCCTACAATAGTTGCATTTTCGGCTACATAACAATCCTCAGGAATTGAAGGTGATTTACCGTTTACAGATTTAATTAGCATGAAAAAAAGAATAAATATTAATTAATTGCAGGACAGTTGCAATCGTATTTCACAGGCTTGCAGAACAAATCGATACCTAAAGTAATTTGGTGATAGCCACCATTATCGAATTTAACAGCTCCCGATAATTGAGAATACGTATAAGCAAACATAAATTTATCAAAGTTGACACCAACTATTGGCGTAATATATTGAAGTTTTTGTTTCGAAACAGAATTTCCATTAATGTATTCTGCACCATCAAAACTTCTTCTATAAGATAATCCGCCCCAAAGCTTTCCAAAATCTAACGTCTTGTAAGCTTTAAAGTTAATGTCAATCGATTTTTCTTTGGTTTGATCCACCATTTGGAATAAAATAGATGGCTCCCATAATATTTTGTCTTTGTCACCAAAAATATATCCGGCACTCAATAAATACTTTCTTAAATTATCACTTTCATATTCCGTGTAAATATCTCTTCTGGTTTCTATCGCGTTCTTTACTGTAGCATGTGCATAAAAATCCAAGTAGTTGTATGATGCTCCAATATCCACATTAAAATAAGAGTCCTTTTGCACGACAGTTCCATCAATAATGGGATCAAAATCCCCAGATTGCATAAATTCAGTTTCGTCTAATTGGCTCTGAATTAATCCTGCGCTGATTCCAAATGACAACTGGTTCAAATCAATTTCATTTCTTGAAAACATTAAGTGATAGGCATAACTAAACTTAACTCCTTTTTGGGAATGATATCCGTTTTTATCATTGAAAAGTATAATTCCGGCACCTGCTTTTTCACCTACTCTCCCATTAAAACTTAAGGTTTGAAGCTCTGGAGCATCCTCCTGGTCAAACCATTGTTTACGACCAGTCAACCTAATTTTGGCACAATTTGACGCGCCTGCCATTGAAGGATGAATTAAGTAATAATTATCGGAAAGATAATCAGAATAAACTGGGATTCCTTCCTGCGAAAAGGAATAGAAGGATATAAAAAAAAGGGACGATAAAAATCTAATTTTATTATACATTTAATTACTTTTTAATAGGAATGAATAATTTTAAATCAATAAAAGTTTTATGGAAACAAGAGCTAACAGCTTATCTAAAAATTAAACTAAAGTTAATTTATTCATTAAAAACTCAAATATAGTTATTCATAGAAAATAACTTTAGTAAATTTGTAAAAATTTAAAAGTCATGAACAAAGTTAGCATAAAAGAAACACAAAACCCAACTATATTAAAGTTTGAATTTCAAGATTTTATAACTCAAAATGAAAGTTTTGAATTCAAAAACATTGATGAGACTAAAACGTCTCCACTAGCACAACAATTATTTTACCTTCCCTTTGTAAAAACAATTTATATCTCCGGAAATTTTATAGCAATCGAAAAATATAGCATTGTGGAATGGGATGATGTCAAAGATGCCGTAGCAGAACAAATGGAAACATTTGTAAACAATGGCGGAACAATAATCACTATTGACGAAAACAAAACTAAAAAACAGCCTGTGACCGTTTATGGAGAAACCACTCCAAATCCAGCTGCATTGAAATTTGTAGTGAGTAAAATGTTGACTAAAAACGCTATCGAATTCAAAAATATTGATCAAACAGGTGCATCTCCATTAGCAAAAGAACTTTTTAAATTTCCTTATGTGAAAGAGATTTTCATTGATGAAAACTACATCTCGGTAACTAAATATGAAATCAATGAATGGCAGGAAATAACATTAGAATTAAGAAGTTTCATCAAGCTATATATTGAAAACGGCGGAACAGTTCTAGATGAAAATTTCATTCAAGCCACTACAGCAGAAGAAGATACCAAAGCAAAAGAGTTTGATAATCTGGATGTAACCTCGCAACAAATCATCAACATATTAGAGGAATATGTAAAACCTGCAGTGCAAGCTGACGGTGGAAATATTGCATTCGATTCGTATAACGAAACTGACAAGACAGTAAAAGTTATCCTTCAAGGAGCTTGCAGCGGGTGTCCGTCATCAACATTTACTTTAAAAAGCGGTATAGAAAACATGCTGAAAAGCATGCTGAACGACGAAGGAATTAAAGTGGAAGCTGTAAACGCATAAGCAAAATAAAATTACACAATTAATTGTAAATGTTATAGTTATGTGAAAATAATTGCCATTTTAAATAAAATAGGTACATTTAATACTTAACTTAACAAATAGAAATTATCTCAGTATTAAAAGTAATTGAAGTGCTTTCCAGTTCAGATATAAGTTGGGAAGATGCCACTCGAAAAGGAGTAGCAAAGGCGGCTAAAACCATAAACCACATACGTTCTGTGTACATTAAAGACCAAAGCGCTGCCGTAAGTGGAGGTGAAATCACAGAATATAGAGTAAACCTAAAATTAACTTTCGAACTCGAATAGATTAATTGGACCGATTCATTTAAGCGTTTGCTGCGGCGAACGCTTTTTTATTTCTAGAAGCTATTTAAGGCTATCATTTGCATTACTTTCTGGCGTCAGGTAATTCTTTTATTTTCAAACTGAATGATTCTGGCTGAAACCAAAAATTAAATAGTGTTATTATCCGCACGCTATACAATAAAGAAAACGTTGTTTTATGTTTTCCAAAACAGGACGAAATTGATACCAAATGCTGATTTTCAGTAAATTATTAATAGTTTAATAAAGCAATCCTAAAAAAAATTGTTTAATATTGTAGGACTAATCAAATAAAAATACCATGGGACTATCTTCATTTTTAAAAAATTTATTTGGCTCAGCCAAAGAAACTGCCAGCGAATTAGCTGACAAAGCTGAAACTACTTTTGAGCAAGCAAAAGAGACTGCTGCACCTTACCTTGAAAAAGCAGAAACATTTGCAGAAGAAACATTTGAAAAAGCAAAAGAAACAGCCACTCCTTATCTTGAAAAAGCAGAAACATTTGCAGAAGAAACATTTGAAAAAGCAAAAGAAACTGCCACTCCTTACCTTGAAAAAGCAGAGACATTTGTAGAAGAAACATTAGAAAAAGTAAAAGAAACTGCAGCTCCAATTATAGATAAAGTAGAAGATTTTGCTGGTCTTGCAAAAGAAACGGTTATTGAACATTCTGAGAAAGTAGTAGAATCCGTAAAAGAAAAAACTGCCGCAGCCATAGAAAAAGTCGAAGAAATAGCAAGTGAAACTAAAACAATAGCTACTGATGCTGTTGAAACTGTTTCTGAAAAAGCAAGTGAATTAGCAAAAGATGGTGATGCAGACACCACTGAAAAAGCTAAAGAAACTAAAAATAAAATAGAAGAAGACGCAGATTAATTTATAAAAAAATAATTTATTTGTATTTTTGCACTTCAAACTTAGCCTTCTCTTTTGAGAAGGTTTTTTATTAGATAAAAAATGAACTTAAATCCAAATCAGTTAACTGATTATGCCAATACATTCATCACAGTATTGGTTGATTATTCGCCAAAAATTATTTCTGCCTTTGTAATTTTATTTATTGGTCTTTACGCCATTCGGCTTATCAATAGATTCATTAGAAAACTAATGATAAAAAGAGATTTAGATCCTACCTTGACAAAGTTCCTTGCCGATATTTTACTTTGGGTTTTGAGAGTACTCTTGTTTGTGACTTTCATTTCAAATCTAGGAATAGAAACTTCGTCATTTGTAGCCATTTTAGGCGCAATGGGACTTGCTGTAGGCTTATCACTTCAAGGTTCCTTATCGAATTTTGCTGGCGGCATGTTAATCATTCTTTTTAAACCTTTTAAGGTAAATGATACTATTGAAGCACAAGGAGTAATAGGAACTGTCAGCGAAATACAAGTATTTGTAACCAAATTAATCACAGCAAATAATCAAACTATTTTTGTTCCAAATGGCTCTTTGTCAAATGGAAACATTATCAATTATTCTTTGCAAAAAATTAGAAGAGCTGATTTGACCATCGCCATTTCCTATGATACGGATATTAAAAAAGTGAAAGAAATAATTACTGCCATTTTAAAAAATAATCCAAAAGTACTTCAAACCCCTGCTGCCGAAGTTTCTGTAAAAAACTTAACTGACAATGCCATTCAACTTGCGGTGAGACCATGGGCAAATAATGAAGATTATGGTGTCGTTTTCTCTGAAACTTTAGAAAGCTGCAAACTGGAATTTGACGCTGCCGGAATTGTAATTCAACCTTATGTAAGAGAATCAACTAAGGAGAATTCTTAATTTAAATAAATTATTTCTTTGGAGTTGTAATCATAAAGTCTTTCAAATAATACGGTTCAAAATAAGCGACATCTACAGTGTCGCTTTTTTTGAATTTTTCAAAACTTATCGCACTCATTTCTTTAGCAGAAGGATATACAATTTCATCAAGGAAAATATAATTTTCTTTGGTCAAAACTGACTTGCACTTTTCTGCACAATCACCAACAAAATAAAGTGTTTCTTGCAAATTTTCAAATGAATTCTCTGTAATTATTTCGGCTAGAACTTCTCTTTTTCGTTCCAAATTTGGAGTAAAAACAGCACTATACACTTCCATTCTTCGGGCATCAATCATGGGAATGATTAATCCGTTTGAAATGGCTACCTGCGACGCCAAAGCTTGTAAAGTATCTACAGCAATTAATGGAATATCAAGTGCATAACACAGTCCTTTAGCCGCCGAAACGCCTATTCGCAATCCTGTGTAAGATCCTGGACCTTGACTCACTGCAATGGCAGATAAATCATTAAGCTTAATTCCCGCCTCTTTTATAATTTCCTCAATAAAAACATGAAGTCGTTCTGCATGAGAATATCCTTCTTCGGCAATTTCTTTGCATACAATTGTTTTACCGTTTTTTGCAAGAGCAACTGAACAGTTTTTCGTAGCGGTTTCTATGTTGAGAATGTATTCCAATTTTCAGATTTTATTTTAACTTGAAAATCACAATCATGAAATATATTTCATGATTGTGATTTTTAAAATATTAGTATACTCTATTATTTCTTATTTTCCGTTTTATCCTTATCCGTTTTTAACGTTACCTTATCTCCAGAATTTAAATCCTTTGAAACGGTAGTATAAGGCCCGGTTATCACTACGTCTCCTTTTTTAAGACCGGTTAAAACCTCAATATTTGTATCGTCCTGAATTCCGGTTTTGATAATTCTAATTTTAGCTTTATCACCTACTTTTACAAATACGCATTCAAATTTCTTATCACTTTTAGGTGCAGCTCCTTTTTGTTCTTCATTAGGATCTTCAACTTTAATTTCTTTTACAGCCGTCGTATCTGATTTTACTACAACTGAACTAATTGGCACTGACAATACATTCGTTTTTGTTTCTGTAATAATATCAACCGTTGCAGTCATTCCAGGTCTAAAAGGAGAATAGGTATCTGGTTTTCCTTCTAATAAATCTTGATACGATTCTTTCAGAATTCTTACTTTAACTTTAAAATTAGTTACTTGATCTGCTGTCAAAGCTGAACTAGCTGAATTAGAAATACTAGTTACAGTTCCTTTAAATTGTTTTTTTAGATAAGCATCAACTTCAACATTAGCATCATCACCTACTTTAATTTTCACAATATCATTTTCGTTGACATCCACTTCCACTTCCATGTTATTCAAGTTGGCTACTCTCAAAATCTCTGTTCCAGTCATTTGTTGTGTACCTAAAACGCGCTCACCTAATTCTACGTTTAACATAGAAATTGTTCCATCCGCTGGCGCATAGATTGTCGTACGTCCTAAATTGTCTTTGGCTTCGTTTACAGTTGCCGACGCACTTTGAACATTAAAATAAGCCGTTTGTTTAGCTGCTTTTGCCACTTCATAAGAGGCAACTGCTTTATCCCAATCTGACTTTGAAATAATTCCTTTTTCGAATAATGTTTTATTTCGGTCGTAACTTGACTTAGACTCTTTGAACGAAGCATCGGCCTGACTCAAATTTGCTCTTGTTCCTGATAAATTAGAAACTGAACGATTGTAACCTGAAGTATATAAATCTGGGTTTATTTTAACTAATAAATCCCCTTTCTTTACAACTTGTCCTTCTTTTACGTTTAAAGAAATAATCTCTCCTGATACCTCAGATGAAATTTTAACTTCAATTTCTGGTTGAATTTTCCCTGTAGCCGAAACCGTTTCAACAATAGTTACAGGATTGACTTGGGCGATTTCAACTTCAGTTCCCTTGTCCTTATTCCCGATAACTCCAGATTTTGAAAGTCCTATTAACGCAGCAATAAGTACTACTGCTCCACCTATTAGTATATAAATTGTTTTCTTTGACATGATAAATTAGTTTTTGATAAGTGGAATTCCAAAATAGAATTCTAATATTTTAATTTTAAAAATATAATCGTATTTTGTTCTAAGAACATCTGATTGTGCATTAGTAAGTAAGGTTTGTGATTGATTAAAATCAAAAGCATTCATCAAACCAACTGCATATTTCTCTTTGGCATAATCATACGCTCCTTGTCTTGATTCAAGTGCTACAACCGAAGATTCATAAGCATTCAAAGCACCTTTCGCATCTGCAAATGCAGTGAAAACATTTCTTTGTAAATCTAAATCTTGTTGCTCTACAGCGATTTTTGATCTTTCTAAACTTACTTTAGAACGCTCTACATTATTTTTAGCTGAAAATCCATTAAAGATAGGAATCGATAACTGAGCTCCAAAAGATTGTCCTTTATTATCCCCGAATTGATCAAAAAATGGCGCTGGACTTTTTGTACCAATTACATTTCCCATACTGTCAAAAGCAGGAACATCTGCATAAGAAACTCGACTATTAAAACTATAAAACCCTTGTAAAGTAGGTTGAAAAGCTCCTTTGGCAATTTCTAAATTTTTCTGTGAAATTTCTAAATTAGTTCTTGCAATTTTCAATTCAGTCCTTCCTTCTTTAGCTTTATCATAAATGGCTACCGGAGATTGTGCCATAATATTATTTTCATCTTTAATGTCTGTTTCATCAACAACATCAAAGTTTTCAAAGTCTTTTAGTTGTAATAATTGAGCCAAACTCAATTTTGAAATTAATAACGCATTGTCTGCAGCAATAACATTTTGATTGTTTGATGCTACAGTAGCTTTTATGTCCAATAAATCGCCACGCGGAATAGATCCTGCTTTCACTAACTCTTCTGAGCGCGCATATTGTTTTTCATTAATTCCCAATTGTTCTTTCTGCACTTTTAAGTTTTCTTTATTAAAAAGCACTTGTAAAAAAGCATTGGCAACATTCAAAGCTACATCTTCCTGCATTTTAAGCAATTGGTATTTAGCCGCCACAATCGAAAGATTGGCTTTACGCAATGTATTTTGGTTTTGTAAACCTTTGTAAATATCCACTCCCACATTTGCTCCAGCAGACGTAAACTGAGTCGTTTGATTACGCAAAAGCCCTGTTGTAATATCCTGATTCAAACCAATGTTCCAAGAATGAGAAGCACTGGCATTCAATGATGGAAGGAAGTTCCCAATCGCTCCTTTTTTATCAATGGCTGCCGTTTTAGTATCTAACTCGGATTGCTTGATTGAGATATTATTTTGTATGGCATATTTTACGCATTCTTCCAGAGTCCATTTTTTGGATTGTCCCTGAACGGACAAACCAAATAGCACAATAAAAACGAAACTGATACAACTATTTTTTTTCATATATTTTGAATGAAAGTGTAGCAAAGGTACTACACATATTTAACATTTTTTTAAAAACTAAAATTCTTTTTTGAATGTATTTTTAAGGTTTCATTTCTTCATTTTTTAGACCTTGATTCCATATTTTTATTTTATCTGACGCTTTAATTCCGCTTTTTATTTCAACATAAATTCCATCGCTAACGCCTAAAACTAAATCTTTTCTTGTAAATTTTTGCACTCCGGTTTCAACCTCGACGTATGGTTTTTGTGTTTTTTTATCAAATTGAATCAAGGATTCTTTTATTGCTAAAACCTTATCCGCTTTTTCTAAAATAATGGAAGCATTTGCACTTAAACCTGCTCTGATAAAAGTATCGTCTCTATTTGCCAAAGATGCTTTTATTTCGAATTGAATCGCTCCATTTTCTGTTTTACCTTTTGGGGCAATATATTGTAGAACGGCATCAAATTTTTTGTTTTCAATAGCACCAACAGTAATTTCGATGGGCAATTTTTCTTTTATTTTACCTACTTCTGACTCGTCAATTTTCCCGACGAATATCATACGGCCAACATCGGCAACACTGGCTATAGTTGTTCCCTCATTGAAATTATTGCTTTCAATTACTTGATTTCCTACTTTCACTGGAACATCCAGCACCATTCCATTTACTGTAGAACGAATCAAAGTATTGGCATAACTTCCCAGTCCGGAAGTTGTTCCAGTTTTCACAATATCATACCCTTGTCGAGATGCACTATAATTCTGTTTCGCTTGTTTATATGCTAATTGAGCCGCATCAAAATCATTAGCCGAAATAACACCTTTATCAAATAAGGTTTTTTGTCTCAAAAACACTTTCTCTTGATTGTCTAAAGCAATTTTAGATGTTTGCACCTGATTTTGAGAATTACTTAAATTAGATACATTGGCAACAACTTTAATTTTTGCTATTAAATCACCCGCTTTGATATTCTCACCTGCTTTGATGTAAACCGCTTCAATAATACCTGAAATATTAGGTTTGATAAGCACCTCTTCATCTGGAACAATATTACCGGTTGCAATGGTATTCTTCACAATCGTTTTTATTTCTGCCTTATCGGTTTCAAAAACAATTGGAGATTCCTGATTCTTGGCATACAAATAATACAAAGCACCAAAGAACACTAGCGCGATTGTAATTAAAATAGTTATGGTTAATCCTTTTTTCATTTTGCTTATTGTTTAATCGATTAAATATTTTTTTGATTGATACTTTTATTCAGTTCTTAATGCGTCTACTGGCTTTACATTTATGGCAGTTTGAGCCGGAATTAATCCTGCTAATAAACCCGAACCAATGAGTATAAGCAAAGCAATAAAAACAACTGTCAAATCTACACTTGGATTGGCGAACATCATTCCTTCACTTGGCATAGATGCTAAAACCATATTGATAACTGCTAATAATCCTGTAGCCAATGCAATTCCAAACATTCCTGCGACAATAGTCAGAAAGATAGCTTCTGATAATATTTGGGAACGAATCGCACCCGGAGTTGCGCCTAAAGCTCTTCGAATTCCTATTTCTTTGGTACGCTCTTTAACAACAATCAACATAATATTAGAAATCCCAATTACTCCGGAAAGCAATACCAATGTTCCTACAAAATAAGCAATGAATTTTAGAATAAGGAACAAGCCTTGTATCTTGCTAAACTCCTGAAACAAATCAAAATTACCAATCGCTCTGTCATCTTGAGGATGTATTGAATGTCTGGATTTCATGAAGTCTAAAATTTTAGGTTTCAACTCCGTAATTGAAGCATCATCATTAGCTGTAAGCGCCATCCATCCTACTGTATCACCATAATTAAACGCTTGTTGAAAGGTAGTAAATGGCATAAAAATATTTTTTTGAGCGGATTCAGCATCTCCATTATTTCTAGATTTTGAGTTATAAACACCCACTACCATAAAATTCACGCCATTAATCTTGATGTAAGTCCCAATAACTTCTTCTGCTTTCTCATACATTTCGTTTATTACGCCTTGACCAATAACTGCAACTTTACGCTTCAATAAAATATCTTGCTGATTCACAAAACGCCCTTTTATGATGTCCATTGATTCTTGCTTAATCAATTCCGGGTAATCTCCGTAAATCGTATAAGCTGCCGTTTTTGTTCCTCTGACCACATTATTTGCTCCTTCATAACCACCCAATTGATTTCTGGGCGAAACGTATAATAAATCCGGAAAATTCTCTTTCAAAGCATTAATATCAGCATTTTTAAAATTAAATTCTCTGGTTGTAGGCAATCCTTTGAACGGTTTTGAAGTAGTTTGTGACCACATAAACATAGTATTGGTCGCAATTCCATCAAACCCTTTTTTAACGCCATTTTCCAATCCATTTCCTGCAGCGAGTAATATTACCAAAATAAATATTCCCCAAAAAACACCAAACGCAGTAAGAATCGTCCTGAATGTATTAGCAGTTAAAGCCTCTAAAATCTCGTTCCATTTATCTCTATCAAACATAATTATTCGTCTCTAAGTGCTACAATGGGTTTAATTTTGGCAGCTCTGTATGCCGGAAAAAATCCAGCCAAAGCACCAGCAACAACTAATAATATCAAAGTGGTTAAAGCAATGCTAAAATCAACTTCGGGATTCAAAAAATAATCGC
Organism: Flavobacterium sp. GNP002; assembly: GCF_054343795.1. Classification (NCBI taxonomy): domain Bacteria; kingdom Pseudomonadati; phylum Bacteroidota; class Flavobacteriia; order Flavobacteriales; family Flavobacteriaceae; genus Flavobacterium; species Flavobacterium sp. GNP002. The sequence continues at coordinate 707,892 of NZ_JBTGUW010000001.1, forward strand.
TTGATACTTGCGGACCAACTAACTCCAGCAATAATAAACTTGATAAAAGCCCAACAAATCCAGCTATTGTCGTAATAAAAATGGATTCATGCAAAATCATTCCGATGATAGAAACAGGAGAGGCGCCAAGTGCTTTTCTAATACCAATTTCTTTGGTTCTTTCTTTTACAATAATCAACATGATATTACTTACTCCAACTACTCCTGCGATTATGGTACAAATTCCAACCCACCAAAAAAACAATCGGATATATAGATTTAAATCATAAAACTGTTTTGCATTTTTTATAGAATTATTAATTCCTATAGCACTTTCATCATCTGGTGCAATTGTATTTTTACTTCTCAATAATTGTCCTAACTCTTCTGTGAATTTTGTTGATTGCGCTAAAGCTTCCTCGTAAGTATCTTTTTTAGGAAGTGTAAAATCAAGATTACTAATTTTATCCCCTACACCAAAAGCTTGTTGCGTCGTTGTCAACGGCAAATAAACTCTGGATTCCTCCCTTTCTCCAGCAGGATCAGTAAAAACTCCTATCACTTTAAATGTGATATTATTAATGACAATCTGTTCACCAATAGGATTTTTTTCTTTAAACAAATCCAACTTTACTTTTTGTCCAATAACCGTTACTTTTTCACTGTTTTTTAAATCATTTTCATTGATAAATCTTCCTTCAACTATGGTGGCATTTTCAACATTTATATAATCAGGATAAACCCCTATAAATCTATAATTTCCAGTTTCTTTACCATAAACCATAACTCCGTTCCAAAAAATATAATTGGCAGATTTTATGTTTAATTGATCTCCAAATTTCTGAATTGAAATAGCATAGTCACTATTTCTGAATTGAATTTGTCTCCCCGGATTTAATCCTTTAAACCCTTTTGTTGTAGTACCTGACCAAACAGAAATTAATCCATCAGCATCACGTTCAAACTGTTTTTCAATCCCATTTTGAAGTCCTTTACCCACGCCCAAAAGGATTACTAATATGAAAATTCCAGAAGCCACAGAAATTCCCGTGAGAAAAGTTCTCAGTTTGTTCTTGGCAATTGCCTCAAAAATTTCCTGCCAGCGCTCTACATTAAACATAAGCGGATGCTCTTACTTGTTCTACTAATTTATCATCGATGATTAAACCATCTTTTAAAACCACATTTCTTTTGCACATGGCAGCAATATCAGGCTCATGCGTTACAATCAAAATGGTTTTTCCCTCGTCATTAATCCCTTGTATCAACTCCATAACTTCATAAGATGTTTTGGTATCCAAAGCTCCTGTAGGCTCATCGGCCAATAATACTTTGGGATTTGAGGCCAATGCTCTTGCAATGGCAACACGTTGTTTTTGTCCACCGGAAAGTTCATTTGGTAAGTGATGTGAATGTGATGACAAACCTACTTTTTCCAAAAAATTCATTGCAATTTCATTGCGTTCTTTCCTTTTTATACCTTGATAATATAATGGCATCGCCACATTATCTAAAGCACTTTTATAATTTATTAAATTGAAAGATTGAAAAACAAAACCTAAAAACTTGTTGCGATATCTTGAAGCAATAGTTTCGTTGAGATTTTTAATAGGCACATTATCCAAAATGTAATTCCCAGAATCAGCTTCGTCAAGAATTCCAAGAATATTAAGCAGTGTAGATTTCCCTGAACCAGAAGAACCCATAATAGCTACCAATTCCCCTTCTTTAATGTTGAAATTAATTCCTTTTAATACATGTAATTCGGAATTTCCCATTTTATAGGACTTATGCAAATCTTTAATTTCAATCATAATTATGTTAATTTTAAAACAATATTAATTCTTCTCTAAAAGAAATTGTAATAAGAAAACGTTAATACCTTTATCAGGAATTTAATCATAAGACTTAATTGCTGTGAAAATGTTACACATTAATCCTAAAAAAGAATTGTTTTGCTAATTTTGCCTCATCAAACTAAAATAAAATGCATAGATATTTTTTAGCCCTTCTTACCTTTTTTTCTATCATATTGATAACAAGCTGTTCTACGACAAACAAAATAGCTACTCTAAAACCAGAACCAGATGATGCCACTCCTTTAGTATACGAAAACACTCCTTCCTTTATCAATTTACCCATCAGTGTAAAATTGAAGGATATCGAAAACCAAACAAATTCACTTCTGAATGGGCTGATTTATGAAGACAATAATATCGAAGATGATGATATTGAAATGAAGATTTGGAAATTAGCACCAATCACAATCAAAAATGACAACGCTGCCAATGGTCAAAAAATCAGAACGGTCTTACCCTTGAAAGCTATCGTAAAATATAGGATCGGAACAAAGAAAATGGGTGTCGAATTATACAACACTAAAGAATTTAATCTTGATGGCGTCGTAACTTTACTCAGCGATGTAGGTTTAACCAATTGGAAAATGAATACCAAAACGGAACTAAAATCATTGGATTGGAATGAAAGTCCTACGATGACCGTTTTTGGAAAAAATGTGCCCGTAACCTATCTTATCAATCCCGGAATAAAGCTTTTCAAGTCTAAAATAGAAAAGAAAATTGATGATGCTATTGCAAAATCAATGGATTTCAAGCCGAATGTTTTGGCAGCATTAGAAAAAATTTGCGTTCCTTTTCAAATGAGTGAGACTTATGAAAGTTGGCTTCGAATTGTTCCTATCGAAATTTATTCTACTAATGCCAAACTCAAAAACGACACTTTTGTATTGGAAATGGGAATGAAATGCAACATGGAAACATTAATAGGAAGGCAACCCGAATCTAAATTTAATGCCAGCAAAATTGTTTTAAAACCCGTATCTAAAATACCTCAGGAAATTACTGCAAACATTGTTGCTGTTTCTACCTATCTAGAAGCTTCAAAACTAATGACTAAGAATTTCGCCGGACAAGAATTTGGTTCAGGTTCCAAGAAAGTAAAAGTTCAAAATGTTGCTATTTGGCACAAAAACGGAAAAATGATAATTGCTTTAGATGTATTGGGATCTGTAAACGGAACCATCTATTTAGCCGGTTTTCCTCAATATAACGACAAAACCAAAGAAGTATTTTTCGACCAATTGGATTATGCTTTAGACACAAAAAATAAATTAATGCGAACTGCCAATTGGTTAGCGCAAGGACTAATTTTAAGAAAAATAGAGCAAAGCTGTCGCTACTCCATCAAACCAAATCTTGAAGAAGGCCAAAAAAGCATGATGACCTATTTAAAAAATTATTCTCCGATGCAAGGGGTTTTTGTAAACGGAAAAATGGAGGAAATTCAATTTCAAAAAATCCAATTGACAAATCAAGCTATTATTGCCTTTATAAAAGTAAAAGGAACCGTTAATGTTTCCGTAGATGGACTGAAGTAGAGTGGTCAGTTTGTAGTCATCAGTAAACCATCAAACACAATGTTTTAAGATTGATTTTTGAATCGCTATTGAAATTAATTTTTTAGGATTTTTTCTTTTTCATTCGATAGATAGCATACCCAATTCCTGCAACAAGCAGATATGGAATTACCATTAAATAAACGATTCCATCATTTACCGCTGCTGCTTTAGTTGTATTTCCTTCACTAGTCAATGCGGCGCGACACATGGCACATTGCGCATTTGCTGATAGCGAGGAAAGACTAAAAACCAGAAGAAAGGCATAAACGCAAAACTTCTCGATTCTACTCTTAGCTTTTAACTCTTTACTCTTAGATTTAGTATACATAATACGGTGAAATCATTAAATAAACAACTACTCCAGTTACGGCAACATACAACCAAATAGGAAAAGTAATTTTGGATATTTTTTTATGCTTGTCAAAATTTTCTGCCAATGCTCTAACATACGTTATTAAAACCATAGGAATAATGGCAATCGACAAAATAATATGAGTAATTAAAATTAGCAAATAAACTATTCTCAAAGATCCGACACTTAATTTTTCAGAATCTTCCAATAAATGGTTATGATTTAAGTCTCCGAATACAGCAGAATCAGAAGTCATATGATACGCTACATACATAACTAGAAAAGCAACAGACAAAGCAATAGCTGAAGTCATTAACCTTTCATGAAGTTTTCTTTTTCCATTTTTAATAGCAACAACTGCCGCGATTAAAATAATAGCTGTAATACCATTGGTAGTAGCATATATTGGTGGCAAAAATGAAAGTGGTTCTACATTATATCCAAAATCTTTTAATTTTACTCCAAAAAGTATGGCTACCACAACTGGTATTAAAATTGAAACTGCTATAATAAACTTATTAAACCTATGTTCTAACGTGTTATTTTCCATTATTATTCTTTTAATAAAATATTAATATCTTGCTGAATATTTCTTACTCCTTTTTTATCCAAACCATCATAATATAAAATTGGATTTCCAAAATCATCATTTCTACAACGGATATTTCCATTTTTATCAATCAATGCAAACAATCCTGAATGTTCGAAACCACCAGCAACTTTTTTATTCTCACCTGCATAAAGATTAAAACCTTTATTAGCTAAATTAAAAATATAGGCTTTATCTCCGGTTAAAAAATTCCAATTGGAGGATTTTACACCTAAAAGATCTGCATGGTCTTTTAATACTTGTGGCGTGTCATGAGCTGGATCTATAGTAATTGAGACAATTCCAAAATTAGGATTACCAAAAAAACTCTTTTCTAAAACCAACATACTTTCATTCATTTTTGGGCAAATCGTAGGACAGGTAGAAAAGAAAAATTCCAAAACATACACTTTACCCTTGTAGGTTTCATTAGTAATTTTCTTGTTGTCTTGATTTACTAATTCGAATTTAGGCGCAGGTCCTATTTTAATTAGTTGCCCTTCTTCTGCAGTTACTGGATTAACACTGTCAAGTCTATCCCCTTGAACCACTTTATCGTTTTTAATTCTTTCAACTATTTTTGGAACTGCATAAATCCCAAAAATCAAAATAATAAAAGAGATTCCTATGTATGATTTATTTTTGAACATATAATATTAAATTTTTCTAGTAGCGTTGTTGTTCTTTTTAAGAGCTGCTCGATATTCATAAAGTATAACTTTAAAATCATCCAGCATTTCATTACTCAACTCTGCTGGGTGAAATGTATTGTAACCTTCTTTAGTGTTTTTTACTAGTTTTCGACCGCGAAGATTTCGTTTTTTATCAATAATGTAGACTTTTGGCGTACCAGAATTCTCATCTAATTTTTCAACCAATTTCAATTGATCATAATAAGTGGCAATCTCTTCTGTTGATGCAAATACAAAGCGCCATTGAGCAACATCAGTAAAAGCACCCAAAGCATCTACCACTTTTTTAGCATCTTTTTCAGTTCCAGTTGGACAAATCATCACAAACTGAACATCTTTGAACTCATGATACCTTTGATAAATTTTTTGATTTAAATTGAAAAGATTTCCTCTGTTTATTAAAAGCTCAGTGCCCATAAAACCGAGAATCGTTACTTTGCCATTCAAACTAACTTTTTGGCCGTCTAAAGATTGCCAATTACCTAAATCAGCAGTATTAGGAGTTATTGTAGGTAATTTAGTAAAGCCATTCACACCTGAAGCAAAAAAAAGGTAGGCAACTATAGGTAAAATAAAAAGAACGAAAAGGACAATATTTTTTTTCATTGTAGTGATACTTATTAAAGTACAAAAATAAAAAAAGGTACGCAATGCGTACCCTCTTTTTGAATTAATATCTTGTTAAAAATTCCATTTAATAGTAGAATTTTTAAAAACCTCATAAATATAATCCCCTTCTGTCAAAAGAATGAAGAGTAAATATAATATCAGAAAAATTACTGGAAAAACAACTGCACTTCTTAAAGAACTTTTTTCACCTTCCATGTGCATAAATGCATATACAATGTAATAGGCTTTAAAAATAGTAAGAGCATAGAATATCCAATTAAGTAAGTTCATACTTAAAAAATCATTCATGAAAAGGAAATCTGGTTTCAATATACCCAAATAAACTTCAACAATAGTAACGGCAGATAATATTCCGAAAACTTTCCAGATTCTACCTATATTAGATACGTGTTCGTGTGACATGATAATTACTTTTTGAAAATTAAACTAGATAGAAAACTGTAAATACAAATACCCATACTAAATCGACAAAGTGCCAATATAGACCCACTTTTTCTACCATTTCATAACTTTTTCTTTTCTCATAAGTTCCAATTAACACATTGAAAAATATGATAATATTAATGATTACTCCAGAAAAAACGTGGAATCCGTGGAAACCAGTGATAAAGAAAAAGAAGTCAGCAAATAATTTACTTCCGTATTCGTTTCTTACCAAGTTTGCGCCTTCAACAACATAATGTGCTTGACTCAATCTTGCTTCAGACTCTTCTCTCGAAAGGATTGTTTTCTTCTTGTCTTTGGTTATAACCTCAGTTCTGATCAAAAGCTCAGGATGTGCTTTGAAACCCGCTTGAACTTCGGCAACAGAATAAGAAGGCAAAGTTGGTTCATCCATAAACCATTTTCCTTTACTTCTAGTCAACTGTTCTCTTTCTTCAGGTAAAACAGCTGCAAACTCAGCTAAAGCAACACGATTACCGTCTTTATCCACAAACTGAAGTAAACTTCCTCCTTTTGTTTCGATAGCTCCGTATTCCCCTTTGATGAAATTTTTCCATTCCCATGCTTGAGATCCTACGAAAATCAAACCACCGATAATGGTTAAGAACATGTAAAGAACTACTTTGTTCTTTTTCATTTGATGACCTGCATCAACAGCCAAAACCATTGTTACAGATGAAAAAATCAAAATAAAAGTCATTAATGCCACATAATACATCGGAGCAGAAACGCCGTGCATAAATGGGAAGTGAGTAAACACTTCATCGGCCAATGGCCAAGTTTCAATAAATTTAAATCGAGAAAAACCATACGCCGCTAGAAATCCAGAGAACGTTAAAGCATCTGATACGATAAAAAACCACATCATTAATTTGCCATAACTTGCTCCCATTGGCTCATTGCCGCCTCCCCAAGTTTTTTCTTCACTATTTGCAGTAGTAACTGTCGCTTCCATAAAAGATATTCGTTAAAAAGTTCCCAAATTTACGTTTTTTTCTTATTTAAAGAAATATAAAAACAAAAACAAATAAACCCATAATAAGTCAAGAAAGTGCCAGTACATTGCACCTAGTTCAATTCCAAGGGTTTGAGATGAATTGTATTTTTGTTTAAAATGATTATAAATTATAATTAGAAGTGAAATCACGCCACCAGCAAGGTGAATCAAGTGCACAACCGTAACAACGTATAAAAAAGTAGTGGTTATTGAGCTTCCACTTCCGGTGAAATAATACCCATTATCCACTATTTGTCCAAATCCTACGAACTGTAAAATTACAAACAATATTCCTAGAACTAATGTCGTCAAAAGAAAAATTGTCGTTTTACTTTGATTGTTTTTCTGAATTGCTTTTTTAGCCAAATGAAAAGCAACACTACAACCTATTATAGCTGCTGTACTATAATAAAATGCTATTGGTAATTGAAAATCCTTTAACCAGTCAGCTCTTGACTTACTCACTACAAAAGCACTGGTAAGACCAGCAAACATCATAGTCATACTTACCATTGCAAACAACAAAATCAACTTATATGATCTGGCTGTTCTGGATTTTTGTTCCTCAGTTGTCATTATCATCTCCATAACTATCTTAAAAATTTATCAAATATATAAACCAATTGTAACAATGTAATATAAGAAACGCTAACTAGCATTAAAGTTCTGGCCGCTTTTGCAGTTCTTAATTTATATAATCGAACAGCATAAAAAAGCATCCATAATCCCAGTAAAAATACAATAATCGCAGCAATTGGCGTCATGTATAATCGTCCTGTATAACCCAAAACTGGTAAAAGTGACGCCAAAATCAACCAAACTGTATATAGAATAATCTGCAATGCAGTTCCTTTGTCTTTTTTACCTGTAGGCAACATAAAGAAACCGGCTTTCTCATAATCTTCATACAAAAACCACCCAATCGCCCAAAAATGGGGAAATTGCCAAAAAAACTGAATTAAAAACAAAGTTCCCGCTTCTATTCCAAATTCTCCTGTTGCCGCAACCCAACCCAACATAAAAGGAATTGCTCCAGGGAAAGCTCCCACAAAAACAGACAATGAAGTCATCGTTTTCAAAGGAGTATAAACGCTTGTATATAAAAATATTGAAATGGCGCCAAACATAGCGGTTTTTGGATTGATCGTATAAAGCATCGCAATCCCTACAATCGTTAAAAAACTCGCAATAATCAAAGCCGTAACCTGAGACATTCTGCCAGCTGGAACGGGACGATTTTTCGTTCTATCCATCAAAGCATCTAAATCTTTTTCAATAACTTGATTAAAAGCATTTGATGCTCCTACCATACAATAGCCACCAACTGCCAATTTTAGTAAAACCATCCAATCCAATGAATGCAAATCATAAATCCCAAGCATAAATCCCGCGATAGACGAAAACACAACACTAATAGCTAAACGCGCCTTAGTGATCTCTCGGAAATCAATATAAATGGATTTTAATGAAAATGTATTTTGTGTTGCGTCCAATACTAGAGTTTGTTTGTTTTGAAAAACTTTTGCAAAAGTAGTGTATCAAAAGGGATTTGACAAAAAACAATTCACAAAAGATTAATAATCAAAATACCAATTAAAAATATCAGCTCTCAATCCTAAAGTAAACCAATTAGTGCTTTCGGTAAAAGTGGTCACAGTGTTTTTTGCAGGATCAAAACTTCTGTAAATATAACATCCAAAAAGCTTCAGGTTCGTAGCTGGATTCACCAAATAACCACCTTGAAAATCAGCTATAAAAACAGCCGTTTTATTTCCCTGGCCTACTTTTACACCACTATCAAAAGCCCTATTTTCATCGTAATCTTTATAGATATTCCCACCGTAATTAAAACTGTCTTCGGCTGTATCAAAATCCAGTCCTCGTGTTCCCACAGTAACTTTTGCATCAGCAAAAAGCCTTCCTTTATGATAACGAGCAATGGCAATAAATTCCTTGAAATTTCCGCCCCATTGATGCCCAATACTCTGATTGTTATGCGCATAATTTGTAATTGGCATACTATGAGAATACACATACGGACGCACATGATTGTATTCTAATTGCAACAATAAATTATCTACTTCGAAAGCATTGTAGTACTTAATACCTAACTGATAACCGTACTTATTTTTCCAACTATTGTCTCTCTCCTTGATGTCTCCAAGAGAAAATTCATCCAGAATAAACTGTCCGTAAAAATTGATTTGATTACTCCATTTGTACTTAAAAGTCAATCCTAAAACTGCATTTCCACTTCTTGCCGAAGATGCAAATTCAACTGAACGATAAAATATGATTGGATTCACAAAATTCACATCAAATCCTCTGTCATTCGTGTTAGTCCAAATTACCGATTCGAAAAAACCAAGATTTAATTTATTTGAAACATTCCAACTCAAATAATGATTTGCCATAAATTTTGTGGCATACGTTCTTTCTAATGTCACCTCAGGACGAACATCCTTGAGCCACATATATGTATTCGTATATTTTATTTTCCAAAAATTAGTGTTCAATTTGAAATAAGGATACGGACTGGCACCATCACTTTCTAACAAAGAGCGGTATCCATCACCAATAAAATTTCTGCCGTAACCCAATTGCAAATCATAATATTTACTGGGCGCAAAAGTCAAATTGGCTTCAGCCAAAGGAAAATCATACGCATCTGTTTTGAAGTCTTTTGCAATTCCTATCCCCGGAATAATCGCAGGATTTCCTCCAGCGGGCTTAATAGATTCTGCATAACGATTTAAGTAATCTGCAAAACGTCCTTGGCTCTCAAAAACCGTGGTAGAAAAGTTAAGCTGCTTGCCCAAACCTCCTCTAAAATTGAGTCCTCGTGTATTTACATAACTGTAAGACGCCTCACTTTTTGAAGCTTTACCAACTTGTAAATCAAGTATAGGATTTAATGTAAACCAATACCCATCGCCCTGGATTTCTACAGTACTCTCATTCCATAATTTTCTTGCCCACCAACTAGAAGCTTTCTTTTTTATCTTTTCATTAACTGCTTTCAAGTCGTAATATTTTGAAACCTCAGCATACGTATATGGTTTTGAAGCGGTGTGATTATTACTTCCCACTTGATTTAAGGCCCCATCAAACTGAGCGTAATAACTATGCGAAAAAGGAACATTCAAATGACTTTCAAACTCAGAATTAGTGAATTTTTTATAAACAATACTATCTAATTCCGTAAGTTTCGGTTTATTATTTGAAACGATTTCGGCTTTCGCCAAAGCTTCAGCCTCAATTTCATCCCTACTTTTTAAAGGTATGGCAATAGTTATGGTAAACTTAGAATAGGTAGGTTTTCCGTTATAGGTTGACGGTTCTATTTTTGGAAATGTACCAAAAACCCTTTTTGTTTCTTTTATCAATGCTTCATCAACAGCATCAACATAAATCACTTTAAAAACACCATTACTGTCCACTTCAAAAAGGACTTTTACATTCCCTTGAAAATTATTTTGTTTTAAATTATCCGGAACTTGAAAATTTTGAAAAACAAAATCCTGAACTTGATTGTAAAAACAGCTTTCTAAAACTTTAGATTGTAGATTTACACAATCCGGAAAAACAGGAAATCGCTCCGCCGATTTGCCTGATTGTACTGAAGCAGTATTTAAATCTTGAGAATATGTAAAAAAGGAGTACGAAAATAAAAATAAAGCCAACAACCCTTTTTTCATGTTTATATTTTTTGTGAATTTAATATTCATTATGTGAATTTTGTCCGTTAGCAATACTTTTTGCGCCTGATGTACCTATTCTTTTCACTCCTAATTGAATCATCTTAACCGCTTCCTCATAGGTCCTTACACCTCCTGCAGCTTTCACGGGAAGGGGCGATGCATTTTCAAGCATCATCAGTATTGAAGGAATAGTGGCGCCGTTTGGTAAATTATTTTCTGTTTTATAAAAACCCGTCGAGGACTTCACAAAAACTGATGCAAAGAGCTCTTGTTTGAAATTAGAAACTATTATATTTTTTATCAAACTTGACAACTGGATAATCTCCTTATCACTTAAAGCCGCCACTTCAATAATCCACTTTACAACCTTATTATTATCTAAACCCAATTGGGTACATTTCAAAACTTCTTCTTTTACCAAGGCTAAATCTCCTCTTTTGAATGCTTCATAATTACATACAAAATCTAAATCATCAGTACCATCCTGTATAGCTTGAAGAGCTTCGATAAGTTTATTTTCTAACGAAGATTTACCTTCAGGAAAATCAATTACAGTTCCTATTGATACAACTGAATTTGCCTCAACAATCATTTTTTTTGCCAATGAAACCATATTAGGACGAATCATAATAAGCTTAAAATGTTCCTCAATTGCTTCTTGGACAAATCCTTTGACTACCAAAGTATTTTCTTTTTCGCTGAGTCCCGCTTCTTCTGCCGTTTTTAAATAGGTAGAATCTAAATATTGCTTGATATTCATGCGCTTTGATTTCTTAATTAGAGTCGATTATTACGCACAAAAATACATTTTATATAAACATAAGTTTACTATAAAATTTTACTTTTTTGCATTTTTAACGCTAGAACTGAAGTTTTTACATGCTTTTAAAAAAAAGATGAACCATACTAAATAAACATTCGTGTTTTTGAATGCCATAAAATAAAAAGTCCCACCAAAGTGGGACTCTATAATAAATTGAATTTTATCTAAACTTTGTTTTTAAATCCAATAAAATGACAACAGCTACTCCTAAAATTGCACCAGATAAATTTGCTAAAACATCAAATACATCTGCATGCCTTGTGGTTGTAAATAATTCTTGCGCAATTTCAATACCTATTCCAAAAAAAACAGAAAACAGAAAAGAAATTATTATGGGTTTTAAACTGTTTAATGCATTTGTATATTTTTGAAGAAATAAAAAACAAAGCACTGTTAAAACAAAATGAAAAAAAACATGCACTAATTTATCCAGATTTGAAACCTCTCCCAGTGGAACATTATTCAGTTGAACCAAACAAAAAAAAGCAATAACTCCAGCCCATAATAAAGCGGCCAAAAAATATATTTGTTTAGGCACCAATAAGTTCTTTGTAAGAATCACTAGATAACAAATCATCTACTTCTGCCATATTTGCAATTTTTATTTTGATCATCCATCCAGCTCCATAAGGGTCTGAATTAACACTTTCAGGAGTACTTTCAAGAGCGTCATTGAAAGCAATAATTTCACCTGTCAATGGAAGGAACAAATCAGAAACGGTTTTAACTGCTTCTACCGTACCAAAAACCTCATCTTTGTCTAAAGTCTGGTCTAAAGTTTCAACTTCAACATAAACGATATCTCCTAATTCTTTTTGTGCGAAATCAGTGATTCCTACAGTTGCAGTATCGCCATCAATACTAACCCATTCGTGATCTTTAGTGTACTTTAAATTTACTGGTATGTTCATATAAATTGTAATTGATAATTATTTATTGATAATTTAAATTTTATGCCACAAATGTAATAATCTTCTATTCAAAATTGTTCCCTTTTAGAAAAATTAATTCCCAAAATTATAACGAAGTGTGATTCCGGAACGAACATTTGTCAACGGAAAAGAAGTGGATATTACTGCTTTTGAAAAAGAGTGATCATAGTAGAAAATAGCCGTAAGGTTTTTACTAAAAGCATAATCTGCTTTGACCGTCAAAGACCATATGTTTTGTCCTCCTGCCAATTGATTGTTATCGTAATCCAAATATCTTACAATCGTTTGATTGTTTCTATAGGTCACATCTGCTTTCAAATTGATATCGCTTTTTATTATTCCTGTTGGATTATCAGCTAGCCTGGAAGAGAAAATCACATCTTTGAAACGATAACCCAGTCCTACCACATATTCTATCCCTTTAACTTCTGTCAACAAATTATTATCAAAACTCATTGATAAAGCTCTGTCTTTTTTAATTTCAGCCAATACTTTTAATGAACTTTTCAATTCAAAATCCATTCTTAACAATGGATTAAATTGTTCCACCAAGTTTATATTTGACATTATAGTTTGATTGAAAAAATTACCACTAGCATCCTTTCCATCTGGGTCTTTGTCGTATTCAAAATTTGATCTAAACGCATTTATCGTGTAAGAAGCTCTATAATTATGTTGCAAAGAGAAACGTTTAAAATTCTTTTTAAACAAACCATAACGCATCAAGCCATTGTATTTTATCGACCAATTTGGAATCGGGAAGTTTCTAAAAATCCCGAGAGAAACATCCGAAGCATTTCCGCCTGAGTAAGCCGCTAAAAATGCAGGCAACAATACTGCTTGATTATTTTTTCCATACCCTATCGGAAATCCATCTGGGTCTAAATTACCTGGATTATTGACATCAATTCCTCGTTGTGTAGCTAATCGATTGGCTACCGTAAGTCTGTTCATTCTAAAATCATCAAATGCAACCGATGAATTTTCATCACTAGCAGAAAACGAAGTTTTTATCAACATCGCAGAAATTGAAAAAATACCTGTATCATATGGCGATCTAGGATTATAAACCCCATCCGTAACATCATATTGTTCTGTAGAATTTTCAGAGTAAGCGCGGTCTAATGTCAGGTCAACTTTTAAATCTGGTAACAAATCTACATTTGCAGTAGCTTTAAATAATTTATTGGTTACTTGAGAAAAATTTTGATTAAAATCAGGATAATTAGTCAACCAACCTCTTTTTGCTGCTTCATATCGCACATCGGCTTGACTTCCAAAAATAAATCCTAACGATGGCCTTGACGAACCCAAAAATCCTACACTTGGTGTATAGCCGGGTAAAACCGTACCGCTGTTATAGGTGTAATTCATCTGAATGTTTTTAATACTAGTCAAAACACCTATAAAACCATCTACAAATTCATTGTTTTTTGGTACTTGATTAGGATTTGTATTTACTATTTTTTCACCTGGTTTTGGAGCAGTTGTTTTAGGTTTTGGAACCGTTTTATTTGCATTTTTTGTCAGCCCTAAATATTTATACAACATGTCCATATTTAAAGTTGCATTCAAATTGTTTGAACTCGCATTTTGAACGGTGTTTCCTAAATTATAATTATTCCCTTCGATTTCTATTTGTGACAATGCATTAGAAGTACGCTGCCAGCTATAGTCTCCCGTATAGGAATAATTGGCTTTGACAAAACTAAATAATGGAATTTTATTAATTGGAATTTCATAATTCACAACCAATTGTTGCATGTGTTGATTTGGATCTCCAATGTCCCAATAACTATCCCAGATTGTAAAAGTATCTATAGGTTCATTGTCCTCATTCAAATAATTTTTTACAATATTACTGGAAGAAGCCGTATAATTTAATTTCAATGACTTAGTCAAATTATAATTAAATCCATATTGATAATTGAAGGCAAAATTTCTTCGATACAAAGGGTCCAATCCAATTCCCTCAACATCTACCTGTCTAAATTGCTGACGGTTGTATTGTCTGATGATATTGGTATTAAACGACACATTAGAAGGCAAATAATTAAAATTGAAATCGCTTAATAATTTCCAATAATTACTTTTTTTCATGAATTTTGTCTTCTTGAAAGGCTCTACTGATTTTGGTTTAAAAGTATAGGCATAGTCCACCGATGTATTTACTTGCTGATCTACATAATCTTCAATTTCAAAATCATGTCTTTCCACTTCATTAAAAGACTGAGAAAAAGTAAAATTCTCCGGATCGTATACACGCTGTTTTTGTTCTGGACTGCGGTCTTTTCTAACCCCAATGAAGTTTATACTTTTACGTTTTGTATAATCAATAGCTCTTTTTTCAATATTGTCTTTTTCGTTCTGGTCCGCTGTATTAGCAAGCAATTGTTTTAGTTTTATGTCTTGATTAAAAGGATCATATTCCGGAGTTATAGTCTCCTCACCAATAGCATAATTAAAAGGCAGATTAATTTGCCATTTTGGAGGCAATAATTTACCAAGATTAACATTTGTCACAATACTATACTGCTCTGTGTCCTCACGATTTCTTTCGTTTGGTCCTTGTTCTAAAGTTCCAAAACCAATAGTACTCTTTTTACCTGAAGCAGAAACTGTAGCAAAATCAGCTAAATTTGTATCAACATTCAATAAAGCAGCCATCCCGCCTTGATTATCCATATCAGCTAAGCGAAGTTCATTGAACCAAACTTCTCCTTTAATATCATTTCGGGATTCATTGTTTTTTAGACCAACCATAAGCGTTCGTACTAATCCAAAATTAGGATTTCCTTTTATACCCAATCGCAACCTGTCACTTCCGTCACCCTCCGTATTTGCCGGATCATTATCCGGATAATAAATACCATCTAAGGGCAATGTGCTTGGGTTAATACTCATTGCAAGAATTTTCAATTTTGTCAATAAAGCCAAAGACAAATCAATCTCATTTTCTTCTGGCCAAACTTCCTCAGCGCTCAAAGGCGAACAATCTGTATTTGAAGCAGAAGTTGGGTTCGTCACTTTTAAAGGAATTTCAATTTGATAAAAATTTTGAGTAAAGTCATTTCCAAAACGGATGAATCCAACCATTTGATTGTCTTGTAGCACAACTTCATTTGGTAATGATTCTGCGTGTAAAAACATTTTCAGTTTCTTGAATTGACGCATATCAATACTTACATTTTTAAAAACTGCTCTGGAATCTTCTGGTTCTAATCCGCTTCCTGATACTCTCAATGCTAACGACTGCTCATTTTGATTGATAACCGTATTATTATTGTATAGTTGTTCTCGTTGCACTCCTGGAGGAACAATATAATTAATTGGACATCTCTCGTTATTTTCCTGAACATTAACCGCTAAAACATCAACATTAGTATTATCATCAGCAACATTAGTATCATTAAAATCAAGCGTATTGGTATAGCGTCTCCATTCTCCTCTTACCAAATCCAACGCACCAAAACGAACAGTTACTTCTTCACTAAAACCTGTCATAAACATTCTCATGAAACGTATAGATCTAAAATCAGAAATGTTTCCTATAGTATTTTCAGGTTGTGAAACCGGTATTTTAAACTGCAGCCATCTCGCATCCGTAGTCGAACCATCCGGCAAAGTCACTTGGGTATTTCTTATATCAGTAATATAATTTTCCCCTACATTCATATTTGGCTGAACATCAATACTATATTCGTAATACGCATTGATAGTATTCATCGTATTATCCCTGTTAATATCCTCTACATCTGGAACGGTAGTTGCTCCTCTGTTAGGGTCATTAATATCAACTGCCGAGTTTCCATCAGTACCGTTATACATTTTATATCGGTCTAAAATTCCTCCGGAAGCATTCAAATAAAAGGTATAATCATCTGCCGCTGGATCCAACTCTGAGGCAAAATTTGTATATACTGCTCCTTCATTGCTATTAGCCAAACCATCCAAACCAATATCTTGACTCGTTCTGTTTGCTACATTAGTATCAAAAGCATAAATTAGTGATTGTGAAGCCGGAACATCTCCCCATAATGGCTGTGGATTTACCAATATCTGATCAGGTCCAAGTCCGTTTTCATATTGTTTTCTTCCATCTTTCAAAACATCTTCAGATATTTCACCTAAATTGAAATAAATTTTTCCCGTATTCGCTTGTGGCACCTGACCGTTTCCTACATAAGGATCTAATACCCAAAACTGAATATATTCAACATTTCCTTGTTCGAAATTAGTCGAATTTAATGAGCGCATAATTCCTCCAAAATTATCTCTTGGATTTGTAGCCGAATTCAAATTGTTATTATACGGACCTCTATCAGAAGGATAATAACTTAAATCTAATGTATTTATAACTTGTGACTGTCCTTGTGCAATATCCGTTAACGGATACAATTCCTCACTAAAAATTCTTCTGGTTTTATTAAATGACAAATCTTCATTTGAAATCCCTGTTGGTTTTTGAGTATAAAAAATAGGATCAATAGAATACCAAGCTAGTTTGGCGCGTTTAAAACCATAACTCAAATCATTTGCATTTGCATTGAAATCATAAGTGCTCATGGTATTTCTTTCCGGTGTTGACGACAGGCTCCAAGCATAAGGAGACCGCATATCAATGGTAGATTGTGACCCTTCGAAATCATCAACATAAATGGTAGACTCACCCTGAAATTGATCTGCTTTTGGAGTATCTGGTTTCAAAAAAGCGATTTCACCTCTTACGGAAAGATTAGATGGCACATCAGTATCTACATTTGGTAATTTATTCACCAATCGAGTCAAGAAAGGAACTTCGGTTGAAAAATTAGTATTGAATCCAAAAATAGTATTGTTAACTGATTCCTGACCAAAGCTTGATTTTTGAGTAAAAGGTCTTTCAGTCATCTTAAGGAAAGTTCCTCCAATCAAGAAATTTTCCGAAATTTTATGTTCCACATTTACGCCCATAAATCTTCTGGTTTGTAAACCAAAAACGGAATTATTTTCCAATGAAACTTCGATTGGAGTATTGGAAGCCTGAAGTGATGGATCTAAAATCTGCACTCTTCCCAATTGATAATTTACACTATAATCAATTCCTTCGACTAAAACTCTACCTGCAGCAGTAACCACAACAGAACCTTGCGGCACATTTAAAGCGCCAATCGGTATTCCGTCTCCACCAGATGATTTATATTTTCCTCTTAATAAAAATTTATTTTTATCACTGTCCTGTAAAGCTCCAGATTGTGTGTTTCGGTACATACTGCGAAACACATATTTCTTTTGATTTTCATTATAAGAACTCGTATTGTTATAATTTTCCCCTCCAGCTGACAATTTAGAAAACAATAATTCTCCAAATGGTTCTTTCGTAGTAAAAATAATCCTTCCGTATTGAGCATCCATAGTTAAGCCCGGCATAAAATCAAAAAAACCATCACCTCCAGCTTGAGGATCATTGTTATAATTTAATTTATCCAAGTTAAATACTTTTAACAAAGGCGTTTCGGCAACTTCATTTTGAGGCAAAGGGTTGGCAGGAAAAGGACTTCCAGGAACTTCAGTAATATAATTTAAAGGCGATGGATCTGTGTACAGAATGTTAAATCTAAAATCCTCTTGTTTTACTTGATAAGCACCCGGAATCTGATAGATGTTTTTCATCATCAGGTTCCAAACAGGATTTTTAACATTGGTCAAATTACTTTTCAGCATTTTCAGAATTAAACTCTGAGAAATAATAGCTTGATTTGAAGGACTGTTTCCTGTAACTACAGTTGCATCAACTCCGTCATTCCCAAATTCCCCAACTTGATACACCTGATCCCCAATTGTATATTGATAAGCAACTGCCAAAACCTCATCATTAGCCAATCTTTGTTGTAATGAGATATATCCTAATTGCGCGTTATACGTGTATTCATTTGGATTCAGCTTTCGAGCATTTTCTAATTTAGAATAATCCTGTCCTTCGCTTACTGTAACATTAAAACCTGAGTTTGAAGTTACAATTTCACGAATATTTGGATTCAATAAACCACCACCTGCTTGAATTAATTCAGGATTGTATGCATTGTTTTTATTATCTGTTGGAGTATCCGGTCCTGCAATAAAAAACGGAGGACTGGAAGGAATAGGATCCAAAACAACTACTTCATTATCCGTCAAACCATTTAATTGTCCTTCCCCTAAATCCTGAAGTGCAATAATATTTCTGAGGTTATTGTTGGTAGCTACTACCCTATTTTGTTTGTTAGTTACCCAAATTTCAAGTCGGGTAATTTGAACCCTACTGTCTATAAATGGATAATTCACTAATGATTTATCGTATCTGCTTCTAAAGTATTGGGATAAGAAAAAGTGTCTGTCATTATCATAGTCCAATGCAAACATGTCAAAATCTTGAATCGTCCCTCCGCCTTGAGCGATTAAACTTTTTGTTTGTGACTTTTGCTCAGAAAAAACTCCGGTAATCGTCGTTTTTCCAAATTGCAATTGTGTTTTTACACCAAATAAACTTTGCGCGCCTCGAATCAAAGAACTATTCAAAGGCATACTCACATTTCCTACTTCGATTTTTTGAATAATATCGTCTTCTGAAGGCGCATATTCCAACTTCATTAAATTTTGAAAAGCAAATGTTGATTGCGTATCGTAATTAGCATTTACATTAAGTCGCGTTCCTACTTTTCCCATCAAACTCATACTTATCCTTTGATCAAAATCAAAAGAAAGATTGGATCTGTTTCTGGGTGAAAATGAGGGATTATCTTGTTTTGTATAACGCATTCCTAAATCCATTTCTATAGATCCGGTTGGTTTTACATCAATGGTATTACTTCCAAAAATAGATTCGAAAAGCCCTGATTTAACGTAATATCTTGGCAATAAATCTTTTTTAGCTTCTTCGCTACCTTCTTTTTTACCTTCAATAGCATCCACCTTTTTTTTGAAATAATCGCGCATTGATTCTTTCAAAACCAATTTTTCATATTCTTTTGGCGTCAATATAATAGGATAATTGATGGAGAATCCATCGACAGAATTAGTGTAAATATACCTGTCTGTAATAGGGTCATAGGTATAAGCTGAGAGGATACTCTTTGGGTTTTTCATCTGGACTTTTCCAATAGAAAATCCAGTTTTAACGGTATCCTGAGCTGCTTGATTTACTTGGGCTTGCGATGCAAAACCACAGAATAATACAAGCAAAAAAGTACAAATTTTATGCATACAACTCGTGTTACTTGAATACCTCTATAGATTTTTTAAAGCTTTCTTGATGATTGACTCCACAGAAGCATCTGGGTCTTCTTTGACAATCTTTTCTACCACTCGTTCTGAAGATTTCCGTAAAAACCCCAAAACTTCCAAAGCTGATAACGCCTCATCTCGATTTGTATTGCTTTGCGACATAGAAACTTCATCTAAATCATACAATTTTAATACTTTGTCTTTCAAATCCAGTATTACTCTTTGCGCTGTTTTGCTCCCTATCCCTTTTATAGATTGAATGGTTACCACATCCCCAGATGCAATTGCATTAGTGATTTGTTTTGGGTCTAATGAAGAAAGCATTGTTCGTGCTATACTTGCCCCTATTCCAGAGACTGATAATAACATTTTGAAAATCTCTCTTTCTGACTTTTCCACAAAACCAAAAAGTGTATGCGCATCTTCTTTTATTTGAAGATGCGTATATACTTTTATAAAATCCGTATTTGGAAGCAAAGAATATGTATGTAAAGAAATATTTACATGATAACCAACTCCTCCACAATCAATTATTATATGCGTGGGCGATTTCTCTACTAATTTTCCTTGTAAATGTGCTATCATTAATTCTTAAATATAGCACCAAATATAATAAAATTAGCACATAATTTTATCATATTCATCAATTTAACTTCGCTAATAATTTATAGCTTATTAAACTAAAGTAAATTTGCTTTTTTCTTTCCTTTCTCCTGAGCATCTATCACCGCAATTGCCGCCATGTTTACCATTTCCTCAACACTCGCGCCTAATTGAAATATGTGAACTGGTTTCCCCATTCCTAACATAATAGGTCCTATTGAGTCTACTTTATTCAATTCCTTCAATAATTTATAAGTGATATTAGCAGATTCTAAATTAGGAAAAATCAAAGTATTTACTTTCTTTCCTGCTAACTTAGAAAAAGGGAATTTTTCTTTTAACATTTCAGGATTCAATGCAAAATCGGCTTGAAGTTCTCCGTCAATAACCATGTCAGGATGATTTTTATGCAAATAAGCTACTGCTTCTCTAACTTTACCAGCACTTTCATTTGTAGATGATCCAAAATTTGAAAACGATATCATTGCAATTACAGGCTCAACACCAAACATTCTCGCCGTTTTCGCAGTCATAATAGCAATTTTAGCTAAATCATCTGCTGATGGATTAATGTTTATTGCGGTATCTGATAAAAACATTGGCCCACGAGCCGTCATCATCATATTTGTAGTAGCAACAATTGAGGCTCCATGCGCTTTTTCAATAAGCTGTAACATTGGTTTCACCACAGATGGGTAACTTCTGGAATGTCCGGTAACCAAAGCATCAGCCTCGCCTTCGTTAACCATCATTGCTGCAAAATAGTTTCTTTCGCGCATTAATTTCTGTGCATCCAAAAAGGAAATCCCGCGTCTTTGTCTAGAAGACCAATACGTGTTTGCAAACTTATTTCTTCGCACTTCCTCTTCTTTAATTTTAGGATCTATAATCTCAATATCTGCATCAAAACCAATTTCTTCTTTTAATTCTAAAATAATTTCTTTGTTCCCTAATAAAATTGGAAAACCAATACCTTCTTCCCATACAATTTGAGCCGCTTTAAGAACATCTAAATGATCTGCTTCAGCAAAAACAATTTTTTTAGGATCCATTTTAGCTCTGTTTGTAATCAAACGAACCATTTTATTATCATTCCCTAAACGGTCTAATAATTCTTCTTCGTACTTTTTCCAATCAGTAATAGGATTCAATGCCACACCAGAGTCCATCGCAGCTTTTGCAACAGCAGGCGCAACAATAGTTATTAATCTTGGATCAAATGGTTTTGGGATGATATATTCTCTACCAAAATTTAATTTTGTAGCTCCATAAGCAATATTTACTTGCTCAGGCACTGATTCTTTTGTCAATAATGCCAATGCCTTAACGGCTGCCATTTTCATAGCCTCATTTATCTTGGTTGCACGAACATCCAATGCGCCTCTAAAAATATAAGGAAATCCAAGAACGTTATTCACCTGATTAGGAAAATCAGAACGTCCTGTTGCCATAATAACATCTTTGCGAGTTGCAATTGCCAAATTATAATCTATTTCTGGATCAGGATTTGCCATTGCAAAAACGATAGGATTATCAGCCATTCCAAGCAACATTTGCGGAGACATAATTCCTCCGGTGGACAAGCCTAGAAAGATATCAGCCCCAACTAAAGCTTCTTCTAAATTCATAGAAGGTATATCTTTTGCATACTTTAACTGTAATTCCGATAGTTTCGGATTGTCTTTTGTCAATAATCCTTTGCTATTAAACATGAAAATATTTTCAATTTTCACTCCTAATAAAACATATAAGTCGGCACAAGCCAAAGCAGCAGAACCTGCTCCCGAAACGACCATTTTTACATCTTCTGCTTTTTTATCCGCTAATTCTAATGCATTCAACAATGCCGCAGATGATATGATTGCCGTACCGTGCTGATCATCGTGCATCACAGGAATATTTAACTCTTCGACTAATCTTCTTTCAATTTCAAAAGATTCCGGCGCTTTAATATCCTCCAAGTTTATACCACCAAAAGTTGGTGCTATATTTTTAACTGTCTGGATGAATTCTTCAATATCTTTAGTTCCAATTTCGATGTCAAATACATCAATATCAGCAAAAATTTTAAACAACAATCCTTTCCCTTCCATTACTGGTTTTGATGCTTCGGGACCAATGTCACCCAATCCTAAAACTGCAGTTCCATTTGTGATTACGGCAACTAAATTTCCTTTTGCTGTGTATTTATAAACGTTGTTTATATCTTTGGCAATTTCTAAACAAGGCTCAGCTACACCAGGAGAATAAGCCAAAGATAAATCTCTTTGTGTTGCATATTTCTTAGTGGGAACTACTTGAATTTTACCAGGTGTTGGCTTTGCGTGGTATAATAATGCCTCTCTTCTTTTGCTATTTTTGTCCATTGTTTTTAGATTTTATTCTAGCGTACAAAGATAGGGGTCTAGATTTAAAAAAAGAGGACTTTTTCCCCATTCTTTTGTATAGAAACAAGCCTAATTGGATTCCAAAAAAAAAGCTGCAATAACTGCAGCTTTCTGTAAGTATCATTATTATGATTTTTTTTATTGGGTAATGTAAGAATTTAAATGTTGAATAGTATCTTTTTGCATCTCGATTATGGCTTTTACGACATCACTTATTGAGATAATTCCAATTACAATTTCATTTTCTAAAACGGGCAAATGGCGGACTCTTTTAGTACTCATTAATTCCATGCAGTACTCTAAATTATCCGTCGGGCTTACCGTAACCACATCAGTCTCCATAATTTCATGAACAAAGGCTTTCTTTGAAGATTTTGCTTTCAAAACAATTTTTCGTGCATAATCTCTCTCAGATAAAACTCCTTTCAAAACGGTATCTTCAATGATAAGAATTGCTCCGATGTTTTTTTCGCTCATCACTGTCAATGCTTCGTATACGGTGTTAGTGGAAAGTATGGAATAAACTTCTTTTCCTTTAGTGCCTAAAATTTGATTAACTGTCATAATTGATTCATTTAGTGAATTATAAAGTTAAAAAAAATATGCATTCAAACAACAAAAAAACATTTTTTAACCTCTAAAATATATCATCAGGAGAAACTAACGCTCCTAATTTCTGTTTCAATTCGTCATTCAAAATTTGTAATCCATACTGATAAGACGCATTCACCCAGCCAAAACCTTCCTTTGCGATGTAATCAAATTCAGTTCCTACATTTCCATATTCGGCAAAAACTTTATGAGAACTGATTTCCAAATCAAATTTTTCAGGAATCGTCCCATTATAATCCACCGCATTTCTGGTAATTAACCACAACCAACGGTATACCATTTCTTGTGCTTTATCAAGACAATTATAGTTAATCAATCCTTCCCATAACAACATTTGGTGCGGCGCCCAACCAAAAGGATAATCCCATTGTCGTTGCGGTGCTTCTTCTGGAGCATCTGCTATACTCGCCTTAGTACTTCCTGTAATTCCACCTGTTTTTACAAATTGTGGTAAAGCAATTTCAACTAATTTTTTGGCCTGATTTTCATCACACAACCCAGCCCACAAAGGAAAAAATGTTGTTGCAGCTTCAAACGGGAACTGCTTATGATTCACAAAATCATAATCAAAATACATACTTGCGTCCTCGTTCCAGCACAATTCATTCATTTTATCTTTACGAAAAAGCGCTTTTTGTTCCCATTCCTCCGAAGTATAAATGACATTGCCAACTTGAAAAGCTTTCCCGAAATAAGTTTTAATTAGCTTGGCGACGTCTTTTTCATACTTATAAAGAAAACTGTTGACATCTACTGAATTCAAATTGGCACACGTATTAATTAATCGGTTTGTTGTGTCGTGCCCGCTTTCTCTCATACTTCTATCATGAACGAAATAAATGTCGAGTTCATCATCAATAAGCGTTCGCTGTAAATATTGCTTTTCGAATTCCCTAATGGGTAAATTATATTTTTTAGCATACGGTTCTAAAACATCATCAAAATGTCCGGGTTCCACTTCAAAGGGCATTCCAATTCCATCCGCTTTGTATCGGTTTAAACCCGTTGGTGTTAATCGGTTTCCTTGAATCATCCAAACCGTATTGTATTCCAAAATGACCGTTTCCAAATGGCTTCTTAACCACTCTAAACTTGGCATTCCCTTTTTTGCAATTTCAATTAGCAAAGAGGAGTATAAAGGTGGTTGCGTTCGTGTCAAATAATAACTTCTATTCGCATTTAGAATTTTTCCATAGTGAATAATTTGATATTTAAAATTTTCAGCAATCGCGATTGCTTTGCCTATTTGACCGTCAATCAGCAACCCAACGCCAATAAAATAGCTATCCCAACCATACATTTCGTTAAATCTTCCGCCAGGAACTACAAAAGGAACGCCTTGCAGACTGTAAATTTTTTGTTCCAAAGCCAAAGCCAGAATTCCCGGTTTCTCATTTAAAGTTTCCACATATTCCACCGAATAATTCTCAGGCAGAATTTCAACTT
Organism: Flavobacterium sp. GNP002; assembly: GCF_054343795.1. Classification (NCBI taxonomy): domain Bacteria; kingdom Pseudomonadati; phylum Bacteroidota; class Flavobacteriia; order Flavobacteriales; family Flavobacteriaceae; genus Flavobacterium; species Flavobacterium sp. GNP002. The sequence continues at coordinate 732,739 of NZ_JBTGUW010000001.1, forward strand.
TAAAATTTGGTAATTCTTTTTCTAATGCCTGAAAGTAAGCAACTCCTTGTTTGTCTTTGGCAACAACATAAAGCGTTGCTACATCACTGGACGTTTTTTCGTCTTCAATAATTTGTGTCAATCCTTTTTTGTCAATGGTTCTAGTTAGTTCTTCCCAATAATCATCCTTGATTTTTCTTGAAATTCGCTGAACTGGATTCTCTTGAATACGACTCAAATCAACTTCTCCAAATGTTGAATTAGCTTCCTTAAGCTGGGCTAATTCCTGTAATAAATTGGACAAATGATATGTGCCAACAATAACTTCTTCTTGCTTAGTAGTTTCGTCAACCAAAACAAATTTTTTAGGTCCATTATCGTCTTTCGTGATTTTTTTATCTTGGTCAGTATCCTCTTGAAGCAATAGTTCCTGGAATACTTTGTCTATGTTGAGTATGAATTTCATTGTTTAGCGGTAAGTTTTTTTAGAATAAAGAAAGAAACAAGCAGTAATGACATTGGAATTAAAGTATAATAAAAGGCGTTTTCCGGCCCTTCGTTTTTAAATAAATAACCAATAACCCTGGAACCTAAAGTACCGCCAAGCGCAGAGAAAACGACAATTAAACCGGTCATGGAACTGTGTAGTTTTTTAGGTAAAGCACTCAAAACCACCGAATTTAAAAGCGGATAAATTGGTGCAATAAAAAGTCCTACTAACGGAAATGCAAATCCTATCAATGGAATATCACCAAGCGAATTGATTTCTTTGACCTCTAAACCAACTGCTTTAGGAAGTACAAAAATCACAATAAGCATAGCCGCTACGATACAAAAACTAAGTACCCAAATCCAACTGACACTTTTAGTAATTACACCCGCCAAAAGTCGTCCTACAGCTAATGAAATTGCCAAAATACTTGCCATCATGATACTAATATTCTCCGGAAGATGTAACACTTTGCTATTAAAAGTTGGCAACCAAGACATTATTCCTTGCTCAATCATTACAAATAAGAATGCACTGATTACAAAAACTATGGTTAACAGTTTTGCAAATAATTTGAACATTTCTTTGAAGTCATCGGCTAGATCAACGCCCGGAATATCCGTTTGATTTTCGAATTTGGTAAAAAATAGAAAGCCAAAAGACAGTAACGAAATCCCAGCTAATAGCCAATAAACATTGAGCCAAGCATCTGGATTCGCATCTGAATTAAAAGCCGGGAACAAGAAATACGCTAAAGCAATTCCTATCATAAATACCCCTTCAATGCTACTCATCAAACTATTGTGTTCCTGCTGATTTTCTGTTATTGTTCCAATAAGCGAATATACTGATACTTTTATCAATGCAAATGAAACACCTACGGTAGCAAAAAGCAATTTTGCCGTTCCAAAAGAATTACCAAAATACATACTAATACAAGCGACAGAAACTAGGGCTAAGCCAATAAGCATGGCTCTTTTATATCCTATTCTGGGCAAAAAAGAAGCGATTAGAAAAGAAACTATCGCGATGGGCAAATCCTTGAAAGCCTCTAAAACGCTAGCTTGCAATTCATCTACGCCATAATTTTTTTGCGCCTTTAATATCACAATTCCTACGCTATTTAGCAGAATCGCAAAAACGAAGTAATTGAGATACATCGCAATTTTAACCGTACTTTTTTTCATTTTTTACTTTTTTGAATAATTATTAGATTTCAGTGCTTTTAGGTAATTATACGTATTACTATAGTTTTTATTTGTTATTTTGATTAGAGAAAAATCAATAACTCTTAGTGGTTGTTATTTCATTCTCAGTATGTTTAATTGTAAAACCTTTGTTATTAAGGTTTGCGATTAGGTGTGCAATGCTTGTACCATTAGTCCATTTAATATCTAAGATATCATCCGCAAAATCATTTATTTCTACTTCACCAGAAAATGCATCCGAAGTATTTCTTAAGCGAATGATTTCGAGCTGTTTCTTGACAATTTCTGTTTTCAACCCTTCTGCAATATCATTCATTGACAATGCAGTGCGATTAATTTCTTTATGTCCAGCACTACCTCCATTATCCGCCGCTTCATAATTATTTTTACCTGCAAAAATATCCAGATACCAAATTTGCGGTATTCCGGGCATAAACATTTGAATGACTCTTGCAAGCAGTAACTTTTGTTCATTTTCACCTAATGCACTAAAAAAAGTAGCATTTATTTGATAATAAGAAATTTTGTTTCCTGATGGATCGTACAGATTTTTGACACGACCGCCTCGTTCCATGATGGTATTCATGATACTTTCAATCTCAGCATCTTCTAACAATCCTTTATTATAAACGCCATTTACCTCCTTGCCCTTCAGGTCTAAAACTGGTATTCCATCGTGACAACCAAGCATATTTACCGTTTTATAATCTTTGGCTATAATTTCCTTAGCCCATCGAATTAAAGCGCTACTAGTTTGACTTTCTATAGTGTGAATGGTTAAGCCTGGCAAGAAAAAATCATAGATATAATACCCTTCATTGGCGACCTCATCATGCAAATGCAAACCATATTCTGCATGAATTTCTGGTAAAAGCATCAAATTATTTTGTTGTGCTATTTTCTTGATACGCTCTAAATATTCCCAGGTTCCAGGGATATTAAAAAAATTGGATTCTCCCACTTGTTTATGCAGATAGGCAAAAGCATCTAATCTAAGAATCGTACAACCATATCCACTTAATTTTTTCAGAGTCTCCTCATAAAATTCCCATACTAATGGCGAAGCAGCATTGACGTCCATTTGTCCTAAATAAGATCTTTTTTGTTCCGCTATTTGTAAAATCTCTGATTTAAACGGAGCACAATCATCAAAATTTAGGGCAGCAAAATCTTGATTGTCATTTATAGCGGCGTTCACAAGAGTGACAACCGATTGTTTTTGCGTCTCAGTCAACCCTTCAATAGACTGCAAATCAGTTTCGGCAATTGGATTGTAGGTGATTTGCTGATAAAAGGTGTTCCAATAGGGTTGTTCAGTCCCATCCGGAAAACGTACTTTTAATATGGGTAAACCTGACTTTCTCATGAATAATTTATTGAGAAATTCTGGTTTTGGTATTATAATTCCATCTTCATTCTTTGTTCCGTTTCCTTCCCAGAATTCATTCCAATTGATAAAAAAATCTTTGAATTTAGATTTTTCCCCATGTTGCAGCATGTCTTTAAACTGAGGAGAAGCAACAGAGAGATGATTTAATACAATATCAAATTTCAGTTTTATTTGGAGTTCATTCAAGTCCTTTAAATCTTTCTCATCTACTAACTCCTTGTTTATATCATAATCAATAATAGAAAAACCTCTATCTAAATCACTGTTAAAAAAGGTAGGTAAAACGTATATTAGAGAAAACACATCTTTAAATTCTTCCATTTTAAGCATGGCTATTGAATCCCTAAATTTTTCTCCAATACTATCCGGATAAACATTAAGCATTACACCATTGCTTATATTTTTATTGTCTTGTATCATTGTATTTTAAAGAAGTTTAGAAAGGATATTGATATTATCTGGAAGTCGACCTACATTTTGCAGTTTTAAAGCGGCTAACTTTAAAGCGATATCCAAACATTCATGAATTGATTTTTCTTTTATATAAGCAAACAAAAATCCAGACCAAAAAGCATCACCCGCTCCCGTAGAATCCATCACTTTGTCAATTTTTATTGCCGGCATTTGTATTACTTCTTTCCCTTTTTGAGATAATTTCACCCCTTTGCTACCTAAGGTTAAGCAAACCAAATCCACACCTTGATGGTGAAAAAATTCGAATATTTCTTCATGCGGAAGTTCTTTCTCAAAAAGACGCAACATATCATCCTCACTAATTTTTATTAGTGGATTGAACTGGCAATAGGTTTTGATAACTTTGAAAGCCTTTTTTTGACTTTTCCACAATTTTCTTGCATAGTTAAGATCAATACTTAGCTTACATCCTAAACCGTGCGCTTCTTGGGCTTTCTTCAAGATTGTTTTTTGCGCCGGATTCTTACTTAATGCGAAACAAGTGGTATGGAATATCTTTGTATTAGATAGTATTTCCTTTGAGATTTGTTCTTCATAAATACAACAATCTGCCGAACGATAAGGTATAAAATCAGGTGTACCCTCAGACCTTGAAACAAAAATCACACTAGTCGACTTATCGTCTAAAACATTAAGGTGTTCTGCATTCACTCCAACACTTGTTAAGCGCTCCGTGATATAAGAACCAAAACCATCGTTCCCCACCGTGGCAACCATAATAGTATTCAAACCTAATCGTGTGGAATTCATCGCTACGTTAGTAGGTGAGCCTCCTAAATACCTATGATAATCCCTGGTTTCATTAATCAGCACACCCTCTTGATGCCCGATAAAATCAACTAATACTTCACCAACACAAAGAATATCTATAGTTTCCATCTTATTATTTATTGTATTATTCACTTACGTTAGTTTTTTTGTTTTTGATTAATAAAGTACAGATTGCAGCAAGAACTAATAATACTCCTGCAAAAGTAATTGCTTGACGGGGATCGTTATCTAAGAAGTTCTTTAAAATGTAACCAAATGACAGATTTTGAATTATCATCGGAATAACAATCATCATATTAATAATTCCCATGTAAACTCCATAACGCTCTTTTGGAACAACAGCAACAACCATCAAATACGGTATTCCCATCATGCTTGCCCAAGCAATTCCGTAACCAATAATCACCGCAAAAAATACATATTGATTTTGCACCATCGGAAACCATAAAAAAGAAACGGCTCCAAATAACAGACATACAAAATGAATCATTTTAGCACCGTGTTTCTTGGCTAATTTTGCCAAATAAAAAGCAATTGAAAAGGTAACAATAAAACCAAAAGCACCAATTAATCCGTTCCATTCTACTGCTTTTTCATACCCCATCACGTTCTTTGGAGTTACGTTCCACACAGATAAGGCAATACTTTTTGAATTGTTTTGCCAATAGCACATCATAGCATACCACTGAAAAAGATACACCAGAAACAATTGCCACATCACTGTTGGCATTTCTAAAACGGCCTGATAAATATCAATAAAGGGTGAAAAAATCTTTAATGGTTCTGCTTTTAAAATGGCTATTTCTTCTGCCGTTGGCGGTATTTCTTTCGTTTTGTTCATACTCCACCATATAGACGAGATTGAAAGGATTGCACCTAAAAAGAAGGATGCGTAAATCCAAGTGGGTAACGATCCGGTATAACCAACAAAAACAATTGGAAACAGAAAAAGAGAAATATAAGCGAGAAACTGCCCGAAACCAGTAAAGAAACTCTGCGCCTGAAAACCTGTTGGCTGCTGCTCTTCGTCTAGTGTATCTGCAATAAAAGCACGATAAGGTTCCATAGCAGTATTATTTCCAATATCTAAAATCCAAAGCAAACCTGCTGCCATCCACAAGGAACTGCTAAATGGGAATAGAAATAAAGCAATACTACAGACTATTGCTCCAATAAAAAAGTATGGTTTTCGTCTTCCCCATCTTGGATGCCAGGTTTTATCACTCATTGCTCCAATTATGGGTTGAATCAATAAGCCCGTTAAAGGACCTGCAAGATTCAGTATCGGAATTTGATCTGGACTTGCATGTAAAAAATCATAAATAGGATTAACGGCACTTTGTTGCAAACCAAAACTGTATTGTATTCCAAAAAAACCAACATTCATATTGATTATCTGCCAAAAGCTCAATTTTACTTTTAAATTCATTCTAGATGATTAATTTGTTAATTTTTTATAAATTTAATTTTAAAATTGCCAATTAAAAATAGAATAAAAACAAAAACGTTTTCGGAAGACCCGAAAACGTTTTCGATAATTTTAAATCATCTAAAAAATTACTCTTTATTTTGAAGCAAAAGGAATGATTATTTTCGTTTCCCATTGTAGCTCTTCTCCGCCATTAAATGGATTGGACAAGAAATGTTCCAAAACTTTATTTTCCAATTTAAGATTGTGCTTTTTGGCATGGTCCATCAAGGCAAACCAAGCTCTGTCTGAGGTTCTGAAATTGCCATAATAAGTTGCTTTCAATCCTTTTACAGCAGGTAAGGTTTTGAATTTTACAACTTCATTTTCAATGATTTTGGTGTTTTTATCAATTGGGAAGCAATAATTAAAATCGATAGTTTCTTTGTCTAAATTCCAATTTGTAATTTCAACATAAGGCCTTCCTATTATTTTGATTTGATTTTCAAAAAGGAAGCCGGTAATTAAAGCATCATTAGCAATCATATTTTGTGCTTTTTCCTGTAAAACACTTTTCAAACTAATGTAGGCAACAAATGTTTCTTCAGAAGAGCCTTCTCCGTCAATTCTTACTTTAAAATTTTTCAAATGATCGCTCAATCCTTTCTTAAAATCAGTAACTTTTCTAATTTGTTCTTGTTTGAACTTAGTATTAAAAAATGGAGCCGTTATTTTATTATACCAACTATGATTTAAATCTTTAATCCCAACATTCACTTTTGTCACTGAATCATTTATGTACGTAATATTCCAGATGTATTCCATTTGAGCATCACCTTTTTTCATTTTTTGTCTAATGAAATCAAAATTTCTCTTTTCTAAAATGGTAAAACTTTCTTTTTCACTTATCAATTGAATAGCAGACCATTCTTGAATTCCTTGAAAAACGGTTCCTGTAGCCGCTTTTACTTTAAAAGAAATACAATAATCTGTTTCTTTTATGAACAAATACCAAACTAAAAACAAACAGAATAAGGCACTGAATGCTATTGTAATTTTTTTTCTAACAGTCATTATTTCTTAAGCATCTTTAATTTATTATTAATATAATCTCCAATAGTATTACCTTGAGCAACACCATTTTCAATAGCAGCTCTGTAATGAATTCCTCCGTAAAGCCTGCTAATTGAAGCTTCTGCGGCAGCTTCTTTAAATGAATTAAAAGGTCTTTTAGGCAACCCAAAAGAAACTTCTGAATCATCGATATAACTAAAATTATCTCCAAAAATAGAGGTTAGAATAATTGCCGAACACGAAGAAACAACAGAATGTCCGCTTACATATTCTGGAAAAGGAGGTGTTTGTAATTGTGGTCTCCAGTTCTCATCTATATTTTGATTAATATACGTTTCAGGACGTACTACATTACTTCTGTACTTTTCTTCCCAGCAACTAATGAAACTTTCAAAAATTCCGATAGAAGTTTTAGTGTAAGCAAAAACTGTAGTCTCAAAATCTGATTTGGATTTTTTTAACGCAATTTTAGTAATGTTAATCCAATGCGCATCAGGCGTATTTTTTTTCTTTGCAAACATCATATGACCCTGTATCACTGTCGCATAAGGATTACAATCCCAAAATGAGGCAATTGCTGATTCTTCTGGAATTGGTTTGCTTTGATTTTTCTCTACTTCAATTAATTTTTTGGAAATCAAATTCCCTACATCGTACGTTTCTTTTGCATCTTTATAAAAAGCAGAATTTTTATCAGTAGAAAAAGGATAAGGTGCTTTGGGTTTAAATTGAGATGCGGAATCCATAACTAAAGTCCTTATTTCTCCCCAATGCGGTTCCACACCATCCATATAAGATGGCGGAGTTGGCTGCCATCTTCCTGGTTGATCTGAATAAACTGAAAATTTAGAAGAAGTTCGAGTTTGCTTATAATTATCTTTCCCCATCCACATTTTGATTCTATCTACCACTTTTAAAGCATATTCTTTAGACACGTCAAATTCTTTTTGATTTTCAGCACCCCACTTTTCATATAAACTATCTCTGTATTTTTCTAAAGCTTGCTCCGAAAAAATCAATTGCTTACTAACTTCAATATGGGCAATAAGTGCTGCTAAATTTTTATTCACTCCACTTTTCGGATCTAGTTTAGGAATAGAATCTAATCCTTTTAACTGCCCTTGCAAACTTTCATATTTAGTGTTGTTTTGAGCCATAATCTCATAAGCGGCAACGTTAGGATAAACATAAATTCTGCTGGCAACCGGAGGCGAAAATATATCATGAACCATAATTCCTGTTACAGTATCAACTGCAGCACAGAAGTCATCGGTCGTCACTTTAATTGGAGTCTCTTTTTTACATGAAGTTAAAAAAAGCATCACAAGTCCTAAAAGAAAAATTTTAGAATTCATGTTATTGGATTTAATTATTTTGTTTGTCATTAAATTATTTTTTAACCGAAGGCATTTCATACAATTCCGCCTTCTTATTATTGATAGTAATCAACATATATTTCTTTCCATTGAAATTGACAATATCCAAGTGTCTAACTGCTTTTTGGGTCAAATTAATTCCTATTTGATTACCTAAAAATATGGTTTTATCATTCTTGATTAAAGCTCCTGAAAATCCGTCAAACCTACTGTGATAAGGAGAAACCCCAAAGTAATTTCCTGCTGCAAAAACTTCTTCTTTCGCATCTGAATCGAAATTAGATTTCAGGAAACTAGTAATAGGAGCGACTTGCATTTTATTCGAAAAAGGAACAAAAGTAAACTTCCCTTTATCATTTCTCAAATAGCCCGATTTCAAATTATGAACTTCGAACAGCTTTCCATTCTCCAGCATTTTTGGATCAAAAACTTCTTCAAGTGTTTTTCCTGCAAAGGATTTGTAACTATTGAATTTCTTTTTTAGCATCCCGCTGAATTGTTCCGCAAGTTCATCAAGACCTAATGTAGTGTAATATTGCCCTTTCTTTTCTATTGCCACAATTGTTTCAAAAGATCCGTTAGTATCAAAATCATCGTAATACATTTTCATTGGAAAATCCTGTGAAGCTTTAAATTTAGAATTCATTCCCCAGTTTCCTACCAAATAATCTTGGTCTCCATCATGATCAATATCAAAGGAAAGTACTGATTGCCACAATCCATTGCTTTTTTCTGGAAGAATGGTTGCTGTTACATCCGTAAATTTACCGTTTTTATTAGCAAAAAAAGTAGGTTTCATCCACTCACCCACAACAATTAAATCTATTTTTCCGTCTTTATTAAAATCACTGAAAATAGCATCCGTTACCATCCCTATTTTCTCAAAAGTTTTGTTTTGAACAATAGTAAACACTCCTTTATTGTTGTTCAACAAATAACAATCTGGCATGCTTCCAAATCTATTATTGATTGAATTATTTCCAACAAAAATATCTAAATCACCATCTTTATCATAATCAAAAGCCTTTACCACGGATGCATTTTGAGTCAACTTAGGCAACTTAGCATTCAGCAATTGATTGTTTGTATTTAAATATAAACGGTCTTGCAAATTAGATGCATTTTCACCTCCACCGGAAGCCACATATAAATCATTTGTTTTATCATTATTGAAATCGCCTATAACAGCTGAAGCGTCTTCAAAAACAGAATCCTTTTCAATTTCAGCTAGCCCTTTTTTAGAAAATCCGGTAGCATTTTGAAAATAAATTGCAGCTTTTTTACCTTTAGAGCCACCAAAGAAAATATCCTCTTTACCATCGCCATTCAAGTCACCAATTGCTGTAGCTGCACCACGATCAGTGCGTTGGTATGGAATTAATTTTTGGCTTAAAATATCAATAAAATCATTTTCCTGATGCACAAAGTCGATTCCTAAACCCGTTTCAAGCTTTTTGAAAATTGGCAAAACACTTGGATGCAATTTTTTATAATCAAAAGCTTTTCTATTTTGATTGGCTTTTATGGTAAGCGTTTGGCACGTTTTAACATTCTTTATTGTTTGATACGTTTTATCTGGCCAAACCACCACTAACGAATCTATCTTAGTTATTTTTCCATAACCAAAATGAATCATTGGTTCTGATGAAGACTGAAATCCTCTTGTAGTTTGCAGTTCCTTGAATTGTTTTTTCCCTTTTGAATAAGAAATTACTTTGGCTCCAATCCCAAAAGTGTTTTTTCCGGCAAACCTAAGTTTTAATTTTAAATAGTTTGATTTTGTATCTGTTTTATTAATGTAAACTGAAGCCGTAGCATTTGTATTATTGGTAATTACGTCTAAATCTCCATCATTATCAATATCTGCATAGCCACTACCATTTGAAATTATAGAATCATTTTCTATCCAATCACTTGAACGGTTTTTAAACTGTAAATCAGCTGCACCTTGAAAAACATAATTTGTCACATTTCCTTTTGGCATTCGCTTTAACGCTTCTTTATCCAATAACTTCGTCGTACTGATTTTGCTTTTTATTTGATCATTGGAATAGTATTTCACGTAATCCAAATCATTAGGACGCTTAGGAATTCCGTTACTTACAAAAATATCCTGCTCTCCATCTTGATCATAATCACCAAATAAAGTGCTCCAACTCCAATCAGTCGCTGCTACACCGCTCAACAAAGCTGTTTCAGTGAAACCGCCTCCCGCTTGATTAAGCTGTAGCATATTTCTGGAGTACTGATAATGATAGCCTAGTTTTTCGGTTCTCATTTTTAGCATTTGCACGTTATCATCACCTAAAGAGGATTTCAAAACTTTTTCATCTTCAGGCAACATATCTAAACTCAAAATGTCAGGAAAACCGTCATGATTTACATCTGCAACATCAACCCCCATTGAAAAACGACTGGTGTGTCCAAAATACTGCTTGAGACTTTCCGTAAAAGTTCCGTCCCCATTATTTAAATAGTAATAATCATCTTCGTGAAAATCATTCCCCACATAAATATCAGGATAACCATCTAGATTAAAATCAGAAACTGCCAATCCCAAACCATATCCATTAGCACCTCCAAAAATTCCTGCCTGCTCACTTACATCTACAAATTTTCCGTTATCATTTCGAAATAATTTATCCCCACATTCATAGCTTCTTTTATTTCTAATGTCTGCATTTCCAAAAGATGACTCAGAGTGTACGGCGTGATTCAATAAATACATATCTAAATCCCCATCTAAATCATAATCAAAAAACGCTACCGAGGAGCTATAATTATCTAAATCTAAACCGTATTCAGCCGCGCTTTCGGTAAACGTGTTATCCTTGTTATTGATAAACAATTCATTTTGACCTTCAAATCCATTAATCCCAACTACCGCACAAACATAAATATCAAGATACCCATCTCCATTTACGTCAGCCATAACGGTACCGGCGTTCCAATCACTTTGTCCTTCTACTCCGGCTTTTGCAGAAATGTCTTCAAATTTATTTTTCCCTTTATTCAAGTACAATTTATTTTTTCCTTGATTAGAAGTAAAATAAACATCCACCAAACCATCATTATTGATGTCGCCAAGAGCTACACCTCCGCCATTATAATAATAGAGATAATCTAAAATAGAGATGTTTTTGGACTCAACTAATTCGTTATTGAAAGTAATATTACTTTCATCAGAAGACAATTTTTCAAACAATTGTCCTTCTTTTTTGGAACAACCCATAAACAGCAATGAAGCCAGTCCTATTCTGCAAAAATTATTCATGGCGTGTAAATATTTTAGGAGTATTATCATTAACTACAGCTATAATTGAAACCGTTTTATTCTTGTCTTTTACTATTTTCAGTTGTTTCACTTCCCCTTTTATGAAGAAACCTGATTTATTATAGGGCAACCATGAAAAAGTTCCGTTTTTGCTTCCTAAAAGTACGCTGCCATAATTTGCATCCAATCTGGAGAATTGTGGTTTGAATTCGTATTGATTTCCACCTAAAATTAAATCCAAAATTCCATCATTATTCACGTCCATTGTGGTAATGGTGTTTACACAAGAAAATTGAACTTCTTTAGGAAGTGCTTTTATCTCAAACTTACCATTTCCTTTGTTGATTGCAATAACACTTTCTTGAATATTCACTGTCCTTTGAATCGAATTATCAACTACTTCCTTCGCAAATAATTCCTGAAATGTTTTCTTAGAATAATCTGCATAGCTCAAGTTTTTCTTCTTAATCGAAGGAATTTGTTTAGCCAATTCTTGTTTTAGGTTTATTGGTAAATCTTTGCCTTCAATAGAACGGGTTGCAATTTGTTCAATAGTTCCATTATTATCAAAATCATTGGTAAACAATTTCATTGGATTTGTATTGGTCGCTTTGTAGGTTGTATTAGTCCCTTTATTCCCCAGAATCAAATCCTTTTTACCGTCATTGTTCAAGTCAACACAACTTACGGCATTCCAAAAACCAAGATACCCTGTAAGATTAGATTTGAATTCTACCAATCGGCGTCCATTGTTTTTAAAAATCATAGGTGCCGTCCAATCTCCCACTAATATTAAATCTTTTTTTGAATCGTTATCAATATCTTCCCATACCGCATCTGTTATCATTCCAACTGCATTAATTTTAAATGCTTTTTTATCAGTAACATTGGTGAAATTTCCTTTTCCATCATTTTCCAATAACAAATGTTTAGGATCAATTCCATAAACACCCGGAACGCTTCGGCTTCCTATGAATACATCAATATCGCCATCATTATCAAAATCATTTGGTGCTATTACCGAGACGTTGTTATTGGTTGTTGGCATATTGGTTTTGCTTTTCACAAAAACTCCTTTTCCGTTATTCAAATACAGACGGTTTTTATAATTAGCCTGATCCGATTTTTCGTTTCCACCAGAACCTACTAGTAAATCGATGTCTCCATCATTATCAGCATCAAAAAAACTGGCGGCAGTATCTTCAAAAGTTGCATCTGCCTCTAAGTCTTTTTGGTCTGTAACTGAATAATTACCAATCCCTTTATTTAAATATATTTTACCGGATTGCCCTTTGGCACCGCCAATAAATACATCCTCATTCCCATCACCATTTAAATCAGCGACTGCGAGTGAAGGTCCTTCTTGTGAAAGCATTTTAGAGATTAATCCTTCATGATCAAAATCGACATAATTATTTTCTTTGTGTGCTGAGAAAATTGTTTTCTTTTCAGCAAACAATGGTTTTGGCTTGTCATTTTTAGGAACATAATCTACTTTAGCATTGTTAATGTTCAAATTTAAAGTGCTATTATTGGTGATTTTTTTAATTGTTTGAGATTTACCATTTGGCCAAATTACTTGCAATGAATCAATTTTTTTGGTTCCAATACCAAAAGTCATTACATAATCGATAGAAGATTGAAAACCTCTTGAAGGAATTAATTCTTGTCTAAGAATTTCTTTACCAGAGAATAATTCCACAACACTTCCAACAGCAAACTTGTTTTGATTGTCTCCTTTTAGTTTTACCTTAACGTAATGATTTTTCTTGTTTTTCTCTGAATTATTTCGATACACAAAAGATTCCATATTGACATTATTGACAATCAAATCTAAATCACCATCATTATCTAAATCACCATAAGCTGCTCCATTAGAAAAACTTGGAGTGTCTAGTCCCCATTTCGTAGCTTCATTACTAAAGGTCAAGTTTTTGTTATTCTTGAAGGCGTAATTTGGTATTGGTGTACTTGGCATTTTACTGATAATGGTTTGAATTTCTTCTTTTTTACCTGTAACCACCATTTTTTGCATAAACTCATTAGCAAAAAAATCAACAAAATCTTGATTAGTTAAATCGTTATAAATTCCGTTACAAACGTAGATATCTTTATAACCATCATTGTCCATATCAAATAATAAAGCGCCCCAACTCCAGTCAGTTTTAGCAACTCCGGCATGATTTGCTATTTCAAGGAATTGATTATCACCATTGTTTATTTGCAATGTATTTTGCATGTATTGATAGTAGAAATCCAGATTTACTTTTCTAGTAAATAAATCATAGTTTTCAAAATTTGTAGTCGTTTTTAAGCGTTCGTCCGGTTCGGGTAACATATCTGTTACAAAAATATCGGCTTTCCCGTCATTGTTGACATCTGCCATATCAGCTCCCATTGAAGATTGACTAATGTGTGATGTCCATCCCTGAATTTGCTCGGTAAAGGTTCCGTTTTTATTATTTATATATAAATAATCTCTTTCATAAAAATCATTTGAAATATAAATATCCGGATACAAATCTCCATTTACATCTCCTACTGTAACTCCAAGACCAAAGCCTATTAAACTACCATATATTCCTGATTTATCACTTACATCAACAAATTTTCCGTTATCATTGCGCAGTAGTTTATCACCTCCACCTTTCAGAATTTCCGCTACATCCCAATCTTTATCTCTTAAGTCTCTTTTGTTGGAATAATTAAGACTGCTTACTGGGATAAAACTGTTATTCAAAATATATACATCTAAATCACCATCTTTATCATAATCAAAAAAAGCAGCATGTGTAGTTATACCTGTGTCAGCTAGATTGTATTCATCTGCTTTTTCAGTAAAAGTATTATTGCCATTATTTATAAAAAGTTCATTTTTTTGTTGATTACCCAGACTATTTCCTGCATTACATACATAAATATCAAGTAAACCATCCGCATTTAAATCAACCATTACAACACCGGTTGACCAAGTTTTGGTTCCTTCAACACCAGCTTTTTTAGAAATATCCTCGAATTTAAAATTTCCTTTATTTAAGTAGAGTTTATTGGTTCCAAGATTTGAAGTGAAATATACATCTGAAAGACCATCATTGTTGATATCTCCAATAGCGACACCACCACCATTATAAAAATTTCTGTATTTGAATATGTTCATGTCTGCGCCATTTTTAACTTCATTTAGGAAATTAATTCCGGTTTCTGAAGCATCCAATTTGGAGAATAAGGCATCTTTATTTTCTGAGTTTTCTTTGGAACAATTGACAAAAAGAAGAATTAAAATAGAAAAGAAAATAGAACGAGTAAACATATTATATGCAGTATTTAGTTGTGACATTTAAAAGGAAAGAAAGGCCTAATTTATATAATATTCAGTAAATAAAACAATGAATTGAGTTAAAATTAAAAAAATAAAGAGGGCAATACTATTGCCCTCTTTATAACTAACTCAAAAATATAATAATAATTTAAAAAATCTAGTAACCAGGGTTTTGAGCAAGGTTTGCATTGAATAATGCATCTGCTGGTATAGGAAACAATACATATCTATTATCAGACACATAAGGTTTCAATTCTCTTGCAGCTAGGAAAGTTCCAAAACGAATCATATCATTTCTTCTCCATCCTTCTAACCACAATTCTTTACCTCTTTCTTTGTAAATCCCATCTAAAGTAGTTGGAAAAACACCAGCTTGTCCAGATCTAGATACTATGGTTGCCAATTTAGCAATATCATTTGTACCAGCACCACCTCTAGCTATTGCTTCTGCTTTCATCATTAAAGCATCCGAATATCTCATGAATACAAAGTCATTATTAGGGGAACCAAGATTAGCAGCATCTGGAATGTATTTTTGCATTCTAATCCCTGCCGTTTCAAGAGTTGCTCCACTAGTAATCAAAGTAACTGCAGAAGTATAAAACAATGGGTTTCCATTTCTGTCTTTCAATGCAACAGTACCTCCTGGTTTGTACATTTGACCTACCTGCAAACCTACTGGATTACCAAAAGTAGCAATTATAGCTGGATCAGCATTTTTTATACGTCTATCATTTGGATTAAACTTATTGTAATATTCTGCTACTGTAGAGAAACCGTTCCATCCATCAGGAGTCTGATTATAGTGCATAGACATTCTCCAATGGTATTGAATTCCACCACCTGCACCACCTTGAATATTTTTAGAAGAAAGTAAAATCTCTGGCGATGTATTATTAGTGGGTTTGAAGTTATCCCAATAATCAGCAGATAATGAACTATTAATTGCATCAACATTAGTAACAACTTTAGTCATATCTGCAGCAGCAAAAGTATAAGGCCCTGCAGGAGTAGTTGCAGTAAATACTCCTTTGTTCAAGTATAATTTAGCTAACAAAAAGTGAGCCGCATCTTTATTTGCTATACTTGCATCTCCAGCAGTTCTTGCAGGCAATGAACCTACAATAGCTTCTAATTCACTAATTACAAATTCAGTTGCTTCAGTTCTAGTCCAAACTTTAGGATCATCTGTTAATGGAGATCCAGCTTCTCTATATGGCACTTGTCCAAATAAATCGATTACATTATAGTAATAAAATGCTCTTAAGAAACGAGCTTCAGCTATTTGTGAACCTGAACCATTTTCAATAACTAAGTTACAGTTGTATACTTGAGATAATAAAGCATTCCAAGCATTTCTAACTTCATTATGATCAGGAGCCCAAGTATGTACGTGAATTTGTCTCCAAGTGGCATTATCATCCCAGTCACCTCCACGTGTTGGTCCTACTAATGCATCAGATGACATTTCGTCTAAAGCAAACATTTGACCTTGCGTTTGAAAGCCTCTTAAACCTTCATAAGAACTAGTTAAAAGTGAAGCAGCGTTTACTGTTCCTCCACCAGTATTAGATATAACTACACCATCTAATACTTCTTCATCTAGATTAGTACAACTTACACCTAATACAATAGTACTAGTTAATAAGATGCCTTTTATAATATTAATTCTTTTCATCGTTTTTTAATTAAAATGTTACGTTAAGACCTACAGATACACTTTTATCTCTTGGATATGATAAATATTCCATACCTGCTGAAGGAACACCGTTCAATGATTTATCAGTATCTACCTCTGGATCTGTTCCTGAATAACCCGTGATTATAAATAAATTAGAAGCATTTACATATAATCTTGCAGTAGACATTTTAAGTTTATCTAAAATAGCTCCTTTAACTGTATAACCAAAAGTTAAGTTACCCATTCTCAAGAAATCTCCTTTTTCTAAGTATTTAGTAGAAGGTGAATTTGGATCTCCTTGCGCTTGAGCAGATGTAGCTGCTTCTTGAGTTACGTTTCTACCACCTAAGAAAGCTCCTTTAAAGAAATAAGCATTCGTTGTGTTGTTGTAGATGTAATGTCCAAAAGCACCATAGAATGAAGCTCCTAAATCAAAATTCTTGTAAGTAAAGTTTGTATTGAAACCAACATTGATTTTTGGTAAAGGTTGTTTGTCTAATAATATTTTAGCTGCTGTACCTAAACCAGTATCATTTCCTGCTGCATCAGCATAAATTGAATTTCCAGTCGCATCATATCCTCTCCACTCATACATGTAATAAGAATAAATTGGCTTGTCATTTGTAATAACTTGTGCATAAGCCCCTGATAAACCCTGACCGTTAATTCCACCTGTAGAAATAAACCCAGCAAAATTTGTCATTTTATTAGCTAAGAATGAAGCATTTCCAGAAACATCCCAAGTAAAATCTTCTTTCTCAATCACTTTATAGCTTAAAGAAACTTCAAAACCTTTATTGATTAAGTTTCCTGGTAAGTTTTTGAAACGTGGAGATGGAGGACCTGGTTGCGTTGCAGCAGCAGGAACTGGGAAGATTAAGTCTTTAGTATCTTTTTGGAAATAATCAACTGTACCAGTCAATCTGTTATTGAATAATTCAAAATCAGCACCTACTCCATATGACTTAGTAGTTTCCCACTTCAAATCAGCATTTGCATTACTATCTACATTCAAACTTCCGTTTAGACCATAAGCACCTCTTGAAATAGCCGAGTTAGGTGCAAATTCTTGGTTACCTGTTTTACCAAAGTTTCCTCTAATTTTGAAATCATTTACAACTCCGTCTTTGTTTTCAACTACTTTATAGGCGATACCTGCAGATGGGAAATAATCGTATTTGTTATTAACTCCTAATTTAGTAGAACCATCAGAACGCAACGTTCCAGTAAGAATTAACTTATTGAATAGAGTAGCATTTACTCTTGCAAAATAAGACTGTAATTCTGATCTGTTTCTATAAGAATACATTCTGAATTCATTTTGAAGACCACCTTCAATATTGTCAATTAAATTAGTTTGAGCCTTATCATACCCTTTACCTATTGCAACATGTCCATCTGCAGTATAGTCATAATAAGAATAACCAACTAAAGCATCTAAATTAAAATTATCACTAAAGTCATTGTTATAATTCAATGTGTGCTCAAAAGTTTTATTAAATTTATTTTGAGAATTAATTGATGCTTGACCATACTTAATATCTGTAGATCCAGGAACTGACGCTTGTGCCACATTCTGAATATCCATAGTTGGTAACAATTGACTTTTTCTACTAGAAGTAGAACTTTCAATACCAAATAAGAATTGGTATTTCAATTTACTGTTAATTTTCCAAGTAGTATTGATGCTTCCTAAAAATTTATTAGTGTTTGTAAAATCTTTATACGAATTCAACAATTGAACTGGATTCAAATACGTATTACTAACTACATTATACGTACCGTCAGCTTTATAGATAGGTAAAGTTGGATTCCAGTACAAAGAAGTACCAATGATGTTTCCAATATAACCAGCATCGTTAGACAAGATAGTAGTATCATCTTTCAATGAAGCATACATAATTCTTTCTTCTACTTTCAACGCCCCTCCAAAGAAGTCATTTGAGTTATAAACTGTAGCTGAATACTTATCTAAACCTGTGTTTTTAACAATACCATCTGTATTACTTGCACCCAAAGAGATTCTTGTACTAGAATTCTCAGTTGATTTTGTAAAAGATAAATCGTGATTCATAGAAAAACCTTTTTGCAAAACAGCATCTTTCCAGTTGTAACTTCTTGATCCTTTATCATCACCTCCTGCAGCAACGAATTGCTCCGGAGTCATTACGTCAAAATCACCTGCCATTTTACTAAATGTCACAGAAGAACTGTATGCTAATTGTGGTACTTTAGATTTTCCTTTTTTAGTTGTAATCACAATTACCCCATTAGCTCCACGAGAACCGTAAATCGCTGTAGAAGAAGCATCTTTTAATACACTGATACTTTCAATATCATTTTGATTAACGAAATTCAAAGGGTTTCTTGCAGAAGAAGCACCTAATAAATTATCACCACCACCAGAAACGTTTCCTCCATCTAATGGCACACCATCAATAACGATAAGTGGTCCATTACCTGAACGAATAGAAGTATTTCCACGAACTCTAATTGCAACTCCACCTCCTGGCTCCCCACTTGATTGTGTTACTTGTACACCTGCTACTTTACCTCTCAATAATTGAGCAGGCGAAGGAGATGCTACATTGTCAAAATCTTTTGCTCCAATTTGATCAACTGCACCCGTTGCATCTTTCTTTCTAACTGAACCGTAGCCTATAACTACAACTTCTTTTAATTCAGCTGAGTCTTCTTTCAATACTACATTAACTGTGCTTTTTCCTGCTACATTTACCTCTTGAGTTTTAAGACCAATGTAACTAAAAACTAAAACTGCGTTTGAGCCAACATTCTTGATAGTAAATTTTCCATCGAAATCAGTTTGCGCTCCATTTGTTGTTCCTTTAACTAAGATAGAAGCCCCTGGAAGCGGACCGCTAGCATCAGATACAGTTCCAGACACATCTTGCGAATATGTCAAACTTGTACATAGCATCGTTAGAAACACCATCAAGCCTTTAATTAGACTATTTTTCATACGTAATAAATAAGTTGGTTAATAATTTGTTTTAATGGTTTGTTTAAATATTAAGTTCAAACATAATTATAATTTTATGATAATATTAAGATTTTACTAAACTATAACGTTTTCGTTGTGCCGAAAACGTTTTCGATTTTAAAATTAATACTTTAAAAAATTAATACTAAAATTATAATAAACATAAAAAAAAGGCAATAAAAAAACCATTATAGTATTATTTACGCTTTTACATCGAAAAATCATTGCGTTTTAATCAAAAAAAGAGCCTAATAAGAAAGAACATTGCGAATTATTTAAAGCAATGTCGTTTTTTGCTCTAAATCAACAATCTGAATTTGACTAAATAAATATACCTCAAAACATTTGGCTAAAAAAACCACATCTACTTTATTTTCCATTTCATAACTCTAACAAAATAGTAATCTAACAAAAACGCATTAACATAAAGATTTAGATGCACTAACAATATATTTTATGCAAATATCAATCTGATTTACATTGCATCAAGTTCACAAACACATTTAAAAATTTAGTTTGTTTATGCCATGCCTTGATTACAATCCATAAAAGGGAATAAAAAAGCCACGGATACAGCAATTAAATCTATTACAAACAGATTGAATCCCGTATTCGTGGCAAAAAAAAATTCTTTAACGTATTATTTTATGACAATGGTTTTATTGTCAGCACCAATTCCAACAATCTTTAACGATTTCCATTGTTTTGGCAACAATCCTTTATTGTATTTCAATCCAAGGTCTGTTTGTTCCACTCCACCAAAACCATAAATAACAGCTTGAAGCATCGCTCCAGCCCCCGTAGCAAAATATGGATTATTACTATTTGCTGATTCCGAAAACACACCAAAAGGCGGACGGCTATTTGGTAAATAGGATTTTACAAAATAACTATAGGCTTTTTCTCTATCTCCTAAACGGGCATACAGCACTGATAAAACTCCAGAAGCCATTGCAGGACCATCTTTTTTATCAATTTTTTCAGCGTAATATTCTAAATCTTTTTCAATTTGCTCTTTGTCTGTGATTACGTGTAAAGGATATGCTAACAAGTTCACATCAGCTTGTTTGATCATTTGCCCTTGGTATCCTTTATAATTTTGAGTAATCCCATTCTCTCGATGAATGACTAATTTCTCCGACACTTCAATCCATTTCGGGTTAATCGGTTCGTTCAAAATTGTTGCGGCTTTGATCGTGTTTTTCAAAGACTCAATAGCTGATGCATTTGTAAAGGCATTATCATCTATATGTTGTGCATATTCATCAGCACCAACTACATTTAAAATAGAGAAACTTCCATCCAGATTTTTAACTACACGACTTACCCAAAAATCTGCAGTTTCTTTTAGAACTGCCCATTCTTTTCTCAACCAAGATTTATCTTGTGTATAGCTGTAATAATTCCAAAAGGCGATTGAAACATCCGCCGTGATATGTTGTTCAAAAATTCCAGTCAAGGCCCAAGTTGGAGTTGCTTCTTCACCCGTATCATCAGACTCCCAAGGATACATCGCTCCTTTATATCCATAAATAAAGGCTTTTTGTTTTGCTTTTTGCAAACGATCTGAACGATAATCCAAACATGATTTTGCCATATCCGGTTGCAGTGCTAAAAGTGTTGGATACATCCATAGTTCGGTGTCCCAAAAAATATGTCCGTTATAACCTTGCGAGGACAATCCCATAGGGGCAATACTTTGTCTGGTTTCAGGACGGATGTACGAATATAAATTATACAATGCAAAACGAACGCGTTGCTGCGCATCCAGATCACCTTCAATTTGTATGTCGCCCGTATTCCATAACTCAGCCCATGCTTGTTTATGACGGTTTAATAATTTATCAATTCCTTCTTGTAAAGCATAAATGGGCTGTCTTTCGGATTCATTCAAAGGATCCGTAACATCTTTTGAAGTGCAAATTCCTCCTGCAACTGCAAAACGGTATTTTTTACCCTTAACTAATTTTTTAGTAAAACCAACTTCATTTCCCGTTTGCTTTAAGGTTTCGGATAGCCCGTCAAAAAGAAATGTAGTTGAAGCCGCTACCGTATATTTCCCAGTTAGCGTTTTAGCTGTTGTTCCAAAAACTGGCATTAAATATTGATTATCTTTCAAAACCCTAAACTGACTTTTAGCGTCTTTCAATTCGTCAGGAACAACCATATAATTGTTAGCCGTAATTTCTATATCCTTAGTAGGAATGATTTCGACAATTGCCATCGCTGAAAAAGGAATAGCTCTATTGGCTAAAATCGTGTAATTAATAGTCGCCAAATCTTTAAATGAAAATGAAGTGGTACTCGTCCCTTCTTTCATAGAAACTACTTGGCTCCAGTTATCAATATTGTCTGATTTGATTTCTTGATTATTTATATTCAAGTGCAGATTCAAAAACTCAATTCCTCGAACTATTCTACTGATTCCATTTTCGGGACTTCCGTCATAAACGCCATTCAGAATAATTTCTTTTGTTTTTAAAGGCGTATCGTCTGTAACAATTCCTATTTGACCGTTTGCCATGGCAACACCATAATAATTTTCCCTGGAATTTGCGAATAAGTGCCACTCATCTGATTTGCTTTGGCTAAAAACGACTGTAGTTAGTAAGAGCATAAACAACAAACTTTTAACTGTAGAAATCATAGTTTAATTTTTTAATAATATTTCCAAACTTATATATTTTTTAGGTAATAATATTGAATAGTTTCATAATGTATATCGAATACAAAACGAAAACGTTTTCGACTTATCAAAAACGTTTTCGATAACTCAATTATGTTTAATTTAAGAATATAATTCTATTTTTATGAAGATAATATAATAATTAAACCTTATTTTAATGAAGTTCACAAATAAAATACTTCCCTTTTATTTAGTATTTGGAGCCTCTTTATTCTTGTTTTCTTGTAAAAAAGAAGCGGAAATTGGAGTTATTACAATAGCTTCTTCCGAAAGTATAAAAACTGATTCCACGGTGCAATACAAAGAACCCTATAGACCACAATTTCATTTTTCTCCAGAAAAAAAATGGATGAATGATCCAAACGGAATGGTTTTCTACAAAGGAATTTATCATTTGTTTTACCAATATTATCCGGACGACATTGTGTGGGGACCGATGCATTGGGGACACGCGACAAGTATGAATTTAATCCATTGGACACATAAAAAAATCGCTTTGTTTCCTGACAAATTAGGAATGATATTTTCAGGAAGTGCCGTGGTAGATTTAAAAAACACTTCCGGCCTTGGGACAAAAGAAAACCCACCAATGATTGCCATTTTCACCTATCACGACATGGCTGGTGAAAAAGCGGGAAGAACAAACTATCAAACGCAAGGATTAGCATATAGTCTCGACGAAGGCGAGACTTGGGTAAAATATGATGGTAATCCAATTGTTAAAAACTCTGGTATGAAAGATTTTAGAGATCCTAAAGTATTCTGGAATACCGATAGCAATCTTTGGAATATGGTATTAGTCGCCGGCGATCACGCACAATTTTACACTTCCGAAAATTTAATCAGCTGGACTCTTGAAAGTGAATTTGGAAAAAATATAGGAGCACATGGCGGTGTATGGGAATGTCCCGACATTTTTAAATTAAAAGTTTCAGGTACCAATGAAGAAAAATGGGTTTTACTTATCAGCATCAATCCTGGCGCCCCAAATGGAGGTTCTGGAACACAATATTTCATTGGTGATTTTGATGGAAAAACTTTTAAAACAACTCAAAAAGACATCAAATGGATTGACAATGGCGCTGATAATTATGCTGGAGTCACATACAACAACACACCAGATAATAAACGAATATTCATAGGCTGGATGAGTAATTGGTCATATGCGAGAGACACGCCTACAAAGAACTGGAGAAGCGCTATGACATTGCCAAGAGAACTTTCACTGGCTAAAATTAATGATAATTATGTCCTAAAAAACATTCCTGTTAATCAATTCAAAAAGCAACAAGCTACAGCTTTTTCCAAAGATAAAATCACCTTAAAACCGAATCAAAAAACAACATTTGATTACAAATATTTGAATCAATCTCAAGTACAATTGAATGCCAAAAATGAAAATTTAAAATTAGTTTTTTCCAATGAAATTAAGGATTCTCTGGTTATCAATTACGATACGAAGCTAAAGACTTTTACTATTGATAGAACGCATTCCGGAATAGTAAACTTCGAAAAAAGTTTTGGAGAAAAAATTCACAACACCAAAATTCCAAACATTATAACTGAAACAATTGATTATCAAATCATAGTAGATTGGTCCTCAATTGAAATTTTTCTGAACGGTGGCGTATATAGTTTTACGGAACAAATTTTCCCTAGCAAACCGTACACCAAACTTAGCATTCAATCAAATGAAAATCAGGAAATTAAAAACCTTACCATTTCTAAAGTAAAGGGAATCTGGTAGAAAAATTCTTTACAACAACCAAAATAATTAACCAAAAAACAAACTAATGAATAACAAAAAAATACTTTATTGGTCCATTGTCGTTGCATTTGCAGGATTTTTATTTGGATTTGACACTGTAGTAATTTCGGGAGCCGATAAACAATTGCAGCAATTATGGGGTTCTTCTGATTTGTTTCATGGACTAGTAGTGATGTCATCCGCATTATGGGGAACGGTTATTGGCGCTATTTTTGGTGCGTTTCCAACGAATATTTTAGGTCGGAAAAAGACTTTAATAATTATAGGATTGCTATTTTTTGTTTCTTCCATTGGAACTGCATTCGCAAATGATCCTATTTTCTTTTCCATTTTTAGATTTCTTGGCGGAATTGGTATCGGGGCATCTACTATTGCGGCTCCAACCTATGTATCTGAAATTGCTCCTGCAAAAGACCGCGGAAAATTGGTTGCTTTATACCAATTCAATATTGTTTTTGGAATTTTAATCGCTTTTACATCTAACTATTATTTACAGGATATTGGAGAAAATGCCTGGCGTTGGATGTTAGGAATACAGGCTTTCCCATCCTTTTTATACACAATTCTGGTATTTGGAATCCCGGAAAGTCCGCGTTGGATTTTAGAATACAAGAAAGACAGAGCAAAAGCAGTCGCTATTTTGAAACAAATTAACAGTGACGCAGCAGTAGAAGCAGAAATTGCAGCTATCGAAAAAGAAACTACTCATGAAGGGAAAAACGAATCCATTTTCATGGCAAAATACAGAAAACCATTACTATTGGCTTTTTTTATTGCTTTTTTCAATCAGCTCTCCGGGATTAATGCTTTTCTGTATTACGCGCCTAGAATTTTTGAATTGGCAGGATTAGAAAAATCAGCATCTTTTTTGAGTAGTATCGGAATAGGAGTGATTAATTTGATATTTACCATGATTGGAATCTCGCTAATCGATAAGTATGGAAGAAAAACATTGATGTATTTAGGTTCTGTAGGATATATAATTTCTTTAGGATTAGTGACAACTGCCTTTTATTTTGAGTGGAAAGGAATGGCTGTTCCGTTATTTTTCTTTTTGTTTATAGCCTCTCACGCGATAGGACAAGGAGCCGTAATTTGGGTATTTATTTCTGAATTATTCCCAAATAAACTAAGAGCGGCCGGAACCTCTTTTGGGACTTCTGTTCATTGGGTTTTAGCTGCATTGATTCCTTCTTTTATTCCGTTTTTGTTTAAAGAAATTGGGACTACAACTGTTTTTGCCATATTCTGCATAATGATGGTTTTCCAATTGCTTTGGGTATTCACAAAAATGCCGGAAACTAAAGGAAGAACATTAGAAGAACTATCTGAAAGTCTATCAAAAAACGAATAACCATGACTAAAAACATAATCTGTTTCGGCGAAGTTTTGTTTGATGTTTTCCCAACGCATAAAAAAATTGGAGGAGCACCATTGAACGTGGCACTGCGCTTGGCATCACTTGGTATCAATGCCCAAATAATAAGTCGTGTAGGAAATGATGAAATTGGAAAAGAACTCCTTGCTTTTATTAAAAAAAACGGAGTTGATACCGATACGATTCAAATAGACGAAAGCTTATCAACTGGGCAAGTTATTGTTCAATTAAACGAGAAGGGTTCTGCTTCCTACACCATCAATTACCCTGTTGCCTGGGACAAAATCATTTGTATTCCGGAAGACGAAATCATGGTCAAAAAAGCGGATGCACTTGTTTTTGGAAGTCTTGTATGCCGAGATTCTGTTTCGCAAGAATCACTTTTAGAAATAATAAACTATGCAAAATACGCTGTTTTCGATGTTAATTTACGCGCTCCTTTTTACACAAAAGAAATACTGATTAATTTGATGATGCAGTCAGATTTTATAAAATTCAATGATGATGAATTATATGAAGTAAGTGCTTTTATGAGTTCTCCTTACCATTCATTAGAACAAAATATACTTTTTATCGCAGAACAGACAAATACAAAACACATCTGTGTGACTAAAGG
Organism: Flavobacterium sp. GNP002; assembly: GCF_054343795.1. Lineage (NCBI taxonomy): Bacteria > Pseudomonadati > Bacteroidota > Flavobacteriia > Flavobacteriales > Flavobacteriaceae > Flavobacterium > Flavobacterium sp. GNP002. Next base: position 758,632 of record NZ_JBTGUW010000001.1, read on the forward strand.
AAGTCATGGGGCTGTTTTGTATTACAATGAAAAAATGTATTACAATAGTGGCTATAAAATTGATGTTGTTGATACTGTAGGCTCAGGAGATTCCTTTTTAGCAGGATTGCTAAGCGAGTTGCTTATTAATAGTGACCCTCAAAAAGCAATTGATTTTGCTTGTGCATTAGGGGCAATTGTAGCAAAAAACGAAGGAGCAAATCCAAAAATTTCCAGTAAAGAAATCAATGTATTTATGAATCCTATACAAAACCGATAATTTTCTAACATTAATTTCAAATAACTTAAAACAGTAAAAAACTATTAATACAAACAACCATGAAAGCTATTCTCTCATTATGCTTGTTTTCTGCTCTTACAATATTTTTCACTGAGAGCATATCTGCTCAGAACAATTTTGTAAAAACAAGTCAAAAAAACGATTCAAAATGGTGGAAAGAAGCTGTTGTGTACCAAGTATATCCTCGTAGTTTCAAAGACAGTGACGGCGATGGAGTTGGAGATTTAAAAGGAATCATTTCAAAATTAGATTATATAAAAAGCATAGGTATCGATGCAGTTTGGCTTAATCCAATTTATACTTCTCCTAATGATGACAACGGATACGACATTAGTAATTATAGAGAAATCATGACCGATTTTGGGACCATGAAAGACTTTGATCTTTTGCTAAAAGAAATGCATGAACGCGGAATCAAACTCATCATGGATTTAGTTGTAAATCACAGCAGCGATGAGCACGAATGGTTCAAACAATCCAGAAGTTCGAGAGACAATAAATACCGAGATTATTACCACTGGTGGCCTGCGGAGAAAGGAAAACCACCTTACAGATGGAGTTTTTTTGATGTTAATAGCGATGCTTGGAAATACGACGCACAAACTAACGCATATTATCTACATTATTTCTCTCAAAAACAACCCGATTTAAATTGGGAAAACCCAAAAGTAAGACAAGAAATATATGAAATGATGCGTTTTTGGCTTGACAAAGGGATTGATGGTTTTAGAATGGATGCTTTTCAGTTTGCTTCAAAAGATACTGCATGGCCAGAATTACCTAAAGGATATGAGAGCAATATCATAAAATACTACGGAGTTGGCCCACATCTACATGATTATTTACAGGAAATGAACCGCGAAGTTTTTAGTAAATATGATATTATGACCGTTGCCGAGGGTGCTGGAAGTACTCCCGAAGATGCAATGCTATTTGTAGATCCAGACCGAAAAGAATTAAACATGGCCTATCATTTTGAAAGTGTTGACATAGGCAAGCACATCAATAATTTTGGTCTCGTTAAGTATAAAGACATTTTTTCAAGGTATGACGAAACCTTTAAAGACAAAGGATGGCTGTCAATTTTTTTAGCCAATCACGATCAACCCCGAATGGTAAGTAAATTTGGTAATGACACTCCTAAATTCAGAGAAATTTCTTCAAAGATGCTTTCTACTTTTGTAATGACCATGCGTGGAACTCCCTATTATTATTATGGTGACGAATTAGGGATGACCAATATTCGCTTCGATTCCATAGAGGATTATCACGATGTGGATACCCGTAATAAATACATTAGCTTAAAAAATAAAGGAGGTGATTTGAAAGCATTTTTGGAAGGGCAAAAACAAACTTCAAGAGAGAATGGAAGAACACCATTTCAATGGGATACAACTAAAAATGCAGGATTCACAACAGGAAAACCTTGGTTGAAAGTAAATCCAAATTATAATCTAATAAATGCCGAAGTACAGGAAAAAGATCCGAATTCAACGTTAAACTATTTTAGAAAATTAGTTCAATTACGCAAGAAAGAACCTGTTTTTGTTTATGGGAAATATACGCTACTAGACAGAGAAAACCCTAATATATTTGCATACACTAGAGATGTAGAAGGCAAAAAAGTATTGGTTTTATTGAATTTCTCAGAGAAAGAATCTTCATTCAACATAGGAATTCCCATCACTAAATCTAAAATTATTTTGGATAATTATACGAATACTAAAAATTTAAAAAAGAATATTTTACGTCCATTTGAAGCGGTAATAATTGAGATAAAATAGAAATTAACCCTTCAAAACAGTGTCGAATTAACAAACTGTTTTTTGAAAATTGATTTACAATAAATAAATAAATTGTAAATTCGTTTTCAGGAAGCAGTTTTTTTGGCTTTCACAAATAGAGTATTGCACTATGAATAATCCCACTCTCAAAGAAATTGCCGCCCAATTGGGAATTTCAATAACCACAGTTTCAAAGTCACTAAAAGGATATTCAGACGTCAGTGAAAAAACAAAAAAATCAGTTATTGAACTTGCTCAAAAATTACATTACACTCCTAATAGTTTTGCAGTAAATCTTAGAACGAAAGAATCAAAAACTATAGGATTGATAATCCCTACACTTGTTCATGATTTTTTTTCGAGTGTAATAAAGGGAATTCTGGAAGAAGCTGAGAAGCGGGACTACATGGTTATCATTTTACAATCCAATGAAAAATTAGAGTTTGAAAAAAAACAAATTGATTTATTATTGAACAAAAGAGTAGATGGTATTTTGATGTCTTTGTCTAATGAAACTGGTGATTTTGAACATTTAAAATCGATTATTGCTAATAGGACTCCACTGGTACTTTTTGATAAAATTGCAAAGCTTGTGAACTGCTCAAAAGTAACCATTAATGACAAAAAAGCCGCATACGACGCGGTTTGCTATCTTATAAAAAGAGGATACAAAAAAATAGCTCATTTTAGAGGTTCGTATTTACCTCAAAATGCGATTGATCGGTTTTTAGGGTACAAAAAAGCACTTGAAGATAATGGTATTCCTTATGATTCCTCTCTTGTTTTTGTGTGTGACAACAATTTAGATTTTGAAGATGGTTATGAAAATGCAAAAAAAGTGATTAAGGAGCATCCAGAAATCGATGCTATTTTTGCTGTTACCGATTTAGTAGCCATTGGAATTATTAAATACTTCAATGAAACAGGGATTTCCATTCCGCAACAAATTGCAGTTTTAGGTTTCAGCAATTGGTTTATGTCTAGCGTTATATCACCAAAAATTTCAACAGTTGACCAACCTGGTTTTGAAATTGGAAGAAGGTCAGCGTCGATTCTATTTGATGAAATCTATCTTAAAAAGAAGAACTTACCTGTTGTTTTTCAGTCAATTGAATTAGAAACAAGCATAATTGAAAGGGAATCAACATAAAAAAAATGAATCCTACAATAAACAACCAACGCTTCTTTACTTAATTTAACGAATAAATATTAATTTGTTTATTTTGACAAAAAACTCAGAAATAAGATAAAAATTAATATCTTGGTAAAGAATATTTTAAGTTAGAGTCATTTTTTACCGACATAAATTAAACACATGAAGACTTAAAAGAAAGTCATTTCTAAAAATATTTTCCTAAAATTAAATACGTAGAAATTCAATTCATGAAAGATATTACTCTTAAAGAAATTGCGACAAAACTGGGAATTTCGATAACTACTGTTTCAAAAGCGCTAAAAAACTATCCGGATGTTAGTGAGACAACTAAGAGAGCGGTAATTGAGCTTGCTCAAAAACTACATTATACCCCTAATAGTTTTGCTGTAAATTTAAGAACAAAAGAATCAAAAACCATTGGTTTAATTATCCCTGAAGTAGTGCATCACTTTTTTTCAAATGTGGTAAATGCCATTATTAATGAAGCCGAAAAAAATGGATATTTGGTTATTATTTTACAGTCTAATGAAACGTTGGCTTTAGAAAAAAAACAGGTAGAATTGCTTATAAACAAGAGAGTGGATGGCATAATTATGTCGCTATCCAATGAATCCAATAACGATGATCATATTAAGGAAATAATGAATAGAAATATTCCTTTTGTGATGTTTGATAAAATTGCGAAGCTTTCTAAATGTTCAAAAGTTGTAATTGATGACCAAAAAGCCGCCTTTAATGCTGTCCAACACTTAATTGATAATGGTTGCAGGAAGATAGCTCATATTCGTGGTCCATTGAATCCTCAAAACGCTATAGACAGATACATTGGTTATAAAAAAGCGTTAGAAAAAAACAACATCCCTTTTGATAATAAATTAGTCTATACTTGTGAAACCGTAACTTTTGAGGAAGGTAGAGATTTTGCCAAGCAAATTATAAATGAACACCCTGACATCGATGGTGTTTTTGCAATTACAGACTTGGTTGCAGTAGGAACACTTGCTTATTTTAATGAAAATAAAATCAACGTACCTGAACAGGTAGCTGTAATTGGTTTTAGCAATTGGTTCATGTCGCAAGTGCTGACACCAAAATTAAGTACTGTGGATCAGCCAAGCCATGAAATGGGGATTGAATCTTTTAACTTATTATTGGAAGAAATGAATTGCCATAAAGAAGGAATTCCTTTCACTCCAAGAACTGTTGAATTAGAAACTAAGGTTATTGTTAGAGAATCGTCTATAAAATTTAAGTAAAATGGAGTTCTATAATATCCTTATTTTAGAAAATCAATATTCCTCTTTAATCCTTGAAACTTAGCTCTTTTAAGAGGAGAATTTTTAAAAACTGCTTTAAATGTTTCTTCGGATATTTCTATCCAGTCCTTTTTTGACATGGAAAGTAATTCTGGATTTGGATTAAATAAAGGTTCGCTATGCGCTTTTGAGAACTTGTTCCAAGGACAAACATCTTGACAAACATCGCATCCAAAAGCCCAATCATCAAATTTCCCTTTCATATCCTGAGGAATGTTTTCTTTTAATTCAATCGTGAAATAGGAAATGCATTTACTACCGTCAACCACATAAGGCGCAACTATGGCCTCGGTAGGACAAGCGTCAATACAGGCGGTACAAGTTCCGCAGTGATCAGTTGTGGGATTGTCATAGTCTAAATCTAAATCGATAATGAGTTCTGCAATAAAGTAAAAAGAACCTACTTTTTGCGTCAATAAATTACTGTTTTTGCCTATCCAACCCAAACCACTTTTGGCAGCCCACGCTTTATCAAGTACTGGTGCAGAATCTACAAAGGCTCGGCCAGAAACTTCTCCGATTGTTGATTGAATAGAGAATAAAAACTCTTTAAGTTTTTCCTTGATTACAAAATGATAATCCTGCCCGTAAGCATATTTTGAAATTTTATAAGAATCCGAGTTTTGAAGTTCTTCAGGATAATAATTTAGCAAAAGCGAAACTACACTTTTAGCATCATCGACCAATAAAGTTGGATTTAAACGCTTGTCAAAATGGTTTTCCATATAGGACATTTGGCCATTTCGGTTGTTCTTTAACCAGTTTTCTAAACGAGGCGCTTCTTGTTCCAAGAAACCAGCTTTTGATATTCCACATGATAAAAATCCGAGACGTTGCGCTTCGGATTTGATAAATTGCGTGTATGTAGACTTGTGGTTTATAATCAGAAAATAGAAGTTGAAAAATGAAATTTACTAGCCCTGATAGCAGCGGCATCTTCCTATTTAGAAAAACAAGGCTTTTCTGCCGTAGTTATTGTCAATTGGGAATACAGCGAATAGCAGGAAATGGCTCCAAAAAAATTAAAACAATCCTCCTTGAATGTTTGTATTTAATTTTCCTAAATGTTTATACGCTTTATCGGTAACTTCCCTACCTCGTGGCGTTCTCATGATAAATCCTTCCTGAATCAAAAACGGCTCATAAACTTCCTCGATTGTTTCGCTACTTTCTGATACTGCTGTCGCCAAAGTAGTTAAACCAACTGGTCCACCTTTGAATTTATCGATGATTGTGGTTAAGATTTTATTATCCATTTCATCCAGACCATGAGCGTCAACATTAAGCGCTTTTAAGGCATAACGAGCAATTTCTATATCAATATTACCGTTTCCTTTAATCTGGGCAAAATCACGTACACGACGCAACAATGCGTTAGCTATACGAGGTGTTCCCCTACTTCTACCTGCTATTTCTATGGCTGCTTCCATTGATATTGGCATTTTAAAGATAGTAGCACTTCTTTCCACAATTGTGGTCAGCAACTCTGTTGTATAATATTGTAAACGGGACGATATTCCAAAACGAGCTCTCATAGGAGCCGTTAGTAGACCAGACCGTGTAGTGGCACCAATTAATGTAAATGGATTTAGATTGATTTGGACCGTTCTTGCATTTGGTCCTGATTCAATCATAATGTCAATTTTGAAATCCTCCATAGCAGAATACAAATATTCTTCGACAATAGGACTCAAGCGGTGAATTTCATCAATAAACAATACATCTCTTTCCTCTAAATTAGTCAATAAACCCGCTAAATCACCAGGTTTATCCAATACAGGACCCGAAGTAATCTTGATTCCTACTTGAAGTTCATTAGCAAGAATATTAGCTAAAGTCGTTTTTCCTAAACCGGGAGGGCCATGAAAAAGCGTATGATCAAGTGCTTCATTACGCTGATTAGCAGCTTGCACAAAAACTTTTAGATTTTCTAATATTTGGTCTTGTCCTGCAAAATCATCAAAAGAAAGTGGTCTTAATTTTTTTTCAAGATCAAGTTCTTCCGAATTGTAACCGTTTGATGTTGGGTCTAAATTTTCATTCATGTAACAAAGATAGCAAAGCAATTTTGAATTATAAATTTTAAATTTTAAATGCTATCAAAATTAAAAAAGTATCTATGCAATAGTATAGTAAGAAGAGAAAACAATAATAAACGCCACAAAAAAAACCTCTGCTTTAGCAGAGGCTTTTCTTATTATCTTTAGTGGTGTAAAACTTCTTCACCTTCTTTCATTGGAACATTTTGAGGTACAAAATCCACATCGTGTGCTGGATTACTGTAGTCATAAGGCCAACGATAAACGTGAGGAATTTCACCTGGCCAGTTACCGTGCATGTGCTCAACCGGTGCAGTCCATTCTAATGTATTCGATTTCCATGGATTCATTACAGATTTTTTACCGTAGAAAATACTAACGAAAAAGTTGTATAAGAAAACCAATTGAAATGCTCCACCAATTAATGCAAATGTTGTAATCAAAACGTTTACGTTTTGTAAATCATCAAACAATGGAAAGTTTGTGTTTGTATAGTAACGTCTTGGTAATCCAGCTAATCCAATAAAGTGCATTGGAAAGAAAACACCATAAGCACAAATTGCAGTTACCCAAAAGTGCACATATCCAAGGTTCTTGTTTAACATTCTTCCGAACATTCTAGGGAACCAGTGGTAAATTCCAGCAAACATTCCGTAAAGAGCTGAAATACCCATTACTAAGTGAAAGTGAGCTACAACGAAATAAGTATCATGGACATTAATATCAAGTGTACTGTCTCCAAGAATAATTCCAGTTAAACCACCAGTAATAAATGTAGAAACTAAACCAATTGAAAACAACATAGCTGGATTCAATTGTAAGTTACCTTTCCAAAGTGTTGTAATGTAATTAAACGCTTTTACAGCTGAAGGGATAGCAATCAATAATGTTGTAAAAGTAAATACTGATCCCAAAAATGGATTCATACCCGAGATAAACATATGGTGACCCCAAACAATTGTTGATAAGAAAGCAATAGCCAAAATTGACATAATCATCGCTCTGTAACCAAAAATTGGTTTACGTGAATTTGTTGCAATAACTTCCGAAGTAATACCCAACGCAGGTAATAAAACGATATAAACTTCGGGGTGTCCTAAGAACCAAAACAAGTGTTCGAACAATACTGGTGAACCTCCTTGATAATGTAAAACTTCTCCAGCGATATAAATATCAGACAAGAAGAATGAAGTTCCGAAACTTCTATCAAATATCAACAATAATGCTGCAGATAAAAGAACAGGGAAGGAAACGATACCGATAATTGCAGTTACAAAGAAAGCCCAAATCGTAAGAGGCAATCTAGTCATAGTCATCCCTTTAGTTCTTAAATTAATTACTGTAACAACGTAATTCAAAGAACCCATCAAAGAAGATGCGATAAAGATAGCCATTGAAACTAACCATAATGTCATACCTAAACCTGAACCAGGAATAGCTTGTGGCAATGCACTCAAAGGCGGATAAATTGTCCATCCTGAAGAGGCAGGTCCTGCTTCAACAAAAAGGGAACTAACCATAATTATACTAGACAAAAAGAACAACCAGTATGATACCATGTTCATAAAACCAGATGCCATATCACGTGCTCCAATTTGAAGCGGTATCAATAAGTTACTAAAAGTACCACTCAAAGCGGCGGTTAATACAAAGAACACCATTATCGTTCCGTGTATCGTAACTAAAGCCAAATAAATATCATTTGTCATTACTCCGTTAGGAGCAAATTTATCACCAAGTAAAATATTGAAAATTTTAAATGATTCTTCTGGCCATGCTAATTGCATTCTAAATAGCATAGACATCCCTACTCCTATAATTCCCATAATAATACCAGTAATTAGGTATTGTTTGGCAATCATTTTATGATCAATACTAAAAATATATTTAGTAATAAAAGTGTCTTTATGGTGATGTTCGTGTTCGTGATCTATTGCGTGATCGTGACCTTCTGCTGACATATATGTTTACTTTAAATTTTTCTTGTTAATTATTTCATGGCCATTACGGCAACTGCTGCAGTATCTTTTGCTTTAGTAGAATCTGTACCAGTTGCTCCATCAGTAGCAGCAGGTTCAGCCATTGCAGCTTTTACTTCACTTACAATTGTAGCTTTATCTTTCAACCATGCTTTATAGTCTTCAGGTGTATCTACAATAATTTTCATTTGCATATTATAATGAGATGCTCCACAAATTTTATTACAAAGCAATAAGTAATCAAACGTGTAAGGATCTAGAGCAGTTTCACCCTTAGCAACTAAATCAATACTTTTCTTAGATCTAAGAGCATTAATATTAGCTACTTTTTCTACCATAAATGGCAATTCTCTATATTCTGCTGTTGTGTATATCGGTTCAAAAGCAAATTGCGTAACCATACCAGGAACACAGTTCATTTGTGCTCTAAAGTGAGGCATATAAGCTGAATGCAAAACATCTTGAGATCTCATTTTAAAAAGAATCTTTTTTCCTTTAGGGATATGTAATTCTGTAACAACAATATCATCTTGTGAATAAGGATCCGCTAAATCAACACCTACAGCGTTAGCTCCTTCTATAAATCTAACATTAGCTTTCCCTAATACATTATCATTACCTGAATATCTAGCTTTCCAGTTAAACTGTTGTGCATATAATTCAATAACTATAGTATCCTCGTCTTCATCAACAAACATAATATTTGTCCAAGCAAAAAGACCATAAAGAATCAAACCTGCTAAAACTACAGCCGGAATAACACTCCAAATAGCTTCTAACTTATTATTATCCGCGAAATAAAGTGCTTTTTGATCTTTTTTACCTCTGTATTTGAAAGCAAAATAATGCAATAACACTTGAGTTATAGCCTGTACTATAAAGATAAGAACCCATGTAATATTCATCAAATTATCTACTTCACCACCATGGGCTGAAGCTGGAGTATGAAGAACAAGAGGTCCCCATTTAAACAATCCGTAAATTGAAAAAATATAAATGAAAGCCAAAAACCCAAACATCAAATAACCTTGAACGTTATTGTCGTTATCTGTAGCTATTTCTGAACTATCTGAATTAGATCCAACTTGCGTCAGGTCGAATATTTTAGTCAATTGCCATAAAGCAACAGCTAATAAAACTAAAACTATAATTACCAACAAACTTGTCATCTGTTTTTTTCTTTAAATATTAATAATGAAAATGTTTACTTTCTTCAATGAAAGGATTTCTTTTTGCTAACAAAGGAGCTTTAGTTAACGCTGTGAAAACAACATAAATAAATAATCCTAAGAAGAAAAGAACTGATGCTATTTCAGGTATACCAATAAACCATCTGTCTCCTACAGTTCCCGGCATAATCATATTAAAGAAATCAATATAATGACCAGCTAGTATTACAATTCCTGCCATAACTAGTACCCAAGTAATTCTCTTGAAATCTGTATTAATTAATATTAATAAAGGGAATAAAAAGTTCATTACTACAGCACCAAAGAATGGAAGATTATACAATTCAATTCTAGTGATAAAGTATGTTACCTCTTCAGGAATGTTTGCATACCAAATCAACATGAATTGTGAGAACCATAAATACGTCCAGAAAACACTTAATCCAAACATGAATTTTGCTAAATCGTGAATATGACTTGTATTTACATGCTCTAAATATCCTCTAGATTTTAAATATAAAGTAATTAAAGCAATAGTCGTAATTCCACTAACAAAGAAGCTAGCAAATACATACCATCCAAATAATGTACTGAACCAGTGAGGATCAATAGACATTATCCAATCCCAAGACATTATAGATTCTGATACGATGAAGAAAACTAAAAACATCGCTGAAATATTAAAGTTTTTTTTGTAAAATGAGTTATCATTTGCTTCGTCCTGTGCCAAACAGTTCTTTCTTGAAAAATATTGATATAAACTCCAACCAGTCAAAAATATAGCAGCTCTAATAATCCAAAAAGGAAAATTTAAATAACCAGATTTATTAGCAATCAGTTTGTCACTAGCTACAACTTCCGGATCTAACCATATAAAAATGTGATTAAGATGCAAACCACATAATATTAGAATAACAAAAAAGATAACAGAACCAACCGGTAAATAAGAAGTTATACCTTGCATAACTCTAAATAATACAGGAGACCATCCAGCCTGAGCTACTTGTTGAATAGCATAAAATACTAAAACACCAAGAGAGACAAGCATAAAGAAAATACAAGCAACGTATAAAGCAGACCAAGGTTTGTTTTGTAGTTGGTGTAAAACATGATTCAAATGCTCAGTATGTTCAGCCTCTTCACTAACTTCATGACCTTCTTTTTTAACAGCTGCCTCAGCATGTACTGGTTCAGCATGCGTTGCTTCAGCAACTTTAGTTGTATCATCTGTTAGAGCAACAGCTTCATGAGATTCTTCCAATTTTTTCTCTTCGGTAGCTTCACTATGACCAGCAGCAGCTTCATGTGACGGTTCAGCGGCAGTACTCGCTTCATGTTTAGCTTCACCATGACCACCATGACTTTCGGCCGCAAGAAGCTTTTCAACTTCTTGAATATCTTTAGGTGCAGTTAAAAAACCATATCCAATTCCTAAAAGACCTACAGCCATTAAGATGAAAGAAAAAGTTTTTAATTTACTTGAAAATGTATACATATCTATTACGATCAGTTTGTTCAACAATTATAATTCGCTTTTTAGTTTTAGAACATAGTCAGTAACTAACCAACGTTCATGGGCACTCAATTGGTTAGCATGTGAACCCATTGAATTTAAACCATAAGTTATAACATGAAAAATACTTCCTTCAGTGATAACTCTATCTTTATAACTAGGAACACCCAGAAATTTTTCTCTTTCTACAAGCTTTCCTTTACCGTTTCCAGAAGCTCCATGGCAACTGATACAATATATTTCAAAAAGCTCTTTTCCTTTATCAGAATCTCTGCTTAAAGAATCTAAAGGAGATTTAAGATTTGCTTTTGCCAACTCATACCCTGCAGTAGAATTTTCATATTCGAAAGGTTCAAATCCTCTATTGATAGTTCCTGCAGCAGGAAGCTGACCTTCTTTACCATCTTTAAATGCATTTGATTCAGAATAGGTTTCATACCCAACTGATTCGTACATATTTGGAAAATATTGATAGTTTGGTGCCGCATTATTATGGCATGATGAAACTAAAATAGTTATACCAAATAAAAGTGTTATTTTATATACGCTTTTCATATCTATAATTAATGCTTATCTATTACTTTAACTTCTACAGCTCCTGTACTCTGGAAAAAAGAAATCAATTCTTCTTCGTTATCATTTACAGCAACTTCCATTAAAAAATGGTCATCTGTAGTTCTTACATCTGGATTTTCAGCTTCTTTGAAAGGCCATAATTTACTTCTCATATAAAAAGTAATAACCATTAAGTGAGCAGCAAAAAACACTGTAAGTTCAAACATAATTGGAACGAAAGCCGGCATGTTTTCAATATAACTAAAACTTGGCTTACCACCAATATCTTGTGGCCAATCTTGAATCATAATATAATTCATCATAGCTGTTGCTACTGAGATACCGACACAACCATAAAGGAAAGCACAAATAGCTAATCTTGTAGGTGCAATTCCCATAGCTTTATCCAAACCGTGTACTGGGAATGGAGTAAAAACTTCTTCAATATGATGATGAGCTGCTCTGGTTTTTTTAACCGCATCCATCAATATATCATCGTCATTATAAATGGCGTATATTACTTTATTACTCATGATGTGAATCTTTATTTGCTTCTCTTTCTCTTTTGTAATTATCTCCAGTTCCTTTCAAAATTGTTTTTACCTCTGCTTGTGCAATTACAGGGAATGTTCTTGAATACAGTAAGAACAATACAAAGAAGAAACCTATTGTTCCAATGAAAATTCCAATGTCAACAAATGTAGGTGAAAACATTGTCCAAGAAGATGGTAAATAATCTCTATGTAACGAAGTTACGATAATTACAAATCTCTCAAACCACATTCCAATATTTACAACTATCGAAATTATAAACGAGAACATGATACTTGTTCTTAATTTTTTAAACCACATGAATTGCGGAGAAAAAACATTACAAGTCATCATTGACCAATATGCCCACCAGTAAGGTCCAGTAGCTCTGTTTAAGAAAGCATATTGTTCGTACTCTACACCAGAATACCATGCAACAAATAATTCAGTTATGTAGGCAACCCCAACAATAGAACCAGTAATCATGATAACTATATTCATCAACTCAATGTGTTGAATCGTAATGTAAGCTTCTAGATTAGATACTTTTCTCATAATGATAAGCAAAGTATTAACCATCGCAAATCCTGAGAAAACTGCTCCAGCAACAAAGTACGGAGGGAAAATTGTAGTATGCCATCCTGGAATAACAGATGTAGCAAAGTCCATCGATACAATAGTATGCACAGAAAGTACAAGTGGAGTAGCTAAACCTGCAAGTACTAAAGATACTTCTTCAAAACGTTGCCAGTCTTTTGCTCTACCGCTCCATCCAAAACTTAATATAGAATACACTCTTTTGTTGAAAGGAGTAATAGCTCTATCACGTAACATCGCAAAATCAGGTAATAAACCAGTCCACCAGAATACTAATGAAACAGAAAGATATGTTGAAATTGCAAATACATCCCAAAGTAATGGTGAGTTAAAGTTTACCCAAAGAGAACCAAATTGATTCGGAATTGGTAAAACCCAATATGCTAACCATGGACGACCCATGTGGATGATTGGAAATAAACCTGCTTGAATAACCGAGAAAATTGTCATTGCTTCTGCAGAACGGTTAATCGCCATTCTCCAACGCTGACGGAAAAGTAATAATACCGCCGAAATAAGTGTTCCCGCGTGACCAATACCAACCCACCAAACAAAGTTCGTGATATCCCAAGCCCATCCTACAGTTTTATTTAATCCCCATGTTCCAATACCTGTAGATACGGTGTAAATTATACAGCCAAGTCCCCAAAGGAAGGCTATTAATGCGATTGAAAATACAATCCACCAATGTTTGTTTGCTTTACCTTCAACAGGCGCAGCTACATCTACAGTTACATCGTGATAAGATTTATCACCTATAACTAAGGGTTTTCTAATGGTTGCTTCGTAGTGAGACGACATAATCCTTTATATTGATTCTTAATTAATTATTTTTTGTACTAGGTATTTCTAACTTTAACGTGGTAAATCACATTTGGTTTTGTTCCAACATGCTCCAATAAATGATACATTCTTTCGTCAGCAGCTAATTTAGTCACTTCCGCTTCTTTATCATTTACATCTCCAAAAATCATTGCTCCAGTAGAACAAGCATTTGAACATGCAGTTTGGAATTCACCATCAACGATTGCTCTTCCTTCTCTTTTTGCTTTCAAAATCGTCGCTTGTGTCATTTGAATACACATTGAACATTTCTCCATAACTCCACGAGAACGAACATTAACATCTGGATTCAATACCATACGTCCTAAATCATCATTCATATGATAATCGAATTCACTGTTTTTGTTATACAAGAACCAGTTAAAACGACGCACTTTATATGGACAGTTGTTAGCGCAATAACGCGTTCCAACACATCTGTTATAAGCCATATGATTTTGACCTTGACGAGAGTGTGAAGTTGCAGCAACTGGACAAACTGTTTCACAAGGTGCATGATTACAATGTTGACACATTACAGGTTGAAAAGAAACTTGTGGATTATCTCCAGCTTTTTCCATTTCATTAAATGTAGATAATGAACTTGATAAACCTGCGATGTTTTCTTTTCTTTCGTTATCTCCTTCAAAAGTACTTTCAGAAGAATAATATCTATCAATACGCAACCAGTGCATATCACGACTTCTTCTAACTTCTGATTTTCCAACAACAGGAACGTTGTTTTCAGCATGACAAGCAATTACACAAGCACCACAACCGGTACAAGCATTCAAGTCAATAGAAAGATTAAAATGATGTCCAGTTGAACGATCAAATGAATCCCATAAATCAACTTTAGTTGCTTCAACTAGTTTGTGATCCAATGAAACCATTGGTTGCTCGTTCCAAACTTTAGCATCTTTTGTATTGAAAATCTCTAAAGAAGTTTCTTTTATAATATCACCTCTTCCCATCAATGTTTTCTGACCTTGAACACAAGCAAACTCATGTTCTCCTCCAGCTTTCGCCAATGTTACAGACTGTACATTATCAAAACCTTTATATAAAGAGTAGGCATTTAAACCCACCATCATTTCTTCTTTCAAAGCCGCTTTACGACCGTAACCTAATGCTAGACCAATAGTCCCAACAGCTTGTCCTGGTTGAACTATTACCGGAACATTTTCTAATTTAATTCCATCAGCAGTAGTAATAGTAGCATAACTTCCGTTTAATCCACCATTTGCAACGATTTCATTAGAAAGTTCGTATTTCTTAGCATCTGCATTCGAAACAGTAACATAATTATCCCAAGATACTCTTGTAATTGGATCTGGAAACTCTTGTAACCAAGGGTTATTCGCTTGCTGTCCATCTCCCATACCTGTTTTAGTATATAAAACAAGTTCTAATCCTTGAGAAGCTTTTGATTTTGCTAAAGCATTTGCAGCAGCACTATAATCAGCAGAACCCGCAGATACCGTTGGAATAACTCCGACATAAACACCATCATGTAACACTTTATTCCAAGAAGAACCAGTAATTATTGTTGATGCATTAGCCTTAATATAATCGTAGAATGTACCTGTAGATCCATTTAAAGACAACAAGACATCTTGAAATTGTTTTGTTGCAAAAAGAGGACGAATAGTAGGCTGAGTAATTCCGTAAGTTCCTTTTGTGACACTTACATCATTCCATGATTCTAAATAATGAGGAACAGCAGCTGCAATAGTACTTACTAAAGCAGTTTCATCTTCTTTCAAAGAAAATGCCGCTGATGTTTTTACTTTTTTAAGTCCTTCAACAAAAGAAGCACTATCCGCTAAAGTATACACTGGATTAACACCACTCATTATCAAAGTATGAACGCTTCCCGCTTTCATATCGTTAATTAATTGAGTAACTTTTGCATCAGATCCTTTTCTGATTTGTCTTACTCCTGAAGTACTGAAAGCTTCACTTGCCAACACTTGGTTGATAGCTAAAACTAACAATTGAGCATTTTTATCTTGAATACCAGATACTAAAACTCCTTTTGAACCAGCAGCTTTCAATTGTTGAGCCGCTTTTGTAACTTCTGCTTTAAATTTATCTTCTAAACTTACAGCAACAGAAGAACCAGTTACAATATTATATATGTGTACTAATGCTTGTTTTTGATTAGCAGTAGACATTGGCAAACGCTTATCAGCAGCAGCACCAGACAAAGTCATATTTGCTTCTAATTGGAAATGACGAGACATCTTTCCTGCTTTAGGTATTCTTCCTTTAGCATAACCTGAATCAAATCCTCCACCTTGCCAATCCCCAAGGAAATCAGCTCCAACAGAAACAATAAGTGACGCTTTAGAAAAATCATAATCAACCAAAGCTCTTTCTCCATAAACCGCCTCAAAAGCATCTAATGCTTCAGATTCAGATATCGCATCATAAACAACATGCTTAGCATTTGGATTTTTACCGATAAACTCAGTAATCAATTTTTCAGTAGACGGGCTCGCTAATGTATTTGTCAAAAATACTACTTGACCACCTTTTGCAGCAGCATCAGCTATACTTGACTTAACTTTAGAATCAACAGCAGTCCAAGTTGAATTTTTACCTTCAATTTTTGGTTCTTTCAAACGCATACTATCATATAAAGATAGAATAGACGCATGAATTCTTGCATTAGCACTAAACTTAGCTCCAGCAATAGTATTATTATCTATTTTAATAGGACGCCCTTCACGGGTTTTTACCAAAAGATTAGCAAAATCAAAACCGTCAAAAACAGAAGTTGCATAATAATCCGCAACTCCAGGAATGATTTGCTCCGGCTGAAGTACGTAAGGTATTGATTTGTTCACAGGACCCTCGCAAGCTGCAAGCGTAGCCGCTGCAGTACTAAAACCAACGTACTTTAAAAAATCACGACGTGATGTTGATGAAGATGACAAAGCGTCATTATTTCCTAAAAACTCATCAGTAGGAATTTCTTCAACAAATTCGTTATTTCTAAGCGCCTCAACAATAGAACTATTTTTGTCTAGTTCCTCAACACTTTTCCAGTATTTTTTGTTTGATGACATATATAAATATTAAAATCTTAATAATTTGATTAATAGTGGCATTTACCACATTCTAAACCTCCCATTTGCGCTGCAGTCAATTTGTCTACACCGTATTTCTTAGAAAGTTCTTCATGAATTTTAGTATAGTATTCATTACCCTCCATCTTAACATCCGTTTTTCTGTGGCAATCAATACACCAACCCATTGTTAATGGAGCAAATTGCTTTTGAATTTCATACTCTTGAACTGGACCATGACACGTTTGACATTCAATTCCTGCAACAGTTACGTGTTGAGAGTGATTAAAGTAAACAAAATCAGGTAAATTATGAATACGAACCCATTTTACAGGCTGTGTTTTTCCAGTATAACTTTGAGTTGTTTTATCCCAACCAACCGCAGTATATAATTTTTGGATTTGCTCATCATAGAATGCTTTGCTGTATTCCGGAGTTGCAGTAGTTTCAGCAACTTCAGCAATATTCTTATGACAGTTCATACAAACATTCAATGATGGAATTCCTCCGTTTTTACTTACCCTAGCAGCAGAGTGACAGTATTTACAGTTAATTTCATTGTCTCCAGCATGTATTCTGTGAGAGTAGTGAATTGGTTGAATCGGAGCGTAATCCTGATCAACACCTACCTGCATTAAAAATCCGTACACAAAATAAGCACTCGCCAAAAGCAAGAATATCGCCGTAACTAAAACCAAAAACTGATTTCTCGCAAATGCTTTCCATATAGGAGTTGTTGGCGTTTTAGGAGCCGTTTCTATACCGTTTGCTTTTGCAACTTTAGATAAAACCTTGTTTACCAAAAATAGCATTACAACCAGAATAACCATAACAAGCGCTAAAGCACCTAATATAATATTGTTTGAAATACCACTATCAACAGCAGGCTTACCAGGAACTTCAGCACCACCAGTTGTTGGAGCTGCAGCTTCAGCTTTAGGCTCCGAAGTGTAAGCAATGATGTTATCAATATCAGCATCTGATAATTGAGGAAAAGCAGACATTACCGCTTTATTGTTTTCTTCAAACACTTTAACAGCCTGAGCATCGCCAGATTTAATTAAGTCTGAACTATTACGAACCCACTTATGAAGCCAAGCAGCATCATATTTAGCAGACACACCTCTAAGAGCTGGACCTGTTGCTTTAGCATCAAGTTTGTGACATGCCGCACAGTTTGCGTTAAAAAGCTCTTTACCCTTTACTGGGTCTGCACTTTGAGAAGTAGCTGAAGCATCCGGAGCTGCAGCATCGGCCGCAGGAGTAGCTTCTTGAGCAAATGAAGTAAAGGAAATAGATAGCATCAAAGCTATGCTAAAAAATAATTTCCTTGAGATCGAATTATGGTTACCCACCTTTTTCATATAGTATAATGATTATCTACTAAAAATTGGCACAGTTTTTTCTAATTGCATTATAAAAACTGATCCTTTATTTAAAAACTTGGACAAAAATACGACTTAAGAACTATTCTCAAAACCTTAAAATAATCTTAATTTCAATTTATATTAATTCTAAATAACATTTAGTATTTGCTATCAGTCATTAAATATTACTTTTGCACAAAAACAATCACATTATGAGAATTTTAGCCCTTAGAAAAGCATTTTTTATGTCTCTGATCTTATTTATTTCCTATTGCAATGTAAACGCACAAGACGGAAACATCAGAGTAAATCAAGACTCAAAATTTGAACAATTATTAAATGAAAAGAGAAAAACAAATGTTTCAAACACTGTAAATGACTATTATAAAATTCAAATTTTCAGTGGAGATAGCGAAAAAGCTAAAAAAACATTAAATGATTTCAAACAAGAATTCAGAGATATAGATGGCACTATTGTTTTCTTTACACCAAATTACAAAGTTTATGTAGGTAATTTTAAAACACGAATCGAAGCAGAACGAAATCTAATCGAAATCAAAAAAAGATACAGTAATTTACATTTAATAAAGCCTAACAAATAAAAAAAAGACACCTAATCAGGTGTCTTTTTTTATTGTCCCAAAGTTACTTGGTAATACTTCTTAATAATATCTTTTTTATCTCCACTACTTTTATTACCATCCTTAAATTCTTTTAAAAGCTCCGGATAAGATGACAACATCACTTTCATCTCACTATTAGATAAAAAGGATGGCTGCCCTGTATAACAATCAATAAGCATAGGAATTGATGCATCACCGGCCGCAGAAGCAATTGCAACTCCAATCAATCCAAACATCGCTCCCATAGCAATCGCATTATTAGAATTATAAATTACATTTTCAATGTAATACTTACCACTAATAATTTCCGTCTTGGCATAATGTTTTGAACTTGCATATTTTGAAACATTAATGTAAAAATTTTCTCCATCGCTAAATCCATAATAATTCAGTTCTCCTGAATTGGTAGCTTTATTAAGCAAATAAAACTTTTCATTTTTGTTCGTGATTTCAAACTTAGTACCATCTAATGGTTTTCCATTTAAAACATCAGCATAAGTCAAATAAACACCTTTGATCGGAACATCTGCAATCATTTTAGTTTTAATACTCTGATTAGCATCAAAAACTAAAGCCGTTTTATCGGTATCACTTGTTTTTATATAGTTATTCAAACAATCCTGTAAAACTTTCTTCAATCGTTCATCGTGTTTACCGGTAACATCCATACCGTTACTTTCTGTTGAAGCCGTATACGAACCTACAATATAATCCACACCTTCTTTAGACTCTATTACATCAATTGCTAAAGTTGCGTATCCTGTTTCGGACATTGCTCTTGTAAGTTCAGAAACATACAGATCATTAATTCGGATAGAAATTTTAGACTTATTTTCTTGCTTTGGACAAATAACAGCGAGGTAATCCAAAAACTCTTCTGCCAAAGGTTTTTCAAAATTAGCTAATACTTTTCTATTAAAACCTCCTTTTTGAACGGTTCCAATATTTTCTTTAAACTGCCTTCCATCATGAACATTCTCAACATAAAAATTAAAGCCAACAGCATTATCTTTTTTATCTTTTAAAGATACTTTGTGGAATTCCGTTTTATTTTGAGAAAAGGCAACCGTGCTAACTACAACAAAAAATAACGCAAGTAATTTATTCATAAATAAAAAAATTTAGTTTGCTATAAAAATAAAAAAATCCCGAATGAATCGGGATTTTAATTTTAATATAATGAAATTTTATTTCAGTTTCTTTTTAACAGCAACTTCATGGTACGATTCAATAACATCTCTTTCTTCGATGTCGTTGTATCCTTTCACTTGAATACCACAATCGTAACCTTTGGCCACTTCTTTCACATCGTCTTTGAAACGTTTCAGTGCTAAAAGCTCTCCTGTAAAGACAACTACACCTTCTCTAATAATTCTCATTTTAGCGCTTCGGACAATTTTACCATCCATAACCATACATCCTGCAATTGAACCCACTTTCGAGATTTTGAATATCTCTCTAATTTCAGCTGTACCCAGAATTTCTTCTTTCATCTCTGGAGCTAGCATTCCTTCCATTGCATCTTTCAAGTCATCGATAGCAGCGTAAATAATAGAGTAGTAACGGATATCGATTTCCTCTTTATCAGCTAATTGTCTTGCATTTCCAGCAGGACGAACATTAAATCCAATAATAATTGCATCTGAAGCAGAAGCCAACATTACGTCAGTTTCAGTAATTGCTCCAACACCTTTATGGATAATATTAATTTGAATTTCTTCAGTAGATAATTTAGAGAACGAATCAGACAATGCTTCAACAGAACCATCCACATCTCCTTTAAGGATAATGTTCAATTCTTTAAATTGACCCAATGCAATTCTACGTCCAATTTCATCTAATGTAATATGACGTTGTGTACGTACGGATTGCTCACGCATCAATTGAGAACGTTTTGAAGCAATTTGTTTCGCTTCTTTTTCATCTTCAAAAATATTGAACTTATCACCCGCAGTTGCTGCTCCATCAAGACCTAGAACTGAAACCGGAGTCGAAGGACCCGCAACAGTTACTATATTCCCTCTTTCGTCATGCATGGCTTTAATTTTACCATGATGCTTACCAGCTAACATATAATCTCCAATTTTCAACGTTCCGTTTTGAACTAATATCGTGGAAACATATCCTTTTCCTTTATCTAGGAAAGCCTCGACAACAGTTCCAGAAGCCGCTTTATTTGGATTTGATTTCAAATCTAAAAGTTCTGCTTCTAGCAATACTTTTTCTAATAATTCTTTTACACCTGTTCCTACTTTCGCAGAAATGTCATGTGATTGAATTTTTCCACCCCAATCTTCAACAAGTAAATTCATACCTGCTAATCTTTCTTTTACTTTTTCAGGATTAGCATTTGGCTTATCAATTTTATTGATAGCAAATATGATAGGAACTCCAGCTGCTTGAGCATGGCTGATTGCTTCTTTAGTTTGCGGCATGATGTCATCATCAGCAGCAATTACAATAATAGCAATATCTGTAACTTGAGCACCACGCGCACGCATCGCAGTAAACGCTTCGTGACCTGGTGTATCTAAGAATGCAATTTTTTGTCCGTTATCTAAAGTTACTCCGTAGGCTCCAATATGCTGTGTAATTCCTCCAGACTCACCTGCGATTACGTTTTCTTTACGAATGTAATCCAGTAACGATGTTTTACCGTGATCGACGTGACCCATTACCGTTACAATTGGCGCTCTGAAAACTAAATCTTCCTCTCTGTCTTCAACAACTTGAATTGCTTCTTCGATGTCTACAGTGATAAATTCAACTTCATAACCAAATTCATCAGCAACAATAGTCAAGGTTTCTGCGTCAAGACGTTGGTTCATAGTAACCATGATTCCAAGTGACATACACGTTCCAATAACTTTAGTAATTGGCACATCCATCATGATTGCAATTTCACCTACAGTAACAAACTCAGTAACCTTAATAGTTTTACTGCCTTCGTCAATAGCTCTTTGCTCATCATCAGATTTCTGACGATGTGTATCTCTTTTATCTCTTCTATATTTAGCGGCTTTAGATTTACCACCTTTACCTTGCAGCTTCTCTAAAGTCTCTCTAATTTGATTTTTAACTTCTTCCTCAGTAGGCTCCACTTTTGCAACAATGGCAGGTCTGTTTCCTTTTACAAAACCAGGCCTAGCACTTCTGTTTGCATTGAATCCACCACCACCAGTATTAGGTGTAATCTTGTTAGGGTTTGGCGCACCAGGAACTCCCGGTGTTGCAGGCGGTCTAGGAGCACCCGGTTTAGGAGCAATCCTTTTACGCTTGTTTTTATTTGCATTGGCTGCAGCCGAACCTGGAGCACCCGGTTTATTCGGAGTGATTTTCGGTTCTTCTTTTTTCTTTTTCGGTTTGTTGAATTGAGATAAATCAATTATCTGACCCGTTAAAGTAGTTCCCGATAGTTTTTGATATTGCGTGGTGATGGTTTCATCAACAGGTGCTTCATCAACTTTAACTGCCTCGGTTTTTGCAACCACTTTTGGTTCAGCAGGAACTTCTTTAGGAGTTTCTGTTTTAACCTCTTTAATCCCAACAATAGGTTTTACCTCTTTTTTGTCTGAAACAGGTTTCTCAGTTGACAGTTTTTCAGCTAACGGTTTCTCAGGTGAAACTTCTTTCGAGACAGCTTTTACATCAGGCACATCAGCTACGAGAGCTTCTACTTTTTCAGCTACTTTTACAGGAGCAATAATTGACGGTTTTTTTGGATTAAGATCAATCTTACCTACTTGAACCGGACCAGCTATAACTGCTCTCGCTTTTATAACTTCTTGTTGTTTTAAGCGCTCTTCCTCAATTTTACGTTTGTCTTCGATTTCTTTCTCTCGTTCTAAACGTAAAGCTTCTTTTTCTTTTCTTTTCTCTTCCCCTACTTCTTTAGAAGCCTCCTTATTCCCTTTGTCACCTGCAAACTGACCGCACAAGACATTGTATACATCATCAGAAATTTTTGCGTTTGGATTTGCTTCAATAGCAATCCCCTTATCTTTTAGATAATCCACAGCTCTTTCTAAAGAAATATTCAATTCCCTTAAAACTTTGTTTATTCTAATAATTCTCTCTTCAGACATAAAACCTTTTTATTATTACCTTTTTTGTTATTCCTCACTTTACTCCCAACCCGATACCTATCGAGCAAGAATTTATTGTAAAGTGGCATGTTTATCGTTGAAGATACTTTTGACTAACTGTCAAATTCTTCTTTCAATATTCTCATTACATCTAGAATTGTTTCCTCTTCTAGGTCTGTTCTTCTTACTAAATCTTCCACATCTTGTTTTAAGATACTTTTTGCTGTATCCAAACCAATTTTTGCAAATTCTTCAATAACCCAGTCTTCAATTTCATCTGAAAACTCAGTTAATTCAACATCATCCTCATCAGCTGTAGCACCTGCGACATCTCCTTCACGAATAACGTCTAGCTCATAACCAGTCAATAAACCCGCTAATTTAATGTTGTGTCCACCACGACCAATTGCTTTTGAAACTTCTTCAAGCTTCAAGAAAACTTCTGCTCTTTTTGTCTCTTCATTTATTTTAATAGAAGACACTTTTGCAGGGCTTAATGCTCTAGTTATAAATAACTGAATGTTACTTGTATAATTGATAACGTCGATATTTTCGTTTCCTAATTCACGTACAATTCCATGAATACGAGATCCTTTCATACCCACACAAGCCCCAACAGGGTCAATTCTGTCATCATAAGAATCTACGGCTACTTTTGCTTTTTCACCAGGGATTCTTACCACTTTCTTAACCATGATTAAACCGTCAAATACTTCAGGAATTTCTTGTTCAAATAATTTTTCCAAAAACTTCTCAGAAGTTCTAGACATAATAATTTGAGGTTTATTTCCTTTTAATTCAACGCTTTCTATTATTCCTCTAACGTTATCTCCTTTACGGAAAAAGTCAGAAGGGATTTGTTTTTCTTTTGGTAGAATAATTTCATTTCCTTCATCATCAACCAAAATAACGACTCTTGGACGCACATGGTGTACTTCAGCAGTATAAATATCACCTATTAAATCTTTAAATTGTTTGTAAAGATTTGTGTTATCATGTTCATGGATTTTAGAAATCAAATTCTGACGCAAAGCTAAAATTGCTCTTCTTCCTAAATCAATTAATTTCACCTCTTCGGAAACTTCTTCGCCAATTTCGAAATCAGGCTCAATTTTTCTAGCTTCAGTCAAAGTGATTTCAAGATGATCAAAATCCAAATCTTCATCCGCAACGATTACTCTTCTCTGCCATATCTCCATATCTCCTTTATCAGGATTTATAATGATATCAAAATTATCATCTGAACCGTATTTTTTCTTCAATGCATTTCTAAATACATCTTCCAAAATTGCCATAAGCGTTACACGATCAATAAGTTTATCATCTTTAAACTCTGAGAATGAATCGATTAATGCTAAATTTTCCATGCGAATTCTTTAATTAAAATGTTACTGTAACAATTGCTTCTTTTATATCTGCGTAAGGTAATTTAAGTTCTTTTTGAACCGTTTCTTTCCCTTTCCCTATCTTTTTAGGCTCTCGTGCTTTCCAAGACAAAATTACAAAATCATCATTAGCATCGGCTAATTCTGCTTCAATAATTTCAACCGAAGTCTTCACAATCAATGTTCGGCCTATATTTTTCTTGTATTGTCTTATTAATTTCAATGGTGATCCAACTCCTACTGAAGCTACTTCCAGAGAGTAATCTTGTTCCTCTCTATCCAGATTACTATCTATGAATTTACTCACATCTATGCAATCTTGAAGTGCCACTCCATTATCACCGTCCAAAGTCACAATAACCTTGAAAGCATCAGTAATGATAAGGTCTATCAAAAAAATTGATGGCTTTTCTAACAAGCCTTCCGTCAACAACGTATTTACTTTTTCTTTAAATGTCATATTTTTATAAAAAGAGGGGACATTTAGTCCCCTCATTATCTAGATTTTAATAAATAACGGTGCAAATATAGTGTTTTTTTTTATAAACTAAAATAATCGATTGCTCTAAAATAATTTCTTATCTTTATAGGAGCATTAAAATAACAGTTTTTATCATAATTTAACACTTTATAATTATGAAACGAATTTTAGTCCCTACCGATTTTTCTGAATATTCCGAAAACGCTTTAAATGTGGCTGCCATAATTGCAAAAAAAATAATTGCATAATTTTTTGTTGCATTTATTGGAATTACCAAACCAAATAAACGAGGCAGTAACTGGCGGAAGCAACACACCCGTAGTAATGTTGTTTATAAAAAAAACAAACGAAACACTCCAGAAAATCAAGAAACAGCCCTATTTAAAAGGAATTTCAACAAACGCATCCGTGCTATTCGAAAGAGCTTTTACCGGTATTTTATCTTTTAATAAAAAAAATGAAATTGATTTAATTGTAATGGGTTCAAAGGGAACTTCAGGCATCGAAGAAGTACCTATTTGATCCAACACAGAAAAAGTAGTTCGACTGTCAGAAATCCCAGCATTGGTTATAAAAAAGAATATTCGTGACTTTAAATTCAACAACTTTGTGTTTGCTTCTGATTTTTCAAAAGAAATTAAAAAACCTTTCAAAAAAATGATAGAATTTGCAAAAATATTCAATGTAAATCTATACTTAGTTGTGATTTGCACACCCAACAGCTTCAAAACCAAAAAAATGTCCGAGGAGATAATGAAAAAATTCATCGCCTCTTTTGAAATCGAAAATTACTCTACACACATCTACAACGACGTTAATATAGAAAACGGAATCATTAATTTCACCAATAGCATTGATGCTGATTTAATAGGCCTTTGCATACATGGAAGAACAGGATTTGCTCATTTCTTCAACGGTAGCATCAGTGAAAACCTAGTCAACCACACCGTCAAACCGGTAATAACTTTCAAGATTTAATTAATCCAAAAGGAAAATTAAATAAAATGACTTAAATCCAACCTCTCGTTTATCAGAGGCATTTCTATAGAATAAATCCCAAAAAACAATCTGTTAAATTTATTGCATAAAAAAACCCCTCAGAAATGAGGGGTTTTACGTTGGTCTACAAGGACTCGAACCTTGAAAGACTGCACCAAAAACAGTTGTGTTACCATTACACCATAGACCAGCATTGCTGCTAAGCGAGTGCAAATTTAAAATAAATTTTAGTTTGCACAAACTTTTTTGGCATTTTTATCAAAAAAAATTTACTTAAAATTAAACTCAACTTCAAAAAACCACCAAAAACCCTTACAATCAATGTGTTATTGAAATGCAATACTTTTCCAGAAAATATTGTTAATGCTATCAAGGTTAAACAAAAAAACATTTTCTTTGTAACTCAAAATTAAATTAAATTTTAGTACATGGATAAAGCAGCATTCAATTTCAATAAATGGAATACAATTATTGGTTGGCTTACATTTGTAATAGCATTATTAACATACACTTTAACCGTTGAACCTACAATGAGTTTTTGGGATTGTGGCGAATACATAGCCACAGCAGCAAAACTTGAAGTAGGCCATCCTCCCGGAGCGCCTTTATACCAAATGATTGGTGCTTTTTTCGCCATGTTTGCCTCAGACAATACAAAAATTGCATTAATGGTAAACATGATGTCTGTGTTTTCAAGTGCATTTACCATTTTATTCTTATTTTGGTCTTCATCGATAGTGTTAAAAAAAATAGTTTCTCGATTTTCAGAGACAAGTAAAAACAATGACATTGTTATTCTTGGAAGTTCATTCGTAGGAGCTTTAGCCTATACTTTCTCAGATAGTTTTTGGTTCAATGCTGTAGAAGCCGAAGTATATGCTATGGCATCTTTATTTATTGCTTTATTATTTTGGTTAGGTTTACGATGGGAACAAGACATGGACAAGCCAAGAGGAAACAAATGGCTTTTAATCATATCTCTTGTTGTCGGGCTTTCTTTTGGAGTCCATTTCATGGCATTATTAACAATTCCAGCGATAGGTTTCCTTTATTTTTTCAAAAACTATAAAGTAGTTACTCTCAAAAATTTCATCATTGCAAATGTTGTTGTTATTGCCATTCTATTATTTATTTTCAAATTACTTCTTCCTTTGACTATGGGATTCTTCGGTAAAACCGAAGTTTTCATGGTCAACAATTTAGGATTACCATTTGACTCAGGAACCATGTTTGTTGCTTTAGTCTTAATTGCTTTCTTTTACTTTGGATTAAAATACACCAAACAAAAAGGTTTCGCATTCTACAATACTATAATCCTTTGCGTATTGTTTATTTTAATTGGTTTCTCTACATGGATGATGTTACCAATCAGAGCAAATGCCAATACCGTAATCAACGAAAATAAACCTTCGGATGCAGCTGAAGTTCTTGCCTACTACAACAGAGAACAATACGGTGTAAATCCTTTGTTTTATGGCCCTCAATACACCGAAGCTTTTGCTGGTTTAGACAAGAACAATCCTTACTTAAATAAAGCGCCCAATTACGAAAGAGATTATAAAACAGGGAAATATATTATTACGAATAACTTCAAAAATGCGGAGCAAAATACCGATAACAATCATAAAACTATTTTGCCAAGAATGTGGAGCGGTGAGCACATCGAGAACTACATGAATTTTACAAATCCGCCTCAATTCAGATTAAATCCTGATTATCCATATGAGGATGATTTAGCTAAATACGGTATCGATCCGAGTCAATTGAGCGAGGAAGATTTCAACAAGGCTATTGCTCAACTGAAAAATGAAACTGAAAAAATTGTTACTGAATTCAGGCAAGCTTACGCTCAAAATCAAATTGACAACGAAGGCTATGTTACGTTCCTGAAAAGCTATGGTGATTATTTAATTGTTGAAAAACCAACAACTGCTGACAATTTAGGATTCATGGTTGAATACCAGTTTGGTTATATGTACTGGAGATACTTGATGTGGAATTTTGTTGGTAGACAAAATGATGTTCAGGGAAAATACGACTATCTCGATGGGAACTGGCTTAGCGGTATATCATTTATAGACGAATTACACTTAGGAAGTCAAGCCAATCTTCCTTCGGATGTATTAAACAATAAAGGTCGAAATGTGTATTTCTTTCTGCCATTTATTCTCGGCTTAATCGGTTTAATGTATCACGCCAATAAAGACTTAAAAAGTTTCTATGTATTACTCGCCTTATTCCTTTTTACGGGAATAGCATTAAAAATTTACTTAAACGAAAGACCTTTCGAACCTAGAGAGAGAGATTACGCCTTAGTAGGTTCCTTTTATGTATTTGCCATTTGGATAGGCTTTGGTGTTTATGCATTATATGAAAGTGCCCAGAAATATCTAGCTCCAAAACTGGCAGGTCCTATTATAATTGCAGCCAGCTTACTAGCAGCTCCAGTTCTTATGGCTTCACAAAACTGGGATGATCACGACCGTTCCGGGAAATACACTGCAGTTGCAATGGCAAAAGCATATCTGGAATCATGTGATCCGGACGCTATTTTATTCACGATTGGTGATAATGATACGTTCCCGCTTTGGTACGCACAAGAGATTGAAAAAGTGAGAACGGATATCAAAATTGTAAACACAAGCCTTTTCATGACAGATTGGTATATCGATCAGATGAAAACTAAAACATACGAATCAGATGCTCTTCCTATTTCATTTACACACGATGAATATGTAGGTGATAAACTGGATTATGTAGCTCACATTCCAAAAGTTGAAAGCCGTTGGGACATAAAAGACTTTATCAATTTTATCAAAAATCCAAAATCAACTGTAGAAATGCAAAATGGACAAACAATCCATTTTTACCCTACAAATAAGATTCGAATTCCTGTTGATAAAAATACAATCATCAAAAATAAAGTAGTTAATCCTAAACACAATGATTCTATTGTACCCTACATTGACTTGGACATCAAAGGAAATGCATTGTACAAAAACAGATTAATGATGCTTGACATTGTTGCCAATAACAATTGGAAAAGACCAATCTATTTTAGCGGCGGCGCATTTGACAGTGAAGATTATATCTGGATGAAAGAATACCTTCAATTAGAAGGAATGGTTTACAAACTCGTTCCAATAAGAACCGCTTTGTCAAAAGATGCAAGTCCACTTGATATGGGACAAATAGATTCTGATAAAATGTATGCTAAAGTAATGAAATGGGATTGGGGCAATGGCGAAAATCCAAAAATTTATCATGACCCTGAAACTCGCAGAAATAGCATAACATACAGAACCAACCTTTCAAGATTAATGAATCAGTTAATTGTTGAAGGACAAAAAGATAAAGCAAAAAAAATTATCGATTTGGCAATGACAAAAATGCCTGTGGAATATTTCGACTATTATTCTTTAGTAGAACCTTTCGCTGGAGGATATTATAAAATCGATGAGAAATTAAAAGCACAACAATTGTTGGATAAATTAATTCTAAAATACAGAGAGAACCTTAATTATTATGGCAATCTAAAATCTTCTGAGCAAACTAGTATTGCCATTCCTATTATCACTGATATTGAGCGATACAGAAGTCTTTTGACCGTAATGAAAGAAAATGGCGATTTAGATTTTTATAATAAAAACAGAATCGTATTTAACACTTACATTAAAATGTTTGACCGCTTTGGACGCGAAAAAGAATAATTTTAAACAAAAAAGATCCTGATTAGAAAAGGTAGCGATATTGAAAAATGTCGCTATTTTTTTTTAATTTTAAAACTAAAAAATGAAATTTTACTGGATAAAGACAAATTGGCTTATAAAAAAGATATTCTCAAATTATACTTGGGATTTTCCAAATGCTGGAAACAGCAATACAGTCTACCTCACATTTGATGATGGACCTATTCCAGAAGTCACAGAATGGGTTTTGGATGAATTAAAAAAGTACAACGTAAAAGCTACTTTTTTTTGCATTGGAGACAATATTGATAAAAACCCTGAAATATTCAAAAAGGTAATTAGCGAAGGTCACTCTATAGGAAATCATACTTTTAATCATTTGAACGGATGGAAAACGCCAACAGAAACCTATATTGAGAACACAAAACGATGCAAAGAAACGATTCAAAAAAATAGTTCCTCTAATCTAAAATCTACTCTATTTCGTCCACCTTATGGGAAGATAAAAGCATCTCAATCTAAAAAAATTAGAAAACTGGGTTACAAAATAATTATGTGGGACGTACTTAGTGCTGATTTTGATCAAACTTTATCGCAGGAAAAATGCTTAGAAAATGTACTATCAAATCTAAGACCAGGAAGTGTAATTGTTTTCCACGACAGCATAAAAGCTTTCAAAAACTTAGCATACGTATTGCCTAAAACATTAGCTTATTTAAAAGAAAATAATTTTAATTGTGAGGTGTTGTAATGAAATACGTTACAATTGTTCTTGAACAATACTAATAATAGTGTTCGCATCTAATTCTCCGGATTGTCTCCATATCATTTGACCTTGTTTGTAAATCATCAACGTAGGCAAACCTTTAATGCGCAAAGCATCGGCTAATTCTTGATTCTTATCCACATCAATCTTTATGACTTTTGCTTTATCGCCAAGAGCGGCTGCTACATCTCTAATTACAGGATGCATTGAAACTGAAGGCTCATTCCATTCTGTGTAAAAGTCTATTAACACAGGTACTTGAGCATTTATAAGTTCTCCAAATTTTGACATAAAACCAAAAATTTAATTTTTAAATTCACTAAAAAGAGATATTTATTTTACAAATGTAGCATTTTAAACGAATTATGCCACATTAACACCTTTTTTTAGTTCGATGACCGTTATTTCCGGCATGATTCCTACTCTACCCGGATAGGCATGAAAGCCAAAACCTCTGTTTACATAAACGTATCGGCCTAGATTTTCGTACAAACCAGCCCATTGTTTGTAAACATACTGCGCCAGACTCCATTTGAAATAACCTGGTATTTCGATTCCAAATTGCATTCCGTGTGTATGACCCGAAAGCGTGAGGTGATAATGCTTCTCATCATGTTGCACAACATGCTCCCAATGCGAAGGATCATGACTCATCAAAATCTTGAAATCTTCTTTCTTTAAAGACCCCGCAGCTTTGTTCAAATCTCCAGCCTGTTTGAAGTTATGACCCCAGTTTTCGACACCAACCAATGCTATTTTGGCATCTCCTTTTTCGATAAAAGTATGCTCATTCAGTAATAAATTGAAACCAATTTCCCCATACAAACTTTTTATAGCTTTAAAATTATCCTCTTTTGCCGCTTCTGATGGCCAAGTTACATATTCGCCATAATCGTGATTCCCTAAAACGGAAAATTTCCCGTATTCATGTTTTTTAATTCTGTTAAAGGTTTCTATCCAGGGATGCATTTCTTTGGCATCTGTATTCACAATATCTCCAGTAAACAAAATCATATCTGAATTTTGTTCATTGACTAAATCTATTGCATAATTAATTTTCTCCGGATTATCAAAACTTCCGCTGTGAACATCTGATATTTGAGTAATGGTAAAACCATCAAAAGCATCTGGTAAATCCGGGAAAAATATACGCTGCTTGATGACTTTATAATTGTATTTGCCTATGGTCACTCCATATATTAAAGATAAAAAAGGAACAGCTGCGAGCCCAAGACCTACCTGGCTGATAAATTTTCTTCTTGAATTTAGAAAGTCTGTGTTTTTATCATAATTAGCAAAATAGTTAACCGTTCCGGCACCTAATCTAAAGATGTCTTCTCCCATTAATATCAATGTCAAAATTAATTTTGGAACATAAACAATAAGCAACAAACCCATGATAACCATCAATTGCCTGGTTTGCCCTGAGTTACGATCAAATTGCATCAAAGAATAAACGATATATACTAAAACCAATATGCTAATACCCTGAATTGAATACAATACTGGCTTTGATTTTATTAAAGTTTTTAATACTTGAAAAGTATAAAGCTCAATAATAAGAAGGATTAAGCACAAGAATACGATACGAAAGATCATTTTAAAAAATTTTTAACAAAATAACAAATTAAGAAATAATAATAAATTTTTATTAATCTAAATTTAACTAAAATATTCTACTTTCATCTTAAAAAGTTATCTAAAAAATAAAAAGGCTGAAATATCACTATTTCAGCTTCTTATAATATTTAAAAATTTAAATGTTGCAAAACAAGATTTATTTTAAAGTCATGTTAAATGAAAAAGTATCCACATTTATCTTTGTACCTGTATTTACTCGCTTTAACCACACTTCAACTGACTCGTTTTGAGCTAGTGTAACAGAACCACTTACGGGAAAAGCTTGCGTATACCCACTGTTTGTATCAATATACGTTTCTGTTGCTGGAAGCGGTGTAATTGTACTTCCATTTGAGCCAACTTTCACAAAATAAAACACATATGTTGCGTTTGTTCCCGAAGTTGATTCTATGAAGGCAATTGATGAGTTAACTTGAAATGAACGTGTCTTTTTCCCTTTATAAGTAAGTCTACCGGAAGTACTTGAACTAAATCTTAGTAGTTCATCGGATGTAGTAACGTTTGTACTGACCTTATAACCTACATTTTGAGTAGTTGCTACAGTTCTCGTAG
The DNA here is from genome assembly GCF_054343795.1 of Flavobacterium sp. GNP002. Lineage (NCBI taxonomy): Bacteria > Pseudomonadati > Bacteroidota > Flavobacteriia > Flavobacteriales > Flavobacteriaceae > Flavobacterium > Flavobacterium sp. GNP002. The sequence goes on from NZ_JBTGUW010000001.1 coordinate 791,035, forward strand.
AAACTGTGTTACTGGGATCGTATAAGTTCCCTATGGCTGATGCATCTATTTCCGTTGGAATACCTGAACATCTTACATTCCAATTATTATCAAAATTATAGCCTAAATAAGTTGCAGGAGTATACCCATTTACATATTTCCCTCCAGAGACCGTACCTGTAAAAACAACTGATTCCATTACTGCATCACCTGTTATAATTGGATTTGCACTAACATCTACTCCCACGGCTCCGCCATTTACTTCACAGAAACCACCTTGTTTTTGGATCAATGAAAATGTACCTGTAAACTTTTCAAAAATCCCTGCATTATTACCAAACCAAGCCGTATTACTCAAAAGTACTCGAGTATTATCAGTGTAAGTTATCCCTGTTACATTTGCTACATAATTAATCACGGAGAAAAACACTAAGCCAAAACCACTAATTGTACCTACATTAGCAGAGTTTGCAACAATAGAATCTCTGAAAATAAAACTTTGTGTATTTCCACTTGCTACCAAATTAAAAACAGAACTTCCTCCAGAAATAGTAAGAGTTTTAATGGTCCCTCCCGTAGCTCCTTCAAACAGAAATCCACTGGATTTAAATAAAACATCTTCATTTGCATCTAGCCCCACTAAGTAAGCATTGTTTAGATCAATAGGTAAATCAAAATTTATTATCCCATTGATTTCATAGTAAGTATCAGCACTCAATTTATACTTCAAATTACTTCCCGCTATTTTCTCCGCTGCTAGAACAGTAGCCAGAACATCAGTAGATTTAATTCTTTTATACTTTAATCTACCCGTTGTACCACTAATTATTACATTCCATGATGTTATAGTTGAATTGTAGTAGTAAAACGATTTTAAATCCGTATCATAAACCATTAAACCATCAGCAGGAGAAGCAATGATTAAGCGCTGTGCTGTAGTCATTCTTGGCGTAAGCATGCCCTGAGTGGTTGATGACACATCTAATACTGAACTTGCATGAGGTGCAATAGTTCCTATGCCTACTTGAGCAAACACATTTGCAGTTATTATCATGAAAAATAACACACAGGCTTGTAATACCTTTTTAGAAAAATAATTTTTTCTCATAATATAACGAATTAAAGATTAAATAAAAAGAACCTCATGAACTCAAAACTTGATGTACAAATTTATAAAAAATAACGTTTAAATACATAAATAATCGATTAAAAGCATTATTTCTATTAATACTTATGTATATTCTTATAATTTAACACACAGCATTAAACTTTAAAAAAAAGATTATTAACTATTTTCTTACAAAATAATTGTTCGTAGTTTGTCAAGAGTTAAAGAATTGATTTCAAAAAAACAGGTGAAATTTTTTGGAAACTAAAAAAAGAGCTCTTGTGTCAATCACAAGAAATATTTCACTCCTTTATCTCACAAGTTTTGTACTTTTGAAAACTTTACAAAACCACAATTATGTCACAACAAAAAAGACTTTTCCTTCTTGATGCCTATGCTTTAATCTTTAGAGGTTATTATGCTTTTATAAAAAATCCAAGAATCAACTCTAAAGGAATGGACACATCAGCCATTATGGGTTTCATGAATTCCTTAATGGATGTAATTAAAAGAGAAAAACCAGACCATTTAGCCGTTGCCTTTGATAATGGTGGAAGTCAATTGAGAAATGATATTTTTCCAGAATACAAAGCCCATCGCGACGCTACTCCCGAAGCTATTAAAATTGCGATTCCTTATATCCAAGATTTACTAAAAGCCATGCATATTCCTATTATAGAAGTAAAAGGATATGAAGCTGATGATTTAATTGGAACTATAGCTAAACAAGCAGAAAAACAGAATTACAAAGTCTTTATGGTTACGCCGGATAAGGATTTTGCACAACTGGTTTCTGAAAACATATTCATGTATAAACCTGCCCGAATGGGTAATGGAATTGAAATTTGGGGAATTCCAGAGGTTTTGGCAAAATTTGAAATCGAAAGACCAGACCAAGTAATCGACTTTCTTGGAATGATGGGTGACGCTGCCGATAATATTCCAGGACTTCCTGGCGTAGGCGAAGTAACGGCTAAGAAACTGTTGAAGGAATTTGGAACAATGGAAAATCTTTTGGCAAATACTGACAAGCTAAAGGGGAAAATGAAAGAAAACATTGAAGCCAACAAAGAAAAAGGATTATTATCTAAAACCTTAGCGACAATTTTACTGGATTGCCCTGTTATTTTTGACGTAGCCGATTACGAATTATCAACTCCAGATGTCGAAAAAACAGATGCACTTTTCAATGAGTTAGAGTTCAGAAGAATGGCGGAACAATTTGACGCCATATTCAAAAAAGGCGGAAGTACAACCGACAACAGCAATCCAGTTGACGAAACTAAACTTTATAAAAAACCACAACCAAAAAACGAAGAGCAGTTCGACCTTTTTGGAAGTGCCATCCAAGACGATTCTTCGGAAGAAACCCGTCATCAATACTACAATTCATTAGAAAACACCGAACATTCTTATCAGATTATTCAAGGGGATTTAGGACTACGATTGTTGTTGCAAAATTTACAAAAACAATCTTCAGTATGTTTTGATACAGAAACAACCGGACTTGATGCTTTGCACGCCGAACTAGTGGGAATATCATTTTCGTATGAAAAAGGAAAGGGATTCTATGTTCCATTTCCGGAAAATCAAGAAGAAGCACAAGCTTTAATTGAAAAATTCATTCCTTTTTTCGAAAATGAAAACATCGAAAAAATTGGTCAGAATTTAAAATATGATTTAAAAATTCTTTCTAATTATAACATTTCCGTAAAAGGGAAACTATTTGATACCATGATTGCACATTATCTGATTAATCCGGATATGCGTCATAATATGGATATTTTATCGGAAACATATTTGAAATATTCACCTCAATCCATTGAAACCTTAATTGGTAAAAAAGGAAAAAACCAAAAATCAATGCGCGACGTTGAATTGGAAGAAATAAAAGAATATGCCGTTGAAGATGCCGATGTAACCTTGCAACTTAAGGAAATATTCACCTTAGAATTGGATAAAACCGGAACCAAGAAACTTTTTGAGGAAATCGAAATTCCATTAGTAAAAGTTTTGGCTGATATGGAAAAAGAAGGAATTCGTGTTGATGTAGATTTCTTAAAATCACTGTCAAAAACATTAGACGATGACATTAAAATATTAGAAGCAAACATATTTGAAACTGCAGGAGAGAAATTCAACCTAGCTTCCCCGAAACAACTGGGTGATGTTTTATTCGATAAATTAAAAATTGGAGGCGTAAAACAAAAGAAAACCAAAACTGGTCAATATGCAACCGGAGAGGAAATCTTAAGCTATTTAGCTGCTGAAAACCCAATTGTAAAAGATATTCTGGATTGGAGGCAATTAGTAAAATTACAAAACACTTATGTCGAGGCTTTGCCAAACCAAGTAGACAAAATCACGCAGCGCATCCATACCGATTATATGCAAACCGTTGCAGCAACAGGTCGTTTGAGTTCGAATAATCCCAACTTACAAAACATCCCGATTCGTACGGAGCGAGGAAGACAGATTAGAAAAGCTTTTGTAGCCCGAGATGAAAACTACACGTTGGTTTCTGCGGATTATTCTCAAATAGAATTACGTGTAATTGCTGCATTAAGTGGTGAAGAAAACATGATTAAGGCATTCCAAAATCATGAAGACATTCACAAATCTACCGCTTCAAAAGTCTTTAATGTACCGCTGGAAGAAGTAACTCGCGAGCAACGAAGTCATGCTAAAACGGTAAACTTTGGAATTATATATGGGGTTTCGGCTTTTGGATTGAGTAATCAAACTAACTTATCTCGCAAAGAGAGCGCTGATTTAATTGAGGCCTATTACCAAACCTATCCAAGATTAAAATCCTACATTCAAGAACAAATAGATTTCGCGAGAGACAATGGTTATGTACAAACAATCCTAGGGCGTCGTCGTTATTTGAAAGATATTAATTCGCAAAACGCAATTGTTCGCGGTGGTGCAGAACGAAATGCAGTAAATGCACCAATTCAAGGAAGTGCTGCCGATATCATCAAAATTGCAATGATCAATATTCATGAAAAATTAATTTCGGAAAACTGGAAAAGCAAAATGTTGTTACAGGTTCATGATGAACTTGTGTTTGACGTACATAATGATGAACTAGAAAAAATCAAACCAATGATTAAACATGAAATGGAACATGCTTTCAAGTTAGAAGTTCCTTTAGATGTTGATTTAGGAGCTGGAAAAGATTGGCTGGAAGCGCATTAAAATTAATCTCACTCAAAAAAAATCTCTAATCATTCAAAAACGATTAGAGATTTTTTTTGCTGTATATAAAATGAGTTGCTACAATTTTCTTGTTGACTCTCTTTCTTTCAATTTTGTTTTAATGACAACCGTTTCATATGGAATATGCTCTTCTTTAGATTCTAATCTGTCAATAAGTAATTTAGCGGCCACTTCACCTATTTCTATTCCGTGCTGACTTACCGTAGTTAAACTTGGAGACAATCTACGGGAAGCTAGAATTCCATCGGCAAAACCAATGATAGAAATATCTTCCGGTACTTTATATCCTTTTTTAAGCGCAATACGCAAAGCCGCTACGGAGTCATTTTCCTCAAGAGCAAAGATTCCGTCTATTTTGTTATCAAATACTTTTTTAATTTTATCCTTTAAATCATCTTCAGAATCAGTTCTTAAAATAATATCATTATTGACAGCAATATTGTTATTCTCCAATGCTTTCAAATATCCATCGGCCCTTAATTTACCCACACTCAAATTATCAATGGAGGACAACAAAGCAATATGCTTACATCCTAAATCAATTAAATGCTGAGTTGAATTTAAAGCCGAATCAAAATCATCAACAATTACTTTATCACAATCAACGCCGTCTGCAATTCGATCAAACATAACAATAGGAGTTCCATCATTAATGATTGCGGAGAAATGCTCGTAATCCTGGTTTTTTTGAGCTTCTTCAGAAACAGAAACAATAAATCCATCAATGGTTCCATTACTTAACATCTCTAGAGTATGGGCTTCTTTTTCTGCTGATTCGTTAGAGATACACATAATAACATTGTATCCCTTTTCATCAGCGATTTTCTCGATACCGCTAAATACTTTGGCAAAAAAGGAATTCAGAATATTTGGAATAATAACACCAATGGTTTTGGTTTTTCTGTTCTTAAGATTCAAACCAATTACATTCGGTTTGTAATTTTTAAGTTTTGCGTATTCTTTAATTTTAACCTTTGTCTGTTCGCTAATCTCCGGACTATCGTTCAACGCTTTAGAAACTGTAGAAACAGAAACATTCAGTTCTTTAGCGATTTGTTTTAAAGTAGCTTTAGCTTTCATAAGGAGATATTTGAAGTAATTTTAATAATAAAAAAAGTAACAAGATATGAATAATTAGAATATTACCCACTTAAATGACAAAAATAGCCAATAAAATGTAAAATTTGCTCCTGAAAATTAGAAATGTACAATAATATTAAATCAAAACGACAGCATATTGAATTCAACTCAGGCAGAAGTGAGAAACACAAATTCAATCTTAGAACATTATTTTAAATATACATTTGATAATCAGAGTAAAAACGAGAAAAAAATATTCATTTAAGGTATTTGTATTTAAAATAATTAATTGTACTTTTGCAACCCCTTTATTGGGGATGGAATGTTTAATTAAAAATATATTATGGACGCATTAAGCTACAAGACACAATCAGCAAGCAAAGCCACCGTTACTAAAGAGTGGATTGTTGTAGATGCTGATGGTCACAACTTAGGTCGTCTTGCTTCAAAAGTCGCTATGATTTTGAGAGGTAAGTACAAGCCAAGTTACACACCACACGTGGACTGCGGTGATAACGTAATCGTTATCAACTCAGAAAAAATTAACCTTACAGGTAACAAAATGGATGAAAAAACATACATCCGTCACACAGGTTATCCAGGAGGTCAAAGAACTTTAACTGCTAAAGTATTGCAATCAAAAAACCCTGCATTACTAGTTGAAAAAGCAATAAAAGGGATGTTACCTAAAAATAAATTAGGTGCTGAACTTTTTAGAAATTTAAATGTTGTTGTAGGATCTGAGCACAAACAAGGCGCTCAAAAACCTAAAACAGTTAACCTTAACGATCTTAAGTAATGGGAGTTATTCACAAAATCGGTAGAAGAAAAACCGCTGTTGCACGTGTTTATGTTTCAGAAGGAACAGGAGTAATCACTGTAAACAAAAAAGCATTCGAAACGTACTTCCCAACTGCAACTTTACAGTACAAAGTATTACAACCTATGTCTATGACAGAAAATGTAAGCAACTTTGACGTAAAAGTTAACGTTTACGGTGGTGGTTCAACTGGTCAAGCAGAAGCTGTAAGAATGGCATTGGCACGCGTTATGTGTGAAGTAAATGCTGAAAACAGAGCTATCTTGAAACCAGAAGGTTTATTGACAAGAGATCCAAGAATGGTTGAACGTAAGAAATTCGGTCAGAAGAAAGCTCGTAAGAGATTCCAATTCTCTAAACGTTAATATTACCTGTCTTGTTCAAATGGGACAAGACATCGTTCATTTATTATTGAATTTAAAAAAACAGTTGTTGTTGCTCTCCTACTGAGGTAGGAAATAGTTTAGCATCTAAATGTATAAAGCCGGGAAACCGCCATTTATTCATTGCTAATCAACAGAACGTAAACTAGAACAAAATGGCAAACAAAGTAGAAGTAAAAGAATTACTAGAAGCAGGTGTTCACTTCGGACACATGACTAGAAAATGGGATCCAAACATGGCTCCTTACATTTATATGGAGCGTAATGGTATTCACATTATCAATCTATATAAAACTGCAGCAAAAATTGAAGAAGCGAATGACGCTTTGAAAAAAATCGCTGCATCAGGTAGAAAAATATTATTTGTTGCTACCAAAAAACAAGCAAAAGACATCGTTGCTGAAAAAGCAAAAGCTGCAAACATGCCTTACATCACTGAAAGATGGCCTGGTGGAATGCTAACTAACTTCGTAACTATCCGTAAAGCTGTTAAAAAAATGGCTACTATTGATAAAATGAAGAAAGATGGTACATTCATGACCCTTTCTAAAAAAGAGCGTTTGCAAGTAGATCGTCTTCGTGCTAAATTAGAGAAAAATTTAGGTTCAATCGCTGACATGTCTAGACTACCAGCTGCATTGTTCGTAGTTGATATCAAAGCGGAACACATCGCTATAAAAGAAGCTCAAAAATTAAACATTCCAGTTTTTGCAATGGTTGATACAAATTCTGATCCTCGTGAAGTAGAATATGTAATTCCTGCAAATGATGATGCTTCTAAATCAATTGATAAAATTTTATCTTTAGTTACAGCTGCAATTGTTGAAGGACTTTCTGATAGAGGTTCTGACAAAGAAACTGAAGCTACTGCTGAAGTTGTTGCTCCTGCTGCTGAAGCTGTAGAAGTAGCTCCTGCTGTAGAAGCTGCTGCTCCAACTGCAACTGAAGAATAAATAAACATTTAATTCCAAGTTTTAAATTCCTCTCCAAAAATAATTAGAAACAATATGTTGATAATTTAATAAAATTGGAAATTGGATTTAACACTTGGAATTTTTTACTTTTAACCTTAAAAAATAATACAACATGGCAACAATTACTGCTGCAGACGTAAATAAATTAAGACAAACTACAGGTGCCGGAATGATGGACTGTAAAAAGGCTTTAGTTGAAGCTGATGGAGATTTTGACAAAGCTATTCAAAACCTTAGAGAAAAAGGACAAAAAGTAGCTGCTAACCGTTCTGACAGAGAGTCTTCTGAAGGAGCTGCTGTTTCTTTTATCAATGCTGATAAAACTAAAGGAGCTATCATCACTTTAAACTGCGAAACAGATTTCGTAGGTAAAAATGAATCTTTCGTAACTTTAGCTAAAGAATTAGTTGAAAAAGCGATTAACTTCTCTTCTAAAGAAGAATTTTTAGCTTCAGATTTTAACGGAATGACTGTTGCTGAAAAATTGATCGAGCAAACTGGTGTTATCGGTGAAAAAATCGAAATCGGTGGTTTTGAAATTTTAGAAGGTGCTTTTGTTGGATCTTATGTTCACGTTAACAAAATTGCTGCATTAACTGCTATTTCTACTGCTGTAGCTAACGCAGAAGTTCTTACTAAAGATATCTCTATGCAAGTAGCATCAATGGGAGCTGATACATTATCTTACAAAGATTTTGATCCATCTTTCGTTGATTCTGAACTAGCTGCTCGTATTGCTATAATCGAAAAAGAAAATGAAGAAGCAAAACGTTTAGGAAAAACATTGAAAAATGTTCCTAAATACATTTCTTTCTCTCAATTAACTGAAGAAGTTTTAAAACAAGCTGAAGAGGATGCTAAAGCTGAATTAAAAGCTGAAGGTAAACCAGAACAAATTTGGGATAAAATTATCCCTGGAAAAGTTCAACGTTTCATCTCTGACAATACTACTTTAGATCAAGAGAAAGCCTTATTAGATCAAAACTTCATCAAAGATGACAGTAAAAAAGTTAGCGATTATGTTAAAGGATTCAACGTTGAGATTACAGGTTTCAAAAGAGTTACTTTAGGATAATTTATTGCGAGGAACGAAATCACATTAGTAAATTTCACAACTCGAATTTATATAAAATCCCATCTTATTTGAAAAAATGAGATGGGATTTTTCTTTTAAAAATAAAACCCTAAATTTGAATACTAATTATTTTTTATGTTTAAAACCAAAAAAGAACTTGTCTTTGTTATTCTAGCAGGAATCTTCATTACTAACGCCGTTACCGCAGAACTCATCGGTGGAAAACTGATACAAATAGGTCCATTTGTAATGAGCATCGGTATTTTACCTTGGCCTATCGTTTTCTTGACTACAGATTTAATCAATGAATATTTTGGAGAAAAAGGAGTAAAAAAACTGTCTTTAATCACTGCTGGTTTAATCGCCTATGCTTTTATCCTCCTTTTTTTAGCCATAAGTATTCCCGCAGCAAAAGGAATAAGTCCGGTAAACGATGACCAATTTTTTGCAGTTTTTGGACAAAGTATGTGGATCATCGTTGGAAGTATCACTGCATTTTTAGTTTCACAATTGATAGATGTAACTATTTTTTGGTTTTTCAAAAACCGTACAGGAAATAATAAAATTTGGCTTAGAGCAACGGGTTCCACTATAATTTCTCAATTATTCGATTCTTTTATTGTCCTTGGAATTGCTTTTTGGTTACCCGGTAAAATTAACTTTGATACTTTTATCACATCTGCATTGACAGGTTATACTTTTAAAATCGGAATTGCCATTCTCTTGACTCCATTAATTTATTTGGGTCATTATATTATCAAGAATTATTTAGCCTCTGAAAAAGAATAAAAAATGGAAGAAAAAATAAGATGTAAATGGTGCGTTGGAATTGATATTTACGAAAAATACCATGATGAAGAATGGGGAGTTCCAGTTTATGAGGATCAAAAATTATTTGAATTCTTAATCTTAGAAACTTTCCAAGCAGGATTAAGTTGGATTACAATCCTTAAAAAGAGAGAAAACTTTAAAGTAGCTTTTGATGATTTTGACTATAAAAAAGTGGCCCTTTATACCGAAGATAAAATTCAGGAATTACTTCAAGACGCTGGAATAATCCGCAATAAATTAAAGGTTCGCGCAGCCGTTTCTAATGCCGTTGCCTTTATGAAAGTACAAGAAGAATTTGGTAGTTTTTCCAAATACATTTGGGAATTTACTAATGGAAAACCCATTCAAAACAACCGACAATCCTTAAAAGAAGTTCCTGCAACTACTGCGCTCTCAGATGAAATCAGCAAAGATTTAAAAAAACGCGGATTCAAATTCGTAGGCTCTACGGTTGTTTATGCACACATGCAAGCCACTGGAATGGTTGATGATCACGTAGCTGATTGCTGGAAGAAAAGTTAGTTTCCAGTGAGATAGAATCGTAAAATTCGGAATATGAATATTATATACTTTTCAGAATTTTCATAAAATCAACTCTTTCTATTTCCCTGCAGCCCAAACTTTCAAGATGCGGATTATAAACTTGGCAATCCAGCAGTTTGTAATTTTCTTTTTTTAATTGGTTGACCAAAGCTATAAAAGCCACTTTGGAAGCGTTCGAAACTTTTGAAAACATACTTTCACCACAGAAAATATGACCCAAATCGATTCCGTATAAACCGCCAACCAAAACCTCATCTTGCCAGACTTCAATTGATTTTGCAATGCCTAATTCATGTAGTTTACAATAGGCTTCAATCATGTCATTGGTAATCCAAGTCCCATTTTGACCGTCTCGTTTTATGTTTTGACAATTCGAAATTACGTCCCTAAAATTTTGATTAAATGTAACCTTGAAAATATTTCTATTGAGGATGTTGCGCATACTCTTAGAAACAATCAATTCATCCAGAAACAAAACCATTCTAGGATTAGGTGACCACCATGTAATAGGTTCACCATCTTCAAACCATGGAAAAATCCCATTCCTATAAGCAAGCTGTAAACGCTCAGTCGACAAATCTCCTCCAAGAGCAAGAATACCTGTAGAATTAGTCTGAGAAACAGGTGGAAAGAATAATGCTGTAGTTAAATAATACATTCTTTATCAAAAAATAAAACCCGACAGTGTTTTGAATACCTGTCGGGTTTGTTTTACTATATCAATCGAAAATCAAATGATTAAAAAGGTAAATCGTCTGCTTCTTCTTCGTTTAAGTTAGTTGCTGGTGCAAATGCTTCAGCAGCTGGCATTGGAGGCATTTGCGCAGCAGAAGGAGCTTCAGCTTGCAATTTTCCAATTCTCCATCCTTGGATAGTATTAAAATAAACTGTTTCCCCTTGAGGATTTGTCCATTCTCTACCTCTTAAATTAATATCAATTTTTACAGGCTCTCCTACTTGAAAACCGTTCAATAAGTCACATTTGTCCTGAACAAACTGAACTAGAATATGTTGTGGATACTGCTCATCAGTTGTAACTACAACATCTCTTTTTTTGAAACCTCCAGATCCAACTTCCTTAGTTTGATCGATCATTTTAATTTTTCCTGTAACTTCCATCTTCTATGTTTTAATTGTTTTGCTCTATTTTTTTCTTTCCGCTAAAAGTACTTTCCATGCTGAAAACACATCATTACTATCTAAATATTTTTTAGCTTCAAGATGCACTTTTAATTCATCATCGGAGCTTAAAACTCCTTTTACCGCGAAATTTTGTTTTACAAATATACTAACTTCTTCTTTGGTAGGCAAGGCTTCAATATTGCCTAAAATTCCTAAATCGTTACCATCAAAAACAGGACTTCCTTTTATAAAATCAGGAATCGCATCCACTCCAATTCCTAATGTGGATAATGGTTTTGGCACTTCAAAAAGACCTTTATTCGATCTGGAATACCAGTTACCTCCTAATCTGGAAACTAAGTCTATTTTATGTTGATCAATCGCTCCGTTTTCGTCTAAAATAGATTCATCAATATGAATGCGCAAGACTTCACAAAGAATCAAATTCCCTGCGCCTCCTTCTGTTCCCAAAGGAATAATCTGAGTGACTTTACATTCAAATTGAACAGGTGATTCTTTTACTCTAAAAGGCTTTACAACCTCTGAAGCAATTGGCGTCAAGCCAGATTTTATAAACTCATCAACTCCATCAGCATATTCTGTGCTTGCCAGAGAAGTTTGCTGCACCATGTCATAATTCACCACATTAATCACTACTTCCCGAGTTGCTTCGGCATTGATTAACGTGTGTTTTATTGAATTATCACGAACGCGTCTTGCTGGTGAAAATATCAGAATCGGAGGATTCGCACTAAACACATTAAAGAAACTAAAAGGCGATACATTAGGAATTCCATTTATACCAATAGTACTGGCAAAAGCGATAGGCCTTGGCCCAACAGAACTTTGCAAATACCCTTGCAATTTTGATGTTTCGATACTTTTAGGATCAATAGTTATCATACGTTTTTAATTTATTTCTGAAAGATACAAAAATAGACAAATGAATTAAGTTTAAGAAGTAGTAACCCTAAATTACAATAAAATAAAAGGTATGATTTTTCCAAAAAAAATTCTTTCCCTAAAACTAAAATACAAAAGCATTTATTTCGTTATATTTATACCTCTAAATTATATTTATGCAGTTTTCTGAAAGAAGAAATACGACTCGTTGGGTTATTATTTTTGCATCCTTTTTTATCATTTCATTAATTCTCTGGAACACTTATACTTTTTTTCAAATCTTCAAAAATGAAGAACGTTTAAAAATGAACCTTTGGGCAAAAGCTCAAAAAACGCTCAATAATGCCGGTGAAAATACCGATGTAGAACTTCCGCTTCAGATTTTCAGTAACAATACTTCCATTCCTATTATCCTTACTGAGAATGACCGTATCATAAACACTGTAAACATTGACGATGCCATTGTAAAAAATGAGCTCAAAGCCAAGGATTTTTTATCCAAATTAAAAAGCGAAAATGAACCAATAGTCATTGAATATGTACCAGGGAAATTTCAAAATTTATATTACGGTAATTCCGCATTACTGAATAAACTGAAATATTATCCTGTTGCTTTAGTACTTATCATTGTGCTTTTTGGCGCGCTCGTTTACAATTTTTACAGAAGCACCAAAATGGCCACGCAGAATAAACTTTGGGCGGGAATGGCAAAAGAAACGGCACATCAGATAGGAACTCCGCTTTCTTCCTTGATTGGCTGGGTCGAACTCTTGAAATCTGAAAATGTGGACGAAAGCATCACTTTCGAAATTGAAAAAGACATTGAACGTTTACAAACCATAACAGATCGTTTTTCTAAAATAGGTTCGGAACCAAAATTAGAAAATAAAGACATCGTAGCAGAAACGCTGCAGTCTTACGACTATTTGCAATCCCGATTTTCTAAACAAATTGAGTTTTCATTCAAAGCACCAAAATCTCCTATCCTTGTTTCTTTGAATCCAACTTTACACAGTTGGACCATTGAAAATCTTGTCAAAAACGCCATCGATGCCATGAAAGGAAAAGGAAGATTAGCGCTAGAGATTCAGCAAGAAGGCGATTCAGTAAAAATAAACGTTACTGATACTGGAAGCGGTATTCAAAAAAGTCAGTTCAAAAGCATCTTTGAACCTGGATTTACAACTAAAAAACGCGGTTGGGGATTGGGTCTTTCATTGACTAAAAGAATCGTGGAAGAATACCATAAAGGAACCATCAAAGTGCTGAATTCCGAAATTGGAAAAGGAACAACGATGCAAGTCAGTTTCAAAAAAAGCAATTTAGTTTAACGGAGCACCAAACCAAGAAACTTTAGAAAACATCGTTTTTCTAACTATTTTAGACTTACTCAGATAATTTTTTACAAACAATGAGTGCTCTTCGGCTTGTGCCAAAGCTGCTCCAATTGATGATTTAATCGACGCTACATTAGATGCATTTTTATTACCAACTGCACCAACGCTGTAAATATCGTTCTGACATTTGGCTAGTTTTGCTCTTGGTATTTCAATCATACTACTAATTTCATCATCTGAGAAAGTAGGCTTGAACTTATTGTTTCTGTAATGAATAAAATCATTCAGTAACACAACAGCCTCATTCATATCATTCACAATAGCATTCAATTTTTCAATATTGTTATTTTGTCGCAAATAAGTCAATTGTTGCTTTTTACCTTCATAGCGTTCGAGAATCATAGCATTTTTCAAGCCGTTTTTCTCTATTCTTTCTGCCGAAGCAAATAATTGATCAGCTTCAGACAAGTCATTATATTTGGTGATTTCTTTCTCAAAATCAAAGAATTTCTTAGTTTTATTGATTTGGATTTTCCCTTCATAAAACTCACCATTGGTAATAGGATAATTCGAAAATTGCCATAAATAATCAAATGGAATGTGTGAAGCGATTATTTTAGCGGGCTCAGCCTTAAAATAATAGTTGTTTATTTTTTTAGAAAACCTCCCGTTATTGACATAACCAGAACCCCAAGTTGGATCAAATACATACCACTTTTTATCAATTTTTGCAGCTGTCCAAGCGTGAGCTAAATCACCTACTTTTCCGTTTTGCTTTGTATATCCATCAATTATATAGGATTGGATTCCTATTTTTTGCGAAAGCTCATTAAAAACAACAGCATAATGAATACAAACCCCTTTTCTGGTTCGCAATGTCTTTGCGATTTTTTCTTGTTCGGTTTCATTAAAATTTACGGCAAACATATTAGCAACATCATAGCTGATATTTGTTGCGGTCCAATAAAAAACAGCTCTAATTTTATCTGTTTCTGTTTTGAAATTACTATTGATATATTTGGCAATTGCATCGGTAGAAGTAGTTGAACTAGCAGGAATAACAGCCATTTTGGCATCAACCAAAGAATAACCTGTGTTGACCTGTCCAAAACCCAGAATCGAGATAAAGAAAAAGAGTACTAAATAAATATTTTTCATAATAATAATGTAGGCTCAAAAATTAAAAGGGGATAGGTTTTCACCTATCCCCTTTCTAAACTAAAATCATACCAATTTATTTTATATACAACTATTATAAATTGGTTTTTATGCTTTCTGCCAAAGCTTCAAATTCTTCTTTTGAGAGCGATACTTTATTTTGAAAACGCATTTCATCCATTTCATTCAAGGGAATCAAATGAACGTGAGCGTGGGGAACTTCTAGTCCTACAACTGCCATTCCGATTCTTTTACACGGAACCGTTTTTTCCAGAGCAACCGCTATTTTTTTAGAAAACTGCATCAGTCCGATATACAAATCATCTTCCATCTCAAAAATCTTATTTATTTCTTGTTTCGGAATACAAAGTGTGTGTCCTTTTGCATTTGGATTTACATCCAAAAAAGCAAGAAAATTCTCATCCTCTGCAATTTTGTAACACGGGATTTCTCCGTTTATAATTTTTGTAAATATACTTGACATTGTTGAATTGGTTAATTGTTTGAATCCGTTAAACCTTTAACTATTTAATCGCGAGAAATCTCTAAAATTTCAAATTTCAACACTCCGTTTGGAACCGTGATTTCTGCCACTTCTCCAACTGATTTCCCTAGTAAACCTTTACCAATTGGTGAGGTTACAGAGATTTTTCCGGTTTTCAAGTCGGCTTCACTTTCAGCTACCAGCGTGTATTTCATCTCCATTCCATTGGCTTGATTCTTGATTTTCACATTCGACAAAACCAACACTTTAGAAAGATCTAAATGGGATTCATCAATTAATCTGGCATTCGAATGTACTTCTTCAAGTTTAGCAATACGCATTTCCAGCATTCCTTGCGCTTCTTTGGCAGCATCGTATTCAGCATTCTCTGAAAGGTCACCTTTATCTCTTGCTTCGGCTATATCTGCAGATGCTTTTGGACGCATTACGCTTTTTAAATAATCTAATTCTTCTCTTAATTTCTTCAACCCTTCTGCGGTGTAATACGATACTGTACTCATAACTTCATCATTTATATAAATAGAAAAAATCCCATCAGGACGGGATTTCTTTCCACAAAGATACTATTATTATTTTTTCGTCTATAAATATATGTTAATCATATATAATTCAAAGTTAAATAAATTAAATTTGTTTCACTAATACTTTGACACTATTTTAAAATGAAAAAATACCTGCTGCTTTCCGTTATAATTCCTTTCTTTTTTTCGTGTAGTGATTCTGGTTTTGATAATACAAATCCATTTGTGCCTAATTATACTTTTACCGTAGATATTAATATGAATTTGCCAGCGTATTCTAATTTAAAATATCCCAGCAATGCAATTTATTACGCAGGAGTGGGCGCGCGCGGTATTATTGTTTTTAATACGGGAAGCGGTTACAATGCTTTTGATGCAGCTTGTCCCAATCAAGCTATAAGCACTTGTTCTACTATGACCATAGATGGAATAAATGCAGTTTGTGGATGTGACAGTAAAGAATACAGCTTATTTACCGGACAAGGAACTTTACAATATCCCATGAAACAATATCGAGTTCAAGTAAACGGGACGGCACTTAGAGTTTATAATTAAACAAAAAATCCTGACAGCGAGCCATCAGGATTTCATCCAATAACAAATAATTTAATTCTTTAAAACTTCAATGTCAAACCAGCAAGGAAGTTAATCCCTGCTTGTGGGTAGTAGTATGGGTATATATCATACATGTATCCGTTAGAAACGTATTTTTTATCTAAAAAATTATTCACTAAACCAGTCAACACAATTTCTTTGAAGATGGTTTTAGGTTTAAAAGTGTAGGCAATATTTAAATCATTTACAAAATAATCAGCCAGCTTAGCAGCCGGTAATTCAATGTTATTCATGTATTGTTCGCCCACAAATTTTTGCATCCATGAAACATGAAGATTCTCAACTGGTGTATAGACCAAAATATTTCCGGCAATAATCGATGGTGAATATGCAATATCAGTTGTCCCATAATTCTGTCCCTCTACTGCTAAATCAGTATTTTTATTAGCACTCAAGGTAAAATTAGGGCGAATAATCAATTGATCTGTCAATGCTATTGTAGCATCTACTTCCAGTCCTAAACGGTAACTTTTTTCACTGTTAGAACGTATCGGAGCGCCTACATCATCTAAACTTCCCGTCAAAATCAATTGATCTTTATAGGCCATATAATACACATTGGTATTGAATTGTACTTTTTCAGCAACATATCGCCAACCCAATTCAAAGTCATTTAACTTTTCTGGCTTTACGTTTCCGCCTTCATAATCAGTTCTGTTTGGTTCTCTGTTCGCTCTTGCATAGGAAAAATACAAAGCATTATTAGCATTGATGTCATACGTCAATCCTGTCTTTGGATTAAAAAAATTAAACGTATCATCAACCACATCTGCCTGAACCCCGTTCGCTTTATAATTTACCGTACGGTATTGTAAATCTCCAAATAAACTTAATTTCTCTGTGATTTGGTAATTAGCTTTGGCAAAAAAAGTTCCATCAGTTTTAACGGCATAATCATCATAATAACGATCTTCTAATTCGCTCTGTGAAGCAAATCGCGCCCAAATAACTTTCCCAAAATGGCTGCCTTCATACTTATTCCATCCGCCACCAAAAATCACATCCAGTTTTTCTTTCTTGTAATTTGCAGAAAATGTTGTTCCGTAGAAATCGTTATCCAACCATTTTTGACGAATCAAATCAGTTGTTGTAACGGGACCAACTGGCTGTAATCCATAATCGGCTAAATCAGCGTCTTCTTTGTAATTTTCATAAAACCCTTTTCCTTTTGTGTAATGCAACGCAAAATTAGTACTCCAGTTTTCTGATATTTTTTCGTTCCAATGCAATTGAGAGTGATCTTGTTGGTAATTATCGGTTTCATTGTCATAAAAACGAGCATTTCCTTGTTCGTCCGTAAAAGCTCCTGCTGAATTAAAAGTGCGATCATTGTTCAATGTTTCGCCGTCAATTCCGTTCCAAGATTGATATGTTTTCTCTTTTCCTCCAAACACCAAGGCTTTTATCAAAGTAGTTTTGCCTACATAGGTACCCTGAAGAAAATAGGATTTTAAATCAGATGCACCGCGGTCCACATACCCATCCGAATTTAAAGCAGACAAACGTCCCGCAATTTCGAAATGATCGTTCATCAAACCCGTACTGAATTTTACGGTGTGTTTTCGAGTATTGAAACTTCCAAAAGAGTTGGAGATTTCTCCAGTGCTTTCTTTGGCAAAATTATCAGTAAGCATGTTTAAACTAGCACCGAAAGCTCCTGCTCCGTTAGTAGAAGTTCCTACCCCGCGTTGCAATTGCAAACTCTCCAATGATGAGGCAAAATCAGGCATATTTACCCAATAGGTTCCATGACTTTCAGAATCATTGTAAGGGATTCCGTTAATGGTAACATTTACTCGCGTTGCATCGCTTCCACGAACGCGAATTCCGGTGTAACCCACACCATTTCCGGCATCAGAAGTGGTAACCACCGAAGGCAAATAATTCATCAAAATAGGAATGTCTTGTCCTAAGTTTCGGAATTTGATTTCCTTTTTGCCTAAATTGCTAAAACTCACTGGAGTTTTTGTAGTCACACGAACCGCTGAAACCAAAACTTCATCGAGTTGGTTTACTTTGGTAGTGTCTTTGACTTGTGAGAAAGTGAAAAGTGAAAAGTGAAAAGTGAAGAGTATGAAAAATACTCTAATTAATTTTTTTGAGTTCTCGGTCATCGACTCTTGACCAATTTTGTAAAATAAAGTATTCATCCGTAAAAAGATTACGAATAAAAGGGGGAATTATTCTTTTGTTAAATTAAAAAATGATTGTTTCCTATGACAAATAAAGTAGCGTGCACACTATTTGTTTGTCATTTTTTCCCTTGACAACATTACTTGTCCAGGTTCTTTGGGTATAATCTCAGCTCGTTATTTAGAGCACCCCTTTGAGACAGCGCAAAACTAATTATAAATTGTGAATTATAAATTATGAATTGGAATAAATTTTAAAAATCAGGTTTTCTGCGTGTTTTTTTAATTTCAGAAATGTTCTTTTTATCCTTTATTCGCTTTCTAATAACAGACTTGGGAATTTTAGTTGGTTTACGTTCTTTAGGAATAAGCAACGCATTTTTTACAAGGTCAAAAAATCGTTTAGTTACAATTTCTTTGTTCCTTAACTGACTTCTATCTTCGTCACAATTCAATATTAAAACTAAATCAGTCGTTAATCTTGAAGACAATTTGATTTCGACCAAAAGTTTTTCTTCTTCGGTTAAAGCCTGAGAATTTTTCAAATCAAAAGTCAAAACCACTTTAGAGGAAACTTTGTTTACATTTTGTCCGCCAGCACCACTGCTACGAACAGCTTTGAAACTTAACTCTGATATGATTTTTTGTTTTTCCAATTTTATTGAGGTTGATGCGCTGATTTTAATAAATCATTTACGCTTTTTACCGGATTGAATGTAATTAAAGGAACTTGCACAAATATGGTGATCCAGTTTGCCATGGCGCCATTCCATAAACCAGGTAGTTCATAGGATTTAATAGCTCTTCCAAATGTAGTTTTCTCCACAATAAAACCACTATTATGATCTACAAACTGAGTCAGATCAAACTTCTCTTTTTTATAGTTCTTGATTCCGCAAACTATATCTACAGGATTAAAATGCGTAGAAGCATTCAGTATTTCTCTTTGATTATCATCTGATAAATCTACTTGGGAACTCTCAACAATTTGTAACGAAATTAAACCTTTTTTGTCTTTTACCCAAAATGGGCCACCACCGGCTTCGCCTTCATTTTTAACCATTCCACAAACTCTAATAGGTCTATTTAAAATAGTTTTAATTTCGATTATTTTATCTTCAAAACTAAGCTTGTAAAAGCTGTTTGAGATACTAATATTTAGTTTTTCCTGCAAAAAAAGTAAAATTTCCAAACCGTTTTCCTGTTGAATTTCATCAGCATCTATTGCATGTAAATACTTAAATACCTGCTGTTGCAATTCTATTAAAATTCCTGCCAATGCTTTTTTATACAAAGCTATTTTGTCAATATTATTTTGGATAACGTTGTCAATATTTTTTATAAAAACAATATCGGAATCTAGATTGTTTAAGTTTTCTATCAAGGCTCCATGACCGCCCGGTCTAAAAAACAGCTTCCCATTTTCATCTCTAAAAGGGTTGTTTTCAAAATCTACTGCAAGAGTATCCGTATTCTCATTTTGACAAGAATAACTGGTATGTATTGCTATTCCTGATTTTTTTTCTAATTTACCTTTAATGGCATTAATCATCGTTTCAAACTGTGTCAAATGTAATTCTGACACCGTAAAATGCAAGTTTGATTTTGAATTTGAATTTGCATAATGAATACATTCATTGAGATGCTCTTCTACTGGTGTATAAATATGATTTTGATATCTATGAAAAGGAAGTACACCTTTGGGCTTGCCGGCAAAATTGAAATAATCTGGAGCCAAAAGTAATTTTATAAAATAATAATTTTTATAATCTCGATGAAGAAAATCAAAGTCAATAAATTCCTCTCTAAGTTTTTTATCAACTGCTTTAAAGAATGGAAATTTTTCTAAACCAACTATAAAAACAGGAAGTTCTGTTTCTTTTTTTCTATTTATATAAGCATTAATCGTTTCATTTTCGAGATCAAAATCCTTCAAAAAGGCTAGTAAAAACTTAAACATTCTTGTTGCTGCACCAGATGCGGGAACAAATTTCTCCAGTTTAAAATTTGACTTATTCTCATCAAAAAAAATTGCCTTTTCATGGAAATCAATTTCAGATAATTTTAAAATACCATTGAATAAAGTTGCAGGCCCAACCAGATTACTTTTTGTAATTCCATTTCTAAAAAAATCAAGTTGCTGTTGGATGTTTTTTAAAGGAACACCTTTTTCATAAATCTGAACAAAATCAAGCGAAGAAAGTCCCATTTCTTTGGCCTTTGTTAGATCATTGATAATGGCAACTGCTTTCTTCAGCCGTAATTTTTTATCTCCTGAAAGAATTACAAATGGTTTTTTATTATCGATTAAGGATTGTTTAAAATTTGCAAACACCGACTCTCTTTCGTCTGGACGATCTCTTAAATCATCTTTCTCCCATGGAATATCAATGTCCGTAAGAAAAAACAAGTCATACTCATGTTCACGAGCTGCTTGATCTAATAATGGATCACAGTAATTATAATATACTTCAGAAAAAACCTTCGTAACTAATAAATTAGTATCACAAAAAAGATATTTATTAGCAATTAAAGTGCTTTCATTTTCTAATTTAGTTTGCCCAAAAGCAATGGGAAGCATGTCATCAATGCTACAAATTTGTTTATCTAAATCCCATTTTTCTTGCAGATATTCACGTGCATATTCAGGAACCCATTTGGTTTTATAATATTCCGCAAGCTGTCTAGCCAATGTTGTTTTGCCAGTGCTTTCGGGACCAAATAAGGCTACTTTTATTATTTTTGTAGCTCCGTTTGAGAGCTGTCTGAGATTTTCTTCCATTCTAAATAGCCAAAAATGGCAACTATTGTAAATACTACGTATTGAAAACTGGTAAAAGTAAAACCTTTTGAAAAATATAATGGAATTGAAATTACATCTCCAATAATCCAAAATATCCAATTTTCTACTTTTCTTTTGGCCATGAGCCACATTCCTACAAAGAAAATTCCTGTGATAAATGTATCTACATAAGCATACCAAGTGGTGAATTTTCCGAAATAGTGATACACCGAAACCACAAAAGCGACCGTAAATATAAAAAGAATTATCGCAATACGTTTTTCTGAACTCGAAATTTTTGAAATTGGGAACTCAATTGTATCATCTTTTTTTCGGGTCCAATGATACCAACCATAAATACTCATAACAAAATAGTACCCGTTGATCATCATATCACCCCATAAAGTCCATTTCCAAAGCAAATAAACATATATAAATGTACTTACTAATCCCGTTGGAAAAACCAAAATATTGTCTTTTTTAGCGTACCAAACACTTAATAAACCAAAAATAACCGCCACAATTTCTAAAACTATGTCTAAGGTTGGGTAATCTCTATATTGAGAAAAAAAGTATTCTATCATTAGTCAATCTAAAATTATTGATTAAAAAAGTTTATGTCATTTTCAAAAGCAGTTCCTATTACAACTAAATCCGCTCCGGAATCATAAGCGTTTTGAATTCCTTGCAAATCTACAATTCCGCCTCCAACAAGTATTGGAATTTCAATATTTTGAGAAACTAATGCAATCATTTTTAATGGGACAGCTTGTTTAGCGCCACTTCCCGCTTCCAGATATATTAACTTATTGCCTAACATTTCGCCGGCTTGCGCCGTAGCCAATGCTAAATCAAGATTATTTCTATCTAAAGGTTTGGTTTTGCTCACTCTTTCTACGGCGGTTTCAGTCCCGCTTTCAATGAGTATATAGCCTGTAGAAATAATCTCAAGTTGGGTTTTCTTTAAAACAGGAGCTGCTTTTACCTGATGTTCAACTAAATAATCTGGATTGCGACCAGAGATTAACGACAAAAACAAAATCGCATCGGCTTTATCTGAAATCTGGGATGGGTTTCCGGGGAAAAGAACGATAGGTAAATTACAGTTTTGTTTAATTTTCACAATTAATTCATCTAAAATATCGTTTTCGACGTGGCTTCCACCAATAAAAATATGGCTTGCCGGTGAATGATTGATTTTTGAAATCAAAATGGATAAATTCTCCAAAACTACTTTATCAGGATCAAGAAGAATGGCGAGTAATTTTGTATTCTCGCTTTTTGCTTTTAAAATGTCTTTATAAATATTTGTCATACTTTTTACCGCAAATTCGCAAATTTGCGGTTTGTTTTTAATTTTCGAAAGCGTAAACTAATGTAAAATCCTCTATTTCTTCAAAATGAATATTGAAATCTTTAACTAAATTATTAAAATGAAGTTTGGCATTAGTTAGTTTAGCGTTAACATGAAACTCCTCAACACTTATGTGGTCTTTGAAACTGATTCCTTTTTCGTTTCTAATTTTGAAAATGGATTCTTTTGCTCCCCAAATAACCGTTAATTTCCTGATGTATTCTTCACAATCCATATCTAAAAATTGAAATTCGGAGTCACAGAATTTATCGGCGATTCGAGTGATTTTATGTCTTTGCAATTCGATATCAATACCTACGGTTTCGTCACTGATAATAATTGCCGAAAAATTATGGGAATGTGTTATCGAAATATATTTCTCTCCTTGTAAATGTGGCTTGCCGAATTGATCGTAATACAAATCTAAATCGGTATGTCCCGTTTCCTGCAATAACTTGCGAACACTAAGGAATGCTCGCTGATGCATTTCAGATTTCATTCCGTTTAGTCGGATGCGATTGTTATCGTTTAAAACGACTTGGTCGAATAATTCTGAATAGGATTCGGTTACTTTCCAAACGAGAATTTGAGTTCTAGAATTAATATGTATCGTTTTGTAAAGCGGCATCGTGTTCTGGTTTCGTTTTTTAGCCCCGGTAGCAGCGGCATCCTTTTTTCACGCTTTTTTGCGTGTAAAAAGATATAGCGAATAACGGGAAATAGCTCCAGAAACTGAAACAAGATCAGCTTCATGAAATTATTTAGTTAATGTTCAAAAGATTAGCGAATTAAACAATTCATAAATCTTCTAGAAAATAGTTAAATTCTAAAGTTATTACGTAAATTTGCAAAAAAATTTACAATACAAATATACTATAAATGAGTACATCGACTATGCCTTTTGTGGCTTTCAAAGTTAAAGACATTTCTCTAGCAGCTTGGGGAAGAAAAGAAATTGAACTAGCAGAAGCTGAAATGCCAGGTTTAATGGCGCTTCGTGCGGAATATAAAAACGAACAACCACTTGCTGGCGCTCGTATTGCTGGATGTTTGCACATGACAATCCAAACTGCAGTTTTGATTGAAACTTTAATAGCTCTTGGTGCTGAAGTGACTTGGAGTTCTTGTAACATTTTCTCTACTCAAGATCAGGCTGCTGCTGCGATTGCTGCTGCAGGAATTCAAGTTTATGCTTGGAAAGGTTTGAATGAGGAAGATTTTGACTGGTGTATCGAGCAAACGTTATTCTTTGGTGAAGATAGAAAACCATTGAACATGATTCTTGATGACGGTGGAGATTTAACGAATATGGTTATTGACCGTTACCCTGAATTAGTTGCTGGTATCAAAGGTTTATCTGAAGAGACTACAACAGGAGTTCACAGATTATACGAAAGAGTAAAAGCGGGAACATTGCCAATGCCGGCAATCAACGTGAATGACTCGGTTACTAAATCTAAATTTGACAACAAATACGGTTGTAAAGAATCTGCAGTTGATGCGGTTCGTCGTGCAACGGATGTTATGCTTGCTGCAAAAAGAGTAATCGTTTGTGGTTACGGTGACGTAGGTAAAGGAACTGCAGCTTCTTTTAGAGGTGCTGGTTCTATTGTTACCGTTACTGAAATTGACCCAATTTGTGCTTTACAAGCTGCAATGGACGGTTTTGAAGTAAAAAAATTAGATACAGTTATCGCAACTGCTGATATTATCATTACAACTACTGGAAATAAAGATATCGTTTTAGGTTCTCATTTCGAGAAAATGAAAGACAAAACTATCGTTTGTAACATCGGGCATTTTGATAACGAAATTGATATGGCTTGGTTGAACACAAACCACGGTGCATCAAAAGTAGAGATCAAACCTCAAGTTGATAAATACACGATCGCTGGAAACGACATCATCGTTTTGGCTGAAGGTCGTTTAGTAAACCTTGGTTGTGCTACAGGTCACCCAAGTTTTGTAATGAGTAACTCATTTACAAACCAAACTCTTGCTCAAATCGAATTGTGGAAAAACAGTGCAGCATATAACAATGACGTGTACATGTTACCAAAACACTTAGATGAGAAAGTAGCAATGTTACACTTAGCTAAATTAGGTGTTGAATTAGAGACTTTACGCACTGATCAAGCTGATTATATTGGTGTTCCAGTTGAAGGTCCATTCAAACCAGAATATTACAGATACTAGTCTAGAATTAGATTTTTAGATTATTGGATTTTTAGAACCCTTGCAGTCCTGAAGTTTCGGGAGCAAGGGTTTTTTGTTTTAGAGCATGACCCTTCGTAAAAACTACGGGTCGGGCTATAGGCTGTATCTTTTATTGCGATGCGCTTCATAAAAGGATGCCGCTGCTATCCCTCATGCTAACAAGCTGAATTTTTTTTAATAGAAAGCTTTTCCAATACACTTTACAAAAGTAAATTTAATATTGTAGTTTTACGTAAGTACAAAACTAAAAAAAACTATTATGACTCCCATAAAACCCTATTTAGTCATACTGTTGTCAATTGTTTTTCAAAGTATAGTAGCACAAGATAACGACAGAAGCGCATACCAAACTCAATTGTTTAAATTAGCAATAAAAACGAGCGAGAGTGGTGACTATCTGGAAGCAATAAGAACGTTTGCAATTAGTAACAATATTATTCCTAAAGCTGAAATCGCAGCGTTTGCAGTAAAAAAAGGAGATTCCTTAAAAGGGATACTACGACAAAACAAAATCAACGAACTAATTGGAAAATAGAAATGGATCCCCAAAGAAGGCAATTGGGCAATACGAGAAGATAATTTAGTTGGCAAAATGATCCAGATTACTGTAGAAGAAATTCAGTTTTTTGAATTATATAAGAATGCCAAAGAATGGAAACTAGTACAAACCGACAAGAACCGATTTTCAGAAAATCCAGAATCGTATTCCTTTACTGAATTTTTAAGTTCTAATAATGAAGTGTGGGATTATAATATTGATTCCAATACTGGAGAATTAATTGCAACCTATATTGGAGAAAAAATCGAAAACAATTACACTGAATTAGTTTGCGGAAATCAAAAACTTAACTATTTCAAGTTACAATAGTTCCAAACCTTCAACCCAACAAAAACCATTCGTTTTTTTACTCAAAAACAGTTTTTAAACTGCACTCACAAATAAAAATCACAAATCAATTAAAAACAAAAAAACCGTCTCGTTATTCAAACGAGACGGTTTTTTTAAATAATTGAGAAAATCAATTATGCTTCAACTTCGAATGGAAGTATAGAAACATATGATTTGTTATCTCTTTTCTTTTGGAAGAAAACAACTCCATCTACTCTTGCGTGTAGTGTGTGATCTTTACTAATGTAAACATTTGCACCTGGATTATGTTTTGAACCTCTTTGTCTTACGATGATGTTCCCAGCAATAGCAGCTTGACCACCAAATATCTTAACGCCTAAACGTTTTGATTCTGATTCTCTACCATTCTTAGAACTACCGACACCTTTCTTGTGAGCCATGACGTATTAGTTTTATATTTGTTAATAAATTAATTAAACAGCTTTACCACCGTTTAATTCATCTTGTAATTTTTTTAATTCATCCATTTTACCATCTGCAGCTAATTGTGCTTGTTGAGCCCAAGTAGTTGGATCTAAATGAGATAATTTAGATTCTGATGCTTCTAAAATCGCTTTTACCGCATCAGCGCTTGTTTTTGCTAATTTAGAGAATGTAGTAATACCAGCTTCAACTAATGCTTCTGCTGCTTTAGGACCAACTCCTTCAATTAATTTCAAATCATCAGCTTTTTTTGCTGCTTTTGGAGCTTTTGCTTCAGCAACTTTTTCAGCTTTTGGAGCTGCTTTTTTTGTACCTGATGCAGAAATACCTTCAATTACAATTTGAGTAAGATACTGTCTGTGACCGTTTCTCTTTTTGTATCCTTTTCTTCTTTTCTTTTTGAAAACGATAACTTTATCTCCTTTTAAGTGTTGTAACACTTTAGCTTCTACTGAAGCACCTTCTATAGCTGGGGCGCCTAAAGTGATAGTTCCGTTATCATCTAATAAAAGAACTTTGTCAAAAGAAACTTTTGAACCTTCTTCATTAGTCAAACGGTGAACATAAACCTTTAAGTCTTTGCTTACTTTGAACTGTTGCCCTGCTATCTCTACGATTGCATACATACTGAATTGTTTTAATAATTTTTAAGGTTGCAAATATACAATTAAATATTTAACCTGCAATTAGTAAAACAAAAAATATTCTTCATCTCTAATGTCCTGATTTCTCATGCTTTTGAAGCCAATTAAGAAAAAAATGAAATGAACAGTTGTTAAAGTTTTATTCTGTACTATTTTTGATGTAACAATAACCGTTTTTCCGTTACTTATAGAAAATAAAATTATTAATCCAATTATGAAAAAATCAATAATGGCCTTAAGTACAGCGCTCATGCTTGGTGGAGTAGCTTCGGCTCAAAAAGTAGTTTTCGAAGAATATAATTTAGATAATGGCATGCATGTCATTTTACATAACGACCCTTCTGCGCCTGTCGTTGTCACTTCCGTGATGTATCATGTAGGTTCCAAAGACGAAAAACCGGACAGAACAGGTTTTGCCCATTTCTTTGAACATTTATTATTTGAAGGAACTGAAAACATTAAACGTGGCGAATGGATGAAAATTGTAAGTTCAAATGGAGGAACAAACAATGCGAACACTTCCGATGACAGAACCTATTACTATGAAGTATTTCCTTCTAATAATTTAGAATTAGCCCTTTGGATGGAATCCGAAAGATTAATGCATCCTGTAATCAATCAAATTGGGGTTGACACTCAAAATGAGGTTGTGAAAGAAGAGAAAAGAACCAGTTTTGACAATCGTCCTTATGGAAACATCCTTACGGTTGTAAAAGAAAATATGTTCAAGAAACATCCGTATCGTTGGAACACCATTGGTTCAATGAAAGATTTAGACGCTGCAACCTTAGAAGAGTTTCAGGCATTTAATAAAAAATTCTACATTCCAAACAATGCTGTTTTAGTCGTTGCCGGTGATTTCGAAAAAAATCAGGCTAAAGAATGGATTCAGAAATATTTTGGACCAATAAAAAAAGGAGCTGATGTAACGAAACAAACTTTTATTGAAGAACCAATTACTCAAACGTTAAAAGCAACATATCAGGATGCTAACATCCAGATTCCAATGTTAGTGGCTTCATACAGAACACCGTCAATGAAAACTAGAGATGCAAGAGTTTTGGATTTCATTTCTTCTTATTTAAGTGATGGAAAAAGTTCTAAATTGTATAAAAAAATCGTTGACGAGAAAAAAATGGCATTACAAATAGGCGCCGTAGGTTTTAGTCAGGAAGATTATGGAATGTATATCTTGTATGGTTTACCAATGGGAGCAAATACAGCTGCTGATGTATTAAAAGAAATTGACGAAGAAATTGTAAAAATTCAAACAGAACTAATTTCGGAAAAAGATTTTCAAAAATTACAAAATAAGTTTGATAATAATTTCGTGAATGCCAATTCAAATGTAGAGGGAATTGCTGAAAATTTAGCAACCTATTATATGCTTTACGGCGATATCAATTTAATCAACACCGAGATAGAACTTTTACATTCTATTACTCGTGAAGAAATTAGAGACGTAGCAAAAAAATATTTGAATCCAAATCAACGATTACTTTTGGATTATATTCCTTCCACAGAACAGACTAAAAACTAAGACATTCTAAATCATGAAAAAAACAAATATATTATTATTCATTTTGTTGGTAACAGGAATTATGCAGGCACAAGATCGCACACAACCAAAACCTGGAGTTTCACCAGTAGTTAACATCAAAAAACCACAAACTTTTGTTATGTCAAATGGTTTGAAAGTTATGATTGTTGAAAATCACAAACTGCCAAAAGTTAGTTTCAGTCTTTCATTAGACAATGCTCCTTATGCCGAAGGCAATAAAAAAGGGGTTGATGAATTAACGAGCAGCATGATAGGAAATGGAAGTAAAAAATTAGCCAAAGATGCTTTCAATGAAGAGATTGATTTTCTGGGAGCTGACATTAATTTTAACTCACAAGGAGCTTACGCAAGCACTCTTTCTAAATATTCTAAACGAATACTAGAATTGATGGCTGAAGGAGCTTTACATCCAAATTTTACTCAAGAAGAATTCGAGAAAGAGAAAGCAAAATTACTGGAGGGACTTAAATCTCAAGAAAAAAGTGTTCCTGCCATTGCAAATAGAGTTGTTGATGCGCTTGCTTTTGGAAAAAACCACCCTTCTGGTGAGTATATGACCGAAGAAACGATTAAAAACGTAACTCTTGCTGATATTCAAGCTAATTATGCTAATTATTTTGTTCCCGAAAATGCTTATCTAGTGATTATTGGAGACATTAAATACAAAGAAGCAAAACCAATTATAGAGAAACTATTTGGATCGTGGGAAAAAAGAAGTACGCCAAAACTGACCTACGCTGCACCAGAAAATGTACCGTTCACTCAAATCAATTTTGTTGATGTTCCTAATGCCGTGCAATCAGAGATTTCATTAGTAAACACTGTGAATTTAAAGATGAGTGATCCTGATTTCTTCCCTGCTGTAATCGCAACTTCTATTCTTGGTGGTGACTTCAATAGTTACCTTAATATGAATCTAAGAGAAAAACACGCATGGACCTATGGTGCCAGTTCCGTAATAGGAAGTGGAAAATACGTAACTAAATTAAGATCGACTTCAGCGGTAAGAAACGTTGTTACAGACAGTGCGGTAGTTGAATTTATAAAAGAAATCAAAAAAATACGTACCGAAAAAGTAAGCGAGGAATTATTGAGTAACACTAAAGCAGGTTACATCGGACGATTTGTGATGCAGGTAGAAAAGCCGCAATCAATCGCACGATACGCCTTGAATATAGAGACCGAAGATCTTCCAAAAGATTTCTATGAAAACTATATCAAAACCATCAATGCCGTAACTGCCGATGATGTACTTCGTGCAGCCAACAAATATTTCCTTTTAGATAACAAACGAATTATTATTGCCGGAAAAGGATCTGAAGTAATCCCAGCTTTGGAAAAGCTAAAAATTCCAATGTTTTATTTTGACAAATACGGTAATCCATTGGAAAAACCAGTTTTCAAAAAAGATATTCCTGCTGGCGTAACTGCCAAAAGTGTAATCGATAATTACATCAAAGCTATTGGTGGAGAAAAAGCGGCTTCTGCTGTAAAAACAATTGCGATGAACGGAACTACAACAATTCCGCAAGCGCCTTCACCTTTAAATTTTACTACAAAAATTGATGCTAAAGGCAAACTAATGGTTGAATTAGCGATGGGAACCATGAGCTTGATGAAACAAGTGGTAAATGAAAAAGGAGCTTATGTAATGCAACAAGGACAACGCCAAAACATCGAAGGAACGACGCTAACTGACATGAAAGCAAGCGCAACAACTTTTGAAGAATTATTACTTTCTAAAAAAGAAGGGTTAGTATTAAGCGGTATCGAGACAATAAGTGGAAAAGAGGCCTATGCCGTAAAAAACGGAAAAACAACATTCTATTACGATGTGACTTCAGGATTAAAACTAGCTGAATCCAAAGTAATAGAACAAGGCGGTCAAACCATAACGCAAACTACAAATTACGGAGATTACAAGGATGTAAAAGGCGTTAAAATTCCTTTTAATATTATTCAAAATATAGGATTTGAATTGGATATTAAAATATCTGACGTAAAAATCAATGAAGGTGTTTCAGATGCTGATTTTCAATAATCAAAACTTGGATTAATAAACAAAGGCTGTCTTTTTAGACAGCCTTTGTTATTTTATACTCTTTAAATTTTTCAAACTAAACACTGAATACTACTTCTTAGCCGATAAATACACTCCGATTAAAATAATGAAAGCCCCAAAAAACTGAACTGGCGTCAGCATTTCATTGTCTAATAATCCCCAACAGAAAGCAACTACGGGAATCAAATATGTCACTGAAGTTGCAAAAACCGGTGAAGACATTTGGATTAGTTTAAAAAATAAAATATTCGCAATTCCGGTTCCTACAACCCCAAGAACCATTATAAACAAAACCGACTCCTGAACTTTCACATCCTGAACCACTTCAAAGAAACCGGAGAAAAACAAGATTATAAATGCTGGAAAAAACAACACCATAAAGTTCCCTGTCGTAATGCTCAACGGACTCAAATCGTGTAAATATTTCTTGATTAAATTCACATTGACGGCATAACATATTGACGCTATTAAAACTAAAAAAGCATAATAATAATTTTGTTCCGGATGATGAATAGCACCATTCAAAATCAACAAAGCACTTCCTATTAAACCAATTAAAATTCCAAAAATCTGATTTTTTTTGAATTGCAATCCAAAAACCAAAGCTCCTAAAATCAATGTATTCAAAGGAGTCAGAGAATTCAAAATAGAACTCACAGAACTATCAATTTCGGTTTGGGCAATAGCAAACAAATACGCTGGTATAAATGTCCCAAACAGAGAAGTTAAAGCAATGTATTTCCATTTGTACATCGGAATTTTAGACAAGCTTTTAAATCCTATCAACAATAAAAAAATAGCTGCAAAAATAATTCGCAACGATCCCAATTGTAAAGCTGTTAAACCAATAAGCCCTTTTTTTATTAATATAAATGAACTTCCCCAAACTAAGGCAAGAACCATCAAGTATACCCATTTTAACTGCTTCGATTCCATAAAGATAATTTTACCCCAAAATTGTAATTATTTTATGAATTAGTCCTTCTTTTTTTAATTAATTTTGCAGTTCAGAAACACGCTTTTAATCTTTAAAATTTATATGATAATGAATTTCAAAAAATCAATCGTAACGCTAGTACTCACAAGTGTTTTATTTGTAGGCTGTAAAGAAAAAGAAACGAATTTAGTTTCAAAAGAAACTGCTGAAACAGCATCTCCAAAAGTTAAAAAGGAAATTGCTGCCGCTAATCTTCAAACAGCGAGTTTCTCTGTAGAAGGAATGACATGTGCTGTAGGTTGTGCCAAAACGATTCAAGAAGATTTGACCGGACTGGATGGCGTTCAAAAAGCAACGGTAGATTTTGATACAAAATTAGCCACCGTAACGTTTGACAAAACGGTTCAAACTCCAGAAAAATTGACTAAAGTTGTTGAAGCCGCTGCAGATGGTAAAACATACAAAGTTTCGAATATGAAGTCGTAATTCAGACTTTTAAATTGTATAAAAAAAGCATTCGTTACTGGCGAATGCTTTTTTTGTGAAATATTATTTCCATTTCAAGGTTTCCATCAATCGCTGCATGTCATTTTTGATATAACTCGCGGCCGGCATAATAGAATCATAATTGGGTTTTGCATAAAAGTAAACGGAACCCGTCACAAAATGCTTCGTGCTGTCCGTAGCATAAAACTGTGAATTTGTAGCCGCATTTCCTTCAACCTGATAAAACATACCGTACACTTTTTTATCGGGATTCAAATAAGGCTGTTCCAGAATATCATCTGCTTTTATCACGTGTTCATAAGTCAGTTTTTGCGCATCACGCAACAGTTCATTAATGTTTTTCGTGACTGGCTTATAGGTTAGATAAATAGTCGCTTTCATTTTTGGATACGTAATCGTAAAACCACAATTCGTCTCTTTTTTGATAATAGCATCTGAATTCATTTCAAAAGCAAAAGGACATTCGTTCTCAAAATTTACATATTTGGCCTCAGGATAATCCAATCGCAAATAGCTTGATGGCTTTGGTATAACATCGTCTTTACAACTAAAACTCAACAATGATGTTATTACTATTCCTGAAAAAGCGATTATTTTTTTTAACATTTTTACTTATTCAATTGTTACTTTTATTTGCTTCACCCTTTTTTGGTCCACTGCTTCTATTGTAAACAGGCAGTTTTCGAATGAAATTTTTTGATTTTTTTTCGGAAAATTTCCCAAAATTTCAAGAATAAAACCAGCCAGTGTTTCGGCTTCCCCTTTTTTGACTTCGAATAATTCTTCATCAACATCAATAATTCGATAAAAATCCTTGAGGTTTATTTTTCCTTCAAAAAGGTAATTTCTATCGTCAATTTGGGAAAAATTAATGTTTTCGTCGTCAAATTCATCACTGATATCACCGACAATTTCTTCAATAACGTCTTCCAAAGATACCAACCCGGAAGTTCCTCCATATTCATCGACCACAATCGCGAGATGACTTTTCATGCTCTGAAAGTCTTTCAGTAAATTGTCCAGTTTTTTATTTTCCGGAACAAAGAAAGGTTCTCGTAACAACGATTTCCAGTCAAATTCATTTGTATTAATATGCGGCAGCAAATCTTTGACATACAAAACGCCTTCAATCTGATCTATATTGTCCCGATAAACCGGAATTCTGGAATATCCTTTTTCAATGATTTTGGGGCAAATAACAGAAAAGGATTCGTCTATTTCTAAAGCAAAAATATCTATTCTGGGACTCATCACTTGTCTTGTATCGGTATTTCCAAAGCTTACAATGCCTTCTAATATTTTTTGTTCTTCGGTAGAAGTTTCATCCGAAGCGGTCAATTCTAAGGCTTGTGATAATTGGTCAACGGAGAAATTTGATTTTTGCTTTCCTAATTTATTGTGCAAATAAATCGTGGCAGCGCGCATAGGCAAACTTATTGGCGAAAGCAATTTATCGAGAAAAGCAATTGGATATACAATCAGTTTGGCAAACTTTGTATTATTTCTGCTGGCATATACTTTTGGCAAGACCTGACCGAATAACAAAATTAAAAAGGTTGCAGTCACTACTTCCAGAATAAATTTTAAAAGTGGCGCTGTTACAGCAGAAAAAATAGTTTTCCCAACAACGGAAAACAATAATACTATGGAAATATTGATAAAATTATTAGCAACAAGAAGAGTTGCCACGAGCTTTTTTGGTTTTTCTAAAAGTTCCGAAATAATTTTTCCTTTGGAATTATTTTCTTGTATCGTTTCGTCGATGTCTTTTTGTGACAACGAAAACAAGGCTACTTCAGCACCTGAGATTAATGCGGAACAAAACAACAAAATGGCAATTCCTATAAAGCCAAATACTACATTAGCATCAATAGCATAAGAAAAAAATAAACTGGGCTCTGGGTCCAAATTAGTCAAGATTAATTAAACAATCAAAATGGCAAGTCATTAATAGGCAGGACATTATTTTCCGGGTCAAAATTAGTGTTTTTAGGAACATCAGCTGCAGGAATTTGTTTGTTGTTTTCACTGTCTTTTTTTGTTGTAAGAAAAGTGAATTCCGTTACCTGAATTTCAGTGGTGTGTTTTGTACTTCCATCCTCTGATTGCCATTGACGGGACTTAATGCGTCCTTCCACATATATTTTATCTCCTTTAGAAAGGTATTTTTCACAAAGTTCAGCCGCTTTATTACGTACTACCAAATTATGCCACTCCGTAGAAGTGATTTTTTCGTTGGTAGTTTTGTTGATATAGACTTCGTTTGTTGCCAGCTGAAATCTTCCTATACAATTGCCTCCATCAAAATAATGCATTTTGATGTCGTCACCAAGAAAACCAATTAGCATAACCTTATTTAATGTTCCGTTCATTTTAGAATTTGGTATTTTATCAAAGATACATTTTTTTAGAAACTCTATAAATCCTTTTCAATAAAATTATGAATCACAATTGGGAACGGAAAAGTCTTCAAAGTTTCAGCATCAATTCCGTTTTCAATAGTTCCTTTTATTTTTACTTTCCAAAACTTGATGTGTAAATGCTGGTGTGACAGCTTATGAATAATACTTTTCTCGTTGTATTCTAACATACTTACGATGGTATTATCCTTAAAATAATCCGCTTGAACAGCTTCGCTAACACAATCAAAATCTTCCTCTTTTTCAGTTTCCATCAAAGGAAATTCATATAAGTTGTGCCAAATCCCTTTGTCCGTTCTTTTCTGGATTATAGTATTGTTATTTTCATCTGCTGCGACCATATAATTAAAGTATCGGTTTCTAACTTTTAGTTTTTTGGATTTTATAGGCAACTGATCAACTTTATTTTTTTGCAAAGCAGCGCAACTTTCGTTGAAAACACAAATACCGCAATTCGGACTTTTAGGAACGCATTGCAAAGCACCAAACTCCATAATGGCTTGATTGAACGTTGCCGGGTTGTCTTTTGGCATCAGTTCGAAAGCTAAAGCAGCGAATTCTTTTTTGGCGGAAGCTTGAGCAATATCCGTATCGATATCAAAATAACGCGACAAAACACGGAATACATTTCCATCAACCACAGGAACGGCTTCATTATAAGAGAAAGAAGCAATGGCCGCTGCAGTATATTCTCCTACACCTTTTAATTTCAATAAGTCATTATAAGTCCCCGGAAAGATTCCCGATAAATCAAAAGCGATATGCTGTGCTGTTTTATGCAAATTTCTAGCTCTGGAATAATATCCCAGTCCTTGCCAAAGTTTCAAAACTTGCTCTTCATTGGCTTTAGCCAAATCAAAAACAGTAGGAAAAGCGGTTGTAAAAGATAAAAAATAAGGCATTCCTTGTGCAACACGCGTTTGTTGTAACATGATTTCAGAGAGCCAAATGGGGTACGGATTGGTAGTATTTCGCCAAGGTAAATCACGTTTATTTTGTAAATACCATTGTATTAGCGAGTTAGAAAAAATCATGTTTTAATTATTTGTTAGCAAAAGTAAAAGTTTATGTGATTAAAATTTAATGAATTAGCTTGAATAATTGTTTTTTAAATTCCTATATTTGCAAACTCAAAAAAATAGTACAACATTATAAATAGGAAAGAAAATGACGAAAGCAGATATCGTAGCAAAAATTTCAGAAAAATTAGGTCTTGAAAAAGGAGATGTACAGGCAACTGTAGAGACCTTTATGAATGAAGTAAAAAATTCATTAGAAACTGGAGACAATGTTTATTTAAGAGGTTTTGGAAGTTTTATAGTGAAGACTAGAGCTGAGAAAACAGGAAGAAATATTTCTAAGAATACAACAATAAAAATTCCTGCACACAACATTCCTGCATTCAAACCTGCAAAAGTTTTTGTAGAAGGAGTGAAAACAAATAACGAAGCAAAATAACAATATTAATTAATCATAAAATCTACAAGATATGCCAAGTGGTAAAAAAAGAAAGAGACATAAGGTAGCAACGCACAAACGCAAGAAAAGAGCGAGAGCTAACCGTCACAAGAAGAAAAAGTAGTTTTAAACTACTTTTTTCTTTTTAAACGTTCATTGAAATTGAAAATTAGTAATCAGCATTTCGTTTTTAGTATCCATTCAACTGCGAACTTAACACTGCAAACTGCCAGCTAATTTTCCCCGGGTTCAATACCTGTTAAAATATTGTTTAATCCATTTGTTCGCCTTGGCGAATAGATAAAAATGTACAGCGTGAATAAAGAATTAATCATTAGATCTAGTTCTGAAGCCGTAGATTTTGCCTTATTAAAAGATGGAAAACTAATTGAATTACACAAAGAAGAAGAAAAAAGCAACTTCCAGGTTGGTGATATTTTTATTGCCAAAATCAGGAAACCAGTTGCCGGACTTAACGCTGCTTTTGTAAATGTAGGCTTCGAAAAAGATGCCTTTTTACATTATCATGATTTAGGACCTAATTTAGCTTCCCAACTGAAATTCATAAAACTTGTAAGCGCAGGTAAATTAAAAGATTTCTCCCTAAAAAACTTTCAGTTTGAAAAAGAAATAGACAAAGATGGTACCATTACTGATGTTTTGAGTTCCAATCAATCTGTTTTAGTACAAGTCGTCAAAGAACCTATATCTACAAAAGGACCTAGAATTAGCGCTGAGCTTTCTCTTGCCGGAAGATTTATAGTTTTGGTTCCGTTTTCTGACCGCGTTTCTATTTCACAAAAAATAGAAGACAAAAAAGAGAAAGAACGCTTGAAACGATTAGTACAATCCATCAAACCAAAAGGATTTGGTGTTATTGTTCGCACAGTAGCCGAAGGCAAAAATACAGCCGAATTAGAAAAAGATTTGCAGAACCTGCTCAGCAGATGGACTGCAATGTGTAAAAAATTACCAACTGCTCATCATCCGTCCAAAGTATTAGGAGAACTCAACAGAGCTTCTTCGATATTAAGAGACGTTTTCAACGATACCTTCAGTGGTATTCAGATAGATGACGAAGAGTTGTACAACCAAACAAAGGATTATTTGCAAGAAATTGCACCATCCAAACAATCAATTGTTAAGTTTTATCAATCAAAAGACACACCTATTTTTGAGAAATACAACATAGAGAGACAAATCAAAACTTCTTTTGGAAAAACAGTATCCATGAGTAAAGGTGCGTATCTTATTATCGAACATACTGAAGCTTTGCACGTTATAGACGTAAACAGTGGAAACCGTTCTAATAAAGCCACCAACCAGGAAGATACCGCCATGGAAGTCAATATGATTGCTGCTGCCGAAATCGCAAGACAATTACGTCTTCGGGATATGGGCGGAATCATCGTAGTTGATTTTATCGATATGTCAAATCCTGAAAATCGTAAAGTGTTGTTCGATTTCTTGAAAGAAGAAATGAGCGATGATAAAGCTAAACACAAGATCTTACCTCCAAGCAAATTTGGATTAGTTCAAATTACAAGACAAAGAGTAAGACCTGAAGTAAATATTAAAACTAGAGAAGAAGATCCAAACAATGAAAGCGGCGAAATTGAAGCGCCAATTCAAATCATTGATAAAATTGCTTTTGATTTAGAAAGAGTATTAAAAAACCACAAAGATGTTGTGCTTAATGTACATCCTTTTGTGGCCGCATACCTTACCAAAGGTTTTCCATCATTACGTTCAAAATGGTTTCTTGAACATAAAAAATGGGTGAAAATTATACCTCGTGATGCTTACACGTATTTAGAATATCATTTCTACGACAAAAAAGAAAATGCTGTCATAGAATAAATCACAAACCGCCTTTCGTGAGATTGGCGGTTTTTTTGTGCGTCATTGCGAGATTTTTCGAAGCAATCTGTAATTTATAATTTATTTATTTTTATGAGCTATTTCCAGCTATCCGTTACAATCTTTTCTTTTTTTAAGAAAAAAAAGAAAAGGATTTCCACTGCTATCTGGGCTAGGGCATTCGTTCACAACATCACTTCCTTCTCTCGACAAAAAATCGCTTCATCAACTCAGAAGCTTCATTTGCCAAAACACCTTTCACAACCGTAGTTTTAGGATGCAATTGCGTTCCCATTTTTACAAAACCCCTATTTTCATCGCTGGCTCCATACACAATTTTCGAAATCTGACTCCAGTATAAAGCGCCGGCGCACATCTGGCAAGGTTCCAGTGTGACGTACAGTGTACAACCTATTAAATATTTCCCGCCAAGGTAATTCGCAGCAGCAGTAATAGATTGCATTTCGGCGTGGGCCGTAACGTCATGCAGTAATTCGGTTAAATTATGACTTCGAGCAATAACTTTATTATCAATGACAATTAGCGCTCCAACAGGAATTTCGCCTTTTTCAAAAGCCATTTCGGCTTCCTGCAAAGCTTTTTTCATGAAATATTCGTCGGTAAATGGGTTTATCATACAGCAAAAGTAAGGATTTGAAATAATTTTCGTTAGTTTTATAATCAGAAACGTAAAGTATGGTAAGGAAATATAAAATCACAATTTCAGAACCTTGTCAAGAGGATTGGAACAAAATGACTCCAAATGACCAAGGTCGTTTTTGTATGAGTTGCGCTAAAACTGTTGTAGATTTCACTGCAATGTTACCTGAAGAAGTGCAGCATTTTTTCATCCAAAATCAAAATCAGAATATCTGTGGTAGAATGAGAAAATCGCAATTAGATTCGATTACCATTCAAATCCCGAGTCGTGCACTTTATATTCAAACTCAGTATCACAAAATGTTTTTGTTAGCATTGTTTATCACAATGGGAACCACTTTGTTTAGTTGTGCCGATAAAAATGGAAACAAACAAAAAATTGATAAAGTAGAGATTATTAAGGATACAACTGAAATCAAAACCATGACAGTTGGAATGTTATTACCTCAAAAATCAAATGACTCTTTACACCAAGTCGTACTACCGCCACCACCAAAAATTAATCAGTTGAAATTTAAACAACCGAAAACTATTAAATGTGGAGAGGTAAAATATAAAAAAGAAGAAAAAACTATAAATGAAACTAATGACATATACGAAGATAATACTGTATATGGTGGCATGGGAATTAGCGTATATCCAGATTTTAAAGGGGGTGTTTCTAAGTTTTATTCTTTTATTAAAGACAATTTCAAAGTCCCTAAAAATGATAAAAATTTACAAGGTGAAATTATCGCTTCTTTTAGTATTGAAAAAGATGGAAATTTAAAAGAAGTTAAAATTATTAAAGAACTAGGAGTTACAAGTAGTGAGGAATTATCTAGAGTTTTAAAATCATCTCCAAAATGGTATCCTGGAGAAGAGAATGGTAAAAAAAGAAATTGTGAATTTCAATTATCACTTACAATTGTACCAGACACCATTAAAAAGTCTTTTTTTAGGACCAAAATTATAATGAAAGTTGACACTTTACAAATTAAACGAATTACCAAGTACGAAAACGACATGTTCTAACATTAAAAATGTAATTTTGTTTTTTTGCAAATAATGAAAAATAGCCTTCTCTCTACTATAAATAACCCAACCGATTTACGCTTGCTTGACGAAGCGCAACTTCCTCAAGTTGCCCAAGAATTACGCGATTTTATTATCGACATTGTGGCTGTAAAAGAAGGTCATCTTGGCGCAAGCTTAGGAGTCATCGAATTGACAATTGCCTTGCATTATGTTTTTGACACACCAAACGATTTATTGATTTGGGACGTAGGTCATCAAGCATACGGCCATAAAATACTGACCGGTAGAAGAGAAAATTTTCATACCAATCGTCAACTCGGCGGTATTTCCGGTTTCCCAAAAAGAAGTGAGAGTATTTACGATGCTTTTGGCGTAGGACACTCCTCTACTTCTATTTCGGCAGCCTTAGGAATGGCAATAGCTTCTAATTTGAAAGGCGATTTTAACAAACAACACATTGCGGTGATTGGAGACGCATCGATCGCTTCAGGAATGGCTTTTGAAGGACTAAATCACGCCGGAGTTACTGATGCTAATTTACTGGTGATTCTAAATGATAATGCTATCGGGATTGATCCAAGTGTAGGTGCTTTGAAACAATACCTCACTGCCGTAAAAGAAGGAAAAAATCCGAGGCAAAACAACATGATTAAATCATTGAATTTTGATTATTCAGGACCTATTGATGGTCATGATATTTTTGCCGTTATTAAAGAACTGAAACGTTTACAAAAAATAAAAGGGCCTAAATTCCTTCACATCATTACCACAAAAGGAAAAGGTCTTCAACAAGCCGAAGAGGATCAAGTAAAATACCATGCTCCTGGGAAATTTGACGCTTTAACAGGAGAAATTCACATTAAATCCGAAGAAAATTTACCTCCAAAATATCAGGATGTTTTTGGCTTAACCGTATTGGATTTGGCTAAAAGCAACGAAAAAATAATAGGAATCACACCTGCTATGCCGTCAGGAAGTTCGCTGAAATTTATGATGGATGCCTTTCCAAAACGTGCTTTTGACGTGGGAATCGCAGAACAGCACGCGGTAACTTTAGCCGCCGGAATGGCAACACAAGGAATGGTAGTTTATTGCAATATTTACTCGACATTTTTACAAAGAGCATACGACCAAATAATCCACGATGTGGCGCTACAAAATCTTCCAGTAATTTTTTGTTTGGACAGAGCAGGTTTAGTGGGAGAAGACGGAGCAACGCATCACGGTGTTTTCGATTTGGCTTATTTGCGTTGCATTCCTAACATGATTATTCATGCCCCAATAAATGAAATAGCGTTGCAAAATATTTTATATACTGCTCAATTAGGATTAAATCACCCTATAGCCATTCGCTATCCGAGAGGTCGCGGAGTCATTCAAGATTGGCAAACGAAACATCTTAGAAACTATGAAAAAATAGCAATTGGAAAAAGTATTTGCATAAAACAAGGTTCAAAAGTAGCCGTTTTATCCAATGGAACTATTGGCAACAACGTCTCTTTGGCTATAGCCAAAATAAAACATCCAGAAAATATTGCGCTTTATGATTTTTCATTTGTTAAACCGTTAGACGAAAATGCATTGCTCACTATTTTTACAGAATTCGCAACAATAATTACTATAGAAGACGGAACTGTAAAAGGCGGTTTTGGAAGTGCAATTCTCGAGTTTGCCTCAGAAAATAATTATACCTCAAAAATTACTGTTTTGGGTATTCCTGATGAGTTTATTGAACATGGAACTGTAGCTGAATTACAACAATATTGCAAAATTGACGTTAAAAGTCTTGAAATACTTTTTTCGAGTTATTAAAATAATTATTTTGCAACCTTAAACACAACTAGCCCAAAATGAAATTATTAACCTACACTTTCCTTTTACTAACATTTACAATCTCATTCAATTGTTTCTCTCAAGAAGTAAGAATCACACCGTTATCTGACACACTTAGACCAATAACAACGCTATCAACAGCAAATAGACCGCTGAAAGTAGCACTGAAAATTCAAACCTTGACACATTACCTTCCGTTATCCTATTGGAGCAAAAAAAACAGTTTAGGCTTTGACATCTCTGAAGTTGCCTTTGTTAACTGGAGTGCCGGAGGAACAAGTTCGATTTCAGGATTGTTTAAAGGAAAATTTCATCGAGTTTATGCCCGTAGTAATTACAACTGGTCAAATGAGTTAATCGTTAAATATGGCTTGAATAAACAAGACGGAATTGATATACGAAAAACAGAAGACGCAATACAATTAAACTCTACATTTGGCTATAGAAGAGATACTCTTTCAAATTGGTATCATTCGGCTAAATTCAATTTTAATACGCAATTCACAAACGGTTACGCCTATCCAAATACTGAAAAAGCAATCTCAAAACCCTTTGCACCTGCCTATATATTTATGGGTGTAGGCGCTGAAAATATCGATAAGGATAAAAAAAGAACATTTTACATCTCTCCGTTTACATTTAAAACTACCTTAGTTTTAGATCAAAAATTAGCAAATCAAGGTGCTTTTGGAGTTGCTAAAGCCACCTACGACTTGGATGGAAATCTGCTTACCGAAGGAGAAAGATCAAAAATGGAACTTGGATTCTTAGTTACCAATAAATACAAAAAAGAAATCTTCAAAAACATTAATCTGGAAAATCGTTTAAGCTTATATTCTGATTACATAAACCGTTTTGGAAATATAGATGTAGATTGCGACTTTCTAGTAGAGCTTGTGGTAAATCAATATGTGAAAGCAAATATTGGAGCCCATGTTATTTATGATGATGATATCAAATCTAAAAGAGAAATCGAAGGAATACAAGTAACAGAAGGCCCAAAAACACAAGTACGACAAGCCATTGGTGTTGGAATCGAATATATATTCTAAAAATTAATTCTTCTTTCTGCCATTAATAGTTTCAAACAATTCAAGTGCATTCCCGTCAGTCAAAAGCGATACATAATGACAAATGTGAAGTAATCTTCCATAAAGATTCTCTTTTTCCAAATGGTGTTTCTCAGGCAACATTTTCAGAATCAAAGAGTCGTAATTAGAAGCAGTTCCGTTGAATTTATTATTGAAAGCCGTTATGAATTTATCCAACAAAGTTTGAATAATTTGATAACCAACAATTTCTTTCTCGATGACTTCTCGGCTTTGATAAATGTTTTTAACACTGATTTTGATAATATCATCCATCTGTGCTTTGTACTTACTTTTATCCATGATAGCAAACGGGAATTTACCATCCATAATTAATGCTTCATTTTCGATAAAAACTTTCACTGCATCATTGATCAAACTACCAATTGCCAAAGCACGCAAATAACTTATTCGGTCTTCTTTGGTTTCTAAAGTCTTGTATTTTGAAGTATCAATGCTGTCTTTCACCAATTTTATCAAATATTCCAACGCAAAATCTTCGGAAACTAATCCTAAATTAATACCGTCTTCAAAATCAATAATGGTATAACAAATATCATCTGCAGCTTCGACTAAATATGCCAAAGGATGCCTTTCGAAACCAATATTGTCTCCCGATTTATTTGGAATCAAACCCATATCAGAAGCCACGTCTTGAAAAAAGTTTTTTTCAGTTTGAAAGAAACCATATTTTTTATCGGCTATGTCTTTTGTTGGTTTTTTAGGTAAACTTTCTTTTGGATATTTCATGAAAGCTCCTAGAGTTGCATACGAAATTCGAAGTCCACCTTCAATTCCGGGACGACTGGCCGTCAGTACCGAAAAACCATTCGCATTTCCTTCAAAATCAATTAAATCCTGCCATTCTTTTGACGTAAGCTGGTCTTTGTATTGTTGCCCTTTTCCAATGGAGAAATATTCGCCAATTGCTTTTTCACCGGAATGTCCAAAAGGTGGATTCCCAATATCGTGCGCCAAAGATGCCGCAGCAACTATAGCCCCAAAATCATTCATATGATAGCCATGAACTTCTTTCAGATGTGGATATTTTTCGATGATTTTTTTTCCTACCAATCGTCCTAAAGAACGCCCAACAACCGAAACTTCTAAACTGTGCGTCAATCTAGTATGCACAAAATCAGTTTTTGACAAGGGAATAACTTGTGTTTTATCCTGCAAACTTCTAAAAGCGGACGAGAAAATAATACGGTCATAATCAACTTCAAAACCCAAGCGGGTGTCGTCTTGTTCTACACGCAATCTTTTGCCTTTGTCGCCTTGTCGTCTTAGTGATAAAAGTTGTTCCCAGTTCATGATTTCTTTTTAAAATTTCTTTCCAAAGATAGAAGAAATAGACACATTATCAAGTGAAATAAAGTCAGGTATGGCTTTATTTATATGAAAAATATAAAGTATCTCATCCTATTAATACAATATCCTAAAAATAACAAATTAACAAACCTATCGAAAAAAACTTCAAAGG
This sequence comes from Flavobacterium sp. GNP002, assembly GCF_054343795.1. Lineage (NCBI taxonomy): Bacteria > Pseudomonadati > Bacteroidota > Flavobacteriia > Flavobacteriales > Flavobacteriaceae > Flavobacterium > Flavobacterium sp. GNP002. Next base: position 834,559 of record NZ_JBTGUW010000001.1, read on the forward strand.
ATTAGTGTTACTTTTGTACCGAATTTAAGTTCTTAATTTATTTCTTCATCAACCGATAAGGGTTTTACTTAACTGTAGATTAATAGGGAATCGTGTGTAAATCACGAACTGTCGCGCAACTGTAAGTAACACAAAAAGTTTTTATCTGAAAAAAGATCCACTGTATGCCAATGGCAAATGGGAAGGATGATAAAAATGTTACAAGTCAGGAGACCTGCCTTTTATCGAATTGACAATGCTTTCGCGATTTGAAGCAATAGTCAGGTATGGTGCGTTTTGAACACAATGAGCATGACTATTTATGCCTTATTGTGCATTTCTCTTTTGCAACGTATTCTCCTTTCTACTTTTCATTTCTAACGAGCATTCTGAAATGCATCAAGAGCTTTTAATTGATTTATTCATCATTTAAAAAGCAACAAAATGCTAACAAACAATCTTGGCTACCCGCGAATTGGTAGCAACAGAGAATTAAAAAAAGCCTGTGAATCGTACTGGGCAGGAAAAATTTCAGTAGACGAACTTTTGGCTGTAGGCGCAACTATCCGCAAGGAAAACTGGCAATTACAAGTCGAGGCTGGAATCGATTTAATCCCCTCTAACGACTTTTCGTTTTACGATCAAGTACTGGATTTATCACTCACATTAGGTGTTATTCCAAAGCGCTATCAAGAATTAGCAAAAACTAACTCCACTATCGATTTGTATTTTGCCATGGCAAGAGGTTCACAAAAAGATGGACAAGATGTCGTTGCTATGGAAATGACAAAATGGTTTGACACCAATTACCATTATATCGTACCCGAATTCACAAAAGATCAAGAATTCAAGTTATTCTCCGAAAAATTAATCAACGAGTTCAAAGAAGCCAATGCCTTAGGAATCCCAACAAAACCAGTTCTAATAGGTCCCGTTACTTATTTACTTCTTGGAAAAGAAAAGGAAACAGGTTTCCATAGAATTGATCTTATCGAAAAATTACTTCCAGTATATTTTGAAATTCTTCAAAAACTGGAGAATGAAAAAGTAGAGTGGATTCAATTTGACGAACCATTTTTAGCTTTGAATCTAACTGATAAAGAAAGAAGTGCCATCACTTATGTGTATACCGAAATCAATAAACGTTTCCCTAAAATCAAATTGATTCTTGCTAATTATTTTGATTGTTTTGGCGAAAATCTTGACACTGTTCTCGCCTTACCTGTTCATACGTTGCATTTAGACTTGGTGCGTTGTCATTCTCAATTGGATGACATTCTGGAATCAGGACAATTATCAGCCAATGTAAATCTTTCGCTTGGTGTTGTAGATGGAAGAAATATCTGGAAAAATGATTTCAAAAAATCTTTAGCTCTTATCAAAAAAGCAACAGACACACTTGGCGAAAACAGAATTCTAATTGCGCCATCGTGCTCTCTTATTCACTCGCCGTGTGATTTGGAATTAGAAACCAACAACGCAACACTAACTCCTGAAATTAAGCAATGGCTAGCTTTCGCCAAACAAAAAACAGAGGAAATAGTACTGCTTAAATATTTTGCTTCAAATGAAATAGATATCAGTAATTCTATCCGTTTTAAAGAAAACACGATTGCCAATGAAAACCGAAAAACATCAAAATTAATCCATAACGATGCGGTAAAAAATCGTGTTGCCAGCATTACAACCGGCGATGACCAAAGACAAAATCCATTTTCCATTCGTAGAGAAAAACAAATAGATGTATTGAATCTTCCTTTGTTTCCAACGACAACTATTGGTTCTTTCCCTCAAACTGCCGAAGTGCGCAGCTGGAGAGCAAAGTTTAAAAAAGGCGTATTAAATCAACAGCAATACGATGATTTACTCCAAAAAGAAACCGAAGAAACAATTCGCTTTCAAGAAGAAACTGGCATTGATGTTTTGGTTCATGGAGAATTTGAACGCAATGACATGGTGGAATATTTTGGAGAGCAACTCGATGGATTTACGTTTACCAAAAATGGCTGGGTACAAAGTTACGGCAGCCGTTGTGTGAAACCCCCAGTTATTTATGGCGATGTTTCGCGTCCAAATCCAATGACTGTAAAATGGTCTGCTTTTGCACAATCGCTTACACCAAAATGGGTAAAAGGAATGCTAACTGGCCCCGTAACTATTTTGCAATGGTCCTTTGTCCGTAACGATCAACCGCGTTCAGAAACCTGTACTCAAATTGCATTGGCGATTAGAGACGAAGTTGTTGATTTAGAAAATGCAGGAATTAAGATCATCCAAATTGATGAACCTGCTATTCGAGAAGGATTACCTTTACGTAAAGAAGAATGGGCAACCTATTTGGATTGGGCGGTAAAAGCGTTTAGAATTTCGGCAAGTGGCGTAAAAGATGACACCCAGATTCATACGCACATGTGTTACAGCGAATTCAACGATATCATCCAGAATATTGCCGACATGGATGCCGATGTGATCACCATAGAATGTTCGCGTTCGCAAATGGAATTACTGGATGCTTTCGCAGATTTCAATTATCCAAACGAAATAGGACCTGGCGTATATGATATTCACTCGCCTCGTGTACCTTCCAGTACCGAAATGGTGAAATTATTAGAAAAAGCTTCTGCAGTGATTCCTGTTCACCAACTTTGGGTAAACCCAGATTGTGGTTTAAAAACCCGCCATTGGGACGAAACCAAAAAGGCTTTAATCGAAATGGTAGCCGCTGCTCAAGAAATGAGAATTACAGTAAATAACATTGTAACGGTATAATTCAATTGAAAAAACCCAGTAGATTTAAAAATCTATTGGGTTTATTTTTAGAAAAAAAATAATATCAAACTACGATTTCATCAGATGGATCAAGGAATTTCTTTTTGGCAACAAACTCATGCTTTTTCACCACATACGTAACCGATAATGTATCGTGCCATCCTCGCTCAGCAATTAAAAATGAAAAAGGCTCAAAAGGAATTAATCTAGAAAGTGTTCGTATAATAATGCTTTTCATATTGGGTCTTGAACCATCATACTTTACAACCATTGTTTTCGTGAAATACTTCCCGAAGGTTCTGGAGAAATATATTTCAGTCAATCCGTAGTAAAAAAAGAGTAAAACTAATCCAAAAAAGAAACTTTCAACTGCGCTTAATGAGGAAACCCAATTTGACGCTGTATCACTTCGAGTCAAATCTCCAATTAAAATTATGGTCGTACCAATAGTGATTTCAATAATATAGATAATCAACACATCGATTATAAAATTCAGCAGACGTTGGCTTTTGGAAGCTAATAAATCATCTGTAACAGTAAATTTTTTATTTTCCATGATAGTGATTTTATAATGATAACTATCTCAAATATAATGAATTATTCTTATAGTTTTAATTCAAATATTCATTGTTTAACATTTAGATTAGCTGCTATTTCGGTATAAATTAATAAAAAACAAAAAAGAGCATTTGACAGTTCAAATGCTCTTTTAATTTTAAATTCTGAAATCTTTAACTCCCACACATTTCACATTCGTCTGGACCAGCATTTTTAGACAATTCTAGCATCGCTCTGTATTCATCGGCAGTCATTTCTACTGCTTCTGCAACTGCAGGAACAGCGATTGATTGCTCTTTGATTTCGATAGGCTCTGCTTTTTTATCATTATTCAGTGTAAATTTAATCGCATCCACCGCAGCTTTTGTTCTTAAATAATACATTCCTGTTTTCAATCCGGATTGCCAAGCGTAGAAATGCATCGATGTCAATTTAGAATAATTGGCATTTTGCATAAATAAGTTCAACGATTGTGATTGATCGACAAAATAACCACGCTGACGTGACATATCGATAATGTCTTTCATAGACATTTCCCAGACGGTTTTGTACAATTCTTTCAAGTCTTGCGGAATATTAAGCGCTTGGACTGAACCGTTATTACGCATTAATTCTTGTTTCAAGTTCTCGTTCCACAAACCGCGCTCCACTAAATCGTGCAATAAGTGTTTGTTTACCACAATAAATTCGCCCGAAAGTACTCTTCTCGTGTAAATATTAGAAGTATATGGTTCGAATGCTTCGTTGTTACCCAAGATTTGAGAAGTCGAAGCTGTTGGCATTGGAGCTACTAACAATGAGTTTCTCACTCCGTGTTCCATTACTTCTTTTCTCAATGAAGTCCAGTCCCAACGTCCTGATAATTCCTCATCTTTCAATCCCCAAAGGTTATATTGAAATTCTCCTTGTGAAATTGGCGAACCTTCAAAACTAGAATAAGGACCTTCTTCTTTGGCCATTTCCATTGATGCGGTTACGGCTGCAAAATATAAGGTTTCAAAAATTTCCTGATTCAGTTTTTTCGCCTCGTCGCTAGTAAACGGCAAACGCAACATGATGAAAGCATCCGCTAATCCTTGCACTCCAAGACCAATTGGTCTGTGGCGTTTATTAGAATTTTCTCCTTCTATCACCGGATAATAATTCCTGTCAATTACTTTATTTAAGTTTCTGGTTACTCGTTTGGTAACGGTATACAACAATTCATGATTGAATTTTTTGTTTTCCACAAACATTGGCAACGAAAGTGAAGCCAGGTTACAAACTGCAATTTCATCTTTAGAAGTGAATTCCATAATCTCAGTACACAAATTCGAAGAACGAATGGTACCCAGATTTTTTTGGTTTGATTTTCTGTTGGCTGCATCTTTGTACAACATGTAAGGAGTTCCCGTTTCAATTTGCGATTCCAGGATTTTCTCCCACAATTCATGCGCTTTGATGGTTTTTCTACCTTTTCCACGTTTCTCGTAATCAATGTACATTGCTTCAAATTCTTCTCCATACACATCATACAATCCCGGACATTCATTAGGACACATCAATGTCCAATAACTGTCTTCCTGCACACGTTTCATGAACAAATCCGAAGTCCACATGGCAAAGAACAAATCTCTAGCACGCATTTCTTCTTTTCCAGTATTCTTTTTCAAGTCTAGGAATTCAAAGATATCCGCATGCCAAGTTTCGATATAAATAGCAAAACTTCCTTTACGTTTTCCTCCACCTTGATCTACATATCTTGCGGTATCATTGAAAACTCTTAACATCGGAACAATTCCGTTAGACGTTCCGTTTGTTCCACGAATATAAGAACCAGTCGCTCTTACATTGTGAATAGAAAGCCCAATTCCACCCGCTGATTGCGAGATTTTAGCCGTTTGTTTCAACGTGTCATAAATCCCGTCAATACTATCGTCTTGCATCGCTAAAAGGAAACAAGAAGACATTTGAGGTTTTGGCGTACCTGCATTGAACAATGTAGGGGTTGCATGCGTAAAGAACTTTTTCGACATTAAGTCGTAAGTTTCAATCACCGATTTCAAATCGTCTAAGTGAATTCCAACAGAAACACGCATCAACATGTGTTGCGGACGCTCCACGATTTTACCGTTTATTTTTAGCAAATACGATCTTTCTAAGGTTTTAAAACCAAAATAATCGTAGTTGAAATCTCTGTTATATATAATATGGGAATCTAAAAATTCCGCGTTTTCCATAATCACTTTATGCACTTCCTCAGAAAGTAACGGTGCGTATTGACCGTTTCTTGGGTTTACATAATTGAACATATCATTCATCGTTTCCGAAAATGATTTTTTAGTATTCGAATGTAAATTTGAGATTGCAATACGAGCAGCTAACTGTGCATAATCCGGATGCGCAATAGTCATTGACGCAGCAGTTTCGGCAGCAAGATTATCCAACTCCGATGTCGACACACCATCATAAAGTCCTTCAATTACGCGCATTGCCACTTTCACGGCATCAACCAAATCATTCAAACCATAACATAGTTTTTTAATTCTATCCGTGATTTTGTCGAACATTACCGGCTCTTTGTGGCCATCTCTCTTAATTACATACATACTTTTGTTTGTTTTTTTTAAAACAGAAAATCCCTTCACTGTTTTTCGTTATTTGTAAATTATACTGAACTTATTTCAGCATCTTTTTTTGGAGCTATTCCAGCTATCCATTGCAATCTTTTTATTTTTTAAAGAAAAAAAATAAAAAGGATTTTCATTACTATCTGGGCTAATCAGCATCTGAAACATAAAAAAATCAGTAAATCATTTAAGATTTAAAAAATTAAAATGTTTCTTTAACACCAACACTTTTAGATAAATTAAAAGTTGATAAACCTTAATTCCTTACTGGTTTAAAAAAATCAAAAATCAGCGTCAAAAGATATTTTCTGAGCATCTTCATCGGTATTCATAACACCTGCTTTTTGATATTCGGCTACTTTCTTTTCAAAGAAGTTTGTTTTTCCTTGAAGTGAAATCATATCCATAAAATCAAACGGATTTGTAGTATTGTATTCTCTGTCGCAACCTAATTCAACCAATAATCTATCAGCAACAAATTCTAAATATTGCGTCATCAACACCGCATTCATTCCTATTAAACTTACAGGTAGCGATTCAGTGATAAATTCTCTTTCAATATTCAAAGCGTCCACAATAATACTTCTGATTCTTTCTTTTGGCACTTTGTTTACCAAGTGATGGTTGTGTAAATGCACTGCAAAATCGCAGTGAACACCTTCGTCTCGAGAAATCAATTCGTTAGAAAATGTCAATCCTGGCATTAATCCACGTTTTTTCAACCAATAAATAGAACAAAATGCTCCCGAAAAGAAAATTCCTTCGACCGCTGCAAAAGCAATCAAACGCTCTGCAAACGAATCAGATTCAATCCATTTTAATGCCCAGTCCGCTTTTTTCTTAATTGCCGGAAAAACTTCTAAAGCATTAAATAATTCATCTTTCTCAGCTTCATCTTTCACATATGTATCAATCAACAACGAATACGTTTCGCTATGAATGTTCTCCATCATAATTTGAAAACCGTAAAAGAATTTTGCTTCAGCATATTGCACTTCGTTCACAAAATTTTCAGCTAAATTCTCATTTACAATTCCGTCAGAAGCAGCAAAAAAAGCAAGAATGTGTTTAACAAAATAACGCTCATCGTCCGATAGTTTGTTATTCCAGTCATTTAAATCTTGTGACAAATCGATTTCTTCAGCAGTCCAGAAACTGGCTTCCATACTTTTATAAAATTCCCAAATATCATGGTGTTTGATTGGAAAAATCACGAAACGATTTTTATTCTCTTGTAAAATTGGTTCAAGTTGTGCCATTATAGTAGTTTGTTTTTTTTGAAATTTTAACGAAATAAATTCCGTTTTGAGAGTTACAAAGATTGCGAAATATTGATGAAATTAAAAGCCAAACTTATCCACAATAAGCCATAGTTTTTAACAAAAGGGGAAATTAAATAGATTTTTTATTCAAACCATAAAAAACTGTAAATCAGTTTATTAAAATTTAAAAAAAAGCATAAAGCACCGTAATATATAGGGTTTTAAAAATAGAAAACAAGGGTTTTTTATTCTATTTTGAATTATTTTTATGCTCCTCGGCAACTGTCTCGAGCTCCGCATACCAGTCCTCGCCAAACTTTCTAACCAACGCTTCTTTGACAAATTTATACACTGGCACTTCAAGTTCCTGACCTAAGGAACAGGCCGGATCACAAATATCCCATTTGTCATAATTAACGGCAGCAAACTCCGTGAAATCTTTCACACGAATAGGATATAAATGACAAGAAACAGGTTTTTTCCAGTCAATAACACCTTGATTATACGCTTGCTCGATTCCGCATAAAGCCGTTTTGCCGTCAAACATTACGTAAGCACAATCTTTATTGTCAATAAGTGGCGTTTCAAAATCACCATCAGTTCCTTTTGTCCAAGTTCCTTGCGCTTCAATGGCAGCAATTCCTTGTTTGCGTAAAAATGGTTTTACTTTAGGATAAATTTCTTCTAATATTTTAGTTTCCTCAACGCTCAATGGAGCTCCCGCATCGCCATCAACACAGCAAGCCCCTTTACAGGCTGACAAATTGCAAACAAAATCTTTTTCGAGTATGTCTTCTGAGACGATGGTTTTTCCTAATTGAAACATTATTTTGGGGTACTGAGATTATAAAGTACAAAGGTAGTCAAAGTAAGTTGTAATCTTTTAGATAAAAATCAACTTTAACTTTTTTAAAAACCAATGAAACAATCGACTTTTAAAGTATACTAACAAACTAATAGTAAGCAACATACAATCTCAACAAACAAAAAATCAATTGAAAATCAGTCTATAAAAAAATGCATCAGAATTGTTGTAATAAAATTTAATTTTTATCAAAAATCTACCGAAAAGTTTAACTTTGCAAACAAAAAAATTATGTTTGAAATCGATTTTAGAGAAATAATTACGGTTGGAATGGTACTTTTCGCTGTAATTGATATCGTGGGAACTATCCCTATCATTGTTGATCTAAGATCAAAACATGGACATATCGAATCCGAAAAAGCTTCGATAGTAGCCGGTATAATCATGATTGTTTTTCTTTTTGTGGGAGAGGAATTACTGAATTTAATAGGGATTGATGTAAACTCATTTGCCGTTGCCGGTTCCTTTGTATTATTCTTTCTGGCTTTGGAAATGATTTTAGGTATTCGGCTTTATCGTGATGAAGAAGCGAGTTCCGCATCTATTGTTCCTTTGGCGTTTCCTTTGATAGCCGGAGCAGGAACAATGACTACTTTACTCTCTTTACGTTCCCAGTTTTTTACCATAAATATTGTTATCGCAATAATTTTGAATATTATACTGGTATATATCGTTTTGAAATCATCCTCTAAAATTGAAAAAATACTAGGAGAAAATGGACTTGGCGTTATTAGAAAGACTTTTGGCGTAGTACTTCTTGCAATTGCTGTTAAATTATTCGCTGCGAATGTTAAAGGTTTGTTCGTCTAAAATAAATTTTCATAAATTTACCCCCTAAGATACCTTTAAAAGGTAATCTGATTTTTGAACCGACAAGTGTTTCTAAAAAAAAAATCTGTTTCTTTTATATCAAAAACAAAAATGTATTATGAAAATTTTCACTAACATCTTGGTGTTTTTAGCAATAGCGCTAATCATATTTAATGTTACTTTGTTGGATTTTAGAAATCCTTTTCAAGGAGATAGCGTAGTTGCTTTTATTGGAATTGCTGCTTCTTTCTGTGCCGTTTTGATTCTTCTGATTTTTAAAATGGCAAAAAAGATTGAAGAAAAATCAAATGACCAACTGTAATAATGTTTGATGTTCTCATAGTTGGCGGTGGCGTTTCTGGAATATCCTGCGCACTCGTTTTGGGTTCTGCAAAAAACAAATCCTTTGTCACTGACAAAAGTATTGGCGTTTTCACCCATCAAAAAGCATCATCTCTTCAAGAAGCTCTGTTTAATAATGCTTATGGAATCGCTCCAGGCAAATTAGGCTCTGAATTATTGAAGGAAAGCACGGAACATCTTTCAAAAGCTTATCCTCATATCACTCAAATTCCAGATGAAAAAGTACTGAAAATTGAAGGGCAATTTCCGGAATTCACAGTCATTACAAACAGGAATTCTTACCAAACAAAAACAATAGTCATAGGCATAGGCTCCGCAAATACTTTTGCAATTGATGGATTGATGCATTATGTAGAGCCTCATCAAAAATCCCTTCCCGAAAAACAACGAATCCAACTTAAAAATAACGACCACAAAGTCGCCGATGGAATTTATGTCATAGGAACTTTAGCAGGATGGAGAAGCCAGCTCGCCATTGCTTCAGGAAGCGGTGCCGCTGTTGCAACAGATATTCTCACCTTATGGAATAACGGCGTGCAAACTCATGCTCACGATAGTATCAGGTAGAAAAATGAATGGATCTTAATCGTTAAATTCTAAACTATTTATTATCTCGGTAATAGAATCTTGATCCAATTCAACTTTCTTTAAAATAGCTTTAATTCCTTCAATATCTTTCTTTTTCACACAAGTATCAAAATCATTATAAAGTACACTAACATACAAGCGTTCATTTACAGTCATTCCAAAATAAACATTTTTCATACTTAGTATTATTCCGGTTTATTTCTGATTCAAAACTCTTTTTATCATCGCATCTTCTTTCAATACAATCTCATAATAATAGCTTTCTCCATACAATTGTCGGGCAAATTCAGCAGTCAAATATCTTTTTACCAACGACTTGCTCTTTCCAAAATTCAAATCCAATCCGTTTCCGAAAATAAACTTTTGAAACGAATTAAAATACAAATCCGTTTCATTCATTTTAGTTTTAAATTGTTCGAAATTAAGTCCTTTAAAAGCGCTTCTGTTTTTATCTAATTGTTCGAAAACAAAATTACCCACGATTCCGGATTGCAATAAATAAGCCGTACTTTCATTTCCGTGCTCTACTTCTAAGGGTACAAAAACATCAGGAACAATTCCGCCACCGCCGTATACAATTTTACCTTTTTTAGTTTTGAATTTTAAAGTATCCGAAACTTTTATACTGTCTTTTTCATACAACTCCCCATTTCCAAAACGAGCTTCTGATTCTTTAAAATACGCATCATTTCCTTTCGAATATGGTTTTTGAATCGAGCGGCCCGTTGGCGTGTAATACCTGGCAATAGTCAATCGAACGGCTGAACCATCGGCAAAATCCATTTCTCGTTGAACCAATCCTTTTCCAAAAGAACGACGACCAACAATAGTTCCCCTATCATTATCCTGAATGGCGCCCGCTAGAATTTCACTTGCTGAAGCACTGTTTTCATTGATTAAAACAAATACGTTTCCGTTTTCAAAACTGCCTTTTGCAGTTGCAAATGTCTTGTCTATATTCCCGTTTTTATTTTTGGTAAAAACAATCAACTGCTTGTCTATCAATAATTCATCGGCAATAGCAATTGCTTCTTCCATATAACCGCCACCATTATCACGAACATCAATTACAAGTGATTTTGCACCTTGTTTTTTCAGTTTAGTTAAACCCGCCATAAACTCTCTATAGGTAGTTTCGGCAAATCTATTTATTTTTATATAGCCCGTTTTATTACTCAAAAGTAAAGCGACATCAACGCTTTTTAGAGGAATAACATCCCTTTTTATTTTTACTTTTAATTTTTTGCCTTCGGATTTTCTGTAGATAGTAAGCTCAATATCAGAACCTATTGTTCCTTTTAATTTAGAATATAGACTGTCACTTGGCAATTTTCGACCAAATAATTTTGTTTTATCAGCATACAAAATTCGATCGCCAGCTTTTATTCCAGCTTTTGCCGAAGGGCCGTTCTCAACTGGTTTTATCACCGCCACTGAATCATTGTACATGTAAAAATTTACGCCTATTCCCACGAAGTTTCCTTTCATGCTTTCTACCACTTCCAGCTGATCGCTTGGTGGAATATAAACAGAATGTGGGTCGAGTTGCGCCAGAATATTATCTACGGTAAGGTTTACAATAGAATCTGTATTGACATCATCGACATATTCATTGTCAATAAAATCAATCAGTTTATTGAGCTTGCTCCTAGAATTATTTCTGTCTGCGAAATCAACTGCATTAGGAAAATTCAACATTCCACCCAGCACAACACCCAGAGCGAGTGTTGAGAAAATAAGAATGGGCAAATATTTTACGTTATATTTCATACGAAGACAATAATTATTCTTCTAATACGGGGATATGTTCTACCTCTACTCCTGCTTTTATAAGGAACTGAATTCCTGAATCATCACGATAACCATTCTGATATACCACTCTTTTTATTCCGGATTGATGAATCAATTTGCTGCACTCTTTACAAGGCGATAGCGTAATATACAAAGTCGCTCCTTCACAGGATTGCGTAGATCGTGCCACTTTCAGAATCGCATTTGCTTCAGCATGTAAAACATCCCAACGCGTTAATCCTTCTTCATCTTCACAGCAATTTTCAAAACCGGATGGCGTTCCGTTATATCCGTCAGAGATTATCATTCTATCTCGCACAATAATCGCACCAACTTGTTTGCGTTTACAATAGGACAGTAAACTCCATTCTTTAGCAATTCTAAGATACGCTTTATCGTATTTATTTAATTTTTTTTCGTTCATTTTATCTAATCCAGATTTCACTTTCAACAATCAATGGTATCACTACTCCTATTATAAATGCCGACATTACCAATGTCCAATCACGTTTAGAAAATCTAAAAACGGTTTGAACAATATACGACAAAATCAAAACCACAAAAACCACTACAATCTGTGCCGCTTCGATTCCTAATGCAAATTCTGATAATGGTACTATTTTAGAAACAGCATCGCCTCCAAGAATCGATTTGAAATAATTTGAAAAACCCAATCCATGAATTATTCCAAAGAAAAGCGTGATGAAAAATACCAAATTTATACTTTCTTTCTTGCTTGATTTTCCCGCCGTAAAAAGATTAAACAACGCCGTTATCAATATGGTTATTGGAATTAATAATTCGACCACATTCACTTTAATTGCAATTATACCAAAAACAGAAAGCAATAAAGCCATGGTATGTCCAATGGTAAAAAGCGTCACCAGAAGCACAATTCTCTTCCAATCTTTAAAAGAGAAAGGAATCGCCAAGGCTATCAAAAATAAAACATGGTCATACGCATGAATATCTAAAACGTGTTTTAATCCAATTTGAAAGTAAATCCAAAATTCTGACATGGGTAATATATTAGGTTGATAAAGGGATTGTAAACTTACGATTAATTTTGAAAATGATTGATTTGATTATTTAAATAAATGCAATTCAAAAGAGATCAAATTCAAAGAAAAAATATAAAAAAATTAAAATCATTAATTTAAAAATAGATTTATCTTTGTAAGATAAAAAAAACAATAATTATGTCATTTTCAGATTTATTTGATAGCGAATTCAAACAAAGAAATAAAGGTCATTTTTCAGCTATTGTTCGTGTAGCACTTGCTGACGATAAGTTTGCTCCAGAAGAGAAACTATTTTTGGACAAACTGGCTGTTCGATTAGAAATTTCTCAAGCAGAATATGAAGAAATTTTAGAAAATCCATTAAAATATCCCATAAACCCTCCTTATTTACATGAGCAAAGACTGGAGCGTTTGTTTGATTTAGCGAGAATGGTTCATGTGGATCATCAGTTAGGTGACACACAAGAATTATTATTAAGAAAAATTGGAGTAGCACTAGGCTTTAATGCTGAAAATGTAGATTATATTATACATAAAGCACTTAAATTAGTAGATAGAAAAGTAGATTTAGATACTTTCCTTTTCGAAATGCAAAACATGAACAAGTAATTGTAGTAATTGTAAAGTATAAAAAAAGCTCTCAGATATCTGGGAGCTTTTTTATTAAACCTACGTTTTTAGTATTTACTTAATTTTGCTTTATGCATGAATTCTTCCGCTTTTTCGACCATGTTATAGCTTCCGCAAAAGAACGGCACTCTTTCATGTAATTCTGTCGGTTCAATTTCCATGATTCTGTTAAATCCATCCGAAGCTTTTCCTCCGGCTTGTTCAGCAATAAAAGCTAACGGATTGCATTCGTAGAGCAAACGTAATTTCCCTTTTGGTGCTTTGGAACTTGTAGGATATAAATAAATTCCGCCTTTAATCATATTTCTATGAATATCAGAGACCAAACTTCCAATATATCTTGAAGTATAAGGTCTGTCTCCTTCTTCTAACTGGCAATATTTTATATAATCTTTTACTCCTTGCGGAAAATGAACATAATTCCCTTCGTTAATGGAATAAATATGACCGTCAGTTGGGAATTGCATTTTTGGATGCGATAAATAAAAGGTTCCAATAGCCGGATTCAGCGTAAATCCATTCACTCCGTGTCCTGTTGTATACACTAACATTGTCGAGGTTCCGTAAATAACATATCCTGCCGCAACCTGATTGATTCCCGGTTGCAAAAAATCTTCAATGGTAACTGGAGTTCCTATTGGAGTAACTCTTCTATAAACCGAAAATATAGTTCCAACCGAAACATTGACATCAATATTTGATGAGCCGTCCAGCGGATCCATTAAAACCACATATTTGTTATTATGACTGTTGTCACTTCCTTCTACAGTGATAAAATCATCATTCTCTTCGGAAGCGATTCCACATACAATTTCACGATTGATTAAAGTTTGAATAAAAATTTCATTGGCATAAACGTCCAGTTTTTGCTGGTCTTCCCCTTGTATATTTTGTTCTCCGGCTGCCCCAACAATATCAACTAATCCTGCTTTGTTTACTTTATAATTGACTACTTTGGCAGCCAATCGGATGGAGTTAATGATTCGGGATAATTCGCCTGACGAATATTGAAAAGCATTTTGGTTTTCAATGATAAATTCTCCTAGTGTTTTGTTGCGTTCTTCCATTACGAAATCGATGTAGTTATTTTGAAGTCACAAATATCGTTTTTTTTGTGAAAACAATTTGAATACTATTTATTTAGTTTGACAGTATTGTATATTTGCTGAATAAAACACAAAATTAATACGTAAAAATGCAATTTTATTGCATTTTTGAATCATTAAAATAAAAATTTATGAATATTAGAAGAGGAAACCCGCAAGATATGCAAGCTGTTTTAGGTCTTATCCAAGAGTTGGCTGAATTTGAAAAGGAGCCAGATGCTGTTCTTGTAACTGTTGACGATTTAATTCGCGATGGTTTTGGCCCTGTTCCTCTATTTCATGTTTTTGTGGCCGAAGTGGAAGATGATATCGTGGGTATCGCATTGTGGTATTACCGTTTTTCAACTTGGAAAGGAAAAACAATTCATTTAGAAGATTTAGTGGTAAAAGACAAAATGCGTGGAACCGGACTTGGATATGCTTTATATTCTGAAATTATAAAACAGGGTAAAAAAGATCAGGTTCGAAGAGTGGAATGGAATGTATTGGACTGGAATACTCCAGCAATAGATTTCTATGAAAAATCAGGTGCGAAAGTGCTTAGAGATTGGTATGTAGTACAAATGGATGAAATAGGAATCAACCATTTTGTGGAGAATAAATTGAAATAAAGTAAAGAATAATTTTTGTTTAAAAATATGAGAGTATTCAAATTTGGAGGAGCTTCTGTAAAAGATGCCGCAGGAATTAAAAACGTATATGACGTTTTACAAAAAGTGGGTTACGAAGATGTATTGTTGGTTGTTTCTGCAATGGGGAAAACGACGAATGCACTAGAACGTGTCATAAAAAACTATTTCGACAAATCGGCGGAGTTAAATTCATCAGTACAAGAAGTAAAAAAATACCACAATCAAATTTTGATGGATTTATTTGAAGATGACAAAAACGAAGTTTTTGCAGCTGTAAACACTCAATTTGCTGATTTAGAATATTTCTTGACACATAATAAATCGCCCAATTATAATTTTGTTTACGATCAGATTGTAAGTTACGGTGAATTAATTTCGACAACTATTCTTAGTCATTTCATGAATTTCATGGGAATAAAAACACAATGGCTGGATGTTCGCAATTTCATAAAAACAGATGCAAATTATAGAGATGCAGAAGTAGACTGGGAATTGACACAGAAAAATATTGCCAAAAACGTAAAACGAAAAATCCTGAACATCACACAAGGATTCTTGGGTTCAGATGATAATAATTTCACCACTACTTTAGGTCGTGAAGGTTCTGATTATACTGCTGCAATTTTTGCCTATTGCTTAAATGCCGAAAGCGTAACAATCTGGAAAGATGTTCCAGGAGTAATGAATGCCGACCCAAGATATTTTGAAAATGCAAGTTTATTAAATCAAATTTCGTATCGTGAAGCCATTGAATTAGCTTTTTACGGAGCAACGGTTATTCACCCAAAAACGTTACAACCTTTACAGAAAAAGGAAATTCCTTTATATGTAAAATCGTTTATAAATCCATTATTAAAAGGAACAAGCGTTTCTAAAGGAGTGGATTTAGAACCTTATTTACCTTGTTTTATTGTCAAAAGAAACCAGCTTTTAATTTCGCTTTCGTCAATAGATTTCTCTTTCATCATGGAAGAAAACATCAGTGAGATTTTTGCGTTGTTTCACCAATTCAAAATAAAAGTAAACTTAATTCAGAATTCTGCCATTAGTTTTTCTGTATGTGTGGAAGATAAATTTGACAATTTTAAAGCGCTGAATGCCATTTTATCTAAAAAATTTAAAGTCGATTACGACGAAAATGTAACCTTATATACAATCCGACATTTCAACGATAAAGCAGCGCAAACTGTTGAAGAAAACAAAGTCGTTTTATTGAAACAAGTCAGCCGTGAAACCATGCAAGTGATCACCAAAGAAGTTTAAAAACTATTTCAATAGTATAAAAATGGGAGTCAATAAATTTGACTCCCATTTTTTTTTGCTGTTCCAGAGCATGAAATCAATAGCTCAAAACCAGAATATATGGACTTAACTATTCCCAGATTTTCTGATTGGCACATTATCGAATTATAAATACTACTTTTGATACTTTCGAGTTATAGTATTTATGTTGAAAAAATTACTTTTTTGGATTGTAATAGGCTGTTTTTCTGGGCTCCATGCTCAGGAAATTAATTCGCTGTACAAAATCAAAAAAATCCTTCCTTCCCGCGACACAATTTATATCGAAAAAGAAAGTATTAATTCCAGCTTTTTCAAACTGCTTGACGCCAATGGAAAATCTATCGACAGCACTTTATTTAAAATAAATTTCAAAAAGGGAACTCTGATTTTAAAGGAAAACAGCGCTTTTAACTCCGATTCACTTACAGTACAGTAT
Organism: Flavobacterium sp. GNP002; assembly: GCF_054343795.1. Lineage (NCBI taxonomy): Bacteria > Pseudomonadati > Bacteroidota > Flavobacteriia > Flavobacteriales > Flavobacteriaceae > Flavobacterium > Flavobacterium sp. GNP002. The sequence continues at coordinate 851,263 of NZ_JBTGUW010000001.1, forward strand.
CTTAAATTTCCTGAAATACTAACCAAAGAATACCGCATTTACGATCCCAGCAGAGTCGTCAGTAATGAAGCCGGAAATGGAAATTTGTATAAAATTGAAGAGAAAAATCTAAAGAAAAACGTGCCTTTTGAAGGTTTGAATACTTCAGGGAGCATTACTCGTGGCATAACCATAGGAAACAATCAAAATGCAGTTTTGAATTCTAATTTAGATTTACAAATCACAGGAAAGATTTCCGAAAAAGTAAGTTTGAGAGCCTCGATTCAAGACAGTAATATTCCATTGCAGGACGGCGGCTATTCACAAAAGCTGGATCAGTTTGACAATGTTTTTATGGAATTATTCAGTGACCAATGGAACATTCGAGCAGGAGATATTTTTTTGGAAAACAAGAAAACCCAATTCCTGAATTTCAACAAAAAGGTACAAGGACTGGCGACTAATTTCAACTTTGGAACCGAAGAAAACAAAACGAATGTATTTGCATCAGCGGCATTAGTTCGAGGACAATATGCCAAAAGCAATTTTGTGGGACAAGAAGGGAATCAAGGTCCTTATAAATTAAAAGGGCAAAATGGAGAATTATACGTTCTGGTTGTATCGGGTTCAGAGCGGGTTTATGTAAATGGAATTTTACTGAAACGTGGCGAAAACAACGATTATACAATAGACTACAATGCCGGTGAAATTGTATTTACGCCTCTTTTTACCATCACTTCCGAAATGCGTATTGCGATAGAATATCAATATTCCGACAGGAATTACACTCGCTTTGTGACGTATGCCGGCGCTACGCATGAAAATGAAAAATGGAGTTTTGGAGGCTATTTATATTCGGAAAATGACTTAAAAAATCAACCGCTACAACAAAATTTATCACAAGAACAAGCCCAGATATTAGTCAATTCAGGAGACAATCCTAATTTAATGACAGCGCCTTCTGCTTATGCTGATTCCTATTCAGAGAATAAAGTACTGTATAGAAAAACGATATTTAACGCCGTTGAAATTTTCGAATATTCAAATGACGCTCAACAGGAACTATTCAATGTCCGATTTACTCTTGTTGGAACCAATAATGGGAATTATATCGTGACAAATTCGGCAACAATTACCCGAGTTTATGAATATGTAGAGCCAATAAACGGTATTCCTCAAGGAAATTATGAACCCATAATTCAGCTCATCGCGCCAACAAAAATTCAAGTTGCCACCTTTTTGGGAAAATACAAACCTAGTGAAAAAACGGCTGTCGACTTTGAAATTGGCCTAAGCAATAATGACCAAAATTTATTTTCATCCATTGATGACGCCAACAATCAAGGCTTGGCAGGAAAAATCAATGCCAAGCAACGGCTTTTTTCAAGAAAATGGCAGGTAGATGCTTTTGCAAATTATCAATTCATTCAGAAAGATTTCAGATCAGTGGAACGACTGTACAATATAGAATTTGACAGAGATTGGAATTTAGGAACTGCGGCTGTTGGGAATCAGAGTTTATTAGTTTCCGGTTTGCAATTGGATTTAAATCCTAAACCAAAATCCACCAACAAAGGATTAGTAGTGTATCAATTTGAAAAACTTGATTTCTCTGAAAATTTTTCGGGCAGTAGGCATGTTGTAAATGGTTTGTTTCAAATAAAAAAATGGACTTTTCAAAACCAAGGGAGTTTCCTAAAAAGCGATGGCAGTATTTCATCGTCAAAATTTTTAAGAAACCAATCTCAAATGCGTTTTCATTTTGATAAAAATTGGGTTGGTTCCAGCTTACGATTAGAAGACAATCAAGAAAAAAACAAAGCAACCAATCAGTTTTCAGCTTTAAGCCAAAAATTTACGGAGTATGGTTTTTTTACCGGTCGTGGCGATAGCACTAAAGTTTTTGTAGAATTGGGGTATTTAAGAAGAAACAATGACAGCTTACAATCCCGAAGTGTCGGGAGTTTGATTCAGCGGGTAAATTCTTCCCAGACTTTGATGCTGAAATCTAAATTAATACAAACCAACAGAAGTGATTTGTCCCTTTTTGCCAATTACAGAATCTTGGATTTTGTGGATGCGACAAGAAAAAGAGAGCCTACGTTAAATTCCCGAATAGTGTATACAGATCGTTTTTTCAATCAATTAATCCAAAGTACAACGGTTTATGAAACGAATTCCGGAACCATTCCGCAACAAGAATTCACCTATCTCGAAGTTTCTGCAGGTCAAGGCGTCTATACTTGGAATGATTATAACGGCAATGGAATTCAGGAATTACAGGAGTTTGAAGTTGCTCCGTTTATCGATCAGGCAAAATTCATCAGAGTATTTTTACCCAACCGGATTTATATAAAAACACATCAAAATAAGTTCTCACAATCCGTGACCTTAAACCCGAATCAATGGCAAAATGAAAAAGGAATAAAAAAATTACTTTCCTATTTTTATAATCAAACCGCCTTTATAATCGATCGAAAAACGAGAAGTGACGGAGACAATTTTGAATTAAATCCGTTTAGCGGTTCTAGTGAAAATGTTTTGGGGCTGAATTCCAGTTTACGGAATAGTTTGTTTTACAATCGCGGAAAGCAGAACCATTCGATCACTTATTCTTATCTACAGAATAAAACCAAAAACTTATTATCAATAGGTTCGCAAGAAGCTACAAACAGTTCACATCAATTGCAGTATGGACATTTGTACCAAAAAAGCTGGTTATTCGGTTTTTTTGCTAAAACGATTCAAACCACTATTAAATCAGAGAATTTTTCAGAAAAAAATTATGCTATAAAAGGATATCAATTGGCGCCAAAAATCAGTTATTTATTCTCTAAAAATACCAGTTGGGATCTCTTTTATGAATTACAAAGCAAAGAAAACCAGATTGGAGTTTTCGAAACGTTGTTGCAAAACCGTTTTGGAACTGCCTTTTCTTATGCCAGTGATAAAAAAATAACGCTGAATGGAGAAGTTTCTTTTTACCAAAATAAATTTGAAGGAAATGAGTTTTCTTCGGTTGGATTTCAAATGCTCGAAGGATTACAAACCGGGCAGAACTTGACTTGGAGATTGCTTTTACAGAAAAATATCACCCAGTTTTTAGATATTAATTTCAATTATCAAGGAAGAAAAAGTGAAACGAGCCAAGCCATTCACACTGGAAATGTTCAATTAAGAGCTTATTTTTAATTGTTGAATTTGGAATAATTTCATTGAACGACTTTCTAAATATGATTATTTTTTATTATTTTTATTATATAAAATTTAAAATCAAATCATTATGAAAAAATTACTGTTGTTGTGTTTTGTAATTATTTTGTCAGTAAACTTGCAAGCACAAGAAACTGCAGCTGAAAAGAAAGCAACAAAATCTAAAACTGAAAAATTGGCAAAAGCCAAAAAAGAAAAAGCCGAAGCAGCAAAAGAGAAAGCAGCTACAGCTAAAAAAACAACTAAAGAGAAAGCGGAAACTGCAAAAGAAAAAGCAGCTACAGCAAAAGAAAAAACAACCAAAAGCAAAGCCGAAACTGCAAAAGATAAAGCTGCTACAGCTAAAAAAACAGCAAAAGAAAAAGCCGAAACTGCCAAAGAAAAAGCAACTACAGCTAAAGACAAAGCCGAAACTGCAAAAGATAAAGTAGTTAAAAACAAGGCTGAAACTACTAAAGATAAAGCAGCTACGACTAAAGAAAAAGCAACTGCATCTAAAGAAAAAGCTGAAACTGCTAAAGACAAAGCAGCAACAGCTAAAACAACTGTAAAAGAAAAAGCTTCAAGTGCAAAATCAATAAAAAAAATCAAGGAAACTAACGAAAAAGCACCTAAAGTAGCCGACAAAATAACAGGGGAATACAATGGTAAAAAAGTGTATACTGGTCCACGAGGAGGGAAATATTATATTAACTCAAACGGAAATAAAACCTATATACAAGAATAATTTTTATAGAAAATATATTTGAAAGGCTATCTTTTTTATAGATAGCCTTTATTTATTTTAGTCCATTGTTGCGTCCTGAAATAGTATTTGATAACTTAATAGTTTAGTAATATTTTGCAAATATAAAAAAGGCCTTAACTTATGTATCTTTCAACTATAAAAACATTTGATACAATTAGAAATGGATATAAAAACCGCCCCTAAAACTATTTTGATTGCACCTTTGAACTGGGGTTTAGGCCATGCCACCCGCTGCATACCAATCATCAGGGCTTTACAAGAAAACAACTACATCCCGGTAATTGCTTCAGATGGTATTGCTCTTGAATTATTACGAAAAGAGTTTCCTAACATACAAACACTGGAACTCCCATCCTACCAGATTGAATATGCTAAAAATGGCGCCAATTTTAAATGGAAATTAATAAAGAATGGTCCAAAAATGATCAGAGCCATTCTGGAAGAAAAAAAAACAATTCAAAATTGGGTTGAAAAATATGCAATAGACGGAATTATTTCGGATAACAGATTGGGCGTTTTCAGCAAGAAAATCCCATCTGTTTTTATCACGCATCAATTGAATGTGATGACTGGAAATACCACTTGGATCACCAGTAAAATACATCAATCTATCATAAAAAAATATACGGAATGCTGGGTTCCTGATCTAATAGGAACTCCAAATTTAACTGGTAAACTGGGGCATATTGATAATCCAAATCTCAAGACAAAATATATTGGTCCTTTGAGCAGACTCCAAAAGATACTATTGCCAAAAAAATATGACTTACTAGTGATTCTATCTGGTCCCGAACCTCAACGTGGTATGCTAGAAAAACATTTAAAAAAAGAAATCGTTAAATACAATGGCAATGTAATTTTCATTGAAGGAAATATCGAAAAGGAACAAAAAACTACCACAATTAGAAATGTAACGTATTACAACTTCATGAATTCAACCGAACTAGAACAGGCTTTTAATGAAAGTGAAATGGTTCTTTGCCGTTCGGGTTACACTACAATCATGGATTTAGCACAACTGAGAAAAAAAGCTTATTTCATACCAACGCCAGGTCAATATGAACAAGAATATTTAGCCAAAAAATTAAAGAAAGAAGGTTTGGTTCCGTATGCAACGCAAGAAGAATTTAAAATGGAAAACATCCTAGAGATTGAAGAATATAAAGGATTACCTAGATTAGATTCTAAAATTGAATGGACTAATTTATTTCAAGTTTTTGAAAAATAATCAAACTTTGATTTACAGAAATAAAAAAACCGATTCACAAGAATCGGTTTTTAAACTGTTTTAATCTTTGATTTTATGTTGTTTTTTTACTTGTTTTTGTTTTTTCAAGTGTGAAAGAAAATTCAGATCCTATGCCAAATGTACTGTCTACATAAATTTTCTCATCATGAGCTTCAATAATATGTTTTACAATGGATAAACCTAAACCTGAACCACCTTCGGTTCTTGCTCCGCTCTTGTCAACTCTGTAAAAACGCTCAAAAAGTCTTGGTATATTTTTTTTCTCAATTCCTTCACCATTATCCGTGATTCGAACGATTACCTTTTCATCTGTCAAATCTTCAATACTAACTTCGGTAGAACCTTTTACTTTTCCGTATTTGATTGAATTTACGACAAGATTCATCACTACTTGCTGAATCTTTTCCTGATCTCCAACCACCATAACGGGCCTATTGTACTTCATGTCAAACATCAACAGAATATCTTTCTTGGAAGCTTTCATTTCGAGCAAATCAAAGACATTTTGAACTAATTTAACAATATCAAACTCGGCAATTTCTAAGTTCAAATCCCCAATTTCAAGTTTAGAAATCATATCTAAATCTTGTACGATATAAATTAGTCTTTCTACTCCTTTTTCGGCACGTTCTAAATATTTTTTTCGGATTGTTTTATCACTCATGGCTCCGTCGAGCAGGGTTGACAAATACCCTTGAACCATAAATAGTGGTGTTTTGAGCTCATGAGAAACATTCCCTAGAAACTCTCTTCTATATTCTTCACGAACTTTTAAAGTTTCAATTTCTAACTTTTTATCGGTGGCAAACTTTTTCACTTCACGTGTTAGTGTTGCCATATCTGTAGTAATGGGTTGATTTCTAAAAGTACTTGACTCTAATAAAGAAACGTCATCGTATATTTTTTTTACTTTTTTATAGATAAAGCGCTCCACTCTATACTGTATAACCAGAAATGAAAATGCAGCAATCGCAATGGCAAATACCAAACAAAATCGATAGGAAAAAGTAAAAAATAAATAGGTAAGAAAACCAACTAATCCTGTAGAAAAAAGAGTAATGTAAAGCGCTGACTTTACGGCAAAACGATATGTTTTTTTAAAATTTATTGTCATTTATACTTCAAACTTATAGCCAACTCCTTTTATTGTTTTAAATAATTCTTCTCCAATTTTTTCTCTTAGTTTTCTGATGTGAACATCAATCGTTCTTCCTCCAACAACTACTTCATTTCCCCAAACTTTGTCCAAAATCTCATCACGTTTGAACACTTTACCAGGTTTTGAAGCTAGTAGGTAAAACAATTCAAATTCTTTTCGAGGCAATGCGATTTCAATATTATCTTTAACGATTTTATATTCTTCGCGATTTATTTCTATTCCACCTACATTAAGTGTTTCGCTGTTCTGTTCTTTTTCTTTTAATCGGCGTAATAATGCTTTTACTTTACTGACTAATAATTTAGGTTTAATTGGCTTTGTGATGTAATCATCCGCACCAGCGTCAAAGCCTGCAACTTGGGAATAATCTTCGCTTCTGGCTGTCAAAAAAGTGATAATTACATTACTGAGTTCTGGAATCTTTCTAATGTTTTCGCAAGCCTCCATTCCATCCATTTCAGGCATCATAACATCCATTATAATAAGGTCTGGCATTTCTTTTTTAGCTTTCGCCACTGCCTCTCTCCCATTTGCTGCCGTAACTATTTGATACCCCTCTTGAGAGAGATTATACCCTACAATTTCTAAGATATCCGGTTCATCATCTACTAATAGAATCTTTGTATTTTTTTTCTTCATAAAGTGCCAAAAATTGTTTTTTGAATTGTAAATGTAATAATAAATGGAGTATTCAGATGGTGTTAACCATAATTTAATATTGGAGTGATTTTAAGACCCAAAACAAAACATAACCATAACAAGTCAGTAACTTACATTTTACATTTCTGGTGTTACTTTGCAAAAAATTTAAACCAAATGAAATTCAAGTTACTATTTTTCACGTTATTACTTACAGCGATCTCTTACTCACAAAGTAAAGGTACTATTACTGGAACGTTAACAGACAAAGATGCTAATAATCAGTCATTACCTTTTGCTAACGTTCTTATTAAAGGAACAAATATAGGAACTAATACTGATATTGATGGTAAATATACCATAACAATACTACCTGGAAGTTATACTTTACAACTTAGTTTTGTAGGTTATGAATCTGTAGAGATTCCTGTGACAGTAGTTGCTGATGAAACAGTAACTATTAACAAAGCACTAGGTTCTGGAAGTTATACTCTGAAAGATGTTATTGTAAGAAACACAGCAAGTAGAGAAAAGGAAACAGCTCTTTTATTAGACCAAAAACAAGCAGTTGTAATTAAACAAAGTATTGGTGCTCAAGAAATGGCCCGTAAAGGAGTTAGCGATGTTGAGGAAGGTTTGACAAAAATTACCGGAATCACTAAAGTTGACGGAAGAGGTTTGTTCATTAGAGGTCTAGAAGACCGTTACAATAACTTATTGATAAACGATTTACAATCCCCCTCAAACAGCCCTTTCAAGAAAATTATCCCATTGGATTTATTCCCTACTGATGTTGTGGGAGTATTAAATATCTACAAAACATTTAATCCTAATATTTCTGGAGATTTTGCAGGAGCAACTGTTAATATTGAAACACCTCAACCAAAAAATATCACTAAACTGAATATTGGTTTTGGATATACAACTAACAATAATCTTCAAGATTTTTTACTTTCTAATGATGCAAATTCAACGAAAGGTTCTTTAGGACTTATTGGTAATGACAGAGCGCTTCCTGGTATTTTTGGATCAGTTCCAAGCGGGCAAAAACTTTCTCCTGCGGAATATGAAGATGGATTTGGTAAAAAATCATGGGATGTTAACAATACAAAAAGTCCTTTGAATTCTAGCATTGGATTCTTACATGCTCAAAAATTCAGTCTTGAAAAAGAAAGAAATATTAGTTATATAATGTCTTTCAATTTTGACAATAAATATTCTTACAGAGAAGGTGTCGATAGAACTTTCAATCTTGGACAAGGAAACTACGACAATAATTTGTACAATACGCAATACAGCTACCAAACTACTTTTTCTGGTTTAGCAGGTTTGAAATACAAAACAAACCGTTTTAACTTGAACTTCAACACGTTCTTGATTAAAGCAACTGAAAGCAAAATCCAAGATCAATTAGGATACACAAACAGTTTAGCAAATCAGACAAATAATCTTATTAGATTAAATCAATACGAAGAATCTAACTATTGGAACACGCAATTGTATGGGGATTATAAATTGACTGAAGATGGAAAACAGACCTTAAAAGCTGGAGGTTCTTATGTAAAAACTTCTTTTCAACAACCGGATAGAAAATTTATCACAGGTGTAAAACTAGATGACACCCAAATAAATATGTCTTATGGTGGTAATAACTTAAACCGTCAATTCCTTGATGTAAAAGGAAACTTCTATTACTCTTCACTTTTAGAATATAATTTGAAATTTGGAGATAAAGAAGATTCTAACAAATTATCTATTGGATACAACAGCTCGCTGAATGACATGGAATCTTCTTACCGTTTCTTTTCTGGAAGAAGAAATTTAGAGAAAAACTACACTGCTGATTTAAGTACTATAAGCCAAAACATCAACGAAGATATCAACAACGGAATTGTTTATGTTCAAGAAGAATCAAATGGAGATTATAAAGTAAAATTGAATCAGTTTGTTAATGCAGGTTACTTCAATTTGTTTATGAATCTTGGAGAAAAATGGGATTTGAATGCTGGTATTAGAGGCGAAAGTTCTACTCGTACCATAAAATACAGACAACAAGGAGATCCTTTTGGAAGTGCTTACCGCAAAAAGACAGATGACAAGCTTGACATTTTACCGTCTATAAACGCGAAACGAATTTTGAATGAAAATAGCAATTTGAGAGTATCATTGGCAAAAACAATAACTCGTCCAGTTGCGATGGAGTTGTTACCAATAAATTACATCAATGCCGATGGAACTTCAGAAAGTGGAAACCCAGATTTAAAAGACAGTGAAAACTATAATGTAGATTTCAAATATGAATTATTCCCTAACAACAAAGAATTGTTTGCTGTAGGTGTATTTGGAAAAATGATTAATGATCCAATTGAAAGAGTTTTCAAACCAACTGCAAATAGCGGTGGTCAAATCACAACTTTCAAAAACTCAGAGCAAGCGGTTATTTATGGTGCCGAAATAGAAATGCTTTTCCAATTGAGCAGAATAAGTAAATCTCTTTCTAATTTCTCTTTAGGTTTTAATACATCATTAATGAGTACTGATGTTAAAATTGACCTTAAAAAACAAGGGAATGAATTAGAAAACAGTACAAACCGTAAGCTGCAAGGTGCTTCTAGCTGGTTAATCAATTCTGATTTGAAGTATGATTTCATCCTTAATAAAGATTGGAAAAACTCAATGACATTAGTTTACAACGTTTATGGAGATCGTATTTTTGCTGTAGGTTCATCAGGAATTGATCATATCTACGAGAAATCTTTTAGTAAATTAGATTTTGTTTGGACTAACTCAATTTCAAAAAGTATCGAACTTAAATTTGGAGTAGACAACATCTTAAATCCAAGTTATAAAAAAGAGCTAGGAAGCAAAAGCACTTTAAACATTACAGAAGACTCTTTAATTTTAAGAGAATTCAAAAAAGGTGTCGGGTTCTCCTTTAACATAGGATATACGTTTTAAAAACAACAATAGAAAAGAGCCGTAATGGCTCTTTTTTTTTGTTTACATAAGTAACATAAACTTTACATCAAATTCATTGTTATATAATACTTTAATAACAATTACATAACTAAATTTCAGAAGCTCGGGAGTACTTTTGACATAAATAATTAACAAAAAAACTTATAATTTTAAAATCATTAAAAATGAAAAAATTAGTATTCAGTCTTGCATTATTGAGCTTGGTTTTTACAAGTTGTACTTCAAGTGATGACGATGTAGTAACAACTCCACCGACTGCAACGGGTGAAATCACAGGAGACATCACAGCAGCAAAAACATATACAAAAGGGGTTTATACTATCAAAGGTACCGTTAGAGTAAAAAGCGATGCTACTTTAACTTTTGAAGCTGGTTCAGTTATTACTGCTGATGTAGCTGATGGTGCTGATGCTTTATTAGTTGAGAAAGGCGGAAAATTAAATATTTCTGGAACTGCAGCAGAACCTGTTGTATTTACTGAAAAATCTAAAACTGCAGGTTCTTGGGGTGGAATAATCATGTTTGGTGATGCTCCTATCGTTTCTGGAAAAACAGCTGACGGAACTCCTATTACAACTGCAACTTCTGAAGACGGAACAAACATTGTTTACGGTGGTACAAATGCTGCTCATAATGGAGGTTCTTTGAAGTATGTACGAGTAGAATATGCAGGTAAAAAAATCCTTGACGGAAATTCTGAAATGAATGGTTTCTCATTCTATTCAGTAGGTTCAGGAACAGTATTAGAAAATCTAGTTTCTTACAAAGGAGCTGATGATGGTTTTGAATTTTACGGTGGAACTGTAAGTGCTAAAAACCTTATTTCTTACGGAAACACAGATGATTCTTTTGACTGGCAAGATGGATGGCAAGGTCAAGCAAATACTAACTGGTATGCTTATCAAACTGGAGCTGGAAATTTTGGAATGGAGATCGAAGCAAAAAGTGTAAACAATGCATTCTTCCCTAAAGTATCTAACATTACTTTAAGAAGAGCTGCTGGTACTGCAACTGAAGCTGGTAATCCACTTGAAATTGATGCAATCCAATTCAAAAAAGAAGGTAACGGAGAATACAGTAATGTAGTAATTTCAGGATACACAAATACTGCAACTTCAGGAACAACTACAACAAATGCTGTTGCCGTAAGAATACAAGATGCTGCAACAAATACTAATCAGGTTGTTAATGGTAAAATAAAAATGTTGAATGTAAAAATTGCAGACAGTAATACTACTCAATGGGGTGCTGGTGCAGCTTTCACAGTTTCATTTTTACCTGTAAACTTCACAACTAGTACAACAGCAACTGGAGCTGCATTGACTCCTGGAGCTTGGGCAATTGTTGATGGCGTTAATTTATTATCAAATTTGTAATAAACAATCCATTTGATTTATAGTAAACATCCTGAGTAATCAGGATGTTTTTTTTTGGTATGCTTTTTGAATTATTTTTTGTATATTTACTATTCAAAATAATCTGATGGCAAAAAACTACTTTTATATTATTACTGTATTGGTTCTTTTATTTTCTCTGAGTGTTAGCGCTCAGGAAACTAAACCGCAACCAAGAACACAAGAAACCGCTACTATAGAAGGTTTAAGCTTGTACCCGAACCCTGTAAGCAATGGCAAAGTTTACATTTCTACGAAAAACGACTTGGATAAAGAAATAATTATATTTGATGTTTTAGGAAAAAAAGTACTTCAAACAATGCTTAGTTCTAGAGAGCTAAATGTCTCTAATCTAACTTCAGGTGTCTATATCATAAAAATTAATGAAAAAGAGGCATCTGCGACCAGAAAATTAATTATAAGATAATCCGTCAACATTTAAATACAAAAGCTCCAATACTATTGGGGCTTTTTTTACGCAGAATTGGATTGGAATGGATTCCAAAAAACAGACTATTGCTGTTTTGCTAATGGGTTTCCCTTAAAAAATTTGATTACTTTTGTAAAAAAAATTCTTGATTACATCCTCCGATATATTTGCTATTTCCAGTCAAAAACAGTTTGAGAAAATCGCCTTGAAAGTGTTTCGTTTCCAATATGAAAACAACTTGGTCTATCAAGAATTTTGTGATTTTTTGAAAATAGATCCTCGCAAAGTAAAGTCTTTACAGCAGATTCCCTTTTTACCCATTCAGTTTTTTAAAAGTCACGAAGTGGTTTCGAACACCAATCCTATTCAGGAAACCTTTACCAGCAGTGGAACAACCGGAATGATTACCAGCAAACATTTAGTTACTGATGTTACTTTATATGAAGAAAGTTACCGCAAAGGATTTTCAGAATTTTATGGCAATATTGAAGATTATGTTGTTTTAGCCTTGCTTCCATCCTATCTAGAAAGGGAAGGGTCTTCCTTAATTTACATGGTCAAGGATTTAATTGAACTTTCCAATCATCCTGAAAGTGGTTTTTACCTCCACAATCACGACGAATTGATTGCCAAGCTTATCGCTTTAGATGAAGCCGGTCAAAATGTCATTTTGATTGGTGTTACTTTTGCTTTATTGGATTTAATTGAAAAACACCAGTTTCAATTGCAACATACCATTATCATGGAAACGGGCGGCATGAAAGGCAAGCGCAAAGAAATGATTCGGGAAGAATTGCACGAACAATTGTGTAAAGGTTTTGGAGTTTCGGCCATACATTCTGAATACGGAATGACCGAATTACTTTCGCAAGCGTATTCTTTAGGAAACGGCGTATTTGAATGCCCTTCGTGGATACAAGTCCTCGTTCGTGACACCGAAGATGCCTTGACCTATATACAAGACGGAAAAACGGGCGGAATCAACGTGATTGATTTGGCTAACATCAATTCCTGCTCGTTTATTGCTACGCAGGATTTGGGTAAAAAAAATCCCAACAACTCTTTCGAGGTATTGGGACGTTTTGATAATTCTGATATTCGAGGTTGTAATTTGATGGTTCTTTAAACCACTCTCACCACAAAATAGTTTTTCTTTCCACTTTGCAACAATATAAATTGATTGTTGATTAAATCTTTCGTCGAAAACTCAAAATCTTCAGCAACTTTTTCTCTATTTACTGAAATAGAATTAGCTGTCAAAGCGCGTCTTGCTTCTCCATTTGATTTTAAGAACCCTGTTTTTTCGTTTAGAACGTCAACAATATTGATTCCCGCTTCGATTTCGGTTCTGCTGATTTCCGCTTGAGGAACGCCATCAAAAACATCTAAGAAAGTCGCTTCATCCAATTGTTTCAAATCATCTGAAGTAGAATTCCCGAACAATATATTCGATGCTTTTATCGCATTTTCTAAATCTTCCGCTGAATGTACCATTACGGTAGTTTCTTCGGCCAAACGTTTTTGCAACAAACGTAAATGTGGCGCTTCTTTATGTTTTTCAGTTAAAACTTCGATTTCTTCTTTTGATAAAAAAGTAAAAATCTTAATGTATTTTTCTGCATCAACATCCGAAGTGTTCAACCAATATTGGTAAAATTTATAAGGAGATGTTCTAGCTGAATCCAACCAAATATTTCCACCTTCAGATTTTCCAAACTTGGTTCCGTCCGCTTTTGTAATCAATGGACAAGTTAATGCATACGCTTTACCACTGGCAATTCTACGAACTAATTCGGTTCCTGTGGTGATATTCCCCCATTGGTCGCTTCCTCCCATTTGCAACGTACAGTTTTTTTCTCTGTACAAATGCAAAAAGTCATATCCTTGAACCAATTGGTACGTAAACTCTGTAAATGACATTCCTTCGGCAGCTTCTGAAGACAAACGTTTCTTCACAGAATCTTTCGCCATCATATAATTTACGGTAATATGTTTTCCTACATCACGAATAAAATCCAGAAAAGAAAAGTTCTTCATCCAGTCATAATTATTCACTAATTCTGCTGCATTATCCGAATTAGAAGTAAAATCTAAGAAACGAGCCAATTGTCCTTTTATCGCTTCTTGATTGTGACGCAATGTTGGTTCGTCCAATAAATTTCTTTCATTCGATTTTCCGGATGGATCACCAATCATTCCTGTTGCACCACCTACTAACGCTAATGGCTTGTGTCCCGATAGTTGAAAATGTTTCAACAACATCACACCTACTAAATGTCCTATATGCAATGAATCGGCAGTTGGGTCAATTCCCACATACGCCACACGCATTTGTTCCATCAAATGTTCTTCTGTGCCGGGCATAACATCGTGGAGCATTCCTCTCCAAGTTACTTCTTCAATAAAATTCTTCATCTTTTTAATCAATTTACTTTCGTCAATTCAGCCTTTAAGGCTTCGTGTGCACAAAGATAAAATTTATTGCGGATTAGGTTATTTGTTTAATAGGTTATTCGAAAAAAATTATTCGTATTTTCGTACCATGATTTTAGTCACAGGAGGAACGGGTTTAGTAGGCGCACATCTATTGCTTCATTTAATTGAATCCCGAAGTATCGGGACAGAAAAAGTGCGTGCTATTTATCGAAGTGTCGCTTCTATAGAGAAAACTAAATCGCTCTTCGCTACTTATAAAAAAGAATCGTTGTTCGAGCAAATAGAATGGATTCAAGCAGACATTACTGAAGTTCCTTCGTTAGAAATCGCCTTTCAAAATATTGATACGGTTTATCATTGCGCCGCTTTGATTTCTTTTGACCCAAAAGATGAAGATATATTGCGAAAAACAAATATTGAAGGTACCGCGAATATTGTAAATTTCAGTATCGCTTATCAAATAAAAAAACTGTGTTTTGTAAGTTCTATTGCCACTTTAGGCGACTTACTGCCTCATGAAAAATTCATCACCGAAGAAACCGAATGGAATCCGGAAAAGTACCATAATGATTATGCCATTTCTAAATATGGTGCCGAAATGGAAATCTGGCGCGGACAGCAAGAAGGTTTAGATGTGATAATTGTAAATCCGGGTGTAATTCTTGGACCAGGTTTTAGAGAGCAAGGAAGTGGACAACTTTTTACGAAAGTAAGAAATGGATTGAAATTTTATACGTTGGGCTCAACCGGATTTGTTGCTGTTAGTGATGTTGTTCGAATCGCTCACCAATTAATGCAAAGCGAAATTAAGAATGAACGCTTTACCTTGATTGCAGAAAATAGTGTTTTTCGTGACATTCTGAATTCTATGGCCGATTCATTGGGTGTAAAACCACCTGAAATTCATGCAAAACCTTTTTTGATGGAGATGCTCTGGAGATTGGATTGGTTTGTTTCGAATGTTTTTCAACAGAAGAGAAGATTAACTCAAACAACTGCAAAAGCTTCATATGCAACAACTATATTTTCCAACCAAAAGATTAAAGACACTTTGAAAACTGATTTTATAAATATTCACCAATACATTAAAGAAATCTCTAATCTTTAAGCTCTTTTCTTAGTCTAATTTTTTAGTATCTCTACTGATTGCAGCTTCTTTTTGTTTTTTGTCAACAACAGGACTCTTCTTCTTTTTTTTCAATTTGATCAAAGAATCTACACTCTTTGTTTTAGCTAGTAATCGCTTGTTGATTTGCTCAAACATGCTTTTGTATTCATTATAATCAGATGCATAATAGACATTGCTTTTAGCAAATTGAACACTGTCAATTTTATATTTTTTAAAAATATAATCTCTGGAATTTATTTTAAAAGTATCCAAGGAAGCCGGATTTTGATTTCTTATGGCTTCCAAAATAGATAAATCATACATAATACTTACCATAACGTCTTTCTCTATAAGTCGTTCCGGCTTACTCACCACTTCTTCTTTACAGCTTACAAATAGTGTTATGATTGTTAAAAGTACTATGATTTTTCTCATTGATGAAATTTTTATCTTTCGAATAATAAACGTTTTCCTGCACGAATATCTTTTACTTTAAAAGCAGTATAAACTAATTGTCCGTTGACAAAAGTATGGGTAATCCTAGATTTAAAAGTAAAACCTTCAAATGGAGACCAACCACATTTAGCCAAAATATTTTCTTTTTTTACGCTCCAAGGCAAGCCTGAATTAACGATAACCAAATCCGCATAATAGCCTTCTTTGATAAAACCACGTTTTTCTATTTTGAAGATTTTAGCCGGATTATGGCACATTTTCTCCACAATTTTTTCAATGCTTATTTTTCCTTGATGATGCGCTTCAAACATAGCCACTACAGCATGTTGCACTAATGGTCCGCCGGAAGGTGCATTCAAATACGATTGTTTTTTTTCTTCTAATGTGTGTGGCGCGTGATCCGTTGCAACCACATCAATTCTGTCATCCAGTAAGGCTTCCCAAAGCACTTTTCTGTCATTAGCCGTTTTTACAGCTGGATTCCATTTTATCAGATTACCTTTAGTAGCATAATCATCATTGGTAAACCATAAATGATGTACACAAACTTCGGCAGTGATTTTCTTGTCTTCCAAAGGAATTTTGTTCGTAAACAAATCCATTTCTTTGGCAGTGGAAAGATGAAAAATATGCAAGCGAGCACCTGTTTTCTTAGCCAACGCAACCGCTTTGGAAGACGAAATATAACACGCTTCCTCGCTTCGGATAAGGTGATGAACCGTAACTGGAACATCCTCTCCAAACTCTGCTTTGTATTTCTCTAAATTGTTTTTGATAGTCGCTTCATCTTCACAATGCACCGCAATAAGCATGGGTGTACTTGAAAATATTTTCTCTAAAGTTGCTTCATTATCCACCAACATATTCCCTGTTGAGGAACCTAAAAATATTTTTATCCCGGCAACATTCTTTGGATTTGTTTTTAAAACTTCTTCCAAATTATCATTAGTTGCACCCATCATAAAAGAATAATTCGCATACGATTTTTGGGCAGCCAACTCGTATTTTTGTTCTAATATTTCTTGGGTAGCCGCATTTGGAACCGTGTTAGGCTGTTCAATGTAAGAAGTAATTCCTCCTGCAACGGCCGCTTTAGATTCTGATTCTATGTCTCCTTTATGCGTAAGTCCGGGCTCTCTAAAATGCACTTGATCATCAATTGCACCCGGAATTAAATAATTCCCTTCGGCATCAATGATTTTACATTGAGAGGATTTCGCACTAATGCTTTCTGCAATTTCAACAATTAAGTCATTTTCAATTAACACATCGCCCTCAAAAATTACCCCTTCATTTACTATTTTGGCATTCTTAATTAAAACCCTGTTCATCCTGTCTTTTTCTTATAATGTGTTGACTAATCTTTTTATTCTAAGTGCAATAACTCCAAAAACGGCTTCAACAATTATTGAATTACTCATTTTGGATTGCCCTTTTGTTCTATCGGTAAAAATGATGGGAACCTCAGCAATTTGAAATTTCTTGCAATACGTTCTGTATTTCATTTCAATTTGAAAAGCATATCCAACAAATTTTATTTTATCTAAATTGATCTCTTCGAGCACTTGTCTTTTGTAACAAACAAAACCTGCTGTGGCATCATGAATTTTCATCCCGGTAATCATTCGTACATAAACCGACGCAAAATACGACATCAAAACGCGGCTCAACGGCCAGTTTACCACATTTACACCAGTTACATAACGGGACCCAATCGCTAAATCAGCATCGCCAAAATGACACGCATTGTATAATTTCTCTAAATCATTTGGATTGTGGGAAAAATCAGCATCCATTTCAAAAACGAAATCATATTTATGTGCTAATGCCCATCTAAAACCATGAACATAAGCCGTTCCCAGACCCGATTTTTTCTCTCTTTTTTCCAAAAATAATCTCCCTCCAAATTCAGATTGAAGTAAAACGACCTTATCAGCAGTATGATCTGGCGAATTATCATCAATAATAAGAACATGAAAAGATTTATGTTGCGAAAACACCGATCGAATAATGCTTTCTATATTTTCAATTTCGTTATAGGTAGGAATTATAACAATACAATCATT
Organism: Flavobacterium sp. GNP002; assembly: GCF_054343795.1. NCBI lineage: Bacteria > Pseudomonadati > Bacteroidota > Flavobacteriia > Flavobacteriales > Flavobacteriaceae > Flavobacterium > Flavobacterium sp. GNP002. The sequence goes on from NZ_JBTGUW010000001.1 coordinate 869,119, forward strand.
CATATTTTTAACTAATTTCACCGCAAAAGTAAACTTTTTATGCCATTTCATCCTTAATAAAATTATAATAAAAAGAATGATATAAAAATTAGTAATTTTGCAACGTTATGATCGAAAATATACTTCATCCAAGAATAACTGACAGCAAAGACTGGGCAACCGTGCTTTTTGTTCTGTCATTTGCTATTATTGCTGTTACAAAATCTGTTTTCGAAAATAGATTTGGTGATTTCGCCAATTTAATTTTTTCCAATAAATACAACAAAGTTTACAGAGACAGCAGCCACTTAAAAAGCGGTTTCACCATCTCCTTGTTTTTTGTCCAAGTGATTTCAATAGCTTTCTTCATCCAAATTTCGTTAAGTTATTTTGGCTATGGCTTGAAGACAGATTGGATACTTTACATTCAAATTTTTACTTTCCTAACTTTCTTTATTTTATCTAAATATTTGATTGAGAAAATAATAGCCACATCATTCAATATTGAAGAATTTATGGAGCATTTTAACCTCCAAAAGGTGACTTACAGAACCTATATTGGACTAATCATACTGCCATTGAATATTATTTTGTTTTATTACGACTCATTTTCAAGAAATATTCCACTGCTAATTATCTCTACAATATTGATAATAAATATATTAACTTATTTGATTTCAATAAAAAACTATCAAAATATAATATTCGGTAAGTTGTTTTATTTTATTTTATATCTTTGCGCTCTTGAAATAGCACCCTATTATTTTATGTATTATTGGTTTACAAAAGGGAGTGCTTAGAAACCGTTAAATATGAAAGTGAAAACAATTTTGGTGTCACAGCCTGAGCCTAAAGTGGAGAATTCCCCTTACTTTGAACTTCAACAAAAGCATAAAGTAAAAATTGATTTCAGACCTTTTATTCATGTAGAAGGAGTTAATGCAAAAGAGATTAGACTTCAAAAAATCGATCTTAATCATTACACCGCAATTATTTTAACGAGTAAAAATGCCGTAGATCATTTTTTTAGAGTGGCTGATGAAATGCGTTATAAAGTTCCAGAAGGATTAAAATATTTCTGCCAATCAGAAGCTATTGCTTTTTACCTGCAAAAATACGTTGTGTATAGAAAACGTAAAATCTACGTGGGACCAAAGGATTTTGCTGATTTATCTCCGCTGATAAAAAAATACAAAGACGAAAAATTCTTACTACCTGCTTCAGACCAATTGAATGCCGATGCGCCGATAACGCTAAACGCGTTAAAAGTAGACTGGACTCCAGCTGTTTTTTACAGAACCGTAATGAGTGATTTATCTGATTTAGCCGATGTATATTATGATGTTTTGGCTTTCTTTAGCCCAACCGGAATAAAATCATTGTTTAAAAACTTCCCAGACTTCGAGCAAAACAATACTCGAATTGCCGTTTTTGGAAGTACTACTCAAAAAGAAGCATTGGATCACGGTTTGAGAGTGGATATTCTTGCACCAACACCGGCAACACCTTCAATGACAATGGCTTTGGAAAAATACATTATTGAAGCCAATAAAGGAAAATAAAGAAAATACTTTTTAGATACAATTAAAGCCATTCGTAATCCGAATGGTTTTTTTTATGGCGTAAATTATAAAAAAGGCGGGTTATTCTTTACACTAATCGTTTTTTACTTAAATTTGGTTTTCAATTCAAACTGAATTCTATATTTTAGTTTAAAATAATAACTCATGAAAATCAATTCCCTAATAGTAGAAATTGACGGTATCGATAAAGAAATTTTACGCGACCTGATGGAAGATGCCCGAAAACCAATTCTTCAAATCGCCAATAAAATAGGGATTTCAGGAGCGGCAATTCATCAACGCTTGCGAAAACTGGAACAATCCGGCGTTATTTCGGGATCCAAATTCACCGTAAACAATAAAATATTAGGCAACAATACGATGGCTTTTGTTGGGATTTATCTGGACAAAGCAGCCCGAAATCCAGAAGCAGTTCGTGATTTAAAGAAAATTCCCGAAGTTTTGGAATGCCATTACACTACTGGAAACTGGTCGATTCTGATAAAGATTATCTGTCGTGATAACGAACATTTAATGCATTTACTAAATACCAAAATTCAAGCGATAGAAGGCGTTTCCAGAACAGAAACCTTCATTTCCCTAGACCAGCAAATCGACAGACAGATTCAGTTATAGTCTTTTGGTTAATCGTTGATTTGGTTATTTGATAAAAAAAATCCGCCTTGTTTTCGCAAGACGGATTTTATATTTCCTTCAAAAAAGTGTTAATCTCTCCTACTTCCGCCCATATAAATGGAAACATAATACAACAGCGTAGCAATTGATCCCAAAGCAGCCACGACATACGTTCTGGCAGCCCATTTCAAGGAATCCTTCGCTCCCTCTTGTTCTTGTTGCGTCAGCATTCTTTTGTTTTCTAACCAAGCCAATGCACGATTACTCGCATCATATTCTACTGGTAAAGTAACAATCGAAAATAAAGTGGTTGCTGCAAAAATGATAATTCCTACCAATAGCAATTGTGGAAAAGTTTTCATCATCAAGATTCCGGCAAGCAAAATCCATTGCATATACGTTGATGCCACATTCACCACAGGAACTAATTTAGAACGCATCGTCAGCCATTGATACCCCACAGCGTGTTGAACGGCGTGACCACATTCGTGTGCCGCAACAGCAGCTGCAGCCGCATTGCGTTGGTTGTAAACCGCCTCACTTAGATTCACTGTTTTATCTGCTGGATTGTAATGATCCGTCAAACGTCCCGGCGTAGAGATCACTCTTACATCGCGAATTCCGTTATCGGCAAGCATTTTTTCGGCTATTTCAGCGCCTGACATTCCGTTTTGTAATTGTAATTTAGAATAATGTTCAAATTTACTTTTTAGTCTTGAACTAACTAACCAGCTGAAAAGCATAATTGCTCCGGCAAGAATCAAATAACCCATTCCCATATTTTTGTTTTTTAATTGTATTATTAAAGTTATAAAAGATTTATCAAAATCTGAACCAATTTTTTATTTTGTCAATTTGGCATTGGTGAAATGGAACACGGATAACGCAGATGAAACGGATTTACGCTGATTTTCATTTATTAAAATAAAAAAATCCAAATTCTAAAAATAGAATTTGGATTAATATGATTATTGCAATATTGGATATTTATCCCACCAAATTGATGATTTTCCCCGGAACAATTATCACCTTATTAGGCGTTCTTCCTTCTAATTGTTTGATGGTTCTTTCGTCTTTCATAACAATTTCCTCGATTTGTTCCTTGGTTAAATCCAAAGGTAAAACCATCGTGAAACGCATTTTTCCGTTGAAAGAAACGGGATATTCCTTTTCGCTCTCTACTAAATATTTAGCTTCAAAAACAGGAAAATCAACTGTCGCAATCGAACCTGTATTTCCTAATAACGACCATAATTCCTCGGCAATGTGTGGCGCGTAAGGAGAAATTACAATAGCTAAAGGCTCCAAGATTGCACGAGAATGACAGTTTTGAGTGGACAATTCATTCACACAAATCATAAACTGAGAAACTGATGTATTAAAAGAGAAACCTTCAATATCTTCCGCTACTTTTTTAATCGTTTTGTGTACTGATTTTAAGTTGTCTTTGGTTGGTGCGTCATTGGTAACAATCAAACCGTTGTCATCAAAATACAAACGACACAGTTTTTTCAAGAAACCAAAAACTCCCGAAATTCCAGCCGTGTTCCAAGGTTTTGCTTGTTCCAATGGTCCTAAGAACATTTCATACAAACGCAACGTATCAGCACCGTATTCATTACAAATATCATCCGGCGTTACCACATTGTATTTTGATTTCGACATTTTTTCGATTTCGCGACCAACAATGTATTTTCCGTTTTCTTCGGTGATGAATTCTGCATCAGCATAATCCTCTCTCCAACTTTTGAATCTTTCAATATCTAATTCATCTGAAGAATTAACCATTGATACATCAACATGAATAGGCTGTACTTTTTGTCCGTCAATTTTATTTTTAGAAACATATGTATTTGTTCCGTCTAATCTATAAACAAACGCACTCATTCCCAAAATCATACCCTGATTAATCAGTTTTTTGAATGGTTCTTCAGTAGGTGCAAAACCTTTGTCTTTTAAGAATTTGTTCCAAAAACGGGAATATAATAAATGTCCGGTTGCGTGTTCGCTTCCGCCAATGTATAAATCCACACTTTCCCAATATGCCAAAGCATCTTTGCTGGCAAATTCGTTTTCGTTATGCGCATCCATATAGCGCATCCAATACCAAGAACTTCCCGCCCAACCTGGCATCGTGTTCAATTCTAATGGAAATATTGTTTTATTGTCAACCAAATCCGTATTAACTACTTCATTCGTTTCCGTATTCCAAGCCCAAACCAAAGCGTTTCCTAAAGGTGGCAAACCTTCTTCAGTTGGTAAATATTTTTCTACTTCCGGCAAGATGATTGGCAAATGTTGCGCATCAATCATTTGCGGCAAGCCATTCACATAATATACAGGAAACGGCTCTCCCCAATAACGCTGGCGAGAGAAAACTGCATCACGCAAACGGTAATTTGTTTTTCCTTTTCCTTGGTTTAATTTTTCTAATTCTTCAATTACTTTTTGGGTTCCTTTTTTGTAATCTAATCCATTTAGAAAATCAGAATCAACTAATTGAAAACCCTCTTTGGCTCCAAAAGCAGCTTCGGATATATCTTTATCAAAAATGTTTTTGATTTCCTGCATTCCGTTTTGACCTTTGAAGAAATTCGCAAAAGCATAATCTCTTTCGTCGCCACAAGGAACCGCCATAACTGCGCCTGTTCCGTAACCCGCCAAAACATAATCACCAATCCAAACCGGAATTGGTTCTTTAGTAAACGGATGTTCTGCATACGCACCTGTGAAAACTCCAGAAATTGTTTTGACATCGGCCATACGTTCTCTTTCGGAACGTTTTGATGTTTTTTCAATATAGGCATCCACTTCTGCTTTTTGCTCCGCAGTTGTGATTTGTGAAACCAATTCGTGTTCCGGAGCCAATGTCATGAACGTAACTCCAAAAATAGTATCAGGTCTTGTAGTAAAAACATCTATATGTTGTTGCTCACTTTCGACTTTTGACTTTTGGCTTTCGACTTTAAAAGAAACAGTCGCTCCAACGGATTTTCCAATCCAGTTTCTTTGACTTTCTTTGATGCTTTCGCTCCAGTCAATATGATTTAATCCTTGTAACAAACGTTCTGCATAAGCCGAAATTCGCATGCTCCATTGCGTCATTTTCTTACGCACCACCGTAAAACCACCACGCTCCGAAACACCATTTACGATTTCGTCATTCGCTAAAACGGTTCCTAATCCCGGACACCAGTTCACCTCAGTCTCGGCTAAATACGTCAATCTGTATTGCAGCAAAATTTTCTCCTGCTGTTCTTTTGCGAAAGCGTTCCATTCATTTGCTGAAAAACATTCGATATTTTCATCACAAACGGCGTTGACATTCGCATTTCCTTCTGTTGAAAAAATTGAAACCAAAGTCGAAATATCTTCGGCTTTATCGCTGTTTTTATTGTACCAAGAATTGAATAATTGGATGAAAATCCATTGTGTATGTTTGTAATAATCCGGATTTGAAGTACGCACCTCTCTGCTCCAATCGAAAGAGAAACCAATTTTATCCAATTGCTTTCTATATCCCGCAATTTTATTCCCTTCTTTATCCGTTCCACCGTCAATATTTACCGAAGTCGTATCTTCCGGACGCTGACCCGTTTGAATGGCATATTGTTCCGCAGGCAATCCAAAACTGTCGTAGCCCATGGGGTGCAAAACGTTAAAACCTTGATGCCTTTTGTATCTTGAATACACATCAGAGGCAATATATCCCAGTGGATGTCCCACGTGTAATCCCGCTCCAGATGGATAAGGAAACATATCAAGTACGTAATATTTAGGTTTTGTTGAGTTGTTTTCGGCTTTAAACGTTGCGTTTTCTAACCAATATTTCTGCCATTTGGCCTCTATTTCGTTCGGATTGTACTTCATTCTACTTTCTTAATTATTTTTTTAATGGAGTCATGCTGTCGCACACTCAAGTCATATTATAGGATTCAAAGTAACTCTGTTACTAAGTTGCTGTATTATAATTGGAGAAATCATTATTTCAAGGTGCCAAATTTACGTTTATTGTACGAAAGTTAAAACTTTGAGCGTTATTAACTTTAAATAAAGAAATTCTTTATTATTTTTACCCAATAATTTCAATAAACTATGAGTTCTTCCTTTGATAAATTTCAAAAACGCAGATTAATTTCCTCTTATTTTTCAGTAGTGCTAAGTGTATTCTTAGTTTTATTTCTACTGGGCGTATTGGGTCTTTTTATTATAAATTCTAAAAAACTTGCGGACGATTTCAAAGAAAATATTGCCATGACCGTTTTTTTCAAGAACGAAGCGAATGACAGTATTTTGAAGGCTTTTGGAACTGAATTAAAATCGAGCCGTTTTACAAAATCATACGATTATGTAACTAAAGAAGCTGCTGCAAAACAACATACAGATATTATTGGAGAAGATTTTATGGAATTTCTTGGTGAAAACCCATTGCAAAACTCTTACGACATTCACTTGAAAGCTGATTATGTAATCAAGGACAGTATAGCAAAAATTGAAACCCGCTTGCGTAAAAACGCTATGGTTTCGGATATTGTGTATGACAAGCAATTAGTGAATTTAGTGAATGATAACATCAAAAAAGTAAGTATGTGGATTTTGGTTATCAGCGGATTCTTGGCCGTGATTGCCGTATTACTGATTAATAGTTCGTTGCGTTTATCCATACACTCCAACCGATTTATCATTAAAACCATGCAAATGGTAGGCGCAACCAAAGCCTTTATCAGAAAACCATTTGTGATGCGAAGCATAAAACTGGGAATGATTGGCGCAGGACTTGCCATCATTGCATTAATTGGTCTTTTAATTTACGTTCAAACTAATTTTCCAAATCTTGGTATACTTGACGATAAAGCTTTAATTGGATTGGTATTATTAGCTGTTTTAGGAGTTGGAATATTGATCACTTGGTTAAGCACATATTTTGCAACACAACGTTTCTTGAATTTAAGAACAGACGATTTATACTAATATTTATTCGTTGATTTGGTTATTTGTTTATTCGAATTCTCACCATTCACCTTTTAAATTAACACCATAAAATGAAAAATAACGAACAGCAATCCGAATTTCTTTTTGACAAAATAAATTATAAAATCCTATTAATTGGGATTGGAGTAATTGCCTTAGGATTTATTCTAATGGCTGGCGGAGGAAGTGATGACCCAAATGTTTTCAATGAAGATATCTTCAATTTCAGAAGAATTCGATTGGCGCCAACTACCGTTTTAATAGGTTTTGGAATTACCGTTTATGCCATTCTTAAGAATCCAAAAAAATAGTAAACAGTGACGAGTAATAAATTGCAGTATTAAGCAAACTCTATCAACTGAACACTAAAAACTGAACACCGATCACTATATAATGAATACATTACAAGCATTTTTAATTGCTGTTATCGAAGGATTAACAGAATATCTTCCTGTTTCTTCAACAGCCCACATGGTTTTTCTAAGTTCTTATTTTGGAATTCAAGATGATGATTTTGTGAAACTATTTCAGGTTTCTATTCAATTTGGAGCCATTTTGGCCGTTGTTGCTTTGTATTGGAAGAAATTTTTCGATTTCTCTTCAAAAAGTGTTGCCATCAACTTTTACATAAAACTAATTTATGCCGTAATTCCTGCATTGGTTTTAGGAAAATTATTCGATGATAAGATTGAAGCCGTTCTTGGAGATCCAATTCCAATTGCGATTGTATTAATTTTAGGTGGAATCGTTTTATTATTTATTGACAGTCGTTTTCAAAGTCCAACGGTTCTTAAAGAAGAAGACATCACCATTAAAAAAGCAGTAACCATCGGTTTTTGGCAATGTTTAGCAATGATGCCCGGAACAAGTCGTTCTGCCGCTTCCATAATTGGCGGTATGCAACAAGGACTAACGCGTCACGCGGCTGCGGAATTCTCTTTCTTTTTAGCAGTCCCAACCATGATGGCAGTAACGTGCTATTCTGTATTCTTGAAAACCTACGAAACATCTCAAATGAAAGGCTACGAATTGATCTTAAAATCAAACGAAAACATACAATTGTTCTTAATAGGAAATGTTGTTGCTTTTATTGTTGCCATTATAGCCATTAAATTCTTCATTGAAATTATCAAAAAATATGGTTTCAAACCTTGGGGATGGTACCGAATAATAGTAGGCGTTTTTTTATTGATCTACTTTTCATACTTAAAATAATTTCCATTGAAAACAGCCGAAGATTTCCAAAACGGACAAATTTTACTCATTGACAAACCTTTGAATTGGACTTCTTTTCAGGCGGTAAATAAAATGAAATGGGCTTTAATCAGTAAAGCTAATCTTCCAAAAAAATTCAAGATTGGTCACGCCGGAACTTTAGATCCCTTGGCAACCGGATTACTGTTAGTTTGTACCGGAAAATTCACCAAAAGAATTACGGAACTTCAAGGTCAAGCTAAAGAATATACCGGAACGTTTTATATTGGAGCCACAACGCCTTCGTATGATTTAGAAACCGAAATCGATCAGACTTTCCCAACGGAACATATTGACACAGCTTTAATTCACGAAACCATAAAGCAGTTTTTAGGGGAAATAGACCAAAAACCACCCATTTTCTCGGCCATAAAAAAAGACGGTGTTCGATTATACGAACATGCACGCGCCGGAGAAACCATAGAAATTGCGACTAGAAAAACAACGATTCAAGAATTTGAAATTACTCGAATCGCACTTCCGGAAATAGATTTCAGAGTGGTTTGCAGTAAAGGAACTTACATTCGTTCCTTGGCTTTTGATTTTGGAAAAGCTATGAATTCAGGTTCGCATTTAACGGCTTTGCGCCGAACAAAAATTGGAGATTATAACGTAGCTGATGCAATGGATGTTACTTTATTCGAACAAAGTCTTACTGAAGGATTGTAATCAAAAGCAAAAACACATGACAAATCCAATATTAAATTGAATTTGCGATGTGTTTTTTCTAAAGTTAAAGTAGTTTTAATCCATACTCTATTTGTCTACTAGGCTTGCGCCGATTGTTTAATAATTAGTTGCTTTTTTACCTCCAAATAGTAAATGTGACAAATAATCATAAAACTTTTCAAATCGATTTTTCATGATGATGTTTTTTAAGTTGTGAAACAAAATTTAAACACCAATAAAAAAAGTAAATTAACAATAGACCTGGTTGGCAGTCACCAAGTTACGATTTTTTTTTCGATACGCAAAAAAAATAAACAAAAAAATAAATTTAATTATTTGACCTCAACAAACATAGAACTTCAGGTCTCTTTTACATTAAAAATTTCACACCAAAACAATGATATCTTGCTCTATCCTGAAGTTTTTTTGGCAATTAAAAGACGCTTAAAGTTATGAAAGTTGCCAATTTTTAAATTCTATCGTTCCAAATCAAGCATCATGTTAACCAACTCATTTTGGGTACTAATTCCTTTATCATGCAAATACCATAATTGTAAGTTGGTTTTTGCAGTTTCATCTATAACTCCAAATTCCTTTTTATAATCCGTAATTAAATCTGTTGCTCCTTTGGGTCTAGGACCCCATTTTCCAAGAACACTTCCTGTTTCTTTATCTACAACAATCACCACTGGAATTGATTTGTTTTTATTGGTTAAAAACAAACTCATCAATTCGTCATTTTCATCACGCAGAACAATTCTCAATTCTATTTTACCGGTATCAATTGCCATTTTATTAATAATTGGTAACAGTTGGGCTGCATCACCGCACCAACCTTCTGAAATTACTAACCAAATGTATTCGCTTTTTAAATTCTTTAATTTCAGAATATTTTCATCGGTAATTTTCATCGTTTTATCCAAACGATTCATTCGGGTTTCATTTAACTCACTGTAATGTTTTAAATCATCAGATTGTTCGTTACCGGTTGACTTTCCTTCGAGCAATAAATCTGAAATTAGTTTTCTATACTCAGAATAGGAATGACTATTAAACAATGCTTTAGCTACTGGAATTTTCATAATGAATTATTTATTTTCACAAAGTTACCACAAAATTGGAGCATAAATATGACATATGTCACTTTCAATTCCGCAAAAAGAGTAATTTTATCACAAATAAAAAAGATGGATTTAAAAACAAAATCGATAGGATTAGTACTTTCCGGCGGTGGTTCTAAAGGGATAGCCCATGCTGGTGCGATTAAATTTTTAGAAGAACAAAACATTCGACCATCTCAAATGGCAGGAACAAGCGCAGGTTCAATTGTTGGTACCATGTATGCTTGGGGGAAAACTCCGGAAGAAATTCTGGAATTTTTCAAATCAATATACCTTTTTCACTGGAAGCATTTAACATTTAAAAAAGCAGGATTAATTGATTCTGAATCGTTCAAAACTTATTTTCATAGTATTTTTAAGGATGCCACATTAGGCGATTTAAAAATACCGATTCAAATTACGGCAACTGATATGGTTCGAGGAAAATTAAAAATATTTGGACAGGAAACAAAAATAATCGATGCCATTTTAGCTTCGTCTGCATTTCCCGGAATTTTATCTCCGTATGAAATTAAAGGAAAAATATATAGTGACGGCGGGATATTAAATCATTTTCCCACTGATATTTTACAAGGGCAATGCGATACATTAATAGGTGTTTATGTGAGTCCGATTCAAAAAATTGAAGCTAAAGATCTCAATTCTATCAAAGCAGTAACCACACGAGCCTTTGATATTCTTTCGGCAAATTCAAACCTGCATAAATTTAATATTTGCGATTGGGTTATTGAACCAAAGGATTTGTGTCTTTACAGCACCTTTGAAACCAATAAAGTGAAGATGGATGCCGTTTTCAACATTGGCTATGAAGCCGCAAAAAAAGCGTACGAAAAACTTAATTTATAAAATTTCAGCAACATTATTTTAAAAAAAAAGAATATTCTATATTTGCACCAATCAACTCAACACACACATGAAATACAAAAGAATTCTTCTAAAACTAAGTGGCGAAGCTTTAATGGGCGACCTGCAATACGGAATTGATCCAAAAAGATTAGCTGAATATGCTGACGAAATCAAGCAAATTCATGAAAAAGGAGTAGAAATAGCCATTGTAATAGGTGGTGGGAATATTTTTAGAGGAGTTGCTGGCGCAAGCGCAGGAATGGACAGAGTTCAAGGAGATTACATGGGAATGTTAGCCACTGTAATTAACGGAATGGCTTTGCAAGGCGCACTAGAAGAAAAAGGAATGAAAACACGCCTTCAAACGGCATTAAAAATGGAATCCATAGCAGAACCTTATATCAAAAGGAGAGCAGATCGTCACCTTGAAAAAGGAAGAATTGTAATTTTTGGAGCCGGAACTGGAAATCCATATTTCACAACGGATACAGCTGCTGTTTTGCGCGGTATTGAGATAAATGCCAATGTGATTTTAAAAGGAACTCGCGTGGATGGTGTTTATGATTGTGATCCAGAAAAAAATGCATCGGCTGTGAAATTCGATTTTATTTCCTTTGAAGATGTCCTTAAAAAAGGATTAAATGTAATGGATACGACTGCATTTACATTAAGTCAGGAAAATAAATTACCAATCGTTGTTTTCGACATGAATAAAGTAGGAAACTTATTGAAAATCTGCGAAGGCGAAAATATAGGAACCGTAGTAAATATATAAATAGACAAATTAGATTGTTAGACTTTTAGGTTGTCAGACAGTCTAAAGATCTAAAAATCTAAAAATCCAAAGATCTAAATTATGACTGAAGAAATTGAATTTATATTAGATAGTACTAAAGAATCTATGACAGGTTCTATTGCGCATTTAGAAAAAGAATTTTTGAATATTCGTGCAGGGAAAGCATCTCCAGCTATGCTTGGAAGTGTTTTTGTAGATTATTACGGATCTGCTACACCACTTTCACAAGTATCAAAAATTAGTGTTCCGGATGCCAGAACTATTACATTGCAACCTTTTGAAAAAAATATGCTGCAAGTAATTGAAAAAGCAATTATGGTTGCCAACATTGGTTTTAATCCAATGAATAACGGTGATGTAATTATCATTAGCGTTCCCGCATTAACTGAAGAAAGAAGACGCGATCTTGCTAAGCAAGCCAAAGTGGAAGCCGAAGATGCTAAAGTTGGAATTCGAAATGCAAGAAAAGATGCAAATACAGATATTAAAAAATTAGAAAAAGAAGGAACTTCCGAAGACATTTGTAAAAGTGCAGAAGAAGAAGTTCAAAACTTAACTAATACGTTTATTCGTAAAATTGATGAACTTTTAGTAGTGAAAGAAGCTGAAATTATGAAGGTGTAATTTCCTTTCAAACTATATTAAAAATCCGTCTCGTTAGTTTAACGAGACGGATTTTTTTATTGTTATTTTTGCAATACCAAAATGAGATTATACCCGTTTTGTAGTAAACCCTATTTATGAAGCAATTGTGTTTGTTATTCTTTTTTTTAACGCTTACGCTACAGGCGCAATTTCAGGTCAATGGAATTGTAAAAGAATCTACTACCAACAAACCGTTGCCGTTTGCCACGATTGCCACAAGTAACGGTCTAAATTCCATTTCCGATGTCGATGGGAAGTTTAGTATTGTAGCTCCAATTCCCTTTACAGCTTTTGATATTTCGTATATTGGTTTTACCAAAGCTAGGATTGCCATCGAAAAAAACAAAAATTATTATGTGGTTGTTCTTTCCCAAAAAACGGATAATTTGAATGAAGTGAAAATTTCAAATGAAAACCCAGCTTTGGCAATTATCAGAAAGACAATCGAAAACAAAGACAATAATAATCCACAAAAAAAGCTCCGCAGTTTTGAGTTTAAATCTTATAATAAACTCATTGTAACCGCAAATCCTGACTCTATTGACGGAAGAATCGATTCTGTTTTTGTACAAAAGTCTTTTGGAAAACAATTCTCAAAAATTGACTCGTCTGATTATAAATTTAAAGACATCATTAGTAAACAACATCTGTTTCAAACCGAGAAAGTATCACAATATCAATTTGCAAATAGTACATTAAAAGAAACAATATTAGCCACCAAAATGGCGGGTTTCAAACAACCTGTTTATGAAATCATTGCTTTTAACTTGCAGTCTTTCTCTATTTACGATTCCAGCTACGAGCTTTTTGAAACCAAATACAATAGTCCAATTGCAAATGATGCGCTAAACGATTACAACTACAAACTCTTGGATTCACTCCTCATTGACGGTAGAAATACCTATATGATTTACTTTAAAAACAAGAAAAAAAGAAAAGCATCAGGACTGGAAGGCGTACTTTATATTGACCAAAATAACTTTGCTGTCGCCAAAGCGGTAATGCGCATAAAAGGCGTTCTTGACATTAGCGGAATTCATGATTTTAAGTACATTCCAAGTGAAAAACTATGGTTCCCAACGGACAAAACGTTTAAAATTGTAAAAGGCAAGAATGATGACGATATAAAAATCCTTGGCGGAACGATCCAATTTGATGGCGATGTAGAACAAGATTTTAAAGAAAGAAAAAAGGTTGCCTCAGATTTCACCTACTTACTTTCGCACACGAATAATTTTGAAATTCAGTATAATACTCCAATACAAATTAAAAAATCGGCGATTTATATCGAAATCAAAGACGATGCAATTAACAAACCAGAAGGTTTTTGGAACACCTACAGAAAAGACAGTTTAGACAGCCGAAGCCAAAAAACGTATTTGGCTCTGGACAGTATTTCAGTTAAAAAACGAATTGAAAGCCGCATCCGTTTTGGACGAAAAATCATTAATGGATACTTACCTATTGGGAAATTCGATTTAGACTTACGTAAATTATTTAGTTATAATAATTACGAAGGATTTAGATTGGGAATTGGCGGAGTCACTAATGAACAATTTTCAAGAAAATTCAGAATCGAAGGCTACACCGCTTATGGAACAAAGGATGGTAATTTCAAATATAATTTAGGAATGGCAACTCGTGTAGGTAAATTTTCTAATTCGTGGATTGGCGTTTCCTATACTGATGATGTTCGGGAAATTGCAAGCACTGTGTTTACAATTGATAAAAAAGCATTCAAAATCTATAGTCCAAGACCTATAAATATCAGTACATTTTACAATTATGTGAGTTGGAAAACATTTATAGAAACCAAAATTATTCCAAAAACAGAAAGCTTCTGGGAACTTTCCCGTGCCGCAATAGAACCTAAATTCAATTACATATACAACCTAAACGAGAAATTATATACGAGCTATGTCATGACCACCGCGATGGTTTCTCTGCGTTGGAATCCATTCAGCGATTACATGCAAACGCCTACGGGACGAATTGAAGTAGAAAAACGCTTCCCAAAATTCACTTTTCAATACACACAAGCCCTGCCTAAGGTTATGCAAAATGATTTTGAGTTCAGCAAATTCGATTTCAAAACAGAGTATGAAAAAAAATATTTAAACGGTCAAAAAACAAGCTTACTTTTTGAAGCCGGTTATGCTCTTGGCGATGTGCCGCTGACACATTTGTACAATACTTCTCCAAATAATATTACCAAAGAAACTATTATGCAGAGAATTACTTTTGCAGGAAAAAACAGTTTTGAAACTATGTTTTTTAATGAATTTTTCTCCAGTCAATATGCTTATTTTCAATTCAAACATGGCTTTAACCGGGTAACATTATTAAAAAAAGTAAAACCTTCCTTAGTTCTTGTTTCAAGAATGGCTTGGGGAAATTTACAAAAACCCGAACAACATGTTGGATTGGATTACAAAACCTTGAACAAAGGTTATTTCGAATCTGGAATAGAACTGAACCAAATTTACAATGGATTGGGATTAGGCGGATTTTACCGTTACGGACCCAATCAACTGAGTAAATTTCAAGATAACATAGCGGTAAAAATAAGTTTCGTTCTTAATTTAGGAATTTAAAAAGCACTACAATTTCAGAAAAAGTAGCGCTTTTTATTAACTATACTTATGGTTTAATAATCAATACTGACGGCGTATTGTTAAGCCAAATACTTTGAGAATCAATCAGTTTTTTCCAACTGGCTAAACTAATAATCATCAAATCCTGATTTTCTAAAAACTTTTTTTTAATTGTTCTTTCCTGCATAATCATAATATGGTTTGGCGCTATTTGCTCTATAGAACGAATGGCTTCTTGGATTTCCCTGCTGTTCCGTTTTTGTCCAATGACATCCAAAACCGTAATTTGTGAACCATTATTATGAATTAATTTTTGGGCAAATTGAATCAAAAAAGCATCATCATCACTGAAAATAGGTATAAAAACCCGATTGATTTCCTCCAATTTTTTGTCGACAAGAATTCCGACAGGCATTTTACTTTTAGCAATAATCTGTCTTGTTCTTTCATCAAAAGGAGAGTTTTCAAACAACCCTTCTTTTCCGGTGAATTTATCAATCAAGCGATCCGGATTAATAATTCTGGTTGTAAAACCAAGCACTTTCCCCAGCAACGTTCCTTCGAAAATAGATTGTCCCAAACCTACCAGCAACAAGTCATATTCCCCGTGGTTGGCAGTATCCGTGATATCAGAATCAATATCATTTGAGGCTTTAAAAAGGGTTATTATTTTTTGATTCAAATTTTCCGATTCGGAGATAACCGGCAAAAATGTTTCTCTTTCGTAATCTTTGATGTCAAAGGAATGCATCTCTGAACTTAATGATAAATGCATTGCAGTAACCACCGTATTGCCACTTTGTTTTTTGACAAAACTATTAGCAACTTTCAATAGTGTTTTTCCTCTTTCGGGAGTCGAAAAAGAAATCAGCACCTTATACTTACTTTTATTACTAATTTCTTCCGGGACAATACTGTCTTTATTTTTGAAAATATAATTGATTAAATCCAAAGCCGGACCCGTCATAAACGTCGTCGCCAATGCCATAATAACCATCATGGTGAAAATTTCGGTGGACAAAACCCCTAAATCGTATCCAATATTCAGCACCACCAATTCCATTAAACCTCTTGTATTCATAAGTGTTCCAATGGACAGACTGTCTTTCCAGTTGTGTCCTACGAACTTTGCAGCAAGTGCGCTACCAAAAAACTTACCGATTACAGCAACGAGAATAATCAAACCGGTAATTTTCCATAAATGTGGATCATCAATCAATCCGATTTGAGTTCTTAAACCCGTAAAAACAAAGAACAAAGGAAGCAAAATCACCACTGAAACATCTTCAACCTTTTCGATAAAAATAGTACGGAATTTATTATTTTCCGGCATAATTGCTCCAGCCAAAAATGCGCCAAATAAGGCATGAATCCCAATTAATTCAGACACATAAGAAGACAATAATAATGTCAAAAAGAAAATAGCCACAACCGGTTTGTTGAGACTTTCTTTTGTAGCATTCAAATCGCCAACTCTTTTTAGGAAAGGCCGAACCAATTTTAGCATCAGAATCACATAAAACACTGCCAATGCAATAACATACAACGAACTGTTGAATGAACCTGCTTTTACAATAGCAATTACTGCTGCCAGAATACACCAAGCTGTAATATCATCGGCGGCGGCACAGGTAATTACAATTGCTCCTAATTTAGTTTTATGAATTCCGCGCTCCCTAACTATCCCCGCCAAAACCGGAAAAGCCGTAATACTCATCGCAATTCCCAAGAACAATCCGAAAGAAAGAAACTCCACACCAGGAGGTGCAAAAGAATGGTATATAAAATAAGCAAGTCCTAAACCTAAGGTAAACGGAATAATAATACTGGCATGACTAATAACCACAGCATCATGCGCTTTATTTTTAAGCACTTTTAAATCGAGTTCCATTCCAATAACAAACATGAAAAGAATTAACCCAATTTGGCTCAAAAACTGCAAATTGCCTAACGAATCTTTTGGAAACAACATTGCTGAAAATTCAGGGAAATACATCCCGATTAAAGAAGGACCCAAAACAATCCCCGCTATCATTTCCCCAATTACGGTTGGCTGCCCAATTCTCCTGCAAACCCATCCAAAAAATCGAGCTACTAAAATAATAGTGACAATTTGCGCCAAAAGAATGGCCAAAGGGTGTTGCAAATTGTGGCTCATAGCCGTTATAAAATCATTCCAATGTCCGTTTTCTTTTTGGTGAGGAACAATATTTTGACCAATTTCCAACATTTTCCCTTTCAGAATAATCCAATACATTAGGGCAGAAGATACTCCTATAATTATCAAATAAAAAAACGAATTTTTA
Source organism: Flavobacterium sp. GNP002 (assembly GCF_054343795.1). Lineage (NCBI taxonomy): Bacteria > Pseudomonadati > Bacteroidota > Flavobacteriia > Flavobacteriales > Flavobacteriaceae > Flavobacterium > Flavobacterium sp. GNP002. The sequence goes on from NZ_JBTGUW010000001.1 coordinate 886,498, forward strand.
ATACTTCTCATGTAATCTTTTTTAAAATTATCAATGCTTTACGATGCAAATATGGGAAGTGATTTTTTGGAAATAAAGAGAAACACACGCTAATTTTCGTTGAATGTAACAAGATTGGAAAACTTTGTAACAAGTTAGATTTTCACTTTTATCAAAAAATCAGAACAATAGGTTTCGCTCAAAATTAATATCGTGAATTTCCCATCCTTTTCCTGATGACTGAGTGTGATTTCATTGTGGTTGAAAAATTTCACCGCTGTTATTGCGATGATTTCTTTTTTATTTACCCTGCAAAAATCAACATTAGGAAGTTGGCTTAAAAGCGAATCAAAATTTATGTTTTTTAAAATCAGAGAACTGCCATCAACCAGAAATACTTCTTTGTCTCTGCTGTCAACCACGGCGGTTTTAATGTATTGAATTTGGTTAAAATACAACAAAGCCTTCCCTTTATCGGTGTTCAAATGAATAAATTTCTTTGCGGATGCAACTGTATTGAACCGCTCCAAAGCCTTTGCAACAGCTTTTTGCAAACGCTCTTTTGTAACCGGCTTTGTAATATAATCGACAGCGTTTATATCAAATGCTTCGGCAGCGTAATCCTTGTATGCAGTAGTAAAAATAACCAATTTGTTTTGCAATAAACTCGCAAGAGTCAACCCGTCTATTCCCGGCATTTCGATATCTGAAATACACAAATCAAAATCGAGTTCCGGAAGTTCTGCCAATAATGTTTCAGGGTTATTGAATGCTTTTACGATTTCTAGTTCCGGAATTTGCTCACACAGCATTTTCAGGTACGTCAATCCCGGCAATTCATCGTCCAGCAGCAAGCATTTGAGTTTTGTATTCAAGAAGATTGATTTTTAAGTGCGCAATATAAATGTCGTTTTCGACAAATTTATCCAGTTTAAACTGATTTTTATAGATAATTTTCAAACGTTGTTCCAATGTGTTTGCTCCTATACCGCTTCGTTCTTTTTTTAATGCTTTTTTATCTGATATTTTGTTAGAAACCGTCAAATAAAAACAGTTCTCTTTGAATTCAAATAAAACCGAAATAAAAGCATCGGCACTTTGCAAATCAGCATGTTTAAAGGCATTTTCTATTAAATCTATCGAAATCAAAGGCGCCAAAAGTCGCTGTTCATAAAGCATTTCGCCTTCATTGATTTTAGTTTTTACTTTCAATTCAAATAGTGGACTAACTTTAATTTTATTGATTTCTATCAGGTTCAGCGCAAACTCGATTTCTTCTTTTGGAGAAACAAACTTTTTTTGGCTTTCATATAAAATGTAATCCAGCACATTCGCCAGTTTATCCAACGCAAAATAGGTTTGGTAGGCATGTGACTGAATTGAATTGAGAATATTTTTAAAAAGATGTGGATTTAGTTTGGATTCTAAGGTTTCCAACTGCAAATTATTGACTTTCATTTCCAGAAAATGAAACTTTTCCTCTGCTTTTTCTTTCGCCTTTCCCGATTGGATTAATCGATATACAAGATAACAAAGCACGACTATCAGCAACAGAATAACCGTTAGAAACATATAAACCATACCATTGTTTTCTTGAACTTGATTCATATTTTATGTTTAAAATGCTTTAGGAAGCAAAAATCATTTTTTCGTATTTAATGACTCGAAACGAATTTCAGTCCAATAATAGAGCTGATTAAAGTGGTGATGAAAAATATGCGCCAAAAATCAGCCGGTTCTTTAAACACAAAAATTCCAACAAGAACTGTACCCACTGCTCCAATTCCAGTCCAAACGGCATAGGCCGTTCCAATAGGCAATGTTTGTGTGGCTTTATAAAGCAAAACCATACTTATTGTCAAGCAAACCAAAAATCCACCCAACCATAATGCTGATGTCGTTCCTGAAGTTTCTTTGGCTTTGCCTAAACAAGTAGCGAAACCCACTTCAAAAAGACCGCCAATAATCAATAAAATCCAATTCATATTACTGTTTTAAAATTAACACCGAAGGAACTCCACTCAACCAATCACTGCGGGAATCAACTAGTTCTTTCCAACTTTCGAGACTAATCAGCATTAAATCCTGCTGCGCCAAAAATTCCTCTTTAATTATTTTATCGGTTATCAAAACTATATTATTTGGATATTTTTGTTCCAAAGAATCAATAGCACTATTCATTACAAAATTAGTCGTAAGATGTCCATTTACATCCAAAAGGACAATTTTAGAGTTATTATTGTATACTAATTTCTGAATATAATCAATCACAAAAGAATCTTCGGGAGTGAAAATAGGGATAAAAACATGGTTAACGTGCTGTAAATCTTTATCAATCAAAATCCCAATTGGCATTTTGGTTTTAGAAATAATCTGTCTGGTTCTTTCGTCAAAAGGAGAGTTTTCAAACAAGCCTTCTTTTCCTGTAAACTTATCAATCAAACGATCCGGATTGATTATTCTGGTTGTAAAACCGATTACTTTTCCAAGAATGGTACCTTCAAATATTGATTTTCCTAAACCTATCAGTAACAAATCATAATCGCCTTGATTGGCGACATCAGCAATCTCAGTTTCAATATCCATCGTTGCTTTAAAAATGGTGGTAATATCCTGTTTTAACAATTGGGATTCTTCAACAATAGGATAAAAACTATTTTTTTCTTTGTCTTCCAAATTAAAAGTATGCACCTCATCACTCAAAGACAAATGCATCACGGTAATACTGGAGGTGCTTTTCTGTTTTTTCATCAAACTATTGGCTAATCGCAATAAGGATTTTCCTTTTTCATTATTACCAAATGAAATTAAAATTCGGTATTTATTATGGTTTGTTGGTTCCAAAACTTCAACTCCATCTTTCGTTTTGAAGATGTAATTGATTAAATCCAACGCCGGTCCGGTCATAAAAGTAGTAACAAGCGCCATAATTACCATCATTGTAAACACTTCTGGAGTCAAAACTTTAAGCTCTAAACCAATGTTCAACACAATCAATTCCATCAAACCTCTAGTGTTCATCAAAGCGCCAATTGTTAAACTGTCACGCCAACTCTGACCAACAAATTTAGCTGCCAAGGCACTTCCTAAAAATTTCCCAACTACAGCTACCAAAATAATAAAACCAGTAACTTTCCATAAATACGGATCGTTTAGAAGGCCAATTTCTGTTTTCAAACCCGTGAATACGAAGAATAAAGGCAGTAAAAGTATCAACGCCACATCCTCTACTTTTTCTATGAATATGGTTCTGAATTTTGGAACATCAGGCATAATTGCTCCCGCCATAAACGCTCCAAATAAGGCATGAATCCCAATCACTTCGGTAGCATAAGACGAAATAATAAGCACCAGAAAAAAGATAGCCACAACCGGTTTGATAATAGTGTCTTTTGAACCATATAAATCTCCAATTCGCTTTAGAAATGGCTTTACAATATAAATCATGGCTATAACATAAAGCACTGCCAACATAATGATGTATAAAGAACTAACGAAAGTTCCTGCTTTGACAATGGCAATTACCACCGCCAAAATACACCAAGCCGTAATATCATCGGCAGCAGCACAAGTAATGACAATCGCACCCAGTTTCGTTTTATGAATTCCTCGTTCCTGCACGATTCTGGCCAAAACCGGAAATGCGGTGATACTCAACGCAATTCCCATAAACAAACTAAAGGAAAGGAATTTAACACCTTCAGGAGCAAATCGATTGTACACAAAATATGCTAGTCCTATTCCGAGAGCAAATGGAATTACGATACTCGCATGACTGATGACCACAGCTTCATTAGCTTTATTTTTCAATACTTTCAAATCGAGTTCCATTCCGATGACGAACATAAAAAGGATTAATCCTATCTGACTTAAAAATTTTAAATTCCCTAAGGACTCAACGGGAAATAAAGCTAGAGAAAATTCCGGAAAATACAATCCCAATAAAGACGGCCCGAGGACAATTCCAGCAATAATTTCCCCAATTACGGAGGGCTGACCAATTTTCTTGAAAATCCATCCAAAAACACGGGCAACAAGTATTATGGTTATAATTTGGGCCAAAAGAATAGCCAAAGGATCTTGAAAATTGTGTTGCATCGAAGTTAGAAAATCGCCCCAAGAACCCTTTCCGCTTTCAGGTGTAACTATTGTTTCTGCCACTTCTAAACGTTTCCCTTGGGTTATAATCCAATACATCAAAGCAGTAAAACCGCCTGTTATCACCAAATAAAAAACTGTGTTTTTATAATTCTTCATATACTATTTTATGTAAGCATTCTCAACTGTCAACCATGACGATGAGAATTCAAATGTATTAATTATATCTCAAAAAAATATTTAATTACAAATAAAATAAAGTTGCGTTAATATTGGCATTTACATCTAAAAAGTTTCCGTTAAAACAAATGATTTATAGCGGTTTTAACTACCTTTACTGCCGTTAAATAGGAAATATGATCAAGTGGTTTAGTTTAGGATTTTGGGAATTAATTGCCCGAATTGTCCTTAGAAATAGAATTTTAATGTTATCCATTATTGTTGTGATAACTGGGCTTTTAGCACTGCAATGGAAAAATATCCACTTCACTTTTACCGAAGCCAATTTATTACCGGATGATAATATTGTAAATATCGAATACAACGCCTTTTTGAATAAATTTGGTGAAGAAGGAAATCTGGTCATCATCGGTGTAAAAGACGACGCCATATTCACCCCAAAGGCCTATGCTTCTTGGAGTAAAATGATGAATACACTGAAAGGAGACAAAGCGGTTGATTTAGTAGTTTCGTTAAATGACTTAAAGAAATTACAAAAAAATGATTCGCTGGAAACCTTTGAACTGGTTCCCTTCGTGGACCAAAGCAAAACCGTTGACCCCGAGTATCTTCAGAAAATAAAAAAAGAACTTTTTAATGATTTGCCTTTTTACGAAGGATTACTATTCAATAAAAGATCTGGCAGCATACGCTCAGCCGTTTACATGGATAAGAAAATTGTAAACACGGCAGCCCGAAAAGATTTTGTCCTTGAAAAATTAGTTCCCGCGGTTGAAACATTCGAAAAAGAAACCGGAATCGACCTGCGTGTCTCAGGAATGCCGTATATCCGAACGCTGAATGCAAAAACCATTACTGATGAAATTAGCATCTTTATTGGAGCTTCATTATTAGTTACTTCACTGCTTTTCTTTTTCTTTTTTAGAAGCTTTAGAGCGACGTTAATATCATTGATTATTGTTATTATTGGCGTGATGTGGTCTTTTGGATTTTTAGGCTTATTGAATTACGAAATCACGGTTTTAACAGCTTTAGTTCCTTCTTTAATAATTGTTATTGGGATTCCGAATTGTATTTTCCTGACCAATAAATACCATCAGGAATATAAAATTCACCACAACAAAGCCAAAGCATTACAGCGTGTCACCACCAAAGTGGGAATGGCTACCTTAATGACGAATCTAACTACAGCCATCGGTTTTGCTACGTTTGTGGCGTCAAATAATCAATTATTATTAGAATTTGGTGTGGTGACTTCCATCAATATTATGGCACTTTTCTTTTTGTGCATCATTGTCATCCCTATTTTCCACAGTTATATTCCCGCTCCAAAAGAACGTCATATTGAACACTTGGACCGCAATTACGTAAAGGTTTTCATGGATTGGATTCTGCGAAATGTAAAATACAATCGCTTTTCAATTTATGTAGTTGCAATTCTTCTTTTAGTAATTAGCATTATCGGGATATATGAAATGCGAATTTCCGGCAGTTTGATTGAAGACATGCCTAAAAAAGAAGCGTTTTTTGAAGACATTGTTTTCTTCGAAAAAGAATTTGATGGTGTTATGCCACTCGAAATTATGATTGACACCAAACGTAAAAAAGGAGTCATGAAATTGTCTACGCTTAGGCGAATGGACGAACTGGAAGAAACCATTGACGAAATCCCGGAATTATCAAAGCCTATTTCGATTGTGAATTTGGTGAAATATTCGAAACAGGCGTATTACAACGGAAACCCCGAATATTACGATTTACCAAGTTCACAAGAACAGTCGTTTATTTTGTCGTATGCTAAAAATGCCACCAAAAACTCGAAAGACAATCTGATGAAAAGCTACGTAGATTCCACGGGACAATTTGCCCGAATCACGACTTTCATGCGCGATGAAAACGGCGATAATATTGCCAAAATTGAAGCCGAAATTCGAAAGAAAGCTGATAAAATTTTCCCGCCAGATCAATATAAAGTCACGATCACCGGAAAAGCTTTGGTTTTTCAAAAAGGAACCGGATACCTTCTGGACAATTTACTTTCGTCGCTGGCATTTGCCTTTTTCTTGACTGCGCTTTTGATTGGTTTTATGTTCCGTTCGTTCAAAATGGTTTTGGTTTCCATCATTCCAAATTTACTGCCGTTAATGCTAACAGCAGGAATTATGGGCTTTTTAGATATTCCGTTGAAACCGTCGACGATATTAGTTTTCGGAATTGCGTTTGGACTTTCGGTAGATGATACTGTGAGATTCCTTTCCCAATACCGTGAGGAATTAAAGAAAAATAACTGGAAAATCCGCAAATCGGTTTACGCCACATTTACAGATGCGGGCTTGAGCATGTTCTATACTTCTATCGTATTGTTCTTTGGATTTTCGGTGTTTATGTTGTCTAGTTTTGGTGGGACTATTGCCCTTGGAGGATTGATTTCGTTGACATTATTGTTCGGAATGCTATCAAATTTGATGTTACTACCAGCTTTGGTACTAACCTTGAATAAAACACTAGCCAACGAACAGGATTTTATAGAACCAAAAATTGACATCATCGAACCAAGTGATGCCGAAATTGACGATTTAGAAAAGAAAAAATTGGATAATTAAGATCTATTTCTCCGCCCGAAGCTTGAAGATATGACAATTTTTCTGTTTTTCACAAAAAACAAAAACGTTTTCTACTTACTCTTAATGAATATCTAGGTAATCAAATTAGGGTGATTTTATTTTATTTTCTACAAAAATTGATAAATTAAGACCTCAAAATTTACGAGATATTTAAAGAAAGTTGCCATTGGTAGGTAATTAAACAATAGTAAACCGCTGATTTCGTACTACTAAAAAATATAACTTATTTTTACAAGCATAGAAGAACCGAAAACTTATAATAGAGTAAAAAACTCCTGTGCTATTTGTATAATAGCAACAGTTATGTTTTTTTAAGTTCAAAATAATACTAAGACTGCAAAATATGACGCACCACATTTCTGAGGAACAAAAATTAGCCGTTTCTGATAATTACAGAAATTGGAAAAAATGGGGGCCGTACTTAGCCGAAAGACAATGGGGAACTGTTCGTGAAGACTACAGCCAAAATGGCGATGCTTGGGAATTCATAAACCACGATAGAGCTCGAAGTAACGCCTATAGATGGGGCGAAGAAGGAATTGGAGGTTTTTGTGATTCTCGTGAAATACTATGCTTGGCTCCTGCCTTTTGGAACGGAAAAGATCCTATACTCAAAGAACGTTTATTTGGTTTAACCAATAATCAAGGTAATCATGGAGAAGATGTAAAAGAACTGTACTTCCATCAAGTTTCAACACCATCTCACTCCTATAACAAATACCTTTATAAATATCCTCAAAACGAGTTTCCTTACGAGGATTTAATTGTAAAAAATCAACGCAGTCGGGAAGAAACAGAATTTGAATTATTAGATACGGATAGCTTTACTGATAATGCTTATTTTGATTGTTTTATCGAATATGCAAAAGCAAATGTTGATGATATCTTGATGCAAATTACCGTAATCAATAGAGGTGCAACAACCGCTACAATTCATGTACTTCCACATTTATGGTTTCGTAATTTCTGGAAACACAACGATAGACATCCCCGACCAAATATGGAGTCTGTAGCAAATAACACAATCCTTTCTACTAGTAGCCGAAACGGATCCTATTATTTTTATCACCTCGAAGGAGAACAACTCTTTTGTGAAAACGAAACCAACAACAAGCGCATATACAATGCTCCCAATGAGTATGATTTTGTAAAAGATGGAATCAATAACCACGTAATTAGCGATGAACCTACTGTAAACCCAGAAAAATTTGGAACCAAAGCTGCCATTTGGCATCAGTTTGATTTAAAACCTGGAGAAGAAAAAAGCGTAAAAATACGGTTGAGTAATGTGCCGCTAGAAAATCCTTTTACTGATTTTGATACCGTTATTGAAGCTAGAAAAAAGGAGTGTGAAACATTTTATAGCGAAATAATAAGCGCGGAAATTCCAAAAGAGCAACAAAAAATTGTAAAAGCTGCCTTTTCAGGATTGTTGTGGACCAAACAATTTTATTATTATGATGTATTCAAATGGCTTTATGGAGGGCCAGGAGAGACACCACCAAATCGCTCAGACAAACGAAATACCAGTTGGAAACATTTGACAAACCGACACGTAATTTCGATGCCTGATAAATGGGAATACCCATGGTATGCCGCTTGGGATCTTGCTTTTCACATGGCTTCGTTTGTTGAAATTGACCCTTATTTTGCTAAGCAGCAGCTCCTACTAGTATTACAAGAAAGCTATATGCATCCTAATGGCCAAATTCCCGCTTATGAATGGAATTTTAGTGATGTGAATCCGCCGGTTCACTCTTGGGCAGTATGGACTGTTTATGAAAAAGACTTAAAACGTACCGGTAAAACCGACACTGAATTTTTAGAAACTGCTTTCCAGAAACTCCTCGTGAATTTTACGTGGTGGGTCAATCAAAAAGACACCAGTGGAACAGATTTGTTTGAAGGTGGCTTTCTAGGATTAGACAACATTGGTGTTTTTGATCGCAACCATATGCCGGAAGGAATCAAAAAAATGCAACAAGCAGATGCTACGAGCTGGATGGCCATGTTTTCCTTAAACATGTTGCGTATGTCACTTGAATTAGCCAAAACCAATAAAATTTACGAAGAAATATCAGCTAAGTTTTTCAGGCATTTCCTTAATATTGCATGGGCAATGCATCACATAGGGAAAAAAGATCTTTCCTTGTGGGACGACCAAGACAATTTTTATTACGATGTTGTTGAAATGTCAGATGGCAGCACAGAACGCTTGAAAGTACGTTCGCTAGTAGGCGTAATTCCAATGTTTGCTGTAGAAATTATGCACAAAGAGCTATTCGAACAATTGAAAGATTTTCAAAAAAGAGCAAACGAAATTATAAGAACTCGTCCAGATTTAGCCTCATTAATATCAAACTTAGAAACTGCTAATAAAGATGGTAATTTTCTATTTTCGATTATGCGTGGTTTTAGACTAGAGCATCTTTTAATACGCTTACTGGACGAAAAGGAATTCCTATCGGATTATGGAATTCGATCCCTTTCTAAATATCATAAGGGCAACCCTTTTGTTTTTGGAAGAGAAGGACATCATAAAATTCAGTACGAACCTGGCGAAAGCAGGTCTGGCATGTTTGGCGGAAATTCTAATTGGCGTGGACCTATCTGGATGCCACTGAATTATATGATCATACAATCTCTACGCAAATATTACACTTTTTACGGACCTACTTATTTGTATGAGTTCCCAACTGGCTCCTCAAATAAACTTAACTTAAACGAAATTGCAAACGAGTTAACAAAAAGGCTAGTCAAACTTTTTGAACGAGATGAAAATGGAAAATACCAGTACCATGCTGATGATTCAAATCATGTTTTCTCTAATGAAGAACATTTTAAGGACCAGCATTTTTTCTATGAGTTTTTTGATGGAGACACCGGTAAAGGTTTAGGCGCTTCGCATCAAACCGGATGGACCGCTCTTATTGCTAATTTAATTCTAGAAATGGACAATAATCAATAAAAAACTATAATCAATTACTAAAATTCCCGTTTTTCAGAGCGGGAATTTTTTTATGATCTGGGTTTGTTAAGACCACGATCATATAGAACAATGCTTCCTGCAACAGAAACATTCAAACTTTTTTCGGATTTGAATTTTACGAGGTAATGACATTTTGCAATAGCAGCTTTCGATAGCCCATTATCCTCAGCACCTAGCAGATATACACAACGTCTTGGATGTTCAAAAGTTTCTAAATCAGTTGCGTTTTCATCTAATTCGACACCTACTAGGCGAGCGCCTTTGGGTAAATTTTTATAGAAATCTTCGAAAGTTTCATAATGAAAATAAGGGATTGACTTTACTGCATTATGCGTATCGCAAGCCTGCTTCGCGTAGCGATTGCCTATGGTAAAGATATAACTTGCACCAAGATTTTGTGCTGTGCGCCATAATACACCCAAGTTCTCAGGAGTTTTACCGTTTTGAATCCCAATACCAAAATACTCTGTTACAAAATTGTCGTTCATAGGGCAAAAATACAAACTGTTAGTAGGTTTGTCAAGTTTTTAAAATATTTATCCCTGCAGTCTTTTGTTCATCGTGTCGTTTTTTATTGGGACAGCTTCTAATTTTGCTTGAAAACCTAAAATTTCACCGCAACCTAGCCCTGATTACTTCACCTTGCTTTTATTTTTATAGGAGTTCAGTGAACTGCGTTTGTAGCGGCATCCTTTGTGTTTTTTCTTTAAAAACACAAAGATATAGCGGATAGCGGGAAATAGCTCCTGATTACCCTATTTCTTACAATGACTTTTCAAACAAATCATTTATATTTGCAGTTCAGTCACGAGACAATTTTTAATATCAATTATATACATAAAATGAGACATACAAAAGTTAAAGACTTACTAAACAGTACCACGACGCTTCATGAAGTAAATGCAAAAGGATGGGTGAGAACTTTTAGAAACAATCAATTTATTGCCTTAAACGATGGTTCGACCATTGATAATATACAATGTGTTGTCGATTTTGAGAACACGCCAGACGAGACTTTGAAGAGAATTACAACTGGAGCAGCTATATCTGTGACAGGAACTTTAGTAGAAAGTAAAGGTGCCGGACAGAAATTTGAAATCCAAGTGGCTAAACTGGAAATCCTTGGAGATTCAGATGCAGAGAAATTCCCGATACAACCAAAAAACAAACCGAGCTTGGATTTCTTGCGTGAAAATGCGCATTTAAGAGTTCGTACTAATATGTTTGGAGCGATAATGAGAGTACGTTCAGTATTATCGTATGCGGTTCACAGTTATTTTCAAGAAAAAGGTTTTGTGTATGTGAATACGCCAATCATAACAGGATCAGACGCAGAAGGCGCTGGTGAAATGTTTAAAGTTACTGCTTTGCCATTTGACGGAACGCCAAGAACCGAAGACGGAAAAGTGAATTACAAAGAAGATTTCTTCGGGAAAGAAACGAACTTAACGGTTTCAGGACAACTGGAAGGAGAAACTTTTGCGATGGCTTTGGGTCAGATTTATACTTTTGGACCAACCTTTAGAGCTGAAAACTCGAATACTTCGCGTCACCTTGCGGAATTTTGGATGATTGAGCCGGAAGTGGCTTTCAATGATTTGAATGACAATATGGACTTGGCTGAAGATTTTATTCAATATGTAATCAAATACACGATGGACAAATGTCCTGAAGATTTGAAATTCTTGGAAACACGATTATTGGACGAAGAGAAATCAAAACCAGTTGCGGAAAGAAGCGAAATGGCTTTGCTAGACAAATTAAACTTTGTTTTGGAAAACAATTTCAAACGAGTTTCCTATACGGAAGCAATTGACATTTTAAGAGAATGTACGCCAAATAAAAAGAAAAAATTCAACTATATCATCAACGAATGGGGTGCTGATTTACAGTCAGAACACGAGCGTTACTTGGTGGAAAAACACTTTAAATGTCCGGTAATCTTGTTTGATTACCCGGCAAATATCAAAGCATTTTACATGCGTTTGAACGAAGACGGAAAAACAGTTCGTGCCATGGATATCCTTTTTCCAGGAATTGGAGAAATCGTAGGTGGTTCTCAAAGAGAGGAACGTTTTGATGTTTTGGTTGAAAAAATGAAAGCCTTAGGAATTGATGAAGAAGAATTGTGGTGGTATCTTGATACTCGAAGATTCGGTTCAGCGGTTCACTCTGGCTTTGGACTTGGGTTCGAAAGATTGGTATTATTTGTAACAGGAATGACAAACATTCGTGACGTAATTCCTTTCCCAAGAACGCCAATGAATGCGGAATTCTAAAAATTTGTTTCAAGTTTAAAGTTTAAGGTTGTTGAAAGTTCAGCAACCTTAAACTTTAAACCTTAAACTTTTAAACAATAAAAATGCTAAAGCAATTCTTAAATTTAAAGTTATCACAGAAATTATCTCCACAGCAAATTCAGCTGATGAAGTTAATTCAATTGCCTACGCAAGCTTTCGAACAACGTTTATTGGAAGAAATGAACGAAAATCCAGCTTTGGAAGCCGGAAAAGATGAAGATGAGTATGAAAAGGACGAGTTCGAAAACGAAGATTATGACGATTATGATGATTCGGAATCAGACAGAATTGAAGCCGAAGACATCAATATTGACGAATATTTAAGCAACGACGAAACACCGGATTATAAAACACAGGCTAACAATTACAGCGATGACGACGATGATCGTGAAACGCCTTTTGCAGCGCCGGTTAGTTTCCACCAGGATTTAATCAATCAGTTGAATACGTTCATCCTAAATGATGAAGAGCGTGAAATTGCAGAATTTTTGGTAGGAAGTATTGATGACATGGGTTATATCCGCAGAAGCGTTCCTGATATGGTAGACGATATGGCGTTTACCCAAGGCATTTACACTGATGAAAAAATGGTGGAAAAAATGTTGCAGGTGATTCATGAACTGGAACCTTCAGGCGTGGGCGCACAAGATTTACAAGAATGTCTGTTGTTGCAACTAAAACACAAAACACCAACAGAATCCGTGGAATTAGCTACTGATATTATCGAAAATCAGTTTGATGCTTTTACCAAAAAACATTACGATAAACTGTTACAAAAATACAATGTTTCGAATGAGCAACTGAAAAAAGCCATTCACGAAATAGAAAAACTGAATCCAAAACCAGGCGGATCGTTTACCGGAAACAACAAAGTAACTGAAAATGTGGTTCCTGATTTCGCCATCAGAATTGTGGACGGCGAACTGGAACTGACCTTAAACGGACGAAATGCTCCTTCCCTGCACGTTTCCAAAGATTATCAGGAAATGATGCAAACCTATAAGGATTCCCGTGATAAATCAGCACAGCAAAAAGATGCGGTGCAGTTTATCAAACAAAAACTGGATTCAGCTAAATGGTTTATCGATGCGATACGCCAACGTCAGGAAACGCTTTTTGTAACCATGAATGCGATTATGCATTATCAGGAAGAATATTTCCTCGATGGAGATGAAACCAAATTGAAACCGATGATTCTGAAAGATATTGCTGATATGGTAGGTCTTGATATTTCTACAATTTCACGCGTAGCCAACAGTAAATATGTGGAAACGCCTTATGGGACGAAACTGATTAAAGAATTCTTCTCGGAAGCGATGAAAAATGATCAAGGCGAAGATGTTTCGACATTGGAAATCAAAAAAATTCTTCAGAACACCATTGAAGAAGAAGACAAGAAAAAACCACTTCCAGATGATCAATTGGCCGAAATTCTTAAAGAAAAAGGCTATCCAATTGCAAGAAGAACCATTGCAAAATACAGAGAACAACTTGATATTCCGGTAGCTAGAATGAGAAAAAAGATGTAATTTAGAATTTAAAAATACTAAAAAGGGGAAATTTGTTTAAAACAAGTTTCCCCTTTTTTATAAAATAACCCTTTCAAAGTTTAAACTTTGAAAGGGTTTCTTCTAAATAATATTTTACTACTCCTGATCTTTTTTCATAGCGTGATAATACGCGGCACGGCTCAAAGGCTCGTATTCTTCGGTTTCCCCTAACATGACGAGCTTGTCATTGTCAGTTTTACGGAAACTGTAATTCGCCAGATTTCCGGTGCGGGTACATACGGCATGCACTTTGGTCACATATTCGGCAGTGGCCATTAATGCGGGCATAGGACCAAAAGGATTTCCCTTGAAATCCATATCTAATCCAGCAACAATTACCCGGATTCCCTGATTAGCCAAATCATTACAAATTTTGACAATTTCATCATCAAAAAACTGTGCTTCATCAATGCCTACCACATCGCAACCCTGTGCCAAAATAGCAATATTTGCGGCAGCAGGAACGGGCGTGGAGCGAATTTCGTTAGCATCATGCGACACCACCATTTCATCATCATAACGCGTATCGATTGCCGGTTTAAAAATTTCTACTTTTTGCTTGGCAAATTGCGCTCTTTTCAAACGACGGATCAATTCTTCGGTTTTACCCGAAAACATGGAGCCACAAATGACTTCGATCCAACCAAATTGTTCTTTATGATTTACTGTATTTTCGAGAAACATTTTGTATTTTTCTGACTTAAAAAATGAATAGTTTTTATTACTTTGTAATGGATAAAACCGACTTAAAAATTTTATACTTTTACGTCGTTTCAAAAGTATAACATTTTTATTAAATCGGAGATTCGCGAGCTCTTATTTAAAAAATAAATAACGCGAGCAAAGGTTCCTTCTTCCTTATCCTAAACAAAAACTAGGAAGACATTTATAAAAAAGACCCGCCTAACACACTATAATTTCAAAAGTTATGAAAAAAAAATTGGAAGCCGATTTAATCAGCATTGCACACAGAGTATTACAACTAAAAAATAAATCTGACATCAATCAATTATATCTGGAAACGCAGAAATTATATGAAAAACTTTCTGTCTTACGATTTGTAGACGAACACTTTAGTGAGGCAAAACCAACTATTGGCGCAGCTGAAGTGGAACAAAAAATTGAATCTATTTTTGATAAAACAGAATCAGTTCAACCGGAAATTAAAGCTATAGTCGAAGAAACTATTACCGAAGAAATTGTTGAAACGCCTTTGGAACAACCAACAACTGTTGATGCATCTGAATCTGAAACAAGTAGTGTGGAAGAAGAGACTGTTGAAGCTCCTTTGGAAGAAACAACAGCAACTACTGATGAATCTGAAACGAGTATTGCGGAAGAAGAAACCGTTGAAACGCCTTTGGAAGAAACAATTTCTAATGAAGAAGTAACTGCGGAAGAAGAAGAACCAATTATTGAGGAAGAACCTATCATTGAGGAAGAAATAATTGCTGAGGAAGAAGAAACTTCAGAACCTGAAACAGTTCCATTCACTCCGGCTTTTGAATTATCACAAGAAGAGGAAGTAGAAACAGAACTGGAAGTACCAAAGAAAATGGAACCGGTACAAATTTCTTTCGAAGATTTATTGGGCGGAAATTACCATGACACACAGTTTGTAAAAGTGCAACAAATTGAAAATATTCCTACTGCAGTAGTAATCGAAACTCCAAAAGAAATTATTGCAGAGGAAGAAAAAGTAGTACCAGTCAAAGAGGAAGCCGTTGAGCCAAAAACAGTTTCGTTAAACGAAAAACTAGCCAAAGGAATCAATATCGATTTGAATGACCGCATTGCTTTTATAAAACACCTTTTTGGAAACAGCAGCGAAGACTACAACCGCGTTTTAAATCAACTAATCACGTTTGATACCTTCTACGAAACCAGAGATTTTATTCAGGAAATGGTAAAACCGGACTATAACAACTGGGAAGGAAAACAGGATTATGAAGAACGTTTTATGGATATTATAGAGAAAAAATTCTTGTAAATTTCCTTGAATTTTTTCTGAATATACATTTGAACAAATACAAATTTTCTATAAAATTTGTATTCAATTATTTTATCTATGTCAAAATTATACATCGTTCCTACGCCTATTGGCAATCTCGAAGACATGACTTTTCGAGCGATTCGGATTCTTAAGGAAGTCGATTTGATTCTCGCTGAAGATACGCGTACGAGTGGAAAACTGTTAAAGCATTTCGAAATTGGCACGCACATGTACAGCCATCATATGCACAACGAACACAAAACCGTAGAGAATTTAATTTCTCGTTTAAAAGCAGGAGAAAATATCGCCTTAATCTCAGATGCAGGAACGCCTGCCATTTCAGATCCCGGTTTTTTATTGACTAGAGCTTGTGTTGAAAATGGAGTTGAAGTTGAATGTTTGCCCGGTGCAACAGCATTTGTTCCGGCATTAGTCAACAGTGGTTTACCTAATGATAAATTTGTTTTCGAAGGGTTTTTGCCTGACAAAAAAGGGAAACAAACCCGTTATTTGGCCTTAGCCGAAGAAACGCGTACAATGATTTTATATGTTTCACCGCATAAATTAGTAAAAACTTTATCGGAATTCATTACTTATTTTGGTGAAGAGCGACCGATTTGTGTTTGTAGAGAATTATCAAAATTACACGAAGAAAATGTTCGAGGAACGGTACGAGAAGTTTTGACTCATTTTGAAAAAATAGCTCCGAGAGGAGAAATTGTTGTGGTTGTAGGTGGAAAACCAATAACCAAAGAACCTAAAAAATCTAAATTCTCAGCTGAAGAATAATAATGAAAAAGGAAAAAGTTATTGTAATTGGTGCGGGACTTTGTGGACTCTACACTGCTTTTTTACTTCAAAAAAAGGGGATAGAAGTTCTGATATTGGAGGCTAATACCAGAATTGGGGGCCGCATAAAAACCATAACCGGAACAACAGCTGTCACTATGGAAATGGGTGCGACTTGGTTTGGAAACCAACACCTGCATCTTCTGGAGGTACTTCAAACTTTAGAACTCCCTTATTTTAGACAACATACAAAGGGCTTTTCATTATTTGAAACGATGTCTTTTGTGCCGCCGCAAAAATTTGAAATCTCAGATTCCGAAGAACCTTCTTTTCGCATTGAAGGCGGAACTGCAACACTAATTGATAGATTAGTCTCTGAGATTGGTCTACAACATATCAAAACACAAACTAGAATAACGGGGATAAAAGAGGGAAATAACCAATTAATCGTAATAGATGCAGCAGGAAATACCTATTCA
This sequence comes from Flavobacterium sp. GNP002, assembly GCF_054343795.1. Classification (NCBI taxonomy): domain Bacteria; kingdom Pseudomonadati; phylum Bacteroidota; class Flavobacteriia; order Flavobacteriales; family Flavobacteriaceae; genus Flavobacterium; species Flavobacterium sp. GNP002. The sequence goes on from NZ_JBTGUW010000001.1 coordinate 903,479, forward strand.
GCCGATAAAGTAATCAGCACTATTCCACCTAATTTGCTGGTAAACTCGGTGCTTTTTGAACCCAAATTACCCGACAATTTTACACAACTAGCCAAAAAAACGCATACTTGGATGGGCGAATCCATAAAATTTGCTATGGAATATAAAACTCCTTTTTGGAAACAGAATAACTATTCTGGAACATTATTCAGTCAATCTAGTATTATTCAGGAAATGTACGACCACAGCACCGCCGATAATTCCGGTTTTGCGCTGAAAGGATTCCTAAATGGTGGAACCGCAGTCCTTTCCTTAGAGGAACGTAAAGAAAAAGTGATTGCACAATTAACTACTTTCTTTGGGCCAGAGGCTACCGATTATGTATGCTATTATGAGAACGTTTGGAGGGAAGAACCACTTACATTTGAACCGTATGAGCAACTCGTATTAGCCCACCAAAACAACGGACATTCCCTTTTTAAAACACCGTTACTAAACGAAAAATTATATGTTTCCGGAGCTGAAACAGCCAATCAAAACCCTGGTTATATGGATGGCGCTATTTTTGCCGCGAAAACAATTGCCTCACAATTCTAAATAATGAAAATCAATATGACTATAGCCGCTTTCTTAGAGAAATTAAAACAAACACCTGAAGCGATAGTATTTTCAGAAACCATTGCTACTATCGAAGAAAACTACGACTTTACACCCACAGCATTTGAGAATGGTTTGCAACACAATGCAGCAGGAGAAAATTCAGGATCTTGCAAATTATTTTCGTTCGCCGAAATTCAAAACTTATCAGAAGCAGAAACACTAGCCTGTTTTGGAGCCTATTATTACGAAGATGTTTTACAAAATCCAAACGGAACAGATCATCAAAACATTAGGAATTTTATGAAAACCGGTTGGGATGGAATTGCCTTTTACGGAAGTGCTTTAGTGTTGAAATAAAAATTAAAATTCGCTGTCAGGTCGAGCGCAGTCGAGACAAATCAGTTAGTCTAGAATGTGCTCGACCCAACAAAATTCCTAACACAATTCTATAATACCAAATCACTATGCGTTGGACCTTAAAACCAAAACCTTCCGAGGAGACTGTACAACATTTGGCGAAAGCGTTGAATGTAGAAGATTTTGTGGCCACTTTATTAGTGCAACGCGGTATTGAAACATTTGAAGATGCCAGAAGGTTTTTTCGCCCGAGTTTAGAGGATTTGCACGATCCATATTTGATGAAAGATATGGAAAAAGCAGTAACCCGAATTGAAAAAGCGATTGAAAACGAGGAAAATATTCTTGTTTTTGGTGATTATGATGTCGATGGGACCACTGCAGTTTCACTAGTTTCTTCCTATTTAAAAACCTATTATCCGAACGTGGCGACCTACATTCCGGATCGTTATGATGAAGGCTATGGAATTTCATTTAAAGGAATTGACTTTGCTGATGACAATGGATTTTCACTTATAATTGCTTTAGATTGCGGTATAAAATCCATCGATCATGTGGCTTACGCCAAAGCAAGAAACATCGATTTTATCATTTGTGACCACCACAGACCGGGAGAATTTTTACCCGAAGCTGTTGCTATTCTCGACCCTAAACGAGACGATTGTACGTATCCTTATGATGAATTATGTGGTTGTGGAATAGGTTTCAAATTGATTCAGGCTTTGGGCCAAAACCGAAATGAAACTATCGATGATTTGATTCCATATTTAGATTTAGTTTCAGCTGCGATTGCTGCTGATATCGTTCCAATGACTGGAGAAAATCGGGTGCTGGCTTATTTTGGATTGCAAGTAATCAATTCTGACCCAAGACCAGGAATCAAAGCCATCATTCACCAAATAAAAAAACAAACTTTAGATATTACCGATGTTGTTTTCATCATCGCACCCAGAATAAACGCCGCTGGACGCATTAAACACGGCAATCATGCGGTCGAATTGTTAACCGAATTTAATTTTGAGCAAGCCCAACAATTTGCTTCTGAAATCGAGGCGTATAATTCAGAGCGAAAAGATTTAGACAAATTAATCACCAAAGAAGCATTAAAACAAATTGAGGAAAACAACGAAAAAGAACGTTTTACCTCTGTAGTTTTTCAAGAAGATTGGCACAAAGGCGTGATTGGAATTGTCGCTTCTCGATTGATTGAAACCTATTATCGTCCGACACTTGTTTTTACAAAAAGTGGCGATAGATATGCCGCTTCAGCACGTTCCGTAAAAGGGTTTGATGTCTATAATGCACTCGAAGCCTGTACCGAACATTTGGAACAATTTGGTGGTCACATGTATGCCGCAGGAATGACGTTGAAGGAAGAAAACTATCAAATCTTCAAAGAGGCTTTCGAACAAGAAGTAGAAAGAACCATTCATCCGGACATGTTGACACCAGAAATTGCAGTTGATGCCGAAATTGATTTTGCTGATATCACACCAAAATTAATCCGAATTCTGAAACAATTTGAACCGTACGGACCACAAAATATGACCCCAATTTTCCTAACTAAAAACATCAAAGACACTGGTTATGGAAAACCTATGGGGCAAGAAGATGAACATTTAAAACTTTTTGTCAAACAAAATAACTCCGAAGGCATCGCTGCAATTGGATTTAATTTGGGAAACAAAATGGAACTGACTACTCATCAAAAACCTTTTCAAACGGTGTATTGCATCGATGAAAACGAATGGAAAGGTAAATTAAGTTTGCAATTGCGATTGCGAGATATTAAAGAATGATTATATTGTTATGAAAAAAAACGATCCTTATTCGGCACTGCGTTATAAAGAATTTAATATTTTTTTACTATTACGTTTTGCCATGGTTTTTGGCTGGTCGATGCAGTTTATTGTCATTGAATGGGAAGTATATAGTTTGACCAAAAATCCGTTATCATTAGGAATCATCGGATTAATGGAAGTTATTCCAGCGATTTCGATGGCTTTATTTGCCGGTCACATTGTGGATCAAAAGGAGAAAAAAGGATTGCTTTTCAAATGTATTTTAGGGTTTTCAATCATCAGTTTGGGTTTGTTCTTATTCACGTGGCCCCCTTTCATCAAAGATTTTTCTACCCAAACTATTTTATATTCCATTTACTTTTTCGTCTTTTTAGGAGGATTGGTACGTGCTTTTCTTGGCCCGACGATATTTTCTCTTTTAGCGTTAATTGTTCCTAAAAAATTATATCCCAATGCTGCCACTTGGAGCAGTTCCGTTTGGCAAATAAGTTCGGTTTTAGGGCCAGCAGTAGCCGGTTTTTCTATCAATTGGATTGGTGTTCATTGGTCCATGTCCATCGTTTTGGGATGTTCACTTTTAGCTTTGATTGCTTTAACCCGTATAGCAACAAAACCTATTTTGAATCCAAAAATTGGTGAACCCATTATGGAAAGCTTGAAAGAAGGCGTGAAATTTGTTTTCAACAATAAGACGATTTTAGGCGCTTTATCGTTGGATATGATTGCCGTTCTTTTTGGTGGTGCCGTCGCGTTATTGCCCATTTTTGCACAGGATATTTTGAAAGTGGGACCGCAGGGATTTGGTGTTTTGAGAGCTGCCCCTGCTGTTGGTGCTTTTTTGATGCTGATTATTTCCGCATACATTCCTTTTACTAAAAATGCAGGTATGAAACTGCTGTCGGCTATTTTTGCGTTTGGGATTTGTATTATCGTTTTTGGACTTTCTTCTATTTTTTGGCTGTCTGTTGCCGCTTTATTTTTAAGTGGTGTTTTCGATGGAATTTCGGTGGTGATACGCCAAACTATTTTGCAATTGAAGACTCCTGATCACATGCGAGGCCGTGTTGCAGCCGTGAATTCTATATTTGTGGGTTCTTCCAATGAATTGGGTGCTTTTGAAAGCGGATTAACTGCTAAGCTGATGGGAACTGTTAGCGCAGTGGTCTTTGGCGGAAGCATGACACTGATTACCGTGTTTATTACCGGAGCCATATCGCCTACTTTTAGAAAACTGGACTTGCAAAAAGATGTTGAAGAACACGAAAAGAGCGAGTTATAAATAGTTTTTTTCTAGAAAAAACACTTCTTACTATCCTTCAGTAAATTAATCTCAAGATTACTTACCGACTTTTTTTATGTCTTTTTTATGTTTTATTATTTAGAATAAATATAAATAATACTTATATTTGCTTCAAATTGATGACACATGCAAGAAATAAAACAAATATATCATAACAATTTAGGCACTGCTTTTTACTGGAGAAAAGATAATGATGTAGTATTGGACAAAGTCCAACTTGTTTTTAGAGAAATGGGTTTTTATTTTACCAAACAAGAACTGCAACTATTTAAGCGATGTATTGAGGACAGCTATACCCAAAATAAATGCTGCGACGATTGTGAACTGAAAAACAAATGCCACAAATTTTTACTAAAAACACCTTGTTCCCAAATTGATTTGGCTGTTTCCATGGAAGAGTTAGATGCCGTAAAAGACTTGGTGGAAGGCACTTTGTTTAAAATAAATTTGGATGATTATTTGTTTGGAGAGGGAATGAATTAGGGATTTGCTAAATATCATTTAACCTTTTTTTTATAAACACAAACGAAATACTCTCACCTCTCTTGAAAGAAGCTTACAGCATAACAAATTTGAATGTATAATTGTGTCGAGTTTGTTCAACTAACTACTCTTTAATCTGATTGGTATTTTTCTCTTTGTAAACTTTGTACAAGCCAATCATTAAAAATAAAGCTCCAAGGATGATATTTCTATATGGTCCTTTATTAATTTCAAATGAAAAATCATCTAAGTTTACAGATAACAGCCCCATTAGTAGCAATATTGAGCCAAGTAAAAAAAAGAATTTAGATACTTTATTGTCAGTTTTCATAATTTAATTTTTATGATGATTTTAATACTTTTTAATCTCAAAATTCTCACCATCAAAAACGCCATAGGTAAAATATGATATCCAGTCACCTAGATTCACATACTCGGCATTTTCTCCTACGGTTACTTTCATAGGCAAATGACGGTGTCCGAAAATAAGGTAATTGTAGTGTTTGGTTTCTAATTTTCTTTTGGAATAAAGAATCAGCCATTCGTTGTCTTCGCCAAGAAAAGTTACATCTTCATCACCAGAAATCAGTTTGTTTTTTACGGAAAGATATTGCGCCAGTTTCACGCCAATATCAGGATGAAGCCATCTAAAAAGCCATTTGAAAAACGGATTTGTAAATATCTTTTTCATTCGTTTGTAACCTAAATCACCAGGACCTTTTCCGTCGCCGTGGCCAATAAGGAATGTTTTATCTCCAAAAGTATATTCTTGATTGTCATGAAACACGGAAATATTCAGTTCTTTCTGAAAATAATCTTCCATCCACAAGTCGTGATTTCCCACGAAGAAATAAACGGGGATTCCACTGTCTTGGATTTCAGCGAGTTTGCCTAAAACACGAATAAATCCTTTTGGGACTACGGTTTTGTATTCGAACCAAAAATCAAATAAATCACCCAACAGAAAAATAGCTTCGGCATCGCCTTTAACTTCGTCGAGCCATGCCACGAATTTTTGTTCTCGAGGAAAACTCAATTCGGCTGTTGGTGCGCCAAAATGTTGATCGGAGGCGAAATATACTTTTTTATTATGGGGTAATTGCATGAAGTTACAGTATGGATTTCATATTATCACTAGCAAACCATTCTGCAAAAGAAGATTCGGTTTCTTGTAATTTTAAGGAAAAAAGCGTGATTCCTTCCGGTAATCGGCTGATAATTCTTTGAGAAAAATCAACGACCATGTTTTCGCTTGTTGGTTGGTAATCTACCAAAATAACATGGTGTCCGCGGCTCATCAATTCATTTGCCAATTCGATATGCGGCGTCGTTCCGTTAAAAACTGTCGCATGGTCAAATTGATCTACAATTTCTTCTTTTACAATTTTCTTTAAATCCGTGAAGTCAATCACCATTCCAAATTTCACATTGGAACGATCTGTGATTGGTGTTCCAATTACCGTTACTGACAATTTATAACTATGTCCGTGAACATTTTTACATTTCCCGTCATAACCGTATAAGGCGTGACCGGTTTCGAAACTAAATTGTTTTGTAATTCTGATATTGCTCATCGGAGTTTAATTTTGATACAAATTTAGCAAATTGATATGAGAAATGGGATGTAAATGTGGGGCAAACGATTTTAAGGAATTAAAACCCGAGTAAGCATAAAAAATGTAATAGTTAAACCATTAAGAAATGAAGAAAAATTAAGTTAAGGTCTTAATGAACCTTAATTTTATAATGGAAAAAAAATAATTTGGATTACACTGAGGCCTATCCCTGATGATCCCGAAGCTTCGGGAGATATCCTTTTTATAAGGTGATTTTTCTTGACCTTATAAAAAGATATAGTGAACAGCAGGAAATAGATTCAGAATAAGTCCTGAAAAAATTATTTTTTGAATTGGGACAACGCTTTTCTGGTAAAATCAGACAACACCAATTTACCCGAAATAGCAGCGCGTTCTAACAACAATGTATCCCAATGTTGCGTTCCTTCCCACAAAACCTTTTTCATTTCCAGTAAAGCTTCGGGATTATAACTGGATAATTTAGCGCTGAAATCAGCTATTGCGGCATCCAGTTCTTCGAGGGTTTCAAAAGTATTGGCGTACAATCCTTTGGCTGCGGCCCAATCAGCAGTTTTCCATTCGTGAGCTGCAAGGGTCATTTCGGCCATTGCTGTCTTTCCGATTTTTTTAGAAACTACGGGCTCGATCACAAACGGACCAATTCCTATTGCCAATTCTGATAATTTTATTGAAGCGTTTTTTGTAGCTAAGGTATAATCACAGGCAGAAGCAATTCCTACTCCTCCGCCAACTGCTTTTCCGTGAACACGACCCACAATAAGCTTGGAACACGAACGCATTGCATTGATTAAATGCGCAAATCCAGAGAAAAAATGGGCTCCTGCGGCTTCATCCGAAACGGCCAAAAGTTCATCAAAAGAAGCGCCTGCACAAAAAGCTCCAGAGCCTTCGCTTTGTATAACAATCACCGAAACAGTTGGATTTGAACTCAAAACAGCGAACTCATTCGTTAAACGATCTAACAATTCTCTTGGAAAAGAATTGCTTGAAGGGTGACCAAATGAAAGGGTTGCGATTTTATTTTCAATTGTTGTGAAGAGCGAACCTGTTGGGTTTTCTGATACCATAGCGGGGATTTTGATGTAAAGTTAAAAAAAGTAAAGTAGGATTTGGCATTTTTTCAAATAGAATAGATTTGTATTTTGAAATTTGCTTTTTGGAAAATTTATATGTTATATTTGCGAACACGTTTGGGGGATTAGCTCATTTGGCTAGAGTATCCCGAAAGCTTTCGGGAGTGCGATTGGTTCGAAGTTCTTAATTACTTATAAATAATATTGGGGGATTAGCTCATTTGGCTAGAGTGCTTGCCTGGCAGGCAAGAGGTGACCGGTTCGAATCCGGTATTCTCCACAAATTGACAATCAAGCCTTACAGAGATGTAAGGCTTTTTTATTTTAAAGCCTATGTTTTATACTTATATCATTTTCTCTAAAACTTTAGACAAATATTACACTGGTTCTTGTGAAAATATTGAAAACAGACTTAATGATCATTTAAATAGCAGAAGTGCTTACACAAAAGTGGCTAAAGATTGGATAATGGTTTATTTTGAAAGTTTTGATTCACGCTCATTGGCTGTACAAAGAGAAATGGAAATCAAAAAGAAGAAAAGTAGAAAATATATTGAATTTTTAATATCAAAAGAATCATCTGAATAGAGTGTCCCGAAAGCATTCGGGAAGGTGATCGGTTCGAATCCGATATTCTCCACCAGTAAAATCAAGCCTTACAGAGATGTGAGGCTTTTTTATTTTGAAGCATATGTTTTATACTTATATCATTTTCTCTAATACTTTAGACAAATATTACACTGGTTCCTGTGAAAATATTGAAAATAGACTTAATGACCATTTAAATAGTAGAAGTACTTACACAAAAGTGGCTAAAGATTGGATAATGGTTTATTTTGAAAGTTTTGATTCACGCTCATTGGCTGTACAAAGAGAAATGGAAATCAAAAAGTAGAAAAGTAGAAAATATATTGAATTTTTAATATCAAAAGAATCATCTGAATAGAGTGTCCCGAAAGCGTTCGGGAAGGTGATCGGTTCGAATCCGATATTCTCCACAAACAAAAACCGTAAAATCTTTTAAGTAAGACTTTACGGTTTTTTTATTTTTATAATAAAAGACAACTATTTCGAATAATCTATTTTTCCAACGGTTCGCATCACACGGACAATTTTAGCTTTTCGTCTGTTGATATATGAAGAAGAACTAGTCGCCGAATACTTTCTTGGATTGGGTAAAATCGCTGCAATTCCTGCTGCCTGCATCGGCGTGAGGCTGGAAGCATCTTTTCGGTACCAATGTTCTGCAGCCGCTTGTGCCCCATAAACACCATTTCCCATTTCGATACTATTTAAATACACTTCCATGATGCGTTCTTTTCCCCAAATGATTTCAATGAGAACCGTAAAATAAGCTTCAAGTCCTTTTCTCAAATAACTTCGGCCTTGCCAAAGAAATACATTTTTGGCTGTTTGTTGTGATATGGTGCTTCCACCTTTTATTCTTCGGCCTCTTTCATTGCTTTTATATGCTTTTTGCATCGCGACAAAATCAAAACCATTGTGTTTCAAGAACGTTCCATCTTCGCTGGCGATTACGGCTTTTTGAAGATTCATAGAGATATTTTCAATTGGTTCCCAGTCGTGACTGAAAAAAACTTCTTTTCCGGCAGCTTTATTTTCAATGGCGCGAATCACCATTAAAGGCGTAAATGGAACCGGAACAAATTTAAAAAGTACCACAAAAAACAAAGAAAGTCCGAGGAACCATAAAAAAACTTTGAATAAAAAACGTGTTAGTTTGCTCATAAAAGAAGTCGGTTCTTTTTTAACGGGTTGTCTTGATTTTCTTGGTGTTATTTTCGTTGCCATTATACTAAATCTGCTAATTCTGTTCCAATTAAACTTCCTATTGCCACTCCCATTCCGCCCAATCGAACGCCACAATAGACATTATCGGACAGTTGTGAAACAATTGGATTCTTGCTGTTGCCAATACCCATAATCCCACTCCAACGGTGTGCAATTTGGAAATCCTGCTGAGGCAAAATTACTTCTTTTAATAATTGTTCCAATTTATTTTGGACGATTTCTGTTTGCCCAAATTCAGTTGTATTTTCAGTTTCAAAATCGAGGTTTCTTCCTCCACCCAATAATATTCTGTCGCCAATATTCCTGAAATAATAATAGCCTCTATCTAAGTGAAAAGTCCCTTTTATGTCTAAATTTTTAATCGGTTCTGTGATTAAAACCTGGGCTCTGGCAGGTTTTACCGCTCCATTTGTCAATGCATTGGCAAAACCATTGGTAGCAAAAAGTATTTTGTTAGTATTGAAACTGAAATCGCCAAGCGCCACTTCCACTCCATTTCCCTTGTCATAATAAGAAGTGACGGCTTGTTGGTTTAGAATTAAAATGTTTTTAGAAATCGCTTCTTTCAACAAAGCCTGCATCATATTTCCGGTATCTATTTGTGCTTCAAAAGGATTGAAAACTAAATATTCCTGTATCCCGCTGAACCCAAAACGGTCGACTTCTTTGGCAAAAACATCAGCTTTAAAAAGTGGTCTTAAAATTTCATTGATAAATGGTAATTTCCCAACACACTCACTATAACAACTTTCATCGTCTTTTAAAAACAACTCATATCCACCATACGGTTTGAAATCTATCGCGTCATCACCGAGTCTTTTTCGCAACAATTGCAAGCCTTTCCATCGTTTTTGAACAAGATGAATCACTTCTTCTTCCGAATGGGATTTTAAATCGTCTATGATTTCTGAAAGACTTCCAAAACACGCAAAACCAGCATTTTTAGTACTTGCTCCTTGCGGTAACAATCCTTTTTCTAACACTAGAATTTTGCTTTCCGGGAATCTTTCGCGCAAGCGTATAGCAGCATGCAAGCCTACAATACCACTTCCTACGATGGTATAATCGACATCAGTAAACCAGTTTTTCAACTCCCAATAACTCAAATCCATGTTAAAATATTTTTCATAAAATTAATAATTTTTTGGAGCTAATCCCGCTATCCGTTGCAAATAAATTTACTGAACTCCAATTAAAACAAAAGTAGTGTGAAGCAATCTTTTATTTTTTAAACAAAAAAAATAAAAGGATTTCTCCCGAAACTTCGGGACTATCGGGGCTAAAAAGCAAGTGTTAAAAACGAAAAAACATTAATTTAAATTGGCTAATTTTATAGCTAGAAAAAATCAAATATTGCAATGAAAAAAATACTGCTTATACCCTTATTAATGATGAGTTTAAATGCTATGGCACAAAATGTAATGACTCCGGAATTGCTCTGGAAATTAGGAAGAGTCACTCCTTTAGGTATTTCCAAAGATGAAAAGAATGTAGTTTATAAAGTCACCACTCCTTCGGTCCAAGAAAACAAATCGGGCTCAAAATTCTACACTTTGCCCGTAAATGGAGGAAATCCAACTGAAGTAAAAGATACTAAAGAATTATTAAAAGATAAAAATGTTTCTCCAGACGGGAAATATATCGTTTATAATGAAGAAGTAAAAATTGAAAAAGTTCACGGAAAAGATTTTTATCCGGAACTTGAAAAATCCGACGTTCAAATCTATGACGGCTTAAATTACCGTCATTGGGACACTTGGAACGAAGGTAAATACAATCATGTTTTTTACAAAGAAAACAAAGAAGGCGCAACGGGAATTGACATTCTGAAAGGCGAAAATTTTGACAGTCCACAAAAACCTTTTGGTGGAGACGAAGATTATATTTGGTCGCCGGACAGCAAAAGCATCCTTTACGTAAGCAAGAAAAAAGCAGGAACGGATTATGCTGTTTCTACCAACACCAATATCTTCGAATACAATCTGGAAACGGGAAAAACTAGCAACAGAACTGAGGAAAATTTAGGTTATGATACGGCTCCACAATTTTCTCCGATAGGAAATTTGACTTGGTTGCAAATGAAAAGAGATGGTTATGAAGCCGATAAAAACGACCTGTTGGTTAGTTTCAAAGGAATGAAAATGAACTTAACGGCGAATTGGGATGGAACCGTGGATCATTTTATTTGGAGTCCTGACGGAAAAAAAATCTATTTTGTAGCACCTATAGACGGAACCAAACAATTATTTGAAGTTAATTTTCCCGGTCTGACCAATCCCGAAGCTTCGGGAGCAATCACTGTTCGCCAAATCACCACTGGCGATTTTGATGTCAATGACTTAGTTGGCTTTTCCGGTGATAACATCATTGTAACGAGAACCGACATGAATCATGCGGCGGAAATTTTTTCTTATAATTTAAAGAAAAATACTTGGAAACAACTTTCGAATGTCAATACGGCAACCTATAATTCTTTGGCGCTAAGCAAAACTGAAAGAAGATATGTAACGACGACGGATGGCAAAAAAATGTTGGTTTGGGTCGTTCTTCCGCCTAATTTTGATGCCACAAAAAAATACCCAACACTTTTATACTGTCAAGGTGGACCACAATCTGCGTTGACACAATTTTATTCCTACCGATGGAATTTGCAACTGATGGCTGCTAACGGATATATTGTTGTGGCTCCAAACCGTCGCGGAATGCCGGGTCACGGGGTGGAATGGAATGAGCAAATCAGCAAAGACTGGGGTGGGCAAGTAATTGACGATTACCTTTCAGCGATTGATGATGTGGCGATGGAAAAATATGTTGATGCCAGCCGTTTAGGATGCGTTGGTGCGAGTTACGGTGGGTATTCCGTTTTCTATTTAGCGGGAATACACAACAACCGATTCAAAACGTTCATTGCCCACGATGGAGTTTTCAATACCCAAAGCATGTTTGGAACTACTGAGGAAGTTTTCTTTTCCAACTGGGATTTTGGTGGTGCATATTGGGAGAAAGACAATGTTGTAGCTCAAAAAGCCTACACGACTTTTAATCCAATGACTTTAGTAGAAAAATGGAACAAACCTATTTTAATTATTCAGGGCGGAAAAGATTTTCGTGTACCAATTGGACAAGGTCAAGAAGCCTTCCAAGCAGCACAATTACGTGGCATAAAAAGTAGATTCTTGTATTTTCCGGAAGAAAACCATTGGGTGTTGAAACCTCAAAATGCTCAGGTTTGGCAAGGTGAATTTTTTAAATGGCTGAAAGAAACCTTGTAAATTAAAACTTAAAGAAATAAAACCTCACTTTTCAGTGGGGTTTTTTGTTTGTATCAAAACATTTTGAATAACTTAACTTTAAACGCTTTTGTAATTTTTATCTTTGAAAAATGGACAGTAAAAAAAGTTATATTCCGATAAAAGTTTTCATAAGTTACCTGGTGCTGGCGTTACTTTTTGTAAGCGTCGGGTGGTTTTTATATACTGAAAACAAGAGTTTTTCTAAAACAGAAAAGAGAATTACGGAGGAAAGCAGCACTATTTTGAAAGTGAGCAATTTACTATCTAATATGCATAAAACGGAAAGTTTAGCCCGAATAGCTATTCAATCCGAATCAGAAGAGGATTTTAAAAATTACATCAACAAAACTGCGGCTTTAAAATCAGATATTGATTCTTTAAAAGTATTGGTTTCTACTCCCTATCAAATCACTTTATTAGATAGTGTTAAATATTTATTGTCCAAAAAAACTAAAAACATTCAGCAACTAAAAACGATAAAAAACAAAACCGAAGACGAAACTTCTGTAAAAAACGCTATTGATGATTTGACAAAAATGGAGTCTTCGTTGCGAAAACTTCAATTGGAAGATTTTGTAAAATACCCTTCTGAGATGGGACAATACCAGCGAAATGTACTTAAAAAGTATGTGGCTTATTTGAATCAAAACATTCCCGATGACAGCACCAATACATTAAGTAAAAAAGCTTCGGATTCTATTTTAATGGCTTCCAAAAATTTGCTGAATGACGTAAAAAAAGAAACCGCTAAAAAGAAACAATTATTAAATCAGGAAGAAAATAAACTACTGCAAAATGAACTTTCGATATCCGACCAATTAAGAAAAGTACTCAATATTATCGAACGCGAAATTATTAAAAACACTACCAAAAGCTATTCAGACCGAGAAAATTCACTAAAAAAAACAAACCAAATTGTTACCACAGCCGCAATAATTGGATTGTTACTGACCTTATTCTTTTTGATTATTATTTTAAATGATTACTCCAAAACCCAATCTTATAAAAAACAATTGGAGGTCGCAAATTCAAAAACTAAAAAACTCTTAACAAGCAGAGAACAACTTATTTCGACAGTAAGCCATGACTTAAAAACACCATTGAGTACCATTGTTGGTTACACGGAACTGCTGGGAAATTCTGATTTGGATACCAAACAATTGTATTTCACCAAAAATATCAAAAGCTCCTCCGATTACATTTCACAATTAGTACAGGACTTACTTGATTTCACTCAAATTGAAGCCGGAAAAATTACCATAGAAAAAATTCCTTTTTCATTATACGACATCATTAACGAAGTTGGGAACAGCATTCAATCCGTTTATACGCAAAAACAAATTGAATTGATTATTGAAATTAATCCTAATCTTAAAAAAAGAATCATTGGAGATCCATTTCGAATGAGGCAAATATTGTCTAACATCATTGGGAATGCTTTCAAATTTACGGAAAAAGGATTCATAAAAATTAGAGCCAAAATTCATTCAGAAACGAATACCATAATTATCCTAATTGAAGATTCCGGCATTGGAATAGAAGAAAAAAATCAACAATTAATTTTTGAAGAATTCATACAAGCCGATGAAAATATTGAAAAAAAATATGGCGGAACGGGTTTAGGGCTTACCATCTCTAAAAAAATGACAGCTATTTTAGGTGGTGAATTAAGTTTGAAAAGCGAATTGGGCAAGGGAAGTATTTTTCAGCTCCAAATTCCATTACAATTTGACGATGCGATTCAAAAAGAATCAAATAAATACCCATCAGAAGAAGTATTTACTGCAGTTATTATTGATGATGATGTGAGTTTATTAAAATTGACAACAGAAGTTTTAAAACAGCATCACTTCAATGCAATCCCATTTAACAATGCACACGAAGCGCTTCATTGGGTCAAAAATAACAGTTTTGATTTCATAATTACGGATATTCAAATGCCGGTTATGGACGGTTTTTTATTTTTAAAAGAACTCCAAAACACACCCAACTCCAATTATCAAAAACAACCCGTAATAGCGGTAACCGGAAAAAGTGATTTGGATTTAGAGACTTATAGAAAAGCCGGATTCACAACCGTTGTCAGAAAACCATATTCGCCCAAAACTTTACTTAAAATTATAAACGCAATTTTGAATAATGATGAAATTCCTATTGGATTAAAAAATAGAACTGATGCTAAAAAAACAGACAAGCCTTATTCTTTAAAAGCTTTAAAATCATTTTTGCCCAATGAAAAAGAAGCTTTAAATGAGGTTTTAGAATCGTTTATTACAAGCACCAAAGAAAATTTAGAAAATTTAAATCGGGCAGTTTCAGCAGAAAATTTTATTGAGATTAAAAATATCGCTCATAAAATGGGGCCAATGTTCAAGCAAATTCAAGCCAACGAAATCAGCACCATATTAGATCAATTAGAGCTGGACGATTTTATAATTGCAGTAATTAAAATTCATTCTGAGAACTTAAAAGATAAAATTGACAGTCTTTTTACTCTTTTGCAAAAGGAATTAGACTAATTAATATCGTAACGATTTAATTTATTATACAATGTTTTTCTGTTAATTTTAAGCAATTTTGCGGCTTCAGATTTGTTGTTATTCGTTTGATTTAAAGCATCAAGAATGGTTTCTTTCTCATTTTCAAACAAAGAAAAATCGGTTGTTTTTTTGTCTTCATTTTGAAAAAACTCCATAGGAAGTGCCGTTTTTTCAATAAAATCACCTTGCGATAAAAGCGTGGCTCTTTTAATACAATTTTGAAGTTCTCGAAGATTTCCCGGCCATCTGTAGTTTTGAAAAATAGTCATAACCTCCGAAGAAAATCCGATGACATTTTTATTTAATTCCTGATTTGATTTCTCAAGAAAAAAATCAGAAAAAATCATCAAATCTTCATTCCTCTCGACTAATGATGGAGAATGAATAGAGAATTCGTTGATTCTATGGTATAAATCTTCCCTGAAATCTCCATTTTTAACCGCTTCACGCAAATCTTCATTTGTAGCGGTAATGATTCTGATATCTACATCTATTTCTTTATTACTACCTACGGGTTTTATTTTTCTTTCCTGTAAAGCCCTCAAAAGCTGAATTTGATTTTCATAAGACAGATTCCCTATTTCATCCAGAAAAATAGTTCCTCCATTTGCCGCTTCAAAAAAACCAATTTTATCCTGAATTGCTCCAGTAAAAGATCCTTTAATATGACCAAAGAATTCACTCGCGGCTAATTCTTTTGGAATGGAACCACAGTCAACGGCAATGAAATTAGTGTTTTTTCTGGAACTGTTTTCGTGAATACTTTTTGCAATAACTTCTTTTCCAGTCCCGCTTTCGCCAATAATTAAAACTGACATATTTGTCGGGCTGACTAATTGGATGTATTCAGCAAGTTTTTGGGACGCTTTAGAAATCCCTTTAACAAATTCGCTGGTAGTTTTTTTTACATTTTGTTTTCCAATTCTTTGAGTAGTGACAATTTGATTTGGCTCCTTGTCATTTGAAATTTGCAAAGCATTGGTAATAACCAATAAAACTTCTTCAGGATTAAATGGTTTGGAAATATAATCCGCAGCACCATTTTTTATAGCTTTTACAGCCGTACTCACATCAGAATATCCCGTCATTAGTATTATGGGAATATTTGGATGAGTCAATTTTATTTCTGACATAAGCACAATTCCATCACAATCTGGAAGTCTTAAATCAGTAATGATTAAATCGAATTTATCACTCTTAATTTTGGATTTTGCTTCTTCTGCTGAAAAGACTGCCGTTACATCATACAATTTCTTTATTAGAAATTTTTCTAATAATTTACAAAAGGCAACATCATCTTCAATCAATAAAATCTTAGCCATTACATTTTAACTTTAAGGCTAAAATAAAGTTATTAAATTTGTATTCTCATAATTTTATGCAAAAAAAAGAGAGACTGTTACAAACAATCTCTCTTTTTAAAAACAAAACTCACCTAAATTATTTATTTATCCAGTTGCCATTAGCATCTGAATAAACAGTAGCTTTCTGGCCTCCAACTGTAATCTCTAATTTGTATTCTTTCTTTGCATTTATATATGCTTTTCCAAGAACTGCTCCCGGATGTGCAGTTTCTAATGCTTTTTTCACAGCGTCTGGAACTGTTTCTACTTCAGCATAACCTTCTTGAAATAATGAGGATTGAACTTGAAAATTCTGATTTGGAACTGTAGTCGCAAATGCTGATAAACTTCCCAAAATAATTGCTGCTGATACCATTAACTTTTTCATACTATTTGTTTTAATTGATTATTTTAATTTTAATTTTATTTTTATTTTTTAATCCATTTTCCATTTGCATCCGCAAAAAGATTTCCTTTTTTATCCCCAATAGTTACATCTAGTTTGTATTCTTTGGCAGCATTTATATATGCTTTGTCCAGAACAGCATCAGGATAAGCCGTTTTTAATGCCGCTTTTATTGCCTCAGGAACTTCTTCCAGTTTTACTTCAGAATATTCTTCTTGAATTGATGTTGTTTTGACTTCCTCATTAGTTGCAGGAATAGTGCTTGCAAATGTTGATAAACTTCCTAATAAAATTGCTGCTGATAAGATTAACTTTTTCATAGTATTTAAATTTTAATTATTTATTTGTTATTGTTACTTAAGACAAAGAAATAATTATACCAATCTTTTAAAGCAACACACCGCGACTTTAAAGTGCTAAAAAACAGCCCCTTAAAAATAACTATTGAATTAAAACACATGAAAGATGTATAAATACGGGGGGCAAAGTGTATAAAAATTACACACTTTGCCCCAGAATCAAAATTATAATAAACAAAAAAACCTTGCATCGCTGCAAGGTTTTGTATTAAATAAAGTATTTTTTATTCCGGATCATTCATTTTGAAAGTATCCATAAATGCCGTAGTGTACTCTCCTGCTATATAACGAGGATCGTCCATTAATTGTCTATGAAATGGAATTGTCGTTTTTATTCCTTCGATTACAAATTCATCTAAGGCTCTTCTCATTTTACTAATGGCTTCCTCACGAGATTGAGCTGTAGTAATAAGTTTTGCAATCATTGAATCGTAATTTGGCGGAATAGTATACCCTGAATACACATGAGTATCTAAACGAACTCCATGTCCACCTGGCATATGTAATGTTGTGATTTTTCCTGGAGACGGACGGAAATCATTATAAGGATCTTCTGCATTAATTCTGCATTCGATCGCATGTAATTGAGGCAAATAGTTTTTACCAGAAATAGGTACTCCAGCGGCAACCATAATTTGCTCACGTATCAAGTCATAATCAATAACCTGCTCCGTAATTGGGTGTTCTACTTGAATACGGGTATTCATTTCCATAAAGTAGAAATTACGGTGTTTATCCACCAAAAATTCTACCGTTCCAGCGCCTTCATATTTAATGTATTCTGCTGCTTTTACAGCTGCTTCACCCATCTTTTCACGCAATTCATCTGTCATGAACGGAGATGGAGTCTCTTCCGTTAATTTTTGATGACGTCTTTGTACTGAACAATCTCTTTCAGAAAGATGACAAGCTTTACCGTAAGAATCTCCTACTACTTGAATCTCAATGTGGCGAGGCTCTTCGATTAATTTCTCAAGATACATTCCATCATTTCCAAAAGCTGCTGCAGATTCCTGACGAGCACCTTCCCAAGCTTTTAACAATTCATCTTCTTTCCAAACGGCTCTCATTCCTTTTCCACCACCACCAGCAGTTGCTTTAAGCATTACTGGATAACCAAAATCTCTTGATAATTGTAAGGCTTGTTCGTATGATTCTAAAATTCCAACTGAACCAGGAACACAAGGAACACCTGCTTCAATCATCGTAGCTTTTGCGGAAGCTTTGTCTCCCATTCTATCAATCATCTCTGGAGAAGCTCCAATGAATTTGATACCATGTTCTTGACAAATTTTAGAAAATTTAGAATTTTCAGAAAGGAATCCGTATCCTGGATGTATTGCATCTGCATTAGTGATTTCGGCAGCGGCAATAATATTTGACATTTTTAAATAGGACAAGTTGCTTGGAGGTGGCCCAATACAAACCGCTTCGTCAGCAAACTTTACATGTAGACTTTCGGCATCAGCAGTAGAATAAACGGCTACTGTTTTTATACCCATTTCCTTGCATGTTCTAATTACGCGTAACGCAATTTCCCCTCTATTGGCAATCAATATTTTTTTAAACATCTTTTTTTGAAATTTTAAATGTAGAATTTTAAATCTTAAATTATTTCAAATAACGAAAACTCATCATTCAAAATTTATAATTTATTATGATGGATCTACTAAGAATAAAGGTTGGTCAAATTCTACTGGCGACATATCGTCAACCAATATTTTTACAATTTTACCAGAAACTTCAGATTCAATTTCATTAAATAATTTCATGGCTTCAATTACACAAAGTACGTCACCTTTAGAAATTGTTTTACCTACTTCAACAAACATTGGTTTATCTGGAGATGGTTTTCTATAAAAAGTTCCAATGATTGGAGATTTTATGGTGATATAGTGCGCATTTTCTACTACTGGAACTTCTGGAGCTGCTGCAACCGGAGCAATTTGTTGCGGTGCTGCTGCTTGTGGAAGTGTAGCTTGAGCTGGCATTTGTTGAACATACGTGGTCTCAGTTACATTCCCCTCTAAAGTTGTTCTGATGGTGATTTTTACATCATCCATCTCTAATTTAACTTCTGCAACTCCTGAATTTGCTACAAACTTGATTAGATTTTGAATTTCTTTTAAATCCATAATTATTTGTTTTTAGTTTAAATTTATTTTTTATCGTATGCCCATTTTAGATATATAGATCCCCAAGTGAATCCACCTCCAAAAGCAGCTAAAATTATCGTGTCTCCTTTTTTGAATAAATGTTCAAAATCATTAAGGACTAATGGTAAAGTCGCAGAAGTTGTGTTTCCGTATTTTTCAATATTCATCAGAACTTTAGAATCTTCTAAATTCATTCTATTTGCAGTTGCATCGATAATACGTTTGTTGGCTTGATGAGGAACTAACCAATCAACATTTTCATTTGTTAAATTATTTCTTTTCAGAATTAATTCACTTGAATCAGCCATATTAGTTACAGCATATTTAAATACCGTTTTTCCGTCTTGAATAATATTGTGTTTATTATCTCTTACCGTTTCAAGAGAAGAAGGAAGTAAAGAACCACCAGCATCAATTTTTAAAAAATCTCTTCCGATTCCATCACTGCGCAAGTATTCGTCTTGCAATCCTAATCCTTCATAATTAGGCTCAAACAATACTGCTCCAGCTCCGTCTCCAAAAATAATACAAGTTGATCTATCCGTATAATCTACGATAGAAGACATTTTATCAGCACCAATTAAGAGTACCTTCTTGTATCTTCCGGACTGAATATAAGCTGCTGCCGTTGACATTCCAAATAAGAAACTGGAACATGCTGCTTGCAAATCATATGCAAAAGCATTTAAAGCGCCTATTTCGGTTGCTACATATACACCTGTTGCAGCCACTGGCATATCTGGCGTTGCAGTTGCCATTATCAACAAGTCTATTTCTAGAGGATCAATATTAGCTTTAGCTAATAAATCTTGTGCAGCTTTTATGGCTAAAAAAGAAGTCCCTTTACCCTCTTCTTTGAGGATTCTTCTTTCTTTTATTCCTGTACGAGAGGTTATCCACTCGTCATTGGTCTCAACCATGGCCTCAAGAGCTTTGTTTGTCAAAACAAAGTCTGGAACATAGGCTCCAACAGCGGTTATTGCGGCTGTAATTGTATTCATTATATGCGATTATTTTTTGTCAAATGTTGCCATTTGAAAAATTTTTAAAAGACTTGAAAATTACAAAAAAAATTCCATTTTCATTGATTTAGAACTTCTTATTTAACGAAAATTATAAACAACAAAAAAACTCTCACGATGTGAGAGTTCGAATATCATTTACAAAAATGTATTAAGCAACAGCTACAGATTTATCTATAACAACTTGCCCTCTGTAATACATTTTACCTTCGTGCCAGTAAGCTCTATGGTATAAATGCGCTTCTCCTGTAATAGGACAAGTAGCAATCTGTGCTACAGTAGCTTTGTAATGTGTTCTTCTTTTATCTCTTCTTGTTTTGGAGATTTTTCTCTTAGGATGCGCCATTTTACTATATTATTTATCCGTTAATAGTTGCTTTAATTTGTCCCAACGCGGGTCAATATTTTCTTCTTGTTTATTCTCTTTTTTTTCTTCTTTTACTATCAGTTCATTCAGTTTAGTCAAAGCTTCGGTTTTCAAACTTCCATCTTTAACTCCGGGATGAACTCGTCTTAGAGGCACTGACAACACTATCATTTCATAGATATATTGTGCAATATCTACTTCAAACTCTCCATGAGGTAAAATCAACAATTCTTCATTGTCATTATTATAATCCTCGCCAAAACGAACAATTAATTTCATTTTGCTTTTAACTGGCAGGTCAAAATCTTCGCTTGTTAAATCACAAGGAACATTTACAACACCTTTATGCTTAAAACTTAACTCTAATAGCGTACTTTTTTTCTCTAAAACTACATTTACTTTGATATTTGAATCTTGATATTCATTATAATCAAAGATTTCAAAGAACGAATTATTTATTTGATACTCAAAATGATGTTTTCCTAGCTTTAATCCTATAAAAGGTATTAAAAATTCTTTTGTCTTCTTCATTTCAACAACATTTTGACCCTAAACTTCGGGAGTGCAAAGATATAAAATTATTGCAAATCTAATAATGTTATTCACTTTTTTTTGTTCACAACTGTTTTTCTTTTGTTTTCAATGGCTTCACACTAATTTCGGCATATTGATTTCTCGAATGATAAATATCAATTGCCAGATAAACAGCCTCTTTAAATGAGTTAAAATCAGCCACTCCCTTTCCCGCTATATCATAAGCCGTACCATGATCTGGCGACGTTCTTATTTTATTCAAACCAGCCGTATAATTCACTCCATTCCCAAAAGATAATGTTTTGAAAGGAATCAAACCCTGATCGTGATACGCCGCTATAATAGCATCATATTTTTCATACTGATTACTTCCAAAAAAACCATCAGCAGCAAAAGGACCAAACACTAAAGTTCCCTTGTCAAATATTTTTTTCAATGTTGGTTTTATAATCAAATCATCCTCAGTACCAATAACTCCTCCATCACCACAATGCGGATTCAATCCCAAAACAGCTATTTTTGGCTTATTAATGCTAAAATCCTGTATCAATGATTGCTTAACCGTTTCGATTTTTCTTTTAATCAATTCTTCCGTAAGATGAGAAGCGACTTCACTTAACGGAATATGATCCGTCAAGAGCCCAACTCTTAAATTATCCTGAACCATCAACATAAGTGCATTTCCTTCAAGTTCTTGATCTAAATAATCTGTATGCCCCGGAAATTTAAACTCTTCCGACTGGATATTGTACTTATTTATAGGCGCAGTCACCAATACATCTACAAGACCATCCTTTAAAGCTTTGGTAGCCGCAACAAATGATTTTATAGCATATTCTCCTGCCTTTGCATCATTTACTCCAAGATTTAAATCAACCCCTTCTCTCCAAAGATTGAGAACATTAATCTTTCCCGGAACAATTTGATCCAGTTTATCAATTCCATGTAATAAAGAAGCCGATTGAAAGCTTTTCTTCACAAAAGACAACAACTTAACATTAGCAAAGATAACAGGAGTACATAACTCTAAAATACGAGAATCCTCGAATGTTTTTAAAACAACCTCGCTTCCAATACCGTTCAAATCTCCTATAGAAATCCCAACGATTATATTTTCTGCTTTTTTCATCATGATCTAACGTTATTTATTGCTAATTTTGAAGTGCAAATTTAGTAAAATAAAACAAGAAATGTTTACAGGAATTATAGAAACCCTTGGTATCATCCAAGAAATAAAAAAAGAGAACAGCAATGTTCACATAACGATGAATTCATCGATTACCAGCGAACTGCAAATTGACCAAAGTGTTGCTCATAACGGAATTTGCCTTACTGTTGTTGCTATCAACGATACTTTTTATACCGTGACCGCCATAGATGAAACGATAAAAAAAACAAATTTAGCCGATTGGAAAGTTGGAGATAGCGTTAACTTAGAAAGAGCGATGAAACTTGGCGACAGACTTGACGGACACATCGTACAAGGACACGTTGACCAAACAGGAACCTGCATCACCGCTGAACAAACTAACGGAAGCTGGCTTTACACCTTTGAATACGATGAAAAACTAAACAATATCACTATCGAAAAAGGTTCAATTACAGTAAATGGCGTAAGTTTAACCGTTGTGAATTCTAACAAAAATCAGTTTAGCGTAGCCATAATCCCTTATACACATGAGCATACCAATTTCAAAAACTTCGAAGTTGGCACAAAAATAAACCTTGAATTTGATGTGATTGGCAAATACGTTTCCCGATTATACTCAAACAAATAGAATTTAACCCTATTAAAACAAAAACCCCAATTTAAATTGGGTTTTTTGTTTTTAACATATTACTATAAACGATATAAATTCCAAATAACAATGCAATTGCAATTATAACAACACTATTTTCATCAATAGACAATCCTGGTGGTGGTGGTTTACTTTTTTGCGTAGGCGTAGGAGGTCCAGACCCACCAGGTCCAGCAAAAACATCCATAATCCCAAAAAGGAAAATGATTAAAAAATAAAATTTATTTGACTTAATCTTCATCGGTATCAAAAATAGTAAATTTACTGAAATAAAAAAATCTATTAAAGCATTAAACAGAAAGTACTTATCCCCAATACACAAAGATACGTGTTTTAGTCCAATTTGGTTTTTAGTAAAAAAAGAAAAACCCCTCAATATCAGCAAATATGAGGGGTTTTTTGTGGTCCCACCTGGGCTCGAACCAGGGACCACCTGATTATGAGTCAGGTGCTCTAACCAGCTGAGCTATAGGACCGGTTAACAGTGTGCAATATTACCACTATTTTTCATTTGCTCCAAATATTTTTGACTTAGATTTTAATATAGTTCAATTATTAGCTTTTTTCAAAGAGAAACCAACTGAATATTAGAACACTACCCATTTATGGGCACTTAAATTATTTTATTTCTTGACACAATTCAATCAATACACCATTGGTACTTTTTGGATGCAAAAATGCAACTATCTTATTATCAGCCCCTTTTTTAGGAATTTCATTCAAGACTATAAAACCTTCCATTTTTAGGCGTGCTATTTCAGCTACAATATCTTCTACATCAAAAGCGATGTGATGAATTCCCTCTCCCTTTTTTTCCAGAAACTTAGCAATGGGACTATCCGGATTAGTTGCAGCTAGAAGTTCAATTTTATTGGGTCCATTCATAAAAAAAGAAGTTGTCACACCTTCGCTTTCTACATCTTCAAATTTATAAGCCGGGGCACCAAAGAGTTTTTCAAAAACTAAATTTGAAACCTCTAAGTCTTTAACCGCAATCCCTATATGTTCTATTTTTCTCATTTTTTTTACTATCAATTCAACGTTGGTTTTAAACTCAAGCAGTAATTCAGCCGTACTAAAATTTATTTGACGTAAATTTAAACATTAAAAACAAAAAAAGGAAGCATTCTAGAAAAGTAAGCGGAATTCAGTCGCTCATAATAATTCTATAAAAAATTTCGATTGCATGAATTATAATTGTTATTTTGTAGATTCTAATTATGATTTGATATGTTGAAAAACAATTTAAAATATACCTTCTTTCTATTGCTTTTAATTACTATTGGATGTGCAAAAAGAGGCTCCATCACTGGCGGTTTGAAAGATACCATTGCACCGGTTTTAAAAGTAAGCTTTCCTGAAAATTTTAGCAAAAATTTCAAAGGAAACGAAATTAAACTAGTTTTTGACGAGAACATTAAACTCAAAAATCTTAACAAGCAATTGATTATTTCACCTCCCATGAAATACGAACCATCAATTCTGCCTACTACTCCAAGCAAAACGATTACAATAAAAATCAAAGATACATTACAACCTAATACTACTTACAGCTTTAATTTTGGACAAAGCATCGCTGATAATAATGAAGGAAATCCATTCAATCAATTCAAATATGTATTTTCAACAGGAGATTATATTGATTCTTTAAGCCTTGGCGGAACTGTAAAAAGCGCTTATGACAAAGAAGTCGAATCATTCGTTTCGGTTATGCTGTATGACGTGAATGACGCTTTTAAAGACTCGGTAGTCTATAATGAGAATCCAAGATATGTGACTAATACATTAGACAGTCTGAAGACTTTTCGTTTTGAAAATTTAAAAGCCGGAAAATATCTTCTTGTAGCCATGAAAGACTACAACAGCAATAATAAATACAATCCAAAAACGGATAAAATAGGATTCAGTAAAGAATTTATCACCATCCCAAATGATACGCTTTACGAGTTAGAATTATTCAAGGAAACGCTCCCTTTTAAAACTTTCAAACCAAGTCAAGCTTCTGGAAACAGATTGTTATTAGGATACGAAGGCGTTGTAAATTCAGCTGCTGCCCGACCAAAATTAATATTGAGAAACAACACTGAAGTTCTTTCCAATATCATTACTAAATTCCCAAAAAAGGACTCCCTTCAGGTCTGGTATAAACCCATCAAAGTAGATTCGCTAAATTTAGCTGTAGCCAAAGATAAATATGAAGCCAATTTCACCTTTAAAATAAAAGACCAAAAAAAAGATACCTTAAGTATCTCTGCCTTACAAACTGGCAACTTAAAATTTCGTGAGCGTTTTACATTAGAAAGCTCAACTCCATTAATTCGCATTGAGAATTCTAAAATAAATTTAATCAACAATGCAAAAACTGCAGTGCCTTTTACCACTGAATACGACGAATTTAATCAGAAATTGTATTTTGACTTTAAAAAGGAAACCTCAGAAAATTACACTTTTGAACTTTTGCCTGGAGCGTTAACTGATTTTTTCGAAAAATCAAATGACACTTTAACATATAAATTAAGCACTAAAAGCACTGCTGATTACGGGAATCTTACCGTTGTATTAGAAAATATAAAAGAATTTCCTGTCATCGTAGAACTGACAAATATAAAAGGTGATGTGTTAGCGACTGAATACACTGAAAAAAACACCACACTAGAATTTAATTTAATCGAACCTGCGCTTTATACTTTACGTGCTATTTATGACACTAATAAAAACAAGGAATGGGATTCCGGTAACTATTTAGAAAAACGCCAGTCCGAGGAAGTGATCTATTTTTCCAAAGAAATCGATGTTCGATCCAATTGGGATGTAAATCAAATTTTTGACCTGAGTATTCCTTACACTCCCGAACCTAAAAAGAAAACAGACAAGAAAACTGATAAGAAAAACTAGAGTTAAATATTTTTTATTTCAAAAGAATCTCTGTCGTTCAAAAAACCTAATTTTTGTCTGGTTTCCAGCATTTTTTCTTTATCTAATACTACTAAAAAAGAACTTTCAGATTCTTCTGGCTCCAAGACATAATTCCCAAGAAAATCGACTGCTTGCGAGTGACCAATGTATTCGTAACCATTTGCATCAGTACCGATTCTATTGACCCCAATTGCATAACTCATGTTTTCTATCGCTCTGGCTTTCAACAAAGCATCCCAAGCATTCGTTCTGATTTTTGGCCAACTTGCCACATAAATTAACAAGTCATAATCCTCACTATTTCTGGAAAAAGCAGGAAATCGCAAATCATAACAAATCAACGGACAAATTTTCCAACCCAAATAGTCTACCACTATTTTTTGATTGCCACTTGTATAGACTTTGTCTTCTCCAGCCAAAGTAAATAAATGTCTTTTATCATAAAACTGAATTTCTCCGGAAGGAAATACAAATACTAATCGATTGTAAAAATTTCCATTTTCCTTTATAACTAAACTTCCCGTAATGGCACAATTACTTGCTTTCGCCAACGCTTTAAGCCAAGTTATTGTTTCGCCTTGCATTGTTTCAGCTACAGTCTCAGGGCTCATTGTGAAACCGCTCGTAAACATTTCCGGCAATACAATTAAATCAATATTTTCAGTAATTGAAATGATTTTCGCTTCGAAATAATCACGATTTGAATTTGGGTTTTCCCAAATTAAAGGAGCTTGAATTAGGGTGACTTGCATGATTTTATTTTTTATAAAAATAAGAAATATCACAATACCATAAGTTCATTATATTAGCAAAAACAACTTTATGAAAAAGATACTTCTTGTATGCACACTGTTATGCTCTATTTTTATTTTTGGCCAAGAAAAATCAGGTGCTAAACTATTTTGGAAAAACTTACAAAAGCAATGCGGAAAATCATTTGAAGGAGAGGTCAAAGAAGGGGCTGCCAATGATACTTTTCGAGATAAAAAACTAGTGATGCACGTTCGCAATTGCGATGAGAACACGATTCGGATTCCGTTTTTTGTAGGAGATGACAAATCGAGAACTTGGGTGTTAACCTATAAAAATGACCGTATTTTATTGAAACACGACCACCGCCACGAAGACGGTTCTGAAGATAAAGTGACACAATACGGTGGAACAACCTCTAACTCTGGTTCGTCTACGCTTCAGTTTTTTCCCGCAGATCAAGAAACCTGTGATTTAATTCCAAATGCATCTGCAAATGTCTGGTGGATCACTTTAGACGAAACTTCTTTTACTTATAACCTAAGACGCATCGGTTCAGACCGATTGTTTACCGTGAAATTTGACATTACAAAACCCGTTCCAACACCTTCCGCACCTTGGGGATGGAAAGACTAAACAAATGCTGAAACCTAACATTTAGTCATAAAAAAAACGCATTCAATTTAATGAATGCGTTTTTTTATTTTTAATCTTTCGGCCTTAGAGTTTGGACCTTAAGATTAGCTTATTATCCTTTCAAACTTGCTGACATATACTCTCTGTTCATTCGAGCAATATTTTCAAGAGAAATTCCTTTTGGACATTCTACTTCACAAGCTCCAGTGTTAGTACAGTTACCAAAACCTTCGGCATCCATTTGACTCACCATGTTTAAAACCCTGTCAGTAGCTTCAATTCGTCCTTGTGGTAATAAAGCATATTGTGATACTTTTGCAGCAACAAATAACATTGCCGATGAGTTTTTACAAGTAGCAACACAAGCTCCGCAACCAATACAAGCAGCAGCATCAAATGCATTATCAGCATCTTTCTTATTTACTGGAATTGTATTTGCATCAATTGTATTTCCTGATGTGTTTACAGATATAAATCCTCCAGCATGTTGAATTCTGTCAAAAGAACTTCTATCTACAACTAAATCTTTAATTACTGGAAAAGCTTTTGCTCTGAATGGCTCGATAAAAATAG
Organism: Flavobacterium sp. GNP002; assembly: GCF_054343795.1. Lineage (NCBI taxonomy): Bacteria > Pseudomonadati > Bacteroidota > Flavobacteriia > Flavobacteriales > Flavobacteriaceae > Flavobacterium > Flavobacterium sp. GNP002. Next base: position 931,177 of record NZ_JBTGUW010000001.1, read on the forward strand.
TATCACCATCCTTGAACATTCTCATATGCAATTGACACGTTGTTACTCCTCTATCCGGTCCGTGAGCTTCACCATTGATGTATAAAGAACACATTCCGCAAATTCCTTCGCGACAATCGTGATCAAATGCAACTGGTTCATCCCCTTTCATGATTAGTCCGTCATTTAAAATGTCAAGCATTTCAAGAAACGACATGTCTGGTTCAATATGATCTATCGGATATTCAACTATTTTTCCTTCTGCAGCGGCATTTTTCTGACGCCATATTTTTAATGTAAGTTTCATATTTTTAGTTTGAAAGTCATAAAGTCGAAAGTCGAAAGTCGATTGACATTGAGCCATTTGACTTTAAGACGTTAGACATTAGACTATTATTTATAACTTCTTTGAACTAATTTCACGTTGTCAAATACCAACGGCTCTTTGTGTAAAACAGCTTCACTTGGTTTTCCAGTGTATTCCCATGCTGCTACGTAAGCGAAGTTCTCATCATCACGTTGCGCTTCACCTTCTGCAGTTTGGTATTCTTCACGGAAATGTCCTCCACATGATTCATTACGATGTAAGGCATCTTTAGCGAACAATTCTCCCAATTCAAGGAAATCGGCAACACGAGTCGCTTTTTCTAATTCTTGATTGAAACCTTTATCGGTTCCAGGAACTTTAACATCTTTGTAAAACTCTTCACGTAAAGCGGCAATTTCTAAAATTGCTTCATTAAGTCCTTTTTCATTACGAGCCATTCCAACTTTGTTCCACATAATTTTTCCTAATTTCTTATGGAAATAGTCAACAGAATGTGTTCCGTTATTGTTCATGAATTTATCAATCTGGTCTTTAACCGCTTTTTCAGCAGCTACGAACTCAGGTAAATCTGTAGAAATTGTTCCCATTTTAATATCTGGAGCTAAATAATCACCTATTGTATAAGGCAATACAAAATAGCCATCAGCTAAACCTTGCATCAAAGCCGAAGCCCCTAAACGGTTAGCTCCGTGATCTGAGAAATTTGATTCCCCGATAGAGAAACAACCCGGAATTGTAGTTTGCAAGTTATAATCAACCCAAGTACCACCCATTGTATAATGCACCGCAGGGTAAATCATCATTGGAGAAGTATAAGGATCCTCATCTACAATTTTATAATACATTTGGAACAAGTTCCCGTATTTACTTTTTACAAGTTCAGTACCTAATTTAGTTACTAATTTAGTGTCCTTAGTATCCAATCCTTTTACATAAGCTTGCTCATTTCCGTAACGTTGAATAGCTGCGGCAAAATCCAAATAAACTGCTTCTCCTGTTTTGTTTACTCCAAAACCAGCATCACATCTTTCTTTGGCAGCACGTGAAGCTACATCACGAGGTACTAAGTTACCAAAAGCAGGATACCTTCTTTCTAAGAAATAATCTCTTTCCGCTTCTGATAAATCGGTTGCTTTTTTCTTTCCTTCACGAATAGCTTGAGCATCTTCTAATTTTGCAGGAACCCAGATACGCCCATCATTACGCAATGATTCTGACATTAATGTCAATTTCGATTGGTGTTCTCCAGAAACTGGAATACAAGTTGGGTGAATTTGTGTGTAGCAAGGATTTGCGAAGAAAGCTCCTTTTTTGTGGATTTTCCAAGCTGCAGTAGCATTAGATCCCATTGCATTAGTTGACAAGAAGAAAACGTTTCCGTATCCTCCAGAAGCAATAACAACAGCATGAGCAGAGTGTCTTTCTATTTCACCGGTAACTAAGTTACGTGCGATAATTCCTCTTGCTTTTCCGTTTACGACTACTAAATCCAGCATTTCGTGACGGTTGTACATTTTTACTTTTCCACGACCTATTTGACGGTTCATTGCTGAGTAAGCACCCAAAAGCAATTGTTGGCCTGTTTGTCCCTGTGCATAAAAAGTACGAGAAACCAAAGTTCCTCCAAAAGAACGATTGTCTAACAATCCTCCATATTCACGAGCCAATGGAACACCTTGTGCCACACATTGGTCGATAATATTAGACGAAACTTCAGCCAAACGATGTACGTTAGCCTCACGAGCACGGTAATCTCCACCTTTTACAGTATCATAAAACAATCTGTGAACAGAGTCTCCGTCTCCTTTATAATTTTTTGCAGCGTTAATTCCCCCTTGTGCAGCAATTGAGTGTGCACGACGTGGTGAATCTTGAAAGCAAAAAGCTTTTACGTTATATCCTAATTCTGCTAAAGTTGCAGCAGCAGAACCTCCAGCAAGACCTGTACCAACTATAATTACATCTAAATTACGTTTGTTAGCAGGGTTTACTAAATTAATATGATCTTTATAATTTGTCCATTTGTCCGCAATTGGACCATTCGGAATTTTTGAATCTAATGCCATTATAATTGAATATTAATGATTGAAATGATGAAAAAGCGCAATAAAAATAAATCCGAAAGGAACCACATAAGCAAATCCTAATCCAAAATTTTTCAATCCTTTAGAATATTTATTATTAAATCCTACTGATTGAAAAGAAGAACTAAATCCATGGTTTAAGTGTACTGCTAACAATACAAAAGACAAGATATACAATCCTGTACGAACTGGACTTTCAAATTTCGCCACTAGCTCATGAAAATACCTTGTTTCATCCAATGGGCTAACATCTACATATTTGTACACCATTTCAGGAACCCAAAAATCGTAAAAATGCAATGCCAAAAAAGCTAAAATAACTGAACCGGAAATAATCATGTTTCTTGATGCCCAAGAAGAATTTGCCGCTCCATTATTCTTTGCATAAGCAATAGGTCGGGCACTTCTGTTTTTGAAATCCAAAACAAAACCCATGATAAAGTGAAAAACCACTCCTACAATCAAAATAGGTTGTATTACGAATTGAACTAATGGATTGTTTCCCATAAAATGAGAAATCGAATTAAAAGTGTCGGCACTAAAGACCGATGTCATATTGATAAAAAAATGCTGTGCTAGAAACAACATCAAAAAAAGTCCTGAAAGTGCCATAGCTACTTTTTTTGCTATTGACGATTTCAATAATGCAGATTTTGCCATAAGTTTTATATAATTTGTTTTAAAAAATTCTACAAAAATAAAGCAATTAGACAGTAACTACAACCTTTTCGCTGTTATTTATAATGATTTTAAAGTGTTTCACGCAAAATATCAAGAAATCCTTAAATATCAAACATAAATCCAAAAACACCCTGAAAATCAGTTAAACAAAAAAGAAAAAAATCTTAAATAATAGACCACGAAATTGACCGAAAACCAACCCCTAAATAGCTCAAAATTACTAATTCAATATTTTTTATTGTTCTTTATTTCTAAATCAACAAAAACATCTGGCGCCGTCAATTTATGTCCCTAAAATAATTGTATCAAGCCACTGCGTTTTTAACTTTACAAATTAAAAATTGAAGAATGAAAACAGGAATTGACGCTATCTCTTTTGATGTTGCAAAAATACATTTACCCATAAACACTTTGGCAAAAGCCAGAAATATCGAACCCGAAAAACTGGAAAAAGGACTGGGTTTAATCAAAATGACATTGCCAGACACTCATCAAGACACCGTAGTTTTTGGTGCCAATGCATTGACCAAATTAATTTCAGACAATAACATCAACCTTAACGAAATCTCCCGAATTTATGTAGGAACCGAAAGCGCCATTGACAGCTCAAAACCAATAAGCTCGTTTTTGATTGCATTGATGGAACAAAAATTCGGAGAAAACACTTTATCAGAATGCGATGTGGTCGATTTTACTTTTGCTTGTATTGGCGGAGTTGATGCCATGCAAAACTGTATTGATTTTGTAACATTGAATCCAACAAAAAAAGCAATTGTTGTCACTACTGATTTTGCAAAATACGATTTAAACTCTACCGGAGAATACACGCAAGGTGCTGGCGCTTTGGCTATGTTGATAACCTCAAACCCCAGAATTATTGCTTTCGAAAACAATTGGGCAACCAGCACAAAAGGAGTTTTTGACTTTTTTAAACCGTATCGAACGATTTCGAAAACATCAATTACAGGAAATGCAACTAACGAACCGTGGTTTGAAAATTTAGAAAGTGAAGTTGAAATCCACAAAGACCAACCGGTTTTTGATGGTCAATATTCGAATCAATGTTATATGGATCGAACTAGAGACGCTTATTTTTCATTCAAAAAATTAAAAAATACTAACGAAACTGTTTACGATTCCTGGAAAAGCATCGTCATGCACTTGCCTTATGCTTTTCAGGGACGTCGAATGTTGTCTGAAATTTATGCTTTGGACGCTTCCAATACAATTATTTCCGGTAATGAAGATGCTTCTGAATACCAAAATAAACTGAAAGAAATCAGCAAATCAGAAGCCTACAAAGAATTTGTAAATGAAAAATTAATGCCTGCAGAAATCGCTTCTTCTCTAATTGGAAACCTATACACAGGTTCTATTTTCATGGGATTACTATCAACTTTGGTTCATTTTTACGATACTGAAAAAGAAATAAGCGATAGTAAATTTGGCTTTCTGGCTTATGGAAGCGGTTCAAAATCAAAAGTTTTTGAAGGAACGATTCAACAAGACTGGAAATTAGCCATTGCTAACGTCAATCTTTTTGAAACATTAGAAGAAAGTTTCGAAATTGACTTTGAAACCTACAATAAACTACACAAAAAGGAACAAAAAACCAGCATTAAAACTCCAAAAAATGAATGGATTTTAGACCGAATTGAAAATGAAATTCCTAATTTAATTGGTGCTCGTTATTACAAATGGGTGGATTAATTTTATATTTCTAAAAAAAGCACCGACAATTCAAACTTGAACTTTCGGTGCTTTTTTTTTAAAGACAGTATTCCGCTAACTGAATTTTGCTATGTATTGCTGCACAATTAAATCCGTATTTTCGTTGCGCATTTTTTGCTCTAATTGGATTGGTGGCGAAGCGCGTTCCAAACAATTTTTAACGGCACAAGTTTCACAGGTAACCCCGACAACCTGTTTTTTAATCGAATCATTTTCGACAAACTTGAATTTTTTCTTCATTCCCGGTGTAATCAATATCCCTACAGAAATACTACGGATACAATCTACTTTAAACGGATCCGGCGTTGCTGATGAAAAAACAAGATATTCATTTTTGCTGTTTTCATAACTGGAAATTTGCGCATCAAAAAAATGGTTTTTCTTTTGCTTCAAAGATTCCTCAATCGTTCGTATGGAAACCCATCTTCGGCAGTAATGCTCATTCATTTCATTCGCATGCGGTTCCTGCTGGTTCGTGATATGCAATTCCTTTTTTATCTGATACGTATCCGTTCCTATTTGATGCGACAATCTCAGAAAGAAAAGATTCTTCAACTGAAAGTCTTTTGGCAAAATATTAGTCAACCTTTGATAGAACGATTCGGGCGAAACATTGAATCCGCTCATCAAAGCAATCATTTCCTGTGGTTTTGGATCTGTTTTAGACAAAAATAAATTCAGTTCATCTATCAGTCTTTGCCTTGGAATAAGTAACGCTCCGGCAAAATAAGAAGCGTAAAAATTATTCAGAACTTGGTCAAAATTATCAAACTTAATCCAGCTGAACGTATACAATCTTTCTGTGATTTCAAGGTAATTATACGCAATTTCTTTAGCTAAGATAAATGCCTTTTGAGGTTCATCAATATCTAAAGAAAGAAGTAACGTTTTACTCTTTGGCACAAAAATCGATCTCAAATCCCCTAATTGTTCTTGTTCAGAAAAAACGAGTTCTTTTATCGTATAACCATATTCTTCTATTAGTATCGCCGTAAGTTCTTCAATCGAAATTTTGGTCTCAATATTCACGTGAAAAGCTTTAGAAAACTGCAACACTTTCTGCTCTAAATCTTCAAAATAGTTCGTATGTGCTTCTTGGTACGAACGCAACGACGCCAAAAAGAAACTCTCTCTTGTCAAATTATAATGCTGTGCAATCTCAATGATCGTACTTATAAACGCATTGACTTTTGCAGGAGCGTTAGCAATAATGTCGATAAGATCGTTTTCCTGAATCCCAAAAATCTCCAGAGGTATCTCTTTTAGAATACCCGATTTTAGGATTTCTCCAATGGGCGCCAGATTATTATCCAGCTTCAACGATACCATATTATCATAGGAAATATCGAGTTTTTCGGCTAACAGAATGATTTTATCCGTTTTTGGATACTTTTTACCTTTTTCAATTTCGTTTAAATACGATTTTGAAAGGTCCGTGATTTTTGCCAAACCAAATAGTGACAGATTCTTATTGGTGCGAGCCTGCTTGAGTTTAAGCCCAAAAATCAACTTGATATAATCCTTTTCTATGTTCATATCTCAAAGATAAGCTAAAAAATATTTACGCCAAAAAAAATATTTTTCATTTTTAGCGTACGTTCGCTTGTTTTGTAAAAAACTTTTCGTAACATTGTCGTGTAAAACATATTAACCATGAAAGCAAATACCGAAACAACCGAAAAACCGTTGCAGTTTTCTAATGAAACGAAAGAGCATTATCCAGAAATTTTGACGGATGAAGCAATTAATTTTATTACAGAACTCCACGAGCGATTCAATGACAAAAGACTTTTGTTATTAGACGAAAGAAAAAAACAACAGGATTTATTTGATCAAGGTGCCTTACCCACTTTCCCTACTGAGACCAAAAGTGTCAGAGAAAGTAATTGGAAAGCGGCAACAACACCCGAGGATTTACTAGACCGAAGAGTCGAAATAACCGGACCGGTCGATAGAAAAATGGTGATTAATGCATTGAATTCAGGTGCAAAAACTTTCATGGCTGATTTTGAAGACAGCACTTCTCCTACATGGAGCAACTTAATGACGGGACAGCAAAACCTGAAAGATGCGGTGAATAAAACTATCACTCTTGAAGATACTATAAAGAATAAAAAATACAGTCTGAACGAAAAAACTGCTGTACTGCTTGTTCGTCCAAGAGGATTGCATTTGCCGGAAAAAAATATTTTGATCAACGGAGAACAAACTTCAGGATCGCTAATTGATTTTGGCTTGTATGCTTTTCATAATTACAAACAACTTATTGAAGATGGAACGGCGCCTTATTTTTACATTCCAAAACTGGAACATTATCTGGAAGCAAGATGGTGGAATGAAGTTTTCGAATTCACGCAGGAATATTTAGGCGTAAAAAACGGAACATTCAAAGCCACGGTTTTAATCGAAACAATAACTGCCAGTTTTCAATTGGACGAAATCATTTTTGAACTGAAAGAGCATATTGTAGGCCTTAATTGCGGGCGATGGGATTACATTTTTTCATACATCAAAAAACTAAGAAAGAACCCAGCTTTCATTGTTCCAAACAGAGATCAGGTAACGATGACTTCTCCATTTATGAGTGCGTATTCCCAACTGGTTATTCAGCGATGCCACAAACGAAATATTCACGCAATTGGTGGGATGGCGGCACAAATTCCGATAAAAAATAACGAAGAAACCAATAAAATTGCTTTCGACAAAGTAATAGCCGACAAAGAACGGGAAGTGAAAAATGGTCATGACGGAACTTGGGTCGCACATCCGGATTTAGTTTCGCTTGCCATGACAGTTTTTGATAAATACATGCCAACCAAAAACCAAATTCAGGTAAAAAGAGAAGACGTACACGTTACCGAAATTGATTTGCTCGAAACTCCAAAAGGAACCATTACCGAGGAAGGTGTTCGAAAAAACATCAGTATTTCAGTTTTATATATCGCTTCCTGGCTCAACGGACAAGGCGCCGCAGCGTTGCACAATTTAATGGAAGATGCAGCTACCGCAGAGATTTCGAGATCGCAATTGTGGCAATGGTTACAAAACGAAGTGATTTTGGACAATAAAAAAACATTAAATACAAATTATTATCATCGTATAGCGATGGAGGAATTTGAAAAAATCAGAAAGCTCGTGGGAGACGACAATCACGAAAAACAAAAATACAGATTAGCGGAACAATTATTAGATATTCTAGTTGTGAACGACAATTTTATCGAGTTTTTGACCATTCCTGGATACAAATACATTTAAAAAATTAATTACAATACCTATTAACAAACAACCAAAAAAAAGAAAAATGAAAACTACAGAAACAAGAATTCAAGAATTAGTTACCGACTGGATTACGAACCCAAGATGGAATGGCATTGAGCGTCCCTACACTGCTGAAGAAGTGGTGAAATTGCAAGGTTCTTATCAAATAGAGCACAGTGTAGCCAGAATTGGAGCGAATACTTTATGGAATAAACTAAATTCTCAGGATTTTGTAGCCGGACTTGGCGCGCTTACCGGAAACCAAGCCATTCAAGAAGTTGAAGCAGGATTAGATGCAATATATTTGAGCGGTTGGCAGGTTGCCGCTGATGCAAATGTAGCCGGAGAAATGTATCCTGACCAATCTTTATATCCTGCTAACAGCGTTCCATTGGTAGTAAAACGAATTAATAATGCGCTTTTGAGAGCAGATCAAATACAAGTGGTTAACGGAACTGCAGACAAAAAAGAATACTTAGTACCAATTGTGGCTGATGCCGAAGCTGGTTTTGGTGGAAACCTGAACGCTTTCGAATTAATGAAATCGATGATTGAAGCGGGAGCTGCTGGAGTTCACTTTGAAGACCAATTGAGTTCTGCTAAAAAATGTGGTCACTTAGGAGGAAAAGTATTAGTTCCTACGCAAGAAGCCATCAATAAATTGATTGCGGCACGTTTAGCAGCTGACGTAATGGGAACGCCAACAATTGTTGTTGCCCGAACTGATGCTGATGCAGCTAACTTATTGACTAGCGATATTGACCCAAGAGATGCTAAATTCATCACTGGCGAAAAAACGGGAGAAGGATTTTTCTATGTAAATTGTGGTGTGGAGCAAGGAATTGACAGAGGATTGAGTTATGCGCCTTACGCTGATTTAATTTGGATGGAAACTAGTAATCCGGATCTGGATTACGCAAGACAATTTGCTGAAGGAATTCACGCAAAATTCCCAGGAAAAATGTTGGCTTACAATTGTTCGCCTTCTTTCAACTGGGCTGCAAAATTATCAGTTGCTGAAATGGAAACATTCCGCGAAGATCTTGCAGCAATGGGATACAAATTTCAATTCATCACTTTAGCCGGATTCCACGCATTGAATACGAGTATGTTCGAATTGTCTAAAGCCTACAAAGAAAGAGGAATGGCAGGGTATTCTGAATTGCAGGAAAGAGAATTTGCTTTGCAAAAACACGGTTTCAAAGCGGTTAAACACCAAGGTTTTGTAGGGACTTCTTATTTTGATGCGGTACAAAATACCGTGACAATTGGAAAATCTTCTACAACTGCAATGAAAGATTCTACAGAAGTAGCTCAGTTTTAAATAAAGTAGCAACCAAAAAAAACACGATTTCAGATGGAATCGTGTTTTTTGTTTTTAAAATAAAAAGACTTTCTATTTTGATTCAATAATTTCAAGATCAGTAACCATTTTCTCTTTTCCTTTTTGAATACTGATTTTATTGATTGAAATTGGAAGGTAATATTTCCCATTTTTGGCTTCTTCCAATTTTAGTTTTTTGTCTTTATTTTTCCAATTATCCGCTACCGTTTTAGTCATTGAAAGATCGTAAATGTGTTTATTCAATCCTTTTGACGCTTTCACTTTCTGAGAATAAACGACTTCTTTTAAACTGTTTTCAATTTGCAAAAGCACTTCCGAATCCCCATTCGAATAAAACCAAATCTCTGCTTTTGGTTCTGAAGCCTTAGCCCAAGAACTCCAACTGTTTCCCCATTCTCTTGATTTTTTTATCTTTATTAATTCGAAAACATGAAGATTTTCAGCTACCACTTTATCGCTCAATTGTTGTACTTGCTCTAAATTGACTTTATAAATCGAACGACCGTGAGTTCCCACCACTAAATCTTTTGCTTTCTTTTGAATCACTAAATCGTGAACCGCAACGTTCGGAATTCCGTTCGAAAAATCATCCCAAGTTGTTCCTTTATTTAACGAAACGTACAGTCCGTTATCCGTTCCCAGATATAAAACATTCTCATTTACATTATCCTCCACAATCACATTCACAGGACTTGCAGGCAAATTATTGGCGATATTTTTCCAACTTTGACCAAAATCATCTGACATAAACACATAACTGGTGAAATCATCATTTCGATATCCGTTTAAAGTCGCATACACTCTTTCTTTCTTGTGCGCCGAAGCCACGACTCTGGAAACCCATCGATTTTGAGGTAAATTCCCCGAAATTTTGCTCCAAGTCGCACCACCGTCTTTCGATACATGAATCAATCCGTCATCACTTCCGGTGTAGAGTAAACCAAACTGCAAAGTACTTTCGCTAATAGCAGCGATTGTTCCAAAAGCAACATTTCCTTCCTTCGCTCCTTGTGTCAAATCAGGCGAAATCGCAGTCCAAGTTTGTCCTTGATTCATCGAACGGTGCAAAAAATTAGATCCCATATATAAAATATCCTGATTGTGTGAAGACAATAAAATAGGTGTTTGCCAATTGAATCGGAATGGTTTTTCGTCTTTTTTAGGCTTTGGCGAAATGTATTCTCGCTTGTTAGTTGCACGATCAATTCTGTAATAATTCCCAAATTGAAAACCAGTAAAAACAATATTTGGATTCCTTTTGTCGATTTGAGTTTGCATTCCGTCGCCTCCCATCAAATTTTCATAAGGATATTTTCCGGTTTGGTACCATTCTGAGGAATATTTATACGTACTTGGTCCAACCCAAACGCCATTATCCTGCATCCCGCCATAAATATTATACGGTTCTTGCTCATCTACATTCACTGCATAAAACTGACTTACGGAATGCGAATTACTTTTTACCCAATGCGCTCCATCATCATACGAAATATTCAAACCACCGTCATTTCCATTAATTAAATGCCCGGATTTATTTGGGTTTACCCAAACAACGTGATGATCTGCGTGAACATTTTCTTCGTTTATGGAAGTGAATGTTTTTCCGCCATCATTTGATTTGATAATCGGCACACCTGATAAATAAATTTTATTCACATCGTTCGGATCAACAGAAATGACGCTGAAATAATACCCGTACGAATAAAAGAAATCATCAATGAAATCCTTGTGGGTCTTCATCCAGTTTTTTCCTCCGTTACTTGATTTGTAAACTTCAGCTCCGATAACTTCTGTTTCGGCTAAACTATTTATCGCATCCAGAACTACTTTTGCCGCTTCATTAGGTTGCAAATAGCCGTTTTGAACCCAGTGTTTGATGTTTTCAGCTCTATATTTTTCGGTTAAGCCATAATTCTTTAGAATAGAATTCAAGCTTTTATTAGGTAATTTCAAGAATTCGTCTCCCGGCATAGAAAATGCAATTGGTAAAGAATTACTTTTTTTGGATTGCAACGGTCTTTTAAATTGGTTATCTAAAATGGCATACACGTTATTGTCATCATACACCGCTAAACCAATTCTTCCAACGCCTTCGCCAATAGGAAATCCGCTTTCAGCATTCGTAAAAAGTTTCCATGTCAATCCAGCATCTTCACTTTTATAAATTCCCGAAGTGGCGCCGCTTCCTATAAAATCCCACGCTTTTCTGTCTTTGCTCCAAGAAGCAGCATATTGAACTTTGAAATTTTTTGGCGAAACAGCCACATCTATAATCCCGGTTTCATCATCAATATAAAGTGTTTTACTCCAAGTTTTTCCGCCATTTATCGTTTTATAAATTCCTCGCTCTTCATTTTTCGAATACAAATGACCCACTGCACCTACAATAACTTCATCTGGATTTGATGAATTTATAAGTATTCTGCTGATATGGTGGCTGTCGTGTAATCCCATATTTTGCCAAGTCTTCCCTTTGTCTTCGGATTTCAAAATTCCAATTCCGGCGTAAGACGAACGGGACGAATTTACTTCGCCAGTTCCTACCCAAATCGTTCCTCGTTTCCAGTCTATCGCGATATCGCCTACATTTTGCGTAGGCGCCGCATCCATAACCGGCGAAAAACTCATCCCATTATTATTCGTGTACCAAAGTCCGCCCGAAGCATATCCTACATAAAACTCGGTTGGATTTTCCGGATTTACATCCACATCCACCACTCTGCCGCTCATCACCGTTGGCCCCACATTTTCGAAAGCAACATTCTGAAAAAGAGATTGATTTTCCATTTGTTTTTTGGATTCCAATGATTGCTGAATCGCTTCCGCAGAAACTTGTCCCCAAGAGACACTTTGGACTATGATGGCAGAAAAGAGTACTATTTTTTTCATAAAAACTGATTTGATTTGGAAAATTAATCATAAAAATAGTTATCTGAAAATTTTATACTGTAATTAACATCCGTTTCTCTCAAAGTTAGTATTTTTGAATATTCAATGTATAAAAACGAATTGTTATGAAATATCATCAAATTGACCGAGATTTATTTATAAAAAATAGAGAAAAATTCATGGCTCAGATGAAGCCAAAAAGTGTTGCCATCTTCAATTCTAATGATATTTATCCCGTTTCTGCAGATAGTACCTTGCCATTTGCACAACACCGCGACATATTTTATTTAAGCGGAGTCGATCAGGAAGAAAGTATTTTATTGCTTTTTCCGGATGCGCCTTACGAGCATCAAAGAGAAATGGTATTCTTGAAAGAAACCAGCGAACACATTGCAATTTGGGAAGGTGAAAAACTGACTAAAGAGCGTGCTTTTGAAGTAACAGGAATCAGAACCGTACATTGGTTGCAGGATTTTGAAAAAGTTTTGTTCGAAATGATGACTCATGCTGAAACAATTTACATCAATACTAATGAGCATTACCGTGCTACTGTAGAAACTGAAACGCGCGAAGCCCGTTTTGTAAAATGGTGGAAAGAGAAATATCCGGCACATGCTGTTGCAAAAAGTAACCCGATATTGCAACGCCTTCGTTCTGTAAAAGAAACCGAAGAATTGGATTTAATCCAAAAAGCCTGTAATATCACCGAACTTGGTTTTAGAAGATTATTGCCTTTCGTGAAACCAAATGTTACCGAATACGAAATCGAAGCCGAGTTGATTCACGAATTCATTCGCAACCGTTCTAGAGGTTTTGCTTACACGCCAATTATCGCTTCCGGAAACAATGCCAATGTATTGCATTACATCGAAAACAACCAACAATGTAAAGCCGGTGATTTGATTTTACTAGATGTCGCGGCTGAATATGCAAATTATTCTAGTGATATGACGCGTACCATTCCTGTTTCAGGAAAGTATACCACCAGACAAAAAGAAGTATACAATGCCGTTTTACGTGTGAAAAATGAAGCGACAAAAATGCTTACTACAGGAACACTTTGGAAACAATACCATATCGAAGTAGGTAAATTAATGACTTCTGAGTTGCTAGGTTTGGGTCTTATTGACAAAGCCGATGTGCAAAATGAAAACCCGGAATGGCCTGCTTATAAAAAATATTTCATGCACGGGACATCCCACCACATGGGATTAGACACGCACGATTACGGAATCCTGACTGAACCTATGCAAGCCAATATGGTGTTCACCGTTGAGCCTGGAATTTACATTCCTGCCGAAGGTTTCGGAATCCGTCTGGAGGACAATATCATCGTTCAGGAAAGCGGCGAACCGTTCAACATGATGCGCAACATCCCAATTGAAGTGGACGAAATCGAAGAGTTAATGAACAGTTAGTTCCATAAAACAGACAACCAAATCGGTTTACAGCAATGTGAACCGATTTTTTTTTGGGCGCAACCCAGCTTCCGAAAACTCCAGCTGCGTCGGGCTATTCGCTGCAAATGAAATTCACTGAACTCCTATGAAAATAAAAGTACTGTGAAGTAAGTCCTCGTCTCGTCAAAAAAGACGAGACTGTGGGCTTTCCACTGCTATCCCTTGCGCGCTTCAACGAGAAAATCTGTAATTCCAAAATTCATCTTAAAGCTGTAACTTTATAATCACCCTTCCGACATATTTAAAAAACTTAAAACATAAAAATCATGCAAGCACACGAAATAGACTACCACATTTACGGCGAGGAAATGCAATATGTGGAAATAGAACTGGACCCACAGGAAATTGTAATTGCCGAAGCGGGAAGTTTTATGATGATGGACAATAACATCCAAATGGAAACCATTTTTGGAGACGGTTCGGGACAGGAAAACGGATTGTTCGGTAAACTTTTAAGCGCCGGAAAAAGAGTGCTGACAGGCGAAAGTCTTTTTATGACTGCATTCATCAATCAAAACAATACCAAAAGCAAAGTTTCATTCGCTTCGCCTTATCCCGGGAAAATAATCCCAATTGACTTGACACAATTTGGCGGAAAATTCATTTGCCAGAAAGATTCTTTCCTTTGCGCTGCCAAAGGTGTTTCTGTGGGAATCGAATTCTCTAAAAAACTCGGTCGTGGATTGTTTGGTGGTGAAGGTTTTATCATGCAAAAAATAGAAGGTGACGGTATGGCGTTTGTTCATACCGGCGGAACATTAGCCAAAAAAGAATTAGCCGCAGGCGAAATCCTAAAAGTGGATACTGGTTGTATCGTAGGTTTTACCAAAGATGTCGATTATGATATTGAGTTTATTGGTGGCATCAAGAATTCTATTTTTGGTGGCGAAGGTCTGTTTTATGCCACACTTCGTGGTCCGGGAACAGTGTATGTACAATCCTTGCCTTTCAGCCGACTTGCGGACAGAATCATAGCATCTGCTCCAAGAGCTGGCGGAAACAGTCGCGACGAAGGAAGTTTATTGGGCGGATTAGGAAGTTTACTCGATGGCGATAGAAGATTTTAAATTTCATAAACGGCTTTCAGAAATGGGAGCCGTTTTATTAACCATTTAAGAAATATAAGCAAATGGAAGCAATACTTACATGAACTTATATTTCTTAAATGGTTAAAAAAATAAAATGTTACTTTTGTAGACTAATTTTTCATTTTGAAACAAATTCTCTTTAAAAACACCAACATCTCCTATTCCGATTCCGGGAAAGGAAGCGCTATTGTCTTACTTCATGGTTTCTTGGAAAACAAAGGCATGTGGGATTTTTATATTCCAGAATTTGCTAAAAAAAACCGCGTCATCACGATTGATTTATTGGGACATGGCGAAACGGAATGTTTGAGTTACTTGCAAACGATGGAAGATAATGCCGATGCAGTCCACGCAGTTTTATCGGAATTGCGCATCCGAAAAGCCATTTTTGTCGGGCACTCTATGGGCGGTTATGTTGCTTTGGCTTTCGCCGAATTGTATCCCGACACCATAAAAGGATTGGTTTTACTAAACTCGACCGCAAGAGCCGACAGCGAGGAACGAAAAACAAATCGGGATCGAGCTATTAAAGCGGTAAAACAATCTTTTATGAATTTTGTTTCACTTTCTATTGCAAACTTATTCAGCGAATCCAACAGAGAACGACTTTCATCAGAGATTGAAAACGTAAAAAAAGAAGCTTTAAAAACACCGCTTCAAGGAATCGTTGCGTCACTGGAAGGAATGAAAATACGACAAGATCGGGAAGTGTTGTTGCATCTTACACCCTATCCAAAATTATTGATTCTGGGCGAAAAAGATCCTGTTCTGAATTACGAGGAAACCAAAGAACAAATTGAAAACACAACGGTAAAATTAGTGACTTTTCCGGACGGACACATGAGCCACATTGAAAACCAAGACCAGTTATTGATTGTATTGTTGGCTTTTTTCAAAAGCATCTAAATCATTCCAGATTTCAAATACCCTTTTTCCACCAATTCGCTTTTGTCTTTCAAATGGTGCATTTTTCCTTCTTTCATCAACGCCAGTTTTGTGGAAACCTTAATCACATTTTCATAGTTATGATCTGTGATAATGATGCCTTTTACACTGGACATTGTAGTGATTAATTTATTAATTTTTTCAATCATTATGGGCGATAAACCATTGTAAGGCTCGTCCAGCAAAACAAATTTTGACGCATTATTCAGGATTAATTTAATTTCTAAATACCGTAATTCTCCACCAGATAAATGCTTTATTTTTTTATCCAACATCGATTGAATCATTTCATCAGCATAAAAATCCTGTAGCTTCTCTTTGGTAATAGACAATTGAATGGTCTTTTGTATCGAAAATGAATTTGGAATAAAATTATCTTGAGGCAAATAACTGATTTCGTTTAGCAACTCACTGGTTTTTGATTTTACTGCGCCATCAACTCGAACAAATTTAAAATCAGCAGCTACAATTCCAAAAATGATTTTCAACAAAGTAGATTTTCCAGAACCATTTCTTCCTAAAACGCCAATAATATCAGCGGTTTCACATTTCAAATACACATCGGAAACAATGATTTTCCCATCATACTGTTTTTGAACACTGTCTACTTCTAAAATGTTTTTAGTCATACGGATTTCAGTAGTATGTTAATAACTAAAATCAGCGCCAACGAAAAAACAAAATTCAGTAGAAAACCATACACGAATAACTGTATTTTTGAAATTCCATTATTGTAATAAAACAAGTATTCATTTTTAGCATTCACTTCTTTTATCAAAAGGCTAATGAAGAAACCAAAAATAATAAATACGTATTTGAAGGTTTCAAATCCTCCAAAAACCCATGCTAAAGCACTTATTGACACGTTTATCGTCAAAGTGCTTTTGTAAAACTCGAAGATGTTGGCTAATTTTCTGATTGGAAATTATGTTTAAATTATTTTCTCTTCAAAAGGAATACTTTGATCTAAAATTTCGCTTAATAAAAGAACCATTTGTTCTAAATAATTACTCAAAATTTCTTCATTTATAATCGAATTTACTTCTTTATCTTCTTTAAAATTAAACGGAAGAAAACCAGCTTTTAAATTCTTGAAAGAGATAATTCCGGCTTCAATTGGCTTTCCTTTTGCTTCATGTTCATACATGAAAGCATACGCCAAAACCTGAATGATTTTATCGCTTTTAATGTCTTCGGTTAATCGGTTCCAGGATTTCAGAGTGACGCTCGCTTTTTCTACTTTTCCGGTTTTGTAATCGATAATTCGAATGACTCCGTTGCGCTCTTCAATTCTATCTACATTTCCTTTTATCAATACCGGAAACGGCAAATTAGGATGATTTAAAGTTCTTCCAAAAGTTTGTTCTAAAGCTATAATTTTTATCGCATCACCATTTTTAATACTTTCTAATTCCACTTTCAGGAAATTCGAAACATTTCGTTTAGCTACTTCAAACGCCAATAAATTTCGACCCTTTTTGATTTCGCCTTCTTTGTAAACTAATTTGAATTGTTTTAAAACCTCAGCGTCAATTTGTTTGAAACAATTTAGAATATCACTTTCAGAAATAAATTTACCAATGAAAGGGTCGTACAAAACTTTTAGAGTTTCGTGGATAATGGTTCCCAAGGTATTCAAGGCAATGTTCTCCTCTACTTCTTCGACTTCGCTGATGCGTAAAATTTTCTGAAAATAAAACTGAATCGGATTCCTAATATAACTCGTCAATGCCGATGGAGAAAATCCTTTTTCAGAAATTTCTTTTAATCGTACCATCACACTTTCCGATTTGGGAATGACCATCGGTTGATACGCTGTTTCGGGTAAAACAGCATTAAATATTTCGTGAGTAAGCGTATGATTATTTTGCTTTTCGACTTCCAGCTGGGTGATGAATCGGCTTTTTTCACCCGCATCCAGACCTTCACTTTCGGTATTATACAGCAAGTAAATGTTTTTGGCGCGTTGCAACAAATGATAGAAATGATAGGTATAAATCGCATCTTTCTCTTTGAACGTCGGCAAACCCAGTTCGCGTTTCACATCATAGGGAATAAATGAGTTTTGCGATTTCCCGGCCGGAAATTTCCCTTCATTCATCGAAGTGACAATAATGGTGTCAAAATCCAAAACACGGCTTTCCAAGACTCCCATAATCTGTAAACCATTCAACGGTTCACCTTCAAAAGAAACTTCCGCTAAATCAATTACTTGTTTGTAAATGGCATAAAGCGTTTCTATTTTATCAATATGTTCGTGTTTGGAATAATAATTAATCAGTTTGTTAATGACTTTGAAAATGGCAAAAACAAAAGCTTTGGTTATTTTTTCTTCTTCATTATCGTTACTTAAATTTTCTTTTATGGTTTGCAATAATTTTGAAATGGTCTCTAAAACCGGTATCGATCCTTTTTCCCATTTTTGGAATAATAAAAGAAACAATTCACTCGGAATTACATTCAATTCCATCAATTTATGATGCGTAATAAAAGTATAATTATTTTGATTGATCGTGTGGACAAGCGTGCTAGTTTTTGCATACGGTTCCACCAAAGGATGCGTCAAAATATCCAGAACATCTTTGTAATACAACACATAGCTTTTAGCATTTCTGGATAATGCATTGGTGTGCATTTTGAATAATTTGGCAATCAAAATCTGCGCTGGATTATTCTTACTCGAATACCCCATCGTAATATTCAAGGCACCAACGCTTGAGGGTAACGAATATAAAAGTGGAACCAAAAGATTTTCCTCGCCCAGAACCACAGCCACTTTATCCAACTTGTCTTCAGTCCCGAGGCTTCGGGATTCATTGATGACATTCTCAATAATGCTTCCGGCTATTTTGGCCTGACCAATCGTTTTTGGTGTTCCAATAACTTGAATATTTTTTGTCTGCGAAAAATCATTTACAATCCATTCAAACGGATGCTGCTTATAATGTTTCCAACTTTCTTTGAAACGTCGTACAAACAGCCCTGCATCATGATACGGGTCATTTAGAAAGGTTTGGTCTACGTCCCAATAAATTTTGGCCTGATCAGAAGCGATAAGGTGCTGGATTATTTTTTCTTCGGCGGCATTCAATGCGTTAAAACCCGCAAATAGGAATTGTTTCCCTTGTACCGAATTCGAAAAATGATTTAGATTATTAACTGCTTCACGATAAATCAAACCTTGATATCCGATTCCTTTGTTGAGTAAATGTGTATAAAGGGATTGATAGTAATTGGGTAATAATTTCCAAAAATCAATATATTTTTCTAATAATGCCGTTTTGTTTTCGACTTCAATTCCCCACTTTTTAATATCCTCAATATCTTTCAGATAGGAAAGAACATGCGATGGTTCTAATAAATAGCGGTCAATCTCATTAAAGTCCTGTAGCAGTGTTTTCGCCCAATTGGCAAACAATTCAAAAGATTGTTGGTTTGCTTTATCGGTAATAGATAAATAGACTTCGTAGAATTCAAATAATAGTTCAATGGGATCTATGGTACGAATACCAGCAATATTTTGTACAAAATCTTCAATACTTATAATTTCTGGAGAAAGTATATTAGTTGAAACTTGATTTTTTAACGCTTCAATAAGAAATATTTTAGCTCGTTTGTTTGGTAAAACTACAATCGTATTGGAAAGATTGCCAAAATAATTTTCAATTAAAACTGCGGCTATTTTATCTAAAAAAGAAGTATTTGTCATTCTATAAAAATAAAAAAACGCCTCAATAAATCGAGGCGTTTTGATAAATATTTTAGAAAGAAATTATTCTTTGATCAAAGATATTTCAACTCTTCTGTTCATTGCTTTTCCTTTTGCAGTTTTGTTAGTTGCAATTGGTTTAGTTTCTCCAAAACCTGAAGATCTAAGTCTATCAGCAGCAATTCCGTTTTCAATTAAATAATTTTTAACTGCAGCAGCTCTGTTCTCAGATAAAGTTTGGTTAAGTTCATTACTACCATCACTATCACAGTGACCTTCGATCATGAATCTTGAATAAGGATATTCTTTTAAGATTGAAGTGATTGATTGTAAAACTGTGTAAGTACCTTTTTGGAAAGTAGATTTACCAGAATCAAACAAGATTATTTTACCATAGTTGTTTAAAGTTTTCATAACTTCTTCAGAAACTTCTGGACAACCTTGATTAGCAACAGTACCTCTTACATCTGGACATTTATCATCTTTGTCTAAAACACCATCTCCATCAGTATCTGGCCAAGGACAACCTGCGTTTTCTTTAGGACCTGCAACAGTTGGACATTTGTCATCTTTATCAGCTACTCCGTCTCCGTCAGTATCAGGACAACCTTTCAATGCAGCTAAACCAGCAACTTCTGGACAAGCATCATCTTTATCAGCAATTCCATCTCCGTCAGTATCAGGACATCCGTTCAATGCAGCTAAACCAGCAACTTCTGGACAAGCATCAGCACTATCTTGAATTCCGTCTCCATCCGTATCAGGACATCCGTTGAATTGTTTTAAACCAGCAACTTCTGGACAAGCATCATCTTTATCATAAATTCCATCTCCATCTGTATCTTTACCTCCAAATTTGAAGATAAGACCAGCTGAATGTTGAAAATGTGATGGAGCATCTGGAACTCCAGCTGCATCTTCTCTATCTCCAAAAGATTTTTTATATTTAGTAGCAAGTTCTAAACCTACATTTTCAGTAAACCAAAAAGTTAAACCAGCACCAGGATTTAAAGTTCCGTAGCTACTATCACCAAAGAAAGTATAACCTCCACCAACAGATAGAGAAGGATCAATAATTTTAGAACTAATCAAATTCATGAAACTATATTTAATAGTCGCATCTACACCATAATACATTAAATCTCCTGGATTAGACACTACATATCCACGAGAATCATGACCAACTGCAGTTGGAGCAAATTTCACATATTTATCAATTTTGTTCACGGAACCAGCAAGTCCAAAAGAGAAATTATCTCCTATGTATCTAGACACGCTTAAGTAAGATACTGATGGAAGGATATTCCAGTTGTCTTTTACTGCAAATGGTTGAGAGAAATGACGGTCAGCCCAATTATTTCCTCCACCAGCACTAGTCTTAGTGTCGATAGCATTAACCCCGAAAGAGATTGCCCATGGATTGTTACTGTCTTGTGCGTGAGAACTTAATCCCATGACCATCATTACAGCAACTAAAAGTTTGTTAAGATGTTTCATACTTAATTTTTTTAATTACAATTTAGTTAATTATAAACAAAAGTAATGCGTAAATTTTTAACTACAAAACTAAATGTTAAAAAAAACCTATAAAAACTGCCAAAAGTGGAAATTATATAACTTCAATTAAAAATTATATAACATTTAACATTCTACCAACTTCAACAAAAGCACTGATAGCCTTATCTAGATGCTCTATTGTATGTGCTGCAGATAACTGTACTCTAATTCTCGCTTTATCTTTAGGAACTACCGGAAAAAAGAAACCAATAACGTAAATCCCTTTTTTCAAGAGTTCATCTGCCATTTTTTGTGACAATTTTGCATCATACAACATAACTGGAACTATCGCAGAATCACCATCAATGATGTCAAAACCTGCGTTCTTCATTCCGTCTTTGAAATAATTAGTATTCGATTCTAATTTATCTCGTAATGAAGTATCCTTTTCTAATAATTCAAATACTTTTATGGATGCACCAACAATTGCTGGAGCAAGAGAATTTGAGAATAAATACGGTCTGGAGCGTTGGCGCAATATTTCGATAATTTCTTTTTTGGCCGTAGTATAGCCTCCCATTGCTCCACCAAGTGCTTTTCCTAATGTTCCAGTAATAATATCTACTCTTCCCATAACACCTTTTGCTTCAAGCGTTCCTTTCCCGGTTGCACCAATGAATCCTGCAGCATGACATTCATCTACCATCACCATAGCATCGTATTTATCTGCTAAATCACAAATTTTATCCAAAGGAGCTACAACGCCATCCATCGAGAAAACACCATCTGTAACAATTAATTTGAAACGAGTTCCAGCTTCAGTAGCTTTGATTAATTGTTGTTCTAAGTCTTCCATATTGCTATTTTCATAACGATAACGAGCCGCTTTACACAAACGAACTCCGTCTATAATGGAAGCGTGATTCAAACTATCTGAAATTATCGCATCATTTTCTCCTAATAAAGGTTCGAAAACTCCACCATTAGCATCAAAAGCTGCAGCGTAAAGAATAGTATCTTCGGTTCCGTAAAATTCAGAAATCTTTTTCTCCAATGTTTTGTGAATATCCTGAGTCCCACAAATAAAACGAACCGATGACATTCCGAAGCCATGTGTATCCAAAGCGTCTTTTGCTGCCTGAATCACTTCCGGGTGGGATGACAAACCAAGATAATTATTGGCACAAAAATTCAAAACAGTTTCTCCTGTAGAAATAGTAATTTCTGCTCCTTGTGGTGAAGTTATAATTCTTTCTTTTTTGAAAATTCCATTATCTTCAATAGTCTGTAATTCTACTTGAAGATGTTCTTTTATTTTTCCGTACATTTTTATATTTTTAAAAGTTCAATTTTGCGGATAACTCATTTTTAAGATTACAAATTTACTACATCGATTTCTTTTCCGATGTAAATAAGTGCTTTTTTTATCACTTTATAACCCATTAACTCAATTGCCGTTTGATAATTTTCCAATTGTTGTTGGTATTTCACATTGTGTGTACCTGTTTTATAATCCAATAACAAAACTTCTTTGTTTTTTGTCAAAACCATTCGGTCCGGCTTAATAGTTGCACCTTCTTTTTGAATAATAGTTTGCTCATTCAAAACGTCATTCCCTTCGGCAAAACAAATTTCTAATTCACTGTGATTAACAATTTCCTGAATCGTATTAAAAACAGTCTCTTTTTGACCAAAAGTTATCAATCCGCTTTCTATAGACTTTGTAATTGCCAAATCAACATCGTTTTTAGTTTTCACAAAAGATAAAATTTCATGAATAACATTACCATATTCAATAGCTTCCTGCTGATGCGTTCCCCACATTAATGCTTCTCGTTGCGCAATTTTTATATTCTTTGGATTCAGAATTTCAGTTACCAAAGGAATCGTTTTTGAAGTATCAACGTGCTCTTTCCCAACAGATAATTTCATCGAATTACCAAATTCATATTCCAATTGATTTTCGTCAAACCCAACTTTATTATCCAAATAATTAATAAAAAATGAACACATATTATTCTTTGGCAATTCCCCTTTACTGGATAAATTCATGTTCGAAATAACATATAATTGTTCTTCGGCTCTTGTCAAAGCCACATACAAAACATTGATGTTATCCAATAATTCTTCCTGCTTTTTTTGATTGTAAACCTCCGCAGCTTCTTCTCCAAATCCTTCAACCGCACTGCTGTTATCAATTAAAACCTTTGGCAAACCAAAATCCTGTTCTTCAGCATTGAGCCATAATTTATCTTTTGGTTTTCTAGTATAATCTTCTTCGGCAAAAGGAAAAATCACGACTGGAAATTCCAATCCTTTCGATTTATGAATCGTCATAATTCGAACGGCATTTGTCCCTTCCGGAGATGGAATACTAAATTTCTCCGCATTTTTATCCCAGAAATTCAAGAAATCCGAAATTCCTGCTTGATTGCGAATATCTCGCTCCAGAACAATATCCAAGAAATATTGAACGTAAGCATTACTTATTTTTGGATTTAGGAATTTCGAAATAATAACTTCAACCGCTTCATACAATGATTTTTTTCGAATGTTTTGAAACGAAAGCGAAACATCAAAACTCATTAACCACAATTCAAAATCAGTTTCCTGAAATAACGCCATGCCTTGAGCGATAAAATCATGAATAGGTAATTTATCCTGACTGTTTTGTGCTAAATATTGAAGAAAATTTGCTTTGGATTCCAAGTCAGAACTGTTTTTCAAATATTTCAATAAATGAATAATTAATCGAACTTCGGTGGCATTTTGAATCATCAAAGTTTCTGATGACAAAAGTGGAATTCCCTGCTCCGTCAAATAATTCGCAATCGCAATTCCTTGGCTTCGTTTTCGAGTCAGAATCACAATGTCTTTGTATTGAAACCCTTGTTTTAACGTTTTTTGAATCGTGTTTAAGGTTGCCAAAACATACAAATCGGTTTTATCCAAAGTTTCGTCGTCATCTTCCGAAGTTTCTACTTTTGGAATAAAAGAAATATTTACATAACCACCCGTTTTATCATTCGTTTTTTGATGACTATGATTTTCATACAAATCTTTATAATCCAAATGCTCGAATTCATTGGATAACAATTTAAAAAATTCATTGTTAAATTCGATTATCTGCGAATAAGAGCGGTAATTTTTATCTAAATGTTCGAGTCTTTTATCGGGATTATTGAACGGGTTTTGGTCTTTACTCAATTCAATAAATTGTTCCGCTTTTCCGCCACGCCATCTGTAAATGGATTGTTTTGGATCACCCACAATCATCAAAGTTCCTTTTACACCAAAATCATCCTGACCCGAAAGCGCATTATCTATCAGTGGAATCAGGTTCTGCCACTGCATTTCGGAAGTATCCTGAAATTCATCAATAAAAAAATGACGGTAGCGTTCACCCAATCGTTCATATATAAAAGGTGCCGGCTGATTCTGAATCTCCCTATGAATAATCGCATTAAATTCCGATATGGAAAGTACATTTTGTTCTTCCTGAATTTTGGCTAATTCATTACTAACCGTATTCAGCAATGACAAAGGCGTAATGTTTTTCAGGAACGCTTTATAGAAGTTTATCTTTTCGAAAGCAGTGTAAACTTTCGTCAGAATTTGTAAAAATTCAGGAATAAGATTTTCAATAATCGCTCGATCTTTTGCCGTTTTATTGATTGCAATATCATCAAACTCATGAAACATTTTATTCTTAGGATTAAATTTCCCTTGCTGAATACTATTAATATGATTTGGAAAAGTACCTCTAGAAAAAGATTTTATATCAATTCCATTTTTATCAATTAAGGTCAACGCTTCTTCTGCAAAAACAATCGTTTGCTTTTCTAAGTCTTTGCAGGCTTCTGCTAGTTTCTTTTTTATTTCGACAAACTCAGCGATGGATTTATCTTGAAAATGCGTGATTTCGTTTCTATTATTTTCATTTAAAACTAAGCGACCGGTTTCAAGAATTTCACGAGAAATATCCCAAGACTTATCATCGTCGGTTTTTTCCATCGTAAAATCGATGAGCAGCTTGGTTAACGTTTCATCTTCTCCGGCTTGCGCGATGATGGCATCGACGGCTTCTACCAACAAATTTTCAGTATCCAAAGTGACTTCAAACGTCATAGGTAAATTCAAATCGTGGGCAAAAGCCCGAATGACTTTATGTGTAAATTTATCGATGGTCGAAATATCGAAAGCGGCATAATTATGAATTATGTGCTTGATGATTTGCTGTGATTTGGTTTTGATTTCAATGATAGAAAGTTCGGTATCTATAGCCAAATCCTGCATTAAATCCTGCGCTTTTGCACTTGGTTGGTCCTTGGCAAATTCAGAAAGACTTCCTACGATTCGGGATTTCATTTCGTGTACCGCTTTGTTGGTAAACGTAATGGCGAGAATATTACGATAGGCATCATTTTTTGGTGCGACAAGGATAATTTTCAGGTATTCTTTGACAAGCGCATAGGTTTTTCCAGAGCCAGCCGATGCGTCGTAAATGGAGAATGAAGGTCTTTGCATTAAAATTTTTTAATTAACGATTTTTTATTTCTGATTTAGAATTAGCGTCCTAATTTCCCAAATCTCCTAGCCCTGATGGAAACGACATCCTTTTTATAAGGTGATTTTTCATCACTTTATAAAAAGATATAGTGAACAGCAGGAAATAGCTCCTAAAAACACATGTATTAATAGGTTACTTTTTAAAATTTGTTCCGAAACTTCGGGATAAAACTTAAAAGTAGTATTTTTGCAGCATGGAAACAAATAGACAGAAAAAAATAGGCGGGGTTATCCAAAAAGATTTGGTTGATATTCTGCAAGGTGAAGTGAGAAAAAACGGATTGGCTAATTTAATCATTTCGGTATCCAAGGTTACTGTGACTACAGATTTATCAGTAGCTACAGTGCATTTAAGCGTTTTCCCTCAGGACAAAGCAAAAGAAATTTTAGAGGCGGTTAAGTCTAATGCTAAAAACATTAAGCATGATTTATCACAACGTGTTCGTTTGCAATTAAGAAAAGTTCCAAATTTGGTTTTCTTTATTGACGACTCTTTAGATTACATTGAAAAAATTGACAATGCGCTAGCCAATAGAGATAATCCTATCGAAAATAGAGATCTTTTGGACAAACGCAGATTTCAATAAAATTTGAATTTCCCCCTTTACATAGCCAAACGCTACATTCTTAGCAATAGTAAAAATAATGCTATAAACATCATCAATCGCATTGCCAGCATGGGAATTATTGTTGGCGCGATGGCTTTGTTTGTAGTTTTATCTGTTTTTAGTGGGTTGAAAGTTTTTAGTCTTTCGTTTACGAATGACATTGATCCCGATCTAAAAATAAGCAGCACTCTAGGAAAATCTCTTTTGATTACTCCAAATCAGGAAAGCCAAATCAAAAAAATTGATGGCTTGGTTTCGTATACTAAAATTATTGAAGAGCGTGTTTTATTCACTTTTGACGGAAAACAAGAAGTTACGTACTTGAAAGGCGTTGATGCTAATTTCAAAAAAGTTAACGCAATAGAAACAAAGCTTTTCAACGGACAATGGTTGAAACCAAATACTTACCAAGTGGTTGTGGGTTATGGAATTTCCCAAAAATTCTCTATGGGATTGCTTGATTTTAATCGTCAATTAGAAGTTTTAGTTCCAAAACCCGGAAAAGGCGCTATCGAAAATCCGGAAGAAGCTTTTAACAAAACGGATCTATTTCCTGTTGGGATTTATGCCATTAGCGAAGATTTAGATTCGAAATATGTTTTTGCTGATTTAGGTTTAGCCCAAGAATTATTGGAATACAAAACCAATCAGGTTTCTGGGATTGAAATCAAGACGAAAACTGATGCTGATGAAACTGCAATTACAGAAGAACTTCAAACTATTTTCAACAATAAAATTACTGTAAAAAACAGGGCGCAACTCAACGAGGCTCTTTACAAAATGCTAAATACAGAGAATATTGCGGTGTATTTAATATTTACTCTGGTGATTGTTGTGGCACTTTTCAACCTGATTGGCGCACTGATAATGATGATTTTAGACAAAAAAGGAAACCTAAAAACCCTTTTTAATCTGGGAACTGAAATCAAGGATTTGCGAAAAATATTCTTGCTTCAAGGCACTTTACTGAGTGTTTTTGGCGGAATTATTGGCTTAGCTCTAGGAATCATAATCGTGTTGCTACAAGAATATTTTCAGCTGATTATGATTACTCCTACACTGGCTTATCCCGTGATTTTCTCTCTCGAAAACGTACTGATTGTTATGGGAACAATTGTCACACTTGGCTTTATTGCTTCCTTAATTGCAAGTAGTCGGGTGAGCAAGAAATTGTTGGATTAATTTTTTTAATTAAAAAGAATATTTACATTTACTTTCTTAAATTCTAAACGCTATGATAGTTTCTGTCTAGTTCTTCTTTATTTGTAAAATAATTAGGACACCTTTATTTATCTTTAAGTTCAGCTAATAAGTCTGGACTAATCTTCTCATTAATCCTAATTTATCATGACAGAAACAACATTAGAAAAAAACTTATTTTCTCGAATTTTCTCAACAGTAAAACAAGCTATCAAAGGAGATGAATCTTTTGATTACACCTCTGGAAGCATCAAAAAAGGAGTAATTCTCCTAGCCATTCCGATGGTATTAGAAATGCTTATGGAATCGGTTTTCGCTCTAGTCGATTTATATTTTGTTGGTCATTTAGAACAAAGCAGTTATGCTATTCAAGCAGTTGGTTTAACCGAATCAGTAATCACTATTGTTTATTCTATTGCTATCGGAATTAGCATGGCCGCCACTGCGGTTGTTGCTCGTAGAATTGGCGAAAAAGATCCTGTTGCTGCTGCAAAATCCGGAATGCAAGCCATCATTATTGCATTTGTTATCAATACAATAATTAGCATTTTTGGTTTTATTTACGCCAAAGATATTTTGTTATTTATGGGAGCCTCCGTTGAAGCTGCTGAATATGGAGTTAACTTCACTCGAATTATGATGGGCGGAAGTTTATGTATCATGCTTTTATTCCTTATAAACGGAATATTCCGTGGCGCAGGAAATGCTGCTATTGCCATGAAAAGTCTTTGGCTAGCTAACATTTGCAACATTATTTTATGTCCCATATTAATTAATGGATTTGGACCCATTCCCGCTTTTGGATTAATGGGTGCTGCAATGGCAACAACTATCGGAAGAAGTATTGGTGTTTTATACCAATTGTATCATTTATTTAATGGCAGAGGAATATTGAAAATTATACCTTCTTATTTTATCCCAGATTTGGAACAGATTAAAGCATTGGTAAAAATCGCTGCTCCTGGAGTATTGCAATTTGTTATTGCTTCCTGTAGTTGGATATTTTTGGCTCAATTGGTCGCCACAACCGGCGGAGATCATGGTTCGGCGGGATATCAAACGGCATTGCGCATCATGATGTTTTTTATTCTTCCAGCTTGGGGATTAAGCAATGCGGCTGCAACTTTGGTAGGTCAAAACTTAGGTGCTAAAAAAGTTGAACGTGCCGAAAAATCAGTTTTTACCACCGCAAAATACAATGTGATTTTTATGGCTATTATTACAGTTATTACACTGATTTTTTCCCGCTCTCTGATTTCATTTTTTACTAACGACCTGATTATTCAAAAGATTGCCGTTGAAGCATTACAAACCATGTGTTTGGGATATGTTTTTTACGGAATAGGAATGGTGCTAATTAATACATTCAATGGTGCCGGTGATACTTGGACTCCTACAATGATTAATTTTTTTGGATTCTGGTTGTTCCAAATTCCGTTGGCTTATTTATTATCCAAATATTATAAAATGGGACCAACAGGTGTTTTTATAGCGATTCCTATAGCCGAAACCGCAATTACTTTAGCAAGTATCGTTCTTTACAAAAGAGGAAAATGGAAACGTATAAAAGTATAATACAAAAGGCTTAGCAAATTTGTTAAGCCTTTTGTATTTTAAACAACCTCGTATCCCACATATGCTTCTTCGATTTCATTTAAAGCGGCGAACAACTCTTCAGGACGATCTAGTGTTACTAATTTTTGTTTGTGGGTTTTAAAAGAATGAATTCCTTTGAAATAATTGGTGTAATGAGGACGCGTTTCAACAATTCCTAATCGTTCGCCTTTCCATTCCATGGCCCAAGTCAAGTGATTTTTGACAGCTTCTACTCTATCTATAACAGTTGGTTTTGCTAAATGTTCTCCCGTTTTGAAATAATGTTTGATTTCGTCAAAAATCCAAGGATAACCAATGGCAGCACGACCAATCATAATTCCGTCGATGCCGTATTCATTTTTATATTGTAATGCTTTTTCTGGAGAATCGATATCTCCGTTACCGAAAATTGGCATTGTAATTCTAGGATTATTTTTTACTCGGGCAATGTGCGACCAGTCGGAATGACCTTTATACATTTGAGCACGAGTTCTGGCGTGTATGCTTAAAGCGGCTACACCAATGTCTTGCAAACGCTCCGCAACCTCATCAATATTAATCGAATTATCATCCCAACCCAACCGGGTTTTTACGGTTACCGGTAAATGCGTGCTATCAATAACAGCCTGAGTCAGACGAATCATTAAATCAACGTCTTTGAGAACTCCAGCACCAGCGCCTTTGCAAACCACTTTTTTAACAGGGCAACCAAAATTGATATCTATTATATCCGGGTTTACGGTTGAAACAATTTTGGAGGACATTGCCATAGCTTCTTCATCACCGCCAAAAATTTGAATTCCTACAGGGCGTTCGTAATCGAAGATGTCTAATTTCATTCTGCTTTTAATGGCGTCGCGAATTAATCCTTCAGAAGAAATAAATTCAGAATACATCATATCAGCTCCATGGGCTTTACACAATCTGCGGAAAGGCGGATCGCTCACATCTTCCATAGGTGCGAGAAGTAAAGGGAAATCAGGTAATATTATGTTGCCAATCTTGATCATCTTCATTTAATTTGGTGCAAAATTACGTTATTTAGATGAAAGGATAAAAGAAGAAAGAAGAAAGACTTAGTATTAAACCGATTAGTTTGCGAATTCGGGACTTTGAAACTGTTGAATTTAGCTTATATTTGCAGATTAATTGTCGCTGTTTGGCTATTGGGTGAGATTTGAGATTAAGAGGAGGACAGCCAGTGGCTGTCAGGTAATTTAAAATAAACTGGTATTTGCGTGAGGGATAGCAGTGTAAAGCCCACAGTCTCGTCTTTTTGGACGAGACGAGGACTTGAAACTAATAGCCCGACCCTTGCGGTCACGCCCAAAATAAATTTGATATAAACGGAAAATGAAACATATTAGAAATTTTTGCATTATTGCACATATTGACCACGGAAAAAGTACGCTTGCTGACAGACTTCTTGGCGCCACACAAACCGTTACCGCTCGTGAAGAAAAAGCGCAATTGCTTGATAACATGGACTTGGAGCGTGAACGTGGGATTACGATTAAGAGTCACGCGATTCAGATGGAATACACGTATAAAGGACAAGAATACATCCTGAATTTAATTGATACTCCGGGACACGTAGATTTTTCCTATGAGGTTTCTCGTTCGATTGCTGCTTGTGAAGGTGCGCTTTTGATTGTAGATGCAGCGCAAAGTATCCAAGCACAAACGATTTCAAATTTATATTTGGCCTTGGAGAATGACTTGGAAATTATTCCGGTTTTGAATAAAGTAGATTTACCAAGCGCCAATCCAGAGGAAGTGAGCGACGATATTATTGATTTACTTGGCTGTAAATTGGAAGATATTATTCACGCTTCAGGTAAAACTGGTTTTGGTGTAGAAAATATATTAGCAGCAATTATCGAAAAAATCCCTCCTCCATCAGGAAATATTGATGAGCCGTTACAGGCATTGATTTTTGACTCGCATTACAATCCATTTCGTGGAATTGAAGTTATTTTTCGTGTAAAAAACGGACAAATAAAAAAAGGCCAAAAGATTAAATTCATGGCTACCGGAAATGAATATTTTGCAGATGAAATTGGTACTTTGAAATTAAACCAAGTTCCTAAACAAGTTATTTCAGCTGGTGATGTTGGGTATTTGATTTCGGGAATTAAAGAAGCAAAAGAAGTAAAAGTGGGTGATACGCTAACCGATGCGAAAAACCCGACTACCAATATAATTACTGGTTTTGAAGATGTGAAGCCAATGGTTTTTGCGGGTATCTATCCTGTAGATACCGAAGATTATGAGGAGTTGAGAAACTCTATGGAAAAACTACAATTGAATGATGCTTCGTTGGTATTTTTACCAGAAAGCTCAGCAGCTTTGGGATTTGGTTTCCGTTGCGGATTCTTAGGAATGTTGCACATGGAAATTATTCAGGAGCGCTTGGAGAGAGAGTTCAACATGACTGTGATTACTACCGTTCCCAACGTTTCGTATTTAGCTTACACCAAAAAAGATCCTACAACGCCGCTTATCGTAAATAATCCTTCGGACTTGCCGGAGCCTTCTCGTTTAGACCATGTTGAAGAACCTTTTATAAAAGCAACTATTATTACTAAGTCTGATTATGTTGGAAATGTAATGAGTTTGTGTATCGAAAAACGTGGATTGATTACTAATCAAACGTACTTGACTACAGAACGTGTAGAATTAACTTTTGATATGCCGTTGGCAGAAATAGTATTTGACTTTTACGACCGTTTGAAAACCGTTTCTAAAGGATATGCTTCCTTTGATTATACGCCAATTGGGATGCGAACGTCAAATTTGGTTAAAGTAGATATCTTATTGAACGCTACCATTGTTGATGCTTTGTCCTCTTTGATGCACGCCGATAATGCTTATTCTATAGGGAAAAAAATGTGCGAGAAGTTGAAAGAATTGATTCCACGCCAACAATTTGACATCCCTGTTCAAGCTGCTATTGGAGTAAAAGTGATTTCCCGTGAAACGATAAAAGCATTACGTAAAGACGTTACCGCCAAATGTTATGGTGGAGATATTTCCCGTAAACGAAAACTATTGGAAAAACAGAAAAAAGGTAAAAAACGTATGAGACTGGTTGGAAATGTTGAAATTCCACAAGAAGCGTTTATGGCTGTTTTGAAGTTGAATGATTAAAAATATAATTATACGCTTTTATTATTTTTTTATAGTTTTGCTTGACGACAACTTATTATTACAATGATTAAAAAATTATTATTCATACTCACAATTCTCACATACTTTGCATGTGGGAATTTGTTGTATGGAAATAATACACATAAAATCAGTAACAATTTTAAGAATTATAAAGTAGAGCACGCAAAATCTTATGGGCTTTCTGCTCTAAATGATTTTGAAAATGATTTTGAACTTATCAGTTTTGACATTGAAGAAGATGTCGAATTTGGTGATGACTTAGAAAAATATACCAATTCGACAAGTTCTAATTTTGGTTTATTTTCTTATTCCAAAAATCAAAAAATCTACAATAAAACACTTTTTTGTATCCTACAAAAAAGTATTCCTTTATACGATCTTTTCTGTAACTGGAAGCTAAATTTAAGTTAATACAATATTCATAACTGTTTGCTATACAAGCAAAACATTATTGTTATTAACTTAATTTAGAATATAATGAATTTAACTTCATTGCGATTTGTGGAAGAGGCAACTCTTCACAAACTCTCGCATTTTCTACCTGCACAAAATCCGTTGAAAGACTTTGTGCATCACAATACATTACATGCTTTTCAGGATAAAGACTTCTTTACTGCCTTACAAGAATCATCTGAAATATTTGGTTATAAAACGTTTTTACCGCTTTCTGATTTCAGAAACAAGCTAAAAAACAACCAAATAAACTCAGAAATTCTAGATAAAATTATCTACCAGAAAAAAGGAGAAGACCACTTTTCAGCTTGGAAAGAAAATGTTTTGCATAAAAATTACGACGAAGCCATACATCCTAAGATTGGTAAAATTAGAAGTCTTTGGAAAGAAAAATATGCCATAAACTTAGACAAATCAACACACGGTATTCTTTTTAGAATCTTATGTAGTTATTTAGATCAAGGTATTTCTGTTTGGACATTTCCTGTTCATAAAGACGGGTTTTTAGCTTCCATAAAAGAATTAGATGAAAATGGTGTTTTTAGTATTTTTTCAACGGCAAGAGCTAAGAAATTACTAGAAGAAGACGCTTCCATTTATAAATTACTTCAAATTTTAGTTGGAGAAGGTTTGTATTTTGAAAATTATCTCTTTGATCAACAATTTTCTCATCCAGGTTGGAGTGGTATGATTGCAACTTTAGAAAGTAATCCCACTTCATTATTAGATGAAAGAAAAATAACTTTAAAAGAACTTATTACTTTCGAGTTACTTTTAGAAATTGACGCATTAGATAAAAAATTTGGTGAAAACTGGGAACCACTTATTTCTAAAATCACTTTTGATGCCGAAAATTTATTTTCTCAATCTGCCTATTCAGAATATTTTGAACTGCTTTCTATTTGGCAAGAAGCTTTTGAATGGACCTTTTACAACCAAGCCTTAACAGGTTTACAACATAAAACAGGTGTAAAAACCTCAGAAGAAAGCACAAAATTTCAAGCTTTCTTTTGTATGGACGATAGAGAATGTTCGTTTAGAAGACATATTGAAGCTTTAGAACCAAGTGCAAAAACTTTTGGGGTTGCTGCATTTTTTAATTTCGAATTTTTCTATCAACCTATAAATGGAAAATTCTTTACCAAATTATGTCCAGCACCTGTGACTCCAAAATTTTTAATTAAAGAGTTGCCAAGAAAAAAGAAAAAAGCAAAAGATTATCATTACCATAAGAAATCGCATTCTTTAGTATTCGGCTGGCTTATTTCTCAAACTTTAGGGTATACCTCAGCGTTTAAATTGTTTTTAAATATTTTCAAACCTAGTATGTCACCTGCTACTTCGGCTTCCTTCAAACATTTGAATAAAAAGTCGAAATTAGTAATAGAAAACACCAATCCAGAAGAAAAAATAGACGGTTTACAAGTAGGATTTTCTATTGAAGAAATGGCAAATCGTGTGGAAGGTATTTTAAAGACTATTGGTTTGGTAGAAAATTTTGCTCCAATAGTTTATGTAGTAGGCCACGGCGCTACTAGCGTGAACAATACTCATTTTGCTGGTTACGATTGTGGTGCATGTAGCGGAAGACCAAGTAGCGTAAACGCGAAAGTATTAAGCTTCGCTGCTAATCATGTAAAAGTTCGTGAAATTTTGGCTTCAAGATGTATTCTTATTCCAGCTGAAACTCAGTTTCTACCCGCTTTACACGATACAACTAGAGACGAAATTGTTTTTTACGATGAAGAATTACTTTCTGTAGTAAACACTTTTTCACATAAAGAAAACAGCAAAACGTTCACAAATGCACTAGCCAATAATGCCAAAGAACGCTCTAGAAGGTTTGACACTATTAATTCTAACGAAAGCATTTCAAAAGTACACGAGAAAATAAAAAATCGTTCGGTTTCACTATTTGAACCTCGACCTGAATTGAATCATGCGACAAATGCCATGTGTATTGTGGGAAGAAGAAGTGTTTCGGATCATGTATTTCTAGACAGACGTTCGTTCATGAATTCTTTTGATTATGAAGTAGACCCAAAAGGCGACTATTTAGCTGGAATTTTAAATGCCGTAGCTCCAGTTGGTGGTGGAATTAATTTAGAATATTACTTCTCTAGAGTTGACAATCATAAACTCGGGGCGGGCTCCAAATTACCTCATAATGTAATGGGATTAATTGGTGTAGCCAATGGAATTGATGGCGATTTACGACCAGGCTTACCTAGTCAAATGATTGAAATTCACGATCCATTACGCTTGTTAATTGTTGCAGAACATTTTCCTGAAATTGTAAAATATGCCATAACAAAAGTTCCCGCTACCTATGAATGGTTTATCAATAATTGGGTGAATTTGGTTGCCTTGCATCCAGAAACTAAAGAACTATATCGTTTTGTAAATGGTGAATTTATAAAATACCAACCCATTGCTTTTGATATTAAAACTATCGAAAATTCTTTGGAATATGCGATAACGAGTTCGGAAAATTTAAACATAACGCTACTAAAATAAGATGATGACAAATGAATTTTTATTAGTATTTATCATTATTCCTATTGTAGGATTTTTGATTAGTTTTTTCATTCCAGAAAAGAAAGAGTCTTGGTTATCTTGGACGGCATTTACAACGGTTTTTGTGCAGTTGTTAGTGTTGTGTGTTTTTATTTTCTATTGGATATTTAACGGCAGCAAAGATTTGAATTTATTCGAAGTATCGTTAGTCAAAACAAATGACTACGACTTCTTTATCGATTTTTATTTTGACAAAGTAACTGCGGTATATTTATTCATCGGTGCTTTATTAACCTCCATGATAACTACTTATAGTCGCTATTATTTACATCGAGAAAAAGGATACAAACGCTTTTTTATCACGGTTTTATTCTTCTTTTTTGGATATAATTTAGCCATTTTATCAGGGAATTTTGAAACCTTATTTATCGGTTGGGAAATTATCGGAATTTCATCATTTTTACTTATTGGTTTTTACAGAGAACGTTATTTACCTGTAAAAAATGCTTTCCGAGTATTTTCAATCTATAGAATTGGTGACGTGGGAATTATTTTAGCGATGTGGGCAAGTCATCATTTGTTTCATGAAAACATCACTTTTATCCGACTACACAATTACGAATTAGTCAACGAACATTTGCAAAATCACACCTTAATTGGTTCGTTTATCGCCTTATGTTTGGCGTGTGCAGCAGCAGTAAAATCGGCTCAAGTGCCCTTTTCTTCTTGGTTACCAAGAGCAATGGAAGGTCCTACTCCATCAAGTGCTATTTTTTATGGATCCCTTTCGGTGCATCTAGGTGCTTTTTTAATGTTACGTACGATGCCTTTTTGGGAACACCAAACGTCTATGCGAATTGCCATTGGCGTAATGGGATTAACCACAAGTATCATTACCACTTTAATTGCTAGAGTACAATCCTCCGTAAAAAGTCAAATTGCTTATAGCTCGATTTCTCAAATTGGATTGATATTTATTGAAATAGCTTTGGGATTCGAAACCTTAGCTTTATTTCATATTGCTGGAAATGCGTTTTTAAGAACCTATCAATTATTGGTTTCACCATCTGTGGTAAGTTATTTAATCCGAGAACAATTTTACAATTTCGTACCTAAACAAGTACGTAAAAGCATGATTCCTAAAAAATTAGAAAATGCTTTATATGTTTTGAGTTTAAACGAATTTCACTTGGAAAAAATCATTAGAATTTTCCTTTGGAATCCATTAAACACAATTGGTAACAAGTTAAACTTCTTAAACTTAAGAAAGTTATTCTTCTTGTTTTTGAGCACGTATTTAGTTGGAAGCATCACTTTGTATTACAAGAATTCAATTCCAAGTTATGTGACTAATTATTTACCTGAAGTTTTCGCTACCATCGGATTGGTATTCGTTTTCAAAGCCTTTTCAGAAAGAAAAAGTCCGTTTGTAGCTTGGTTACTAATTGTGTTTAACCATTTCTGGATTGTATTAGCCATTTTGTTTAACGAAAAGGTAAGTTATTACGAAATATCCTTATACATCACAGGAATTGTAATTGCGGGAACTATTGGTTACATCGCTTTATTGAAATTGAAAACAATGGAAAAGAGAATTTTATTAAGTCAACATTCTGGACACGTATATGAACATCCAAAATTTGCTTTCTTTTTCTTATTAGCAGCACTTGGCGTTACCGGTTTTCCAATTACTTCCACTTTTATTGGCGAAGATTTATTGTTTAGCCATATTGAAAGTCACCAAGTTGTACTAGCTTTTTTAGTAGCCACTAGTTTTGTGGTTTCTGGAATAGCCGGCGTTAGAATTTACACTAGACTTTTCTTAGGAACACACATTAAAACCTATCACGAATTACCTTATAAATCATCATAAAAAAAATATTTAAAAAATATGAACTCAAAAGTTAAAAAATATATCCCTGCAGACGGAATTGCAGGATTAAAAGAAAATTTCTCAGCAGATGCTATTTCTGGTTTTATTGTATTTTTATTAGCGCTTCCTTTAAGTTTAGGAATTGCAAAAGCCTCCGATTTTCCGCCTATTATGGGTTTAATTACCGCTATTATCGGTGGTTTGTTGGTGAGCTTAATTTCAGGTTCACGATTAACAATAAAAGGACCAGCAGCAGGATTAATTGTAATTGTAGCCGGAGCAGTAGCAGAATTTGGTCATGGTGATAATGTTTTAGGTTGGAAATTAGCTTTGGGCGCAATGGTTATTGCTGGTTTAGTTCAAATTCTGTTTGGCGTTTTAAAACTAGGAAAACTAGCCGATTTCTTTCCGCTTTCAGCCATTCATGGTATGTTAGCCGCCATTGGAATCATTATTATTGCCAAACAAATTCCAGTACTATTAAACGATAATCCAACACTTGCAAAAGGAAAAGGTCCGTTGGAATTACTAGCTAATATTCCGAATTTCATTATGAATTTAGATTATAAAGCTACTATTATTGGTGTTGTGAGTTTATCCATTATGCTAGGTTGGCCCTATATCAAAAACAAGTATATCAAAATGTTTCCAGCACCACTTGTAGTTTTATTATTTGCTATTCCAGCTGAGTTATATATGGATTTCGCACATACTGAACCTTCTTATTCTTTGGTAAAAATTGGAAATTTGGTAGATAATATTAATTTCAATGCTAGTTTTGCTGGTATTTCACAAACAGGAACTTTTATCAAATTCGTCATTATGTTTGCTTTGGTTGGAACGCTTGAAAGTTTATTAACCGTAAAAGCTATTGACTTAACGGATCCATTCAAAAGAAAATCGGACGCCAATAAAGATTTAATTGCGGTTGGAATAGGAAATGTTTTTGCTGCATTTTTAGGTGGTTTACCAATGATTGCTGAAGTAGCACGTAGTTCTTCAAATGTAAACAATGGTGGAAAAACACGTTGGGCGAATTTCTTTCATGGTTTTTTCATTTTAGCATTTTTATTAGTCGCTTCACCATTATTAGAAATGATTCCGAATGCCGCATTAGCAGCAATGTTAGTTACGGTTGGAATAAAATTAGCACATCCAAAAGAATTCATTCATACATTTGAAATAGGAAAAGAACAATTAGCTATATTTTTAGTGACAATTTTCTTTACTTTGTTTGAAGATTTATTAGTGGGTATTGCTGCCGGTATGGTTTTAAACATGATCATTCACTTATTACACGGAACTCCAATTTCATCATTTTTCAAAGCACCAACTGAAGTAGCTTTCGAAGGAAATGACTATTTAGTAACGATTAGTAAAGCTGCAATTTTTACTAATTTCTTAGGAATTAAAAGAAAATTAGAAGAAATCCCATACGGATTTAATGTTGCTATCGACTTGAAAAATACTAAGCTTGTAGACAATTCTGTTATGGAAAACTTAGAACATTTTGTTCATGATTATGAATCGAATGGAGGAAAAGTAACCATTGTAGGATTAGAAAATCATACTGCCTTTTCTGCACACCCAAAATCTTCAAGAAAAAATTTAAATTTTATAATTTAACAAATGAAAAAATATAGTCATTTCTTAGTAGCTCTCGTTGGGCTACTAGGAATTCTTTTGCCAAATAGTTCAAGCGCACAAGTAAAAACAAGTAATAACGATGTTTGGTTTCATTATGTTGGAAAAAACATGTTAAGCCAAAAGTTATCGTTTACATTAGAAGGTACTATGCGATATGCCAACGGGGTTTCAGAAAAGCAACAATATTTTGTGAGGCCATCTGTTGATTATCAATTTACTAAAAAATTCAATGGTAGTGTTGGTTATTCACATTACAACACCTATGTTTATGGAAGTCCGGCTTTAAACAAAACAGATGTTCCTGAAGATCATGTTTGGATTCAAGGAACGTTTGTTCACTCGAATGGGAAATTTAAATTCACGCATCGTTTAAGAGATGAAAATAGATTTGTTGGAATTGCAGTAAAAAATGGCACAGAGTATTCAATTGATCATTACAATTATAGAAACAGATTGAGATATATGTTCTTGATGAATTATACTTTAACTAAGAAAGAGGATAAAGTAAAATTATTCGGGATTCTAGGCGACGAAGCTTTTTTCAATATTGGTTCCAATGCTGGGAAAACTTTTTTTAATCAAAATAGAATTATTGGAGGTTTAGGCTATAATATTGATAAAAACCAACAAATTCAACTGAGCTATATCCATCAAAACATTTGGAATTACACCAATACGTTACAAGAAAGTAATCCAACCGTTAGAATATCCTACATAACAAACTTTAGTTTGTTTAAATAAATTTATATTTTGAAAACAGTAGTTTTTTGATCTAACAGGGTTACATATTTCACATTCAAAATATACAAAAATGATGGAAAATAATCGATCACCTTTTGTAAGCTATAAATTAATACTATTAGATTAAGAAGTATTTATAAAAACACCATCCTACTAATTTCTTATAAAACCCAACAACTTTCGTTATTGGGTTTTATATTTATATTTCACCCAATAATTTCATCACATCCTCCGCTTTAAACAATTGGGTTCCTTCGTTCATTGTAGCAGCTGTTCCGCACGCAACTCCCCAACGGATAACTTCTTTCAGACTTTTATTTTGCGAAAGTGCCCAAACCATTCCACCCACCATGCTGTCTCCGGCACCTACAGTACTTTTTTTGGCCACATTGGGAGCCGGAACAAACTCGTAAATATCTTTTGTAACCAATACTGCACCTTGTGGACCAAGTGAAACAACGACGATTTCGGCGCCACCTTTAGCTATTATTTGTTTTGCCGCTTCATTTACTTCACCCAGTTCCAATCGCTCTACGCCAATCAGTTTTGCGAGTTCACCAACATTTGGTTTGATCATATAAACACCATCTTCTAACGCTTTCTTTAGTGCTTCGCCAGACGTATCTACAATTAATTTAGCACTTGATTTTTTTGCTATTTCAGCAATTTTAGAATAAAAATCATCAGATAAACCTTCATTCAAACTGCCGCTGGCTACTAAAAATTTTGGATTAAAATTAGCTATCGTTTCTAATATTCTTTTGCTTTCTTCATCGGAAATTTTTCCACCGGTAAATCCAAAACGGTATTGAGAATTAGTATTGTCATCCACGGCAACAAAACTTTCTCTGGTCCAACTCTGAACGGCGACAGCTTCAAAGGCAATTCCTTCCTTAGCAACTAATTCTTCCAGCATTTTACCAGTAGGCCCGCCAGATGTAAAAACTGCTAATGAAGTTCCACTTAAACGAGAGATTGCCTTAGACACGTTGATTCCACCTCCACCAGCATCAAACCTCGGTTCCTCACATCTAATTTTCTGTTCTGGAACTAATCCTTTAAAATGAGTGCTTTTATCTAAAGCCGAGTTAACTGTTATAGTAACGATATCAAATGATTCCATTGTTGATGATTTTAATTACTTAAAGATGCGAAAAAAATGGCGAAAATTGATGCAATTCGAGGCGAACATTTCTTTGTATATTTGCAATCTCAAAACATTAAAAATAATGATCGAAGATAAAAGCCCACAACGTACAAGTATTGCTCAATTAGGAGAATTTGGATTGATAGACCATTTAACAAAAAACTTTGAAATCAATCAGCCTTCTACTCTAAAAGGGATTGGCGATGATGCTGCTGTTTTGGATTTCAAAGATAAAAAGGTAGTCGTTTCTACAGATTTACTGATTGAAGGTGTACATTTTGACTTGGCTTACATGCCTTTAAAACATTTGGGCTATAAAGCAGTTGTAGTCAATGTTTCAGATATTTGTGCGATGAACTCCAAACCAACACAAATCACGGTTTCTGTTGCGGTTTCCAATAGGTTTCCATTGGAAGCGTTGGATGAATTATTTGCCGGAATTACGCATGCAGCCCGTGAATATAATGTCGATGTTATAGGTGGTGATACGACTTCTTCCCAAAAAGGATTAATTATCAGCATTACTGCCATTGGCGAAGCAGATGAAGAAGAGATTGTGTATAGAAACGGTGCCAAAGAAACTGATTTATTAGTAGTTACCGGAGATATTGGTGCTGCTTACATGGGATTACAAGTTTTGGAACGTGAAAAGCAAGTTTTTCAAGTTAATCCAAATTCACAACCGGATTTAGATGCATATACGTATTTAATCGAACGTCAATTGAAGCCGGAAGCTCGTAAAGATGTTCGTACTTTATTACATGCTTTAGAAATAAAACCAACTTCAATGATTGATATATCTGATGGATTATCATCTGAAATTATGCATTTGTGCAAACAGTCCAAAGTGGGTTGTAATTTATATGAGGACAAATTACCTATCGATCCAACATTTATTAATGTTTGTGAAGAATTCAATATCGACAGTACAACAGTTGCCATAAACGGAGGAGAAGATTACGAATTGCTTTTCACCATTGCCATGGAAGATTTTGAAAAAATCAAAGCAAATCCAAATTTCACAATTATTGGCCATATGACACAAGAAAGTGAAGGTATTCATTTAGTTACTCGAGCGAATACCAAAATTGCTTTAAAAGCACGTGGTTGGAATGCTCTAACTCAATAAAACTTCATTAAACAACACAAAAAACGACACTTAATAGGTGTCGTTTTTTGTTTAAGAAAATTTAGAAAAGTAAACCTTTATTTTTTGCCTTTCGGACTAAGTCGATATCGCTACCTTCTTCTATCTTTAGTAGTTCTTTTAATTTTAGTTTTCTTCGATCTATGGCTCCTAATGAAATTGGAATGTATTGTGGAATGTCACTCAATTTAGTTCCCTTTGAAATATGAAATAAAATCTCCTTATCAAATTGATCAATCTCTATACTATCCTCCTCCGATTGGGCTAACATTTTTAAAACCGACTGACTATAATATTTTTCATTTTTTATAACTTTATCAAACGCAAAAAGTAATTCATCAAAGGTTAAATCATTTTTTATAACCAGCCCATTAGGGTTTATAGTTTTGATAATGGTTTTTATCTTTAATAATTCTGTATACATGGTAAGCAAAAT
Source organism: Flavobacterium sp. GNP002 (assembly GCF_054343795.1). Lineage (NCBI taxonomy): Bacteria > Pseudomonadati > Bacteroidota > Flavobacteriia > Flavobacteriales > Flavobacteriaceae > Flavobacterium > Flavobacterium sp. GNP002. The sequence goes on from NZ_JBTGUW010000001.1 coordinate 973,276, forward strand.
TATTTTACATTTTGGCATGTATTCCGATATTAATCTTGCCAAATCCTCACCTGAATAAATATTTTTTTCTTCATAAGGCGGCATACTAATATCTAAAAAGGCAATGTCAAACAACAAAGCATCCGGATCTGTAATAATCCCATAAGCTGATTCGCAATCTTTAGCTTGCGTTATAAAAAACTCAAACTCTTCAGGATTATATCTAGTAATTGCATTTTTGTATCCCTCTATAATAAAAGGGTGGTCATCAACGATTAATATATTATTTTTTCTTATTGATTGCTCAATTATCATTTCTGTGTAAGTTTTTTTATTTATTCTATTGGGACTGTAATTGTTATAATTGTGCCTTCTCCTTTTTTCGATTTTATATCAACATCTCCGTCACATTCATTGGTTCGAAAAAGTATATTCTGCAAACCAATTCCTTTTTTAACTGTCTTAACATTGAAGCCGACTCCATCATCACTCATTATTAAAATCAGATGATCTTCTTCTTTTTTAAGTTCAATTTTAATATTATCTGCTTTAGCATACTTATTAACATTTTGAAGTACTTCCTGAAGAATTCGATATAAATTAATTTTGACTGAATTGCTTACTAATTCCCATTTTATACCTGAGTCAATAATTGAAACTAATTTTGAGTTAAATGCCTTTTTTTGGTCTTCAAATAAATTGTCAACAATAGCTACGAAGTTATTAATTAATTCTGATTTTTCTCTATTTAAATCATGAGAAATTTCACGGATATCCTGCTCAATACTTTTTAACTCTGTTAAGTAATTATTCCTTTTTTCAACAGCAGTTCCGTCATCAATTTTATTTAAGCTGTCTAAGTTAATTCGGACTCCAAACATCCTTCCTAAAACTCCATCGTGTAATTCCCGAGCAACCCTTTTTTTCTCCTTAATTCTAATCCCTTCAATGGTATTCTGTTGTGAAATCAATAAATTATAGATTTCCTCATTTGCATTTTGTTGTTGTTGTTTGAACTGTAACACTCTATTTTTAGCTTTCTGCGTTTTAATCACAAAAGTGAACAAACCCAACATTGCTAATCCACTGAAAATAAAAACTAAATTCCTATTTTGAACCTCCAGATTAGTATTCTCATCCTTTATTTCGTCCGTTTCATATTCTATACGAGAGAATTTTTCCCCCATATTTCGTTCCGCCTTTTGCAGACTGTCATTGATATGAATGTATTGCTTATTATAAATAGCTGCTTTTTTGGGTTCTATAACTGCCAATTGCTTAAGGGAAGCTAATACATTTCGGGAGTTTTTGGAACTCCGGGCCGTTGCAAGTGCTTCTTTGGAATACCGTATCCCTTTTAAAGTATCCCTTTTTGACGCAAAATATTCCGATAAATGGATTTTATTAGTAATAATTCCAGCTGTCAATTGCAAACTATCCCTCAGCTTAAGTGATTCATAAAACAGGTCGGGCAAACCCTCAGATTCTTTCAGTTTAAATTTCGAATACGCTAAATTATCCAAAATCATCGCATATAACGATGGCTTATCAATTAATAAATTTTTTTGTTCTAATCCTTGTCGAAAATAAGATATTGCCTGTTTGTGATTGTTCATGTTTTGATAAACAAAACCAAGATTGTTCAATGATGTAGCTTTCGACTGAAATACAGATGGTAATACATCATTATCTATACTAGCTAAGGCTTTACTGTGAAATTCTACAGCTCTATCATATTCTTCCCGTTCATTATATAAAACCCCTAAAAAGTTATAGCAATCGTATAGAATATCATTAGCCTTTTCCCCTTTTATAACACGTAAAGCATTAAATACAGCTATTTCGCTACGCGAAAAATCACTTTCACTGTATTGCAATAATGCTTTGTTCAATCGTGTTCTCGCTAAATTGTAATTATCGTGGCTATACATTTTTTCTGCTTTGGAATAGTATCGGAAAGCACTATCCGAAACAGCTTGAGCACCGTAATAATCCCCTAGATAAGTGTAAGCTTTAGCCATGTTTACACTGTCCTTACTACTTTTCGAATTTTCTAAAACAAGGTGTACTGTTTCTTTATACCCTTTCCAATCATTCATATTATAATACCGATTGGCTATCCTAAACAAATTTACCTTATTCATCGAATCGTTCGGCTGATTGATGATAATGGCAAACGCTTTTTGGTTGTATTCTTGCTTTTTAATGAGTGGCAGGATATCATCATTGGCTAACGAAAGATATGAAGTCAAACTATCCTTTGACAAAACTTCATCAAGATTTACTTTTGTTTTCTTGGTGCAACCAAAAAACACAAAAAATATAAAAAAAAATATGTAGTAAATTTTTTTCAATAGGTATTCTTGAATTTTACCAAAAATAGTAAAATAAACCTATTAACATAAAAAAGGCTATCAAAAATTTGATAGCCTTTTTTTTTAATGTACTAAATATTAATTTACTTAGTCAATTTTCTTATTTCCTCCTACTGATTGATTACCATTCAAATCAACTTTCTTATTTCCTCCTACTGATTGATTACCATTCAAATCAACTTTCTTATTTCCTCCTACTGATTGATTACCATTCAAATCAACTTTCTTATTTCCTCCAACTGATTGATTACCATTCAAGTCAACTTTCTTATTTCCTCCAACTGATTGATTACCATTCAGTTTTACAATTGTGTTATTATCACTTCTAAGTACTTTAGAATTCTCTGGAGTAGTAAAAGATGTTAATATCATTACTAAAGAGAATAATCCGATTGTTAAGATTGCTTTTTTCATAATTTGGGGTTTTATGTTTTTGTTTTGTTTTGTCTTATTTTTGGAACCACATTCACATGCGATTCTTGTGTAAAACTACAGAGGCAACTTCAAAAATTCTTACAAAAAAAGGGATTTATGGTAGAATGCACCCATTTGAGAGTGAATGGCCGTCAAATTAAAGCGGATGACTGTTTTTTAAATTTCCAGATAATTTCCATTGGAAAAATCAGAAATAATAAGGTCGATATTTACCTTGTATGATTTGGAGAAAGGCAGTTTCACAGCGCTGTTTTTAATACAACACACGGAATTCCCACTATGAATCCTAGAAATATAATTACGATTGACTATATAACTGTTATGAATTCTAATGAAAGGGAATGACAAGACACCCTCAAAATGTTTCAATGTTTTGAAAGCTGTTATCATTTCACCATTATTTAGGTAAATATCCGTAGAGTTATTATCGGCTTGGAAATAACAAATGTCTTTGGCAGCAATATATCTGTAATCACCATAGGATTTGATACACAGAATTAGAGATTGATCTTGATTTGGCGTTTCTTGTCTGAAAAAAACTGGAGGTTCTTTATCACCAACTAATGATTGTTCTAAAAAAATTTCTTTAGGAACAATTGATTTATTTAATTTTAAAACCGATTTTATAACATCGATTCGTGTCAGTGGTTTTATTAAATAATCGAAAACCTCATACTTTATAGCATCAAAAGCTAAATCTTTCCTAGCCGTTGTAATGATAATTTTAGGAATCACTTTTAAATACCGGTACAACTCATTAATTAGAGCCAGCGACAAATTACTGGCCGGATCAACGGGGTCAATTTCCAGAAAAACTATTTGTGGCCTATGTTCCAATATCAGATTTAAACCCTCTTCATAACTATTAGCCGATGCTACAAAATCGAGTTCTGAAAAACTATCAGCCATGGCTTTTGTTTTCAAAACACTTTCTTGATCGTCGTCAATAATAATGTACGAATATTCCATCAATGGTTTTTCCTGGAATTGTTAGGCATTAAATTATACGTCCAAAGCAAAATACACTTTAAATTATTAAGTAATAATGGTAGTTTTGGGAAACTAGTTAAACAAAAAAAACATATTTAACATTCTAAAAATAAGCATTTAACCTTTTTTACACATATGTTGTTAATATGTTTTTAACAAATGTTGACACATTGAGACGAAGTGCAAATATATCCGACGAAGTGCATTGTTTTGTTTTTATACCCGTTATAAAATAAGGCTATCTAATAAATCATCCCTAAAGAACATCTTGTTATAATTCAAAAAAAAATAATCTAAAAGGGATTTCGTACTTAATGAGAAACAACATCAAATTCTAGTCATATTTTAATGAATTAACAATCGAAAAGGGAATACTAGAATACTTTTATTACAAATTTGTCTTACTTTTATCCAAAAATTCAACCCATATGAAAAAAATATTTGTCTTAATTTGCTTAACTTCCTCATTATTAATTTTTAGCCAAGAAAAGGAAGAGCCCAATTTTAAGGAAAATGAATTAAAAGTAAATGCTGCATTTTTAGTGGCAGGTGTTTTAGAAATTACTTATGAACGACTTCTTACTGAGGATTCAGGAATAGGTATTTCTTTACTTTATGGAAAAAGAGAAGATGTCAATTCTTTTTATTATGTAACCCCATACTACCGAGCTTATTTTGGAAAAAAACCAGCTGCTGGATTTTTTGTAGAAGGATTTGGTATGCTAAATTCTGAGGTAGAAACTTACGCCTATCATGATGGTCAAAATTATAACCAGCATGAAAAAAGATACACTGATTTTGCCTTAGGTTTTGGTCTTGGATCTAAGTGGGTGCACAAACGTGGCTTTGTATTTGAAATCAACGCTGGAGTAGGGCGAAATTTATTTAACAATAACGTTTATGATGTTGTACCACGTGCTGGTATAACATTAGGTTACAGATTTTAAACAAAAAAGCTTCTCAAACGAGAAGCTTTTTTGTTTAAAATCTGTAACTAATTACATTTTCATCAACCAGTTTTTCATTGAAACCTCATTTTCGATAATGGATTTCAAGTCTGAAATAGCCACACGATCTTGTTTCATGGTATCTCTATGACGAATTGTTACCGTTTGATCTTCGATAGTTTGATGATCAACAGTAATACAAAACGGAGTTCCTAATGCATCTTGTCTTCTATAACGTCTTCCTACCGCATCTTTTTCATCATACGAAACATTGAAATCCCAACGCAAATCATCAATAATTTTATGTGCGATTTCTGGTAATCCGTCTTTTTTTACTAATGGTAAGATGGCTGCTTTTGTTGGAGCCAGAACTGAAGGTAATTTCAGTACTGTTCTTGTAGAACCATCTTCTAACGTTTCTTCTTTTAATGAAGTGGCGAAAACTGCCAAAAACATTCTGTCTAATCCTACTGAAGTTTCCACTACATAAGGAACATAATTCTGGTTCAATTCAGCATCAAAATACTGTAATTTTCTACCCGAGAATTGTTCATGTGCTTTTAAGTCAAAATCCGTTCTGGAGTGAATTCCTTCTAATTCTTTGAATCCAAACGGGAAATTAAATTCAATATCAGCAGCAGCATTCGCATAATGCGCTAATTTTTCATGATCGTGGAAACGATAATTTTCTCTTCCTAAACCAAGTGATAAATGCCATTTCAAACGAGCTTCTTTCCAGAATTCATAATGCTTCATTTCTTCGCCTGGACGCACAAAAAATTGCATTTCCATTTGTTCAAACTCCCGCATGCGGAAAATAAACTGTCTCGCAACGATTTCATTTCTAAACGCTTTTCCGGTTTGGGCAATTCCAAAAGGAACTTTCATTCGTCCTGATTTTTGAACATTTAAGAAATTGACAAAAATACCTTGAGCTGTTTCTGGACGCAAATATAAATCCATTGCTGAATCTGCTGAAGCACCAAGTTTTGTTCCAAACATCAAGTTGAATTGACGCACTTCGGTCCAGTTTCTTGAACCTGATTCCGGGCAAGCAATTTCTAATTCTTCGATTAATGCTTTTACATCTTCCAAGTCTTCGTTACCTAAAGAACGCGCCATTCTTTCGAGAATTTCTCTTTCTTTAGCTTTGTATTCCATAACACGAGTATTTGTCGTAACAAATTCCTGTTCGTTGAAAGCATCACCAAAACGAGCACGTGCTTTTTCGATTTCCTTGATTGCTTTTTGATTTAGCTTTTCGGCATAATCTTCAATCAAAACATCGGCTCTATATCTTCTTTTCGAATCTTTGTTGTCAATTAATGGATCGTTAAAAGCGTCAACGTGGCCAGATGCTTTCCAAGTGGTTGGGTGCATCAATATTGCCGCGTCAAGACCTACAATGTTATCGTTCATTTGAACCATTGCTTTCCACCAATATTCGCGTATGTTCTTTTTTAATTCTACTCCGTTTTGTGCATAATCATAGACTGCACTTAAACCATCGTATATTTCGCTTGACGGAAAAATAAATCCGTACTCTTTTGCGTGCGAAACTACATTCTTAAATAAATCTTCTTGTTTTGCCATAATGATGCAAAAATATAAAAAGTGAACTTAAAAAAAAGAAAATTGTTAAAGATTGAAGCATTGATTTGTCTATTTTTATAAATAAATCCCTGATTACATGTTTGAAAGCGTTATTAATCTCTTTTTTCCAAAAGTCTGTTCCGGCTGTAGCTCTTTTTTATTGTCCAATGAAAATGTAATTTGCACGGTTTGCCGACACGAAATTCCGCTGACGAATCATCATTTGAATCCAGAGAATGATGCTTTCAAAAAGTTTTATGGGCGAATTCCTGTAGTGCATACTTCGGCATTATTTTATTATCATAAAAAGGGAATCGTACAGGAGCTCATTCATAATTTGAAATACAAAGGGCATGAGGAAATAGGAACTATTCTTGGCGAATGGTACGCCGAAGATTTAAAAACCATCGATTTATTGCAATCTGTTGATGAAATTATTCCGGTTCCATTGCACCGAAGAAAATTAAAAGAAAGAGGTTACAATCAAGTCACCGCTTTTGGAACCGCACTTTCTTCGAGTTTAAACATCGATTACAATGATACTATTTTGGTTCGAAATGTGTACTCAAAAACACAATCCAAGAAAAACTTATTAGGAAGAACAGAGGGTATTGAAAGCACTTTTGATGTTTCCTTTACCAATAAAGATCACAATAAACATTTCCTTTTAATTGATGACGTTATTACAACAGGCGCTACACTGGAAGCTTGTTCCCGCGCTTTATTAAAAATTCCCGGCGCAAAAATCAGTATTGTTTGTATGGCAATGGCGCAATCGTAATTTAAAAATTTTGGTTCTAAAAACGGGTATTTAAAACAAAATGACAATTTAAAGCACCACCGTTTTTTAGCCCTGATTAATTCACGTAACTTTTACACTCATAGGAGTTCAGTGAACATCGTTTGTAGTGGAAATCCTTTTTATGCGCCTTTTCGGCGGATAAAAAGATTATAACAGAAAGCAGGACACGAGCGGAGTGAACTGACGCAGTAGATAGCTCCTGAAAACAAGCCTGTTACAACTCCAAAGAATATACTATCAATTAATTTAATGAAATTATAACGAAATAGAATTTCCGTTTCCAAAGTTTAATGTTTAAATTTGAATAAATATTTATAAATCATTAAACAATCATATTATGGCTTTTGAATTACCACAATTACCTTATGCGTATGACGCATTAGAACCTTATATTGATGCGCGCACGATGGAAATTCATCACACGAAACATCACAACGCTTACATTACCAACGTGAATGCTGCTATTGCAGGGACGGATATGGAAGGTAAGACGATTGAAAATATTCTGATTAATCTTGATATGAAAAACATGCCCGTTCGTAACAATGGTGGTGGTTTTTATAATCATAATTTATTTTGGACGGTTATGACACCAAACGGTGGCGGACTTCCAACTGGAGATTTATTGGCTGCGATTGAAGCTGCTTTTGGAACTTTTGAAGAGTTTAAAGCTAGTTTCAGCAAAGCTGGAGCAACACAATTTGGTTCTGGATGGGCTTGGCTTTGTGTTCATAAAGGAGGAAAAGTAGAAGTTTGCGGTACTCCAAACCAAGACAATCCATTAATGCCTGGTGTAGGTTGTGGCGGAACTCCTATTTTAGCGATGGATGTTTGGGAGCATGCTTACTATTTACATTATCAAAACAGAAGACCAGATTATATCGAAGCTTTTTTCAATGTAATTAACTGGACGGAAGTATCAAGAAGATTTGCTCTAGAGAAATAAAAAGAGCGTCAAGATTAAAGATTTCAAAAACTACTGTTGTTTTTTTGTCTTGTTTATTAAAACAAAAAGCGCCGATTTCAAAATTTTGAAATCGGCGCTTTTTGTTTATGTCATTTCTTCACTTTATTCCAATAAAAAAGGCGGAATCTCTTCCACCTTTTTTGCCCCAAATCTACCATAAACTTAACCTACTAATGTTATGGTGAGTCAAAATTATATTAGTTCTTCGTTGCCACCAAATAAATTAGATGAACAACTTAGAAAACCGATTAAAAACCCATAGACTCAATTATTAGTATGCTCTAGCGTCTTTTCCTTCATAGAAGTTCATGAATGCTCGGTTTACTACGCGGTTTCCTCCTGGCGTAGGATAATCTCCAGTAAAGTACCAATCGCCTAAATTTTTTGGACAAGCAATATGCAAATCTTCTACGGTTTGGAAAATAATTTTCACTTCGGCTTTTATCTCTGGAGAGCTCAACATTTGTGCAATTTTATCTGAAACCTCTTGAGGTTGAAAAGGTGCATATATTGCCGTTACGTAATTTACAACTTCACTGTCCTTGAAGTTTTCCTGTGCTTTACATTTCACATATACTTCGTCAACTATATGATATAAGTTTCTTTCTTTAAGCAATTCTAATGCTGCTTTGAAAGCTACTAAACCTTCAAGTTTAGCCATATCAATTCCGTAACAATCCGGATAACGTATTTGTGGTGCTGATGAAACAACAACTATTCGCTTTGGATTCAAACGATCCATCATTTTAATAATACTCATTTTCAAGGTCGTTCCTCGAACAATACTGTCATCAATAATAACTAAATTGTCTGTTGGTTTAATAACACCATACGTAACATCATATACGTGGGCTACTAAATCGTCACGACTACTATCCTCAGTAATAAAGGTTCTTAGTTTAGCATCTTTAATAGCTACTTTTTCGGTACGTATTTTTACCGACAGTAATTCTTGCAACGATTCCTTTGTTAAGGTATTTCTATTTTGCAGAATGTAATTGTTCTTTCTTTGATTCAAGAAATCTTGTGCTGCTTCCACTAATCCGTAAAACGATGTCTCCGCAGTATTTGGTATATAAGAGAAAACAGTATTGTCTGTGTCTTCGTCAATTGATTTTAAAACGGCAGGCAAAATAAGTTTTCCCAGTGTTTTTCTTTCTTGATATATTTCGGCGTCACTTCCTCTGGAGAAATAAATTCGTTCAAAAGAACATGCTTTTTTAACTGTGGGAGGCAAAATTTCCTTCATAGAAATCGTTCCATTCTTTTTAATAATCAAAGCATTTCCGGGCTCGATCTCTTGTACTTTTTCAAAAGGAACATTGAACACGGTTTGTATCACTGGTCGCTCCGAAGCTACTACCACTATTTCATCATCTTGATAAAAATAAGCGGGACGTATTCCTGCTGGATCTCTAAATACGAATGAATCCCCGTGACCTAATAGTCCTGCCATGGCATAACCACCATCTAAATTTTTAGAAGCTCGGGTCAAAATTTTAGCTACATCCAATCGCTCTGCAATAATGGGTGAAGCCTCTCTCTTAGTCAATCCTTCATTTTTACATTCTTGGTACAAATCAGTTACTGCATCGTCAAGAAAATGACCAATTTTTTCCATCACTGTAACCGTATCCGCCATTTCTTTTGGATGCTGCCCTAGTTCAACCAAACTTTGAAAAAGCTCTTTAACATTTGTCATGTTAAAATTTCCAGCCAAAATCAAGTTTCTGTGCATCCAGTTATTCTGACGTAAAAAAGGATGAACACTTTCAATGCTGTTTTTACCAAAAGTTCCATAACGAACATGTCCCAAAAACAATTCTCCTAAATATGGGATTTTTTGTTTTTGTAACGCCACATCATCTGCGTATTCCGGATGAGCGGCCATTTCCTCATTTATTCTGTCGTTTATTTGGGCAAAAACATCTTGAATGGGTTGCGCATGATTCGAACGAACTCTACTAATGTAACGTTCTCCTGGTTCCACATCTAATTTTATGCTTGCAAAACCAGCTCCGTCTTGACCGCGATTGTGCTGCTTTTCCATAAGAAGATACATTTTTTGTATTCCGTAGAAAGCAGTTCCGTATTTCTCTTTATAAAATTCAAGCGGTTTGAGTAGTCTAATTAAGGCTATACCACACTCGTGTTTTAAAGCATCGCTCATTGTAAGTTTGTTTGTGTTGTTGTGTTATTGTAAAAAATAAATTGAACTGATCTAAAAAAAATTGATAAATCAGATGTAATTCCCTGCTAATTTTATTTAACAAAAAAACCTCGTTTCCGAGGTTTCAGTGCATTATAATTCTATGTCGAATTGTGTCAGTGATTTGAATTGTTGTAATCTGGAAACAACTTCCTCTTTATCTAAATTAACCATCCTTTCTGTTCCAAATTTTTCCACACTAAATGAGGCTAAATTAGAACCGTATATAACAGCATTTTTCATGTTCTCAAAAGAGATGTTTTCACTCTGCGTTATAAATCCTGCAAATCCACCTGCAAAAGTATCTCCAGCTCCAGTTGGATCAAAAACTTCTTCTAATGGTAATGCTGGCGCAAAAAACACTTCTTTTTTATGAAATAAAAGCGCACCGTGCTCTCCTTTTTTTATCACTACGTATTCTGGTCCCATTTCATGAATTTTTGCTGCCGCTTTAACCAAAGAATATTCTCCGGAAAGTTGTCTTGCTTCTTCATCATTAATAGTGATTACATCTATACGTTTCATTACGTCAAGTAATTCCGGTAAAGCACAATCCATCCAAAAATTCATAGTATCTAAAACTACTAATTTTGGTTTGCTTTCCATTTGATCCAAAACACTGCTTTGTACTAATGGATGTAGGTTTCCTAACATCACTACATCGGCATTTTTAAAGTTTTGAGGTACTTTTGGTTGAAAATCACCCAAAACATTAAGTTCCGTTGCCAATGTATCTCTTGAATTCAAATCATTATGGTAAAGACCGCTCCAAAAAAACGTTTTCCCACCTTTAACAACTTCAAGGCCTGAAATATCAATATTTCTTGCTGTTAATAAATCTAAATATTCTTGTGGGAAATCATCGCCAACTACAGAAACTATGGCAGATTGTAAATTAAAAAAAGAAGCCGAAAGTCCTATATAAGGTGCAGCTCCACCCAAAATTTTATCAGTTTTGCCAAAAGGCGTTTCTATGGCATCAAAAGCAACGCTTCCAACAATCAATAATTTATTCATTTTCTGAGTTTCGAATTAAGGCGCAAAGATAGTTTATAAGTTGTAAAGTTGCAATGGTTTTGAATCTCAAAGTTTTCTTAAAAAAACACTATCTTTTTTAACCATAAAAGCATTCTAAATGAATGAATTAAGACTTTTCTTTTGTTTGATTGACGTAAAATTTTTAGTGCTTATTTAATTAAATTTGTGTCCTATTAAATTTGAATCATGAAAAAAATCATAACTCTATTAACGTTGTTTTGTTTATTGATTTCCTGCGAAAGAAAAGAACCAAACTTTTCTAAAGAAATGATTAAAAAGTTAAGTCATAGTAACGAAGTAAAAAAGAGCACCCCTATATTACCACTAGCCTCATCATCGTTTTTAGATTTATATGTCAAAACAAATAATAAAGAAATTCTTTTATGTAGTGTCGGAGAATTATTATTCCTCTACAATGGATATTATTCTCAAAAATTTGATTCATTTGATGACTTTTTAAATGCTGTTTTAAATCAGAGAGTTGTTTTAGACAAAAGATTGTTTAAAAAACCAACTTATTTGGAAAGTTTTAAACTAAACTCAAATGCAGAAAAAGAATATGCTCGTTTAGGTTTTAATAGTTTTTTGAAAAAGTATTCAAAAGAAACAGCTTCAAAAAGAATGGCTCTCAAACGCGAAATTATAAAAGAAGGAGAATACTCAACCATAGCATACATTTTATTCAAAAATGGATATGATTTAAGTTCAGATTGTTATTTAGGAATCGATTACATTAGAAAAAGAGAATAATCTTTTAAATAATCACAAAAGTTTCGCCTCTTCTTTTTCATAAAAAGCATCGACTGAAAGTTGCTTTTGCATCGAAGCCATAACGGCTAATTCATCACATCGTTCATTTTGAACATGATTGTTATGTCCTTTAATCCATTTAAAATTCACTTTATGTTTTCTATAGACCACTAAAAAACGTTTCCACAAGTCGGAATTTTTTCTGTCAACAAATCCTTTTTTTTCCCAACCTAAAACCCATTTTTTCTCTACTGAATCTACTACATATTTAGAATCCGAAACTACTAAAACTCTAGTGTTCGGATTTTTTAATTTTTCAAGACCTACAATTACTGCCAGCAACTCCATTCTATTATTAGTCGTACGACGAAAACCTTCATAGAACTCTTTCTTGTAAGGCTTTCCTACCCATTCCATCACTACTCCATAACCACCGTTTCCTGGATTTCCTTTGGCAGCGCCATCCGTATATATATGTACGTCGTGTTCCATTTTAGATTTTTAGACTTAGAGATTGTTAGGTTTTTGTAATACTATAATAGCTTTTATAACAATTTCTCGATTACCTCCGGAAAATATTTTTGTTCTAATTCATGTATTTTTCCGGCCACTTCTTCTGGTGTTTCATCGCCCGACAAGGCTACCTTTTTTTGAAAAATAATATTCCCTTCATCATAATTTTCATCAACAAAATGAATAGTTATTCCTGTTTCCACCTCTTTATTACCAACAATTGCTCTATGGATATACATACCATACATTCCTTTTCCGCCGTATTTTGGCAGTAATGCAGGATGAATGTTTATGATCTTATTAGGATAGACTGCAATGATATTTTCGGGAAATTTTAATAAAAATCCTGCTAAAACAATCAAATCAGGTTGGATTTTATTTATTTTATGTAATACAATTCCTTCAATTAGCTCTTCTTTTGAGAAAATAATGGATGGAACTCCATAGTTTTTTGCTCTTTCAATCACTTGAGCACTTTGGTTATTTGTAAACACCGCTTCGACAGTTCCAATTTCTGTTTTTGCAAAATACTTTATGATATTTTCAGCATTAGTACCCGATCCAGAAGCAAAAACCACAATTTTTTTCATAACCTATCAAATTTTAATTGCACAAAAAAAGGCATAAAAATCGAAAATAAATAACATTGCGACAGCTTTGTTAAAATAAATTTCATAAATTAGATGTCACATTTATTAACTAAATAGTTGTTTTAAAATAAAGTTTTTTATTTTTGCCAACAAATTAAATTCTAAAATTAAAGATTATGTCAGACATTGCATCAAGAGTAAAAGCGATTATCGTAGACAAATTAGGTGTTGACGAAAACGAAGTTGTAACAGAAGCAAGCTTCACTAATGATTTAGGAGCTGACTCATTAGACACTGTTGAGCTTATTATGGAATTCGAAAAAGAATTTGACATTCAAATTCCAGACGATCAAGCAGAAAACATCGCTACTGTAGGTCAAGCAATCTCTTATATCGAGGAAGCTAAAAAATAATAAAGTACACACCCGTCAGCAATCTTGCTTACGGGTGTTATTATTTTTTTTAAAAATTAAATTCGAGATTGAATTTCAATCAAAAACTATATTTATTGTAATACCCATGGCTCTTTCGTAATAGTAATACAGTAAAGAAAGCATGGGTTTTATTTGTTTAAAGATAACAAAAATAAAGAATTTATGGTATTAAGACGAGTTGTTGTAACAGGTTTAGGCGCTCTTACACCCATTGGAAATAACATTGAAGAGTATTGGAACGGACTTATTAACGGCGTTAGTGGAGCTGCTCCAATCACTTATTTTGACGCTTCAAAATTTAAAACTCAATTTGCATGCGAATTGAAAAATTTTAATGCTGAAGATTTCTTAGACAGAAAAGAGGCTAGAAAAATGGACCGATATGCACAATACGCAATGGTATCATCTGACGAAGCTGTAAATGATGCAGGTTTCAATTTTGAAAAATTAGATAAAGACAGAGTGGGCGTAATATGGGGATCTGGAATAGGCGGATTAGAAACTTTTCAAATAGAAGTTCTTAATTTTGCTGCTGGTGACGGTACCCCAAAATTTAATCCTTTCTTCATCCCTAAAATGATTGCTGATATCGCTGGGGGCCATATTTCAATAAAATATGGTTTTAGAGGACCTAATTTCACAACTGTTTCAGCTTGTGCGTCTTCTACAAATGCTATTATTGATGCTTTCAATTATATTAGATTAGGTCACGCAGATGCTATGGTAACCGGAGGATCTGAAGCTGCTGTAACTATAGCAGGTATGGGTGGATTTAACGCCATGCATGCCTTATCAACAAGAAATGACGATCCAAAAACAGCTTCCAGACCTATGGATCAAGACCGTGATGGATTTGTTTTAGGAGAAGGTGCTGGTGCTCTAGTCCTTGAAGAATACGAACATGCTATTGCTCGTGGAGCAAAAATATATTGCGAAATTGGCGGTGGCGGTATGTCAGCAGATGCCCACCATATTACTGCACCACATCCTGATGGATTAGGTGCTAAAAATGTAATGCTAAACTGCTTGAGAGACGCTGGTTTAAAACCAACCGATGTTGATGGAGTAAATATGCACGGAACTTCAACACCTTTAGGTGATATGGCAGAATCCAAAGCTATACTTCATGTTTTTGGCGATCACGCTTACACAATGAATCTAAATTCAACAAAATCCATGACGGGTCATTTACTTGGCGCAGCAGGTGCTGTTGAAACAATTTCTTCTATTCTTTCCATGAAACATGGAATTGTACCACCTACAATAAATCATTTTACAAATGATGAAAGCATTGATTCTAAATTAAATTTTACTTTCAACAAAGCTCAGAAAAGAGAAATGAATGTTGTTATGAGTAATACTTTTGGTTTTGGCGGTCACAATGCTTGTGTATTGGTAAAAAAATTAGAAATCTAATAATTATATATGCGTATAATCAGAAAAATATTTTCAAAATCCCGTTCTCCAGAAGACGGGATTTTTTTTGATTCTATTCAGAAAATCTTGGGTTTCGACCCAATAAACTTAGACAATTACAAGAAAGCCTTCACGCATCGTTCCTCAAATCGCATGGATGTTTTAGGAAATCCAATTAATTACGAACGATTAGAGTTTTTAGGTGACGCTATGTTAAGCTCCGTAATTGCAGCCCATTTATTTAGCAAAGCGCCCGCTGGAGACGAAGGTTATCTTACTAAAATGCGTTCAAAAATTGTAAGCAGAGAACATTTGAACGAATTAGGAAAAGACCTAAATTTAGTACAATACATAGAAAGCAAAGTGCCGATACAGCATTTTGGAGAAAACATACATGGTAATATCTTTGAGTCACTCGTAGGAGCAATTTATCTGGATAGAGGCTATGTATATTGTGAAAAATTCATTCAAAAAAGAGTTATAATTCCTTACGTAGATATCGCAAGACTCGAAGGAAAAGTAATTAGTTATAAAAGTTTGGTCATAGAATGGTGTCAAAAAGAAAAGAAAATATTTCATTATGACATTTTCGAAGATAACGCAATTGACGGGCAACGTTTGTTTGGCGTAAAACTAAGTATTGATGACAAAGTCATTGCAAGAGCAAGAGCAACTTCAAAAAAGAAAGCAGAAGAAAAAGCATCCCAACGTGCTTATTTTGCATTTCAAGAAAAAATGGACCGAAAATAATATCAATTTTCATAAAACTATATCGTTTTCGTTCATAAATTAACAAAAACATCTTATTTTGAGAGGTCTACGCTTCGATAGAAATACTATATTTACATCTTATTTTTTCATGAAATGGCAATTCATAAATTGGATCTTGGCGAATTTGACGAAATAGATTACTATCTCATCGCAATTCATACTTCTTTAGAAGACTATAGATTGGCTTATTTTATAAATCAAAAGCTGCCTATAAATTTGAGTAAAAGTAAAAATGAAATTCAAATTAATATAAAAGAAGGAGAAACAAATTTTTCGAGATTTTATTATAATGATGCCGAAAAAGAGGTCTCTTGGAATTTGATTCAAAATAAAAACGAAGTAATTCAATATAAGAAAGGAAGTACTCAAAATTTATTTTCAAATGTCACAATGGAAGTTTCAACAAAAGTTTTTTTACTTCCGGAATTTAAAAAAGTAGATTACTTTTTAAAAATAGAAAATAATGAAGATACTATGAATGTATCAAAAATACAGATACTATTAAATACCATAGATAACGTATCAACAGTTTATACGGTTGATACAAATCAAATAAAATCAAAAAACAATTTAATTTTTTAATACAAATGCTTACAAACAAAAAAACAAAAATTGTAGCCACACTTGGGCCCGCATGTAGTACAAGAGAAATCATAAAAGACATGATTGATGCCGGTGTAAATGTATTTAGAGTGAATTTTTCACATGCTGACTACAATGATGTAAAAGAAAAAATTAATATCATACGAGGTCTTAATGACGAATTTGGCTATACAACTGCAATCCTGGGTGATTTACAAGGACCTAAACTTCGTGTAGGAGTTATGGAGGAAGGTGTAGTAGTACATGACGGTGATTTAATTACATTTACTACTGCCGAAGACATTCTTGGAACAGCTAAGAAAGTATTCATGAAATACCAAAACTTTCCAAATGATGTAAATCCAGGAGAAAGAATTTTGCTTGATGATGGAAAACTTATCTTTGAAATCGTTGAAACTGATAAAAAATCAGAAGTTATAGCAAGAGTAATTCAAGGTGGTGAATTGAAATCTAAAAAAGGAGTAAATCTACCTAATACTAAAATTTCTCTTCCTGCAATGACTGAGAAAGATATAGCAGATGCTATTTTTGCTATTGGGCAAAATGTTGATTGGATTGCATTATCTTTTGTAAAAACACCAAGAGACTTACAAGATCTACAAGAATTAATTGCAGAACACTCCGACTATAAAATTCCAATCATTGCCAAAATAGAAATGCCAGAAGCATTAGAAAATATTGACAAAATTGTTGCGTATTGCGATGCTCTGATGGTTGCTCGTGGAGATTTAGGAGTTGAACTTCCTGCACACGAAGTACCTTTAGTTCAAAAAGAATTAATTCGCAGAGCTAAAACTGCAAGAATCCCCGTAATTGTTGCCACTCAAATGATGGAAACTATGATCACTAGCTTGACGCCAACACGTGCTGAAGTAAATGACGTAGCAAACTCAGTTATGGATGGTGCAGATGCAGTGATGCTTTCTGGAGAAACCGCTACAGGTAACTATCCAGTTCAAGTAATTCAAAAAATGACTCAAATTATTGAAGCAGTAGAAGATTCTCCGCTAATTCAAGTGCCACAAAACACACCACAGATCAAAACAAAACGTTTTATCACTAAAACAATTTGTCATCATGCAGCAACTATGGCTAACGTTATCAAGGCGAAAGCAATTTGTACTTTGACAAATAGTGGTTATACTGCTTTCCAAATTTCAGCTTGGAGACCTAATGCACATATTTTAGTATTTACTTCTAATAAAAGAATCCTTACCCAACTTAATTTATTATGGGGAGTAAAATCTTTCATGTACACTAAAGATGTAAGCACAGATGATACTGTAACTGACATAAACGAAATTGTAAAACAAAAAGGTTTTGTACAAAAAGGAGATTTTCTTATCAATTTAGCAGCAATGCCTATTAAAGATAAAGGAATGGTTAACACCTTAAGAGTGTCAGAAATAGAATAGTAAAAGCTATTTCATTAAATATTAAAAATCCGTCTCGTTAGATAAATGAGACGGATTTTTTTATTCATTAATTAATGTAAAACGATTTTCTTCTTAAAAAAATTTAAGATTATTTAAACAATCTTCTGCAAAATAAAATTTATATTTGAGCAACAAATAACCCTACAAATTATGAGTTTCAATTCTAAAAATCCATTTTTAAATAACAAAACTTTTTCTACTGCAGTTTCAAAAAATGACGAAGTACATCAAGCTACTATCATTGATTATAACAACGAGATGACTTTGTCTGGCACTATCAATAAAAGTTTAATCTTATTTTTACTTCTCACCGCTTCTGCAACTGTAATCTGGTGGCTGACTTTTAACGGAATGAATCCAATGGTTCCTGCAATTGGCGGTGCTGTTGTTGGATTAGTTTTAGTGCTTATTTCTGCTTTCAAACCACAATACTCTCCATATTTAGCTCCGGGATATGCTTTATTCGAAGGATTATTTATTGGCGGAATTTCGGCAATATTTGAAGCAATGTATCCTGGAATCGTAATTCAGGCAGTAGGGGCAACTTTTGTAACTTTTATGGTTTGTCTGGGATTGTATAAATATAAAATTGTAAAAGTAACAGAACAATTCAAATCAGTTGTTGTAGCTGCTACATTGGCTATTGCAACGTATTATCTTATATCTTGGGTGTTTTCTATGTTTACGAGTTTTGTTCCTGTGCATTATGGAAACTCAATGATGAGCATTGGAATCAGTATTTTTGTGATTGTTGTTGCCGCTTTAAATTTATTTTTAGATTTTGACCGAATAGAAAAAGGATCAGAACAAAAAATGCCAAAATACATGGAATGGTATGGTGCAATGGGATTGATGATTACGCTAGTTTGGTTGTATATCGAATTTTTAAGATTACTATCTAAATTAAATAGTAAAAACTAAAACCATTATAAAAAATTATAAAAGAGAAAACCTTTCCAAATTGGAAAGGTTTTCTCTTTTATGCGGCTTTCTCAAAAGCTATGTAATGACTTAACTGTCCTTTACTATTAAAAACAGGAAAACCTTTTATCAGACAAGCATAGACATCTCCATTTTTTTTATAATTCATTACTGTTTTCTCAAAAGGTTGCTGATCAATAATTGCTCTACGAATTTCATTTGAAGTAATTTGGTTAGTAGCCTCTCCTTGAAACATTTTTGGACTTTTGCCCAAAACTTCTGCTTCTACATACCCATTCATTTTTACTATATTGTGTGATGCAAAAACAATTTTTAATTTCGAATCAGTAACAATAATTACTTCCTCTTTGAGACTATTTTTTAAATCCCAATTATTCTTAATCCATTTATTTTGGGATGCAATTGCATTTAATTTATTTAAATCCAAAAAAAAGCTCTTTACTGCAGTCAAAAATTCATTGTGGAAATCCCAACACACAACAGGAGCAGTCTTTACACTTAAACCATTATGATGTAATGCAATAGCCTCTTCATATTGTCTAAAATTATTCATGGGTTCTTGATTTAAAAAATCAAATGTAATTTTATTTATAAAGATAAAACAACAATTTTCCGACTTTAACCATTGTTGAACGAACTAAAGCCCAATTAGAAATCAAATTTTAACTGAACCACAACAAACTTCTTCTCCTCCGTGTTTAAATTACTTAAGGAAATTCCAAGCAATCGGACGGAATCTTTCATTCGTTCCTGATACAATAGTTCTTTTACGACTTCAATTATTAAAGCTTTATCAGATATAAAATAAGGTAGGGTTTTACTGCGAGTTTGCTGAGAAAAATCACTGTATTTTATTTTCAAAGTAACGGTTTTACCAGCCACATTGTACCTTTTTAATCTTTTCTCCAATGCAGTTGCAATAACTTCCAATTTCTCTATCATAAAAATTTCAGAAGAAAGATTGACATCAAAAGTGTGTTCAGCAGCAACTGATTTAGTAATTCGGTTTGATTTTACTTCGCTGTTGTGAATTCCTCTTACCACATTGTAATAAAAGTTTCCTGATTTCCCAAAGTGTTTCTCTAGAAATTCCAATGTTTTGCTTTTTAATTCCACTCCGGTAAAAATTCCCAGTTGGTACATTTTTTCAGTGGTTACTTTTCCAACACCATGAAATTTTCGAATGGGTAATTCTTCCAAAAACGAAATAACTTCATCTGGATTGACCGTTTTTTGACCATTCGGTTTATTGTAATCACTAGCAATTTTAGCCACAAACTTATTCACTGATATTCCTGCCGAAGCTGTTAAACCCACTTCGTTGAAAATACGCTGTCTTATTTCTTGTGCCAATAAAGTAGCGCTTGGATTTCCTTTTTTATTATTGGTAACGTCTAAATAAGCCTCATCAAGTGACAATGGCTCAACCAAGTCCGTATATTCATAAAAAATCTTTTGGATTTTACTCGAAATCTCCTTGTATCTGTCAAAACGCGGTTTTACAAAAATGAGTTCTGGACAATTTTTTCTGGCCATGACACCACTAATAGCACTTCGCACTCCAAATTTTCTGGCTTCATAACTTGCTGCAGCCACCACACCACGATTTTCTGAGCCGCCAACAGCTATAGGCTTCCCACGCAATAATGGATTATCCATCTGCTCTACTGAAGCATAGAAAGCGTCCATGTCAACGTGTATGATTTTTCTATTTGGAATTAATTCCTGCATCTAACTGATTGAATATCCTATACTATTTTTGAAAGATTTAGTAACGCTAAAAATTATTTTTGATCTTCAACATGTAAATAATTCTCTACAACTACCGATTTATTTTTCTTTTCTGTTGGAAAAAAGAAGCTAATAGGTCTCGACTTGAAATGATTCCAAATGGAAACTGTAACAAATCGCAATTCGAATACTGAGATGGCTCTTGAACGAAATGCCAGTCCAAGCGAAAGACTAAAACTCACCATAAAGTTAACCAATCCTATAACACCAATACCAAAAATACCCCAAAATAACATGGAGTTACTTACTGCATAATTCGCACCGTATAATGCCAAAGCAAGGTTTCCGCTACCAAAAGTAATATGTCGAATATCAAGATTCAATCCTAAGAACAAGCCTATAGATGCTGTACTTCCCATGAATATTCCAAACCAGAAATTTGAAATAATCCCAGCCCATTTTTTTCTATATAATTTAGCTAATTTAATCGTCCTATCTTTCCCCAAACTCCTTTTCAGTAAAGGGTGTTCAGTAATTCGGAAATACACTTGATTGTGCTTATCCCTGTTTGCAATACTTCCTGAGATGATTCCTGATAAAAACAAAAATACTCCGGCAATAGCCGCATGAAATATGGATAAAGAATGAATAGGACTCAAATCAATAAGTAACCCTTCCCATTTAGTAGCAGCAATATTATACTGAAACGCATAATCAATACACCAGATTCCAAGTAGTGAAACTGGGAAAGCCATGATTACATTCCCCACAAAAGCGATAAACTGAGAACGAAATACACGTGCAAAAAGAATAGCAAAAGCTTTGTACTTTTCGGCGTCTTTTCCTTTTTTTATGACACCTTCCTCTAACGCTTTAATTAAAGCAGAAGCTGTCATCGCCGGTTGTTTTGTCGCCAGCGTAAAACCTAAAAGATAAATAGCAATAAAACCAAAAGCATAATTCATACTGTACAGAAAAGCATGCCCAAAAAAACTGGTATCAGCTTTAGAAAGTAACACTTTTATAATGCATAAAATCCCTACTATAAATCCTCCTCCTAAAGCCGTCCTAAACATCTTGAAATACTCCTGTTTACTCTCGGTGATATAATGTTCCCCGGTTTTAGCCGTATGTTGCGTTATTTCATAGGAAATGAGTTGGGTGCTTTCGCCAATGAACTTCCTAACATTATTCTTATAGCAATTGTACTTAATTAAGTGCAGAGCCAATAAAATTCCATTATTTTTTTTATCAGTCCCTTTTTCTATAATTAACAACGAAACTAAAAATTTAAGTCGCACTAATTGCTGTCTAATTTTCAATAAATTCTGATTTACACGAAGCGAAATCCCATATTTTGAACTGTTGTGAAATGCTTTCTCCACAAAGTCTTCACATTGCTTATGTAAAACTAATAACTGCGCATAGGACAAATCATCTGGCTTAATAAAATGATTTTCAGAATTCCTGATTCGGTCTTCAATCATGAATAATTCCTTTTCAAAAGCTGTAAAAGGACTTTCGTAATCATCAAATTCCGGCACCATTTTGATAACATCCGTTTCCAAGGCACGACCACTAATGCGTTGCGTGATTAAATCCATTCCAACTAATACTTCCGATAAAACTGAATTAGGTTCAACACTTTCGTAAATTGATTTGAATTTTAAAATTCCATATAATTCTTCCAATTGATTGGATGGAATTTTGTTGATCCAAATGGTATCATTGGCCCTATAAAAAACCTGATTCAGGATATATTCTAAAGTATCTTTTTGGGGTTGATACGGTAAAAATTTAGCGAATATTCTTTTTTTGACTTCAAATATAAAATCTACATCTTGCAGAATAGCCGCATCAGAAAGTATTTTATTGAATTTCTTGTCTTTTAGTATTTCTTTGAGATATATTGAGAATTGTTCCCTGCAAGAATCATTTTCATTAAAGAAGGAAATGATTTCTTGCAAATTGACCGTTTCCAGATTTTTTATTTTCAAAGGTCTTATCTGCCTAATTAATTCGATTAAAGGTTCTAAATTATCATCTGTTTCACGCCACGATTGGCTTTCTCCAAAAAACTTGATTAGTAGTGTTGCAGGTGTTGGCTTAGATTTTACTTTAAAAATTGGCATGTTTAAATTCATTCGGTTTTTGTAAAAATACAAATCGACGCAATAACTTCCATTAACTTATTCATAAAATAACTGTTAACTAGACGCAAACTATGCTTTATACATAATTAACGTATTAAATTTCGTTGCTACGAAAGCAAATTTAAGGTACAATATGATAGCCGCTTTTTATTATACGATTATGACAAAATATAGTAGAGCATTAAAAATAGAAATATTTGATACCTTTGAGTTTCTGAGTTAGTCCAGATAGAAGTGGAAATCTTCGATTGAGAAAAACTATTTTTTCTTTTTAAAAAGAGCGACCTAAGAAGCTCCTTTTTTAAAAATAGAAAAAAAGTTTTATGATTGAGAAATTGAAACGAATAGCTGGAAATTGCTATAAATAATACTTAGATACACTAAAATGATTGAAATAGAAAGAAAATTTTTGGTTACAGACGATTCGTTTAAGACAGCAGCTTTTGTTCAAAATCACATTGCACAAGGCTATTTAAGTTCGGCCCCAGAACGCACGGTGCGAGTACGTATAAAAGGCGAAAAAGGGTATTTGACCATAAAAGGAATTTCAAATGATTCCGGTATGTCCCGTTTTGAGTGGGAAAAAGAAATTCCTGTTACCGAAGCAAAGGAATTATTATTGTTATGTGAAAAAGGTGTTATTGACAAAACCCGTTTTGAGGTAAAACAAGGCAATCATGTTTTTGAGATTGATGAATTTTATGGTGAAAATGAAGGATTAATTGTCGCTGAAATTGAGCTTGGTTCTGAAACGGAATCTTTTGAAAAACCAAGTTGGCTAGGTAAAGAGGTAACAAACATTACCCGTTATTACAATGCTTATTTAAGCACTAATCCATACAAAAACTGGTAATTTAGTTACTTAAAACCGCTATTGTCACCTGCATTCCACCGCTGCTTTTATTGGAGGCAATATCCATAAATGCTCGTTTTGAAAGGTCGATTTCTCTTGATTTAACAAATGGTCCTCTATCAGTAATTTCAACAATCACAGACTTTCCATTTTTTTCATTGGTCACTTTTACTTTTGTACCAAAAGGAAGTTTTTTGTGTGCTGCAGTATATTTGTTATTGTCAAATTTCCTCCCGCTTGTAGTCCGTCTTCCATTAAATTTATCTGCATAATAGGATGCATGTGCTTCTTTTTTATAGATTTTAAATTTTCCTAATGAAGTAATTAAAGAATCTATTTTGTTTTCTTCCAATTCAATAGTTGCTTTACCTTTCTTAAGCGTATCTTTTTGGGTTGCTGCTTTTTGTTTTTCTAAGATTGAACTTTGGCTGCTGACTAAGCTAATAATTGCAAGTAAAAAAAATAATGTTATTGATTTTTTCATATATATTGTATTAGTTAAATCTATTTTACAAAAACCATACCTAGATAAAAAAAGCTCTATTTCTAGAGCTTTAATTGTTTTTTAAAACCAAATTTTCCATGGAATCCTACTTAAAATAAGCACTAATCCTAAACCATAAAAAATAGAGAAAGTTTTGAATTTTGATTCACTAGTTATTAATTTTTTATGCTTGGACCAACCAATTGTAATTAATGTTATGGCAATAATATTGATTAATGAATGCTCTAAAGCTAGCAATCTACTTTCAGTTGTTAATCCACCCATTCCTACTGCTTTTATCATATCTAATCCGTTAGGAGAGACGAAATATAAAATAAAACCAACTAGTAATTGAGTGTGTATGGCTATTAAAGCAAACAATGCAATTTTCCGGTCTTTTGAAGTAAAATCTTTTTTAGAAGACATCCCGATTAAGGAATTAACCACTGCAATTACTAATACTAAAAGTGCTAAATAAGCCCACCCCGAATGAAATTTTTGAATGAAATCGTACATAAATACTGTTTTTGTTTTAACAAATATAAGAAAAAAAGACATAAAAAAACCACGTCTTTCAACGTGGTTTTTAACATTAAATATTTGAATTTATTTTCCAAAAATATATCTCAAAGTAAACTGTGCTTGCCAAACATCAAAAGTTGAAGCATTTTTCTGGAAAGTATCTTTTATTAAAACTCTACTTCCATCAGCCTCTACTTGAGTTGCTAATTTATAAAAAGGAACATTAGCAGCCGTTGTATTATAATTTAAAACATTAGCATTTGTTACTCTTTGTGTAACACCCCAATCTTTATTAATGAAATTGGTAAAGTTCAATATATCAGCTCTAAATTGGAAATTGTTCTTTTTACCAGCAATAGTAATATAAAAATCTTGAGTTGCTGATAAGTCTAATCTATGCAACATAGGCAAAACTCCACCATTTCTTTCAACATACTGACCTCTCCTTGTAGAAAGATATTTATCTTGATTAATGTACTGGTCAAAAGCACTAACTTGCTGTGCTGGTGTATAAACTATAACGTTCCCTGCTGTAGTTCCTCTTAAAGCAGAATTTAAATCCGACGCTATTATACTCGAAAATTGAATATCTGATGCTTTCAATGGGACAAAAATTAAATCATTATTGTTTACTCTGTCACCATTCATGTCACCACCATAAGAATAAGAAAATGGCCCAGATTGTTCTCCAATATACCCTAAGTTGATAGAAGTCGCTGCTCCTACATTTTTACCATATTCAATTTTGTATCCTATGATACCAACCAATCTGTGTGGGGTGTTATTGTTAGATAATGCTAATGGTAAATTGTTATTACCATATACAGATCTAGCGCCAGTCCATGAACCAGAGGCAATAGAGCCAGGAGATAATAAATCATTAGCACTTGAATGTGTGTATGCGAAAGATCCCCAAAGTCCTTTTTTGTAAGGATATTCTAGTTTAAAAGTTGTAGAGTAAAAAGTTCCTCTGTCAGTATTTGTTAAAACAACTGCACTAGATACATTATCATTTATACGAACACCTGCATCGGTACGAGCGTATCTTGGTCTCTTATCAGGACCACTGAAAGTTCCAACCGGTGCATCAAAATTAGTATTGTAATAATGTATTGCATTGATGTTTCTTTGAAAAATCCCTTCGATTGTTCCTACAAAACCAAAAGGAAGTTTTTGATCAACTGCTATATTGGTTTTCCAAACTTGTGGAAATTTAAATTTTTTATCAGTAAATGCCAATTCAAACGTAGTAGGAAGAGTTGGAGTTTGTGGAATAAAATAATCATTAGGATTTGGAGTAAAGCCATACCCGCCTGAAGCTAGTGCTGCTCCACTTACGTCTACAAAACCTGTAAGGACACCATTATTTCCAATAGCATTAGACAAATAAACTGAAGGTGCTCTACCTGTAAATACACCACTACCTCCACGAAGTAATGTACTCGCATCACCTTTTAAGTCTAAGTTGAAACCAACTCTTGGTTCAAACAAATACTGAGTATCTGGCATGTCACCAGTATTAAATTTTTGTCCTTGTCCAAAAGATAAACCTGTAACTGCAGGATTTTCAAGAGCTGTATCAGCAAACCAAACTGCTGTTGCACGAAGTCCTACTGTTAATTTAAACCTGTCGCTCAATTTCATTTCATCTTGAGTGTATAAATCTAATTTATTAGATTTAAATATTTGCAATGGTTCTGCAGCACCTGGTAAAGCAGAATATCTGAATTGAAAACGTGCAGGAAGAGCAGTTGTTGATGGGATTCCTGCTGTGTTTGCAGATTGATTAGCAGCTGCATAAAAGTCAGTAAGTGAATTAAAAGTATAAACACCATTAGAACCTGAGAAAAACAAGTTACTTGATTTGAAATACTCAAAATTAGCTCCAAATAACAATGAATGCTTACCAATAGTTTTAGTCAAATTGTCTGTAAAGTGTAATGTAGAATATGAAAGTTTGTTTCCTTGAGTAAAGGGATCTAAACCTGCTGAAATAAAAGTATTTGAACCATTTAAGATATCAATTGTTGGAAACAAACCACCACCTTGTAAGGCTCTATCTTCAATTTGTTTGTCGTAACCAGCGATAAAATTATTGTACCAAGAATTGCTTAATTTACTATTCAATTCTAAAACAGCTGATCTAGTATTATCTAAAATAACATAACCACTATTCTTGAAAGACATTGCAAGCGGACTTGTTCTTCTATTTCCAAAACCTAATGAATTAGAGTTTGAAGTTAATTCATCCGAATTAGAGTCATGAAAAACGTAACGAGCAGTTAATTGATGATTGTCATTAATATTCCAGTCAAGTCTTGCAAGGAATTTTTTTGAAATTCTCTCCGCATCATAATTTTCCCAAGGACCGGTCGTATAATTGAACTTGTCTTGTAAAAAAGTAGAAAGTGTTTGCATTTGCGCAAAAGTAGGTGCAGAAACCTGAGCACTTGCTTGTGGAGAACCTGTAGATGTCCAAGTTGTAGCTGGGCTTATGTTCTCTAAAGTTTCAAAATTTCCAAAGAAAAATAATTTGTCTTTAATGATTGGCGCTCCTATTCTAGCTCCCCAAATTTTTTCTTCAAATTTCCCAGGAATGATTACGTTATCTCCAGCTTTAGTTCCAATAAAATCTTTTTTATTACTTCTGAATGAATTATAAACTGATCCTTCAACTTCATTTGTTCCACTTTTAGTAACTGCATTTATTCCTGATCCTAAAAATCCTGATTGACGCACATCATAAGGAGCAATACTAACTTGCAATTGTTCTATTGCATCTAAAGAAATAGCTGTTGAGCCTGTTCTACCTCCTGCTTGTGAATCACTACCTAAACCAAAACCATTGTTAAAAACAGATCCATCAATAGTAAAATTGTTTAATCTTGAATCCTGTCCTCCAAAAGTACCATTACTACCTGCATTAGCATTGTACTTTGTAATAGCATTTATTGAACGTGCACCTGTTACGGGTACAGCTGTGATTTCTCTGTTAGAAAATTGCTGAGAAGCTCCAGTTCTTCCTTTATTAAAATTTCCTTTCGATTTTGTAGAAACAATTACTTCGTTCAAAGCATTTGATTCTTCCTCTACAACAATATTCACAGTTAAATTATTCCCTAAAGGAGCATTAATTTCTGTAATTTCTGTAGTTTTATAGCCAACATAAGTTACTTTAACTGTATATGGACCACCTGGTCTAATTCCTTGAACAGCATACCCTCCATTACCATCTGTAGTTGAATAATATTTAGTCCCAGTTGGATTGTGTCGAACCTCAACTGAAGCACCTGGAAGGGTCTCTCCAGAATTTGATTTAACAGTACCAGACATAGCAGAACTAGTAACCTGCGAATGTCCTACAGCTGATAAAAAAATAATCAAAATAAAAATAATTCTTTTCATTTTTGCTTTTTTGTTTAGTTTAAAATATTTGGCAAAAATATAACATTTTTAAGTTAATAAGTTAACACAACGTTAAGAATGGCTTTAATTTTTAGGTGAACATTTCACTTAAAATATTTTTTATAAAATTTTAAGTGAATAATAAAATTTTCAATAACTATACATGCTTTTTATTGAATTATTCACATATAATTTTTAATAATCAACATTAAAAAAAATAACATGAATTTTAAAAAACTACTATAACAGAGCCACTTATCCATAAAAAAGCCCCGATCTAACTAAAATCAAGGCTTTTGAGACTTTTAAACTATTTAAAAGAGGAGTGAAATCGAAATCTCATGAAAAATTCATAAAATTTTAAGAATTAATTTCAAATATCAACACTACTTATTTAGCAAAAAATGATTTAGTAAAAAAGTTGTAGAACTATCATGATTTTTAACCGTTTTAGTATTAATTTCCTCCAAAATAGAATTAGCCAATTGTTTGCCCAATTCCACTCCCCACTGATCAAAACTAAAAATATTCCAGATAATTCCTTGTACAAAAATCTTGTGCTCATACAAAGCTATCAAAGAACCTAAAGTTTTGGGAGATAATTTTTGGATTAGAATAGTATTGGTAGGCTTATTCCCCGCAAAAACTTTAAACGGTAAAAGAAATTTAGCTTTGTCTTCTGAAATACCTTGTTTATCAAATTCAGCCTGAACTTGTTCTCCAGATTTTCCGTGCATTAAAGCTTCTGTCTGTGCAAAAAAGTTGGACATTAGTTTATCATGATGATCATTATCTCCATATAAAGGAGTCACAAAACCAATAAAATCTGCAGGAATTAATTTTGTTCCTTGGTGAATTAACTGAAAAAAAGCATGTTGCGCATTAGTTCCAGGCTCACCCCAAATAATAGTTCCCGTTTGATAATTTACTAACTTCCCATCTCGTCCAACACTTTTACCATTACTTTCCATAGTTCCTTGTTGCAAGTAAGGTGCTAATTTTTGTAAATATTGTGTGTACGGAATCAAGGCTTCACTTTCGGCACCAAAAAAATTATTGTACCAAACACTCAATAAAGCTAATATTACCGGCATATTTTTGTCGAAATCAGCCGTTTTGAAATGTTCGTCCATTTCATTCGCCCCTTCTAACAATTCATCAAAATTATCGTATCCAACTGCTAAACTTATCGTAAGTCCAACGGCACTCCACAAAGAGAATCTCCCCCCAACCCAATCCCACATAGGAAATACATTATCGGGGTTTATCCCAAACTCTGTTACTTTTTGGATATTGGTAGAAACCGCAACAAAATGCTTCGCTACATCTTCTTGAGTAGCTGATTCTAAAAACCATTTTCTGATAGTTTCAGAATTAGTCAAGGTTTCTTGCGTGGTAAACGTTTTAGAAACAATTACAAAGAGAGTCGTTTCTGGATTTAATTTTTTAATAATCTCATTTACATGATCGCCATCAACATTTGAAACAAAATGAACGTTTAGATGATTTTTATAAAATTGTAATGCTTCAACAGCCATAGCAGGACCTAAATCAGAACCTCCAATACCTATATTAACAACATCCGTAAAAGATTTTCCCGTGTAACCAGTTCTTTCACCGGAAGTAACTTCATTCGTAAATGCTTTTATTTTGCTTTTTACTTCATAAATTTCAGAAACTACATTATCGCCATCAACATTTATAATTGCTGATTCTCTGGCTCGTAATGCAGTATGAAGTACGGCTCTATTTTCGGTTTGATTGATTATTGCTCCATCAAAATAATCAGCTATAGCACTTTTAAGCCCTACTTCATCTGCTAATTGCAATAACAACTGAAGTGTTTCCTGAGTGATAATATTTTTTGAATAGTCAATTAAAAAATCATTCCATTTCAAATTGAATTTTTCAGTTCTGTTTGCGTCCAATTGAAATAATTCTTGCATAGAAGCTCTTTGCATTTCATTGTAATGCATTTCAAGTTTCTTCCAAGAGCTCGTTTCTGTAGGGTTTATTGTATTTAAAGCCATTTATTAGGTAGTTTGTAGTATTATTTTAATGTGGCAAAAATACTGAAATTACTTTTAATGCTAAATGAGTTTATGATTATATAACAATTTAGCAGGAAAAACACTAAATAGTAGTCATCCAATAAGCACATCAAGTGTTTCTATTTTTAAACTAAATATTTTTTTTAGTCAATTTATATTATAGAATTATAAATTAGCAACACTGTCTAATTGAAATTTTAACGGAGTTATTTGTTTAATAAAACGACTTTTATTATTCCCGGTCATAGGTTCGCCGGTTGGTAATTTTAACCTCAACGCATCAACCTGTACACCATTTTTCCAAAATCGATAACATACATGGGGACCAGTTGCTAAACCTGTACTTCCTACTAAACCAATAACCTGTCCTTGACTGACACGTTGTCCTCGTCTTACCAATATTTTAGACATGTGCAAGTATTGTGTTGAGTATGTTCCGTTGTGTTTCACTTTTACAAAATTCCCGTTTCCGGCAGTAAAACCACTTTGCTCCACAACTCCGCCTGCTGTTGCAGTAATAGGAGTACCGCGTGGCGCTGCATAATCCGTTCCTTTATGTGCTTTCCATCTGTGCTGAACAGGATGAAATCTACTCGTTGAAAATCGAGAGGATATTCTACTGAATTTTATTGGAGACTTAAGAAAGAAATTTTTCAAGGTTTTTCCATCTTCATCGTAATATTCTATTTTGTCTGAATCCGGATTTTGGGCAAAAGGAAATGCGTAAATAATTTTTCCTTTGTATTCAAAAAAGGAAGCCTCCAGTTCTTCTACTCCGTCATAAACACTATCATTTATGAATCGCTCCGTAAAAGTTATCGCA
Source organism: Flavobacterium sp. GNP002 (assembly GCF_054343795.1). Lineage (NCBI taxonomy): Bacteria > Pseudomonadati > Bacteroidota > Flavobacteriia > Flavobacteriales > Flavobacteriaceae > Flavobacterium > Flavobacterium sp. GNP002. The sequence continues at coordinate 1,004,088 of NZ_JBTGUW010000001.1, forward strand.
AAACGATCCCCTTTTTTGAGTTTCATAAAATCGATGGAATATGCGTAAATTTTAGAGATTTTACTCGCCAATGCTCCTTCAATCTTGGCATTGCCTAAGGTTTCTGACAATGATTCTTTCAAAACACCGCCAATGGTGCGACGTTTAATAGTAATGGGTTTTGTTTTTTTATAAACAACAATAGCCGTGTCGCGTAAATCAACTACATAATAGTTTAACGCATCTGGCTGATAGATAAAAACTTGTAAATCATTCTTCTTGTTTTTTGACCGAAGCATTGTAAAAGGCTTGTTTACCTTGATTGTTCTCACATCAAAAGTGTCTTTTACCTTAGCGATAATATCATATACTTCTCGCTCACCAATATTTTGCTCTTCTAGTAAAGTCCCAAAAGTATCTCCCTTTTGTATAGTATCTTGAATGACATTAAAATCAGAATATTTAAACCCAAACTCTATCTTTTTAACTGCTGGTTTTATAATTTCTTTTTCCAGAATCTCTTCAGATTTATTACAAGAAATCAAAGAAAATAATACTATAATTGCTAATAATACTTGTTTCAAACTATGTTTTTTTATTCAAATTATTTTTCTTCTCCCCATTGTGCTAACTCATCTGCCGACCATAATTCCGGAAAAAATATTCTACGTTGGTATTTTGGATGCATGTATTTTTTCCAGTCACTTCCTCCTGTCGCTTCACCATCACCTTTACCGCTCTGATCTATATATTTCTTTGCCGTATTTAAATGTTGCATTACCCAAGTAATATTCACTGTATGGTCATAATGACGCATGGCTAGTATTAACTCTGGATTTTTTTGATCTAAATCTGGAAGTTGTTTGAATTTTTGCCAAATATTTATGGTGTTATATTCTTCCATATGATTTAAGAACATCTTCTTATATTTTCTTTCGAATTCCTCCAATAGATACGATTTTTTACCGGTATGATAATCTTTTCCGGCTGCTTGCCAATACAAATGCTCTAACGCAAATTCATAAGGCGTATTTCTGTCTATTGAATCTCTATAACGGTGATCAATAAGATTTATTAGGTCTGTAGAAGAAAATTCTATTAAACGGTATTGCGCACTTTGAAAACCGCTGGCAGGGGTTAACGTATTTCTAAACTTCATGTATTGATCTACCTCCATTCCATCTCCCATAATACTGAAAGAAGTGGTTAGCATATCAAAATAGCGGCTGATTCTCATTAATCTTTCAGTAAAAAAATCAGTTTGAATATTTTCACAATAAGAAATCTGGCGCATTTCCCAAAGTATCATCTTAAATATCAATTCATTCACCTGATGATACATAATAAAAACCATTTCATCAGGAAGTGTAGTTCTTTGAATTTGCAGATTCAACAAAGCATCTGTTTGGATATAATCCCAATATGTAATTGGTTTTGACCATAATAATCCTTCCAGTTGCGTCTCTGTTTTTTGATTTATTGCTTGGTATTTAATTTCAATTTCTTTTAAAATCTCTTCTGAACTATCAATGTTATTCATTATTTATTTGTTTTAAAAGGATTTTTCAATCCTCTATATGCATCTATATCTGCTTTTATTGAACCTACTGCCAAGCTGGCTTTTATTCTGATAGGTAATTTATTATCATCATCTGAAATCCAAACGGTAAGACTTTCTTGTTCTTTAAAAACACGTCCTGATTGTACCAAAGGTCTAAAAACCATTGTTGATACCACTCCAAATTTAGTTGCAATGTTTTCACGACCAATAAACTTGAGTTTAAACTTTGTCGTTTCATCATCAAAAAACATATCAATCGCAACAGACTCTCCAATTCTTAACTTATCGATTCCAGGATAATTCCTTAGATAATAAAAGGTGGACAAAATGTCTTGTGTGTTCTTAGGAACGTAAATTGTTTTCTCTGTTTTATGTTTGTAATCTTTGACAAGAACTTTATTTGTAGATTGATTAAAAAAGCCTTCTTGGTTTTTAGTATACCCGCCTTCATTAATTTTTCGCACAAACTGGTAGGGGTTTCTGGTATCCTTATCAATATAACTTTCGTATAAATCGTCTACTTTAAAGAAAAATCGTGACATTCCGGTAGTATATCCTCTGCCTACAACATGAAACGTTTTTTTGTTATTTACTGTAGCATCTTTCACCTCTAATGTAGCGTAACCGGCATTTACTATTCCATAATGAATTCGAAATTTAAACCACTCCCCCACATCATAAGCATCCTCTTTTGGAGAATCAAAACTTACAGTCAATATCAATACAAAGAATAGTATTATTTTTTTCATCATTACTTTATTCGTCAATTTATTGACTCTAATAGCAAATTTTGTTCCAAATATATTAAAACAAAAAAACTCAGTCAAATAATGACTGAGTTTTTATGCTATTAACTAACCAAAAAACTATAAACTATGAAATTTATATGAAATCAGGAAGGAAACCACCCCTTCCCTTTTTGCGAGTGCAAAGGTAGCTAACAAATTCAGTTATTTTAGTGAAAAATAAAGTTTAACACAACATTTACAAAAAAACATGCTGTTCATCGGTTATTTTTTCACAATGTGTAAAAATAAGACGTTTCTATAGCGTTCCTCGCAATTGCTGTTCTCTCTCGATTGATTCAAATAGCGCTTTAAAGTTACCTGCACCAAATCCTTTGGCCCCCATTCTTTGTATAATTTCAAAAAACAAGGTTGGTCTGTCTTGTACCGGCTTTGTAAATATTTGCAGTAAATATCCTTCTTCATCGGCATCGACCATAATGGCCAGTTTTTCGATTTCGTTTAAATCTTCTTTCATCATTTTCATGTGCTCTCCCAATCGTTCTGGAATTGCTTCATAATATGTATGTGGAGGAGCAGATAAGAATTCGATTCCTCTTGCTTTCAATTGCGTTACCGTTTTGATAATATCATCTGTTGCAATAGCGATATGTTGAATTCCAGGTCCGCCATAAAAGTCCAAATATTCCTCGATTTGTGATTTTTTCTTTCCTTCGGCAGGTTCATTGATTGGAAATTTAATTCTACCGTTTCCATTAGACATTACTTTACTCATCAATGCCGAATATTCCGTATTGATTTGTTTGTCATCAAAAGAAAGGAAATTTACGAATCCCATTACTTCTTCATAAAACTTAACCCAAGTATTCATTTCGTTCCAACCCACATTTCCAACCATGTGGTCAATGTATTTTAATCCCGTTGGTTCCGGATTGTAATCGGATTTCCATTCCTTATATCCAGGTAAGAAAACACCCGTATAATTTTTTCGTTCCACAAAAATATGCACCGTTTCTCCGTAGGTATAAATTCCGGAACGTACCACTTCTCCAAATTCATCTTTCTCCACAGTAGGCTCCATAAAAGAACGGGCACCGCGTTTCATTGTCTCTTCGTAAGCACTGGTTGCATCTTCTACCCAAAGTGCCGCTACTTTCACTCCGTCACCATGTTTTCTCAAATGTTCATGAATTGGAGAATCCTGAGTTAATGGCGTGGTTAATACAATACGGATCTTATCTTGCTTCAGCACATACGATGTTCTGTCTCTTACTCCAGTTTCTAATCCGGCATACGCCAATGACTGGTAACCGAAAGCTGTTTTATAATAATGTGCGGATTGTTTTGCATTTCCTACGTAGAATTCTACATAATCGGTTCCTAATAACGGAAGGAAATCTTGCGCTCCTTCAAATATTTTTTCTAGTCCGTATTCTACTGATTTTATTTCTTTGCTCATTGTTATTTATTTTTTAATTCGCTACTTCTAGTTTTGGAACGCAAATGACACGGATAAAACAGATGTACACGGATTTATTAATTTTAAAAAAAAGTTATTATTTATTCTAAAGCCCTGCCCGTGATAAAAGTGAAAATCCTTTTTTGAGGTTTTTTTTAACCAAAAAAAAAGATTGTAATCTCGTCTTTTAGGACGAGACAGGAAATAGCTCCTTATTACTCTACCCAAGATTTATAATACTGTCCATCATCCAACCCCATGGCTTCTTCGGTGACCATAAGTGGACGAAATGTATCGACCATTACGGCTAATTCGTGAGTTTCTGTATGACCTATACTACGTTCCATGGCTCCCGGCGCGGGCCCGTGTGGAATGCCTTTTGGATGCAAAGTAATATGTCCTTGCTCGATATTGTTGCGACTCATAAAATCCCCATCTACATAATACAAAACCTCATCACTATCAATATTACTATGATTGTAAGGCGCTGGAATGGCTTTTGGGTGGTAATCGTACAGTCGCGGACAGAACGAACAAACGACGAATGTTGCCGTTTCGAAGGTTTGATGTACCGGTGGCGGCTGGTGCACACGACCTGTTATAGGCTCAAAATTGTGAATGCTGAATCCGTATGGAAAATTATATCCATCCCAACCCACAACATCAAAGGGATGCGTGGCGTAAACGACTTCATGCATCATTCCTTCTTTCTTGATTTTGATTAGAAAGTCTCCTTTTTCATCGTGCGTTTCTAATTCTGTTGGCAAAATGAAGTCGCGCTCGCAAAATGGAGAGTGTTCTAAATGTTGTCCTGATTCGTTTTTATATCTTTTTGGCGTATAAAAAGGGGCAAATGATTCGACATAGAAAAGTCTGTTTTCTGATGTTTCAAAGTCAATTTGGTAAATCATTCCGCGAGGAATAATCAAGTAATCACCATATTCGAAAGGAATATTTCCCATCATCGTGCGCAATTTCCCTTTTCCTTTATGGATGAAAATCATTTCATCAGCATCGGCATTTTTATAGAAATAGCTGCGCAATGATTGTCTTGGTGCAGCTAAGCCTATCGTACAATCTTTATTGACTAACATCGGTTTGCGGCTGTCTAGAAAATCATCTTCGGGCTTCAGCTCAAAGCCTTTTAGTAATAATGATTTTATGTTTTTTCCGATGGCAATTTTAGGCTCAACCGAATAGGATTTTAGAATTTCCTTTACTTGAGTTGGTCTGTGAACGTGATATAATAATGACGAATGACCGTGAAAACCTTCGGTTCCAAAAAGCTGTTCGTAGTATAAACCACCATTTGGTTTTTCAAATTGCGTATGTCTTTTTTGGGGAAAATTTCCCAATTTATGATATAAAGGCATGATTTTTTTTGCTTAAAAGTTAAAGTTTAAAAGTTTAAAGTTTTATCGAACTAAACTTATTTAATTAAATCAAAAAAAATGTAATCTATTCAGGATTCCTCTTGATGAGAAATTGTAGATATGCTAATAAACCGCTCCAAGTTGTTTTCATGATAACAAATATCGGAATTATTATTGAATTAAATTACAATTAAAACATAAACCCAATGCTAAACCAAGTAAATCCTTTTGCATTTTCTGGAGACCAGGAATGTTTTATTTCTATAGGCCCAATTCTTGTTTCTAAACCATAACCTACTGCATAACCTGAATATTTAGGGATTGAAATCCAATCTACCGTTTCGAAAATTCTGTCTCCAACATTAGCATAGTTTGCAGAAAAATTAAAATGATTGTTCTTATAAAACTCATAATCAATAGTTCCTGTTGATTTTATATAACTATTGGCCGCAATGCTCAAATAATCATACCCATAAAAATATTTAAAATTATTTATAGGATTATAACCGTAACCTCCCAAAATAAAATTGAAAAAAGAAACGCTTTCATTACCAAAGGAGAAACCAGCATCTGTATTAAATTTAACTGTAGCATTTTTAAAAAGTGTTGCCGCCACTCCAAAATCAGCTTTTGCAATGGAAAAAGGCTGAAAATCTCCTGTATAATTTGAAGAGACTAAATACGATTGTATGTCCCCTGAGAAATACCATCCTTTTTTAGGGAAATATTTATTATCGAAAGAATCAAATTTCATATAACCAAAAAGACTTAAGTAATTACTGTTGTCAATTACAGGGTCCGTATTCGCTAATGTCTCCGACTTTATTTTCAAATATTTTAATTCAATTCCTCCTCCAATTAAAAATTTCTGAACAAATAGCGATTGAAAATATGCCTGATTTGTCAAGTCGTGAAAATCAACATTGATTGCATTTATACCCAAAGCGCCTAAATCTAAACTGCTTATTTCTTTGGCTACGTTTCTATTAAATTGATTGAACTGCGACTTGAAGCCAAAACTCAAATTAAATCCATTCTCTATATAATAATCTAAATTATACCTGATATTATCTCCCAAAACGATATCCAGAGAAGTTCTGTCATTTTTAAAAAAAGTCTTTTTATGCGTCAGGTTAATCAAAACAGCACTCTTGAATAAATTGTCATAGTGCAGTCCAAATTTTAAATACGTTTTTGAAGGATTTTCTTTTAACGTTAAATTTAAATTATCCCCGTTTTTATTTTTATCTAATGAATAAGATATAGCACTGAAGTTTTGAGTTGCGTTGATATTATTTATTCCCTTCAACAAATCATCATAACAGGTTTTAACTCCTGGTTTAAACCTTAATTTACCTACCACATATTCTTTAGTATAATTATCTAATTCATTGCTATTGATGTCTACAATCTGCAAGCTGTCTGTTGCTAGTTTTAGACTTGGCTTCTTGTAGGGATTGGACTCATCAACCAGCAACTTTATTTGTTCATAAACGGAGAATGTGGCTTCTTCTCCTTTTCTAATGATTTCCTTTCCTTTATCGAAAGATACTACGCCATAATTTTTAATATCCGGCTTTATATAAACATCGGTTTCTTTTACATTTTTCTTCATCCTTTCAATAGATTGAAGATTTGTAATTTGAACCAAAATTCTCGTTGCATCTTTGAGTTGATTTCTGTCTAATAAATCGTCTTGAACATCAACTCCTATGATAATATCCGCGCCTAATTTTCGAACCTCCTCAATTGGATAATTATTAATGACACCACCATCCACCAGCAGTTTTCCGTCAATTTCCACAGGAGAAAATAAAGATGGAAATGCGGAACTGGCAATCATTGCTTGCGCCAAATTCCCTTTATTTAACAGCACTTCTTCTCCAGTTTCAATATTAGTTCCAATACACAAAAAAGGAATCGGAAGTTTATTGAAATCTTTGATATGCCTTACGTTTCTAGTAATCCTACTCAATAAATTATAATTGTACATTCCTTTAGACAATGCTTCCGGAATTCCAATTTTCATTTTATTAAACGGCAAAACGAGCGCGTATAATTCGTCATTTCTTTTTTCGTAAAAATTTTTTGAGGATCTGGGAATAAAATCGTTTAGTAATTCATTGAAATTTGTGGCTTGAAAAATAGAATCAATTTGACTGGCATTATAACCAGAAGCATAAAGACCACCTATAACGGCTCCCATACTTGTTCCGCCGATGTAATCAATCTTGACACCAGCTTCTTCCAACACTTTCAAAACTCCAATATGCGCAAATCCTTTTGCTCCGCCACCACTTAAAACTAAACCAATTTTTGGTTTCTTTTGCTCTTGCGAAAACACAGTCAAACTAGCAAAAACAAGGAGTAACAGCGCAATTTTCTTCATAAACAGCAATTTGGTAGTATTAGAATTTGGCCAGATCAGATAGTATTTGTCCAAATATCAGTAATCTAAATTAATCATTCATTTGTAGCCTTGTAAAATTCGGTAATTTTTTTGGCTTTAGACATACCTATAACGTCCGAAATTTCTTTTTCTGACGCTAATTTCAATCTTTTAACACTTTTAAAATGTTGAATCAGAGTCAACATGGTTTTTTCTCCAATACCCGGAATGGATTCTATCGAGGAATTCAGCGCTGCTTTACTCCTTTTATCTCTGTGATGCGTAATCCCAAAACGGTGCGCTTCGTTTCGCAATTGCTGGATTACTTTCAAAGTTTCTGATTTTTTATCTAAATATAAAGGAATAGAATCGCCAGGATAAAAGAGCTCTTCCAGTCTTTTGGCAATACCAATTATGGCTATTTTTCCTCTAAGACCCAATTCATCAATACTTTTTAATGCTGATGACAATTGTCCTTTTCCACCATCAATAATTATCAAATTGGGCAAAGGTTCATTTTCGTCCAGCAATCGTTTGTATCTTCTGTAAACGACTTCGGTCATTGACGCAAAATCATCCGGTCCTTCGACCGTTTTTATATTAAAATGGCGGTAGTCTTTCTTGCTTGGTTTCCCATCTTTAAAAACCACACAAGCTGCCACAGGATTTGTTCCCTGGATATTTGAGTTGTCAAAACATTCGATATGTCTTGGCTCAACCGGCAATCGTAAATCTTTTTGCATTTGAGCCATAATTCGTTTCGTATGGCGATCTGGATCTACAATTTGCAATTGTTTGAGTTGTTCGATTCGATAAAACTTAGCGTTTCGGATTGATAAATCCAAAATTTGCTTTTTATCTCCCAATTGAGGAACCGTGATTTTGATGTTTTCACCCAAATCCACGTGAAACGGAACAATAACTTCTCGAGACAATAATTGAAAACGCTCTCTCAATTCGATAATCGCCAATTCTAATAATTCTTCATCGGATTCGTCGAGTTTCTTTTTAATTTCCATCGTGTGCGATCGAATAATCGAACCGTGCGAAATTTGCAGGAAATTCACATAGGCCGCGCTTTCATCTGAAACAATCGAAAAGACATCGATGTTGGTGATTTTTGGATTTACAATCGTAGAACGTGATTGGTAGTTTTCCAGAACTTCTATTTTCTCTTTTATTTTTTGTGCTTCTTCAAAATGCATATCAGCGGCCAGATTGGTCATGACACGTTTGAAATCCTTCATACTTTCCTTGAAATTCCCTTTTAAAATTTCGCGAATCGCATCTACCTGTTTTTGGTAATTTTCTAAGGTTTCGTGACCTTCACAAGGCCCCATGCAATTCCCAATATGATATTCGAGACAAACCTTGAATTTCCCGCTTTCGATATTGCTTTTACTCAAATCATAGTTGCAAGTCCGTAGCGGATACAACTCTTTAATCAATTCTAAAATAGTGCTTACCGTTTTAAAACTGGTGTACGGTCCAAAATATTCCGAGCCGTCTTTGACCATTCTTCGTGTAGCAAAAATACGCGAGAAAGGTTCTTTCTTGATACACAACCACGGATAACTTTTATCATCTCGTAATAACACGTTGTAACGCGGCTGCAAGGTTTTTATCAGGTTATTTTCTAATAAAAGGGCATCGGTTTCCGTAGGAACCACAATATGTTTTATAGTGACAATTTTCTTTACGAGCACATTGGTTTTGGCCGTATCGTGAATTTTATTAAAATAAGAAGAGACTCGCTTTTTAAGATTTTTAGCCTTGCCCACATACAAAATTTTCCCTTCTTTGTCGTAATATTGGTATACGCCGGGATTATCAGGTAAGGTTTGGATTTGTAAGGCTAAAGATGTTGGATTCATGTAACAAAGTTAATCTCAAAAATCCCGAAATACAAATCTGATTTTTTAAAATAGCACTTTATTTTATCTCATTTTTTGAATATTCAATATTTTAATCATCATATGTAGACCGTTAGACCTGAAACGTTTTATTAATTGTAAACCATAATTTGCCTCGCAAATGTTTCCAATTATGTCAGCATTAATGACAAACAGTTGCGTATGGCATGAAAATCAAGCCAATCCTGAAAAATCATTAAAAGTGGGTATAGTATTAATTATTTTATTATCTTAATTTTATGAATTATTAATTTAAACCTTACTAATTTATGAAACAGCAAAACAGCAAAACAGCAAAACAACTTTTACTCTCAAGTTATTTATGATCAGTTGTGTTTTTCTATTTATCAATTGCAGCAAAGACAGTTATGAACCCATTGATGGGCATTCTGGAATAGATAAAAACAAAATTAGTTTCAAACAATTCAAGAATGAAACTACGCTAAGTTCCGTAGAACCACTATTGCAAATTAATTCCCCTACTGTAGCGACTGGAAAAACAAAAACGCAACTCTCCGAGTTCTTTATAGATACACTGGCTATTAAAAAACTGGTAAGCCAAAATCAATTAACCACCTATTCCTTTAGGATTTATCCCATTACAAAGATCCGTAATCCAAACGAAATTTATAATTTAGTATACCGTCGCGTAAATGGAAATTGGGAAAAATCAGTGTTTTATTTACTCAAAAAGCAAACCCCTAGCGTTGACCAGAAATTATTTGAAAAAATACAACGCATCTATGATAGTAAGTCCACAACAAATAAGACTTATAAAACAACATCACTCTGGGAATGTGCAATAGAGACCCCAATGGAACATTGTACACTTACAGGTGAATGCACAGCAATTTATTGTGATGATTGTTTTAGATGTGTTAGTACTGTAATATCTTATACAAATTGCTCTAGTGGGGGAAGTGATGGTGGAAACACAAGTGATCCTGGAACGGGAGGCACTTTTAGTAGTGGTGGAGGTACGGCAGACCCGTATGTATTTGACCCTAATCTATTTGACAATCCTGTTTATGACGACCCTAATTATATAAATGCAATCAAAAGATTTCATGTATGGACCAATTTAGGAGATGCCAGACAAGGTTTTTTTGCTAGTAGTCAAGTGAATATGAATTTCTTTAACGAAACAATTCAGTATCAGATTATTAATATGTGGTCGCCCACAAGTTATGTTTTCGCACAAGAAATGCGCATTAGAAAGTTCGATTATCCAATTATTTTTAATTCTGTAACTCCCTTTTTAATTGAAAAGGAAATCAATGATACACAACTTAACCCTTGTCTAAAAGGGATTATGGAGCAACTAAAAATGGCCACAAACTCAGATATAGCAAATGTAATGGCAAAACTGGATGCGACAAATGAGTATAATTTGACTATGAAAATGGGAACTATGACTAGACCTATAAATTATGCAGAAACAATTAAAGTCTCAAAAAATAACTACCAAACTACTGTTACGAAAGATACTTATACCTCGGCCTCAAAATTGTATAGAGCTACCATTTTATTACACGAAACAATACACGCATATATGCTAAGTGTGGTAGATGATTACAATACCTATCCAACCAATGCGCCGTTTACAGATTTTCCTGAATTATTCAAAATCTACGTAAGCAAAATCAATAACGTAGACAATGCAGAGATCGCCCAGCATGAAGATATGGCTAACAAATATGTTGATGCTATTGCATCTGCATTAGAAGAATATCAAACAAGCACCACCGGTATCCCAAGTTCTCTCGCTAACAAGCAAGTTTTTTTGGATATGGCTTGGAGTGGTTTGCAAAATACTGATGTGTTTGATGCCAAATTTCCACTAGGAAGTACAAACAGAACTAGAATATTAGCCAGAATTGTTGCGGAACTCAACGGTGTATATTCTCAAGGACAATATGCTGTTGGGCAACCATGTAATTAAATGAAACTCGAATTTTTCGATATATCATACTCATTTTCAACTATATAAAAAATAAATACAAATCAAATGAAACATATAAATTTTATATTCTTTGCTACAATTCTTATCTTAAGCTGTGCTTCTAGATCTGACAAAAGCATAGATGTACCCACTAATCCAATCAGTAAGATTAATGATACACTTAGAGAAAAATATACAGTAATCAATGATTTTTTAGAAACAAAAATTAAAGATCGTTCTAAAAAAATTATGATTCATAGCAAGAAAATCAATACTAATATGACTTTGAAAATTCTTAGACTAAATGAGATTTATGCTTTGGATTCAATAGACAGCAAAAAAAATTACGAAGATAAAACATTCTATAAAGAAGTAGACTGGGAAATAGCTAGAAAAAAATACAGTAAAAACTCAGTAGCAGAAATAGAAAATGCTACTTTTAGAGGAGGAGAATGTTGCTGGGTTACGGAGAATTTTAATTATAAAAATTTCATTTTTGAAGAATTAGATTTTGGAACACCAGCTTATGAAAAAAAGTACTTTTTTGGTTTAAATGATTATGGGTATGAGTTTGAAGGCTTTGATATTTCGGAACCTATATATTATCAAAACAAGGAATACCTTATTTTTACTTTTTCTCATGGAAGCGTATTTCCACCTTTAGAATATGCCACAAGGATTATTATTTATAAAAAGAAAAACGACAAATGGGTTCAAACGCATATAGGGGTGCCGAATTGGATAAGTTGATATTGGCTTTGGCGATCAAAAAAAATTAGAAACTATTTTAAGAATGTTTTTTTAACTAACAGCAATCTATAAATACAGGATTCAAGTCATGAATGCATATATAACTTTTAATGCTAATCTTGGGTGGAAAACAATGGAAAAATTTGCTGCCTTAATGAATAAAAATAAAGAAGGAAAATGGGAAAAAGATTTATATTATCATGACCCTAATTCTACCTGGTAAATAAATACTGGTTCCACAAAGTAAACCCTGAAAAACTGCACAAATGACTATGAATCTTTGCGCAGTTTTTAAGTTCTAATATATTAATGAAAGTGAACAAAGGTCAAGAAAATTTGTCTTTACCTTGAATTCTCAAGGCTAAATTTGCTGAAATCCTATAAATAAGTTAATCTCTAAAATCCCGAAATACAAATCAATGTCCTTGAAATCTTACTGAGGAAAATTTTATCGGAATTTTAGTTTCTAATTCGTTATTATCGTTATTTTTATCTTTTCAAGAACCTATGATAAAAACCAATACCACACCAATCGTAATTTTCGGCGAAAGCATTATTCCCGGCGAGAGCAAAACCATCAATGTCGAAATTGCCAGATTACACACCACTACAAAATTGAACATACCCGTTATTGTAAGACGATCTAAAATTGATGGTCCTGTCGTACTTTTTTCAGCAGGAATTCATGGAGATGAAATTAATGGTGTCGAAATCGTTCGGCAAATTATCAGCAAGAAAATAAACCGACCAAAAAAAGGCACAATCATTTGTATTCCTATCATAAACGTATACGGATTTGTCAATAAATCCAGAGAATTTCCTGATGGTAGGGATTTAAACCGGGTTTTCCCTGGCAGCAAAACAGGTTCTTTAGCCAGCAGGTTTGCCTTTCATATTTTAACGGAAATTATGCCAATTGTACAGTATGCCGTTGACTTTCATGCCGGTGGCGCCAGCCGTTTCAATGCGCCACAAATTCGACTTACCCAGAACAATGAGCCGTTAAAAATATTAGCCGATGTTTTTAATGCTCCGTTTACTTTATATTCCAAAAACATTTCAGGTTCTTTCAGAAGTTCCAGTGAAAAATTGAATGTAAAAATGCTGCTTTTTGAGGGTGGAAAATCACTGGATATTAATAATTCCGTAGCCGATGAAGGAGTTAATGGTGCAAAACGTCTCTTGTCTCACCTTGGCATGTTAGATCCAAAACATACGGTAATCAAACCAAAATCACCTTCAATCTATATTGAAAAATCGGGCTGGATCAGAGCCAAATGTTCCGGATTGTTGCACGATTATAATACTATTGGTAATTTTGTAAAAAAGGGAACAATTCTAGCTACCATAACAGATCCATACGGAAAGTTTGAGCGAAAAGTCAAAGCGCCAAATGATGGTTACGTAATCAACGCCAATCATTCCCCTATTGTTTACGAAGGCGATGCTATTTATCATTTGTCGAATGCTCTTGGAGAAGAAGGAGAATAAAATATTTAAAATGAACAAAACAGAGTTACGACAAAAATACAAAGCCTTACGAAATTCCCTTTCCGAAAATGAAATTGAAGAAATGAGTTTGGCTGTGGCCAATAAAATACTGACACTTCCTATTTGGGAGAAAACCTATTTCCATATTTTTCTTCCCATTACAGAACATCATGAAGTAAATACAGAATTTATTCTTCATTTATTATCCGGAAAAGACAAAGAAATTATTGTTTCCAAAGCTGATTTTGCCACCCGCAACATGACGCACTTCCTATTGACTGACAACACCCGAATCAAGAAAAATGAATACAATATCCCGGAACCTGTTGATGGAATAATAGTTCCTTCAAATAAAATTGATGTGGTTTTTGTACCGCTTTTGGCATTCGACAAAAAAGGGCATCGAGTGGGGTATGGCAAGGGTTTTTATGATAAATTTTTATCGGAATGCAAACCGGATGTAATCAAAATCGGGCTATCTTTCTTTGAACCTGAAGAATTGATTACCGATGTTTTTGAAGGCGATGTAAAACTGGACTATTGCGTGACGCCAAATTCAATTCATTCGTTTTAATTTGGAATGCGTACTTTCGCAACAGATAAAATCTAATCAAGTTATGAGAACATTTAAAAATTCAAGATTTGCTGTAAGCGTTATGGTTATTCTATTTGCAGTTTCATTTTCAAACTGTAGTATCCACACCGGAACCAGCAGATCAACTTATAAAGCTAAGAAACTTCCGCCAGGACAAGCTAAAAAAATATATGGAGGAAAAAGTGCTAAACGTTACGCACCCGGACAAAATAAAAATTAATAAAAAAGACCTGTTCAAATCATGAACAGGTCTTTTTTTATAATGTGAATAAGCTTAAATCTAATTGTGATGAAATGCTTTTTTGTTGAAAAAAATCAAGATTCCAACTCCTGTTGAAATAGCCATATCGGCAACATTGAAAATAGCGTTGAAAAAAGTAAATTCTTTTCCGCCCCAAATTGGTAACCAACTTGGTAAATTTCCATGCCAAAAAGGAAAGTAAAACATATCTACTACTTTTCCATGAAACCAAGTTCCATAAGGTTGATCTGAGAATAAAGTAGCTAATTGTTGTTGACTGTCGTCAAAAATAACACCGTAAAAAACAGAATCAATAATATTCCCGAAAGCGCCAACAAGAATTAATGAAATCGCGACAATTAAGTAATCCGAACTCTTCTTTTTCACTGAATCCCACAACCAATATCCAATTCCACCAACGGCTGCAATTCTAAAAAGAGTTAAAAATAATTTTCCATAAGCTCCCGGAATTTGAACTCCCCAAGCCATTCCCTCATTTTCTATGAACAAAATTTTGAACCATTTGAATACTTCAACCTCTTCACCTAAAATAAAATTAGTTTTAATATATATTTTGGAAACTTGATCAACAAGCAATAAGATAAAAATAAGGAGATACGCTTTTCGTAATGACATTTTATAAATTTTAATGGCGCAAAAATAACAATTTAATCAAAAAAAACGCTCCCAATGGAGCGTTAAATATTGTTTAACAAGAGATTTATCGTTGCAAATTCTTTGCCTCAATACTCATTGTTGCATGAGGAACGATTTTTAATCTGTCTTTCCCAATTAGTTTACCTGTAACTTTACAAACTCCGTACGTTTTGTTTTCTACGCGGAAGAGTGCATTTTTCAAATCACGAATGAATTTCTCCTGACGAATCGCCAATTGTGAGTTTGCTTCTTTAGACATTGTTTCGCTTCCTTCTTCAAAAGCTTTAAATGTCGGAGAAGTATCGTCAGTTCCGTTATTTAAGTCATTCATGTAAGCACTTTTTATCAAATCTAGATCTGCTTGTGCTTTTTGAATTTTATTCAGGATTATTTCTTTGAACTCTGCTAAATCAGCGTCAGAGTATTTTGTAGCTTCATCTATCATCTTTATATTATTTTGAAATTAATATCATTGTTTTTATATCGTCAAACTCAATTTCTGTACCGTTTTCTATTTCATCCACAAAAACCAAACCGCTGGTTAATGTTTCTGATTTTATGTACGCTTCATTTTTAAGAATCGCCTCTTCTAGAATTCCATTTCTTTTTAATTGAACTTTAATTTTATCGGTAACTTCAAATCCGGAATCTTTACGGATATTCTGGATTCTATTTACCAATTCTCTGGAAATTCCTTCTTGTTTTAATTCTTCAGAAATTGTAATGTCAAGCGCAACCGTTATTCCGTTTGAATTGGCTACTAACCAACCTTCAATATCCTGTGATGTTATTTCTACATCTTCTAAAGTTAAAGTTACGATATTTCCTGCAATAACAATATTCAAACTTCCTTTCTTGTCTAATTGACTAATTTGCTCTTTTGAAAGCCCTTGTATTTCCTTAGAAATCAAGCCCATATCCTTTCCAAAACGAGGTCCGAGCGCCTTAAAATTAGGTTTAATCTGTTTCACCAAAACACCAGAAGCATCGTCCAAAAGTACGATTTCTTTCACGTTTACCTCTGCTTTTATAAGGTCAGAAATGGCCTCAATTTCAGCTCTTTGATTGTCGTCAAGAACCGGAATCATTACCTTTTGCAACGGTTGGCGTACCTTTATCATTTCCCTTTTTCGGAGTGATAAAACCAATGATGAAATGGTTTGTGCTTTTTGCATTTTGCTCTCTAACATTTTATTAACATAGTTGTCAACCGAAATTGGAAACTCCGCCAAATGTACACTGTCATATTTTTCCGACTGTGTTGCTATAGTTAAATCTCTGTAAAGTTTGTCCATAAAGAACGGAGCGATTGGCGCACCCAGTTTACTTATGGTTAACAAACAAGTATATAAAGTTTGATAAGCCGCGATTTTGTCCTGTGCATATTCCCCTTTCCAGAAGCGTCTTCTGCACAAACGAACGTACCAGTTACTCAAGTTTTCCTGAACAAATTCTGAGATTGCACGAGCTGCTTTTGTTGGTTCATAATCTGCATAATAGCTATCAACATCTTTTATCAAAGTGTTCAATTCCGACATAATCCATTGGTCAATTTCCGGTCTTTCGTTTAACGGAATCTCCGCTTCTTCAAATTTAAAACCATCAATATTTGCATATAAACTAAAGAACGAATACGTGTTGTATAAAGTTCCAAAGAATTTACGGCGAACCTCAGCAATTCCTTCTAAGTCAAATTTCAAGTTGTCCCAAGGATTTGCATTCGATATCATATACCAACGCGTCGCATCAGGACCATATTCTTTTAAGGTTTCAAATGGATCTGCGGCATTCCCTAAACGTTTGGACATTTTTTGTCCGTTTTTGTCTAAAACCAATCCGTTTGAAACTACATTTTTGTAGGCCACTTTATCAAAAACTAATGTTCCAATGGCGTGCAACGTATAAAACCAACCACGCGTCTGATCCACTCCTTCTGCGATGAAATCAGCAGGAAAATCTTTGTTTTCGTCAATTTTATCTTTGTTTTCAAAAGGATAATGCCACTGCGCATAAGGCATGGAACCGGAATCAAACCAAACGTCAATCAAATCCGCTTCTCGCGTCATTGGCTTTCCAGAAGCAGAAACCAAAGTGATTTCATCGACTACATTTTTATGCAAATCAACTAAATCGTAATTGGACTCCGCCATATTTCCAATTTCAAAACCTTTGAAAGGATTGTTTTTTTGGAAACCTGCAGCGATAGATTTTTCAATTTCATTGTATAACTCTTCAACTGAACCTACTAAAATTTCTTCTTGTTTGTCCTCGGTTCTCCAAATTGGTAATGGAATTCCCCAGAATCTTGAACGGGATAAGTTCCAGTCATTCGCGTTTTTAAGCCAATTCCCAAAACGACCTTCTCCAGTCGCTTTTGGCTTCCAGTTGATGGTTTCGTTTAAGTCAAACATTCTGTCTTTAACTTCCGAGATTTTTATAAACCATGAATCCAAAGGATAGTATAAAATAGGTTTGTCTGTTCTCCAGCAATGTGGATAACTGTGAACATATTTCTCTACTTTAAACGCTCTGTTTTCTTCTTTTAATCGAATGGCGATTTCAACATCTACCGAACGTTCCGGCGCTTCACCTTCGTTATAATATTCATTTTTTACATATTTACCAGCATATTCCCCCACGTGCGAAGTGAATTTTCCTTGTAAATCTACTAACGGAACCGGAGTTCCATTTTCGTCAAGAACCAACATCGGCGGAACTTCAGGCGTAGCTTCTTTGGCTACTTTTGCATCATCAGCACCAAAAGTAGGCGAGGTATGTACAATTCCTGTTCCATCTTCGGTAGTTACAAAATCTCCTGAAATAACTCTAAAAGCATTTTCAGCATTTTGGTATGGAAGAACTAAAGGCATTAATTGTTCGTAACGAATGTCAACTAAATCAGCTCCTTTACATTCAGCCAAAACCTGATATGGAATCTTCTTGTCGCCTTCTTTGAAATTTTCAAAATCAGCAGGTTCAGCACTTTCGAAGAACCCTTTCCCGAATTGTTTTCCAACTAAATTCTTAGCCAAAATTAATGTTGCGGGACGAAATGTATATTGATTGAATGTTTTTACTAAAGCATATTCGATTTTTGGTCCCACAGTCAAAGCCGTATTACTTGGCAATGTCCAAGGTGTTGTCGTCCAAGCTAGGATAAAGATTTCGTCTAAATCCAAAGCTTCTAACTTATAATGCAGTAAATTGTTTGAACTGATGTAATCGTAAAACTTAGAAAACAACAACTCTTTATGCGCATCAATCACTTTAAATTGTGCCACAACTGTTGTGTCCGTAACATCACGGTAACTTCCAGGTTGGTTCACTTCATGTGACGATAATCCTGTTCCTGCTTTTGGAGAATAAGGTTGTATTGTGTAGCCTTTGTACATCAAATCCTTGTTGTAGATTTGTTTCAAAATCCACCAAACCGTTTCCATGTATTTGGATTTGTAGGTTACATACGGATCTTCCATATCGACCCAATATCCCATTTTTTCGGTCAAATCATTCCATACGTCCGTATAACGCATCACGGTTTTTTTACACGCTTCGTTATATTCTTGGATGGAAATGGTTTTTCCAATATCTTCTTTGGTGATTCCTAATGCTGCCTCGGTACCTAATTCCACAGGCAAACCGTGCGTATCCCAGCCCGCTTTACGCTTTACTTGGAACCCTTTTTGAGTTTTATATCTGCAAAAAATATCTTTAATTGCACGCGCCATTACGTGGTGAATTCCCGGTAATCCATTTGCCGAAGGCGGCCCTTCAAAAAACACGAATGGTGGGTTTCCTTCACGAGTGGTTACGCTTTTTTCGAATATATTTTCTTTCTTCCAAAAATCCAGAACTTCTGACGCCACAGTTGGTAAGTCAAGTCCTTTGTATTCAGTAAATTTTGTGCTCATTTTATCCTTTTCTAAATCAAGGTGCGAAAGTAATAAATTAAAGTCGAAAGTTGAAAGTCGTAGGTCGAAAGTTACGCTTTAAGCCAAAATCGATCTATTGGAATTTTGTCAAAGAGAGCATACACTTTTATTCATCTCCTTCTAATTCAAAAAAATCATTTACTGGTTTGCCAAACAATTTTGATAATTTCAATGCTAAAACTAAATCTCGACTGCGCTCGATTAGACAAGTTGCTAATTTTTGCGGGCACGGATTGCAAATCCGCGTAAGTGGGTTGAAACTGAATTTCGACTGCGCTCGATTAGATAAAAACGATACAAATTTAAGGAGGCACACTACAAGTTCGAGCGTAATCGAGAGCCAATGTGCCAACGCTTGGCGAGTTTTGGAATTAAGGAAACCTAAATTTTCGATTAAACACAGACTTTCCAAGTACAAAACCAACCTCAAATGAGGCCTAAAGCCCAAATCTTTTCAAACACTTGTTGCATAAAATTATTGCCTTAGAGTTCGTTTAATAGATAATGCAATTGCCTTTGCTAATAATGGTGGAACTGCATTTCCAATTTGCACCATTTGTTTAGATTTTGTTCCTTTAAAAATAAAACTATCGGGAAAAGATTGTAATCTTGCCATTTCTCTAACAGTTATAACTCTAGGCTCGATTGGATGAATATTTACACCACCATGATTTTCTTTTATTGTACAACTTGCTTCATTCCAAGGACATTTTTTCCAAGAATCTGAATATTTATCATACAAACTTTTACCTTCAGGAACTTTTGCCAATCTTTCTTTCATATCATCATTATGTTTTGTTCTAACGTGATTAAATTTCGGATTGTCTTTTAGTTTTACCAAATCTCCAATTGCTTCTTTTGTTGTTATGTATGAATCAGACTCCAAAAGTGGTGCTGGATGATAATTTTTTTTACCAATTCTATTTGCAATAAAAATTATTCGCTCTCTTTTTTGTGGTACGTAATAATCTGCTGAATTTAAAACAGTTACATTTACAACATAACCAAGTTTTCTTATATCAGCTTTTATTTTGTCTTCAACTTTTCCTTTTAACATTGAGCGTAAACCTTTTACATTTTCAGCAACAATAAATTCAGGTTGTAATTCTGCAATGATTTCTAACATATCTTTATACAAAGAATTTCTTTTGTCTTCAACGATTCTGTTTCCCGACATGCTAAATCCTTGACACGGGAAACCACCCGAAAGAACCGTTAGGTTCTGTCCGTTTAGTTTTTCTTTTACTGTGTTTATGAATTTGTCTTTTATTTCTCTTTGAGTAATATCGCCTTCAATTAATGGATGAGAGAAGTTTTCTCTGTATGTCATTCCTGCTTCTTTGAACCAATCTAATCCGCAAACCTGGTTAAAACCTGCCATTTCAAAACCTTTTGCCATTCCGCCTGCACCACAAAATAAATCTGCCGAAGTGAATTCATTTGGAGTTGTTCCATCCCAATCATCTGAAATGTCCATCCAATTTATTAAATCTGTTTTTTTAGATTTAGGATAAGTTATTTCTATTTCTTTCAATTTACCATTTTCGTAAATCGAAAGATTCAAGAAATATTGTAATTCACTTTCTGCAACTCGATGAACGCCACCAATTTTGTTGGATTTTAATTTTCCTGCATGAATATATCTTCTAACAGATTTTTGAGATAAATTAAGTCTTTCAGCGATATCTTCGATTCTTAATAGTTGTTTTGTTGTGTCCATATTTGTCCAATTTTGTCCAAATATAAAAATAAATAAATAATTTTAAAAATTTTTACTTATTTCTTGATTAAATTTGTTAATATCACACCAATAACAACCTACACAGCTTCCTCTGTATATATCGTCACCTGTCCAGACACTTGCTTTATAACCTAATTTTGTAGCATCAAATCTTTTTTTACTATATCTACATTTTTTACAATGTTCTTTTTTGCATTATTAGCAGCTTTAGATAATGGCTGAAATTGATCAATTTTTTGATTTTCAATTTGAAAATTATTGAAGTCGTCTCGATGTCCATCTTTGTGATCAACTTCTACGCTACTAATATCTAATATTGCGCATCTCATTTTTGTGATTTGTACTTTAATATCTGCTCTAATATTTTTCTTTATTTGATTTTTTGTATTTAAACCAAATAATTGTACAGAACAAATTGAGTTTTTATTTTTGTTTCTTACAACAATAAACTTTTGTGCCAATGAAGAATCACTTCTGCACCAATCTCCACCATTACCCATTTTAAGTTTTTCAAATTCACCTTTAAATTCCTCTACAGATACGATTCTTGATTGACCATTGATGTCTGGTTTAGCTAATTCAAAAAATAAATAAGGTTTACTGTTTTTTTTAAAAGGATTTTGATTGCTCATTTATAGAGAGTAAGTTGTTGAAATTGAATCTAAATTTTAATGAGTTTCTTGCAGAATGTACTTGAAATTCTCCTAACGAAAAATTATCTTGTCCATATTTTATTGTTACGCTACTTTTTTCAGTAAAATCGTTTGAGTAATCAATTAAGGTTGGATTAAATGTTATGTTTTCCAAATCAGTTTTTCCAACAAGTTTTGAACTTATATTTTTTTCGTTTAAGTACAATGACCATAAGAGAAAATCACATTCATTCAAAAATTTAACATACTCACTTAATAGTAAAGAAAGTTTTACTTTGTCTTTTACCAAAAGTCTAAATTTTTCTTCATCCATATTTCCATCATACCAACCTTTGCTTGAAAAATGTAAATCAAAAGTTTTTGGTGAAGGTTGTCCAACTTCAGGCGGACAAACTTTGAATGATTTTGATTTGTTCGTTTTTACAGATAATGTTGTATTGTTTTCAAGATAGAAGTCAATACCACTTTTACTATGTCCTCCACGTTCTCTTTTTTCTGTTCCAGAGTACATTGTTGGTTTTAGAGGAAATAATGTTGACTTATTAGTTGAATAATGTTTTTCAAATGCTTCTAAAATTATTTTGTCAGAATTGTTTTTTAATCTATCATTTTGCGTTCCCGAATCAAGTCCAAATACATTACATATAGCTAGTTCTGCTGTATCTCCAAGTAATGAATTATTTGTTTCTTTTTCAACTCTTAATAAAAGTGGAAAGTTTTCTCTATGTAAACGGATTTTATATCCTGTTCTATTTGTATGTAATTGTAATTCTAAAACGGTTTTACCTTTATATTTTATTGTGTTTGATTCAATCCATTCTGCCGCTGTTGGTTTTGTAAATGAAAAATTCTTGTATTCAAAAGTTAGTTCGGGTAGATTATCTCTTTTTATTATTTCATAGTTAAATGAATCTTCTTTCAGATAAATCCAACAATTAAAATCACTAACTAATGCGTAATCAACAATTATTGGCAACATTTCGTCAATATTATTTATGCAAAATTGTTTGAAATTTTTCTTGCTGATTTCTTCATCCGATAGATGTCCAAAAAAATGATTAAAAGTTTCATCGCCTGCTTGTCCAACGACTTTTGGAGCAAACATTTTTCCAGTTCCTTTAAACGTTCTTACAGAAAAAGTTTGGTTGTTTTCCAAAAGAAAATTATGAGGACATCTTTTAATAAATGGAGAAGTAAATTCTTTAGTATCAGCCAAATATTTGATTGGCTTTTTACCCCTGAACATCTTATTTATGATTTTAGATTCTAAGAAATTATCGAGTAAATTTTGATCAACTCTTTCTACAGAAATGGAATTATCAAGTTTGAATTTTATGCAAATTGCATATTGAAATGTAATGCCAAATGTTTCATTATTCATTTTACTTTTCTTTTTTCTTTAAAAAATACATATTTTATTGCTGATTTTCTGATCTGGATAATTTCACATAACTATTACATACACGCAAATCAATTGCGCATTTACACCCAAAACAAGGTGCTTTATCTTGCAAATCGCAGCATTTATTTCAGCTAATATACATACAAATAGTACAAAATGAGATACAAGTTTATTGTTTTTATATCATTTCTCTTAATGTTTTGCGTGAAGGATGGAAGCGGCATCCTTTTATGGAGTTTACGGAATAAAAGATACAGCGAACAGCCTGACCCGGAGTTTTTACGCAGGGGCACGCCCAAAAATTTAGGAGAAAACCTCTTTTAAAACATCTAATGATTTTGGTTTTTTAAAGCCATCCAAATGAAAACTGTAGTAATCTATTAGTATTCTCAAAACGATTTGTCTTTCAATGACATGAAATGTTTTTTGATTGTTATCGAATCTCAAATCGATCAGTTTTTTGAACAAATTACTTTCATGTTCCGTAAGCGAACTAATGGCATGAAAGGGCGTAAAAATACCTTCATTCATTTCGAAAAAAGGCATATCCATATCAGAAATATCAGGATAAAAACCCAAATATTTTGTGGTTTCCAATAATAAAATCAGATGAAAATTAGCAATTTCATCGTGATTGTCCAACCAATGCAATGCGGTTTCCAGAAAGGTAAAAAGATGCTCATTTGTTTCTTCTTCGTGAATGGAATGGTGCAGCATTTCTGAGATAAACATCACAATCGTACTCTTATAAATATCTGAATGAATCGAATGAAAAGCTGAGGCAATTTTTATTTCCTTGAAATTTTCTAAAGCCCCTTTATTTTTGTGAACCGCTTCAATTTCGAGAATGGTCAACGGCTGAAAATAGGCGATTTTCTGATTCGCTTTTCTGCTTGAAAAAGCATCGCGAACGAAATACGATTTCAAACCATGAGACAGCGTAAAGCATTTCACAATCAAGCTTTTTTCTTGAAATTTTAAAGACGAAAGAACGATGGCTTTGGTTTTTACGAGCACAATTTTAATTTAAAGATTGAAAAATTTAAAGATTGAAAAATTCATTCTTCTAAATTATCTGATTATCATTACTTTTTTAACTTTGGTTTCCACTCCGTCTTGTGCCGAAATAAAAATCATGTACACGCCGGAAGCAACTTTATATTTCCCAAAAGCAGTGGTATCCCATTCTATTGTCCCGCCTTCAGAAATGGTTTCATAAACTAAATTTCCTTCAATATCGGTGATTTTAATATTGGCTTTATCTAGTAATCCGGCAATTTTAACCGTTCCTTGGTATTCTGGCCGCACTGGATTTGGATACACAAAGGCATTACTTAAATCATCATTTGGCGCAGTCGCAGTTCCTTTGAAAGAAACTAACCCTTTAGCAGTAGCTATAAAAACTTCGCCCGTAGCGCTATTGATATCAATATCATTGATCACATTGCTGGGCAACGGCGAATTATTTATCGTAAAATGATATTTGGTTTCCTGACCGTTTGGTGAGACCAAAAACAAACCTGAATCAGCAGTGCCAATCCATTTATTATTTGCTCCATCCACAGCAATATCAGTAATAAATTGTTCGTACAAGAGCTCTTGTGCCAGATTATCCTCTAAAATAATAATGGGATTAGCTGTCATCTGGTCTTCTGTTTGAAAGCTGCCTACATTCGGCAAAACCCGCAATCCTTTTGTAGTTCCTATCCAAAGCTGGTTTCTATTATCCACTGCAACTACCTTCACATTTGAAATAGGTAAATTTCCGGTATCTGGTCCTGTTGTTATTTTTTTGAATACATTGCTACTTTCATTAAAACCAACAACCCCATTTTCACTCGTTGAAAGCCATTTCGTTCCATTTTTATCAATTGCAATTGTTCCAAAATTATTATCAATAGCCGAATCCAGGATATTTTCCATAGCATAACTTTGCCATTGGCCATTAGATTTAAATACTTTCAATCCGTTTTTTATTCGGCTGGTGGTAACCCAAAGATTTCCTGATTTGTCAAATGCCGTTCCGTTAACCCTGATATCTATATAAGTGGGACCCGCAAAGGTCAAAGACTCTAAGCCACTATTGGTTTGATTGTATAAAATTGTAGGGATATCATTTTCTATTTTTAGCAAACCAGAGAAAAAAGAACTTGCGTATACTTCGTTTTCATTGCTTGGATTAACCGTAATTCTGGTCATCGATTGTGCTCCTAAAACTTCTTCATAAGGAATATTCAACCATCCGGTTGCGCTAAATTTACTGATGCCGTATCTATCTAACGGATATGGATTGTAATCTACGGAATAATCTCCGTAAACCGTCCAAAGCGCACTTGTCGTGGCTTGAAGCGCAAATATATTGTTACGCGAAGGACCAATAGGTGTTATATTCTCAAAAGTTCCTGCCGAAGAAAGCGAAGCTGTAATCAATCCATCTTCTTTTGTTCCAATAAAAATAGCATTTCTAATTATAGTTGCACAGGTAAAACTTGGATTACTATCGGTAATTTGATTTGTATTTATTTGACGAACCAAAAACATCTGATTGTTGTAAATATAAATACTGTTTAAAGTCGTCACTATTAAATAATCCGCTGTTGCTCTCATATCCAGTGAAGGCTGAGAAAGGGCAATTAATCCTGCAAAGGAGTTGGAACCGGAATTAAATTTATGAATGTATCCCGCAGCATTAATGGCATACAAATCCGTACCAAAAGTCACTACACTTGACCAATTTCCAGTTGCAATAGTTTCCCATTGATTGTAATCGATTAAATTTTTATTAGAACTATTGGCTCTTCTTATACCGCTATTTGTAGCAGCATAAATAAATCCGTTAAAAAGTGCTGTTTGGTTCACAATGATTTCGGCTCCGTTGTCGCCAATAAAATAAGTGTCCCCAAATTGCATGGTAGCCAGATTAAATTGAACAATTCCAAAATCACAGGAGACATAGGCAATCCCTTCAAATTCCATGAAGTGATTGATTTTTTTTATATTCGGAGGAAGTTGTTTATTGATAATATCGACCACATTCAGCATACTTCCATCAGCTTCATTAATCACTATTATTAGTCCGTTTTCGTAACCAACAATTGTTTTATTGAATGTTACACTGTAGTATAGCGCCGAAATTGTTTGTCCGGAAAGCCCGTCAATAGTATTGGTAGTTTTAATTACGTTTGTTCCCAAATTCTTTGAAAATAACGCATTTTCGGAAGCTGCAAAGACAGCAGTTCCAGATTCTGATACATCTTTAATTTCATTGTAAGAGAAATAACCTTGCCACGTCAAGTTACTTTGAGCAAAACTCATTTGGATAAAAAGTAAAAGCAAAAAATATAAAACGCTCTTTTTCATTATATGCATCAATATTGGTTTACAAATATAGAACAAACGAAAGTCTTAGCATTTTGTTACGCAAAAAAAAGCCTTTCATCCAATTCCGAGCTTCGGAATGGTGAAAGGCTTTTTAAATTATAGTAAATCTGATTTATACCACTCCTTGAGCAAGCATAGCATCAGCTACTTTTACAAATCCGGCAATGTTAGCACCTTTCACATAGTTTACATAGCCTTCTTCATCAGTACCATATTTTTTACATTGATTGTGTATTCCAACCATGATTTCTTTTAATCTGGAATCCACTTCTTCGCTGGTCCAGTTTAAACGAATAGAGTTTTGAGTCATCTCTAATCCTGATGCTGCTACACCACCAGCATTTGCTGCTTTTCCTGGCGCAAAAAGTACTTTAGCTTTCAAGAATTGTTTGATTGCCTCTAATGTACATGGCATATTTGCTGCTTCTGTTACACAGATAACACCGTTTGCAATTAACTTTTTAGCATCTTCCTCGTTCAACTCATTTTGAGTAGCACAAGGTATTGCAACATCAACTTTTACTTCCCAAACGCTTTTTCCTTTGTGGAAAACTGCATTTGGATATTTTTCTAAATAAGCTTCGGCTCTATTATCTCCTCTTGCTCTCATTTCCAGCATAAAGTCAATTTTCTCACCAGAAATTCCTTCTTCATCATAAATATATCCATCAGGACCAGAAATAGTGACAACTTTTCCTCCAAGATCATTTACCTTTAAGGCTACACCCCAAGCAACGTTACCAAAACCAGAAATTGATACTCTTTTTCCTTTGATGTTTTGACCAATAGTATTCAGCATTTGTTCTGCAAAATAAACTACTCCGTAACCTGTTGCTTCCGGTCTGATTAAAGAACCTCCATAAGCCAATCCTTTTCCGGTTAAAACTCCGGTAAATTCATTTCTTATTCTCTTGTATTGACCAAATAAATATCCAATTTCTCTAGCTCCAACTCCGATATCCCCAGCAGGAACGTCTAGTTGTGGTCCAATGTGTCTGCACAATTCAGTCATGAAAGACTGGCAAAAACGCATTACTTCTCCATCAGATTTTCCTTGTGGATCAAAATCAGATCCTCCTTTTCCTCCACCCATTGGCAAAGTAGTCAAGCTATTTTTGAATACTTGTTCAAAAGCCAAAAATTTAAGCACGGATAAATTTACAGTATGGTGAAAACGAATTCCACCTTTGTAAGGTCCAATTGCTGAATTCATTTGAATTCTAAAACCTCTATTTACCTGAATTTCTCCTTTATCATCTACCCAAGGAACACGAAATATAATAGAACGCTCCGGCTCCGCTATTCTGAGAAGCAAATTTTTTCCGTCGTATTTTTTTTGCTCTGCAATAAATGGAATTACAGTCTCTGCAAATTCCCTAACAGCTTGAATAAATTCAGGTTCATTTGGATTCTTGGCCTCAACTTGAGCCATAAAATCATTTATTTTTAGTAACATAGATTATAAATAATTAATTAAGAAAACGATTTCGTTATAATTTACAAATATACATTTTATAAAAATATTCGGACTCTGTTTTTTTTAATTTCTAAATAGAATTATCTTTTTATTAAGCATTTTTAAACAATTGTGTTTATGATATCCTCATTTAAACCAAATGGCTACCACTTTCGTAAGTAAATAAGAATTTGTCTGCTTATTTTTAATTTCCATTTTATTTTTATATGTATATGATGTTTTTATATATTTGTCAAGATTAGAAAAACAACCCTAATGATTAAACAAGCAATCCTCTTTCTATTAATCTGTTTTGGATTTTCACCTAATGCAAGTGCACAGTTTGGTGGATTTTCACATGAAATAGGGGTAATAGCGGGACCTGTTGCTTTTCAATCTGATTATGGCGAACGTTATGATTTATCAACTAACGCGGGAAACACTGGATTCGGTATCGGAATTATTCATTACCTCAACTTTTCTTACAAAGCAGAATGTAACTGTTATACGCCAGAAACTTATTTTAACGACCATTTTAAACTAAGATCTGAACTCTCTTATAATAAAACCGAATTAAAGCATTTTGGACAATGGACTGAAGGCAAACCTTCGCTAGGAAAAGAGCAATTGAAAGCTATGACTGGAAGTACCGCCGTAACTAATATTGGGATGCAACTTGAATTTTTCCCATGGAGCATTCGTAATTTCACAGCAAGAACAGGAAGTTTGGGACCATTTGTCAGTCTTGGCGGACAATTTAGTTATTACAATGCCGAATCCTCATCAACACTGGGTCCATTAGGAACTCCTTTGACCACATTCCCTAAATATTTAACTCCTACAGACGGTCGGCCTTATGGGTTTTCTAATGAAGGAGGAACAGTTTGGTCCGTTGTTTCGAGTGTAGGAACCCGTTATAAATTAGCGCCTTTGTCGGATTTAATGATCGACTTACGGTTTCAATATTTTTTTTCGAACTGGGTCGATGGTTTAAATCCTAATCCAGAACTTTACAAAGAAAACAAAGCAAATGACTGGTTAGTTTGGTTCAATGTAGGTTACATTTATTACTTACAATAGCCATTTAAACAACCGTATATAAAAACAAAACCCCCAATCGTAATCCCGACACTTCGGGGATAGAATTGGGGGTTTGTTTTTTTCAATTTATACTAATGCTTGTTTCAAATCTTCGATTAAATCATCAGCATCTTCAATACCTACACTTAATCGAACCAAATCATCAGTAATTCCAACTTCCTTACGTTTGTCTTCCGGAATCGATGCGTGCGTCATCAAAGCCGGATGGTTTGCTAATGACTCTACTCCGCCTAAAGATTCAGCCAAAGTGAAAACTTTTAATTTTTCCAGAAAATCAATTGCGTCTTCTTTTTTACCGGAAACAAAAGTAAAGGAAACCATTCCTCCAAAACCGCTCATTTGTTTTTTAGCAATTTCATGATACGGATGGCTTGGTAATCCTGGGTAATAAACTGTTTTCACTTTTGGGTGATTGTTTAAAAACTCCACCACTTTTCCTCCATTTTCACAATGTCTTTCCACGCGCAAATGCAAGGTTTTAATTCCTCTAAGAACTAAGAAACTATCCATTGGTCCTAATGTTGCTCCTGTCGCAAATTGTTGAAAATGCAATTGTTCTCCAAGTGCTTCATCTTTTACAATCAAAGCCCCTGCAATAACATCAGAATGACCTCCCAAATATTTAGTCGCCGAATGCATTACAATATCAGCGCCTAAATCCAATGGTTTTTGCAAATAAGGCGTTGCAAAAGTATTATCAACTGCAAAAAGGATTTTATTTTCCTTAGTGATTTTTGCGATTTCTTGAATATCGGCAAGTTTCATCAAAGGGTTTGTTGGTGTTTCTACCCAAACCAGTTTTGTATTCTCGTTGATCAATGACTTGAATTTCTCGATGTCATTCATATCCACAAAATGGAATTTTATACCTGAATTTTTATAAATACGCGTAAACATTCTGTAGGTTCCGCCATATAAATCGTCCATCGCAATGATTTCGTCCCCGGATTTGAAAGAACGCAAAACACAATCCGTTGCCGCTAATCCTGATGAAAAAGCCAATCCTCGAGTTCCGTTTTCGATACTTGCCAAAGCGTTTTCGAGCGCGCTTCGAGTAGGATTTGCTGCCCTGCTGTACTCATAATCAGGATTTATAGGTTGTCCAGGACTAGTTTGTACAAAAGTTGATGTTTGATATACCGGAGGCATAACCGCTCCTGTGCTTGGGTCGTGGTGTTGTCCACCGTGAATGACTTTAGTATTGAATTTCATAAGTTTAATTTTTAATGCAAAATTGTTTCACAAATTTACCCTTTAATTTATTTTAACCAAGCTACAAGTAGGTACCTTTGTATTTAATTAACAATTTTGAGATGAAACACTTTATTATTTACACTTTACTGCTTTTTTCAGCTGCACAATGTTCAAACGAATTGGTTTTTGAAGAGGAATCTTTTCAGAAAAAAACCACGATGCCATGCAAAGAAAACTGTCCGTCGATTAGTGTAAAAATACCGGTTGCAAATGCCGTCCCGGTTGTTGCGGACAGCATTAATAAAAAAGTGTTTTCAGTAATGAAAGAGATTATTTATTTTGGCGAAAAACCTTATACAGCAACCGATTATAATGGTTTGTTAGCTTCCTTTATTGATTCCTACGAGAAACTTCAGAAAGAATTTCCCAATGATAAATTTGGTTGGGAAGCTGACATTGAAGGAAATGTAAAATACCTATCAGATGCTGTATTGAATATTGAGATTAAGCATTACACCTATACTGGCGGCGCTCATGGATACCAAGGTTTGCGCTCCCTGCTTTTTGACCCAAATACCGGAAAATCAATCTCGAATGAAGAATTATTTAATGATAAAGCAGCTTTCAAGGCTTTCGCCGAAAAAAAATTCAGGGCAAAATATAAAATCCCTACAAACAAATCCATCAATGCAACCGGATTGATGTTTGAGAAAGAAAAATTCCAGTTGCCCCAAAATATATTTTACACCGATAAAGGATTGCTGCTTTATTACAATTCCTATGAAGCCGCATCTTATGCTGACGGACCTAAAGAATTATTATTGCCATACACTGAAGTGAATGACTATTTAGCGGTTAAATAATAAATGGTCTTTAAAAAATGAAATGTTTTTTAAAGACCAAATAGTGTTTTTTAACGATTCCCTAGCCCCGATAGAAGCGGATATCCTTTTACTTTTTTCTTTAAAAAGGAAAAGATATAAGCGAATAGCGGGATAAAGCTCCCAATATTCATAGGTGTTAATTCTAAATAAATTTTCGCAGACTTATCATATTTCCAATGTGAAGCCCTTCATGAAAATTACTAAAAGCCATTGCATCCTCGGCAGTTCTTAAAACGTGATCGCCTGTTGATGTGGTATATTCCATGTATGTTTTGAAAATTTGATTATCATAATCCACTTTAGTTTGCTGAATAGTTTCAAACAATAACGATTTGATTTCGTCCACTTCGGCTTGAGTCACGATATGTTCCGGCTTGGTTCCCTTTTTGTATTTCTCGACTAATTCATCAGAAACCATCATAGGCAAACCAGAAAGTTTGTAAACTAATAGTTGTTGTGAGACGATAATGTGACCGATATTCCAAATCAAATTATTGCTAAATCCTTCCGGAATCGTGTTGAGTTGGTCAAGATTGTATCCCGATAGAAATTTTGAAACCATATTTCTGCTTGTAGCGCTAACGTCGAATAATTGATTCATTTTTTGTTTTTTTTTATAAAAATAATCATTTTTTGACTTATACAAACTTTCTAATACTCATAATTACGCCCATATGTAGTGCCTCATGATAGTTATTAAAAGATAAAGCACCTTCAATGTTTTTAATAGTTACACCTATTGAAGCAGTATATTCCTGATAGTTTTTAAAAAATTTATTATTAAAATCAGCTTCGGTTTGATGGATAGTTTCGAAAAGCAATGACCGGATTTCATCAACCTCAGCTTGTGTAACATCATGGCTTGGCTTGGTTCCGCCTTTGTATTTTTCGAATAATTCATCCGATATAATCATAGGCACTCCCGAAAATTTATAGACTAATCGTTGCTGCGTCACCACAATGTGAGCGATATTCCAAATCAGATTATTATTAAATCCCGGAGCCATTTTATTTAGCTGTTCCAACGTATAATTTTCCAGAAATTGTGACAACACTTTTCTACTTGCTTTGGCAATATCAAATGTTTGATGCATTTTTTTATTTTTTTGATAAAAATAATCATTTTCCGTGTCAAATGAATTTTCTTTGCACAAAGAAATCGCTATTTACATGGACATAATATACTATCTCGCTTCTTGCGACACCTGCAGAAAAATTATAAAATCATTACCGAAAGAACATGATTTTAAATTTCACGACATCAAACAAGATCCAATTACAGTTGCCGAATTAGAAAAAATGCGTGAGCTTTCAGGAAGTTACGAAGCGCTTTTCAGCAAAAAAGCACAGTTGTACAAATCGATGGATTTAAAGAATAAATCGTTAACTGAAGATGATTACAAAAAATACATTTTGGAACATTACACGTTTTTGAGTCGTCCAGTTTTCATCATCAAAGACAAAATTTATATTGGCAATACCCAACAAAATATGTTGCAGGTAATGAAAGCGTTGGTATAATGTCCAAAAGAAATCTTGCACTAATTGGCGCCACTCTAGTTTCCCTTATTTACGGTGTCACTTTTACCATTGCCAAAGATGTCATGCCGTTATATATTGATGCCTATGGTTTCATCTTGTTGCGCGTAGGCGGTTCAGTGATTTTGTTTTGGCTGGTTTGGCTTTTTATGCCAAAAGAGAAAATTGCACTGAATGATTTTCCTAGAATTATTGCCGCGGCTTTCTTTGGTGTGGCGTTTAATATGCTTACATTTTTCAAAGGATTAAGCCTTACTTCCCCTATTAGCGCAGCAGTAATCATGGTTTCGACACCCATGATTGTTTTGACGCTGTCGGCATTGATTATGAAGGAACGCATGCAAAAACGAATGGTTTTTGGGATTATCCTTGGTCTGATAGGAACAGCTTTTCTCATTTTGTACGGAAAATCCATTGGTAGCGCCACAAACGCCGGATTAGGAAATTTTCTAGTTTTGGTCAACGCCATTTCCTATGGATTTTATCTGATTATCGTTAAGAAATTAATGGACAAATACAATGCGTTTACGTTTGTAAAATGGATTTATTTATTCGGTTTTATTATGGTTTTGCCTTTTGGCTGGAGCCAATTTCAAACTGTGAACTGGGCTTTGGTTCCAATGGATATTTGCTGGAAAATAGGGTTTGTCGTGGTTTTTTCGACTTTCCTGACGTATTTGTTGAATTTGCTTTCAATGAAAGAATTAAAACCAACTACGGTTGCCGTTTTTATTTATTTACAACCTCTATTTGCTACCATTTTCGCAATTGGTTTAGGAAAAGACGAATTGAGTTTGGTGAAAATTGGTTCGGCAGTTTTGATATTTGTCGGCGTTTATTTGGTTACACAGAAGAAGAGTGTTTAGTAATCAGTGTTCAGTCGTTGATTTAGAATCTTCTAATTTCAATCTTTTTATAAGTCCAAAACTATTTATAAAAAAGCACTGAATACTAAAAACGGACCACTGAGCACTTTTTTATTATCTTTGACCTCTTTTAGAAAATTATATGATACAATCAATGACGGGTTTTGGTAAAGCGACTTTGCAATTACCAACCAAAAAAATCACGGTAGAAGTAAAATCTTTAAACAGTAAAGGTTTGGATTTGAATGTGAGAATGCCTTCGCTGTACCGCGAAATGGAATTGGGTTTACGCAACCAAATTGCACTAAAACTGGAAAGAGGAAAAGTAGATTTTTCTATTTTTATCGAAAGTACCGCGGAACAAACTTCTACGAAAGTGAACGTGCCAATTGTAAAAGCATATATCAATCAGTTAAGAGAAGTTTATGCTGATGCTGATGAAACTGAACTAATGAAAATGGCAGTTCGCATGCCGGACACCATGAAAATAGAACGCGATGAAATCGATGAAAACGACTGGGTACAAATCCAAACCGTTATCGAAGAAGCGTTGCAAAACATCTTGAACTTTAGAAAAGATGAAGGAATGTCACTTGAAAAAGAATTTCAATTGCGAATTGGCAATATTCGTCAATATATGACTGAAGCTTTAGCACTTGATCCAGAACGCGTTCAGGCTATAAAAGACCGTTTGCAAACTGCAATCTCAGAACTTAAAGTGAATGTAGATGAAAATCGTTTCGAGCAGGAATTAATTTATTACTTAGAGAAATTAGACATCACCGAAGAAAAAGTGCGTTTAACGAATCACCTGGATTATTTCCTAGAAACCATCAACGGAACCGAAGCTAACGGTAGAAAATTAGGTTTCATCACCCAAGAAATGGGACGTGAAATCAATACGATGGGCTCTAAATCCAATCACGCACAAATGCAAAAATTAGTCGTTCAGATGAAAGACGAATTGGAAAAAATAAAGGAGCA
This sequence comes from Flavobacterium sp. GNP002, assembly GCF_054343795.1. Taxonomy (NCBI): domain Bacteria; kingdom Pseudomonadati; phylum Bacteroidota; class Flavobacteriia; order Flavobacteriales; family Flavobacteriaceae; genus Flavobacterium; species Flavobacterium sp. GNP002. Next base: position 1,038,317 of record NZ_JBTGUW010000001.1, read on the forward strand.
AGTATTAAACGTATTGTAATTATTAACCTGCAAAGTTATTTAACCTTGCAGGTTTATTAATTTTATAACATATCAACAAGGTTTTAGAAACCTTGCAGGAAAAGATAAACAGATACTGAAATAAATTCAGCATAAAATGAGCACAGGAGGAAAATTAATTGTTTTTTCGGCGCCTTCAGGGTCAGGGAAAACTACTATCGTTAGACATTTATTAAGTAAAGAAGATTTGAATCTTGAATTTTCTATTTCGGCAGCTTCCCGCGCACCAAGAGGCGAAGAAGTAAGTGGTAAAGACTATTATTTCATGTCTACCGAAGAATTTAAAAAACATATCAAAAACGAAGATTTCTTGGAATGGGAAGAAGTCTATCGCGATAATTTCTACGGAACCCTAAAAAGTGAAGTGGAACGTATTTGGGCCAAAGGAAAGAATGTGATTTTTGATATTGATGTATCTGGAGGATTGCGCATCAAACATAAATTCCCAAAAGAAACTTTAGCAGTTTTCGTGAAACCACCAAGCGTGGATGAACTAAAAAGACGATTAAAGGAACGCTCTACCGAAAGTGATGACAAAATCAACATGCGTATTGCAAAAGCTTCAGTTGAGTTGGCTACAGCGCCACAATTTGATGTGATTATTAAAAACTACGATTTGCCTATAGCTCTTGAAGAAGCATATCAATTGGTAAAGAATTTTGTTAAGGATTAAAAGATTGAAAAATTAAAGAATTGAAAAATTCAAAGTTATTTCTAATCTTTAAATCATTTAATTTTTAAATCTTTAAATTAATGAAAATAGGACTTTATTTCGGAACGTTTAATCCCATTCATGTTGGGCATCTTATTATTGCCAATCACATGGCGGAACATGCCGATTTAGATCAAATCTGGATGGTAGTTACGCCACACAACCCTTTGAAAAAAAAAAGCACTTTGCTCGATGATTACCACCGGTTGCAAATGGTGCATCTTGCCACCGAGGATTTTCCTAAAATAAAACCTTCGGATATTGAGTTTAAATTATCGCAACCTAATTATACGGTAAATACATTAGTCCATTTAGAAGAAAAATATCCAAATTATGAATTCTCCTTAATCATGGGCGAAGACAATTTAAAATCGTTGCACAAATGGAAAAACTACGAAGTGATTCTCGAAAACCATGATATTTATGTTTATCCTAGACTCGAGGCCAAAGGGCGAACAGGCGAAGCAATTTCAATTGAAACAGATAATATACTGTTTAAAGACCATCCAAAAATCCACATGATTGATGCTCCGGTTGTAGAAATATCGTCGACATTTATTCGGGAAAATATTAAAAAAGGAAAAAATGTGCAGCCTTTATTGCCTGCAAAAGTTTGGGAATACATTGATCACAATAATTTTTATAAGAAGTAATTATCCCAAAACCCTTTTCAATTCTACTTGAATATTTTCAAAAATCGTACTCAAATTATCGTTTTTACCAGATAATACAAACACTTCTGTACTTGGCATTTGCTTGCTGTTCCACAACAATTGGATTTTATTTTCTTCGATTAAATTTTTTGCATTTATATCCCAAACTACTCCTATTCCTGTATTTATCGAAATGATTTCGAGCATTTCATATTCGGATGGAATAATATAATTGGGAACCATCGACGGTCTTTTTTTATTAAAAACATGCAACCAAAACAACTTTATGTGCGGAATCTGCGCGTTGTGGCTGAACCATTTTTGGTCGTTTAACCAATTTTCGATAGCAGAGAAATCCTTTATTTTGATACTAGACTTCAACTCGGAAGCATCGATAGTATTGGAACCGACAATTACTTGTTTAATTTCCCCAACCTTTTTCTGAATCGTGTCAAACGTATCATATTGTTTGGTTACAATCGCAAAATCAAGTTTTTTAGAATCGACTAATTCAAAAAGTATGTCGTTTTCATGGAAGCTAAAATCGATAAAATCAAATTTGGAAACCAAAGCGCTTCCCAAACTTCGCATCAAATGCTTTGAGATTCCAATTGAAATTAATCGATTGGCATTAAAGGCTTTGGCACGAAAACCATTCTCCACGTTTTCCAGTCGGTCCAATGCTTCAATGATTAAATTATTGAGTAACTTAGCGTATTCCGTTGGTTCAACGCCTTTAGACTTTCGATTGAAAAGTTTATATCCTACATGCGCTTCCAACATTGATATTTGCTGACTAACAGCAGGTTGACTGATAAATAATTCTTTGGCAGCCAATGAAAAATTACCGTTTTTATAAACGGATTTAAAGGTTCGATACCATTCGAGATTAACCATGATATAAATATATTTATCACAAACATAATTTAAATTATTTTTACTAATAGCATATTCTCCGTAAATTTGTACAAACAAAATTAGAAATGAAGAAAATCGCATTATTTGCCATTATAGCATTAACCGCAAGTTGTATCACAGCAACTGCACAAAATAAAAAAGGTATGAAAAAAGTATTATTTGTTCTAACTAGTCATAGTGAATTAGGGAACACAGGAGAAAAAACAGGATTTTGGATTGAAGAATTTGCTGCTCCTTATTATGAGTTAGCAGATAAAGGAGTGATCATTGATATTGCATCGCCACAAGGAGGACAGCCACCAATAGACCCAAAAAGTTCAGATCCATCCTCGGCTACTGAAGACACTAAAAGATTTGACAAAGACACAGAATTACAAGCTAAACTTAGTAAAACACACAAACTAGCTGATGTTAAACAAGCTGATTATGATGCTGTTTTTTATCCTGGAGGTCATGGTCCATTATGGGATTTAACAACTGATGCATCTTCAAGTGCTTTAATTGAAGCTTTTTACACGAATAACAAACCTGTTGCTTTTGTATGTCATTCACCAGCAGTATTGAAAAACGTAAAAGTAAATGGGGAATTTTTAGTTAAAGGTAAAAAAGTAACTGGATTCTCTAATACCGAAGAAGAAGCGGTGGGATTGACCAATGTTGTTCCATTTTTACTAGAAGATGCGTTGCAGGCTAATGGTGCAACTTATTCAAAAATAGGAGATTGGCAGCCTTATGCAGTAGAAGATGGTTTATTGATTACAGGTCAAAATCCAGCTTCGTCTAAACTAGTTGCGGAAAAATTATTGAACCAATTGAATTCAAAAAAATAAGAAGATGTTAAATTTCGAATTATACAATCCTACCAATTTAGTTTTTGGAAAAGGGCAAATAGAAAAATTATCCACGCTAGTGCCTCAAGGAGCAAAAATACTTTTGGCGTATGGCGGTGGAAGTATTTTCAAAAATGGAATTCATGAGCAGGTTATCAACAATCTAAAAAGTTTTGAAATCGTAGAATTTGCAGGAATTGAACCAAATCCGCATTTTGAAACATTGATGAAAGCAGTTGCGATTATCAAGGAACATAATATTGATTTTATCCTTGCCGTTGGTGGAGGTTCTGTAATCGATGGAGTAAAATTCATTTCTGCAGCTGTAAACTTTGACGGAAACCCTATTGATATTCTTCAAAAACGAGTATTAACTAAAGATGTATCTAAAATTATTCCTTTTGGAACTATATTGACATTACCGGCAACAGGAAGTGAAATGAATTCTGGCGGAGTTGTCACTATTCAATCTACGCAAGAAAAATTATCCTTTGGTGGTAGCGCCTTGTTTCCAAAGTTTTCTATTTGCGATCCAACGGTAATTGAATCTTTGCCAAAAAGACAATTGCAAAACGGAGTTGTAGATGCCTACACCCATGTTTTAGAACAATATTTAACCTATCCGCACGAAGGATACCTTCAAGATAGAATTGCCGAAAGTATTTTACAAACCTTGATTCAAGTTGGCCCTGATGTTGTTGAAAATCCAAAAGATTATGCTTTAGCATCTAACTTTATGTGGAGTTGTACGATGGCGCTGAATGGCTTAATCCAGAAAGGAGTTCCTTCGGATTGGGCAACGCACATGATTGGACATGAATTAACTGCTTTATACGGAATTGATCATGCCAGAACTTTGGCTGTCGTAGGTCCAAATTTATACCGAGTGATGTTTGGAACCAAAAAAGGAAAATTGGCACAATACGGAAAACGTATTTTTAATTTAACTGGAACTGATGATGAAATTGCTAATGAAGCCATCAACAAAACAGTTGAATTTTTCCATACGATGGGAATGGACACTAAATTATCTGATTATACCAAAGATTTTGATAAAACGGCAGATTTTATAGTGGATCGTTTTAAAGAAAGAGGTTGGTTAGGTTTAGGAGAAAAACAAAATATTACTTTAGAAAAAGTAAAATCTATTGTTGAAATGAGTTATTAATTCAAATAACTAGATTACCGATTGAAGCATTTTAAATAAAAAGGCGTTCTCATTTTATATGGGAACGCCTTTTAAAATTCTAAACTATAACTAACTAATTCAATCCGCATTATTCTGTTAAATATTTAAACAATAAACAACAATAACGAAATAGTAATATTTATATTGTGTTAAAAAACAAAAAAATTAAAAAAATTTTTTGTCGCCCACAATTGCAGTATTTCCAAAACGTTTAAAATCAAAGTTCTTGTTCTAATTTTATTTGTATAATCAGTACTTTTTTAAGTACTTTTGATTAAATTCAATAAAAAATGGCTGAAAATATAAAATTCGCAGTAATAGGTGGTGGAAGTTGGGCGACAGCGATAGCAAAAATGTTATGCGTAAATCTTACCGAAATTTCATGGTACATGCGTAATGAAGCTGCTATAGAACACCTTAAAGCATACAAACACAATCCAAACTACTTGAGTTCAGTAGAATTCGACATCAATAAACTGAAACTGACCAGCGACATCAACGAAGCTGTTGCGTATGCAGATTACATCATTTTTGCTATTCCATCTGCTTTTTTAGATGGTGAATTAGACAAATTAACAGTTTCATTAAAAGATAAAATCATTTTTTCAGCAATTAAAGGAATTGTACCCGAAACAAGCTTAATTGTGGGCGAACATTTCCATGTAAAATATGACATTCCTTATTATAATATAGGTGTAATTACCGGTCCTTGCCATGCTGAAGAAGTTGCAATGGAACGCCTTTCTTACCTTACTATTGCATGCGGAGATCCTGACAAAGCTAAAACCGTAGCTAAAAATTTATCTGGAAATTATATCAAAACTAAAATTACAGACGACATTATAGGAACGGAATACGCAGCGATGCTAAAGAACATTTATGCAATTGCAGCGGGAATGGCTCATGGTCTTGGTTATGGCGATAATTTCCAGTCCGTATTGATGAGTAATGGGATTCGTGAGATGAAAAAATTCATCAAAAAAGTCCACAAAATGAAACGTAACATCAATGATTCTGCCTACTTAGGTGATTTATTGGTTACCGGTTATTCTATTTTCTCCAGAAATAGAATGTTTGGGAATATGATTGGCAAAGGCTACACCGTAAAATCAGCAATGATGGAAATGAGTATGGTTGCCGAAGGATATTATGCCGCAAAAAGCGCTTACAAACTTAATCAGGCGTATGGTGCCAAAACGCCAATTATAGATGCTGTTTACAGTATTTTATACGAAGGACAAGAAGCCAAAGCCGTGTTTAAAAAATTGACCGATAAACTGGATTAATTTAACTACCAGATTTAATAATCATAACACAATCACTTCATGAGCGAAAGATGGAAATACCAGATTAAAACTGGCGGAATTTGGGGTGTATTTATGACGGTTTTCAATGTGTTATTTGACATTAAAGAAATACCTTTTTCGGAACAGGTTGCTACGCCTAATTTTTATATTCGCGCAGCTGCTTATATCATTGTAGGCATATTTGTTTTAGGTTATTTTACCTGGAAATCAAAAGTTAAACAACAAAGCCGCTAAATCATTTTTATGAGTAAAAGATGGAAATATCAACTTAAATACGGATTAATTTGGGGACTACTAGTTTCTTTTATAACTGCTGCTTTTGATTTATACAGTATGACTTTTCAAGAGGTGTATTTATCTGAAAAAAACACAATCCGTACCGCATTATTCGTTCTGGCCGGAATATTTGTGGTAAGTTATTTTAGTTGGAAGAAGAAAATAAAGAGTGAAACTAATATGGACTTATCTCACGATAACGCCGTCAACAAATAAAATAGGTACTTCTTCAACTTCTGTTTCGTTGATGGAATTGGCTTTGAAAATAAACTTTTTATCGTATAATTTGTCTCCAATAAAGAAAGTTAGCATGAACTCATTGTTGAGTGCCAAAACACTTTTTTCAATCATTTCAATTTTGACTACTGAAACCGCTGGGACTTCGACAAAAGCGTGACGCAAAAGTGATGTTTTCTTCATTTCGCCATCAATAGTTCCAAAAGCTTTGGAAACTACCATAACACTTTCGATTAAGTAATCGCTATCATTTACTAAATAAGCATACCACACTTTTTCCATGAAATCGTCACTCCATTCTTGAACTACAGCAAGAAATACGTTTTCTACTTCGGGGATGATGATGTCTTTTTTCATATGTTAGTCTTAATGTCTAAGGTCGTAAAATCGTAAAGTCGAGGAAAATCTAAAACAGGTATTTCTTTCGACTTTACGACTTTATAACTTTTGACTAAATTGAGGATTTAAATTGCTCTAGGAAACGAACGTCATTTTCGTAGAACATACGGATATCGCCGATTTGATATAACAACATGGCAATTCTTTCGATTCCCATTCCAAATGCAAAACCGTTGTATTCATCAGGGTTGATGCCACAGTTTTTCAAAACGTTAGGATCTACCATTCCACATCCCATGATTTCTAACCAACCGGTTCCTTTGGTGATTCTATAATCGGTTTCTGTTTTAAGGCCCCAATAAATATCAACCTCAGCACTAGGCTCAGTAAACGGGAAATAGGATGGACGTAAACGGATTTTTGATTTTCCGAACATCTCTTTGGTGAAATATAAAAGCGTTTGTTTTAAGTCGGCAAAAGAAACGTCTTTGTCAATATATAATCCTTCCACTTGGTGAAAAATACAGTGTGAACGGGACGAAACTGCCTCATTACGAAAAACTCTTCCCGGAGAAATCGTACGAATAGGCGGTTTATTATTTTCCATGTAACGCACCTGAACGGATGATGTATGCGTACGCAACAAAATATCAGGATTTGTTTGAATGAAAAACGTGTCTTGCATGTCACGCGCCGGATGGTATTCCGGTAAGTTTAATGCAGTGAAATTATGCCAGTCATCTTCGATTTCCGGACCTTCAGAAACGTTAAAACCAATGTTTGAAAAGATATCAATAATTTGGTTTTTTACCAATGAAATAGGGTGGCGAGAACCAATAGTTATAGGTTCAGCCGAACGCGTCAAATCACCATAAAAACCTTTGATTTCTTCTTTACTTTCTAAAGCTTCCTGTATGGTTTTTACTTTGTCTTCGGCAGAAGTTTTAAGCAAATTGATTACCTGTCCGAATTCCTTTTTTTGGTCATTAGGAACGTTTTTAAATTCAGCAAAAAGGTCTTTTAAAAGTCCTTTGCTTCCCAGAAATTTAATTCGGAATGTTTCTAATTCTGCTGCGTTTTGCGTTGAGAAAGCTTGTGCTTCGCCAATATATTCTTTTATCTTATCTATCATTTTCATCCAATAATTGAGAGTGCAAATTTAGGGAATTTGTTCCAAGTATACTCTTTAAAGTTTAAAGTTTCCATTCTAAATTGTTAGATTACTTTTCACCGCTGTTCTGCTTCTATAATAAGCCATAAAAGTTCATTTAAGCTAGGTGTTTTTTACTGAACACTACTCTATCAGTTCTCTTTCCAGAAAATAATTTACAATAGCTTCTTTCATTAAAACCGACTGTTCTCCAGCTTTAAGCGGTGGTAATTCCTCTTTTACTTTGTAATGTGGCCAGCCTTCTTCATCAAAAAACTCAAATTCATAGAAACCATAAGGTTCTAATAACCTGCAAATCGCGATGTGCATCAGGTTTAATTTTTCGTCTTTTTTATATTCACTGTGTACTTTCCCAAGCTCTTGTACACCAATTAGATAAATAATAGCGTCGAGATCTAAATCCTCACCTTGAGAAAATTGATTGGAAAGTATATTTACAAGCTGTTCCCAGCGTTCTTTAAGTTGTGTGTCTCTTGACATATCTTTAATTATGAATTATAAATTATGAGTTATGAATCCATAATCTATAAAATTATTTTGCGCAAAGATAAGAACTTGAAAATTGGCAATGGTAAAGAACAATTCTTTTATATTTGCACTTTTATTTTTCTTAATTAAGTGTCATGGGATTTTTGGATATTATTTTGGGTGTATTACTCGCTTTTGCTTTGTATAAAGGCGTTAGAAATGGTCTTTTTGTAGAATTAGCTTCTTTGGTTTCGCTATTGGCAGGAATTTATTTTGCCATAAAATTTTCGTCATTTATCAAAGAAATCTTAGCTGGATTTGTCAAATGGAATCCCAATACAATTCAAGTAGTAGCCTTTGTATTGACATTTATCCTTGTAGTAATTGGAATATCACTTTTGGGGAAATTCCTCACCGGAATAGCTGATTTTGCCTTTTTAGGATGGTTGAATAAGATTGGTGGTGGCTTCTTTAGGGTCCTAAAAACAATTTTGATAATAGGAATTGTTTTCAAAGTTTTCGAAAAAATAAACTATCACAATTTTTTAGCCAAAAAAGAAACCTTAGACAAGTCCATTTTTTATAATCCAATCCAAAAAACAGCAGGATTCATGTATCCTTCGATAGAAAATTGGTATGATAAATTGAAGAAAAAGTAATCAGTATTAAATTAAAACTATTATTTTACTTCCTTAATCGCACTGCTTTCAATCCAGCCTTCAGTTCCATCTGTTAGTTGCACTTTTTTCCATTTTCCAATGATTTCCTCAACATACACTTTTGTTCCTTCGTGTAGCACAAATATTGGCTGACCGCCATTTCTGGGTTCGCTCTTTACATTGGCCATTTCCGCAAAAACAATAGCTGGTTTTTCAGTATCAAAATGACTTTTTTCAAAAATCGCTGACGAAACACTGATTAGAATTAGAAAAAAAAGCACAAACATTCCAAAAAAGAAAATCCTTTTTGATAGTGTAATTTGGGAAAAATAATACCCTACAAAAAACAACAGGAACGCCATTGCCAGTCCAATAGAAATCCATGCCCACGTATTGTAATGGTAGATTCCTGTAAAATCCCGAATCAGCTTTGCAAAACCTACTTTTGGGATTACTTTAATTTCATCGATAGTTCGTTTTTGAGCAAATTTCAAGTTGTTAATGGCATCGATATTATTTGGATTTAAAACTAATGCTTTTTCATAATTATAAATAGAAGGCGCTACTTTGTTCAACTTATAATACGTATTTCCTAAATTATAATACAATTCAGAAGAGTGTTTGCTTTCTGTCAAAACACTTTCATAAGCAGTAACCGCTTCCTTATATTTACCCTTTTGATAATATTTGTTTGCTTTTTCAAAGCCGTTTTGGGCAAAGAAAACTTGGGTTGTCAATACTAATATGTATAAAATATTTTTCATTGTAATGTTATAAGTTGTCGATAAACTATTCTTGTAAATCTACATGAGATTGCTTTGCCACGTGCCTCACAACTCCTTGAAATGACATTGGTGGTTAAGCTATCTGTTTTTCTAAATCTGAAATAATCACTACCGCTTTATCAAAATCCTTTTGTATAGTAACACTTGATGATGGTGCATATCGCGCGATTTCACAGTTTTCCGTAAGTGCAATAAAATCATTCACCGTTTCAGGATTCGCATTTCTTGACAACAACAATTCTTGAATATTATCCTTACTCATTTCTGAAGTTTCAATATGCAACTTGGCTTTCAAGAAATTATGCATTGCTTTCTCCAGCGCAATGTAAAACAGTTCTTTGTTGTTGATTTGTTTCTTGGCCTCTGATAAATATTTCTTCGCCAATCTATTATTCATTCGAATTCTGTTTCCGGTAATATCACCATCAATAGCTTCTTTTTTCTTTTTGAATAATACGATTAAAGGCAGCATTAAAAATGGGAAAAAGAACAATCCATAAAACAAATTAGACCCAAAGAAGTCTTTCTTATTCATCGTCAAAAGATTACTTTTTAACTGTATGAATTTGAACTGCTCTACTTTGTCTATTTTATTCTTGTTTGCACCAGAAGCTACGGTCGCATCAGTAGGCGAAGGACCATCGAGAACATTAATCATTATCTCTGGAGAACTTAGCGTTTTATACGTTCCTGAAACCAAATCAAAATACGTGAATTTTAATGGTTTTATAGGGTAATTCCCTTTATACTGCGGAACAATGGTATAACTATCTGAAATTTTTCCGGCCATTCCTGAAAGCGGCGTGTTGACCTGTTCAGCATGAACTGCATCATACATTTCCAAGGCATTTGGCGCTACCGGTTTTGGCAGACTGAATAATTTCAGATTCCCTTTTCCGGTTACACTAACTACTAAGTCCAGACTTTCTCCGTTTTTTAAATCGGTTTTCGTTGGTGTTACTTTGAAATCAAAATTTCCAACTGCGCCTGAAAAGTCGTCTGGTTTTCCTGCTTCGGGAAGTGGCTTAACATTTATGGTTTTCGCTCCTGCAGAAACTCTCTTGGTTCCTTCGGTGACAACCATTCGACCAAACATATCCCTACGATTAGACGGTAATTGAACATCAATATCTAATGACAACGGCTCTATAACCAGCTTTCCTGATTTTTGAGGATACAAAACTATTTTTTTAAGTACAATATAACGGTATTTCTCCCCTTTAAACATACCTTCTTCAGCAACAAACTGTTTTATATCAATATTTTGACTCCAAAAATCATTGTATTTTGGCTTATTGACTTCGTTCGAATTTGTGATTCCGATATTGTTAAAATACAACTTATAAACCACCGTGATGGGTTCGTTTATATAGGGATTTGTTTTAGAAATATCAGCAACTAAATAAAGATTACCATCTGCAGAAATTTGAGGGTCGTTAGGATCTCTAGGCTGTTCCGTTGCAGCGGTAACATTTATTTTTAAAGGTGATGTTTTATAAATTTGCCCGTTGTATTCGATTGCGGCTTGCTTGATAACCAATGTACCTTTTTGATTTGGTAAAAGAAAATAAGAATATATTTTCTCAAAAGAACTTCTTCCGTTCACCCAAGACTGACTCACTTGCTGGCTTGGACCAGCAATAATTCTAAATCCTTCAAAAGACGGTGGCACAAAATTATCCCCATCTACATTCATCATAAAATCGATACGAAGTCTCTCGTTTATACCTAGCGTCGCTTTACTCACTCTAGCCTCAAATTGCACTTGAGCACTAAGTAAATTGCACACCATTAAAACTAGTACTGCTATAAATCTTTTCATTTTCAAATTATCTAATTGAACTACCAATCTTTCTCCGTCTTAACTGGTTTTCCTTGTACTTTTTTGGCATTTACTTTATCCTGTACCTTCTTTTCTTCTTTATTCACTGCATTCAAAAGATTCTCTAAACGTTCTTTAGAAATTCCTCCTGGAGCTGGTTTTGGCTCTCCATTTTCATTCGGTTTAGGGTCTTTATTTTGTTTGTCTTTATCTCCCTTATCGTCTTTCTTATCTTTATCCTTATTGTCTTTTTTATCTTTTTCTCCGTCTTTCTTGTCGTCCTTCTTGTCTTTATCGCTCTTTTTGTCGTCTTTTTTATTATCGTCCTTTGGAGGATTTTCTTTCAGCATTTTTTTTGCCAAAGCATAATTATAACGTGTTTCTTCATCTTTCGGGTCGTTTCTCAAGGCATTTTTGTAAGCTTCAACCGCTTGCGTATAATCCTTTTCATTCATGAAAACATTTCCTAAATTATGAAAAGCACGGTGTTTCTGAGGTCTTGTTTTTGAATTCTTCAAGGCTTTAGCATACGCAAACTTGGCTTCCGAAGATTGTTTTTGCTTGTAAATACTATTTCCTAAATTGAAAGGCGCGGTTGCTTTATTTGGAAATTTTGAATCCGAAATCCTATAATTAGCTTCGGCATCTACAAATTTATTTTCAGCATATTCCTCGTTCGCTTTAGGCAATATTCTATCTTTCTGTTGTGCATTTGCAACAAAAGAAAAAAGCAATAACAGGTATAAAATTATGTTTTTCATTGTATTTTAAATGTAAGTGTCAAAGTATACTTAGTTTTTTTTGCTCCAATAATGGAATGCAACCCGATACTTTAACCTTTTTTATTCTCGTTAAATAAATTCAATTTGTTTACCCAACTTGTTTTTCTTTCCAAAAGGAAAATATCCAGAAATAAGAAAACAAAAGCAAAACCTAAAAACCATTGAAATTGAGATTGAAAATCAGCCATTTCTGTTGCTTCAAATTCTGTTTTTTGAATATTATTCAATGCATTCTTAATATATTCGAGCACTTCTTTAGTGTTGTTTCCGTTTACATAACCGCCTTTAGTCGCTTTAGCAATCGCCGTTAAACTTTCTGGAACCAGTTTCGTTATAACTACTTCATTATTGCCATCTCTTTTGAAACCTTCGACAATTCCATTTCTTTTCAATGGAATTGCACCTCCTTTTTCAGTTCCAACACCAATTGTAATGATTTTAATTCCAAGCTTATTGGCTTCTTCCGCCGCTTCTTCTGCACCTTCGTTATGGTCTTCACCATCAGAAATCATAATCAACAGCTTACTCGTTTTTTTATCATCAAAATAAGTTGACGATAATTTGATTGCCTCGTTGAATGACGTTCCTACGGAGGAAACCATATCTGTATTCATACTTTGCAAAAACATTTTTGCAACGCTATAATCCGTAGTAATAGGCAATACTGGGAAAGCGCTTCCTGCATACGCCACAATTCCTATTCTATCGCTCCCCAATTGATTGATAATTTGCGAAACAATTTGCTTGCTTTTGTCTAGACGATTTGGCGCTACATCTTCAGAAAGCATACTTTTGGATACATCCACTGCAAAAACAATGTCGATTCCTTCTCTCTTTACGGTTTCCATTTTGGTACCAATTTTTGGATTTACTAATCCAAGAATTAATCCGGTCAATGCCAAAAGCAATACTACTAATTTCAAAACTGGTTTAAAAACAGAACTTTCCGGGCTCAGTCTTTTTACCATTTCTAAATCGCCAAACTCGCGTTGTTTTTTTCTTTTCCAATATAAATTGAACAGAAAAACCAACACCACCAATGGCAGTATAAAGAGAAGATATAAATATTTTTTTTCGTCTAATTCCATTTTTTTACTTTTAGTCGCAGTTTTCAGTTACAGTTTTCAGTTTGCGACTGTCATTATATAAAGCTTTTAAAAACTGTATTTCGTAATCCTAATTCCAGCAACAATAAGAAACCGGCAAACCATACAAAAGACCTAAATTTCTCATCATAATCATAAAATTTTAATTCTTCAATTTCGGTAGTTTCTAATTTATTGATTGAAGCGTAAATCTCCGCTAGTTTGCTGTTACTCGTTGCTCTAAAATATTTTCCATCTGTCTTTTTAGCAATGCTCTTCATCAATTGCTCATCAATTTCCACTTTCATCATTTGGAATAAAAACTGCCCATTTGGCGCTACCGCATAAGGAAACATTGCCATTCCGTTTGTACCAATTCCTACTGTGTACACTTTAATTCCGTATTGTTTGGCAATATCAGATGCAGTTTCCGGCTCGATAAATCCGGCATTATTAACCCCATCTGTCAAAAGAATAATCACCTTGCTTTTTGCCTGACTGTCTTTCAATCTATTCACAGCAGTTGCTAATCCCATTCCAATTCCTGTTCCGTCCTGTAAAACAGTATCATATTTAATGCTGTTGATAGCATTAAGAATAACGGCTTTATCACTAGTTACCGGTGTTTTTGTGTACGCTTCAGAGGCATATACCACAAGTCCTATCCTGTCATTTGGTCTTTCATCAACAAAATCAGCCGCTACTCTTTTCAGTGCTTCCATTCTATTTGGTTTCAAATCTTTGGCCAGCATACTTCCGGAAACGTCAATTGCCATAACAATATCAATTCCTTTCGTCGTTTTAGTTTTATTACTCACATCGACCGTTCTTGGCCTTGCCATTGCTACAATCAAAGAGCATAAAGCCATAATTCTAAATACATTCAACATCGGCTTTAGCTTTGTCAAATACGAGTTAGAACCTTTAAATCCTTGTAACGAACTTATTTTTAACGTGGCTGATTGATGGTTCTTTTTCCGCAACAACCATACAATCGCTACTGGAATCAGCAGAAACAACCAAAAAAATTCTGGGTTTAAAAATGTTATTTTCTCCATTATTTACTTGCTTGTTTTAATTCGACAGAGTTCAAAACTCGTTCTGATATTTCGTTGCCATACTTATCTCCTTCTTCATGAAAAATTAAAATCTGTTGCAATCCGCCTTCTTGACTAAACAATATTGCCTCATAATACATTTTTGCAGTAGTCTTATTGTCACTATCAATTTGGGAGAACGTTCCATAGGCTTTCAATCCTTTGACTCCTTCATTAGTTTCAAAATCTTCTTGTTTTACAATCATGTTTTGAGCTCCTTGCGCTTCCAGTGATTGCAATGCACCATCCATTGATTTAGCCAAATCTATTTGGGTTTCTTGTTTGAATTTTAAAGTAGAAACCATAAGATAGAAAGGATCTAAGGCACTTCCATATGCAAAAGACTGCATTTCTTTAATCAAAGCCATTCCGTCTTTAGGAAGTGTTTTTGTCAAATCTACTCTCTTAAGCACTTTTGGTGTTTCTATGATAATTCCAGGATTTCCGTAATCACTTTTTACCCATTCTCCTTCCAATAATTCTTTGGTAGGATGACCAACGATATTGTCTTTCACATAACTAAATCCTTTGGTTACAATAAAAAAAGTAGTGGTCGCTGCCAATAAAAAAACAACTGAAGCTACGGCGGTTACGATGCGTTTGTTCCTTTGTTTGCGCAACTGAATTTGTATCTGTTTTTGTCTTTGCGCTTCATTCAACAACACATCTTCCTCAACTGGTACTTCTACAGGAATTGAATTGTCTAATGTCAGAATTGCTTTTTGAATCTTATTTCGGTCTTCTGTGATTTCAAAATCTAGTGGTTTTGACTTGGCAAATTTCACTAAATCGGCTTGTTTTAAAACACGCTCTAGATTTTCAATGATTTCCTGTGAAAGCGTCATTTTCTTTTTGACAGAAGCTGCTCTAAGACCCTGAATCAATTCTGAAGTCGTACTTTCCATTGCTGGAATTTCTATCGCTTCTTCAATATAGTTTCTAGCGATATCAGTCAACTCACTATAATACGCTTTTACTTCTCCTTTTTGCCAAAGTTCTTTTTTCTCTAAAGTATCCAACAAACTAGTCGCTTTCTCGATTGGCGTTTTATAAATTTCTTCTTGTAGTTTCTTTTCTTGGCGTTTTTTAATAAACCAATAAATAAACGCTCCAATACCCAGAATCAAAGCGACTATTAATAGGTATTTCCACCAGTCACCTATTGGGTTATCTGCTGGAGCAATATCCTTGATGTCGAACATTTTTTGTTTCAAAGTATCCACTTGAACATTCGCCACTTCAACCAAAAGCGAATCCGTCATAAACGGTTTGCTGTCGATAAAAATCTTGATACTTGGAACAACATATCTACCGGAATCAAATTGGGTTAAACCGTATTTTTTGATTAATTCATAACGACCATCCATTTTGACCGTATCAATAGGATACGACTGAATAACCTCTAAAGCTCCAAAGTTTTTTAGTTTTGGGAAAATGACTTTAGACGAAGTATCAACAGTAGTTTTTATAGACAGTTTAAATTCCGCACCAATTTTATTTTTAATCGTGTCAATACTTGTGACTACTTGCTTTTGTTGTGCAAAAACAGCCGTAGAAATCAGCAATAGTAGTAGGTATAATTGTTTTTTCATCTTTTATTATTGAACCCTTATCTCGATTTAAAGTAACTAAGCAATTTCGTCACATAACTTTCGTCAACTCTTGTGTTTACGACACCTGAACCTGATTTGCTGAATGTTTCTTTAAAATAGTTGACTTTATCGTGGTACTGTTTTTCATAATTCATTCGCACTGCTTTCGAACCGGTATTTATCAATTCGATTGCTCCGGTTTCGGCATCAAGCATAGAAACCATACCTAAGTCCGGCATTTTTTCTTCTCGAATATCGTACACGCGAATCCCAGTTATATCGTGTTTTTTAGAGGCTATTTTTAATGTTTGCTCGTAATCTTCCGACATGAAATCAGAAATTACAAACACAATCGCTTTCTTTTTTTGGGTTCCTGATAAAAATTTCAAGGCTTGAGCAACATCTGTTTTACGGCTTTTAGGCTGAAATTCTATCAATTCCCGAATGATTCGCAGTACGTGTGATCTTCCTTTTTTTGGCGGAATATACAATTCGATTTCATCCGAAAACAAAATTAAACCTATTTTATCATTGTTTTGAGTCGCCGAAAAAGCCATAGTTGCAGCAATTTCAGTCACGATATCCTTCTTGAATTGATTTTTTGAACCAAAACTTTCAGAACCTGAAATATCAACCATTAACATCATGGTCAATTCGCGTTCTTCCTCAAAAACCTTTACGTGCGCTTCGTTGTACCGTGCAGTTACATTCCAATCAATCGCACGAATATCGTCTCCGTACTGGTATTGACGCACTTCGCTGAACGTCATTCCACGCCCTTTGAAAGACGTATGATACTCTCCCGAAAAGATGTGATCGCTCAATCTTCGGGTTTTGATTTCTATTTTTCGTACTTTTTTTAAGAGGTCTTTTGTATCCATTTTTAATTTGTTTAAAGTTTAAAAGTTTAACGTTCCAAGTTTGGAATCCAACAACTTGAAACTTTAAACCTTAAACAAACTTTAAGGTACTTCTACTTCGTTTACAATTTTGTTAATGATATCTACTGAAGTAATGTTTTCAGCTTCGGCTTCGTAGGTAACTCCAATTCTATGACGCAACACATCATGAACTACCGCACGAACATCTTCTGGAATTACATAGCCGCGACGTTTGATAAAAGCGTAGCATTTTGCGGCATTCGCCAAATTGATACTTCCACGTGGCGACGCTCCAAAACTGATTAATGGTTTCAAATCAGCCAATTTATATTTCTCTGGATAACGCGTGGCAAAAATGATATCAAGTATGTATTTTTCTATTTTTTCATCCATGTAAACTTCACGAACTGCTTCTTGAGCGCGTAAAATTTGTTCCACTGAAACTACAGGATTTACTTTTTCATAACTTCCTTTCAGGTTTTGACGAATCACTAAACGCTCGTCTTCCATTTTTGGATAATCGATAACCGTTTTCAACATAAAACGATCGACTTGCGCTTCAGGTAACTGATAAGTACCTTCTTGCTCAATTGGATTTTGAGTAGCTAAAACTAAAAATGGTCTATCCAGTTTGAAAGTAGTATCGCCAATAGTCACTTGCTTTTCCTGCATGGCTTCCAGTAATGCCGATTGTACTTTGGCTGGGGCACGGTTAATCTCATCAGCAAGGACGAAATTAGCAAAAATTGGCCCTTTTTTTATCGAGAATTCATTTGACTTAATGTTGTAGATCATTGTTCCTACAACATCCGCTGGCAATAAATCTGGTGTAAATTGTATTCTGCTGAAAGATCCGTGTACAGCTTGCGAAAGAGTATTTATCGCTAATGTTTTTGCTAATCCGGGAACACCTTCCAATAAAATATGTCCTTGACCCAAAAGTCCAATTAACAAACGCTCCACCATGTGCTTTTGACCTACGATAACCTTGTTCATTTCCATTGTGAGAAGGTCTATAAAAGCACTCTCTCTTTCAATTTTTTCATTGATTGCCCTGATGTCTAAAGTCGCTGTATTTTCTTCCATTTTATTATTTTTAAAACCTTGAATTTAATGCCCTTGTTTTGATGGTGCAAATTGAATTTTTTTTTAGAAGTAAGATGTTAAAAAATGGTTAAAACTTCGACAAAAGCGCTAATTTTAAGGACTAATTATGATACAATTTTTATATTTTTAAGAACTTTGAAAAATATACTTTGAAATAGCAGAATTATGAATTTCAATAAAAAATAAAAACCATGAATAAAACAAAATTATCGCCTATTGTAGCGGGTGTCATGAATTGGGGGATATGGGATAAAAATCTCAATACCAAAGAAATGGAAAACATGATTAATGTATGCTTGGAAAACAAAATTACTACTTTCGATCATGCCGATATATATGGTGATTATACCACCGAATCTGATTTTGGAAAAGCCTTTGCCTCGAGTAAAATTGCCAGAGAAAAAATGCAATTAATATCCAAATGTGGTATCCAAATGGTCACGGAAAACCGCGTCAACACTATTAAACATTATGAATATTCAAAGGATTACATAATCTGGTCTGTTGAAAACTCCTTAAAAAATCTACACACCGATTATTTGGATGTTCTTTTACTACACAGACCCAGCCCATTAATGCAAGCCGATGAAATTGCCGAAGCGGTTTTGAAACTAAAATCAGATGGAAAAATTATTGATTTTGGACTTTCTAATTTCACTGCTACACAAACCGAATTGATTCGTCAAAAAACAGAAGTTTTGTACAATCAAGTACAATTTTCGGCCACTAATTTCGAGCCTATGATCGATGGAAGTTTTGATTATATGCAAGCGAACAACATTCGTCC
Organism: Flavobacterium sp. GNP002; assembly: GCF_054343795.1. Classification (NCBI taxonomy): domain Bacteria; kingdom Pseudomonadati; phylum Bacteroidota; class Flavobacteriia; order Flavobacteriales; family Flavobacteriaceae; genus Flavobacterium; species Flavobacterium sp. GNP002. Next base: position 1,057,053 of record NZ_JBTGUW010000001.1, read on the forward strand.
GATGTCTTGGAATCCGCTGGGATCCGTTTTTAGAAAAGATATTCCACAAACCAGACGATTGAAAAAATTACTGGCGACCTTGGTTTCAAAATACCATTTTGGCTCTGATACGATTTTGCTTTCGTGGATTTTAAAACATCCGGCGCAAGTTATTCCTATTGCAGGAACGGTAAATGTAGCCCGAATTCAATCGTTGATGAAAGCTGTCGAATTAGAATTAGACAAAGAAGATTGGTTTGCCATTTGGACCGAAAGCATGGGGAATGATGTAGCCTAGGAATAGTGTTAAATACAGAAACTTTAGAATATAAAACAGAAAAAAAATCATGACTAAAACAGCGTTAGTGACCGGAGCAACCAGCGGAATTGGTAAAGCAACAGCACAAATATTAGCTAAAAACAACTATAAAATTATTCTTTGTGGACGCCGTGAGGACCGATTAATTGAACTAAAAAAAGAACTTTCAGTATTTACGGAAGTGCATACTTTATGCTTTGACGTTCGGGATAAAAAAGCGGTTTTTGAAAGTATCAATTCCATACCCGAAGCCTTTTCCACGATTGATGTTTTGATTAATAATGCCGGAAATGCCCATGGTTTAGATCCCATTCAAAACGGGGATTTAGACGATTGGGACGCCATGATTGACATCAATGTCAAAGGACTTTTATATGTTTCGAAAGCTGTAATACCACAAATGATTGAACAAAAATCAGGTCATATTATCAACATTGGTTCCATCGCCGGAAAAGAAGTATATCCAAACGGAAACGTATATTGTGCCTCCAAACATGCAGTTGACGCCTTGAACCAAGCCATGAGGATGGATTTGAATCCTTACGGAATTCGCGTGGGTGCAATTCATCCTGGTGCCGTAGAAACAGAATTCAGCGAAGTGCGTTTCAAAGGTGATGCAGACAGAGCCGCCAATGTTTACAAAGGTTTTGAACCATTACATCCAGAGGACATTGCTGATATTATTCACTTTGTAGTTTCCAGACCGTACCATGTAAATATTGCCGATTTGATGGTCTTGCCAACAGCACAAGCCGCAGCGACTATTTTAAAAAGAGATATTTAAATTGGATTTTTAGATTGTTGGATTTTTAGAAAGTTTAAGAATCCAACTGTCTAAAAAATATAATAATCAATAATGATGATCAACAAACGTATTCTCATCAAGAACCTGCTTGCTCACAATGATGAGAGTAGTTTTTATGATAAAAAGCGTCAGTTGAATTTACATACACGGGAAGGAAAAGCCAAGTTTTTAAAACACATTTGTGCACTGTCTAACTCGAATCCTACAAACAATTCCTATATCGTCGTGGGTGTTGAAGACCAGGACAATACTATCGTGGGCGATGATTTTTTTGACGACAGTCGGATTCAGAATTTAGTGAATGCCTATCTGGAGAATCCTCCGAAAATTCAGTACGAAAATGTGCCTTTCCCAAACTTGCCAAAAGATAAAGTTATCGGACTGGTAACGGTCAAGCCAAAAAGCAAAACTTCCCATTTCAAAAAAGGAATTCACACGATTCCTGCCAACAGTATTTTTATACGACGAGGCAGCAATACGATGCCGGTTGAAGGCGAAATTGAAAAAAATTACCAGAATACTGAAACCGTAATTGGCATCGAAAATAACTCCAGAAACAGCATCGAATACACACTCGATGGCGTGATTGATTTCATGAATTTTCGGCACAAGGATATGGCGCCTAAGTATAAAGTATTCAAAGAATTATTTGTGATATGCTGGGCAGGTATTGCCAAAAAATCTCGTGATAAAACGTATTTATCACGCGTAGATATCGAATTGATCAATGAACAAATCAAGCTGTTTTATTCGGCTCAAGATGTGGTCGAAATCACTTTTGATGAAGATACTTTTACCATTATAGAGTATGTTCCTTTAGGTTTGAATGATAAAACGAGCTACTATCCTTTAGAAAAACAAACGATTCATTTTCATGATAATGGCTATTACAAAATAGAAAGAGAGATGCTTTTTCAGCCACCGGAATTCAATAAAAAAATGTTATTTCATATTTACAATGCCAATATTGCTTTGCTAAACAAACTGCAAAAAGGACTTTCATTGTCCGAGCGGGAGCAAAAAGATTTAGAGAATTTACCTTCCACTTTTATGATTTGTTACCTCAACGGTTTTGAAGAAGCCAAGCAAAAACTGATTGATGCCAAAGTGCTTTTAAAACCTTTCATACCCATATATTTATCGTTTAAAGAAGCGTTGCGAATTTTGAGAAAAATGAAATATGATGTGCAGTAAGTACACTATTTCATTCCCTAATAAAATCCATTATATAGATGTTAATTTCTCTTTTTTGTCTTTTATTTCCTCTGTCATTCATGTCATTATGAATGGTATTCGGGAATTTAATGATTTTTATCCCAAACTTTTTCTGCTCTGCAACAGTAGGCAAAACTCCCTCATCAGCAGGTTGGTCGCTGGAACGAAGCGAGTAAATTTTAGGCTGAGAAGTTCTGGGTAATTCCATTCTGCGGTTGTCTAACGAAATTATTTTATCTACCAAATTTGGGTATTTATGAGCAAACAAAACCGTCATATCACCTCCATTAGAATGTCCAATTAAGTTTACATGTTTGAAATCTAATTCTGGTTTTATTTTTTTCAATTCATTCAGAACAAATAGGATATTCTCTGCTCCTCTTTCCCAATTTGATCGTCGCACAACTTGAGGAATTCCTGTCAAAGGCAACAAATCATCGGTTGGTAATTCATGCTGAATACTCAATACAAAATAGCCTTTGGATGCTAATTTTTTTGTTAAGTATGAATACGATTTATTTGCGCCCGGTTTATTTTCTCCATATCCGTGACTCACAATTACCAGCTGTTGATTTCTGATTTTTTCGTTTACAATAGGGGAATAAAACGCTACCGGAATTAATCTATTTCTGGAACTATCCAGCCAATTGGCGCTATCTGACTTGACCTCAAATTCTTGATTATCGACTTTGGTATTTATTGCTTTTTTATTAGACGTACAACTTAACACCACAAAACAGAACAATATTTGCAGGTATATTTTCATATGAATTTTGAGCATTTATCTGATTGAAAAAATGGTTTTAAAAAAGAAAGTATTGATTTATAATTCTAAATCAAAGCTAATAATTCTTTTAAAACCTCACAGATCATTTTAGCCAAAAGTAACGATAACGCAAGAAGTGCACTCATTTTCGAGAGATTTAATTTCTTGTAAAGTTAATCTTAAAAAACAAAAAAAAACATCACCAAAAACAGTGATATTTTGTTCATTGATTAAAACACCATTTCGAAGAAATTTCTACTGAAATTTAAATAAAAATTACAATCTTTAAAATACCGCTACTTTTAATTTATTAAAAAAAATAAGTTAAAAAAGCCTACTTAACCTCTCTTTTACTTAATTTTATGACTTGAAAATAGCATTAATTTTTAGCTGTTTTTATTCTAATAAAGAACATTCAGTACATGAGAACATTTGTTATAGGCGATATTCACGGTGGTTTGCGAGCATTACACCAAATTATGGAGAGAGCCAACGTTACTAAAAACGACACCTTGATTTTTCTGGGAGATTACGTTGATGGCTGGAGCCAATCCCCTCAGGTACTCGATTTTATAATTGATTTGAAAACCAAACAGAACTGTGTGTGCATACGCGGGAATCATGATGATTTATTGCTGGAATGGCTGGACGAAAGTAAAGACAATCTGTTGTGGTATAAACATGGTGGTGAAGCGACTGTTTTGGCCTACGAATCCGTTAGCGCAGAAACGAAGCAAAAGCATATTGAATTCTTGAAATCATTAGAAAATTTTCATCTGGATGAGCAACGTCGTCTGTTTGTTCATGCTGGTTTTACTAATATGAACGGTGTCGATTTTGAATATTTTCCGGGGCTTTTTTATTGGGACAGAACCTTATGGGAAACGGCTTTGGCATTAGATCGCACTTTAAAAAAGGATGATCTTTTCTATCCAAAACGTTTTACTTTATACAATGAAATTTATATTGGCCATACGCCTGTCACCCGAATAGGCGAAACAACCCCTATTCAAAAAGCAAATGTTTGGAATGTGGATACCGGCGCAGCTTTCAAAGGTCCATTAACGATTATGGATGTTGACACCAAGGAATTCTGGCAAAGTGAACCTCTGAACCAATTGTATTTTGATGAAAAGGGAAGAAATTAGATTTTATTGAACTACTTTTGCACCCACTTAAATAATTAAAAGTATGAAAAAGATTACCACATTAGTATTATTATTGACAGTTGGCTTGATTAATGCACAGGCTTTCAAAGGAAAAGGTGACGTTAAATTTGATGTTGGAGCCAACATTCAAAACGGAGGTTCTGGAATTCGTGTTTCTTCTGATTTTGGAGTTGGAGAAAACATGTCATTCGGATTTGTAACTTCTTATTTGTTATCTGTTTCTAATGATGATTTAGGAAATAAACCTGATTTTGGAGATAGAGTAGATGTTAAAGCACGTTTCAATGCAAACTTGGGGAATGTTTTTCAATTTGATCCAAAAATGGATGTTTACCCAGGATTAGATTTAGGTCTAAGAAATTTTGGTGCGCATTTAGGATTCCGTTATTTCTTTACGGAAGGTTTTGGTATTTTCACCGAAGCGGGAATTCCAATCGCAAGTTATAAAACAGATGCTGTAGGCTTTGACAAATTGAATAACCAATTTACGTTTAATATTGGCGCTTCTTTCAATTTGTAGAACAATTATCCACAACGTTTACGAAGAAATTTTAATAAAAAAAGGCAATTTGAATAGTTCAAATTGCCTTTTTTAGTTTATTGTATTTTATTACTACAAATCAAATTTGATTCCTTGTGCCAATGGCAAACTTGTCGTGTAATTGATAGTATTCGTTTGTCTTCTCATATATACTTTCCAAGCGTCAGAACCTGATTCTCTTCCGCCACCAGTTTCTTTTTCACCACCAAAAGCACCTCCAATTTCTGCACCGGAAGTTCCTATGTTTACGTTTGCGATTCCACAATCAGAACCTACTACTGATAGGAAAAGTTCTGCTTCACGCAAATTATTAGTCATAATAGCGGATGATAGTCCTTGCGCCACTCCGTTTTGAATTGCGATAGCATTCTCAACAGTTCCTGAATATTTCAATAAATATAAAACAGGCGCAAAAGTTTCATGTTGTACGATTTCGAAAGAATTCTCTGCTTCAGCGATTGCTGGTTTTACGTAGCAACCACTTTCAAATCCTTCACCAGAAAGTACGCCACCTTCCACGAGGATTTTCCCGCCTTCGGCAACAACTTTTTCTAATGCTTTATTGTACATTTCCACTGCATGCTTATCAATTACAGGACCTACATGATTGTTTTCATCCAAAGGATTTCCAATACGTAATTGTTTGTAAGCCGATACAATTGCATCTTTAACTTTATCATAAATACTTTCGTGAATAATCAAACGACGTGTTGATGTACAACGTTGTCCTGCCGTTCCTACTGCACCAAAAACAGCACCAATAACCGTCATTTTGATATCAGCATCCGGAGTTACAATGATGGCGTTGTTTCCGCCTAATTCCAATAATGATTTTCCAAGACGACCTGCAACTGCTTGCGCAACAATTTTCCCCATACGTGTAGAACCAGTTGCAGAAATCAATGGCACACGCTTGTCGTTAGTCATCATTTCACCCACTTTGTAATCTCCATTTATCAAACAGGAAATTCCTTCCGGAAGATTATTTTCTTTGATTACTTCGGCAATAATATTTTGGCAGGCAATTCCGCAAAGTGGTGTTTTTTCAGATGGTTTCCAAACACAAACATCGCCACAAATCCAGGCTAAAGCCGTGTTCCAAGCCCAAACAGCAACTGGAAAATTGAAGGCAGAAATGATTCCTACAACTCCCATTGGGTGGTATTGCTCATACATTCTGTGTCCAGGACGTTCGGAATGCATCGTTAATCCGTGTAATTGACGCGACAATCCAACTGCAAAATCACAGATGTCTATCATTTCCTGAACTTCGCCATATCCTTCTTGCAATGATTTCCCCATTTCGTAGGAAACTAATTTGCCTAAAGCTTCTTTGTTTTTACGTAATTTTTCACCAAACTGACGCACGATTTCACCACGTTGTGGCGCAGGCATTACTTTGAAAGTTTTAAAAGCCTCGGTAGCGGTTTGCATTACTTTTTCATAATCAGCAACCGTAGTTGTTTTTACAGTACCTATTAGCTGACCATCAACTGGCGAATAACTTTCAAGAATTTCCCCGTTTGAAAAATGGTTTATCCCGGTTGATGTTCCTTCATTTATGGCTTTTACACCCAATTGCGCCAATGCTTCTTTCATTCCAAATTGATCTGCTATTGTTATCATTGTAACTTTTTTATTAAAAATTGTTATATTTTTTTACAAATATATTGATTTAACGTGAAAAACTAAACATTGCTACTTTATATTTCAAGATTTTTAGCCCCGATAGTAGTGGCATCCTTTTGTAGTCTCGTTTTTTTACGAAACTACAAAAGATAGAACGAATAGCGGGATTAGCTCCTAAAACCACTATGAATCTAGTATTAAATTATTTTTTGGACACAAATCTCGGGTCGGTTTCCATTATGGTTCCGCATTTTCCGCAGGTTCTCAACTTTTCTGAATTATAAAAATGTTCAAAATGAGGTAGGAAATCATTCTCGATATTATGCAATTCAAAATAAACCTCGTGCAGCTTGTGATTGCAGTTATCGCAAAACCACAATAAACCATCAGTATATCCTTTTCCTGCTCTTTTTCGTTCGATAACAAGCCCTATTGAACCCTTTGAACGCACTGGAGAATGTGGAGTTTTAGCGGGATGAAGATACATATCGCCAGGAAGTAATTCCATTTCTTTGCGCTCACCGTCCTCTTGAACAATCACTTTTATGGAGCCTTCCAATTGATAAAACAATTCTTCGGTTTCGTTGTAATGATAATCTTTTCGAGCGTTTGGACCCGCAACCACCATAACGATATAATCACCGGATTCTGTGTATAAATTCTTGTTGCCAACGGGTGGTTTGAGCAGGTGACGGTTTTCGTCAATCCATTTATTGAGGTTGAAAGGTTTTGCTATTGCCATGATTTATATTTTAAATGTAAATTTATGAAATAATAAATTGTTATTTTTTTTCCTTAATCAAATAGATATAGACCGGAAAATGGTCACTAAATCCTATTTCGGTAGTGGAATGTCGCAACGGATAGCCTTTGTACTGTCCGCTGGTTTGTATTAAAAATGACTTGTTGTAAATTCCTGCTTTCCAAAATCGAAAGCTAGAATAATCCGTTTGCAGTAAGGTTTCGGAAACCATTATTTGGTCAAAAATATCCCAAGCATCCCGAAATGCGATGGTGCCAAATCCCTTTTTGGCCATTTCTTCGAATGGATTATAAATTCCAAACGGTAGCACATCAGACTTTTTTGCTTTGGCGCCAAGCCCAATTTTGACACTTTTATTATAAGGACCATCATTCAAATCACCCAACGTAATCACTTTTGCATTTGGATTGATTCGTTGTAACGAATCTATTATTTTTCGATTTAATGCGCCGGCGGCTTCTCGGGACGGACTTGATTTTTTTTCGCCGCCAGAACGTGACGGCCAGTGATTGACGATGATATTGATTTCCTCACCATCGAGAAATCCAGTTACCAAAAGCTGATCTCGTGTATAAACCCGATAATTCTTAGGACTTATTTGCAGGTCATCATCTGTTTTATCTTCGGAACTGGCTTTAGAATTTTCATTTGTATTTCCGCTTACTTTATAAATATACAACGGAATATTGCTGTAACTGGTGGGCTGAAATTTCTTTTTCTGATACAGGAGCGCCACATCTATTCCTCTTTTGTCAGGCGAATCAAAATGGATGATTCCGAAATCTTTCTCGATTAATTTGGGTTGTTTGACTAAATCTTCCAAAACGCCTCTGTTTTCTATTTCGCACCCGCCAATAAATGTAGGCGAATCGGTATTTTCAGCTGAACCTATTTCGAATAATATACGAGCTAAATTGCTTAATTTTTTTTCGTATTTATCATAGGTCCATCGCTGCAAACCTGTTGGCGTCCATTCTTCATCAAAAGTATCTGGATCATTTATGGTATCAAAAAGGTTTTCGAAATTATAAAACGCAACGGTATGAATAACGTATTTTTTCTGTTGAGCATTTGATTTTACCAACGGATAAAATAAAAAAAGAATAGGAATCCAATACGTAATTCTCATAAGTATTATTTATTTCCAGTCGGTGAATTAGATTCCATTTTAGAATCTGGCTATTGTAAAAATAGTCATTTGAACCTGAACTTAAAATTATTTTCTAATTGTCTATCTTTGTTTTTATCATTTAAAGACCATACCACTAGAATTTTTTCAGAAAAGCATTAAAGCATGAACATAAACCGATTTACTTTTACATTACGCTGTCCTGTTTTATATCAATTTCTAATGCTTATTTTTGTTTTACAATCTTTCAACAGCCAAGCCCAACACAACATGATTACACCGCCAAGTTTACAAAAAGGAGATACAGTAGCTATTTTGGCAACAGCCAGAAAAAATACAGATGACAACTTGAAACCCGCTATTGCTTTATTGAAAAGTTGGGGTTTAGAAGTAGTCATTGGAAATACAATAGGTTTAGACAACGACCAATTAGCTGGAACCGACGAACAGCGTGCCGCCGATTTTCAGCAGCAAATGGATAATACAAACATCAAAGCAATCTGGTGTGTAAAAGGTGGATACGGAACCGTACGAATGATTGATTTACTGGATTTTACTACGTTCAAAAAAAATCCAAAATGGATTGTTGGTTTCAGTGATGTGACCGTTTTACACAATCACTTGAACACAATGGGTTACAAATCCATTCACGGAATCATGCCGATAACCGCTCCTAGAGCAACTCCAGAGGCGATTGAAACAATGCGAATTGCTTTATTTGGTGAAAAATTGTCTTATGAAATAGATCCTTTCTTGATGAACAGACACGGAAAAGCTACCGGAGAATTAGTGGGCGGAAATTTATCGATTCTATATAGCTTGTTTGGTTCACCATCTGCGATTGATTGTGCTGATAAAATCTTGTTTATAGAAGATTTAGACGAATATTTGTATCATATTGACCGCATGATGATGAATTTAAAACGAAATGGTTGCCTGGAAAGCATCAAGGGAATTGTTGTGGGTTCCATGACAAAAATGAAGGACAATGATATTCCATGGGGTAAAAATGCTATTGAGATTATAGAGGATGTTACCAAAAATTATAATATTCCCGTCTTGTATAATTTCCCGGCCGGTCATATTCAAGACAATAGAGCATTGATTTTAGGGAACAAAGTGACTCTGAATGTCAATGAAAAATGCAGTACGCTGGTTTTTGAATAAATGCAATTTGATATTTGATTACAAAAGTTTAAAAACTTGAAACCTTAAACTTAAAATAAAATCTTTTAATGGCGGAACACAACGAGCTCGGAAAACTTGGAGAAGAAATGGCGGTTGAATTTCTACGGAAAGACGGCTACACGATTTTGCAAACCAACTGGACGTTCCAAAAAGCCGAAATAGACATTATTGCCCAAAAAGGAAATACACTAGCCATAGTTGAAGTCAAAACCCGTTCCTCATTAGAATTTGGCTTACCACAAGATTTTGTAAAACCAAAAAAAATCCAGCTTTTAGTAAAGGCTGTTGATGCGTTTATCAACGAAAGAAATTTGGATATTGAAGTCCGTTTTGACATTATAGCTATCCATAAAGAAGGAAAATCTTTTGTAATTGAGCATCTTATCGATGCTTTTTATCACTTTTAAACGTTTTTTCTTGATGTTATATTTGTAACAAATTGTTTTTTATTTATATTTGCGTCATATTTACACACTAACTACGCGTAAAATAACAACCAACTAAAAAAAATTACATCATGAAAACTGTTTCTTCCATTGTAGAAAACTACATCAAAACAAAGCCTTTTTTGCTAAATGCACTATCATTAGGCATCATTAATCTGACCTCATTATCCCGAAACATAATGACTGAATTAGAAAGTGAATTTGGCAAGGAAGTAAAACAAGGTGCGGTTGTTATGGCTTTAAAAAGACTAACAGAAGAACTAGATTTCAGATTAAATCATAAGATTAATAAAGTCATCAAAAACATTGGGGAAATCACCGTTCGTTCGGCCTTGACGGATTATACTTTTGCTGCATCCGATACTGTTTTAAATAAACAAGCAGATTTAATTGCAGATATCAATACGTTACCGGATATTTTTTACACTTCATCCAGAGGAGTGAACGAAACCAACATTGTGGTTAGTAACAGCATCAATCACTTAGTAGACAAGCATTTTGCTACTGAAAAACTGATTCAGAAATTAGACAATCTAGCTTCGATTACGGTAAAATTACCTAAAGAAAACATTGTCGTTCCTGGGATTTACTATTTCATTTTTCAACGTTTGGCTTGGGAAGGAATTATCATAAACGAAGTAATTTCGACTTCTAATGAGTTCACAATTTTAGTGAGTGAAGAACAAGTAGATGTTGCTTTTAAAGTAATTAAGGATTTGAAGAATTAGAAAATCATAAATCAACAAAGCTTTCAGCCTACTAAGACTGGAAGCTTTTTTATTTATTCCCCACCCAACAACTCCATCAATTCCAAAGCTGTTCTGGTATTTTTTACATTGTCAAAAGTCAACAAAAGTCGTAATCCAGCCGGGGTCTGTTTTTCTTTCATTTTGCATAAATTAGGATGTTTTTGCACAAATTGCAGTACTTTATGAAAACGATTCGATTGGTAATAATCGGATTGTTGATCCGAAATGAAATAACCAATCATCTTGCCTTGTTTCATCACTAATTTTTCGATTCCAATTCGGGTTGCAATCCATTTGATTCGAATACTATTCATCAACGCTTTGGCACGAGGAGGCATTGGACCAAAACGGTCAATCAATTTATTTTGGAAAACAATCAATTCTTCTTCATTTTTGACTGCGCCCAATTCATTGTACAAACTCAATCGTTCCGAAACATTATTGATATACTCATCAGAAAACAACAACTCAAAATCAGTATCGATTTGGAGGTCTTTGACGTATTCTTTGGTTTCCAAATTGTTTTCCTCCGGATATAAATCCTTGAATTCATTTTCTTTCAATTCGTCAATTGCTTCATTCATGATTTTTTGGTAGGTGTCAAAACCAATTTCGTTGATGAAACCACTTTGCTCACCGCCTAATAAATCTCCTGCACCACGAATCTCTAAATCTTTCATCGCAATATTAAATCCGCTACCCAATTCGCTGAATTGTTCCAATGCTTGAATTCTCTTTCTGGCGTCATCGGTCATCGCAGAATATGGCGGACAAATAAAATAACAGAATGCTTTCTTGTTGCTACGCCCTACTCTACCACGCATTTGATGTAAATCAGACAATCCGAAATTATTTGCATTATTGATAAAAATCGTATTTGCATTAGGAACGTCTAATCCGCTTTCGATAATGGTTGTTGCCACTAAAACATCAAATTCTCCATTCATGAAAGCCAACATCAATTCCTCGAGTTTTTTTCCATCCATCTGACCGTGACCAATTCCAACTCTGGCATTTGGAACCAAACGCTGAATCATTCCGGCTACTTCCTTGATGTTTTCTATTCGATTATTGATAAAGAAAACCTGTCCGTTACGCTGGATTTCATACGAAATCGCATCCCGAATCAATTCTTCACTAAAACCAACTACATTCGTCTCAATAGGATAACGATTGGGCGGAGGCGTTGTAATCACGGATAAATCCCGCGCAGCCATTAGTGAAAACTGCAATGTTCGCGGGATTGGCGTTGCAGTTAAAGTTAACGTATCGACATTCGCAGCAATGGTTTTGAGTTTGTCTTTTACGTTCACCCCAAATTTTTGCTCCTCATCCACAATCAACAATCCCAGATCTTTGAAAACCACATTTTTGTTAACCAATTGATGTGTTCCAATAACAATATCGAGTTTTCCTTCGGCCAATTGTTTTAGTGTTTCCGCTTTTTGTTTGGCGGTTCTAAAACGGTTTAAATAACCCACAGAAACGGGCATATCTTTCAATCGTTCTGTAAAAGTTCTATAATGTTGGTAGGCCAAAATAGTCGTAGGAACCAAAATCGCAACTTGTTTGCTGTTATCCACTGCCTTGAAAGCCGCACGAATGGCAACTTCGGTTTTCCCGAAACCTACATCCCCACAAACCAAGCGATCCATTGGGCGATCACTTTCCATATCGGCTTTTACCTCTGCCGTAGATTTGGTTTGGTCCGGCGTATCTTCATAAATGAACGAGCTTTCTAATTCGTTTTGTAAATAACTGTCGGGCGCAAACTGAAATCCTTTTTCGAGTCTTCTTTTGGCATACAACTGAATCAGGTTGAATGCAATATGTTTTACTCTAGCCTTGGTTTTTTGTTTTAAAATCTTCCAGGCATTCGAACCCAATTTGTAAATTTTGGGAGGTGTTCCGTCTTTTCCGTTATATTTAGAAATTTTGTGAAGCGAATGAATACTCACATACACAATATCATTATCGGCATAAACGAGCTTGATGGCTTCTTGCGTTTTGCCTTCAACCTGTATTTTTTGCAATCCTCCAAAACGTCCGATTCCGTGGTCGATGTGCGTCACATAATCTCCTACGGATAATGTCGTGAGTTCTTTTAAAGTAATATTCTGTTTTTTCGAATAGCCGTTTTTGATGCTGAATTTGTGGTAGCGTTCAAAAATTTGGTGGTCAGTGTAACAGGTTATTTGGTTTTCTTCGTCAATAAATCCCTGATACAAAGGCAAAACAACGGTATGATATTGCTTGCGGATATTCTCAGAATTGGCTTCATCCAATGTTTCAAAAATATCATGAAATCGTTTGGCTTGGGCATCATTCGAACAAAACAAATAATTTTTGTAGCCGTTGAAATGATTTTCGTTCAAATTATTCAATAACAAATCAAACTGCTTGTTGAACGACGGTTGTGGCTGAATGTGAAATTCGAATTTTTTGGTGGTTCTAAAAATAGGTTTTGAACTCAATTCCACAATCGAAAAATCCAACGCTCTTTTTATAAATGCTGCTTGATTCAAAAACAATTGTTCCGGCGACGAGCGTTTTATCTCCTGCGATAATTTTGCGAAAGCTTCCTCAGCTTTGCCAAATTGTTTGTCTAATTGTGATAAAAAATCTTCGGTGTTCTGAATAAAAATTACTGTTTTCTCCGAAATATAATCCAAGAAACTTTCTCGGTTTTCCTGAAAAACTTTGTTCTCGACATTTGGTATTATCGTTATTTTTTTTTGGGTTTCAATAGACAATTGCGTCGCAACATCAAACGTACGGATGCTCTCGACTTCATCTCCAAAAAACTCAATTCGGTACGGATTATCATTCGAAAATGAAAATACATCGACAATTCCTCCACGAACCGAAAATTCTCCAGGTTCCGTAATAAAATCGACTCTTTTGAATTCATATTCGAACAAAACTTCATTAATAAAATCAATAGAAATCTTGTCGCCAACAGCAACTTTGAGCGTGTTTTTGTCCAATTCTTTTCGGGTCACCACTTTCTCGAAAAGCGCTTCGGGATAGGTAACAATAATGGCCGGTTTCTTGCGGGAATTGATTCGGTTTAACACCTCGGCGCGAAGCAAAACATTCGCGTTGTCCGTATCTTCGATTTCGTACGGGCGACGAAATGAACCGGGATAAAATAGCACATCTTGCTCCCCAATCATTTGTTCCAAATCGTTCAAATAATACGCCGCTTCTTCTTTATTGTTTAAAACAACTAAAAAAGGAAGTTCGGATTTCTTGAAAACAGACCGAATTACAAATGAAAGTGCGGAACCCAAAAGTCCCGAAAGGTGCATTTTGACTTGGTTATTCTCTAATAAACGAGCAACAATTTGCTGGGTTTTAGGGGAATTATCGTAGGTATTGTATAAGGCTGTTTTACTCAACGCGTGGTAGATTTGGGTCGATGACTGGTGTGTTAGGAATAGCTCTTGTAGTGTCCATCATTTTCAATAAATCAGATTCTCCTTCCTCAAGCGGAATTTTACTTTTCTCCACAATTTTGTCCATTTGTCTTTGTAGTGATACCAATTCTTTGTTGATTTCTGACACTAACAACGTCACTTTTTTATCAGGAATATTATCCAAATGAATGAATAAATCCAGCAATCTAACTTTAGTAATCAACGTGGAAATCCTGCTTTTTATTTGAGGTTTGTTGTAATTATAAGGAATATTGTCGTTCAAAGCCATCACTTTTTTCGAAAGCGCTGTTGATTTTTGCTGAAAAGCTCCAATACTTTTTTTAGGTTTTTGCGCTAATTCAGCTAAAAACATACGCCATTCGTTCCAAGATGCAATGCTTTTTTCACCCGCTTCGGTTACTGGCTCATCATATAAAACCCAACCTTTCTGTATGTTTGCTAATATCACTTCTTTTTTTTGTATCTCTTTTTTGTTTTCAGCAATTCGTTTTTGATTGTCATCTTTACAAGAGAACAAAACAAAAACCAGAGAGAAGAAAACGGCTATTTTATATTTCATGTGCGTCAATTTATCATTTTTTAATGGATGAAAGTAATTCAAATACAGTTGTAATTTTTTTAAAAAAGAAGCAATTATGACCCTTTAAAAATTTCCATTAATTTAGGTACAAAGTTACAAAGTAAATTTACAATAATGAATTCCAGTATTGGAATAACAATCTAATATTCCTGAAGCTATTTTTTTGTTTAAAAAGTCATAAATTAAGAAATAAAACTCCTTTTTAGATACTTTTTTAAGAAATTTATACCTTTTTTTATCAAAATTGTGTTATTTACGAAAACGTTATCTTTGTTTTTCAAAACAGACAAAAATGAGTACAAAAATATTGATTATTGGCGCTTGCG
Source organism: Flavobacterium sp. GNP002 (assembly GCF_054343795.1). Taxonomy (NCBI): domain Bacteria; kingdom Pseudomonadati; phylum Bacteroidota; class Flavobacteriia; order Flavobacteriales; family Flavobacteriaceae; genus Flavobacterium; species Flavobacterium sp. GNP002. The sequence continues at coordinate 1,072,097 of NZ_JBTGUW010000001.1, forward strand.
GCCAAATAGGAACGGAGCTTACCCAAAAGTTGCGAAAAATACACGGAACCGAAAATGTAATCGCTTCGGATATACGAAAGCTAAATATTGATGTGGTGAATTCTGGTCCATTTGAAGTCGTGAACGCTTTGGATTTTAATCAAATTGAACATTTGGTCGAAGTACACCAAATTGACGAAGTGTATTTGATGGCTGCATTGTTATCGGCAACAGCCGAAAAAAACCCTGCATTTGCTTGGGACTTAAATATGAATTCGTTGTTTCACGTTTTGAATTTGGCGAAAGCCGGAAAAATAAAAAAAATATTCTGGCCCTCGAGTATTGCCGTTTTTGGACCAACAACTCCTAAAGAAAACACGCCACAATACACAATCATGGAACCGTCTACGGTCTACGGAATCAGTAAACAAGCAGGAGAAAGATGGTGCGAGTATTACCATAATATTTTTGGTGTAGATGTAAGAAGCATCCGTTATCCGGGTTTAATCAGTTGGTCATCGCCTCCTGGTGGAGGAACTACGGATTATGCAGTGGATATTTTTCACAAAGCACTTTCCGATAAAACATACGAATGTTTTTTATCCTCAGAAACTAAAATGCCGATGATGTATATGGACGATGCCATTGCTGCGACCATTCAAATTATGCAAGCGCCGGCTGACCAAATAAAAATTCACTCTTCGTACAACTTAGCTGCAATGAGCTTTACGCCAACGGAGATTGCTGCCGAAATCAAGAAACACATTCCTGAATTTACCATCACTTATGAGCCTGACTTCCGTCAAAAAATAGCCGACAGCTGGCCAGCAAGTATTGATGACGCTGAAGCCAGAAAAGACTGGAACTGGAAACATGAATTTGATTTGGAATCAATGACAAAAGACATGCTAGAGCATTTGAAATAGATCTATTGAATATAAAAAATGCCGCAAAATTGATGTTTTGCGGCTTTTTTTCATTCATTTTTTTTCTTTAATTAATGGTGCTTTTAGCTCTTAGTATTCGTTTTCCGATTGATTGTAGCTAATTATTAGCTTAATTGAATTAGAATTAGTTGCTGTTGTTGTATTCCTATTCAATCACGTACATTGGTTGCACTTGAATATAATCACAATCATTCTCTTTTTTAGTAACAAAGAACAATACATAATTACTCAAAAAATGCATTAAAGGATAACTAGATAATAATTGTTTTCTAGAGTCATAAAAAATTGATGATCGAATATATTTTTTAAGATCAAGGATAGTTAGAGGTTTAATATCTTTTATTGTTTGCTTCTGTTCAAAATAAAATGTTCCGCCACCCAACGAAATGCAGTCTTGAATTAAAAAAGCAGTTTTATTGTATTTTGAAGGGTATACATACTCATTGTCTAAATTGAAATATAAAGTATCCTTTTTTTCGTTTGGATTTGCAATCCAGTCTCCTTTTTTATTACGTCGTGGATAATAGGACTTATATTCTAAATATCTGGGTTGTATAAACTCATTATCATTAACAAAGTATATTACATATTTATTAAATAATGAATCTTGGAGCTTGTAATTGTCAACCAAATTATTGTGTCTGCCATCATAATAAAACTTTCGGTTTTCGATATACTCTTTCATAGAGAGTATTTTTTTGGGGCGAAGACCGGTTGTTAAATAGCCATTGCCTACGAAATAAATGTAGCCATTAGTATCAGTGTGTTTTATTTGCTCGTTGGTCGCTGTAGTCCATTCTGAGTATTTTTGGTTGGACAAGTTGGGTATAATGGTTGGGGAGATGGTATAGTATTTATCAATGCTAAAATACAATGTATCTTTTGTCTTTTCCTGCGCGTTTATTGAGATATAGCTAAATAATATACTAAGCGATATGATCATGAGCTGTTTCATTTTTTTCAAGTTTTAATTTGTACACGGACTGATCTTGCCAAGCTTATCTATCCTACTTCCCATGTTGTTAATCTCCTCTTTTTTTGCCTCTGATAATTTAACCCAAGCGTCAACATTGTTATCTTTTAGACCAACCCAAGCTAAAGCTTCATAAAATGCATCATTAGGCTCTTCCCCATAATAATTTATGTATGCATTATAGTCATTAGGCAACTGCATTTTGTGAAATTCTTTTAGCGCCTCTTTCATATTTGTGAGATACAATACCGCCATGTTATTGTGATGATATTGTTCGTTATAAGTATTATATGTCTTTAAAAAATCAGGAACACCCAGTGAATTATATAATACTGGAATCTTCCTGTAGATATCAGCATGAATGTACTCGTGTAGAATTGTTCTAGCAACTACTAAATTAGGATTTAAATTTGCCATTGAAGTACTAATTGTAATTACAATTATTTTATCAACAGGAGGAGCGGTTTGACCGTTGATTTCCTTATTGTTTTTTGCGGAAATTATAACGTCTTGTGAAACAATTTTAATATCAAATTCTGATTCTCCTTCAAAATTAGACAATAACGTTTTGACATACGAAGTGTCTTTTTTGTTTAAAAGATCATTTATACATTTAGCTTTTCCGTTTAACTCATCAGAATTAATTTTAAACTCTAATTCTTCATCGTCGTCAGGGTCAGGGTCACCACCACTGCCCAAAGAGTTCCAACTAATTGTTATTGGTACCTCTTTACCCATTTCGTTTAATGAAACAAAACTGCTTGGATCTTTGTAGTTGTTATATACTACCACCTCATCTAATTGACTTCCATCCACAGAACGACTTGTATGTTGAGTTGCTTTTTGCCCAGATTTAATTTTTTTTGCAGGTATTAAATCAACAACATACTTGTTATTTTTTAAACGATAGGCTCTAATAAAGTCACCATTTAATCGGGTCATAAGTACAATACCACTAAAAGTATCATTTGTAGATGAACTTTCTGCAAATTCATGATAAATCATCGACTCAATTTGGGATCCTACCCGCAAAAAAAGAGCACGACGGCGCTGCTGTTGTGCTTTTGTTTTTATAGGGATGACTGTCAATAACTCAGTGGTATTGGTTAGTTTTTCTTGGGTAATTTTATCGAAGTCAAAATCATTTTGCAAACCACTACTTTTAGCTGTTGTTCTTTGTTCATCATAGAGATTTTTAACGAAGGTTATCGCCTCGTTTTTTGAAACGGTTTCAATATTCGATTGTTGTTCAATTGCTATATCCTCTGTGCTACAAGACTGCATAAGACAAAGGGTAAAACTCATAAAAAGGAAAACAATTTTCCGCCTTATTTCATTTGTTTGTTTGTTTGTTTGTTTGTTTGTTTGTTTGTTTTCATAAAATAATTGGTTAATTAATATTTTATAAAAATAAGGTATAATTCACATTCTACAATACCCACTTTTGGTGATATTCTAAAAAAATTACACTCAGAAAAATACAAGATAGCAAGTGGAATCATAAGTTTGCCCCAGCAACAATGACTAGCGATATGTCTGAGCATTTGAGTGCCGAAAAAGCATAATGTTTTTATTTACATAGAATTCGGGTTTTAAAAAATTAGGGTGAAAATCTAGTTTTTTGAAACCCGAATTTTTTTAAAAATATTTTTTTTTAACTAAATTTGATAAAAACCTAAGCGCAATGAAACTAAAATCAAGTGAACCTTTTTGGTTGGTAAAAAACGGAATCATTAACTCCTATCCTTCTTTAAGAGAAAACTTGGATACAGAAATTCTAATCGTAGGAGGCGGAATAACCGGCAGTCTAATAGCGCATCAATGTATGGCAGATGGTTACAAAACCGTTCTGATTGATCGCAGAGAAATAGGTCACGGAAGTACATCAGCTACGACATCCATGTTACAGTATGAGATTGACGTGCCACTGCACCAACTTATTGATTTAATTGGCGAAAAAGCTGCTGTTGACAGTTACTGGGCATGCTATAAATCGATTGATGATTTGAAAAAAATAGTGAAGCAGGTAAAATCGGATTGTGGATTTGAGAAAAAGGAATCACTTTATTTTGCTGCTTTAAAAAAAGATGTTGTTTGGTTAAAAAAAGAATTTGAGGCTAGAAAAAAAATCGGAATGCCTGTAAAATGGCTCGAAGCCGATGAAATTGATAAAAAATTTCACATCAAACATTCTCATGGCGGAATCTTGTCGGAACAAGGCGGTAGCATAGATGCTTTCCAGTTAGCTCACGATATTCTAGCGTACAATCATAAAAAAGGGTTACAAGTTTTCGATAAAACCGATATCAAAAAAGTTACTTACAAACAAAATGGCGTCACCGTTCTAACAGAACATGGAACTACCATTACCGCTAAAAAGATAATTTACTGCAACGGTTTTGAAAGTACCGAAATCATTAAAGACAAATTTGTAAAATTACTTTCTACTTACGCCATTGTGGGAGAACGTTTTGAGGATGACCAATCATATCTTAACGACACGCTATTTTGGAATACGGCAGAGCCTTACATGTATATGCGAACCACAGATGACAACCGATTGCTTATTGGCGGAGAAGACGAAGATTTTGTAGACGCTGCAAAAAGAGATTCACTACTCAACGACAAGTCTGATAAGTTGACTAAATATCTGAAGAAAATTTTACCTGATTATGATTTCAGAATGGATTTTGTTTGGGCAGGTACTTTTGGCGAGACCAAAGACGGCCTACCTTACATTGGTAAACATCCCAATTTTCAAAGCGCTTATTTTGTTTTGGGCTTTGGCGGAAACGGCATCACATTTTCAGTTATTGGAATGGAACTCGTTTCTGAAATGTTGAAAAACAAGAAACATCCTTTATCAGAATATTTTAAATTTCGAAGGTAATTTCCTAGCTCCCATATTTCATTAAACTGCATAAAAAATGCCCCAAATAGTGTTTAACTTTTTGGGGCATCTTCATTTCAGGCTTTTCAAAATTACTTTATCTCATAGGTGTTATTTTCCTTTTTCAGATCGGCCATTAATCCACTTGGATCAATAGTTATTTTCTTGATGGAAGCTTTCGATTTAGCAATGTTGAATTCAAACGTTGGATACGCCCAAGCCCAATCATTCAAAACTGTTCTTTTTATAGCAGGATTTGGATTCTCTTTTTCGAAACTCATCATTCGCAATGGAATGTAAAAACTTTCTGTTGTACCATCTGTGTACTCCACTAATAAATCAATTGGCATTGGCATTCTGCCTATTCTTCCTAAAGTAACCATTGTTTTATCTGCATTTTCTTTTACGTCATTGATTGCATAATCAATAGTATTTGTGGTTTGTGTCCAATCCGTCAAATACCAATCCAAATTTGCACCGGAAATTCTTTCGGCAGATCTTTTGATATCATTTGGTGTAGGATGTTTGAATTTGAAATCGCTATAATACTTTTTTAAAGTTTTCATCAGATTTTCTTTTCCTATCAAATACATCAATTGTGTCAGGAAAAGCTCTCCTTTACTATATGAAGAAATGCTGTACACTCTATTTTCGTCAAAACGATCCGCATGTGTTCCTTGTGGTAATTCTTTTCCTGAATTTACCATTGAAAAATATCCAGCATACGCTCCCGTAAATGGGTTTTCTACTTTTTTATCGGCAATTTCATTCAGTCCAAAATCTTCTAAGAATGAGGTAAAACCTTCATCCATCCATCCGTGTTTTGATTCATTGGAAGCCAACACATGCTGGAACCAAGAATGCGCCATTTCGTGAGCGGTTACGCCTAATAATCCCTCAAAACTTCCTTGTCCTAAAATCAACGTACACATGGCATATTCCATTCCGCCATCACCACCTTGAATTACAGAATATTGTTTGTACGGATAATCGCCAACTGTTTTATTGTAAATTTCCATCAGCTGAACCGTTTTTGGTTGCAGATCTTTCCAGTTTTGTATAAATTTTGGATTGTTTTTGTACAAGAAATGAATATCAACTCCATTTGGGCCTTTGGCAATATCATGAATGTAATTTTTATCAGCTGCCCAAGTAAAATCATGAACCATTGGTGCATTAAAATGCCAAGTCAATGTTTTTGTTTTCTTTGGAACAGACACAACAACACCTTGGTCTTGGTAGCCATGACCAATTTCGTTTTTGTTTTGTAAATAACCGGTACCACCTAAAACATAATCTTTATCAATAGTAATATTTACGTCAAAATTTCCCCAAACGCCATGAAATTCTCTAGCGATATACGGATCGGCATGCCAACCTTCAAAATCAAATTCGGCAAGTTTTGGATACCATTGTGCCATTGATAATTCTACGCCTTCGGCATTATTTCTTCCTGAACGACGAATCTGAATAGGAACCTGACCGTCAAAATCTAATGTGAATGTAGTTTTTGAATTGGGTAAAATTGGCTTAGCCAAAGTTACTTCAAGGATAGTCCCAATCTCTTTTGCATTAGCAACTGCTCCGTCTTGTTTGAAATTAGAAATTCGCAAATAACCAATTTCATTTGGTTTCAAATTTTTAATGCGACTTTCTTTGACTTCTTTATCACCAACTTTTACTTTGGCGACCATTCTTCCGTCTGGATCTTTGATGCTTTGGATTCTTGCATCCATTTCGCTTCCGGGCTGAAAAGCATTATTAAATAGGTGATAATATACTTTTCTCAAAGTATCAGGAGAATTATTGGTGTAAACCAATTCCTGTTTTCCTTTGTATTGGTATGTTTTTACATCCATGGAAACATCCATTTTGTAATCGACATGCTGTTGCCAATATGAAGTGTTTTGGGCAAAAACAGTTCCGAAACTCAAAGTGACAAAAGAGAATAAAAGTAGTTTTTTCATATGTGATTTAAATAAAAATGGAAGGACAAATTGTCCTTCCATATAATGAATTGTTTAAATATTATTTAGACATTTTTTCTGCCATCAGTAAAGCGTTGTATGCATTTACTATTTTTCCTGATTTAGAAAGAGTAGTAAAAGAACGCGTATCATTTGCTTTTCCACCAACAATAACATCTGTTGAAATTGCAATTCCTGAATCCATCAAAATATGCTTCACTTGTTTAGCAGATAATTTTGGATAATATGAACGAATTAATGCGGCAACTCCAGCAGCATTTGGCGCAGCCATTGAAGTTCCTTGTAAATATTTATAAGTATTGTTTGGAGTTGTTGCGTAGATTTTTACTCCAGGAGCAAATACGTCAACATTAATTTTTCCAATGTTAGAAAAACGAGCCACAACTTTATTTCCGTATTCAAAATTCAAAGCACCAATTGTGATTAAATTGTCAGCAAACTCCTTCACTTTATCTTCAGAATCATTAGGGAAATTTTCTGCATAGTCAATATCCTTAGCGTCATTACCCGCTGCGTGAACGATTAATACATCTTTTTTCTCAGCATATTTTATAGCATCATAAACCCATTGCTTGTGTGGAGAGAAGCTTTTTCCAAAACTTCCGTTGATTACTTTGGCACCATTATCAACAGCGTAACGAATTCCAAGTGCAATATCTTTATCGTACTCATCACCATCTGGCACTGCACGAACGGTAAGAATCTGAACGTTGTTTGCAACACCATCCCCACCTAATACGTTGTTTCTGCTTTGAGCAACAATTCCGGCAACGTGCGTTCCATGAAGAATTTCGTTCTTGTCTGGTCCCATCACATTATTGTTTCCGTATTTAGTATCGGTTATATCATTTGGATTATCTCCTACCACTTTACGGTAATCTGTTTTCAGATTGTCGCCATTTATAAGTGCAACCTGATCGTCTAATTGTTTTTGAACAGCAACTTTTAAATCCGCTAATGGCAATCCATAAGAAAGCATTTGTTGCATAGCCGCTTTACTTTTTTGTATTTCCGGTTCTTGTGAAACAATTGCATTTACCTCTTCGACTGTATAAACTGGTTTTCCGAAATGTTTTACTAGTACAGCATCACCTGCAGTAATACTTTCTAACATTTGCTCTGAACGCGTTTTCCCTGCAGCAGCTTCAGCCACTTTTTTATCATTCAATGCTTTCGCCTCTTGATAAGTAGCATCATCTACTAAAGTTTTGTCTTTAATGATTCTTTCGTATTCCAAGTTTTCTTTGGTGCTGTCTCCAAGAAAATTCCATCCGTGAATATCATCGATAAATCCGTTTTTGTCATCGTCAATTCCGTTTCCGGCAATTTCTTTCTTATTAGTCCAAAGTACCGATTTCAGATCTTCGTGTTCGATATCCACACCAGAATCTACAATTCCAACAATAACTGGAACGCCTGTTTTACCTTTCAATAATTCAGCATACGCCTTGTCAACACTCATACCAGGAATGGTATCCGTGACAATATCTAGATGACTCCATCTTTTCAAGTCATTTTCAGCAATTGGTGCCTTTTTTTTAATATTTAAAGGTGCACTTATGGCAACTAGTTCAGCCTTAGACGTATTTGAAACTTGTTTTGAAGCGCCACATCCCACTAATGCTAAAAGTGCAAAAGCAGAAATGTAAATGGGTTTAATGGTATTCATTGAAAATGTTTTTGTTGATTTTTAAATATTTGTCTAAAATAATTTTTTTTGTTACAAAAGGCGTTATGATTAACACTATGTTAAGATTTGTTCGCAAGTAAAAACTTCTGCCAAGCGAACGCCTTTTTCGGTTTTCTGTACGGTTATTATTTCATTATGTGCATCATGTTCCAAGAACAAATAATAATTATTATCTGCCGCAGCATTCATGAATTTTTCTTTTTCTGGCATTGTCAATAAAGGTCTGGTATCATATCCCATTACATACGGAATTGGAATATGTCCGGCTGTTGCCAATAAATCAGCACAAAAAACTATTGTTTTGTCCTTGTATTGAATGTGCGGAATCATTTGCTTTTCGGTATGTCCATCAGCAAAGAAAATGCCAAAACCCAATTCCGATTTTTCTAAAAAATCTCCTTCGGGTCTTTGGATAAAATTCAGCTGCCCGCTTTCCTGCATCGGCAAAATATTTTCCGACAAAAACGATGCTTTCTCTCTTGGATTTGGCTTTGTCGCCCATTCCCAATGATTTTCGTTAGACCAGAATTTAGCGTTTTTAAACGCAGGTTCGTATCCTGTTTTGTCAGCGTTCCATTGTACGCTTCCACCACAATGGTCAAAATGCAAATGCGTCATAAAAACATCGGTAATATCATCGCGATGAAAACCATATTTAGCCAACGATTTATCCATGGAATGTATTCCCCAAAGCGAGTAATACCCGAAAAACTTCTCAGATTGCTTGTTTCCCATTCCGGTATCAATCAAAATTAATCGGTTGCCATCTTCAATCAATAAACAGCGCGCCGCAATATCAATCAGGTTATTTTCATCGGCAGGATTGGTTTTGTTCCAAATGGTTTTTGGCACCACGCCAAACATTGCGCCACCATCCAATTTAAAATTGCCTGTTTCTATGGGATATAATTTCATGATTTTTCTTTTTTTCGAGAGGAAACAAAGTTAAGGAATTCAAACGCTTTTACTGATCGCAAATAGCTTTTTTCTATTTTTGCATTAGTTATAATAATGTTATCAATTATGGAAAAAGCTTTTTATACACTATCTTTGTGCTTAATTTAGACAAAATCAATATAAGCTATGATAAAAGTTTCTGACACAGCAAGAAAAAAAATCATCGATTTAATGCAAGATGATGGTTTTGACGCTGCAATCGACTACGTAAGAGTGGGTGTAAAAAGCGGCGGATGTTCTGGATTGTCTTATGATTTAAAATTTGATAAAACAAAAAGCGAAGACGATAAAATTTTTGTAGACAACGATATCACTATTGCTGTTGAGAAAAAATCTTTTCTATACTTAGCCGGAACAATATTAGAATTCTCAGGAGGAATAAATGGTAAAGGATTTGTTTTCAACAATCCAAATGCCAATAGAACTTGTGGTTGCGGGGAGAGTTTCTCTCTTTAATTTAAAGATTGAAAAATTTAAAAATTAAAAGATTAATGATAGTATGACAAAATCATTTGAAGAATTTGATTTCCATAAAAAAGGTATTGTCTTAACTAAATTAGTTATTGAATTATTAAATAGTAAATCCTTGGAAAAAGAATTTGGTTTTAAGGACCAAATAAAAAGAGCAGTAGTTTCAATTACAAATAACATTGCCGAAGGTTCAGAATACAACAGTAATAGACAATTTACAAGATATTTAAAAATCTCCAAAGGCAGTTGTGCCGAGGTTAGAAATATGTTGATATTATCCAGAAAGTTAGGTTTTTGCAATCACGAAGAAATTCAAAAAAGTTATAATTTGACTATTGAAATTTCTTAAAACCTTTCTAATTTTATTAAATATTTAGATACAAATAATAAAGTTTAATATTCAATTTTTGAATCTTTAAATCTTTAAATCTTTAAATCAGAATGAGCAAATATACAGAAGACGATTTAAAAATCGAACTCGAAACTAAAGAATACGAATACGGATTTTACACCGAATTAGAATCGGAAACGTTTCCTATCGGTTTAAATGAAGATATCGTTCGCGCTATTTCGCACAAAAAAGGAGAGCCACAATGGATGACCGATTGGCGTCTGGAGGCTTTTCGTGCTTGGGAGCAAATGACAGAGCCAGAATGGGCAAATGTTCATTATACTAAACCTGATTTTCAGGCTATTTCCTATTATTCAGCTCCAAAAGCTGTAGATCCTAATAAAACTTTGGACGATGTGGATCCTGAACTTTTAGAAATGTATAAAAAGTTAGGTATCTCTGTCGATGAGCAAAAAATGATGAATAATGTAGCAATGGATATCGTTGTCGATTCGGTTTCAGTAGCGACTACATTCAAGAAAACATTAGGCGAAAAAGGAATAATCTTTATGAGTATTTCTGAAGCCATCAAAGAACATCCAGAATTAGTTCGTAAATATTTAGGAACAGTTGTACCGCAAAAAGACAACTTTTATGCGGCGCTAAACTCAGCAGTTTTCTCTGATGGTTCGTTCTGTTATATTCCAAAAGGCGTTCGTTGCCCAATGGAACTTTCAACTTATTTTAGAATCAATCAAGCAGGAACAGGACAATTCGAAAGAACATTATTAGTTGCTGACGAAGGCAGTTATGTAAGCTACCTTGAAGGTTGTACCGCACCAAGTCGTGATGAAAATCAATTGCACGCAGCTGTAGTGGAACTAATCGCATTGGACGATGCCGAAATCAAATATTCAACCGTACAAAACTGGTATCCTGGAAACAAAGAGGGAAAAGGTGGTGTTTTCAATTTTGTGACCAAAAGAGGAATCTGCGAGAAAAACGCAAAAATTTCTTGGACACAAGTAGAAACCGGTTCTGCGATAACTTGGAAGTATCCTTCCGTTATTTTAAAAGGAGACAATTCAACAGGCGAATTTTATTCGATTGCGGTTACCAATAATTTCCAACAAGCCGATACAGGAACCAAAATGGTCCATTTAGGTAAAAACACTAAATCGACTATTATTTCCAAAGGAATTTCTGCTGGAAGATCACAAAACAGTTATAGAGGTTTAGTCCGAATTTCACCAAATGCAGATAACGCCAGAAACTTTTCACAATGTGATTCCTTATTAATGGGGAACAATTGTGGCGCGCATACTTTCCCTTATATCGAAAGTAAAAATCCATCGGCAAAAATAGAACATGAAGCTACGACAAGTAAAATTGGCGAAGACCAAGTTTTCTATTGCAACCAACGAGGAATTCCAACTGAAAAAGCTATTGCTTTAATCGTAAACGGTTTCAGTAAAGATGTATTGAATAAGTTGCCAATGGAATTCGCTGTAGAAGCACAAAAATTATTAGAAATTTCGTTAGAAGGAAGTGTAGGGTAAAAATTTGTTTAAAGTTTAAGGTTTAAAGTTGAGCAACTTATGATTAACTTTAAACCTTAAACAAAAATGAATGGCGACAATAACTAGGTTTGAAGATTTAGAAATTTGGAAAGAGGCTAGACGACTGGCTAAAGAAATTCATATTATTTCTGTAGAATCAGATTTAAAAAATGATTTCAGATTTAAAGATCAGATAAAAGCATCATCAGGCTCAATAATGGATAATATTGCTGAAGGTTTTGAGAGAAACGGAAATTTAGAATTTAGACAGTTTTTGTGTATCGCAAAAGGATCCGCTGGAGAAACAAGGTCGCAATTATACCGCATTTTAGATTACAATTATATCAATGAAGAAAAGTTTGAAATTTTAAAAACTGACTTCGAAAATTTAAGTGGAAAAATAAACAATTTTATATCATATTTAAACAAAAAAGATTTTAAAGGCACCAAGTTTCAGTAAACACGAGAACTTTAAACTTTAAACTTTAAACAAAGAAAACATGTTAAGTATAAAAAATTTACACGCCTCGATTGGGGACAAAGAAATATTAAAAGGAATTAACCTTGAAGTAAAAGCAGGAGAAATTCACGCGATTATGGGACCAAACGGTGCTGGGAAAAGTACCCTTGCGTCTATCATTGCAGGAAACGAAAACTACGAAGTAACCGGAGGCGAAATCTCTTTAGACGGAGAAGACCTTTCGGAATTGGCACCAGAAGAAAGAGCGCATAAAGGTGTTTTTCTTTCGTTCCAATATCCGGTTGAAATTCCGGGAGTTTCAGTTACTAACTTCATGAGAACTGCCATCAACGAAACGCGTAAAGCAAACGGTCAGGAAGAAATGCCTGCAAACGAAATGCTGAAAGTGATTCGTGAAAAATCAGAATTATTAGAAATTGACCGTAAATTTTTGTCTCGTTCGCTAAACGAAGGTTTTTCTGGTGGAGAGAAAAAACGTAACGAAATTTTCCAAATGGCAATGTTGGAACCAAAATTGGCTATTCTTGATGAAACCGATTCTGGATTGGATATTGATGCGTTACGAATTGTTGCCAATGGTGTTAACAAACTAAAAAGCGACAAAAACGCCATCGTAGTAATTACACACTACCAACGTTTATTGGATTATATCGTTCCTGATTTCGTTCACGTATTATACAACGGAAAAATTGTAAAATCCGGTGGAAAAGAACTAGCGCACGAACTGGAAGAAAAAGGATACGATTGGATTAAACAAGAACAAGAAGCTTAAAATTTTGTTTGAAGTTTAAAGTTTAAAGTTGCCTCGAGATAACTTTAAACTTTTAAACCTTAAACTTTAAACAATATAAAAATGGAATTAAAAGAAAAATTACTATCGTCTTTTATGGCTTTCGAAGAGCGCGTCGATGTTCACTCTGAACTTCATGACGTGAGAACTGCCGCCATAAAAAACTTTGAAAATAAAGGTTTCCCAACCAAAAAAGACGAAGCTTGGAAATATACTTCGCTAAATGCCATCTTAAAAAATGACTTTACCGTTTTTCCAAAACAAGAAAATGCAGTTGAATTCAACCACGTAAAAAAATACTTTTTACACGAAATAGACACCTATAAAGTAGTGTTTATTGATGGCGTTTTTAGTTCGCATTTATCGTCAACCACACACGAAGGAATTGATGTTTGCTTGATGTCATCGGCATTGACCAAACCAAAATACAAAATGGTTATTGATACTTATTTTAACCAAATTGCCAACAAAGACGAAAGTCTGACTTCCTTGAATACAGCTTTTGCTATTGAAGGAGCGTATATCAACATTCCAAAAAGTAAAGTAGCAGATAAGCCTATTGAAATCATGTATTTCTCTACAGGAAACGAAGCGGCTCTTTTGGTTCAACCAAGAAACTTAGTGGTTGTGGGTGAAAATTCACATGTTCAAATTATTGAGCGTCATCAAAGTTTAAACGAAAATCCTGTGTTAACGAATTCTGTTACCGAGATTTTTGCTCAAAAACGTGCTATCGTTGATTATTACAAAATCCAAAACGATACGCTTGAAGCGAATTTAATAGATAACACCTACGTTTCTCAACAAAAAGAAAGTCACGTTTCGGTTCATACCTTCTCTTTTGGAGGAAACTTAACGAGAAACAACTTGAACTTTTATCACTTTGGAGAACGATTAACAAGCACGTTAAACGGAATCACGATTATTGGCGAAAAACAACACGTAGATCATTATACTTTGGTTAAACATGCGGCTCCAAATTGCGAAAGTTTCCAAGATTATAAAGGAATTTACGCTGATCGTTCTACGGGAGTTTTCAACGGAAAAGTCTATGTGGAAAAAGACGCTCAAAAAACAAATGCGTTCCAAAAAAGTAACAATATTTTATTGAGCGACAAAGCGACAATAAATGCAAAACCGCAATTAGAAATTTTTGCCGATGACGTAAAATGTTCTCACGGTTGTACCGTTGGACAATTAGACGAAACAGCAATGTTCTACATGCAACAACGCGGAATCCCTAAAAAAGAAGCCAAGGCACTTTTGATGTATGCATTCTCGAATGCCGTTATCGAAAACATAAAAATACCAGAATTAAAACAACGCATCACCAAAATTATCGCCACAAAATTAGGGGTGAAATTGGGATTTGATTTGTAGTGTTTTAAACACTCGGTTCACAAAGATTTACGCAAAGGGCACAAAGTTTTCACTAAACTTTGTGCCCTTTGCGGTTAATTTTTTAGTCTCTTACTGCAAGAATAAATATTATAATTCCTATAAAAAACAATACAAGACCTCCCAAAAAACAAAATGTATTTATTATTGAGTAACCTAGATTAGTAGAATAACCTAAACCTATTAAAAACCAACCTCCAATTATCATTAAAACTGATTGTAAAATTTTATTTTTTATCATAAGAATTATTTCTTCACACTTTCAATAATCCCTTTCAACATTCCATTAAAATCAAAATTAGGATCTTCTTTTAAACCCATTCGAACAATCACTAAATCAAGTGACGGAATAATTGCCACCATTTGCCCCTGAAAACCGCTGCAATAATACATATCTCTCGGAACATCACGGAATGATCCGCCGGCATTAAGCCAAAAATGTCCGCCATATCTTCCCTCAGATCTATTGGTAGGAGTTGCGGTATATTTCGCCCAATTTTCATTGAAAATTTGTTCCCCGTTCCAATTCCCTTTGTGCAAATACAACAACCCAAATTTTGACCAATCTCTCGTTGTAGCCCAACCGTAGGAGGAACCGACATAATTTCCAGCCATATCTGTTTCGATAACCATAGAATTCATTCCTATTTTATCAATCAAAGCACTGTACCAAAAATCTAGATATTCTTGATGTGTTTTGAACTGTTTTCGCAAAATCCCAGAAAGTAAATTCGTGGTTCCTGAAGAATAATTCCACCGCATATTGGGTTTATATTCAGCCGGTTTTTCTAATTGCGAGCGAGTCATATCTGGGGCCTGAAAAAGCATTTTGGAAACATCAGAAATAGTAGTGTAATCTTCTACCCATTGTAAACCAGAGTTCATGTGGAGCAAATCACTTGTGGTTATCAATTTTCGGCTGTCATTTTTCCATTCTGCAATAGGAGCTGGATCGTCAATATCAAATTTTCTTTGTTTCTCCAAAATTCCAAACATGGCGCTCGTTATGCTTTTGGTCATGGACCAACCTAAAATTCTACTGTTTTTAGTAAATCCCGTATCGTATTTTTCGGCAATGATTTTGTCTTTATAAATTACTAATAAGGAACGCGTTCTCTTTTTCAATTCTCCTTTCACGTCAAAAGCATTGGCTACAGCCGCATTCAATTTAGTATAATCAACGTTGCTAAAAACCGTGTCTTTAGGTTCGTTATTTCCATACGGAAAAGGTAAATTGTTCTTCAATTTTGTTCTTTTAGGAACCAAATACGGTTTTGACACATCAAAATCATCATTGATTAAAGTCACTCCCAAACCTTCACGGTAAATTGCTTTTCTTTCTTTTAAACCATAAACCGAAGCCACAGCAAACTTTCCGGCATCTTCGATTCTGTTTTTGGCCAAATCAATCATGTCGATATCATTGTCGCCCTTCTCAATCATTTCCTGCGAGCGATTATCAATAAAATGTCCCGAGGCGATACTTTTGGCTGAAAAGCCAGAAATTAAGTCCAGTTTTGGATAAGTAGTGAACCCAACATAAAAGATTCCGATAAAAGAAGCAAAACCAACGAACTTGAAGAATTTTTTCATAGAGAATTAATTTCAAGCAATTTAATAAAAAAGAACCACATTTTTGAAACACTTAGTAATACTGAAAATGATTTTTCTGCAAACAACTATTTTTTATTTAAACCATTAAGAAATTAAGTTTCATTAAGAATTAATACTTAATTTTTCTTAATTTCTTAATGGTTAAATTTATAAAGATAAATTGTTTCATAAAATCTTCCGATTTACCAAAAAGTAAGATTTGAAGTCGTATTATATTTTTCTAAATCGTAAATAGTAATAACTTTTATTAACAAGTGTTTGCCAAAAATTAATTCCAATTTCACTACTTTTGTATTTAGAAAAATTCTAAATAATGAAAGACTAATTCCAAATTAGTTTCTCTAAAAAAATGTAGAATACTGGCAATCTATTTGACCCATAAAAACATTAAAAAAACAAGCCGACAAAATGTTAGACATTAATAAAATTAGAGCCGACTTCCCTATTCTTTCACAAAAAGTAAACGGGAAACCATTGGTTTATTTCGACAACGGAGCCACTTCGCAAAAACCACAAGTGGTGATTGATGCGATTTCAAAATACTATCAGGAAATCAACGCTAATATTCACCGTGGCGTTCACACCTTAAGTCAATTAGCAACTGATGCATACGAGATTTCACGCGGGAAACTTCAAAACCATATCAATGCAAAATTTGCTCATGAAGTGCTTTTTACTTCGGGAACAACGCATGGAATTAATTTAGTTACTAATGGATTTGCTTCGATTTTGAAACCAGGCGATGAAGTTTTAGTTTCGGCATTGGAACACCACAGCAATATTGTGCCTTGGCAAATGTTGTGCGAGAAAACGGGAGCGACTTTGCGTGTGATTCCAATGAATCTTGATGGCGAACTGATTATGTCTGAGTATGACAAATTACTTTCGGATAAAACTAAAGTTGTTACCGTAAATCATATTTCGAATGCTCTGGGAACGGTCAATCCAATTAAATATATGATTGACAAAGCACATGAAGTTGGAGCAGCGATTTTGATTGATGGAGCGCAAGCTGTTCCGCATTTGAAACCAGATGTTCAGGAATTAGATTGTGATTTTTATGTTTTTTCAGGACATAAAATATGTGGGCCAACAGGAACCGGAATTTTATACGGAAAAGAAGCGTGGTTGAATAAATTACCGCCGTATCAAGGTGGAGGTGAAATGATCAAAGAAGTGACTTTCGAGAAAACTACTTATGCTGAATTGCCTCATAAATTTGAAGCCGGAACACCAAATATTGCTGGTGGAATTGTGCTGGGAACTGCCGTTGATTATATGAATGAAGTTGGTTTTGACAACATTCAACAACAAGAAAAAGAATTACTGGAATACGGAACGAAACGATTATTGGAAATTGAAGGTTTAAAGATTTTTGGCACCGCCAAAGAAAAAACTTCCGTAATTTCGTTTAACATTGAAGGTATTCATCCGTACGATATTGGCACCATAATTGACAAATTAGGAATAGCAGTACGAACAGGCCATCATTGCGCCCAACCAATTATGAATTTTTTTAATATTCCGGGAACTATACGAGCATCATTTGCTTTTTATAATACCAAAGAAGAAATTGATGTTATGGTTGAAGCTATTAAAAAAGCGCAACTCATGTTGTCCTAAAAAAATTAAAATATCAACACATGAAAACTCTATCCTTATTATTTCTGACTATTTTTCTGGGCAACGGTTGCGATAGCGCCAAAGCGCAAGATATTGAAACCGCTGTTATCGAATACACAGCTAACACCAGAGGTTTTTATCAAAAAATAACAGTGAAAAATCAGATGCTGACGGTTTCAAAAGACAGAGACGGAAATGATAAGCCGGTACCAACAAAAATTTCGGATGCAGACTGGAAAGAGTTAGTAGATTGTTTTAAAAAGGTGGAATTGGATAGTTTAGCCAAATTAAAAGCACCAACCGAAAAACGTTTTCATGACGGTGCAGCTATCGCGAATTTGAAAATCACCCTCAAGGATAAAACCTATGAAACGGATAGTTTTGATCATGGTTTTCCACCAAATGAAATTAAGAAATTCGTGAATACGATAACTTTATTAGCTAAAGAAAAAAACTGAAAATAAATTCAGCATAGTATGAAAATTAAAGAAATACAAGAAGAAATTGTTGACGAGTTCTCCATGTTTGACGACTGGATGGAGCGTTATGAATACATTATCGAATTAGGAAAAAAACTTCCGTTAATCAAAGAAGAATTCAAAACCGAAAACAATCTGATTAAAGGCTGCCAGTCGAAAGTGTGGTTGCAAGGAGAACAAACGGATGACAAAATTGTTTTCACTGCCGATAGTGATGCCATTTTGACCAAAGGAATTATTGCGATATTAATTCGTACTTTTTCCAATCAAAAAGCATCAGATATTCTAGAAGCCGATATGAATTTTATTGACGAAATAGGTCTAAAAGAACATTTATCACCAACTCGCGCCAACGGATTGGTATCGATGATAAAAAACATAAAAATGTATGCATTGGCGTTCAATACGCAGAATTAATTATACAAGCTTATGAAAAAAACAGTAGTCCTATCTCTAATACTAATTTGCACTTCTATTTACTCTCAGGTCAACGCTCCCGAAGCATTTTCTAGGATAAAGTTTATTTACGAACAAAAGTCAAATTTCAATATCTTGAATAAAATACTGTATGCAGATACGCTGCTCATGAAAACTACATTTCCCAAACTTGCATTTATTAAAGTTGAAAATCCAGAAGATCACTCAAAAATAGTTGCTTCTATCGACATGCATAACCTTAGTAACGTAGATAAAAATAAATTAGCAAGTGAACTGTACCATAACACACATACTATTAATGGTGTATTTGATGTCAAAAAAAACAAAACAACCCTTACTTTTAATAGAGGAAGTTCCGCTCTTTCCAAAACATTTAAAGAAAATTTTAGAAAAAGCAGTCCTCCATTTGCATTCAAAATTTTTGTTGACTACAATAAAAAAATAATAGATACGAACTATCCTAATACCTCCTATTCAGATTTTTTTAGTGATGTTAAAAAGGAAATAAAATTTATTGATTCAAACAAAGAATCTGGCACCTTTTCCTATAACACGAATATCGGTTTACACACTGATGTTGTTGAATTAAACACCGCACATCATCCTAAGGTTACAACTAACATTATTTTTACAAATAATACGTATGGAGTGAATAAAGTTATAAGCTTATTTGACACAACTACATTGATATCGGTTATTTACGAATAATAAAAATTAAATATTAAAAAAATGGAACAAGAAATAGACACCACCGAGTTAGGAGAATCAATCGTAAAAATATTAAAAACTATATACGATCCGGAGATTCCTGTAGATATTTACGAATTAGGATTAATTTATGACGTGATGGTCAATACTGATTACGAAGTAAAAATCCTGATGACACTTACCTCTCCAAACTGCCCGGTTGCAGAAAGCTTACCAAGAGAAGTGGAAGAAAAAGTAAAATCGATTGCAAATGTAAAAGATGCTGAAGTAGAAATTACTTTTGATCCGCCTTGGAGCAAAGATTTAATGAGCGAAGAAGCAAAATTAGAATTGGGAATGTTGTAAAATTTGTTTCAGGTTTAAAGTTTAAGGTTATGCAACTTTAAACTTTAAACCTTTTAAACTTTTCAAAATGGAAGAAATTATAAATAAAGTTGCGAATAGTGTTTTGGAAGTTTTCGATCTCGAAGATTATTATCCAAAGGGGATTCGTACGCAAATCGATATTTCGCAATGGCTGTTGGAAGGTTTTTTATTGAAAGAAAAAGACTTTAGAGAGGAATTGAAAAATCATGATTGGTCACAATACCAAGATCAATATGTTGCGATTCATTGCAGTACCGATGCTATTGTTCCGGCTTGGGCTTCAATTTTGGTAGCCATTCAACTAGCGCCATTTGCGAAGAAAATCATCAATGGAACTTTGGAAGATTTAGACGCTTCTTTGTATGAAGAATTATTGCCTAAAATTGACTATTCGGTTTATGAAAATAAGCCTGTTATTATAAAAGGATGCTCCAGAAAACCGGTTCCGATGCGGGCTTACGTATTAGCAGCGCATTACTTGCAACCTTTTGCACGAAGTATAATGTATGGCGAAGCATGTTCTGCCGTTCCATTGTATAAAGTGGCTAAATAAGGTTTTTATCGATGAAATTTGCTTTTCGACAATTTTTTTTTACAATTTAGATACGAAATTTACCTTTGCATCTAAATCTAAAAATAATGAAAAAAATACTATTTAGTTTATTATTCGTTTCCGCACTTAGTGTTGCACAAGTAAATGAAAAAGAAAATTTAAAGAAAACAGAAGCTGCTGCTTCAAAACTAGGTGAAGAAAAACCCGACGGTTGGGCAAAAGTTGGAACATTCTCTTTAATAGGAAATCAATCTACTTTTAATAACTGGCTAGCAGGTGGTCAAAGTAATATTGCAGCTAATTTGTTAGTGAACTATGATTTCAATTATAAAAAAGGAACTATTAACTGGGATAATAAAGTTATTGTAGGCTATGGTTTAGCAAAAATTAAAAATGCTGATACTCAAAAAACAGATGATAGATTACTATATAATTCATTACTAGGAAAGAAAGCATCTGGTTATTGGTATTATTCTGCTTTTTTTAATTTTAACACTCAAATGGATACTGGTTTAGATCCAGCGACACAAACCAATAAAATTTCTCACTTCTTTTCTCCAGCTTACTTTCAACTAGGACCTGGTATGATGTGGAAAAAAAGGGATACATTTAAATTTAATATTGCTCCCGCAACATCAAGACTTATTGTTGTTCATAGTCATTTTACAACAGCGGCAGCATTAGCTTTATCAGGTAACACAACATCATTTGGGGTAGAGCAAGGCGAGAATTCAAGATACGAATTTGGAGCTGCTTTAAGCGGATATTATAAATTCAATGTTATGAAGAATGTATCTGTAGAAAATATTGCTAATTTATACTCTAATTACTTAGATACACCTAAAAATGTTGATATTGATTATCAAGTTAATGTGGTTATGACAATCAATAAATACTTATCGACTAATTTTACTTTTCAAACCATTTATGATGACAATGCGTTCCAAGGTTTTCAAACCCGTCAAAACATAGGTTTAGGCGTAAACTACGGTTTCTAAAAAAATACATTTTTATAAAAGAGACCTTTAGAATTTTCTAAAGGTCTTTTTTTGTTCTGTAGTGTCTCTGTACTCTGGTGCTCGTTTGCAACGAGTACCTACTTACTGCTGTAAACTAAATAAAGCGTTTGCAACGCGGCCAATCTAAACAGATTACCATAAAGGTTCGACATTTACATTACAAAAAACAGTATTATCTTCTTCATAATTTCTATAACTACTGTTTACATAATCTCTTTCATGAAAAACAATTTCGGCTTCAACAGGATTATAATGCATATAGTTTAGACGCTGTTCTATTTTTTCCAAAGTATCCAATATAAAGGGATGAAAACCATCTTGCCATACTTTATAATTTTTAGCTCTTCCTGATTTTTGAGCTTCGAAACTAAATTTCCGTAACAGCCATTCTCGCCTGCTCTCAGGGTGTTCTTTTATTGCTTGTACCAGTTTTTTTGAGGTGAATTTTTTAAAATCCCGAATAACATTTTGCAACTCTCCATCAAATGCTGTTACAATTAAATGAATATGACTAGTCATATATACATAAGCATGCACACTCAATCCTTTTTCCTTGATACAATAATTTAAGGATTCATCTAAAATAGTACAATAATTAGTTCGTACAAATAAATCTACCCAGTCTACAACTGTTATAGTAATAAATGTAGGCACTGTACTATCGATAACTTTTTAATTCTCAGACATTTTTTTCAAATATTGATTTTAAGAAACGCTACTATAAAACAGTCGTATAGTTATTTAAAGGTACTCCGGTTTTAGCGATCCGCGTTGCAAACGCTATAATTTGTTTCTTAATTTAAGTAGGTACTCGTCGCAGACGAGCACCAGAGAATGTGGACAAACGAGCGCTAGTGGGGAGATCCGCGTTGCAAACGCTATAATTTGTTTCTTAATTTAAGTAGGTACTCGTCGCAGACGAGCACCAGAGAATGTGGACAAACGAGCGCTAGTGGGGGTCATTTAATCGATTGGACTTTCAGTTATAAATTCTAAAAATTCTTTTCCAAAGGTTGTTGTTCTCGGAGTCATTAAACCTGAGCCTGTCATTGTGGTATGTAAACCGCTAGTTTTATGTAAACCTGCTCGTGACAAATCATCCCAAATCAAATCATACAATTCTCTTTTTCCATTTAATTCAGGATATGCTTCTTCCAAAACATTTGATAAACCGGCAGCCATATAATTCGGCAAACTCTTTCCATTTTTCTTAAACCAATTTTCGGGATTGTCAAATAATTTCAGGATTTTAATGTGCCAAACTGTGAAAGTCGATATAAAGTTCAGAAAGATTTGCACTTCAGTTATGTTTGGATTTTCTTCAACGGCGCTATTCAAAATTACGTTTTTGAAATATTGTATTTTCTCTTTTTCGCTTGTTCGAAGTGCTAGCTGTGTGGTTTGCAAAACAACGTCTATAAAAACATCATTATTTGATAATTTAATCAAATCAAGTTCTTCTTTCTGTTCAAGTTGTTTTAGTTTTTCGCCTACTTCAATCATCCATTCATTTCTCCTTTTTTCTAATGGAGGAGTGACTAATAATTGTAAAAGCTCTGACGCTGTCGCGCCAACAACAGGAATAGAACCAAGAACTGCTTTTGCAACACCATATGCAATGTCATCTTTTGTTTCTTTTTTCATTTCTAGGTTTCTTTATGATTGAGCATGACGTTATGCCACTTTGAGATGGCTGGAAGTTCGTAACCGCTCAATTTTCGGCTTAACGAAAACTTGATGCGGAACGATTATTCCACTAAATTCCAGCTAGCTCAAAATGGCGGTTGGGCGACGTAGTTTTATTCTCTATTATTGAATAATTTATTGTCAGTAGTTACAATTTTCGAAAGTAAAAATTCTTCAAGTCCTGTACATTCAAATTTCGATTCGTCAGGGACTGCAACTGTCAAGACAAATCTAGGATTAGTTTTCCACGTATGTTTAGTTTTACAATTCTTATTCTCATCATATTCAAAATAACTTCCAAATCTATAGCCAAAATGATTTGATTTTCCGATATAAGCTACTTCAAGATTTTCATCTAAAAAGAAATAGACTCCAGCTTTACCATTATTTAGCCATTCTTTTGGCCATTTACTTTCAACATTTAGTTGAGCTTCTTTTTCTGGATTTAAATCATATAATCCACTTATAATAAATCTTTCTAATTTTGGATTTCTATAATTTTCTTCATAGAATTCGACCAATTCCAACGCTTCCTTTTTGCTTGCCATAACTTGTTATTTTATTTAATTTTTTAGTAGAATCACGGTACCATGTCGCCCAACATGTATATACCCGCTAAAAAATAGCGCTTATACCTCTCATTTTGGGTGGATACATGCTACTGCATAGCGTATTACTTTCAAATATACACCTTAATAATTATCTTACAAATTATCAAATAGACTTTTAATTTCTTAATTATTGTTATCGCTACTCCGCATGAAGGATGGCAGCTGCAATCTTTTATGTAGTCCCGAAGATTCGGGACTACATAAAAGATTGCAGCATACAGCCTGACGCAGCTGTAACGCAGAGGAAGCTGGGACATGCCCAAAAAAAATCCCTCTTGAAAATATCAAAAGGGATTCTGTTGCTACACTAACGCTGTTCTCGACTGCGCTCGAACTGGCAGTTGTGTACTCTATAAATTGAAAATTATTCGTTTTCTTCTTCGTCTTTATCTTCTTTTTCCACCGCGTCTTTATAATCCGGATATAAAAACTTATTGTACGGAAAGCGTGTGATGTGAATTTGTCTTACGGCTTCGTAAACGCGTTCTCTGAATTCCTCAAAATTTTCTTTCTCGGTAGCCGAAATAAACAACGCATTTTGCTCTCCTACTCGACTCATCCAAGTCGCTTTCCATTCTTCCAGCGTGTAATGTCTTGGCGTTTTTTCGGTCATTAAATCATCTTCGTCAATAGTCAAATGCTTGTAGGCATCGATTTTGTTGAAAACCATTATTACCGGTTTGTCATTTGCCTTGATGTCCAATAACGTTTGGTTTACGGATGCAATATGATCTTCAAATTCCGGATGCGAAATATCAACAACGTGCAATAACAAATCCGCTTCGCGAACCTCATCCAGCGTACTTTTGAAAGAATCAACCAGTTGCGTTGGCAATTTTCTGATAAATCCTACGGTATCCGAAAGCAGGAAAGGCAGGTTTTTGATAACTACTTTTCGAACGGTGGTGTCCAATGTTGCAAAAAGTTTGTTCTCTACAAAAACGTCACTTTTCCCAACGGCATTCATCAAAGTCGATTTCCCCACATTAGTGTACCCAACCAAAGCCACGCGTACCATGGAACCGCGATTGCCTCTTTGCGTTCCCATTTGTTTGTCGATTGCTTTAATTTTATCTTTCAATAAAGCGATTCGGTCACGAACAATACGTCTGTCGGTTTCAATCTCTGTTTCTCCAGGTCCACGCATTCCAATTCCCCCTTTTTGGCGTTCAAGGTGTGTCCAAAGTCCCGATAATCTAGGCAACATATAGATACATTGTGCTAATTCTACCTGCGTTCTTGCATACGAAGTTTCAGCACGTTGCGCAAAAATATCTAGGATAAGGTGCGTTCTATCCAGAATTTTACATTCTGTAATGATTTTAGATATATTTTTTTGCTGTGAAGGCGATAACTCATCATCAAATACCAAAGTTGAAATATCATTTTCTTTTACAAAAAGATGAATCTCTTCAATTTTTCCAGTTCCTACAAAAGTCTTAGGATTTGGACGTTCCATTTTTTGCGAAAAACGTTTCACCACTTGGCCTCCTGCGGTAAAAGTCAAAAACTCCAATTCGTCAAGATATTCGTTTAGTTTCTCTTCACTTTGGTTTTGAGTCACAATACCAACTATAGCCGTTTTTTCGAAATTTATTACTTCTTTTTCTAACATATTTTTGAATAAGTTACAAATTTAATGATTTGTAAGGGACTTATTGAGTTCTGGGTTTATAAAAAAATCATAACGTGTGAATAATGATAGTATTTTGGTCGAACGACATATTAGACCAAACAAGCCCCGAAAGAAATTAGCGAATTAGCGGTTATTTTAAAATCTAGTACGGCTGCCTTGCTTACTTTAGGAGTTCCATTGAATTTTTAATTATTTTTACACCAATCTAATCAAATTTGAATGAATCGGTTTTTGAATATACTTCTTGCGTTAATGTTTCCTGTTTTTCTTTTTGCCCAAAATAATTCTGAACAATTATTGCAGGAATTAGATCAAACAGTTGCTGATTACAAATTGTATTCGGATAAAAAAGAGATTCAAATCAATAAACTCAAAGAACTGCTGCTTTCTACTTCGTCCGATATTCAAAAATATGATGTTTACGGAAAGTTGTATGCGGAATATAAATCGTATCAATCCGATTCAGCGTTGATTTACGCTCGAAAAAGTTTTCAAATAGCCGAAAAACTAAATGACATTCAAAAACTAAATCATGCCCGATTAAATCTAGCTTCCATCATGGGAACTTTAGGAATGTACAAGGAAGCGACCGATATTCTTAATCGAATCAACATCAATACTTCACCAGAACTAAAAGGCTATTATTTCACCGTAAATAGCGTCGTTTATGGTTATATGTCTGATTATGCGGCTTCACTTCAGGAAAAAAAGAAGTATATTGTTTTAACAAAAAAGTACCGTGATTCTTCTTTAAATTATTACAAACCGCAATCAAGCGCCTATATTATGGCGAAGTCCAGTACGCTTCTTGATGCCGGAAAACACAAGGAAACACTGGCTTTATTGCTGAACTATTTCCCAAAAATTGCTAACAACAGTGATGATCGAGCGGTTATTGCCTACATTATTTCACAGGCCTATCGCCAAAAAAAAGACTTTAATCAGGAGAAAAAATGGTTGACCATTTCGGCTATTTCCGATTTGCAATTGGCCAAAAAAGAATATATTTCGTTGCGTTCGTTGGCTTTTCTAATGTATGAAAACGGGGATATTGATCGCGCTTACAAATACATAAAACGCTCGCTTGAAGATGCTCTTTTTTGTAATGCGCGCTTACGAACCTATGAAATATCGAAGATGCTGCCCATTATCAACGAGGCGTATCAAAAACAAAATGAAACCAATCGGTTTCAGTTGGTACTGTTTTTAATAAGTGCGAGTATCTTATCCGTGTTCTTGTTGGCGGTGCTTTTTTTACTTTTTAAGCAAATGAAAAAATTGTCCAAAGCAAAGCAGGATTTAAGTTTGGCCAACAGCAAGCTTTCGGAATTAAATACTGAATTGAATACTTTCAATGAAAAGTTAAACGAGACGAATTATACGCTGACTGAAGCCAATCTTTTGAAAGAAATATACATTGGTCGCTACATGGACCAGTGTTCAGACTACATAGGAAAATTGGACGAATACCGCCGAAAATTGAATGTCATGGCAACAACAGGAAAAATGAATGACCTGATTAGTGCAGTAAAGTCAAAACAATTTGTCGAAAATGAACTTGCTGCATTTCTCACGAATTTCGACAAGACGTTCCTGCAACTCTTTCCTAATTTCATACCGGAATTCAGCGCTTTGTTGATTGATGAAGAAGCCATACAATTGAAAGAAGGCGAACTGCTGAATACGGAACTGCGAATCTTTGCACTGATTCGTTTGGGTATTAAGGACAGCGCAAAAATTTCTACTTTCCTTCGGTATTCGGTATCTACAATTTACAATTACCGTTCCCAACTCAAAAACAAAGCAGCAGGTCCACGAGAAGATTTTGAAGCTAACGTAATGCGGATTGGAACCAATTTAAAATAGAAAAATACTGTTTTTCAAATAGGTTTTTGGGATTAAAACAATCTCAATGACCACTTTTTTATTATAAATCTACCACTTTTTTTAAATACTAAATTCACATAATAAACAGTTATTCAGTATCTTGCGTTTTATAAATTGAAACTCAATCTACTTTTTTAGAATGATGAAAATATGTAGTGTGTAAAGCGTTTACTTTTACCTTTTCGAAATATGGAAAACTTTGGGTTTTTCAATAAATCGATTTCGTGAAAATCAGAATCTATTACCAAACCTGAAAAATTAATTTATCAAATTCTATTTAAAAAATGAAGCAATTTCTTTTCACAGCCCTAATGTGGCTCACGTTTTTTAGCCCTGCAAAATCGCAGCAGTTAAAATCACCAAATGGAAAATTTGTAATGGAGTTCTCCTTACAAAACGACGGAACTCCAAGTTACAGTTTGAACTACAAAAATAAAGCAGTAGTAAAGCCAAGTAAATTGGGTCTTGAGTTAAAAAATGATAAAAAATCGTTGCTAAATGACTTTACTGTTATTGATACCAAAGCAACAACTTTTGATGAAAACTGGAAACCAGTTTGGGGAGAAGTAGCCTCCATTCGCAACCATTATAACGAATTGGCAGTAACCTTAAATCAAAAAGAAACCGACAGACAAATTGTGATTCGTTTCCGTTTGTTTGATGATGGTCTTGGATTTCGTTATGAATTCCCTTCACAAAAAAACCTTACTTATTTTGTAATCAAAGAAGAAAGAACACAATTTGCGATGACAGGTGATCATACCGCATTTTGGATTCCTGGGGATTATGATACCCAAGAATACGATTATACAACTTCAAAATTATCAGAAATCAGAGGATTGGCTGAAAAAGCAAAAACGGCAAATGTCTCGCAAACTTCTTTTTCTTTGACAGGAGTTCAAACTTCGCTAATGCTAAAAACAGCGGACGGATTGTATATCAATTTACACGAAGCAGCATTAATCGATTATTCTTGCATGCATTTGAATCTGGATGATAAAACTATGGTTTTCGAATCTTGGTTGACACCAGATGCAAAAGGAGACAAAGGATACATGCAGGCTCCAAATCATTCGCCTTGGCGTACCATAATTGTGAGTGACGATGCCAGAGAAATTCTGGCTTCAAAAATGACCTTAAACTTAAATGACCCTAACAAAATTGAAGATACATCATGGATAAAACCGGTTAAATACGTAGGTGTTTGGTGGGAAATGATTACTGGAAAAAGTTCTTGGGCGTATACGGATGAATTTCCTACGGTACAACTTGGCGTTACTGATTTTTCAAAAGCGAAGCCTAATGGAAAACACGGTGCCAATAACGCCAATGTAAAAAAATACATTGATTTTGCAGCTAAACACGGTTTTGATGCGGTTTTAGTCGAAGGCTGGAATGAAGGTTGGGAAGATTGGTTTGGTCACTCCAAAGATTATGTTTTTGATTTCCTGACTCCCTATCCGGATTTTGATGTCAAAGGTTTACATGAATATGCCAAATCAAAAGGCGTTAAAATGATGATGCACCATGAAACTTCAGGTTCAGTTCGTAATTACGAGCGTCATTTGGATAAAGCGTACCAATTCATGAAAGACAATGGTTATGATGCTGTAAAAAGTGGTTATGTAGGTTCTATCATTGAAAACGGTGGAAATCATTACAACCAATTTATGAATAACCACTATCAATATGCAATAGAAAAAGCAGCCGACTATAAAATTATGTTGAATGCGCACGAGGCAGTTCGCCCAACAGGGATTGCAAGAACATACCCTAATTTAATAGGTAACGAAGCTGCAAGAGGAACAGAATATCAATCTTTTGGTGGTTCTAAACCAAATCACGTGACGGTATTGCCTTTTACACGTTTAGTAGGTGGACCGATGGATTATACTCCTGGGATTTTTGAAATGGATTTGAGTAAAATGAATAAGGACAACAACTCCCATGTAAATAGCACACTTGCAAATCAATTGGCTTTGTATGTAACCATGTACAGCCCACTGCAAATGGCAGCTGATACTCCAGAAAACTACGACCGTTTTCCAGATGCTTTCCAGTTTATCAAAGATGTAGCAATAGATTGGTCTGACAGTAAATACCTTGAAGCGGAACCAGGTCAATATGTTACTGTTGCGCGTAAAGCAAAAGTGACGAACAACTGGTTCATCGGTAATGTAAATGGCGAAACTTCTCGCACCTCAACCATCAAATTTGATTTCTTGGAAAAAGGAAAAAAATATGAGGCAACGATTTATGCTGATGCAAAAGATGCTCATTATAAAACCAATCCGCAAGCGTATACGATTCGTAAAATGAAAGTAACGAACCAATCGAAACTATCACAACTCAGTGCTCCGGGTGGAGGTTATGCTATAAGCATCATTGAAATCAAAAAGTAACTAACTATAAAAGGCTGTCTAATATAGGCAGCCTTTTTATTTTGGTATTATAAAATCCTGCAAGGTTTCCAAAACCTTGTAGGTATCATTTTTATTAGATTTATATACCTACAAGGTCAAAAAAAACCTTGCAGGAAAACCAGTTTATCTCAAATTAATGAGATTCAATTAATTCTAAAATAATAATCGAATTCAGATAAAAAGTAACTAACTATAAAAGGCTGTCCAAGTAGACAGCCTTTTTTGATTTTATAATAGCGTAGAACTAATTTACTTTAATCAGTTTTACATCGAAAATAAGAACAGAACCTCCTGGAATTGGTCCGCTACCATTGCTTCCATACCCTAAATGAGAAGGAATTAAAAGAACTCCGTTTCCGCCTTCTTTAAAATACGGAATCCCTTCTGTCCATCCTTTTATAACTTGATTCAAACCAAAAGTAAGGCCTCCCGGTTTACCTCCGTCAAATACTGATCCATCCGTAAAATATCCTTTGTAGGTCACCGTTACATTAGATGAAGCTGTTGGTTGAGCGCCAGATCCCGCTTCATTAATAACATAATACAAACCTGAATCGGTTTTCGTTGCTGTTAAATTATTTTTGGCAATGTAATCCACGATTTCTTTTTCGTTTTGAACCGTGTAATCAACAGGTTTAGATGCTTCTTTATCTGATAAACAAGAAACAAATAATAAAGAAATTAGGGCTAATAAGGTAGATTTCATAATTTAATTTAAATGTTAGGGCTGCAAATATAGTAATTCAAGTAAAGCCTTTTATGAAAATCATTTTTCACCAAAAACCTGAACATCATCTACTTGAAAAGCGCCATCCAAAGCCAGATTTTTGCCAGAACCAGTATATTTAAAAGCAATATTGATTTTACCTTTGTACGACGATAAATCTACCGCGCCACTTCCTACAAATTGATACCAAGGTGTGGCTTGTTTAGGTAAATTAACCACTAATGGAGTCCAAGTTGCGGCAGCAAAATTTAATCCATCAAAATTACTGGAAACATAAACTTCAAGAGAATTTAAAGGGGAATCGACATCTAAATGATGCTGAGCGCTTCTAAAAGTAAGGACTTCTTTAGTATGAACATCCATGTCAATTTTTGGCGAAATCAACCAGGCAATATTCGAAACGACTTTGGTTCCGCTAATGGCAAACTCGGCATACCCGTTTCCGGAAAAAACTGTTCCTTTCCAGAAAAGTGTTCCTTTTTGGACCATGTTTGCCCAGCCAGGAAGACTTAAATTCGACTTATCGACAACTTTTTCAAAATCTTGGGAGAAAAATGGAACTGCTCTTGTTCCGGTCATCACCACATCTTTTTCGGAACGCGGCAACAATTGGTAATCACTTCCATATTTCGTCAAAATTCCTCTCACTTTTCCGCTTCCATTGGGAACTATTTTAGTTGCAAAATCAGAAAAACTGCTCGTCCTAAAATAGACTTGATTCCCTAATTTATCTATTAGACCCCAATTCGTCGCTCCGCCCACATTATTGGTTTCCTCAAAATAATGGCGCCCAATTGCCAAAGCTGAAAACTGAACATCAGACAATTCAACCAAAGTATTCAAATTGGAATCATTCAACAATTCCGACATGGTTAACGAGCGAACTAAAGTCTCTTCCTTTACATTCGTACACGACGCATTCAACACTTTTTTATACTCATTTTGCGAAAGTCGCCCTACTCCGCCTTCATTATAGGAATTCACAAAAATACTCCCGATACGCATTCCACCGAATGAAATATCCGTGTATTGGTCTTTCAATTTTATGTATACTTTGTTACCCAACCTATAGTCAATATACAGGTTTGTAGCATCCACAGGAACGCTAAATCCACTGGCTGGCGTTGTGGCTGTTGCCAAAGTCTGAAAGGAAATCGACTTGAAAAAATTCCCCGATTCATCGCTGGAAACCACATACGCCTCAATGATATCATCATATTTGTATTGGGTTACAATGGCATTCGCAGTAGCATGAACTTCGCTCACTGATTTGTTTGTCACCAAATCCGGTTGCGTACAAACTAGTTTTGGAGCCACAACCTCATCTGTCACGCAACTGCCAAATGTAATTGTCAACAGTAAAAATAGAACCGATTTGTAAAATGTTGATTTCATATGCTTTAATTTATAGATTGATATAAAGGTTTACGAAATACGTTCTGCCGTATCCGTAGAAATATTTTGGTCCAAAAGAAGGCGTACCGCTGGAAACATCCTGATTAATTTGTCTGAAATTCGCGTTTCTGGCTTGTTCGTAACCACCCGTTTTATAGGTAACATCAAGCACATTATTAATGCTGGCAAAAATCCCGACATTTTTTCCAAAAATGCGCCATGATTTTCCACCCACAAGATTGAGCAACATCATTGGATCAAATTCTTCTTGTTTTAATAATACTGCGGCTCTTTCCTCCGTCGCCTCTGGAAAATTGAAACCGCTTGCTGGATTTTTATAAAATATTTCGGTTCTGGAAATTGGTGAGATATCAATATAACTGTTGGTGAGGTAATTTACATTGGCGCTAATCCACCAATATTTTGGATCTCGATATTCAATTCCCAATGAATACGCTCGCTGTGGCATTCCCGCCTGTTTGTAATTTTTGAGTGAGGCTGTTCCAAAATCAAAAACCGGACTGGTGTTTTCCAATGAAGCTTCGGCATCGTTTGTCAACGTCACATGTGGATTACTGTCATACGTATATTCCCCAAAAGCCGCTGAAAAAGTAGTTTTAAATGTTTGCGTCAATTGGTACTCCAAACTGAATTCGGCACCCATATTCTTCTTGTTTAATTGCGTTAATGTTTGGCTCACAAAAGCATCTGTATTTAAATAACCGGAGCCATCATCAAAAATTCCTTCGGCGTAAAAAAAGGAAATTTGAGTTGCGTTTTTAATCAGGGAATAATAAGCTGTCAGTCGGGCTTTCAGTTTTGGAGAGCGATAGACATAACTCGCATCCAAACTGCTGATGTTCTCACTTTCGATTCCGTTAACAATTGCATTATTCAATCGGGAATTCGCAAACGTATTTTTCAAAGAAGGTGCTTTGGTCAAATGTGCCGCATTAAAAGTCACCAACTGTTTGCCAGAAATTTTCAAATTGAATCCGGCTTTAAAGCCAAAATTTTCAAACGCCACTTTCTCACTTTTCCCGAAGGAATTGTTTTCATAAATTCCATTTTTGTATAAACCTTCCCGTTGATAAGTAGCGCTTGAAAAATTTTGCGCCAGATAAAAATCCACTTTGTTGTAGGTAAATTTAAATTGGGTAAACGCTTCTACTGTATTGGCGAAATAATTATAATTGTATCCGTATGTATCGCCAACGACTACTTGACGGTCTGGATTATTGAGATCCGATTGCGATTGATTTCCGCTATAAAAAGCATCGATATCTTCAAAATAAGAACCGCCAAGCAAATCCAACAATTTTTGTGAATTATGCGATTTTAGTTTTTTAAAAGATGCTCCGGCATTCATGAAAATATTTTCTGATAGTTGCGCGCTCAAATTTGTTGTGGCCACCGCCGTTTCATCCTCTACTTGATCTTCATACAAAACATACTTGCTTTTTGTGGGTTTGTAGCCCGTAATTGTTCCATTGGAATCCAAAATTGGATTTTGATTGGCTTGGTATAATGCTGTCCAATCAATTTGAGAATGGGCTAAAAATTCCGTTTTGCTTTTCTCTGCATTTTCATAATCCGGAGTGAATGCTCCCGAAAATTCTCCGTTGTCCGGCGCATAAAGCGAGCTGTAATAACTGGGCATCTTTCTGTAATACGTTGGGTCCGGACTATTGGCATTTTGATAATCGATGTTGCTGTTGGCAATTTTACCAAATTGATACATCACACTCGAATTCAGGTTGGTTTTATCATTGATTTTAAAATAGTGATTCAGCATTATCGTAGGTTCTTTAATGGTTTTGATGCGGGCATTCCTTTTTTGACCGTCCTGAAAACCCCAATAGGAATTGTATTTTACGTTTGTCAATTGCGTAACTTCGGCAGTGTTTGGAGAGTTTTTGGCTCTGGAATTAGGTGTATAAAGCGCGGTTAGATTCAACGAATGCTTCTCATTTAATTTTTTTTCGAGGCTTATAAAAAAGGAATTCGCATCATAATTTGTCCCTTCGAAATATCCTTCCTGCGCCCAGCGCTTTCCTGCCGAAACTACAAAAGCCCAACCGCGGGAATTCATGCCAGAAGCATGTGTTGCCATTGTGCGCCAACTGTAATTGGTATTGGTTGATGAAAAGGAAATTCGGGAACCCGGTCTGTAAATGGAAGCCCTCGTATTGATTTCCTGTGTTCCTAAAATCCCGCCAAAAGTATAATCCGAAGGGGATGTTCCCAGGGTAAATTCCTGATTGCGGAGCGCGTCATTCAATCCGCCCCATTCGCCCCATTGTGGTCTTCCGTCATAAATTTTATTCATGGAAACGCCATTAATCATCATCGTGGAATGTTCACTGTCTAATCCCCGAACTCTAAAACGAGCTTGTCCCCAATTGAACGCAGCGGCTTGCAGAAAAGCATCGCGGGAGGATTGTAAAAGTCCGGAAGTACTTTCGGAACTGCTGTTGTCCTCGCCAAAATCGCTTTCGATAAGTGTGATAATGCTGTTTTGTTGTTCTGTGGATTGATCTTCTTCTAAAGTTATGGTTCCTAAATCCAGCATTTGTCCCTCCGTAATTTCGACAGGATATAAGCCGTCTTTGAAGCCCTGACTATGAATAAGTAACAAAATATTTCCTGTGGGAACGGAATCAAAACTAAAATTACCATCCTCTTTAGTGAGTTGCATTAAAGTCGTATTTTGAACACTGACGACGACAAAACCTAATGGATTTTGTGTTTTTGAGTCCACGATTTTACCAAAAAATCCTGTGTTATTCTGTGCTATAGTACATCCTATTTGAAACATAAAAAAAAACCCGAGGTAAAATTTATTCATATATTCAAATTTTGATGATGGTTTACATTGACTAAAATTAAGATTAAGCGAATTTTTATTCCTAACAAAAAGTTCAACCGTCGAAAGGAATTTCAACGGCTGAACAAAAAGCATAGAAAGCGTCATCCGAAATTGGACAACAACTTGAAAATAATTAAAAATGAATTTTGGAAAAATGGGACGTAAATCCCAATGGGAATGATTATAGAAGAGTGGTATTTGAAATTTTTTATTCTTTATTAATTCCTTATTGAAGGAATTATAATATTAAATATACAAAAAAATAATATACAATTAATTTTAAATAAAAAATTTCTTATAAATATAAAAAGTAGTCTTTAGCCCCGATGGCAGTAAGTATCCTTTCCAGTCCTGAGCTTTTTCAGGACTGGAAAGATACTGCGAACAGCGGGAGAATTTGTTTTTATGGAAACGAAATCTAGTGCTCCTAAAAATTTATAGTTACTCGATTGCTTTGATTCGGGACACCATTATGGCGATTAGAATCCCAAAAACGCCAATGAAAGCGAATGAAAATCTAAGGCTTGACAGCTCCGCTATGTAACCTATGATTGGCGGACCCATCAAAAAACCCAGAAAACTGACGCTGGAAACCGTCGTCAAGGCTACGCTTGGCGATACATTTGGAGTTTTTCCGGCCACACTGTAAACTGTAGGAACTATGGTGGAAACTCCCAAACCAACAAACATAAACGCGATGGTTGCGGGAATGACAAACGGGAAGAATACGGCTGTAAAAAGTCCGGCTGATATCATGATTCCGCTGATTTGCAAGACGGTTTTTCGACCAAATTTACCTATCAGACCGTCTCCTAAGAATCTTCCGCCGGCCATCATAATCATAAAGGAAGTGTACCCCAAAATCACTAATGGTCCGGGCGCCTTGATGACATCTTTGAAATAAACGCCGCTCCAGTCGAACATGACTCCTTCGCTGGCCATGCAACAAAACCCGATTATCCCCAACCAAATCAGCGCACTGTCCGGTTTTGAGAATAATTTTTTCTTTTCGGTTTGTACAGTTTCTTTGGCTTTTATTAAAAACTTATAGTTGAACCCCATCATCAAAAATACGATTCCGGCCACAATGAGAAAGTGAATGTACGGTGTTAACTCAAAAGCCAGCATTCCTAATCCTACTAATGCTCCCATGAATCCGGCAAAACTCCACATCCCATGAAAAGAGGACATGATGGTTTTTTTGAAAAGTACTTCGGTGTAAACGCCTTGTGTGTTTACGGCAATATTAGATAGATTTCCAAAAATTCCGAAAACGAATAATCCCAATGACAATTGCCAAGCGGCAACAGCCAAACCTAAATTTGTCATGCTAAAAACATATAGTGAAAGGGCAAATATCAAGATTTTGTGACTGCCAAAACGGGTGACTAATTTTCCGGAAAAAGGCATTATCACTAATTGGCCTAATGGCAAAGCGAATAAAATACTTCCTAAATCGCCTTCGCTCAAATCCAATGCGGTTTTGATATCCGGGATTCGGCTAGCCCAAGTGGCAAAACACAAACCCATCCCAAAGTAGAACATAGAAACTGCCCAACGAATTCGGTTCAGATAAGAAACCTTAGCTTCAGTGTATGTTTTCTTGAGTTTGGCTTTCGTTTTTGACCTTCCCAAAAAGTTTAAATCTATCAAAGTGATTTATTTTAGCATTAAGGGGGCAAAATTACAAAAAGCAATCATTGGTTGTGTCAAAACAACACATTTGAGGAAAAATACAACGTTATTGTTTATAAAAAGTAATTAGTGCAAATTCGCTACTTTTTTAAAAAAGTCTAAAAAATTAGCGAATTCGCGGTATAATTTAAAGGTCAATTACTTTTTTCTGCTCGCTGCTTTGGATTGCAGCTTCAATAATTTGCATCACATGAACACCATCTTGTGCCGTCACCGGTTCTATTGCATCCTGTGTAATTGAATTATAAACACCATCAAAAAAGTCATAATAATTCCCCTGAAGTGTTGGGATATATTCTTTTATAATTTCACCATTAATTTCCGTGTGTAAAAGCCCTTTTTTATCTGAAGATTCAGTTCCCCAAGCATCCAAGTTGGGTTTTTTTCCTAGTTTTAATTCGTCTTCCTGAACATCACCACGAGGTTTTAGGAACGAGCCTTTCTTACCATGAACAACAAAGGCTGGAATCGCTTCCCGAACAAAAAACCCTGCTTTGAGTCGGACACGGAAATTGGAATAATACAGTAAAATATCAATGTAATCATCTACCAAAGAATGCTCTCGTGTGATGCGAATATCCGCAAAAACGGACTGTGGCAATCCAAACAAACACAATGCTTGATCAATTAAATGTGGTCCTAAATCCTTCAGAATTCCAGCACCGGAATTGGCCGTTTCTTTGTGTTGTTTCGGACTTAAAATAGGATTGTAGCGGTCGAAATGGAATTCGGCTTCCACGATGTCACCTAATACTTTCTCAGAAATAATTTTCTGGACTGTTTTGAAATCACTGTCCCATCTTCTGTTTTGGAAAACGGCCAGTTTCAATACTTTTTCTTTGGCCAAAGCCGCTAATTCCTCCGCTTGGGCAACCGTTGTGGTAAAAGCTTTTTCGACAATGGCATGTTTTCCAGCAAGAAGGACTTTTTTGGCAAATTCATAATGAGTTTCCACGGGCGTATTTACGACTACCAAATCGACATCATCTTCTAGCAACTCTTCTATTGTTGCATAACTTTTCACTTCAGGAAAATCCTGGTGAATTAATTTTTTACTTCGTTCCCAAGAACCAAGTAGTTCAAATCCGGGATGAAAATTTAAAAAAGGAGCATGAAATACTTTTCCGGACATTCCGTAGGAAAGCAAAGCAGTTTTTATTTTTTGCATGGTATTATTTTTATTGAGCCTATCTCAGTTCACTTGACTATTAAATGAAGTCCCATTTCTAAAATGGTTTTTATACTTCAATTTTTAAAAAAGAAAGACGCTACTATTTAGATTTTAGCTCTTTCGTATTGTTTTGGCCATTCGATTTCCGCATTTAAATCATGTGCAAATGTCAATCCCAAATTCGGATTTCTAAGGGATTCTCTAGCAAATAACACTAAATCCGCTTTTCCTGAGGCGACAATTTCCTCGGCTTGAGCAGCTTCTGTAATCAAACCTACTGCTCCAGTCAGGATTCCAGTATCATTTTTTATACTTTCCGCAAAAGGAACTTGATAATTTGGTCCCAACGGAATTTGTTGGTGCGACACTAATCCTCCTGAAGAAACATCGATTAAATCCACCCCTTTTTCTTTTAATATTTTCGACAGCTGTACAGATTCTTCAGCATTCCATCCGCCTTCTGCCCAGTCTGTAGCTGAAATTCTAACGAATAAAGGCAGGTTTTCCGGCCATTCTGATTGAACTGCATCCACAACTTCGAGTGTTAAACGGATTCGGTTTTCGAAACTTCCTCCGTATACATCGGTTCTAAAATTAGACAAAGGCGAAAGAAACTGATGCAACAAATAACCATGTGCGGCGTGAATTTCCATTACCTGAAAACCTGCTTGAACGGCTCTTTTTGTGGCTGATTTGAAGTCGGAAATTACTTTTACAATTCCTGCTTCATCTAATGCAACAGGAGCGTTTTCAGTATGATGATACGCAACTGCACTTGGCGCCACGGTATCCCAGCCTCCTTGTGTTGCATCTAGTTTTCTACCTCCGTTCCAGGGTGATGCGGAACTTGCTTTTCTTCCGGCATGCGCCAGTTGGATTCCTGGAACCGATTTCTGACTGATGATAAATTGATTAATCTGCTGCATTTTTTCGATTTGCTCGTCTTTCCAAAGTCCCAAATCCTCGGGAGAAATTCGACCTTCGGGAGAAACTGAAGTCGCTTCCTGGATGATTAATCCTGCTCCACCACTGGCGCGACTTCCAAGATGTACGAGATGCCAATCATTGGCAAACCCATCTTGGGCAGAATATTGGCACATTGGTGAAATGGCAATTCTATTTTTTAGCGTGATGCTTTTTATTGGAAGAGGAGAAAATAATTTTGAAGACATGTCTTTATTTTAAAAGTGAAAGAAACAAGAAATACTCATTTCAAAAAAGTAAAGTTAAGATTCACAACTCAAACTGAGAATTCAATTTACATTAATTAACAAACTTTTAAAATGGTATGGAACAATTATTGTAAAATAAACAAATAGAAAACCTTACTTTTGTGAGTTAAAAATTTAAATTAATAAGAGGATTAGATTGCTTCGTTCCTCGCAATGACAAATAAATGGACATAGTTATCAAGCTTTCTCAATTTTTATTGAGCTTATCATTACTGATTATACTTCACGAATTAGGACATTTCATTCCTGCTAAACTGTTTAAAACCAGAGTCGAAAAATTCTACTTATTTTTTGATGTTAAATATTCCCTTATCAAAAAGAAAATTGGCGAAACTGAATACGGTATCGGCTGGTTGCCTTTGGGCGGCTATGTGAAAATTTCCGGAATGATTGACGAAAGTATGGACAAGGAACAAATGGCTTTGCCACCGCAACCATGGGAATTTCGTTCTAAACCGGCTTGGCAACGTTTGATTATTATGTTGGGAGGCGTTACCGTGAATTTCATTTTGGCTTTTATCATTTACATAGGAATGGCATTTGCTTATGGTGATACTTATATTGCTAATGAAGATTTGAAAGATGGTCTTTTGATTGAGAATCCAGCAATGAATAAAGTAGGTTTTCAAACCGGAGATAAAATCATTGCTATTGATGGTGAAAAAATCATCAAGTTTGACAATGAGATAAATATCAAAATCATCATGGCCAAAGAAGTTTTGATTGAAAGAAATGGAATAGAGCAAACTATAAAAATACCGGTTGATTTTGTGGATCAATTGTCTAAGTTAGAAAAAGGCACTTTAGTCTCGATTAGAAAACCATTTGCCATAACTTCAATTTCTGAAGGATCTTTGAATACTAATTTACAGCCAAAAGATATTATTTTATCTTTAAATGGAGTACCAACCAAGTATTATGATCAAGTGACTTCCGTTTTAGAAAAAAATAAAAACAAAACTATTTCGGCTGTTGTTTTAAGAGATGAAAAACAAGTTCCGTTGCAAGTTATTGTTTCTAAAGATGCAAAATTAGGAATTGGTATCGGAAGCTTAGGAATGGAATCATTAAAGAAACTGGGCTACTATAAAATCAGCAAACAAGAATTTAGTTTCATAGAATCTATTCCGGTTGGGATTACTAAAGGAAAAGATCAATTACTAGGATACGGAAAACAATTGAAAATGATTTTTAGTCCAAGCACTGGTGCTTACAAACAAGTAGGTGGTTTTAAAGCAATATTTGATATTTTCCCTAATACTTGGAGCTGGGAAGTTTTCTGGAACATCACTGCTTTGTTATCGATTATGCTTGGTGTAATGAACTTATTGCCTATTCCAGCACTTGATGGTGGGCACGTAATGTTTTTATTATATGAAATCATCAGCGGTAAAAAACCTAGCGATAAATTCTTAGAGAATGCGCAAATGGTTGGTTTCGTATTACTTATAACACTATTACTATTTGCTAACGGAAACGACATTTACAAGTCAATTGTAGGGAAATAAAAAAAAATAAAAAAAGTTCGTTTTTTATTTGCAAAAACCAAATGATAGCCTATCTTTGCACCGCTTTACAAGTGAAACACACTTCACCAATAAGCAACCAAAAACGTTCATTCAGTATCAGAATAAAAATATACAGTTTCCTTCTTAGCTCAGTTGGTTAGAGCATCTGACTGTTAATCAGAGGGTCCTTGGTTCGAGCCCAAGAGAGGGAGCTTTAAAAGCCTGACAGCAATGTCAGGCTTTTTTTATGTTCAAAAATTATCGGAGGCTTCCCGATTTTTCCACAATTGAAATCTTAAAAAATTTGTTTAACGCAATTATGGATGGGATTTTCTATTTTACCATTTCGGTAACAATCTTTTTTGCTTCATTTGAATTACCCCAGCTTGCAATTTCATGCAAAACAGGCATCAAACTTTTTCCTGAATTAGATAAGGTATATTCTACTCTTTGAGGACTTTCTTTAAACTCTTTTCTTTCGATTAAACCCAATGTTTCTAATTCTTTTAATTCATTAGAAAGCACCTTGTTTGAAATAGCAGGCATTAATTGGTTTAGTTTCCCGAACCGCAATGAACTTTCGCCAATACAATTCAATATTATAGGCTTCCATTTACCTCCAAAAATAGACATGGCTCTTGTTACGGGACAATCATAAGGGTTTTCTATATATCTCATATAATTTCTAGTAACCTACGGGTTACCGGTATTTAATTTGTTGGTTACAAATATACACTAATGGTTGTAAATTTGTAAAAAACTATAAAAACAAGAAACATGAAAAAGATTGTATTCCTTCTGACCGTATTTTTATCTATAAGTAATTTAAATGCACAAACAGGAACAGAGGATATCGTTAAAGATTGGGAAAGAGCCAAAGCATATACTAAAGAGTATCTGGATGCAATGCCTGAAAGTGGCTATTCCTTTAAACCAACAAAAGAAATGCGTTCTTTTTCAGGTCAGGTTTTACACTTGAGCGATGCCATATATGGTTTCTTAGGTGCTGCTACCGATGAAAAGCCGCCAGTAGGTTTTGGAGATTTAGAAAAATCTGCTGATGAGAATAAAGCAAGTGTAACCGCCAAAGTAATGGCTGCCTATGATTTTGCTATTAATACCATCAAAAAATATCCTAATAGTAAACTTGGGGAACAAATTAAACTTTTCGGTACATTTGACTTGAGCAGAGCACAAGTACTAAACAAGTGTTTTGAACATCAAACTCATCATAGAGCACAAACTACTGTTTATTTACGATTGGTAGGCGCTACTCCTCCAGCTGAAAAATTGTTTTAATAAATTTATAAAATGAAAAAATTAATATTAGCATTTTTAATACATGTAGTTTTTTGCTCCAGTGTATTTGCACAAAAACCGTTGCGTCATTTCATGCAAAGCAAAGACGAACAAATAAATACCATTCCCTATGGAAATAATCCACTGGCGGGACATTATGTACAATCAAAAGATGCCAAAATTTATTATGAAGTATATGGCAAAGGACAACCCATTGTACTATTACATGGTGGATTGTTTGGTTCAACCGTAGAAATGGCAAAAATCATAGACAGTCTTTCCGTACGTTTTCAGGTAATAGCAGTTTCTACTCGTGGGCATGGTAAATCGGAAATCGGAACCGAACCATTGACATTAGAACAAAGAGCAAATGATGTATTGGCTGTAATCCGTAAAGTAACCCCAGAAAAAGTAATGATTCTAGGGTTTAGTGATGGCGGATTTACCGCTTATAAATTTGGCTCGATGTATCCTGATGAAGTTAAAAAAATGATTGTGATAGGCGCGGGTGTTTTATATCCCGGATTAAGGGATTTTAGTTTCAACTTTAATCAAGCGATGGAAATGGATTCTGAATTTTGGGCACAACAACGCGACTTAATGCCAGAACCGAATCGATTGAAAGAGGTGTTTCAGCAAATCGCGACTTGTTATAGCCAACTTACCGTAGGAGCTGAATTACTAAGTTCTATACAATGTCCCGTTTTAGTGATGGCGGGCGACCGAGATGAGGGCAACTCGGTTCAAAACGTACTCAATGCCGCATTGCTGATTCCAAATCACCAGTTAGCGATTATTCCAAATGCTGGTCATCCTGCTTTTATTGTAAATTTTAACGCCACTTGGGCAAGTATCGCTCCGTTTATAAAAGAAAACTAAATCCGTTGAACGTGAAAAAAGTAATTTTATACTGCGTCCTTCTTTTAAATATAACGATGGCTTTTGCTCAAAAATTTACTTGGCAGAATAAGGAATTTGAAGCGGTGAATACCAAAGTAGCAATCGTGAATATGGACGGTGTTCAAGTCTTAAAAGTGGAGCGTGATTTAATTGCTTTTCCTTTTGATGAAAAAAATATTGACGCCTCAACTGATGGTCCTACTTACGTTAAATTAACGAATGTTGACATCGAGAACGGAACGATTGAAGTTAAAATGTTAAGTCGAATCATGGAAAATTCCCCTTTTCCTGCTGCGCGGGGATTTATAGGAGTAGCTTACAGAGTAAATCCAGAAAATAAAAATTTTGATGCCATTTACCTTCGTCCAAGTAATGGGAGAGCCGACGATCAATTGAGGCGCAACCACACCATTCAGTATTTTTCCTATCCGGGAAATACGTTTAGCCGATTGAGAAAAGAAGCAAATGGTTTGTATGAAACTTATGCAGACATTGGCCTTAATGAATGGATTGATGTACGTATTGAATTTCAGGATGAAAAGGCGGTTTTATATATTAATAACCAAAAATCACCTAGCTTTATCGTTACAAAAATGCTGGGAACTTCTAAAAAAGGTAGTATTGCGCTTTGGGTTGAAATAGGAACAATAGGATATTTTAAAGATTTAAAAGTAACGAAGAAATAATTGATTCATGAATCTGATAATTTTTGGATAAAAACCTGACCGCAATTTCGGGCTTTCTATGCCAAGCTATCCCAACAAATAAAAGGTGTTATTTTTCTTTTTCTATTTATTAAATTTCGATATTTACCTATTAAAATAAATAAATGATGATCCGTAGAAGATTTATTGGTTCCGCAGCTTTATTTGGAGTTGCAGGTATTATGGGCTTTGCAATGCGTCCAAAGAAAAAATTCTTGTTGCACCATGTATTTTTTTGGCTAAAGAACCCTAAATCAGAGGCGGATAAACAGCAATTGATTTCTGGTTTGAAAACCTTAGCGGCAATTCCAACGATTCGTAAAATTCATGTAGGAGTCATAGCTTCGACAGAGAAGCGTGAGGTTGTAGACACTTCTTGGAGTGTTTCAGAACTCATGTTTTTTGATGATGAAGCCGGCCAAAAAATATACCAAGACCATGCAATTCATCAGGATTTTATAAAGAACTGTTCTCATTTGTGGGAAAAGGTCGTGGTTTATGATGCTATAGATGTATAAATATTGAAGGAGTTGGCTGTTGCCAATTCATTCAAAATATAAATAAAATAGGGGTTTCAAGAACAAATCTTGAAACCCCTATTTTATACACACCACTTTAAGGTAACTACGGAATCAATCGGTCCGTGCGAAGTTGCTCAAACAAATCGTAAAAGGAATCTTCCGTTCTTTGAAAAACAGGGAATCCGAGTTTACGACTTTTAGACATATCAGTCATCACCTCTATGGGACGTCCTAAGTCAAGATCCGTATGCCAAGGAGAAGCCAATTTATCTAAATCAGACTCTTCAAGAGCATGTTTTGTAGCCATATTTTTCCAGACCGGAGCTTCCTGAATCATTTGTTCCTCAAGAGGGTGAATCGTACCATCAAAACCTATTGCCTCAATCCCGAATGATTCCGCTATTTTTTTCCAAAGCCATTTCCAACGAAAAAAATCTCCATTGACCACATTGAATGCTTCGTTACGAGCCGCTGCAGTAGTGGAAGCCCATATTAAATGTTCCGCCAGAACTCTGGCATCCGTAACGTCCGAAAGTCCATTCCATTGTGCTGCAGAACCAGGCCACTGAAATGGTTTACCTGTTTCTTTACAAATGCTGGCATACACGGCGAGCGTGGTACCAAGATTCATTAAGTTGCCTACTGCTTTTCCTATAACCGTATGCGGGCGGTGGATGCTCCATGTAAAACCATCTCGAGCTGCAGCGGCATAAACCTCATCTTCCTGAGCATAATAAAAATTCTCTAAATCTAGACGTGGTTGCTCTTCTCTAAGTGGTGTTTCAGGCAAAAATCCTTCTTTGGCGTAAGCCTCAAACGGTCCAAGATAATGTTTCAGTCCCGTAACAAGTGCTACGTGTTGCACTGATTTTTTTGGAGATAATGCTTCGAAAAGATTTCTGATCATCAAACTATTTACCCGAATATTTTCGGCTTCAGAATCCTGACGCATCCAAGTTGTAATGTAAATGTGAGTGGGAGAAATGTCTTTTAAAGCTATTTTTAAATGCTCCAAATCCAAAAGGTCCGCAGCAACTGGCTGAAGGTTTTCTATATCTTTTCGTGGGTTTCTTGCTAAACCAAAAGTCGTCCAGCCTTTAGCAATAAGTTTTTCTGCGAGATTACTTCCTGTGATTCCGGTTGCTCCAACAACTAGTGCTATATTTTCCATATTTCTGTTTTAAAATTTTATCAAGTACAAAATTCTAAAACATTCCATGGATCATAAAGGACATACGTCACAGATAATTTGTGACCTATATCACATCAATGCGACAAACGGCTCAAAGTTTCTCTTGAAATTCCCAGATACGATGCTATTAAAGTTTTAGGAATGCGGTGAATCAAATCCGGATATAATTGG
Source organism: Flavobacterium sp. GNP002 (assembly GCF_054343795.1). NCBI lineage: Bacteria > Pseudomonadati > Bacteroidota > Flavobacteriia > Flavobacteriales > Flavobacteriaceae > Flavobacterium > Flavobacterium sp. GNP002. The sequence goes on from NZ_JBTGUW010000001.1 coordinate 1,116,978, forward strand.
ATAAATTGCATGTATCGTTCTTCTGAATTCTTGCTCATCAACGATAGTATTCGGTTTTGAAGCGCAATATTACCGGCGGTCATTTTTTGCAAAAAGAAGAATTCCATTTTCTGTAATTCAGCACACAATTTTTCTCTGTTTTCAAGAGTAATATAATAGGTTTGCGCGTCTTCTAAACAGTCAATATTGAGTGTGGCATTCTGGTTATTATAAAAACCTTGGTTATCCGTTATCCACCAGTCTTCCATGGCAAATTGCAGAATATGACTCTTACCCGATTTGTCGATATAAAAAGATTTCAACAGTCCTTTTACAACAAAATGGACATAAGGAACAGGACTATCCTGCTGCACAATGTATTGATGTTTTTTATATTTACCTACGGAAAAGTGAGACAGCACCAATCGAAATTCATCATCATTTAATGGTACTATTTTCTCAATTTGTCTTCTTAAAATTTCTTCCATGCCTCCTTTTGTTAATACCCGGATAAAATTACAATTAAAAAGGGACGATTAGAATCTATTGCCAATCTTGAATACAAAAATTAAAAAATCATACGACAAATACAGACAAACAACAAGTTGAGTTTAGTGCCATTTTTAGAACTCTGTTCTGTTTTTAGAAATATGAAGAACCGCTCTACCTCTAAATTATCTCGATTATTTTAGATTAGTACAGCTGCGAATCATGTGCATTCAGTAGCATCCATTTTTTATCACTGTTGAGTTTAAAAGTACCAATGTGTTCCTTGTTCCATTCGTTCGGACCTATCAACGAAAGAAAGTTTACGCCCTCAGCATCTCTGTACAAATGATAGATTTCACCAATAACGGGTTCAAATGAAAATTTAGCGCTATACACTAATTCATTCCATTCGTATTCCTGCATCAGTTTTTCATATTGCAGTTTCAGTTCATTAAATTTATTCCCTAGCTCTTTATTCACATTATCAATTCCTCTGCTTTTCCAGGAAACCACGTCATCAACTCTAATCACCGGTGCTCCAACTCCAGTTGCGTAAGGCAAAACATTGGCATTATATCCTGCTTCGACTGTGTAAACAACATTATCTGGTTTTTTATTTTCCATTTACTTTTTCTTTTATTTTAAGATAATTAACTACCCGCGGGTAATTAATTAATACCGACTGGTTTCATGTATAATTTTTTAAAGATGAATTCGAAATATTTATTCGTTCAAAAGTATTCTTTGATTCCCAAATTTTACTCAAAACAAAAACCGATTTACAAATTTTAAAAAACGAATATTTTGTTTAAATATTTTGATGCGAAGTTAAACAAAAAAAAAATATAAATCCTCCACAGAATTTAACTCGTAGACGGCAATAATTAATTTAGTTTTTGGAGTATATTGTCACCGCAAAAAAATATTTTTTTTCAATGTGTCGAAATAACACAATTATTTTTTACATTTGGAAACTACAAAAACGCTATTAGACTGATAAATAAACCATCATGAAATCAAAAATCTTTCTCCTCCCGTCTTTATTGTTACTAGCTGTATCATTGAAGGCGCAATCCAAATGGACCGAAACCACTAAAGACTCTCATTCTATTGTTCAAAATAAAGGAGGTCAAACATTAGGCTATTCGCCAAAATCAGGAATTAAAATCATACAAGTTGACGGTTTGGCTTTTAAAGACCTCAACAAAAATGGGAAGTTAGATATTTATGAAGACTGGAGAAAACCGGTAGCGGAACGTGCCAAAGATCTTGCCTCTAAAATGTCGGTAGAACAAATGGCTGGGTTAATGCTATATAGTGGGCATCAGGCTATTCCTGCAGCCGAAGCAGGAATGTTTTCCGGAACCTATAATGAAAAACCATTTTCTAAAAGTAGTGCTAAATCATCTGATTTATCTGACCAGCAAATTGCATTTTTAACCAAAGACAATTTACGTCATGTACTTATAACTTCTGTTGAAAGTCCAACTGTTGCTGCAACTTGGAATAACAATATACAAGCTTTAGTCGAAGGTATTGGAATGGGAATTCCTTCTAACAACAGTTCTGACCCAAGAAACGGAGCCAATAAAGATGCTGAATACAATGCGGGTTCCGGAGGAGCTATCTCACAATGGCCAGAAGAATTAGGTCTAGCCGCTACTTTTGATGCTGCTATCACGGAACAATTTGGCGCTATTGCTGCCAAAGAATATAGAGCGATGGGAATCACCACAGCGCTGTCGCCACAAATTGATTTGGCAACAGAACCAAGGTGGAATCGTTTTGTGGGTACTTTTGGCGAAGACCCAAAACTGGCGACAGCTATGGCAAGAGCGTATGTAGATGGATTTCAAACGTCACCAAAATCGATTACTGCTTATGAAGGATGGGGAAATCAAAGTGTTAACGCAATGATTAAACACTGGCCAAGTGGTGGTCCGGAAGAAGGAGGTCGAGATGGACATTTTGCTTACGGGAAATTTGCCGTGTATCCTGGAAATAATTTCGAAACCCATTTGAAACCCTTTACCGAAGGCGCTTTTCAATTAAAAGGAGCTACTAAAAAAGCGTCTGCAGTGATGCCGTATTACACGATTTCGTATGGTCAGGACAAAAAATATGGTGAAAATGTGGGTAACGGATTCAGTAAATACATCATTACGGACTTACTAAGAAACCAATATGGTTATGATGGAGTTGTTTGCACGGATTGGCTCATTACTGCAGATGAAGGAGCTAAACCAGATGTCTTTTCAGGAAAATCTTGGGGTGTTGAAAAATTAAGTGTAGCCGAAAGACATTATAAAGTTCTGATGGCAGGAGTGGATCAATTTGGTGGAAATAATGATATTAATCCAGTGCTTGAAGCATACCAAATGGGAATAAAAGAACACGGTGAACCATTCATGCGCAAGCGTTTTGAGCAATCAGCCGTTCGTTTGCTTTTGAATATATTCCGAGTGGGATTATTCGAAAATTCCTATTTAGATCCTAATGAGACTAAAGCTATTGTAGGAAAACCAGAATTTATGAAAGCTGGATACGATGCGCAATTGAAGTCAGTCGTAATGATTAAAAACCAAAATAAAACGTTGCCAATTGCAAAAGGGAAGACGGTTTATATTCCAAAGAGAATTACTCCTGCAGGAATCAACTTTTTTGGACAGCCATCACCTGAAAAAATTGAATATCCGGTTAATTTAGAATTGATTAAAAAATATTACACCGTAACGGAAGATCCTACTAAAGCAGATTTTGCGATTGTATTTATCAAAAGCCCGATAAGTGGCGGATACAGCAGAGCCGACAGAGAAGCCGGCGGAAATGGATATGTACCAATCAGTTTACAATTAAAAGATTATACCGCAGTTGATGCCAGAGCGCAAAGTATTGCTGCCGGTGATCCTGTGATTGACCCAACGATTACCAATCGTTCTTATTTGAATAAAACGTCAAAATCAAATTCATATCCGGATTTAAATACTATTCTGGAAACGAAAAAAGCAATGAATGGAAAGCCGGTTTTAGTTACTGTGAATATTTCTAATCCAATGGTTTTTGCGGAATTTGAAAAAGACGTTGACGCCATCGTGGGAGAATTTGGCGTACAAGTAGAAGCTTTGCTAGATATTGTTTCAGGTAAAACAGAACCTTCTGGATTACTTCCTTTACAAATGCCGTTGAATATGTCAACCGTTGAAAAACAACTGGAAGACGTTCCTCACGACATGATTCCGTATACAGATTCTTCTGGAAATGTTTATGATTTTGGTTTTGGATTAAACTGGAAAGGGATAATCAAAGACGCCAGAACTGCCAAATACAGCGTTAAGAAGTAAATAAATTACATTTAAACCACCTAGATTTTTAGGTGGTTTTTTTATGCTCAATTCCAAATTTTGATTTGAAATCTGATAATCAAAACAGAACTCCAATCGCATTGTTTTGTTAATTATACGCAAAATTAGAGACTTATTTGTCTTGTTAAATCCTCTTTTAGTACCTTTAAAAAAGATTTATGTCTTACAAAGACTCAAAAACCAAACTCATGAAAAAAATCACATTAGTTTCACTTTCAATTATATCCTTTCTTTCTTTCAGTTGTGAAGCTCAGGTAAAATCCAATGACATTGCTCTTAAAGACGAAGTAAAAAACTATACACTCGAAACCGTGGCCTCCGATATTGCTATCCCTTGGGGTATGACTTGGTTGCCAGACGGAGCTCTATTAGTTACTGAAAAAAGTGGTGTTTTATATCACGTCAAAAACGGAGCAAAAACCGAAATAAAAAATGTTCCCAAAGTATATTCTCGTGGACAAGGCGGATTGCTAGACATCGTTTTACATCCTAATTATGCTAAAAATGGCTGGATTTATATGTCTTTTGCTTCAGATGAAGGTGAAGGAACCGGCGGTCACACAAAACTCATTCGAGCCAAATTAGTAGACGGAAGTCTCACACAAATTGAATCCCTTTACAAAGCAACCCCCAATACTACTAAAGGACAGCATTTTGGTTCCCGAATTGTGTTTGACAACGATGGCTATTTGTATTTCTCTATTGGAGAACGTGGAGAGCATTTTGTAAATCCACAAGACACTAAACGCGATGGCGGGAAAATATACCGATTAAATGATGATGGAAGTATTCCTAAAGACAATCCTTTTGTAGGTCAGACCGGAGCAAAAGAAGCGATTTATACCTACGGGAATCGCAATCCGCAAGGAATTGCAAAAAACCCATTAACAGGGGAAATTTGGGCACATGAACACGGCCCTCAAGGTGGAGATGAAATCAACATCATAAAAAAAGGGGCTAATTACGGATGGCCTGTAGTTACTTATGGTATCGATTATGACGGAACAACAATTAGTAAAGAAAACGACAAACCCGGCATTGAAAAACCTATTTATTACTGGTTACCGTCTATCGCGCCAAGCGGAATGACTTTTGTAACCAGCGATAAATATCCAGACTGGAAAGGACATTTACTGGTAGGTTCTTTAAAATTCCAATACCTTGAATTGCTAGAGTTGAAAGGCAATGAAGTGGTTGGCAGACAAAAAATTGCTACTGATATTGGTCGTGTACGTAATGTGGTACAAGGTCCGGATGGTTATATTTATATGGGCGTGGAGGGAAAAGGAATCGTAAAAATTATACCGAACTAAGAAATGTTGACAACGAAATTATTTTTAGGATTTGGAGTGTTTGTATTGGGAAGCTTCTCTTTCGAAAACCCATTTTCCGCAGACAACTATATTGACTTGAATACTGAAACCGCAGTTGTTTCAAAACTGCAGTCACCCGGAAAAGAAATTTATGCCGATTTTTGCATGCAATGTCATGGTGCAAATGGCAAAGGAGACACTAAGAACTTCCCTCCTCTTGACGGTTCTGACTGGTTGAAAACCAAAAGAAATCAAAGTATTGCTGCGGTAAAATTTGGACAAAGTGGCGAAATTGTTGTCAATAAAATGAAGTATAATAGCAGCATGCCGGCAATGGGACTTACGGATCAGGAAGTGGCTGATGTGATGAATTACATCATGACTTCTTGGAGCAATAAACAAACGAAAGTTGTAACCGAGAAAGAGGTCGCTGCCATAAAAAAATAAAATTTAGGCTTAGGATTGGTATCTAAAAAACATACGCTACAGAAAAACCTCCATAATAAGTGACGGGATTTCCCGGATAAAAATAGCGTGGAGCGGCAGTGCCAAAACCAACTGCGTTAGGCAAAATATTAGCCGCATATTTGGTATCCAAAGCATTATTAATTCCAGCATTCAACTCTGTTTTCAAGATTTTAAGAATCGTAAAAACATAGGTCGTTTTAATACCCAGCAAGGAATACCGTGCACTGTATTTTGCATTGGAATCGTTCAACGGAATTTTACCCATCGTTCGGAAAGAGGTGTTGACACTAAACCCACTTTTTGTGTTTAAATCTACCCCAAAATTGAATTGTTTTTCGGGAACGCCAGTCAATTGGTTTCCCGAATAATCAGCATCACCATCCAAGAATTCTTTGAATTTAAAGTTATTCACCGCTCCTGAAAAATAAGGTATGATTTGAAATTGTGTTAGTTCCAAAAGTTTGTAATCAACCAAGAATTCCAATCCCGTATGGGAACTGCTGCCTGCATTAATCCCTACAAATTGGTCATCGGCGGTGCGTCGTGCCACTAGTGAATTTTCAATTTGTGTGGTATAAAAAGTTACTTCGGTGTATACTTTATTTTTAAGCCAATTCCCTTTGAAACCCAATTCATAATTCCAACCTATTTCTGGTTTCAAATCGGTGTTTATTTGACCTTCGGGAGTTAACGTTTCAGCAACTGATGGAACCGAAAATCCTTTGCTGACGGACGTAAATATATTTTTCCCATTGCTTACTTTATAGGATAAACCAACTCTTGGCGACCAAACATTTCCAAAAGTGAATGGCATTTTTTTACTGCCGGAATTATTTCCGAAAACATCTTCTAGCGAATATTTAGTTGTGTTTAATGCCAGACCGGTTTCCAGATGCAACTTTTCTGAAATCCAAAGTTCCGTTTGTAAAAAGTAGTTAGTATAATTTCGATTTTGTTTGATTGCGCTGAATTCATCACCTTGAATACTTCCTTGACCCGGTTGCGATTGGTATAAATTTCGATACAAAGTATAATCGTATTTTTCCATTAATAATTCGGTACCAAAACTTAGTTCAAACGGCAAAGAAAACAAATGGTCTTTATAATTGGCATTGGAACGAAAACCTGCAGCACTTGTTTTTTCATCCAAAATATCAAACGGTCTGGGTTCGTAAGCATCTTTAAAATTAGAAAAAACACTGGTTTGCATGGACCATTTTTCAGAAAATTGATGATTGTATCCTAATCCGAACATGAATTTATCATACGACTCATAACCTTGTGCGGCTGCCCAAGTAGCGGCTGCTTTCTCTGGATTATTTTTTAAATCCATCTCATTGATAGAACTTGGGATATAAGCTTTCAATCGAGTGAACGTTCCCAAAAATGATAAATCACCTTTGGAACCAATTTTTTGTTTGCCGTGCAGGTTAAATGATTTTCTGTTGTAGGAACTATTGGCTCTGAAACCATCACTTTGTAAGTCTGTAAAGCTAGTAAATACATTCGTTTTGGAATCGCTGTAACCTGCCGAAAGTCGTTGTTGCAACAACCCAAAACTCCCAAAAGTGACTGTTGATTTTCCAAATGATTCCAATAATGGAGTTTCTCTTGAAAACAGCTGAATCACGCCGCCCAAACCGGATCCAAAACTAGTGGAATTTGGTCCTTTTATGATTTCTATTTTTTCAATTACTGCCAAATCAATGTCATCAATCGTAGTTTCGCCTTCGCCGGAAGTTAGTGGAATCCCGTCAAAATAAGCTTTTATCTTATTGGTTCCATACTGAGATCGCGCACCAATGCCACGAATCGTAATCCTGTTAGTGTTCAAAGCACCTTGTTGCATGGTCACACCGGGAATTTTGTTTAGAACCGGAGTCAATATAATTCCGTCACTTTTATTAATGTCGGCGGTAGTAATCACTGAAACGGATGCCGCAACATTTTGAAGTGCATTTTTGATCGGTGAACCTTTCAACGTGACTTCTGAAAGAGCTATAGTGTCTTTTTTTATTTGTCCAAAAATAGCAGTCGCACAACATATAAAAAAAAGAAAAGTAAGGGGGATTTTGAACAATTGTTTGCGTATTTGAATGAGTAAAACGTTTATAAAGTTAGGGTTTTCTTTTTATTTCCAAAAGCTATTCTGAAATTGTGATCAAAGAAAACTGTTTTTTTTATTATAATCACGACCTGACAATTAACTGAAATAGATTTCGTTTGAATATTGAATTAGAAGAAATTTGAAACTAAAACCTGTAAATTATGTAATAAATAGGCGTTAAAACACAATTCTAAATGATTTCTCGCTTCTAAAATACTTTATCTTTACAATAAAAAATTAGAATTAATATATGAAAAAATCAGCTATTGCATTACTTGCACTTCCATTACTGCTAATGAATATTTCCTGTGAGAAAGGAAAAGCAGCAGATGGTATATCCGGTACAGAAAAATCAGATACTGTAAAAACGGTTACTGAACAAAAAACGCCAACTCTGACAATAGATACTGTTGATTTTAACAAAAGAATGATTGCTTTAAGCAACAATGACACAACCGGAAGATGGCCCGTAAAAGCGCCTTATCCTTTGCCGGGAGCGTTATTACCATACAATCGAATTATTGCGTATTACGGAAATTTATACTCTACCCGAATGGGAATATTGGGTGAAATCCCTAGAAAAGAAATGTTAGCAAAATTGCAAGGCGAAGTAGCCAAATGGCAGGCAGCTGATTCTACTGTAAAAGCAATTCCTGCTTTGCATTACATTGCTGTCACGGCTCAAGGTGCTCCGGGAAAAAATAATATGCACCGCTTGCGAATGCCTTTTAAACAAATTGACACTGTGATTAGCTGGGCAAAACCCATCAATGCATTAGTATTTTTAGATATTCAAGTAGGTCACAGTTCGGTGAAAGCTGAAGTGGCGGAATTAGAAAAATACCTTTCTATGCCAAATGTACACCTTGGAATTGACCCTGAATTTTCGATGAAAAACGGAGAACGTCCAGGTTCTAAAATTGGGCATTTTACGGCATCGGATATTAACGACGCGATTGACATTTTAGCCAATATTGTACGAAAAAACAAACTGACTCCAAAAGTGTTAGTAATACACCGTTTTACGCAAGGAATGGTAAAAAATTATAAAGAAATCAAAACCGTTCCCGAAGTTCAAATCGTAATGGATATGGATGGTTTTGGAAGTAAAGTATTAAAAAAAGACTCTTACGTAAGTTATATTTATAGAGAACCCGTGCAATTTGCCGGTTTTAAATTATTTTATAAAAATGACAATAAAAACGACTGGAAAATGTACAGTCCTGAAGAATTAGTGAAATTTACTCCAAAACCGATTTATATTCAGTACCAATAATTTACCATTGAATTCATGAAAAATATTCTTTATTCCGTTTTCGTTGGACTATTTTTAATGGTAAGCTGCCAATCAGAACCTCGTAAAACAGTTCAAGAAGTTCCACTTGTTGTTGCTCCAGCAAAAGTTGTTGCGCCAAAAAAAGTAGCTGCTGATGCCGCTGCCATTCTTTCGAAAAAAGAAGTTCCCATTTTATGTTATCATAATATTAAAGAATTGAAAGCGGGTGATGGTGAAATGACAAAAACATATACGGTTTCACCAGCAAATTTTGCACAGCAAATGAAAGCCTTATCTGATGCCGGTTATCATAGTATTCTACCCAATCAATTACACGAATATCTCGTATATGACGTACCGTTGCCTTCAAATCCAGTAATGATTACCTTTGACGATACGCGGGAAGAACAATTCAGTATTGGCGCAGCCGAAATGAAAAAATACGGTTTCAAAGGCCTGTTTTTTATTATGACTGTTTCTATTAATCGTCCCGGATATATGAGCAAAGAGCAAATCAAAAACTTATCTGACGACGGGCATGTGGTAGGTGCGCATACTTGGGATCATCACATGGTTACAAAATATGCTGGCGACGACTGGAATACACAATTGGTAAAACCAAAAATAAAACTGGAGGAAATCATAGGAAAACCGGTAACGGATTTTGCGTATCCGTTTGGTTTATGGAATACGGCTGCAATTCCTGAAATTAAGAAAAGTGGTTATGAAATGGCGTATATCTTGTCAACCAAAAGAGATCCTGTAGATCCATTATATACCATTAGGCGTATTATTGTTTCCGGAACTTGGTCTACTGAAGGGATGATGAAATCTATTAATTCCTCATTCAATAAGTCTGAGTGATACTGTGTCAAGTTCTCGTGTAATAACGATCGACTAAAAATTTGCGATGCTAAATTGAAAAAAAGCAACAGATTAAATTGAGTTTCAAAGATTAAATTCTAAGAATCGGTTTAATCTGTAGCAAAAAATTTTAGAAGCTAAAGAGAGAGATGTCGTTAAGGATTTTTTAAAACTGATTATTGAATTATTAATGGCCTACTTCTTTTTTTGAAATTTTTCGAAAATAAATATTGGTTGATCATAGTTAATTGGTACATCAGTAGTAAAAAAAACTAGTCCCAATACACTACTCTGTACTCCTGTACCTAATAGTAATTTGTCCTCTTTCATTAACAGAGCGATTGGCTTACTTAAACCTAAACCTCCGTACGATTTGTAATAATAAGCACCCAACAAAGTATCACCAACTATTTTACCTCTTACATATCCTGAGTCTTTCATTGTTTTATGTCCATAAAATATTTCATATTTTCCAATAAAATAATTATCTCCTGTTGTGAGTGATAAGTAGGCTGTATCTCGTCCATTAATTGCTCTAAAAGAATGTTGTTTTTCTTCCACTTTTCTATTGTTACAAGCAATCATAAATGTAATTAGCAGCAACATAATTAACAGATTCATTAGCTTCATAATCTTTTTTTTGGGATTTTTTATATTGAGTATATCCTTTGAATTTTTCATGTTAAGATTTCTTATTTGATCTAGTCTATTTACAAATTACACTTAGTTTTTTTTAAAAACTGGCTGTTGAAGTGTTCGTCAAACGATTGTTCTAAAAAGCACAAACTATTCTAAAAATGTCTGAGCTCCTAAAAATAAATATTAATTTTATATAGATCAGGTTTACAGTTATAAACAACTTAAAAAAAGCACTATTACATTCCAAAGAATACGATAGTGCTTTTTTATTTATAATGAAACTTTTGTTATCTCGGAGACAACCAACCCTCAGGATTGTTATAAGTTGTATTCTGGAGAATTAGGAATTTAATGATTGTTTTTCCTGTTTCACCATTAGTTCTTACTTTCCCCAAAGTTTGCTTTATACTTACTTTATCACCTTTGCTTACATTTACTGAACTTAAATTCTGGTACACTGTGAAGTAATCTCCGTGTTGTATCATTACCGCTTTGTTTACGGGTGACAATACAATAACACTGGTTACTTCTCCACCAAAAACAGCTCTGGCACTTGCGCCTTTATCTGTGGTGATTTCCACACCGCTATTGTGTACAGTTATCGTATTAAATAAAGGATGCGTTTGGTTTCCGTATCCTAGTGATACATATCCTTTTTCAACCGGATAAGGCAATCTTCCTCTGTTGGCTCTAAAATTATCTGCAATAATTTTTGATTCAGGTGTCAACTCAATTTTGGACGATGATACGGCAGCTTTTGAAACAGGTGCACTTGGATTGGCTTTCGCTTTTTCTAAGGCCGCTTTTCTATTGGCTGCAGCAATTGCTTCCCGAATCAATTTATTGATTTGTCTGTCAATAGTTCTATATTCCTGCTGTTTTTTCTTGATTTCTTGAGCTATCTTCTTTTTGTCTTTTTGGATAACGTTTACTAACTTCAATTGCTCTTTTTTCTCTTTTTCAAGTGATAAGCGCTCTTTTTCATTTTCAGCAATCAGTTTTTGTTTTGCTGTTTTTTGTACATTCAATTTTTGATTGAAATCAGTAAGCTTATTAGATTTCGTTTTTATTTCTTCACCCTGCATTTTGCGGTAACCAGTATATTGTTTCATATACTGCGCTCTTTTGTAGGCCTGTAAAAAGTTTTCAGATGACAATAAAAACATCGCTCTACTTTCCGATGAACGACTTTTATACGATTTGACAATCATTTCGGCATAATCCTCCTTAAGTTCTGCCAATTCTTTCTTCAATTTATTAATCTGAACTTGATTAATATACATGTCATTACTCAGCAATTTGGTTTGCTTTTCAGTCGTGTTTATTAATTTTTCTTTAAGCTTTATTTTAGTGCTTTGAATAACCACGACGTTGACAGCAGATTTTTCTTTTTTCTTTACAGATTGTAATAACTTCTCATTTTCTCTAATTTCTTTTTGAATTTGAGCTTTACGTTCTTCTAATTTTTCTTGTTGGGATTCCTGACTCCACAGTAATGAAGTCATACAGATAAAAATTAGGCTTAGGAGAAATTTTGGCATATCGAAAAAATATTTTTGCTAATTTACTTAATTATAATTCTTTTGTACCCATTTGGAACACTATAAGGAAAAGAAAGTTCTTCATTGAAAGTTACCGAGTTGTATTCCAGATTAATTTCGGTGTTTCCTTTCTTCTGAAACGTATTGATTAAAACGCTTGTAGGCAATATCGCCTCGTTATATACTTTGTTGTCAGCGTATGCTACTTTGATCATTCGTTCTTCCGCTGTTTGGGTAATTTCTTGTTTTTGAACTAAAAATTTATCGGTATCCAAAAAGAATGATTTTTTCGTGTTTTTATTCGATGTATCATCTAATCGATACGTTTGTTCCAATAACGTTTCTAAATATTTTCCTTTGGTCAAATCATCAATGGCTTGACCTAATAACATGTTCTGAATTTTATTGTAATCTAAATCCGTTCCGAGCCATTGGCTTAAGCTACTGAAATCACCTTCAAAATATTTTCCATTTATCTTTTCATAATAGCTCACTGTTTTAGGAGTAATCAATGCTTTTGCCATTGTAATCCCCAGAAAACGAATACTTACCAAGATCTGTTCATCTTTTTTGATTTTGATTTCAGCGGTAACATTTTGCGTTTGTTTGTCATCGGCATAGCGGGCGCTTGACTTAATATATAATGTAGAAAATTCATTTTTATTGTTGTAATGATTTTCTATTATTTTTTTGGCTGACATTTGTTCTGCCGCTGCAACAGGCACATTACTGGCCGAAATGGCAATGGCCTTCGATTTACAAGACACCATGAAAAGAGCTATTAATACTACTATTGCTATTTTTTTCATTATTTTTTTTCTTTTAATAATTGATTGGCTTTAGAAAAATACATTTCTTTTTTCTTGAAATCTCCTAAACCGTTGTATGCTTCTCCCAACTGAATGTTGAAGTTTATTTCTAATGCTTTGTCCTCTACTAAATAATCCAAGCCCATTTCCAGCATATCCTTTGCTTTTTTAAATTGTTGCAATTGATTATTTGCCATACCCGAATAGTAATAAAACTGGGGCTGTGTAGGGAAAGTATCCACCATTGCCGACGCTTTTTTGGCCACTAATTCAAATTGCTTTGTTTCTGTATACGTTTGCAGCAAAAGCAAGTTGGTTTCTATATCATCTCCTGAACCGTTTTTTAATGCTTGTTCATAATACTTAATCGCTTTTGCCCATTGCTTTTTCGTATGGTAAAACTTTCCTATTTCCTTACCTACATTAACTTCTTTGTCATTATCGAAATATGAAATCGCTTTTTCTAAATCAGTTGTGTATTGAGGATTTTTATCTGCAAAAATCAAAAACTCATTCAGTATTCTGTGCTTTATTTTAGCATCAATTTTATTACTGGCCAAAACCACATTCATCGCGTTTATTGCTTTTGGTGCGTCATTACTATCCAAATAATTTTTGAATAGCGTTACTTGAGCCCATTCAGAATTTGGCAAGGCTTTTTCCAGTTTTTTGACAATTTCAAAAGCTTTTTCTTCCTCATTATTTTTAGAATACAAAACTATCAAGCTTATATAATTAGACTCTTCTTTTGGGTTCTTTTCAATTTGCTCTAACAAATTTGAAGTTTCCATATTTTGAAATTTCCCTTCCGATAAAATCTGGCTTTTGTACAAATCCCGTCTGTCCGTTTTTCCAAATGTTTCGTTTAACTCGTTAATTAAATCCAACGCTTTGTCAAACTGTTTTGTTCCCATATAAAGCGATGTCAGGTCTTCTTTATACTTCTCTTCAAATTCTATCAATTTGTTGATCACAATTATTGCCTGGTTATAATCGCTCGTTTCATAACTCACATCATACATTCCTACCCAGAACCATTTGTTTTTGGGATCAATTTGTGTGGCTTTTTCAAATGAAGAATAGGCATTTTTATATTCCTTTAATGCTAAATAGTTTTTTCCTAATTCATAATAAACAGCTGCATCATTTGGTTTAATCTTAACGCATTTATCTAAAGCTACAACCGCCTTGTCATAATTTTCGATTCCTTTTTGAAGCAATGATTCATAAAAAAATTCCTGAAACTGATCTGTATCGAGCTTAATCTCTTCAGGTTCCGTTTGTGCTAATAGCAAAGCTGAATTGCATTGCAAAACCAGAAATAAAAGTATTAAAGCGCTTTTTTTCATTCTATTTTTTAATCCTAAATCCTAATTATACATACAAGAATCGAACCATTTTATTCTAAAACCGAATAGTCTCCAATACTTATGCTTGTAAAGTTACCATCAAAACTGGCATGATTCCCAATCATTGCATTATCTAAATTCGCGTTTTTTATATGAGAGTGCGTTTGTACCAAGCTGTTTTTAATACTACTGTTTATTACATGACATCCTTTTCCTAAAGAAACATTAGGTCCAACTGTTGCGTTTATCAACACTACATCTTCCCCAATATAACATGGCGGAATAATTGTGGAATTTTCTAACTTGACATCAAAATCTACCAAATGTGCCCCGTCATTGTGCAAGAAACCTAACATTCTGGAATTCGTTTCCACAGTAACGTCTTTGTTTCCACAATCCATCCACTCATCAACTGTACCGGGAACAAATTTCATGCCTTTGGCCATCATTTGCTTGATTCCATCGTTAATTTGATATTCTCCGCCATGAATAATATTATTATCTAATACTAATTGCAATTCATTTTTTAAAACCGCTACATCTTTAAAATAGTAAATTCCAATAACAGCTAGATCCGAAACAAATTCTTTTGGCTTCTCCACAAGTTCGACTATTTCATTCGCTTCATTTAAATTGATTACACCAAAAGCTTCTGGATGATCTACTTGTTTTACCCAAATAACACTATCGGCATTTTGGTCTAAATCGAAATCGGCACGAATTAAAGTATCGGCATAAGCAATAACTGCTGGTCCGCTCAAAGAATCTTTGGCACACATAATGGCGTGACCGGTTCCCAGCGCTTCATTTTGATAATAAATAGTTCCTTTAGCGCCTAATTTTTGTGCGATAGCAAGTAATTCCTCTTCAACTTTTTTGCCAAAACTTTCATGAATAATAAAGGCTACTTCTTCAATATCTTGATTCAACACTCCTGCAATATCTTCCACCAAACGATGAACGATTGGTTTTCCGGCGATAGGAATTAATGGTTTAGGAATGGTTAATGTATGTGGGCGAAGACGTGAGCCACGACCGGCCATTGGGACAATTATTTTCATGTTTTTTTATATTAAAGGATTTAAAAATTTAAAAGATTAGAATTAAAAATCTTTAAATTATTAAATCTTTGAATTATTAAATTAATTTATTTCACTCCAGTACTTCCAAAACCGCCTTCTCCTCTGGATGTTTCTGTTAGTTCCTGCACTTCAATCCACTCGGCACGTTCATGTTTTGCAATGATAAGTTGTGCAATGCGCTCTCCGTTTTCGATAACGAAATCTTCGTTGGATAAATTTACTAAAATCACACCTATTTCGCCACGATAATCTGCATCTACTGTTCCTGGAGAATTGAGCACAGTAATTCCTTTTTTGGCAGCCAGACCACTTCTTGGACGCACTTGTGCTTCGTAACCTATTGGTAATTCTATGAAAAGACCTGTTTTTACAATGGTTCTTTCCAGTGGTTTAAGATATATCGATGCTGTTAAATTCGCTCGTAAGTCCATTCCTGCAGAAGCTATGGTTTCATAGTTTGGCAAGGCATGTTGTGATTTGTTGATTATATTTATTGTCATTGCTTTTTATTTATAATATGTTGTAGGGATAATCGCGACTTGTCCCTATTTTTTTCGGTTCAAAATTTTGGTTAATAATTCTTTTTCGTTGTGGTATATGAAATACATGAATCCGAGTAATAATGTGATTCCGACATAATAATTTTCTCTAAAGCCATAAAATGAAACTGCCGAAAATACTATTGATATCAACAGATACATGGCAATTTTATTGGTGTCATATGGAATGGGATAATATTTATTTCCGAAATAGTAGGAAATAAACATCATGCTCCCATAGGCTGCAATCGTAGCAATTGCAGAGCCGTAATAGCTCATTGTTGGGATTAGCAAGTAATTTAACGCTAGTGTAATTATAGCGCCAATAATGGAAATATAAGCTCCAATATGAGTTTTATCTATAAGTTTATACCAAACGGAAAGATTGGTGTAAATACCTAAGAAAAAGTTGGCCAGAATAATCAGCGGCACTACTTTCATGGCTTCCCAATAGGACTCATCCCGAATCATGATAATTTTTAGAATATCCGCAAAAACGATGACAGACAGTAATATAAAAGACCCAAAAATGACAAAATATTTGGTAATTGTAGCATACGTTTGTGGTGCATCCTGGCTGTCCGAGTGGCTGAAAAAGAAAGGCTCAATTCCTAACGTATACGCCGTACGGTACAAAACCATGAACAAACCAAGCTTGTAACAAGCGGAATATACTCCTACTTCGGCAGCGGCAATATCCGGTGGCAATAAATAGCCCAATAAAATTTTGTCGAATTGTTCGTTGATGGCAAATGCGATTCCGGCAACCATAATTGGCATTCCGTACTGCATCATGCGTTTCCACAGGGAATAATCAAAATGCCATTTGAGTTTAAAATAATTGGGTGACAGCAGTATAAATGTAAGTAAGCTGGCAACAATATTGGACACAAAAATATAGCCAATCTGAAAATCTTCCAGGTATAAAGAACGTAAAATACTGTCAGGATTTGATTCTGCAATCGTGGGTAAATAACTCAAAAAGAAAAGGTTCAAAAACAGATTTACGGCTACATTTCCTATTTTGATTATGGCATATTTTACGGGTTGCTGATTGACTCTTAATTTAGAGAATGGAACAATCACCAAGGCATCAAGCACTAAAATCCAAATGGTGTAGCTGATGTACTGTTGGTCAATTTCGGCCCAACTCGATATCGTATTTCGAAACAATAAGGATATGAATAAGAACGCAATGGAAGTCCAAAAAATGGAAACGGAGGTTGTTTCTACTACTGAATTCTTGTTGGTTTCTTTGTTATAAAACCTGAAAAAAGCGGTTTCCATTCCGTAAGAAAGAATGACATTGAAAAAAATCATTCCGGCAAAAATAATGGAAACCTTCCCATATTCCGCTTTTGGGAGTAAATCTGTGTATAAAGGCACCAATAAAAAACTGAACATTCGCGGCACAACCGTTGCTAATCCGTAAATGGCGGTCTGTTTAAAAAGATTTTTATATAATCCCAAAATGGTGTTTTTATTAAAATTAAGGAAACAAAAATAACTAATTCTTTGGTTTAAACCGATGATGTGAATGTTTGTTTTGAAAGAGAAAAATTAATTACAAAAGCTTTTCAATTGCAAAAAATTATCGCAAGGGTTTTTCTTGGACATTCGCTATTTTATAAAAAAGGGTTTTACCGTCTTCCATATATTCCAAAACTGCTTCGTTGGGTTTCAAATCAAATTTAGGTTTTTGAATTACCGGCGCTTTATTACCATATTCTTTAGCAGGATTTTTATCCATAATCAAATCTTCTTTTTTATTGCTTTGTAAAAAAGAAGATTCAAAGTCTTTTGGAGAGATTTCTTGAACCGAAGATACTTGATTGTGAAAGTAAATTTTTTCTAGTTTAATATTTGCTGACAGCGGTTTTTTGAATTCAATATAAAAATTTGTTGCAACGCTATCGATACCATCTTTCATTTTCTGATAAAACGCAGATTGTATTTCTTGAGGAAATTCCGTTTGAAATTCTTTTTTCATAGCACAAAATGTCAGGCTCATTGCAATGCTAAATAAGAGAAAAATTATTTTATATCCTTTCATACTTTTCTATTTAACTTAATCCATCTTCGTTTAAAATTTTAAGGAAATGAAATCCTTTAGGCACGTATCCCTGGTTGTAATAAAAACGGTGTGCAGTATAATTGCCCGTAAAAGCGTCTAAAACAATCATAGTACATCCGAGTTCTTTGGCTTTGGCATCGACATAATCCGTTAGCATTTTGCCAATTCCTTTTTTACGATGTTCTGGATGTACAATAAAATTATCAATTTCTAAATACTTTCCTGACCAGAGTTTAGTTCCAGACCACAATCCGGAGAGTCCAACACACACATCACCCTCAAAAACAGCGATTTGCTTGTAGTTGTTTGGGATCATATCATCAAGATAGGTATTGTATTTCTCTACACTGAAATTGGTATATAAATATTGCATTACTGGGTATTGCGCCAGCATTTCTTGTTTAGTGGTAAGTTCTTTGAGTTGTAATTTCATTCTTCTAAGTATTGTTTTAGACTATAAAATTAAACAAAAAAAGAGCCAACATTGTTGGCTCTTAGAATATATTTTGAATCAATAATATATTACCCATTCAATGCTTCAGCGCCACCAACAATCTCTAAGATTTCATTAGTAATAGAAGCTTGACGTGCTTTATTATAAGTCAACTTCAATTGATTTCTCAATTCCGTTGCGTTATCAGTTGCTTTGTGCATTGCAGTCATACGCGCTCCGTGCTCTGAAGCAAATGAATCACGAATTCCTTTATACAATTGTGTTTTTAATGATTTTGGAATCAAAGTCAATACGATTTCTTCTTTTGAAGGTTCAAAGATATAATCTCCAGTCGAAGCTGTAAGATCTGATTTAATTGGTGCTAATGGCAAAAATTGTTCTGTTTGAACGATTTGTGTAGCAGCATTTTTAAATTGGTTGTAAATCAACTCAATCTTATCGTATTCACCAGAAATGAATTTTTCCGTTAACAAATCAGCAATTTTAGCTACATTGTCAAAAGTAAGATCATCAAAAACAGTACTATGATTTGCAACTACAGACAGCGTCTTGCTCAAAACATCATTTCCTTTTTTACCTATGGCAAAAACATCTACTTGTTTTCCTGCATAAAATTCAGCACGGTTTTTGGCTTCTTTTATGGCATTTGTATTAAAAGCTCCAGCTAAACCTCTATTAGAAGTTACTACAACTAATAATACCTTTTTAATATCACGTTGTGTGGTATATTCTCCACCCGCATCACCTTCAAGGGTAGCAGAAAGATTTTGCAATAATTCCGTTAATTTTTCGGCATAAGGGCGCATTGCTGTGATTGCATCTTGTGCTTTCTTTAGCTTTGCTGCAGAAACCATTTTCATTGCCGATGTAATTTGCATCGTCGATGAAACGGAAGTAATTCTATTACGGATTTCCTTTAAATTTGCCATTTTTTTGTAAGTATGAAGATTTAAGTATTAAGTATTAAGTACCCAGAAAATCCTGATACTTAATACTTATCACTTAGTACTTTTTAGTTATATTTTGCTGATAATTCTTTTGCTACAGTTTCGATTACATCAGTAATTTCGTCTGTTAATTTCCCTGCTTTCAAGGCATCAAGAGTAGCTCTGTGTTTGTTGTTTAAGAATTCCAAGAAATCTTTCTCAAATTCTCTTACTTTGTTCACAGGAACATTTCTCAATAAGTTTTTTGAACCAGCATAGATAATCGCAACTTGATCTTCAACTGTATAAGGATCATTCAAACCTTGTTTCAAGATTTCAACGTTTCTTTTTCCTTTTTCAATTACGTTTAAAGTAACAGCATCTAGATCAGAACCAAATTTAGCAAACGCTTCCAATTCACGGAATTGTGCTTGATCCAGTTTCAAAGTACCTGCTACTTTTTTCATTGATTTAATTTGTGCATTACCTCCAACACGAGATACCGAAATACCAACGTTAATTGCCGGACGAACCCCAGAGTTAAACAAATCTCCATCTAAGAAAATTTGACCATCAGTAATCGAAATTACGTTTGTTGGGATATATGCAGAAACGTCACCAGCTTGAGTTTCAATAATAGGAAGGGCAGTCAATGAACCACCACCTTTTACAATTGATTTCAATGAATCTGGTAAGTCATTCATGTTTTTAGCAATTCCATCATCAGCAATTACTTTACAAGCACGCTCTAATAAACGGCTGTGTAAGTAAAAAACGTCTCCAGGATACGCCTCACGTCCCGGTGGTCTTCTTAATAAAAGAGAAACCTCACGGTATGCAACAGCTTGTTTAGATAAATCATCATAAACAATTAAAGCTGGACGACCTGAATCTCTAAAATATTCTCCAATTGCAGCACCTGCGAAAGGAGCATATACTTGCATAGGAGCTGGATCAGAAGCGTTCGCTGCAACAATAATGGTGTAAGCCATTGCACCTTTTTCTTCTAACATTTTAGCAATTCCTGCTACAGTCGAAGCTTTTTGTCCAATAGCTACATAGATACAAAATACTGGTTTCCCAGCATCGTAAAATTCTTTTTGATTTAAGATAGTATCGATACAAACAGTTGATTTACCTGTTTGACGGTCACCAATAACTAGCTCGCGTTGTCCACGACCTACTGGAATCATTGCATCTACTGCTTTGATACCTGTTTGCAATGGCTCAGTAACGGGCTGACGGAAGATAACTCCAGGAGCTTTTCTTTCTAAAGGCATCTCGTATAAATCTCCACCGATTGGTCCTTTTCCATCAATTGGAAAACCAAGAGTGTTTACTACACGACCTACCATTTGTTCTCCTACTTTAAGAGAAGCAATACGTTGTGTTCTTTTTGCAGTCGATCCTTCTTTAATTCCTGTAGATGGTCCTAAAAGTACCACACCTACATTGTCTTCTTCAAGGTTCAATACAATAGCTTCAAGTCCGTTTTCAAATTCAACTAACTCACCATATTGCACATTTGAAAGCCCGTAAATACGAGCTATACCGTCTCCAACTTGAAGTACGGTTCCTACTTCTTCTAGTGTAGCACCAGATTCAAAACCTTCTACTTGCTTTCTTAATATTGCTGAAATTTCAGCAGGTTTAATTTCCGCCATAATAATTATTTTTACCTATTTTTTTATATTGATTTAGAATATAAATCAACTAAATCTTTTAAACCATTAACATTACTGTAATCAATTTTTTCTATGTCACTACTAGATACAGAACTTCCGATGTACTCTTTTAACTTAGTGAAAAACTTCTCTTCTTTACCTTTTTTAATAAGGATTTGAAAACCTTTTTCCTGTGATGGTATTTTAATTACATACGAATTTGAAGGTATGTCTTGATAAATACTCATCTTATCTGTAATTTGTACTTCTTTAAAATATTTCCATGAAGCTGTAGCTAGAGAAATTCCAGCCATGGCACCTAAATCAAGAGCAGAATTATCTTTTGGTGCAGCAACCTCTTCAACTTTTACCAATAAAGCTCTATACTTTGTCTCTGACTTATCATCATTAACGATACTAAAAAGTACATTCTCTTTTGCTTTATAACTGTAATATCTTAGATCACCTTTTTCGTTTTTCGCTAAAACTTTTAATAATTTCCCAACACCATCTAAATCTACCATGCCGTTAGAAGAATTAGCGATTGCAATTTTTTCAAAATCAATTGAAAGTGTTCCTTCTAATTTGTCTCCTTTTTGATCAATTACATACCCTTTTTTATCATAAATATTAGATGAATTTAATTTAGCTGCATCAAGTTTAGCCATTTTATCAGCTTGTCTTGCCTCTAAAAGTACTTCCGCCTCCATCAAAGTCATGTATTTTTGCCCATTCAAATAGGTTATATCAACTAATTCTTTTACAAAACTTTCAGACGAAGCCAAATCCGCATTATTGATTTTTGCAGTTGGAACATAAGTAAAAGTTTTATCAGATTCAACTAATGCTACTACCATTTTACCGCCTGTCTCAACAGCTTGAACTAGTACTCTACCACTTAAAGATGCGATTTCAACATTTAAAACAGGATATGGCGAATTATTTTGTTTCATAGAAACATCATATTTAGCTACCACTTTTGACATGAACTCTTTGTTTTGTTCTTTGCTATACTTATCTGTAAATGCATCTGCAGGAACAACACCAGAAAAAATCAATTTGTCTTTACGAAAAACTTGATAGTTCATTGTCGCTAAGTCTTTTTCCAATCCCTTAGCAGATTCCTTCAATTTTTCAATCTCTGCTGAAATACTTGGACGCTCTTCAGCAAAAAAAGCATCAAGATTCTCTACACCGTTAGTCGTTAAAATATTGTACTTTTTAGCAAGGATTTCTGCAACAGCTTTTTTATAATTCAATGTAAAAGACATTAAAGCAAAATCTACTTCTGTAGTTTTTGTACCATCTAAATTTGTAACAACTAACCAACTTTTAGAATTTTGAGCATCAATTTTATGTGTCTTCAAAGTTGCAATGATAGCATTGGCATTATTAATTGAAGTATATTTAAATTGCGTGCCTGCTTTGTCTTTTTCAACTTTCGCTACAGCAACATTATCAAATAAAATCTGATCATCATCTTCTTTTATTTTCTGACCAAAAGAAAATATCGATGTACTTAAAATAAGTAAAAATAGAATTTTTTTCATTGCTAGATTTTAGTTGATTAACTCTCTTTTTAATACTTGTAATCTATTGGCAACTGAAGCGTTGTATTGCTTGTCCCCTATTCTCAAAATAAAACCTCCAATGATTGCAGGGTCTACTATATTTTCTAACGTTATTTTCTTATCTGAAAGTGTTGCTACTTTCGCTAAAACTTGCGCTTCTAAAGCTGCATCCATAGGAACAGCTGTAGTCACTCGTGCTAACTCAATACCATTTTCTAAGTCAGATAATTTACCATATTCAGTAGCAATTGCATCTAATATTTCGAATCTTTTGTTTTCAAATAACAAATGAAACAACCCTTGAGTTACAACATTGATACCTGCAAAAACTTCTAACAATGCATTTTCTTTCACCGCTACTTTAATGGTAGGGTTCTGAATAAAAGTACTCAATTCTAAATTCCCATTAATAGTGGTAGCGATAGTTTTCATATCACTGCTTACTGCTTCAGCAACATTTTTTGAGTTTGCTAAGTCCAAAATTGCTTTTGCATAACGAATTGCTGCTCTTGTACTTGCCATAATTAGTTCAATTTAACGTCACCTAACATATTCTCAATCAATTTAGTTTGAGCTTCTTTGTTAGATAATTCATCTTTTAATACTTTTTCAGCAATACTCAATGACAAAGATGAAACTTGTGATTTCAATTCAGCCATAGCCGCATTTTTTTCTGCTAAGATAGCTGTTTTAGCTTGCTCAATCATTCTTGCGCCTTCTGCTTGTGCATCAGCTTTAGAATCAGCGATCATTTTTTCTCTCATTTCACGCGCTTCTTTCAATAAAGAGTCACGTTCTAATCTTGCTTCCTGAAGAATACGTTCGTTTTCGGCAGTAAGATTTTGCATTTCTCTACGAGCAGTTTCTGCTGAAGACAACGCTTCATTGATTGAATCTTCTCTACCTTTTACTGCGCCAAGAATTGGTTTCCAAGCGAATTTTCTTAAAAGGATAAAGAAAACTATAAAGATAATAGAGGTCCAAAAAATTAAACTCTCTGGTGCTGTAAAATTCATATATTTATATTTAAAAAGTTTGTTTAGGAATAAAAACTTCCTGATACCAACCGTATCAGGAAGTTTTAGATTTTAATTATTTTGCGATTAACGCAACAACTACTGCGAAAAGTGCAACACCTTCAATAAGTGCAGCAGCAATAATCATAGCAGTCTGGATTTTTCCAGCAGCCTCAGGTTGACGAGCAATAGCGTCCATTGCAGAACCACCAATTTTTCCAATACCTAGACCTGCACCAATAACAGCTAATCCAGCTCCGATTCCAGCTAATACCATAATACTAAATTTAATATAGTTAATAATTAATAAAACACATTTTAATGATGATCATGCTCTGCTACAGCCTGACCAATAAACAATGCTGTCAACAACGTGAAGACATAAGCCTGCAACGCAGCAACCAACATTTCAAGTACACTCATAAACAATACGAAAGCTCCAGAAATAGGCGCCACCGCTACTGTTTTGAATATAAAAATCAATGAGACTAAACTCAAGATGATAATATGTCCTGCAGTAATATTCGCGAATAAACGAATCATTAATGCAAAAGGTTTTGTCAACATTCCGATAATTTCAACAGGAATCATAATAGGATATAACGCTTTAGGAACTGGAGGCATAAAAATATGTTTCCAATAATCTTTGTTGGCACTGAAAGAAGTTACAATAAAAGTAATCAATGCTAATACAAATGTAAAGAAGATATTTCCGGTAAGATTTGAACTGAAAGGGAAAAAAGGAATCAATCCAATAAGGTTGTTAATCCAGATAAAGAAAAATATAGTCAATAAATACGGCATGTATTTCGCGTATTTTTTTGTTCCAATATTAGGTATAGCGATTTCATCTCTAACGAATATTACTAATGGCTCTAGAAATCCAGCGATTCCTTTTGGCGCCAATTTATTTTTGTTGTAAGAACGAGCTACGGCAAGAAACAAAAAGAACAATACAAGAGCTGACATCAACATTGAGAAAACATTCTTAGTGATTGAAAAATCAAGTGGTCTGGCGTCAAAAGCAAAAGCACCGTTTTTTCTTTGGTCTTCCGTTAAGGTTTCAAATTTATCTGCGTAAAAAATAACCTCATTGAAACGAACTAAACTTTGACCGTTCACATCAACAACATGATGTCCTTCATTATCATGGTGAAATTGTTCAGAAGAGAAAATTTCCAATCCATTGTTTGTCCACAATATTACAGGAAGATAAAAAGTAATAGGATGACCATCATAATCCGCAATGTGAAATTCATGAGAATCACCAATGTGATCATTAATCAATTCCGTGGCATTGAATTCTTTTTCAGCAGAATGACCTGTTTCTCCGTGTGCTTCTGCAACAGGAGCAGCGTTTTCAGTGTGATTTTGAAGACTATCCGCGGTTGGATTTGCGAAAGTAACCAACGGCATACACGCTAGAAAAGTAACTAACAGGAATTGAAGTGATTTTTTTGAAATTACCATTATTAATTGTGTATCTGATTTTACGTTTTTAAAATTTTTTGCAAAGGTACATATTTAATTCAAAATTGAAAATTATAATGATGATTTTAAAAAATGAATTTTACAATCGTATTGCATTATTTTCAAGCAACTTATCTTTTATTTATTAATCGTACCGAAAAAACTGTTTCAAAAAGCAAAAATAGAAAATAAGGGATGAAAAAAGCCGCTATATCCAAATTAGTTTCCCGACCTTCTGATTGAATCAATGGAATCAAAAAAACAACAGCCGCCATCATTTTCACAAAAGTGGTCCCCAGAAACGCAAAACCAGTGAAATCCGGAAAATTAGCATTTACAAAAAGTAATAATACATATACTAAAAGTGTAGTTACAAATAGGAAAAGGTAAATACTCCATGTGGCATAAAAGAAATTATGATCTTGACTGATTGCGGCTGTGCCATAATATTGAGCAAAAAATAAAAGTAGTGTGAAGGGTACTAAATACTTCAGAAACGAGAAAAATTTGATCATTCGTTATTATTATTAATATTTTTAACTTGGCGAATTACATTATAAAGTGCTATAAAAACAGACAATAACGATAATATAATAGTGTAAAAAGAAGAGGATTCGTCTGAATATTTTTCATCCAGCCACATCCCAAAATAAGTAAATGCGAAAATGACAACTCCCATTTGGAACGGAATGCCCAAAAATACCAACCATTTATTGAAATTGTTTTTATTTGGAGTTTGACTGTCCATTATTCAAGTTTTGATTTTTTACATTTGTATTCATTGTGCAAGAAGCACTAAAATCAGCTCCTGGCTCCACAGATAATTTTCCTGTGGTAACTTCTCCATGAATGCTGGCCTTTGATTTTACATTCAACACTTCGGTTACTTGAATTTTTCCATCAAATTTCCCTTCAATATCTGCATTTTTACACACAATATCACCGGTAACGCTTCCAGCTGGGCCAATTACAATTTTCCCGCCAGACTGAAAATTACCTATCAAGTTTCCGTCTAATCTAAAATCCGCATGCGAAATAATATCACCTTTTATAGTAGTACCTTCAACAATTCTATTGGTTTTACCCAAAAGATCGGTATATGATTTTTGCTTTTTATCAAACATATTTATGGATTTTTTGGCGCTAAATAAGTGTCCATGTTTTTCTTGATTTGAATCACTTTGTAGTTCTCACCCGAAACCACAATAGCAGTATCGACCAATTTATATTTCACGTTATCTTTCAATACAAATACAATGTCTTTAGCATAAAGTTCTGATTTCATTCCGTGAATGGTGATGAAATTTTCTTTTTCAGTATAAATATCATAGGAATAATATAGTTTCTGAGGGCTTTCTGCAGCAACTAACATTTTGATTTTCTCCTCTATTGCTTTTGTGTTTTTATCCTCTCGGGAGCCTACTCGATATAAAATTTTCCAATTATTTGAATCTGTTGCATTCAACTCCATTTTCTCTAAAAACGGAATTTGACTCATCAGGATTTCTTGTGCCTTTTTACCTTCTTCGCTGTTCGGATAATTGTCCGCTACTCCTTGTAATGCATTTTTGTAAGCCGTTAGTCCTTTCAGTTTTCCAATGGTATTTGCTTTAAGCAGTTCGAATTTTGATACAATTTCATCTCCCGAAAACTGATTAATCAAAGCGTCTGAGTTCTCTAAAACCGTTACAAATTGTTCTTGTTGGTATAATTTATACCATTTAGTATAGGCACTTTCCGGTGTATCATTTACTGAAGCCACATTGGAGCTTGTGTTGTTCATAATTTGCGCATAACGAGAATCCGGATATTGAGCTGATATTCTTTTTTTCATCGCTTCTGCTTTGCTTGCATCGGTGATTTGGTACAATTTATACAAATTATACATCGATGGCAGCACCAGTTTTTCCTCAGGATTGTTGTTTAATAATTGTTCCAGTTTAGCGATGGCCAAATTATTTTCTTTGAATTTTTCTTTATAAATAATTCCTAATTGGTAATACGCAAAATTACGTTCTTTACCAATGCTGTCTATATCCGTTTGTGCTATTGGAAGTTGTTTCAAATAAAAATCAATAGTGTATTGCTCCACAATTTTCTCCGTTGTTGATACATCCTCAAGAGTTTCTTTGTCATCACTCAAAGGATCTACCGATGTTGGCTTTCCAGTACTGGATGAGATTCTCCAATTGCCATTTGGAGTTCTGTCGCCCCACGTTTTTTTGAATTCTATTTTTCCAAAAGCTACGGTTGTAGGATTATAAAAATAGAAAACACTACCTACTTGTTGTGAAGAAACATTGGGAATAGCCGGCGGCATCAACGCCGATTTTTTGGCCGGTTTTCCCGGTTCCTGATTAGAAGCCGGATCAATAGAATTAGTTGTACTATTTCGTTCTATATTTTCTAGTTTTTCTTTTCGTTTTTCATCTAAAACTCTCTTGATTTCATCTTGCTCTTTTAATTTGACGATGTATTTTTCGAAATAAGCTATTTTATCACTCGCATTCAATGCAACCACATTCAAAATACTGTCATTTCTTTTGGCAAGAGCCTCATACAAAATCACTTCATCTAGATTAGTTCTAATTTTTTTTATTTTATTATGCTCTCTCGTTTTGTCGTTGAGTTTTACCAATGTACTGTCATAATATTTTGCAGCAGCAGGATATTCAGCATTTCTAAAATACATATTTCCTAAATTTCGGTAATTTGAAGCTACTAAATAAGAATCTTTTGAATCTGTTCTTAAGGATAAATTGTAAAAATCCAACGCTTTCTTCTGGTCGTTTTTCTGATCATAAAAAACTGCCATCTGATGAAAAATTAAATCTTTATACGGGCGGTTTTCTCTGTCTTTTGCCAGTTTATCAAATGTTTTTATAAAAGAATTAAAATCACCGTTTTCATAATCAAACAATTCCGCTTTTTTAGCATGCGCCTGAATGACAAATTTTCTATCCGCTTTTCGGTTCATGTCAATCACTGATTGATACGAAGCAACAGCACTGTCCTTATATCCTAATTGCTGGTACAATTGTCCCAAAACAAAACGATATCGTGCTCTTTCCTGATTTACCTTGGTAAACGCTATGGCTAGTTTTAGTTTAGCAACCGCACTGTCTTTTTCTTCTAAATTTAAAAAAGACTCTGATAGAAGCGCATTAGCATCCGCAAAAACTTGTTTTTTTACTTCGTGATCTTCTAATAATTTACTTATATTTTTTATTACTAAAGCATCATTTCCTAAGCGCATGTTTGTTTTTTCACGCCAAATTTTAGCCTCATAAATCTTGCTGCTGTTGGGATATTTATATAAAATATAATTGAATGCGTCGAGTGCGGGAACAAATCGTTGGTCATAATAACGGGATTTTCCAAGCATCAGGTACGCTTCGTCAATTTGAGTGTTTTTCTCTCTACCGCCAATGTTCATGGAATGTTTTTGAATGGCTTTAGTCGCTTTAGCTTCTGCCAATTCAAAATTCGTATTTTTAGGTTTTGTTGTGGAAGTGAAGTCTTCTACAATTTGCATTTTTTCTATTGGCAGACGTTTCCAGAAATCGTCATCACTGTTGGATTTTATTTCCTTAACTCCTTTGTCCAAACCTACTTGACCGTTGTACAAAATATTATACTTTGTACTCAAGGCGTGGGAATTTCTGGCCATAAAGGTGTCTTTCTTAGTAGAACAGGCCACTAAAAAACCGAAAAATAAGAGGAAAAATAACTGTTTGAATCTATTGACTTTCAATGGAAAACGTTTTTATCAATTAACTTTTAAAAATACATTTTAGTATACTGACTTGTAAAAATACGTTTCTTTTTGATATCGTGAAAATTATCGGGGTTTATTTGAGTCTCATGTGCGCGTGAGGGATGTAGCGGAAATCCTTTTTTATTCTTTTTTTCAAGAATAAAAAGATTGAGAGTGAAAGCCCGACCCGGATTTTTTTCCGGGTCACGCCCAAATTAAACTTTATGGATTTGAAGACTAAAAATAAACCGCAAACTCGATAATTACATAGACTTATTAGACTATATAATTAGCGAATTTGCGGTTGAATTATTTTATGTTTAAACCGCAAAAAACAGCTCTAATTCCTTTAAGGTTTCCTCAGAAGTTTGAATGTCTTTGACCACTTCGCCTTTATGCAGCGCGACAATCCTGTCACTTACCTCAACGGTGTGCAACAAATCGTGGCTGGAAACCAGTACTGTAACATCCGGATTATCAGCTAAATCCTTGATTATTTTTTTTAATCGAAATTGTGTGGTTGGGTCTAAATTAGCAAACGGTTCGTCCAGAATAATCACTTCCGGATTTCCAATTAAGGTGGCGATGATGCCCACTTTTTTCTGGTTTCCTTTGGATAAATCGCGTAAATATTTCTTATTTTTAAGGATTTCTCCGTTGAAAAATTCTTCGTGTGTAGCCAATAAAGCATCAACATCGGCTTTGTTTTGTCCGCGTAAATCGCCTATGAAATAAAAATATTCTTCGGGAGTTAAGTAACCTATTAAGAAGCTTTCGTCCAAGAAAGAAGCGGTGAATGGTTTCCAGTTTTCGCTGGTGTTTACTTGAACGTCATTGTTGATGATATTCCCTGTTGATGGCTGAATTAAATCCAATAAAAGGCTGAAAAAAGTAGTTTTTCCTGCTCCGTTATTCCCCACTAACCCAAAGCTTTCGCCTTTTTTTATTTCTAAAGTATCTATTTTTAATACGGTTGTTCCGTTATATGTTTTCGAAAGGTTGTTTACTTGTATCATTTTTTAAAGTTTAATCGGTTGACTAGTTATTTGGTTATTTAGGCAAAAGCTTTTGAAAAATTGAAAATATTTATTTAAACCATTAAGTTATTAAGTAAAATTAAGGCTTGATGAATATTTCTATTTGAATCGTTTCCCTTTTGTAAGTCTAAAACAGGACTTAAAGCTTTTGTCTTGTTGGTTACATTAATTGTTATTTATCCTTTTTGTTTATAAGCCGCAATGGTTGCGTATTTCTCTGATTTATAGATTTTTTCAATCAAGGAAAATGCTTTCTCTTTGAACGCAAATCCAATTACTCCTACCCCTGCTACTAGCGCTAAGCCTATGTTTGGGTTTCCAAATTTTGAACCCAACCAATACAGTAAAACCGGCAATCCTAATTGCGGAATTGAGATGAGCATGGTTTTTACATTGAATGCTTTTTTGTCACCAAAAGCACCTTTACCGGAACTCAAATCGATTGGTGTTTTAGTGTATGCACCACCCAGTAAAACCAAATGAGAATTGACTCCGATATTATAAATCGCTCCTACAACAATGGTTAAATAAACATGAACTCCAAAATAAAGATAGAATGATGCAATTGTTGTGGTCACAATTGTAGCAATCACCATAAGCCACCATTTAGAACTCAAATAGCCTTTGTAAGGAATGTTTTGCGTCATCATTAACGGATAATAAGCACTATCCCAGCTGGGTACAAATTGTCCGAAAGTGATAAGGAATCCACCCGAAACGAAAATCCCGGCAAAAATGTGCATTGTAGGATTGTTGTATACTGCAATCGCATTAGTAAAGAAAAGAAAACCATAAAAAAGGAACATAACGCTCAATCCCACAGTGGTTTTAGATCGTTTGTTTCTTTTGATTAATTTAATGTCATTTTTCAAAAAGGTTCCGATGGTTCCAAATTGGTTTAACCAAGTCAGCTCCTCTGTTTTGGCTTCATCGTGTTTGTTAGACAATCCCGCATCCAGATATAAATTCTTTTTGAAATACTGAAAAGTAACATAATACATCGCGATTAATCCCAAAACGGGAATGGCAAAAGCCCAATACGTATTGAAAATGGCATTAAAAAATGGCGCTGTAATTTCCGTGATATCAAAGAGTCCGTAGTAGTGTAATGCTCCTAAAACAGCGGATATTGCTAAGAAAACGGCAAATAAATTGTCCTTATTACTCAGTAGAATATTTAAAAAATTGTTGATATATAGCAAAGAAAAGATGGCAGTGTACCAAAGCACTACGGAAAGCACATCATAGCCTTCGATGATTAAAACAACACAAAATGGAATCAGGAAAAAGGCGTGTACCAAATTGAAGAAGGATAAAACAGTTTTTCCTAGTGAGAAATGAACAATTGTCGATTTTTTTATGGGAAAAATTAACATCGGACGAATGTTCATCACCGGGATTTTTTGCAACAGTAATCGGATGATTAAATCCATCAATACATAATATATCATGAATTGATTTACAGTAACAATTGGATCCAGATTCATTTTCTTTAGAATATAAAAGGCTCCGACTCCTAATGCCAAGAAGATTAAAATGAAATAAACGGCGACAAAACCCATCAGGATTTTCAAAGCCAAATTAGTTGCGAAGGAAGCTGACCTAAAAAAAGCTTTCCATTCGAGATAAAGGAATTTTTGAATCATAGTTTGGTTATTTTGGTTTTGTAATATGTAGTCAAAATAAGAAAACGTTACAGATTTTCTAATTTATATTCCGGGTAGGTTTGTTCTAGATAGGTTTGTGCTGTGGAAGGGATTATTTTAAAAATGATGATAAGTGCTGTGTCCTTCATTCATTTTTACTTTTACAAAAATTGGTTTGCTCCTTTTTTGTCATGCTGAGGAACGAAGCATCTCAACTATAACTAGCAAACAAATCATCAAAAAAACCCAATTCAGGATTCATTGTTTTTATTAGTGTAATTTTCTTGTCTTTCTTCCAGCCTTTTATTTCTTTTTCTTTGGCAATTGCTAGTTGTATCCACGTAAATTTTTCGAAATATAACAAAAAATGAACATTATATTTGGCTGTAAACGAGTTTGGATTTAAAGCTTGCTTGTGCTGCTGTAATCGTATCTTTAAATTATTTGTGACTCCTGTATAAAAAACTGTTTTAGCTTTGTTAGTTAAGATGTACATATAACGGGTATGATAACCTTCTTGATATTCAATCATGTTTTTTATTTTTAAAATAAAATTCAAGTTTGTAGAGATGCTTCGTTGCTCAGCATGACAAATTACTAGGTTGATAATCTGAGTTCTGTATTTAATTTCATTTTCAAAAAATTAGTTCAGTTGGTATTGCTTTCTAATTTTCGCTACAATTTTAGTGTTAATATGTAAACCCGTGATACTAAATAAAACGCCTAAAACCCAAACACAAATAAACGGTGTCACCAAGAGATGATTCTGTTGGATTTCCTCTTTGAATCCATTAGCCAAGTTAATTCCAAATTGAGGAAACACTATCACACTGATATAAAAATTCTGACCGTTAATTGCCAAGAAACGTTTCCCATTTATTTTTTGATTTTTAATCCAACTGTACATAAATGGAATCGATAATGACAGAAGTAACAGATTTAACCGAAAAATAAATTCATGCGGCTTATCGAAGTAAAAAGATACTTGATAAACTAAAAACACCAAGAGAATACTTCCTATCATTTTTGGGAACTTTAAAAACTCAACTATCATTTTTCGTTGAATTCGATTGTATTCTTTTCGAAGAATCTCGGTTCTTTCTTTTTCTATACCTTTAAAACCGTTGCGACCAAAATGATTTTCAGCATACTGTTTTACTTGATGAAAAGTAAGTTCCGGATCTTTCTCCCAAATTTCCTCCATACTAGTAACCATGTGATCCGTAAGCTCCACTTGTAATTCATACCATTTGATATCAAAAGATTTGACATAATTGGATACATATTCTATTTGTTCGGTGGTTAGTTTCATGGTTTGGTAAAGGATAATTTTTTTTCAAATTCAAAATGCTTCATCGCTAATCGTGAGCTAAATAAAAGATGGAGTAACATTATAGAACCCGTAAAAACTAATATAATTTGGCTTATTGTACCAGATGGAGTGTTAATAAAACAAAAGGGATAAATCCAAGAAATGTATATAGCAACTCTATTTTTATGTTGAGAATAAAAAGATGTGTTTATTCTTGAATTCCAAATTCTAATTGTATTAATAATCAATAATAAATATCCTGTAATGAACACAAATCGAGCCCCAACTTGAAAATAATAAGTAAGTAACTTTACATTATAAATTGTTGAAAGAACTAAAAAAGTAGATAGAAAAATTAGACTTATCAAAAAGCTAACAAACAATTGTTTTTTTATTGCACTTACCTTCTTATCTAAAACTATTTTGGGATATTTAACGTTTAGTCCTGTGTATATTGAATATGAAGGTTTTAATTCTTTAGACCATTTATCTATTGCTATTTTAAAATTGTCATCAAAAGAAAGTGTATTTTCATCCATCAACACTTGTACTTCCGTGGCAATATGATCTAAAACCTCCAGCTTAATGTCATCGTATACTATACCATTTAAAACTAAGGTCTCCTCTATCTGGGCGATTTGTTCGGTGGTTAATTTCATCTTCAAAAAATTAAAATTCTAATTTTGGACTTGGGTTCACTAAACTCTGCATGTTTCGAATGAAATCTTCGAGTTCTGAGAGTCGGTTTACGGTTTCTTTCTGACCACTTTCTGTAAGCTTATAATATTTTCGCATGCGGTTATCCACTTTTTCAATTTCTACATCCAGCAAACCTTCGGCTTCCAGTTTGTGCAAGGCCGGATACAAAGCGCCTTCGGTTATGTTCAGCTCGCCTTGGGTAATGAGCTTAACTTTCTGGGTGATTTCATAGCCGTACATCTTGCCGTTTTCTTCCAGCAATTTCATGATAATCGTATTCAGACTTCCTTTGTATAATTGAGAATTTTTCATGATTCAATCGGTGCAAGTTTGGTGGTATTTCTTATTTCAAAAATCAAATATACATAAGATTCTTATACATAATAGTTTTAGGTATATAAATTTTCAATACTTTTGATTTTTAGAAACCTAATGTGTTTCCTATCTTTGTAAAAAAATAATCACATGCCATCTTTTTTAAAACTAATAATAAAAGAAGTAAAACGCGAAACCAAAGACGCTGTTTCCGTACTTTTTAACGTACCTGAGGAATTAAAAGCGAATTACACTTTTGTTGCCGGTCAATATATCAATCTAAAATTAACCTTGGACGGTGAAGAAATTCGTCGTGCATATTCTATATGTTCAGCTCCTGACAGCGGGGAATTGCGCATTGCTGTAAAAGCAGTGAAAAACGGTGCTTTCTCTCAATTTGCTAATACAAAACTCAAAGCTGGAGATGTTCTTGAAGTGGGAAAACCGGAAGGGAAATTCACTTTTGAACCACAAGTTGGCCGACAAAAAAACTACGCAGCTTTTGTAGCTGGAAGCGGAATCACACCGGTACTTTCTATCTTAAAATCAGTATTGAAAAATGAGCCTAAAAGTTCTTTTGTATTGGTTTATGGTAACAAAACGCCTGAAGAAACTATCTTTCACCAAGAATTACACGATTTACAATTGCAATACGTAGAGCGTCTTTTTGTACATTATGTTTTCAGTCAAGCCAAAGTAGAACATGCTTTGTTTGGTCGAATTGAAAAATCGACGGTGAATTTTGTCTTGAATAACAAACACAAGGAATTGGAATTTGATAAGTTCTATTTATGCGGTCCCGAAGAAATGATTAATACAGTTTCTGGAGTTTTAAAAGAACATAATATTAAAGAAGCAGCAATAAAATTTGAATTGTTTTCTTCTTCTACCAAAGAAAATAAAATAGAGCAATCATTAGGCGGCCATTCTAAAATCACCATTATGGTGGATGACGAGGAAACGACTTTCGAAATGTCACAAAAACAAACCGTTCTTGATGCCGCTTTAAAACAAGGCATTGATGCTCCGTATTCTTGCCAAGGTGGAATTTGCAGCAGCTGTCTGGCTCGCGTAACCTCTGGAACTGCCGAAATGACTAAAAACTCCATCCTAACCGATAAAGAAATCGCCGATGGTTTGATTCTTACATGTCAAGCGCATCCTACCTCTGAAACTATTTATGTAGATTATGATGATGTTTAGGAAATAGTATAAATGATACTGAAAACTTCTCTGAAAAGGGAAGTTTTTTTGTTTTAAGAAGGTTTTGGTTTGTACTATATTAGCAGAATAATAGTACAGTGAAATTTACGCTGTTTTTGAATCCTATGAGGTAACACCTCATATATATTTACTTTGATAATCTTTTACAAAAAATATGAAAATTAAAAAAATTGAAATTGAACAACTAATAACTCAAAAGTTAATACTTAAACCTTTTACAATTTCATTTTGTCAAAATATTTTAAACAATGATTTTAGTGATTTAGAAAAATGGAACTATCAAAAAGGAAAAAGTTGGCCAGACAGTGATGTTTTAGAAACATTACCTAGAATTATTAATAATCTAACTAAAGTAGGTTCTCCAACGGGTTATGAATCTTGGATGATAATCAAAAAAGATACCTTGGAAATAATTGGAGATTTAGGATTTAAAGGATTTAACAATAAAGAGGAAAATATTGATATAGGATATGGCATAATTAAAGAGGAAAGACGAAAAGGTTTCGCAGAAGAAGCAGTAAGAGAAATAATAAAATGGGCTTTCTCAAATAAAATAATAAAAGAAATTACTGCAAATTGTTTAACCGAAAATAGTAGTTCGATAAATCTTCTCAGTAAATTTAATTTTACACAAATAAGAATAGAAAATGATATGATATATTGGAATTTAATTAACAAGAATTATAAAAAAAACTAACTAAAATTACCTCTAAGGACAGTTTTACTTTATTTGATTTTAGACTTGATTTGAAGTTGTCTCATCCTTGTATATTAAGTAATCGATAAATTTAGTCTCACCTTTTCCTAAGCTGCAAGAAACTGGAAAACATTAAGTTTTCAGGTAAAGTATTTCAAATGTCACCAAATTTTGTTGTTAGAAAAGCAATTAAAACTATTACCAGAATTACGTTGTACCACGCCTTAAATTACTTAATGTTCAAAAGAATTTTTTTTATTCTTAAAACTATTGTTTCTGGCAAAATAGTTCGCATCACCTCCTCATAACCTTCTACTTTTTTATTTCCATACACCGAAGTGGGTAATTTAGGAAATAGGTTTCTATCAGAAACTAATGCATTTTCAATAGGTTGATTAAAGGGAGAAAATCCCGCAAACGGATGCGTAGCACCCCAAAGAGTAATGACTTTTACACCGAACATAGCCGCAATATGCGCATTACCGGAATCCATCGAAAGCATCACATCCAGATTACTGATGAGCTGCAATTCTTGTTGCAATTTGAGTTGCCCCGCCATATTGAGGACGTTTTCTTTATTAGCGGAAAGTGAATTTAAAAGTTCAATTTCCTTTTTTCCACCGCCAAAAAGTAAAATGGTATTGGTTGTATCCAAAGCCAATTTGTTAATCACTTCCTGCATTAAATCCAATGGATACACTTTAGAATCGTATTGCGCAAAAGGAGCGATTCCAATTAGTTTCTGATAATTTGTTCCAATTAACGTTAAAATTTCCGGACTCAAAACTGCTTTTTCAGGAAATAAATTCCCGACACCGCGGGAGGGTAAATCTATAGTAAAACCGAGTTGTTCAAATACTTTCACATGTCTTTCAAACATCGTTGGCAGTTGCTGGAACACTTTATTTTCGGGTTGCGTCAATGCTTTTTTTTCTGCTCTTCCCTTATCAACCGAAGCGACTTTTTTTCCGCTTAAAGCAAAAAGGTTTCGGATGATTTTAGAACGCAACACGTTGTGTAAGTCGGCAAAAGCATCGATGTTTAAACGTTTTAAATGTTGGAACAAACGCAACAATCCAAGAAATCCTTTGTGCCTATCTTTTTCATCGAAAGCAAAAAAAGAAAGATTGGGAATTCCTTCAAAAAAAGGTTTGAAAAACGGTCTGGAAATAACCGTGATTTTAACTTGTGGATACTGGCTTACAAAAGCCCGTAAAACAGGAACCGTCATGGCGACATCTCCCATTGCGGAAAGTCTCATGACGGCTATATGTTTAATAGTGGTTGACAATAAATTATTGTTTAAAAACCATTAAGGTATTAAGGTTCATTAAGTTTCTCTTAATTTTCTTAATACCTTAATGGTTCAAAATATCTTTTTTACTTCTTGTTTTGGTACAAAACAGGATTCAAATCATCATCGTTGTACATTTTCATTTGCTTGTACACTTTCATGAATTTATCTCCATTTTCGATGTCTGTCAACAAATCATCAATGGCCAAAGACAAGTCTGTTCTTTGTTCCAATAAAATATTCAATTTTGCCTGACATTTATCTCTGTGCTCTTGTGAAGCTTCGGCACGAGTAGCTTCTTCTTGCATGTGATAAATTTTCAATGCTAAAATAGACAATCGGTCAAAAGCCCAAGCCGGACTTTCTGAATTAATTTTTGCATGGTCTTTTACTACAACATGACTGTATTTCTGAAGAAAATAACTGTCAATATATTCCACCATATCCGTGCGTTCTTGATTAGAAGCATCGATTCTTCTTTTCAAAGTCAAAGCAGCTATAGGATCAATATTTGGGTCACGAATAATATCTTCAAAATGCCATTGAACGGTATCAATCCAGTTTTTATGATACAACAAATGTTCAAATTTATCTTTTGGGAAAGGGTTATTAATCGGTTGGTCAACATTGTCAAACTGATGATAATCTTTAATACTTTGTTCGAATACGGAGTACGCTAATTTTGAAAACATATCTTTATATTTTAAAGGACAAAGATACTTTTTTATACTTTTATAGATTATAAAAATATTTATAAGTTTAACAGCAAAAATAAAAACATGCAAATTCACTATTTATCAGAAGACAATAGCATCCTAAATCATTTTTTGGGACAAATACGAAATGTAAATGTTCACAATGACAGCATGCGTTTCCGAAGAAATATTGAACGTATTGGTGAAATAATGGCGTATGAATTAAGTAAAAAATTACAGTACAAAATTGTCGAAATCCAAACACCATTAGGTATAAAAACAACCACTGAGATTAAGGATAAATTGGTTTTATGTTCCATTTTACGTGCTGGATTACCCTTACATTTAGGCTTTTTGAATTATTTTGATAATGCCGAAAATGGTTTCATATCCGCCTTTAGACACCATCCTAACAATGATGATTACTTTGATATACTTGTGCAATACCAAGCTATTGCTGATATAAATGAAAAAAATCTAATATTAGTTGATCCTATGCTTGCTACCGGTCAATCTATTGTTGCTGTTTTCAACAAATTAATGGAAAGAGGTACACCTAAAGAGATTCACATTGCCGTTGTTATTGCCGCACCAGAAGGAATCGACTATCTTGAAAAACATTTGCCGGAAAACTGTCATCTTTGGGTGGCTGCTTTGGACGAAAAGCTAAATGAGCATAGTTACATAGTTCCAGGATTGGGAGATGCAGGAGATTTAGCGTACGGTGAAAAATTATAATTGGGAGAAAAAAGCAAAAAGACTACAGGCAGTCAGCACATACATCACTAATTCCTGATTTAATTTTTCTTGAGGAATTTCAATGTGACTGGTTGCCATTATGGCCAAAGGCGCAAATGTAAAAAGCAACAAATCATTACTTTTATTGGCCGAAATTAGAAAAATCACTACTCCAATAAAGAAAGACGCGATGATTTTTTTGAAAGAGGTATGTAACAATTGTGGTCTGTTTGATAATGTGGCAAACATAGAAACTAGGAAAAACAAAGCGATTGTGGCATAGATTGACAAAGCGCCATTTTGATAATTATTTGTGAAATAGTTGATTTCAAAATTAATTTGTACACTATTAATAATGTATTCAACGACATTCAAATCGAAAACTGTTGCGTAAATCATAAACAGAATTACAACAATAAAAAAAGCGATAAAAGGTAATATCCAGTTTCTATAATCTCTGGAAACATGGAAAATTATGGATATAAAAACCAACACGATGAAAATTATACTCCAAAAATGAAATAATGCAGCCAGAAAAATCCATAATGACGCATCAAATATTTTTTCTTTAGAGGCTTTCAGGGATTGCAATGAAATCAATCGGCGAAGCGCCAATAGAATAAAGAAATTAGATAAAATCAGGTTTAAATTATCTAATGCTGAAGGGAAAAAAAGCAGCAATAAAAAGTAAAAAAAAACCGTGTAACTACTGTCTTTACTCAATCCGTTTTTCTTTACAACAAAATTCGTGATAAAAACAGATGCCAATAAAACACAAAATAGCATTCCCTTTTTTAAAATTAATAAAAAGGAATTCATCCAGGATAAATCTTGAAATTGGTATATAGAAAAGAAAACCAGCATTAAAATTACGACCAATGAAAAATTTAATGGTGTAGATTTTCTAAAAACACTTGTTATCATAAGGATATTTTATACTTTTGTGTTCGTAAATATAATACTTGTTTAAAAAGTAAACCCTGCAAGTTCAAAAAGATTCTTCTAAATAAGAACTTTTAATTACCAGAGTTCCTCAAAAACAATTAATAAAATTAATTTTATACATTATGAAAGCATTTTTCGAAGGAATACAATACTTATTTGTAAATATTTTATTTGCTCCTCTAGACTTTTTACGTTCATTAGAGCTGTCATCTTGGTTTGCGGCTAATACAATCAATTGGATTTTCATGATTATTTGTGCTTCGGCAATGGTATACTGGATCAAACAATTGAAAATTTTTGAAGATGCTGGAACTGAGAAGCAAGATACTACCGCTCACTCTTTCTTAAAATAAGAATTAAAAAAAAGTGAACGATAATTGGAAACTATTTTAAGTCGTTTCCAATATCTTTTCTAAAATACATCTTATCAAAATGTAGTCTATCTATGTTTTGGTAAGATTTTTTTATGGCCTCTTCGAAATCATTCCCATACGAAGTTACAGTTAAAACCCTTCCTCCGTTTGAAACTACGTTTCCATTTTCTAATTTTGTTCCTGCGTGAAAAACAATAGAATCCTCAATAGTTTCTAATCCTGAAATTACTTTTCCTTTTTCAAAATTTTCTGGATATCCACCAGAAACAACCATAATGGTAGTCGCACTTCTTTCGTCAATTTCCAGATTGATTTCGTCCAGTTTTTCATTGGCTACAGCCAAAAATAATTCTACTAAATCTGTTTTCAGTCTTGGGATAACCACTTCGGTTTCCGGATCGCCCATTCTCACATTGTATTCAATTACGATTGGCTCGTTTTTCACATTAATCAATCCAATGAAAACAAATCCTTTGTACGGAATTCCGTCTTTTTGAAAACCATCAATTGTAGGTTTTACAATGCGGGTTTCTATTTTTTCCATCAAAACAGCATCAACATAAGGAACTGGAGAAACTGCTCCCATTCCGCCTGTATTTAATCCCGTATCGCCTTCGCCAATACGTTTGTAATCTTTAGCCGTTGGCAATATTTTATAGTTTTTTCCATCCGTAAGAACGAAACAGCTTAATTCAATTCCGTCAAGAAATTCTTCGATAACGACTTTTGAACTCGCATCACCAAATTTTTGATGCACCAACATGTTTCTTAATTCTTCTTTGGCTTCTGCCAAATCCTGAATAATTAACACCCCTTTTCCAGCAGCTAAACCATCAGCTTTCAAAACATACGGCGGTTGCAATGTTTCCAGAAATTCACATCCTTTTTCTACTGTTTCAGCAGTAAAACTATCGTAAGCAGCGGTTGGAATGTTATGTTTGATTAGAAATTCTTTTGCAAATTCTTTACTTCCTTCCAGTTGCGCACCAATTTTTGATGGACCGATAACAGGAATATGACTTAATGCGGCATCGTTTAAAAAGAAATCATAAATCCCTTTTACTAAAGGATCTTCTGGTCCTACGACAACCATTTCTACTTTTTCCTGGATAACAAACGTCTTTATACCCTCAAAATCAGTTGGACTGATAGCAACATTAGTAGCTATAGAAGCAGTTCCAGCATTTCCTGGCGCTACAAAAAGTGTATCACAAAGCGGACTTTGAATCATTTTCCATGCAAAAGCATGTTCTCTTCCGCCCGAACCCAGTAGTAAAATTGTCATGTGTAGTTGTGTTTAGTTGTCGTGCAAAAATAATTGCTTTTGAACTTAAAAAATAATTAATTTTCAAAAAGTTGTTGGTTCTCCATCATTAGTTGTTGGTAAATATTATTTTTGGTAAAATATACCTTTAAAATGTTTCGACTATTCGACTTATCGCTGCAGATAAATGGCTTCCAAATGAAGGAAGCTAAAGCCGAATTGCGGAAAATAGTAGCATTTTCTGAAAAAGAACATGACCTTTTCCTTCAAAATAAAAAATTAGAAATTGTCCATTTTCATTTGCAAAATAATGCTTTCTATAAAGATTTAGTGGGAATGACAACTTTTACAAACTGGGAAGAGTTACCCGTTTTGAATAAGAAAAACTTACAAAAACCATTACTTGAAAGGCTTTCGGAAGGCTATTCCGCTAAAAACAGTTACATCAATAAAACGTCCGGCTCCAGCGGAACTCCGTTTATTTTTGCCAAGGACAAATATTGTCATGCCTTGACTTGGGTTTCAAACATTTACCGTTTTGGTTGGTATGAAATTGATTTTAATACTTCCTATCAAGCACGTTTTTATGGTATTCCGATGGATTTTATCGGAAACAAAAAGGAACGTTTCAAGGATTTTTTGAGCCATCGATTTCGGTTCTCCATTTTTGATTTATCGGATGAAATTTTAGAAGGATTTTTGAATCATTTTAGAACTAAAAAATTTGATTACATCAATGGTTATACGAGTTCCATTGTTTTATTTGCTAAATTTTTACAAAAGAGAAATATCATATTAACTACAGTTTGTCCCACTTTGAAAGTATGCATGGTAACTTCTGAAATGCTTTTTGAAGAAGACAAACTCCTTTTAGAAAAACAATTTGGTATTCCTATTGTCAATGAATACGGCGCTTCGGAACTGGATTTGATTGCTTTTCAAAATAAGGCAGGAGAATGGCAAGTCAATTCGGAAACGTTGTTTGTGGAAATTTTGGATGATAATAATAAAGCGGTTCCAAATGGTACTTCTGGGCGTATCGTCATAACTTCTTTGTTCAATAAAGCGCATCCGTTCATACGCTATGATATTGGCGATATTGGAATTCTGGATGAAAAAAGTACATTACAAAAACCGATTCTCAAAAAATTAATAGGGCGAACCAATGATGTTGCCATTTTACCCAGCGGGAAAAAATCACCTGGACTCACCTTTTATTATGTGACAAAAAGCATCATCGAAGACGACGGAAACGTAAAAGAATTTGTGATAAAACAAACCAAAATAGATACTTTTGAAATTGAATATGTGAGCGAAACCGAATTAAATTTGGCACAAATTGAAAAAATAGAAAAGGCGATAGCTTTATATTTGGAACCCAATTTAAAATTTAGTTTTCTTAGAAAAAAATCTTTAGAAAGAAGTAACAGAGGAAAATTGAAGCAATTTAAATCAATGATTTAACGTAAAGTGGTTTTATGATTAATTGTGTGAATAAAAATCCTGTCATACACAGTATCGAAAGAACTGTATTATACCCATGAAACTTCCTGTAAACGGCAAAATTGTGTTTTAGAAGCTCATATTTAGAAGCCGAAATTGAGTTTTCTCTAATTCTATATAAAGCTAAACTTTCCGGAACAGGTTGAGCGGTTTTTATTTTCTTGAGAATAATAAGCCAGTGTATCCAATCTTGGCGTTTTCGAAAAGAAGAAATGGTGATTTTCCCAAAGTAGTTTACATCGTAGATTCCCGTTAGATTCCCGACATAATTACAAAAAAACAACTGACGATAAGAGAGATTCCTTGGTGACTCTATTTTTCTGTTAAGCGATTCTCCCGCTTCATTAATGCATTCGTAAAAGGAAAAAGTAAACGGTAAGTTAAGTTTTTTGAGAAAATCAATTTGTAGTTCTAATTTGAGTGGTTTCCACAAATCGTCTGCATCTAAAAAGGCTATATATTTTCCCATTGCCTTGTCTATAGCAGTATTTCTGGCAATTCCGGTTCCCGAGTTTGTATCGAGTTGAAAAAGTTGAATTCTATTATCTTGACTGGAAATTTCTTTTATTATTGAAACCGTTTCATCAGAAGAACAATCATCTACGATAATCATTTCCCAGTTTTTGTAGGTTTGATTCTGTACGGACAAGATTGTTTTTGCGATAAATTTTTCGCAGTTAAAGGATGGTGTTATTATGGATACAAGAGGTTTTTCCATTCTAATAGGCTTTTTCTTCTCCTTTAAAAATATTGATAACAGTTTGGAAAATTATTTTTAAATCTAAAATTAAGGACCAATTTTCAATATAAAAAACATCAAATTTTATTCTGTTAATCATATCTTCTTCTGTCTCAATTTCACCACGAAAACCACTCACCTGCGCTAATCCAGTAATTCCTGGTTTAACATAATGGCGTACCATATATTTTTTCACTTTATTACCATAGGCTTTATTTTGAGCCCAAAGATGTGGACGCGGCCCCACAACTGACATATCACCTAGTAAAACATTTAGAAATTGAGGCATTTCGTCTAAACTTGTTTTTCTCATAAACTTCCCTATTTTAGTAACACGCGGATCGTTTTTCGAGGCTTCTTTTTCTGTTGTTTTATTGATTTTCATAGAACGAAATTTATAACAGAAAAATTCATTTTCATCAATTCCAGGTCTTCCTTGTTTGAAAAAAACCGGACCTCTGGATTCTAACTTTATTAAAATTGCTAATAATGGAATGAGCCAAGATAAGAGTAATATAATAATTATACTGGAGAAAACAATGTCAAAAACTCTTTTAAATATCATTGTAGCAGGCTCATGAAGCATGGTTTTTTTTAAAGAAAGTACTGGGAAAAATTCGTAGTAGTCAATTTTCAAATTTTTAGAAAAAATCTCTTTTGTATCCGGTATGAATTTTATCGTTTTATTGTTTTCATCGGCAAAATCAAT
This sequence comes from Flavobacterium sp. GNP002, assembly GCF_054343795.1. Lineage (NCBI taxonomy): Bacteria > Pseudomonadati > Bacteroidota > Flavobacteriia > Flavobacteriales > Flavobacteriaceae > Flavobacterium > Flavobacterium sp. GNP002. The sequence goes on from NZ_JBTGUW010000001.1 coordinate 1,160,918, forward strand.
TAAATCTTTCAAATGCTCATTGGAAATTTCATTTAATGAGCAATAAATTTCATCTACACAATTTTCAATTACAAAGGGTTTTAAATCCGCCAATTTCCCTTTAATATTTTGATTTGTTTTATTATCTGAAAAATAACCTAAAAAACGATAGCCATAATCTTTTCTGGCTTCGAAAAGATTTTTTAATTCTATTGCCTCAGGAGTATATCCAATAATGACAGCGCTCCTATAATTACTTCCGGTTATTATCCTATATTTTTTTAAATAGTAAAACAATAAAAATTTTGAAATAGTAATTAGTAACATTACAAAGGAGATAAACGTGGCAATCACCATTCCGTTAAAAACAACTTGCTTTGAAAATGGAAAAAAAGCAATAGTTATTAAAAAAAATAGAACTCCTTGTTTTACTAGTTTTGATATTATTTCAAGCGGAGTTGTAAAGCGATATATTCCGTAGAATCTTATAAAAAAAGCAACTACACTCCATCCAACTAGCTGATAAATAATAAATTGCTCAATCTTAAAATTAAGGTCTTTGAAAAAGAAAAAACCAAGAATCATAATAACGATTAGATCTATTGAAATACTAATGGGTCTAATGTACTTTGAATATCTTCCTGTTTGAGATGCACTCATAATTAACGAATATAACCTGTTTGGTTTTTTATCGGTTTTAAAAAATTCCCTGTTACTATTTCAATTAAATAGTAACAGGTAATACCTGTCATTCCTGATAGTTTTACTTTCGTTTGCTAACATATCATCTGTTTTTACTTTTGGTAGCAAGTGAAAATTGCAAAATACAACGAACAAAAAAATGACTAGAATTCACTTTATTGGATTTACTGTTCGTTTGTTTTTTTAACCTCTTGAAATAGCTACGCAAAATTTAGTACTGTAAATATGTTACTATTTTTTTATTTTCAGTTACATTCAAAGTATATTAAAACTATACATTACAAACATTAAATAAATTCATTTACTTAATATAACTGGAAAAATCTTTATGCTCTTCTTTAGAAAGTTCCTCTTTAGATAAGGATTTAAAATAATCATAAGTGATTTTCATTCCTTCAGCACGACCTATTTTGGCTTCCCAACCAAGCAGTTCTTTTGCCTTAGTAATATCAGGCTGACGCTGTAAAGGATCATTTATTGGCAATGGATGGTATACTACTTTTTGATTGGTACCTGTCAGTTTTATAATTTCATCTGCAAAATCCTTGATGGTGATTTCATCAGGGTTTCCAATATTTACCGGATACACATAATCAGAATGTAATAATCTAAAAATACCTTCTACCTGATCATCTACATAGCAAAACGAACGGGTTTGCATTCCGTCTCCAAAAATAGTTAAGTCTTCCCCACGAATTGCCTGACCTATAAAAGCTGGAATAACACGACCGTCGTTGAGCCTCATTCTAGGTCCATAAGTATTGAAAATTCTAACTATTCTTGTTTCTACACCATGAAACGTATGGTACGCCATCGTTATGGATTCTTGAAAACGTTTTGCTTCGTCATAAACACCTCTTGGACCTATGGTATTTACGTTTCCATAATATTCTTCCGTTTGTGGATGAACCAATGGATCTCCATATACTTCAGAAGTAGATGCAATAAGAATTCTAGCCTTTTTAACACGTGCCAAACCTAATAGATTATGCGTTCCTAGAGAACCCACTTTTAAGGTTTGTATCGGGATTTTCAAATAATCTATTGGACTTGCAGGCGAAGCAAAATGAAGAATATAGTCTAGTTGACCCGGAACATGAACAAATTTTGTAATATCGTGATGATAAAATTCAAAATTCTCCAGTTTGAACAAATGTTCTATGTTTTTTAAATCTCCTGTAATGAGATTATCCATTCCAATAACAAAATAACCTTCTTTAATAAAACGGTCACAAAGATGTGATCCTAAAAATCCAGCTGCTCCGGTGATAAGTATTCTTTTCATATAGATTTTGTAATTTAGGTAGTATTCAAGTAATTTATTAAAAAGCGAATAGATTACTTCAATAACACAACTCTCTTTGACTCCATAAAGAGGTTTCTGTCAAAAATAAACTTATCATTAGGATTGTGAAAGAAATATGTACAAAATATTTTTTTCTCATCCGTTTATACTTAATTATTAGTGAAGCATTTCACATTATTCAATTTTTTCTAAAACAAATACGTTGTTGAAATAAGCCGTTTTATCAATAGGCAATAATAGACTGAACAAAACACCAAAAAAGTTAAAAAAGATGATAAAAGGAATTAGAAAAACCTGTCTTAAGTTCTTATTTTCAGGGAGTATATTCTTTATGTAATTTAAATTGAATTGAAAAATAACTTCAATATAATTTCCTGTTTTAAAGTTTTCAATCACCTTGAAACCATTTTTTTGATACAAATATTTTAAAGCAGGTGTCGTATACCTCGCAAAATCATAGGGCATTTCATGTTCCTCCCACATAAAAGGAGTCGTTATTAAAGCCTTTCCGTTTTTCTTTAAAACTCTATTAAATTCCTTTAGTAATTCGTCGATATTAAAGACATGTTCTAAGACCTCGGTGCACAAAAGAGAATCGAATCGTTCATTTTCAAATGGAATTACTTTTCCATCATAAAACTCATCTACTTCATTGTAATTCTGTTCCCTTCCTTCAATTTTATAATCTACACCAATATATTCCTTAACGTTTACAAACAATTTTTTGTAAGGCTTCGTTCCACAACCAAAATCCAATAAAGAGCCATTAAGTTTATGAGCATTATTTTTTATGGCACTTCGAATTGATTTTCGAATCAGAAAATTGTAATTAATGAAAAACCCAATAATTCCGGGATGAAATTTTTCTTTCTTAATCTTTTGTATGATGAACTCTTTATACATTAAATTTTGTTTAATATTATTCCAAATAAATAGATTCTAGTTCATAAATATTTTTTTTAATATTATAGTTTTCAGAATACGAATTAAAAGCATTTTTTGATAATTTATCTAATAATTCTTTATCCGTCAACAATTTTAAAATTTTACTTTTAAAACCTTTTTTACCCTCATTTTCAATAACAAATCCATTATAATTATCTTTAATCAAATCTTTATTTCCATCACAATTAGTAACTACACAAGCTTTAGATAATGCTAAACTTTCAATAATAGAATAAGGCATTCCCTCATATCTGGACGTCGAAATATAAAATTTAGATTGATTAATTATATGAAATACATCGGTTCTTTCTGTCCAATTTAAAAGCGTTACATCATTGCTCATATCTAACTCCTGAATCAACTTTTTAACTGACGCTAACTGACCTGATACCGGTCCAACTCCCATTACGATTAAATGAATTTTAGTTTCTTTATTAACTTCATGCAACACCCGTATCATTTGCTCAATATTTTTTTGATATGATGGTCTACCAACTGTACAAATGTAATCTTCAGGCCACGTTTTAGTAATGGTTAAGGGCTGTATTTTAGTTATGGGTTCGATACAATTATTAAAAACTATCGCATTTTCTGGTTTATAGCCAACGTCCTCTATACCACGTTTTTTTTCGGAAGCTGATGTCGCTAAAAGTAGACTATTCGCATTAGCAAGAACCTTCTCAATACTCAAAAAAAGGCTTCTTTTTAAACTATTTTGAGTACTTAAATACGAAAAAGCGTGAGGCGTATAAATTACTTTTATTCCTAATAATTTTCCCGTAATTCGACCTACAATACCACCTTTAGCACTGTGAGCATGTATTAGATTTGGCTTTTCTTTTTTTAGAATTTTATACGTCTGAAATAATGATTTAATATCATTCCTTATTGAAATATCTCTAAAAATAGAAACTTTATATTCTTTTACTTTATTCCCATTTTTATCAAAAAAAGGTTTTTCAGTGTCTTTAGTTCCATGAATAACAATGTTTTCAAACGAATCAGTATTTAAATTTTCTAAAATAAGTCTCAAATACACATCGACTCCACCTATAGAATGCAATAAATGAACTATCTTTTTTTTTGCCATTTTTTTGATGTAAAAGAACGAAAGTCATTCGTAATTCTTGGATCATTTAATAATATAAATCAAATGTATCACAAATTTAATAATTACAAAGGATTGATGTAAATTATCTCATTAGTATCTATTTTAAAATATATTCCTACTAAATATAACTACCATTAAATTTCTTTGAATAAAAAAAATAACGATATTTGCAGAAATTTTGATTGCTATCATTTAAAATAAATTCAAATGAAAAAAACGTTTATGATTGCGACTATAGTTGCCTTATTTTCATTGTCTTGTGGAAACAAGAAGGAGGAAAAGACACAGCAAGATGCTATAGAAGAGGTTGCGCCTAAAGCGTCTAATGAAGTGAAAGTTGAACTAACTGACTTTGACCGTTACGAAGGGAAAATAGTTCACGCATCAACGGGGCAATGGTATTTAATAAAAGAAGGTGCCCGTTGGAGAACAAATTCAATTCCTGCGACTGATGATTATCTTAAAACACTGCCTCCAGGTCCTGACTATGTAGTTGAGAATGTGCCAATAGAGACCCTAAAACAGTTTCCTGAGGTTGGAGAAATTCTTCCAAAACTGGAATTCAAAAAAGATGTAATTAAGACCGCTAAATAAGCGGTTTTTTTGTTATTCTAAAAAAATATTATCCCCAACCTGCTTGCTTTTTTGTTGAAGCCAATAACTGGCAAATATAGAAATCCATAATCCGCTAAAAACAATTCCATCAAAACGAAGTAGGAAATCATCGGTAAGGTTTGAAATGAAAAACAAAAAAAAGAAAGAAAGTACAACTGCATTTTTTGTCATAATTCCCAAATAAGCGATAAATCCAATATAAAACAAGGCTACAATTGGTCCCAATATTCCAAACTTCAATAAATAATCTAAAAATTGATTGTGTGTTGGAAACTCATATTTTGCAAGAAATATTTGATTTGTTACTTTAAAATACTTTACTAATTCTATCTTCCCATCCGATGCACCCACTCCAAAAGGAAGGTTTTTAAGAGATAATTCCCATGCTGATTTCCAGATGGACAATCGGGTTACAAAAGAACTGTAAACCGCAATTTCGGGATGATCAATCTCGTCTAATTTCCCTACCTTATCCATATTCGAAAAAATCTGAGTCGAATACTTTTCTTTCATGTAAGGATTCTTTTGTAGGAACAAAAATAAAACCGAACCAATCAAAACTAGTGTAATTAAAGCTCTTTTGAAGATAACTTTAAAGCTATAACTTTTCGAAATTTGGAAATAAGCAACAATGATAAAACCAAACAAAGTTGCTAGTAATGCCATTCTGGTATTTACATACAATACAAAAAAGAAGGAAAGAATAAAAAGCGCTAAATCTCTAATTTTAGACCATTTACTATATTTTTTTTTTGAAGTTTCAAACAAAAAATAAAGAGTAGAAAAAGCGACAAAAGCCAAATGCATATTGAGCGCAGGGGCATGAATGCCAATACTATCCGAAAACACATAACCCATTTCCCAAAGATGAATTCCATTGAGATATTTAAAAAAATGCTCCGGATACAACACTATAAAATGCACAAAAAATAATACCATAACAAGTGTTGTACCAATACAATAGGCTTTCAATATTTTAAGAAATTGGATTCGTTGATAATTTCCAATTATAAATATTGGAAAAAAAAGTAATGAAAGACTTTTTTCGAGTGATTTTAAACCGAGAGCATAAGAATCATTATTTCCAAAAAATAACATTTCCATCAAAAACGGAGCTGCTATTAATATCATAATTGGTAGTTGATGCTTTGAAATCTTTATTTTTTTTACAAACAACAAATTGAAAACAACAAAAAATATCAAAAAAACTGCACACAGTTTTCTAAAGATTAATGTAATAGCGATTAAAAACAAAAATAAATTAAATACTTTGTCGAATGTCTTTTCTGAAATGCTCATAATACAATGCAAAATATATTAAAGGAAAAAGGCCTATTTTATGTCTAATGGAAGTACCTAAATCTGGTTCAAATATACCTTGAACTATAAAATAAGCAAACAAAATTAGTAATATCCACAACTCTAATTGATATTGTTTTCTATTTTTTAAACATCGTGAAAACCGAACAAATAAAATATAAAAAATCAATAATTGCCAAATTACAAAGGCCAATACTTGAGGAGATAAAATGTGTTTAATTGCTTCAACTATAGGAACATTTACTGCCATAAAACCATAGACAATACCAAATGCTTCACCATACCAGGTGTCTTGTGCTATTGGCGATACAATTGCCGTATTTATATTGTTTTTATTGATATTATTAATGACATAATTTTCCCTTGTTAGTTTAGAAATATATTCTCCTCTTACAACCCCATGACTCAATGATAAAAAAATAGCAATCAGTAATCCATAAAAAATAGTAGAAAATGTTTTATTCTCAAATTTGATGTACGACAATATATACATTCCTATTGCAAATATTGGCAGCAATATATAATAGGGCCTGAAAAACGAAAAACAAGCAATTAAAATCAATGAAAAAATGATTTTAAATCTTGGCTTTTTATTGGATTGAAATATAAAAGGAATGGTACAAAACATTAAAAATGTTATAAATTCCTTAGTTGGCATAGACATGTATATAGCCGTGAGAAGGAAAGCTACATACACCAAACCATTTTTTACATTCAACTTATGGAAGTTTGATGGAACTCCAATTTTATATAATATGTAGGTTACTATAGGAAATTGAATTAGGGCAATGACAAAAAAAGGAAGTTGTCGCAGACCCGTAAGTTTATAAAACATAATGGCAAAAGGATAGCTACCAAACCAGCCTATTTCGTGGTGCTTGTCAAATACTATTATTACTGTATCGTTAAAATATCTTTCTGGTAAAATATAAGGCGTCAAAAAGGCTATAATTAAATTGCAAAAAAACAACCCTATAAATACTGCCTTATTTTTTTTTACTAGTGTTTGCATCTTTGCTTTTTATAGAAAAATCGTACTCAATATGTGAATAATTATATTAAAATAGGTGTTATTTCTCCTTATTTATTTTAATGGAATACAATTAATAATTTATCTTTCTTATAAACAATTATTGCTGTGATTATATTCCAAAAAAGTAAACTTGAAACAAAAGCAATTGCTGCTCCAGTCATTGAATATACTGGGATTAATATAATATTTAGAATTAAGTTGAGTACTACCGCAAAAATTAAGACGATTTGGAAAATACTTTGTCTTCCTGTCATATTCAAATATATAGCTGATACTCCAAAAAAAGAAGCAAACAACTGACCCACCATTAAAATCAAAAGTGCCTGTTTGCTTTGTGTATAATTTTCTCCAAAGAAATATAAAATATTTTCGGAAAACAAACAAACAAATAAAACAACCGGTACTGTTAGCAAAACAATCATTCTGGCACTTTGTTGCAATGCCTTTGATAGTTCTTTTTTATTATTGTCCGTGTAAAGTTGTGCGATTTTTAAAGAAACAGAAATATACACTGAATTATTAATCATAAACAAAATAGAAACTAACTTCATTACAATTGCATAATAGGCTACCGTTTCATCTCCTTTAAATTTTTTCAAAAAAACCACGTCGAAAGTCATCATCAAGAAAATAGCTAAATTGCTAATAGCCATCGGATACGATTTGTGAGCAATAGAGGAATACGTGAAAGTATTCGTTTCATTTTGAAGTATTATATCGTCTTTATGTTTTTTGAAGAGTTTAAAAATAATAATCGTTGTTATAATTGCAAGTGCAACAAAACCTATCAAAAAAGTATCTAACAAATAGGCTTCCTGGTGATAATAAAACAAAATAATTGCTCCAAAAATAACAGAAACATACTTAAAAGTATTTCTAAATAATTCAGCAATATAAATTTTATCTAATGCTCGAATTGTTTCAGTATTAAACAAGGTTATCGAATAAAAGAACAAAGCAAAAATTGCCTTAGCCATCAAAACATAAGTGCTTTTATCGTTGAAAAATAAATCAATTCTATTTTGACCTATGACAAAAAAAATAATCAGTACCAGTAAACACAAAACAAAAATGAGTAAAACAATTTTTTTATAAATCGTCTTTAATTTTTGAATTTCATTTCTGCTTTTTAAAATTCCAGTAAAATATAATATGGATTGATCTGTGCCGAGAACACAAATACTGCTTAAAACTAACAAAACCATTCTTATAAAGTCAAATTGACCAATGATTTTTGGGTCGTAATTATGCGTTAAAAACAACGAAAACCCAAAAAGAGTAACGACACCTATAATTCTTAAAAACATCGTTTTTAAACTCTGTGAAACAACTGGATTTTTTTTTATTTTATTAAAACCAATATTGATTTTTTTCAAGATTTCAAGAATTTTATTGGTCGAATTAATTAAATTTCAATTCTATTTAGCTTTAAAAAACAAAGTAAAAGTAATTAAATCATTTTAGATTTTCTCATTTGATTTTTATAATAACTTGAAAATAAATGAATTAAAACAAATAAAAGCAAAAATAAAATTGGAAAAACGAATTTTAATTTTCCATTGACTGAATTCGTATTTTCAATATTTAATGTTGCACTATTGTCTTTTATAATTTTATCTAATCCAACCAATTGTACTCTATGAATTCCTTGTTCATTAATTAACGCCTCTTTAGTTTTGATAACATCGTTAAGCTGCGTATTTTCATTATAATAGACCAGTTTATCACTTTTTTGAGTACCATTTACCATATTAGAAAAACCATTCAAAACACTATTTATTTGTGAAATAATTGTGTCATTCTGGATTATTTTTATTCGAATATTTTTTACCGTTTCATTTTGGACTTTTTTATAATAATCCATTTCGTTTAAATAGATTAAAATAGGTTGAACAGTTTCAGTATTAATTATTTGGTTTTTGGTTTTGAAAGTAATTGTATGTAAGGTGTAATTCTTACTCGTCAAATCATCTTCAAGGACTTTCTTTATATCACCATCTTCAGCCATCAACTTGATTAATTCAAAGTTCTCCGTCTTATTCTCAATGAATCTATAAACGTCTGTTACTGGTTTTATTTTGATTTTTAGAATTTCTTTAGGCTTTTTTATACCTAGAACTTCTTTAATAAAAATCGTATCTCCTTCTTGGATTTTTGATTCGATTAAATCGATTTTTGAATATAAATAATCCGTGCTTCCAAAATTTGGAGTTACAATGATTTCATGATTGTAGGTTTTGTTCGTTGAATCTAAAAACATTCCTACTCCAAAACCAAGTACAAACAAAATCAAAATCACTACCGCATTTTTTACAAAAAACTGAATACAGTTAAATAAAAACGTATTAATATTTTGAAAAAAAATTCCTATTTTTTTAGAAATTTGCGTTAAATCAATCTCTTGATCCTCTTGGTTATTGGGTTGGTTTTTGTTCATCCTATATTTTTATTTTACGTTGAAAATTTGTTCCAATATTTTAATGGTAATCAAATAAGTAGGTTTTACACCCGTAGTTCCAAGTCCGCCTGAAGCTAATGTACTTCCAGTTTCCAACGGATTATCTGATGCATAATACGCATATCTCACTTTGATGTCATGAGGAACACTCTTTCTGATTTTTGAAGCCGATTGAATGGCTTTTTGATAGTAAGAACCTTCCATTTCCAATCCTATGACTCCCCAAGTTGATTCGTAGAAAAATTTCAATAACTCTCTGTTTTGTAATGAAGTTCCCAAAACAGTAACCATTGGTCCGGCAAAAACAGCAATGTCATTTCCTTCAAACATATCGGCAGTCAATTCATTTTCGAAAAAATAATTATCCGCCGTTCCTTCATTGATGTGTGCATTCGGAATCATAATATCCCCTTTTCCACCTTCCAGAATTCCCGCTTTCCCCATGATAGAAACTGATTCCACATTAAGCAAGGTAGCTTTTTTATACGGTTTCAATAATTCATCAATGGTTTCATACGCTTGTTCCCCAAAAGCATAATCCATAACAATCAAAACCGGTTTTTTATCTCCGGAATTTGCCTTTGGAAATGATGTTTTTGACCAATCGATTTTGGCGGTATCAAAAATCTGAACATCGATATTTGTTCCTGATGTATCCGGTAACGAAATCATTCCGTGTTTCAAAGCTACTTCTTCAACCTGATTACGAACTTCGTTTGCACCCGATTTGCTTAGTTCTTCGTAAATAAAGAAATCCGATTTGCCTTTAAACTTCGTTTTTAAAACCTCGGTGGCAAAAATAGAATTCATCACACTGTGCATGTTGGCACTAATTACGTGAATTGGACGGTCTAAAAGTTGGTTTTCTTTCAAAACCTCCTTGATATTAGTTGCCCAAATTTCGCCGTGAATATGATGTCCCAATCGCTCTCTCAAAATAGGACTGAAAGTGATTGTTCTCTTATTATCATCTACAATTTCTTCAATGGCCAGTTTTCCTAACCAAAAAATAACGTGCAAAAAACGATCTGGCGCTGCCGTTGAACCAAAAGCATCATAAATATCCAATACTTCCTCAAACGTTCTTCCCAGAATATTCGCAGCATGTGAAATGGCTTTTTCTTTTTCTATTTGAGTCAGCTTTTTCTTTTGAGAAACCGCTTGTTCCAGTTTGAACCAATCACGAGAAACTTCGCCTGCGTCATCCAGTAAAACTCTATTTCTAATTTTGTGTGACTCGATAAAAATAAACGTCAAATGCGTCAAAATATCATAAATATCGGAGCGTCCGCGGGTAATTTCCACATTCATTTGCTCCTCATCGATACGGTAACAATTGCGTCGTCTTTTTGGTGGAACAATAGCTTGAAAATGAGATTTTGAATAGCCTTCTTCCGAAGTTAAATTGATAAATCTACATTCTTCAATTCCTACAGGAAGTCTTTCTATTACATACAAAAGTCCATTTAATTCTACTTTTTCATCTGCAATATTTCCATATATTTCTGGGCTTAATGCCAATAATGCTTCTCTCAATGTATCTCCGGAAACTCCCATTGGTTTATAAAATCCTCTATTGAAAAGATGACGCATGGTGATGTACATTTTTTCAATTGCTGCTGATGATTCCTGCGCTCTGGAGCGTGATATATTTTTTGTTTCTTTCATTTTCTACTTATTTTCTAACCTGCAAAGGTAACTCTTTTATTTATTTTTTAATAAATCCACTATATTTCTGTCATTTGAGAGTCTCGGGATTTTATTTTGACCTCCCAGTTTACCAATTGATTTCATATACTCTTGAAAACCGTTTTTAACGACTTTGGTGACAACGACTTTTTGCAATACTTTGCCCACTATCAAATCATCATAATATATGTTTTGTTTTCGCATGGCGTTGTCCAGCGCTTCCGCAAAAGATACGCTTTCTTCCGGTTCGTTTTCAAATTCTATGAACCATTCGTGATACGGCAATCCTTCTGCCGGTGTGATTTGTGGCGCAACGGTAAATTCATTAATGCGTATATCCGTTCCAAGAATTGCTTCTTGCAACGCACTTTCCACTTCTTTACCAATCACATGTTCACCAAAAGCCGAAATATAATGTTTGATTCTTCCCGAGACAATTATTCGGTACGGTTCTAAACTGGTAAACTGAACGGTATCGCCAATATTATAGCCCCAAAGTCCTGCATTGGTAGAAATTATCAAAACATAATTCACTCCCAATTCCACTTCGCCAATCGTATAACGTCTTGGTCCCGAACCGTCGGGATCAGTATAGAATTCGTCCGATTTTATAAATTCATAAAAAATTCCGGAGTTCAAAAGCAACAACATTCCCTTTTCTTTTTGAGAATCCTGATAGGCAAAAAATCCTTCCGAAGCAGGAAATAATTCAATACTGTCTACTTTACGTCCAATAAGATTTTCAAATTTGGCACGATACGGTTCATAATTTACACCGCCATAAATAAACAAATTGAAGTTCTTGAAGATTTCGCCAACCGGCTTCCCTCCTTTTTGATGCAATTTCTCAAAATACATTTGTACCCAAGAAGGAATCCCGGAAATCACAGCCATATTTTCGTTGAAAGTTTCCTCTACAATCGCATTAACTTTGGTTTCCCAATCTTCAATACAATTCGTTTCCCAAGAAGGCATTCTGTTTTTTTGAAGGTATTTTGGAACAAAATGCGCCACAATTCCAGACAATCGGCCTAATTTGACTCCATTTTTTTCTTCTAATATGGGGCTTCCTTGCAAGAAAATCATTTTACCGTCAACAAAATCAGCATTTCCAGTTTCATGAATGTAATGTAGAATCGCATTTCGAGCCGCTTCAATATGATATGGCATTGATTCCTTAGTCAACGGAATATATTTGGCTCCAGAAGTAGTTCCGGAAGTCTTGGCAAAATAAAGCGGTTTTCCTTTCCAAAGGATGTTTTCCTGACCTTTTACCACCTTATCAACATACGGTTTCAACGCCTCATAATCCCGAACTGGAACTTGTTTTGCAAAATCCTGTTCGTTTTTTATTTGGTCAAAATGATGGTCGATACCAAATTGTGTTTGCTTTGCGTCTTTGATTAATTTTTGCAAAACCTTCTTTTGAGTTTCAATAGGATTATTGGCCCAAAGTTGTGTTTTCTTGTATATTTTTTGTGCAAATATTTTGGCTGCAATTGATTTTATTGACATTTTAATTTTTGTTCTTTAAAAGATAAAAATTTGTTTTTTTACTCTTTTTTTGATTTTTTAGAAAGCGAATTTTTCTCTTCTTTTGCTACTTGTTTCCGCAATTCCAGTTCTTGTTTGGAAGGCGATAAATCAACTGGTGTATTAATTTCATCTGCTGCTTCCAGTATAGAGTCTTTATTGAATTTTGCATATTCTAACTCTCCTGTCAACACTTTCTGAATCGACTGTATGTAAGCTTCATTTCTTTTTAAGGCTTTTGACAAAGAATCTGATTTTAAAGCTAATTCCATTGCTTCCTTCTTTAATTTTGAAGAAGAATAACCTGGTATAAATTCTCGTAAAGGAGTAAAAGCAATAATAAATGTAGTGACAAATATGATGATTATGGCTCCTAATGACGCTACGATAAATACATTCATCAGGGTAAGTTTCAAAGAAAATGTCTCTTCAAAAGTATCTTCGTTAAGTATTATTAAACGTCGTTTATTGAATAAATTTTCTTTGAGTTTGCGCCGTTTTAGTCGTTTTTTTGACATACTTGTTTATTATTGAACAAATATAACAATTATTGTCGTTGATTGTATTCACTTGTTTTTGTTCACTTTTTTTAACCTAAATTTATTTTTAATAAATTTTTAACGCTTTTGAAACCAAATAAATGTGCCAAAATGAGTTTCCGTTAAGTAATTCTATATACCTTTGCCTTTAAAGTTATTACAAATTTGCTTCGGCAATAAATTATTCAATCATGGGAAGATTAGGTGTTACAGAAATCCTCGTTATATTAGCGATTGTTTTATTACTTTTTGGTGGTAAAAAAATCCCGGAACTTATGAAAGGTTTAGGAAGCGGAATCAAAGAATTCAAAAATGCAGCTAAAGACGGTCAGCCAGCTGATAAAAAAGAAGAAGAAACAAAATAAAAAAAAGGCTTTTCAATTATGAAAAGCCTTTTTTTATGGTTTAAATTATCATCGTCAATTGAATACGCTTTCTATCCTCATCCACTTCAGTGACTTTTACCTGAACATGTTGGTGTAATTTTACCACTTCATTCACATCACTTACAAAACCTGCTTTAAGTTGGGAAATGTGAACCAAACCACTTTCTTTGACTCCAATATCCACAAAACAACCAAAATTGGTAATGTTATTCACAATTCCCGGTAAAACCATTCCTGATTTAACATCTTTTATCGTTTTTACATTCGGGTCAAATTCAAAAATTTTAGCTGATTTTCTTGGGTCTAAACCTGGTTTCTCTAATTCTTTGATAATATCTTTCAATCCCAATAAACCTATTTCAGGTGTAATGTAATTTTCTGGTTTTATCAAAGCTGTTTTTTCTTTATTGGCAATCAAGTCATTCACCGTCAATTTCAAGTCTTTTGCCATTTTTTCAACGATTCCATACGCTTCGGGATGAACCGCTGAATTATCCAACGGGTTTTTTGCATTCGAAATTCGGATAAAAGCAACCCCTTGCTGATACGCTTTTTCACCCAAACGAGGTACTTTTTTAAGTTGTTTTCGATCTATAAAAGGACCGTTTTCTGAGCGGTATTGTACTATGTTTTCAGCCAGCTTCTCTCCTATTCCGCTCACATAACTCAATAAATGTTTACTCGCCGTGTTGATATTTACTCCAACTGAATTTACGCAACGAATCACCGTACTGTCTAATTCTTCTTTTAATTTATTTTGATCCACGTCATGTTGGTATTGGCCTACGCCAATGGCTTTTGGGTCAATTTTTACCAATTCGGCTAAAGGATCACTCAATCGTCTTCCGATAGAAACAGAACCTCGAACCGTGACATCATAATTAGGAAATTCATCTCTCGCAATTTTTGAAGCTGAATACACCGAAGCACCCGCCTCAGAAACGATAAAAACCTGAACCGGTTTATCAAAAGCTATTTTCTTAATAAAGAATTCGGTTTCTCGTGAAGCCGTTCCGTTTCCTATTGAAATCGCATCAATTTTATACGAATTGACCATCGAACGAATTTTTTTCATCGCCATGGCTTCCTCTTTTTGAGGCGCATGCGGATAAATGGTTTCGTTATACAATAAATCCCCTTTTTCGTCTAGACAAACAATTTTACAACCGCTTCTAAAACCTGGATCAATCGCCAGAATTCGTTTTTCACCCAAAGGCGGTGCTAATAATAACTGTCCCAAATTATTCGCAAAAACCTGAATCGAATTGGCATCAGCCTTAGCTTTTGCTTCTTGCAAAGCTTCATTTGAAATGGCAGGATTCAACAATCGTTTGTAACTGTCCTCGATAGCTAATTGAACATGTGGTGTGGTTTTATTTTGACCTTTTAAAACTAAAGCATCAATAATATCATACGCTTCATCAATATCTACTTCTACTTTAAACTTGATAAAACCTTCATTTTCAGCTCGAAGCATCGCTAATAATCTGTGCGAAGGTGCTTTAGTCAACGGTTCAGACCATTCAAAATATTGGTTGAATTTCTGTGCTGCTTCGTCGTCTTTCTTGGTTTTTACTACTTTGGTGGTAATGGTGGCTTTGCGTTCGTACAATCGTCGGAGTTGTTTTCGAACATAAATATTTTCATTAATCCATTCGGCAATAATGTCTCTTGCTCCTTGCAAAGCTGCTTCTTCATTGATGATATTTTCATTCAAATATTGTGTTGAAATGAAATCGACATCATCATTATTTTGACCCATAATGATTTTAGCCAATGGTTCTAATCCGTTTTCACGGGCAGCATCGGCTTTAGTTTTTTTCTTCTTTTTGAATGGCAGATAAAAATCTTCCAATTCCTGTAAATCAAAGCTCTGTTGGATTTTTTTTTCTAATTCTGGTGTAAGCGCATTTTGTTCCTGAATCGATTTTAAAATCGCTTCTTTGCGTTTTACCACCACTTCATACTCCTTTTGAAATTTAGCAATTTGCTCAATAAAAACTTCGTCCAAATTACCAGTTTTATCTTTTCGATACCTCGAAATAAAAGGAATCGTACAATCCTCTTGTAATAATTGAACGGTATTTTGAATGTTAATTGCTGTAGTTTGAACAGACTTAGCTATAAATTGTATGTTAGTCATTTTAAATTTAAGATTATAAAATCATATTGCTAAAATAGTATCTTTGAGTCAAAACTCCTTATTTATGTCTTTTTTATTATGGTATTTTCCGCTTATTAATTTAGTTGCGTTTTCAACAACAGGAGTAGACAAATGGCTCGCCGTAAAGCAAAAATGGAGAATTTCAGAACGTAATTTATTGTTTACAAGTATTCTGGGCGGAACAATTGGTTCCGGGTTAGCGATGCTTTTTTTTAAACATAAAACCTCAAAAATATCTTTTTTATGGAAGTTTTTTATAATTGGTATAATCCAAGTTTTTTTGGTGTATTTCTATGTTATAAAATCTAAATAATTACTTCTGTTGATTACTTCAAAAGTAGCATCCGGATATGCTTTTGCGAAAGCGGCAGGAATCTTAGCTTTTCTGGTTTCATTCCACTTAAACTCAAATCCCGCCAGTTCTTCTCCCTTTTCTTCAAGCCAATCTAATTCTTGCTGATCGTAAGTGCGCCAGAAATAATTATTGGTTTTTGTTTTTAGGTAATTTTGCTTTTTAACGCGTTCTACTGCCAAGTAATTTTCCCATAAATCACCTACATCTGTTCTGGAATCCAATCGGTTGAAATTATTAATGATGCCGTTTCTAATCCCATTATCATAAAAATACCAACGGCTGGATTTCACAATTTCCTTTCGAAGATTACGACTGAAACCTTCTACTTTGAAGATAATAAACACTTTAGAAAGTAAATCTAAATAATTAGCAACGGTATTTTTAGACATTTGCAACTGATTTGCTAATTCCTGCAACGAAACTTCTTTTCCTAACTGGTAGGCTATCAAACGCAACAAATCATAAATTTTATCTGAATGTTTAATTCCTTCGAAAACCAAAATATCTTTCAGTAAATAGGAATTAATAATTTCATATAAATACTCTTTTTTATGCTCCCAATCCGAATATTGAATCAGTTCCGGATAACTTCCAAAAAGTAATCTTTCCTCTAATTTTTCAGTAGTTTGTTTGTAGTTTTCATATTGGAAATATTCCATTTGTGCCAATGGAAAAAGATACAACGTGTTTTTTCGTCCTACTAGTGGTTCTCCAAGAGTATTATTTAAATCAAATATGGAAGAACCTGTTGCAATGATTTTGATTCCCTCAATAGAATCAACAATCAATTTTAAAATAAGTCCAATATCAGGAATAGTTTGGGCTTCGTCTATAACCAGTAAATCAATATTGAGTAATAATCGCTTGTAATTTGCTACGGAACGTTCTTTAAGTAAATTAGCATCATTGATATCTTCTCCGTTCAGTTGCAAATAACTTCCGTCAGGAATTGTTTGAAGATAATTTTTTAGTATTTCAGTTTTTCCAACACGACGTGCGCCTAGTAAAATCAATACTTTATTAGGAAGTACTTTTTTAGTAAAATCTTGAAATAGCGCTCTTTTTAAATAATTTTCCATTCTATTTGATTTAGAAATCTAAACCAAATATAATCAAAAAATAGTAATTCGGTCAACACACTGACTGAATTTACATTAATTCAGTCAGTGTGTTGACCGAATTAATGTAAATTCAGTCAATAAAAAGATTCTAACAAGAAATTTTATCTACTCTAGTTTGGTGTCTTCCTCCTTCAAATTCAGTATTTAAAAACGCTTCTACCATTTCTACTGCTTGTGGAATTGAAGTAAAACGAGCAGGAATACTAATAATATTTGCATCATTATGTTGACGAGCCAAAACCGCAATTTCTTTCATCCAGCATAAAGCAGCGCGAACTTTAGATTGTTTATTCACTGTCATAGAAATTCCGTTTCCACTACCGCAGATAACTATTCCAAAATCAGCTTTTCCTTCAGTAACATCCGTGGCAACTGGATGACCAAAATCAGGATAATCAACACTGTCTGCTGAATCTGTTCCGTAATTAGTTACCTCATGCCCTTTTGCTTTAAGCATCTCAACAATTGCTTTTTTGTAATCTGGTCCTGCGTGATCGTTTCCTATGGAGATTTTCATCTTGTATATATTAAGTTGTGTGGTGCAAATTTAAATAAAGAAATCTAGTTTTACAGAATTTAAATTTCGCTTCTTTAATTGATTATTACAATTAATAAAAGTCAGTAAAAATAAAAGTTAACAATAGATTTCATAACTGTCAGATTACTATTTAATTAGCGGTTATCAACAATTCTAATAATTTTATAAATAGCTGTGAATCAATGTAGATTTTATATTTAAAATGTTAAAAATTTACATTGTTAATAGCAAAACGCAATCACTTGATATTCAGTTAACTTTAAATTAACATAGAATGTTCATAAC
Organism: Flavobacterium sp. GNP002; assembly: GCF_054343795.1. Classification (NCBI taxonomy): domain Bacteria; kingdom Pseudomonadati; phylum Bacteroidota; class Flavobacteriia; order Flavobacteriales; family Flavobacteriaceae; genus Flavobacterium; species Flavobacterium sp. GNP002. The sequence continues at coordinate 1,178,997 of NZ_JBTGUW010000001.1, forward strand.
TTTAGATAGAATATTAGAAGTTTTTTATGGTTGTAACAAAAAAATAAGTAATCCAAAACACACATTAAAAATCCAAATTTAGTTTGTTGAATTTTTAGAATAGTTATCAATATTAAAAAGTAGTTTATCAACAAAATTTAAAAAAGTACTTATTTACAAAATGAATTCTTTTTAGATTATTAACCATTGTTAATTAAAATTAGAAAAGACTTTAAAACGAAGACTTTAGTATAAAATAACTATGTTGATAAGTCAGTATAACATCTTTTAACTTGATTTCAACACATTTTAAAATAAATTTATTGCAACTATTAACACACTATAATAACAACCAAGAAAGAATTTAAATTTAATTTTTCTTTTTGTTTATTTAAATATATGTTGACAACTTTGAAAAAATTAAAGTCAAAAAATTGATTTCAATTTCAAACAATTTTCAAATTGTTGTTTAGGTTGTCTAATAATTCCTGAACTTTTTCAAAATCGTTGAAATGAATTTTGAGTTTGATACCGCCGTATGCAAAACTGCCAAAAGGATCAATGGAAACCAAAGTTTCGTTTTCAAAAAAATAGTTAATCTCTTCCTGCTCCAGCAAATGCTTTATAATTACAATTTCATGCGAATAATTGAAAATTGCAATGGTTTGAAATTCTTCCATTTTAATTGTTTTTATAAAGATACAACTATTCTTTAAAGTTATATTTTCTTTAAAACTGTGCACTCTGTACTAATAACAGTTAAGTATTTTGTAATTTTAAACTTTTAAGAAAAGATATATGAGTAAAAGATTAAGAAAGCCGATAAAAAAAGAGAAAGACTACTCTGATAAAATATTAAAATTATTATCGCAAAGTGCTAATAAAGCATTCAATTATAAACAAATAGGAGCAAAGCTGGAACTCGACGATACCCAAAGCAGGAACCAAATTATAAAAGATTTGAAGATTCTGGCTTCTCAAAATAAAATTATAGAATCTGAACCTGGAAAATATTTAGTAAAAGCAATAAGCAAAGACTATTACGAAGGTAAAATTGACATGACAGGACGTAAAACAGCTTATTTTGTTTGCCCTGAAATGGAAGAAGATGTTTTTATTCCTACTAATAATTTGAACCACGCTTTAGACAAAGATATTGTCAAAGTTTATGTTTACAATCGAAGAAAAGGGAAAAGACCTGAAGGTGAAGTGATTGAAGTTATTGAAAGACATAAAACTGACTTTGTTGGTGTAATTGACATTCAAGCTAATTTTGCTTTTGTTTCTACTGCAAATCCAAAAATGTACACTGATATTTTTATTCCAAAGGATAAAATAGGCGAGGCAGAGCAAGGCGATGTAGTTTTGGTTCACATCGAAGATTGGCCAGCCAGAGCGGATAGTCCTTTTGGTTCCGTAATAAAAGTTTTAGGGAAACCAGGAGAACACGATACAGAAATCCATGCCATTCTTGCTGAATACGGATTACCGTCAGAGTTTCCTATTGAAGTAGAAACGTTTGCACAAAAAATTGATACTTCGATAGAAGAAAGTGAAATTGCCAAACGTCGCGATATGCGCGATACGTTGACATTTACGATAGATCCAAAAGATGCGAAGGATTTTGATGATGCTTTATCATTTAAAAAATTAGAAAACGGTAATTACGAAATTGGTATTCACATTGCCGATGTTTCGTATTATCTTCAGGAAGGAACAATCCTGGATGATGAAGCGTATCAAAGAGCAACTTCGGTTTATTTAGTGGATAGAGTAGTGCCCATGTTACCGGAAGTATTATCAAATTTTGCTTGTTCTTTACGTCCAAATGAAGAAAAATATACATTTTCGGCTATATTCGAAATCACAGAAACCTCTCAGGTTGTAAACCAATGGTTTGGAAGAACAGTAATTTACTCCGATCAACGTTTTGCTTACGAGGAAGCGCAATACATTATAGAAACGAAGGACGATGTGATTCCGGAAGAAATTTCTATAACAGGTAGTTCGTATAAAGTTTCTCCAGAAATCGTTGCTGCGACGCTTAAAATGGATGAATTAGCTAAAATTTTCAGAAAAAGAAGAATGGCTGACGGAGCGATTTCTTTTGATAAAGTGGAAGTAAAATTCAATTTAGATGAAGCTGGAGAGCCACAAGGCGTTTATTTTAAAGTTTCAAAAGATGCTAATCATCTGATTGAAGAATTCATGCTTTTGGCCAATAAAAAAGTAGCAGAATACATTGGAAAACAAAAGAAAACTTTCATTTACAGAATCCACGATGAACCAAATGAAGATAAACTAATTGCCATGCAAACGGTGATTGCCAAGTTTGGTTACAAAATTGATTTCCGTAACAAAGGCGATATTTCAAAATCATTGAATGCGTTAATGGAAGAAGTGAATGGTAAAAAAGAACAGAATTTAATTGATACTCTTGCAATTAGAAGTATGAGTAAAGCCAAATATTCTACGGATAACATAGGACATTACGGTTTAGCTTTTGATTATTATTCCCATTTTACCTCACCAATTCGTCGTTATCCGGATGTTATGGTGCATCGATTATTACAACATTATTTAGATGGAGGAAAATCAGTTGATGAAGAAACTTATGAAACAAAATGTTTGCATTCGTCAACAATGGAAGGTTTAGCAACTAATGCTGAAAGGGATTCTATCAAATACATGCAAGTAAAATACATGCAAGATCATCAGGATCAAGAATTTTTAGGTGTAATTTCTGGTGTGACGGAATGGGGAATTTATGTAGAAATTATTGAGAATAAATGTGAGGGAATGTGTAGAATACGTGATATAAAAGACGATTATTACACCTTTGATGAAAAACAATATGCACTAACCGGCGCAACATCTGGTAAATTATTACAATTAGGAGATGAAATTTACGTTAAAGTAAAAAATGCTGATTTAGTTAAAAAACAACTGGATTTTAATTTTTTAAGAAGAATTGGAGAACCGTTAAAATAAAAAAATGAAAAAATTAGTGATTATTGCCTTTGTATTTTTAAGTCAAATGACAAATGCACAAGTAACCCGAAACTTAGGAGATTTTGATGAAGTAAAAGTATTTGATAAAATCAATGTAAAATTAATTCCAGCTTCAGAAAACAAAATAGTTATAACTGGAGACCGAGCAGATGAAGTGGAAACTGTAAACAAAAATGGCGAATTGAAAATCAGAATGCCATTTCCACAATTATTATCAGGTGATGCTATTACAATAAAACTATATTTTAAAAATATTGAAAGTATTAGTGCCAGCGAGGGAAGCTATGTTTCAAGTGATACTGATTTCAAACAAACAATGTTGGATTTGAATGCAAAATCAGGAGCAGAGATTAACATTGAAATAGATGTTGATAAAGTGAATGTAAAAGCCAGTGCAGGTGGAATAATTGATGTTTCTGGTAAAGCTACAAATCAAGATGTTGTTATTACATCAGGCGGAATTTTAAAAGCAATTGATTTACATACTACACAAACAACAATAAGCGTTGCTGCAGGAGGAAAATCTGAAATTCATGCAACTACATTGGTTGATGCAAAAGTGAAAGCGGGAGGCTCTATTTTTATCTACGGAAAACCAAAACAGATCAACAAGGAAGTTTTCATTGGCGGTACTATTTTAGAAAAAAATTAGTACTTTGGTTTAGATTTTATGGTAATAAATTTAAATTTTTAATGATAAACGATATTTTATCTGGTATTCCTTGGGGAATTTTCTTGAGTTTTATGATTGGTCCTGTTTTTTTTATTTTACTGGAAACAAGTATTATAAAAGGATTTAGAGCTGCTTTAGTATTTGATTTAGGGGTAGTTTCAGGAGATATTGTTTTTATTGGAATTGCTTATTTAGGAAGTTATAGGTTGATTCAAAGTTTAAAAGATCAACCGGCACTTTTTATTTTTGGAGGTGTATTGATGTTAGTTTATGGTATAATTTCCTTCATACAATTAAAAAAAGAAGAAAAAATAAACACTGATATTATTGACAGGGAAATAGTAAAAAAAAACTATCTAAGCCTTTTTATAAAAGGGTTTTTGTTGAACATTATCAATATTGGTGTTCTTGGTTTTTGGCTTGCTATTATTATCTCAGTGGGACCAAAACTAGAAATGCAAACCTCTAGAATGATGACTTTTTTTATATCGGTAATTGTTTCTTATTTGTTTATTGATTGTATCAAAATACTTTTGGCTAAGCAATTAAAAACAAAACTAACACCGGTAAACATTCTTAAAATTAAGAAAGGAATAAGTATTGTAATGATGGTTTTTGGGATGGTTTTAATCACTCAAGGTTGGTTCCCAGAAGAAAAAGCAATGGTTAAAAAAGCATTTGACAAAATAGATAATTAATAATATTTTTATAAAATAGTAAAAGCCTTGACTCTAATTGGTTTAGATTCAGGGCTTTTTTTTATTTAAACATTTAAGTCATTTAAGTTTTTAGTTACTAAATTATCAATTAAAATTATTTTTAAACCATTAAGGAATTAAGTTTCATTAAGAATTAACACTTAATTTTTCTTAACTCCTTAATTTTTTTAATCAAACAAATTTGGTTCCCGGAAGAAAGAAAAATGGTTTTTACTCACGGCATTTTATTTAACATTATAAGTTATTCAAGTATTATTTAAAACCATTAAGGAATTAAGTGTCATTAAGACTTTGTACTTAATTTTTCTTAATTCCTTAATGGTTTAAATTAGAAATTTTTAATTATTTATTAAAATGTGACATAAAAAAAACCTCCAAATTGCTTTGAAGGTTTTAGAGGTATCTCCCGAAGCTTCAGGACGGATTCGAACTATAACTTTACTTAATTTTTCTCAAAAATTAGACATAAAAAAACCTCCAAATTGCTTTGAAGGTTTTAGAGGTATCTCCCGAAGCTTCAGGACGGATTCGAACTATAACTTTACTTAATTTTTCTCAAAAATTAGACAAAAAAAAAACCTCCAAATTGCTTTGAAGGTTTTAGAGGCATCGTCCGGATTCGAACCGGAGTAGGAGCTTTTGCAGAGCCCAGCCTAGCCGCTCGGCCACGACGCCATGGTTAAACGGATGGCAAAAGTACTTAAAAAGTTTAAAGTTTAAAAGCTTAAAGTTTAAAAGTTTCAAAAAATATTTTTTTATCCTTTTAAAACATTTCTTATTTAACTTCTATATTCTTCCATTTCTATAGTAACTGCTTCAACATCACCACCAATAGGAGGATTGAGTTTAGAAACTGCAACAATAATTCTGGAAACCTCAGGAATTTCCTCAAAAATACGAGTTATGATTCGGTGTGCCACATGTTCTAGTAAGTCTGAACGAATGGCCATTTCTTCTACAACAATGCGATTTAAAAGCACATAATCCACCGTATCTTTCAAATCATCTGAGATACTGGATTTCCTCAAATCAGTCTTCACTTCTAAATTTACGACATAGTCAGACCCAATTTTTCCCTCTTCGATTAAACAACCATGGTAGGAGTAGGTTCTAATATTTTTAAGTTTTATGATTCCCATTATTATATTTTTTGTTTATGGTGTAAAGTTTAAAGTGGAATTACTAACTTTTCATAGGTTTATATGGAAACAGTAAACATTAAACCTTAAACTTTTTTACCTTTGCTAAAATAAAACAAAAAAATGTCAACTGAAGAAAAATCACTCCATTTTATAGAACAAATCATTGAAGACAGTTTATCAAACGGTTTTCCCCAAGATAAATTACGTTTCCGTTTTCCACCTGAACCTAATGGTTATTTGCATATTGGCCATGCCAAATCGATTTGCTTGAATTTTGGTTTGGGATTAAAGTACAATGCACCAGTTAACTTACGTTTTGACGATACAAATCCTGCTAAAGAAGAGCAGGAATACGTAGATGCCATAAAAGAAGATTTACAATGGTTGGGCTTTAATTGGGCCGAAGAACGATATGCATCTGATTACTTCCAACAATTGTACGATTGGGCCGTAAAAATGATTAAAAATGGTAAGGCTTACATTGACAGTCAATCTTCAGAAGACATGGCTGCGCAAAAAGGTACGCCTACACAACCTGGAGTTGATGGACCTTATAGAAACCGTTCTATTGAAGAAAATCTTGCTTTGTTCGAAGGAATGAAAAATGGAGATTTTGAAGAAGGAAGCCATGTTTTGCGTGCTAAAATTGATATGACTTCGACTAATATGTTGATGCGTGATCCATTGATGTATCGTGTTTTACACCGTCATCATCACAGAACCGGAAACGATTGGAAAATCTATCCAATGTATGATTTTGCACATGGCGAAAGTGATTATATCGAGCAAATTTCACATTCTATCTGTACGTTAGAATTTGTTATGCATAGAGAGTTATATAACTGGTTTTTGGACCAAATTTATGATGACTCAAAAGTAAAACCACATCAATATGAATTTGCGCGTTTGAACTTGAATTACACTGTAATGAGCAAGCGAAAACTGTTGCAACTAGTTCAGGAGAATATAGTAAATGGCTGGGATGATCCTAGAATGCCAACAATTTCAGGATTGCGTAGGAGAGGTTATACAGCGAATTCTATTCGTAAATTTTGTGATATTATTGGTGTTGCCAAAAGAGAAAATATAATTGATTTTTCACTTTTGGAATTTTGCTTGCGCGAAGATTTGAATAAAACGGCTCCAAGAGTTATGGCGGTTTTAGATCCAATAAAATTAGTCATCACGAATTATCCTGATGATAAAGAAGAATGGTTAGAAGCTGAAAATAACCAGGAAGACGAAAGTGCAGGATTTAGAAAAGTACCTTTTTCAAAAGAATTATTTATTGAAAGAGAAGACTTTTTAGAAGATGCTCCTGCAAAGTTTTTCCGATTGAGTTTAGGCAGAGAAGTACGTCTTAAAAATGCGTATATCATTAAAGGAGAAAGTGTTATAAAAGATGCTGCAGGAACTATTACGGAGATTCATGTAACGTATGATGAAGACAGTAGAAGTGGAAGTGGGAGCGAAGCCAGTCAACGTAAAGTGGCCGGAACCTTGCATTGGGTTTCTATTCAACATGCTTTAGAAGCTGAAGTTCGTTTGTACGATCGTTTGTTTATTGATGAAGCGCCAGACAGTCATAAAGAGAAAAATTTCTTAGAATTTATGAATCCATGTTCGTTACAAATTGTAAAAGGATTTGTAGAACCAAGTTTGGCAACGGTAAAATCTGGAGAGAAATTCCAGTTTCAACGTTTGGGTTATTTCAATGTGGATAAAGATATGGCTGAAGGCAAAATTGTCTTTAATAAAACGGTTGGATTGAAAGATGCTTGGGAAGAAAAAGGCAAAAAAGAAGAAAATTTATTGATGAATACTCAAAAAGAAATCAATAAATATGTAAAAGAAAAGGACGAAAACAATTCCAATTTGATTCTAAATAACATTGTTGATAACATCAAAAGTATTGATAATTACAGTTTAATTATTCAGACAATTGTCAAAAGCATTAAAAATGATAACAACTCGCTGTTGTTTTCTAATTTGATTTTACATCATTCAGATAAAGTGCAAGTAAAAGATATCGAAGAAGAAGCTTTGACAAAATTATACACCATGTCATTAAAAAGTCAAATGGCAGCGGTTAGAATTTTAGCGATTGAAAATTTGCAAAATGATTTGAATAATTTTAGCCTTTTTGAAACACAACTTTCAGAATTAAAAACGAACGAGAAAAACGAAAAAGTGTTACAATTATTAAACGATCTTAAAATATAATTCAAAATATTAGTTATAGATTTTATCAATTAAAAGCTCTCTTTTTAGAGGGCTTTTTTTATTATTGTAATTTCTTATAAAAAAAGCTTTTTTAATAATTATTTCCAATTAAAAACAAGACTCATAAATTGATTTTAAGACAGTTTTTTAAAATAAATGAGAATCAATATAGAATTCAAATAAATATGCAACAGCTCGCTTTTATTCGCTTTTTGTCTTATAAAATTACACTTTAACGAGTTGTTAACGGGTAGTTGTTAATAAATCCGTATCTTTATGAAACAAACTTTTAAAATTAACAATCATGTCGAATAATACAGGAAATACATTATTGGCTCTTTTGACTGGAGCAGCTATTGGAGCTGGAATTGGAATTTTATTTGCTCCGGATAAAGGTTCTAAAACAAGAGGAAAAATTAAAGATGGTTTTGATGATGCTAAAAACGAATTAAAAAATAAATTAGACAATGCATCTTTTGAATTGAAAGATAAATTCACAAGTGCAAAATATGACTTAGAAGGAACTTACGAAGAACTAGTTTCAAATATGAGTCACAAGACCGAAGATGTAATTTCTTTCTTAGAAGAAAAATTAGCGGAGTTAAAACGACAAAATGCAAAGCTTCAGAAATAGTCTTGATTCATCGGTCTAACAAATCTTAAAACTAAATACATGGCTTTTGAAGAATTAAAAGAAAATACGGAGGATATTCAGGAACAAATACAAGGGTATATCCAGAGCAATGTGGCTTATTATAAATTATGGGGTTTCAAAGTAGCAATGAAATCTACGACCATGATTTTAAAGTTCACGTTGATATTTTTGTGTTTTAGTATGGTTTTACTGTTTTGTTCAATAGCAGGAGCAATGGCAATTGGTAAATATTTAGATAGTTATCCATTGGGATTTTTAATAATTGGAGGAATATATCTATTGATAACCAGTCTATTATTTTTAATAAAAGATAAAATTGTAGAAGGACCAATATTAGAGAAATTTTCAGAAATATTTTTTAACGACTAAATCATGGAAACCAAAAAATATTCTTCGTATGCTCAAATCGACAGAGAACTAGAAATTTTAAAAATTGAAAAAGAACTCAGTTATCAAAAATTGGTTTTTGGAGTAAAGAAAACGAAAGAAAGCTTTACACCTCAAAACATCGTAAGTGACTTAATAGGTTCGTATAGTTCCGTTATTCCTTATGGAGCAATCGTTTCGACGGCAGCACCATTTATACTTAATAAAGCAATACCGTTTATAAAAAATTGGTTTGCAAAAAGAAAAAGAGGCAATTAAGCCTCTTTTTTTATGAATTCAAGTAAATTATTCTTCTGTTTCCGGTGTTTCTGGAGCTTCTGGTCTTTCAGGTATTTCTATGTCTTTTTCTCTTCTGGAAGTTCCTTTTCCATTTCTCTTTTTCATCAATTCACCCACTTGATTGGAAGCACTGAAGGACGCAATCATATTGTTGAGCATATCACTTCCAGCTTGCGGAGAATTAGGCAATAAAATCAAATTTGAATTAGCATCAGCACCAATAGCTTGTAAAGTATCATAATGTTGTGTAACTACGATTAATGCTGAAGCTTCCTGAGAATTTATCCCAACTCTGTTCAAAACATCTACACTTTCTACTAAACCTTTTGCAATTTCTCTTCTTTGGTTTGCAATACCTTGTCCTTGTAAACGCTTGCTTTCCGCTTCAGCTTCGGCTTTTGCTACAATTCTAATTCTTGATGCTTCTGCTTCAAATTCAGCTACCGTTTTTTCTCTATCAGCAGCATTAATTCTATTCATGGCATTTTTCACTTGAATATCAGGATCAATATCCGTTACTAAAGTGTTGATAATAGTGTATCCATAAGTAGTCATGGCTTCATTCAATTCTCTTTTTACCGCAATGGCAATATCATCTTTTCTTTCAAAAACATCATCTAGTTTTAATTTTGGAACTTCGGCACGAACGACATCAAATACATAAGAAGTAATTTGATCGTGTGGATATTCCAGTTTATAGAAAGCATCATAAACAGTCTCTTTAATAACCATAAATTGAACGGAAACTTTTAGTTTCACAAAAACGTTGTCTTTGGTTTTTGTTTCAATGATAACATCTAATTGTTGGATTTTTAGATTTACTCGTCCTGCAATTCTATCTATTAAAGGAATTTTCAAATGCAAACCAGATTGTCTGATACTTAAAAATTTTCCAAATCGCTCAACAACAACAGCCGTTTGTTGTTTTACCGTAAAAAACGATGACAGTAAAATAAAGAACCCAAAGACTAGTAGGATAATTAATGCAATATTCATAATGTTTTTTGTTTTTAGTTATAAATTATCTCACAATTTACAAAAAAACTTTAGGTTTGTCTTTGTAAATTTCAATTATATGAGAAAGATAACGCTTACTTTATTTTTTATTTTCATTTCAATAACAGCCTTTTCGCAATATAAATACAGGGATTCAAATAGGATAGGAATCAGTTTTGGAGTCAATCAATTTACCTTGAACACTGATAATTTCCAGACAAAACCTGATTTGGGTTGGAATGCGGGGCTTTCTATGCGAGGAAATTTCTATAATAATTGGGACATGGTGTATAACATTCAATTTAGCGAGAATAATTTTTCTGTTGCAACAAACACTTTTACTTTGGCAAAGGAAGACGTTAATTATAAATTGGCGTCAGCTCAAGTGTCTTTACAAGTAAGTTATAAACTTGTTGAAAATCATTTGAGTATTGAGTTTGGACCCATTGTTCAAGTAAATGGAAAATTAAATATTGATAATACAGATGAAAACAATGTCATTTCTGGTACAACGTTGCTAGCCAAAGATATTAGGGAGATTTCAAATTTTAATTTTTATCCAACGGTTGGAATCACGTTTGGTGTTCGTCATTTCAGAGCTAATGTTTCCTATCAATATGGAGTCAATAACATGCTTGAAAACTTGAACAATAAGAATTTGGGAGTTAATTTCAAAGGAAATCCTGGAATTCTAAACGGGAATTTGATTATTTATTTGTAACTAATCACATAAGAATATAAGGTAGAAGGCTCAAAATTCACTAAATTAAATGTAGTGAACTTTGAGTCTTCGTGATGATCTATGTTTAAAAACTATAAAGTAGCTATTGCTTTTTGAATTCTCTTAATCGTTTCGTCTTTTCCAATTACTTCAACAATATCAAATAGGTGAGGACCTTTCAGCGCGCCAACCAAACTCAAACGAAATGGTTGCATTACTTTTCCCATTCCAATTTCGTTTTTCGTCATCCAGTCTTTTACAATCGTTTCGATATTCATAGAACTAAAATCGGTAATTTCTTCTACAACAGAAATTAATTCCTGCATTAATGCGGGAGTTTCTTCCTTCCAGTTTTTGCTGGCTTTTTCATCATACGCTGTTGGAGCCATAAAAAAGAAATCACTCATTTCCCAAAATTCAGAAACAAAATGCGCACGTTCTTTGATTAAGGAAACCACTTTTGTTAAGACACTTTCATCAACAGAAAACCCTTTTTCTGCCAAAATAGGAGCATAGGCTTTCGCCAAAGTTGCATCTTCCTGCTTGATTAAATATTGGTGATTGAACCATTTGTTTTTTTCAGGATCAAATTTAGCCCCGGATTTATGAACTCTGTTCAAGTCAAATGCTGCAACTAATTCTTCCAGCGAGAATAATTCTTTATCGGTTCCGTCATTCCAACCTAATAAGGCTAAAAAGTTGATTACGGCTTCCGGGAAAAATCCTTTTTCTCTATAACCTGATGAAACGCCTTCTGCGGTTTTCCAATCCAATGGAAATACAGGAAATCCCATTTTGTCACCATCACGTTTGGATAATTTTCCGTTTCCAACAGGTTTCATAATCAATGGTAAATGTGCAAATTCTGGTGCTTCCCAACCAAATGCTCTGTACAATAAAACGTGCAATGGCATTGATGGCAACCATTCTTCACCACGAATTACTTGAGACGTTTCCATTAAATGATCATCCACAATATTAGCCAAATGATACGTTGGCATCCCGTCACTTTTAAACAATACTTTATCGTCTAAAAGATTCGTTTCAAACTTTACATCACCACGAATAATGTCATGCAAATGAAGCGTTTCATTCACCGGAGTTTTAAAACGGATGACATAATGTTCGCCATCAGCAATTCTTTTAGCAGTTTCGTCTGCAGAAATCACTAGCGAAGTGTCCAGTTTTTCTCTGTTGGTATGATTGTAAATAAATGTTTTTCCTTGTTCTTCTGCTAATTTTCTTGCTGCATCTAAAGCTTCGGCTGTATCAAAAGCATAATACGCATTCCCGGAATTGATTAATTCAGCAGCATATTGTTGGTACAAATCTTTTCTTTCGCTTTGACGGTATGGACCAAATTTTTCGTTTTTACCAATAGTCTCATCTGGCGCAATTCCTAACCATTCCAGTGCTTCCATGATATATTCTTCGGCACCTGGAACAAAACGATTTTGGTCGGTATCTTCAATCCTCAAGAAGAAAACACCATTGTTTTTTTTGGCAAACAAATAATTGAATAGTGCGGTACGAACGCCGCCAATATGTAAAGGTCCAGTTGGACTTGGTGCAAAACGCACCCGAACTTGTTTAGACATTGCTATAAATTTTTTGCGAAGATACAAATTCGATTTCTCTTGTTATTATCTGAAAATGAGATAATGTAAGATTAATGAGTTTGATTATTTTTAACATTTCTTTATTCATATAAATTATTACTTTTATTGGTTATAAAAAACAAAGTATAAATTTTGGAAAATCAGCAATTTATTTATCAAAAACTAGAAGCTTTCATCAGGAAGTTTTACATCAACGAATTGATTCGGGGAACTATTTTCTTTATCGGTTTAGGATTGTTGTATTTCCTATTTACGCTTTTTGTTGAATATTTTCTTTGGCTTAAGCCAATGGGAAGAACCATTTTATTTTGGACTTTCATTGGAGTAGAAGTGTATCTGTTGTTCCGTTTTATTTTGTTTCCAATTTTTAAATTATTCAAACTTCAAAAAGGAATCGATTACAATCAGGCTTCGGCAATTATTGGAAATCATTTTACGGAAGTGAGTGATAAACTGACTAACTTTTTACAATTATCAAATCCGAACGAGCATCAAATAAAATCGGAATTATTAGCCGCTTCGATTGAACAAAAAGCCAATGCGTTGCAACCAATTCCTTTTGGTAACGCTATAAACTATAATGTTAACAGGAAATATTTTCCTTTGGCTTTAATTCCAATTTTGTTATTTGCTTTTTTTTATTTCTCAGGAAACAGCAATATGATTTCTCAAAGTTTGAATAGAGTAGTGCACTTCAATTCGACTTTTTTGCCACCTGCTCCATTTAAATTTGTAGTTCTTAATTCTAATTTACAAACTGAACAAGGAAAGGATTTTATTCTTCGCATTAAAACCGAAGGAAAGATAGTTCCTGAGAACGCGATGATTTTTATTGATGATGAAAGTTATTTTATGGAATCAACAAAAGCGGGAGAGTTTCAATTTAAGATGGCAAAGCCTTCAGAAAATATTTTGTTTCACGTGGAGGGAAATGCTATTTCTTCTCCGGATTATGAATTGAAAGTGATAACTGTTCCATCGATTGCTAATTTTGAAATGCAGTTGAATTTTCCTTCGTATTTGAATAAAAAATCAGAAACTATCAAAGGAACAGGAAATGCAATCATTCCGGAAGGAACGAGTGTGACTTGGAAAATGAATACACAAGCGACAGAAAATGTAGTGTGGATGGATGGAATCTCGAAAGCTACTTTTTCGAAAACAGAAAACACCTTTGTTTTATCAAAAAATATAGTTCAAAATACAGATTATCAAATTCTTACTTCAAATGAGAAGATAAAAAACTACGAAAAACTCAATTATCAGCTTACTATTGTCAAAGATCAGTTCCCAACCATCAATGTAAACAATGCACCGGACAGTTTGAGGGTTGCTAAGAACTATGTTTTAGGTCAAATCTCAGATGATAATGGTTTGTCTAAACTTCAGATTGTTTATTACGAAAGAGAGAAACCACAAACTGCTAAACGTGGAACAATTGCTATTAAGAAAAGTGCTTTTGATCAATTCGTGTTTTCGTTTCCAAGTAATCTTCCGGTAGAGCAAGGCGTGTCTTATGATTATTATTTTGAAGTTTTTGATAACGATGCAATCCATAATTTCAAAAGTACAAAGTCTTCTGTTTTCTCGAATCGTGTTTCGACAGATGAAGAAAAAGAAGATCAAATTTTGCAGCAGCAAAATGACAATATCAATAGTTTAGAGAAGTCTTTAAAAAATCAGGATAAGCAAATTTCTGAAATGGAGAAGTTGCAAAAAACTGGAAAAGAAAAAGAAAATCTGGATTTCAAAGATCAGCATAAAGTAAATGATTTCATCAAGCGCCAAATGAAACAAGATGAGATGATGAAAGAATTTACTAAAAAAATGAACGATAATTTGGAGCAATTCAAAACCGATAAAAAGGATGAGTTGAAAGAAGAGCTTCAAAAACGAATGGACAAAGCGGAAAAGGAATTGGAGAAAAACCAGAAACTTTTAGATGAATTGAAAGAACTGAATGATAAAATTCAGAATGAAGAGTTGTTGACTAAGTTGGATAAATTTAAGCAAAACAGTAAAAACCAAACTAAGAATTTAGAACAATTAGTAGAGTTGACAAAGAGGTTTTATGTAGAAAAGAAAGCGGAACAATTAGGAGACAAATTGAACAAGCTTTCTGAGAAACAAGATAAGTTATCTAATGATGAAAAGGAAAACAAACTAGACAAGCAAGAAGATATTAATACTGAGTTTGACAAAATCCAAGAAGATTTAAATGATTTGGATAAAGAAAACAAGGAATTAAAATCACCTTTGGATTTACCTAAAGACGATGCTAAAGAAAAAAGTATTGACGAAGATTTAAAGAAAGCCTCTGAAGAATTGAAGAAGGACAAAAAAGATAAAGCTAAGCCAAATCAAAAAAGCGCATTTAAAAAGATGAAAGAGATGGCGCAAAAAATGGAGCTAACTTTGGAGCAAGGTGAGATGGAACAGCTGGAGGAAGATGTTGCCATGTTAAGACAAATCTTGGACAACCTATTAGCATTTTCTTTGTCCCAAGAAGACTTGATGAACCAATTTAAAAAGCATAAATCAGGATCTCCGGCGTTCAATAAAAACATCAAATTCCAACAGGATTTAAAACAACAGTTCAAGCATGTTGATGATAGTTTGTTTGCGATGTCGTTGCGCAATCCTAAAATTGCGGAGGATATTACTAAAGAAATTGGCAATGTAGTTTACAACGTAGATAAGTCTTTGTCCAGTTTAACAGATGCTCAAGTTCCAAAAGGTTTGTCGCATCAACAATACACCATTTCTGCGGCTAACAAATTAGCAGATTTCCTAAGTGATATGCTTAACAATATGCAAATGCAAATGTCAGGAATGGGTTCTGGTAAACCGAAACCGGGTCAAGGACAAGGAATGCAATTGCCGGATATTATTAAAAAACAAGAAGGTCTTGGCGAGAAAATGAAAGATGGAATGAAGAAAGGCGAGAAGCCTGGCGAAGGTCAAAAGGGACAAAACGGTAAACAAGGAAAACCTGGTGAATCAGGTCAAGAGGGTGAGGGTGGCGAAGGAGATGCACGAGCTATAATGGAAATTTATAAAGAGCAAAAACAATTACGTGAAGCATTACAAAACGAATTGAACAAACAAGGATTGGGTGGAAATGGACAAAGCGCTTTGGAACAAATGAAGCAAATTGAAAAGCAATTATTGAACAAAGGATTTAAGAACGAAACACTTCAAAAGATACTGAATGTAAAACAGGAATTATTGAAATTGAATTCCGCTATTCAGCAACAAGGAGAGGAAAATAAACGCCAATCTGAAACTAATAAAAAGGAGTTTAATAATCAATCTAATGCGCTGCCAGCTGCTTTATTAGATTATTTAAATAGCATAGAAATATTAAATAGACAATCCTTACCTTTGCGCTCGAATTTTAATCAAAAGGTTCAAGAATATTTTAATAAAAAATGATCAATTTTAATTACGAAACCGACTTTAATTTAGACAACGAAGAAGCTACAGCTGCTTGGTTAGGAAATGTTATTACCTCGGAAAATAAGAAAGAAGGAGAGATAAATTATATCTTTTGTGACGACGAGTATCTTCATAAAATCAATGTTGAGTATCTCAATCACGATACATTAACAGACATTATCAGCTTTGATTATTCTATGGGTAATGAATTGCATGGAGATATTTTTGTTTCTATCGAAAGAGTAAAAGACAATGCTACTGACTTTAATGTTTCTTTTGAAGACGAATTAAAGCGAGTATTGGTTCACGGCATTTTACATTATTGTGGCTACAAGGACAAAGGTGAAGCCGAAGAGCTTTTAATGCGTTCTAAAGAAGATGAAAAAATCGCTATGTTTCACGTGGAACAATAGTGTCTTTCAAATTTTCAAATCAAAAGTGTTTCACGTGGAACATATAGAGTTGGTTTGAAAATAGGTTCGCAATGTTTCACGTGGAACAAAATATATAGATTTCAAAATTACAATCCTGAAAAAGGATTAAATTATAAAAGAAGATGTTTCTAAATGAATATGATGTAATCGTTGTGGGTGCAGGGCATGCAGGTTCAGAAGCTGCAGCTGCTGCCGCAAATTTGGGTTCAAAAACTTTATTGGTAACAATGAGTTTGCAGAATATTGCCCAGATGTCATGCAACCCAGCGATGGGCGGAATAGCCAAAGGACAAATTGTGCGTGAGATTGATGCGCTTGGAGGATACTCGGGAATTGTTTCTGACAGAACTGCAATCCAATTCAAGATGTTGAACAAATCCAAAGGTCCTGCCATGTGGTCGCCGCGTGTTCAAAGTGACCGTATGCGTTTTGCTGAGGAGTGGAGAATGATGTTGGAAGGAACGCCAAATCTTGATTTCTATCAAGAGATGGTTAAAGGTTTGATAATTGAAAATGGAAAAATAAAAGGAATCCGAACTTCTCTTGGAGTTGAAATTCGATCTAAATCGGTTGTGTTGACCAATGGAACTTTCCTGAATGGTTTGATACATATTGGTGAAAAACAATTTGGAGGAGGAAGAGCAGGCGAGAGTGCTGCACATGGAATCACCGAAGATTTAGTTGCTGCAGGTTTTGAATCGGGTCGAATGAAAACGGGAACTCCTCCTAGAGTAGATGGACGTTCTTTGGATTATTCTAAAATGAACGAGGAAAAAGGAGATGCTAAACCGGATAAGTTTTCCTATTCGGATGTTACTTCTCCGTTGGTTCATCAGCGGTCTTGCCACATGACGTACACGTCTCTTGATGTTCATGATATTTTGAGAGAAGGTTTTGATCGTTCGCCAATGTTTAACGGGAGAATAAAAAGTCTTGGACCAAGATATTGTCCTTCGATTGAAGATAAAATTAATCGTTTTGCAGATAAAGAAAGACACCAATTATTTGTGGAGCCTGAAGGATGGAATACGTGCGAGGTTTATGTAAATGGATTTTCCACATCGCTTCCTGAGGATATTCAATTTAAAGCGTTGAGTTCTGTTGCGGGATTTGAGAAAGTGAAATTCTTTCGCCCGGGTTATGCAATCGAATATGATTATTTCCCGCCGACACAATTGAAACATACTTTGGAAACAAAATTAGTTGAAGGTTTGTATTTCGCCGGACAAATTAACGGTACTACCGGATATGAAGAAGCGGCTTCCCAAGGATTGATGGCTGGGATAAATGCGCATTTAAAAGTGCATGAAAAAGCGCCATTAATTTTAAAAAGGGACGAAGCATACATCGGAGTTTTGATTGATGATTTAATCACGAAAGGAACTGAGGAACCGTATCGAATGTTTACGTCTCGTGCAGAATACAGAACGTTGTTGCGTCAGGATAATGCCGATTTCAGATTGACGCCGATGTCTCATGAAATAGGTTTGGCTTCAGAAGCGCGTTTGCGTAGAATGGAACACAAATTAAAAGAATCTGAAAAGATGGTAGCTTTCTTCAAAGAAACGAGCGTTTCGGTTGCAGAAGCAAATCCTATTTTAGAATCAAAAGATACGGCGCTGATTACACAAGGGGATAAAATGTTTAAAGTGTTTTCTCGTCCGCAAATTGATTTGGAAGATATCATGAAATTTGATAAGGTTGCAGCTTATGTTGCAGAAAATGATTTGGACCAAGAAATTTTGGAACAAGCGGAAATTCAAGTGAAGTATTCTGGTTATATCGAAAAAGAAAGAAACAATGCTGATAAGTTGCTTCGATTGGAAGATGTGAAAATTCCAGAAAATTTTGATTATGAAAAAATCAAATCAATGTCGATTGAAGCAAAACAAAAATTAAGCAAGATTCGTCCGGTAACTATTTCTCAAGCATCAAGAATCAGTGGCGTTTCGCCAAGTGATGTTTCGGTGTTGTTGATTTATATGGGACGATAAGATTTGATATGTATGATTAACGATTTTTGATTTAAATCTGCAATCAACTGTTCCACGTGAAACTACGCTGTGAAGCCTTGCTATAATTGAAGAATCATAAAAATAAATATTTCAACCCTGAAAGCATCCGTTGGTGTTTTCAGGGTTTAGTTTAAAATTAAAATATAAAAGCACTATTAATTAATGGACATTTCAAACCGACAGCCTTTTTTAACCGTTAAAGATTATTCTGTTTCTCAGGAAATTTTCGATTTATATCATGATGAGAAATTGGACATGCTGATTACGACTCCACAACCCAGCTTAGAGAATTTAGGAAAGTACTACGAAAGCGTTGATTATATTTCGCACACAGATAGTAAACGATCTTTGTTTGAAAAAGCATATCATTTTGTAAAAAGCATTGCGCTTAAAAACAAATTGAATTTAATCAATTCGTTGCAACCGAATAAAGGAAGCATTTTAGACATTGGTGCTGGAACAGGAGATTTTTTGTCTGTTGCCAAAGAAAATGGTTGGCATACGATAGGAGTAGAGCCAAGTGAAAAAGCAAAAGCTATTGCAAAAAAGAAAGGCGTTTCATTTGTTTGGGAAACCAGTGAATTAGACAATCATTCTTTTGATGTGATTTCGATGTGGCATGTTTTGGAACACGTTCCAAATTTGGAAAATCAAATCAAAGAATTGAAACGATTATTAAAACCAAACGGAACTTTAATTATTGCCGTTCCAAATTTCAAATCTTTCGACGCAAAACATTACGGAAAGTTTTGGGCTGCTTATGATGTGCCGATTCATTTTTGGCATTTTTCTAAAACAGCTATAAAAATGCTTTTCGAAAAAGAAGAAATGAAATTGGTAAAAATACTTCCTATGAAATTCGACTCTTTTTACGTGAGCCTGCTTTCGGAAAAATACAAAACGGGCAAAATGAATTATATAAAAGCCTTTTTCATCGGTTTGCAGTCGAATTGGAAAGCGAAGAACAATTTCGAGTATTCTTCACACATTTACATCTTAAAAAACAACTAAAAATCATTTTAAGCGCATTTAAGGATAGTTTTTAATGAAATCGAGGGTGATTGTCGGATTTTTAAATTAATTCCTTTAGTTAAAAGATATGAAAGCCGCTTTTAATAGTCGTAAATTATTCATTCATCAATCATAATAAGAAAATCTTATATCATAAAAAAGTAGCATTTTTTAAACTTTATGTCAATGCTGTCTATTTTTTTATATTTTTGTCACCAATACTTAAAAATTAGAAATTAACCAAAATGAAATCGAAGATTCAAGAATACCAAAAAATAAATATTAAAAACATGAGTAAAAAAGCATTATTAATTATCGCACTTTCAATTTCACTTGTTGCTTGTAACAAACCAGCCGAAGCAGCTAAAGAAGTAAAAACAGCTTACGTAGACACTTCTGAATTAATGAAAGAATATACAGAGGCAAAAGACCTTGAAGCAAAATATAAAACTAAAGCAGAAGAAAAAGGAAGACAACTAGAAGCTGAAATTAATCGTTTCAAACAAGAAGCTGCAAATTTTCAAACTCAAGCACAAGCAAACGGTCAAGCGTGGGCACAACAAAAAGGTGCTGAATTACAAAAGAAAGAACAACAATTAAGTTACGCACAACAAGCGTTGTCTCAGGAATTGCAAGTTGAAAGCGGAAAAGAAATGGATTCTTTAGTAAGCGGCGTGAAAAAATTCATCAAAGCGTACGGTAAAGAAAAAGGATATGCGTACATCTACGGAACAGGTGACGCGGCTTCAATTCTATACGCTGAAGATAAATTTGATATCACAAAAGAAATTATCAAAGCCTTGAACGACAAATACAAAGCACCTGCTAAGACAGAAGAAAAAGCAGAAGCTAAAAAATAATTTTTTTATATTAATTCAAAAAATTGCCTTCGTCTAGCTTTAGATTGAAGGCATTTTTTTTGAAGCTATTTACTTCGTCAGTTCGCTTCGCTCGTGTCCCGCTATCCGCTGTAATCTCTCGTTTAGCAAGTGTTTTTTCTAACCCATAAAAGGAGCTTCCGTTGGTCGCTCTTTTCTAGCCAGAAAAAAATCACTTTCTAAATTTCGAGTATTTCCGCTATTATCTGGGCTAAAAAACATTGGAATTATTAACATAAAATGTTTTCCAATATTAAAATAGTATTCCTAATTTTCAATACTTTAGCTTTATATATACACGCCTAATGCAAACCATTTCAGAAGCCGCCGCTTATACCTTACGATTCATCAATCAAACCCATCGATCCGTTTTCCTTACCGGGAAAGCAGGAACGGGAAAAACCACACTTTTACGTGAAATTATTCAAACCACGCACAAGAACACAGTTGTTGTGGCGCCAACGGGAATTGCCGCTTTAAATGCTGGTGGTGTAACGATTCACTCGATGTTTCAGTTGCCGTTTGGAGGATTTATTCCGGATAATTCATCGCCTCAATTTTCCGAAAGCACCAAATTTGAAACCAAAGCAACCCTGCGCAGGCATTTCAAAATGAGCGGTTTGAAGAAATCAGTGATTCGCAATATGGAGTTGTTAATTATAGATGAAGTCAGTATGCTTCGCGCTGATTTGCTGGACGCTATGGATTATATGATGCAAACCGTCCGAAAAAAAAACACTGCTTTTGGTGGCGTTCAAGTCTTGTATATTGGCGATTTATTGCAGTTGCCACCAGTAATTCGGGACGAAGAATGGCGAACGCTGAAAACCTATTACAAAGGAAAATTCTTTTTTCATTCGCACGTAGTACAGCAACATCCGCCTTTATACATTGAATTGTCTAAGATTTTTCGCCAGACTGATGATACGTTTATTTCGGTTTTGAATAATCTGCGCAACAATCAGATTTCGCAGCAAGACATTCAAACTTTAAACCAATACGTAAAACCAGATTTTGATTTAAAAGCAAACAAAGGATATATCACATTAACTACGCACAACAACAAAGCCGATACGATGAATGCGCAGGCTTTGGAAGATCTTGAAGGAAAGTTAGTGGTTTATAAACCTGAAATAACAGGAGATTTTCCGGATAAGATTTTCCCCGTGGAACAACAACTGCAGTTGAAAGTGGGTGCGCAAATCATGTTTGTAAAAAACGATTTGTCGTTTGATAAGCATTATTTCAACGGAAAAATGGGCGTTATCAAATCGCTTTCGAGTCAGGAAATTCTGGTTCACTTCCCGGAAGAAAACAAAACTATAGAAGTCGAAAAATACGAATGGCAAAACATTCGCTACAAAGTAGATGAAACTACCAAAGAAATTGAAGAAGAGGTTTTAGGGACTTTTGTGCATTATCCCATCAAATTAGCATGGGCAATTACGGTTCATAAAAGCCAGGGATTGACATTTGATAAAGCTGCGCTTGATGTTTCGCAAGTTTTCCTACCCGGACAGGCTTATGTCGCATTATCGCGTTTACGCTCGTTAGAAGGGCTTATTTTGCTTTCTCCGTTGCGCATGAATGGCATTTCAAACGATCAGGATGTGATGGATTATTCGTTGAACAAAGCTTCAGATTCGTTTTTAGAGAATGCCTTGCATTTTGAAACCAAAAATTTCATCCATAACTATCTGATAAACACGTTCGATTGGAATGATTTGGCCCAGGAATGGCGCAATCATAAATTCAGTTACAACGAAAAATCAGAAATATCGGAGAAATCCAAACATGCGGTTTGGGCCAGAAAACAGACGGAAGTCATTGAACAGCTTTTGGATCCATCCAAAAAATTCATATCACAATTGAATAAGCTTTTTGGTCAGGAAACTGTCGATTTGAATCATGTTTCGGAACGTATTCAAGCCGCTTTCAGTTATTTCTTGAAACCAATGGATGATTTGGTTTTTGAAATTCTTTGGAAAATAGAAGAAGTAAAACGCATCAAAAAAGTAAAAGCGTTTTACGATGAATTAATTGTGCTGGAAGAATTGCAAACCAAGGCCGTTCTGCGCTTAATGAAGGCCAAATTATTGATAGAAACCGTTGTTGCAGGAGAAACCATTTCGAAAGAGAAATTGACGTCCTCAGAAATAAAAAAATACATCAGCCGTAAAACGGAAGCCATACAAAATCAGTTTAAAGAATTAAATATTACGTTGATTGAAGATGAAAAAGACGTGGAGCGTTATACTTCGAAAAAATCAAAAACAGCAGTACCTAAAAAATCAACAGTTCAGGAAACCTACGAATTGTGGGTCGAAAAGAAATCAATAGAAGATATTGCTACAATCAGAGTGTTGACGAAACAAACGATTTACTCGCATTTTGTGAAGTTGATACAAACCAAAGCGGTATCCATTTCGGAAGTTTTACCGGAGGATAAAATGCAGGATTTAGCAGCTGCTTTTGCTGGATACAGAGAAGAATCACTGAATACCTTGATGGAAAAACACGGTCATAAATTCTCTTGGGAAGAAGCGAGAATGTACAAAGCAAGTTTGAATTAAAAACCAGAAAGTGTTAAAACTAAAAAACCCTATTCGGTATGAATAGGGTTTTTGTTTTATAGTGATTGAATTAATATCCAAGCCTCTGGATTGTGCTTTTCATTGATTTCTTTTTTTGCTTTTTCTGCTTCAGCAAATGTGGCGTAACTGCCGTATAAAACTGGAAAATAACCGTTTCTGTTAGGAGCGATGCGTTTTGCATCATAACCTAAACGAGTTAGAATTCGCAATGTTTTGATGGCATTTTTTTCTTCGCGGTACACTCCAGCCATAATGTGATATGGCATTTTCATTTCCTTGTCAGATTTTAAAGTAAGCGTCACGGCAGGAACTGGACTTTCGATGAAGAAAGTGGCTTGCTGAATTTTATTTTGAACTTGTTTTTGAACGGCAGTTTCAACAAGAATCGTTTCTGAGGCGATTTGGTTTTGATACATTGGATAGCCCACACTTCCTGCAAGACCTAATCCTAATACAAAAATAGCAGCGTATTTTAAATATGGATTTGCTGTTCTTGTCTCAGGAACCATAGTGATGGTTGCTTTTTCTTCGATTGCTTCTACTTCTTTTTCGAAGATTTCTCTTTTTACAAGCGGTGAAACAAAAGGAGCCAAACCAAAAGAACTAGTTAAATAATTCGTTTGATCATACGGAGTGAAAACAATGTTTTTATCTGCGTTCAAACGAAGATCACCTACATTTTTTATTGAAATAAGTTCGTTTTCTTCAAATGCTTTTTTCCAATTAAATACCTCGTATTGAATTTTACTTACGGCATATTCATAAGAAGTTTTTTCTGCTAAAGCGATATGATTGGCTAATAAACCATCATTGTTTTTCAGATTTGCATTGAAAGCAATCATTTTTTTGGGTGGAGAAAATGAATTTGTACTTTCGTTTAGTTTTGCCGATTGAATTTGGGTCAAAAAAGCTCCGAAACCAGGAATGGTTACACATTGATAACGGTATAAAAGCTGCGCGATGTATAGTTCGATTTTCATACTTACAAAGTTATACAACGAAAATAGTTATCAAAATTTTATTCACAATTTTTATTAACAATCCGCATAAAAATTTATACATTTCACGCTCAAATAATTAGCATGAAAGAGCAGGATTTATTTTATTTATTGGCATTGCAAAGAATAGAAGGCGTGGGCGACATAATGGCCAAAAAACTGCTGACTCATTTTGGAACTGCAGAAGCTATTTTTAATACAAAAGCATCGCAACTTGCTGCTATTGATGGGGTAGGCTCTGTTTTGCTGAAAAATTTAAGAGACAAATCCGTTTTCGAAAAAGCAACTCAAGAACTGGAGTTTATAAAAGCAAATGAAATCAATTCGGTTTATTTTCAGGACGAAGACTATCCGGAACGGTTGAAACATTGTATTGACGGACCACTTTTATTATTCACCTCTGGAAATATCAATTTAAAAAACAGAAAAATAATCAGCATTGTAGGAACGCGCCAAATTACTTCGTACGGAACTGAATTTTGCAGAAAATTGATTGAAGATTTAGCTCCACTTGATCCTATAATCGTAAGTGGTTTTGCCTATGGTGTTGATATTGTCGCACACCAACTGGCGATGGAACATAATTTACAGACGATAGGCGTAGTGGCGCATGGGTTGAACCAAATTTACCCAAAAACCCATAAAAAATACGTTGCTAAAGTCGAGCAAAATGGTGGTTTTATGACCGAGTTTTGGAGTTCCTCTAATCCGGATAAAGAGAATTTTGTGCGAAGAAACCGAATTGTCGCAGGAATGTCTGAAGCGACAATTGTAATTGAATCAGCGGATAGAGGCGGATCGTTAATCACGGCAAATATGGCAAATGATTACAACCGTGATGTTTTTGCGGTTCCGGGACGTGTTACTGATAAGTACAGTCAGGGCTGCAATAACCTGATAAAAACCCAAAAAGCAAATGTCTTGACCAGTGCCGCGGATTTGATTTATATTTTGAATTGGGATATTCAAAAAGAAGTAAAACCGGTACAAAAACAATTGTTTGTAAGCTTAGACGATGACGAGCAAAAAGTATACGATTACCTGTTAAAAACTGGAAAAGAACTGATGGATATCATTGCCTTGCGCTGTGATTTCCCTATTTATAAAATATCAGGAATGTTGTTGAATATGGAGTTGAAAGGCGTGATTAGGCCTTTACCGGGGAAATTGTTTGAGGCGATATAAAATAATGACCCTTTCTAGTTGGAATAGGAACGGTCATTATTTATTTTTAAACTAAATATCTTCAAAGCCTAATTTTTCTCTCACTTTCGATAGAAAGTTAGGTAGCATAATTTTATTTTTCTATCTGAAAAACGGGACCTACTTAATAGAAAAAAAAGATATCATAAATAAAATATATGTTTTCATGATTAATAGTTTTATTCAATCTCAAAACCTGATTCAACATGAATATATTCAGTTTTTCTATGATTATTTTTAACTAAAAGAACTACATAGTCATTAAAATATTCCCAAAGCATGTAATCATTTAATTTTTGTTTTTTGTTTTTATTATAAAACTTTGAAGAGCGTATAAATTTTTTAAGGGAGAGTATTTCTTTTGGATTTAGATTATTTATGACTCTAACTTCTTCAAAGAAAAAAGACCCATTGCTACCTCCACTACTATCATCTAGATAAAAATGATGTGGGATTTCAGCATGTGTATTTATATACTTATTATCATAATTAAAAAAAAGTGTGTCTTTTGATTTTTCTTGAGCCTTTAGAGAGTTAAGAAAAAAGAGCGATAATATAACTAAAATATGTGTTTTCATAAATCAAATAGTTTTATAATAATTAGTTAAGGGCAAGGAACAGTTCTGCTAAAACCATCAACTCTCTTAGATAGTGCTTCTATTGCTGCTTTTTTTTCTGCGGGTAAATCGGCCCAGGCTTTAACATTATTTTCTCTTAGACCGCTCCAAGCCAGCGCTTCATAAAAAGCATCGCTTGGTGCTTCTCCATAGTAATTGATATATTTATTATAATCATCTATAAGAGCAGTTTTATGAAATCCTTTTAAAGCTTCTTTCATACTATTGAGATATAATTCTGCTATGGTGCCGTGTTGATTTCCATATTTTTCATACGTGTTTTTAAAATCCAATCTTTCTGTCTATTAACTAAAAAGGGATTTCTATAAACGCGATTTGATTTTAACATATAAGTCATTTAAGCTTTCATGAAATAGTAATAAAACTATAAAAAACTTAAATGACTTATATGTTTTAAAAATAGATTGTTACACCTCAAATCCTAGTTTTTCGCGCACTTTGGCGAGTACTCCATTGGCCACAGCCGAAGCTTTTCCTGCACCAATCTTTAAAAGTGCATCTACTTCGGGAAGGTTATTCATATAGTAATTGTATTTTTCTCTTTCGGTTTTGAAAGTCTCTGTAATCAATTCAAATAAAGCTTGTTTAGCATGTCCGTAACCGTAATTTCCACCAAGGTAATTGGCTTTCATAGCCGCGATTTGTTCTTCGCTTGCCAATAAAGTATAAATAGCAAAAGCATTGCAGGTATCTGGATTTTTAGGTTCTTCCAACGGCGTGCTGTCGGTTTCAATACTCATCACTTGTTTGCGTAAGGCTTTGTCATCCAGGAATATGTTGATAATATTATTGGCTGATTTACTCATTTTTCCGCCATTGGTTCCTGGAATCAACATGCTGTCTTCCTGAATTTTGGCCTCCGGAAGTACGAACGTTTCTCCCATTTGGTGGTTGAAACGTGACGCTACATCACGAGTGATTTCAAGGTGTTGCAATTGGTCTTTTCCTACGGGAACAAACTCTGCGTCGTATAATAAAATATCGGCTGCCATTAGCATTGGATACGAAAACAAACCAGCGTTTACATCTTCCAGTCTGTCGGCTTTGTCTTTGAAAGAATGCGCTAATGTCAAGCGCTGAAAAGGAAAAAAACAACTCAAATACCAGGATAATTCCGCTGTTTGAGGCACATCAGATTGTCTGTAAAAAACAACTTTATCCACATTCAAACCACACGCCAGCCACGCGGCAGCAGTACTGTAGGTATTGGTTCGTAAGGTTTCACCGTTTTTTATTTGTGTTATCGAATGTAAATCAGCAATGAAAAGAAAGGATTCGTTTTCAGGTTTATTTGATAATGCTATTGCGGGAATGATTGCGCCAAGTAAGTTTCCTAAATGTGGTGTTCCGGTACTTTGAACGCCTGTAAGTATTTTTGCCATTATTTCTTTTTTCTTAACCGCAAAGTTCGCAAAGATTTTCGCAAAGTTTGCAACGATTGTAAAGTTTTTCTAATAGGTAGATTTCCAAAGTAAATTCTTTTATTATTATTCGCCTACGATTTCTTACTTTTGAACCTATGAGAGGATTAAAAATTATTTTTTGGGTACTGTGGCGTATTTGGTTTTATATTTTGATGGCCATTCCCATATTGGTGATGTTTCCTTTTTTGGTATTGTCTATTTTGACGGAAAGCGGTTATCCTTATTTTTTTATGATGGCTCGAATTTGGGCAAAATTTATTCTTTTTGGGATGGGATTTTATTATAAAATAGATAAAAGCCAAGAAATGGAATACCAAAAAAGTTATATGATTGTTGCCAACCATACTTCTATGGCCGATATTATGCTGATGCTTGCCCTGACTAGAAATCCGTTTGTTTTTGTGGGTAAAAAAGAACTCTCAAAAATTCCTTTGTTCGGGTTTTTCTATAAAAGAACCTGTATTCTAGTGGACAGAAGCTCTTCAAAAAGTAGAATGGAAGTTTTTAACCGCGCTCAAAAAAGAATTAATCAAGGATTGAGTATTTGTATTTTCCCCGAAGGTGGCGTTCCGGATGATGAATCGGTGCTGTTAGATACTTTCAAAGACGGTGCTTTCCGATTGGCGATAGAACACGAAATTCCTATTGTTCCCATTACTTTTGCCGATAATAAAAAAAGATTTTCCTATACTTTTTTCAGCGGAAGTCCGGGAATTATGCGTGTAAAAATGCATACACATGTAGAAACTTTAGGAAAAACGGGTGTTGATCGCAAAGAAATTCGGGATGAAGTACGCGATATAATATACAACCAACTTATAGCTTTCGATTCTGAACCAATTAAAAGCTATAACTAATACCGGAATACAAACCGATAAATAGCGGTTTAAAGTCACCAGAGTTGTTCGAAAAGGTATTCAGTTGATATTTAACCATAGGCTCCACATTAATTTGGAATGATTTTATAATCTGGTATTTAAATCCTAACCCCACATTAGTACTGAAATGAACTTGATTTAGGTTTTTTGCTTCTCCTAATTTTACATTGGTTTCTGAGGAAACTAACGATATTTTATTCTGACTGAGAAACAAAGTACTTACACCTCCAATAACGTTAATGCCAAATTTTTTATCCAAAACAGCATAGGAAACCTCTAAAGGGACTTCATAATATCCCATTTTTTGATTGATGGCACCTGTATTGGTTTTTTGTAGGTCTTTTTCGAAAGTGATTAAACCGCTCATAGCAGATTGGTTTTTAATCTCAATTAATGCATTTGAAGAATAATTAATATTTGCCAGATTATTATTGGCCAAACCGGTTGAGTAGACTACGTTATTCGTGTTGTACCCTAACGAGAGCTTGTTAATTCCGCTTCGTAAGGCTACTTTTTTAGAAACAGCATAATTTACCCCAACACCAAAACTTAAGCTGTTATCGCCCGTTTTTTGATTTTCTGAAAATTGAGGATCAATGGCAGAACCACCTGAATTTGAATTCAGATATACAGCAGCAATGTTTGGCGTAATTTGCCATTTGTTTTTTTGATTGAGAACCACAACTTCTTTTTCTTCTCCTTTTTTCTTTTTAAGGATTTCTTCTAATTCATTTCGAGTTTCAGTAGTATTTAATGGTTGTTTTTTTGAATCTGCTGCAGCAATTTTAGCATTTTCACCCTCTTTTAAACTACTTTTTTCGAGTGTTTGATTTTGTGGAATATTTTCAAACCGGTTTTGGGTTTTTGTATTGTTTTTTTCAGCAATAACAGCCGTAGTTTTTAGGTTGTCAGTATTTGCTGTTGTTTGTTTTAGCGGTGAATTATTTTTTTGGAAATAAACAACAGAACCGTTTTGATTCTTCTCTTTGTTCGAATTGATTTTAAATCTATCAGAAGATATAATTTCTTTTTCATCTGTTTTTCCTGTTTTAATTTTGTTAACTACGACCTGAGGAATTGTTTTCACTTCTAAAGGATTACGCTCTTTTTTTGTTTTATCAAGAGTAGAATCCTTTCCTTTAAACGAATTTTTTAAAACTTTCGTGTCTATAACGACATCATTTTTTATTTCAATTTTGTTGTTTATGACGGTGTTCAATGCAAAAAAACCTAAAAGGAAAGCCGCGGCTATCCCAGAAGATTTTATCCAAAAAGGAATCACTTTTCGATCCTCTTCTTTTTCTTTTAAAGAGGCTTGGATGTTTATCCAAACATGTTTACTTGGCTCTGATTCAAAATCTTTGAATCGCTCTTGAAACAATCGGTCTATATTCTTTTTGTCGTTCATTGTGCCAATGAATTTATTTTGATTTTTGTATGATGATCAATTTTTTCTTTCAAAATCGCTCTGGCTCTGGCAAGATTTGACTTTGTTGTTCCTGTACTGATTTTAAGCATTTCGGAAACTTCTTTATGAGAATATCCATCAAGTACATAGAGACTGAAAACTAATCTATACTGGTCTGGTAACTCTTGAATGATTTGCATTAGATACTCGATAGAAATATTTTCGTCTTCAATTTCGACTTCTTCCTCAGGAATATTGTCGTTTATGACCTCCATATATCTAACGCCTCTGAATTTTTGAAGGGCATTGTTAATTATTATTCTCTTTGCCCATCCTTCAAAAGAACCTTTAAAATTATACTGCTCAATTTTATCAAAAATGATCAAAAACCCATCCTGTAGATTGTCTTCGGCATCTGCATAATCACTGGAATATTTTAAACACACCCCAAAGAATTTTTTAGAAAACAATTGATACAATTGCTCTTGTGCCTTGGGGCAGTTTTTTTTACATTGATTAATTATTTGATCTAATACCACAGTTTTTTCAGTCATTAATTAATCACTGGAATTTCAACTTCTTCAAATATATTTTGACCATTGGCATCCTTACCTTTATAAAATTTAAAAATATAAGAACCGGTATTGGTTACATAAAAATTGAAAGAAACCTCGGATGGTGCTGGAATTTGTTGTGTACACACTTGATTAGTATTCACTCCCGTTTGAATTCCTATGGTTCTTATATTTAAATTTTTATCATAATATATCCCTTGGAAAAAATGACATTCGGAAGGTCTTGTATACTTTAATTTTATCTCATAGGTGTTCCCTAATATAAATTTTTCGGGTAAAGTATAGCTATCTACAGGTAGCACTTCAAAGCTGTGATTGGGTTGATCATCGTCAATACTACAGCCCGTCAGGGATAATAAAAAGAGGGTGAGTAAAACAATTTTTTTCATCTTTACTAATTTAAAAGTTAATACTATTCCGTCAGTTTAAAAAGTTTTATTGACGGTTTTCTTAATAGATGAAATTTTTTTAAAAGGTTGCGTTATAAATTAAAAAAACCCGAGAATATCGGGTTTTAGTTTTTATGCTTCTGCCAATTCTTTTATTCTGGCTTTAATTTTTTCTTCAAGTTCATCCGCTAGTTCCGGATTGTCTTTTATTAAAGATTTAACAGCATCACGGCCTTGTCCTAATTTGGTTTCACCATAACTGAACCAAGATCCCGCTTTTTTGATGATTTCAAATTCTACTGCAAGATCTAAAATCTCTCCTGTTTTTGAAATTCCTTCACCATACATGATGTCAAATTCAGCAATTTTAAATGGCGGAGCAACTTTGTTTTTCACCACTTTTACTTTGGTTCTGTTTCCAAGGACATTATCGCCATCTTTAATTTGTGTGGAACGACGGATATCTAAACGAACCGAAGCGTAAAACTTCAATGCATTTCCTCCAGTTGTAGTTTCTGGATTTCCAAACATTACACCGATTTTCTCTCTTAATTGGTTAATAAAGAAAACAGTACAATTTGTTTTACTGATGGTTCCTGTTAATTTACGCAATGCTTGAGACATTAAACGAGCGTGAAGACCCATTTTAGAATCTCCCATTTCTCCTTCAATTTCACTTTTTGGAGTTAATGCGGCAACCGAGTCAATTACTACTATGTCAATCGCTCCTGAACGAATTAAGTTCTCCGCAATTTCTAAAGCCTGTTCTCCGTTGTCTGGTTGCGATATGATTAAGTTTTCGATATCTACCCCTAATTTCTCTGCGTAATTTCTATCGAAAGCATGTTCCGCATCAATAAAAGCAGCAATTCCACCTGCTTTTTGAGCTTCGGCAATAGCATGAAGTGTTAAGGTTGTTTTTCCAGAAGATTCCGGACCGTATATTTCAATAATTCTACCTCTTGGATACCCGCCAACGCCTAATGCTAAATCGATTCCTAAAGATCCTGATGAGATAGTTTCCACTTCTTCAATGGCTTTATCTCCCATTTTCATCACCGTTCCTTTTCCATACGTTTTGTCAAGTTTGTCAAGCGTAAGTTGTAGCGCTTTTAATTTGGATTCTTTCTCTGTACTCATCTTCTCTTTTACCTTTTCTTTCATCTATTTGTATTATTTTATAACTCTAAGAAACTGACAGGATGACTAATTATCCTGAAAATTTCATTTGTGTGCGAACATTTATTTTCGTAAAAATACTTCTTTTTTTAATGTAAATTTTCTCTTTCAAGAATATTTTAAATCTAATTTTCAATAAAAAATAAGTTGATTATTTGTGTTATAGGAACAAGGCCTTCAATTCAGTTGCTTCATGAGGATTTAATTTTCCTGCTAAAACTAGACTTAGTTGTTTGCGTCTCAATGCGGCATCAAAACGTTGTTTTTCCAGCTCAGTTTCCGGAACTATTTGTGGCACTTCTACAGGTCTTCCGGTATCATCAACCGCAACAAAAGTATAAATTGCTTCGTTGGCTTTGGTTTTGTTGCCAGACTCTCTGTCTTCTACCCAAATGTCAATAAAAATTTCCATAGAACTTTTAAACGATCTTGAAACTTTTGCTTCAACAGTAACAACACTTCCCAGCGGAATGGCTCTGTTAAAGGCAACGTGATTTACCGAAGCTGTAACTACAATTCTTCTGGAGTGTCTTCGTGCCGCAATACTCGCAGCGCGATCCATACGGGCCAATAATTCGCCACCAAAAAGATTATTCAAAGGATTGGTCTCACTTGGTAAAACCAAATCAGTTAATATAGTCAGGGATTCTGAAGGATGTTTTGGAGTCATGTTTTTTTATGTAAAAAGGAAATTGTTGTTTTTAAATAATAGTATGGTTTTAGTTTAACCAATAAACTGCTAATATTGCAGGGATAAAATAGATAACAATTGTTCTGGCACCATCGTAATCTTTTGCTAATCGCTGTCCGAAAAGCAACATTAATAAAGTGATACAAGAGAAGACAGCCCCGTAAAAACCGAATATTCTGCCATTATTTACGAATAATTCAATGCAACCCACTACGCATAAAATACCAGAAATTAATTCTAATATTAAAATGTTAAGCAATGCTAACGGAACATGGTTTTTTAATGGAGTTTTGGCAAAATGACCTTTCAGCCAGTCGACATTATCTTTCCAATAAAACAGTTTGTCGTAACCAGATTGCAGGAAAGTAATGGCCAGAAAAATTAAAATTAAAATCGAAGTAATGTTGTTCATTTTTTTATTTTTTGTGAATTAAACGGGTAAGTTTTATAGATAAATCGGTTAAAATAATTTTTGCGTTTCCGTTGCGTTCAATGTGATACATAGCATCCGAAAGTTCTTTGAAAATATCATTTATGTTGTTGCCATTCACGAAAGGGGCAAAATTCTCCAATTTGAATTTTTCCACTTTTGGCTCTATGTAAACTAAACTTGCGGTTTGATAATTCAACAACAAGGCCTGACGGAACATATCGATACAAAAATGTAAAAATTTCTTTTGTGTCTCTCTTCCTAAACCGGCAATTTGCTCACTCCATTGAATCAAATCCTGAATAGCCGCTGCGTTTCCTTTGGCTCTAAAAGCAGCTCGAACCCAATCAACAAACCATTTTTCAAAAAAAACCGATTCGCTGTCCGGTTGTAATAATTGCAATGCTTTGTTATAATTTCCTTGTGCTTGATGCGCTATTTTTAAGGCTTCTCTTGATTCCGTATTTTCTCTTGAAACTAAGGCTTCAGCGATGACGGTTTCACTTAATCCGTTGAAATGTAGGACTTGGCATCGGGAACGAATGGTTTGGATAATATCTTCTTCATTTTCTGAAATCAGAATAAAAACCGTTCTGTCGGTAGGTTCTTCGAGTAGTTTTAATAATTTATTAGAAGCTGCAATGTTTAGTTTATCAGCCATCCAAATGATCATTACTTTGTATCCGCCTTCGTAGGATTTCAATGCTAACGATTTCAAGATTTCCTGTGCATCATCAACCCTAATTTCTCCTTGTTTGTTTTTAACACCTAATATTTGATACCAATCAAACAAACTTCCGTATGGATTTAGGTTTAAAAAGTCTCTCCATTCCGTGATAAAATCGATACTTTTTGGTTTCGTTTTTACATCTTCGGTACTTACGGTTGGGTAAATAAAATGCAAATCGGGATGGGAAGTTTTCTGGAATTTGATGTTGCACGCTTCATTTGAACCCGAGTTTTCTGCGTTTTGATTGTTGCAAATGATGTATTGTGCATAAGCAATAGCCATGGGTAAAGTACCGCTTCCTTCAGGACCAACAAACAGTTGCGCATGTGGAATTCTTCCCAAATTAGCACTTCTTGTCAAATGACTTTTAATGTGTTCTTGTCCTAAAATTTCTGAAAATTGCATAAAGCAAAGATAGCAGAAAATGGTTTAGTCTAAAATTTTCGGATGCAAAGTTTTGTAGTACGAATTTTCAAATTTACAGTTGGATCAGGATATTTTTTAAGACATTTAATTTAACATATTTCAGAATTAAAAACAGTTATACTAATAAAAAGACACATTGTTTATTAATTTACATCGATTTCGTTACTAAAAACGGGATTTATTTGATTTCATCAAATTTATTAATAGTCTAAAAGTTCTATATTTGTTATCATTTTACAAATAAACAAACTAAAAATAGACCTAATGAAAACTTTAAACGATTTTGATTTCAAAAATAAAAAAGCCATAATCCGCGTAGATTTCAACGTGCCTTTAGATGAAAACTTCAATGTAACAGATGCAACTCGTATCGAAGCGGCAAAACCTACAATTGATGCTATTCTGGCTCAAGGCGGAAGCGTAATTTTAATGTCACATTTAGGCAGACCAAAAGGTGTTGAAGAAAAATATTCATTGAAACATATCTTGAAAACAACTTCAGAAGTACTTGGAGTTCCTGTTCAGTTTGCTTCAAACTCTGTTGGTGAGGAAGCTAAAACTGCTGCAGAAAAATTACAAGTTGGAGAAGTTTTATTATTAGAAAATCTACGTTTTCATGAGGAAGAAGAAGCTGGTGATGTTGCTTTCGCAAAAGAATTAGCGTCACTTGGTGATATTTATGTAAACGATGCTTTTGGAACTGCACACAGAGCGCACGCTTCGACTACAATTATCGCTCAGTTTTTCCCAACAGAAAAATGTTTCGGATTGTTATTGGCTAAAGAAATCGAAAGCTTGAACAAAGTTTTGAAAAACAGTGAAAAACCGGTAACAGCAGTTCTTGGTGGATCTAAAGTTTCTTCTAAAATTACGGTTATCGAGAATATTTTAGACAAAGTAGACCACATGATTATTGGGGGAGGAATGACTTTTACTTTTGTAAAAGCATTAGGAGGTAAAATTGGAGATTCTATTTGTGAAGATGACAAACAAGAATTGGCATTGGAAATATTGAGATTGGCTAAGGAAAAAGGAGTTCAAATTCACATTCCAGTTGATGTTGTAGCTGCAAATGCTTTCTCAAATACTGCCGATACTCAAATAGTTGATGTAAAAGAAATTCCTGATGGATGGCAAGGATTGGATGCAGGACCAAAATCTTTGGAAAACTTCAAAAAAGTAATTATGGATTCTAAAACTATCCTTTGGAACGGACCATTAGGTGTTTTTGAAATGGAAAGTTTTGCTAACGGAACCATTGCTTTGGGTAACTTCATTGCTGAATCTACTGCAAACGGAGCGTTTTCACTTGTAGGTGGAGGAGATTCTGTAGCTGCAGTAAAACAATTTGGTTTGGAAGACAAAATGAGCTACGTATCAACAGGTGGTGGTGCCATGCTAGAAATGCTTGAAGGTAGAACATTGCCAGGAATAGCAGCTATTCTTGACTAATACCGTATTGCTAAATAAATATAAACCAGTTTGATTTGTAATGATTTCAAATTAAAAACCGGTAACAAAATTCAATAAAAACCTTAGCGATACTATTTATCGCTGAGGTTTTTTTTTAAAATTTCAAGAATTGATTTTTTAAAGGGATTTTTACCTCTAAAACCTCTGAAAATTCTTTATAAAAGAACTAAAGATTACATTTTTAACAATATTTATAGAATTTTTTAGTTTAAACCTGTTAAGTTTGTAAAAACAAGCTTTGTAATCATTTGAAATATAGGTCTTTGATCGTAAAAATATGAATATAAAAAATACCACCCTATCGTTTTTTCTATTAGCATCCGTGCATTTATTTTCGCAAGAAACAGTTGTAAATAAAGACGTTGTAAAAGTAGAAACAAAATTATCCTATTTAGATTCCATCAAGAAAACCTTCATAAAAGATGACTTAGCATCTTGTGTTGACAGTTTGTGGATGAAAGAATTAACAAACCTAGATTTATACAACAACCTGTCGGATGATATTAAGAACATTAATATTGACCAAATAGTCGATTATGAATTGCCTACTGCCCTTTTGAAAGAAAGATTGGCGGCAATGGATGCCAAATCACCTTTCAATATCGAATACAATCAAGGTCTGGAAAATATCATTAAATCATTTTTAAAGTACAGAAAAAAATCTTTTGAGCGCTTGATGGGCACATCAGAATATTATTTTCCGCTTTTTGAAGAAGCTTTGGCGAAACAAAATGTTCCTTTGGAGATAAAATATTTGGCTATTGTGGAATCGGCTTTGAATCCAAAAGCAGTTTCTAAAATGGGTGCCACAGGACTTTGGCAATTTATGTATCAAACCGGAAAACAGTATGGTTTGAAAATCGATTCTTATGTTGATGAGCGTAGTGATCCATTGAGAGCCAGTGAAGCCGCAGCACAATACATGACAAATATGTATAAAATATTTGGCGATTGGGATTTAGTTTTGGCGTCTTATAATTCTGGTCCGGGTAATGTTGCAAAAGCCATTAGACGTTCCGGAGGGCAACAAAACTATTGGAACATTAGAAAAAATCTTCCTAAAGAAACACAAGGATACGTACCCGCTTTTCTTGCTACAATGTACATTTATGAATACCATAAAGAACACGGAATTGTTCCTAACAGAGCATCAGTGAAGCATTTTGCCACAGATACTATTATGATCAAGAAGCAAATGACGTTCAAGCAAATATCAGATTTATTAGATGTTCCTGTGGCACAATTGCAGGTTTTGAATCCGTCATACAAGCTAAATGTGATTCCGTTTTATCATGATGAAAATCATTATTTGAGGTTGCCACAAGAAAAAATTGCCGTTTTTGCGTCTAATGAAGCTCAGATTTATGCTTACACTCAATATGAATCAGACAAACGTGAAAAGCCATTTCAGATTGAAAAAGCCCTGGCTGTAAAGGACACTGCGAATTACACGATTCAGAAGATTGCACTGCCAAAAACAGCGTATTATAAAGTAAAACGCGGAGATAATCTGACTATGATTGCCAGTAAATATGACGTTGATGTTTCAGACATAAAAAAATGGAATAAACTTAAAAGTAATGCTTTGGCTTATGGAAAAAGTTTAAAAATAGTTATTGGTGCTGATTTGACAACTCTAAAGAAGGAACCTAAAATGGAATTGGTCCCATCAGAGAAAATTTCGAGCAATCAAAGAATAGTTGCTTCTGAAGTGAAAGCCAATAAGGATGAAAAAACTAAAAAAACAACGCAACAAGAACCGATAATATCTAATGCATCTGCATTTTATGTGGTTCAAAAAGGAGATAATTTAGGAAGTATTGCTAAGAAATATGATGTTACTATTGCGGAAATCCAAGAATGGAATCACCTTTCCAATGATAATGTGCAATTAGGAGCTTCATTGCAAGTTGTAAAAAAAGAGTTTGACCGTAAAGAAGAATTAGTTTCAGCTCCAGAGCGAAAAGACATTGAATATGTTGTTTTACAAGGAGATAATTTAGGGAATATCGCTAAGAAATTTGGCGCATCATTAACGGATTTAAAACAATGGAATAATTTACAGGACAATACGATTGGCGTAGGCGCCACTTTGATTGTTGCCAAAGATGAAATTGTGATTAATACCAATAAAGCAACCGTAAGTTCGTTTAAGAAAAAAACGAATATCACCGATTCTTCTAAGAAAGAAGCGATTGATTACTATGTTAAAAAAGGAGATTCCTTGTATAGTATTTCTAAAAAATATCCAGGAGTAACCATTTCTGACTTAAAAAAATGGAACGGTATTCGCAATGAAGAACTCAAGCCTGGAATGAAGTTAAAAATAAACGGATAATACGATAAACTTCTATAAATTTGGGTTTTATTTTATAATTGAATAGCAATGAATAAAGCCCATTTTTTATTTCTTCTGATTTCTCTGATGTTGTTTTCCTGTAAAAAGGAAAATGAATCTTTGCCGCGAAAAACTTCGGGGAAAATCAATACTATTTCAGTTATTATTGACGATCAGTTATGGAATGGTGATGTAGGAGACAGCATTCGAAACAAGTTTGCATCTCCGGTAATTGGATTACCACAGGAAGAACCACTTTTCAACATCAATCAATATCCTGTTAAACTTTTGGAAGGTTTTATGACTGATACCAGAGCGATTATTGTGGTAAAGAAAGGCGATATAAACAAATTTGAGATTGTAAAAGATCAATATGCATCCCCTCAGAATGTATTTCATATTTCCGGTAAAACAAGTGCAGATATTATAGCAAGCATTGAAAAAAATGCGCCCAAAATGATTCAGCTAATCAAGCAGGCAGAAATAGCTGAAACACAGAAGATCAACAGTCAATCCCATATTGACCCTAAGGTAATTTCGAATAAATTCCACATCACATTGCAGGTTCCTTCCGGTTATGCATACGTGCTTCACAAAAGTAATTTTATGTGGTTAAAAAAGGAAATTATCGGTGGAAACACGAGTCTTTTAATTTATCAGGTTCCTTTAAGCTCGATAAAAAAAGATGGGGATTTAATCTCCAGTATTATAAAAATGAGAGATTCCATTGGGAAATTATACATCAGCGGAACCGAACCTAAAACTACTATGATTACAGAGGAGGCCTATGCGCCATACCTTTCTAAGATTACTCTTGACGATAAGGAAACCTTTGAAACGAAGGGAACTTGGGAGTTAAATAATGATTTCATGTCGGGTCCTTTTATCAATTATGCCATTATCGATAAGGAATACAATCGAATACTGGTTTTAGAAGGTTTTTGTTATGCGCCGTCTAAAGAAAAACGCGATCTGATGCATGAATTGGAATCTATTATAAAATCAGTAGATGTATTGAAAAGATAATCTTATTTTCTTTTATTTGTACAATACAAAAAACATAAAAAGAGGCACGATGTTACAATGGAAAATTAAGGCGTTTGACGCACTAACGGTTCACGAACTATATGATTTGTTGCAATTAAGAAGTGAGATCTTCGTAGTGGAGCAAAATTGCGTTTATCTTGATCTTGACGGGAAAGATAAGGTAGCGTTACATCTCATAGGTGAATTTGACGGTAAAATTGTGGCTCATTCCAGATTATTCAAGCCCGGAATCAGTTTTGACAATGCTTCTATCGGAAGGGTAACTGTCGATGCTAATTATCGCGACAGAAAATGGGGGCATGACTTAATGCGAGAATCAATTACCGGAATCGCTCATCATTTTGGCGAAAGTAAAATCACCATTGGAGCACAGTTGTATCTAAAAAAATTCTATGAAAGCCATGGATTTGTACAAACCAGTGAAATGTATCTGGAAGATGATATTCCACATATTGAGATGAAAAGAGAGTAATTAAATTTTCACAATAAGAAATTCGACTCTTCGGTCTAGTTCTTCTCCTAAACCCGTAGGAAATTTATTTCCACACCCTGTGTATTTCATTCTAAGGCTGTTTATACCTTTAGACATGAGGTATTTGTACACATTTTTGGCTCGATTCAAAGAAAGTTTTCTTTCGTGGCTGTCTTTATCGATGGCATCATCGTAATAGCTTGGAGTGCAACATACATGTCCTTTAATCTCGAATTGTATGTTCTTTTGTTTTTGCAAAATTTTTGAAATTTTGTCTAATTCCATTTTGGATTGTTCCGTTAATTTGCTGCTTCCCAAAGGAAATAAAATAGTTTCTAGATAAACTCTGTCACCAACTTTATGATTGTCCTGAAAAGAGTTATAAATTCCTTTTCCAAAACTGTTTTTCTTTACAATTAGTAAATCAACACGCCTATTTTTGGAACGGATTTCCGTTAAATTATCAAAAGCATCATTTGTTAAAATCACCCGCCCTTTCCCTTCGATAATAACAATTTTGTTTTTATTAAAACCATTAGAAGTCAGGATATCTTGAACTGTTTTTACTCTGTTGTCTGATAATTTATAATTGTAATCATTATCCCCTCTATCGTCACAATACCCATAAATCTGAATGGATTCGACTTTTGCAGTATCGACTGTTTTTATAAAATTGACTATAACTTGTACTTGATGGTTATCAAGGTTGTATTTATCAAATTCAAAATATACGGTTTCTGCGGTTTTAATCTGAGCGGTTAAATAACTAAAAAAAAACAAAAAGATTAGACTAAATAAGTTCTTCATTATATTTTTAAAATAGTCTTATACTCAGAGTTGTTGTTCAAAATGCTCACTGCTTTCTTAATCTCCGAATTGTTTTTTATGTAATATTGATACAATCCTTCTTGGTATTGATAACGTTTAATGATTTCATCCAAAATCAGATTTTTAATTTCTTTTTGGTTTTTATCTAATAAAGCATTCTCACTTTTCTGAAGTGCAGTAAGCAATTGTTGGTATTCTACAAGGATGGATTCCTCTATTTTTTCTTTTTTGGCTACAGCCAAAGTGTTTTTCAAAGCGAGTTCCGTTTCGGTATCAAAAGAAAATTTTTGCACTTTTAAAAACTGTTTAAAATCTATAAAATCCGCATCAGTAACGGTAGGAATGCGATTTCCTAAATCGGGATTTTTATAATAATAGCTGGTTACGTAATTAAAAATTCCATCATTTTTTATCAAGGCATCCGTTATTGGACTTGATTTTGCTTCTTCCAGTTCCACATCGGGTTGAATGCCACCGCCATCATAAACCGTCCTTCCTTTTCTGGTTTTAAAAGCATTGA
This sequence comes from Flavobacterium sp. GNP002, assembly GCF_054343795.1. Taxonomy (NCBI): domain Bacteria; kingdom Pseudomonadati; phylum Bacteroidota; class Flavobacteriia; order Flavobacteriales; family Flavobacteriaceae; genus Flavobacterium; species Flavobacterium sp. GNP002. Next base: position 1,219,419 of record NZ_JBTGUW010000001.1, read on the forward strand.
AGTTCTTCTCTTCTGTTTTTATCGCCTTTCCATTTTTGTCTTTTCGGGTGTAATCTAATGCTTGTATGCATCTTCCAGACGGCGTGTAATAGCGAGAAATTGTTACTTTTAGTTGTGTTCCGAAAGTTAAATCTACAGGTCTTTGTACCAATCCTTTTCCAAAACTACGGCTACCTACGACCACTGCACGATCTAAATCCTGCAATGCGCCAGCTACAATTTCTGAAGCAGAAGCACTTCTGCCATTGACAATAATAATCAAAGGGATTTCAGTGTCTACAGGATCTTTGCTTGTTTTATAGGTGCTGTTGTGTTTTTCTATTTTTGATTTTGTAGTAACAATAATCTCGTTTTTCGGAACAAATAAATTACAGATATTCACTGCTTCATTCAAAAGCCCGCCCGGATTGTCTCTTAAATCCAATATAATTCGTTCCGCACCGTCTTTTTTTAATTGTTCCAATGCTTCTTTGGTTTCAAATGACGCTTTTTTGTTAAAATGAGACAATACAATATATCCGGTTTTATCGTCTATTTTTGCAAAAAACGGAACCGATTTAATTTCGACTTCGTCCAGAATAATTTGAGTGGTGCTCATTTTCCCTTGTCGGATGTATTTAATGTCGATTTTAGTGTTTTTAGTACCTTTAAAAAGCTGTGAAGCATCTTCTTTAAAATCGGATAATAATACATCGCCTATTTGAGTAATTTCGTCACCCGCTTTAAGACCGGCTTTATCCGCAGGGAAGTTTTTATAGGCTTCCTTGACGATTAATTTATCTTCTTTTCGAGTCAATAAAGCGCCTATTCCGGTATATTCTCCAGTGTTGTTTATCTTGAATCGCACCACATCCTGTTCGTTGAAATAAACGGTGTAAGGGTCTAAATTAGCCAGCATTCCTTTGATGGCTTTATCCATTAGTTCCGCAGGATTCGTTTCATCGACATAATTTCGGTTCAATTCCTTGAAAAGAGTAGTGAATATCTCGATTTGCTTGGCAATTTCAAAAAAATCATCTTTGAAACTGGCACCAATAAACAGAAATGCCGAAGCAACAACGGGAATTATGAATTTTTTTTTGAAGAAGTTCATAGTTTTAATTAACTAAATTTGAGGCCACTAAAATAACAATAAATCATCAAATAATTAGGCAGGACTAAATCTAAACGCAACTTTGTTTAATTAGAATATATCAAATGTTTAAATTTCAGAAATAGAATCGCTTTCTGATGCTGGTTTTTTAATGTTTTGAGCAATAAACTTCTCAAATAATTGAATGGTTTTGGTATTAATTTCCTCGTACGTCAATCGGTCTTTAGTTTGATAAAAAAACATAAAGGAATACGGTTGGTCCAGATTGTCAATCAATAGGTGTTTATTCAAACGATAGGTTTCGCGCAGTACCCGCTTGAAGTAATTGCGGTCTACGGCTTTCTTAAAATTTTTTTTGGAAACAGAAACGCCCATTTTTATTTTTTCACTCGCGTCAAAAGAACCGGCTTTATACACCAATCGCAACGGATATTTAGATACTGATTTTCCTTCGGTAAATAATAATCCAATGGTTATTTTGCTTTTTAGCTTTTCGTTTTTTGGGTAAGTGAAGTTCATTTTAATATAAAAAAGACATAGATTTTGACTGGCAAAGTTACGATTAAACGTTGAGCCAGTATATTGTTTCGGATTTAAATACCGCTAAAAATATATTCCTTACTTTTGTGACAAATTTTTAAAGCATGCAAAAACTGATTTCGTATCCCATTTCCGTAATTTATTATTTGTGTTTCGGTCTTACATTGGTTATTTTTCACCCAATACAATGGGTTTGTTTCCATGTTTTTGGCTATCAAGCCCATAAAAAAAGTGTGGATTATTTGAATTTTTTCTTGTTGAAATGCACGAATCTTTTAGGAACTACATACAAATTTGAAAATATGGAGTGCATTCCTAAAGATGTACCATTAATTTTTGTGTCCAATCATCAAAGTATGTACGATATTATTGCGATGATTTGGTTTTTCCGCCGTTTTCATTGTAAATTTGTCAGTAAAATAGAATTAGGAAGCGGTATTCCAAGTGTTTCTTTTAATTTACGTCATGGAGGCTCTGTTCTTATTGACCGAAAAGATCCCAAACAAGCCATTCCGGCCATCAAAGGTTTAGCAGAATATATTGAAAAACACAATCGTTCGGCAGTTATTTTTCCGGAAGGAACCCGAAGCAAGACGGGAAAACCAAAAGAGTTCTCGCAAACTGGTCTTAAAATTTTATGCAAGAACGCACCATCGGCATATGTGGTTCCAGTAAGTATAAACAACTCTTGGAAAATAGTTAAATACGGGTTTTTCCCATTAGGTTTAGGAAATCGCCTTACCTTTGTTGTACATAAACCTTTAGCGGTTAAGGATTATGATTTTGCTGATTTAATGGAGAAAACAGAAACAGCAGTAGTTCAAGGAATAAAAATTTAATTTATATATAATGTCAATAAAAAACATTCGATTAGAAGTAATGCAGTTTTTGGAAAAAAACGTAGACAGCTTTGTCGATCAGTATCTAATTCCAGTGGAGAAAATATGGCAACCAACTGATTTTTTGCCTAATTCCCAAAGCGATACTTTTTTTGATGAGGTCAAAGAATTACGCGAAATTGCAAAAGAATTACCGTATGATTTCTGGGTAACTTTAGTAGGTGATACCATTACTGAGGAAGCTTTACCAACTTACGAATCCTGGTTAATGGACGTAGAAGGAATTGATAATGTAGAAAGAAACGGTTGGTCTAAATGGATCAGACAATGGACTGGTGAGGAAAATCGTCACGGTGATTTACTGAACAAGTATTTGTATTTATCAGGTCGTGTAAACATGCGCGAAGTTGAAATGACAACGCAACACTTGATCAACGACGGTTTTGATATTGGAACCGGAAGAGATCCATACAAAAATTTTGTGTATACCAGTTTCCAGGAATTAGCAACGTATGTGTCTCATAACAGAGTAGCGCAAATGGCTAAGAAATACGGGGATAACAAATTGTCTAAAATGTGCAAAATGATTGCTGGTGATGAGATGCGTCATCATCATGCATACAGCGAATTTGTAAACCGAATTTTCCAGATTGATCCAAGTGAAATGATGCTTGCGTTTCAATACATGATGAAAGCAAAAATCGTTATGCCGGCACATTTCTTGAGAGAATCCGGTGAAAAAATAAGCACTGCTTTCGAACAGTTTTCTGATTCGGCACAAAGAATTGGGGTTTATACTGCAGCGGATTATGTGGATATTATGCAAAAATTAATTGACAAATGGGAAATTGATAAGATTTCCGGTTTGACAGATGAAGCAGAAAAAGCCCGTGATTATTTGATGAAATTACCAGGAAGAATGGCAAAAATTTCAGAGAGATTAGTCATTCCACAAGAATCACATATCTTCAAATGGGTTGAGCCAGCTTTAGTACGATAGATTTCTGAATTCTAAATAAAGAATAAAAATGTTGGATTTTGAAGTTGGAGAACTTTGAAATTCAACATTTTTTTTAAAATATAATAAACAATGACAAACCCTGATTTAATAAACAAAACGATTCTTTTTGTAAAAGAAAAATTAGAAAATGCCGAAGGCGGACACGACTGGTTCCATATCGAAAGAGTGTTTAAAAATGCTGTTCTGATTTCAAAAAATGAAGTTTGTGACGTTACGGTTGTGAAACTTGGGGCTTTGCTTCATGATGTTGCTGACAGTAAGTTTCATGATGGTGATGAAACCGTAGGTCCAAGAATTGCTCGAGAATTTTTAGAATCAGAAAACGTTGATGAAGAGATCATCATGCATGTGGTAAATATCATTGAAAACATCTCATATAAAGGCGGTAATTTCGAAAAGAAATTCTCATCGATAGAATTAGATGTGGTTCAGGATGCAGACCGTTTAGATGCGATTGGCGCTATTGGAATCGCTAGAACATTCAATTACGGCGGATTTAAAAATAGAGCGCTATATGACCCTAATATCGCCCCAAATTCCAGTATGACAAAGGAAGAATACAAAAAGAATGATTCTCCAACGCTCAATCATTTTTACGAGAAGTTATTGCTCTTAAAAGATAAGATGAATACCCAAACCGGAAAACAAATTGCACAAGAAAGACATCATTATATGGAAGGATTTCTGGCGCAGTTTTATGCGGAATGGGAAGGGGAAAAGTAATATTTTTGATTGTGAAGACGCACGATAGTAGAGACGCACTGCAGTGCGTCTCTACAATGCAAATTGTTTTTTAAATTCCTTTTTCTTTCATCTCCAGAATAACATCCGAAGCGTTTTTAAAAGTGGGCGCTTGCTCAATAATGGTTCCCACTCTTTTTTTATTGAGTTTAAAGGTGATATCATTCTCCGTTGTAAATAGCAGCGCTGTCAAAAAAGGATTATTCATATACGGAGCCAATATAATAAAAGCTTCATCAAGGGTATGAAAACTTTCTACTTCTTCGGTTTTGTAGCGCGCCGTAACCGAAAGACTAAATACGTCATTTTCCAATAAAACGGGACGCACATAAATATTTTTCAGTTCCGTATCACCAATGGTTTTGGCAAGCGTAAGTTTAGCGTAGGTATGGTTTTCGATACTTTCTTTTACCTTTTCCCAGAAAAGTACAAATACAGGTTGGAAGGACATATGTTGATTTTTAGATGATGTGTTATATTCCGAAACGGGTCTGTAAAATTAAGTGTTGTAAACCAAACAATCTCTTTTAAGGAAAGATTATTTTAAATGATAATCACTTATAAACAAAAAAGAGAACCAATGTGGCTCTCTTTTGTTATTATTTTCCAGTAAAAACTGCTTTTCTTTTCTCTAAGAAAGCCGTTGTTCCTTCTTTAAAATCTTCGGTTCCAAAGCATTTTCCAAAGGCTTTTATTTCGGCTTCATACCCATTTTTTCCTTCTTTGAAATTAGCATTGACTGCTTTTATGGCTTTACCAATAGCATATGGAGAGTTCTTCATTATTTTATTCGCCACACTCACACAATAATCTAAAAGTTCGGCTTCTGGAACTACGTGATTTACCAATCCAGTTCTGTAGGCGTCTTGTGCCGTTACCATTCCTGCGGTCATAATCATTTCCATCGCACGCCCTTTTCCTATTAACTGTGGCAAACGCTGTGTTCCTCCGTAACCCGGAATTACGCCCAGTGAAACTTCAGGCAATCCCATTTTTGCATTTTCTGAAGCGACTCTAAAATGACACGCCATCGCTAATTCTAATCCGCCACCCAATGCAAAACCATTTACGGCTGCAATTACTGGAGTTTTTAAATTCTCTATGAAATCAAATAATTTTTCTTGCCCTTCTGCCGCTAATTGCGTTCCTTCTTCAATTGAGAAATGAGCAAATTCAGAGATGTCAGCACCGGCTACAAACGCTTTTTCACCGCTCCCAGTTAAAATAATAACACGAATTTCATCATTTTTTCCTAAGTTTTTAAACGCTTTGTTCAAATCTGAAATAGTAGCAACATTCAACGCATTTAGTTTTGTAGGACGATTAATGGTAATCGTAGCAATGTTATTTTCGGTTGTAATTAAAAGATTTTCGTAGTTCATAATTGTAATTTTAAGAGTTAATTATTGGAAGTGAAACCGTAAAAGTAGTTCCTTTTCCAAATTCAGTTTCAAAGGTAATCGTTCCTTTATAATTTTCGATTATGTTTTTTATTATTCCAAGACCAAGTCCCATTCCGCTGCTTTTAGTGGTAAATTTAGGTTCGAATATACGGTCAATGTCTTTTGGCTGAATACCAATTCCGTTATCTGCAACAGTAATTAGAACGTTGTTTGATTCTTTCTTTACGGATACAATAATGGACTTGTTTTCCTGCTGTTCCGGAATGGACTGAATGGCATTCTTCGCTAAATTTGTGATAATTCGAATGAGTTGTGTTCGGTCAATTTTCGAAATAATTTCGGGAGAATCACTGTGAAATTCAATGTATTCTTCGTTGAAAATATCCATGGCGAGTTCTACGACTTCCACCACATTCAAGGTTTCATTTTGCTGTGCCGGCATCGATGCAAAATTTGAAAAAGCAGAAGCTACCGCACTCATGGTATCAATTTGTTGAATCAACGTTTCGGAGTAATCGTTCATTTTCTGCTTTACATTGGGATCAGTCGGGTCAAATTTTCGCTGAAAACTCTGTACCGTTAGTCGCATTGGCGTAAGTGGATTCTTGATTTCGTGCGCCACCTGTTTCGCCATTTCGCGCCAAGCTTCTTCACGTTCGCTTTGTGCTAGTTTGATGGCACTTTTCTCGAGTTCATCCACCATTCCGTTGTATGCCTTTATTAAAAGATTAATTTCTTTGCTACTGGCTTCCAAAACAATTTTTTCGTTTTTTTGATTCAAACTCGTTTCGCTTAACTTATCTGAGATTGTTTTTAAGGATTTAGTGATGTAAGAAGAGAGAAAATAGGCTAGTGCAAACGCGACGATAAGCATAAAGGAATACACTTGTCCCAGTCGAATAAGAAAGCTTTTAAGCTCGTTTTCATAATAGCCATCGTCTTCTACATAAGGTAGGTTTAAGATTCCTAATGGTTTAAATTTGTCGTCTTTAATTTGGCTGAAAGCAGAACGATTCTTTTTGCCATCAATAGTTTTAATGTCCACGTATCTTTTTTCAATCGAAGAGCGAACCAGTTTTAAAATGTATTTGGGAATTGGCGGGGCTACTTTATCAACAGAAAATGATTCTTTGGAAGACTTTAGCAACTTTCCGTCCAGACTGTAAATGTTAATTTCAATACTGTGGATTTGAGCTAATTCGTGTATTTTATCTTTGAAAATTAAATCTAAATTTTCATTTGTTAAAGGATATGTCGTGGTCGAAAGCACATAATTGATGTGTTCTTTTATCGCATCTTCTTTTCGTTCTAAACGCTCTTGGTGGTATTCTTTGGCTTCGTTTTTAAACTGAATAATAGAAATGGAAGCCAATAAAACCGAAGCCATTACTATCAATACAATCATCGAAAGGAAAATCCTGATTCGTAATGATAGCATTGATATTTTGAAGCTTTTAAACATATTAAGATTGATTTCTTTCTCTAATTTTTTTATAAAATTTAAACCCAAGCATTATCAAAATGGAAAATAAGAAAATCCCAATCACGCCATAAATCCAGTTGACCGCATTTTTTAAAATTACTAAAAAAACCACTGCAAAAAGTATAATCGTTGCGCCTTCGTTCCACAACCGCATGAAAGTAGTGGTGTATTTTACCTCGTCATTTTGCAATTGCTTGAATATTTGTTGGCATTTGGCATGGTATAAATACAACACAAATACGAAGCCAAGTTTTACATGCATCCACGGCATTTTTAACCACGCTTGCCCTAAATCTGTGAAAAACAGCATCCAAAAAGCAAAAATACTGGCTAAAACTGCTGAAGGCCAAGTGATAATATACCACAAGCGATAGGTCATTATTTTGTACTGTTTTTGTAAAATTTCTTTCTCTGGCGAAGGTTTTTGAGCAGCCTCTATTTGGTAAACAAATAAGCGAACAATGTAAAATAATCCTGCAAACCATGTGATTACAAAGATGAGGTGTAAGGATTTAAGGTAATTATAGTATTCCATCGTTAGTTTGAATCAGTTTTGTATTCATTTCTTTTTTTAGAAAATAGCCAGTTAATAGCGTTGATAAAATATCCGCGATTGGGAATGCAATCCACACGCCAAAAATACCTAAAAAATTTGGTAGAATCAGCACTAGCGGAATTAGGAAAAATCCTTGTTTGCTTAGCGTCAAAAGCAAAGCTTTTTTTGCGTTTCCAGCAGCTTGAAAATAGGCTGCGCCAATCAGTTGAACGGCAATAATTGGCGAAGCCGCAAAAACCCAGCGCAACGCTTCCGGAGTTTGGTCGATTACAAGTGGGTCAGTTGTGAAAACAGCAACAATAGGTTTAGCAAAAATTAGAATTATCACAAAAATCAGCGAGGCTAGAATTGCTGCATATTTTATTGAAAGCAGTACACTTTCTTTTACTCTTGAATAATTTCCCGCGCCATAATTGAATCCGGCAATTGGTAGGAATCCCTGCGTAATTCCCAGAATTGGAAACAAGGCAAACATCAACATTCGGCTGATAATTCCATAAATAGCAACAGAATGTTCTCCTCCATACGTGTATAAAGTATGATTCAAGATTATGGATAAAATACTCACGACTCCTTGTCTCGAAAACGTGACAAAACTCAATTCGGTTATTTCCTTTACAATGGGAATGTTGAATTTAAAATGTCTTGTTTTTAATTTTAGTTCGCTTTTAAAAACAAAAAACCAAAGCACAAACAAAAAGCAAGTAAAATAGGATATGGCGGTTGCTAGAGCAGCGCCAAACATTCCTAAATCTAAGTATTTGATAAAAAGTATGTCCAAGGCAATATTGACAAATGCAGGGATAATCATGGCGACCATTGCAAATTTTGCCTTGCCTTCTGCACGAATCACGTTATTGCCCATCATGCAAAGTGCCAAAAATGGTACACTAATAATTATGGGAATAAAAAATTCTTTGGCGGGTTCCACAATAGCTCCTTTAGCACCAAAAAGCATTAGCATTTCGTCACTAAAAAAAAGACCAAATACCACAAAAACTGATGCCAATAAAAAAGTCATCATTATTTGATTACCAAAGGTATGCAATGCTTTTTCTTTGTGATTGGCTCCCAATGCTCTGGAAAGTACTGAGCCTCCGCCCACACCAATCGCCATTCCCAAAGAAGAAATCAAAAAGGTTATGGGCAAAACTACGGTTACCGCCGCAATGGCCAAAGAACCAATCCATTGACCCACAAATATGGTGTCAATTAAAATATTAACCGACATGAATAAAATCCCAATAGAAGACGGAACTGCTTGTTTTATCAAGAGTTTTTTGATGTCCTGAGTTCCTAACTCATCGGCGGTAACAGCCATTTAAGCATTAATTTTTTCAGAGTCAACTTTAACGGTTGAAGAGGCGTTTGACCAATTTGAAATCCAGTTACTCACGGTTTTACACCAGTCATCACCGTCATTTAAACATGGAATTGCTTTGAAGTTTTCTCCTCCGTGAACTTTAAATTCATGATTGGCTTCCATGGCAATTTCTTCCAAAGTTTCCAAACAATCAGATACAAAAGCAGGTGTTACAACAGCAAGATTTTTAATTCCTTTTTCGGGCATTTTGTTTACTTCAACATCCGTGTAAGGGGTCAACCATTTGTCACCCGCTAGTCGCGATTGAAAAGTCTGGCTGTATTTTCCTTCTGGGATTCCCAGTAATTTTACCACTTGTTTGGTCGTTTCGTAACATTGGTGACGGTAACAAAATTCATGGGCCGGCGAAGGCGTGTTGCAACAAGAACCATCAATTTTACAATGTGATTTCGTAATATCCGTCTTGCGTATGTGACGCTCCGGGATTCCGTGGTATGAGAATAATAAATGATCGTAATCAAAACCTTCTAAATGCCCTTTGATAGAATCAGCCAGGTTTTGTAAATAATCAGGTTTGTTATAAAAAGCAGGAACAATCGTAAATTTCATTTCTGGGAAATATTTTTTACGGTGTTCTTCAGCTAATTCTAGTATAGTAGTCGTAGACGCCATCGCATGTTGTGGGTACAAAGGGAAAAGCAGCACTTCGGTTACGCCTTTGTCATGCAGTTCTTGTAGACCAGATAATAAAGACGGATTTCCGTAACGCATGGCTAAGGAAACGGGAACGTCAACTAATTTTTGTACTTTTTCGTGCATTCTTTTGGAAATAACAACCAATGGAGAACCTTCGTCCCACCATATTTTCGCGTAAGCTGCAGCTGATTTTTTAGGTCTTGTTTGTAAAATTATTCCACGAACTAGTAATGCTCGCAATAAAAACGGAACATCAATTACGTATTTGTCCATTAAAAATTCATCTAAATATGGTTTTACATCTTTAGCAGTTGGACTTTCCGGAGAACCTAAATTAACTAATAATACACCTTTCATGTTGTCTTTTTTTGTTGGTACAAAAGTAATTAAACTTACTTTTTTATAAATTGCGATTAACTATTTTTTATTTATTGTTTAATATAAGAAATCAATTGTTTACGGCATATTTGGGTTGATTGACATCAAATATTTTTTGGGCGTAGTGGCAAATTTCTTTTTGAATGCCGCTATGAAATGACTTCCGGTGCTGTACCCAATTTTCAGTCCTACTTCATTTACGTTATAGGAACCGCTGTCGAGTAATTTTCGGGCAAAATCCATTTTGTAGTCAAATAGAAAACCATAAACCGTATCGCCATAAATTTGTTTGAAACCCATTTTTAGTTTCTTTAAATTCAAGCCTATTTCATCTGCTAATTCCTGTAATCCTGGTGGTTCGGCCATGTTGGCAATGATGATTTCTTTGGCTTTTCTAATTTTCATTACATTTTCCTCGTCTATTAAAAACGGACATTGTTCTGCGTTTGGATCTTCGGTTCTATTGAAATACAAGCTCAATAATTCGTATCCTTTTCCTTTGTAATACAGGTTTTTAATCGACGGATGCAAGCTATAATGGAACAGTTGCGATAAAACAATTGCCATCGATGGACTGATGTTTCCTTCGTTATAATATTTTTTGTCTTTATTATCGGCACTTAAAAAAGTAATATAGTCCGCTTCTGTTGAAAATAAAGCATGAAACTTCTTTATCGATATAATCACAGAAATCACCCAGGAATTTGGGGCTAATTCCAAATTTAAAGGCAATTCCTTTTGTGGGTTGTATAAAAGCAACGATTTTTCCTCTTTCAGTTCCAAAGCATAATTCCCTTGATTAAAGATGAATTTGGCGCTTCCTTTTAATCCAAAATGAAACTGAATCAGGCCACTGCTGACTTCACGTTGGGCGTTAAAATTTTCGATACCGTCATTTTGAAAACGGATAAGCGTAAAGTCATCTTCAATTTTTATAATTTCCTGAGAACCCATAGCGATATTTTTTTAATATGAAAATCATAATTATCAAACCTTTTTATTTAGAACAACTCTAAATAACTTAATTCAAATGACTTGAATTCATTACAAAAATAGATTTTTTTACCATAAAATAAGCCATTAGAATTAAAAAATCACGAAGCGATACAAAAAGAACTTCTAGCGTTACTTTTATAAAAACTATAATGATAATTTTGTTCCACTTTCTTGAAAAGTGCAAATATGGAAAACAATAACACATCAAAGCATCACTATTTTTACGCAGTTGGATTGAGCTATAAAAAAGCAGATGCTGAGATTAGAGGTAAGTTTAGTTTAGACGCTGCTGCAAAAACGCGTTTGCTGGAACAAGCTAAGAATGAAGGAATAGAAAGTTTAATAGTTACTTCTACCTGCAACCGTACTGAAATTTACGGTTATGCGGAACATCCCTTTCAATTAATCAAATTAATTTGCGAGAATAGTCAAGGCTCTGTTGAAGCGTTTCAAAAGGTAGGTTTTGTCTATAAAAATCAAGAAGCCATCAGCCACATGTTTCGTGTAGGAACTGGTTTAGACAGTCAGATTCTGGGTGATTTTGAAATTATCGCACAAATAAGAAATTCCTTTTCACAGTCAAAATCGTTGGGTTTAGCCAATGCTTTTATGGAAAGATTGGTGAATGCCGTTATCCAAGCCAGTAAAAAAATAAAAACAGATACAGAAATTAGTTCTGGCGCTACTTCGGTTTCATTTGCCGCAGTTCGTTATATTATTAACAATGTGCAAGACATTGGGAACAAAAACATTCTTTTGTTTGGTACCGGAAAAATTGGTAGAAATACATGTGAAAATTTAGTAAAACATACTAAAAACGAACATATTACCTTAATCAACAGAACCAAAGAGAAAGCAGAGAAATTAGCCGGAAAATTGAATTTAATCGTAAAAGATTATTCTGAACTGCATTTGGAACTACAAAAAGCAGATGTTGTTGTGGTAGCAACCGGTGCACAAAATCCAACTATTGACAAAGCAATTCTGAATTTGAAAAAACCAATGTTAATTTTGGATTTATCAATTCCGAAAAACGTGCATGAAAACGTGGAAGAAATTGAAGGTGTTACGTTAATTCACATGGATTATTTGTCACAACTAACAGACGAGACTTTAGAAAACAGAAAAAAACACATTCCTGCTGCTGAAGCCATCATTGAAGAAATAAAAGAGGAATTTATAACTTGGACTAAAGGCAGAAAATTTGCACCGACAATCAATGCTTTAAAAGCGAAATTGAATGCAATAAAAACATCCGAATTAGATTTCCAAAGTAGAAAGATTTCAAATTTCAATGAAGAGCAAGCGGAGATTATCAGCAACAGAATTATCCAAAAAATAACGACTCATTTCGCTAATCATTTGAAAGATGATGATACCATGGTAGATGAAAGTATTGAATGGATTGAAAAAGTTTTCAAAATAGGAGCGACTACAAGATAATGAGCAAAACAATACGAATAGGAACTCGCGATAGCGAACTCGCGCTTTGGCAAGCCCATACCGTCGAAAAAAAGCTAAATGATTTAGGCTATAAAACCGAAATTTTAGCGGTAAAATCACAAGGAGATATCATCCTTGACAAACCACTTTACGAATTAGGAATCACAGGAATTTTTACTAAAACGCTAGATATTGCCATGATAAATGGTGATGTTGATATTGCGGTACATTCCATGAAAGATGTTCCTACGGCTTTGCCAATAGGGATTGTTCAGGCAGCAGTTTTGGAAAGAGCGAATACCTTGGATATTTTGGTACACAAAGGAAACCTTAATTTTCTTAGTGGAGAAGGAACAATTGCCACAGGAAGTTTGCGTCGTCAGGCACAATGGCTCAACAAATATCCCAATCACAAAGTAGTGGATTTACGTGGAAACGTGAATACAAGAATGCAGAAATTGCAGGAAAGCGATTGGAACGGAGCTGTTTTTGCAGCAGCAGGATTAGAGAGAATCAACTTGAAACCTTCTAATTATATCGATTTGGATTGGATGATTCCAGCGCCGGCTCAAGGTGCTATGGTTGTTGTTGCTATGGCAAATGATGAATTTTGCAGACAAGCGCTAAACGAACTTAACGATATTGATACTGAAGTTTGTACACATATTGAAAGACAGTTTTTAAAAACCCTCGAAGGCGGTTGTACGGCACCAATTGGCGCTTTAGCAGTTTTTGTAGAAGATGATATTTTGTTTAAAGGTGTTCTGTTTTCTATCGATGGAAAGCAAAAAATAGAAATCGAAAAAACCGTTCCGATGCAAGAATGGAAGAAATTAGGCTTTTATTGCGCCAAAGAAATTTTAGAAAATGGCGGAGCAGAATTGATGACAGCAATTAAAATTAATTTGAAGAAATAATGAGCCAAACAAGCATTTTATCCACCAAAACATTGTCGGCAGAACAAAGACAAGTATTTCTTGATGCTAATTTTGATCTTTTAGAACAGGATTTCATCGAAATCAAAAACAACCTTTTTGAACTGAAAACAATCAACAACAACTTGATTTTTAGTAGCCAAAATGCTGTTTTAAGTTTGATAGAACAAAACGGTTGGGAAGTTTTAAAGACGAAACCTGTTTTTTGCGTAGGCATTAGAACCAAAGAATTACTAGAGTCGCATGGATTTACAGTTGATGTTTATTTAGATTATGCATCTGAATTAGCTGAAATAATCACTTTAATTTACAATAAGGAAAGCTATACTTTTTTGAGCGGAAATTTGCGTAAAGAAACGTTACCACAAGCACTAAAAAGCGCAGGAATAACTTTTAACGAAATTGAAGTGTATCAAACCAAGTTAGCACCTTTTAAAATATCCGACCAAGAAAAATTTGACGGAATTCTATTTTTTAGCCCATCTGGCGTTGAAAGTTATTTGACAAATAATAAAATAAAGAACGAAGTATGTTTTTGCATAGGTACCACTACAGCATCAGCATTAGAAACAAAGAAAATTAAAAACATAGTAATTGCCGAAACGCCAACTATCGAAGAGGTGATTGAGGAAGTTATTGAATATTATAAAACGGAAAGCATCTAGCAATCTGCTAAAATTTAAATACATGATTAAGAACGACCTATTTTTAAGAGCACTAAAAGGAGAAACAGTACAACGTCCACCAGTTTGGATGATGCGTCAAGCCGGAAGATATTTGCCGGAATTCATCGCTTTGCGTGATAAATATGATTTTTTCACCCGTTGTCAAACTCCAGAATTAGCTGCTGAAATCACTGTACAACCCATTAGAAGAATTGCTCCGGATGCTGCGATTTTGTTTTCGGATATATTAGTAATTCCACAAGCAATGGGGATTGATGTGGAGATGAAACCTAATTTTGGTCCGTATTTACCAAATCCTATTCGTACGATTCAGGATGTGGAGAAGGTAATCGTTCCAGATGTAAATGAAACATTAGGTTACGTTTTTGACGCTATCAAATTGACTAAAGAAATGTTGAATGATGAGGTGCCGTTAATTGGTTTCGCAGGTTCTCCTTGGACAATTATGTGTTATGCAGTAGAAGGGAAAGGTTCTAAAAGTTTTGATATGGCTAAAGGATTTTGTTTCCAACATCCAGAAGCAGCGCATGTTTTATTGCAAAAAATTACAGACACTACCATTTTATATTTAAAAGAAAAAGTAAAAGCGGGAGTAAATGCCGTTCAAATTTTTGACTCTTGGGGCGGAATGTTGTCTCCAGTAGATTATCAGGAATTCTCTTGGAAATACATCAACCAAATCATTGAAGCCTTGGCAGATGATGCACCGGTAATTGTTTTTGGAAAAGGATGTTGGTTTGCGTTGGGCGAAATGGGGAAAAGTAGAGCTTCAGCACTAGGTGTTGACTGGACTTGTTCTCCAAGAAATGCAAGATACTTGTCTGGTGGAAACATCACATTACAAGGGAATTTTGATCCATCTAGATTGTTATCTCCAATTCCGGTAATCAAGAAAATGGTACACGAAATGATTGACGAATTCGGAAAAGACAAATACATCGTGAATTTAGGTCACGGAATTTTACCAAATATTCCTGTGGATCACGCAAAAGCGTTTATTGATGCAGTGAAGGAGTATAATCAGTAATATTTATTTTACTATATTTCCTGCAAGGTTTCTTTTGAACCTTGTAGGTGTTTTTTAAAATTTTGCTGACATGGGTTATACCTACAAGGTTAAAAAACCTTGCAGGATCAACTTAAAATGTATAATATGAAATTAGAAGTTTTAGAAAAAGATTGCTATTATCATATTTACAATAAAGGAATTAATGGTGCTCCTATTTTCGAAAATGATGAAAATAAAATTTTCTTTTTAAAACAACTTTCAAAATATTTATTGGGTAAAATCTCAATATTTGGATATTGCTTAATGGATAATCATTTTCATTTAATTATCCGATTAAATGAAGATGAGAAAATAGTGACACAGGCATTTTCTAATTTTTTTAATTCTTATGCTAAAGCTTTTAATAAACATATAGACAGAACCGGAAGCTTATTTGAAAAACATTTTAAGAGGATAAAGCTAAACGATGAAAATTATTTAAAACAATTGATACTATATGTGCATTTGAATCCGAAGCATCATTTAGATTTAAAATTTCAGGATTATAAGTATTTTTCCTATCAAGCTTTTATTTCAAATAAAGAAACAAAAATAGAGAAAGAAGAAGTGTTGAAGCTGTTTGGAGGTATAGAAAATTTCGTTTTTTGTCACAATCAAAAAAATGATTTTTTAACTGAAAAATACACATTTGAGTAATATTGTTGCAATCTTGTAAGGTTTTTTTAACCTTACAGCTAAGTTAGATTAGGAATATCATCACTAGTTATACCTACAAGGTTTTGGAAACCTTGCAGGAAAGCGAGATGTTTACGTTTGAAATATTTAATAAGTTAGTTGCTGCAAAGCAAATTTATAATGAAACAACAATTCTACAACTACATACAAAACCTCCAAGACCAAATCTGTAAAGGATTGGAAGCTGTTGAAGGTCAAGCCAAATTCCGTGAAGACCTTTGGGAACGTCCGGAAGGTGGTGGCGGAAGAACCCGCGTAATTGAAAACGGAACTGTTTTCGAAAAAGGCGGAGTAAATATTTCCGCAGTTCACGGGAAATTGCCCGAAGCCATGCAGAAAATGTTCAATGTAGGCGAAGCTGATTTTTTTGCCTGTGGATTGAGTTTGGTTTTGCACCCAAAAAACCCAATGACACCAACCGTTCACGCAAATTGGCGTTATTTCGAAATGTACGATGAGAACGGAAACGTAATTCAACAATGGTTTGGTGGTGGGCAAGATTTAACACCGTATTATTTGTTTGAAGAAGATGCAATTCACTTTCATCAAACGTGTAAAACCGCTTGCGACAAACATAATCCGGAGTTTTATCCAAAATATAAGAAACAATGTGATGCCTATTTCTGGAATGCTCACCGCAATGAGGCTCGTGGACTAGGCGGATTATTCTTTGATTATTGCAAAGCAACCGAGCAAATGTCGATGGAAAACTGGTTTAACTTTGTAACTGAAGTAGGGAATAGTTTCCTGCAAGCTTATGTTCCAATAGTAGAAAAAAGAAAAGATTTACCGTATACTCCAGAACAAAGAACGTGGCAGGAAATCCGTCGTGGTCGTTATGTGGAGTTTAATTTGGTGCACGATAAAGGCACTTTATTTGGACTAAAAACTAACGGAAGAATCGAAAGTATCCTGATGAGTTTGCCGCCACATGTACAATGGGTATACGACCATCATGCTGAAGCCGGAAGCGAAGAAGAAAAATTACTTAAAGTGTTAGAATCACCAGTTGATTGGATTTAGAAAAAACAAGAAAACATCAAGAGTTAAAACAAGTGTAATAAGATTTAATATTAGTGAAATAAAATATAAAGATTTGATATTAAACTTTTCTTTATAAAAATTATAAAAGCTTACTGTAAATAAAATAAGTGAAACTAAAACGAAGAAAGGCACACCAACATAAATTAAAATTGTAGCTGAAGCTACGTTGCATGTTTCAAAATCTGTTATTTTAAAAATACAAATATAAATAAGTGCAATTACACTAAAAAAAAACTTTTTTTTCATAAGACAAATATATAGTAATTATGTTCCCATTACAAAGAGGACGTCGTTTAAGAGTAAACGAATCCATTAGAAGTTTAGTTCGTGAAACTAGTTTGAGTCCAGCGGATTTTATGTTTCCTATGTTTATTGCCGAAGGCGAAAACGTACAAGTCGAAATTCCATCCATGCCAGGAATTTTTCGTCGTTCTATTGATTTAACGGTAGAAGAAGTCAAAGAAATATTTGCATTGGGAATTCGTGCGGTGAATATTTATGTAAAAGTAAGTGAGGATTTAAAAGATAACGAAGGAAATGAAGCTTGGAATCCAAACGGATTAATGCAAAATGCCATTCGTGCCATCAAAATGGCTTGCCCAGAAATGATTGTAATGCCTGACGTAGCTTTGGATCCGTATTCTATTTATGGCCATGACGGAATCATTGCAAACGGTGATGTTGAAAATGATTCGACGAACGCAGCCTTGGTAAAAATGGCCGTTTCTCATGCACAAGCCGGTGCCGATTTTGTAGCGCCATCAGACATGATGGACGGACGTGTATTGCGTTTGCGTGAAGGTCTGGATGCTGCCGGTTATCATAACGTAGGTATCATGAGTTATTCTGCTAAATATGCTTCTGCATTTTATGGGCCGTTCCGTGATGCATTAGACAGCGCTCCTGTTGACGCCACTGAAATTCCAAAAGACAAAAAAACTTACCAAATGGATTATGCCAATCGCATCGAAGCCATCAAAGAAGCGTTGTGGGACGTGGAAGAGGGCGCCGATATGGTTATGGTAAAACCTGGAATTGCGTATTTAGACATCGTTCGCGAAGTTAAAAACGCGGTAAATGTTCCGGTAACGGTATACCACGTTTCGGGTGAATATGCTATGATTAAAGCCGCTGCCGAAAGAGGTTGGTTGGATCATGATCAGATAATGATGGAACAATTAATGTGTATCAAACGTGCTGGAGCCAGTTTAATTTCGACTTATTTTGCCAAAGAAGCCGCAATACTTTTAAACAAATAAACATGAAAAAATGTTTAATAATAGCGGTTTTATTGCTTTCCAATAGCATTTTTGCACAAGTTGAGGTTGTTGCTACTTTCATCGAGAAATGGGATAATTCCAAAGATTATTTAGTAGCCGTTGCAGAAGCTATGCCTGAAGATAAATATGATTACAAGCCTGCTGCTCGTGAAATGTCGTTTAGAGAACAGTTATTTCACATACAAGACAATATGAATTGGTTGAGTACAACGCATTTTTCGGAAGAGAAATATGATAAAAAAGAAGTTGTAAAAGGACTTTCGAAAGCGCAAATAATCCAAGAAATAAAATCCTCTTTTGATAAAGCAAAGGCATTTGTACAAAAAACCAATGATGCTGAATTATCCCAAAAAGTAGATTTTTTTGCTGGTCCAAAATCAAAATTACAGATACTTAATTTGATGCAAGATCATGTTACCCATCACAGAGCACAAATTTTAGTATATTTGAATCTGAATCAAATTCAGCCACCCAAATATATAGGATGGTAATTTTTAGCAATTTAAATACTTAAAATTAAAGAAATTAATATGAGAAAGACGTTGTTTTTATTTGCCGTTTTAGCCTTTGCTTCTTGTAAAAAAGAAGAAGTCAAAAAAGAATCTTTATACCCAACCACTACCGAAGAAGTTGCCCAAACTCCAGAGGAATTAGGAGAGGAAATTTTCAAAGGAAAAGGAAATTGTGTTGCCTGTCATCAAGTAGACAAGAAAGTGATAGGGCCAAGTCTGCAGGATATTGCTAAGATATACAAAGATAAAAATGCAGATATCGTAACGTTTTTAAAAGGTGAAGGCGAGCCAATCGTTGACCCAAGTCAGTACGAAGTTATGAAAACAAACTTTGCGGTTACTAAAGCGATGTCTGATGAGGAATTAAAAGCATTAGAAGCTTACGTTTACTCACATTTGAAATAATCCTGATATTTTTCAGGAGCTAATCCCGCTATTCGCTGTATTCCCGATAAACAAAAACTACGGCTATAAAGCCTCGTTTTTCTAAATCGGGAGATGTCGCTGCTATCGGGGCTAAAATACAAGAACCATTCGTGTCTGCGAGTGGTTTTTTTATGTTCAAAACGTTCTGATTTTTATTTCTTTCTGAACTTTGTTACTTCTTTGGGAACAATGTGGTTAATTTTTTTATCTTTAAAATATGGAAACAGTATGTATCAAAACACCTTTAGGAATTGCCACAATAATCGGTGATGAAAACGGAATATCCGTAATTTCAGTTTCGGATGAAGGAGAAATTTCAACTGCAATTCCTGCTGTTTTGAAAGAAGCCGTTACGCAACTCAACGATTATTTTGAGGGGAAACGAACCGATTTTGACTTTGCACTGAATCCAAAAGGAACTGAATTCCAACAAAAAGTTTGGAAAGGATTGCTGGAAATTCCATTTGGCAAAACCTGTAGTTATATGGATTTATCTAAAAAACTGGGTGATGTCAAAGCCATTCGAGCCGTTGCTTCTGCTAATGGGAAAAATCCGCTTTGGATTGTTGTTCCTTGTCACAGAGTCATTGGAACAGATGGTTCATTGACCGGTTATGCAGGAGGTTTGTGGCGTAAAAAATGGTTATTAGAACACGAAAACCCAACGAACCAACAAAGTCTATTTTAAAAATAGACTTCTTAGATTTTTAGAAGGTTAGACACATTAGATTTCTTTGATTGTTAGAATTTTAGATTGTCTCAGATTCAAAAAAATCGATCAAGTTTACTAATTTAGGTTTTTGTATTTAATCTAAAAATCTAAGAAGTCAAAAAATCTAACAAATCTAGCTGATGATAGAAAAAATAAACCTCAATAACATCCTGTTTCTCGATATAGAAACCGTTCCGGAAGCCGAAGATTTCAATGCGTTAGATTCTGAAATGAAAGACCTTTGGGAACACAAAACCCAATACCAGCGCAGAGATGAATACACGCCTGAGGATTTTTATGATCGTGCGGGAATTTGGGCCGAGTTTGGTAAAATTGTCTGCATCTCCGTAGGATATTTTACCATCAAAGGCGATATTCGGAATTTTAGAGTGACTTCTTTCTTTGGAGAAGAAAAGAAAATATTGTTGGATTTTAATAATTTATTGAACAATCATTTCAATCAGCCACAACATGTTTTGTGTGGTCACAATGCTAAGGAATTTGATATTCCGTTCCTCGCCAGACGCATGATTATCAACCAAATTGCCATTCCGAACAAGCTGAATTTATTTGGAAAAAAACCTTGGGAAATCCCGCATTTGGACACTTTGGAATTATGGAAATTTGGCGATTACAAGCATTTCACTTCTTTAAAGTTAATGTGTAAAGTCCTTGGAATCCCTTCTCCAAAAGGCGACATCGACGGTAGTCAAGTAGGACATGTATTTTATGTGGATAAAGATATTGATCGTATTGTTACTTATTGTGAGAAAGACACCATTGCGGTAGCACAGATTTTCCTGAGATTACGTAGAGAAGAATTGTTAATTGAAGACGAGATTATTCATGTGTAAGTAACTTCAATGGCAATATTAGTATCAAAATTCAATGGCAAATACAATTTTAAAATTCTTTTATTGAAATTGACATTGCAATTGTTATTGATATTGATTTATTACATTTACAAAAATTATAGATTATGGTATTGAGTAGATTTTGGTTGGTCATTTTTATTTCAGCAATTGTGTTTGTGGTGTTTAGTTTGTTTTCTGGAGACAGTTATACCATTGACCACGTTTTGAATGGAAAGAAAGATGATCCAATTCTGGTTTCGGAGAAATTTGCCGAAGAACTTCCTGCTTTTATAAAAGACAGCATCAAAAAAGCCCCAGAACAAACCATGATTATCAATCGTGATACGTTAAATGCGGACACAACTTATGTTTTTAAAAACAAAACGGTAAAAATCTACAGTGGCGTTCAAAAATCAGATGGTTTATTGCCAACGTGTAAAAGTACTTTGTTAGATTTAGTCCTGCCGTTGATGGCTTATTTGGCTTTTTTCTGTGGATTAATGGAACTGTTAATTATTTCTGGAGCTTCTGGAAAATTGGCTAAAGCTTTGAGTCCTGTTTTTGTAAAAGTATTTCCGAGCATTCCTGAAAACCATCCATCTATTTCTTATATGACCTTAAACTTTGCTGCTAATTTCTTAGGATTAGATTCTGCCGCAACTCCTTTTGGTCTAAAAGCTATGGAGAGTTTACAAGAGATAAACCCAGATAAAGACAAAGCCAGTGATGCGCAAATTATGTTTATGTGTTTGCACGCATCAGGTCTTACTTTAATCGCTACATCTATTATAGGTTATCGTGCTGCGGCTAATGCCAGCAATCCAGCGGATGTAATGTTGCCTTGTATTATCACTTCTTTTATTGGTACTATTGCAGCCTTTTTAATTGTTGGAATCAAACAAAGAATCAATTTCAAAAGCGCTTCTCTAGTTATTGTATTGATGGTTTTAATAGCTGCTATTGTTGGTTTGTTGATGTATGTTAATCATTTGGATTTAATTGGAAAAAACTATTTTACCTCTAATCTTTCGGCTTTAATTTTAATTGGAATTATTGCCTTTACCTTGATTTTTTCGTTCATCCATGAGAAAAAATTTACGGAAGCATCTACAACAGTTTTTGAAAGCTTTGTAGTGGGAGCCAATAATGGAGTGAAAACCGGAGTGACTATTTTTCCTTATGTTTTGGGAATGTTAGTTGCTATTTCTTTATTCAGAAACAGTGGTTTATTTGAAATTATCAGTAATTGGATTGCTTTTATTTTTTCTAATATGGGAGTAAGTAAAGAAATCACTGATGCTTTACCTGTTGCGTTGCTTCGTCCTTTTAGTTCTGCCGGTTCAAGAGGGTTTTTGATTGATTCGATGAATACTTTTGGCGCTGATTCCTTAACGGCACGATTGGCCAGTATTTTTCAATGTAGTGCCGAGAGTACTTTTTATGTGATAGCTGTTTATTTTGGTTCTGTAAACATTAAAAATACCCGCTACGCTCTAGGAACAATGCTTATTGTGGATGTCATTTGTGTGATTACTGCTATTTTTGTGGCGACCTGGTTTTTTTAAAATATTGTGTTGAGCCTATCTCTCTGTGAAATATTTGTATAATTTCCGTAGGAACGATTTATTTTGCAGGAACGGAATTTAATCTGTTAATGAAATTAAATCCTAGGATTTTTAATCAATTTTTCATTCATTTGAAAAGCACAAAAAACGATTTAAAACAACCCTTAAATTCATCAAATATGTCAAAGTATACCAAGTACATCGCGATAGGATTAGTGATTTTATTTTTAGTAACAAGCTTGCTAACATAAAATACTTCTACGATAAAAGAAACACTTTTTAAGAATCCTTTTCATGGTATTTTTTTACAGCTATGAAACGGAAGTTAAGAAGTGTTTGTTATTTAAACCAAATCCGTTTAAGTACTAGCTCCAGCAAATATTTTTTATCTTTGTAAAAACAACAAAACAATGGACTTTATATACCAGGATCCTTATCCAATTTTAAAAGATGATACACAGTATCGAAAAATCACATCTGATTTCGTAAAAGTAGAGCAATTAGTTGACAGAGAAATCTTAACCGTTGATCCCAAAGGTTTGGAGTTGCTTTCGCAAGAAGCCATGAAAGACGTTTCTTTTATGCTTCGTACGTCACATTTAGAAAAATTACGTGCTATTTTGGATGATCCAGAAGCAACCGATAACGACCGTTTTGTGGCGTATAATTTATTGCAAAATGCCGCAGTAGCTATTGATGGACAATTGCCATCTTGTCAGGACACAGGAACAGCGATTGTAATGGCTAAAAAAGGAGAAAATGTATATACAGGTGTCGATGATGCCGAGTGGCTTTCAAAAGGGATTTTCAACACCTATCAAGAGAAAAACCTGCGTTACTCTCAAATTGTTCCGATAAGTATGTTTGAGGAAAAGAATTCTGGTTCTAATCTTCCAGCACAAATTGATATTTATGCCAAAAAAGGAAGTACGTACGAGTTTTTGTTTTTAGCAAAAGGTGGAGGTTCAGCTAATAAAACATATTTGTACCAACAAACAAAATCGCTTTTAAACGAAAAGTCTATGGACGCTTTTGTACGTGCAAAAATTATGGATTTAGGAACTTCTGCTTGTCCGCCATATCACTTGGCATTTGTTATTGGAGGTACTTCGGCTGAGGCTAATTTGGCAGCAGTGAAAAAAGCTTCTGCTGGATATTTTGATCACTTGCCTACCACAGGAAACATGGCTGGTCAAGCATTCCGCGATTTAGAATGGGAAAAAAGAGTACAGCTGATTTGTCAAGAAAGCGCTATTGGAGCACAATTTGGAGGTAAATATTTTACGCATGATGTACGTGTGATTCGTTTGCCGCGTCATGCCGCTTCTTGCCCAGTAGGTTTAGGAGTTTCGTGTTCTGCTGATAGAAATATAAAAGGAAAAATTACTAAGGATGGTATTTTTGTAGAGCAGCTTGAGGTTAATCCAGGACGTTTATTGCCTTCTACTCCACCACATTTAGAACCTGCCGTTGAGATTGACTTGAACCAACCTATGGCTGATATACTAAAAAAGTTATCTCAATATCCTATAAAAACACGTTTGAAACTGAACGGAACTTTAATTGTAGCGCGCGATATTGCACATGCTAAGATCAAAGAATTATTAGACGCAGGTAAACCTATGCCAGAGTATTTTAAAAATCACCCCGTGTATTATGCTGGTCCAGCTAAAACTCCAGACGGAATGCCATCGGGAAGTTTTGGTCCAACCACGGCTGGAAGAATGGATGTGTATGTAGAAGAATTTCAAAAAGCCGGAGGAAGTATGATTATGCTTGCCAAAGGAAATAGAACCAAACAAGTAATGGATGCTTGTAAAACTTACGGTGGTTTCTATCTAGGATCAATAGGTGGTCCAGCGGCTATTTTGGCTCAAGATAACATCTTAAAAGTAGAAGTAGTAGACTTTGAAGAATTAGGTATGGAAGCGGTACGCAAAATTACAGTGAAAAACTTCCCTGCTTTTATTATTACAGACGATAAAGGAAATGATTTCTTTGAAAATTTATAATGAAGATACTAAGTTGCTGAGACTCTAAGATACTTAGCATACAATCATATAAACCGCTGTTTTGCAAATTCAATTTGTGAAACAGCGGTTTGTTTTTGGAGTTAACACCTGCTATACATTACAAGCATCGCTATTTTAAACCTGTTTTTCTAAGCTCTGGCAGGAGCTTCCTTTGGTCGCTCTGCCAGTGCAAGAAAAACGGGTTTTCAATTCGCAATGGCTTTACGCTGCTATCAGGACTAGCAGTTGTCTAGAATTAACAATACGATTTTTCTATTAAAAAATATAACCAAAAAGTTTTGTTGGTAGAAATCGCAATCAAAAATTAAAAAATGAAAACAAAGAATTTGTATTGGGTCTTTATCCTAAATAGATCAGATTAACTACTCTCTTTTTTTATTATTCGTTTCATTCTAAAGACCAATAGTTAGAGTGTGGCCATCAATTGGGCTTTATTTTTTAAAAATGAAAGCACCTAGTTAAAAAGAAGAAATATCTGTCAATATAAATTTAAAAACTAGTTTTACGTAAATTTTTGTTAAAAAATGTCCGAATGGGCTATCGATTTGTCCGAATGGGCTAGTCATATTCAATCAAAAGCAATTATTTTCGCGCCTTAATTTAATTTTCGCCTTCACAAAGGGGTAATAAAACGCAATACAACGAATAAAAATAAACTTAAAATCAATTCATTATGAGAACAAAATTACTTTCATTTTTAATGTTGCTTACAGTAGCAATCAATTACGGGCAAATAACAGCTACATCCTCTAGTGTAGCGATACAAGGAATTGCGAGAGATGACAATGGAAATGCCCGTGCAAACACACAAATTCCGCTTACGCTACAATTGTATTACAAACTGAATGGTACAAACACGACTATTTCTACCCAAACAATAAGCAATGTAACTACCGATGCTTTTGGCGTGTTCTCGACTTTTTTAGATATTGATAAAAACAAATACCCAACTATAGCTGCAAATCAAACTTTTTTAAAGATTAGTGGGAAGAATACTAGTAACCAAGATGTAACAATCTCAGACCAAGCATTTACTCAAGTGCCTTATGCTATAATGGCAAATAACGGAGTACCTACGGGTTCTATTATGCCATACATAGGGACAACAGCTCCTGTTGGTTGGGCTTTGTGTGACGGAGCTAGATTATCTACAGATGGTTCAGCAGCTGCATTAATAACACTTGTTGGGGATTATGCTCCAGATTTACGAGGAATGTTTTTAAGAGGTGCTGGAGAAAATGTGGCTAATGCCGCTGAAATAGAACCAAACACATTAAAAGGTGTACAAACATCAGTGAATAAATCACATAAGCATACAGGTACAACTAATGCTGCAGGTAATCATGATCATAAATATCAATATTATGACAAAAGTACAAATGGTGGAGGTTTTTCTGGAGGGAACAATTGGCTAGGTCTTAATACGTCAGGTCGTACAGATACTACAGGAGATCATACCCATCCTTTTACAACAGATCTTGATGGGAATGCGACAGAATCTCGTCCTATTAACTTCGGTGTGAACTACATAATAAAGCTATAAGCACTTGTTTTTTTCATAAGTAAAGCAATTAAGTACTCACGAAATATGTAGAGTATTGCTTTACTTCTAAAACAGCACTAAAAACATAAATTATGAAATTAATAAAAAAAATAGGCTTTTTTTGCCTGCTGTGGCTTTGGGCTATACCCAGCTTGCATGCCCAAGTGCAAAGCACTGTATCGGGAAGTGCTAGCAGCAAAAGTTATGGCTACACTTTGCAAGTCGGTGTACCTTATTTGGTTCCACAAGCACAAACACAAGGTAATTATAGTATTCGCTTTCCTTGGGAGACACTGTACTTGAACGCCACTTTTAGTAGTCAACTAGTAGTGTCGAAGGGATATTATGGTGATAAAATTCATTTACAATGGGAGGTTACAAATAATTATAACGCAATTCGGTCTTTTAAAGTATTTAGAAAATTACTGGGTTCTCAAGTGTATGAACAAATAGCCAATTTGTCGGCTTCAACCACCAGTTATGAAGATCTTTTGGTTAATGGCGGGCAATTGTATGAGTACAAATTGCTTGCCGTTGGAGTGGTAGATAAGGATAAAGAAATTAATTTAGGAAACACTATTACAGGTATTGGGTATCGCAACCCAACGGCTATTGTTTCAGGTAGAGTTACCTACAGTGGTGGTGGCCCTGTGGCCAATGTAAAAGTAAACGCCAACCCTGAGGGGGCAGTTACTAGTTTAGGATCTTCGGTTTTGTTAAGTAATGGCAAGCAATTGTCAACTTTTTTAGATCCAATTAGCTCACCAATCAACGAGACGCTAATGCTGCAAGCTTGGGTGAAACCAAGCAATGCCAGTGGACAAAACATCACACTTTTTACGGTCAAAGATAATGTGGGTGGAGCAAAAACAGTAACTGTAAATACTATAAATAATACATTAAGAGTTAACATTGCGGGACAAACATTTGTACTCGGAAAACGTTTTCCAACAGGAGAAGTGAATGATAAGGGTATCGAGACATTTTATGATATTGCGGAAGTAAATAGCCAATACACACACTTCACAATTGGTATGCAAAATAACAGCACGCCAGTGCTATATATCAATGGACGAGCGATTACAGCAACCTATATTGATGAGGTAACGAAACAATATAAAAATGATGCAAGCTATTTTACAGCAAGCCTCCCAACCGGAAGTATTACATTAACAAATAGTATAAACGCGCTTGAGGTTGGTGGTAGTACTGATCCGTTTTATATCGATGAATTACGTTTGTGGAATGCTAGTTTAGATGACGCTACGATTCAAAAAGATTATTTACGTTATATTGATGGTAATCATAAAAACTTAATGGCTTACTATCGTATGGACGAAGGAGCTGGGAATTATTTATATGATTTATCACGTACAGGATCTTCCTATCATAAAAATGATACCAATCTTAATACAGCAATTCAATGGGAAAAGGGTGTGACAGCCGTTCCTTCTGCTCAACAATTTGGAATTTTAGGGGTTACTGATGCTCAGGGGTACTATACTATTACGGCTATTCCGTATTCAGGAGCAGGTGAAAGTTTTCGTATTACCCCTTTGTATGGACAGCATTTGTTTGATCCTAATCAACAAAGTGTGTATTTAGGAAAAGGATCTGAAGTAGTCAATAAAATAGACTTTGTAGATAAATCTTCTTTCAATTTTAACGGAGTGGTACGGTATGATACACGTGGTGTCTTTAATGATATAAATGATGCCAATTCTCCAGCTGTTTCACTAGGGACTGCTCCATTAGAAGGCTATAATAGCTATATTGTTGGAGATAAGACTTATGAAAAAGGAGAATATTGGTATGAAGAAACTACAAGGGAAATTAAATTATACCCAAAAATAGGTCTTAAAGGAGCCAATATTTATATTGACGGCCAGATAGTTTTAGACAGCAAAAACATGCCGGTTGAAACAAATGCCGAAGGGGAATTTAGTATTTCGGTACCTATTGGGAAGCACATTATTACAGTAGCCAAAAAAGGGCATACTTTGGAACACCAAGGGAATTACCCCGCTACAGGTGAACAGGAATTTGTAGAAAACCGTGACGATGTTGTTACGTTTATTGACAACTCCCGTGTAACCCTAGTTGGTAAAGTAGTAGGAGGATCAGTAGAAGCTGCGAAAACTATTGGTTTTGGTGAAGTAAATAAAATACGAGAAGTAGCCTATTTTGAAGAAGGTTCAACCGTAGAAAGTAAAGTGCGTATTAGTGCTAAAAACAATATTGGAGTAGCCTCTATATCATTGGGATACGAACCACCATCGGGTACTATTACGCCAAAAACGACTTTTACCTTTTCAACAGATACAAAAACGGGTGAATACCGTGTACGTGTGTTGCCTTTGGAATATAAGCTATCGGAAAATGATGTAAAAGTTAACGATCCTAAGATCAAACTATTGACAGGAAGTGAACAATTAAATTTAGAAGAAATTAAAGCTCTGATTACGCCTGAGTTTACAATGCCAGATACTAACGCTACAATTGTAAAAGGAGAGCCGTACCAATATGTAAAAAACTTTATATATCGTTCTACGCCTGAACTCACCACGATACAGCAAACAAATGATGAAACTGTAACTATTGGGGACAAAACCTTTAATACCAATGGGATTAAAGTGAGTAATGAACCGGTTTATATCTACACGCAAACAAAACCGTATACCATAAAATTAAAGTCTTTGGAGCGTTATGTAAATCAAGATGTAGTTAATAGTCCTATAGAAGATTTGGTTCCCATTACGGATGGTGAATTAAGCGTAACCAATAATTTGGCTTTACCTAATTTCGAGACTTTTAGCAAAGATCCTAAAGACGCAAGTGTTTATATTTATACTTTTCGTGGAGGTTATCCTACTATTTCGTCTCCTTTTACAAAAACACTATCCATTAGTTTAGTGATCAACGAGATATCTTATCCAGCAACGGCTTATGTAAGCAAAGGAATAGTATTAGGAGCATTATCTGATGGTAGTCAAACCTTTGTGACTAATGCTCCGGAACGTCCAGACATTATACTACGTGATCCACCAGGTTCTAATAGTTTTGCTTCTATAGAAAAAGGAGAAAGTATTAGTATAACCAATAGCACAACGATTAGTACCTCAAACAATGCAGGGGTAAATGTGAAAGTTTTAACAGGGGCGAAACTTGAAACAGGAGGATCAATAACAGGTCCTGTCATTTCAGCTGAATCTAGAGCAAATGTAGAGATGGGGCTTGGCGTAACGGTGACTACAGATTATGGAAAATCGAATACTACAACCTACGACTTTAATAAGACCATCAGCACTAGTGATAGTCCTGATTTTGTAGGGGCAGATGGCGATTTGTATATTGGGAATTCGCAAAATGTTTATTATGGTTCCTATGATGATTTAGGAGCGTATGCGGAAGCAAAAGCAGGAACTGATAATTTAGAAATTAAAACCACTGACAATAAGTCTTTTTATATAAGTAAACAAAAAGCGATGTTTTTTGATAAACAACCGTCTAAAACATTTTTTATATATTCACAGCACCATATTTTAAACACCTTAATACCAGAACTAACTCTTATTATTCAAAATATAGAAGATCGTATTATTTTGGAAACTAGCCCAGGAGTACAAAAAAAGAGTTTCTATGTAAATCAAAGAAACATTTGGAAAAAAGTTATTCAGCAAAATGAAAAGACAAAATACACGGCTTTAAATGACAAAAAAGCTATAAAAGATCAGGCGCTAAAATCCTTAGGTGATTTTGATGAAAAAGTAGGGACTTTTAATTTTTACAAAGACATCGAAAAATTGATCGAAGAAAAATACTATGACAATGTATCGTTTGATGCTGGAGTAGGAGAATACACACAAAAAACAGAAACAATCACAGTAAGTCAAGAAAGTTTTGAGGTTGCATTTGATTTTGAAGAATCGGTAAAAGCTGAAGTAGGATTTATTGCCAATGAATCTGTTGGTGTTGTTGTTAGTCCTTATTTAACGCTTAACCAAGGAAGAAGTGATGGTAGTGAAAGTGAAAATGTCAAAACAACTGCTATTTCTTATACATTAAAAGATAACGATCCTAGCAACTTTTTCAGTGTAGATATAATTAATGCTTTTGATGGAAATGGTCCTGTGTTTAGTACTCAGGGTGGACGATCTTCTTGCCCATATGAAGGACCAGAATTATCTAATTTCTACAATAAATCAGATTACGATGCAGCCGCTACGGAAATACCTTTATTAGCAGAAGTTAAACGTGAAAGGCTAAGCTACGCCACACAAGCGGTAGAAAAACCAGTTATTTCGGTAAAAGTAGCTGAAGTATTTGATGTACAAGAAAGTGATAAAGCTGAGTTTGAACTTATACTAGAAAACAACGGCGCAGCAGAGGGTATAGATGCCAACTATCTTTTGGTGGTTGATAACATCTCTAATCCAAACAACGCTATTTTTAATATAGAACAAAACGGAACAGTAGTAAGTGTTCCTTATGGCAAAAAAGTACCTTATCGTTTAACCATGCAAAAATCAAGTGCCAATGTATTTGACTATAAAGATATTATAATTCGTTTGCAATCTTTATGCGATGGTGCAGATATTAGTGCCCAAGTACCCGTAACAGCTCATTTTGTACCAGCGTGTTCTATTGTAAAAGTAGAAGAGCCTAAAGAGAACTGGGTATTCAATAGAACGGTTTCTAAATTCTCAGGGGCATCTGCACGAGATCCTTTGTCTATTAAGTTAGGTGCTTATAATAAAAACTATACAAACTTTAGTCGTATGCAATTGCAATACCGACTAGCCACTTCGACTACGTGGAGTAATTTACATACCTATTATAAGAATCAAACAGATTTAGATCTTGCGGTTTCAAATGGAGCTGATGTAACTACGTTAAGTTTGATAAGTATTGATGAAAAAAATAACCAAGTACCTTTTGAGTGGTATGTTGCAGGGAAAAAAGACGGAGACATTCCGTTACAAGATGGTGCTTACGAAATTAGAGCGATAAGTTATTGTAGTAATAATACACAATACATATCCCCTGTAATAGCCGGAAAAGTAGATTTTACCAGTCCAAGACGTTTTGCTTCTCCAGAACCTACCAATGGTATTTTGAATGCAGGGGATGATATAAAAGTAAGTTTTAACGAACCTATTTTTTACAATTCAGCTATCAGTCAAATTGAAATTTCTGGACGTACGAACCAATTGCCAATAGACAATAATGTTTCCCTACAATTTAGTGGCGCAACTAGTTCTGCAGTTATTGAAAAACCAAATGTTAGTTCAGGTAACATCACTTTTGAATGGTGGATGCTTAACAAAACTCCTATTAACACAGGAGCTACTATTTTGAAACAAACAAATAATTTTCAAGTAGGTCTAACGGCAACAAATAAAATTTATTTTGAACTTGCAGGTAAACGTATTGAAACGGATCTAAATACAAGTGATTTATTTCATCATTATGCGGTTACGTATCGTGCTAGTGATGGTTATATGGGTATCTATAAAGATGATGCGATATTGGTAGAAAACCAATTTGCTAATTTAAAATTTGATTCTAATGAAAGCCTAATTGTGGGTAATAGTGCATTTCAAGGAAATATACATAGTTTACGTTATTGGAACAAATACATCTCAAGTGTAGATGCTGCAGCCAACATGCGTACACAAACACTTGGAAACGAAGCTAACTTGTTAGGTTTTTGGTCTATGCAAGAAGGAAAAGGGATCGTAGCCAAAGATGCGGCACGTTTTAAACATGCAAAAATTACCGCTAGTTGGGATATTAAACCTAAAGGCGAATCATATGCATTTACGGGTCAAAATTATTTGGCAATGGATCAATCAGGTTTTGTTGTATTAAACAAAGAAATGGATGCCACGATAAGTTTTTGGATGAAAGCCAATGCTGGAAATTCAGGAACCCTATTCTCAAACGGTAAAGGGGATGGTACTGATTTGAATCAAGCCAATGGCGGAGACGGTAAGTGGGCTATTACTGTAGATTCAAGTACAGGAAAATTACAGTTTTTGAGCGAAGGAAATAAATTTAACCTTACTGAAAAAGCTGTTAATAATGATGCTTGGCATCATGTAGTAGTGGTATTAAACCGTTTGGGGTCATTAAACACGTATCTAGATGGAGAAAAAGTAACGGCGCTGTCGCCAAAAGGAATCGGTGCGTTTTCTGGAAATAAAATATGGTTTGGTGCACGTGCTTTTACAGATCAAACGGGTTCCGAAACATTTAGTGATCATTACACAGGATTATTGGATGAGTTTACATTTTGGAATTCTGCCAGAACACAAGAGCAATTTTTGCGTGATCAATACTCAGAAATTGATAGAGAGCAATTAGGATTGGTGTTTTATTCCCGTTTCAATAAAGCAACAGATGGTAGTAATAACGCAATAGCGCCTACGTATACAAGATTAATTGCTGGTAACAATGTAGAAGATACAACGGCTAGATTAAACCTTGGTGGAACACTAAGTTATAGTAGCGAAACGCCTGCTTTAATTCCACAACGTCCTCTTATTAAGTTCAAGGTAAATCATGTGGTCAATCAGGATCAAATGATTTTAGAACCGGACGTGACTAATTGGGCGTCTTTAGAAGGACAAGTTTTAGATATTACGGTCCATCGCATGTATGATGCATTAGGAAATGAGCAAAATTCTCCTATAACTTGGACAGCTTTGATCAATAAAAATGATGTTTCATGGTTTGCTGATAAGGCAAATGACGGTGTCTTGGATATTGTAAAACCCCAAGATGAAACTAGCGAGTTTAATATTACTCTTGTAAATAGAGGAGGAAAAAGTCAACCTTATGAAATAACAAACATACCAAACTGGTTAACGTTAAGTAAAAAATCGGGTGTCTTGAATCCAAATAGTACACTTGTAATCAAGGCAACTATATCTGATTTAGTTGCTACCGGTAGCTATTTTGATAACCTGCATCTAAAAACAGATTTTGGTTTTGATAAGTTATTGCAATTAAACTTACGTGTTCTTGCAAAAACCCCAGATTGGACTATTGACCCTACTAAATTTATTTATAGTATGAACATTGTTGGTCAGATCAAAGTAGATGGAATACTATCAGACGATAAGTATGACATGGTTGCAGCTTTTGTAGGAAATGAATTAAGAGGTGTTTCTTCATTAAAAAAAATAGCTAGTGTTGATAAATGGATAACTTATTTTACCATTTACAGTAATGACATAAACACTACTGAACAATTAAGTTTTAAAATTTGGGATGCCTCTAGCGGGCTTGTATTGTTAGCAAATGCAGATACCAAATCAACGATTCCGTTTGAAGAAAATGAAATTCTAGGTAAACTTAGTTCGCCTGTTATTTTTGAAAACTCTGCAGTTGTAGAGCAAAAAATCAATCTTAATTCGGGTTGGACTTGGTTGTCGTTGAATGTGAATGATCCTAATTTTGCTAATCTTAATGTATTGACTAGTGCATTGAAATTAGAAACTTCTGATCGTATGTTGATCAATTCGCCAGCGCGTTTGGAAACCTACTTTAAGAATGAAGCGATACCGGCTAATAGTGGTTGGTCTGGAACTATTTCAGCTAATGGTGGTTTAACTAATTCTAAAATGGTAAAAGTATACTTAACGCATGGGCAACCTTTGACTATTAAAGGAACTGCCATTGATGTTAATAATTGGAGTTTCTCAATGCAAGAAAAATGGAACTGGCTTCCGTATACTTTAGGAGGAAACCAGCAAATAAATGAAGCTTTAGCCTATTTTGAAGCAGCAGATGGAGATGTGATTAAATCACAAAACTTGTTTGCTATTTACGATCCGCTTATTGGATGGAACGGAACCCTTACTTACTTAGAATCTGGTAAAGGTTACATGGTGAAATCTACGAAAGCACAAACGTTTAAATATCCAAGTTATTTAGCAAGTATGAGTAAAATCAAAACGGCTAAAAAGTCGGACAATGCAAATGAAGTTAGTCAAGAACCTATTAGAGCTGAGTTTAAGCAATATGCTGACAACATGAATGCGGTGGTTTTATTACCTGCAGGATACAATGAATTGTTTGTTTATGATGCTCAAGGTGTCTTAAAAGGGTCAGCGACTAATCAATCTGTAAATGATAGTAAACTGAGTTTTATAACGGTTTATGGCGATACTACTGAAGAGCTAGCATTTTACATTGGTAACGGAGTAAGTACTAAGAAAACATCGAAGAAATTTACTTTCAAAGGAAACGATATACTAGGAACAATTTCGAAACCAATCATGTTGGAAGAGATGACAGAGGGTGTTAGTGTCTACCCAAGTCCTTTTGATAATGAAATAACTATAAAAGCGAACGCAGTTCAAGATCAAAATATTAGTATCATACTGTATTCATTATCTGGCAAAGTAGTACTAGATGTTAAACAAAATGTTGTCAAAGGGGAAAATATATTGAAAATCCAACCAACTGTTGCATCTGGTGTTTATGTACTTCAAATTAATATAAATGGAGGAATCATCACTCATAAAGTGATGAAGAACTAGTATTAAATGAATTTAGATGCCAAGACACCATTTTAGGTGTTTTGGCAATTTAAATCAATTTAAAATTTAATCTATGAAAAATTTTATATACAGTACTATTGTACTGTTTCTAGTGAGTTTTAGCACTTTTGGTCAGTCTCCGTCTTGGACTTTGAAGGAAAATAATTTTCAATATACAATGTCTTTTGTTGGATCTTTAAATATTGATGGAGTTCGATTAGCTAATGTTAATGATAAAGTAGCTGCATTTGTAAACGGAGAATGTCGCGGTGTAACTAATTTGATTTATGTAGCAACCGAAAACAAGTACTATGCTAATCTGATTGTTTTTTCGAATACAAATAATGAAACGATAAGTTTTAAAATGTATGATTCGGAAAAAAACGTTGTTAAAGATGTTTTTAAAACAGCAAGTTTTACATCTAATGCCAATTTTGGAAATCTGTCTCAAATGTATATTTTTTCAAACAAAGCTTTACGTCAAGGTGCAGATCTTTTAGATGTTGGTTTTGTTGGCGTGACTCGCAATGACATAACTATTGTAGGTAATAAAGTAACAGTGTATCTAAATCCAGGACAATCGGTAACAGCATTAAATACTACTTTTACAAGTAGCCCTGGGTCTACCGTCTATATTGGAAATGTGCAACAAACTTCAGGTTCAAATAGTTTGGATTTTAGCAATCCGGTTGTTTTTAAAGTCTATTCTGAAGATCTAAATGTTGTGAAGGAATGGACTGTTGCGGTGCAAATGCCCACCTATCCTGTTACCTTACCAACTGTTTTTACTTTGTCAAAATTAACGATAAACGAAAACCAAGCTGTGGGAACTGTAGTAGGCGATTTTAATGTACTGATAGAAGATAGAGTCGTTTCGGATCTTTCGCTTGTTGCTGGTGATGGAGGTTTTGATAATTCTTCATTTGAAATCATAGGAAATAAACTAGTAGTGAAAAGCATCTTCGATTTTGAAACCAAAAGTATTTATAAAATACGTGTTCAAGGGATAAGTAATCGTAAAGAAGTTGTCGAGAAAATTTTTGAAATAACGGTTCTAGACGATAAATTACCAACAGTTTTTACTTTATCTAAATCAACTATCGAGGAGAACAAACCCGTTGGAACTGTTGTAGGTGATTTTACAGTTGCTAACGAAGATAGAACTGCATTTGCCTTGACATTAGTTGACGGTGCAGGCGGTGAGGATAATTCTTCATTTGAAATCACAGGAAATAGTTTGAAGGTGAAGAGCATTTTTGACTTCGAAACTAAAAATATTTACAAAGTTCGTGTTCATGCAGTGAGCAGTCGTGGAGATGTTTTAGATCAAAATTTTACGATCACGGTACTAGATGATAAGTTACCAACGGTTTTTACTTTATCTAAATCAACTATTGATGAGAACAAACCCGTAGGAACTGTTGTAGGAGACTTTACAGTCGCTAAGGAAGATAGAACTGCATTTACCTTATCATTAGTTGACGGCGCAGGCGGTGAGGATAATTCTTCATTCGAAATCGCAGGAAATAGATTGAAGGTGAAGAGCATTTTTGATTTCGAAGCAAAAAGTATTTACAAAGTTCGCGTTCAAGCAGTGAGCAGTCGTGGAGATGTTTTAGAGCAAAATTTTACGATCACGGTACTAGATGATAAATTACCAACGGTTTTTACTTTATCTA
Source organism: Flavobacterium sp. GNP002 (assembly GCF_054343795.1). Lineage (NCBI taxonomy): Bacteria > Pseudomonadati > Bacteroidota > Flavobacteriia > Flavobacteriales > Flavobacteriaceae > Flavobacterium > Flavobacterium sp. GNP002. The sequence continues at coordinate 1,255,494 of NZ_JBTGUW010000001.1, forward strand.
AATCAACAATTGATGAGAACAAACCCGTAGGAACTGTTGTAGGAGCCTTTACAGTCGCTAAGGAAGATAGAACTGCATTTACCTTATCATTAGTTGACGGTGCAGGCGGTGAGGATAATTCTTCATTTGAAATCACAGGAAATAGTTTGAAGGTGAAGAGCATTTTTGATTTCGAAGCAAAAAGTATTTACAAAGTTCGCGTTCAAGCAGTGAGCAGTCGTGGAGATGTTTTAGAGCAAAATTTTACGATCACGGTACTAGATGATAAATTACCAACGGTTTTTACTTTATCTAAATCAACAATTGATGAGAACAAACCCGTAGGAACTGTTGTAGGAGACTTTACAGTCGCTAAGGAAGATAGAACTGCATTTACCTTATCATTAGTTGACGGTGCAGGCGGTGAGGATAATTCTTCATTCGAAATCACAGGAAATAGTTTGAAGGTGAAGAGCATTTTTGATTTCGAAGCAAAAAGTATTTACAAAGTTCGCGTTCAAGCAGTGAGCAGTCGTGGAGATGTTTTAGAGCAAAATTTTACGATCACGGTACTAGATGATAAATTACCAACGGTTTTTACTTTATCTAAATCAACCATTGACGAGAACCGAGCTATTGGAACTGTTGTGGCTGACTTTACGGTCGTTAAGGAAGACCGAACAGTATTTGCCTTGACATTAGTTGACGGCGTAGGCGGTGAGGATAATTCTTCATTCGAAATCATTGGAAATATTTTGAAGGTGAAGAGCATTTTTGACTTCGAAACTAAAAATATTTACAAAATTCGTGTGCAAGCAGTAAGCAGTCGTGGAGATGTTTTGGAGCAAGCTTTCACCATTACGGTACTAGACGATAAATTACCAACGGTTTTTACTTTGTCAAAATTAACCATCAACGAAAACCAGCCCGTTGCTACTGTAGTGGGGGATTTTACGGTGATTAAGGAAGATAGAAAGGCATTCGTACTGACTTTGATCGAAGGTGTGGGTGCAGATGATAATGCTTCTTTTGAAATTACAGGGAATAGTTTGAAAGTGAAAAGCGTTTTCGACTTCGAAGCAAAAAGCATTTACAAAATTCGCGTGAAAGCAGTAAGTAGTCGTGGAGATATTTTGGAGCAATCTTTTACCATCACGGTACTAGACGATAAATTGCCAACGATTTTTACCTTGTCTAAAGCAAACATTGATGAAAACCAGCCTATCGCTACTGTAGTGGGGGATTTTACGGTCATTAAAGAAAACCGTACTGTATTTGCCTTAACATTAGTTGATGGTGAAGGCGGAGAGGATAATGCCTCATTCGAAATCACAGGAAATAGCTTGAAGTCTAAAGAAATGTTTGACTTTGAAACTAAAAACAGTTACAAAATTCGTATTAAGGCACAAAATACCTTAGGCGAACTACTGTTTGCTAACTATGTAATTACTATCAATGACATCAATGACACCCCTGTTTTAATCACAATAAGTAATGATAAAATCAATGAAAATCTACCTGCGGGTACTGTCATAGGAACATTAAAGACAAAGGACCAAGATAAGGATTCTAGTATCTATCGTTTTTCTATAAGCGGTTCTGATTATTTGAACTTTGTTCTTGTAGGTGATCAGCTGGTGTTAAAGAAAAGTTTGGATTTTGAAAAGCAAAAAGTTTTTCAATTTGAGCTTATTAGTAATGATCAAAGAGGTGGTGAAGTAAAGGAAAAAATGACTATTTACGCCCTAAACGTAAACGAAAATCCAGTAATCACTAAAAATGTTGGATCAAATGCAGTAGATTTTGTGTTAGCAGGTTTGTCTAATAATGCTACTGATCTTGGTAAAGTAGAAGCAACAGATGTGGATGCAAATAGCGTCCTAAGTTGGGAAATAAGCCCGGGTCAGCAAGTTCCTTTTACCATTACTAAAGACGGAATTATAAGCTTTGATGGTACAATTGATCCTAACAATAAAACGAGCTATAGTTTTACCGTTAAAGTAACAGATAATGGAACTCCTAAACTGTCTGATACCGTTACTGTAAATGTAACTATTGAGTTTACAGTTGATGATACTTTAATGTACAACAATTTGGTTTCGCCAAATGGAGATGGTCTCAATGATCGATTGCTCATTAATAATATACAGTTGTACAGTAATTATGTTTTGGCTATTTATAATTCTAAAGGTCAAATGGTTCTCAGTACGAGCAATTATAAAAATGACTGGACGGGTAATGGCTTAGCAGAAGGAGAGTATTATTTGTATTTTACAGGAATGGACCCTGGCAACAAAGAACGTGTTTACAAAGAGCTTGTTAGGTTGGTTTATAATTAGTGTAACAACCCCAAATAACCCTAAGTTAAACTTTGTAAATGATCAATAATTTAAAAATAAATGAAATATATAGCAAAAAAAATAGTGTACAGCGTAGTTCTTGTCTTGTTCATTATCTCTTCGGGTAAGGCCCAATACCAATTAAACAATCGCTTGATTCAGCAAAATAAGTTGGGTGTCAATGTTGCCTATGCTGGTGAGCTCGATAAAATGCGCATGTCACTAGTAGCAGGATCAACTCCAAACAAAGTCGAAGATGCTAATACACTCAAATGGCATCAACTAACCCTTGATTTGCCACTGGGCAGTAAGTTATCAACAGCAACGGTGTTTACTAAAATAACTGCGGGTAGTTTTTCGCAAATGCAAGTTAAACAAGCCTTCGCTTATCGGGTGGATTTATCCGAAAACCAAACGTTATCCGTTGGTTTTGGACTGAGTTTTAATCAGCAAAATATCGATTTCAAAACTGGCTTTACGCCAAATAGTTTTGTGGATTTAAATGATCCTTATTTGTCTGGAGAGAATTTCTATGAAAACAAACTGGGCTTAGAACTTGGTTTTGTGTACAAGTTTAAAAACTTCCAATTCTCAGTAGCGCTTCCTTCTTTAGGTAAAGAAAAACCGTATAACAATGAAGTCACAGCCTACACAGAGTACAAGTTTAAATTAGGTAAAGAACTTGATCTTGTTCCGTCCATTTTGTATGCACAAACACAAAGCAATCGATATGAACTAACCAATAGTTTGAATTTGAATTATCAAAAAAGAGGTTGGCTACAGGTTGGTTATGTAGATAATGGCCAGATCAATATGGGCTTTGGATTGAATATAAAAGGGCTTGGAGTTGGTTACAATTTCGGCTATGTTCAGCAAGACAAAGTCAGTGCCATTTTTGGAAACAGCCATCAATTTGGCCTGTTCTTCAATTTGTAACTGTAAATGATGGGCTAACATTAGTCTTATCAACTTTTAACCACAGATATTCAAATATTTATTATTTGTGTGTCTGTGGTTTTTTTTAGCATTTTTTCCTGCTCCTCTATGTACGTCTAATGCTCCATTTTCTTTGTTAACATTTTTGAATTCTGCAGCAGTCTAATTATTTGCTGTATCTACAAAGTTGATAGTAGTAGAATAATTTGTTCCTTTTTTCATGTTGTAAGTGATTATTTGGCATCCGTGTGCAGCCTCCGTTAATATGCAGATAGCTCCGCTTAATGTAGTTCTGATGGATTGTTTCCCGGAATTTCGGGTAGCTGCAATAGCTTCGCTTGTATTTTGAGTTTTATTTACTGCTTTATTTTCAGTTGGTGCAAATTTTAAGAAAACTCACGTTTGTCAGGCTAATTCTTTTGTGTTACGGTTTTTCGTTGTAATAAAGTGTAGTAATTAGATTGAAAACAAAAAATGCATCCTGATTAGGGATGCATTTTGTTGTAAAATATTTTCGTTAATTACTATTAATCTATTGCCATTTCTGGAATTTCTCCATCAATGATTAGTATTGCTTCGGTAGAAGCGATGATGTGTTCCACTGTAACGTCTGGCGCACGCTCTAAAAGCTTAAAACCTGCTGGAGTAACTTCTAGTACTGCAAGCTCTGTTACTACCTTTTTAACGCAGCCTACACCCGTTAATGGCAAAGAGCATTTTTTTAGGATTTTTGATTCGCCTGCTTTGTTTACGTGCATCATCGCAACAATAATATTTTCGGCAGAAGCCACTAAATCCATTGCGCCTCCCATTCCTTTGACCATTTTACCAGGGATTTTCCAGTTGGCAATATCACCATTTTCGGCCACTTCCATAGCGCCAAGAATTGTTAAGTCAACATGCTGTCCGCGTATCATTCCAAAACTGAATGCGGAGTCAAAGAAACTTGCTCCGGGCAAAGTAGTGATGGTTTGTTTTCCTGCGTTGATTAAATCAGCGTCTTCATCTCCTTCAAAAGGGAATGGACCCATACCAAGAATTCCGTTTTCGCTTTGAAATTCAACGTCAATTCCTTCTGGAATATAATTAGCCACTAATGTTGGAATTCCGATTCCAAGATTTACGTAATAGTTATGTTTCAATTCTTTTGCAATACGTTTTGCAATTTGGTTTTTATCTAAAGCCATAATTAGAAAATTTTTCTCACGGTTCTTTGTTCAATTCTTTTTTCATATTTCTCGCCTTGGAAAATTCTATTTACAAGTATTCCCGGAATATGAATTTCGTTTGGATCTAAACTTCCTGCAGGCAATAATTCTTCTACTTCGGCAATAGTGATTTTTGCTGCTCCGGCCATGCAAGGGTTGAAGTTTCTTGCTGTTCCTTTGAAAACAAGGTTTCCAGCTTCGTCACCTTTCCATGCTTTTACTATTGCAAAATCAGCGTTGAAAGCGTGTTCCATAACATGCATTTTTCCATTGAATTCGCGAACTTCTTTACCTTCGGCTACTTCAGTTCCATAACCGGCTGGTGTGAAGAAAGCGGGAATTCCTGCTTGTGCTGCACGACATCGCTCTGCTAAAGTTCCTTGAGGAATAAGATCTACTTCGAGTTCTCCAGAAAGCATTTGGCGTTCAAATTCGGCATTTTCGCCTACGTAAGAAGAAATCATTTTTTTGATTTGGCGCTTTTGCAAAAGCAATCCAAGACCAAAATCATCAACACCTGCATTGTTTGAAATACATGTTAAATCCGTAGTTTCTTTTTTTACTAATTCGGCGATGGAATTTTCTGGAATACCACATAATCCAAAACCGCCAAGCATAATAGTCATCCCGTTTTCAATTCCTTGAAGGGCATCCTGAACGTTGTTTACTTTTTTGTTAATCATAAAAATGAGTTGCTATTTGTCGAATTTTATTTAATGAAGAAGTAAGTCTGCTTGTAATACTAAAGACAACAGAATTTCATTTTGAGAACCGAATCCCTAGCCCAGATAAAAGCGACATCCTTTCTAGTCCTGATTTTTTTCAGGACCAGAAAGATATAGCGGTTAGCTGGATTAGCTCCAGATGAAAATTTTACAATTCAAACTCTTCGGTATCTTGTTCTACAGCCGTCGTGTCTACTACTTTTCTAGGTACATAACAGTCTACTTTTATAGAAAGATTTGCAGGTCTTTCAAAGCCTTCCTTAGAAACTTTAAGAGCTGGATCAGCATAACAAAGTTTCATAAAATAACCCCAAACCGGTAATGCGGCTGTGGCTCCCTGACCATAAGTAATGCTTTTGAAACGGGCTGAACGATCTTCACAACCTACCCAAACTCCAGTTACCAGATTAGGAACCATTCCCATGAACCATCCATCAGATTGGTTTTGAGTAGTTCCTGTTTTTCCTGCAATAGGATTTTTAAACGAATATGGATAACCCGTCCAGCGGTTGTCTCCATTACCGCCACCAGTAGTTCGCAAGCGATCTCCAGAACCACCTTCGGTTACACCTTCCAGTAATTTGATGACTGCATAAGCAATGTCTTTATTTAACACATCGTGCGATTCAGGTATTGGTTCGTAGATGATAACACCACTTTTATCTTCAATTTTAGATATAAATTGAGGTTTCATATAAACACCTTGATTGGCAAAAGTGCTGTAGGCTGCAACCATATCTTCAACGGTTATTTCTACAGCTCCTAAAGCAATGGATGGTTGGTTTACAATTTCGGATTTTACGCCTAATTTATGGGTTAAATCGATTACGGCTTCCGGCCCAACTTTATCAATTAATTTTGCTGATACTGTATTTATGGAATTCGCCAAACCTCTTTTCAAGGTAACCATTCCGCGGTATTTGTTGTCTGAATTTCTAGGTTCCCAATCTTCGGTAACATGATGGCGTCCTTTTCTGATTACAAATGGTCCGTCAATAATCGAGTCACATGGAGACATATTCAACTGCTCGATAGCGGTTGCGTAAACAAATGGTTTGAAAGTCGAACCTACTTGTCTGGCGCCTTGTCCTACGTGATCGTATTGAAAATATTTGTAGTTGATACCACCAACCCAAGCTTTTATATTACCGGTTTGTGGTTCCATTGCCATCAACCCAGATTGTAAAAAGTGTTTGTAATACCGAATAGAATCCAATGGTGTCATAATGGTATCTTTTTCTCCTTTCCAAGAAAAGACAGTCATTTTTGCTTTTTCACTGAATGATTTTATAATTTCTTCCTCGCTTTTATCCATTGATTTCATCACAGCCCATCGGTTAGATGATTTCATTGCCTGATTCAGAATTCGTTGTGTTTCTACCGAAGAAATATTGACAAAAGGAGCGTTTTTATTATCCTTAGATTGACTAAAAAACTCTTCTTGAAGGTTTGCCATGTGGGCAGTAACCGCTTCTTCAGCATGCAATTGCATTCTGGAATCAATCGTGGTGTAAATTTTTAGACCGTCTTTATAAATATCATAATCAGAACCGTCCGGTTTTTTATTTTCTTCAGCCCATTTTTTCATGTAATCACGTAGATATTCTCTAAAATACGTAGCCGTTCCGTCTTTATGTGTTTCTAATTTGAAATTTAATTTGATCGGTAAACTTTGCAATCTTTCTTTCTCTTCTTTTGAAATGATTTTCCCTTTTTCCATTTGCAAAAGCACGACGTTTCTACGGTTTTTTACACCTTGTGGGTTTCTGATAGGATTGTATAAACCGGAATTTTTAAACATTCCCACTAATATTGCAGATTCACTGATGGTTAAATCCTTAGGTTCTTTGGAGAAATAGGTTTTTGCCGCTGAACTTACTCCGACAGAATTATTTCCAAAATCATATACGTTACAATACATGGCAATGATTTCATTTTTAGTGTATTGTCTTTCTAATCGAATGGCAATAATCCATTCTTTTATTTTTTGAACGACTCTAAAGGGTAAAAACTTAGACCCTTCACCGTGGAATAATTGCTTGGCTAATTGTTGTGTTAACGTACTCGCTCCACCGCTTGTTCCTAAACTAGAAATCGCTCTTAAAGTTCCTCTTCCGTCAATACCTGAATGCTCATAAAAACGAGCGTCTTCAGTAGCTATTAATGCTTGTACCAAGTTTTTTGGTAAGTCTGAATAGCGTAATTGAGACCTGTTTTTTTCGAAATATTTACCTAAAACTACTCCGTCTGCCGATATGATTTCGGTGGCTAAGTTTGAATCGGGATTTTCTAAATCTTCAAAAGAAGGCATCGAACCAAAAAGTCCCCATGAAGCAAATAAGAAAAACAAACCAACAGCACCCATTCCATAAAAGAAGATTTTCCAAAATTTCTTTTTGTAGTAAGTGATGTCCTTATCAATGTTTTTTGTCTGATTGTTATTTTTTTTGATAGCCATAATACTATTTTATTCTTTTTTTTCTATTCTAAAACCTACCTCTGTAATTCCGTCTAAAGCCGTTACGCCGGGAACTTTACCGTTTTCTCTAACCGCTTGTTTGATATAGACTTTGTATTTTGATTTGAACCGTACATTTTCCTTATAAAAGAGTTTGCTTTCTTTTATATCCGAAAATCCATCGCCTAATAGTGTTCCGTCCGGATCTGCCATTTGGTATTCAAGCGTGTCCACTTTTGTGAAACCATTTGGTAATTCCAATGCCACAATTAAAAACAGATTATTAAATTGATAATTATTATTGGCTCTCAAATTTACAAATAGATTGTATCGTTTTGTAGAATCTAATTCCGGTAAATTGAACGTTACAATGCTGTCTTTGTGCCAAGCACTTCCAACAGATTTATAGTCATCAAAAACTCTTTTTTTATCACATGAAGAAAAGAGAATCACCACTAAAAGAAGTAAAGCGCTATTTTTTATCCACATTTTTAGTAATAATTATAGGTTTTCTTGGCTCGGCAGGCTTTTTGTTATTTGGATTCTGACGGTTATTATTGTTATTGTTTGCGGGCTTGTTGTTTGCTACAGTTACATTTTCACCGGCCGGTTTGCGTTTTTTATGCTGTTTTTTCTTTGGTTTTGGCTGATCAAAACGAGTTAAACTTTCCTGACCCATTGCGTTATTGAAGTTTTTCTCTGGCTCAGCAATAATCTCGATAGCGTAATCTTCTAACGAAGAAACTTTATTTTTTAGTTTGTTTTCGGCAACAATTTCTTTGACTTGTTCGATTTTCAGTACATGCCAATTAGCGAAATTATTGGTGTACGCAAACCACATCAATCCTTTGAAAATATCTTGTTTCTGGCAAATAGCATCTCCTTTTTCAGTCACTAATTTTGTTTCGAAATCAGGGAAATGTTTCAAGGCATCCATGTACGTATCAAGCTCGTAATTCAAGCAGCATTTTAATTTCCCGCATTGTCCAGCCAGTTTTTGTGGGTTTAATGACAGTTGTTGGTATCGTGCCGCTGAGGTGTTTACACTTCTAAAATCCGTCAACCAAGTTGAACAACACAATTCTCTTCCGCAAGAACCTATTCCGCCTAAACGAGCTGCTTCCTGACGGAAACCTACTTGTTTCATCTCGATACGAGTACTGAATTCTTTTGCGAAATCTTTAATTAAGGCTCTAAAGTCAATTCGGTCATTTGCTGTGTAATAAAACGTAGCTTTTGATCCGTCACCTTGAAATTCAATATCCGAAATTTTCATTTCCAGTTTTTGAGCAATCGCCAGTTCACGAGCGCGAACCTTCATTGGTTCTTCACGATCTCTTGCGGTAGACCAAATATCAATATCTTTTTGGGATGCTTTTCTGTAGATTTTTGGAATTTCATTACCCAAGTAATTCGCTCCTTTTTTCTTCATTTGAATTTTAACTAATTCTCCTGTCAAAGTAACAATTCCTATATCATGACCAGGAGAAGCAACAGTAGCAACTATGTCACCCATGCTTAACGTTAATTTCTCAGTATTGCGGTAAAATTCTTTTCTTCCATTTTTGAAACGTACTTCAACACAGTCAAAAGGTGCGTCGCCATTAGGCAAACTCATATTAGAAAGCCAATCGAAAACCGTTAATTTATTGCAGCTATCGGTGCCGCAAGTCCCATTATTTTTACAACCCTTAGGTGCGCCACCATCAGAAGTTGAACAACTTGTACATGCCATAATCTTATATGTAGTGTTGCGACGAGCACAACTTAAGTTCTTAAAACGTTTAATGTGTAAAGATAGTATTTTTTAATTTTATGGAACAACGCATAAAAGCACCAATAAATCATAAAATTTTAATAAAAAAACCCATTACAAATCAGATTGTAATGGGTTAATTTCATAGGATTTTGTCCTAAATATTTATTCGATAATTTTATATAATTTATCAGATAATCGGATTCTGAATGGCAATTTAAACGTACAAGTATCTCCAGAAACTGCTTTTTCTTGTGCCAAATCATTTACCAGCATTTCTTCGATTACTACTTTTTGTTCTCCTGTTGTGGAACCTTTGATTAGAATTGTATCACCAATTTTTATTTCGTTTTCTTCAATTAAAAATTGACCGATACTTGGTTTTGGAAAAAAATGCGTTCCTTTTCCGATATAAACTTTCTTAACTTTTGGTTCTTTTTTGACTACTTTTTTCGGTTTTTCGGCAACAAAAACGCCATGCGTTTCTTCGTTGTTTTTGAAAGTCAAAACATCTGATTTTCCTTTTTTGAAAATCTTATTTCCGTTTTTAATCCCTCTTCGAATTGCTTTTTGCTCTTCTTCCGGCAAATGAATCACGCTCACACATTCAGTAGAACAGCAACCTTCCATTTTTTCCTTGCAAGAGTCACATTGGATGAAAAGCAAATGACAACCTTCATTCACACAATTCGTATGTACGTCACAAGGTTCGCCACATTGATGGCATTGCGAAACAATATCGTCTGTGATTCTTTCGCCTAAGCGATGATCAAACACGAAGTTTTTTCCAACGAATTTACTTTCTAAACCTTCAGCTTTTACTTGTCGTGTGTATTCAATAATTCCGCCTTCGAGTTGGTATACGTTTTCAAAACCTTTGTGTTTGAAATAAGCACTGGCTTTCTCACAACGAATTCCTCCGGTGCAATACATCAATAGTTTTTTGTCTTGTTTGTGTTCAGCAAGTTGCTCTTCGATGATTGGTAAACTTTCACGGAATGTATCAACATCTGGTTTTATAGCTTGGGTAAAATGTCCAATTTCACTTTCGTAATGATTTCTCATATCGACCACAATCGTATTTGGGTCTTCCAAAAGTTCATTGAATTCCTTGGCTTTTAAATGAATTCCAATATTGGTCACATCAAAAGTCTCATCAACCAAACCATCGGCCACAATCTTATCACGCACTTTTACAGTCAGTTTCAAGAACGAGTGATCGTCTTGTTCTACGGCGATATTCAATCGGATTCCTTTCATGAAATCATAGACTTCAATCGAATCTTTGAATGCATAGAAATTATCGGCAGGCAATGATAATTGGGCGTTGATTCCCTCACTGGCTACATAAATTCTGCCCAAAACTTCAAGAGAGTTCCACGCCAGAAATAATTCGTTACGAAATTGTGTTGGATTTGAGATTTGCGCATAAGCATAGAAAGACAGCGTAAGACGTTGTTTTCCGGCATCATCAATCATGATGGCTCTTTCCTCTGCGCTTAATGTGTTATACAGTTGCATGCTATAAACAGTTTTAAGTTAAGAAATATATTTTTTGCAAAAGTAAATAATTTAACCGCAAAGTTCGCAAAGAAGTCGCAAAGTTTATGAATGGTTTCTTTTTCTTGGAGCTATTTAGCTTCGCTGAATCTTCGATGTCCAGCTTTTCGCTATATCTCTTGTTTCCGCTATCGCTTCAACTAGAGGATGTCGCTGTAATCTGGGCTAGGGTAGTTGTGGTAAATAGAAGGTATTAGTTCTCTAAAATCGTATTTACTGCTTAGACACACACGAAAGGATTCGTTCGGTAGCAGGGAGAAATAGTTTTTCTTAACAATTGATTATTTATCTAGCACTTTATTAGTAGTTATCTCTAAGGATTTGATTGCTCCTACCGGAGATATTTTTACATTTTTATTTCCTTTTTCCACATAAAAATAATTGGTACTGTTTGAGCCGATTAAATAAATTTCTTTTGTTTGTCCATCGCCAAAAGTAATTTCATGATTAAACTTCAATTCATTTTTAGAAATTTTACTAGCAACTTTGCTTCCGCTGCCTAGTCCTAATCCCAAAAAAAAGCACACCAAACTAAAAGCAAACATTGAGATAAAATACTTGCCAAAATAAGCTCTTACTTCCTCTTCAGTTATATCTGATAACGGTTTTTTGGAACCAATTTTTTTCTTTAACCACTCTTTATTAAAGTTTTTAGAAATAAGTAAACTGGCTACGTACAATACAAGAATTAAAATAGTAAAACCCAAAAGAATAATGGGTGTCGAAGTTAAGTCAGCAATTGGACTGATTAATACATCCATAATACTCGAATACTTTAGGATATTTATACCTACTTGATAATAATAAATACTTTCTTTTAGTATCCCAAGAACGACTAAGAATAGGTAACCAAATGGTAGTGTTTTTTGTATAATTTCGCTGAGTTTCATTTGTGTTTCTTATGGTATTGCAGTTATTTAAATAGAATAATGTAAGTTATTTAAATCAAATATATACAAATTATCGGATTGATTTTATTTGTTTCTCTGTAATAAATAGCCCAGATAGTCCCGAAGCTTCGGGAGAAATCCTTTTTTATCCGCTTTTTTAGTGGGGAAAAAGATTGAAACGAATAGCTGGAAAAAGCTCCAAATAGAAAAATCATTTAAAGTTTATAAATAAAAAACCCTTTCAGAGTTCTAAACTCTGAAAGGGTTAATACATTCTAAAATGTAAATTTTAGCAATACTCGTTGAAAGCGTCTTTCAAGTTTTCAGCAATTAGTTCCGCTGGGCGACCTTCAATGTGGTGACGCTCTAGCATGTGCACTAATTCTCCGTTTTTGAACAAAGCCATACTTGGCGATGATGGAGGAAAAGGGAACATGTGTTGTCTTGCAGCATCAACTGCATCTTTGTCAACTCCTGCAAAAACAGTGATTAAATGGTCTGGTTTTTTAGCGCCATCTAAACTCATTTTTGCTCCTGGACGTGCGTTTCTAGCAGCACAACCACAAACTGAATTTACAACTACAAGCGTTGTTCCTTCTAATTTCATTGCGTTTTCTACCGCTTCAGCACTATGTAAATCTTGAAAACCTGCAGCAGTTAGTTCCGCTTGCATTGGTTTTACCATTTCTTCTGGATACATATCTTTTTATTTTAAATCAAAATTAATTTTGTCCTGCAAAGTTACAAAGTTTACAGTCAAGAATAGAAGTTCAATTATAAAGTTTTGTTATAGTTTGATTGTTATTTCATTGCTTTGAAAGCCACGTGAAAAATAGCTTTTATAAATAGCATTTTTGGACATTTTAAAATCACCTTAATATCTTCAATAAAAGATGTTTCCTCGTCTAGAAATTTAAAAATCAAGTTTGGATTTCCTTTTTTGAACATCGAAGAAAAAATGTGGGAACCCAATTCGTTTTTTCGGTCTAAAATGTCTAACAAAAGTAAATCGTAAAACCAGAATTTGGTTCTTTTATGAAATTTAGTGAAGTCAGTTTCCCTTTGTAGAAAGACAACCAATTCACTTGATTTTTTATCCGAATTTTTGAAAGTGTAACCCGTACTGGCTTTTGTCCAACCTCCAGAAGTACCTATATTGAGTACGTTTTTAGTATTTGCTTTCCAAAAAGGATAACACGTCATCGGGATGCTGCCTTGTTCTTTTTCGACGATTTCATAGTTCGAAATCCCCAATTTTTTGATGTATTGCTGGATTTCGTTTTCATATTCTTCTTTTTTCAAATGCTGGTGCGAAAACAAGGTGTATTCCAGTAATGCTTCAGTTTTAGATGTTGGTAACACGTACATGAAACGGGTATTTCCTTTTTGTTCTACCGAAAAATCCATGAAAGTTGCTTGCTCCGAATTGAAAACAGCCTGCTCGCTTTTGATAAACCAACCAATAAAATGTTGTTGTAAAACTGGATATTTCGTCTGGCTTTCTGCTTTGTGTTTGTTGTAAATACTGTTTAATAACTTCGAGCACGAAAAGGATTCACTTTCGGTTTGTATCAGAATTATAGTTTCGGATTCTTCGATTTCTAAGACTTTATGAGTTAGGAAAGTGATATTTTCTTGTTTCGAAAGTAAATCAAATACTTGAGTGTAAAAATTCAGTCCTTTCACCATATTGTAGTGATACGGTTGCAAGTCTAAATCCCTGCGAAAATCTTCATTGGCAAACAAAGCCGAATCCCATTTCTTGGAAATTGATTGTTCCCAAACCGAATTGTTTGTTTTCCAAAAACACCAGGTTCTGTCGTTGGTTTTTTTAGTGTTTTCATCCAATAATAAAATACTTTTGTTCTTAAATGTTCCGGATTGCACCATTTTATACACGGTCATCAAAGCCGATAATCCAGCGCCGGTAAAAATATAATCGTAGTGTTTCATTTGGGAATTTGACATTTCCCCCAAAAATAGACAATTTTATTCTTTTAGTTTGGCTAAAATCAGCTTTAATTCTTTTAGTTTTAAGTAGCCGCTGTGCTGAAAAATAATCTCGTTTTCACTGTTCAAAACACATAGAACAGGGAAGTTCAGTTGCTTATTTATTGTTCCCAGTGAGATGGCCAGTTCATGTGTTCCGGAGGTATTTCCTGTGGGTTTGAATTGAAAAGTGGTTTTATTGAAAACTACCGTTCGTTTTTCTTCGGCATTGAAATCAACAAAATAGAAACCAGTGTTAAGCTCCTTGATGATTTCCTCGTTTTTGAAAGTGGTGTTTTTCATCGCATGACAAAATGAGCACCAATCGGTTTGAATGAAAACTATCGTTTTTCTCTTTTCGATACCTTGTAAACTGTCTATTTCTTCGAATGAAACCGAATGCAACTGTGCAAATCCAGCTGGAATTGCACAGCATAATAACAACAGTAAATAAAGATTTTTTCTCATTATTTTAAGGTATAACGCAATCCGAAAAAGCTTCTGATTCCTTGGTTCGGTCCATATACATAAGTCGTATCAAATGTTAATCCATAAGGGTTTTTAGGCGTTGCCAGCACTTGACCGTTCGTATCGTAGGTTACATTTTTATCAAAAGGATCATTGGTTCTTGCAATTAAAAATGGATTGTTTTGTTTAGGCAAAAAGTTCAACAGGTTTTTAATTCCAGCATAGAATTCAAAGTGTTGCAAACCAGAATATGTGAATTGAATGTTTTGCAAACTGTACCAAGGCGATTCCGGAGCACGAGGATCTAAAGCGCTCAAAAGAGGCAATTGCATCGGGCTGTACACATTTCCGGTATAATCTACATTCAAATCAATAGCTTGAATTTTATACGAAACACTCCATGTTGCGGTAAATTTTTCGGTTAGAAAAGGCGTTTCTTTGCGGCCATTTTCAACGTTTTTGTTATCCAGCAAAGAAGCGCCAGTGATAATCTTTAATCCATTTGGAAAATTAAAATCGATATTCGTACTGATTCCTTGGCTTATCGCATAACCGTTGATGTTGTCATAAATAATTTGGTTGGGATTCGTATCGTAATCCGAAACAATTTTATTGCTGAATCGGGTATGAAAAAATGAAGTTTCGATTCCAATAAAGGTTCCGTTATCAAAATTTATTTTCTTGATATAATTTAAATTGGCATTTAATGATTGTTCCGGTTTTAGGTTATTTGCAATTATAATTTCACGAGCGCCAGTCAGAGCAGCGTGATCTTCTGTAAATAAATTTACGACTCTAAAACCTGTTCCTGCATTCAAACGAATGATATTATTGTCGTCCAATTTCCATTTGTAGGCAATTCTTGGCGTTAAGATGCTTCCGTGAAATGAGTTGTAATCGTAACGTATTCCCAGTAATAGCTTGTGTTTTTCAGTGAACGTAATTTCGTCTTGAATAAAAATTCCCGGTAACCACGTTTTCTCCGGATTGTTGGTTCCCAGTTTTGAAGTTGCCGGCGTATTGTCATCGTAATAATTGTATCGGGTGGCGATTCCGGTAAGCAAATCATTTTTTCCTATTTTTTTGTCCCAAGTAAATTGTAGAAAACCAATTTTTTGATTGGCAATATAACTCGTTGTGCCATATCGGCTGTCTTGAAAATGTACGTTTCCTGAAAAAGACAGCATCAGCTTTTCCTGAAAAGGCAGTTGATAACTTCCAATCAATTCTGCCCGTTTGGTATAAATGCTTTCGCCATAGATTTCGTTTCCTCCCCGGTGTTTTTTCTCCCAACGCACATCTCCGCCAAAACGGTCTTCATAAACGCCACGCGCCGCAATGGTAAACAATCGATTTTCCTTTCTTTCAAAAGTCCATTTTTGAAAAAGGGAAATTCGGTCCGAAAGAGAAACATCTGTAAATCCGTCGTTGTCGTTGTCTATTTTTTGATTGTATTTGAAATAATTTAAACCTAAAAGCGCAGTTGCTTTCTTACCAACATTTAGTTTTACTCCTAAATCAACATTGGATTCTAACCAAGAAGTCGCAAACACATCAGCGGAGAATAGGGAAGCGTTTGTTGGATTTTTAGTAATGATATTGATTAAACCGCCCACGGCTTCACTACCGTATAATGAGGATGCGGGACCTTTTACGATTTCTATTCGTTCCACTAGCGAATTTGGTATTCCAGATAATCCATACACCGTAGATAAACTGCTCACGATGGGCATTCCGTCGATTAAAACCAAAGTATACGGACCTTCCAACCCATTAATATGGATGTCGCCCGTGTTGCAAACCCCACAATTCAGTTGCGGCCGAACGCCATTTACATTTTGTAAGGCTTCATAAATACTGGCCGTTGGGTTTTTCTTGAAGAATATTGGAGAATAAACTTCGACTGGAACAGCGCTTTCTAATCTTTTTACCGCTTTCAATGTTCCCGAAACAACGACTTCGTTAAGTTGGTTTTCGGTATTTGAAAGTTCAAAATCCAAAATGTTGTTTTCATTAATTTTGACCGTTATGTTCTTTTTTAAATTTTGAAATCCGCTTGCTGTAATTTGTATTTTATAATTTCCTTCAGCAATATTTGCGATACTGTAATTTCCCAAACTATCCGTTTTGGTCGCATATTTTGTTCCAATTAAAAAAACACGGGCATCCGAAACTCCTTTTTTTTCTGATGAAACATATCCCGAAAGACTTGTTTTTTCTTGGCTGTAGCCAAAGTTAAAGATTAGAAATACGAGTAGCGGAATTATTATTTTCATTATAATTAAATTAAATTTTAGACAAACCTAAAAATTATATTTTGCAAAACAAATTTTTTAATTACATTTGTGTCAATAACTTAATTGATCTCGTTATAAATCTGAAATCAAAAAATGTTAATCTCAAATCAAATGACCTTTTCAGAAGAAAATTATCTCAAGACCATTTACCACCTTACTTCCGTTTCGGATACAGATATTAGCACTAATGCCATTGCTGAAAAAATGGAAACCAAAGCATCGTCCGTTACTGATATGCTTAAGAAACTCTCCGAAAAAGACTTGGTAAACTACGTAAAGTACCAAGGCGTTTCCCTTACTGATAAAGGAAAATTGGCGGCGAAGATGATCGTTAGAAAACACCGACTTTGGGAATGCTTTCTTGTAGAGAAACTTGACTTTTCTTGGGATGAGGTGCATGATATAGCCGAACAATTGGAACACATTAAATCCGAAAAACTCATCAATAAACTGGATGATTTTTTGGGAAATCCTACCGAAGATCCGCACGGCGACCCTATTCCGGATGCTAATGGACGCATAATAAAAGTAGAAAAACAACTGCTTTCTGAATTCGAAAAAAGCCAAATTGGGATTTGTGTGGGCGTAAAAGATACTTCTTCTGATTTTTTAAAATATTTAGACAAACAGGAAATTGCGTTGGGTTCCCAAATTGAAATTATCGAAAAGGAAAGCTTCGATTCCTCTTTCAGAATCCGGGTTGGAACCAAAGAAATAACCATTTCAAATAAAATAGCCAGTAATTTATATATCAAATAATTATGTTTCAATCTATAGTGGATTATTTCACGAGTATCGACCCAATATTAGCCGCATTGTATGCGAGTTTGTTCACTTGGTTTTTAACCGCGTTAGGAGCTTCATTTGTTTTTATGTTTAAAACCATGAATCGAACGGTTCTTGACGGAATGCTCGGGTTTACGGGAGGAGTTATGGTTGCGGCCAGTTTTTGGAGTTTATTGGCTCCAGCCATTGAAATGACGGGCGGCGAAGGATTTGCAAAAGTGATTCCTGCAGCTTTTGGTTTTTTTCTTGGTGCTTTGTTCATTTTCGGAATTGATAAAGTGTTGCCGCATTTGCATATCAATTTTAAAGTTACCGAAGGAATCAAATCACCATGGCAACGTACCACATTATTGGTTTCGGCAATTACACTGCACAATATTCCCGAAGGATTGGCGGTTGGAGTTCTTTTTGGTGGTGTTGCCGCCGGGATTCCGGAAGCTTCCATCGCTGGTGCTGTTACGTTAGCAATTGGTATTGGAATTCAGAATTTTCCGGAAGGAATCGCTGTTGCTATGCCGTTACGCAGAATGGGAATGAGCCGTTGGAAGAGTTTTATGTACGGACAGTCTTCAGCATTAGTTGAGCCGGTTGCCGCTGTTTTAGGTGCTTTTGCAGTCACATTTTTCACTCCAATTTTGCCGTACGCTTTAGCTTTTGCCGCAGGCGCAATGATTTTTGTAGTGGTTGAGGAGGTAATTCCAGAAACACAACAAGATAAAAACACGGATATTGCTACTTTAGGTTTTGTAGGTGGGTTTATTGTGATGATGACACTAGATGTGGCATTAGGATAGCATTTTAGTGAAAAATAAAAGGAATTTTAATCTTTTAAACAGAGCTTATGAAAAAGTCAATTCTATTCCTTTTTATGATGATCAGCAGTGTAGTTTTGGCGCAAAGCCCAGAATCAGAAAAAGTTAAATACATAACTATAAAGCAAAAAGTATGTCCCAATCAAAAAGGATTTCAGCTGGTTTTAAAAGCGATTGCAAATGATTCACGTTGCCCTGAAGGCGTGACTTGCATTTGGGCGGGAGAAGTTAATGTTGTTGTTTCGGTGTACAAAGATTCAAAATTAGTGGAGGACCACACAATGGTTTTTTCGATGAAAAACGAACAAGAAAATAAACAGTGGTTCGCTAAATATTTGCCCGAAAAGCAAAAAAAAATTAAAAGCATTAGTGTTTTTCCTTATCCAAAAGAAGGTGTTAAAATCAACCCGAAAAACTATTATGTAAAAATTGGGTATATAAAATAATCCTTTCTGACACTAGCGAATGATTGCATCTTTAAAGATAGACAGTATAGTAAATGTTATTTTTTGTCACTTTTGAACCCAATTAATTTTCGATATTTCTGTTCGCTTTCTTCTAGAGCGACTTCAAGTTCTTTGTAGTAGGTGATGTCTTTTATATTCGCAACAGCGGCAATAACATAATTGTTTTCATCGATTATTGGTCTGCCGCTGATGATAACCCGTTTTCTGGTTTTAGTTTCTGAATCTTCAATTATTATTTCAACATCATCTGTTGATTCGCCTTTTAACGCTTTTTCCAATGGAAGATTTTGAGCCGGAAAAACAGTTCGCTCATCAGGATAATACAAGTCATATTTAGTGGACCAATCTAGTGTGGTAGGCATTGTAGAGTCTTGTTTTATACCTATGATTTCTTCGGCCATGTGATTGGATAAAACAATTCTTTTCTGACTGTCAGTTACAATAATTCCTTCGCCAATATTTTCTAATATCAATTTCAATTTTAATTCATTAAGACGCACTAATTTATCGGCTTCTATTTTTTCGTCTTCTAGTTTTTTGCTTATTGAAATATCTTTTATAAAAGCAATGAAGATATATTTGCCTAAAATGGTAGCTTGTGATACAGTTAATTCAATATCAAATTCAACATTTTGTTTGTTAAGCGCAGTGGTTTCAAATGTTTTATTAAGAATAGGCCCTTCACCAGTATCTATAAAGTGTTGAAGTCCTTTTGAATGATTCTCTCTATGTTGTTTTGGCATAATTAATTCATGCATTCGTTTGCCTAAGGCTTCTATGATTGTCCAACCAAATATTTTTTCGGCTTGTGGATTCCATCTCATGATGATTCCTTCGTCATTTATTACAATCAAAGCATCAGGCGCTTCATTGAATATGGTTTGCAATTGACCTTCACTTTCTTTTAATTTCTGTTCGGCTGCTTTTCGTTCCGTAATGTCTCTCATGATCGATTTGTGACCGGTAATTCTATTTCCTTCCCTTAACTGCATTACTGTTTGTTCTACCCATTTTTGTTCCCTGTTTTTGGTAATTATTGGAAATGAGAATAATGTTTCGTCTATTTTATGTTTAAATTGATTTAAATAGAATTCAGCCACACGGTCTTTCCACTCCGGAGCCACTAGTTCTGAAAATTGTTTTCCTATAAGTTCATCTTGGGTATAACCTGTCAGTTTTTTACAGGCGGGATTGATGTAAGTAAAATATCCTTTGTAGTCTGATGTATGGACAACATCGCTTATGTTTTCCACAATTTCACGGTATTTTTCCTCGCTTTTGCGAAGTGTTTCTATGGCTTCTGCCAATTGTGCTGTGCGTTCCGTTACTTTTTGTTCCAGTTCTTCATTTAGTTTTTTAATTTCGGTTTCTGCATTTTTTCGTTCTGTGATATCATGGAAAACGGCGACCGCACCAGTGATTTTCCCTACTGAATCTTTTAATGGTCTGGCAGATATCACAACAAAATTACCTTCTGTTTTTTTGTAATTTTGTACAAATACTTCCATGTCATCCACTTCTTCGCCATGTAATGCCTTAACGATGGGAAGTTCATCAGTGGCTAAAATGGCTTTAGTGTCGGGCCACAATATGCCATACGTGTTAGCCCATTTTTCTTCTGGTATATCCAAAAGACCAATTCCAATTATCTTTTCAGAAGCAGGATTCCAAATGATGAATTTTCCATTTTCATCAGCAACGACTAATCCATCGCCCATATTTTGAATCACCGATTGTAAAAGTATATTTTGTTCATTTAACTTTTCTTTGGATTGTGCCACTTCATTGTCTCTTTTTTCAATCGTTGAAAGCATGTCATTAAGGCCTAGGGAAAGAATGCTGATTTCGTCTTTTCCTTCAACTGTCATGCGGGTTGCATAATCACTTGTGTCCTTTATCTGCTGTATAACGGTTACCAAGTTCAACAAGGGTTTTGAGATGTATTTTTTAATAATCATTGCAATCAAGAAAGCCAGCCCAATTCCTACGACCAATAACACTATTCCCAGACGCAGTATATCCATTTTTATTTTATTCAATTCTGATAGTTCAAATCGGATGCAAACTAATCCTACTGTTTTATCGTCTTTTTTGATTTTGCTGAAAACAAAAAGATTTTCATTGGTAAAATGGGAACTTTTTTCATCCATGGCTGGAATAGTAAATCGATAGTTAGGATCAGAACCCGGTTTTGTATAGGAGGCAAAAACGTTACCTTTTTTGTCCAATATGTTTGCATTCAAAATGTCGTTTTGCACGTTTAATTCCGACAGGATTTTATTGGCGGCAGCATTATCTAAAAACTCTAGGGCCGAAACATTATTGAAACCTGCCACTTGAGCAATTGCTATTGAACTAATCACTTTTCGGTCTTTAAATCCTTTAATGTCGATTAGTACAAAAGCAGTAATACAAATTCCTAACACAAATGCAGAGGTAAAAACCTGCATAAGCACCAGCTTATTTTTAATTGATATGTTGCGTAGATTCATCATATATTTATTGTTTTTTCAATATTTATAACATACTAAACATTTTGTTTTTTCTTGATTTTAAAGGTTTTAAGATTGTTCGAATTCAAATATAAAAGGACAATTCAAATATGTGATTTGACACTTTTACTGCACTATAATGGCATGTTGCAATAAGAATGAACTGATTCCTATTCCGGCTTTATTTATTGCTTTTATATTTACTTCAAATTTTAATTTATTATCTAGTGTAACAAAATTCACGTGTGTGCCTTTTTTTCCGTAACCGTTTTGTTCTGTTACAATTAATACGGGTTTACCGGAAAATTTAGAAAGAATGGTTTCTATAGGAATGGAGCTATTGTAAGGAACAAACAGAATGTTGCAAAAACTTAGGTCGTTCAAATTTTTATACTCCTTTACTTCAATTTTTTTGTTTTTAGTAATGTCAAGTAATGAAGAGGTAATTGGACTTCCTTCCAGAATAGCAATCTTGAAATTTTGTTTTTTAGAATAGTTTTTCCAATAGACATAGTCTACAAAACGATACAGAAAATCAGCTTTCAGGGCATATTCTTTCCCACCAGAATTCTCTTGGGCAGCAATAGTATTTCCTCCCATTAGCATGATAATTGCCCCTAGAATAAATATGTGATTTTTAATTTTCATCATGCTGTTTTTAATGAGTTTCTGTTTTGATTTGAAAGATCTGGTTTAAAACTTATAGATAAGGGATAAATTAAATAACGTTCCTAATTGGCTAAAGTGATATCCTTCGTAGGTCATTTGAGAATAACGCCCATTGAATGTGATTAGGTTAAATTGTGATTTTACTTGAGTTGGATTGTTTAAAATGGCTGTTCCAATTGCGTTTTCGGCTTTAAATTTCCATTCCGGGACGACATTTAATAAATTATTCACGTTAAGCGCCACGGTTAATTTATCTGTTGCAGCGTAGTTAATTCCTAAATCAGTGACTATTTTGGGTATAAATTCGGTTCTTAAATTGGAATCTAAACCTTCTTGTTTAAAAGTTGTTTTCCCAAAATACGTGTTGCTAAGCGAGATATCAAATTTACTGATTTTGTAATTTCCTCCCAAAATCCATTTTGTTTTGGGTCTGGAGGTAAACATCAAAGCCTCAAGTGTTGCGCCAAAATTATCACTTGAAACGGGTGAAATCCTTTTGTTTTCAAGAGTAACGTTTCCGGATAAATGGAATCCCATTACTCCGGTTCCTAGTGCTATAGTGCCGTAATTCATGACCACATCTAAACCTGAAGTTCTCGAGTCGAAAGAGTTTTCAAACCAGGCCACACTGCCAAATTGAGTATTAACTTTATCTCCTAAAATGATTCGGTCTTTTACTTTAATGTTGTAATAATCTATAGTGAAATTTAAATTCTTCAAAGGATTGGCACCTATTCCTACAGTCATATTGGTTGATTTTTCGGCATCTAATTTTGGGATGCCTAAAATGCGTGCATTTGCAGAAATATTATTAATTAGGCCGTTGATTTGGATTCCCTGGCCAGCAACGAAAGAATATTGTGATTTTTGAGTGTAAATTTGGTGTAATGTAGGCGCTCTAAATCCAGAGGAAATAGAACCTCTTACGGTAATTTTATCTTTAGAAAATTTATATCTGGAACTCAATTTCCAAACCGTAGCTGCACCAAAATCGCTATAATCTTCATAACGAATGGTACTGTTTACCGAAAAGTCTTTGGTAAAGTCATACGCTAAATCAAAGTATCCACCTAAATTGTATCGATTCCATTTACCAGAATTTTCGGGGCGATTCCCCGCGAATGAGTCTGCGCCAAATCCATCCCAAGAAGCTTTATCGCCTTCGTTAATTACAAATGTTTCGGTTCTGACTTCTGAGCCAAAACCAATACTTATTTTATCAGACAGCACTTTTGAAATATCTAAATTACCTACAACATGATTGAAGGAAGCGCCTCCAGGTTTAAAAAAAATGGGACTGCTCTCACGATATAAATTCACTCCATTTTCATCTTGAATGTCAGATCTGTTATGAGAGTTTTCTATAGCATAAGCTTGTTTGTTTCCGCCTACAGTTATGCTGGCATCAGTATTCCATCCGTTTTTTATGGATTTATACCCTAAAGTGGCATTGTAATCGTTTAAATCGCCTATAAATGTAGGGATATAGCCTTTGTATGAAGCAGCAGTTCCATCTCCAAAAAAGTCCAATAAATAGGGAAGTTCGTTTACACTAGTTCCTCCTCCGTAGCCCCAGTATGGTGTTCTATAATTGGCATAAGAATTCACTTTTTTGTACACATAAGCAGCATTGTAATACATTTGTGTTTCATCGGATAGATTAAATCCACCGTTGACCAAAAATTTTGCTGCAGCAGTTTCTGGGGCTCCATTTATATTTTTAGCATCGGGGTATTTTGTTAGAAAAGTTTTAATATCTGTTGAGGTGTTAATTCCAGAAATAGTGTCTCCAAAATCAGTAAACTCTCCATCTGCATCAATTTTTCCAGGCCTGTTTGCCAGGTTTACTTTCGAAAAATCTAACGTATAATTCACAAAACCTCTGTCGCCTACAGTAGCTCCATCGTTCAAACTTATACCCAGCATTTCGCCGTCACCTTCACCCGTCACGCCTGTTTTAATAGTTACGGAACCGTTATCAGTTCTCTTTTTTAAAATGATATTGAGTACTCCGGCAATAGCATCAGAACCGTATTGCGCCGATGCGCCATCACGAAGAATTTCCACTCTTTCTATGGCATTAATTGGTATTCCAGAAATGTCAACGCCAGTTTCTCCTTGACCGGGTGATGTTTGAACATAAAGTAAAGCGCTTAAATTTTTCCGTTTTCCATTGATGAGTATTAAAGTTCTGCTGGGGCCCATATTTCTAATTTCGTATGGATCAAGTAAGGAAGTAGCATCGTTTACGGGAGTTTGAGCCGTATTAAAAGAAGGGATTTTGTATTGTAATGCTTTGTCAAAAGTTGTTTGTCCTGTTGAAATCAGTTCTTCGGATGATACAATATCAATAGGAAGTGTAGTTGTGGTATTGCTTCTGGGTGTAGCTCTTGTTCCGGTAACGACAACTTGGTTAGGATTTTGTCCGCCTCCTTCAGATAAAACTACATTCAGAATAGATTCGGTTGTGCCATATTCTTGTTTGGAGAAACCAGTATAGCTAAAGACTAAAATAGCACCTTCTTTAGCAGTAATCTTATACGCTCCGATAATATTAGTAGAAACGCTGTTGCTTGTTCCTTTTTCGGTGATATTAACACCTGACATTGGAACACCGGAATTATCTATCACAAAACCAGAGATTTCTTTTTGAGCAAAAAGAAAGGAGATGTTCAGCATAAATAACACTATGGTGACAAACTTTTTCATGATTAGTTGATATTGGTTCGTTTTGGTTTGAAATCAATGGCAACGTAATAAGTGTAAGAAGTTTTCATGGAACTACTTCTTGTGTTTTTTTGAGAAAAGTAATCCGTGAAAAGGATAGTTATGAAATCAAAAGGTAGTTTTCTTTGAGTTATTATAAGAAGTCTATCCAAAAACGAACATTACTTAAGTTTATAACAGAATAGTAAATATTTTATCGGGATTAAAAATATTTACAACTTATATATCAGATTTTTATTAAAAATTATGATTGTATAATCGTATGTGGATTACCAATTCATAATAGTTCTATAATTTCACTTTTTTGTAGGGATAAATTGAAATTATGTCCAAAAGTAAACTTAGAATCAAGTTCAAATCCAAAACCATTTTTTAATCAAAACAATGGAAACGACTGATTTTGAGTCTAAAAACTCATTTTTTATATAGTAAATTTAATCAAAAAAAGGCGTTTTATGAAGTTGTAGAAGGCTTTTTTTTGTTTTTTTAAGGAAAGTTTAACCCTATTGTGTTATAAAGTAGTTCAGATTAAAAACAGAAATAATGAAAATTTTAATTGCAACCGCAATCATCGCCGCTACCACAATTTTTTTCTGATTTTTTCTTTTTGAAAAAGAATTTTTTAATCAAAAAAGCCAGTGCTATTCCGAGTGCTAAAAAAGCTAAAATTTCTTGAATATCCATATCGTAAATATAAGAAAAAGCAACCCGAAAAGGTTGCTTTTTTGCGTTAAACTAATGACAAAGTTTTTACAACTGAGCCATGATTCCAAAGTTAATTCCAAAAGGTTGTCCTGGACGTAAACCTGCAGGAACTCTTGAAACTGCGTATTCTTTGTCCAATAAATTAATGATATTTCCCATCAAACTAATGTTGTTAGTAAGGTGGTATTTAGCCGAGAAATCTATAATGAAATTCGAAGCGACTCTGTTATTCGCCGGAATAGTTCCAACACCCGCTTCAGTTCTGAAAGCATCAACATATTTTCCGCTAAGCGCAAAATTGAATTTTTCAGTTTCAAATGCTGTTGTGATAGCCAGTTGATTTTTAGCAATGTATGGAATTTCATCTCCACTTTCTACAGTTCCCCAAATTGTACTGTTGAAATTGTTTTTCAATTCAGTATCCGTCAAAGTATAGGAAACAGTAAGTGGTATTTTAAACCCTTTTTCTCGGTTGTTGATTACTTCATAGGTTGCCAGTACTTCAATCCCTTTTACTATAGCTTCTCCCGCATTAAATAAATCTCCAGTCCCGGCTCCTCCACCTGACATAGAATCTGAGCCTTGAAGATTTGAAAAGTTGTTGTAATATCCTATGATTTCCCCTTGTAAAGCGTTTTTATGAAAACGGAACCCTAATTCGGTGTTCAAACTGCTTTCTGCGTCTTCGCCAGCTTTCACACCCGGAGGTGAAAACCCTTTGTGAACGCTTGTAAAAATATTGTAATCGTCGTTTATTTTATACAAAATCCCCATTCCTGGAATCCAAACATTTGTTTTGTTATTGGCTTTCGCCAAAGATGTTTCTGCTCTAATCACATCATTTGTACCGTAATTCAACGAATTCAGTTTGATATCTTCGTAACGAATTCCGGGTGTGAAAGTGAATTTATCAATACTCAAATTGTAAAGAATATGAGCTGCAATGGCTTCGGCTTTTACGATAGCATTAGCGTCAGTTCCCGGAGTTCCGTTGCTGGTTCTGTTCATCGCCCCGTTTTGAATTGCATATCCGTCAACCCATTGGAAACGGTCTTCAAAATCTTCATGGTAGCGGATGCCAAAATCAATATCGTGTTTTGTTTTTCCGGTTTCAAAAGTGTAGTTTGCTACGGTTTGAATTCCTTTTGCCTCATACATACGGTTGTTCGCTTTCACCAATAAAGCGTTGTTTATTGTGTTATTGGCACCTGTTATTGCTCGGTATTCTGCATTGTAAGTTGCAGGGTTTGTCAAAATATTGTTAATGCTGATCTTTGATGAGCCAACTCTTACAGCATCTAGTTTGTACCAGTTTCTGGCAAATTCATTTTTGTATGCTTTTGTAGTAATACTGAAGTTTTCAAACGGCTTTATCAAGTGCGTCAGCATGATTTGTTTGTGTTCCGTTTCAATATAATCTTCATTGGATCCTACATATCTTCGGTACGGATTGTTAGCGTAATCGGCATCAGTTAAACCAAGATAGGTTTCGTTTGCCAAATCTTCGCTGTACTGAATTTTGGCGGTTAAGGATTGATATACTTTTGCATCTGCATTTGTATTAATCCTGAATTTTGCCACATAATCATTTCCTTGAAAACCGGTATTTTTTGAGCTATTGTCAATTTTTTTGAATCCATCGGAATTTCGGTTGTTGTATTCTAAAACGTAACCAAAATTTTTGTGCTCATCACCAATATTTACGTATGTTTTTTTGGTGTTAAAGCTACCAATACTTGCTATTACACGACCTGAAAATCGATTTGGTATTTGAGTCGAAACCATATTCATGGCGCCTCCAGTAGTATAAGGACCGTATTGGATTTGGCTTCCGCCTTTCAATATCTCGAAAGATTGCATTCTGTTTACTGTTGGGAAATAATAAGCTGCGGGAGCAGAGTATGGAGCTGGAGCAATAAGAATTCCATCTTCCATCAAGGTTATTTTTTCACTTCGATTGGGGCTGGTTCCTCGCATTCCAATATTTGGACGTAATCCAAAACCGTCTTCTTCCTGAATAGTAACTCCGGGAACAGTTCTCAGAATTCGGGAAACATCGTCGTAGTTGAAGGTTTTTAATTCTTTTGGAGAAATAAAATAAGTGGAACCTGCTTTGTTTTTGGCTTTAAATTTACTTCCAACGATCGCATCAGTAGTGATGATGACTTCATTCAAACTTTCAATACTGTCTTTTTGGGTTTTCGAAAGCTCCTTTTCTTGTGCAAATAATGCTGACGTAACTAATAGTGAAGCTGCAATTATATTATTCTTCATTTTTATTTAGATTAATTCTACGCTGCAAAGATAAAATCGAAATCTTATTTAGACAAATTAAAAATAATAAAAATTGGAAGTTTAACGTTTGTTCAATATTTTATTTTAAGATTTGGTATGCAATTAAAGCAACAACATAAGCAAATCCAGACATGAAGATCAATTGTCCGGCCGGCCATTTCCAGGAATTGGTTTCTTTTTTAGTAACCGCTAACGTACTGGCACATTGCATGGCAAAAGCATAAAACAACAATAATGATATTCCAGAGGCGAAGTTGAAAATCTTTTCTCCGGTAACGGGATTGATTTCGGCAGCCATTTTATTTTTGATAGTAACTTCATTGTCGCTTCCGCCAACGCTGTAAATCGTGGCTAATGTCCCCACAAAAACTTCTCTGGCAGCAAAGGAACTGATAATGGCAATTCCTATTTTCCAGTCGTAACCTAACGGTGAAATGGCAGGTTCAATGGCTTTTCCCATGATTCCAATATAGGAGTTTTCTAGTTTTTGAGAAGCCACAGCATTTTCAAATTCAGCTTTCGGCAACGGATTTTGCTTCGTGTTTTCAACAACAATTTTTTCAGCATTGTTGAATTTTTCTCCTGGACCGTAAGAAGCTAAAAACCATAAAACGATAGAAATAGCTAAAATGATTTTTCCGGCACCAAAAATAAAAGCCTTTGTTTTTTCGATTACATTAATTCCCACGTTCTTGAAAAGTGGTAATTTGTAATTCGGCATTTCTACCACGAAGTATGTTTTTCCTTTAATTTTAAGGATTTTATTCAAAATATAAGCAGAGAAAATAGCCATTCCAAAACCTAGAAGGTATAACAACATCAAGGTCATTCCTTGCATGTTCAGAAATCCAAAAACACGATTGTCGGGAATTACAAGTGCAATAATGATAGCGTAAACAGGTAATCTGGCGGAACAAGTTGTGAAAGGAGTTACCAAAATCGTAATTAATCTTTCTTTCCAGTTTTCAATATTTCGGGTTGCCATAATTGCCGGAATCGCACAAGCGGTACCAGAAATAAGCGGCACCACACTTTTGCCCGATAAACCAAATTTTCGCATGATTTTATCCATCAGGAAAACCACGCGGCTCATATAACCACTTTCTTCAAGAATCGAAATAAACATAAACAGG
This sequence comes from Flavobacterium sp. GNP002, assembly GCF_054343795.1. Lineage (NCBI taxonomy): Bacteria > Pseudomonadati > Bacteroidota > Flavobacteriia > Flavobacteriales > Flavobacteriaceae > Flavobacterium > Flavobacterium sp. GNP002. The sequence goes on from NZ_JBTGUW010000001.1 coordinate 1,284,185, forward strand.
AAAGCAATTTGTGGAATGAATATCAAAATCCCTCCAATTCCCGGGATGATTCCCTGCGAAATTAAATTGGTTAAAACTCCTGCTGGCAATTCTTCGGCAGCATGCGTGCTCAACGAGGCAAAAGAAGCATCGATGAAATCCATTGGAATTTTAGACCATTCGAAAATAGATTGGAAAATAACAAACAAAATCAAAAAGAAAATGACGTAACCCCAAACTTTATGTGTCAGCACGCGGTCGAGTTTGCTGCGGTAATCTCGTGCAACTGAGGAGTCAATTTTTAAACCTACTTTCAGCACATCATTGATGAATTGATAGCGTTTTATGGTTTCTTTTTGTTGCAGGCGTTTTAAATCTGAGTGCGATTTTGTGAACGAGCTTCGGACTTCATTTCGTTCTAAATTCAGGAAATTTACGTCTTGTGTAATCACCAACCATAATTTATAAAGCAATTGATTTGGGAATGCTTTGCGTAAACTGTTGAAATAGTCCGGATCAATTACGGAGGCATTCAGGCAAGGTTCGCTCGAAATGGTTCGGTAGCTTACAATCAATTTTTTCAACTCATCAATTCCATACCCTTTTCTGGAACTGATTAATGCAATCTTTGTTTTTAAGTGTTCTTCAAGATACGGAATATCCAGCGTAATCCCTTTGAATTTCATTCTGTCAGCCATGTTGATGACTAATATTGTTGGAATTTCAAGGTCTTTTATTTGGGTAAAAAGAAGTAAATTTCGTTTTAAATTTTCCACATCGGTAACGACAAGCGCTACATCAGGATATAATTTGTCATTTTTGTTGAGTAATAATTCAATGACAACATTCTCATCAATGGAACTGGCGTTCAAACTGTATGTTCCGGGTAAATCCAGAATATTTGCCTTTATATTATTGGGCAATTTACAAAAACCTATCTTTTTTTCAACGGTAATTCCGGGATAATTCCCCACTTGTTGATTCAAACCCGTAAGCTGATTGAAAACGGAAGTTTTACCCACATTCGGATTCCCGATCAAAGCGACATTGATGTTTTGTTTGCTTACCATAAGTTGGTTTTTATAATGTCAACCTCAATTTCTTTTGCAGTTTCCACCCGAATTGCTACATGTGAACCATTAATATTCAAATACAAAGGATCTCCAAAAGGAGCAATTTGAAGTAATTCAACCATATTGCCAGGCAAGCAACCCATTTCCAATAATTTTAATGGAACGGTGTCGATGTCAAAGTCTTTTATAATGGCTTTTTCGCCTTTTTTGAGAGAATTTATCGTTGTTTGCAAACCTTATTTAGATTGAATTAAGATTGCAAAAATACACATTTTAATATAAACACAAATGATAATTATCACATTTATACGGTAATTAAAACAAATCAATCCAACAGATAATGCAGCGGTTATCTTTATAAAAACTGGGGTTCGTTTGAATGCTTCTTATTCGTTACTCAAAAAAGTGATGTCTTCAATTAATCGTTTCATATCCTCTTTATTGGTACCGTCATAAAAGCCACGAACTCTTTTTTTGGTATCTACCAAAACAAAATTTTCGGTGTGAACCATATCGTATAATTCGTCTGGTTTTCCAAGTTTCACGGCTAAATAGGATTTTCTGGCCATGGTATAAATTTCTTTTTTATCTCCGGTGACTAAATTCCATTTGGCATCATCAACATGATGTTTTTTGGCGTAAGCCTTTAAAACTGGAACGCTGTCAGTCTCTGGGAAAACGGTAAATGATAATAATTTTACCTTTGGATTAGTAGCGAAAGCTTTTTGAATATCCGATAAATTGGTGGTCATCTTTGGACAAATGGAACCGCAAGTGGTAAAGAAAAAATCAGCTACATATATTTTGCCTTCGTAGTCTTTTTGGGTGATGGTTTTTCCGTTTTGGTTGGTAAACGAGAAATCAGCAATCGTATGATACTTGCTTTTGTATTGAACGGTGCTGTCCACTAATTCAGGATTTACATCCGCAGGATTATAAATGGGGAGTGTTTTTTTTGGCTTTAAAGCCGAATAAAATAAGGATAAAATGATTGCCGAAAGAACAATGAAGACCCCGAAAAAGAGTCGGTATTTTTTGAAAAATTCTAACATAACGCTATTTTAATGCAAAAATACGAAAACGAGATTTGTTTTTAATTCAAATTAACACAATACTCACGTCAAACGCATTATAATTAAAGTTTAAAGCACATAGAAACATAGTGTTTATTCCTGTAAAAATAAATTTTGACGGAGATAAGAGTTTACAATAGAAAAAAGCATTGGCTTTTTTTCTATGTCACCTAAATTTCGAATGTTCGGAACAGATTTAAATCAAAAATTTAATTCTATGTTTCTATGTGGTTCAATTTTTAATGCGTTTGACCTAACACAATACTTAGTTTAGATAGATTCCTTCGAAATATAAGGATATGAAATCAATGCCTTTTATAATTAAACCTTTTAGAAATTTAGGAGTCAAATAAAGATGTATTCGTAAATAATAGATTTTAACTAAAAATCAAATTATTTATTAATAGCTTTGTTAAGATAACTAAAAACCTAAAAAAAATGAAAAAAACCAGCAATAAGCAATTGCTTTTTGTGATTCCCGCAATTATGGGCTTTGCGGTGAGTCAAGCGCAAACCACTCCGGCAGCTAAGGAACCGGGAATCAATGTGAATTACATGGATAAAAACGTGAAACCTAGTAATGATTTCTTTCGCTATGTGAATGGAACTTGGTTGGACAATACGGAGATTCCAGCTGATAGAACCCGTTGGGGTAGTTTTGACGAATTGCGTCAACGAACTGACGCGGATGCCTTGGAAATTCTAAAAGAAGCGACAACAAATCCAAGCTACAAATCCAATACAGATCAAGGAAAAGCGATTAACTTATACAAATCTATTCTTGATACTGTAGGAAGAAATAAGTTGGGTATAGCTCCTTTGAAACCGTATTTGAAAAAAATTGATGCGGTTAAAAATGCTAAAGACCTAGAAGCATTAATGATTGAAATGGAACCTATCGGTGGCATTGGATTTATGGGTGCAGGCGTAGGAACTGATGCAAAGAACAGCAGTAGAAATGTGATTAACTTAGGCCCTGGTGGCGTAGGTTTGCCAGATAGAGATTATTATGTTTCTGAGGATGCCGATTCTAAAGAGAAACGTGCGAAATATGTTTTACACGTTGCTAAAATGTTGCAATACCTTGGGGATAAACCAGCAGTGGCTAAAATAAATGCAGAAAAAATCCTGGCTCTTGAAATTGCTATGTCTAAACCAAGATTGGACAGAGTAGAACGCAGAGATCGTCGTAAGTCTTACAATCCGATGACTTTGAATGATTTGAGTAAATTAACTCCGTCAATCAACTGGAATAATTATTTCACAAAAATTGGTTTGGCGAAAGTAGATACGGTTATTGTATCGCAACCCAAATACATGGTGGCGCTTGAAAGTGTGTTGAAAGAAAACAAAGTAGACGAGTGGAAAGCTTACATGCGTTGGAGTTTGTTGAACAGAGCTTCTAGCCAATTGTCAACTGAAATTGAAAACGCAAACTTTGAGTTTTACGGAAAAACGTTGACTGGTGCAGTAAGCCAAAGACCACGTGATGAAAGAGCACTTCAAACGATCAATGGAGCAGTTGGAGAAGCATTAGGAAAATTATATGTTGAGAAAAAATTTCCGGCTGAAGCCAAAGCCAAAGCGGAGAAAATGATCAAAAACATCTTTTTAGCTTTCGAAAACAGAATCAATAATTTATCTTGGATGTCTGCAGAAACTAAGGTAAGCGCCTTGGCTAAATTGCATAAATCAAGAATTAAAATTGGTTACCCTGACAAATGGAAAGACTATTCAGCCTTGACGATTAAAAGTCCACAAGAAGGCGGAAGCTACTTTGAAAATGCTTTGAGCATGGCCAAATGGCGTTTTCAAGAAAACATTGCTGAGTTGAATAAACCAGTGGATAAAGAAAAATGGGGAATGTCTCCACAAACGGTAAATGCCTATTACAATCCTTCAAATAACGAAATTGTATTCCCGGCAGCGATTTTACAACCGCCTTTTTATAATTATCAAGCGGATGAAGCGGTAAATTACGGTGGAATTGGTGGTGTTATTGGTCACGAAATCTCACATGGTTTTGATGATTCAGGATCTCGTTACAATGCTGATGGAAACTTAGTAGACTGGTGGACGGCTGAAGATTTAAAACAATTCTCTGCTTTAACTGGAGCACTTGCGGCTCAATACAGCGCTTTGGAACCAATTCCAGGAACTTTTGTAGATGGTAAATTTACTCTTGGTGAAAACATTGGAGATTTAGGTGGAGTAAATGCCGCTTATGATGGTTTACAATTGTATTTAAAAGAAAATGGGAATCCAGGATTAATCGACGGATATACTCCAGAACAACGTTTCTTTATTTCTTGGTCAACAATATGGCGTTCAAAAATGCGTGACGAAGCCTTGAAAAATCAAGTAAAAACAGACCCGCATTCTCCAGGAATGTACCGTGCTTATGTTCCTTTGCAAAACATAGATACGTTTTACAAAGCGTTTGATATCAAAGCAACTGACGGAATGTATATTGCACCTGAAAAGCGTGTAAGAATCTGGTAGTCGGTTTTTAAAACTAATAAAAAATCCCATTCGTTTATTCGAATGGGATTTTTTTATATGATTTCGCTACTATTTTTACGTGATTTCCTCAACGAATAATTCACCATATACAATCCAAATAATGTAACTCCACCACCAATGGCAATGGCTGCATTGAGGACTTCACCAAAAATTACAGCACCTAATATCACGGCTATAATTGGGTTGATATATGCGTAAACACTGCTAATTTCAGCAGGAAGATTTTGAAGCGCATAGATAAAGGCAATGAAAGTAAGTACAGAACCAAAAACGACTAAATAGGCAATAGACCACCACGAAATTGCCGGAATAGCACTCAAACTAACGGAAGTTCCTGTTGCTCCATTGTATGCAAAAAGTAAAATACTAGATATAAACATTTGTAGTCCTAAACTAAAATAGGGATTAAAACTGGCTGCCTTTTTCTTAGTGTACAACGAGCCAAATGCCCAAGTTAAAGTTGCGATTAATGACAGTATAATCCCAAATCTAAAATCAGGAATCATAAAATCACTCAAATGATCGTAAAAGATAACGCAAACGCCGCCAAAACTGATAATTAAACCAATAACCGTAAGCCTCGCCAATCGTTCGCCTCTAAAAAAAGTAATGATTACAATCCATAAAGGAACAATAGCGCCAATGATTGCTCCCAGTCCGCTACTTATGTATTTCACGCCCCAAGTGCTTAATCCATTACTCAAAACAAAATTAAGGATGCTTAAAATAATAATAGTTTTCCATTGTTTTCCTTTTGGCCAAGGTGTTTTTTTGAACAAGAAAAAGGAAATATACAGCAATCCGCCAATGAATTGTCTAATGGCAGCAAGTTGTAACGCCGGCATGTGTTTTACACCTTCTTTTGAAGCAATCCAAGTAGTTCCCCAAAAAAAACTGACCCAGCACAATGCTAAAATAGGTAATCCAATGGCGCTAACTTTCGACGAAAAAGCATTTTTAATTTTAGTTCTCACGTTATAAATTTGATTTTGTAAAAGTATAATTTAAAACGGTTTCTATTTTAGTACTCAAAATTGTTTTTCCTATAGATGGGTTTTTATGATTAAACTTTGGCAAAGCCAAATCTAAATCCAATGCTTTTTGAGTATAATACAGTTCTCGTGTAGGATGAGATGGAGTGACCGCATTGAAAGTTTCATTCCACACATCATTTTCTATGATTTTCAGAATTACACCCACACAATCTTCCTGATGAATTAAATTAATAGGTGCATCAGGATTATCTAAATTCTCACGACCAGCCAAGAATTTTATTGGATGACGGTCCTCGCCAATTAAACCACCAAAACGCAATACGGTAGTTTTAAAATGTATGTTGCTTTGCAAAAGCTGTTCGGTCTCCAGTAATTGTTTGCCGCCTTCAGTATCCGGTTTTGCAATTGTTTCTTCAGTAACAAAAGCATCATCATCATTATAAACCGATGTTGAACTGATGAAAAGCACGTTTTCAACTGATGATTTTTCTATAAACGGAATCACGTTTCTTATCTTTGAAACAAAACTTTCTGTCCCTGAACCGCGAAGTTTGGGTGGAACATCGATGATTAAAATTTCAGAATTCTCTAGAAAATCAGTTAGATTTCCAGTCGTTTTATTTTCTGAAAGCGCAATTAAAAAAGGAGCGATTCCTGCGTCTTTTAATGTTGCTAATTTTTCATCAGAAGTTGTCGAACCTTTCACGGAAAATCCTTTTGAAACTAAGGCTTTCGCTAAAGGCAAGCCCAGCCAACCACAACCCAGAATACTAATTTTTGTCATTTTTATGTTTAAATTATTTGACTTTCAAACTGTCGTTTACAACGGTTAAACTATCTTTTATTACAGGATGTGTAATAGCGGTGTCTAGAGGATTTGTAAGAACAACTGGTGTCGGTTTTATTTTTTGTTTGATTACCACAGCATCATTCAAAACAAAAGGTGTTGGCATCATCCAGTTTTCTCTTTTTGTTATTTGGAATAAAGGATTAGTCATTAAATCAAAAGAACTTTCCATCAATTCCATATCTAAAACCGTTGAGGAATTTACACTGAACTGTATTTCCAAAGGTGCGTTTCCAACGACATAGTAACTCAATATTTTCTTTCCTTTGCGTTGGTAAAGCGAATTTTTTTGGCCTAATGTGGTCACACCATTAGCTTTGAAATTATGAATCGCCATTTTTTCATTGGCAAAAATATCATAGCGATTAACGTTTCTATTCGGGGAAATTTTTATTTTCAAATACCTTTGATTGCCTACGATTCTGTCTTCCAGAAATGCTATACTTGGTTTCAGAATGTCTTTTTTAGGAGCTTCGGCAGCATACGTAAAACCTGAATTGTATTTGCTGAATAACGGTGTTCCATTCAACGCGGTTGCATCTTTTGGGTTTTCACCCAAATAGCTTTTGGTCCAGGAATCAAGATTCGTGTCATAAGTTGCCCAATTGGCTTTGTTCGTATCGGCATCGTATATGTACAACAAACTGTTTGATTTTGCTTTTCCGTATTCGTAACCAGATTCAGAGTGTGCTTTCGCAAAAAAGCCAATGGCAAGTACAAAAAACACTAAAGACCAGATTCCCTTTTTGGCGAAAGCCCCAAAAACGGGAAGTAATAATCCAAAGGTCAAAACGGTAAGAATAGCACTTCCAAATAGTACTTTTAATCCCAAACCAATAGGAAACATCTGGATGAAAGGCGCTATGATTAGTAAAGCAGGAATGCTAAAAATAAGACTTAGTATTTTACGGGATTTTTGGGTAATGATAAATGCAGCAAATAAAAATAATCCAAAATAAATCGGAATAATTAAGAATCCGGCTCCTTGTAAACTAAAAGCCAAAGCTCCATTAATCACAATCCAAATAAATAATGGTGCTACAAAATGATTCATGGTCACTTTCTTAGCAGAAAAACGGTTGTAAAATAATAAAGTTATCGCTAATGCCAAAAGTACAAATGCAGCAATATAAGCGTGCCCGTTATAGGTAAATCCGTTCAGCAAATCATTGTATTGCGGGTAAACGGCTAATAATCCTTTCCATCCAAAAAAAGTTATTAATCCGGTAACAATCAAGGAACCTAAAAACGGAATAAATCCTCTACCAATTTCTCGGAATGATAAAATACGCTTTGCTCTTCCTAAAAAAAGCAGAAAAATAAATAGCGCTAATGCGATTACAACCATTGGTAAAACCCAGCTAAAAGGATAACTTATAAATGTATATGGAATGGTAAAATAGACGTAATCTTCGCTGGCCTGCGTCGTACTTAAATCGGCATTTGAGAAATAATTCAACAAAGGCATTAAGTACGTGCCTTGATGCGCTAACGTGTTTTTGTTCAAATGATTGATGTCGTCCTGTGCGGTATGGTAATTAAAATGGTCATCAATAAAAGCAAAATTGTATCCTTGAATGTTTCCTTGTTCTCTGAAAACGGTCAAATCAGTATCGTTAGGTAACATTTTATAAATGCTGTACATCAAGGAATTTGAAACTGGAAAAGTGGCTTTTGCGGCAGCAAACTCTTTTACTAATCCTGCATTTCCCTTGTTGGTTTCCATCAACATATAACTGGGTCCTGAAGAACCACGCGCCTCAAAATTAAGTACTAAGCCTATTTCTTTTGCCCAATGATGTTGGGTTACAAATAGTGCTGCGCCATTTAATCCTAATTCCTCCGCATCTGAAAACAGAATGATAATGTCATTTTTGTGAGGTGTTTTAGAATATAAAAAAGCACGAACACTTTCCAGTATTGTTGCTACACCAGAACCTGCGTCACTCGCCCCTTTAGAGTAGGAATGTGGTGCGCTGTCATAATGGGAAAGCAACAACAAAGCTTTAGAGCTTGAAGTTCCTTTTATACGAACTAGAATGTTTTTTGATTGTACAAGATTTCCCCAATCGCTCAAGGTATATCCTTGCTGAACGGAAGTTTCCAGTCCTAATTTGTTAAGTTCTTTTATGAGATAATTAGCAACCACTTCATGTTCTTTGGAACCTACGTAGTGGGGTTGTTTGGAAATGGCTTCCACTTGGGTTAAAGCTCTTTTGGTCGAAAATTCAGAAAGAGAACCTTCTTCATCGGAAGTCCAATGCGGCATCATGGTAAAGTAAATTAATCCTAGAATTCCTAGGAGAAATAAACTGGCAAAAATGGAGGAATAATCTTTTTTCATGGTAGGTAGGTAGATTTTGGGATGCGTAATTAAATATCTTTTTTGACTAACATATAAAAATCATTGTCCAAAAGCATGTAGCCTTGGTCATACAGGAAATAGTAAGTATTTCCAGTTTTCGTTTGTAAAATATTAGTAAAAAATTCAAAATCAAAGCCTTTACTCAGGAGTTTTGCCCGAGTGGTTTTTGATTTTCCTTCTACATTGATTTCAGATAGAATGCGGTAATTTTTGCGCAACTTATTGTTGATGTTGCGCATAAAATTAGTGCTGTCTTTGTTTATTTTATTATTATAGGCATTACGGCAACCGTCACTACAGAATTTTTTATCCTCGCGACCTACAATTTTCTCTCCACATTCTAAGCAGGTTTTCATGGGTTGATTTTTTTGATGTCGTATAAGTCAGTTCTGCGGTCTTTTAGAATTCGAACACTTCCATGCTCGTGAAGTTCTTTTAGTAAATCTAAATCTACATCGACAATTAATGTCATTTCCGTATTCGGAGTAGCTTCGGCTTTTATTCCGTTACTTGGAAAGGCAAAATCAGAAGGTGTAAATACAGCAGATTGCGCATATTGGATGTCCATGTTGTTCACCTTTGGAAGATTTCCAACGCAGCCTGCTATGGCAACATAACACTCGTTTTCGATCGCTCTTGCTTGTGCGCAATGTTTGACTCTGGTGTAGGCATTTTGAGTATCGGTTAAGAACGGTACAAATAAGATGTTCATTCCTTCATCTGCCATTAATCGAGAAAGTTCTGGAAACTCTACATCATAACAAATTACGATGCCTATTTTACCGCAATCTGTATCAAAAGTCTTAATTTGGGATCCTCCGGTCATTCCCCAATGTTGCACTTCGTTTGGAGTGACGTGAATTTTAGCATACATTTCTGAAGTTCCGTCTCTTTTACAAAGAAAACCAACATTGTATAACAGACCATTTTCTAAATAGGGCATGCTTCCAGTAATAATGTTGATATTGTAAGAAATGGCTAATTCCTGGAAACGTTTGTGAATAGGTTCCGTATGTTTAGCTAATTCCCGTATGGCTTCGGCTTCAGATAAATGGTTGTAATCCGCCATCAACGGCGCAGTAAATAGTTCCGGGAATAAAGCAAAATCACTTCCGTAACCGGAAACAACATCTACAAAAAATTCGCATTGTTCGAACAAAGCTTCTAGATTATTCAATTGACGCATCTGCCATTGAACGAGTCCTAAACGGATGACGCTTTTTGCGAGGTTTATTAATTTTGGACTTTCGTCGTAATATATATTATTCCATTCCAGTAAAACGGCAAATTCTTTGGAATCAGAGTCACCTTCTAAGTAGTTTTTCATTACTCGGATCACGTGGAAATCATTACTCAACTGAAAAGAAAGAACAGAGTCATGCAACTCTTTTCTTTTTACTTTTTCTATATAATCTTTTGGAGTCAGTGTTTCTGCATGTTGTCCGTAATTTGGAATTCTTCCGGCAAAAACAATAGCTTTTAAATTCAATTGTTCACATAATTCTTTTCGGGCATCATATAAACGTCTGCCAAGGCGTAATCCTCTATAATTTGGATGAATAAAAACATCTATTCCATATAAAACATCTCCTTTTGGGTTGTGAGTAGAGAAAGTGTATTTTCCGGTTATATCAGAATAATTATGGTTTTTATCAACTAAACTTTCGTCAACAATTAAGGATAATGCAGAACCTACTACTTTTCCATCAACTAAAATTACCAATTGGCCTTCAGGGAAAATGCTTAATAATTTTTCGATATGATGTTCTCTCCAGTAAGAGCCAACCATTTCCGGATACGATTCTACCATGGAGTTTTTTAACTCTTTGTAGTCATCAAATTTCAGATTTCGTAACTCTACTTTGTTTATTTTGGCTTGCATAAGAATTTGATTTTCATCAAATATAGCTAAATTTTTCCATTTACAAACGTTTACAAATAGTTACAACCGAAAGTAAATAGTTAGTAACCGAATACTTTTTGGAAGCCACCGCATCTTTGCAATGTTGATTTGAAAGAACGATTCAACAAAATATATACTAACATTTAAATTTTATACGCCATGAAAAACAGAGTACAATTAATCGGAAGAGTAGGTCAAGATCCAGAAGTAAAAACATTAGACGGAGGAAAAAAATTAGCCACCGTGAGCATCGCCACAAATGATGTCTATTACAAAGAGAACGGTGATAAAGTGGAGCAAACCGAATGGCATCGTGTTACGGCTTGGGGAAAAACAGCTGATATTATTGAAAAATATGTTGTGAAAGGAAAAGAAATTGCTGTCGAAGGAAAATTGACCCATAGAAGTTATGATGATAAAAATGGCGAAAAGCGCTATGTAACTGAGATTATCGCTAATGAAGTATTGCTTTTAAGTAAATAAGAATGAGATTAAAATGGCACGAAATTCTTCATTAAGATTTCGTGCCATTTTTTTTACTCCAACGCAAAAAACTGTTATGAATTTGAGGCAAGTATCCAAGTATTAAAATAATTTAGAAAATACTTTTTGCAACTCTATACGTATTGGCATGCGCCTCGATAATTGTTTTGATGTCAGGTGAGTAGCCACCACCCATAGAAACTTGTATGGGAATTTGATGTTTTGCACAAAGCTCAAAAACCAATTCATCTCTTTTTTTACAACCTTCCAGCGAGCAACTTAATTTTCCTAACTTGTCTGAAGCTAAAATATCAACTCCTGCTAAATAAAAGATAAAATCAGGTTTTTGTGTTTCAATTAATTTTGGAATTATATTGCCAATAGTTTTTAGAAACGCATCATCAGTTGTTCCATCATCAAAGGCGATGTCTAGATCAGAAGTTTCTTTTTTGAACGGATAATTGGTTTTGCCATGCGTAGAAAAAGTGAACACATTTGGATTATTTTGAAAGATTTCAGCTGTTCCATTTCCTTGATGCACATCTAAATCGATAATTACTATTTTTTTAGCCAGTTTATGATTCAATAAAAATTGAGCAGCAATGGCTTGATCATTCAACAAGCAAAAAGCTTCTCCGTGATCCGTAAAGGCATGATGTGTGCCGCCAGCGATATTAAACGACACCTTGGTATCGAATGATTTTTGTGCGCCTACAATGGTTCCTTGCGCAATTATCAATTCTCGTGCTACCAATTCTTTTGAAAGGGGAAAACCAATTTTGCGTGCTGCTTTTGTATCTAATGTGAGTTGAAGTAAATCATTCAAATAGGTAGTGGTATGAATAGCCAAAACGGGAGCTAAATCACACATTTCAGGTTCGAAAAAATCAGCTACATAGGCAGTTCCTTCATGAACTAATTGTTGGGGGAGCAATTCATATTTCAGCATAGGAAAACGATGTCCCTCAGGCAACGGATGCTGATAAATAGGATGAAATGCTATTGGAAACATAAATATTTTTTGAGCTAGTGGTTCTTCAACAGAAGTAGAAGATAAGTAAAGCGAAATGTAATTCTTAAATAGTCTAGTGTTTTATTGATTCATTATTTCTTGAAAAGTATCGACAAATTTACCTAGAGGTAAGCCATCAACTAGTCCATGATGCACATGAATTGACATTGGCATGGTTCTTTTTCCGTTTTCATTAATTTTCATTTTTCCAAAAGAAATTTTTGGGCAACTATCCGGAAAAGCATAGCTTCTAGCATGCGATAATGAAGTGAAATCTAACCACGGAACCGCCGAAAAATGGATTACATTATCATCTGAAAATGTTCGGGTAAAAAGACCAGTCGTATTTTGTATTCTTTCAATCTCTGCCAATGCACTTTTAGTGAAAATTTCAAAGTCTATATCGTATTCGATTAAGGAAAATCCGAAACTACCGTCTTCACGACCAATAGTCGCAGAAGCATTAATTTGGTCACAAACATATATTTGATCATCCGTAATCCTGTAGCGGAATGATTCGGTACCATTGACAGCAACTAACGTTTTGTGTAAATAATAGATAAAGAAGGAAGTGTTTAGTGATTTTGCAGTTGCATACGCTTTCGTACAATCGATTTCGACAGTGGCACCAAAGAATGGTTCTTCAAATTGTCTAAAGAAATGGAAATGTTCTTTTCTAGGCCAGTTCTCTATATCTAAAAGTGTTTTCAAAATGAGTAATTTTATTTGTTTTTCAAAAGTACTGCTAATCTTTTAAATCATAAATCCGTTTTTTGGAATTTTTATTTTAAAGAAATAAGATGACTTTTTTCAAATGGAAACATAAAGGCATAAAAAAACCCTAAAAGAAATTTCCTTTAGGGTTTTAGAGAATATTGAGAAAGAATTATTTTACTATGAAAGTAACTCTTCTAACTAATTTTCTTGCAGCGTCAGAATTTTTATCAACTGAATTGTCTTCACCAGCAGCAACTACATTCAATCTTGATGCATCGATATTAGCTTTTACTAAAGTGTTTTTTACATTATTTGCTCTTGCAGCAGATAACTTATCATTATATTCAGATCTTCCTAATTCGTCAGCGTGACCAATAATGTCAACTGAAGCAGAAGGATTGTTTCTCAAATATGTTAAGATGAAATCTGTACCTTCTGTAGAAACATTTGTAGGAGTTGATTTGTTGTAGTCAAAATAAACAGCAACATAACCACCGTTGATTAAACTTTTGATTAAATCATTATTGTAAATAATAGATCCGTCACCAGTATTTGCTGCATAATTTTTCAAGATATATGCTTCAGTTTCGTCAGCAACATTGTTGTTGTTCTTGTCAACTGATTTTCCTTTAGTATCAACCATTGCACCTGCAGGTGTATTAGCTTCTTCATCTAAATAATCAGCTACACCATCTTTATCAGAATCTAGCATTTTATTTTCGATAGCCACAAATCTAGCGTCAATTGCGTCAAATTTTCCTTCATTGTCAATAACCCAGTCAGCATGTTTCTCGTTTTTACCTAAGTAAACAGTTAAACCTACTGTACCATTAAAAAGAATTCCACCAAAACCTCTAGTTCCTGATGCACTAGCAGCATCAAAAGCAGCATTTTGAGATGCATTAAGAATAGTTGTGAAATCTCCTGTCAAAGCAATTCTGTTAGATAATTTTATTTGACCTGTTACACCAGCCATAAAGTTACCCATTCTATCTTTCAATGCAGAATTTTGATCTTCTAATTGTGCTAAACCAAAACCAGCATGACCTAATAAACCAAGTGTATTAGTCCAAGTTTCGAAATTCATGATTCTTCCCAAGTTAGCAACACCTTGTAAGTCTACTCTGTAGTATTTAGTGTCAAAATCAATTGAATTTTTTTGTCCTTGAAAACTGTTGTATCCAAAATCAGCTTTCAAACCAAATTTGTTGTTAAACATGTATCTAACTCCAAGATCAACAACATAAGGACTAGGTGTTGAAGTAAATTGGCCTATACTCATAGGTCTTTGTGGTTTGTTTACACCACCAGCTAATTCAACAGACCATTTGTTAAATTCAGTTCCAGTACTTGCGCTTTCTACATTTTCTGTTTGAGCACTCAAAGTTGTCATTGCAGAAGCAAAAACTAACGTAAGTATGATTTTTTTCATAATTTTATTTTTTAAAAATTCTATGCAAAAATACGACATATTGTTAAATATGAAATTTTAAACAGTTAATTATGTAAGAATTAGTTTTAATTCTATAAACTAAGTCAGCAACTGCATTTTTAGCAATATTTTGTATTTTTTTTATAGATTACACAAAGATATTAACTTTAAGTCCGAGTGTTTTTTAGCTGAAAACACTTTTATTAATTATTAAAGAAGTTTAAAACAAGTTTTCTCATTCCAGTTTTTTTAGAACTTCTGCTATTTTTTCGAAAGCACTGAAGTTTTCATGTTCTACTTTGTGATCAATTTTTTCGTGTGCCCAAGTCGTGTGAAACGGAATATGAACAGCGTGTCCACCAATGGCCAAAACTGGTAAAACATCCGATTTTAAAGAATTTCCAATCATAAAAAATTCTTCAGGTTGTATCTCCAGTCGTTTAATCAAATCAGAATAATCAATCTCTTGTTTGTCAGACATCACTTCGATATGGTGAAAATAATGACCCAAACCTGAATTGTGTAATTTACGTCGCTGGTCTAATAAATCGCCTTTAGTGGCAACCACTAATTTGTATTTTCCGTGTAAAGCTTCTAAAGTTTCTTCGACACCTTCCAATAAAACAATGGGTTTCTCCAGCAATTCTTTTCCGTATTGAATGATTTTTTCGATGATTTCTATAGGAAGTGTGTTATTCGAAATAGTCATCGCCGCTTCAATCATAGAAAGAATGTAGCCTTTTATTCCGTAGCCGTATAATTTTAAATTATCGATTTCGACTTTGAATAACTCCTTAGAAATTCCTTGATGTGATAAATAATCTTCCATTAAACCACAGAATTTCTTCTCGGTTTCATCAAAATACGTTTCGTTGATCCATAAGGTATCATCGGCGTCGAAAGCAATTACTTTAAGTTCCATTTTTATTTTATTTTTGATAATAATTGAGGTTTTTCTTTTAACTTTTAACTGTTTTGGAAAAGACTTTCTTCATTGAAATTGTTTTCGAATAAAAGGTAATTCGGATACCCAAAAGTAAAATAATTCCTCCGATAATCATTTGCAGTGTGATTATTTCATCTAAAAATAGCCAAGCTAAAATAGCAGTCAAAACGGCTTGGGCTAGCAAGCTCAGAGATACTCTTGTGGCGCGCATGTGTTGTGTGGCATAACTGAGCGATAACCATGCTAAAAGTTGGCAAACTACTGCCTGGATCAACAATACCAACCAACCAGCATCAGAAAATCCGGAAAACGGTTCTTCTAACATTAAACAGAGAATTCCTAAATATATACTTGAAGAGATTAGGCTGATGGTCATAAATGAAAGCACGTCTACTTTAGAAAGTACTTTTTTGCTGATCAATAAGTAAATAGCGTATAAAATACCGGATAATACGGCTAACAGGAAAGCGGTGTCAAAATTCAGTTCAATAAAAAACTGAAAACCAACCAGCATAATCATTCCGAATAATGAGATTAGAGTTCCAATCCAGAAATTAGTTGCGGGTTTTGTTTTTAAAAATAAAAACGAACCAATGCCCACCCAAAGCGGCGATAAATTAGTAAGCAGTGAAGCCTGAGTAGCGCTGGATTCTTGGATAGCAATATTCCAAACGGCAACATCTGAGGCAAATAAAATTCCGCAAATTATAGCAGGAATTAATACTTTGAAAGTTGGAAGCTTGAATTTTTTTGTGAGGATAACATAAGGCAATAGCAAGGTTACTGCAATTGCCATTCTATAAAAAGCCGAAATTAGTCCGGGAGTTAGCCGAAGTTTTATTAATATAGGAAAAATCGAAATGCAGAGTATCCCAACAATTAAAGCTAATTGCGGCTTTTTTATTTTCATTTTATAATTTCCTTAATTAATTGTCTCTCCATTGGCAACACCATCGGTATCTGGGTTTACAAAAACCAGTTTTCCTTCAGCATTAGTAGTCATTAAAATCATTCCTTGACTTTCGACGCCACGAAGATTTCTTGGTGCTAAATTAACCAAAACAGTAACTCTTTTTCCGATAATATCTTCCGGTTTAAAGCTCTCAGCAATTCCTGATACGATGGTGCGAACATCAATTCCGGTATCCACTTTCAAAATCAAAAGTTTGTTGGCTTTTGGCATTTTTTCGGCTTCCAATATTGTTCCTACACGAATATCCATTTTGGCAAAATCCTCAAATTGAATGGCTTCTTTCTGTGGCTCAGCTTTTTTATTTTCGGCGGTATTAGCCGTTTTAGTTGCTTCCAATTTGTCTATTTGTTTTTGGATTTCCTCGTCTTCAATTTTGGCAAACAATAATTCCGCTTCGCCAATTTGGTGTCCAGCCGGAATCAAATCAGAATTTTGAGCAATAGTATTCCAGTTCAACGGACTTTCTATTTTTAGAATTCTTGATAATTTTTTAGCTGTAAACGGTAAGAAAGGTTCGCAAAGTGAACTCAACGCAGCCGCAATTTGCAACGCCACATACATTTGTGTTTGTACGCGTTCTGGATTGTCTTTGATGACTTTCCAAGGCTCTTCGTCAGCCAAATATTTATTTCCTAAACGAGCTACATTCATCAATTCACTCAACGCTTCGCGGAATCTGTAACGTTCCACAGAACTTGAAATTACTGCTGGATATGCTTTTAATTCGGTTAAAGTTGTTTCATCTACCTCAGAAAGCTCATTTGGTTGAGGTACAATTCCGTTGTAATATTTATTGGTTAAAACCACGACACGATTAATGAAATTCCCGTAAATCGCTACCAATTCATTGTTGTTTCTCGCCTGAAAATCTTTCCAAGTAAAATCGTTATCCTTAGTTTCAGGCGCATTCGATGTCAAAGCGTAACGCAAAACATCTTGCTGATTTGGGAATTCTTCCAAGTATTCGTGCAACCAAACCGCCCAGTTTTTAGACGTAGATAATTTATTTCCTTCTAAGTTCAAGAACTCATTTGCAGGAACATTGTCCGGCAAAATATAGCTTCCTTCGGCTTTCAACATCGCCGGAAAAATGATGCAATGAAAAACAATATTGTCTTTCCCAATAAAGTGAACCAGTTTTGTATCTTGGTCTTTCCAGTACGGTTCCCAATCTTTCCCTTCGCGCAACGCCCATTCTTTTGTAGAAGAAATATAGCCAATTGGCGCATCAAACCACACGTATAATTTTTTCCCTTCGGCACCTTCAACGGGAACATCAATTCCCCAATCCAAGTCACGAGTTACCGCGCGAGGCTCTAAGCCACCGTCAATCCACGATTTTACTTGCCCGTAAACATTCGGTTTCCAGTCATTTTTATGTCCAACGAGAATCCATTCTTTCAAGAAATCTTCATAACGGTCCAAAGGCAAAAACCAGTGTTTTGTTGATTTCATGATTGGAGTTTCTCCGGTGATTGTCGATTTTGGATTAATCAAATCCGTAGCATTCAGTGTAGAACCACATTTTTCACATTGATCACCGTAAGCTTCTTCGTTGCCGCATTTTGGGCAAGTTCCCACCACAAAACGATCTGCTAAGAATTGATCTGCTTTTGCATCATACAATTGCTCGGTCACTTCTTCAATAAAATCGCCTTGTTCATACAGTTTTCTGAAAAATTCCGAAGCCGTATCATGATGTATTTTAGCCGAAGTTCTGGAGTAATTATCAAACGAAATTCCAAAATCAGAGAACGATTTACGGATAATTCCATCATATTTATCGATTACTTCCTGTGGCGTAATGCCTTCTTTTTTGGCTTTCATCGAAATCGCCACGCCGTGTTCGTCACTTCCGCAAACAAACAAAACGTCTCTTCCCTGCAATCTTAAATATCTGGAATATATGTCCGAAGGCACGTAAACACCCGCCAAATGGCCAATGTGAATCGGTCCGTTCGTATACGGCAATGCCGCTGTAATCGTATATCTTTTTGGATTCTGTATCATGATTCAATTTTATTGAGTGCAAAAATAAGATTTTTTATGGTAGTGACAAGTCGCGACTTGTCAGTACTGGCGTAAATAAATTGCATTTTTTGTTTTATTTGGAGCTATTTCCCGTCTCGTTTTAAAGACGAGATTGCAATCTTATTGTTTTTAAAGAAAAAACAATAAGGATTTCCACTTTTATCTGGGCTAGGGGATTTGTTGGTGGAAGACGTTTTTTGAGATAATGTAAAATGATTAATTATATTTGTAACCGTAATTAACGAATCTTCAAAACCATGGCAAAAGGACCCGAAAAAAACACTAAAAATAAGGCGTTGCATACCAAATTGCTAAATCGGAAAAAGACTAAACTTCAAGAAGAAAAAAAAGAAAAAGCAGCACGTTTGAAAGCTTTAGTTACAAAAATGAATCAGAAAAAGAATAGTGAAGAATCTGATAGCATATAAATTGCATTGTATTTCATTTCTGTAATAATTTACCCGAAATTTGCAATACATATTCAAATACAAAACAAATGGAATTCGGTAGAATAATTATTTCAGAAACAGCCTTTAATAGTGAGAACCTTCAAGATGTAATTCACTCTAATATTTCGGTAATCAACTTAATGCGCGAAGAAGGCGTAAACGATGATTTGATTCATGAAGATGCCATAATGAGTTATTATTTAGATTATTATACCTCACAATATACCGAAGGAAATTTTGCTCAATTTGTATATAATTCGGGTTGGGATAAAGAACTGAATGAATTGATCGAAGAAGGCTTGGCATTAATTGGTGCCGAAAAGCATTTGGAATTGTTTCAACAACAATCCAAAAAAGTAAAATTAATGAGCAGCGTAAAGCTAAATAAATTCCTGAAAGGAAAACTGGAAGGTGTAAATCCTATCAGAGATTTGCTTAACAACAACACTTTTTTCGAAATTGAAGAAAATCTAATTAAGTTGAACGCTAATTTCTTAAAAACACACCCCGATTTTGAAGTCCTTTCTGTAGACGACATGTTTGCAACCTTAGAGGAATTTGTGGGGCATGAGATTAAAAGAAACTAAAGTAAGTCAAAAGTCCAATGTCATAAAGTTTTTAAAGTCCTATTTTTATTTGTTTTTTTGAAGTTCTGTTGTCAATGTATATTAAACATTAGTGCATTTGAATCATACATTAATCTTGGACTTTGTGACTTTCGACTTTCGACTAATTTTTTCCCCCGTTTCTATCAAACATTTCCTTAAATTTGCTACCATTATTATAAAATTTAGCGTTAAAAAAATCAAGCTATGTTACAAATCGCATTTATTAGAGAGAATCAAGAAAAAGTAATCAAGGCTTTAGCAAAGAGAAACATCGATGCTACAAGTGTTGTTGAAGAAGTGGTACAACTGGATGAAAAACGTCGCGCTACGCAAGTGGAGCTAGACAATATTTTATCCGAATCTAATAAATTATCCAAAGATATTGGCGAATTGATGAAAGCGGGTGAGAAATCTAAAGCTGCAATTCTTAAAGAAAAAACTGTTTTAAACAAAGAGAAAAGCAAAGCTCTAGCGGAAGCCGCTGATGCACTTGCCGCAGAACTTTTAGAAAAATTATATACGTTACCCAATCTTCCGGCTGATATCGTTCCTGTTGGAAAAACACCAGAGGAAAACCTAAATGTTTTTGAAGAAGGTGAGATTCCAGTTTTGCATGAAGGAGCACAACCGCATTGGGAATTGGTAAAAAAATATGACATCATTGATTTCGAATTAGGAGTAAAAATCACAGGTGCAGGATTTCCGGTTTATAAAGGAAAAGGTGCGAAGTTACAACGTGCCTTAATCAATTATTTCTTGGATAAAAATACAGCTGCAGGGTACAATGAAGTTCAGGTTCCGCACATGGTGAACGAAGCATCTGCTTATGGAACGGGACAATTGCCAGACAAAGAAGGGCAAATGTATCATGATAAAACAGATGATTTATACTTAATTCCAACTGCTGAGGTTCCGGTGACGAATTTGTTCCGTGATGTAATCCTTAACGAAAATGAATTACCAGTTTTAACTACAGCTTACACGCCATGTTTCCGTCGTGAAGCAGGTTCTTATGGGGCGCACGTTCGTGGATTGAACCGTTTGCATCAGTTTGACAAGGTGGAAATCGTTCGTGTAGAACATCCAGATAAATCGTATGAAGCTTTGGACGGAATGGTCGAACACGTTAAAAATATATTACAGGAATTGAAATTACCTTACCGAATATTGCGACTTTGTGGTGGTGATATGGGTTTCACATCGGCTTTGACGTATGATTTCGAAGTGTTTTCTACGGCGCAAGATCGTTGGTTAGAAATCAGTTCGGTTTCTAATTTTGAGACTTTTCAAGCGAATCGTTTGAAATTGCGTTTTAAAGACAAAGACGGAAAAAATCAATTGGCACACACTCTAAACGGAAGTGCATTGGCTTTGCCAAGAGTTTTAGCCGGAATTTTAGAAAATTACCAAACTCCGGAAGGAATTGTAATTCCTGAGGTTTTACGTCCGTATTGCGGATTTGATATTATAAACTAAAAATTTTAACATATAAGTCATATAATTTTTTGCAAAGTTTAAAATTGAAAGCGATGCAAGTCTTAATATGACTTATATGTTTAAAAAAATAGATATTTGACAAGGCAAACTGCAATTAATAATGAAAAAACTCTTTCTACATATCGCCCTGTTTTTTTCATTGGTTTGTTTTTCGCAAAACGAACAATTAGCGCAGTATTATTATGACAAAGGCGATTTTGAAAAAGCAAAAATTAGCTATGAAGAATTGCTGAAAGAGATTCCGTTAAACTCCCAATATTTCTTAAGAATAATAGATTGTTCTCAGCAATTGCAACAGTTTGAAAGTGCCGAAAAAGCCATTCAAGAACGATTCAACAAGTACAATCAAGGGAATCTTCTGGTAGAATTGGGTTATAATTATCAGTTGCAAAAAAATGATGACAAAGCCAAGATGTACTACGAACAGGCTTTGGAACGAATCAAAAAAAATCCAAATGAAGTCTACGGAATATCAAACGCTTTTGAGAAAAAAGTGTTGCTCGAATACGCACTGAAATCCTATAAAACCGCTACAGAATTAGAACCGAATTTCAATTTTAATTATCAAATAGGATTGCTTTACGGTCAATTATCTAATATGGAAATGATGATTTCCACTTTTCTGGATGAAGCATTTGCCAATCCTCAAAACTCCATTAGAATCCAAAATCAACTGGTTCGTTTTATGGTTGACGAAGGTGATGCGAATTTCAATGAACTGTTGCGCAAAGCATTAATTGTTAGAACTCAAAAAAATCAAGATCTCTTTTGGAATCATTATTTGAGTTGGTTTTATGTACAACAAAAAGAATTCGAAAAAGCATTTATACAAGAGAAAGCCATTTACAAACGCAATCCGGAATCACTTGCTAATATTGTGAATTTAGGACAACTTGCCATTGAAGAAGGGAATCAGGAAGCGGCTAAAGAAATTTTGGGATTTGTATTGGAAAACACACAAGATTTAGAATTGATTATCCAAGCGAATTCGTATTTGATAACCATGAAAATTGAAAAAGCATCCGAAAATGACTTTGCAGCTATCAGTGCAGAATTAGACGGTTTGTTGAAACAATTTGAAATAAGTCCTTTTACCTTATCTTTGCAGCTGATTCAGGCGCATTTCACGGCATTTAATTTGAAAAAACCAGAAGAAGGAAAGGCAATAGTCAAGAGAGCGCTGGAATTGCAATTGAATGATTATCAGGTGGCCAATGCCAAAATGGAACTGGCAGATATTCTGCTTTTCGAAGAAAAATTCAATCAGGCTTTGATCTATTATTCCCAGATAGAATTGGATTTGAAGAATGACGTAATGGCGCATGAAGCCAGTTTAAAAGCTGCAAAAACGAGTTATTTCAAAACTGATTTTGCATGGGCATTGAAACAATTTAAGGAATTGAAATCAGCCAATACGCAGTTGATTGCAAATGATGCTTTGGAATATTTCCTGTTAATAAACGACAACACTGCAGCTGATTCAACACAAACAGCTTTGAAACAGTTTGCAAAAGGAGATTATCTGTTGTATCAAAACAGAAATCAGGAAGCTATTGCGCAGTTTCAATTGATTTTGAAAAACCACAAAGGACAGGACTCGAGAGCTGTGCTCGAACAGGCGAAGCAAATAGAGGCTGTGACTTTGTTGCGATTAGGGAAAATATACGAAAAGAAAGGCGATTTTGCTTTGGCATTAAGCCAATACCAAACCATTATTGACCAGCACAGCGACGGAATTTATATAGATGAAGCGTTGTATTTTTCGGCAGAAATTTATAACAAGCAGTTGTTGCCTGAAAAAGCGAAGCCTTTATATGAAAAGGTATTGTTCAATCATCAGGACAGTATATATTTTGTGGAAGCCCGGAAGAAATTCAGGCAATTGCGAGGAGATACTAATTTATAAAAACAGATTATTTAGATCCTTGGATTTTTTGAAAAAGTCTAATAATCTAAAAGTCTACAATCTAAAAAAAAATGATACTATACAACGTTACCACAAACATACACGAAAGCGTTCACGATCAATGGATGATCTGGATGCAATACAAACACATTCCTGAAATTTTGGCAACAGGAAAATTCTCTTCGGCAAGAATGGTAAGGGTTTTAATTGAAGAGGAAATGGGCGGAGTAACCTATTCGGTTCAATATACGACTGACAGTAAAGAAACTTTGGAAAAATATTACCAGGAAGATGCGCCGGCTTTTCGAGAAGAAGGAGCGAAGTTGTTTGGAGATAAAATGCTTGCTTTTAGAACAGAATTAGAATTGATTGCAGATTTTTAGAGTCATCGTAAGGAACGAAGCAATCATATTCAGATTGTCGTTTTGAACCACAATCTTGAAGTAGCAATCTGCGACCTCCAATTTGAAATAAAATACACTTTGTGCCTAGTGCCAAAATAAACCTAAAATACAGCGAGATTGCTTCGTGCCTCGCAATGAAAACATGGAAAAAGTAACAGCCAAAAAACATCTCGGACAACACTTTCTGAAAGATGAAAGCATTGCAAAAGACATTGCTGACACGTTGAACTTAGAAGGATATGATGATGTACTAGAGATAGGTCCGGGAATGGGAGTTTTGACAAAATATATGTTGGATAAACCGGTGAACACGTATGTTATTGAAATCGATACGGAATCAGTGACGTATTTGGACCAGAATTATCCAAAATTAAAAGACAGAATCATTTCCAAAGATTTTTTGAAATACAATGTCAACGATGTTTTTGAAGGGAAACAATTCGCGATTATTGGGAATTTCCCGTATAATATTTCAACTCAAATTGTGTTTAGAACTTTAGAATACCGCGATCAGATTCCGGAATTTGCAGGGATGTTCCAGAAAGAAGTAGCGCAACGTATTTGTGAAAAAAAGGGAACAAAAGCGTATGGAATTCTGTCGGTTTTGGTTCAGGCTTTTTATGATGCCGAATATTTATTCACGGTAGATGAAAATGTATTTATTCCGCCACCCAAGGTAAAATCAGGTGTTTTACGTTTGCGTAGGAAGAAAGATTACAGTTTGCCTTGCGGCGAAAAATTGTTTTTTACGGTAGTTAAAACAGCTTTTCAACAACGACGCAAAACGTTACGAAATAGTTTGAAAACCTTAAATTTGTCGGATAGTTTAAGAGAAGATGAAATTTTCAATCTTCGACCAGAACAATTAGATGTAGAACAGTTTATAGCACTCACCCAAAAAATAGAAGCCGATGGAGTTTAAAATCAGCAAAGAATTAATACAAGAATTAGAGCAGCTCATTCAAAGTAAAAACGACCAGCAACTGGAAGTGTTATTGAATGATATGCACCATGCTGATATTGCTGAAATTCTTGATGAGCTTGATTTTAATGAGGCAACCTATATTTTTAAAGTTTTAGACAGTGAGAAAACCGCCGAAATCCTTCTGGAACTGGAAGACGATTTGCGGGAAAATATATTAAGCAGGCTTTCGCCAAAAGAGATCGCGGAAGAATTAGACGAGCTGGAAACTAATGACGCCGCCGATATTATTGCGGAGCTTTCGAAAGATTTGAAAGCCGAAGTAATATCAGAACTTCAGGATGTTGAGCACGCCAAAGATATTGTTGACTTATTGCGTTATGACGAAGATACCGCAGGTGGAATCATGCACAAGGAATTGGTTAAAGTCAATGAAAATTGGAATGTCCTGACCTGTGTGAAAGAAATGCGCATTCAGGCCGAAAATATTTCTAGAGTCCATTCGATTTATGTTGTGGATGATGAAGACCGACTGAAAGGACGTTTGTCACTCAAGGATTTATTGACCACTTCTTCCAGAACACCAGTAAGTGATGTTTACATTCGGAAATTGAACTCCGTAAAAGTAGATACTGAAGATGTTGAGGTGGCTCGAATCATGCAAAAATACGATTTAGAAGCTATCCCTGTCGTAGATGAAATGGGTCGATTAGTAGGTCGAATCACTATTGATGACATTGTGGATGTAATCAAGGATGAAGCCGATGAGGATTACCAGTTGGCAGCAGGTATCTCGCAGGACGTAGAAGCGGATGACAGTATATTTGAACATACAAAAGCACGATTACCTTGGCTAGTTTTGGCTCTTTTGGGTGGTTTTATCTCCGTAAAAGTGCTCGGATTATTTGAAGGAGCAATGCTTCTGCACGGAAACTTATTCTTTTTCACGCCGCTTATTGCCGCAATGGCAGGAAATGTTGGGGTACAATCATCAGCAATTATAGTACAGGGTTTGGCTAACAATACATTGAGCGGATCCTTGTTTAATAGATTGGTCAAAGAAGTGTCACTAAGTTTATTAAACGGACTGATTTTAGCGACGATATTGTTTTTAGGAAGTCATTTTCTGTTGAATGTCGAGATTATCATTGGCGTGATTGTAACCACAGCGTTAATTTCAGTAATTATAATTGCATCATTAATAGGGACTTTTATTCCGTTATTGCTGGATAAATTCGGTATTGATCCCGCTTTGGCTACTGGGCCGTTTATCACTACAAGCAATGATATTTGCGGAATTCTGATTTATTTTTCGATAGCAAAAATGATTCTGGGATTTTAAGAGAGAATAGAACAAAGAAGAAAGATAATAGAATATTGAGAGGGAATTCAACAACAAACTAATACAACTATAACTACACAACCAACACTTTTTCCTAACTGCTCACTATACTTTGGAGAGGGTTAGGGAGAGGAAAAACCACAACCAGCATGAAAGTACACATCATTGGCGGCGGAAACTTAGGTGTTTCTATCGCATTAGGATTATCAAAATTTTCACCAGAAAATCAGGTTACCGTAACCAGAAGAAATACATCAAGCATTCTTTATCTTGAAAAATTAGGCGCTACAGTTTCTACAAATAACATCCATCAGATTCAGGAAGCCGATGTTATTATTTTGACTATAAAACCGTACCAAGTAGATACCGTTTTAGCCGAAATCCTTCCTGTAATTTCCAATAAAATCATCGCCTCGGCAGTGAGCGGATTATCCATAGAAAATTTACAGAACAAAATAGGTACAGCTAATAGTGCCATCCGAATCATGCCCAATATTGCGGCACAATTTGGCGCATCAGCCACTTGTATTGCGTTCCATGAAAAAGACAAAGAGAAAGCACAAGACGTAGTTTCCCTTTTTCAGAGTTTAGGAACCGCTCCTATTATTGACGAAAAATTAATGGATGCAGCAACCGTTTTGGCAGCTAGCGGAACTGCTTTTGCATTGCGATACATTCGCGCCTCAATGCAAGCTGGAATTGAAATAGGATTTGATTGGCAGACTGCCTTAGCCATCTCGGCACAAACTGTAAAAGGTGCCGCCGAAATGCTGCTGGAAGAAAAAGTACACCCGGAACAATTAATTGACCGTGTGACCACGCCACAAGGCTGCACGATTGCGGGATTGAACGAAATGGAAATGCACGGATTCAGTTCGTCATTAATACGTGGAATCAAAACATCTTTGAAACAAATTAAGGGATAAACGTAAGTAGCGCGAGCCCTGCTCCGCAAATTATTGGGTCAATACTTTGTAAAGGTTTGTTGTTGTGAAGAGGCAATTCTAAAGGTCAAAAAACAATTATCTATAAAACTCCAAATAGAAATTGCTTAACGATTAACCAAGATTCTGATATTTAGTATCTTGGTTAATCGTTAAGCAATTTTTTTACTTGAAATAAATATAACCAACTGGGTAGTAAAATGAATTTTGACTAATGCCCGTTACAACAAACAAAAATTTAAGCCATAAGATTGCTTAGATCTTTTATTTTTTGGTGATTTGCTTTTATAGCAGCACGTTGTTCGTTAATCATCATCAGTTGTTCCGAGGATAAATCTTCAGCATGAGTTAATGAATCATCGTAGGTTTCAAGTGCAGCCTCTTCTCCATATTCACATGAATTGATTATCGCTTTTCTGTCGCTACCTGTCATGGCAGATTTAATGTCCATCCATACTCTAAATAATTTACCTGATGTAGTTGTTCCTTCAGTTGGTGTTCCACCTAATCTTTTTACTTCCGCAACTAGATCTGATTTGCATTTTAAACTTGTTTCAGTAAAATGAGAAAACAATGTTTTCAAGTCTGTTTCATCAGCCTCTTTTGAAGCAGTTTCGTACCCTTGGATTCTATCGTTATTGATCTGGATTAACGAATTTAATATGTCAATTGATTTTTCAGTGTTCATCTTTTTTGTATTTATTGAGCGAATTAATTTTCACTTACACAAATATCAGCATACTTCACAATATAACTTTTACACAATTTTTTTTAAAATTTGTAACATTGACACATTGTTAAGTGTTTGACACACAGAATTTAAAATATAAAGTAATGAAAAGTTTTATTTATGAATTCAAGGTGTTAGTTACGCGCACAATATGCTACATCAGGAATCATTTTATAAAATAAATCTTATATTTGAAAAAAACTATCATGAAAAAACTACTCCTATTAACGCTCGTTTTAATTTTAAGTTACACTGTAAACGCCCAACAAAATAAACAAAAACAAGTGCTAAGGCATGTGGTAATGTTTGGATGGAAACCCGGAACAGATACCGTAGCAATTGACAAAGTGGTAACTGCTTTTGGAAATTTAGAACATAAAATCAAATTGATAAAAGCGTATGAATGGGGAATTAACAACAGTCCTGAAAACTTGAATAATGGTTTGACGCATTGTTTTACTCTAACATTCAACAGTGAAGCGGATAGAGATGCGTATTTGATTCATCCGGATCATAAAGCTTTTGTCTCTGTTTTGAGTCCGCCACCAGATAAAGTCACCGTAGTTGATTATTGGACAAATAAGTAAACAATAACCGATTTAAAAAAGTAAACATGAACCAGAGCAAAATTGTAGTCAGAATGTCTAAGAGTAGTGGAGTTTATAATAAATCCAATTGTTATGTGTTGCGCATAGGTAATGAAATGGATTGTGAGATGAACTACAGCAACAACCGTAAAGAATATATTGTTTTACCCGGAAAACATTGTGTTCAAATTGGAAATGGAATTTCTTTTCAAACAGAAGAAATACTACTTAAAGCGGGAGAAACGAAAGTACTGACCATAAATCCCAGTCTTACGTACAATCTTGGATTCGGAATACTAACCGGAATGGTGGTAACAGGTTTGGTTATTCAATTTGCTGTACTTCAAAAATTTTCTCCTGTGATGATTATTCCATTTATGCCTTATTTATTCATTAAAAAAAGGAATTTTAAAAATAGTTTTGCTATAAGTTATTCAAAATAAAAACAGTTACTGAACATAAAAAAAGCTTCGTTTAATCTCTTGAACGAAGCTTTTTTATAAAATAGATTGTAGCTAAACTTTCTTGGACTGTTTTTTTGCTTTAGCGGGTTTCAAATTAAATTTTAACCATAAGAAACCAATAGTTCCCGCAATAAAAGAAGCAACCAGAATCGCAATTTTTGAATAAGTAATGACTTCTTCTCCGTCGTTTTTAAAGGCAAGTAATGTTATAAAAATAGACATTGTAAACCCTATTCCACCCAGCATTCCAGCGCCTAGAATAGTGCTCCATTTTAAATCTCTTGGCAGCGTACAAATCCCTAAACTCACGGCAAGGAATGAAAACAACCAAATTCCTAATGGCTTTCCTACTACAAGACCTAACATAATTCCAATTGTGTTGGGGTGATTCAATCCTTTATGCCAATCTGAATTTATAGCGATGCACGTATTGGCTATGGCAAATAACGGAAGGATGAAAAACGCTACCGGTTTGTGTAAAAAATGCTGTAATCGGTACGAAGATGTTTTTTTGCCTCCATTCCCAAAGGGAATTACAAAGGCCAATAATACTCCGGTTATCGTCGCATGCACACCTGAATTTAGCATGAAATACCACATTGCCGCTCCACCAATTAAGTAAGGAATAAGGCTGTGTACTTTTCTTCGATTTAAAATAAATAAGCCTCCCATAATGGCAAAAGCAATAAACAAATTCAGATAAGCAATTGTGTCTGTATAAAATATGGCAATTACCATGATGGCGCCTAAATCATCGATTACGGCAAGCGCAGTCAGGAATATTTTCAAAGATGTAGGAACGCGATTTCCTAAAAGTGATAAGATACCAATAGCAAAAGCAATATCGGTCGCCATAGGGATTCCGGCTCCGTTTTGTGTTATAGTTCCAAAATTCAACAGTAAAAAGATTCCCGCAGGGACAACCATACCGCCTAATGCTCCAAAAATAGGTAAAGCCGCATTTTTAATACTAGATAATTCCCCTTGATAGATTTCGCGTTCTAATTCTAACCCAATCAAAAGAAAGAAAATAGCCATTAAACCATCATTGATCCAGTGCGTTATTGAATGACTACCGATATTGGTTTCCCAAAAAGCGATATACTCGGTTTGAATAGAAGAATTGGCTAATAAAAGAGAGAGTATTGTTACAAAAAGCAATAAAAGACCACCTGCTTTTTCACTTTCAAAAAAAGCTTTGAATGTTTTCGTTAATTTCATTTTTTAGTTTTCATTTATTATAATCATCCGATTTATAATAAAAATTTATTAATCGCTAATTTACGATTTTACGACTTAATTTTCTCCGATAAATCAATAAACCGTAATTTTTTTGTTAATTTGAAGGATCAAAAACCGAACAATTATGGATATCAAAATCCTTCATATCGATAGCAATCATTCCTTACTTTGGGATCAATTGCAACAGTCCGAATTTATTAATCACAGTGATTTTTCTTCTTCTAAAGAAGAGATCGAAGTCAAAATTCAGGATTACCAAGGAATTGTGATTCGTAGTAGGTTTAAAATAGACAAGACTTTCTTGGACAAAGCCACTAATTTGCAATTTATTGCGCGTGTTGGAGCCGGATTAGAAAGTATCGATTGTGACTATGCGGAGTCCAAAAACATTACTCTTATTGCTGCTCCGGAAGGAAATAGAAATGCAGTGGCCGAACATACATTGGGAATGATTTTATCCCTTTTTAATAAATTGAACGAAGCTGATAGCGAGATACGAGCGGGACTCTGGAATCGTGAAAGCAACCGCGGTCATGAGTTGGATGGAAAGACAGTTGGGATTATCGGTTACGGAAACATGGGGAAATCATTTGCTAAAAAATTGCGTGGCTTTGATGTGGAAGTCCTTTGTTATGATATTCAGGAAAATGTGGGTGACGCCAATGCGAAACAGGTTTCATTAGCAGAATTTCAACAAAAAGCAGATGTAGTGAGTTTGCATATTCCGTGGACTCCGGATACTGATAAAATGGTTGACAGTGATTTTATCAATGGATTTACCAAACCCTTTTGGATTATAAACACCTCTCGGGGCAAGAATATTGTCACTGCAGATTTGGTAGCTGCTATGCAATCCGGTAAAATTCTCGGCGCTGGTTTGGATGTTTTGGAATACGAGAAGTTGTCTTTTGAAACGCTGTTTAAGGATAAACACACACCGGAAGCTTTTCAATACTTGTTGACAGCAAAGAATGTGATTTTGACACCGCATATTGCTGGTTGGACATTCGAAAGTCATGAGCGATTGGCCCAAGTCATTGTCGATAAAATAAAAGCAAAGTATTTTGGTCAAGCCAAAGTTGAAGCGCTGGAACAACGCGTTACGGGAATTGGTGGTTTCTTTTTTAAATCAAAAACCCCTAAAAAATTGGTGGCTTGGTACGGAAAACACTTGGGTTTAAAAACCGATGATTATGGTTCTACTTTTTGGTGGAAAGATAAAGAAGGAAATGACTGTTCTACCCAATGGTCGCCATTTGCGGAGGACACCACTTATTTTGCGCCAAGCGAAAAACAGTTCATGCAAAACTTCAGAGTGGATGATTTAGAAAAATTATTACAAAAATTATCGGATGAAGGTGTAACAATTGTGGGTGATATGGAGACTTATGAGTATGGAAAATTTGGCTGGATTCTGGATAGCGAAGGAAATAAGATAGAACTTTGGGAACCAATCGATACCGCATTTCAATAATTTTTTTAGTAACTTAAAGACAAACCAATAACAATTAACCAATGGAAAATTTAAAACACGAAGAATGGAACAATCCGAGGCCTATTCAACCAGATAATAAAAAAATTGCAGCAGGATTACTTGCTATTCTTTTAGGTCCTCTAGGGATTCATAAATTCCTGTTGGGTTATACAACAGAAGGGATAATATGGTTGGTAATTAGCCTTTTTACATGTGGAGTAGTAACAAGTGTATTGGGACTTATTGAAGGTATAATATATTTAACAAAATCTGACGAAGAGTTTTATCAAACGTATCAAGTTGGTAAAAAAGCTTGGTTCTAAAATATAAAAAATCCCGATTGAATCGGGATTTTTTATATAATCTGAAATTAATCTTCTTTGTCGTTTAATTTTCGTTCCAGTTCAGCCTGAAACTCTTCCATTACGGGTTTCATGGTGCTTTCCGGAATGTCTGCAATTCTGATATACATTAATCCATCTACAGCATTATTAAACAATGGATCTACATTAAAGGCTACTACTTTTGCGTTTTGTTTGATGTATTTTTTAATCAAAACGGGTAAACGCAAACTTCCTGGTTCCAATTCGTCAATAATTTTATCAAACTTATTCAAATCAGATTCGGCTTCATCGAAAATGAAATCCTTATCGGCATCTTTTAGTTTTACTTTATACGCTTTCTTCGGGTGAATGTACTGCGCAATATACGGATCATAATAATTGGACTTCATGAATTCAATCATCAGTGATTTCGAAAAATCTGAAAATTGATTGCTGATACTCACGCCACCCAGTAAAAATTTATGTTCCGGATAACGCAATGTTGTGTGCATAATCCCTTTCCAAAGCAGGAAAAGCGGCATTGGTTTCTGTTGGTATTCTTTGATGATAAAAGCACGACCCATTTCTATGGATTTGTGCATCATATCATATAATTCAGGTTCAAAACGGAACAAGTCGTTGAGGTAAAAACCATTTATACCGTATTTTGGATAAATTTCTGAACCTAATCCCATTCGGTACGCACCGGCAATTTTATTCGCTTCATTATCCCATAAAAATAGGTGATGGTAATATTGATCGTGCTTGTCTAAATCAATTGATTCATTTGTTCCTTCGCCCACTTCTCTAAAAGTTATTTCTCTGAGGCGTCCTATTTCATGAAGGATATTTGGAATCTTTTTTGCATCTGCGAGAAACACTTCGTAATTTTTACTTTGTAAAAGGCGACAATCCGTACTTCTCAATGCATCTACTTCTTTAGTCATTTTGTCTTGACTGGCAGCAGTGACAATTGTTTTTGGGCTTTTAGGAATTTTTAAAGTAGGCGTTGGCAAAAAAGGAATTTCTTTCTCGAAAGGATTGGCCAACATGTACGTTTTTTTCCTAAGAAACTCAGAGTAATCCTCTAAAGTATTGTGCTCGTTTTGTTCGCTAACTGAAATTGGTTTTCCAATGCGCACTTTAATCACGCGTCGTTTCTGGCTAAACACTTCCGAAGGTAGTTTTGCTGTTCTAAAAGTCCCGCTTATTTTAGAGAGCAAATAAAATAATCGACTGTTTTTTGCATGAAAATAAATAGGAACAACAGGGACTTGGGCTTTTCTGATTACTTTAATAGCACCTTCTTCCCAAGGTTTATCCACCATTAATTTCCCGTCTTTATACGTAGAAACTTCTCCAGCAGGAAACATCCCTAAAGGTTTTCCGTCACTCAAATGACGCAGGGTTTCTTTTATTCCCACCACGCTTGATTTGGCATCCTTATGATTTTCAAAAGGATTTACCGGCATAATGTATTTCTTGAGAGGGGCAATACGATGCAAAAGAAAATTGGCGATAATTTTGAAATTTGGTTCTCTTTCGAGCATTAATTTCAACAATAAAACACCATCAATTCCTCCCAGCGGATGATTTGAAATGGTGATGTAAGCGCCTTCTTTTGGTAAACGTTTTAAATCCTCTTCCGGAATTTCGAATTTTATTTGTAAATCATCTAATATCCCATTTAAAAAGGCAACGTCTTTTAAATGTTTATTTCTGTCGTATACTTTGTTTAAGGTAGAGATTTTTAGTACTTTCATTAGCATCCAGCCAGAAAAAGTTCCCAGAATTCCGTACTTGTCTGCATTTATTGCTTTTGCAACTTCTTTCGCGGTTACTAAACCCATGTATTTTTTGTTTTTTTAGAGCAAGAAACAAAGATAGCAAAAAACTCCATTTTCTCTGTTTTTCTGAATCAAACTTCTACTTTTTTGTTACATTTGGAAATCAAAAAATACTTTAATGAGAATTATTTCATACAACGTAAACGGAATCAGAGCGGCCATTTCAAAAGGATTTATTGACTGGTTGCAGCACGCAAATCCAGATATTATTTGTCTTCAGGAAATTAAGGCAACTGAAGACCAAATCCCAGTCGAAGATATCACAAAAGCTGGATATCCATACCAATATTATTATTCAGCGACCAAAAAAGGATATAGTGGTGTAGCCATTCTATCGAAAATCAAACCCAATAATGTCGTTCACGGAACCGGAATTCATCACATGGATTTCGAAGGAAGAAACCTTCGTGCTGATTTTGATGACTTTTCAGTGATGAGTTTGTACTTGCCATCGGGGACAAATATCGATCGATTGGATCATAAATTCACGTTTATGGATGATTTTCAGAACTACATCAACGAACTTAAAAAAGAAACGCCAAACCTAATTATTTGCGGGGATTACAACATTTGCCACGAAGCAATCGACATTCATGACCCTATCCGAAACAAAAATGTTTCTGGTTTTTTACCACAGGAAAGAACTTGGCTCGATGGATTTATGAAGTCCGGATTTGTCGATAGTTTCCGCCATTTCAACAGTGAGCCGCACCAATATTCGTGGTGGAGTTACCGTGCCGGAGCTAGAGGAAACAACAAAGGGTGGCGTATCGATTATAATTTAGTTGCCGATTCTTTAAAACATAAATTAAAAAGAGCCGTTATTTTATCAGATGCCGTGCATTCAGATCATTGCCCAATTTTAGTGGAAATAGAATAACGTTTTTAGGAGCTGTTTCCCGCTTTTCACTGCAAATGAAATTCACTGAACACCAAAATAGAATATTAACTTAGTGAAGTAATCTTGTTGTTTTTTAAAGAAAAAGACAACAAGGATTTTCGTTTCAAACGAAGTTCACTGAACTCCGCTGAAAATAGAAATTAAGTGAAGTAATCGGGGCTAGGGCATTCGAATACTATTTGATTTTTTGGGTTCAAAACAACATTAGAAACAACATTAGAAACAACATAAATACCATCAAAATGATTAAAAGAGTTTCCATCGGATTATTAGTATTGGCGCTTTCAACTTCTTGTGTATCTAAAAAAATATACAACGACTTAGAAAGTAAATATGCCGATTCCAAAAAAGAAAACCGAAGTTTAGCTGATGAAAATGCTGATTTGCTGAAAGCTAAAAACCAATTAGAATTAGACCGCGACGGTTTAAAAACTGATTTGAGTAAATCCAAAGCCGAACTGGATAAATTGAAAGCAGATTACGCCGCAGCTCAAAATAAATTCAAAGTCTTGCAGGATTCTTACGCCGCTTTAGAAAAAAATAGCGGTGATGCTTTGCAAAGCAACATGAAGAAAAACCGTGATTTGCTGGAGCAATTAGACGAGAAAGGGAAAGCACTAGCATTAGAACAAGAGCGATTGAGCAAAAGCGCACAACGTTTGCAAGAATTGGAAGATTTGATTGCTGCCAAAGAAGCCAGCATGAAAAAACTAAAAGAAACCTTATCTAAAGCCTTGAACAGTTTTGAAGGAAAAGGGTTGACAGTAGAACAAAAAAACGGAAAAGTATATGTTTCTATGGAGAACAAACTACTTTTTAATTCCGGAAGTTGGGCTGTAGGTTCCGAAGGAAAAAAAGCAGTTGTAGAATTGGCAAAAGTTTTGGGCGATAACCCAGATATTTCCGTACTTATTGAAGGTCATACAGATGATGATGCGTTTACAGCTTCTGGACCAATTGCTGACAATTGGGATCTATCAACCAAAAGAGCCACAGCAATTGTAGCTATTTTGAGCGAAAACAAAAAAATCAACAAGCAAAATCTTACTGCGGCAGGAAGAGGAGAATTCTCTCCATTAGGAAGCAATGCAACAGCCGAAGGAAAAGCTAAAAACCGTAGAATCGAAATCATTCTAACGCCAAGATTAGACGAAATTGCCGAAATGTTGAATGAGATAAATTAAAAAAGAAGCAAAGTTTTAAATAGGCAAAGGCTCAGAGTTTTTTACTTTGAGCCTTTTTCTTTTACGACGAATTTGCTAATTTCACCTTTTGATGAAAGGTTTTTAATTGGAGTATTGGCGGTTTTGTTTTTTAAAATACCCCGTTTAGGCTTTAATAAACGTTTCTCAATTTTCTGTTAACTGTAAATCTAAACAACAAACTAATTTTATCTTTGTTTTCGAAAATAAAATACAATTTTCTTAATTATGAAATACACTACTTTACCCAATACTGATATAAAAGTCAGCAAGATTTGCCTTGGAACGATGACTTTTGGAGAACAAAATACGGAAGCTGATGGAGATGCTCAAATGGATTATGCTTTAGAAAACGGCGTCAATTTTTTTGACACTGCCGAAATGTATTCGGTTCCAGCGCGTCAGGAAACCTACGGAAGCACTGAGAAAATCCTTGGAACCTGGTTCAAAAAAACTGGAAAAAGGGAAGAAATAGTTTTGGCTTCTAAAATTGCCGGACCCAATCCAAATTTTGGTTACATGAGAGAGAAGTTAGATTTCTCACCAGCCAGTATCAAGTTTGCATTG
The DNA here is from genome assembly GCF_054343795.1 of Flavobacterium sp. GNP002. NCBI lineage: Bacteria > Pseudomonadati > Bacteroidota > Flavobacteriia > Flavobacteriales > Flavobacteriaceae > Flavobacterium > Flavobacterium sp. GNP002. The sequence goes on from NZ_JBTGUW010000001.1 coordinate 1,319,946, forward strand.
GATAATAGTTTACAGCGCTTACAAACAGATTATATTGATGTGTACCAATTGCATTGGCCGGAACGCAAAACTAATTATTTTGGACAACGTGGTTTCAAAGTTCAGGATGATGCTTGGGAAGATAACATTCACAATGTGTTGGAAACATTGGATGGTTTTGTCAAAGAAGGAAAAATCAAACATATCGGACTTTCAAATGAAAATCCTTGGGGAATCATGCGTTTTCTGGAGGAAAGTAAATACAACAATCTGCCAAGAGTTAAAACGATTCAAAATCCATATTCGTTATTAAACAGACTGTTTGAAAACGGTTCTGCTGAAGTTTGCCTAAGAGAAAATGTAGGTTTATTGGCGTATTCGCCGATGGCTTTTGGGGTTTTGTCAGGAAAATTCCTAACTGGTGAAGCGCATCCAAATGCCAGAATCAAATTGTTTCCGCAGTATTCCAGATACAACAGCTCACAAAGTACCGAAGCGACTCGATTGTATCAGGAAATCGCCAAGAAAAACGGACTGACTTTAACGGAATTGTCTTTGGCATTTATAGAGCAACAGCCGTTTGTAACCAGCACAATTATTGGCGCAACAACATTGGAACAATTAAAAGAAAATATTGATACGATTCAGGTTACACTTTCGGATGAAATTCTAAAAGCGATTGATGAAGTACAAGCCCTGATTCCAGATCCGGCACCGTAAAGTAAGAAACCCAGTCAGATTTCTAAACTCTGACTGGGTTGTTTTTAATTAAAGATCAAATTCCACTTCAACGGCTAAGGAATCCACTTTTATTTGCGTTGAATCTTTTACTTTGAATTTGATAAAAGATTTTGCAGGTCCTGAAATCAGTATGGGTAGCGACTTGTAAATCGTGTCTTCAGGAGTCAAAAGTCCTCTTCGAAACATAATATTGGTTAAGAACGATTCTTGTTTAATCGCAAAATCTTTCAACATACCCTGATCGTTGAACTGATACATGAATTTTTTAGGACTTGGGATAATTCGGGCGAGATACAAGCATTCGTTTAGTGATAATTCTGAAGGTGTTTTTTGGAAATAAAACTGACTTGCTTCACCAATTCCATATACATTTGGACCCCATTCGATAATGTTAAAATACACTTCGAGCATGCGTTCCTTGCTTACAATCCGGTTATTTTCCAGAATGTAAACCAATAATATTTCTTCTAGTTTACGGGATACGGTTTTCTCCCGACTCAGAAAAGCATTTTTCACTAGTTGCATGCTGATGGTACTGGCGCCGCGGGAAAACTTTTTGGTTCTGATGTTTTTTACGATGGATTGTTTGAATGCTTCGCTGATGAACCCACGATGCGAAAAGAAAGAAGGATCTTCAGTAGTCAAAACCGACTTTCTTAAATACGGTGAAATTTGGTCTAAAGGCGTGTAATTTGGATTGGCTGAACCAACTAAAACCGGTCGCTGCAATACATTTTTGATAAGTGCACGATATACAAATTCGCCATTAAGTTTGTTGAGATTGGCTTCGCCGTATTTTGTAATTTTTAGATTTTCTTTCTTCAATTTACTGTCAAAAACCAGCTGATTGGGTTTGTTTTGGTTAAAAGCAAAATCCAGTTTGTAATCAAAATTACCTGTAGCTTCCATTCCCTGAAAATGAGTAAATAAACCATCAGGAAGCGAAGTGATAAAATCCTGTGCTTTCATTTTTGGAATATTGACCTTGACTTTGTAAATCGTATCTTTTTCGGTTTCGTACGCCAAGTAAGGGTGAAATTTAATTTTATTCAATTGAACAGTTGAGCTGCTGTCGATAGAAATAAAATCAGAACCTAATAAGAATCGGTAATCAAATTTGGCATTCTTGAGGATTACATCTTTACTGGCAATTTTTGGATGGTTTAGTTTTAAATTGGCAATAGCTATAAAACCATCAATATGCAATTCGTCACCTTCTCTATCGATGTTTTGAACGCTCAATCGGATAGAATCAAAGCTTGATTTCAGATTGAAACGCTCATCTAAATATGGCATTTGGATTGCACCGGTGTCAATATTTACGAAACGAATATCTGCTTTTTTATTTCTTGGATCGGCAAATCCTTTGATTTTCCATCGTTGTGAAATGGTATTGGTTTGAACTTTTATCGAAGTTTCGAGTTGTTTGTTGACCAATCGAAGTTTTTGGAAGTTGATTGTTGCTTTTTTCCCGTTATCATTGAGTCGAAAAGAAAGATTGTCCAAAATCATATCCGTTGGGACTAAATTCAGTGCTTTTGAGATTATTCTGTAGGCAAACTGGGCGTAATCTCTTTTCTCATCGCGTATTTCTGTTTGATTGTCTTTTTTTAGAAAAGCATCAAAATTGCTCACTTTTCCTTTTTTCACTAACTGTACAAAACCGTTTTGGACTTCTAGAGTTCCAAGTTGGACATCGCCTGTTAGGAGATGCCATAAATTGACACTAGTTTTTAGTTTTTGAATTTTAAAAAGAGTATCTCTATTTTTTGGAACCAGAATTATTTCGGTAAGATTCAATCCTGATAATCCGTCAAAAGACGCTTTTTTTATTGAAAAAGTACTGTTGTAATCCACTTCCATCTCGTGTGAGACCTTTGCTATTGTTTGTTGTAAAACGGCATCACGAAATATATAAAAAGCAATAATTAAAGTGACAAATAATACAAAAAGTATTTTGGCTGCTAGAATTAATTTTTGTTTTCCGGTTTTCATAAACAGTTTAATAGGTAATAAAATATAAAATACAACGCGCTTGGAATCTCGGCCATAAAGAAAAGGAAAATAATACTAAAGGAAAGATTTTTATAATTTTCTTTAGCATTTTTGATTGTGGAAAATGATTTTTTAAATAAAAAACTACAACCATAAAGCGTTGTAGTTTCTAAATTATTGTATCGCCGTTAAATTAACTTTATGACTTTGGTTCTTTATACTCAAACGGATTATAGAACTGTCTTACTTTTTCTACAATTTGATTTAAACTCATTTTATCTGCTGTTTCTACAGCTTTTAGTTTTCCGGGTTCAATTAAATGATCCTTCATTAATTTTTGTTCCAGTTTAGTTTTGGTTTGTGCCGGACCAAAAACAATAAGTTCATCTGATTTTTTCACATAGGAAAGAACTGATTTTATAAAATAATCAAGTTGTTGTTCTTTTCGATCGTCAAATTTTTTGTCGCTATTGCCATGATGAGCTCCTGAGAAAGTTCCTTTATTGCCTTCGTCATTATGATGTACACTGTTTTCAACCTCAGAATCTATTTCGGTAATTTTTTCTGTATCACCATCAAGAGCAACAATTATTGCTTTTGAAGAATCTATCCAAATGCCAGTTTGTCTTTTCATGTCTTTGCTTATTAAGTTAAAGTAGATTGTTTTTTACTGTTTTATTGCAATAGAATCGCGCTTAGTTGACTTATTAAAACGTGTTCTGATTTATTTTTTCCTGAAAATGAAGAAGCTATGGCGTTAGCAGTTTTTAGAATTAGGGCATTAATTTCTGGAGTGAACAAGTGTTGATGTTCTTCTCTGAAAATTTTAAAGTCGGGAATCACTTGTTCCAATTCCCAGTCATTGGCAACAAGCCAGTCAAAAACAATTTCGATTTCATAAGCAGTGTCATCCCCAAATTCATTTAAACTATTTTCCAGAGGCAGCCATTCAGTTTTTATGATTTGTTTCAGTTTGTCGATTTCTTCTGTACGAATGGTTTTGTCTATGGCCGCAATAGAATAGAACACTTTGCCTAAGTGTTCGTATAAATGAGTCATAGTTTGGTGAGAGGGTTTCATTTTATTTTCGTAAGATATTGTTAAACATAAAGTTACGAAAAATAATAAGTTTTCTTCTTGATTTGCTATTTAAAATAGGAAATATTTAACATCAATTCCTGGAAAGTAAATCGAAGAAACAGAAGGAGAATTATTTTATTTTTGCCTCCAGAAAAGACAACAAATTGTCTGTTTCCAGTTTTTGATTGGCGTATTTTAATTGAAGTTCAGAACCTTCGCCCATCCTATTGTAGTATTCCAATGCTTTTTTTGCAAAGAAACGTTTGTGAAAATCAGAAAGCTCCGGAATTTGAGGGAATTTTCCGTGAAAAAGCATTTCGTAATAGGCTTGCCATTCTCTTTCATTTTTATCTTCAATCAAGTTTTCTTTCGTTTTTTGACTCACGTGAATCATTTCATGCGCCAGAAGATTGAGCATTAATGCCAGCGGATATTCAAATGTGTTTTCGGGAATTCGGATGATTTGAGGTTCGCCAAGAGCGCCTTCGGTAGTCATTAGGATAAACTCTGGCTTGGCTTTTTCTCTTAATTCGAAACCTTTGAAATTGGGGTTTTCTAAACCGTATTCTTCAATTAAAAACTGGGCAGCAGTAATGGTTTCACCAAGTTCATGAAAGGTATTTACGATTTGTAAGTGTTCTGGAAAGGATTTCATTTTTTATTTTGTTTTAAAATCATCCAAACAATTCACTCGCCACATCTTCAATTTTGGCTACCAATCTGATTTTGATTCCAGTATTTTTCAACGCAATTTTATTGTATTTGGATACAAAAATGGTCGAAAAACCTAATTTCTCCGCTTCCTGAATGCGCTGGTCCACGCGGTTTACAGGACGTATTTCGCCTGAAAGTCCCACTTCGCCTGCAAAGCAAAAATCTTTATTGACTGCAATATCTTCATTTGAAGATAAAATGGCGGCAACAACAGCTAAATCTATCGCAGGATCATCTACTGATATTCCTCCCGTAATGTTTAGGAAAACGTCTTTGGCGCCAAGCCTGAAACCGGCTCTTTTCTCTAAAACGGCCAGAATCATATTGAGTCTTTTGGCATTATAACCCGTGGTGCTGCGTTGCGGTGTTCCGTAAACTGCGGTGCTTACCAAGGCTTGGATTTCAATCATCAAAGGGCGCATGCCTTCTAATGTGGAAGCAATTGCGGTTCCGGATAATTCCTCATCTTTGTGTGAAATCAATATTTCCGAAGGATTCGAAACTTCTCGCAAACCATTACCCAGCATTTCATAAATACCAATTTCGGCCGTGGATCCAAAACGGTTTTTTAAAGAACGCAAAATGCGGTATACGTGATTTCTGTCGCCTTCAAATTGTAAAACCGTATCGACCATGTGTTCCAGGATTTTTGGTCCTGCAATATTTCCGTCTTTAGTGATATGACCAATCAGAATCACGGGAATATTGGTTTCTTTGGCAAATTTAATTAGTTCGGCGGTGGTTTCTCTAATTTGAGAAATACTGCCGGGAGTAGATTCAATATAATCCGTATGCAAGGTTTGAATGGAATCGATAATCACGATTTCCGGTTCGATGGCTTCAATTTGCTTGAAGATATTTTGGGTTTTGGTTTCGGTAAGAATGTAGCAATTGTCGCCGCTTGGCGTGATTCTTTCGGCACGCATTTTTATTTGTTTCTGACTTTCTTCTCCTGAAACATATAAGGTTTTATAAGGTAACTTTAGGGATATTTGAAGTAAAAGCGTACTTTTTCCAATGCCGGGTTCACCTCCCAAAAGAATCAAGGAGCCAGGAACTATTCCACCACCTAATACGCGATTAAGCTCCGCGTCAGTCGTATCCATTCGGATTTCTTGTGCCGAATCAATTTCGTCTATTCGTAAAGGTTTTGGTGCTTTACTGCTGGAAGTAGTTTCGCTTTTCCAAGCTGTTTTTTCTTGTTTTTGAATGATTTCTTCCGCAATGGTATTCCATTCTTTACAAGAATTGCATTGTCCCTGCCATTTTGCATATTGTGCGCCACAGTTTTGGCAAAAAAAAGTTGTTTTTACTTTAGACATTATTTTTTTGGTGTTTGACTTATCATATCATCGTATTTTTCCATCATCATATTTTTTGTAAGATCGCCAATTTCCTCTAATTGAGAAGCACTTTGATAGCGTTTCGCCGCTTTTTTTAGATCGCCCATTTTTTCATACATCAAACCTAATTCATAATCAGCAAGCATTGATTTTGGATAATTTTTATTGGCAATCTCAGCTAATTTATCCAATTCAGGATAGGCTTTATTTTTTAGAATTGCCGCTTCAATGGCTTTGAAATCGTTGACACGAATAGGTATTTTTAAACCTAAACTTTTAGATAAAACAGCATATTTATTGGTCAAATAATCCACATAACCGGATTGAAGCACAGCAATTTTCTCGCTGTATTCAGTAGATGAAATGGGTTTATAGGCATCAAAAAAATGATATAAGGCATTTGGAATCGAATACAGCACGAGTGAATAATGTGACGCACCCTTAAAATTATCGAACTTGTAATTCAATGCGGGATTAGTAACCTGTTTTATGTTTTCGTCTAGTTTTTTTATAGACTCTTGAATTTTTTTTATGTCGCCATCTCCATTGGATTGATAGTAAAAAACAGGTAGTTTTAAATTTGAAAGTTTTTCTGGAATGCGATTTTCCATTTCAGGAGCCAGTTCCGGACTCAATGAAATATATCCATTGAATATAGGATTGTCTTTGTACAGAAAAAAGTTTAGAAATCCCGCAGTAGTGTCGTGCCCTGCAATAATTCGGAATGGTGCAACGGGATATTTTTTCTCGATATAAGGAAGCAACTCGGCGCCAATAAACTCGAAGAATTTTGCGCCTTTTCCCGAAGGAACTCCATCTGCCTCGTCATAAGTGCTGTCGTCAATGCGTTCGTTATTTTTGTTTTGGCTTATGCCAACGACAATCATTTCTGGTAAGTCATCCCAATAGGCACCGTAATTTAAAGCGCCGTAAAAAGGATCAAAAAGGTAGTCTCCATCCAATAAAACGAGAATTGGATATTTTTTATTTGGATTTTTTTCGAAAGAAGGCGGTAAGCCAATCGTGATTTCTCGGGTTTCGCCCAGTGCATTTGAATCGAATGGTATGGTGGTTTTTTGTGAAAATACTGTGATAGAGAAGAATAAGAATAGTAGCAGTTGTTTCATGGTTTGGAGCGTTTAGAAATTAAAGTACTTCTAAATAAGACAGCAATATAATACTTTATTTACTTTTATTTAAAAAACAAGAAAAGTTAAAGCGCTAGAAATGCACTTGTTTTTTAGAAAAATAAATAGGATTTAGTGAGTTGAAAAATGCTCTAAACAAAAATAACTGAATATCTGATTTTGAGTTGTAAAATTAGATATTCAGCGTTTTGTGAAATTAAATACTTTTACTTTGAGTTTTAAATAAGGGGTTTATTTTTTTTAAAAAGTAAGTCAGTACCTATTTATTCTTTGAAGAATTAAGTCAAAGAATTATCATTTTCATTAGGGAAAATAATCCACGGCTTGAAAGTTTTAGCTTCTTCAAATTCTAGGGTTGCGTAGGATATGATAATGATGATGTCATCTTTTTGAACTTTTCTTGCTGCAGGACCGTTGAGTGTAATGGTTCCTGAATTTTTCTCGCCTTTGATGGCGTAAGTTTCAAAACGTTCTCCATTGTTGATGTTTACAATGGAAACTTTTTCGCCTTCAATGATATTGGAGGCTTCCAGTAAAGCTTCGTCTATTGTAATGCTACCGATATAATTTAAATCGGCGCCGGTTACTTTTACTCGGTGTATTTTTGATTTTACGACTTGAATTTGCATGCTACAAAAGTAAATTAATTTAATGAAATGGTGTCAATCAATCGAATATTATTGACAAGTACCGCAATAAAGGCGCGGTATTTTTTATTTTTATTTTTTCGGGTACAAGGTAAAAGTGTTGCCTCATCAGCAATTACAAAATATTCTAATGTGAAGCGCTTGTTTTTGTTGAATGATTTTTGAACCCATTCTGAAATACTTGTAGTACTATTTGTTGCAAATTTTTCTTTTACCGCGGTTAGTGTTTGATAAATAATAGCAGCCTGGTCTCTTTCCTCTGTTGACAAGCGTTCGTTTCTGGAGCTCATGGCAAGATTATTGGATTCTCTGTAAATAGGACAGCCAATCACGTTCACTTTTAAGTGGTTTTTGGCTACCATTTTTTTGACAATTTGTAATTGTTGAAAATCTTTTTCACCAAAATACGCATTTGTTGGTTCCACTATTTCAAAAAGACGTTTTACAATCGTGCCTACGCCATTAAAATGCCCGGGTCTGAATTTGCCTTCCATTTGATTTTCAAGCCCATCAAAATCGAAAGATTGAGAAAGGGGTTTTCCATCATAAATGTCTTCAACAGATGGGGCGTATAGAATTATATTTGGATTTAAAGCAGTAAGTTTTTTTACGTCTTCGTCTAATGTTCTTGGGTATTTCGCTAAATCTTCCGGGTTGTTAAATTGTGTTGGATTTACAAAAATACTCACAACAGTATTTTCATTTTCCAGTTGCGATTTTTGCATTAATGCCAAATGACCTTGATGTAAAGCGCCCATCGTAGGAACAAATCCAATAGTGGAATGGACGGTTTTTATAGATTTCAAATAGTCGATTAAAGATGCTTTTCCGTAGAAAATATGCATGGCAGTATTATTAAAATTAAATGCAAACTTACTATTTTAGTTAATAACTGCATAAAATTTTGTAATTTTGCATGGTTTTTATTGCCAATAAATTAAGTAAATTACAATATGAAAGATAAGAGGATATTATATGTATCATCTGAAGTGGTGCCTTATCTCGCTGAAAATGAGGTCTCTTTAATGTCTTACGACGTGCCTAAAATGATTAATGATCAAGGCGGACAGATAAGAATTTTTATGCCAAGGTATGGAAATATTAACGAGAGAAGACATCAATTGCACGAAGTAATTAGACTTTCGGGGATGAATTTGGTAGTGAATGACTTGGATATGCCGTTGATTATAAAAGTGGCTTCCATACCAAAAGAAAGAATACAAGTTTACTTTATTGATAATGATGAGTATTTTAAAAGGAAGGCCACATTTACTGATGAGGAAGGTGTGATGTATCCTGATAATGACGAACGTGCTATTTTCTTTGCAAAAGGAGTTGTTGAAACCGTGAAAAAACTCAATTGGGTTCCAGATATTATTCACGTTCATGGATGGATGGCTGCTATGTTGCCCATTTATATGAAGCATTTTTATAAAAATGAAGCATTGTTTTCAGAGACCAAGATTGTTACTTCGGTTTACGGTCAGTCTTTTGATGGGACCTTAGATGTAGAGATGATTAATAAGGTAAAATTTGACGGTATTCCTGATGAAGCAATTTCGGATCTGGAAGTTCCAGGCTATGAAAACATCATTAAGGCTACCATTAAGCATTCTGACGCGGTGATTATTGCTTCAGAAAACCTGTCTCCAAGTTTAACAAAATATATAGAATCTTCAGGAAAACCTTTTTTACCTTTCGCACCGAAAGATGCATTCGCGGAAGCGTATACTAATTTCTATAGAAACGAGGTTCTTTAAATTAAACTTTTTTATTAAATATGTACAATAATTCTTTTTTTAAGAAAATTCTGGTAGTTGCGAGTGTTGTTTTTTTATATTCTTGTGATAAAGATTATAATGAAATTGGAGGTGATTTAATTGGTGAAAACAATTTTGACCTCAAAAAAGAAACGTACGATGTTTTAGCTTACAATCAAAAAACAGGGCCTATACAATCGAATAATCTTGTAGTGAGTCCTTTAGGAATTTATAATAATCCAAATTTTGGTGAGACAACAGCCAATTTTGGTACTCAATTAACTTTGCCAGCAACTATAACAACGATTAGTACAAGACCTCATATTGAGAGTGTTGTTTTGACTATTCCCTATTATTATGATGCGTCAAAAACGGTCACAAAAACAGATGGTAGTCATGATTATGTGCTAGATTCTATATATGGACCTGACAAGGCCGAGATGAAACTAAGTGTTTATGAGTCTGGGTATTACATGAGAGATGCAGATCCTATAGGGGGGTTCTTACAACCTCAAAAATATTTTACAAATCAAAACGCAGAATTTGATAATGTTAAAAAACCTAATCGTTTAAATGATGATTCTAATTTAGCTCAAAACGATAAGTTTTTCTTTGATCCAGCAGAACACGTTGTGACTACAACAGATTCAATTACTAAAGTAGTTACAACTACAAGAACTCCTCCGGGAATGAAGTTGAATCTGAATAAAGGTTATTTCAAAACGAGGATAATTGATGCTGTAGCTGCCGGGAAATTGGCTTCAAATGATGTTTTTAAAGAGTACTTCAGGGGGCTTTATTTTAAAATGGAAAAATCAGGAAGCAGTGCAGGAAATTTAGCGATGTTGAATTTTAGATCAAAAGAGGCAAAGATTACAATAAAATACAACGAGGATTTGTCTACAACAACGGGTGGGGTGACTACAATTACACGAATTAAAAAAACGATAGTCCTAGATATGAGTGGAAATTCCGTGAGTTTGTTGAATACTGATTTTGCTGGTAGCGGACTTGCTTATAATGCTTTGCCGAATACTGGAAATACAACTGAAGGTGATGATAAATTGTACTTAAAAGGTGGTGAAGGATCTGTGGCTGTTATAAGTCTTTTTAATACTCCGGGTCAGTTAGAAGCGATTAGAAATAGTGGATGGTTGATTAATGAGGCCAATTTGGTTTTTCATATTGATGCTGCTACGATGGCTAATAATTATGAGCCACAAAGAATTTATTTGTATGATTTTAATAATAACCGACCAATCGTTGATTATTATTCAGATGCAACAACAAATAGTGTTAATGAAAAAAAATCAAAAACTATTTTTGATGGTAATATAAATACAAACGCTACTAGCAAAAGAGGAGTTACGTATAAAATTAGGGTTACAAATCAAATAAGGAATCTTGTTAAATATAAAGATTCAACTAATGTTAAGTTAGGATTGGTAGTTACAGAAGATATTGCGACTATAGCTTCTCATAAGTTAAAAACTCCAAATGCTTTTATTTCTGGAGCGCCAAAAGCATCTGTAATGAATCCTTTAGGAACTATTTTATTTGGAGGTAAATCCACGGTTCCTGATGATAAGAGATTGAAGCTTGAAATTTATTATACAAAACCTAATTAAAATACTATGTGTGGAATCGTTGGATATATCGGTTATAGAGAAGCTTATCCTATTGTAATAAAAGGATTAAAGAGACTTGAATATAGAGGTTATGATAGTGCTGGTGTGATGTTGTATGATGGTGAAAATCTAAAACTATGTAAAACAAAAGGGAAGGTTTCAGATCTTGAGGAGAAAGCTGTTACAGGAATTACAACAAACGGAACTATAGGAATAGGGCATACACGTTGGGCTACTCACGGTGTTCCAAACGACGTAAATTCTCATCCTCATCTTTCTAATTCAGGAGATTTGGCAATAATTCACAATGGAATTATTGAAAATTATGCGCCTTTAAAAGAAGAATTACTAAAACGTGGGTATGTTTTTTATTCGGATACTGATACTGAGGTGTTGGTAAATCTTATTGAAGAGGTACAAAAAAAAGAAAATTTAAAATTAGGTAAAGCAGTTCAGGTTGCCTTGAATCAAGTAGTGGGCGCTTATGCAATCGCTGTGTTTGATAAAAAGAATCCAAATGAAATTGTTGCTGCTAGATTAGGAAGTCCATTAGCGATTGGCGTAGGAGAAGGAGAGTTTTTTATTGCTTCAGATGCGTCACCTTTTATTGAATATACTTCTAATGCAATTTATTTAGAAGATGGTGAAATGGCGAATATTAGATTGCATAAAGCTATGAAAATCAGAAAAATTAAAGATGACTCTTTAGTTGATCCGTATATTCAGGAGCTTCAAATGAACTTAGAGCAAATTGAAAAAGGTGGTTATGATCATTTTATGCTTAAAGAGATTTATGAGCAACCAAGTGTTATAAAAGATACCTATCGCGGAAGACTTCATGCTAATGAAGGTATTATTCAAATGGCTGGGGTTGAGGATAATTTAGAAAAATTCCTTAATGCTGATAGAATTATTATTGTGGCTTGCGGAACTTCATGGCATGCTGGTTTAGTAGCAGAATATGTTTTTGAAGAGTTTGCGCGTATTCCGGTAGAAGTAGAATATGCTTCGGAGTTTAGATATAGAAATCCAATCATAAATAGTAAAGACGTAGTTATTGCTATCTCGCAATCAGGAGAAACAGCAGATACTATGGCTGCAATAAAATTAGCAAAAGAGTACGGAGCATTTGTATTTGGTGTTTGTAACGTAGTGGGTTCTTCTATTTCTAGGGAAACACATGCGGGAGCTTACACACATGCGGGTCCTGAAATTGGTGTTGCATCGACCAAAGCTTTTACTACACAAATTACAGTGTTGACAATGATTGCTTTGCGTTTAGCAAAAGCAAAAGGGACTTTGTCTAACACCGATTTTCATACCTATTTGCAAGAATTGGAAATTATTCCTGAAAAAGTGAAAGAGGCATTAGAAACAAATGAAAAGGCAAAAGAAATTGCTTTAGCTTTTAAGGATGCGCCTAATTGTCTTTATTTAGGAAGAGGGTATAATTTTCCTGTAGCTCTTGAAGGTGCTTTGAAGCTTAAAGAGATATCTTATATTCATGCCGAAGGATATCCTGCAGCTGAAATGAAACACGGACCAATTGCATTAATTGATGAACATATGCCAGTGGTTGTTATTGCGCCAAAGCAAGGGCACTATGACAAAATTGTAAGCAACATTCAGGAAATTAAATCGAGAAGTGGAAAAATTATCGCTGTTGTAACTAAAGGTGATACACAAGTGCGTGAATTAGCTGATTATGTTATTGAAATCCCTGAAACCTCAGATGCTTTGTCACCATTGATTACTACAATCCCATTACAGCTTTTGTCTTATCATATTGCTGTTATGCGTGGTTGTAATGTTGATCAACCTCGTAATTTAGCAAAATCTGTAACTGTAGAATAAATTTTCAAAACAGATTTACATTGTAATATTTTAAACTAAGCCTCGAAAGATTTTCTTTCGAGGCTTTTTTTGAATACATTTTTTTTGGCAGGCACTTTTTTAAATGCTTGAAAAGCGTAAAAAAACGTTAAATTTCCTCCGCTTTATCACTTTTATTAAATATCTAAAAATTAATAATTTTTTTGTGATAAATGTATTTTTTATATGCATGCATAGTGATATTCTATTATTATTACATAATTTTTAACATATAATAATAAAAAACAAATGTAGAATAACTGCGGATGAGGCAAAATAACTGATAAATATTAAATTTTTTAGTCGCTTTTTTATTAATATCAAAAATATTTGTACTTTGGCTTCATAAACCAACAAATTATAACCCAATGAGAGTGTATTTACTTTTTTTGTCATTGTTTTTTTGTAGCCTAACTTTCGCTCAAAACTCAATTTCAGGTATTGTTACAGATGGTAACAACCAACCTATCCCTGGAGCCAATATTAAAATCGTTGGAGATTCTTCGGGTACGATAACCAATTTAGATGGCTCTTTTACTTTGCAATCATCAAAAAAACCTCCTTTTGTTATTGAGGTTTCAAGTGTCGGGTTTACATCTCAAAAAATTTCAGTTTCTTCAGCTAGTCAAAAAATTGCAGTAAAGTTATTGGATGAAGAGAATAAACTAGATGAAATCGTGGTTTCTGCTTCAAGAACACCAGAGCGAGTATTAGAGTCGCCAGTTACGATTGAAAGAATGGGTATTGCTGAAATTAAAAAAACAGCCTCACCTTCTTTTTATGATGGATTAGAAAACATGAAAGAGGTTCAAATGAACACTTCTAGTATGTCGTTTAAATCGATCAACACGCGTGGTTTTGCAACTGTGGCAAATACTCGTTTCATGCAATTAGTAGACGGTATGGATAACTCTTCGCCATTATTAAACTTTGTATTAGGAAACTTAATAGGAGTTTCTGAAATTGATGTGCAGTCAGTTGAGTTACTGCCAGGAGCTTCTTCTGCATTGTATGGTGCTAACGCCTTTAACGGAATTTTGTTTATGACAAGTAAAAGTCCATTTACTAGTGAGGGTATTAGAGCGTATGCTAAGTTTGGTCAAACAAGCCAAAAAGCAGCTGGAACAAATGATTATGTAGATTATGGGGTTCGTATGGCTAAAGCATTTAATAAATATATTGCAGGTAAAGCTAATTTTGCTTACATGAGAGGTACAGAATGGCATGCTGTGAATTATGATGATAAAACGGTAGCAGGTAGAGATAGAACACATTATGGATATGACGGAATCAATGTATATGGTGACGAAGTGGCAACAGTTATTGGCGCGCCTACTTTACCTAGTGATAAAGTTTCAAGAACAGGTTATAATGAGGTGGATTTAACTGATAATAAAGTCTCAAACACAAAAATTGACTTATCATTACATATTCGCCCTTTTGGTGACGAAAGATTAGAAGTAATTGTTCAAAGTAAATTTGGTTTCGGTAATACGGTGTATCAAGGTGCAAATCGTTATTATTTGAATAACTTTTTTATGCAACAGCATAAATTAGAGTTTAAAGGAAAGAATTTCTTTTTGAGAGGGTATACAACTACTGAGGATGGAGGACAGTCTTATGACATGTTATTTACGGGTATCAATATAAATCGTAAATGGAAATCAGACGTACAATGGTTTACAGAATATGGTACAACATATGCTCAATCAACATTGGGAGGTATGTTGCCAGCAGATGCACACAGGGCGGCTAGAGCAAGAGCAGATCAGGGAAGATTTTTGCCGGGTACTCCTGAGTTCAAAAATGCGTTCAATCAAGTAACAAACGAAGCGAGTGTTTTAACCGGATCAAAACTTGTTGATAACTCAAGAATTTATCACTCTGATGCTAATTATAATTTTAAAGATTTGATCAAGTTTGCTGAAATTCAAGTTGGTGGTTCTTACAGAGAATATCAGTTGAATTCATTTGGTCGTATTTATACAGATGCTAATGGTCCTATTAAATACAATGAATATGGAGCATACACGCAGGTGATGAAAAAAATGATGGATGATCGTTTGAAGCTAACGGCTTCACTTCGTTATGACAAAGCGCAAAATTTTGACGGGAATTATTCTCCTAGAATTTCTGCTGTTTATTCTGCAGGACAAAACAAAAATCATAATTTCAGAGGATCTTTTCAAACTGGTTTTAGAAATCCTTCTACACAAGATCAATATATTGGATTTAACGTAGGAAGTGCGATTCTGTTAGGTTCAGCACCTGATAACTTGATTCGATATGTAGAGACTTTGCCAATAAATGGAACAGTAGGTCAAAGTTTTGCTGGTGGAAGTACAGTAACAATTAATGGAACAAATGCTTATAATAATTCATATACAGCTACTTCTGCAGCAGCATTTGCAGCAGCAGGAAATCCAGCTTTGTTACAAAAAACTAATGTTGGTTTAGTTAAGCCAGAAGAAGTTAAAGCAGTTGAATTGGGGTACCGTTCGTTTATCAATAGAACTTCGATAGATTTAAATGGTTATTATAATGTATATAACAATTTTATTGGAAACTTAAATGTAGTCACTCCTTTGTACGGAACAGCTATTGATGGTGGCGGACTGACAAGTGTAGCAGGTCAACAAGCGATACACGCACTTGCTAACGGAAATACCAGAGTTTTTCAATTGTACACAAATACAGCTTTAGAAATTAAATCATTAGGTTTTGGTATTGGGTTGTCTAGAAAAGTATATAAAGATTTTGAAATAGGTGCAAACTATAATTACGCTGAATTTAAATTTGATCAATCTAAAGATCCTAGTTTTGAGGCTGGTTTTAATACGCCAAAACACCGTGTAAAAGCATCTATTGGTAACGAAAAATTGTTCCCTAATTTTGGATTTAACGTGAGTGGAAGATGGAACAGTGAGTATTTGTGGCAGTCTTCTTTTGCTGATGGTACCATTGAGGCGGCAACAGTTATAGATGCACAATTAAATTATAACTTTCCTTCTTTGAAATCTACTCTAAAAGTAGGAGCTTCAAACATAGGAGGTAAAGAATATGGTCAAGTTTTAGGGGCGGGTCTCATAGGGCAGCAGTATTTTGTCTCATGGACAATCAACCCGTAAGGATTAAATTAACAGTAAAATCAAAGAACAATGATAAAAAATTTAAAGTGGCTACTATTTGCTTCGATAGCATTTGTAGCGTGTAATAATAATGAGGATGAAGTAGTAGACACTACTTCATCTGATGGGAAAGCTTTGACTGCTGGTTCAGCAGTAGTAACAAAATATGTAGCACTTGGAGATTCGTATGCTGCTGGTTTTAGTGATAATGCTTTGTTTATTGAGGGGCAAAAAGGTTCTTATGCCAATATTATAGCACAACAATTTGCATTAACGGGTGGAGGAGAATTTAAAACACCATTAATGGCTGATAATGTTGGAGGGTTACTGCTTGGTGGAAATGTGATACTAGGTCAAAGGTTGTTCTTTAATGGAACAGCACCTGCTCCAGTAGCAGGAAGGCCTTCGACAGAAGTTACTACAAAACTTACGGGGCCTTTCGGTAATTTAGGTGTGCCGGGTGCAAAAAGTTACCATTTAGTTGCACAGGGTTATGGGAATGTTGCAAATGTTGCTACGGGTCAAGCAAATCCATATTTTGCGAGATTTTCAACATCAGCTACAACTTCTGTTGTTGCTGACGCAGTTGCTCAAGATCCTACTTTTTTCTCCTTGTGGATTGGGGGCAATGATGTGCTAGGATATGCTACATCTGGGGGGTCAGGAAGAAATCAAACTGGTAACATGAATCCGGCCACATATGCAAGCAATGACATTACTGATCCTGCTGTGTTTGCGGGTGCTTATAATAGCATAGTTAATGCAATGACTGCCAAAGGTGCTAAAGGTGTTGTGGCAAATTTACCTTATGTAACTGCTTTGCCATATTTTACAACTGTGCCATTTAACCCATTGACTGCCTCAGTTTTAGGACGTGGAAATGTTGCTGTAGGGACAGCTACTATACAAGGTTTGAATACGCAGTTATACGGTCCTTTGAAGCAAGCTTTAACAGCATTTGGTGCGGGATCGAGAATAGAATTATTGTCTACTACTGCTGCTAACCCATTATTAATTCTTGATGAGAGTTTACCTAATCTTTCTGCGCAATTAACTGCTGCGTTTACGCCTACGTTAGGAGTTCAAACAGCAACTTTTTATGGTCAAGTTTTTGGTCAGGCTAGACAAGCTACAAAAGAAGATCTTGTTGTGCTTACTGCTCAAACTGTTATTGCATCTGCACCTGCAGGAGTTCCTGCTCCATTGAATGTTTTTGGTGTAACATATCCAATGCAAGATGTACATGTATTAACCAAAGCTGAAGTGGGTGAGGTGAAAGTTGCTACAGATGCTTACAATGCTACTATTAAATCTGTTGCGGATGCAAAAGGTTTGGCATTTGTTGAATTGAAAGGAGTAACGGATCAGTTAGCAAATGGAGGTATAATATACAATAACTACAAAGTTACTTCGGCGTTTGTAACGGGTGGAATGTTTTCTTTAGATGGAGTTCATCCAAGTCCAAGAGGGTATGCTATCATAGCTAATTTGTTTACTGGTGCTATTAATGCAAAGTTTGGAGCTAATTTCAAAAATAAAGATGTAAGCTTGTATCGAATACTGTATCCAGCTACTTTATAAGATTTAAACATAAATAATAACTAATAACCATCTGTTTGTACAGGTGGTTATTTTTTTTGAGGATATTGTTGTTATTGGATTGTTTTAAAGCCTTTTCTTCGGTAGGAAGTAAAAATATCCATTTTTTCTAAAAAATAATTGATTTTATATTTTAAAAAATTATCTTTGCACACTGAAAAAAGCATTTAATCGATACGTTTCGATTGGAACTATTTCATAAACCTAAATAGCTATTTAATAAATACATAAGTAATGTCGAAAGTAATAGGAAAAGTTGCCCAGATCATTGGACCAGTAGTTGATGTAGTTTTCAACGGTAAGGATGTTGAACTTCCAAAAATTTATGATTCGTTAGAAATCACAAAAAAAGACGGTACTTTATTAGTACTTGAAGTACAATCTCACATTGGTGAAAATACAGTACGTACCATTTCGATGGACTCAACAGATGGTTTGAGTAGAGGTTATGAAGTAGTTGGAACAGGAAATCCTATCCAAATGCCAATCGGTGCCGATGTTTACGGTCGTTTATTTAACGTAATTGGAGATGCAATTGACGGTTTAGGTAATTTACCAAAAACAGGAGAAAATGGTATGTCTATTCACAGACAAGCGCCAAAATTCGAAGATTTATCTACTTCTTCTGAAGTTTTATTCACAGGTATTAAAGTAATTGATTTGATTGAGCCTTACTCAAAAGGAGGTAAAATTGGATTGTTCGGTGGAGCTGGTGTTGGTAAAACAGTATTGATTCAGGAGTTGATCAACAATATTGCAAAAGGTCACGGTGGACTTTCAGTATTCGCAGGAGTAGGAGAAAGAACGCGTGAAGGGAATGACTTACTTCGTGAGATGTTAGAGTCAGGAATTATAAAATATGGGGATGAATTCATGCACTCTATGGAAAATGGAGGATGGGATTTATCTAAAGTTGATATGCCAGGAATGAGAGAGTCTAAAGCTACTTTCGTTTTCGGACAAATGAATGAGCCTCCAGGAGCTCGTGCTCGTGTAGCACTTTCTGGATTATCTATCGCTGAATATTTCCGTGATGGAGCAGGAACTGATCAAGGGAAAGATGTATTGTTCTTCGTGGATAACATCTTCCGTTTTACACAAGCAGGTTCTGAGGTTTCGGCACTTTTAGGTCGTATGCCATCTGCGGTTGGATACCAACCAACATTAGCAACTGAAATGGGTGCGATGCAAGAGCGTATTACATCTACTAACAAAGGTTCTATTACATCTGTACAAGCGGTTTACGTGCCAGCGGATGATTTAACGGATCCGGCTCCGGCTACAACTTTTGCTCACCTTGATGCTACTACTGTATTGTCTCGTAAAATTGCTGAGTTAGGTATTTATCCTGCGGTTGATCCATTAGATTCAACTTCAAGAATCCTTACTCCTCAAATTTTAGGTGATGAGCATTATGACTGTGCACAAAGAGTAAAAGAAATTTTGCAAAAATATAAACAATTACAAGATATCATTGCGATCCTTGGTATGGAAGAATTATCAGAAGATGATAAATTAGCCGTTTCAAGAGCGCGTCGTGTACAACGTTTCTTATCTCAACCTTTCCACGTTGCTGAGCAATTTACAGGATTAAAAGGGGTGTTAGTTGATATTAAAGATACTATCAAAGGATTTAATATGATTATTGACGGTGAATTAGATCACTTGCCAGAATCAGCTTTTAACCTGAAAGGTACTATCGAAGAAGCTATCGAAGCTGGAGAAAAAATGTTAGCGGAAGCTTAAAAAAATAATTATGAATTGTGAATTATGAATTATGAATTGAGCATTGCTTACATAATTTATAGTTCATAATCTGTAATTCATAACTCAAAAAGTATGATTTTAGAAATAGTTTCACCAGAAGCAAAATTGTTTTCAGCAGAAGTAACTTCAGTTACATTGCCAGGAGTTGATGGAAGCTTTCAGATTTTGAATAACCACGCGCCAATCGTTTCTATTTTAGAAAAAGGTGTAATAAAAATTACAGCTTCGAACTTTGCTTTTGCAAAAGAAGTGGCGAGTAAATTTACAAAGCTGGATGCTCAAAATTATACACTTGCTATCAATTCAGGAACAATTGAAATGAAAGACAATAAAGTTATTGTTTTAGTTGACTAAAGTAATTTCGACAATAAAAAATGAAAGCCTAACGTAATGTTAGGCTTTTTTTATGCCCAATCCCAAAGCATAATATTCCAAACTATCCCATCTTCTTGATAAGTGTCAATTGTTCTGAACCCAACGGCTTCGTGTGCTTGCATGGAGCGAAGGTTTATAATGGCAACTTCGGTGATTAAAAAATCAAATTCATTGTACAGTTCCTCTTTGTAAAAATGATAAAGTCCTCGAAATATTCCCTGTTTTCTATAGTTTTTATCTACGCAAATTTGCCCCATTACAACATAGGTTGTGTCTTTTGGCACTAATTCATCGATTCTTTCAAACAAGGGTATAAGGACCTCAATTTCGTTTCTAAAGCTAGAAAGCATTACTAATGCAAAACCTACTACGATATCATTGTATTTCGCGATAATATGAGCGCATGCGGAATTCATTTGTTCTAATAAGGCAACGGAGTGTTGTACCGTAACAAATCCTTCTTGAAGTTTTTCTTCAGAACTTATATTCTGAGAGCTATTTTGTAATTGTAGTGTTCTGATTTGTTTCAGTTCGTCTATAGTGGACGCTCTTTTATAATGTATAGTTTTCATTTGATTTTATTGATCACGGGATTAATGAATGGTGTTTTACTATCTGTAATTATAAAATTAGGAAATCTTTGATTATACGAAATGGATTAAGATTTTATTTTTCGCTTAATTTTAAATCCATTTCGGCATAATACTTTTCATTGTATTTTGATGCAATTACAAGTGCTCCACAAATCAGGATGAGATTTTTGATTATGTATTGCCCAGCCAAAGTAGGACAATAAGGAAAAGCATCAAAACAGATTGTTTTTAGAATAAAAACAGGAAGAAATGTGGCGGCCATATGCATTAATAATAATACAATTGTATAAGGTATAAAGCGTTTTATGAGTAAGCCAATACCTATAAGTACTTCGCAAACACCAAGAATTGGAATAAATATTTCGGGTTTAAACCAATATACGGTTTGTTCTACTAATTCGCCGGCAGGACTCATACCGAAAATTTTCAACGCACCAAACCAAACGTAAACTATTGCCAGAGAAATTCGCATCATATTGACACTGTGTTTTTCCATTTTGTTACTGAAAATAAAATAGAAAGTATTGAATGTCTGTTTCATTATTAAAGGGATTTCTAAGTTTCGGTTTTGTTTTAGAATTAATATTCTATTTAATTTTAGGTTATAAAAAATAAAAAAGCCTAACAGGTTTCCAACGTCTGTTAGGCTTGAGCTGATAAAGAATTTTTAAAACAAACCATTAAAACAAAGTATCAACTTAATTATTTTATGTTATTCGGCACCATCAGTAAGTGCTCTTGCTACAGCAAAACCACCTACTTTTTCGCCTAATTCAAGTCCTTTTTCACAATCGCTTCTATAGTGAATGCAACCAAACATTCTAGAATCCGAAGCTTCTTTTGCCATAGCAACAAAACCTTGTGCTTTTGCAGGAACTAGATGTGATAAAACTACACTAGCCGCACCGCTGAAGGTGGAGTGTCCTGATACATAGGATGGGAAATTAGGAGTTCCTGTCAATGTTTTTATAGACGGATCTACTTGTGACGGTCTTGGATTAAAGTACGTGTATTTTGCATCCCAACAGCTGATAGCCGCATCCATCATGGCAATATTTAGCAACGCCAGATTTCTTGCCCATCGTACTTCACTATAATTGAGTGCTACAAATGACTCAGATGCAATTGCATTCCAGTGTCCGGGTGGTGTATAAGTTCCTACACCATCAGCCCAGAAGGTTACGATTTGCATGTTCTTTCTGGTGGCATTTTTTCCATAGCTTTTTACTTCGGCTAATTCTTTTGCAAATTGTTCTGATTTTGTAGAGGGCGGTGGAACCGGGCGACTGGCAACAACCATTTCAGGAGTCATTAAGAATGATTTTACTTTTCCAAATAATGGTAACATTGGAGGTCTTGCAGGTACATCTAATGATTTCCAAGGCGTTTCTCCGGTGGCAGCAGTTTGAGTTTCCATTTGAGTCCAAAGCGCTTGATTGCCTATAGCTGCTCCAGTTCCATCAGAAGCCGCTCTGGCGATAAATTTGCCTGCAATTTTTCTGCCTAGAATAATTCCTGCATCAACATCACTTCGAACATTGGCACCACTGATAATGCGATATAATTTTTGTTCCTCTGCTTTTTCTTGTATGTAAGCAATTTCTGTTGGGAATAATAACTTTAATAATTCAACTGTAACTCCTGCTAAAACAGCGTCTTCAGAGGGATAAGAAGGTAAGGTACTTTTTGGAATTAAAACCGGTAAAGTAGCATCAACCGTAAAAGGTGCAGCTCTATTATATAGTTTTTTATAATGCCAAGTTGCAATCATCGCATCGTATTGCGCCGCACTTACATAAGCATAAGCTCTGGCTGCGTATGGAGGATTTGAAAAAGGAAATTCGGGATTCGCAAATGGACTTGCCGCAGATGGTGCAGGATAAGTTCCGTCTTCATTTTGATACGGCGGACGATTGTGTCTTGCTACTAATGTTCGCATGATTTCATTCCAACGTAAAACACCACCGGCACTCCAGTATTTTATTATTTTTTTCTGCTCTGGCGTTATACTTGCCTGATAACTTTTTATTTCGTTAATTTCTCTTGTAAATGCAGCTGCGGTAGTTGCTATCGGCGGATCCAAAGAAAATTCATTTGGTGTAGTCAATAAGAATGTTTTCCAAGTTCCTGCTAATTCGTCTGTATTGGTTGGATTCAATTGAGGAAATTGTTCGTTGCGTTCTGTTAACTCGTCACTACAAGAATAGTTCAATGTAAGAAACAAAATCAAAAGACTGTTATAGGCTATTTTTTGTATTTTATTTTTCATTTTCTGGTGCTGCTTTTTTTAAATTAAGGATATAAAATAAACCACCATAAAAGGTGTTTGATTGTCCAACATTTCTGCCCTGTGTAACAAAATTGCATCCTCCAATAATAGATAATGCGGGTATTTTTCTGAGCGTGTATTTAGTATTTACTCCTACTTTTAATGCATTCATAGTATTGCTTGGAAAGGGCATGTTGTTTTTTGTAATGTCAAATCCTCCAGATTGCGTAACCCAGTTATCAAGTACTGCTTCGGCGATTAATCTATTGGAACGATATCCTATTCTGTAGTTTACCGAAATAGCGTCTGGCATATCCACTTCATTGGTGTAATGTATTTCGTCTGTGTAATAGGAATTCCTATCGATGGTTATATTGGCTCTTTTTACATACGCTCCAGATAGCGTGGTGAAAAAACGACCTCTTTGATAATCACCCATCAATCGTAAAGACGCTGTCTTGCTTTTTAGACCAAGACTTAAAGGCAAATAATCAGCTGAATAATTAGAAACTGGAGCCGAAAGACCTCCCAAAGCATATATAGAGTAGGTTGCTTTTCCAATTGTTTTTTCGAAAGGCATGTATTTTATTGTTAACGATAGATCTTGCAATCCTTTTTGGCCTTCCATTGTTCCTGCAGAAGCTTTTGTTTCTACGTAAGGAAGACTGAAAATGATATTCAAATTATCAGAAACACCATAGTTTCCATTTAAGGTAACTGATTTTGTAGAAACAGTACCCAGATTAAGATTTTCTCTTTTAAAGGTTCCTTCCCAATATTCGTCCCAGCTGCTATGTTGGTATACAGCTCCAAAACAAAAATTATTCTTGCTCATCATAATGCCATCAATCTCTGTTTGAGCGTTCATAAATAAAGGTGCCAATAGCAGGCAACTTAGATAAAATTTTTTCATCAAAAAAATGGTTTTTGGTTGGTGGTTTGGTGTTTTACTTTTTAAAAATATATTGTTTATATTTTTTTACTGCTTTTAATTTTAAAATCTGGTTGATATACCAATGTTAATGGTATAATCAGCAAATGCCGCGTCACCCTGAACATGAGTTCCTGTTTTTACAGAATTTTCTTTGTCGGTTACACTTTGCGTACGGTTACGAACCACTGCAAACGGTACTGATGCAAACAAGACTACTTTTTTATACTCATAGTTCACAGAAGGTTCTACTGACCAGATATAACCCGGACGACGGAAATCTCCACTTCCGCCCACAAGATCATTTACAGGAATCCCTTCTAATCGTGCGCCTGCGGCTAGAGACAATCCTTTTATTTGATTTACTGAATAATTAAAACCCGCTCTAAACATATATTGATCTGGCACACTCATAATCGCTTCGTTAGCAAGTCGCGATGCTAATGTTTCTCGATATGTACGAGTTCCATTTTGTTCACGTGGATTTATCAAATAATAGAAATTACCGTAAACTCCAAAATTTTCTATGAAGTTGTAAAATGTATTAACTTCAAAAGTAAATCCGGTACCGCCGTCTCCTAACTGGATGGATTGATCTACGGGACGCAATTCTTTTGTTCCGTTTGGACCTACATTGTAAAAATAATCTTTGTAGTTGTAATCACCGGTTGGTAATTTTATCCCTAATCCTAGTTGCATGTTTCCTTTTGTACTTTTTGCTGGGTCTAACATCCATCTATAAGCTGCAAATCTAATGTCGCCAATACCAAACGAGCTTGTAGAATTACGTTCTCTTTTTACGTAAGTGCCATTTACTAATCCATGTTCGTACAATGAAGAACGAACATTGTTTGAAATAGGAAGGTCCACCATAACGGACCAACGGTTGTTTAATATTCTCGTCAATGAAAGATTGAAAACGGAAGTGTAATTGATAACTTCTGTTTTTTGAACTAATCTGTCTTTGTTTTCTTCTGTTCCAGAAAAGTGTCTGAATGATCTAAAATAGCGTCCGCTGCTGGCAAATTGCCATCCAGAAACATTAGTGCTGTCAGCATGAATCGACATGCAACTTGTCGCATTACCTTTGATAGCTACACATCCTTGTGCTGATAAATTTTGGGTGTTAAAAGCAATTGTAAGGAATAGAATAAAAATACAAACGGATTGTAAAGTGGATAAATTTTTCAATTTTTGGTTTTTTGAATGGTTAATGATATAAAATAGGCCTGTACCAACTTCTTCCGAAAAGAAGTTTGGTGTAAAATAATAATGGTTGTTTGATTGTTAGTTTCGCTTTAAAACAAGATTTACTGTTCGCTTTCGCCAAAAAATTTCGTTGGATTTACAAGGCGAAATGGATATATTAAAGGTTGTCTTTGAAATAAAGAACTTTTTTATAAATCCAAATTTGAATTTGTAAATCGATTTAAGTCATGATTCAGAAAGCTAGTTGTACAAAATATACCAGAATAGAAATGCAAAATAAGCCTACGAAATCATTTATAAAAAATGAATTCAGAAAATACAAAAGACTATTTTGCATTTTTAACGAGCATAATTTCTACTAAAAGAATGTAATAATTGTACAGATTTAGCTAAAAAGCAATCATGATTATCTTGACTTTACAAATGCCAGATAAAAGCGAATGATTCCACTAAAATGAAAGAAGATTTAAACGAAATCGGGTGGTGAATAGGATACGGAAATGTATCCGGAATCTAACGCCTGGTTTGGCATAATGATAGATTCATTTGAAAGTACAGTTGTTTTTGGAGAAAAATCTACACAAACAGCACTATTTGCTACATAATCTTTTAGGAAAGATTTTAGTAATTTTTTTACTGGAGACTCTTTTGATGAGGATCCGTTGAATAATTGATTGTCAACAATATCTTTTAAATCCTGACTTATTGCATCTTGATGTGAATTGCGCAGGTAATAAAGACTTAGTATGTTGTTTTGAATTCTTTTCTTGAAAATGTGATAACTCTTGTTGTTGATAACCACATCTTCATTCACATACTCAAAATCAGTGTCTTCGATAAAGGAGTATAACGTGGCGTTTAATTGGATAACTTGAAACTCTGAATCATGTTTTTTCTCCATAGAAGACACCCACGCTTGCTCTTCTTGATAAGCAAACATCAGATAGTATCCCATCACGTTGTAGAACAACGTTACTATTAGAAAAAGTGATGCAATTCGTTTCATATTTGCCGAAAGTAGAAAACAATTTCATTGGTTAACATCTTCGATATTAATTTTAAGTTTTTTTTAACATAATTTTATGAAATAAATAAATCGAAACCGTTTTCGGAAAAAATTATAAGTGTTTTTTTAATTGCTTTAATTAAAATGTTAATTTGTAATAGAATTGTTTTTTTGGTGAACAAGTTGAATGTCGTTTTGAAGAAATGAGTTTTATTTATTTTTAAAATTTGATAAAAAAACTAACAAATAGTTCCCAAAATCCATAAACCAAAAAAGATGCTTATTTTTGTGGACTATGAAACATTTTCCAGAGAATTTATCCGCAAAACTTGAAATTCGAAAGCAGCTTAATGCTTTGCGAAAATTACCTTTGTCAAGTAAAAAGATTGATTTTTCTTCCAATGATTACTTGGGTTTCTCACAATCAGAAATTATTTTTAACGAAACGCATCAGCATTTGATTGCCAACGGAATCATTCAAAACGGAGCAACCGGTTCCCGACTATTATCGGGTAACCATAAACTGTATCAAGAAACAGAAGACTTTATTGCAAGTTTCCACCAATCACAAACAGCGTTAATTTTCAATTCAGGTTATGATGCCAATATTGGTTTCTTTAGTGCTGTTCCACAAAAAGGAGATTTAATTTTATACGATGAATTGTGTCATGCATCTATTCGGGACGGAATTCAACTGTCGAATGCCAAAGCCTATAAATTCAATCACAATGATTTTGAAGACTTAGAAAAATTAATTTTACGGAATCCAAATACCAATATTTATGTTGTCACTGAATCTGTTTTTTCAATGGATGGTGATTGTCCTAATCTGGAAGAATTGGTTTCGGTTTCAACTAAGCACAATTGTTATCTTGTTGTTGATGAAGCACATGCTTTGGGTGTTTTTGGTTCGTCAGGAGAAGGATTCGTTCAGATGCTGGGGTTGCAAGATCACGTTTTTGCCAGAATTATGACTTTCGGTAAAGGTTTGGGATGTCATGGAGCCACGATTTTAGGTTCGGTTGAATTGAGGGATTATTTAATAAATTTCGCCCGAAGTTTTATTTATACCACAGGGCTTTCGCCACATTCCGTTGCCACAATTTTTGTTGCTTATCAGCATTTAAAACAGGATTCAGATTCCATTTTAAAATTAAGAGAAAATATTATTTCTTTTAATCAGCAGAAGAATATGTTGGGTTTGAAGCCGCTTTTTGTCCGAAGCAAATCAGCTATTCAATCTGCCATTATTCCAGGAAATGAAAAAGTAAAAACTATCGCCAACAAACTGCATGAAAAAGGATTTGATGTAAAAGCCATTCTTTCGCCAACTGTTCCAGAAGGCCAAGAACGTCTCCGTTTTTGTTTACACAGTTACAATTCGCGAGAGGAAATCTCTGAAGTCTTGCGATTGTTGAGTACTTTTGTTTTTATGGGACGCGGATAATACGGATTTAACCGATTAGCACGGATTTTAAATTTAAAATATATACGATGGGTGATTTGTTGCATAAGAATTTGAGCGACACTATTTTGAAAATCTATTTTGAAGTTTACAACGAACTTGGTTATGGGTTTCTTGAAAAAGTGTATCAAAACGCAATGTATTTAGAATTAAAATCCCAAGGGTATAAAGTAGAAGCTCAAAAACAAATTAAAGTATATTACAAAAGTCAATTGGTAGGTGATTATTTTGCGGACTTATTGATTGAAGACTCTATTATTCTTGAACTTAAAGCCTGTGGATGTTTGTTAGACGAGCATAAAGCCCAACTTTTAAATTATCTAAAGGCTACTGATGTAGAAATTGGATTGTTATTAAACTTTGGAACAACTCCAGAATTTAAAAGGTCTATTTATACCAACGACAGAAAAAAACTAAAATAAATTTTAAAAAAAATCCGTGACAATCAGTTAAATCTGTGTCATCCGTGTGCCAAACTTATGAAACTATTTATAACAGGAATTGGGACCGATGTAGGTAAAACCATCGCGTCAGCCATTATTACAGAAGCTTTAGAAGCTGATTATTGGAAACCTGTTCAAGCAGGCGATTTGGAGAATTCTGACAGTCATAAAATTAAATCTTTTTTGTCCAATGAAAAAACAGTGATTCATCCTAACAGCTATGCTTTGAACACACCAGCGAGCCCACATCTTGCTGCTGAATTGGACGGAATTGTGATTGATTTAAAGAAAATTATTGAACCCAAAACAGAAAATCATTTGGTTGTTGAAGGAGCGGGAGGTGTTTTCGTACCGTTAAATGATACTGATTGTGTGATTGATTTAATCCAAAATGACTATAAAGTGATTGTGGTTTCCCGACATTATTTAGGAAGCATCAATCATACTTTGCTTACGATTGAAGCCTTACAAAACAGAAAAATAGTAGTTGCAGGGATTGTTTTCTCGGGAGATGAAAATAAAGCGACAGAGAAAATAATCTTGAGTAAAACCGGCATCAAATGTGTTGGAAGAATAGTACAAGAACCCTATTTTGACCAAAATGTAATCAAAGAATATGCTGATTTGTTTAGAGAAAATTTTCTGAAACTTCAATAACAATAGCAGTTTCAATGGTAATTGTAAAATCAAAAAATCAAATGAACTTAACTGATAGAGACCGCCAATATCTTTGGCATCCGTATACCCAACACAAAACTGCAGCGTTACCAATTGCCATTAAAAAAGGAAAAGGCGCTTTGCTTTGGGATGAAAACAATAAAGAATACATTGATGCAATCGCCTCTTGGTGGGTGAATCCCTACGGACATTCGAATACGTTTATAGCCGATGCGATTTACAAACAACTCACGACATTAGAACATGTGTTGTTTGGTGGATTTACACATGAACCCGCTATAGTAGTAGCTGAGAAGTTGATTGAGATTTTACCAAAAAACCAACAAAAAATATTCTTTTCTGACAACGGCTCTACGGCTGTTGAAGTCGCTATTAAAGTTGCGTTACAATATTTTTTCAATAAAGGAGAAAAGAGAACTACCATAATTGCTTTCGAAAATGCTTTTCACGGGGATACTTTTGCAGCCATGGCAGCGAGTGGAATTTCCTTTTATACTCAAGCTTTTCAAGGGATGTTTATTGATGTGGTTCGAATTCCGGTTCCGGTTAAAGGACAGGAGCATGAAAGTTACGATACTTTACAATCGGTTATAAAAAATAATAATTGTGCGGGTTTTATTTTTGAGCCATTGGTTCAAGGAGCCGCAGGAATGGTGATGTACGAACCGGAATCGTTAGATAAATTGATGCAAATTTGTCAGGATAATAATGTCCTAACCATTGCGGATGAAGTAATGACAGGCTTTGGGAAAACCGGTAAAACTTTTGCAACGGATTATTTGGTGGAAAAACCAGATATGATGTGCTTGTCCAAAGCTTTAACCGGAGGAACTATTCCTATGGCGATTACGACTTTTACTCAGGATTTATTCGATGCCTTTTATGATGACGATATCAATAAAGCGTTGTTTCATGGACACACCTTTACAGCAAATCCAACAGGTTGTGCTGCAGCTTTGGCTAGTTTAGAATTGTTGCAAACCGATGAAATGCAAGCGAATATAGTTCGTGTGAATCACAGACATTTGGAGTTTCAAGAGCGCGTGAAAAATCATCCAAAAGTAACTACAACAAGAGTTCTTGGAGTCATTTTTGCTTTGGAAATAGAAACCGAAAGTTCAGCCAGTTACTATGGAACTTTGCGCAATAAACTGTATGATTTTTTTATCGAAAACGGAGTAATTCTGCGTCCGGTTGGTAATATTGTCTACATTTTGCCTCCTTACATTGTTACGGATGAACAATTACAAAAAGTATATCAAGTCGTCGAGAATGCTTTAGAAATAGTTTAATTTTTAGCCACAGATTAAAAAATCCGGTTTTATCGGTTTAGATTAGTATCATCCGCGTGGCATTTTTTGGCCACAGGTTTTACGGATTTTAACGGGTTTCCACAGATTAAAAAAATCCGTTTTTGGCCGCTAAAATCCGTGTCATCCGTGTGCTAATTTCACGAAAAACTTTGCGACCTTTGCGGAAAATAAAATATCTTGTCAACAACAATCTCCATAACCGCCATAGCTTCCATTTCTCCATTGGGTACTGACTCAAAAATAATTTGGGAAAACTATCTCGAGGAAGACCATTGTTTTACCGAACATGTTTTAGACAGTAAGAAAACTTTCGTTGCTAAGTTGGACAATGATTCAAAAGAAGTTATTGATGCTCTACAAAATTCAGATAACAAATATAAGTCTTTAGACAAGTCGGTTTTGTATGCGATGGCAGCTTCGCGAAAAGCGATGCAAAATGCGGGTTGGACACAAAAAGATATTTTTGGGATTAACATTGGTTCGTCTCGTGGCGCAACAGATTTATTCGAAAAACACTATCAGGAGTATTTAAAAACTGGGAAAGCACAAACTTTAGCTTCTCCAACGACGACTTTGGGAAATATTTCTTCTTGGGTTGCCCATGATTTACAAAGTTCTGGCCCTGAAATCTCACATTCTATAACTTGTTCTACTGCTTTACATGCCGTGTTAAACGGCGTGGCGTGGCTTCGAGGCGGAATGGCCGATAAATTTCTTGTTGGTGGTAGTGAAGCGCCTTTAACTGATTTTACAATTGCCCAAATGCGGGCTTTGAAAATTTATTCGAACAGTACAGAAGTATATCCGAATCGGGCGCTTGATTTGGAAAAAAGCCAAAACACCATGATTCTTGGTGAAGGTGCCGGCGTATGTTGTCTCGAAATAGGAAAAAAAGAAAACGCATTAGCTTACATTGAAGGAATTGGTTATGCTACGGAGATTCTGGAGCATAATATTTCTATTTCGGCGGAAGCGACTTGTTTCCAAAAATCAATGAAAATGGCGTTGCAAAATACTGATTTGTCCGAAGTTGATGTCATTGTGATGCATGCACCGGGAACCATAAAAGGTGATTTGACAGAATATAAAGCGATAGAAAAGATCTTTGGCGAAAGCCTGCCTTTATTGACTACCAATAAATGGAAAATTGGACACACTTTTGGAGCATCGGGAATATTGAGTATGGAACTCGCTATATTGATGATGCAGCATAATCGGTTTATTGGAGTTCCTTTTGCGGAAGCACAAAAACAAATAAAACCTATAAAAAAAGTACTGATTAATGCAGTAGGTTTTGGTGGAAACGCAGTGAGCTTGCTTTTGAGTTTGTAATTTTTTGTGATTATTTTATTCTTCTTGTAAATTCTCCAGCTCTTTAATTTTTTCATAAACTAAATTGCTCTCGAATCCCTTGCGTAATAAATAATCACAGCATTTTTTACGTTTTTTTAGCACATTTTTTTCTTGAATGGATTCCCAATTTCTTTCTGAGACGGTATGAAAAGTGGATAAATATTCCTCTGTAGTGATTTCTTTTAGTGCCAAATTAATATTGTACTGCGTGATTTTTCGAAATTTCAATTCATTTACAATTCTGATTTTTCCCCAAAACTTGATGCGGTGTTTTCCTCTTGCGAAACTGCAAGCAAAACGACTTTCATTCAGAAAATTATCACTGATAAGATGTACTAAAATAGCGTCAATTTCATCAGAGTCCATTTTCATGCTTCGTAACTTCTGAACTACTTCTTCGTGACAGCGTTCTTGATAGGCGCAATAATGCTCTAGTTTATGAATAGCCTCTTTTACAGAAAAAACATCTTTCATGATTAAGATTTTTAATGAAAGAGCAAAAATGCAACAATAGCAACTAATAACCTAGTGTAACAGTTTTTGTTAAAAGGAACTTTATCTGTGAAACGATAGATAATATGGATGTGATTAGAGTATAAATTGTTAAAAAACAGAATTTAATAACTAGATCTAAAATCTAAACCTTAAAATTTTTTGTAAATAAGATTAAGTTAAAACAAATTTAAAATCGTTTTACTGTTATTCATCAGCATTTTTTTTATCAAAATTTAATATTTATTTTTTAAACAAAGCTAATTTCTTGGTTCCTTTCATAAGGTATTACTAATGTTGATTTGTTGCGTCTTTAATCGTTAAAACAAGTATTACATCGACTAATTTGTTTTTAATTTAAAACATGATGTTATATTGCTAAAATTTATATTATCTGAAATATTAAACCCAAATATAAAATAAGATTAACCTCTCATAACAATGCCTTATGAATAAAAAAATACTCAGCACAATCTTTTTCTTTTTTCTGATGCTACCGTCTTTTGGACAATGTGTTATTTATACAGCTTCAATCACAAGTACAAGTTCATCTTGCAATATAGGTTCTCCTGGAACAAGCAAATTGAATGTTGTAATATCTGGTGGGGTAAGTCCTTTTACAGTAGTTTATAGAAATGAAATAACAAATGTACAGACTACGGTTCTTAATTACACAAGCAATTCTGATATCGTTATCAATGATGTACTTACTCAAACAACACCATTTACATTGGTTTCGGTAACCGCAAGTAATGGTTGTCCAGCTACTTTACAAAATCCAAATACAAGTGTTTTGTTTTATAAAGTTCCAGCCATCCCTACGGCAAACATAACTAATGCCTCTTGTCCGAATGATTCTAATGGTAGTATAGCTATTACGAATCAATTTTATCCATCATCTTTAGTGTTTAATGGTGTGAAGACAACAACAGCTGCAACACCAGAAGATCCTCACGTTGATTTGGGTGGCAGATTATTATCTAATAGAAGCCGGTTTTCAGCAGAAGGCTGGATAAAATTTGATAAAACCAAGTATAGAAACAGAATGTCATTATTTGGGCAAAACGATGTTGTTGAGTTTGGCTTTGAGGGTGATAATTTATTGTGTTATACTGCTGGAGGTGGGACTGTTACATCTCCATTAGCAAATTATCCAAGTGATAACGCTTGGCATCATATTGCAGCTGTGGGGAATGGTACATCTTTAAAGCTTTATGTTGATGGAAATGAAGTTGGATCTGTAAATAGGACAACATCAAATTACGGTAATAACACAACCTATTCAACAAAAATAGGTTGGGGGGTTTTAGATGTTGGTGGTATTGGTTTTATTGGTGAGATTTCAAATGTGGGTTTTTGGAGTAGAGCGCTATCTATTGATGAAATAAAAGGTTTGGCTTCGGGGTTTACACTATATAATTCTAAACAAGTAGGATTGTTGGCTGGATATAATTTTACTGAAGGTTCAGGAACAAATGTCGCTCCAATAAGTAGTACAACACCCGCTCCTAGTAATGGAGTTTTTAATGGAGTAACATTGCCTCTTTGGGTAGATCAAAGTACATACAATTGGACATCTAGTGTAGCAGGTTTTACTCCTTCAACA
Source organism: Flavobacterium sp. GNP002 (assembly GCF_054343795.1). NCBI lineage: Bacteria > Pseudomonadati > Bacteroidota > Flavobacteriia > Flavobacteriales > Flavobacteriaceae > Flavobacterium > Flavobacterium sp. GNP002. The sequence continues at coordinate 1,353,080 of NZ_JBTGUW010000001.1, forward strand.
AGTAAGTCTTTAACAGGACTTAGACCTGGGGTATATAATTTAAATATTACAGTTAATCAAGGGTGTTCAAGAACAACTCCTTTTACTGTTGGTGCTACAAATAATGTTACAACTCCTGCGACTCCAGGAGCAATTACAGGGGATGTAAGTCAATGCCGTTCTTCTACAGCAAGGTATAGTATTGCTGCGGTGCCTAACGCAGTAAGTTACAATTGGACTACTACTGGTTCAGCAGGATGGACGATTACTCCTGCTGCTAATGGATTGTCAGTTTCGGTGGCTTTTAGCGCTGGAGCTACTTCTGGAAACCTTCAGGTTACGGCTACAAATGGTTGCGGTACATCTACTCCACGAGTAGCTACTGTGACAATAAGTACTGTAGATAATACATGGAATGGAAGTGCGTGGTCTACGGCATCGACACCATCAAGTACACTTAAACAAAGAATTATTTTTATGGGTAATTTTAATCAAGATGTAGATTTAGTAGCTTGCTCTTGTTTAGTGTCAGGGTCTTCAGCAGTTACAATTAGTGAAAACAGGACATTGTTTGTTACTAATGATGTTGAGGTAGCAGTAGGAGCAGTTTTGACTTTTGAAAACAATGCAAGTTTGGTTCAGGAAAATTATAGTCCATCTAACGTTGGGAATATAGTATACAAACGCAGGACCACTTTAATTAATAAGTTTGACTATACGTATTGGTCTTCTCCTGTTTTTAATCAGATACTATTCGATGTATCTCCTAATACATTTTTTGATAAGTTTTTTTCCTTTAATGCAAGTACAGATACTTGGCAACAAGAGAGTACGGCTAATCCAATGGATGTTGGAAAAGGTTACATTATTCGAGGTCCTCAGTTTTTCCCTTCACCAAATCCGCCATCTGGATACCACGTAGCTATTTTTAAGGGGCGTCCAAATAACGGTCCTATTGGAATTGCAATACCGTTTTTAGTTTCTCAGTCATCAAATCTTATTGGGAATCCATATCCTTCGGCTATAGATGCTGACTTGTTTTTAGCGGCGAATAATTTAATTTTAGATGGGACTCTTTATTTTTGGACACATAACACACCGCCAAGTAATGCTATTCCTGGTGATGCAATCTATAATTATACTTCAAATGACTATGCTTCTTATAACGGTGTTGGAGGTACTGCAACATTACCCGCTTACTTGGGAGGGGTAACTCCATCGGGGAAAATTGCAGCAGGACAAGCTTTTTTTGCAACAGGTATAGCTGCTGGTACAGCGGTATTCAACAATGGTATGCGCGTGTCTGGTGGTGCTTCAGGACAGAATAATTCTCAGTTTTTCAAGACAAGTAGTACAAAATCAAAAGAAACTAACTCAGTAGAGAAACACCGTATTTGGCTTAATTTGACTAACACACAAGGAGCTTTCAAACAAACTTTGCTTGGTTATGTTACAAATGCTACTAATGGATTAGATAAGGCTTTTGATGGGCAGAGTTTTGATGGAAATGAGTTTATAGATTTTTATAGCATCAATGATAATAAAAATTTGACAATACAAGGAAGAGCATTGCCATTTGATCAAAATGATGAGGTAGCATTGGGCTATAGTTCAACTATTGAAGGTGCTTTTTCAATAAGTATTGATCAAGTGGATGGAGTACTAACCTCTGAAGATGTTTTTATTGAAGATAAAACGACCAATACAATTAAAAACCTTAAAGAAGGAGCATATAATTTTTCAACAACAGCAGGGTCTTTCAACGATCGTTTTGTATTGCGTTATAAAGATAGAACTTTGGGAACCGATGACTTTGATAAAACAGAAAATCAGGTTTTAATTTCTAAAGATAAAAATGAACTAAAAATAAAATCGGAACTCGAAAGTATAAAACGCATCACAGTTTTTGATTTACTTGGAAGAAAAATCTTTGATAAAGAAGCCGTAAATAGTAATGAATTCCGTACATCAAATATTACTTTAAATAAACAATTAGTAGTAGTCAAAGTAATATTAACCAATGGAAAAGTAATCACTAAAAAAGTTATTTATTAGAACAATAGAATAATTTCACAGTCCTTATTAAAAATCCCACTCTGTTTGTTCAGGATGGGATTTTTTGCTGGAATAAAACAAAAATATTTTTTGATTTAGGCTAAATATCACTAAATGTGGGTATTGTGTAGATTAATCATTGTCTTTACATTTATAGATGCTATTAATCAAAGTTGAAATTATGAGTGGTATTACAATTCATAATAGCAGCCTAAATCCAATCTAAATTTGAAAACAATATTAGTTTACTTTGCTATAGTATTTGGTCTTTTGTTTCAAAATAAAGCTTATTCTCAACAAGGGAAATCAGATGCGACATTTAATGTTTACGATGATGGTTTGCAAGGTGATGGTTTTGATAATACAGTCAGAACGGTCTCTTTGCAAACAGATGGTAAATTGATTGTAGGAGGTGATTATTTTAATTTTATCGGCGCAGTAACACCGTATTTATGTAGGTTGTTTCAAGACGGGTCTAAAGATACTTCCTTTAATCTAGGCACAAGTTTTAATGGTAGAGTGTACTGTTCTTTAATACAATCTGACGGCAAGATTATTTTAGGAGGTTCTTTTACAACCTTTAATGGAATAAGTGCAAACCGATTAATTCGATTGAATAGTGATGGCTCCATTGATACTACATTCAATACATCAGTAGCTGCTAGTAGTGGAATAGTGTATGGACTAGCTTTACAAACTAATGGAAGCGTGGTTATTGTAGGCAGCTTCACGAAATACAACGGAATTACAGCTAATCGAGTAGCCCGGATTTTACCTAACGGGAATTTAGATGCTGGCTTTATCACAGGATTAGCTGCTAATGGATTAGTAGAAGAAGTCCAACTTCAGCCTGATGGCAAGATAATTTTAGCAGGTTCATTTGATTCTTTCAATGCAATTAATAATAGTAAGATAATTAGATTAAATGCGGATGGGAGTTCCGATGCTTCATTTGTTAGTGGCTCGGGTTTTAGTGCTAGTGTGTCAGCTCTTGCTTTACAACCTGATGGGAAAATTATTGCAGGTGGGAATTTTGTAACCTATAACGGAATTACAGCAAATAAAATAGTTCGCCTAAATATAGATGGTTCTGTTGATGCCAGTTTTGTTTCAGGTTTAGGATTTAATACTGGTGTCGTTGAGGTTATTAAACTAAATTCGGTTGGAGCTATTATGGTTGGAGGCTCTTTTACAGGAACTTATGACGGAGTAGATGTAAATCGGTTAACGTGTTTGAGCTCTAATGGAGTTTTAGACCCAATATTTGATATTGGTGCAGGCCCATTTTCTGCATCAGTTCTGGATGTTGCAAATGCATCCGATGGTTCTTGGTATGTTGGAGGCTCTTTTTCCATTTTTGATTCACAAAATCAAGGACGACTAGCTAAAGTTGACCCTTTTGGAGCTTTAGATATTGGGTATCTTACTGCTGGAGTAGGTTTTGATAATTCAGTTTTGAAGGTGCTTTCCTTATCAGATAACAAAACAATGGCATTTGGCAATTTTACTAAGTTCAACGGAACTATTTGTAACAGAATTTCACGTTTGTCTGAGGATGGTTCTATTGATTCTTCATTTAATATGTCTGGTGCTGGCGCAAATAATATTATTAGAAGTGCAATTATACAAACGGATAATAAAATGGTTTTAGCAGGAGCTTTTACAACGTACAATGGTGTAATTGTAAACAGAATTACCAGAATTCTTCCTGACGGGCTTTTAGACCCAACATTTATCACCGGATTAGGTTCAAATAATCAAATTTATGCACTCGCATTACAGTCAGATGGAAAAATAATTATTGCTGGAAATTTCACAAGTTATAATGGGGTTTTAGTAAATAGAATTGCCCGGTTATTACCCAATGGAATTCTTGATCTCACTTTCAATACAGGCATAGGAGCAGATGCTATAGTAGAAGCGGTTTTGTTGCAGCCGGATGGAAAAATAGTTTTAGGGGGACGTTTTGCTACTTTTAATGGTGTTTCTTATAATCGAATGATTCGTTTGAATACTGATGGAAGCATTGATGCAGGATTTGTTACAGGATTGGGTTTTGATAAAAATGTGTATTGTATAGAGAAGCAATCAGACGGAAAGTTAGTAATAGGAGGTTCTTTTTTAAATTATAATGGATCTGCTACAAAACGAATGCTGAGATTGAATTCTGATGGAAGTTTAGATACGGGTTTTGCTACTGGAACTGGCTTTAGTAACGGAGATATCAGAGCTATTTTAATTCAGCCTGACAAACGGATTTTGGTAGGAGGAACTTTCTCTGGAGCTTATAACGGAACGTCTGTAAAGCGAATGATTCGACTTTTGCCTGCTGGTGCTTTTGATGAAACTTTCTCGGCGGATTTAAATAGTCCGCTGTATAGCATGTGTTTTACTCCGGACAATAAAGTGATGATTGCAGGCAATTTCAACTCTGTTTCGGGTGTGGCAAAACATCGGGTTGCTCGGTTACTTTTGTGTTTGGATACTACTGTTTGGGATGGTTTAATTTGGAATAATGGTTTGCCTTCTTCAGAAAAAAGAATTGTTTTCAATGGGAATTATCCTGTTTTAAATTCTGTGAATGCTTGTTCATGTTCTATCAGTTCAGGAATTAGTGTTGGTGTTCCAAATGGAAATACGTTGGGTTTAGTTTTTGATTATTCGGGTTTAGGAACATTAATTTTGGAAAATAATGCCTCACTTTTTCAATCTGAGGATCAAATAACAAATACTGGACTAGTTGTCTATAAACGCGAAACAACTCCAATAGTCAAATTTGATTATACCTATTGGTCTTCTCCAGTTTCTGGCCAAAGATTGGTTGATGTCTCTCCTGATACATTGTCAGATAAGTTTTTTTCTTTTAATGCAGCTTCTGATTCATGGAGCAATGAATCACCAACTAACGTAATGGAGTCCGGTAAAGGATATATCATAAGAGGCCCTCAAAGTTTTTCAACAACTGTTCCAGCTATTTATGGAGGGGTTTTTTCAGGCATTCCTAATAATGGGATTGTCTCAGTTCCTATAAGTATAACAGATACTTCAAATCTCATAGGGAACCCTTACCCATCTGCCATTGATGCGAACCTTTTTTTGAAATTAAATGAAAAAATCATTGATGGGACACTATATTTTTGGACACATAATACACCAATTACAAATAATGAATATGCATCAAATGATTATGCTTCCTATAATTTATTAGGTGGAGCAGGAACAAAAGCCACAAATTTGGGTATTAATAATACAATGCCTGATGGTAAAATAGTGGCTGGTCAAGCTTTTTTTGTTACTAGTGTGAATGGTGGTGGAACTACCTTTTTTAACAACAGTATGCGTGTGATTGGGCAAAATGCGAGTTTTTTTAAATCAAGTACAACTAAAAAATTGAAATCAAATGTGATTGACAAACACCGTATTTGGTTGAATTTGTACAATAATGAAGGTGCTTTCAAACAAGTTTTGATAGGATATGCAACTGACGCCACTAATGATTTTGATAGTTCCTTTGATGGAGAGAGTTTTGATGGGAATGATTATTTAGATTTTTATAGTATTAATCAAAATAAGAAATTAGTAATTCAAGGAAGGTCATTGCCATTTAATGAAACCGACGAAATAAAATTAGGTTACAAAGTTAAGATAGCAGGAGATTTTAAGATTAAAATTGATCACTCAGATGGTCTTCTAGCGGATCAAAATGTTTTTATTGAGGACAAATTGACTAATAGTATTGTTGATATAACAAATGACAGTTTTGCTTTTCATACAACTGTCGGAACATTTGATGATCGTTTTTTATTGCGTTATATAAATAAAACTTTGTCCGTAGTCGATTTTGCCGAACAGAAAGAGTCAATTTCTGTATCAAGTAAAAACAAACAGTTGCAAATTAATTCAACCAAAGGATTTATAAATGAGATTGTTATATACAATTTGGCAGGAAGAAAAATATATCAAAAAAATGATATAAATGATGTTAATTTTTCGGTTTTTAATCTTCCTGTTGGACATCAAGTCTTGCTGGTGAAAATACTTTTGCAGAATGGTCAATCAGTTACCAAGAAAATAATGTTTTAAAGAAAATAGCATAAAAAAACCATCTTTTGAGCCAAGATGGTTTTGTGTATTTGTTCAAAGCAAAGTTTATTTTTCTTTACCGGATGCTTCAAGATTTCTCTCGATAGTGTGTCCTGGTCTTGACCATTTTGGTTTTTCACCTAATGGAGCAAATTGAGAATCTTCCGCCTCAACAGTTTGTGGTTGAGAAACTTTTGTGAATGGTTTTTGTGGATTTAAACCTAACATTTCAAACATTTTCATGTCTTCATTTACATCAGGATTTGGCGTGGTAAGCAATTTATCTCCGGCAAAAATAGAATTGGCACCAGCAAAGAAACACATAGCTTGACCTTCACGGCTCATATTCATTCTTCCGGCTGATAAACGCACTTGAGTTTCCGGCATGATGATTCTCGTAGTGGCTACCATTCGAATCATTTCCCAGATTTCTACTGGTTTTTCTTCTTCCATTGGAGTTCCTTCAACAGCTACCAATGCATTTATTGGTACAGATTCTGGTTGTGGGTTTAATGTAGAAAGTGCTACAAGCATACCTGCTCTGTCTTCGATGCTTTCTCCCATTCCTATAATTCCTCCGCTACAAACGGTAACATTCGTTTTACGAACATTCTCTATCGTTTGCAAGCGGTCTTCAAATCCGCGTGTTGAAATCACTTCTTTATAGTATTCTTCTGAAGTATCTAGATTGTGGTTGTAGGCATATAAACCTGCTTCTGCCAATCGGTGTGCTTGGTTTTCAGTAATCATTCCAAGAGTACAGCACACTTCCATGTCCAGTTTGTTTATGGTACGAACCATTTCAAGGACTTGGTCAAATTCAGGGCCGTCTTTTACGTTTCTCCAAGCTGCTCCCATACATACACGCGAAGATCCGCTTGATTTTGCACGTAAAGCTTGTGCTTTTACTTGGCTAACTGACATTAAATCATTTCCTTCAATTTCAGTATGGTAACGGGCTGCTTGTGGACAATAGCCGCAATCCTCAGGACACCCCCCAGTTTTTATGGACAATAAGGTCGAAACCTGAACTACGTTTGGATCATGGTGTTCTCTATGTATAGAAGCTGCTTCAAAAAGCAAATCCATCATAGGTTTATTATATATTGCGATAATTTCGTCTTTCGTCCAATTGTGTTTTGTAATACTCATCGATGCGATTTTTTGATGCACCAAAAGTAGTTAAATTGTTCTAAAGAAGCAACGCAATACGATTGAAAAGGAATTTAAGTACTATTTTTGTTGAGCTATGGCATTATAAAAATCATAGATTAGTCTATACATAATTTTTGATGTATAATGTTCCTCTTCTGTTATTCACAGTTTAGTATTTACCATCTGAACGGCGTGTGAGAATTTATTGATTGTGACCGAGGTGCTATAAAGATTATTTGCCAATAATATTTTTTTTAAGATTTGCTTCCATGTTTGTCAGAGGAATACCGGGTATCCCAATATAACATTAGCATGAATGTAACGATAACAGCAGATACGATTCCTTCAAATAACAATGAAATCGAATAAGTCATCACCGATGGGTCTCCGCCAAATAAAAAGGTTTTTGATAATGAGCTTACATAAGCATCACCACCTTTTGAGTAGCTGTAAATTATCAGTCCAATGATGCTTAAAAATATACCTGTAAGTGATGTGATTAATGCTGAAACAGCATTGGAAACCAAAATTGTTTTACCTTCGGCAAAATTTGATTTTAAGGTTTTTTGGGTTCCATAAAATACAAACAGCACATTAATCAGACGTAAATAATATAAATCGGCAAGACCTAAAGCCTCCATTAATAAGAAATAAAGTCCAACTCCAATGAAAATAATAAATCCGTTTAATAATTCTTTCGGTAGTTTCATATGGCCAGTTTTAAAATTTAAAAATTACACCTTATATATGAGAAGCAGTGTAGTTTAATCAAATTTACAGAAAAAATAGCAATATTTTATGAAAAAATAAAAGATTTTTATTCTGAATTAAAATTTATTCAAGTAGCTGAGTGATTTTTTTTTGTCTTTTTCAAGTTGTTCTTTTAGGTGCTCTACAGATTCAAACTTTTGTTCTGAACGAATCCTCTGCAATATTGAAACACTGATTTTTTGATTGTATAAATCAGCATTAAAATCAAAGTAATGAATTTCAATAGTCTGTTTTTGTCCGTCAACAGTAGGATTGAAACCAATGTTCATCATTCCAAAAACGGTTATTCCATCAATTATACTTTTTACAATATAAACTCCGTTTTGAGGAATCAGTTTGTAATTTTCTTCAGTTTTTAGGTTGGCCGTTGGAAAACCAATGGTTCTTCCTAGTTGTTTTCCTTTGACAATACTTCCGGTTAGGAAGTAATCATATCCTAAATAATCATTAGCCAAAGCCATATCTCCTTCTAAAAGGGCACTTCTGATTTTTGTAGAACTTACCGAAATGTCATTGATTTCTTGAACTGATATTTGCTCTACTTCAAAACCATATTCTTTTCCATAAGCGATAAGATCATCGATGTTTGCTGTTCGATTTCTTCCAAATCGATGATCGTGACCAATAATTATTTTTTGGATATGAAATCGATCAACAAGAATGTCACTCACAAACTCTTCGGCGGTTAGTCTCGAAAAAGCTTCGTCAAAAGGATGTATAACAAGGTTTTCAATGCCAATATTTTCGAGCAAATCTATTTTTTCGTCTATAGTATTGAGTAGTTTTATATCAGAATGTTCCTGTAATACCATTCTGGGATGCGGAAAAAAAGTAAGAACTAAGCTTTCGTATTTCTGATTTTCGGTATTTTGAGTTATTTTTTTTAGGATTTTTTTATGCCCAATATGTACACCGTCAAAAGTGCCTAAGGTTAGAATCGTTTTTTTTGTGGAGCTGAAATCGTTTATAGAATGGAAAATCTTCAAAGCAAGTGTTTTATAATGGTGCAAATTTAAGGTATCCAATCGATATAACTAAAAAAGGATTGAAAACTTCAATCCTTTTTTAGCTCATTGTATGTTTTTTATTTTTTAATAAACCGAATTGTATTTGTTTCGGATTGATTTTTCGATAGCTTTAAAAAATAAATACCCTGTGTTAAATTGGAAACATTAACACTAAGGTCTTGCTGTGATTCGATTTTTTTCGATTTTATTATTTGACCTAAGCTGTTGATAATAGTGTAAGCCTCTGGAAAATCCAATTTGTTGTCAACAACTATGTTCAATAGATTAGACGTGGGATTTGGATAGAGATAAACTGAATTTAAGTTTTTAACCTCATTTGTTGATAGTGAATTGATGCTGAACTTAGTTGTATCACTAGCTCCAAACTCATCTCCTGAAGCAATAACTTCACCTGACGGAGTATTTAATACATAAGATCCTGCTCCATATTTACAACAAATACCGTCGTCTTGACTGTCAAATATCGAAAAAGTGTAACAGTCGTTACTAGGAAGGTTAAAGCTGGTCGTTATTAGGGCTGGAAGTTGTCCAGCTACCGCAGTATCAGTATAAGGTCCGCCTTCGTACAATATGACTCCAGCTGTATTTGTTAGTTTCCACGTAGTTTCTGTGCCGTAGCGGTCTAATTGTAGTGAGAAGTTTACGGTATTGGATGAATAGTTTAAACTGTTTTCAATGTTAAAATTAACTGTACTGCTGTTATTAGAGGTGTTTTGATCAGTTGTGCTATTGACACTAATTATGGTGGAACTAAAATTATGATTCCCTACTGTTGTTGTTAAGCTGCTTAAAGTAATGTCTTGTGATTGATTATTGGCAAGATTACCAGTCCAGTTGTAAGTTTGTAAGTTTTGATTATCAATGCCATATTGTATAAACGCTTGAGTTAAAGGGGAGGTTCCTTTATTTGTAATTTTTATGACTGGCGAGAAATTGCTACTACAGTTAATATTTAGAGTTACAATCATAGTCGAGGCATCATTGGCAAAAGTGACTCCTGGAACAAGCGCATCAGAAGTTTTTAACGAAACTCTTCTTGTGGAATTGTTCATAACGGTTGTCATACGAGTTTTTTGGTCTGCTGTAAATATATTCATACAAGCATCATTCGTATAGTCCATGTAGTTTTCAATCATGTCTAACTCTGGAGATGTCGGGCAGGAATCAACACCTGTTGGACACCCTTCATTTTTATCTCCTGCATTAGGAGTATCTGCACAAAAATCGTCTATGTCGCACCCTGCGTCATCTCCCCAAATATGTCTTAATCCGAGCCAATGTCCTACTTCGTGTGAGGCAGTTCTGCCTTTGTCGTAATCGGTCCCGTATGTTCCTCCTGGAAAGTAGCTTGATGAGCCAAAAAAGGCATAACCAATAACCACACCATCGGTATTAGCTGGTCCTTCATTTGGAGTTATTCCCGATAAGCCGGATGCGTTTGGAAATTGTGCATATCCTAAAAGATTGTTTCCCGTGAATTTAACTACCCAAATGTTAAAATATTTTTCAGGATCCCATTGTGTCTGGGGTTTTACAATGGCATCAATTTCATCAGTTGACCAGCTTTCTTGTCCTAAGTCTACACGGTTTATGCCATTTGATGAAATCCCGGATGGATCCCGTTTTGCCAAAGCGAATTCAATTTCAACATCGGCTCCTACGGGATTGGTATTAAAACCCGGAGTCCCTGATTTTTTTCTAAAATCCTCGTTTAGTACCTGTATTTGCGAGATTACTTGTTGGTCAAATATGTTTTCCTCGGAACCTATGATATTTCCATTGTGAATAACGTGAACTACAACTGGAATTGTTATGACTGCGTTTTGTCTTAATCCTTTAGGGGTGTTTTTTCTATTTTCTTTTTCAATGGTAATTTTTGGGGTAATCCATTGTTCAAATTCGGAAGTTGACAGTCTATTTGGGTTTTTGGTTTTCAAATATTCTTCGTATTCTGTAGTTGCACAACGAATTAGAGAACCTTCTTTGATGGTTTTCTTTTTTCCAAAAAGGACGACCTCAGTTGAATTGTTTACTTGAGCAAACGAATAATTGACTGAAAAAAAAAAGGAGAGTAGGAGTATAAAAGTAATTTTTTTCATGTTATAAGTTTGTTGTTTTTTATCTAAAAATTTTTGATATGAGGTGTTAATTTTTCTGACAAATAATAAAGAAGCATTAAAATTAATTATTATTATTGTCTAATACAAATTAATTCAAACACCATTTGATTAACAGTCAGTAATGTATCGAGTTTATTTTCCGTTAAATGTAGTCATAGTGTTTTCTAAACCTGCAGTTCCAAATGATTTTATAATCTCCGAAGCCAGTTCTAATCGTTCAGAAAGCGCCAGTTTCTCTGCGTCATCCCATTCGCCAAGAACATAGTCAACTTGTTTTCCTTTTTTGAATTCGTCGCTGATCCCAAAACGGAATCTAGTGTAGTTTTGCGTATTCAAGACAAGATTGATGTTTTTTAAACCGTTGTGTCCGCCATCACTTCCTTTCGGTCTGATGCGGATGGTTCCAAAAGAAAGATTCAAATCATCTGTGATTACAAAAATATTTTCGAGTGGAATTTTTTCTTTTTCCATCCAATACTGTACTGCTTTTCCGCTCAAGTTCATATACGTATTGGGCTTTAGTAGTAGAAAAGTCCTTCCTTTAAACTTATATTCTGCAAGCGCCCCGAGTTTCACGGTTTCGAAGTTTAGGCCTTCTTTTTTAGCAAGGAAATCAACTGCTTTAAAACCAATATTGTGTCGGGTATTGACATATTCGGCGCCAATATTGCCGAGTCCGACGATTAAAAATTTCTTCATATATGCTGTGTTGTCGTCTGTTTCTGTTTTTGAAAACAGGCTGTTGAGCCATTTCATCATGATGCAAAAGTAAACTTAATTTTTGATTGATGATTTTGCTGGAATAAATTTGTGGGTTTTGTTGAAGTCTAAAATGAAAATATTTTAATCATTGGAATTACTTCAAAAAATACAAGAGGACTGTATGTCCTCTTGTATTAGTTTTGATGTTAGGTGCACTCGGTTCCTTTCAACGTGAGTTTCATTGTTTGTGCTGCGCACGCAAAGAAGCATCTAGTTGTTGACGGCAGTTAATTATTTTTTTTCCTGCAAATGAATACATAAGTGACGCTTGATTGTAATGGAGAACATTCTCTATCACTTATTTTTTTGCAATCCATCAATTTGTATAACTTTAGATAAACATCTTTAGATTTTATATTACTAAATTCTAATCTGCTAATATACCGTGGAGACATACCACTTTTTGTATTTGAAAGATAAAATTCCTCAAATTTTATTGTGTTATCATTTACATTAGAACTAATAAAGCTAAAACCTGAATTTACAAACAAGTTTTTAATTCGTTCAGCATCTACCTGAAAATCTGCATTTGTATTAGAAAGATTTGGAATGGGTGTTACATTCGAGGCTAGTTCTATTTTGATTTCCTTATTTGTATTCTCCGCTGACGAATTACTTTGTTTAGCATTACAATTCACATATCCATTTTTGTTACAGTCTTGGTCTTCAAAACAAACTTCAGAGACTTCAATTTTATATTGGTCGGAATTGTTGTTTTCAATTATCGCTTTGGCAGTTTCAAAGTCGTTTGAATAGATTTCACTTGGTTTAATTTAGTAGGTTAGTGTTGCATTTTGTGGATTGTTATTACCAATAATTAGTTTATATTTTAATTGTACTGCTTTTGAATAGTTGTTTTTAACTGCAACACCCCAAGAGTAAAACCCTCCATCTTTATTATATTCATAATTTTTACGGTAAATGCATAATTTTTATAACATTCATTTTGATATGCTCTGTCATTATAGTTTATATTATTATTTATAGGTGGCGGTTCTTGCCTAATTGGTTTGTAATCTCCTGTTGCCATAACTTGATTGCCTTTCTTGTTCTCAGTTTTTACTTGTCCAGAAAAATAGTCAATTGAAATAATAAAATTGTAAGTAAAAATATTTTTTTCATTTCTATAAGTTGTAGTACCGAGTATTCAAAATGCGGATTTCGGCTTTTCCTTTTTTTTGGATAAATATTATGTTTTAGTTCCTAAAATCGATACCCAAAAGACAACCCTGATCGCAATCCTGCCCAAGGACCTGTAAGAGCCATTTTTCCTCCGCGATTATTGGTTGTTATTGTAGTTTCAAATTTTGCGCCAGAAAGATCAATATCTTCTAGCGACTCTTTTAGTTGAACTTGTTCATCTTGAGTCAAAACTCGGTCGGATATTCCATCAAAATTGCCTTCGCTGGTACCATAATGTCCTCCAATTATCCAAAAATCTAAAACCCAGTTATTCTTTTTGCCTAGAAACCACTGACTGCCTAACATAAGTCCAAAGCTGTTTCCAGTCATTTTGCCAGAAAAAGCAACAGGAACGGCATTCTCATCAAAATCATCAATATACAATGTGTAAACAACATTGTCCATTTGTACTTTAGATTGTCTGTAATAGGGAGCTAAATAAAAGCCATGACCATATCCTTTGCCTAAATAAAAACGGGGTTCAATAGTAATTTGTGTATTGGAGAATTTTGCTTCATTAAAATTGTAATCACTATCGTCTTCTTTTAAAAATTTGTTTAATAAAGGAACTTCTCCTTCGGGAATTTTTCCGTAAGAAACAGCAATCGAGAGCCAACTGGTTAGCGATCTTTCATAAGTTAAGTTGTAATTGCGAAAGATATAAGCAGTAAGGTTTGTTTTTACTATGTTTTTTTTATCAATAGGTGATTGTGAGTATGCCGACATAAAAAACAGTAGCAATAATACAGGGATAAGTTTTTTTGTTTTCATAAGATTAAATATTTTGATAGTAATTATTGGTTATTATGTTAGTTTTTGGGAGTTATTTACTCCTTCAAAAATTTAATTTGCTGTTTTTTGTCCTCTGAAACAGCCTGTAACAGATACATTCCCTTAGCCAAATTTTCAACATCGACTTGAGTTGTGTTTTGGTTTTGTTGCAGGATTATTTTCCCTGATATATCCGTTACAATTACTTTGTCAATGGCAGTGTTAGACGCGTTTTGAATGGTTAGAAAATTTTTAGCTGGATTTGGGAATACGGTTATTTTATTATTAGCTATTTCTGGTTGTTCAGTACTCAGGTTAATAGAACTGTTATAATTATAGGTTGTTCTGCTGCTAAGAGTATAGCTACTGGTTGACTGATTATAGGAATAGCTATTATTTCCCTGAACTTTATTAATATGCGGAACATCTTCAAAAATATAATCTAGTCCTGTTTTGTCTTTAAATGGATGTGCAAAACTGGACATTAAGTTGAATGTATCATAAGTATATTCATATTTGTTTTGGGCAAGGCTACCATCGGGATACTTATAATACTCTGTTTCTCGAGTTTTGTTGCCCGTAGCATCCCAGTCGTATTCGGTTTTTGTCCCGTTTTCTACCCATATAGTGTTGAAGTCATCCCATTCTGCACTTTTGGTTGTTATCATTTTGTTGTTAGAATTGTAGGTATATAATGTTCTATATGAATTAACCCATTGTGCACCAATCCATTCTTCGGTTACCTCTGATGTTAGTTTATTGTTCGCGATATAACTTAATGTTATACGATCTTCATTTACCCATTGCGAACCATCCCAGTCATACCATAAAAAACCACTAGGTAAATTGTTAGTATTATAGGTTACGACCGTTTTTCCATCTATTAACCAATTTGAACTCATCCATTCATAATATATAGCTTCCGTAAGTTTTTCGCCAGTATAGATGTAGGTGTCTTTATATGAATTTTCGAGTGTATTGCTAGGTGAATTCCAAGCTGATTTATAAAGTTCTTCCGTAACTTTATTATTGGCATTATAGGTGTAACTTGTTTTTTCCTTAACTTCCCAAGCACCAATAGTATTCCAATCTAGGCGGGTTTCTGTAATTAGGTTGTTATTACTATCGTATTCATAATTGTAGCCACTGCTATTATTCCAAATGCCGTTGTAATATTGTTCGTCAAGACTGGACATTAATTTGTTTTGTCCATGTGCTGCAATCGTAAAAACGATTAGCATCAATAATGTAATTTTTTTCATGATTGTTTGGTTTTTAATTGTTGTCTATTTCTGGAAAACTCACATACAATCCATTTCTCAAAAGTTTTTCATTTAATTTTTTAAATAAAAATTTGATATTTAACTTTTAAGGTTATTTTTTATTTATTTTTAAATAAATTTAATATGTAAAAAACAGTATTTTAACATTTATTGATGAGACAAAGGTAGGGTCACTTATAGACATAAAAAATACCTATTAATAGGTATTTTTAGGGGGTTATATCAAACCTTCATTTATGATTTTAGCGACCAGATCAATGGGAGATCTGCAATTTGCCTTGATAAGTATATTCTTTCGGTGGGTGTTAACGGTGTGTAGACTTATGTTTAAAACGGCGGCTATAGTTTTGCTGCTTTTGCCTTCGACAATATGTTTTAAAATTTCTCTTTCTCGTTTGGTAAATAAATCATACGATTTGGTAAAAACTAGTGTGTCTTGTATGTTATAATAAGAGGGTTCGCCATCTATGCCAATTATAGAAAAACAAGGAATTCCTTCTTTTTTGATATGAGAAATATCGGTATGAATACCTAGGGTACGATAAAAGTTAGTTTCGTCGTAATCTATGGGTACAATTTGTTGCAAGATGCGTACATATTTATTGTTTTTTGCTTTTAACCGATAATCGTATTGCGCTTTGTATTTTTGTATTTTATCAAACGGTAAGGTTTTGAAAAATTCAATACTTTTTTGTTCAAAATTTAGAAAATAGATTTTGTCGTCAGGATGAATATTGTCTACCATTTTTATTGTAGTGTACTCCGCTTCGGGTTCATATTCCAAAATATCCCTTATTTCTTCACTGATAAAGTCAAATGTCCCCTGAAAAACATTAAAAATATAGTAATAATAGTTTCCCACCTGAAAAATATTAAGCAAACGCTTGTGCATTTCGAGTTGTAATTCTAATTCGGCGGTATATTCAGAATCTGTTTTTACAGCAACATCCCATATTTTTTTGGCAGTTAAATAAAAATTGGTAGTAGATTTTTTCATATTTTTTTAAATTTATGATGAATCTGGTTGTGAATTTCCTGTTAGAATTAGGGCTAAAACGTATTTGTAGGTTTTTGTTTAAAAACAAATATAAATAATTTTTTGTTGTAAAGTGCTTATAATCAGCATTAAGTTGTTAAAATAGTTTTTTGGAAATAGACTAGTCGTGGTTAGCCCTGATGTCCAATTGCTCTCGCAATTGCCTTTTGTTCTGGAGATCAGAACAAAAGATATAGTGGATAGCAGGAGTAATGGTTTTTGAGATTCCCAATAGTGGTGCTTCATAAAACAAAAAAAGCACCAGTTTTACAACTGATGCTTTCTTGAATGATTGAAAGAATATTATTTTTTCTTTCCTTTTGCAGGAGCTTTTGCTGCTTTTGCTGCTTCTTGAGCTGCTTTCATAGCCGCACGAGAAATCTTCACTTGACAAATAACTGTGTTGTCTGGGTGCATGATTTTGAAGTTTGGAGTAGGTACTTTAGTAACGTATAATTTGTTACCCATGTCAAGTGGTGTAATGTCAGCTTCAACGAAATCTGGAAGATTTTTAGGTAATGCTTTTACTTTTAATTTACGGTTGTTCAAACGTAAATCTCCACCTGCCATAACTCCTTTAGAGTTACCAACGATTTTTACAGGAACTTCCATAGTGATTTCTTTGTCATCAAAAATTTGAAAGAAGTCAATATGTAAAATCTTGTCAGACACTGGGTGAACCTGAATGTCTTGTAAAATAGCGTTAAATGATTTTCCTTTTCCAAGATCGATCTCAACTGTGTGAGCGTTTGGAGTGTAAACCAAGTTTTTGAAAGCCATAACTTCTGCTGAGAAATGAACTGCCTGATTTCCTCCGTATAATACGCAAGGAACCAATCCAGCATTACGTAGGGCTTTAGTTGCTACTTTACCCACGCTTTCTCTTTCTGATCCTTTAATTGTAATCGATTTCATTGTAAAAAAAATATAGTTATTAAATAATATTACTTGTTTGGCCTTTAGTTTTTGGCTATTGGCATGACTTTATAACTTTAGGACATTTGACTTTACGACTAATGTATTACATTATAAACTTTCCACTAATGGAATTGTTGTGGTGCACCATGTGCATAACTTCTGCAAAAAGTGGCGCACAACTCAACACTCTTATTTTGTTTGATTCTTTCTTCAACGGAATAGAATCGGTAACTATTAATTCGCTCAGTTTTGAGTTTTCTATTTTTTCGTATGCCTCACCAGATAAAATTGCGTGGGTACAAATAGCTCTTACACTCAAAGCTCCTTTTTCGATCATTAAATCGGCGGCTTTCGCCAAAGTGCCTCCGGTATCAATCATGTCATCTACAAGAATCACATTTCTACCTTTAACCTCACCAATTAATTCCATGGTGTCAATCACATTAGCAGCTTTTCTCTGTTTGTAGCAGATAACCACATCTGAATTTAAAAATTTAGAATAGGCGTAAGCTCTTTTAGAACCTCCCATATCAGGAGATGCAATAGTCAAATTGTCTAAACCTAAACTTTCTACATATGGTAAAAAGATAGTTGAAGCAAAAAGATGATCCACTGGTTTTTCAAAGAATCCTTGAATTTGATCAGCATGCAAATCCATTGTCATTACGCGAGTTGCTCCAGCGCTTTCTAATAATTTAGCTGTCAATTTTGCTCCTATCGGAACTCTAGGCTTGTCTTTTCTGTCTTGTCTCGCCCATCCAAAATAAGGAATTACTGCAGTTATATGTCTTGCCGAAGCACGTTTTGCAGCGTCAATCATTAATAACAATTCCATCAAATTATCTGCATTTGGAAAAGTCGAACAAACAATAAAAACGCGTAATCCTCTGATAGACTCTTCGTAAGAAGGTTGAAATTCACCATCGCTGTATTTAGACATGGTAACTTTTCCTAACGGAATTCCATATTGCTCTGCTATTTTTTCTGCAAGATAGACACTTTGTGAACAAGCAAAAATTTTAGCTTCTGGTTCTAGGTGTGACATTAATTTGTTGTTTTTATTCCGCTGCGCTCCATACAGTTCGGCTTTGTGATTTGTATAAAGCCTTATGTGTGTATTTGCCTCGGGTGTAGTTAGTTAGTGTGTTTCGTTTTACCGAGGTGCAAATTTATAAAATTTATTCAACTCTGAAAGAAAAAAATTAAGTATTTTTAGTAGAACATTTAATATTATTTTTTACATTTGCACCGTGTTAAAGGAATTGATGGTTGATTTAAACACAATCACATCTTTTATTGCGTTGAAATGACTGTCGTTATTTCATGTCTGCTAAGCCCGGATGGCGGAATTGGTAGACGCGCTGGTCTCAAACACCTGTGGGAAACCGTGCCGGTTCGACTCCGGCTCCGGGTACATTAACGGAAAAGCTGTCATTTTTGACGGCTTTTCTTTTTTTATAACCTTCCGAACCCTTGCAATTCCTAGTCAAAACCTCAACAACCTCATTCACTTTAGCGGTTCGACAATCATCATTTCCGAAAATCAACTTTTGCGTAAATATTGAACCCGCTACTATTCTTTTCTCTTCGTAATCGCCATTAGCAAACATAATATCCAAGTTTGAGAGTAGCTCTAGTCCTGAATCAACGTATGTTTTGATTGAATCCGTTTTCTTGCTAAGTATTTCGATTTCATTATTGACTTCATTAAGCTGTCCGTTGATACGTTCAATGATATTATTGAATCTTTCTTTAGTGATGTCCTTGCTTAAAAGTAAGTCTTCGCTATCTTCGATTTTGGATTTTAAAACCTTTTGAAGTTCAATTTTGTTTTGCAGTTGAATGGTTCTGTCTCCGTTTATTTGAGATTCAGAATCCTTTAAAACATCTGAGAATAAATCTTTAATATTTTCATTTATTTGTAAGTTGAAAAGAATGCTCCCTATTCTGTTATGAGCTTTATCGACTGAAACTCTAGTTTCACACTTATTTCTACAATGGTAGTAAGGATATTTCTTGCTTCTGCCCTTTGAGTGGCTACCTGTAATTTGGTGACCGCAAACCTCGCACGTTAGAAAATCACGTAATGGAAAGTCTAGGTTTTTGTGTGCTGGTTTTGTTCCGTGCCATCTTTTATCTTTGAAGATAGCTTGTACTTTGTTGAATGTATCCAAGTCTATCAACGCTTCATGTTTGCCTTTTACCTCCATTGCGGATTCCTTTTTGAATTCAGGTACTTTAATCTTACCTATATATACAACGTTTTTAAGCAATTCGCTAAAAGCACTTTTTTCAAGTTTCATTCCTTGTTGTTTGAGTTTCTTGCGAATCGTTTCAACTGATTCAATATTCATTGCGACCTCAACAAATGCTTTTTTGACAAAAAAAGAAAATTGGTTTGGCTTCAATGTTGATTTTTTGGATTCATCTCGAAAATTATCATATCCGTACGGTGCTTTTCCTGTAAAATAACCTTCCTTTTTAGCTTGGTATGTTCCGCTAATCGTTCTACTTGAAATTTTATCTCTTTCGACCTCTCCAGCTGTTAGATAAATTGAAAGTACCATTTTGTTGTCCGAATTGGACATGTCTAAATACTGCTCCGTAGCATTCAATTCAATCCCCATTGAATCGAACTCTCGCAAGACTGTTAAAGCTTGTTCTGTGTTACGTGAGAATCTATCCCACTTGACAAATAATACTTTATGAATTGCTTTCTTGTTAGCTTTTGCGTATGCTTTCAAGTTTGTCCATTCGGGTCTCTTGAAGTTTTTAGCTGAGTGGTCTTCTCTATATGACTTAACTAGATTGTATCCCATTCTTTCGCAATGGCTCATCAATGTTTGTTCTTGGTAGTCAAGACTAAATCCTTTTTGTGCTTGTTCGTCAGTGCTTACACGACTATAAATTATTACGTTTATGTTTTCCATTTTTTTTATTGTTAATTTGATTACGGCACACCTCTGCTAATTTGTAGAGTGTGTTTCTGATAATTTCTATTTCATTATCAGTATATTCTATTCCTTTTTTGTTTAATTTTTTTTTGCATTCAGTTATACTTAACACTTTGTTTCTCAGTCGTCATTTTCCAATTTTTTATTTTGACGGTGGAATTCTCTTTATTTTTGGTCACAGCAAGACCATGTCTAAATAAGTCTCATAAACTGATTTAGATAAACTGTACGTATAGAATCTCCATTTCGAGCGAAATGAGACCAATAGCGAAATAGACATAAATGCCTATTGAAAATTTTGTGTTTTGCTGAAACCACTTTTTGAAATACAAAGTGGGAATTGAAAGTTATCGTCTAAACAGTTTGAACTGTCCTCATGCGGTTCTGAGTAAATTGTTTAAAAAGAGCTGATTTAAGAATCATTTGTAGCTTTTTAAGCAACTTGTTACGAAGTTACGAATTTATTTCGAATAATGCAACTAAAATCTTTAATTATAAATGTGTGTAAATAGAAAAGCCACAGAATCCTGTGGCTTTATTATCAGTACTAAAAAAAATTATGGAATTGCAGTAAATGTACCATTCGTAATATTGAATATTTTCTCTACTATTTTAGTACCATTACAGTAACCTAATGGTAATCCATTGTCATTGGTTAAATTACTTATGCTAAATTCTCCTTTTAAAATCGTTCCGTCAAAACTTGTTATTTTTACTTTACCTGATGTTCCACTTTTGCTCCATAAATTTACTTCTTTATAGCAGAGAGCTGGGTCATTTAGCGGTAAATATGCAGCTATGTTATCTGTGTATAAATCGTAAGTTTTATTTGCAACTAATACATTATCAGTCGTTCTAATTCTCAAAACAAGTATTTCTAAAAAATCACAAGGAACTCCTTTTATTTTTGGGGATGTGACTATTTTAAACTCATTGACACTCGTAGTTGTAGTAGTACTTTTTTCCCAATACATTTCAGAAATTGCGGAATCATGCTCGTATTGTGCATTATTTAGTGTAAAGCTTAATGACGATTTTGAGGAATTGTTGGCATCGTCATTTGAATCATTTGAATCATTTGAATCACTTGAACACCCTATAAACATTGACATGGTTGATAAAACTACCGATGCAATTAATAGATTTTTTTTCATAAAATTTGATTTAATTTAGTGTTAAATTATTTGTTTTTTTGTAAAAAACATCATTTAAAAATAGAATCGTCTATTTTAAATTTTACTGACATTTATTTATTTCATCATCAACGTAATGATATAATTCATCAGCATAACTATCAGGTAAGTCGTTTTCTTCAATTACATTGCGAATTTTTTGCGGTACATATTCAAATCTACTATTCTCAACACGACTTAGTTCTCGTTGTTGATTAGTTTCATTATTGATGTTTTTGACCTTCGCATATCTTTCGCAATAATCTTGAACGATTTCTTTTTGCGCCCATGCTTTTAATTCTTCAATGTTTTGTGTTTTTGGATGGTCTTTATTATAATCATCATCAATACTGTTTTTGAATTTTGTTAATACAATTGCTACAAAAAGAAATATGGCAAACGACATAATTCCTATAATTTTCAAGGCTTGTTTCATTTTAATTTTTTTTAATTAGTTTAAAATCCTGACAAAAATATAAAAAAATCTATAATATAGTACACTATATTATAGAGTACCACAAAAAAGACAAAATATTGAGATTTGGTTTATGGAAAATTCAAGCCAAATAACCAATTTTGAAGAGCTAAAAGCTATTGCGGAACGGCTAAAGTTTTTGAGAAAAGCTAAAGGATACTCAAACTACGAACATATCGCATTCGAGTTAGGCATGAGCCGTTCCGCCTATTGGCGATTAGAAAGCGGAGCTAACTTTGAACTAAAAACGTTAATAAAAATTTGTAGGTTGCTAGACATTAGTTTAGAAGAATTCTTTCAAGGAATAGGCATTCCTAATTCAAAATAATTCCTTTTATAATAGTCTGTTCTTAATTTTTTTAGATAAAGTATTAATCTATCTATTGAATTTCAAATGATTTAGTATTAATTTTAACACAAATTTGCCAAACAATAATTAATACAGATTCGAATGACTATTGATGCGATATTGATAAACTTAGAATATGAAGATAAATTACTTTTTGCTACCGAAGTTCCAGAATGGAGTACTCAGCATGAAATGAAAAGTAACAATTCAACAAGTTGGGTAAGATATCCAAGTCCTAAAGCATGGGACTGGTTGAGATTGCCTTTAAATGAGGATTTTAATATTGTAGGCTTAAGCACACCCAATGGCTTTCGCACACCTGATGGAACTTTTTTAAAGAATGGACATGAAATTTTCGGAACATTTATAAGAAGTCATATTGTAACAAATGCGAAAAAATATAATGTATCATACAAAGAATCTAATGTTTACTTAATATTAGAGATGTTTCTTAAATAAGTTATTCATTGTTAAAAGTACTTAACTGTTCCTTATTATAATTTGAACGTATCAAAACCTCAACTGTATCAAAATATATCTATAATTGAATTGCAATGATACAATTAAATGTATCGAAAATAATCTTTGATTTATTTTGTCATGTCCCGAAATACCTGGACTTTTGGAATATGGAAAAAGCAATCATTATCAGCAGATGTTCAACTAACGAAAACCGTCAAGATGTAACCCGTCAGTCTCAGGAACTTATTTCTAATTATGGAAATCAGTATCAAATCGTCAAAGAGTTTACTTATTACAAATCAGGAACTAAAAATGATGAGGTAAATGCTGAGATTTTGGATTATGCTATTAAAAATGGTGTACAACATATAATCGCCATCGAA
This sequence comes from Flavobacterium sp. GNP002, assembly GCF_054343795.1. Taxonomy (NCBI): domain Bacteria; kingdom Pseudomonadati; phylum Bacteroidota; class Flavobacteriia; order Flavobacteriales; family Flavobacteriaceae; genus Flavobacterium; species Flavobacterium sp. GNP002. The sequence goes on from NZ_JBTGUW010000001.1 coordinate 1,376,018, forward strand.
ATTTCACGTATTTCACGTAAAATCTCATCATTCGCTCTTTTCTTGGAAAAATGCAATGAAAACAAAATCAATATTATTATTGATAATTTCAAGCTTCATACACTTCTACCATCGGGAGAAATTAACGGTATGGTTCAAACAATGCTTAGTATTGCATCAACTTTCGCAAGTTTAGAATTGTCGATGATTAAAGAACGTCTAAACTCTGGTCGTGATAAGTTTATTCGTGATGGTGGCGTACTTGGTCGCAAGATAGGTTCTGAGAAAGAACCCAAACAACTTATTGCTGAGCATTCGGATATTGTAAAGTTTTTAAAGCAAGGTCAATCAGTTCGCAATACCATGAAACTAACAGGAAAATCTAGTGGTACGGTTCAAAAAATAAAAAAATTAGTAGCCTAGATAGCTATAAAAACAAGAATCCTCACAATAATGTGAGGATTCTTATTTTGTAAAACACTTCACGCATCCCTTCGATGGAATGCTCATTTTTTAGTTCTAAAACACTGTTTATACAAATAGACGATAGAATAAATAACGGAGCAGCTCCTTACCAAAAAGAACAATAAGTACCGAAAAAATCTGAGAAAATATTTCTTTTGCCTATTCCAATACCTAGTATTTCAGTAAGTGGGTGCTGAAAAGGAGTTATAGGTAACGAGACCTAAAACATTTCGAATTATGCAGGGAGGGGTGGGTATTGCTACCCTAATTGCTCTATCCTTTTGCGTATTCCCTCAATCTCTTTTTCCAATTGCAATTTCTGTAACTGTTTTTGTAACTCTTGTTTTCGCTGAGGTTCATTCTCTACCTGTATTTGCATTTGTTTCAATCTAATTTTATCATCAGTTGTTATCGTTTCCATCTTTTAGATAATTTATTAAATACTCCTCATCAAAAAGAAAATGGAGTTCGTTATTTTTTTTCAAAAGATTGTATTCCTGTATTAAATGCCAATCATCTAAAATTGCATCCTCTTCATAAGTTCTAATACAGTAATTTACTAACATCCTACGAAGGATAGGATTGTATCTAAAATCGTTTATTTCTATCATGTTTAATTTAATTTTTTAATGTTATTATCTGACTACCGTCTTTCATTATGTAGTCCTTCCAACCATTTAGGTCATAAATCACACTTTCGTGATAACTAATTCTACTAAATCCAAGTTTAAAGCAATCGAGTAGTTTTTTCTTGTTTGAGCATTTAACGAAACAATGTAAGTGATTACGATTATTGCTTTTCTTTTGCTCCACTACATAATTAATCTCTAGTATATCATTCCCCATTTGCTGATAGGCAAACCTCATCACTATATCAATGTCAGCTACTGAATAATCAGCACATGGGTCAATGCTTAGTGCATAGTATTTATTCTTTCTAGTTCGTTGAGGTTTAAACTTTGGAACTAGCAAATGATGTACTTGCCATTCTCCATTTTTATTTTTGTAAAGTGTAGCTTCGCTACAAGTCTCTGTTAGTTTGCTAATTATTTTTCTAACATTTCTAGCACCCATTTCATATTTGATGCTAATTTCTTTTACTGTTAAGTATTCATTTTGTTGCATTTTGTTCTTGATTAAACGCATCATATCTATTAGTGAACTGCTTAAATTCCCTTTGTGATATGTTATTTTATAATAAATATGTCGGAAAGTTGGAAAAGTTCCCTCGGACATAAAATATTTATTCACAATCATAATTGATTGTAGTAATTTGTAAATAGTTTGGGTAAATGTTTTTTTAATTGGTCAGAACGACCATAGTATTTAAGGGGTTTTGTCCTTCGTCAACAATTTATAAGCGTGAGACAATTTCTTCAAATCTTCAATGAAAAGATTCGACAACTCAACTGTTACGGGTACAAAAACCGCTTCGAAAGAAGCGGTTTTTTTGGTTTTATGGGGGTTTCTATTTTTTATTTATTTTTATGACAACCATTTATACTCTGTATTTGCATAAAAAAAGTACATTCAAAAAGATGCAAGTGACAGAAGCTAGGTAAATATTGGAAGATATGCTCTTTTCGCAGCGATGCTTCTTGCTGTTTTGTTTACTTGGAATGATAAATTAGTAATTGGTGGTGTAGGTTTATTTACTTATGTCCAGAAATACAGGTTTTATTAGTCTTGGAGTTTTTGCCAAGTTTTTTCTTGATATTTTCTGGAAAAGAACTATTGATACTACTGCAATAATAGAGGTAATTTCAGTGTTTTTATTGTCGGTTTTGTTTAATGAATTTGTATCGGTATTATTTGGACAGAAACATTACTTTACACGGTTTACGCCAATGGAAAAGGCGGATATGAAATACCATTCCGCATCTGTATGGGATTGTCATTTATGTTTACCATGCTTATAATGATTGCAGTGAGTTTTGCTGGAACAAAAGTGAATCCAAAAGCTTTTGAATTAGATTCTGAAATGTTTAAAGTAAAACCACAAACAACAGTATTAATCGTGATTACATTATTGATTATTTTTGCTTTGTACGCTAAGTTCTGGTAGTATTATAACGACTAATTTCAGTATACAAGAATAACATCATTGCCGTTTAGTTAAGCTCAGTTGGGAATCCCAAAGAACTTAACTAAACGGCATTTGATTTTATATACATTTGTAGTAAGTAGCAATAGCATTTATAAAAGAATCTCTGAATCATTTAAAGTAAAGTAAAGCTCGGTGATACAATTTAAATAGCAGAAGAAGCGCGTATTAATCTTCTGATTTTGGATGTTTATGTGATCGGTAGCTTTGTTTCGTGAGTTTCTAACAAGGTGATTGAAACAATATTATTTGTTGTTTTTTAGCCAATACTAGACATAAAAAAAACTTCCGTTAATTTCGGAAGCTTTTTTTTGTATTTTGATAGGTGTTTTATTAGTCTCTGATAACCAATGCATCTTGTTTCCAAGTTTTTACAGAAGCAATTCTGCTATTAGAATAGTCTACTTCGTTTAAATTTTTACCATTCCAAAAAAGCCATTTTCCAGTTTTTTCTCCATTTTCATAATTAGCAACAGATATTCTGTTACCATTAGTATCATATGAAGTCCAAACTCCGTCTAGTTTTCCGTTTTTGAAGAAACCTTCTTGTTGTACTTTTCCATTTTCAAAGTAGTAAGTTGTTTTTACTAATTCACCTACAGCTTCTAATTTTGGATCATTCTCTTGAGCAAATGCTATTCCTGTGAAGATTAATGCAGTTAAGATTATATATTTTTTCATGGCGTTTGGGTTTTTAAATTCATATTAGCTTAACAAATATATAAAACATTTTACAATAAAAAAACTTTAAGTTAACAATTTAGTAACATTGGAGTAAAATTTAACATTGGGAATAAAATTTTCAGTAAAAATCTAACACTAAAAAATGGTATTTCTCAATTCATTATTCATAATTAGTCCTAAATTTGCACTCGAGCCTAAAGGGCAAAACAATCTAAAATTAGAATAATGTATAGAAGTCATAACTGTGGCGAGTTGAACGCCTCACATATTAATACAGAAGTTACACTTGCGGGATGGGTTCAAAAGTCGCGTGATAAGGGATTTATGAACTGGGTTGATTTACGCGATCGTTATGGGATTACGCAATTGATTTTCGACGAAGGCCGTTCAGAAAAATCAGTTTTTGAATTGGCTAAAACTCTTGGTCGTGAATTTGTGATTCAGGTAAAAGGAACTGTTATTGAGCGTGAAGCCAAAAATATAAATATATCAACTGGTGAGATTGAAATTTTAGTTACTCAACTTACTATTCTTAACGCATCTCTTACGCCTCCTTTTACAATTGAAGATGAAACGGATGGTGGAGAAGACATCAGAATGAAATACCGTTACCTGGACATTCGAAGAAATCCGGTGAAAAACAGTTTGATGTTTCGTCATAAAGTAGCGATGGAAGTTCGTAAATACCTTTCAGATTTAGACTTTTGTGAAGTAGAAACTCCGTATTTGATTAAATCTACTCCCGAAGGAGCCAGAGATTTTGTTGTACCTTCTCGAATGAATGAAGGGCAGTTTTATGCATTACCACAATCACCACAAACTTTCAAGCAATTGTTGATGGTGGGCGGAATGGATAAATATTTCCAAATCGTGAAATGTTTCCGTGATGAAGATTTACGTGCAGACAGACAACCGGAATTTACACAAATCGATTGCGAAATGGCTTTTGTGGAGCAAGAAGATATTTTGAATGTTTTTGAAGGATTGACAAGACATCTATTAAAAGAAATAAAAGGTATTGAAGTAGAAAAATTTCCAAGAATTACCTATGAATATGCCATGAAAACCTACGGAAATGACAAACCGGACATCCGTTTCGGAATGGAGTTTGGGGAATTAAACGAAGTAACACAACACAAAGAATTTCCAGTTTTTAATGCTGCGGAATTAGTGGTGGGAATTGCAGTTCCTGGAGCTGGAAATTATACTCGTAAGGAAATAGATGGATTAATTGACTGGGTGAAGCGTCCTCAAGTAGGTGCATCAGGAATGGTGTATGTAAAATGTAATGAAGATGGAACTTATAAATCATCGGTAGATAAATTCTACGACCAAGACGATTTAGCCCAATGGGCAAAAATTACCGGTGCAAAAGCAGGAGACATGATTTTTGTGCTTTCTGGTCCAGCCGATAAAACTCGTGGACAATTAAGTGCATTGCGCATGGAATTAGCAACACGATTAGGGTTGAGGAACCCAGCTGAATTTGCGCCGCTTTGGGTAGTTGATTTTCCATTATTGGAATTCGATGAAGAAAGTGGTCGTTACCATGCTATGCACCATCCTTTTACTTCTCCTAAGCCTGAAGATATGCACTTATTGGAAACTAACCCAGGAAAAGTTCGTGCTAATGCGTATGATATGGTTTTGAATGGAAATGAAATTGGAGGCGGGTCGATTCGTATTCACGATAAAGCGACACAACAATTGATGTTTAAATATTTAGGTTTCACCGAAGAAGAAGCGAAGGCTCAATTCGGATTCTTAATGGATGCTTTCCAGTTTGGTGCGCCACCACATGGAGGTTTGGCTTTTGGATTGGATAGATTAGTGGCAATTCTTGGTGGTCAGGAAACAATTCGTGACTTTATTGCTTTTCCAAAAAATAATTCTGGAAGAGATGTCATGATTGATGCTCCGTCCTCTATTGATGATTCACAATTAAAAGAGTTGCATATAAAATTGGCGTAGTTGTACATTGTCGTTTAAATTTGTTAGAAAACGTTGAATATCAATATTTTTACAAAATAAAAAGAGAAGAATGTCTTTCGTATTATATTAAATATTACATTTGCTCCATTATAAATTATTATTACTATTACAATGCGTACAGGTACAGTTAAATTTTTCAATGAATCTAAAGGTTACGGATTCATTACAGACGAAGAAACAGGAAAAGACATTTTTGTTCATGCATCAGGAATCAACGCGGAAGAATTACGCGAAGGTGACAGAGTTAGCTATGAAGAAGAAGAAGGAAGAAAAGGAAAAGTTGCTGCGAAAGTAGCAGTGATCTAAGCATAAAAAAATAATTTTTTTTGCCTACGAATGTTTAAAAAACGTTCCGATTTGTTTCGGAACGTTTTTTTTTATTCAAAATTTTCCTCATTTTCGGAATAAATGAACCTTCTTTTTAGGATTGTTAAATTTATTAAACGTTAAACACATCTTAAGATAAAAATCTTTTCTTATTTATAATTAATAAAAATTGTAAATTTACAACGTTGTAGTTGCGATGTATTTTTGAGTTTTTATTGTTATTTAATAATTTGAAAGTTATCTTTGTGGCTTATTTTTATTCAAAAAAACTGATAATATGCAATCCGATCAATTAAATTACATACCAATTTTAATGCAGTTTATCCTAGCTGTAGGATTTGTTGTAGGAACTATATTAGTTTCAGGAAAATTAGGCCCTAAAAGATCTTCTGTAATCAAAGATAAGAACTTTGAATGTGGGATTGAATCCGTGGGGAATGCGAGAATTCCATTTTCGGTAAAATATTTCCTTGTTGCTATCTTGTTTGTTTTGTTTGACGTTGAGGTGATCTTCTTGTATCCATGGGCAATTAACTTCAAGGAGTTGGGAATGGAAGGAATGGTAAAGATGATAATTTTTATGATGTTGCTTTTGGTGGGTTTTTTCTACATCATCAAAAAGAAAGCGTTAGAGTGGGAATAAAGATTAATTAGGAATTAGAAATAACGAATTGTAAAGATTTCAATTTCTAAAGTATTTTAAAAGAATGTTTTTAAAGTTTAAATTATGAACTCATAATTCATAATTCATATTTCATAATTTTACAAAGATGAGTGATTCAAATATAAATATGGTTGCCCCTCCAGAAGGTGTTGTTGGTGAAGGTTTCTTCGCTACAAAACTGAATGATGTTGTGGGATTGGCTCGTGCAAATTCATTGTGGCCTTTGCCTTTTGCAACATCTTGTTGTGGAATTGAATTTATGGCAACAATGGCTTCGCATTATGATTTGGCACGATTTGGTTCTGAGCGAGTGAGTTTTTCTCCTCGTCAAGCGGATATGCTAATGGTAATGGGGACAATTTCAAAAAAAATGGCACCAATTTTACGTCAGGTTTATGAGCAAATGTCTGAGCCTCGTTGGGTTATCGCTGTTGGAGCTTGTGCTTGTTCAGGTGGAATTTTTGATACCTATTCTGTTTTGCAAGGGATTGATAAAGTAATTCCGGTTGATGTTTATGTTCCGGGTTGTCCGCCAAGACCAGAACAAATTGTGGATGGAGTTATGAAATTGCAAGAGTTGGTTAAAACGGAATCGGTAAGAAGAAGAAGTTCTCCAGAATACCAAGAATTATTAGCTTCTTATAACATCAAATAAATAATGGCGCTAGAAACGATACAAATCCAAGAAAAATTAGTTGAAACATTTGATTCAGCTGTTTTTGAATTCAATCAGGAAAGAGATATATTTTCATTTGAAGTCGCTGCCGATAAAATTACGGCGGTGATTCTTTTTTTGAAAAATGACCCAATATTACGTTTTCATTTTTTAACTGATTTGTGTGGGATTCACTATCCTGACAATGATGTTGATCATCAATTTGCAGTGGTGTACCATTTACACAATTGGTATGAAAACAAAAGAATTAAAATTAAGGCATTTATCAACGGTGAAAACCCAGAAATAAAAACGATATCAAACATTTTCTTAAGTTCTAACTGGATGGAAAGAGAAACGTATGATTTTTATGGGATAAACTTCATTGGTCATCCACAATTGAAACGTATTTTGAATATGGATGAAATGATTTCTTTTCCAATGCGAAAAGAATTTCCAATGGAAGATAGCGGAAGAACAGATAAAGATGACCGTTTCTTTGGAAGAACAACCGATAATTATTAAAAATACTCACTATTATAATTTTTCACATTAAATAAATGTCAGAACTATTATTACCACCAGAGCATCGCTATGCTAAAAGAATTGCAGCCCAACTAAATGAAGACGGAAGCGAGCTTTCGATTCTGAATTTAGGGCCAACTCACCCAGCTACACATGGTATTTTTCAAAATATCCTGTTGATGGATGGAGAAAGAATTCTAGAAGCGGAACCAACCATTGGTTACATTCACAGAGCTTTCGAGAAAATCGCTGAAAATCGTCCTTTTTACCAAATCACTCCTCTTACTGATAGAATGAACTATTGTTCATCTCCTATAAACAATATGGGATGGTGGATGACATTAGAAAAATTATTGGATATTGAAGTTCCTAAAAGAGCGCAATATTTAAGAGTTATTGTAATGGAATTGGCAAGAATCACGGATCATATCATCTGTAATTCAATCCTTGGGGTGGATACCGGAGCGTATACCGGATTTTTATATGTGTTCCAATTTAGAGAAAAAGTTTACGAAATCTACGAAGAAATTTGTGGAGCTCGTTTAACAACTAATATGGGAAGAATTGGTGGTTTCGAAAGAGATTGGTCGCCAGAAGCTTTTAGAAAATTAGATGTGTTTTTAGAAGAATTTCCGGCAGCTTGGAAAGAATTTGAAAATTTATTTGAAAGAAATAGAATTTTTATTGATAGAACTGTAAATGTTGGAGCAATAACTGCTGAACAAGCTATGGCTTATGGGTTTACGGGTCCAAATTTACGTGCTGCAGGTGTTGATTATGATGTTCGTGTAGCGCAACCATATTCTTCTTACGAAGATTTTGATTTTATTATTCCTGTTGGAAAATCTGGAGATACTTACGATCGTTTTTGTGTTCGTAATGCCGAAGTTTGGGAGAGTTTGAGTATCATTCGTCAAGCTTTAGCAAAAATGCCGGAAGGAAATGACTTTCATGCTGATGTTCCGGATTATTACCTTCCTCCAAAAGAAGATGTATACACAAGTATGGAATCGTTGATTTACCATTTCAAAATTGTTATGGGTGAAGTTCCTGTTCCAGTTGCCGAAATATATCATCCTGTTGAAGGTGGAAACGGAGAATTAGGTTTCTATTTGGTAACTGACGGAAGTCGTACTCCTTATAGATTGCATTTCCGCAGACCTTGTTTTATTTACTATCAAGCGTATCCAGAAATGATTAAAGGTTCATTACTATCGGATGCAATTGTTATTTTGTCAAGTTTAAATGTTATTGCCGGAGAATTAGACGCTTAATAAAATTATAAATGATGAATTATGAATTTTGAATGAAAGTCAAAAACATTTGAAAATTAGAATTCAAAATTTGAAATAATAAAAAATGGAACGTACGTATCACAAACAAGAAATAAATATGACCGAAGCATTGATGTCCCGCATCAATGAATTAATCAGTCATTATCCTGAAGACAAAAGAAAATCGGCATTATTGCCTGTTTTGCATGAAGTTCAAGATGCTCACGAGAATTGGTTGAGTATTGAATTAATGGATAAAGTAGCCGAAATCCTTTTGATTAAACCAATTGAAGTTTACGAAGTAGTTTCGTTTTATACAATGTACAACCAAAGACCAATTGGAAAATACATGTTCGAATTTTGTCAAACTTCTCCTTGTTGTTTGAATGGAGTGGAGGATTTAATGGATTATACCTGTGAAAAATTAGGTGTAAAAGTGGGAGAACCTACTCCAGACGGTCTGTTTGAAGTGAGAGGAGTTGAATGTTTAGGAGCTTGTGGTTACGCTCCAATGATGCAATTAGGCGATTTTTACAAAGAACATTTGACGGCAGCAAAAATTGACCAGTTAATTGAAGATTGCAAAAACGATACAATAATATTACACGATAAATAATATGTCACAAAAAATATTATTAGACAAAATAAATATTCCAGGAATTAAAACTTACGAAGTGTACCGTCAAAACGGGGGTTATGCTTCAGTAGAAAAAGCCCTAAAAACATTAACACCAGATGAAGTTGTTGAAGAAGTGAAAACTTCAGGATTGCGTGGTCGTGGTGGAGCAGGATTTCCAGCAGGAATGAAATGGAGTTTTATTGATAAAAAATCAGGAAAACCAAGACATTTAGTTTGTAATGCCGATGAATCAGAACCCGGAACTTTCAAAGACCGTTATTTGATGGAATTTATTCCTCATTTATTGATTGAGGGAATGATTACTTCCAGTTATGCATTGGGTGCAAACCTATCCTACATCTACATTCGTGGAGAATACATGTGGGTGTATAAAATATTAGAAAAAGCTATTAACGAAGCAAAAGCTGCTGGATTTTTGGGTAAAAATATATTAGGTTCAGGATACGATTTAGAACTTTATGTTCATTGTGGTGCCGGAGCTTACATTTGTGGTGAAGAAACTGCATTAATCGAATCATTGGAAGGTAAAAGAGGAAATCCTCGTATCAAGCCACCATTTCCCGCAATTTCAGGACTTTGGGCAAATCCAACGGTTGTAAATAATGTAGAAACAATTGCCGCTGTGCCTTGGATTATCAATAATACAGGTGCGGAATATGCTAAAATTGGTATCGGACGTTCTACAGGAACCAAATTAATTTCGGCTTCAGGACATATCAAAAATCCTGGTGTTTACGAAATTGAATTGGGTTTAAGTGTTTACGAATTCATGAATTCAGATGAATATTTAGGCGGAATGAGTTCTGACAGACCTTTGAAAGCATTTGTACCAGGAGGAAGTTCTGTTCCCGTTTTACCTGCTCATTTAATTTATAAAACCGCAAACGGTGAAGATCGTTTGATGTCATATGAATCGTTAAGTGACGGTGGATTTGCAACTGGTTCTATGTTAGGATCAGGTGGATTTATTGTTTACAATGACACATCTTGTATTGTTCGTAATACTTGGAATTTCTCTCGTTTTTATCACCATGAAAGCTGTGGACAATGTTCTCCTTGTCGTGAAGGTACAGGATGGATGGAAAAAGTATTGCACCGAATCGAAAACGGTCATGGTCGTGAAGAAGATATCGATTTGCTATTGAGTATTCAAAGCAAAATTGAAGGAAATACTATTTGTCCTTTAGGTGACGCGGCAGCTTGGCCAGTGGCAGCAGCAATTCGTCACTTTAGAGAGGAGTTTGAATACCATATTCGTTTCCCGGAAAAAATAAAAAATAGAGATCATTTTGTTGCTGAACCTTTTGAAAAAGTGAAGCATTTAGTTTCTAAAGTAATCGTATAAAGTCAAGAATTTCAGAAAATGAAAGTAACCATAGACGGTCAAAGCATAGAAGTAGAACCAGGAACAACAATCCTGCAGGCAGCACGTATGATAGGTGGAGAAGTAGTTCCGCCAGCGATGTGCTATTATTCTAAACTAAAAGGTAGCGGTGGAAAATGCCGTTGTTGTTTAGTGGAAGTTTCCAAAGGAAGTGAAGCCGACCCAAGACCAATGCCTAAATTAATGGCATCTTGTGTAACCGGTTGCATGGACGGAATGGAAGTGAACAGCAAATCTTCACCGAGAGTAACCGAAGCCAGAAAATCAGTAACTGAGTTTTTATTGATCAATCACCCATTAGATTGTCCAGTTTGTGACCAAGCTGGTGAATGTGATTTGCAAAATTTAAGCTTTGAGCACGGGAAATCAGAAACTCGTTTTATCGAAGAAAAAAGAACTTTTGAGCCAGAAAATATTGGTCCAAATATTCAATTGCACATGAACCGTTGCATCCTTTGTTACCGTTGCGTAATGGTGGCAGATCAGTTGACTGACGATCGTGTTCACGGAGTAATGGATAGAGGAGACCATTCTAATATATCGACTTGTATTTCTAAAGCGGTTGATAATGAGTTCTCTGGAAATATGATTGATGTTTGTCCGGTAGGCGCATTGACTGATAAAACATTTAGATTTAAATCTAGAGTTTGGTTCAGTAAGCCTTATAATGCACACAGAAATTGCCCTACTTGCTCTGGAAAAACTACCGTTTGGATGTTTGGTGACGAAATCCAACGTGTTACCGGAAGAAAAGATGAGTACCATGAAGTAGACGAATTTATTTGTAATGGATGTCGTTTTGACCACAAAGACATAGCTGATTGGACTATTGAAGGACCAAGAGCATTCGAAAAAGATTCGGTTATCAACCAAAATAAATACAACAGAAAATTACAGAAAGTTGAAATCGCTACCGAAGATCATATTCTTTTAGGTAGAGAAGAAGACCGTAAGAAAATAAGCATGGTCGAGATTCCATTGACCGAAGAAGACATTATTAATCAAAAAAGCTTGGGTAATAATGGATAGTACTATTATCATAGAAAAAAGTGTCATTATTGTTGCAGTTTTTGCTTTAACAATGTTGATGGCAATGTATTCCACATGGGCTGAACGAAAAGTTGCCGCTTGGCTTCAAGATCGCGTTGGACCAAACAGAGCCGGCCCTTTTGGATTGTTTCAACCGCTTGCCGATGGTTTGAAATTATTCTCGAAAGAAGAATTTGAACCAAATACACCAAACAGATTTTTGTTTTTTGTAGGTCCTGCAATTGCTATGAGTACCGCTTTAATGACGAGTGCCGTAATTCCTTGGGGAGACAGACTGCATTTGTTTGGAAGAGATATTTTATTACAGGCGACTGATTTAAACATTGGGTTGTTATACTTTTTCGGAGTTGTTTCAGTGGGTGTTTATGGAATCATGATTGGTGGATGGGCATCTAATAATAAGTTCTCTTTGATGGGTGCGGTTCGTGCCGCTTCGCAAATGGTATCTTATGAAGTTGCCATGGGACTTTCGATGATTGCTTTGTTGATGATGACCGGAACGTTGAGTTTAAGAGAAATTTCGGCGCAACAAGCAGGTATGAACTGGAATGTATTTTACCAACCGTTATCTTTTATTATATTTTTAATTTGTGCTTTTGCAGAAACAAACAGAACTCCTTTTGACTTAGCGGAATGCGAAAGTGAATTAATTGGAGGATATCATACGGAATATTCATCAATGAAAATGGGATTTTATTTATTTGCTGAATATGCGAATATGTTTATCTCTTCCACGATTTTAGCGGTTTTATTCTTTGGAGGATATAATTATCCTGGAATGAGTTGGGTTGTTGAAAATTGGGGTGTAAATATTGCCAACATTTTAGGATTTGGTGCTTTGTTTATCAAATTGTGTGGATTCATCTTTTTCTATATGTGGGTTCGTTGGACTATTCCAAGATTCAGATATGACCAATTGATGCATTTGGGTTGGAGAATATTAATTCCATTGTCTATCATTAATATTATAATTACTGGAATTGTAATTTTGCGAGCAGAAATTGCTACTTATTTAGGATTTTAATTAGTACCGAAAAAGCCCTAGCCCTGATAGCAGTGGAAATCCTTTATTGTTTTTTCTTTAAAAAACAATAAAGATTGAAACGGATAGCAGGATTAAGCTTCAAATAAAAATAAAAAATGTCAATAGAAAGTATATCCTTATCGGGAAGAAAAAAGCAAGTCTCTAACAAGGAGATGACTTTTTGGGAAAGAATGTATCTTGTTGCGATTGTCAAAGGTTTGATAATTACAATTCAGCATTTGTTTACTAGAAAAGTAACGATTCAATATCCGGAACAAGTACGTGAAATGAGTCCGGTGTATCGCGGTCAGCACATGTTAAAGCGTGATGAACAAGGTCGTGAAAACTGTACGGCTTGTGGTTTATGTGCATTGTCTTGTCCTGCGGAAGCGATTACGATGAAGGCTGAAGAACGCAAAGCTGACGAAAAACATTTGTACAGAGAAGAGAAATATGCATCGATTTATGAAATCAATATGTTGCGTTGTATTTTTTGTGGATTGTGTGAAGAGGCTTGTCCGAAAGATGCAATTTACCTGACGACTTCTAAAGTATTGGTTCCTTCCAGTTATGAAAGAGAAGATTTTATCTTTGGAAAAGATAAATTGGTCATGCCGCTTGAAATGGCAATGAAAAACGCTCAACTTAAAAACGCTAACTAATGTCTACGATACTTATTATTTTTTGTGTATTGGCTGCTATCACATTAGCAACCGCATTTTTGACAATTTTTAGCAAAAATCCGATTCACAGCGCTATTTATTTAGTGATTTGCTTCTTTTCAATTGCAGGTCATTATCTATTATTGAATTCTCAATTCTTGGCGATAGTTCATATTATTGTCTATTCTGGAGCGATTATGATTTTGTTTTTATTCACCATCATGTTGATGAATTTAAATGAGGAAAGAGAAGTGCACCGACCTAGAATTACACGATTAGGAGCTATTGTTTCTTTTTGTTTAATCTGTTTGGTTTTGATAGCTATTTTCGTCAATTCAAAACCTATTGTTGGAGAATACGTAACTACCGGCGAAGATTATCAGTCTATAAAAGTATTGGGTAAAATCCTGCTGAATGAATATATGGTTCCGTTTGAATTTGCTTCTATATTACTTTTGGTTGCTATGATTGGAACTGTGTTATTGTCTAAAAAAGAAAAATTGCAAAAATAAGATGAACAATATTTTAAACCACATTGGTATTGAAAATTATATATTCCTAAGCGTAATACTTTTTTGTATTGGCGTTTTTGGAGTGTTGTACAGACGAAATGCCATTATCGTATTTATGTCAATTGAAATTATGCTGAATGCAGTAAACTTATTGTTTGTAGCATTTTCGACCTATCATCAAGATGCGCAAGGACAAGTTTTTGTGTTCTTTTCGATGGCTGTTGCTGCGGCGGAAGTTGCGGTAGGATTGGCAATTCTGGTTTCTATTTTTAGAAATTTAGGTTCAATTACTATCGATAATTTAAAAAACTTAAAAGGATAAATGGAAATGAATACCAATATAGCTTTAGTTTTAGTTCTCGCTCCTTTTTTAGGATTTTTAATCAATGTTTTCTTTGGCAAAAGCCTTGGAAAATCCCTTTCTGGAATAATCGGAACGCTTTCGGTTTTGGTTTCTTTTATTGCAACTGCTTATTTCTTTGGTGGAATTGCAGCGCAACCGGAAGGAATTCGTATTTCACTTTTTGACTGGATTCAAATCAGTAATTTCAATGTTGATTTTGGATTTCAATTGGACCAATTGTCTATTTTATGGTTGCTTTTTGTAACTGGAATTGGATCTTTGATTCATTTGTATTCCATAAGTTACATGCACGATGATGAAAATATGCACAAGTTTTTCGCGTATTTGAATCTGTTTATATTCTTCATGATTACATTAGTAATAGGAAGTAACTTATTAGTATTGTTCATCGGATGGGAAGGTGTAGGTCTTTGTTCGTATTTGTTAATTGGATTTTGGCATAAAAACCAAGAGTACAATGACGCTGCTAAGAAAGCATTCATTATGAACCGTATTGGTGATTTAGGGTTGTTAGTTGGAATTTTCATTCTTGGGAATTTATTCTCAACTTTAGATTATGCTACTTTAAAAACGGCTATTGGCGGTGCAACAAATCTTGATATGTATTGGCTGTCTGTTGCTGCTTTCGCTTTATTTATTGGAGCTTGTGGTAAATCAGCACAAATACCATTGTATACTTGGTTACCGGATGCGATGGCAGGTCCAACACCGGTTTCAGCATTGATTCACGCGGCTACGATGGTAACTGCAGGGATTTTTATGATTACCAGATTGAATTTCTTATTTGATTTGACTCCGGATGTTCAATCGATAATTGCAATTGTTGGAGCTGTTACTGCTTTAGTTGCTGCTACGATTGGATTAGTTCAAAATGATATAAAGAAAGTTTTGGCTTATTCTACCGTTTCTCAATTGGGATTGATGTTCTTAGCTTTAGGATTAGGCGCTTATGAAGTGGCTGTTTTCCATGTAATCACGCACGCTTTCTTCAAAGCTTGTTTGTTCTTGGGTTCAGGTTCTGTTATTCATGCTTTGCACGGAGAACAAGATATGCGAAATATGGGTGGCTTGAAAAAAGCAATGCCAATTACGTTTGCAACAATGTTGATTGCTTCTTTAGCGATTTCTGGAGTTCCATTATTCTCAGGATTTTTCTCGAAAGACGAAATCTTATTAGTGGCTTTCCATCATAATATTCCGTTATGGGTTGTGGCTTCGGTTGCCTCTATAATGACTGCTTTTTATATGTTCCGTTTAATGTTCTTAACGTTTTTCCAAGAATTCAGAGGAACCGCAGAACAAAAACACCATTTGCACGAAAGTCCTTCATTGATTACCATTCCTTTGATTGTTTTAGCAATTTTGGCTACCATCGGTGGTATGATTAGTTTGCCTGGAAATAGTTGGTTGAATCATTATTTGATTCCAATTTTACCAAAATTAGCTACCGCTGAACACCATTTAGGAACTACTGAATATATCTTGATGGCTATTGCCGTTGTGGGTGGATTAGTAGGAATTGGTATGGCTTACGCCAAATACATCAAACAAAATACAGTTCCAACAGAAGATGCTGCTATTACAGGATTTTCTAAAGTGCTTTACAATAAATATTATGTTGATGAATTTTATGACGCTATTTTTGTTAAACCAATTAATTTCTTGTCTCGTTTTTTCAGGGACACTGTAGAAACTGGTTTGTCAGCTTTAGTTTTTGGATTCGGAAAAGTTACCAACGAAATAAGTTACCAAGGAAAGAAAATACAAAATGGAAGTATTGGTCTTTATCTTTTTGTTTTCGTATTAGGGCTTTGTGCCATTGTTTCTTATTTATTTTTAGCTCAACAATAATCATATATCATGAATGTATCTCTAATATTAATTATACTTTTGGTTGGTGCGTTTGCAACTTTTATTGCAGGCGATAAACTGGCTTCAAAAGTGGCTTTGTTCTTTGGGTTAGCTGCTGCAGGCGCTTCTATCTTATTATTAAATCACTATAATTTAGGTGAAAACATCAGTTTCATCAACCAGTGGATCACACAACCTAATATTTCTTTTGCTCTAAAAGCAGACGGATTATCAATGGCGATGCTGTTATTGACCACAGTTTTGACTCCAATAATCATATTTTCTTCTTTTGGGAATGACTATAAAAATTCAAAATCATTTTATGCGTTAATCTTGTTTATGTCGTTTGCAATGGCAGGAACATTCTTGGCATCAGATGGTTTGTTGTATTATATTTTCTGGGAATTATCATTGATTCCAATTTACTTTATTGCTTTAATTTGGGGTAACGGAGACGCTGAAGAACGCAAAAAAGCGGTAGTGAAATTCTTTATTTACACACTTGCAGGTTCTTTATTTATGTTAGTGGCTTTTGTTTATATGTATCAAAAAGCAGGAAGTCTTTTATTAGAAGATTTATACAAATTGGACCTAACAGCAACGGAACAATTATGGATATTCCTGGCTTTCTTCTTAGCGTATGCCATTAAGATTCCATTAATTCCTTTTCACACTTGGCAAGCAAATGTGTATCAAAAAGCACCAACTGTTGGGACAATGCTTTTATCTGGTATCATGCTAAAAATGGGATTGTACAGTGTTATCCGTTGGCAATTGCCATTGGCGCCATTGGCAGCCAAAGAATACATGTATATTTTCATTGGACTTGGAATTGCAGGTGTGATTTACGGATCTATCGTTGCATTGAAACAAAAAGATTTAAAGAAATTATTAGCGTATTCTTCTTTGGCTCACGTCGGATTAATTGCAGCTGGAACATACACCTTGACATTAGACGGATTGCGTGGTGCAGTTTTACAAATGATTGCTCACGGTTTTGTAGTTGTTGGATTGTTTTATGCCGCTGAAATTATTTTCAGAAGATACGAAACTAGAGCCATTGCTGAAATGGGCGGTATTCGCACACAATCACCAAAATTCACTTCGATGTTTTTGATTTTGGTTTTAGCATCTGTTGCCTTGCCAACTACTTTTAACTTTATTGGAGAATTCACCGTTTTATACAGTCTTTCACAAATCAATATTTGGTTTGCCATTTTAGGAGGAACAACCATAATTTTAGGAGCGTATTATATGTTGAAAATGTTTCAACATGCAATGTTGGGAGAAACCAATAAAAAGCCTTTTGCTGATGTAACTGTCAATGAAGGAATAACATTGGTACTTATAATTGGTGTTTTGTTCTTTTTTGGGATGTATCCAAAACCAATTACCGATTTGATTACGCCAAGTCTGGAAGAAATTCTTAAAGTGATCCATAGAAATTAGGATTTAGGATTTGAGATTTAGGATTTTTGTGGGATGACTAAATAGGAAGATTTTAACCATGACTAAAGAGCAATTAAAAAATAGGACGAAGCAATTTGCATTGGATGTTTTTAAATTCTTAATGAGGTTAAATAAAACTAAAGCTGTCGATGTAGTTTCATACCAGCTTTTTAAATCGTCTTCATCAGTAGCTGCTAATTATAGAGAGTTTGTAGAGGTAAATCTACTGCTGATTTTTTAAATAAATTAAAAGTAGTAGATGAAGAAGCTGATGAAAGTTTATTTTGGTTGGAGTTTATAAAAGGATTAGAAATAGAATGTGACAAAATTGAGCTTGAAAAATTAATAAAAGAAGCTGATGAATTGGTCGCAATTTTCTCAGCAGGGATAAGAACAATAAAAGAAAAAAATAATATAAAAAATTAAGTTTCAGGTAAAAAGAATTAGTCGGTTTTTAAATCCTAATTCGTAAATCCTAAATCAAACAATCAAAAAATGAATACATTAATAGCTATAATAGGATTAGGTGTTTTATGCCTTTTATTTGAAATTTTTAATTTAAGGAAAGCCATTGTTCCAATAACAATACTTGGATTATTGGGAGTGCTGGGTTTAACCATATCTGAATTTAATTCTACGGAGAGTTACTACAACAACATGATAGTTGTGAGTAAATTTTCAAGTACTTTTTCGTCTTTGTTTATCGTGCTTACTATTTTCTTGGTGGCTTTAGGACATAATTTTTACGAAAATCATCAGTCTAAAATCTCTGATTATATTGCCATAAAAATATTTTTATTGGCAGGAGCAGTAGCAATGGTTTCTTTTGGAAATTTAGCAATGTTCTTTTTAGGAATCGAAGTATTATCAATTGCGCTTTATATTCTTGCGGCAAGTGACCGTATGAATTTAAAAAGTAACGAAGCGGGAATGAAGTATTTCTTAATGGGATCTTTTGCTTCGGGTATCATTCTGTTTGGTATCTGTTTAATTTACGGAGCCATGGGAAGTTTTGATGTTACTGAAATCAGCGAATTATCACAATCAGCTGAGTTGCCGGTTTGGTTCCCAATAGGAATTGTATTGGTAACAATCGGAATGTTATTTAAAGTGGCTGCAGTTCCATTCCATTTCTGGGCACCGGACGTTTACGAAGGTTCTCCAGCGTTGACAACAGCGTTGATGAGCACTTTAGCCAAAGTAGTTGCTATGGCAACTTTGTACAAATTATTATCAGTAATGAATGCTGATGTTTCTGAGTCATTCAAAATGGTAGTTGTTATTATTTCTATGGCTTCGATGACCGTTGGTAATATTATGGCATTAAGACAAACGAATGTAAAACGTATGTTGGCTTTTTCAGGGGTTTCTCATGCTGGTTTTATGTTGATGACTTTGTTGAGTTTGTCTACATCAGCAGGAAGCTTGTTGTATTATGCCTCAGCGTATTCTTTATCTGGAATCGCAGCTTTTAGTGTTATTTTATATGTTTGTAAAAATAGAGATAATGAAGATGTTGTAAATTTCCACGGTTTAGGAAAAACCAATCCATTGTTAGCCGCTATTCTTACGGCAGCTTTACTTTCTATGGCTGGTATTCCAATTTTCGCAGGATTCTTTGCTAAGTTGGTTTTGTTTAATCAAACGATTCAAGCGGGTTATTTGGCTTTAGTAATCGTAGCGGTCGTGAATTCTATTATTAGTGTTGGTTACTACTTCAAATTGATTTTAGCGATGTACACTAAAGAGCCAAACGAAGAACGAAAAGGAACTCCGGTTATCATTTACGCAGTTGCTGTTATAGCAATTGTGTTGAATATCGCATTAGGGTTGTTCCCTTCATTTATTTTGGATTTATTGGCATAAGCCTAATCTTTATAATTATACAAAAACCATCAAGAGCAATTTTGATGGTTTTTTTGTTTAAAGGTATTTACTCATTTTGAATAAATATTTACTATTCCAGTATCTATAATTAAATACTAAAACTCTAAAAGCTAAAAACTGAATTGATTAATTTTGTATTACAGAATTAATTTTGAATTTAATTATAGAAAGTAAGATGGGAAATACATTAAAAATACAAATCTGGTCGGATATTATGTGTCCGTTTTGTTATATCGGAAAAAGAAGAATTGAAGATGCTTTACAGAATTTTGAACATAAAGAGGCTGTTGAAATTGAATGGAAAAGCTTTCAGTTAGACGCTGGCTTTGTTGCTTCTCCTGGTGATAACTTGGTAGACCATTTAGCAGAAAAATACCGAAAAGATAACGATTGGGCACAAGAGATGCTTGTTAATATGACTCAAAATGCTAAAAATTCAGGATTGGATTTCCATTTTGAAAAAGCGGTTATGGCCAATTCCTTGAATGCACATCGCTTGTTGCATTTGGCGAAAAAATACAATTTGGCAAATGACTTAGAAGAATTATTGTTCAAAGCCTATTTGACGGATGGCAAGAATATAAATGATTTGGATACATTGAGAGCATTAGGACAGGAAGTAGGACTGCATTCTGAATCCATCGATGAAGTATTGCACTCTAATGCTTACGCCAATGAAGTGCAGCAAGATATTGATGAGTCGCAATTTATCGGTGTTCAAGGTGTTCCCTTCTTTGTTTTCGATAATAAATATGCGGTTTCGGGTGCGCAACATGTCGAAACATTTGTGAAAACATTAGAGAAAGTATGGGAAGAAGGTAAATTTGATTCTAAAGTTACGGTGTTGAACACTACTGATGGTGACAGCTGTGGGTTAGATGGGTGTGATTAAATGTAGAATATTACTTTTTTTTAGTGTTTTGAGACTATATTCTATTAGTCGACACTTTCTTGTTATTCATCGAATAATATTTCTATGTATTTCTTATTAATATTAATTTTATCTCTGTTTAAAGGCTTCTTAAAGGGTTCAAGTAGTTCAAATGATTGTTGAATAATAGGCGTCAGTTTGCAATTTGGCATATTTATACCAATGGGATTTATAAATTAGTCCAATTGTAGTATTATTTTTTTTACCTTGGATAACGTTTTTTAACGTTTATTGTATGCACTTTAACGTTTTTTTTTAAAAAAAAAATGCCTGCTTTAAATAATTGTCAGAAAAAAAACTATTTTTGTTTATAAAAATCAAACCATTAACTCTTTTTTAACGTAAATGAAAAAGAATCGGTTTTCGTAAAGTGTATTTTTTTACTTTACTTAGGGATTATACAAAATATTATATATACAACATTCAATAAATAGCAACCTATGCACAACACTACCCTTAGTGAAAACAAATTTTCAAGTTTTGGAAATAAATTGTTTTTTGGAATTACTTTGTTTTTGTTTTTAGTACTATCATTATTTAGTAAGGTTCAGGCGCAAAATTGTACCACGCTCTATATGATTGACGGGGAAAAAGGTATTGTTTACTCGGTCAATACTGCAAACGGTGCCTTGACTCAAGTGCAGGACTATGCTGATGGCCAAGGGAACTTAGCCGTGGGGCCAAATCCTACTAACCTTTTACAAACCGTTTATACGACCACCAGCATCAATGCTGGTGCTACTGTTTATAGAAACAATGTATCAACAGGCGAAACCGTGGCAACTGCACTATTGGGTATTAGTGCACACCCTACAAACGGAACCGTGTATGGAATAAGCAGTACAAAACGATTGATAAAAGTTACCAGCGGACCAAGTGATTTGGGTGCATTAACAGGCGATGCTACATTTACAGGGGGAGCTGTAGCACCGGATGGTTTTTTTGACAGTACAGGAAATTTATATGTAGTGGTTACTAATGGTGCCGCTGATTATATTTATAAAATAGATACGGGTACATTAGTCGCTACGCAATACGTACAATTATCCGGTACATTGCCAACTACTTTTAGAGGTATGGCATTAATAGGGACGGATGTGTATGTTCTAGATGCAGTTAATGGTACCCAAGCTTGTGGTTTTTTTAGCAGTCAAGCATATATTGATGTGGTGTTGTATAAGTTTAACCTTAATAATGGGGTAAGTACTCAAGTGGGTACTAACCGTTTGCGTACGGAACCATGTGGTACTCGTACTATGACCGGAAGTGCAGTGGCAACCCAGCTCAATATGCTGGATTTAGCATCTTGTGCAACCTTTACACCTACAACTGCGCCTACCTGTAATGAGTTGTTTGGTAGTTCGAATGATGCAAATCTACCTTTGTATACCTATCGAATTAATTTGACAAATATGTCAACTACATTAGTAGCAACTAATGGAGGTTTATCAGTAGGGGCAAATCGGCAGAGTAACTTGGCTTTTGGGCCAACAGTAGGTAACTTAAATCAAAACCAATTTGTAACTTCTCCAACTGCAAATCCGGGTGATATATATGTGGGTAGTGCAATTTCAGCAACTACTGTTTTGACTAACTCCGGTAGAACGTGGGGTTCTCCAATAGGTATAGGTACTGATCCTTCAACAGGTATTGTATATGGTATTAGTACAAGAGTTTTAACACGATGGAATGGTGGTGCAACAAATTCTATAACTGTTGGTACAATTACAGGAGATGCAGAATGGTCAAGTGCATCAATAGTTGTACTTAATGATGTTGCGGTAGATAATGCGGCAAACGTGTATGCAATTGTTAGTAATTCTGCAAACACAGATGTTTATTTGTACCGTATTAATACTAGTACGTTAGTGGCTTCAAAAGTAGTGAAGTTAAATGGTACGGTTCCGAATTTGGGTACTGCAAACGGTAACGGTTTAGCATATCTAGGGGATTATTTCTATTATAGCAGAATTAATAATGTAAGTAATACTGATATATGGAGGTTGAATGCAATGACAGGTTTATCAGAGTTTGTTGGGCAAGTAACTGGTACAGGTGCTGCAGGTGTTGCCACAAGTAGAGGGTTTGGTGACTTAGCTTCGTGCGCAACTGTAACCAATGTGCCTGGTTCTTTTACTTACGATTGTGGTAAAGCAAGTAGTAGTTTGCAAAACGGTGTTGCCTTAGTAGCAAACGGTTCTACGCAAACTGGATTACTTAGAGTTCCAATTACCAATGCTGTAAATGGTTTGGTAGATATTACCATAGCAGGGGCAGGTTTTACGGTAAGCCCATCACCATACCGTTTGTTTGTTGCTCAAGGTGCAACTTACATCGATTTACCTATTACTTTTAACGGTAGTGGACCAGCAGGAACACGACAAATTACTGTAACATCACCACAGAGTACTGGGTCTTGTGTGATTCCGCTTTTTGTGGATTTTGATACTGATGGCGACGGAATAGGAGATATTGTTGATGTGGATGATGATAATGATGGTGTTTACGATTGTGACGAAAGAGGATTGCCTTCTACCGTGGATGTAAGTAATTTGTTTGAGCTAAATGGTAATGCTACCAGAATAGGCCAAAAAGAAGTACAACTTACGCCAGCAGTTGGTAATCAAGCTGGGCAAATGTGGTCGTATTCAAAAGCTGATTTTTCAAAAAATTTCTTTTTCTCTTTTGAAGCGAATTTAGGTACTGTAGATGCAAACGGTGCTGATGGTGTTGCCATTGTTTTTCATAACGATCCATTAGGGGTTAATGCATTAGGTGCTAATGGTGTTGGTTTAGGTGCGCTTGGAATAGATAATGGTCTCGTTCTGGAGTTGGATACTTTTAACAATGGAACTGGTGTTGGGGATGTTGCTGGCGATCACGGTATGATTTGGGATACAGACAATCAAGCTACTACGGGATTGCTAACCACAGCGGTTGCTTTGCCTAATCTTGAAGATGGTTTGTGGAAAAAAGTGTTGGTAAATTGGGATGCAAGTACAAAAACATTATCTTACACGGTTGATGGCACGCTTGCTGGATCATTGACTAATGCAAATTTTACTACTGCTTATTTTGCGGGAGCTGATAAAGTATTTTTTGGTTATACATCTTCAACAGGTGGGTTTAATAATGATCAGCGGGTACGCTATACTGATTTTTGTACTGAGTTGCCTATTACGGTTGACACAGATAATGATGGAATCCCAAACCAGTTAGATCTAGATTCAGATGGTGATGGTTGTTCAGATTCTAATGAATATTACAACTCCGTAACTGCTGATGGTGGTTCAGGACAATATGGTACTGGAACTCCAGCAGCTTCTAATCCAAACGGATCTGTAATCGCAGCAGGCTATAATGGTACTTATGCTAATGCAATTGTTAAAACTATTCCTAGTACAATTTCGTCTCCGCCTGCAAATAGCGCTATACTTGTAGGTGCAAATACAACTTTTTCTGTAACGGCAACTGGTGGAACACCTACAACAACATACCAATGGCAAGTAAGCACCGACAGTGGTGCTAATTGGACAAACATTGTGAATGGTGCTCCATATTCTACCGCTACAACAAGTACACTAAACATAACTGCTGCAACACTAGCGATGAATGGCTATGATTATAGAGTAATAGTCAGTCAAACAAACTTGATTTGTACTGTTAATTCTGCATCAGCTAATTTAACTGTTGATGTAGATACCGATGGTGATGGGGTAGGGAATTTAGCGGATTTAGATGATGATAATGATGGAATTTTGGATACTTTAGAATGTACTACCTCTACAATTGTTCAAAGAGCTTCTTCTGCATCTTCTTCAACTACTGCTATTGTTGGTAATATGTCACAGCTTATTGATGGCGAAGGTCAAGGTGGTTCTGGAGCAGGTGTTTTTCCTTATTTTTATTGGTATCAAAGTCAAAATCCAGTTGTATTTGATATAACAATGCAGTCTGTTTCTACTATTAATAGTATTAAATTTTATGAGCCATGGGGTAATGATGAAGATGTTAAAGACATTGAAGTTAATTTATATAATGGTGCCGTTTTATCGGGAACTGAATTTATTACGTTACCATTAAATTATCCATCTGGATATACGGTAGATTTAACTTCAAATTATTCAAATATTACCAATATTAAGCTTAAAGTAATAAATGATCATAATACAAGTTCTGTAACTCCTAAAAGGACTTCACTAGTTGAAGTTGTTTTCTTATACAAATCTTGTACTGCAGATACCGACAAAGATGGTATCCAAAATTCATTAGACACCGATAGTGATAACGATGGTTGCCCAGATGCAACCGAGGCAGCTACAAATTTACCAACTACCGGCACTTTAGCAGGAGGAAGCAATGGAGGAAGCAATGGTAATCTGGGAACTACGGTTAATGCTAATGGTATTCCAACATCAGCTGCAACCAGTGCAACTACAGGTCAAGCCATTACTACTGGTGTTACCAGTGCAGTGCGAATAAACGCAGGAACAACACCACCAGCTACGCTAACTGCTAATACTGGAACTATGGTAACTTTAACTTCAAATGCAACCGCAGAATCTGCAACTACTTGGGCTGCAACAACACCTTTTGCTCCCAATTATGCCACTGCGGGCAATGCAACATCTGGTTTAACGTATTCTTGGACTAAAGATGGAACAACAATAGCAGGAGCTACAAGTGCTACACTTACTTTAACAGGAGTAACAGCGGCATCTGCAGGAACTTATGTAGTAACAGTGAGACATCCAGGGAATTATTGTGGAACAAGTAAATCTACAGTACTTACTATAACTGATCCTTGTACCACCGGCGCAAGTACAGATGGCAATCCTACAGGAACCGACCGCGATGGAGATGGAATAAATGACTCTTGCGATTTAGATGATGATAATGATGGAATTCGTGATATTGTAGAAGATTGCAAAGGTTATTTTGCTCAAAACTCTAATGGTGTTTGGAAAGGGAGCACTGCTTCAAATGTTACTTACACGTTTACAGGTGCAGCTACTCAAATTAGTGTTGCTACCCTTACAGATAATCAAACAAATTTTTACGTAAATAATTCAGGTGGAGAGCAACGCTATGCTAAAAGTGGAGATGTTAACTTCACAGTTAATTTTAGCACTCCGGTACCAGCCAATCAAATTGCTTTTAATATTGGAGATGTTGATGGTACAATCGGCAGTAGTGCTGCTTCCTATACTTTCAGTGTAAATGGAGGCGCTGCAAATAATAATTTTAGATTAGTAACTCTAGCTAGTGCTTTTCCTGATTTAAATTATAATCCTACATCAGGTGCAATTACTTCTGTTGGAGGTATTGATGATCAAAGGATAATGCTTGCAGGTGTAGGGACCAATTTAATCAGTTCAATAAATGTAACGGGATCTAATATTGGATCAGGAGATAGTATATCTTATTCTTTCTTCGCAAAAGTAGAATGTGATACGGATTTAGATACTATTCCTAATTACTTAGATCTTGATTCAGATAATGACGGTTGTTCAGATTCTAATGAGTACTATAACAATGCTACAAGTGCAGCTTCGGGACAGCAATTTGGTCAAACTGGGGGAGCAACTGCTCCAGTAAATGCTAATGGTACTGTTAATTTACCAGCAGCTACATATACAGGTAGTTATACTAATGTTATTACAGTTGGTACTGCAAGTAATATTACAACTCAACCAGCTGACCAATCTGTAAATGGTGGTGCAAATGCTACTTTTAATGTTGTAGCAACTGGTGGTTCTGGAACAACAAACTACCAATGGCAGATAAGTACTAATAATGGTACATCTTGGACTAATATAACTAACGGAGGAGTATACTCGGGAGCAACGACTAGCACCTTATCTATTACGGGAGCTACAGTATCTATGATAGGTTATGACTATAGAGTTGTGATAACACAATCTAATTTTATTTGTGCTAATGTTATTTCTAGTTCTGCTAATTTATGTGTTATTAATATACCAACAGTTTCAAGTACTACCCAACCAACTTGTGCAGTAACTACTGGAACTATTGTATTTGCAACGCAAACAGGAGTTGAATATAGTATTGATAACGGAACAACTTACCAAGCGAGTCCTGCTTTTGCAGGATTAGCATCAGGTACTTATACTTTACGAGTAAGAAGTACAACAGATACAACTTGTTCAACACAAGCAGCATCTACAGTAACAATCAATGCGGTACCAACTGCACCAGCTGCACCAACAGTTTCAAGTACTACACAACCAACTTGTGCAGTACCATCAGGAACTATTGTATTTGCAACGCAAACAGGAGTTGAATATAGTATTGATAACGGAACAACTTACCAAGCGAGTCCTACTTTTGCAGGATTAGCGGCAGGTACTTATACTTTACGAGTAAGAAGTACAACAGATACAACTTGTTCAACACAAGCAGCATCTACAGTAACAATCAATGCGGTACCAACTGCACCAGCTGCACCAACAGTTTCAAGTACTACACAACCAACTTGTGCAGTACCATCAGGAACTATTGTATTTGCAACGCAAACAGGAGTTGAATATAGTATTGATAACGGAACAACTTACCAAGCGAGTCCTACTTTTGCTGGATTAGCGGCAGGTACTTATACTTTACGAGTAAGAAGTACGACAGATACAACTTGTTCAACACAAGCAGCGTCTACAGTAACAATCAATGCGGTACCAACTGCACCAACTGCACCAACAGTTTCAAGTACTACACAACCAACTTGTGCAGTAACTACTGGAACTATTGTATTTGCAACGCAAACAGGAGTTGAATATAGTATTAATAACGGAACAACTTACCAAGCGAGTCCTACTTTTGCAGGATTAGCGACAGGTACTTATACTTTACGAGTAAGAAGTACGACAGATACAACTTGTTCAACACAAGCAGCATCTACAGTAACAATCAATGCGGTACCAACTGCACCAACAGCACCAACAGTTTCAAGTACTACACAACCAACTTGTGCAGTACCATCAGGAACTATTGTATTTACAACGCAAACAGGAGTTGAATATAGTATTGATAACGGAACAACTTACCAAGCGAGTCCTACTTTTGCAGGATTAGCGGCAGGTACTTATACTTTACGAGTAAGAAGTACGACAGATACAACTTGTTCAACACAAGCAGCATCTACAGTAACAATCAATGCGGTACCAACTGCACCAACTGCACCAACAGTTTCAAGTACTACACAACCAACTTGTGCAGTAACTACTGGAACTATTGTATTTGCAACGCAAACAGGAGTTGAATATAGTATTGATAATGGAACAACTTACCAAGCGAGTCCTACTTTTGCAGGATTAGCATCAGGTACTTATACTTTACGAGTAAGAAGTACAACAGATACAACTTGTTCAACACAAGCAGCATCTACAGTAACAATCAATGCGGTACCAACTGCACCAGCTGCACCAACAGTTTCAAGTACTACACAACCAACTTGTGCAGTACCATCAGGAACTATTGTATTTGCAACGCAAACAGGAGTTGAATATAGTATTGATAACGGAACAACTTACCAAGCGAGTCCTACTTTTGCAGGATTAGCGGCAGGTACTTATACTTTACGAGTAAGAAGTACAACAGATACAACTTGTTCAACACAAGCAGCATCTACAGTAACAATCAATGCGGTACCAACTGCACCAGCTGCACCAACAGTTTCAAGTACTACACAACCAACTTGTGCAGTACCATCAGGAACTATTGTATTTGCAACGCAAACAGGAGTTGAATATAGTATTGATAACGGAACAACTTACCAAGCGAGTCCTACTTTTGCTGGATTAGCGGCAGGTACTTATACTTTACGAGTAAGAAGTACGACAGATACAACTTGTTCAACACAAGCAGCGTCTACAGTAACAATCAATGCGGTACCAACTGCACCAACTACACCAACAGTTTCAAGTACTACACAACCAACTTGTGCAGTACCATCAGGAACTATTGTGTTTACAACGCAAACAGGAGTTGAATATAGTATTGATAATGGAACAACTTACCAAGCGAGTCCTACTTTTGCAGGATTAGCATCAGGTACTTATACTTTACGAGTAAGAAGTACAACAGATACAACTTGTTCAACACAAGCAGCATCTACAGTAACAATCAATGCGGTACCAACTGCACCAGCTGCACCAACAGTTTCAAGTACTACACAACCAACTTGTGCAGTACCATCAGGAACTATTGTATTTGCAACGCAAACAGGAGTTGAATATAGTATTGATAACGGAACAACTTACCAAGCGAGTCCTACTTTTGCAGGATTAGCGGCAGGTACTTATACTTTACGAGTAAGAAGTACGACAGATACAACTTGTTCAACACAAGCAGCGTCTACAGTAACAATCAATGCGGTACCAACTGCACCAACTGCACCAACAGTTTCAAGTACTACACAACCAACTTGTGCAGTAACTACTGGAACTATTGTATTTGCAACGCAAACAGGAGTTGAATATAGTATTGATAACGGAACAACTTACCAAGCGAGTCCTACTTTTGCAGGATTAGCGGCAGGTACTTATACTTTACGAGTAAGAAGTACGACAGATACAACTTGTTCAACACAAGCAGCATCTACAGTAACAATCAATGCGATACCAACTGCACCAGCTGCACCAACAGTTTCAAGTACTACACAACCAACTTGTGCGGTACCATCAGGAACTATTGTATTTACAACGCAAACAGGAGTTGAATATAGTATTGATAACGGAACAACTTACCAAGCGAGTCCTACTTTTGCAGGATTAGCGGCAGGTACTTATACTTTACGAGTAAGAAGTACAACAGATACAACTTGTTCAACACAAGCAGCATCTACAGTAACAATCAATGCGGTACCAACTGCACCAGCTGCACCAACAGTTTCAAGTACTACACAACCAACTTGTGCAGTACCATCAGGAACTATTGTATTTACAACGCAAACAGGAGTTGAATATAGTATTGATAACGGAACAACTTACCAAGCGAGTCCTACTTTTGCTGGATTAGCGGCAGGTACTTATACTTTACGAGTAAGAAGTACAACAGATACAACTTGTTCAACACAAGCAGCATCTACAGTAACAATCAATGCGGTACCAACTGCACCAGCTGCACCAACAGTTTCAAGTACTACACAACCAACTTGTGCAGTACCATCAGGAACTATTGTATTTACAACGCAAACAGGAGTTGAATATAGTATTGATAACGGAACAACTTACCAAGCGAGTCCTACTTTTGCAGGATTAGCGGCAGGTACTTATACTTTACGAGTAAGAAGTACAACAGATACAACTTGTTCAACACAAGCAGCATCTACAGTAACAATCAATGCGGTACCAACTGCACCAACTGCACCAACAGTTTCAAGTACTACACAACCAACTTGTGCAGTAACTACTGGAACTATTGTATTTGCAACGCAAACAGGAGTTGAATATAGTATTGATAACGGAACAACTTACCAAGCGAGTCCTACTTTTGCAGGATTAGCGGCAGGTACTTATACTTTACGAGTAAGAAGAACAACAGATACAACTTGTTCAACACAAGCAGTATCTACAGTAACAATCAATGCGGTACCAACAGCACCAACTGCACCAACAGTTTCAAGTACTACACAACCAACTTGTGCAGTACCATCAGGAACTATTGTATTTACAACGCAAACAGGAGTTGAATATAGTATTGATAACGGAACAACTTACCAAGCGAGTCCTACTTTTGCAGGATTAGCGGCAGGTACTTATACTTTACGAGTAAGAAGTACAACAGATACAACTTGTTCAACACAAGCAGCATCTACAGTAACAATCAATGCGATACCAACTGCACCAACTGCACCAACAGTTTCAAGTACTACACAACCAACTTGTACGGTAACTACTGGAACTATTGTATTTGCAACGCAAACAGGAGTTGAATATAGTATTGATAACGGAACAACTTACCAAGCGAGTCCTACTTTTGCAGGATTAGCGGCAGGTACTTATACTTTACGAGTAAGAAGTACAACAGATACAACTTGTTCAACACAAGCAGCATCTACAGTAACAATCAATGCGGTACCAACTGCACCAGCTGCACCAACAGTTTCAAGTACTACACAACCAACTTGTGCGGTACCATCAGGAACTATTGTATTTACAACGCAAACAGGAGTTGAATATAGTATTGATAATGGAACAACTTACCAAGCGAGTCCTACTTTTGCAGGATTAGCGGCAGGTACTTATACTTTACGAGTAAGAAGTACAACAGATACAACTTGTTCAACACAAGCAGCATCTACAGTAACAATCAATGCGATACCAACTGCACCAGCTGCACCAACAGTTTCAAGTACTACACAACCAACTTGTGCGGTACCATCAGGAACTATTGTATTTACAACGCAAACAGGAGTTGAATATAGTATTGATAACGGAACAACTTACCAAGCGAGTCCTACTTTTGCAGGATTAGCGGCAGGTACTTATACTTTACGAGTAAGAAGTACAACAGATACAACTTGTTCAACACAAGCATCGTCTACAGTAACAATCAATGCGGTACCAACTGCACCAGCTGCACCAACAGTTTCAAGTACTACACAACCAACTTGTGCAGTACCATCAGGAACTATTGTATTTACAACGCAAACAGGAGTTGAATATAGTATTGATAACGGAACAACTTACCAAGCGAGTCCTACTTTTGCAGGATTAGCGGCAGGTACTTATACTTTACGAGTAAGAAGTACGACAGATACAACTTGTTCAACACAAGCAGCGTCTACAGTAACAATCAATGCGATACCAACTGCACCAACTGCACCAACAGTTTCAAGTACTACACAACCAACTTGTGCGGTACCATCAGGAACTATTGTATTTGCAACGCAAACAGGAGTTGAATATAGTATTGATAACGGAACAACTTACCAAGCGAGTCCTACTTTTGCAGGATTAGCGGCAGGTACTTATACTTTACGAGTAAGAAGTACAACAGATACAACTTGTTCAACACAAGCAGCGTCTACAGTAACAATCAATGCGGTACCAACTGCACCAACTGCACCAACAGTTTCAAGTACTACACAACCAACTTGTGCAGTACCATCAGGAACTATTGTGTTTACAACGCAAACAGGAGTTGAATATAGTATTGATAACGGAACAACTTACCAAGCGAGTCCTACTTTTGCAGGATTAGCGGCAGGTACTTATACTTTACGAGTAAGAAGTACAACAGATACAACTTGTTCAACACAAGCATCGTCTACAGTAACAATCAATGCGGTACCAACTGCACCAGCTGCACCAACAGTTTCAAGTACTACACAACCAACTTGTGCGGTACCATCAGGAACTATTGTATTTGCAACGCAAACAGGAGTTGAATATAGTATTAATAACGGAACAACTTACCAAGCGAGTCCTACTTTTGCAGGATTAGCGACAGGTACTTATACTTTACGAGTAAGAAGTACGACAGATACAACTTGTTCAACACAAGCAGCATCTACAGTAACAATCAATGCGGTACCAACTGCACCAGCTGCACCAACAGTTTCAAGTACTACACAACCAACTTGTGCGGTACCATCAGGAACTATTGTGTTTACAACGCAAACAGGAGTTGAATATAGTATTGATAACGGAACAACTTACCAAGCGAGTCCTACTTTTGCTGGATTAGCGGCAGGTACTTATACTTTACGAGTAAGAAGTACAACAGATACAACTTGTTCAACACAAGCAGCGTCTACAGTAACAATCAATGCGGTACCAACTGCACCAACTGCACCAACAGTTTCAAGTACTACACAACCAACTTGTGCAGTAACTACTGGAACTATTGTATTTGCAACGCAAACAGGAGTTGAATATAGTATTGATAACGGAACAACTTACCAAGCGAGTCCTACTTTTGCAGGATTAGCGGCAGGTACTTATACTTTACGAGTAAGAAGTACAACAGATACAACTTGTTCAACACAAGCAGCATCTACAGTAACAATCAATGCGGTACCAACTGCACCAGCTGCACCAACAGTTTCAAGTACTACACAACCAACTTGTGCGGTACCATCAGGAACTATTGTATTTGCAACGCAAACAGGAGTTGAATATAGTATTGATAACGGAACAACTTACCAAGCGAGTCCTACTTTTGCAGGATTAGCGGCAGGTACTTATACTTTACGAGTAAGAAGAACAACAGATACAACTTGTTCAACACAAGCAGCATCTACAGTAACAATCAATGCGGTACCAACTGCACCAGCTGCACCAACAGTTTCAAGTACTACACAACCAACTTGTGCAGTACCATCAGGAACTATTGTATTTACAACGCAAACAGGAGTTGAATATAGTATTGATAACGGAACAACTTACCAAGCGAGTCCTACTTTTGCTGGATTAGCGGCAGGTACTTATACTTTACGAGTAAGAAGTACAACAGATACAACTTGTTCAACACAAGCAGCATCTACAGTAACAATCAATGCGATACCAACTGCACCAACTGCACCAACAGTTTCAAGTACTACACAACCAACTTGTACGGTAACTACTGGAACTATTGTATTTGCAACGCAAACAGGAGTTGAATATAGTATTGATAACGGAACAACTTACCAAGCGAGTCCTACTTTTGCAGGATTAGCATCAGGTACTTATACTTTACGAGTAAGAAGTACAACAGATACAACTTGTTCAACACAAGCATCGTCTACAGTAACAATCAATGCGGTACCAACTACACCAGCAACACCTACTATTACTCCGGGCAGTGCAACTACATTTTGTGATGGCGATACTGTTGTTTTAACTTCAACTGCTTCTTCTGGGAATCAATGGTATAAATATGGGGTTTTAATTCCTTCAGCTACAAACAACACTTATACTGCTACTACTTCGGGTAATTACACTGTAATTGTCACAAGTACAGATGGTTGCGAAAGTTTGTCGTCTTTAGCGGCTGCAGTTACTGTTAAACCGACACCTTCTGTTGTTACAGTAGCGTTAGTTTCTCAACCAAGCTGTGCAACTACCTCAGGTGTTTTTGAAATTACTAATTTCGATTCTTCTTATACTTATACGATAACTCCATCAACAGGAGTGTCTCGTTCTAATCAAGAGGTTACGGCTCCTCCGGGAAGTTATACAGTTATTGCTACTATTGGAGGTTGTAGTTCTGCATCTAGTCAAGCAATAGTACTTACAAGTTATATTTGTGCCAACCAAGAAACAACGACTGCAATTAATGGAAATTCAGGAGGTACTACTGCTGCGTTGACCAATAATGATATTTTAAATGGAAATCCAGTCGTAATTGGTAACCAGCCTGGACAAGTAACTTTGACACCGGGAGTTTTACCAACGGGCTTGACGTTTAATCCAAACGGAACAGTATCCGTTGCACCTAATACGCCAGCTGGAAATTACAATATTAGCTATACTATCTGCGAGGTTTCTAATCCATCAAACTGTAGTACTGTTACAAGTATTTTAGTTGTAAGTACTGCAGGAATAATTGCAGTTTCAGAAACTACAAACACAATCAACGGTATAGTAGGAGGTACTACAACCACAATTTTGACATCTAACGATACTTTGAATGGCTCTCCAGTTGTTATTGGTAACCAACAAGGTGAAGTAGTGCTTACGCCAATTTCTGTTCCTTCTGGATTAATATTGAATGCAGATGGTACTGTCACTGTTGCACCAAATACACATTCTGACTCGTATTCTCTTACGTACTCAATATGTGAAGTTACGAATCCTTCAAACTGCTCAACTACAACTTCTATCGTTGCGGTTAAAAATCCAATTATTGCAGTTAATGATACTACCGCTCCTTTCGCAACTACAGCTGTCCCAGTTGTAGTGTTGAATGTAACGACGAATGATAAAATTGGTGGTTCAGCAGTTACTCCAAGTAACACTACGGTTTCACCCGTAGTAAACGGTCCGCTGAGTATTAATGCCAGCGGCGATTTATCGGTTGCTGCATACACCCCTTCAGGAACTTATATTATTGTGTATGAAATTTGTGAGGACAATACCAACCCAATAAATTGCGGTTCAGCTACTGCGACTATAGTTATTGAAAATGAATTACATGTTGTTGCAGATGCCACTTCTGGTTTACCGGGACAAACTACTGGTTCGGTATTAGATAATGACTCTGTAAATGGTGTGCCTCCAGTAAGTTCGAACGATGGTGTGCCTCCTGTTGATCCTAATGAAGTTGATTTAACACTTGTTTCGAGCGATCCAGCATTAACCTTGAATCCAGATGGGACTATAACCATTGCTCCAGGAACGCCAACCGGTTTCTATTCTCTAGTATATAGAATATGTGAAATAGATGCAGTTCCGGCAAACTGTGGAAATGCTACTGTTACTGTTAATGTTGGTCAGTTTGCAATTGATGCAATTGTTGATGATTTCACAACAGCTCCAATCAATGCTTACGTAGGTGGAACAACTGCTTCCTCAGTTGTAGGAAATGATACATTAAACAGTGCTCCTTTCACTCTTGGTGTTGCTATTGATCAAGTTACATTAACGCTTATTGACGCTCCGGCAGGTTTGACATTAAATGCTGACGGAACTATTTCGGTTGCTGCACATACAGTACCAGGTGATTATATGATTAATTACAAGATTTGTGAAAATCTTAACTCAGATAATTGTGACTCGGCTAACGCATTTGTACGTGTTGTTGCCCCAGTTATTGACGCTGTTACCGAGACTACTTTAGGCATAAATGGAAATACAGGCGGAGTAACATTACCTCTTACTGCTAACGATTATCTTAACGGTAATTTCGTTGTGGTTGGGTTAAATCCAGGTAATGTTGTTGTAACTCCTTTAAGTGTACCAACAGGTTTGACATTAAATTCAAACGGAACGGTAACAGTTGCTCCAAATACGCCTTCTTCTAATTATGTTGTTCATTATAAAATATGTGAAGTTTCTAACCCTGCTAACTGTGATGATGTTTCAAGTACTGTTGTTGTTACATTATCCCCTATTAATGCAGCTCCAGAAACCACAGCGCCAATTAATGGAAATACCGGCGGAACAACTCCAGCGTTAACCTTAAATGATACTTTGAACACTAATCCAGTAGTAATTGGCAACCAGCCAGGACAAGTAACTTTGACCTCGGTAAGTATGCCAATAGGATTGACATTGAATCCAAACGGAACTGTTTCCGTTGCACCAAATACACCAGCAGGGAACTACACGGTAAGCTACAAAATATGTGAAGTAACCAATCCAGCAAACTGCAGTACCGTATCGAGTGTAGTAGAAGTAAGTGCTGCAACAATCGTTGCTGTAACTGAAACGACAGACCCTATTAATGGTACTACTGGTGGCAATACACCAGTGTTAACTTCTAATGACACACTTAATGGAATTCCGGTAGTTATTGGTAATCAACCAGGACAAGTAACTTTGATACCAGTAACTGAGCCAGCAGGAATTACAATAAATCCATTAACGGGAATAGTAACTGTAGCACCAAATACACCAGCAGGTAACTACACAGTAATCTATAAAATATGTGAAGTAACTAATCCAGGAAACTGTAGTACTGTATCGAGTGTAATAATAATAGTAGCTGCTGTACCAGTAACAGATGCTGGAACAGCAGCCTCTACAGGAGGAACAGCAATAGCAAACGTAGCCTTAAATGATAAAGTGAATGGCGTTCCGGCAACATTAGGAACAACAGGAAACGCTACAGTTGCAGAGTCAGGTGTATGGCCAACAGGCATTACATTAAATCCATTAACGGGAGCAGTAACTGTTGCGGTAGGAACAGTACCAGGAGTTTACAATGTAGTTTATACTTTATGTGATAAATTATCACCAACAACTTGTGCTACGGTTTCAGATGAAATCACAGTAACAGCGGTTTCAGGACCAGTAACAGATGCTGGAACAGCAGCCTCTACAGGAGGAACAGCAATAGCAAACGTAGCCTTAAATGATAAAGTGAATGGCGTTCCGGCAACATTAGGAACAACAGGAAACGCTACAGTTGAAGAGTCAGGTGTATGGCCAACAGGCATTACATTAAATCCATTAACGGGAGCAGTAACTGTTGCGGCAGGAACAGTACCAGGAGTTTATAATGTAACTTATGAGTTGTGTGATAAATTAACACCAACAACCTGTGCTACGGTTTCGAATGAAATCACAGTAACAGCGGTTTCAGGACCAGTAACAGAAAACGGAACAGCACCAGCAACCGGAGGAACAGCAATAGCAAACGTAACAGCAAATGATAAAGTGAATGGCGTTCCGGCAACATTAGGAACAACAGGAAACGCTACAGTTGCGGAATCAGGAACATGGCCAGCAGGCATTACATTAGACCCATCAACTGGAGCAGTAACTGTTGCGGCAGGAACAGTACCGGGGACTTATAATGTAGTGTATACTTTATGTGATAAATTAGCTTCACCAACTTGTGCTACGGTTTCAGATGAAATCACAGTAACAGCGGTTTCAGGACCAGTAACAGATGCTGGAACAGCAGCCTCTACAGGAGGAACAGCAATAGCAAACGTAGCCTTAAATGATAAAGTGAATGGCGTTCCGGCAACATTAGGAACAACAGGAAACGCTACAGTTGCAGAGTCAGGTGTATGGCCAACAGGCATTACATTAAATCCATTAACGGGAGCAGTAACTGTTGCGGCAGGAACAGTACCAGGAGTTTACAATGTAGTTTATACTTTATGTGATAAATTATCACCAACAACTTGTGCTACGGTTTCAGATGAAATCACAGTAACAGCGGTTTCAGGACCAGTAACAGATGCTGGAACAGCAGCCTCTACAGGAGGAACAGCAATAGCAAACGTAGCCTTAAATGATAAAGTGAATGGCGTTCCGGCAACATTAGGAACAACAGGAAACGCTACAGTTGCAGAGTCAGGTGTATGGCCAACAGGCATTACATTAAATCCATTAACGGGAGCAGTAATTGTTGCGGTAGGAACAGTACCAGGAGTTTACAATGTAGTTTATACTTTATGTGATAAATTATCACCAACAACCTGTGCTACGGTTTCGAATGAAATCACAGTAACAGCGGTTTCAGGACCAGTAACAGATGCTGGAACTGCACCAGCAACCGGAGGAACAGCAATAGCAAACGTAGCCTTAAATGATAAAGTGAATGGCGTTCCGGCAACATTAGGAACAACAGGAAACGCTACAGTTGCGGAATCAGGAACATGGCCAGCAGGAATTACATTAGACCCATCAACTGGAGCAGTAACTGTTGCGGCAGGAACAGTACCGGGGACTTATAATGTAGTGTATACTTTATGTGATAAATTAGCTTCACCAACTTGTGCTACGGTTTCAGATGAAATCACAGTAACAGCGGTTTCAGGACCAGTAACAGATGCTGGAACAGCAGCCTCTACAGGAGGAACAGCAATAGCAAACGTAGCCTTAAATGATAAAGTGAATGGCGTTCCGGCAACATTAGGAACAACAGGAAACGCTACAGTTGCAGAGTCAGGTGTATGGCCAACAGGCATTACATTAAATCCATTAACGGGAGCAGTAACTGTTGCGGCAGGAACAGTACCAGGAGTTTACAATGTAGTTTATACTTTATGTGATAAATTAACACCAACAACCTGTGCTACCGTTTCGAATGAAATCACAGTAACAGCGGTATCAGGACCAGTAACAGATGCTGGAACAGCAGCCTCTACAGGAGGAACAGCAATAGCAAACGTAGCCTTAAATGATAAAGTGAATGGCGTTCCGGCAACATTAGGAACAACAGGAAACGCTACAGTTGCAGAGTCAGGTGTATGGCCAACAGGCATTACATTAAATCCATTAACGGGAGCAGTAACTGTTGCGGTAGGAACAGTACCAGGAGTTTACAATGTAGTTTATACTTTATGTGATAAATTATCACCAACAACTTGTGCTACGGTTTCAGATGAAATCACAGTAACAGCGGTATCAGGACCAGTAACAGATGCTGGAACAGCAGCCTCTACAGGAGGAACAGCAATAGCAAACGTAGCCTTAAATGATAAAGTGAATGGCGTTCCGGCAACATTAGGAACAACAGGAAACGCTACAGTTGCAGAGTCAGGTGTATGGCCAACAGGCATTACATTAAATCCATTAACGGGAGCAGTAACTGTTGCGGCAGGAACAGTACCAGGAGTTTACAATGTAGTTTATACTTTATGTGATAAATTAACACCAACAACCTGTGCTACCGTTTCGAATGAAATCACAGTAACAGCGGTATCAGGACCAGTAACAGATGCTGGAACAGCAGCCTCTACAGGAGGAACAGCAATAGCAAACGTAGCCTTAAATGATAAAGTGAATGGCGTTCCGGCAACATTAGGAACAACAGGAAACGCTACAGTTGCAGAGTCAGGTGTATGGCCAACAGGCATTACATTAAATCCATTAACGGGAGCAGTAACTGTTGCGGTAGGAACAGTACCAGGAGTTTACAATGTAGTTTATACTTTATGTGATAAATTATCACCAACAACTTGTGCTACGGTTTCAGATGAAATCACAGTAACAGCGGTTTCAGGACCAGTAACAGATGCTGGAACAGCAGCCTCTACAGGAGGAACAGCAATAGCAAACGTAGCCTTAAATGATAAAGTGAATGGCGTTCCGGCAACATTAGGAACAACAGGAAACGCTACAGTTGCAGAGTCAGGTGTATGGCCAACAGGCATTACATTAAATCCATTAACGGGAGCAGTAATTGTTGCGGTAGGAACAGTACCAGGAGTTTACAATGTAGTTTATACTTTATGTGATAAATTATCACCAACAACCTGTGCTACGGTTTCAGATGAAATCACAGTAACAGCGGTTTCAGGACCAGTAACAGATGCTGGAACAGCACCATCAACAGGAGGGACAGCAATACCAAACGTAGCCTTAAATGATAAAGTGAATGGCGTTCCGGCAACATTAGGAACAACAGGAAACGCTACAGTTGCAGAGTCAGGTGTATGGCCAACAGGCATTACATTAAATCCATTAACGGGAGCAGTAACTGTTGCGGCAGGAACAGTACCAGGAGTTTACAATGTAGTTTATACTTTATGCGATAAATTATCACCAACAACTTGTGCTACGGTTTCGAATGAAATCACAGTAACAGCGGTTTCAGGACCAGTAACAGAAAACGGAACAGCACCAGCAACCGGAGGAACAGCAATAGCAAACGTAACAGCAAATGATAAAGTGAATGGCGTTCCGGCAACATTAGGAACAACAGGAAACGCTACAGTTGCGGAATCAGGAACATGGCCAGCAGGCATTACATTAGACCCATCAACTGGAGCAGTAACTGTTGCGGCAGGAACAGTACCGGGGACTTATAATGTAGTGTATACTTTATGTGATAAATTAGCTTCACCAACTTGTGCTACGGTTTCAGATGAAATCACAGTAACAGCGGTTTCAGGACCAGTAACAGATGCTGGAACTGCACCAGCAACCGGAGGAACAGCAATAGCAAACGTAGCCTTAAATGATAAAGTGAATGGCGTTCCGGCAACATTAGGAACAACAGGAAACGCTACAGTTGCGGAATCAGGAACATGGCCAGCAGGAATTACATTAGACCCATCAACTGGAGCAGTAACTGTTGCGGCAGGAACAGTACCGGGGACTTATAATGTAGTGTATACTTTATGTGATAAATTAGCTTCACCAACTTGTGCTACGGTTTCAGATGAAATCACAGTAACAGCGGTTTCAGGACCAGTAACAGATGCTGGAACAGCAGCCTCTACAGGAGGAACAGCAATAGCAAACGTAGCCTTAAATGATAAAGTGAATGGCGTTCCGGCAACATTAGGAACAACAGGAAACGCTACAGTTGCAGAGTCAGGTGTATGGCCAACAGGCATTACATTAAATCCATTAACGGGAGCAGTAACTGTTGCGGCAGGAACAGTACCAGGAGTTTACAATGTAGTTTATACTTTATGTGATAAATTAACACCAACAACCTGTGCTACCGTTTCGAATGAAATCACAGTAACAGCGGTATCAGGACCAGTAACAGATGCTGGAACAGCAGCCTCTACAGGAGGAACAGCAATAGCAAACGTAGCCTTAAATGATAAAGTGAATGGCGTTCCGGCAACATTAGGAACAACAGGAAACGCTACAGTTGCAGAGTCAGGTGTATGGCCAACAGGCATTACATTAAATCCATTAACGGGAGCAGTAACTGTTGCGGTAGGAACAGTACCAGGAGTTTACAATGTAGTTTATACTTTATGTGATAAATTATCACCAACAACTTGTGCTACGGTTTCAGATGAAATCACAGTAACAGCGGTATCAGGACCAGTAACAGATGCTGGAACAGCAGCCTCTACAGGAGGAACAGCAATAGCAAACGTAGCCTTAAATGATAAAGTGAATGGCGTTCCGGCAACATTAGGAACAACAGGAAACGCTACAGTTGCAGAGTCAGGTGTATGGCCAACAGGCATTACATTAAATCCATTAACGGGAGCAGTAACTGTTGCGGCAGGAACAGTACCAGGAGTTTACAATGTAGTTTATACTTTATGTGATAAATTAACACCAACAACCTGTGCTACCGTTTCGAATGAAATCACAGTAACAGCGGTATCAGGACCAGTAACAGATGCTGGAACAGCAGCCTCTACAGGAGGAACAGCAATAGCAAACGTAGCCTTAAATGATAAAGTGAATGGCGTTCCGGCAACATTAGGAACAACAGGAAACGCTACAGTTGCAGAGTCAGGTGTATGGCCAACAGGCATTACATTAAATCCATTAACGGGAGCAGTAAC
This sequence comes from Flavobacterium sp. GNP002, assembly GCF_054343795.1. Lineage (NCBI taxonomy): Bacteria > Pseudomonadati > Bacteroidota > Flavobacteriia > Flavobacteriales > Flavobacteriaceae > Flavobacterium > Flavobacterium sp. GNP002. The sequence goes on from NZ_JBTGUW010000001.1 coordinate 1,417,325, forward strand.
TGTTGCGGTAGGAACAGTACCAGGAGTTTACAATGTAGTTTATACTTTATGTGATAAATTATCACCAACAACTTGTGCTACGGTTTCAGATGAAATCACAGTAACAGCGGTTTCAGGACCAGTAACAGATGCTGGAACAGCAGCCTCTACAGGAGGAACAGCAATAGCAAACGTAGCCTTAAATGATAAAGTGAATGGCGTTCCGGCAACATTAGGAACAACAGGAAACGCTACAGTTGCAGAGTCAGGTGTATGGCCAACAGGCATTACATTAAATCCATTAACGGGAGCAGTAATTGTTGCGGTAGGAACAGTACCAGGAGTTTACAATGTAGTTTATACTTTATGTGATAAATTATCACCAACAACCTGTGCTACCGTTTCAGATGAAATCACAGTAACAGCGGTTTCAGGACCAGTAACAGATGCTGGAACAGCACCATCAACAGGAGGGACAGCAATACCAAACGTAGCCTTAAATGATAAAGTGAATGGCGTTCCGGCAACATTAGGAACAACAGGAAACGCTACAGTTGCAGAGTCAGGTGTATGGCCAACAGGCATTACATTAAATCCATTAACGGGAGCAGTAACTGTTGCGGCAGGAACAGTACCAGGAGTTTACAATGTAGTTTATACTTTATGCGATAAATTATCACCAACAACTTGTGCTACGGTTTCAGATGAAATCACAGTAACAGCGGTTTCAGGACCAGTAACAGATGCTGGAACAGCACCAGCAACCGGAGGAACAGCAATAGCAAACGTAGCCTTAAATGATAAAGTGAATGGCGTTCCGGCAACATTAGGAACAACAGGAAACGCTACAGTTGCAGAGTCAGGTGTATGGCCAACAGGCATTACATTAAATCCATTAACGGGAGCAGTAACTGTTGCGGTAGGAACAGTACCAGGAGTTTACAATGTAGTTTATACTTTATGTGATAAATTATCACCAACAACTTGTGCTACGGTTTCAGATGAAATCACAGTAACAGCGGTATCAGGACCAGTAACAGATGCTGGAACAGCAGCCTCTACAGGAGGAACAGCAATAGCAAACGTAGCCTTAAATGATAAAGTGAATGGCGTTCCGGCAACATTAGGAACAACAGGAAACGCTACAGTTGCAGAGTCAGGTGTATGGCCAACAGGCATTACATTAAATCCATTAACGGGAGCAGTAACTGTTGCGGTAGGAACAGTACCAGGAGTTTACAATGTAGTTTATACTTTATGTGATAAATTATCACCAACAACTTGTGCTACGGTTTCAGATGAAATCACAGTAACAGCGGTATCAGGACCAGTAACAGATGCTGGAACAGCAGCCTCTACAGGAGGAACAGCAATAGCAAACGTAGCCTTAAATGATAAAGTGAATGGCGTTCCGGCAACATTAGGAACAACAGGAAACGCTACAGTTGCAGAGTCAGGTGTATGGCCAACAGGCATTACATTAAATCCATTAACGGGAGCAGTAACTGTTGCGGCAGGAACAGTACCAGGAGTTTATAATGTAACTTATGAGTTGTGTGATAAATTAACACCAACAACCTGTGCTACGGTTTCGAATGAAATCACAGTAACAGCGGTTTCAGGACCAGTAACAGAAAACGGAACAGCACCAGCAACCGGAGGAACAGCAATAGCAAACGTAACAGCAAATGATAAAGTGAATGGCGTTCCGGCAACATTAGGAACAACAGGAAACGCTACAGTTGCGGAATCAGGAACATGGCCAGCAGGCATTACATTAGACCCATCAACTGGAGCAGTAACTGTTGCGGCAGGAACAGTACCGGGGACTTATAATGTAGTGTATACTTTATGTGATAAATTAGCTTCACCAACTTGTGCTACGGTTTCAGATGAAATCACAGTAACAGCGGTTTCAGGACCAGTAACAGATGCTGGAACAGCAGCCTCTACAGGAGGAACAGCAATAGCAAACGTAGCCTTAAATGATAAAGTGAATGGCGTTCCGGCAACATTAGGAACAACAGGAAACGCTACAGTTGCAGAGTCAGGTGTATGGCCAACAGGCATTACATTAAATCCATTAACGGGAGCAGTAACTGTTGCGGTAGGAACAGTACCAGGAGTTTACAATGTAGTTTATACTTTATGTGATAAATTATCACCAACAACTTGTGCTACGGTTTCAGATGAAATCACAGTAACAGCGGTATCAGGACCAGTAACAGATGCTGGAACAGCAGCCTCTACAGGAGGAACAGCAATAGCAAACGTAGCCTTAAATGATAAAGTGAATGGCGTTCCGGCAACATTAGGAACAACAGGAAACGCTACAGTTGCAGAGTCAGGTGTATGGCCAACAGGCATTACATTAAATCCATTAACGGGAGCAGTAACTGTTGCGGCAGGAACAGTACCAGGAGTTTACAATGTAGTTTATACTTTATGTGATAAATTAACACCAACAACCTGTGCTACCGTTTCGAATGAAATCACAGTAACAGCGGTATCAGGACCAGTAACAGATGCTGGAACAGCAGCCTCTACAGGAGGAACAGCAATAGCAAACGTAGCCTTAAATGATAAAGTGAATGGCGTTCCGGCAACATTAGGAACAACAGGAAACGCTACAGTTGCAGAGTCAGGTGTATGGCCAACAGGCATTACATTAAATCCATTAACGGGAGCAGTAACTGTTGCGGTAGGAACAGTACCAGGAGTTTACAATGTAGTTTATACTTTATGTGATAAATTATCACCAACAACTTGTGCTACGGTTTCAGATGAAATCACAGTAACAGCGGTTTCAGGACCAGTAACAGATGCTGGAACAGCAGCCTCTACAGGAGGAACAGCAATAGCAAACGTAGCCTTAAATGATAAAGTGAATGGCGTTCCGGCAACATTAGGAACAACAGGAAACGCTACAGTTGCAGAGTCAGGTGTATGGCCAACAGGCATTACATTAAATCCATTAACGGGAGCAGTAATTGTTGCGGTAGGAACAGTACCAGGAGTTTACAATGTAGTTTATACTTTATGTGATAAATTATCACCAACAACCTGTGCTACGGTTTCAGATGAAATCACAGTAACAGCGGTTTCAGGACCAGTAACAGATGCTGGAACAGCACCATCAACAGGAGGAGAAGCAATAGCAAACGTAGCCTTAAATGATAAAGTGAATGGCGTTCCGGCAACATTAGGAACAACAGGAAACGCTACAGTTGCAGAGTCAGGTGTATGGCCAACAGGCATTACATTAAATCCATTAACGGGAGCAGTAACTGTTGCGGTAGGAACAGTACCAGGAGTTTACAATGTAGTTTATACTTTATGTGATAAATTATCACCAACAACTTGTGCTACGGTTTCAGATGAAATCACAGTAACAGCGGTTTCAGGACCAGTAACAGATGCTGGAACAGCAGCCTCTACAGGAGGAACAGCAATAGCAAACGTAGCCTTAAATGATAAAGTGAATGGCGTTCCGGCAACATTAGGAACAACAGGAAACGCTACAGTTGCAGAGTCAGGTGTATGGCCAACAGGCATTACATTAAATCCATTAACGGGAGCAGTAACTGTTGCGGTAGGAACAGTACCAGGAGTTTACAATGTAGTTTATACTTTATGCGATAAATTATCACCAACAACTTGTGCTACGGTTTCAGATGAAATCACAGTAACAGCGGTATCAGGACCAGTAACAGATGCTGGAACAGCAGCCTCTACAGGAGGAACAGCAATAGCAAACGTAGCCTTAAATGATAAAGTGAATGGCGTTCCGGCAACATTAGGAACAACAGGAAACGCTACAGTTGCAGAGTCAGGTGTATGGCCAACAGGCATTACATTAAATCCATTAACGGGAGCAGTAACTGTTGCGGTAGGAACAGTACCAGGAGTTTACAATGTAGTTTATACTTTATGCGATAAATTATCACCAACAACTTGTGCTACGGTTTCAGATGAAATCACAGTAACAGCGGTTTCAGGACCAGTAACAGATGCTGGAACAGCACCAGCAACCGGAGGAACAGCAATAGCAAACGTAGCCTTAAATGATAAAGTGAATGGCGTTCCGGCAACATTAGGAACAACAGGAAACGCTACAGTTGCAGAGTCAGGTGTATGGCCAACAGGCATTACATTAAATCCATTAACGGGAGCAGTAATTGTTGCGGTAGGAACAGTACCAGGAGTTTACAATGTAGTTTATACTTTATGCGATAAATTATCACCAACAACTTGTGCTACCGTTTCGAATGAAATCACAGTAACAGCGGTTTCAGGACCAGTAACAGATGCTGGAACAGCAGCCTCTACAGGAGGAACAGCAATAGCAAACGTAGCCTTAAATGATAAAGTGAATGGCGTTCCGGCAACATTAGGAACAACAGGAAACGCTACAGTTGCAGAGTCAGGTGTATGGCCAACAGGCATTACATTAAATCCATTAACGGGAGCAGTAATTGTTGCGGTAGGAACAGTACCAGGAGTTTACAATGTAGTTTATACTTTATGTGATAAATTATCACCAACAACCTGTGCTACGGTTTCAGATGAAATCACAGTAACAGCGGTTTCAGGACCAGTAACAGATGCTGGAACAGCACCATCAACAGGAGGGACAGCAATACCAAACGTAGCCTTAAATGATAAAGTGAATGGCGTTCCGGCAACATTAGGAACAACAGGAAACGCTACAGTTGCAGAGTCAGGTGTATGGCCAACAGGCATTACATTAAATCCATTAACGGGAGCAGTAACTGTTGCGGCAGGAACAGTACCAGGAGTTTACAATGTAGTTTATACTTTATGCGATAAATTATCACCAACAACTTGTGCTACGGTTTCAGATGAAATCACAGTAACAGCGGTTTCAGGACCAGTAACAGATGCTGGAACAGCACCAGCAACCGGAGGAACAGCAATAGCAAACGTAGCCTTAAATGATAAAGTGAATGGCGTTCCGGCAACATTAGGAACAACAGGAAACGCTACAGTTGCAGAGTCAGGTGTATGGCCAACAGGCATTACATTAAATCCATTAACGGGAGCAGTAACTGTTGCGGTAGGAACAGTACCAGGAGTTTACAATGTAGTTTATACTTTATGTGATAAATTATCACCAACAACTTGTGCTACGGTTTCAGATGAAATCACAGTAACAGCGGTATCAGGACCAGTAACAGATGCTGGAACAGCAGCCTCTACAGGAGGAACAGCAATAGCAAACGTAGCCTTAAATGATAAAGTGAATGGCGTTCCGGCAACATTAGGAACAACAGGAAACGCTACAGTTGCAGAGTCAGGTGTATGGCCAACAGGCATTACATTAAATCCATTAACGGGAGCAGTAACTGTTGCGGTAGGAACAGTACCAGGAGTTTACAATGTAGTTTATACTTTATGTGATAAATTATCACCAACAACTTGTGCTACGGTTTCAGATGAAATCACAGTAACAGCGGTATCAGGACCAGTAACAGATGCTGGAACAGCAGCCTCTACAGGAGGAACAGCAATAGCAAACGTAGCCTTAAATGATAAAGTGAATGGCGTTCCGGCAACATTAGGAACAACAGGAAACGCTACAGTTGCAGAGTCAGGTGTATGGCCAACAGGCATTACATTAAATCCATTAACGGGAGCAGTAACTGTTGCGGCAGGAACAGTACCAGGAGTTTATAATGTAACTTATGAGTTGTGTGATAAATTAACACCAACAACCTGTGCTACGGTTTCGAATGAAATCACAGTAACAGCGGTTTCAGGACCAGTAACAGAAAACGGAACAGCACCAGCAACCGGAGGAACAGCAATAGCAAACGTAACAGCAAATGATAAAGTGAATGGCGTTCCGGCAACATTAGGAACAACAGGAAACGCTACAGTTGCGGAATCAGGAACATGGCCAGCAGGCATTACATTAGACCCATCAACTGGAGCAGTAACTGTTGCGGCAGGAACAGTACCGGGGACTTATAATGTAGTGTATACTTTATGTGATAAATTAGCTTCACCAACTTGTGCTACGGTTTCAGATGAAATCACAGTAACAGCGGTTTCAGGACCAGTAACAGATGCTGGAACAGCAGCCTCTACAGGAGGAACAGCAATAGCAAACGTAGCCTTAAATGATAAAGTGAATGGCGTTCCGGCAACATTAGGAACAACAGGAAACGCTACAGTTGCAGAGTCAGGTGTATGGCCAACAGGCATTACATTAAATCCATTAACGGGAGCAGTAACTGTTGCGGTAGGAACAGTACCAGGAGTTTACAATGTAGTTTATACTTTATGTGATAAATTATCACCAACAACTTGTGCTACGGTTTCAGATGAAATCACAGTAACAGCGGTATCAGGACCAGTAACAGATGCTGGAACAGCAGCCTCTACAGGAGGAACAGCAATAGCAAACGTAGCCTTAAATGATAAAGTGAATGGCGTTCCGGCAACATTAGGAACAACAGGAAACGCTACAGTTGCAGAGTCAGGTGTATGGCCAACAGGCATTACATTAAATCCATTAACGGGAGCAGTAACTGTTGCGGCAGGAACAGTACCAGGAGTTTACAATGTAGTTTATACTTTATGTGATAAATTAACACCAACAACCTGTGCTACCGTTTCGAATGAAATCACAGTAACAGCGGTATCAGGACCAGTAACAGATGCTGGAACAGCAGCCTCTACAGGAGGAACAGCAATAGCAAACGTAGCCTTAAATGATAAAGTGAATGGCGTTCCGGCAACATTAGGAACAACAGGAAACGCTACAGTTGCAGAGTCAGGTGTATGGCCAACAGGCATTACATTAAATCCATTAACGGGAGCAGTAACTGTTGCGGTAGGAACAGTACCAGGAGTTTACAATGTAGTTTATACTTTATGTGATAAATTATCACCAACAACTTGTGCTACGGTTTCAGATGAAATCACAGTAACAGCGGTTTCAGGACCAGTAACAGATGCTGGAACAGCAGCCTCTACAGGAGGAACAGCAATAGCAAACGTAGCCTTAAATGATAAAGTGAATGGCGTTCCGGCAACATTAGGAACAACAGGAAACGCTACAGTTGCAGAGTCAGGTGTATGGCCAACAGGCATTACATTAAATCCATTAACGGGAGCAGTAATTGTTGCGGTAGGAACAGTACCAGGAGTTTACAATGTAGTTTATACTTTATGTGATAAATTATCACCAACAACCTGTGCTACGGTTTCAGATGAAATCACAGTAACAGCGGTTTCAGGACCAGTAACAGATGCTGGAACAGCACCATCAACAGGAGGAGAAGCAATAGCAAACGTAGCCTTAAATGATAAAGTGAATGGCGTTCCGGCAACATTAGGAACAACAGGAAACGCTACAGTTGCAGAGTCAGGTGTATGGCCAACAGGCATTACATTAAATCCATTAACGGGAGCAGTAACTGTTGCGGTAGGAACAGTACCAGGAGTTTACAATGTAGTTTATACTTTATGTGATAAATTATCACCAACAACTTGTGCTACGGTTTCAGATGAAATCACAGTAACAGCGGTTTCAGGACCAGTAACAGATGCTGGAACAGCAGCCTCTACAGGAGGAACAGCAATAGCAAACGTAGCCTTAAATGATAAAGTGAATGGCGTTCCGGCAACATTAGGAACAACAGGAAACGCTACAGTTGCAGAGTCAGGTGTATGGCCAACAGGCATTACATTAAATCCATTAACGGGAGCAGTAACTGTTGCGGTAGGAACAGTACCAGGAGTTTACAATGTAGTTTATACTTTATGCGATAAATTATCACCAACAACTTGTGCTACGGTTTCAGATGAAATCACAGTAACAGCGGTTTCAGGACCAGTAACAGATGCTGGAACAGCAGCCTCTACAGGAGGAACAGCAATAGCAAACGTAGCCTTAAATGATAAAGTGAATGGCGTTCCGGCAACATTAGGAACAACAGGAAACGCTACAGTTGCAGAGTCAGGTGTATGGCCAACAGGCATTACATTAAATCCATTAACGGGAGCAGTAACTGTTGCGGTAGGAACAGTACCAGGAGTTTACAATGTAGTTTATACTTTATGCGATAAATTATCACCAACAACTTGTGCTACGGTTTCAGATGAAATCACAGTAACAGCGGTTTCAGGACCAGTAACAGATGCTGGAACAGCACCAGCAACCGGAGGAACAGCAATAGCAAACGTAGCCTTAAATGATAAAGTGAATGGCGTTCCGGCAACATTAGGAACAACAGGAAACGCTACAGTTGCAGAGTCAGGTGTATGGCCAACAGGCATTACATTAAATCCATTAACGGGAGCAGTAATTGTTGCGGTAGGAACAGTACCAGGAGTTTACAATGTAGTTTATACTTTATGCGATAAATTATCACCAACAACTTGTGCTACCGTTTCGAATGAAATCACAGTAACAGCGGTTTCAGGACCAGTAACAGATGCTGGAACAGCAGCCTCTACAGGAGGAACAGCAATAGCAAACGTAGCCTTAAATGATAAAGTGAATGGCGTTCCGGCAACATTAGGAACAACAGGAAACGCTACAGTTGCAGAGTCAGGTGTATGGCCAACAGGCATTACATTAAATCCATTAACGGGAGCAGTAATTGTTGCGGTAGGAACAGTACCAGGAGTTTACAATGTAGTTTATACTTTATGTGATAAATTATCACCAACAACCTGTGCTACCGTTTCGAATGAAATCACAGTAACAGCGGTATCAGGACCAGTAACAGATGCTGGAACAGCAGCCTCTACAGGAGGAACAGCAATAGCAAACGTAGCCTTAAATGATAAAGTGAATGGCGTTCCGGCAACATTAGGAACAACAGGAAACGCTACAGTTGCAGAGTCAGGTGTATGGCCAACAGGCATTACATTAAATCCATTAACGGGAGCAGTAACTGTTGCGGTAGGAACAGTACCAGGAGTTTACAATGTAGTTTATACTTTATGCGATAAATTATCACCAACAACCTGTGCTACGGTTTCAGATGAAATCACAGTAACAGCGGTTTCAGGACCAGTAACAGATGCTGGAACAGCACCAGCAATCGGAGGAACAGCAATAGCAAACGTAGCCTTAAATGATAAAGTGAATGGCGTTCCGGCAACATTAGGAACAACAGGAAACGCTACAGTTGCAGAGTCAGGTGTATGGCCAACAGGCATTACATTAAATCCATTAACGGGAGCAGTAATTGTTGCGGTAGGAACAGTACCAGGAGTTTACAATGTAGTTTATACTTTATGCGATAAATTATCACCAACAACTTGTGCTACCGTTTCGAATGAAATCACAGTAACAGCGGTTTCAGGACCAGTAACAGATGCTGGAACAGCAGCCTCTACAGGAGGAACAGCAATAGCAAACGTAGCCTTAAATGATAAAGTGAATGGCGTTCCGGCAACATTAGGAACAACAGGAAACGCTACAGTTGCAGAGTCAGGTGTATGGCCAACAGGCATTACATTAAATCCATTAACGGGAGCAGTAACTGTTGCGGCAGGAACAGTACCAGGAGTTTACAATGTAGTTTATACTTTATGTGATAAATTAACACCAACAACCTGTGCTACCGTTTCGAATGAAATCACAGTAACAGCGGTTTCAGGACCAGTAACAGATGCTGGAACAGCAGCCTCTACAGGAGGAACAGCAATAGCAAACGTAGCCTTAAATGATAAAGTGAATGGCGTTCCGGCAACATTAGGAACAACAGGAAACGCTACAGTTGCAGAGTCAGGTGTATGGCCAACAGGCATTACATTAGATCCATTAACGGGAGCAGTAACTGTTGCGGCAGGAACAGTACCAGGAGTTTATAATGTAGTTTATACGTTATGTGATAAATTAACACCAACAACTTGTGCAACGGTTTCAGATGAAATCACAGTAACAGGGGTTTCAGGACCAGTAACAGATGCTGGAACAGCACCAGCAACCGGAGGAATAGCAATACCAAACGTAGCAGCAAATGATAAAGTGAATGGCGTTCCGGCAACATTAGGAACAACAGGAAACGCTACAGTTGCAGAGTCAGGTGTATGGCCAACAGGAATTACATTAAATCCATCAACTGGAGCAGTAACTGTTGCGGCAGGAACAGTACCAGGAGTTTATAATGTAGTTTATACTTTATGTGATAAATTAACACCATCAACCTGTATAATTGTAATAAACAAAATTACAGTATTGCCAGTAGTTGTACCGGTAACGGAGAGTATGTCAATTTTATCTACAGGAGGAATTGTTTTTGCGAACATTGCGAGTAACGATACTGTAAACGGCGTTCCAGCAACATTAGGAACAACAGGAAACTCCACCGTTGCAGAGTTAGGAACATGGCCAGCAGGAATTACATTAAATTCATTAACTGGAGCAGTAACTGTTACGGCAGGGACTCCAGCAGGAGTTTACAATGTAGTTTATGAGTTGTGTGATAAATTAACACCTATAACTTGTAATACGGTAACCAGTATCATAACAGTAGGGGAATCACCAAAAATAGCCATCATTAAAACGGCATCTTTTGATGATAATAACGGAGATGGTTATGCGCAGGCTGGAGAAACAATAACCTATAAATTTGAGATTTCTAATATAGGAAATGTACCATTAACAAATGTTGTAGTAATCGATCTTTTACCTGGTATTGTCCTTACAGGAGGGCCAATAGCATTGGGTGTGGGACAAACCGATACTACTTCCTTTGAGGCGAAATATAGTCTAACTCAAGCTGATATTAACAAAGGAAATGTTGAAAATCAAGCCAAAGTGACTGCTGTAAGTCCTATTGGAACTTTAGTAAGTGATCTTTCTGATAATGAAATGATTACAGATGATAAGCCTACGGTTTTAGGAATTTCAGGATGTGTAATCGAAGTGTTCAATGCAGTAGCTCCAAATGGAAACGGTGACAACAAAGTTTTCCGCATCAGAGGTCTAGAATGTTATAGTGATAACACGGTAGAAATATACAACCGTTGGGGAGTATTAGTTTTTGAAAGAGCAGGATACAACAATGACGATAGAGCCTTTAGAGGAGTTTCAGAGGGAAGAGTTACCATTAATCAATCCGAAGAGTTACCAGAGGGAACCTATTATTATATCTTGAGATATAAAGATAGTGCTGCCACAAGTTTCGAGAAAGCAGGATACTTATATATTAACAGATAATTGATAAATAAAGCTTATAAGTTTAAAAATAGAAGCAATATGAAAACAAAATTAATAGTGTTTTTGCTCTTACTCTCGGGTTTGGTAAATGCGCAACAAGACGCTCAGTTTACACAGTACATGTACAACACTATAAACGTGAATCCCGCCTATGCGGGATCACGTCAAGCGATGAACATCTTTGCCTTACATCGCACCCAGTGGGTAGGGTTAGATGGAGCACCGGTTACGAATACTGCCTCGATTAATACACCAATCAATGATACTAAAATTGGTTTGGGAGTGTCAGTAATAAATGACAGAATAGGTCCATCAGATGAGAGCAATCTAGCAGTTGATTTTTCATACTACATTAATACCTCAGAAGACTTCAAACTCTCCTTTGGATTGAAAGCATCAGCAAATCTTTTGAATGTCAATTTTGATAAGCTCAATCAGTATGATCCTAATGATTATAGTTTTGAGAATAACATAGACAATAAGTTTTCACCTAATATAGGAGTGGGATTTTATTGGTACTCAGATAAAACCTATGTAGGTCTTTCAGTTCCTAACTTGTTAGAGACAGAGCATTTTGATAAATATGCAGGAGTAGGAGCCAATTCTTATATTGCACGAGAGCGCGTAAACTATTACTTAACAGCAGGTCACGTATTTGAGTTAGATTATAATTTAAAATTCAAACCAGCCATGATGACCAAGCTGGTTCAAGGAGCACCTTTACAGGTAGATTTATCGGCCAATTTTTTGATCAATGACAAGTTTACAGTAGGAGCAGCTTACAGATGGAGTGCAGCCTTGAGTGCAATGGTAGGATTTCAAGTATCTGATTCATGGTTTATTGGATATGGATACGATTTGGAAACCACACGTCTTGCAAATTATAATTCTGGATCTCATGAAATATTTCTTCGATATGAAATATTTAACAAATACAACAGAATTACATCACCTAGATTCTTTTAATTTAATATAACGTTATGAAATTAAGCGCCAAACATTTCTTATGCTGTGCAGTTTTTTTGGTATTCACATTAGTGGGATATACTCAAAAAAAAGGTGTGGCTACTGCAGATAAAAAATTCGATAATTATTCTTACGTTGATGCAATAGCTACTTATGAGAAAGTAGCAGCGAAAGGCTATAAAGACGAAAAGATGTTTCAAAAACTAGGAGACTCCTATTTTTTTATAGCCGATTTGATCAAGGCAGAGAAATGGTACACAGCACTTTTTGAGATGAATGCCTCCCAAGAGCCTGAGTACTATTACAGGTATTCTCAATCTTTAAAAGCAGTAGGAAACTATGCAAAGGCCGATAAAATGTTAGAGCAATTCATAGCGAAATCAGCCACAGACCAGCGTGGGAAACTTTTTGCTAGTCAGCGCGATTACTTGAATGAGATAAAGGAAAATTCAGGAAAATACGAAATTTTTGATGCAGGGATCAACTCCCCGTACTCAGATTACGGTAGTGCTTATTACAACAACACGCTTCTTTTTGCGTCGGCACGAGATACAGGCGGAGTAGAAAAGAAAGTGTTCAAGTGGAACAATGAATCTTTTACCAACTTGTACAGCTCCCAGATAAGCACAGATGGTAGTATGGGCAAGCCAGAGGTGTTCAATAAAAACATTAATAGTAGGTTTCATGAGTCTACACCTGTTTTTACCAAAGATGGCCAAACCATGTATTTCACGCGTAATAATTATCTAAATGGTAAAAAGCAAAAGGACAGCAGACGTGTTATATTATTAAAACTCTACAAAGCCACAAACGAAAATGGAAAATGGGTAAATGTACAAGAATTACCTTTTAATAGTAATGAATATAGTGTAGCTCATCCAGCCTTGAGTGTTGACGAGAAAACCTTGTATTTTGCATCAGACATGCCAGGGACCAAGGGTTTATCAGATCTTTTTAAAGTAAGCATCAATCCCAATGATACTTACGGCACGCCAGAGAATCTAGGATTGCCTATTAACACGGAGTCACGAGAAACGTTTCCGTATATCTCTCCAGATAATAAGATGTATTTTGCCAGTGATGGACATCCTGGACTTGGAGGTTTAGATGTGTTTGTTATGGATTTGTCATCAAAAACCCCAGGAATCACTATTGAAAACTTAGGAACACCTATAAACAGTACCCAAGACGACTTTTCATTTGTGATAGATGCAGAGAATAAAAAAGGATTTGTGACTTCCAATAGAGAGGGTGGATTAGGATCTGATGACATTTATAGATTCAATAAATTTCCTGTTTCTGTTTGTAATCAAGTACTTCAAGGAGTTATCAAGGATCAAGATACAGGTTTAGTCTTGGCCAATGCCAAGGTAAGTTTGTTTGATGCGAATTTTAATTTGATCCAAGAAATTACAACTCCATCATCAGGGGACTATACCTTTGAGGTTGAATGTGGAAAAACGTATTATTTACGTGGAGAAAAACCAGAATATGAAACAAAAGAGAACAAAATCGTTATAGCAAAAGTATCAGGAGAAACGCAAGGACCATTGGCTTTAGAGCCAAGAAAAAGAGCTATTGATGTAGGTACAGATTTAGCTAAGACCTTAGATATTCCAATACTTTATTTTGATTTAGACAAATCAGTTATTCGTAAAGATGCGGCTTTTGAGTTAGAAAAAGTATTAGCAGTGATGCAACAATACCCAAAGATGACCATCGACATTAGATCACATACAGATTGCAGACAAACCATTGCATACAACCAAGCACTATCTGATAGAAGAGCGAATACAACAAAAGCATGGCTGATAAAAAATGGAATAGCTGCAAATCGATTAACAGCTAAAGGATATGGAGAGTCACAACTTGTAAACGATTGTGGATGCGAACCAACGAACAAATCAAACTGTACAGAGGAGCAACATCAAGCCAATAGAAGAAGTGAGTTTTTAATTGTTTCGATGCAATAAATCATTTTTTAAACCAAAAAATGCCCACAAAAAGCAGAACCTTTTTGTGGGCATTTATATTAAATAAAATCAAGTAAGATTACGCATTCAAAAAAAATTCCCACTGATACGTATACCAGTAGGAATTTCAAACAAACCATTTATATAACTAACTAACTATCTTCTGTCTATTCTGATGGCTACACTTCCTGATGCTTTAGTGTCCTCGATTTTGGCTTTTGTACCATTTGTTCTGTAATAGTAGTAATCATCATCATTTGAGTTTTGGCTGTTGCCATAATCATTGTTTCCATAATTGTTTTGACTATATTCATAACGGCTACCACCTTTTACAGCTCCAACAATATCAACAATCTGACCACGACGGTTGTAGATAATTTCTAAACCACCTACTCGTTCCAAAGCATAACGGTTGTAGGTCATATAAACGGAACCTACTCGTTTTACTCTATCATTTGAGTCATAGTTGATCATAACGTTTCCAATACGTCTTACTCTACCCATATTATCGTGTTCTACTTTTACACCATAATTTCCGTTTCGAACATTTGCTGGTGCACCATACGTTTTATTCATGCCGTTTTTTTTGCCTGTTTTATAATACATGCCACCAGTTGAACCGCTTGAAGGACGTGTATTAAAATCAAATTGGCCGTCAGGGAATATGAAGAACTCAATTCCTCTTTCTGTAAATACAATTGGGTCGGCATCTCTAAAATCTATAACAGATCTTTTTTCTACAGAAAAATCGATTTTCTCTGCTGCATTCACTAAACTACCTCCAAATACGAAGATACTAGCTACTAAAAAGGTAATTTTTTTCATGATAATTATATTTTGAATTTTGCCTACTCTTGAGCTTTTCGGCTTTCGCTTTTTTTACTTATTTGATTAGGTATATCCAAGTAGCGTGCCAAAGATTTGAATCACGGTTTTGTGTTTTTAGCTTATAAATTGATTTTAAACATATAATTAGCATTAAATCAAACAATTAAAATATTTAAAAAAATAAAATAATTTTATTGAGAAGGGAATATTAAGATTTTTTTAATACAATTCTTGTTGGGCTCAAATTGCTTTTTTATCGTTTTGATAAAGAACGAATCTCAATAAAAGAGATAGAACCTAATTTTTTAAAATATTTTTATATAAAACTACTTATCAACAATCCCTAAAATTAACTTTAGTTACAAACACGCATCGAGGGATATTGAGTAATTTTGTAACATGTACGCTTTAGTCGATTGTAACAATTTCTATGCTTCCTGCGAACGTGTTTTTCAGCCGAAATTCAACGGGAAACCGGTTGCAATTTTGTCAAATAACGACGGTTGCGTGATTTCCAGAAGTAATGAAGCGAAAGCGGTGGGGATTCCTATGGGTGCGCCAGCATTTCAGATTAAGGAATTGGTAAAAGAGAAAAATGTAAAAGTATTTTCTTCGAATTATCCGCTTTATGGTGATTTGAGTAACCGAGTAATGGCAATTTTAGGTCAGTTTACACCGAATCTAGAAATTTATAGCATTGACGAAGCCTTCCTGAATTTTGATGGTTTGACGATTTTAGATTATCATGATTATGGAATCCAAATGAAAACCCGTGTGCAAAAATGGGTAGGAATTCCAGTTTGTATTGGCTTTGCCGAAACCAAAGCATTGTCAAAAGTAGCCAACAAAATTGCTAAAAAATTCCAAGACAGAACGAAAGGTGTTTACGTTATTGATAGCGAAGAAAAACGAATCAAAGCCTTAAAATGGACAAAGATTGAAGACGTTTGGGGCATTGGTTACCGAATGAATAAAAAGATGAAAGTCAAAAATATTGTGACGGCACTGGATTTTACGGCGCCACAACATGAAGCGTGGATTAAAAAAGAAATGGGTGTGGTTGGTATGCGTTTAAAATACGAACTCGAAGGAAAATCAGTCTTGGATTTAGAGCCTATTGTGGACCAAAAGAAAAGTATCGCCACAACCAGAAGTTTTCCTAAACAAATTGCGGAGTTTGATTTGTTGCGTGAACGTGTAGCTACTTTTGCTGCGGTTTGCGCAGAAAAATTACGAAAACAAAACTCCTGCTGTCATACCATTATTGTGATGCTTGTGGTGGATAAACATACGATACAAACTTCAAAATATTATTTTAACATGGCGATCACACTGCCTTATGCCTCAAATTCTACGTTGACGATTTCTAATGCAGCCATCGATATGTTGAAAAAACTGTACCAAGGGAATGAGCATTTGAAATTCAAGAAAGCAGGCGTCATCGTCACTGAATTGATTGATGAAAATAAGAAACAGTTTCAGTTGTTTGACGAGGAAAACCCAAAACATTTGATGTTGATGAAAGTAATGGATGGTCTCAATAACAAAATTGGTGACAAGAAAGTAAAGTTGGCTACACAGAATTTAAGTCTGACTTGGAACATGAATCAGAATCATCTGTCACCCAGATACACCACTAATTTTAAAGATATACTCGAAATAAAATGTCTATAAATAAAGATCAAAAACTGACTTTTTTTCTGCCGGATTATGAAAGTGAATTGCGAATTCCTTTCATCAGCGAAGGTGTTTCGGCAGGATTTCCATCGCCGGCAGCTGATTTTATGGAAATGAGTATTGATTTGAACAAACAATTGAGTGAAAACCCGCTGGCTACTTTTTACATCAAGGTTAAAGGAAATTCTATGATTGATGCGGGAATCAATGATAAAGATGTTCTCGTGGTGGATAGAAGCTTGGAACCACAAAACAATAAAATTGCCATTTGTTTCATTGATGGTGAGTTTACCGTCAAGCGAATGAAGGTTGAAAAAGATTGTTTGTATCTCATGCCAGAAAATAGTGATTATCCACCCATAAAAGTCACTGAGGAAAACGAACTCATCATTTGGGGTATTGTAACCTACGTGATTAAAAAGCTGTAAGCCATTTAATTTATACTTAATTATTACAAAAAAAACGACCTGCATCTATTAAGAGCAGGTCGTTTTTTTGTTATATGAGAAGGTTTTAGTGTTTTGGAGTAACTCCATCCTCATTTAATTCTCTGTGTTCATAATCAGCGATCATCTCAGCTTCATAATTTACTTTTTGACCTTTAGAGAATTTAGCAATTAATTTCTCCATGATTTCATAAATCACCGGAACAATAATTAAGGTTAGGAATAATGAACTGATTAATCCACCAATAATTACCCATGCCAATCCATTTTTCCATTCGGCACCAGCACCAGATGCTAATGCAATTGGGAACATACCAAATACCATCGCAATGGTTGTCATCAAAATTGGACGAAGACGTGCGTGATTCGCTTGAATTAATGCGGTTCTTATGCTCTCACCCGCAGCTCTTCGCTGATTGGTGTAATCCACAAGCATAATCGCATTTTTACAAACCAGACCAATTAACATAATCACCCCAAGAATAGTAAAAATATTCAACGTATTATTGGTCAAAGCCAAGGCTAATAATGCTCCAATAAACGAAAGCGGAATAGCAAATAATACTACGAATGGATGTACAAAACTGTCGTATAACGAAACCATTACTAGGTAAACCAAGATAATGGCAGCCAATAAAGCAATTCCTAATGTTCCAAATCCTTCTGATTGGTTTTCTTGATCACCTCCCCAAATGTAGTTGACACCAGTAGGTTTTTTTAGTTGATCTATTTTTTCTTGCCATTGCGCAACAATTGTTCCAGAAGCAACTCCCACATTTTGGCCTTTAACAGTTACAGACGCTGTTTTGTCTCTACGTTCTAATTGGCTTGGACCAGAACCTTCAGTTACGGTTGCAAATTGATTTAATTTGATTTGTTGACCCATATCATTAATGAATATCAAGTTGCTTACATCAGCAATGCTTTTTCTATCAAAAGCATTATACTTAATATTGATGTCGTATTCGTATTCTCCAGCTCTAAAACGCCCGTCTGTGTTTCCACTAAAAGCAGTTTGCATTGTCATACCTACGGTTTGTAAACTCAAACCAAGTGCGGCCATTTTATCTCTGTCTACTTTTACGTTTACTTCAGGATTTCCGTCCTCTACCGATAATTCAATTTCTGTAGCACCTGGAATAGTGCGCAATTCTTTTTCGGCAGCAATAGCAAATTTCATAGCACTTTCTACATCTGGACCTGTTACAATAAGTCCTAAAGTAGCATCTTCAGCTGTTCCTAAAATACCTACAGGAACTGTTTTTACTTTGGCACCCACTAGTAATTTTTCTAATTTACGTTTGGTTTTTGCAGCGTAAACATTTGCAGGTTCATCGCGCTGGTCTAATTCAACCATTTTCACGTTAATTTCTGATTTATAAGCAGTTGATTGTGAAGCCCCCATGCCGCCACTAGTTTGACCCACAATAGTAAATTGACTGTGAACAAAATCTTCTTTGTCTAAAAAGGCTTCTGCTTTTTGCGTCATGAAATTGGTTTGTTCTAGCGAAGCATCTTTCGGCATTTCGATTTGAACTAAAAACTCACCACTATCCGATGCTGCAAAGAATTCACCACCAATAAATCCTGCTGGTACCAATGCAATTGAGCTGAAGAATAAAACTAAAACAATGGCAAGTGTTGTTTTATAATGATCCAAAGACCATGTCAGTAATCCTGAGATCCAGTTGATGAAACGGGTTAAATAACTTTCAAAACCAAGAATGATTCGTCCAAAAAGGTTTTTACCTTCAATATGTTCTAATTTTCCGTATCTAGATGATAACCAAGGAATAATAGTAAACGAAGCAACTAATGACAATAAAGTGGATATAATTACTGTGACACAAAATTGCGTAATAATATTAGAAACCAGACCAGAACTCAATGCAATTGGTAAAAACACAACCACAATTACAAGCGTAATCGATACTACAGTTCCACCAATTTCGGCCGTACCATCATAGGCAGCTCGAACTTTGTTTTTGCCCATTTCCATGTGTCGGTAAATATTTTCCAATACCACAATAGCATCATCCACAAGAATACCTACAACGAGTGACAATCCTAACAAACTCATTAAGTTTAAGGTGTAACCCATTAAGTAAATACCAATAAATGTAGCAATTAAGGATGCAGGGATAGATACCATTACAATCAAGGAGTTTCGAATACTATGCAAGAAAAACAGCATGACAAAAGCCACTAAAAGAACGGCAATAAGTAAATCGTGCACTACGGCATCAGCAGCTTCAAGTGTAAATACAGTACTGTCTTTCGCGATTTCTAGTTTTAAATCGGCAGCTTTATATTCTCCTTCCAGTCTCGCAATGGTTTTCACCAATTCTTCACTTACAGCAACTGCGTTGGCATCAGATTGCTTAATAATTTGTAAAATAATGGCACTTTTCTGGTTCACACGAGCCACTTTATCCGTAATTTTTTGCGTGTCTTGTACATCTGCAACATCTCCTAAACGAACTTGGATTCCTCCTCGTGAGGACACAATTAAGTTTTTTAGCTCCTCAACATTTTTATATTTTCCGGCTAAACGAATTAATATTTTTTGCTCTCGAGTTTGAATGTTCCCTGTTGGGAAATCCAAGTTAGAGGATAAAATATTCTGTTGTACCTGTGGAATAGAAAGTCCATAGGCTTGCATTTTTACAGCATCCAGATTCACTTGTATTTCTCGCTCTTGTCCGCCAGTGATATTAACTTGAGCTACTCCTTGCACACGAGAAAGTACCGGTGCAAGTTTCTTGTCTATTAAGTCGTAAAACGCAACTTCGTCCATTTTTCCGTTGGCACCAATGGTCATAATTGGTAAATCGCTTAACGAAAACTTGTTTAATGAAGGTGCCTGAGCGTCATCTGGTAAGTCATTGATGATGGCATTTATTTTACGCTGCGCATCATTCATAGAAATATTTACATCAGCATTAGATGTTAATGTTATCGAAACCGAGGATAAACTTTCAAAAGACTTAGAATCAATTTTTTTGATGTTTTCCAGGGACGAAATCGCATCTTCAATTTTCTTGGTAACGGTATTTTCAACCTCACTAGGTGATGCTCCGGGATAAACCGTTGCAATCGAAATCACATTGGTTTCAAATTTTGGGATCAACTCATAGCCTAATTGGCTATAGCTGAACAGTCCGCCTAGCGTAAGTATTGTGAACAATACGATGACTAACGAAGGACGTTTTATGGATATTTCTGCTAATTTCATGTTGTTAAGGTGCTTTAGGCTTTGAACTGTTTCTTGATGACTTTAAGACTTTCGACTTTAAGACTTATTTAATAACTTCCACTTTGCTTCCGTCTTGCAAATTGATTTGTCCGGTTACAATTACTTGCTCACCATCTTCAAGGCCGTTTAAGATCTCTACTTTATCGCCCAGAATTCTTCCAGCAGTTACTGTTTTTAACTTGGCAGTTCCATTTTCAATTACAAAAATTTGGTTGCTGCTTACACTACCTACAAAGGCATTTCTTGGAACAATTTTTAGAGCTTGTTTTTGTTGGTTAGATGCAAAAGCAGCAGTACCGTACATTCCTGCTTTTAGGTCTTTGTTAGCGTTGTTTGTAATTTCTATTTCCACAGGGAAGTTTAAAGTTTCATCAGCTTTTGCTGCAATGAAAGTTATTTTTCCTGAAAAAGTTTTGTCTGGATACACACTGGCAACTACAGTAGTAGCAGTTCCTACTCTTAATCCAGCAACTTGACTTTCATTTACGTTAACTTTCAATTTTAATTTTGAAACGTTTACAATGTCAAATAATTGTGTTGCAGGCATTCCTGTAATGATAGATCCTACTTCTATGTGTTTTTTATTGATAAACCCACTTATTGGCGCTTTGATTCTAGTATCACCAACGTTAATGTTAGCTTGTGTCAATTGTGACTTAGCATTTACCATTTGTAGTTTGGCTTGGTCTAATTGTTGTTTGGTTACACCACCTGTTTTAAATGCATTTTCAAATCGGTTGTAATCAGCAACTGCGTTTTGATAAATTGCATTTGCGTTTTGAGCATTTACATTAACCACATCACTACGTACAATAGCAAGGGTTTGTCCTACGCTCACGTAATCACCTTCTTTGGCTAATATTTTGGTTATTTTACCTGACTTTTCTGCTGAGAATTTTAATTCTTGAACTGGTTCAAAATTTCCGTTAGAAACAAAGTCAAGAGAAACTTCTTCTGTTTTTACCACATCAGTTCTTACGGATATCGTTGCATTTTTCTCAGCTACAATCGCAGTTTTAGCTTCGTTCTCTTTTTTGTTATTTGTAAGTACGTAAGCAATAATTCCTAGAGAGGCAGCAATTACAACTACGGTTATGATAATTTTTTTCATTTTGATTATTTGTTGGTTAATGTTTTTAGTTCTCCTTTTGCTTTAATTAATTGTATTTCGGCTAATTTATATTCTAATAGCGCTGTAGTGTAATTGTTTTGAGCAACAACAAGTTCGCTTTCTGCTTCAAGTAGATCCGTTAATGATGCTAGGCCTTGAGTATAGTTGTTGTTAGTATTGGTCAAGACTTCTTGCGCTAGTTTTGCATTTTCTTTTTGATTGTTGATAGATACTATGCTATTTTCAATTTGTGTTCTAGCGTTGGTATATTGTAAATCCAGTGCCAGTTTCGTTTCTTCTAAATCAACTTTTATAGAAGCAAGCTTGTTATCAGCTTGGCTTACTCTTGATTTTGTTCCAAATCCAGAAAAGATTGGGATACGTAAATTTAAGCCTACCGAAGCAAAATCAGACCAGTACACTCCATCTGATGGTTTCTTGAACCAAGGCATCTCTGGACCTTGACCAATGAAGTTATATCCTCCAGTAAGTGATAAACTTGGGTAGTAGGCAGCCTCTATAGATTTTTTTTGGTACTCCAATAATTGTTCGTTCTTTTTAAGCAATAAATATTCGGTTCTTGTTGTAGTATCCGGTGTTAACGAAAGAGCATTTGGAGTAATTTCGAATTCCGTTTCTGGAATAGAAATGCGAGTATTCATTGGTAAACCCATGAAAAATTTCAAAGCATTTTCTTGCAGTGTAACGGCATTTATGGTTTGCTGACGTAGCGTATTGATGTTTGATATGCGTACCAAAGTCCTGTCCAAGTCAATTTTTTTGGCCAATCCATTATCGTATTGTCCTTTTATGATGTCCTTAACTTTTGTGGTGTTTTTAAGGTTGTTGTCTAGTACAGTTAAGTTTTGGCGTGTTACGTAAACTTGGTAGTAGGCATTGGCTACACGCTCTATAACTTGCTCTTCAGTTAATTGTGCGTTTATTTGGTAAAACTCACGAGTTGATTTTGCCGCCTTCAAACCTATAAATACAGCTTGGTCGTATAGGGCTTGATTAAGGGAAACTCCTGCAGTTGAGCTCCATTTTTGACCAAAAGCAGCTTGAATAGTAGTTCCAGGTTGACCGAATCCAGCTCCGTCAATTACGGTAGTTTGTAAAATTGGGTTGTAATTTAAGCTACCATTTGCTGCAATTTGAGGCAAAGCCCTTGAACGAACTTCTTGAATTTCGTATTCGCCTCTTTCAACTTGTAATCTTGCCTTTTTTGCATCGGCTTTATTCTCCAAAGCGTATACGACGGCGTCTTGTAAAGTAAGGCTTTTTATTTCTTGTGCATTGATGCTTAAAGAAAGCAGCACGGTCATTAGTATAATTGTTTTTCTCATTTTATAAGCTTGATTTAATTAAATTTCTCTCTAGTTCCAGTATACCATTTTCTGTTGCCATAGCTCTGGTATGGTATTGTAGTGCTTCCATTTCAAGGGCAAATGCTTCTCGTTCTGACCTTATGTTTTCGTTGATCGAAAAAATTAACATGTAATAAAACTTGACGTATGCATCTACATTTAGGTCGTCACGGTATAAACCTTGGGCTATTCCTTTTTCGATGTTTTTTCTAAAACAGGACTCGCACATTTCTACTTGATCAGATAACACTTTTTGGTACACCTCAGGGTAGTGCTTTTTTAATTGGTACACCGGTGAAGTATCAGTAGACTTAAACATGTTTTCAAACATCCGTCTGATTTCAAAATTCTCTTCTATGGCATTAAAATCTTGAGAGGTTATCGTGTTTATGATCGTGTTTACTTCAGTATGAATTACTTGAACACTTTCTTCTATGAGTAACTCTTTATTAGCAAAATATTTATAAATCGTTTTCTTTGAAATGCACATTTCACCGGCAATATCATCCATGGTGATACTTTTGAAACCAAGTTTCAAAAACATCTCTTTTGCTTTGGATATAATTTTCTCTTTCATTTTCTTTAATTTTTAATCAGTTGTGATTCATTTAAACTGTTAAATTTGATGCAAATGTAATTTGGAAACTTTGAAAACCAAAATAGTTTCCTAAAGTTTATGATTATTTAACATTCGCGTTCTTGTTAAGCTGTTAATTCTAAGTTTGCCATAAACTTAATATCTTGTCCTAAAGCCAAACCACCAGTTTGATTAAATGAAGTGAAGTTCAAACCAAAATCCTTGCGATTAATTTGACCTGTTATTTCAAAAGCAGCTTTTTTATCGCCATCATATATATTGAATCCAATGAATTCAGCATCAAGCTCCACTACTTTTGTGATGTTTTTTATGGTTAGATTTCCTTTCAAAAAATTAATATTTTTATTAACTTTTTCAAATGAAGTCGACTTAAAGCTAATAACGGGAAATTTCTTAATGTCAAATAAGTCGTTCAATCCCAGGTAAGTATCTATTTGTTCCAGTTTTGAATCTTTATTATTGACATCCAAAGAGAATTCTATTGAAGCATTTTCTATCTCATTATTCTCAATATCAATATGTCCGTCGAATTTATTTATGGAGCCTGCCAGATACGCAATTATTGAGTGTCTCATTTTTATCAGAACATCTGATTGATTTGAGTCAACTGTCCATTTTGTTTTCATAATTCGTTGTGTTGTATTTGGAATTTAATTATAACCGCTAAAAATTTTAAATGTTAAATTTTCGTTGGCAAATGTAAGGCGGAAACTTTGAATACCAAAATAGTTTCCAATGTATTTTGATTTATTTAACATTTGATAATGAAACGGAGTTTGTAATGCAAATTGAATACTGTAAATTAGCCAAAAAATTATTTTATGCATTCTATTTACCAGTATCAAGAGTTTCTTTCGGATTATTTGCAATCACAATATGAAACCAAAGAACCTAGAAATCTATACGAACCCATACATTACATATTAGATCTTGGAGGTAAAAGAATGCGTCCGGTTCTTACATTGATGAGTGCAGAGATTTTTGATGCCGATTATAAGAAAGCGCTGCCGGCAGCTTTGGCTGTTGAAGTTTTTCATAATTTCTCATTGGTTCATGATGATATTATGGATGATGCGCCATTGCGCAGAGGTCAGGAAACGGTTCACGAGAAATGGAATTTAAACACCGGAATTTTATCGGGTGATGCAATGCTGATTTTAGCGTACCAGTATTTCGAACAATATGAACCTATTATTTTTCGGAATTTAGCTAAGTTATTCAGCAAAACAGCTCTTGAAGTTTGCGAAGGGCAACAATGGGATGTCGATTTTGAAGAAAGAAATGACGTTACCATTCCGGAATACCTGAAAATGATTCAATATAAAACAGCTGTTTTAGTTGCTGCAGCCATGAAAATGGGGGCGATTATTGCAGAAACTTCAGAAGAAAACGCAAATTTGATTTATGATTTCGGATTGAATTTAGGTTTGGCTTTTCAATTACAGGATGATTTCCTGGACGCTTTTGGTGATCCGGAAACCTTTGGAAAACAAGTAGGCGGGGATATTATAGAAAATAAAAAAACATATTTATATCTAAAAGCTGTTGCTTTTTCAAAAGAAGCAGAAGCAGAAGAATTGAGACGATTGTTCTCTATTCAGCCAGAAGACAATACTGAAAAAATCAAAACGGTAAAAGAGCTTTTTAACAATTCAGGTGCTTCAAAAGCAACTCAAGATGCCATACAAGATTTTACATTTAAGGCTTTTCAAACTTTGGATAAAATGAATATCAGCGTTGATAAAAAAGAAATGTTGAAAGCTTTTGGTGAGAATTTAATGGGAAGAAAAGTGTAATTCAATTTCAATAACAATTTCAATAATCAATAGCAACGTTGATTTTGAAAGTTGATATTTAAAATTAACAAGAAGTAAATTGTACCATAACAACAATATTGAAAATTGCTATTGATATTGCCATTGAAATTTTAAAGATATGTTTATAGTTCCAAAAAATACGGATTTACTACTTAGTGAAGCAGAAGGCGAAAACTTATATTTGAAATTAATCGAACAAATAAATAAGGATTTCAATTTGGCTAATGAAGCAATTGACTTTCCTTTAAGTATTTCTCCTAATGAATTAAAGTTACAGCTTCATGAAAAAATCTACCGACTTATTCAGTATAAATTCGCCGAATACCTCAATTTGCTTTACATAATTGATGTTTCTGAGGAAGAAATAAAAAAACTAGACGGTTCGGATTTAGTAATTCTGGCAGAACAAGTCGCTTTTCTAATTCTAAAAAGGGAATGGCAAAAAGTCTGGTTTAGGAATAAGTATTAGTTATTGTAAGTCTTTTTTTAAGATTGTTTTATTCCATAATTCAATTCCTTTGGAGTCAAAAACAGTTAGTTTAATTTGGCGGTTTTCTTTGGAACCTAAGAATGAAATCGTACCAAAATTATGTTGCGTAATCAAGCTGCCTTTGGTTCTATAAATATTGTTTTCCTTTAACGCAACTTCAGAAGCAACGCCTGAAGTTAATGGTGAAACAGTCCAGTCAAATAAGGAATAAGTATTCTCTCGGGGAACTTCAGAAAACTCAGTAAAATGTCTGTCACCACTTATGAATAAAACTCCTTTAACTTTATTCTCGAGAATTTCTTTTAGCAGTTTTTCTTTCTCTTTAGGATAATTGCTATAGTTTTCTTTTTCTGTTACTGAGTTTAGTACTTGTCCGCCAATCACAATTATTTTAAAGTTGGCTTTTGAAGAACTTAAGGCATTAATCAGCCAATCTAGCTGAGTATTGCCTAAAACCGTTCTCTCGCCTGTAATCCTGTTGTTAGGAGTTTTGAAAAACCGATCATCCAGTAAAAAGAACTGCGCATCACTCCAGCTAAACGTAGAATAAATGCCTTCATTTTGCTCTGGATTCATGCCATAGCTTTTGTTTGCCCAAAAATCTTTAAATGCTTTTTGAGTCAGAAATTTGTTGTAAAAACTGCCATCGCTATCATCCGGACCAAAATCATGATCATCCCAAATGGCAAAATTCTGGGTTTTTGCTAGTAAAGGCTGTATTTCTTTTATGGACCTTGAATGAGTGTACCGATGATAAATTCCGGTTTTACTATCCCAGTCAGCTTCTCGTAAATATATATTGTCACCACTCCAAATCATAATTTCTGGATTTTTGTTGGCAATACTTTCAAAAATACTATATTCACTTCCATACGCTTTTCCTGGTCTGTCCAGTGGAGTTTCGTTAAAATAGGAACAACTTCCAATTGCGACTGTGAAATCAGGAGCATCTTCTCGCCATTCCCAGAGTTTTTTTGATGAAAAAGAAGTCTCGTAAGGCAAGATGATTTTTTTGTCATTTATGAAAACATCATACTTATATTTTTTTCCAGGACTTAATTCGTCTAAAATGATATGATGGGTGAAACCAACTTCTTTTGAAGACGAATAAAAATCTGAGTAAAATATTTTGGTAGGATTGTCAATGGCAAAATAAGCTATTTTAACCGAGGCTTTTTTGCTAGTTTGCAACCAAATGACAGCTTCTGTCATTTCACAATACCCTATCATGGGTCCGGATTGCAAAAGGCTATTTTGCGCAATACTATAGGTTGAAAATACTATAAGTAAGAGTTGAAAAATTTTTTTCATGTGAAATGATTAAAAATAAACTCTGATAAAAGGCATAAAGGCACTGCCATAAATATTATTCTTATCGGTCAAAACATTGTAACGGGCACCAATTGTTGCATTTCCAGATCTATATCCAGCGCCAAGAAACAATCCGGTATTCCAATAATCTTGTGAATTGCTATTAGATCCATCTAAGTTTACATTGACTCTTAATTGTTCCAGTTCAGCCGAAAGTTGAATTTCGTGTATTGGATTAAATAATCCTATAACACTCCCGCCGTACAAATGGGAAGCGTAATAATCTCTTTGCTTTAAATATTTATATTGTAAGCCAACACCCAAAGCCACATATTCATTGAAATTGTAAATGGCGCTTGGTGCTAATGAGATATCCGTATAACCAGAACCAAAGCCTAAGCCAATTCCGCCCCCAAATTGCACATTTCTCCAAAACTGATTTTCTGTTTTTGGAGGCGATGTATTTTGCTGTGCAAACAAGCAACTTGAAAAAAATAGGATAATAATCACCAATAATGATTTGGAATCGTATAAAAAGCTATTCTTTGTCATAAGTTTTCAGTTTTTTAACATTTTTCAATGTAAAAGTATCTTAAAATAAATTATAAATTTATTCTATTATTGTACTTTTGCCAAACTATTTTAACAAAAAAGTATATTCACCACATATTATGGATAGGTTTTCATTTTTAAACGCAGCACACACCGAATTTTTCGCACAATTATACGATCAATATTTAGAGAATCCAGACAGCGTTGAGCCAAGTTGGAGAAGTTTTTTTCAAGGTTTCGATTTTGGGATGACGACTTACAATGAGGAAAACAAAGTGGAGCAAATCGCTAATTTTGCAGCTAATAATTCAGATATCAATTTAGTATCAGATAAGCTTCAAAAGGAATTTAATGTATTGAAATTAATAGATGGGTACCGTTCTCGTGGTCACTTGTTTACCAAAACAAATCCAGTTCGTGAAAGACGTACAACATCGCCAACACTTGAAATCACAAATTTCGGACTATCAGCAGCAGATTTAAATACTGTTTTTGATGCGGCAAAGGTTATTAACATACAGCCTTGTACGCTTCAGGAAATTATAACTCACCTTGACACCATATATTGTCAGCACATTGGTGTGGAGTATATGTATATCCGTAAACCGGAAGTGGTAGAGTGGATTCAGAAAAAATTAGGAGTTAATGACAATCAGCCTAAATTTTCTTTGGACGAAAAGAAATCAATTCTAAATAAATTAAACCAAGCTGTTTCTTTTGAAAACTTTTTGCACACTAAATATGTAGGTCAAAAACGTTTTTCTCTTGAAGGTGGAGAATCAATCATACCTGCTTTAGATGCTTTAATTGAAAAAGCAGCCGAAAAAGGAGTAGAGCAATTTGTAATGGGAATGGCACACCGTGGTCGTTTGAATGTTTTGGCAAATATTTTTGGCAAATCAACCCAAGACATTTTTGGAGAGTTTGATGGTAAGGATTACGACCAGGAATATTTTGACGGAGATGTAAAGTACCATTTAGGACTTACTGCTGACAAAGTTACCAGCACTGGAAAAAATATAAATATCAATTTAGCCCCAAATCCTTCACATCTTGAAACTGTAGGTGCAGTAATCGAAGGAATCACAAGAGCAAAACAAGACAAATATTTCCCTAACGATTTCTCTAAAGTATTGCCAATAGCCGTTCACGGTGATGCTGCAATTGCAGGTCAGGGAATTCTTTATGAGATTGTACAAATGGCACAACTGGACGGTTATAAAACCGGAGGGACAATCCATATTGTAATCAATAATCAAGTAGGTTTTACCACTAATTACCTTGATGCGCGTTCTTCTACATATTGTACGGATGTTGCCAAAGTAACGCTTTCGCCAGTATTACACGTAAACGCAGATGATGCTGAAGCGGTAGTTCACGCAATGTCATTTGCATTGGATTTCAGAATGCAATTTGGTCGTGACGTTTTCATCGATTTATTAGGATATAGAAAATACGGACATAACGAAGGTGATGAGCCTCGTTTTACGCAGCCAGTATTATACAAAATCATTGCAAAGCACAAAAATCCGAGAGATATTTACATGGATAAATTGCTTGCCGAAGGAGTAATCGACAGCACTTTTGTAAAAGGATTGGAACATGAATACAAATCAAACTTGGAGGTAAACTTAGAAGAATCCCGTAAAAAAGATTTGACTATTATTACTCCATTTATGAAAAATGAATGGAAAGGTTTTGAGCAAGTTACCGACAAGCAAATGCTTGAAAAATATGATACTTCTTATACTAAAGACGGATTAGATTCTATCATAAAAACAATCTCAAGCCTACCGTCAGATAAGAAGTTCATAAACAAAATAAGTAAAATTGTCACTGATAGAAAAACAGGTTACGACAATAACACTATAGATTGGGGAACTGCAGAGACATTAGCTTATGGTTCGCTTTTGACAGAAGGTTTTGATATTCGTATTTCAGGTCAAGACGTAGAGCGTGGTACATTCTCTCACCGTCACGCTGTGGTTAAAGTAGAAGATTCTGAGGAAGAAGTAATCTTATTGAATGCTATCGAAAATAAAAAAGGGAAATTCAATATTTTCAATTCTCTTTTGTCTGAATACGGTGTTTTAGGATTTGATTATGGATATGCTTTGGCAAACCCAAATACATTAACCATTTGGGAAGCGCAATTTGGAGATTTCAGTAATGGAGCCCAAATTATGATTGACCAATACATCTCTTGTGGAGAAGATAAATGGAACAACCAAAACGGAATTGTTTTATTGTTGCCTCACGGTTATGAAGGTCAAGGAGCAGAGCACTCCTCAGCCAGAATGGAGCGTTATTTACAACTTTGCGCCAGACATAATATGTATGTTGCGGATTGTACAACGCCAGCCAATTTCTTTCACTTGTTAAGAAGACAAATGAAAACAACGTTCCGTAAACCACTTGTGGTGTTTACACCAAAGAGTTTGTTACGTGATCCAAGATGTGTATCTACAGTAGAGGAATTAGCAACAGGTAGTTTTCAGGAAACATTCGATGATGAAACTGTAAATAAAGCTGATGTGAAAACACTGGTTTTCTGTACTGGAAAATTCTATTATGACATTACTGCCGAAAGAGAAAATAACGGTCGCAAAGATGTAGCAGTTGTTAGAATCGAACAATTATTCCCATTGCCGGTAGAACAATTAAAAGCGATTATAGCTAAATATCCAAACGTTGATGATTATGTTTGGGCACAAGAAGAGCCAAAAAACATGGGAGCATACAGCTTTATGTTGATGAATTTCGATTTAGTGAAATGGAGATTGGCGTCTCTAAAAGCTTACGCGGCTCCTGCAGCTGGTAGTTATACAAGAGCAAAACGCCGTCAGGCCGATGCAATAAAAATGGTTTTTGATAAAAATTTATTTAGATAATAAGGAGCTATTTCCTGCTGTGCACTATATCTTTTCCTAGCTAAAGAAGCTAGAAAAAGGATGCCGTTTCCATCAGGGCTAAAAAATAGTATATATAATAAACATAGGTTGTTCTAGAACAATTTAAAACTTAAAATTCATAATTTAAAATAATAAGAGATGATTTTAGAAATGAAAGTCCCATCACCAGGGGAATCTATAAAGGAAGTTGAAATTGCAACTTGGTTGGTAAAAGACGGAGATTATGTAGAAAAAGACCAAGCAATTGCTGAGGTTGATTCTGATAAAGCAACATTAGAATTGCCAGCAGAAGCAAGCGGAATCATTACTTTAAAAGCAGAAGAAGGCGATGCAGTAGCAGTAGGAGCGGTAGTTTGTTTAATCGATACGAGTGCAGCAAAACCAGCAGGTGATGCACCGGCGGTGGCAGTTGAAGCACCAAAAGCTGAAGTTAAAGCAGAAGCACCAAAAGCAGCTCCCGTAGCAGCAGCTCCAGCAGCAACTTACGCTTCAGGAACTCCATCTCCAGCAGCAAGAAAAATATTAGACGAA
The DNA here is from genome assembly GCF_054343795.1 of Flavobacterium sp. GNP002. Classification (NCBI taxonomy): domain Bacteria; kingdom Pseudomonadati; phylum Bacteroidota; class Flavobacteriia; order Flavobacteriales; family Flavobacteriaceae; genus Flavobacterium; species Flavobacterium sp. GNP002. The sequence goes on from NZ_JBTGUW010000001.1 coordinate 1,448,345, forward strand.
AAAAATATAGCGCCAGCTTCAATAACTGGAACTGGAAAAGACGGAAGAATCACTAAAGATGATGCCGTAAATGCTGTGCCTTCAATGGGAACTCCTACAGGTGGATCTCGTGGAACAGAGCGTACTAAATTATCTATGTTGCGTCGTAAAGTGGCTGAAAGATTAGTTGCCGCTAAAAACGAAACAGCAATGTTGACTACTTTTAATGAAGTAAACATGACGCCAATCAATTTGATTCGTAATGAATACAAAGATGCGTTCAAAGCAAAACATGGCGGAATAGGTTTAGGATACATGTCTTTCTTTACTAAAGCAGTAACCAGAGCGTTGCAGCTTTTCCCAGATGTAAACTCAATGATGGATGGTGATCACAAAATTGCTTTCGATTTTTGCGATATTTCAATTGCAGTTTCAGGACCAAAAGGATTAATGGTTCCTGTAGTTCGTAATGCTGAAAACTTGACTTTCCGTGGAGTTGAAGCAGATATTAAAAGATTAGCGCTTAAAGCACGTGACGGACAAATCACAGTTGATGATATGACCGGAGGAACGTTTACGATTACTAATGGTGGTGTTTTTGGAAGTATGTTGAGTACACCAATCATCAATCCTCCACAATCAGGAATTCTTGGAATGCACAACATTATTGAGCGTCCAATTGCTGTAAATGGTAAAGTTGAAATTCATCCAATGATGTATGTAGCATTGTCTTATGACCATAGAATCATTGATGGTCGTGAGTCTGTTGGATTCTTAGTTGCGGTAAAAGAAGCGTTAGAAAACCCAATGGAATTATTGATGGATAACAACCCTAAAAAAGCTTTAGAGTTGTAAAATTGGCTTTGTCAACTTTATAAAAATATATCTTAATCCCGCCTTGTTGAATAACACGGCGGGATTTTTTTGTTGATTAATTTACGAACTATAAAAGCGTATTTATTTTTGTTTTTTATTGCGATTATGATTTTTAATTACATAATTAATTATATTTTATTTAAAAATAGATGTGTTGTCTTAGGAATAAGCCATAACATTACCACAACATTATGGATTTTTATGCTGTTGTGCATCTTTATTTTATGTCTCATAAAATAAAGTTAAGTCCTTGTATTAGTAGGATTTCCGGCAGTTTCTATCTGTAAAATTTCTTTGTGGTACTGTATAGTTTTTAGATAGGTATCATTTTAAATCACAACACAATACCTTCATAAATTTGAGAACAACTTATAACTCAATATTATGAAGAACTTTACTTTAATCATTTTCCTTTTGCTTTTTTCAATTGGATACTCACAAAATGCACCAATTACCTTTGAGAACGGAGAATTCGGTTCAACATGGTCCTTTACAACTTTTGAAAATGGAACTGGGGCTGGATATTCCAAAGTAGCTAATCCATTCCCAGGAGGAATCAATAACTCAGCAACAGTAGGAAAATTTATAGCTGGCAGTACTACTTCAGGAGCTGCTCCTTACGCCGGATTTGAGACGGCTCATGCTTCGGGACTCAATGGCATTGGAACTTTTACCTTGAGCGCATCCAACAGTATTGTCAAAATAATGGTTTATAAATCAGTTATTAGTGATGTAGGAATCAAATTTGCAATAGGGAATGGTGGCGCACAACAGGAAGTTAAAGTGCCTAATACTAAAATTAATGAATGGGAAGAACTGACTTTTGATTTTTCAGGAAAAATAGGCTTGTTTGAAACCATCAATATCGATCAGATTATATTCTTTTTAGATTTCAATGCCAGAACTGCTGAAACGACCACTTATTTTGACAACGTAACTTTTTTAGCAAAACCTGCTGCAACTCTACCAACGGCTGCTGCGCCAACACCAACTGTCGCATCCACAGAAGTTATTTCGTTATTCAGCAATGCTTACACAAATGTTCCAGTAGACAATTGGAGAGCAGATTGGGGGCAATCTGGGAATGTTTTATCTGATATTCAAATTGCTGGAAATGATACTAAAAAGTACACGGATTTAAGTTATTTTGGAGTAATTACTGAAGCCAATAAAATTGATGCTTCAGCAATGCTTAATTTTCATATTGATGTTTGGACTCCGGATGTGACAACTTTTAAAATTAAAATAGTTGATTTTGGAGCTGATGGCGTGTATCAAGGCGGTGATGATAAAGAGTTTGAAATCACCCGCACCTTAACTTTAAGTGGTTGGAACAGTTTAGAAATTCCGCTTTCCCAATTTACTGGTTTGACGACAAAAGCACATATTGCACAGTTTGTTTTCTCGGGTTCTGCAGGAACAATATTTATAGATAATGTTTATTTTAATAAGGTTGCTATTGTTGCTCCGCCACCTGCAGCTCCTTATGCACCCGTTACTTTTGAAACTGGTGAATATGGTTCTACTTGGGTTTTGACTTCTTTTGATAATCCATCGGGAGGTTCAACAGCTTCTTTGTTAGCAGCAAATCCTAATAAAACAGGAATGAACACTTCAAACACAGCAGCTAAGTTTACAGCACTGGTTGCAGGCGCGTGGTATACTGGTTTTGAAACGACTCATGCTTCTGGTACAAATGGTATTGGAACGTTTACGTTGAATGAAACCAATAGTACGATTAAAATGATGGTCTATAAAGATGTAATCAGCAAAGTAGGTATTAAGTTGGCACGCCCTGATGGCGGTTCTACAGGTGAAATCACGGTTACCAATACTAAAATTAATGAATGGGAAGAATTGACATTTAATTTTGCAGGAAAAATAGGAGAAGGAGTTTCCACAGGAATAGATCAAATTATTGTATTTCCTGATTTTATTCCTGAAGGGACAACAAGAACAGCAGATCATGTTTGCTATTTAGATAACATTACGTTTTCTGCAAAAATAGCCGCTCCTGTTGCTGCAACTTCTCCAAGCGTAGCCGCTCCAACGCCTCCTGTAAGAGATGCTTTGGATGTTAAATCAATCTTTAGTGATGCTTATGCTGTATATAAAGCGGGTGACTGGTGTAAATGTTGGGGGCAGTCTACGGATGTTACCGAAGAACTTATTGGGGGTAACAACACAATAAAATTAACAAATTTCAACTATCAAGGGGTTACCTTGCCAGGTACTGAAGTTTTTGATCTTTCGAATATGACAAAAATGCACGTAGATTTATGGTCTTCAAGTGCAACATCTGTAAAAATTAATCTAATCAATCAAGGTCCTGTTGAAGCGGGTGTAACATTGACTATCGCAGCAGGTTGGAATAGTTTTGATATAGTATTAAATGCTACCAATTTTCCTGGGATAAACCTCGCTACCGTTTTTCAAATGAGTTTGTCATCAGTTCCTGCAGGGACAACGGTTTATCTGGATAACTTTTATTTTTATAAATCAACGGTTGTGGTTGCGCCAACAGAGCCAACTATTGCTGCGCCAACGCCTACAGTTTCCGCATCTAATGTTATTTCTATGTTCAGCAATGCCTACACGAATGTTCCTGTTACCACGTGGAGAACGGATTGGTCATCAGGAAGTACTTTGACAGACATCCAGATTGCTGGAAATGATACTAAAAAATATACTAGTTTAAGTTATTTTGGAGTAGATGTTAACGGAACAATAGATGCGACTCAAATGTTGTATTTTCATATCGATGTGTGGACGCCAGATTTAACAGCTTTCCGAGTTAAATTAGTTGATTTTGGTGCAAACGGAGTGTATCAAGGGGGCGATGATGTAGAGTTTGAAGTGACGCGTACCCCAACATTATCTGGTTGGAATAGTTATGATATTCCTTTATCAGATTTTACAGGTTTAACTACCAAAGCACATATTGCTCAGTTAGTCTTATCTGGAGCACCAGCCGGAACGGTTTATATTGATAACGTTTATTTCAGTAAAACAGTTGCTAATTTAAGTGTTGCTAATTTTGAAATTTCAAAAGTGATAATGTATCCAAACCCGGTTACTAATTATTTTACAATTGAAGCCAATAGTGCCATCGAAAAAGTTAGTGTTTACACTATTTTAGGTCAGGAAGTTTTAGTCAAAAGCCCAAAAAGTAATTCCACAACTATTCAAACAAGTCAACTTTCAAAAGGAGTTTATATTGTAAAAACAGTTTTAGATGGAAAAGTAACCACCACCAAAATGGTTAAAGAATAAGTTTGTTTTGGTTTGTAGTTGAAGCAGAGCGTATCGATTTTCGATACGCTCTTTTCTTTTATTTCAACAAATACAAATAATGATTGTAATAATCCACAATCGCTTTTCCTTTCATTAAAATATCAGCGCCAATGATTCCATGAACTGGTTTTGCTTTGTGTTGCAGTAAAGCTTCATTAACGTGAGACAAATCAAAAATAACGAGTTCAAAATCGGAATCTTTCCAAGAACCAAGTTGCAATTGATTTTTTAAAGCTAGTTGGGTAAACATTCCGGTGGCGCCAGCACCTGAGGCTTTTGTCTTTGATTTTTTTGCGTCTAATAAAAACAAATCAATACTCTCAAATCCTACGCAGCTATTTGAAGCTCCTGTATCCAGAATAAAATTCCCTATCACACCATTGATTTTTGCTTTTATCAAAAGATGCTGTGTTTTAGTAATCTTAAATTTTATTTTTTTGTAGTTTTCTTTTTTAAGAATATCTTGGAGGTTCTTCATTTATGCGGAATTTATTTCAGTCATTTTTTTCTGTTTTACAAAGATACATGGAGTTAGTGAAGGAATTGTACGAATCTATTTTTCTATGCGAATCTTTTTAAAACCATTTTTTCAACAACTTTTATTCTTGTAATTTTGTACACTTAAACTTTACACTTGGAAGCAACTATAACAATCACTGATACACATACCCATTTATACTCAGAGGAATTTGATCAAGATCGAAACGAAATGATACAACGCGCTATTGACGCCGGTGTTTCGCGTTTTTTTATTCCCGCAATCGATTCTACCTGCACCCAATCGATGTATGAATTAGAGAAAAACCATCCCAATAATGTTTTCTTGATGATGGGGTTGCACCCAACGTATGTAAAAGACAATTATCTGGAGGAATTGCAACATGTGGAAAGTGAATTGGCGAAAAGAAAATTCTACGCGGTAGGCGAAATTGGAATCGATTTGTATTGGGACAAAACCCATTTGCCTCAGCAACAAATCGCTTTCAAAAAGCAAATTCAATTAGCCAAGCAATACAAATTGCCAATTGTGATTCATTGCCGAGAAGCTTTTGATGAAATCTTTGAAATTTTGGAAGAAGAAAAATCAGATGATTTATTTGGTATTTTTCATTGTTTTACAGGTACTTATGAGCAGGCTTTACAAGCGATTTCGTATAACATGAAGCTGGGAATAGGTGGTGTAGTGACTTTTAAAAATGGAAAAATCGACCAGTTCCTGAACCAAATTGATTTAGAACACATAGTTCTAGAAACGGATTCTCCTTATTTATCACCGATCCCTTTTAGAGGAAAAAGAAATGAAAGTAGTTATATTGTTAATGTAGTAGATAAGTTAGCGCAAATTTATAGCCTTTCGGCAAATGAAATTGCGGCAATCACCACAGAGAATTCTAAAGCTATTTTTGGGATTTAAAGTAGAATTTACCTTATTTTGATATTTTTTTTGTTCATTTGCCCACACAAAAATTGAGAACCAAAATGCAGAAATTTGACGCTATTCGGCCATTTTATGATTCCGAAATAAACGAAGCACTTCAGAATGTTGTTAATCATCCCATGATGAAAGCATTGATGAATTTTACTTTCCCGGATGTTGCGGATGAAGTTTGGAAAGAACAACTTCGCAAAACGCATTCTATTCGTGATTTTCAGTGTAATTTCATTTACCAATCGGTCCAAAAAGTATTGGAAAAAAGCTCCGAAGGCTTGACGACTTCCGGTTTTGAAAATTTAGAACCTAATACTTCTTACTTATTTATATCAAATCATCGCGATATCCTTTTAGATACAACGTTGTTGAATACGGCTTTGTTTGAGCACGGTTTAGTGATGACTGCTTCAGCGATTGGTGATAATTTAGTCAAAAAAGCTTTTTTGAATACATTAGCAAAACTGAACCGGAACTTTCTCGTACAACGTGGCTTAACGCCAAGGGAAATGCTGCAAAGCTCAAAGTTATTGGCAGAATATATTGGGAATTTATTGCTTCATGAAAACCGTTCCGTTTGGATTGCACAACGCGAGGGAAGGACTAAAGATGGGAATGACGAGACTAATCCTGGTGTTTTGAAAATGCTTGGAATGGGTTCTGATGAAAAGAACTTGATGGACTATTTTAAGAAAATAAAAATTGTACCGGTTTCTATTTCATACGAATACGATCCTACTGATGCTTTGAAAATGCCTCAATTAATGGCTGAAGCCAATAATGAAGTATACGTTAAAGAGAAAAATGAAGATTTCATGACGATTCTTAGCGGTGCATTGGGACAAAAGAAAAGAATTCATATTCACGTAGGCAAAGTTTTAGATACAGAAATTGAAGCCATAAAAACAGAAAATGACAGTTCAAACAAGCAAATAGTAGCTTTGGCACAAGTAATTGATGATGCTATATTGAGTAATTATAAATTATGGCCAACAAATTTCATTGCGTTTGATATTGTTAACAAGACCAGTCGCTTTGCTCATTTATACACCGAAAATGAAAAATCATTATTCGAACGTAGACTTGAAATGCGAATTGATCATGACAATCCAGTTGCCTTAGACGGTTTTCTGGCGATGTATGCCAATCCAGTTTTCAATAAATTAAAATACCACGATGTTGTATAAAGCCAGAATACTTTTAATCTATACCGGAGGAACAATCGGGATGAGAAAAGATTTTGAGACGGGAGCGCTCAAAGCTTTCAATTTTAGTAAATTGTTACAGCGCATTCCAGAGTTGAAACAACTTGATTGTGAAATAGAAACCATTTCTTTCGAAAATCCTATTGATTCCTCGAATATGAATCCTGAAGAATGGGCTAAAATTGCTACCATTATTGAGGATAATTACACTTCATTTGACGGATTTGTGGTGCTTCATGGATCAGATACCATGTCTTATTCGGCATCGGCGCTGAGTTTTATGCTCGAAAATTTATCGAAACCCGTAATTTTTACCGGATCTCAATTACCCATTGGAGATTTACGTACGGACGCCAAAGAAAACTTAATTACTGCCATTCAAATTGCATCTTTACGAGAAAATGATGAACCAGTTATCAGCGAAGTGTGTCTTTATTTTGAGTACAAATTATATCGAGGGAACAGGACTACAAAGATAAATGCGGAACATTTCAAAGCATTCACTTCTCCAAATTATCCTGAATTAGTAGAGTCTGGTGTACATTTAAAATTGAATCCAGAATTATTCTTGGCTAAAAATGAGAGCGATGCGTTCAAGGTTCGTAAAAATTTAGACAATAATGTGGCTATCATAAAAATGTTTCCTGGTATCAGCGAAGCAGTTTTGGCAGCGATTTTTGATATTCCAAATCTAAAAGGAATTGTATTAGAAACGTATGGAGCCGGAAATGCACCTACTGAAGATTGGTTTTTGAACTTATTGAAAAAAGCAATTGCTAGAGGTTTACACATCATCAATGTAACACAATGCTCCGGCGGAAGCGTGAGCATGGGGCAATATGAGACTAGTACAGGTATGAAAGAAATTGGAGTGATTTCCGGAAAGGATATCACAACTGAAGCGGCAATCACTAAGTTAATGTATCTGCTAGGCCAAAAAATTGATCAAAAAGACTTTAAAACTATTTTTGAAACTTCTTTGCGAGGAGAAATAGCATAATAGTTAGATTTTACTTTTCTAACTCATTTTTTTTATTGTTATTTGCAACCTCAAATAAAATAGAGAGGTGTCCGAGTGGTTGAAGGAGCTAGCCTGGAAAGCTAGTATGTGGGTAACTGCATCGTGGGTTCGAATCCCATCCTCTCTGCGATATCATTTGATTTTCAGTGTTTTACGAATTTTACACCCAGTTTTACACCCAGAAAACAATATTTGAACGAAGTTTTAAATAAAAAACCAACTGCTTCAGTTGGTTTTTTTGTGTTTTAAAGGGATAGTAATAGCTATTTAAATAAGTTACATTTTATCGATTTGTTTAACATGACTATTGTAACGTGTTAACTTTTTTCTTTTCTTTTAACATGACAAGACAAACGTGTCAACAAAATTGAATTATTTGAACTTGAGTTTTTGTGGAGCATTTTGTAAAAATTCGTAAAGCGCAGTATTTATATAAAAGTTTTCTTTGCCTATTTTATGTAAAGTAATCAGTTTTAATGCTATTAACTGATCCAAGTATTTTGAAGCTGTTTGTCTGGTAATACCTAAGTCTTCAACAATGAAATCGATTTTTGTGTATGGATGTTTAAACAAATTATTGATCAAATCTTGAGAATAAATTTTGGGCAAGTTTAAACGGATTTCTTTTTTATACTCCATCATTAGTTTTTTTATCCCTCGAATAATTGCTGTTGTTTGAATAGAGGTTTGTTCAACTGCTTCAAGCATAAAAAGAATCCAAGGTTCCCAATCTTGAGTTATCCTAGTTTCTTGTAATAGATGGTAGTAATTAGCTTTGTTTTGATTAACATACCTACTTAGATATAGAATAGGTAGATGAAGTAGATCTTCCTTTACAAGGTACAGAATGTTGATTATTCTGCCCGTGCGGCCATTTCCGTCGTAGAATGGATGAATACTTTCGAATTGATGATGTATAATAGCCATTTTTATTAATGGGTCTAAATCGGTTAATTCATCATCATTAATAAAAATTTCCAAATTACGCATCAGGTTTACTATTTCTTCATGTACTTGAGGTGGGGTATAAACTACTTCACCAGTTTGACCATTTTTTAATTCTGTTCCTGGAAGTTTTCTGAAGCCTGATTTTGTTTCTTCTAAAACACCCTGAATTTCTATAATTTGATTGCTAGTTAAGATTTTATTTTCACGAACCGACTTGAAACCCTCCTTTAAAGCGGTGGCATAATTAAAAACTTCTTTTGCAGCTGTACTTGCAAATTGTTGCGCAATACTGTCACTTGAAAATAATTCATCATGTGTCGTTATAATATTTTCAATTGCAGAACTATCTTTTGCTTCCTGTAATGACAAAGTATTTAATACAATAACTTCATTAGGGATTGTCTCGGCAACTCCATTAAGTTCAGCAAGAGCTCGATGTGCTAAGGCTAGTTTTTTTAGGACTACTTTAGTTTCTACATCTTGTTCAAAAGGTAATATAGGAAGTTTAAACTTGCTCATGGTATTCTTGTTGGTAATTAAAAAGGCTTACACTGTAAGATATTATTGCTTCAAAATTAGTTTTTTTATTTGATCTTATCTAAATACTTCTTCATAACCCAACCTGTTTCCATTAAATTGTCTTTGGGGTTAGTATAGCTAATAAAAGCCCATTTGTGATTAGTGCTCAAGATAGTAACTTGATAATTTTGCGGTAACGTTACAATAATAATAGTTTTTGTTTTTGGTTTAAACATAATTTTAGAAATACGATTTGTAACACGGTATTCTTTATGTTCTTTAAACTTTAATTCGATTGCTTTAAATATTTTTGATTCAAATTTTGCCATATCTTCTTTAGTAAAAGCTTTTGGTTTTGTCTGAAACGAGTCATAAATTTGATATACTCCATAAAGAAGAACGATCAAGTTTAAGAAGCTGTAAGCTTTTTTTCCTAAATGCTTGTTCTTTTCAATAAACTCAAAAACAGTATCAATTAGCTGTTGAAATTTTACATTTTCTTCTATAAATATCTCATCAGAATTAATGGTTAAATCAAAAGCCTGCTCATTTATTTCTTCAAAATCATTGATTAACTGCCAATTGCTATGATGGGTAGCAATTTTTAATATCTGCTCTGAAATTCCAGTCATTGCAAATTCTAGGTTATTTACTTGATTTAGAAATGGCATTTGACTTTCAATAATTGCTTTAGAAAGACCTTTTAAATCATCAAAAAAAACTTTTTGCACATGAATTATTTCCGTAAAAGCTTCCAATGAAGAATAAGGAACCTGATATAAATTCGCTTGTATCTGTAAGGTTCTTGAAAGGGATTCAAAACCAGCAAAATTTTTATAAAGATTGTTAACACCTTTCATTAGTTGTTGACTAAAAGATATTCCGGCGTAATTATTCAATAAAGTATGAGATTCCAACATTTGATTAAAAGTGTTATTTATTCCCAAATTTTTATAGAAATTTTGTGCAATCATGTTACCGTTATTAAATTTATCAAACGTATTTTTCATAAACGCAAAATTGTAATTGGATTAATTCTAATTATCTTTAAAAAAAGAGTTCATTTTAAATATTTAATTTTTTACTTCAAACTAATATTTATTCCTGTTCAGAATCATTTTGATTTGAAATAATGTTTTTCTCGTCGCTATATTGAATTTGCATTGAATTTGATTTACTCTTTAGTTTTATGGTTCTAGTTTTTTTGCTCAGAATATCTTGTTTGTTGGCTATGTAAGCATCCATAATAATATGATGTTTAAAGCCTATACTGAAATCTAAATTGTGCAAATTATAACTTGATATTTCTGGTTTTGAATAAAATAGTGCCAATTCATTTTCCGGTGCAGTAAGCATGTGCTGCACTTGTTCGTGGTCATAATCTTTTAAAGTAAGTCCATCAAATTTAACTTTAAGGGCTCGTTTTTCAACATATGCTAATACATTTTCAACAATATTTTCATTTATATGATCACAGTCTATATTAGAGAATTTCACATTATAATGTTGCTCAATTTTTTTTAAGTTCTTAAAATAATCTAAAAGAAATTTCTCATTAAAATTATTTTCGTCAAATTGGATTTTATTATTATAGGTATAAAAAAGTTTGTCTTCTTTAAAGAGTTTAAAAGACTGTCTATTAGTAATTCTTGAAACTATATTGTAAAAATTTAAACCACTTTTTACAGATGAAATGAGTTTCTTTGGAAGGATCTCAATTTTATATTGCGTTCCGTCGTCTTTAAAAATGATTTCAATATTTATGGTAAAATCAATAAAAACAATTTTTATTTCTGATTTATTTTCTTCTGGATTAATTATAAAAATATCCATCTTATAATTGTCAAGTTCAAAACCATCTTCAAAAACAAATTCAAAGTCACCATGGATATCTGGGATTTTTTTCACCAAGAATTTTTTTACATTGTTTTCATCCGAAATTCGAAAACCATTGAAAAAATGGCTGAACTCTCTAATTATTTCTGAATCTATAATGACATCATCAAAATTTTTACCGTTGAGAGCATCTAATATTCTATCCTTTTTGTCGTCTGGTAATTCAAGATTAAACTTTATTTCAGTTTTTCCTAAACCATGCAATGAAGATAATTTGTCAATTTGTAGAGAATCTTTATGTTTACTAATTTGTAAGTCAATTTTATTTAATTGCCCAAATGTAAATGCGGTGTCTGCGGTTCCATTACCTTTCGTCAGACCTGGAATATAATTTAATTTTAAATCTTCGTAGATCTCTTTAATCAAGTCTTCACCTGTGCTTTCAATATAATTAATTTTAGATCTTTCTAAAAACTTTCTTTTAGATGAGTTAATAGATGGTGATACGAAGAAAAGTTCTTTGCCATGATCACCCAATTCACGTAAAATTTTATTGAACATCACCATAATATTGGAATCTTCTAGAGAGTAACCAACAAATAAAATGTGGTTTGATGCTAATCGATCTTTTACAGCGGTCCAAAAAACGGTCTCTGCTTTATTTTCAATAAAAAAATTATTATAATCAGAGTTAGTAAGAATGATGTTTTTTGTGTCCGATAGATCACCATGTATTTTAAATAATAGCTGCTTTTTTGGATCGATAATAGGATAATCTGAACTTCTTCGAATTACTTCTAAATTTTTGTTTGTACTTTCAAAAAGATCATCATAATTGGTAGTTATCACAGTTTTTATTTGTGGTATTTTAGCTAGTATGGTATGTGTTTCAGTATTACTGGGCTCTTTCTGGAACTCTTTCTTTAAAATCTCAATTAGGAAGTTTTTACTACCGTTTTTAAGATTATAGATATCTTCAGTTACTTGTAGTAAATTGGATGTAAGTTCAATTTCATCCTGTTGATTAGGAGTGAGCTTGTTGTGTATTTTTTTGGCTAATTCCTTGCCTGAAGGATATCCAGCATACATGGAAAAGCCTGCGCCTGCAAATAGCAGTACTTCCTCTTTCCTTATTAATTCAAAAAGTCTTTCTTTTTCCATTCATAAAAAATTAAATCTCAATCTTATCAATTTCCTTCATAATCCTATCGCTCTCACTCAGCGCCATAATAACCTTTTTGTAATGTAGAATGTCCTTAAAGGATAATTCTCTTTTCTTGCGGTATTTAAACCATTTTTAGCAGACAAACATGTCAACGATTAAATTATTGACTACAATTTATTAATGCGCGTTTTCAAATTTCCAGTCATTAATTCCCATTAGGTTTAGAATTAGTATGCCATTGATCCTATATAACAATGCATTTGCATCTTTAAGTTGTTCTTTATCTATTTTGTCTATCCTACCGTGCGTTACATTGTCTCTTAACTTCTTTAAATCATTAATACTCACTGAAAAATTTTTTGGATTTAATTTTTGACTTTCTAAAAATGCGACAAGTTGATTTTTCATTGGTTTATAGCCTAAATTTTTTTGTGAATTTTGCCAGTGATCCTTAAACAGCGCATGTTCCTTTGGATCGATCATCTCCAAAAGTATCTCTAACGCTTTATTTCTTTTTTCTTTTTTTTGTTCTTTATTAAGTATGGTGGTGAAATGTTCATTTTTAAACTGTTGTTTATCACAAATTTCAATAATGTTATAACGGATTAAAAAAGCGGAAGAATTATCAACTAAAAGTGATTGATTAAATAATGTAACTGCTTTTGAAAGTAAATGAAAGTTTTTTAAAGTTTCTTCTTGCCAGCTCTTATTTAGAAAGTCCTTAAAGCGACCATTAATTCCGAAGGATGATAGATTTCGATTTCTTTCGGTATAATTTTTTTTCTCTATGTTTTTGATAGTAATTGTACTATCTGGTAAAAACATTCTACGAAATCTAAAATCAATTTGCATGTGATGATAAAATGAAGCTACTAGTAAAACAACCTCTCCATATAAAATAGATTTCTCTTCTGTTATTCCTTCAGGATATTCAAATTGAATTTTTGGCTCTTTTGTAATGGTAGCAGTTCGTCCTCTTTCACTGTCTTCTAAACGAAAATAGAACTCTGGACGAAAGAGCGATTGACCAAGTTTGTAAAAATTTTTAGAATCATTTATTCGATTTATCATAAAATCTTCATTATATCCCGAGTATTCCTTAGGTGATAGGTAACCGTAAAAAGAATTGACAACATTAAAACCTTTATCGTCTAAATAAAATTCTGCTGAATTTTTTCTAGCGGGATTAGGTTCCCAATAGAATTTTACTGTATCGATTTTTATAATTACATATTTATTAACGTCTTCGTAATATCCCGTACTAACTGAAAAACTAAGCCATTTAGAATCAGAAAGATCTATTTTTTGCAAACTGTCGTTTCTCTCATTTGGTGTAAGATTTACTTTCATGAAAGTACCTATATTTTTGTTCTCTCTTAGCCACTCTCCTAATTTTTCCCCAAAATAACTGCTGTCCTCATAAAAAAATCTGAGTTCAATTTCATCTTTTTTTGAGTACAAATGGGCATGATGAACTTTCTCGATTTTCATTTGACTTTCTATATAAAAAACGTCGAAGTCGACCCCTGGAAATTCTATATCGAGGCAATAATAATGTTCTTCCATCTATATCTCAATCTTATCAATTTCTTTCATAATCCTATCGGTCTCACTTAGCGCCACAATAATCTTTTGGTAATGCAGAATGTCCTCAAAGGATAATTCTCTTTCCTTGCGGTCTTTGAGCCATTTTTGAGCGGGTTGGTAGCCACCTATGTAAAAATTCCAAGCTACTTCGGGAACATTGTCAAAATATTGTGTGTCGTTGATGTACACGCGCCCCATTGGTTCGGTAGTATCATTATGGTTTATAGTGTCGTTCTCCATCACGAAGTTGCGTTGTTCGTACTTTGGTTTACCTACAATGTTGTCGCCATCTTCGGGATACTCTGTGATGTAATTTTCTACTGTGTCACTTTCTAGTAAATGGATTTGACGTAACTCGCCACCTAATGCTACTAACTCATAAAACTTTTTAATATCAGTAGGATAAGGAACTCTTGGAAAATCAATTTTTAAAAACTCTTTGTATTTCTCTCTGTAGGTTGGACTGTGTAATACTGCATAGATGTAATCAAGTATGTCAATTGGCGTTAAAAGATCCGATTGCATACTTTCAATCTTTTCAGGCGAAAATTTCATCAACAGATCATTACATATTTTGTAAACAATTTCCATGTTAAGATTAGGCGTGCGAACCACTTCATCTAATAAACTTGGCTGCTCGGTTTTTTCTGGGTATAGGTAGAGTGGGAAATTCATATTACCACCTCTATAAAACATATTGGAATCTAATATATCTTTATTAATATAAACTAAATTCCATGGCATTGAACCGACTGCTTGCCCTTGTCTCCCTAGAACTAAACTAAAATTGTTTTTATTTATGATATGTTGATGAATATTATGTCTTGGATAAGAATGAAAACCTTTTGATTTACCGGTGTAAATTGTTTTTCGATAATCAAAAGGGCGATAATGTACATTGGTTATTGTACTTGGGTTATTTTTTATGTCATTTTGAGCTGTGCTTATTTTCCAATCTCTACCATCTTTTTCTAAGTTATATTTACTACGAAATGCTTCAGGATCCAGTTCAACTATCTCAATTTTTATTTTTTCTAAAGGGGATTCTTGAAATTGAATTGTCAAATTATCTCTTTCTGTTTTAATTCCATTTGCGCCAATTACAAATAAATCATTAACTCCAAAGCAATTATTTTGATAGAATTTTAATTGTTTGTTATCTTGTACTTTAAAAAGTAAATCGTTACTTAAATGTTCAACTTTTCCCCAGTCAATATCATTTAAAGAATTTGAATTTAAATACTCATACTTTAGTTCTCTTTTTCCTTGTAAATCAAACTGCAGTACTTCTCCAAATTCATTTTTCTTTTTCTTTCCTGTTTTTACAAATAAATTAATAGAAACTCCTTGCATGATGTCAAACACATTTTGGTCAGGTGAACCATTAGGACAAACTTCTTTTTTCTTGGCGTTACCGTGTAAATCGAGAATGTAAATTTTATCAAAGCTCTCTAATAAATGTTTTCGCATTTGGCGGTGGATAATACCATCAATAAAACTATTGTTAGAAATATAAGCTAAAACACCACTCCCGTTTTTATCAATAAAATGTTGTCCAAAACGAATGAATTTTATGTAATCATCTGAAAGAGGTTGTATGTTTCGCTCTTTCATATCCTTTTTATAGTCGGCTGTTAAACTTTCTATCCAGGGGCTTTTGTTTGTACTACTCACACTATACGGCGGATTCCCTATGACAACCATAACGGGTGCATCGCGTTTTATGGCGTTGGCTTGGTCGGCTTCGTCAGAAAGCCATGAGCTAAATAAGGTTTGAGTGTCGGGGTGGGCTTCTTCTAAACTATTGGTTAGGAAAATCTTAAAACGTTGGTCATCGGTGGGTTTGTAACCTGTTTCGGTTAATAGCATATCCATTTTCAGGTGCGCCATGGCGTAAGAGGCCATTAATAACTCAAAACCATTCAAGCGCGGTATTAAATCGTTAGTAACATACTTGCTCCAAATGCCTTGTTGCCCCTTGAATTTCTTGTGAATGTGTTTAACCACTTCGGCAAGAAAGGTTCCCGTTCCGGTAGCGGGATCTAAGATTTGAACTTTGTGAACTTCAACTTCGGTTTCTACTTCTACAATTTTAGATTTAGCACCTACACCAGTTTGCGTAACGGCTTTTTTCTTGATTTTAATTTTGCTCGTATCGGCCAAACCTTGTGGTAAGTTGAACTCGGTTTTTAAAATATCATCTACGGCACGCACTATAAAATTTACTACAGGTTGTGGCGTGTACCAAACTCCGCGAGCTTTACGTAAGGCTGGATTGTATTCTCCTAGAAAGGTTTCGTAAAAATGCACCACAGGATCTTCTTGCTTGGTGCTTTTTCCGAAATTCTTCATAATATCTTCGACATCACTAGCCAAGAAAATAGATATTAATTCATCTACTATCCAAACCAAGCGCGTATCTAAGTCATAACCTGCTATATCTTGAAATAATTTTCGCAAGAACGGATTGCTTTTAGGTATAAGCGTGGCAGCTTCTTCTCGTGAAAAATTTTCTAATGTTGGGTCGTGATAACGAGCGGCAAACATTCCGTAAGCAATGGTTTGTGCATAAATATCGGCGAAAGCCTTATTGTCGATATCATGAATTAGCATTTGCTGAAACGACAACATTTGCGATTTTAGTTGCGAACGGTTGTTGTGTTCATCATCATTGATTAGAGATTTTTCAATAACATCGGCCATTAACTTTGCTTTACCGGCCATCATTTGCGCCAGCTTTGTGGGGCTTTTAATGGTTTGCGATATGGTTTCGGCAAAGTTTTTAATCAAGTTTTTAAACTGGTCGAAGTTTTCGGGTTTACCTATTATGCTTCCATTTTCTAAAGAAGCAATTTCAATTTTAATAACAAATTCACCATCTTTATAAAAATGGAAATCCATGTAATCTGTAAATATCAAATTACTTAAACCCGCTTTGTATCGCTCAAACTGTTCTTTGAGTTTTTTATCTTTTAGATCTACACCAATATCTTTAGCTTCTACATACCCAACAGGAATGTCTTTACGTGTCAATACATAATCAGGTGCGCCACAAGCCACTCTAGCGGGCTCATTTGTAACTAAAACATCTGGTAAAATGGCCATTAAAAGATTCTGCAAATCCCCACGGTAGGAGTGTTCTCGTGCGTTACCTGTTTGAAATAAAGTATTTATTTTAGTAATGTATTGTTCAATGGTCATGTAGCGAATTTTTATTGTTTGATTTTTTACATGCAGTGATCCCTTTAATAACAGTTTTAAAATCGTGGTATTTTAAATGCTGTTATCATTTTTTTTAGGTACTGATATGTAATGATGCTTTACTATAGCGTTTGAAGGCTAAATGTAAGAAATTAAGAGTTGAATGTCATAATATCTTATCAACAAAAAAGAATTTGTGGTACAAACACAAAACGGGAGTAGGTTTTAACTAGGTTTATGTTTTTGGTTTGTTCTAATTGTTTTTTTTGTTTTTAGTTCAGCCAGTTTTTCTTTAAACTCTTTGCCCAATGGATGTTGTTCAACAAAAACATTGTACTTGCTCTTCATTTCAAGGTTAAGTTCTTTGATTATAAAGTCAGAAAAAATTTTGCTTTGAAGCAATAGTGCTTCTTTGTTTTTAATTACTGCATGAGATCTTTGAAGTAATAATAGTGCTTCATGTTCTTTTTGTACTTTGTATTCTAATGAATTGAGATGTCTTTTCTCAGATTTTATCCCTCGCTGCATATTTAGAGCTTCGGCAAAAAAATCTTGAATATTAGAGAGATCTTCTTTATTCCATTTGACTGATTTCCCTGTGTTTCTATTTATATTTTCAAGCACAATGTGAGCATGAAGATTTGGTTTCCATTCATTTGTTGATTTTTCATAATGGCCTTCATCTCGGTGAATATGTAATTCTTTTACACGTACCTTGAATTTTTTACTAAATTCTTTTGCAACGTTTAAAAGATCTGTATTGGAATGTTTTTCAGTAAAAAGGAAAACGCCTTCAAGTAAAAATTTGGCTTTGGCTTGTGCAGTCCTTCCAGTTTTATTTTTTACAATATCTTTTAAATCATTTATTACTTCAGGATGTGGCTTCATATCGCCGTAGGATTTATTCATAGGAGTCAAATCCTTGCGGACATAGTCGAACTCTCGTAGCCTGAGATTATGAGATTGACTTGTTGGTTTTACATTTTCAAAATGGACAGAAGATTTATTCATATAGTTCAGATTAGAGGCATCGCAGATTCCCTCGGAAGAGACCACAACTAGAGATTTTTCATCTCTAGTTATAGTGGGCTATAACTACCAAGGTATGTCTTGTGTACATGCATAGATTTTTTTTGATTTTTACTCTTTAGATAACAGTATTAAGCAAGTTTGTATTTATTAAAAAAAAGAGCTTAAAGGGAAAAAAAATACGATAGCAATTTTTATTTCCCTTTAAGCAATCCAATTGTATTTTGTTTTTTAAATGGGAGTTCAATTAATTTTTTGAAATTGGTGAATAACTTACTTACCTACTTACCTAAGCCAATGAATTTAAGAGTTTCTACGTTTTTTACCGCTTACCTTGAGTTACCTCACTTACCTAATTAGGTAAGTGAGGTAGGTTGCCTTTTTAAAACTTACCTAGCAAAAGCATTATAAACAGAGGGTTTAGGTAAGTAGGTAAGTAGGTAGGTTGGATTAATACAATTCTGTAATTCTTCATAGTGTTTCCATTTTAGGTTAACTTATTTCTTTTTAATTTGTTTCTTTTTAATTTATTTCTTTTTAATTTATTTCTTTTTAATTAATTAACTAATTAATTAGTTTCAACATTCTCACATTCTCACATTCTCACATTCTCACATTCTCACATTCTCACATTCTCACATTCTCACATTCTCACATTTTCACATTTATTTTTTCATTAGTTCCTTTGGACTGATATCGAATTTTGGCTTCGCTAGATATCCATATAATGAATTCTTTGGATTTTTGATTTTGGTAAATTTGTAACCTGTCAAGGCTCTACCCATATTTTCTCTACTTAGTTTTAAGCCCAATGGCATTAGTTTCTGTATGATATCGGAGGCATTGTGGAAATAGGCACTATCGTCTGTTACATCGAAATATTTAAGTAAGAGCTCTTGCTCAGTTGTAAGAATAGTATATTTTACATTTCGCTTTTCGTTATCAATAACGTCTTGCTGTGTTAACTCTGGTTCAAAGTTCTTGTCGTGATATGCCAAATAATAAGCCTGTGACCATACATTGTCGATGTTTACTTCTTTGGAATAATTAAAATTTAGTCTTCCTATGACATCAAACACTATCCACCGCACTGATCCTGTTGAATCTGTCAAAAATTCTGCCTTGTTTGTAGATCCAACAAACGAGCATATACGCGGCAAGTTTTCAGCACGTCTTTCATATGGTAAGCGTTCGTTAATGAAAACCTTACTTATTAATGATTTTAAATAATTAACTTCTGTTTTTCCAATAACGGACAGTTCTTCAAGGTTTATAATAAGATTCTTACACATTTTAATTCGAGAGTCCTTATCTGTTCCTAAATCCTCAGCGATATAATTCGAAAGCTTTTTTGGAATAAATTTTTGAAGATACGTTGACTTTCCAGCATGTTGCTCGCCATTAGCAAGGACCAAGCAATGTTTGTTTATTTTATCCTTTTCGCAGGCGCAAATGACAGCTCTTGCAAACCACTTCTTTAAATGATAAATAAAGGCTTCATTGTCATTTGTTGTTACGAAGGAAGCTAAATGTTTGATGTAATCAACTTGATTGTCCCATATAGGTAGCTCTAGCATATACTCTTTGATTGGGTCATATCGTTCAATCAGATTTGATTTTAATAATGTCTCTAGTTTGTTATAATTGGTGTCAATGTTGTTTCTGGTTAATTCGATAAGTAAAGAGTTTATATTTAAAGATTCCCAGTGACTATGTCCAATTATATTAATTTCATAATCCAATGAAATTGTGTTAAATCGAATTCTATATTTAGAATTTACGTATTTGATGATCCTATCAAAAATCGTATTTGAATCTATATCAGATTGATATAGTTTTTCTTGAGGTTTGTTTTTCATACAATAGAAGAATTATTGTATATTTGTAAATATACGGATGGTTACAAAAGGTAAGCACAAGAGAATTCGCAGTTCTTCTGTGCTTTTTTATTGGTTATTTTGTTTGTGTTCTTCTTCTTTTAGAAACTTTAGTTAGCTTAAGTGCTAGTTCAGCATCTACAACTATTATTCTGCCGTCTTGGCTTATTGCGGGCTCAATTTTCCCACTACTTTTTATACGACTTGCTGTTGCGATGCTACAGCCAAAAAGAGTTGCTATTCCCGACAAACCATATACATAAGTTTTGATAGGGGTTGTACTTTCGGTGGTTGCTGTAATTGTACTCTGAGAATCTCTTTTATTAATGAACAAAAATTCTTCGGTAGTAAGTTGAAAAAGGGGTTTTTTTAATAGTTCTTGAATTTCCATAATATTTAAACTGTTACATTAAACAATAACCTTGATCAGAGGTCTGTGGTGTTCGAACAGTGTAATGTTACGAATGGAAAAGGAGGGAAATGGGTGGAATTGCAACTTTTTATTTTTGTAAACGATACAAATTCAATTATTTACAAATTATTTTTTGTAATATGGAGGGAATTGGTGTTGTTTGATAGTTTATGATTCTATTTTTTATTCGAAGATGACATTAAAGCATTTATTGAAGCTTAATTTACGGGATGAAATATCAATTTTAAATCATTAATAAAAACTTCAGCTCTATTGCCATCATTTTTTTTCTGCTCCAAAGTATTAGCTTTCTTTTCAAAGGCTTTTGTCAAATTTAAATTCTTTAAAATCGTATTACGCCAAATTAAACTTTTTGGAGAATCGTTGTTGTCAAAAAGTTTTTTTATTAAATAACATGCGTAGGATAGGTTCCTTTCTTTAACAACCAGATTTTGGTCACTGTTAAGTAAGTTTAGATTATTGTAGAAATCATTGAATGGAATGTCGTTAAAAACTACTTTATTGGTGATGTTGTAAATTCCTTCAATTGTCTTTTTTTCGAAGAATATTTCAATCTTATTATCGAAGATTAAAATGTTTTCAGATATAAACTTTAAAAATTTGTTGTCTAAATAATTGATTTTTTCAAATATATTTTCGGAATAATGCATCACGATATTGATATAATACTCGTTCTGTTCTGATACCATTCTACCATAATCGGCTGATGCTTTTAAATATTCCTGTCTTTTGTTTTGGTATTTATCAAGTAGATGATTTCTTTTGTTTTCATCAAAATCATAACTGTCTAAATGCCTTACCATATTTTGGATTGCATCTTGTTCGTCAGAGATTTTCTTTAGTTCTTTTTCTTTTCCTAAAATAGAAAAACTACTTTTTTCACTTTCAATTTTACAAATTTCTCTAGTATTAAAATCGTCGAAAAATGATTTTTCGTTTGTATAAATGGCTATTAATTCTTTTAGTATTTTGACTAGATATTTAATTTGTATTTTATGATCAATTTCTTCATTCCTAATGTTAATCATTATTGAATAGATGTCATTAATTTTTGCGATATTATCGTAAAATTCTATTAGCGTTTTCTGATTATGAAATGTTAGTACTTTGGATTTATGAATGTGTAGCATTAAATTGTAATAAACGATGTACTTATCTAATATCTGCTTGAAATCTATATTCATATTTAGATAGTATTAAATTTTGACATTGCATCTGCTTTAATGGAATCTGCTATTCCTATGTAGGGTTTCATAGACTTAAAGTCGCTATGCCCTGTCCATTTCATAACGACTTGTGCTGGGATTCCAAGGGCCAAGGCATTGCAAACAAATGACCTACGGCCGGCATGTGTTCCAATTAATGCATATTTGGGGCGAACGATATCAATTCTTTGGTTTCCTTTATAATGAGTTTCACTAACTGGTTCGTTGATCTCCGCTAGTTCAGCGAGTTCCTTTAAATAGACGTTCATGTTCTGGTTTGTTATTACCGGTAGTACTTTGTTTTCCTCAAAGTTTATGTGCTTATACTTTTCGAGAATTGATTCGCTATGTTTATTTAACTCTACAATAAGACGATCGCCAGTTTTTTTGGTTATAAAATCAAGATGGTCCTTTTTAACGTTATTTTTTTTGAGATTATAGGCGTCACTGAATCTAAGTCCGGAGTAGCAAGTAAACAGAAAAACATCACGCACTCGCTCTAGATATTGTTTTTTATCTGGTATTATACAATTAGTGAGTTTTGTCAATTCTTCCACAGTTAGAAAAATCACGGTTTTTGGAGCTTTTTTTAGTTTAGGTCTAAAAAACTCATAAGCTTTGTTTTTGTTGTACCCCTTTTTATCAGCCCATCTTAGAAACCATTTGAAGAAGCTTAACTGCTTTTCAATAGTTGAATTACGCATTTTTTTATCATCACGTAAATAAATTATATAGTCATTTAAGCCGCTTTCTGTAAAAAAATCAAAATCAAGGTTTGGGTTGAAAGATTTGAGATGCTTTTTCATTGTAGTAAACTTTTGGAACGTAGCATCAGTCCAATTGTTTTGCCTGCCCATTTCTGTTGTGAATTCATCAATTACCGCTATGAAATCTATTTTTTTGGATGTAGATTCTTCCGCAGATTCCGACTGGATAGCTGTTTTAAATTCTTTTTTTAATTGTTCCGCACTAGGAATAAAGCCTTGAGCTTCAAAATTTTTAAAGATATTTTGCATGCAAGAATAGTAATCTGAAAGACCAGTGTTAATGTCAGATGAACTTTGTTTTAGTTTATTCGTGCATCCGTTTTTTACTCTTTCTCTATCCTTTTCCCATTTCGAAACATCTATGCGATAGCCAGTAGAAAAATCGATACGGTTATTGGCGAAAATAACGCGCATTCTGATTGGGACATTTTCAACTATGAGAATGTTATCTTTTTTTCTGTTTTCTAAAGTGAAAATTATATTTCGTTTGATAGTATTCATAATTGGGGTCAAATAAATTACACCCAAATCTACACCCAATTATTTTGATATGCAATGATACTTTATGATATTTTATTTTATTAAAGTCCCTATAAGTGCCTGATATATATAAAATTTGACTCTTTGTGATTATTGGTGATTACGTACATTCGA
The DNA here is from genome assembly GCF_054343795.1 of Flavobacterium sp. GNP002. Classification (NCBI taxonomy): domain Bacteria; kingdom Pseudomonadati; phylum Bacteroidota; class Flavobacteriia; order Flavobacteriales; family Flavobacteriaceae; genus Flavobacterium; species Flavobacterium sp. GNP002. Next base: position 1,471,370 of record NZ_JBTGUW010000001.1, read on the forward strand.
ATCCCATCCTCTCTGCGAAAAAATAATGCTTTCCGAAAGGGGAGCATTTTTTGTTTTATGGCGTGGCAAACTTTTTAGTTTGTCTAAGCTATAAAACAAAAAAGAATCAGGCATGAAATGCCGAGCATTAATTTCTTATTTTAAATATCTTTCAACAAAGAATAAATCTTTTTAAATTTTTCAAAGCTTTGTTCGTAGATTTCCTTATGATTTCTATTTGGCGAAAAGGTTTTTCCTATTTTATTTTCGGATGGAACGGCAATATCAGTAGCTTTAAAACCAATCAAAACAGCTCCCCAAGCAGAAGCTTCGATTGTTTCAGCAACGATTACTTTCATTTGAAAAATATCAGCGACCATTTGCAGCCAAAATTCACTTTTTCCAAAACCGCCACTCGCCATTATGGTGATTTTGTGTCTTTCTTCTGGATTTGGGAGTAAGATTTCGGTAATACTTAATAGCCCAAATAAGATGCCTTCCAGTGTCGCTCTAATTAAGTGTGCTTTGGTATGGATAATTTGGATTCCTAAAAGTGTTCCTTGGGCAGAAGCATCCCAAATAGGAGCTCTTTCTCCCAATAAATAAGGGACAAAAAGCAAGCCTTCGGATCCAGCAGTAATTGTTTCAGCTTGTTTGAATAATTCTTCAAAAGATTCGTCTGTTTTTAAGATAGATTCTTTTAGCCATTGCAAAACAATGGCGCCATTATTAACCGCTCCCAGTTTCAAATACTGATTGTCCATCAAATGATAACATTGCGTTCGCATTTCAGGATCAATAAAAGGTTTGTCAGTGGGTAAACGTACCGCGCCACTGGTCCCAATAGATAACGCCATTCGGCCAGCTTCCATAGCGCCGGTTCCTAAATTTGCCAATACACCATCACCACCACCCAAAACATAATAGAATTCATCAGATTGTCCTTTGGTTTTGTGGGTTGGACTAACAATTTTAGAAAGTTGGAATTCATCTATTTTTAAATAATCTAAAATATCTAAATCCCACTGTAGTGTGTGAATGTTCATTAAGCCAGTTCCGGATGCCATCGAGGAATCAATTACATATTCGCCGGTAAGATGATGCCAAATGTATTCTTTGATGCTAATGAACTTATACGTTTTAGAAAAAGTGATTGTGTCGTGTTCTTTTAACCAAGCAATTTTGGTCATGGGTGAAAAGGTATGAATAGGAATTCCTGTTTTTTGATAGAAATTTTTTCCTTGTTCGGATTTTTTTAATGCTTCGGCTAATGCATGCGCTCTATTATCGGCCCAAATAAAGGCATCGGTGAGCGGTTTTCCATTGCTGTCGATTGCTATTATACTTTGCATAGCCGAACTAAAACTGATGAATTCAGGCTGAATCCCTTTTGTGATTTCTTGGATGCATCCTAAAACTGACGCTAGAATTTCATTAGGTTTTTGAATGCTCCAATCTGGCTTCGGATGATACATAGAATAGGATTGACTGCATTCCCGAATCACTTTCCCGGTTCTGTCAAAACACACGGCTTTAGTTGCTGTAGTGCCAATGTCTATTCCGATGTAAAATTGCTCCATTTTTTTAGTTTAATTGGGGTTATCCCACTAGTAAATTCAGTAATAATACACCAATCAATCCCATTATTCCAATGATAGTTTCCATAACGGTCCATGTTTTAAACGTATCCGATATACTGATTCCGAAATACTCTTTAAACATCCAGAATCCCGTGTCATTCACATGAGAACACATTAAACTTCCGGCTCCAATTGATAATACCATCAATTCTGGACTTATTCCTGAGCTTACTACTAAAGGCTGTACAATCCCTGCCGCAGTTAATCCCGCAACAGTTGCTGAGCCTAAAGCTATCCTGATAATTGTTGCTACAAGCCAGCCCAATACTAATGGAGAAAGTGTCGATGTTTCGAAAAAAACAGCTAAATCAGTACCAATGCCACTGTCAATCAATACTTGTTTGAAAGCTCCTCCTGCCGCAATAATCATAATAATCATCGTGGCGGAACTCAGTGCTGAACTGGATTTATCCATTACGTCCTGCATTTTTCTGCCGCGATTAATCCCTAAAAAAACAATGGCAAATAATACCGCGAGAAGCATTGACGTGGTTGGACTTTCAATAAATCCTAGTGTATGACGCAAAGAAGATGTTTCCGGCAAGGTTAATTCGCTTATGGTTGCCATCGCCATTAAGATAACAGGAATCAAAGCCGTCAGAAAACTGATTCCGAAAGAAGGCATTTCGTTTTCAGCGAATGTTTTACTTTCGAATAATCCTTTGGGTGGATTAGCGACAATTTTCTTAATGAATTCCGGGAACACAATTCCCGCAATCAATAAAGTAGGAATGGCAATTATCAATCCGAACAACAGCGTTTTGCCAATGTCAGCCTTGAAAATTACTGCAATGGCTGTAGGTCCCGGATGAGGGGGCAAAAAACCATGTGTCACCGAAAGTGCAGATGCCATAGCAATTCCAAGATAAATTATGGGTTGCTTCGTGCTTTTTGCGACAGCGAAAACCATAGGAATCAAAATCACAAATCCGGCATTGTAAAACATCGAAATTCCTACTGCAAAACCCGTAAGCAACATCGCCCATTTTATGTGCTTAACGCCAAAAGACCGAATCATCACCGAACTTATTCGTTGTGCCGCACCACTATCTGAAAGTATATTTCCCAGTATAACTCCAAGCGCAATAATCAAAATCAAAGAACCGAGTGTGCTTCCAATTCCTTGTTGGAGGGAATTTAGAATGTCAGGAAAGAGCATGCCTTTGGCAATTCCCACAAAAAAGGAAGCGATAATCAACGAGAGGAACGCATTGAGTTTTACTGCGGATATCAAGACAAGTAATAAAAGGATACTTGCAATTAAGATCAATATTGACATGTACTTGAATTTGAAAAATTAAAAATTATCTTCGAATGGGTTTGTTGTGTAATCAGTTATTCGTTTTTTTCGACAGCGTGACCGCCAAATTCATTGCGAAGTGCTGCTACCACTTTTCCGGAGAAAGTATCTTGCATTTGGGAACGGTAACGCATCATTATTGACAATGCAATAACCGGAGTAGGAACGCCCAAATCTAAAGCGGTTTCCAGCGTCCATTTCCCTTCGCCAGATGAGTGCATAATTCCTTTGATGCTGTCTAGTTTTGGGTCTTTTGAGAAGGCATTTTCAGTGAGTTCCATTAGCCAACTGCGCACCACGGAACCGTGATTGAACAGTTTTGCTGTTTTTTCGAAATCAATGTCAAATTCAGAATGTTCAAAAACTTCGAAACCTTCAGCAATAGATTGCATCATTCCGTATTCGATTCCGTTGTGAACCATTTTCGTGAAATGTCCGCTTCCGGCTGCACCAGTATAAAGATGTCCGTTTTCGACAGAAATATCTTTGAAAACTTGCGCGACATATTGAAATACGGCTGGTTCTCCGCCTATCATCGTACAAGCGCCATGTAAAGCTCCCGATGTTCCACCTGAAGTTCCGCAGTCTAAAAAGTCAATGCCGAGTTCCTTGAGTTGTGAATAACGGCGTTTGGAATCTTTATAGTTAGAGTTTCCTCCGTCAATGATAATGTCGTTTTTTTCTAAAAAAGGAAGTAAAGAAGTGATCACTCCGTCTACAATTTCACCTGCAGGAACCATTAGCCAAATCACTTTTCGGTCGTTCAGTTTTTGACATAATTCTTTCACGGAATGCGCGGTTGTGATTCCTTCCTGACCAATTTTTGAAACAAAGTCAGTATTGACATCTTGGGCTATTACTTCGTAACCGTTTCGCTGTAGATTTAAGGCAAGGTTGAAGCCCATTTTTCCTAATCCTATAATTCCAATTTGCATGACTGTTTCGTTTTAAGTGTAATTTGAAAATGCTTTTAAGTAAGCGCTAAAAAATTTTTACAGTAAAAATATTGGTTTTAATTTTTTAACAAGCAATTTATTCGAAAAATATTACACTAGTTATAGTCAATATGTTAATTAGTTTTAATGCATTTTAAAGATTGTGTTTTGAAGAGTCAATACGATATTTAAACCCAAAAAATAGGCCTATTTTTCTGAGTTTTTGCTGCTATTTACAAGGTCAAACTTGCGGTCACGGTATAGTTAATTTCGATATTATAGATACCTGCCGGGCATAAGGAGCTAGGTTTTATCCTGAATTGAATCGGTATATCTTTTCTACAGCCTATGAATTCCATAATTTTTACAGCTTGGGTAGCGTTGTTGGGAACTACAATGTAATTGCCACCATTAGATGGCATTAGGTTTCTTTGACCTAAAGGTTTGATTAATAAAGTATCATAAATACTCACTGTTGGGAAACGTAGTCCGCTGTTTACAGTTGTTTTTGCTTCAAGAATTATGTTTGCTGGTGCATTAACTGAATTGATGTAGACTCTATATCGATATACATTTTGTTCACAGAGAAGAGACGACGAGAGTAATAATATTGGATCTAGTACAAAACCAATTTTAGTCGCGTCAAAATTACTCTCGAATCCTACTGTTGCGTCATCAACACCGGCCTCTACTACAACTGCATTAACAGACTGCGTAAAACTTGGCATTCCTGTAACATTCAAAGTTCCTGCGAAAATTTGGGCTTGTGAATAGCTAAACGATAGCAAGAAAGATACTGTTATGATAAATAAATTTTTCATTTTGGTTCTATTTAATTTCATAAATAATTTCAAATCCATTGGGTAATGATAATCCACTTTGATTCTCTACAGTAATACGAAGATTATAACCAGTGCCTAATCCATTCCCAGTGTAGCCGCCTGCGAAACTGTTTATCAAGACTTGTTCAGCGGTACTCAAGGTAATTGGGCTGTTGTTTTGATTAGCGATATATGAGCCCCCGATATTTGTTGCAGCTATAACTTTAATTTTTATCACAATGCCAGCAGGAACTATTTGGTTTGTGCGAACATAAATTTTAGCATTAGCTAAATTTGATGCTCGATAGGTATAATTCAACCAAATGTTATCATTTGTTGCAATTCCGCCAACACCAGTTGCAGGTAAACCTGCTTCTAAGGTACTACTGCTAAGACCAAAGCTAATAGTGTTGCTAGGGTCTGGCTCTGCATCAACAATAGCAATGGGTTGAAGACTCAAAGTTGCAAAGTTAGAGCGTTGTCCTCCTCCAAAAATGAAATTACTACTAATTGTAACATTCAATATTTCCTGTGCCCCGCAAACGAAGAAGCATAAGGTAAAAAGAGCCGCTAGTATATAGTCTGTGTTTTTCATAATTACCCTCCTATTGTAAAGTTTTTACTTTTAAATTGTACTTTGCGTTCTTTGCCTTTTACTGGTACATTGATAGTGATTTTTTGTCCTTCTTTTACAGTAATTTGTGTCTCTTTCTCAATTTCAAAAAATTCTTTTCCTTTATAACGTGTTAGTGTCAATTTGTATGTTCCTGGAACAATATTTTGAAATTTAAAAACGCCTTGCGCATTAGACTCTACATTGTACGTGAAGTTTTCATTTTCAATTTTTAGATACCCTTCTAGATTATCACCGTTTGGTCTTGTCAATTCTGGAAAAACAAGAGTTCCCAGTATGGTAGAAGCTCTAACGATCGTAATGTTTAATTCTGCTTTTTTATCTTTTTCTACAAGAACCTGAAATGGGGTTTTTGTAGCGGTAATTATTCCAAAAGGCAGTGTGGATTCATCCATCAAGATATAGTTGTTTCCAAGGGGTAGGTTATTGAATTCAAAAACACCTTTTTCATTGGTAACAATGCTTTTTCCAGCCGCTATAATTTTTATTCCTTTTACGTCTATACTTTTATCATTTACTTGAATTAAGCCGTTGACACCACCTTGTTCTAATATTCTTTTTAAAGGTACTCCAAAGGAATACATATAGGTTCCAAAGGCTAGCAGTTCCTTTTTATTGGTTACACCAGGATTTTCAAAATAATTAGCTCGGATTTCAAATAAATGATTTTTAGCTACAGTTACCATTAACATTGCATTTATGAAATCACGTCTTAAATAGGTGTCTTCTGGACTAAAACCACTATTGTATGTGGAATTGAATCTAAAGTTTTTGTTGAAATTATAGTCAATACCAACACTATAGGTATAGAAGTTTTCATTTACATTCATATCATTATATCGATTGCTGTAATTGTGATTAATACCGCTTCTAAGTGAAAAATGATCTGAGAACCTATACGAGGCATCTAGATTATGTGAATATGTTTTTCTGTATTGCAAATCGTTACTTAATAAATTTTGTGTTTCGGCAATTCTTCCAGTAAAGCCAAAAGCAAAAGTCCTACCAGAGAAAATATATCTGTAATCGATTCCAGATTCTCTATAAAAATAACTTTTAGGCTCAAGTTGGTCTTCTCTTATTCTTCTATCTAAGCGAATATCAATATAACTTTTAGGCCCAAAACGGTATCCTATTCTTCCGTAATAGTTTTCAAAATAGGGCTCAGCAGCAAAAAATAAAGGGTCTAAGCGTTTATTTACTTTAGATACGGTTTGTCCAACAACAAAATCGAATTTTCTAAATTTATAGAACAAGCTATTGGTATATTCAATACTGTTTCTAATAATTCCAAAGTAATTTTTACCTGAAAAGGTAAAACTGCCACTATAAGTCAAACCGATCATCTTTTGGACTAGGTTGAAAAAATGAGCATGATCAACATTTTGATTTGTCACGCTTAGCGAAGACTCTGCGTTGATGAAAGTGTTTTTAGCCCGAAGTTCAAAATTAGCAGTGCCAATTTGACCTTTTTCATCAGGGTTAGCTTCTATGTTTTTGTTGGCTCCCATTACAGTTCCTTTAGAGCTTTCTACTGCAAATCCTAAAAAGGCGTTCTTGTTAAAACGATAAACAGATTTAAAACCAAATAGTGCTTCTGAATTAAAGCTGTACAATCTTGGCTTAGAAAAGAAAGCAGATAGTGTCCAATTGTTTACATTTTGATCAACTCTAAAACCCATCCCAAAGCGGCTGTCAAAACCTAATCGATTGATATAGTAGGCGTGATCCCCAAGATATACGGTCGTACTATTATTGTATTTATAGATTAAACTGTATTGATCTGTAATACCGAAATTTTTAAGATTTTTTTGTTGAGGTGCTCTTATGATCAAATTTAAGTGATTTTTTCTATCTAAATCTAAGAATCCATCGCCTATAAATTCCCCTGAAATTGTTGAATAATGTTCATCTTGAAATGTATTACTGTTATAGTTCACACTAAAGCGTACTGGATATCTAAAAAACGGATCTGATTGTTTAAGTTTTGTGGGGAACACTTTTGTGCTGCCGTATGCTTTGTAAGACTTACCAGAGGTAATACTCATTGCACTTAAAGAGGTTCCGATAGTAGTAAAATCATAGTATTTTGCGTCAGTTTTTTGCGTTATTTCAACTGTTGCCGTCATATTTGGGCCTAGTTTAATCAATTTTCCTCCTTTAATAGTGTTTGTGCTGGATAATGAGATTTCTTGTTCCACATTTCCTTTGTTTTTTATTTCATATTTTGCCTCTATAATTTCCCCTGCTTGTACGTTGTTTGATGTGTATAAGTTGTAAACTTCTAGTTCTAAGTTTGGTTCAATGTTGAAAACAACTTCTTTTGAGCCAATTTTATTTCCATTTAAATTTTTAACAGTAAAGGTCGCAGCGATGTTTCCGGATGGATTGTCTACCGGTATATTGAAACTAATTAACACCATTTTTTTTTGGTTCGCTTCCAAGACTCCCAAATCACTTATAGAAATCAAGTTCCAATTGCGAGGTAATTCTGCAGTAAGTTTTAAATTAGATGTGCTGTTTTCACCGTTTTCAATTTCAATAATTAAAGTATGGCTTTTATTTGTTGGATAACTTTCTTTAAGGTTTAAGACACGAATTTTAATTTGCTCGATTCCCGTAGCACTTTGTCTTTTTTCTTTTGTTTCAACAATTGAGGCGTTAGAAATTTTGATGTTTTCGGTTGAGGTCCCACTTTTTTTATTGGTTTCTGGAGTTACTTTAGCTAAATCGTTCTTAGAATTAGTAGTAGGTACAACTTTTTGTTTGTCTGCGGTTTTAGGGTTATTAGTGTTTCCTTTTTCTGGAGCTATTGTATTTTTAGTGTTTCGTTTTGCGGTTGATTTTTCACTCGTGTTACTGTTGTCTTTTATAGTGTTTTGTTTTGATACATTTGATTTCGATGCGTTTGTAGCAGCAAGTTTTGCATTAGCCTCTTTTGCTGGTACTCTTGCTGATGAACTTGTAGCCGTATTTGCTACGCTATTTATTGCTAATTTTTTGTCGTTTTGTTTTGACTGTGGCTCTTTTACTGCTGCAACAGCAGTAGCCTTAATATTCGTTTTTGCCACTGCCGCAGTAGCTGTTTCATTTAGAACAGCACTTGCCTGGGTTTTGTCTTTTGCAATAGTACGTTGCATCTCCTCTTTGGTAAAGGATTTTACATCGGTTTGTTTTTTGTTATCTGCTGTAGTATTTTTAGTCGTATTTACTGCTGTTGTATTGTTATTTTGTTTAGACTTTAATTCCTTTACAGTCGTAACTCCAGTAGTATTGGTGTTCGTTTTTGATGCTGCCATTGGAGCTGTTTCATTTAGGACAGCACTTGCTTGAGATTTATCTTTTGAGAAAGTACGTTGCATTACTTGCATTTCCTCGTTGGTAAAGGATTTTACATCGTTTTGTTTTTTGTTTTCTGCTGTAGTATTTTTAGTCGAGTTTATTGCCGTTGTATTGTTGTTTTGTTTAGATCTTAATTCCTTTACAGCCGTAACTCCAGGAGCGTTACTATTCGTTTTTGCTACTGCCACTGGATCAATTTCATTAGAATCAGAGCTTGCTTGAGATTTATCTTTCGAGAAAGTACGTTGCATTATTTGCATTTCCTCTTTGGTAAAGGATTTTACATCGTTTTGTTTTTTGTTATCTGCAGTGGTATTTTTAGTCGAGTTTATTGCTGTTGTATTGTTATTTTGTCTAGACTTTAATTCTTTTACAGTCGTAACTTCAGGCGCATTAGTATTCGTTTTTGCCACTGTCACAGGAGCAGTTTCATTTACATCAGAGATTACTTGAGATTTATCTTTCGAGAAAGTACGTTGCATTATTTGCATTTCCTCTTTGGTAAAGGATTTTACACCGTTTTGTTTAGAAGTAACAGCATTAGGTTGTTTTTCTGTGATTATTGATGTTGGTTTTGCATTTGATGTCTCACTTGCTTTTTTCTTATAGTAATTCAATGAGTCATTTTCCTCGTACAAAGCAGATGTATTTGAAGATGTTGTACTACTTATATTTACTGTATCCAAATCTTCAGATTGAACTCCCATTCCACATCCTACATAGAGGGGCAGCAAAAGATAGATGAAGTTATATACAGTTTTCATAGGAAGGAGTTTTGATGAATAGAAAGTGACTTTATTCCTTAGTCAATAGCAAGGCTAATGTTAGTCCCTACAAATTTTTCTCTTGAGTCAGCAACTAAAAGGCATTCGTAATTTCCTGTAGGTAAATCGGAAATGTCGATGATGTAATCTTTGCAAAAACCAGGGAAAACTAGACCTCTGATTGTTGTTTTTTTAAAGATATTTTTCCCTTCAGAATCATAAATTTCTAAAGACAATTTCACGCCTTCAATAAATGAATGTTGATTAGCAATTTTTATCGTTAAGTTTTTGTTTCCTGTAGTTTTGTCAATGTCAACTTTTTGGAAATCTAAACTTACTTCATCAAGGCTATTTACGTTTGTTATTAATGCAATAGCATATCTCATTTTTGTATTCAGACCTATGTTTTGAGCAAGTTTTTCTTTTTTAATAGGCTTTTCTATGTCTACCATTAACATGTTCCAAAAGGTGCCTCTTAGTGCTTGGTCTTGTGGGATGTTGATTATAAACTTATAAGTATATTGTTCTCTTGGATTTAGTACTTTGTCCATCAAACTACCATCAAACCATTTTAAAGACGATTTTAAGTGGGATTGTGTAGTTGAAAAAGTTCGATCTCCTGTGCAAGAAAAGATAGCTTCGTGTAAACTAAAGGAGACTGTTTGCGGTTCATCTGAATTATTTAATAATATAATTTCTCCCTGGATTTGAGTTCCAGACATTCCAGAATAAATATGTGTTAATCCGTTTGTTACAATAACACTAGAGTAGGTTAAATTCACGAATAAAAATAACGCGATAATTATGTATGTTTTTTTCATTTTTAGCTTCTTTAGTATAATTATAAAACAGGGGCTTTTAGTCACTATCAAAGTTAACGTGTAAGTTGAGAAATTGATAGTAGTTTTCGATAGCTCGCTAGTTACTGTAGTTAAATGGTATTAATTTGTCTTTAAGCTATTTCAATAAATCAGCATGATATTGATGGGGTATATTTTTGATTGACGATGTCATACAAATTAGACTGCTGTGTTGCTGTTAAGCGTGTTTTTGGAATCAATCCTAAAAGAGAAAGGTTCTATACATAGTGTAAAGAACCTTTTCTTGTAGGTATTAAAAAGATTTGGAATACATTAAATATCTGTCAAAGTATATCTAAGAGTTGCATTGTAATCTCCGGCACGGTATAATGCGAAGTTTCCATTTTGTTCTAGCGTGTAGGTTAATTTTACACCTCTAGCTAAATCGCCAGTGTATACACTTTCAATACTGGTTACTAATAGTGCATCTGTACCAATTGCGTTGGTTACTCCTAAACGTACTCCTGCAGCAGTTACTGTTCCAGCAGAATCTGTTGTACCTCCATTAGCAATAATTGACGGAGCTACAGGTGTGATTCTTAAATCTAAACTTGCTGGAAATGTACTGCCTGCTTCTAACTGAACATTGATCTGACGGGTTAAGTCGTATCCGCTACCATTTACTGCAGTAGCTACAACACTAGTATAATTCAAGTATAAATTTGTGTAACTCAAGGCTGAAAACGCATACAAACCAGCTTCAGCGTTGATACCATTTTGTGTAGCATTTGCCATGTTGAATACAACGGTTGCAGCTTCTGTTCCGGTATTGCTGTCATAAATGTCTATCAGTGCCACTTCTGGTACATTCACATTTAATACGTGTGATGCAATGTTTACATCACTGTTGTCTTGAGCATTTGCATTGCTAGCAAATAATGCGGCAACGGTTACGAGTAGTAGGTTAACTTTTTTCATAATTTGGGGTTTTTTATTAATTAATATGTAGTAAAACTACAATCTAAGTTCGGTCGTAGATCTGGTTTTTCGTTAGACTGCATTGAAGTATAGGCGAATAAAAGCTTTTAAAGTCTTGTCGTAAATTTTGCGCACTTGTTTCAAAGGGAAAAATTGAAATTATTTCTTAATTTTCTATGATTGCTAAGTTTACCTGTCGATTCCTAAAAATAGAAAGGTTCTATACATTGTGTAAAGAACCTTTCGATGTAGATGATAAAAAGAGTTGTAGTTGATTAAATATCTGTCAAAGTATATTTGATAGTTGCATTGTAATCTCCAGCACGGTACATTGCGAAGTTTCCATTTTGTTCTAGTGTGTACGTTAATTTCACACCTCTAGCTAAATCGCCAGTGTATACACTTTCAATACTTGTTACTAATAATGCATCAACACCAATTGCATTAGTCACTCCTAGAGCTACTCCTGCAGCAGTTACTGTTCCAGCAGAATCTGTTGTACCTCCATTAGCTATAAGTGATGGTGCTACTGGTGTGATTCTTAAATCTAAACTCGCTGGAAATGTACTACCTGCTTCTAACTGAACATTGATCTGACGGGTTAAGTCGTATCCGCTACCATTTGCTGCTGTAGCTACAACACTAGTGTAATTCAAGTATAAATTTGTGTAACTCAAGGCTGAAAACGCATAAAGACCAGCTTCACGGTTGACCCCAGTTTGTGTAGCATTTGCCATGTTGAATACAACGGTTGCGGCTTCTGTTCCGGTATTGCTGTCATAAATGTCTATCAGTGCAACTTCTGGTACATTCACATTTAATACATGTGAAGCAATGTTTACATCACTGTTGTCTTGAGCATTTGCGTTGCTAGCAAATAATGCGACAACGGTTACGAGTAGTAGGTTAACTTTTTTCATAATTTTGGGTTTTTTAATTATTAATATGATGTAAAACTACAATCTATGTTCGGTCTTAGATCTGGTTTTTCGTTGGACGGCATTGAAGTATAGACGAATAAAAGATTTTATCAGTTCATGAGAAAATAGGTTTTCAAAAAGGTGTTGGGTTACGTCCTAGTTATTAGTTTTACGTTTCTCTTTTCTCGACGCTGTTACTGTATTCGAGAAAATTCAACAAATAAATGTGTCAAAATCCTATCTTTGTATGGCTATAGAGAATAGCACTCGTCAATACTATATAAAAAGGGAATATGAAAATGATATCTGTCAAGAACAAATCTGCGTGGTTATTAATAAATTGCTTTCTACTACTTCCTTTTACTGCTGTTTTTTCCCAAGAAAATACAACAACTCAAGATACTGTAATTGTAAAAGTTGATTCCTTGTATAGAGAGGATCAGTTTTATTTTGCAATAACATATAATACTTTGATGAATAAGCCATCCGGAGTGTCACAAAGTAAATTTTCTTCAGGGCTATCGGCAGGTTTTCTGAGAGATATGCCTATTAATAAAAAAAGAACGGTAGCCATTGCTTCTGGTATTGGTTTTTCATATAATAATTACAATCAGAATCTAGCCATTTCTTCACCTGCGGGAACGCCGGTATATACTATTATTGATTCGGATATTGCATATGATAAAAACAAGTTCTCTATGCTTTCAGTTGATGTTCCTCTTGAGTTCAGATGGAGAACTTCTACTTATGAAAGTCATAAATTTTGGAGGATTTATGGAGGATTTAAGCTGAGTTATTTGCTTTATGACAGATCTATTTTTAATAGTGCTGATGGGAAAGTGATAGTGACAGGAAATCAAGATTTTAATAAATTTCAGTACGGTGCTTACATTTCATCAGGTTATAATACGATTAATTTATATGCGTATTATGGTTTGAATTCGCTCTTTAAATCTGCAAAAGTAAATGACGAATCTGTAGCTATGAAGTCATTGAATATGGGAATTATATTCTACATTTTATAACCACAGCACTAATAAAAGCAGCTGAGGCACTGCTCCCAGGATAAAACCTATAACCAATTCTTTATTGGTGTGTGCATTCATTTCTAATCGTGAAGAAGCTACAAAACCATTGAGTAGAATCAATACAGCAATTGTAAATGTGTTTTGAAGTTGAAGGTGTAAGCTTAATCCAATTATAAATAACGTCAAGGAACTGATTGCTATCATGTGAAGGCTCGCTTTTACATTGACAAACAAAAGAATAAGCGCTAATATAGTACTCAAAAGCGCACCCAGAAGAAAAAAATGCAACTCAGGATATCGGTCTATTGTAATACTTTTTTTTACCAATAAAATAAGTAAAAAACAGTGAAGTATTAATGGAATTTTACGTTGTGATACTTCGGCAAGCATAATGGAATCTATGTTTCCTGCTGTACGTAATAGTAAAAATGCCAAAGAAGGTAAAATTACAGTTACAACCAGAACCTGAAAAAAAACAAATAGTTTTTCTTGATTTACAAACTCAGCGTCGTTAAAGGAAAGGTAAAACATCGTGGCCATTGCCGGTATGAATATCGGATGGAAAACATAGGAAAACAATGGAAGGATTTTTTTCAAAACGTCTGATTTTTATCTAAAAACAAATATAAGTAATCTGCTAAAATTAGTAAAGCTAATGCTATTGTTTCTTTTTCTTAAATAAACGGAATTGGGTATAATTAACCCGTTGGGTGTAATTAATAAAAATTTCAATTAGTCTTAAATAAAAAAATTGAACCACATAGAAACATAGAAAAAAGAGTCGGATAGCCCAATTGCTTCGCCTGTTCGCTATCGTTCGGGTCTTGGGTTCACATAGCTATGGGTTTCTCTAAAAAAGTGAAACACCCTCCAAAATTTAAATATCTATGTTTCTATGTGGTTAAAAAATTAAACAAATTGAATTACACCCAACGGGTTATAATTATAGTATATCTAAGTCATCGTTTTGAAAAGAAGTGTTATTTTTGAGGAAGTTTTACAAATAGCGAACTATTAAAAGAATAATTTCTAAACCAGAAATCTACTTCAATCTCTTTCTAATTCCATGAGCCAGAAAATCCTAAAAAGTATTCAAAATATCCCTGCTAAATTTATTGGTAACAACACTAGTTTGGCAATAGATGCCATTTCTATTGACAGTCGTTCTTTGCAAAACGGATCACAGACCTTGTTTTTTGCATTGGTCGGAGCCAATAATGATGCACATCGATACATCAAGGATTTAATTGCAACAGGCGTTCAAAATTTTGTAGTTACTCATATTCCGGAAGAATGTGAGGGAAAAGCTAATTTCTTTGTTGTTGAAAACACCCTGATTGCTTTACAGCAATTTGCGGCAAACTATCGCAGTCTTTTTGATTTTCCTATTATTGGACTGACAGGAAGCAACGGTAAAACGATTGTCAAGGAATGGCTTAATTTTTTATTGAGTCCTGATTATAACGTGATCCGAAGTCCAAAGAGTTATAATTCCCAAATTGGTGTTCCGCTTTCTGTGATTGCGATTAATGAAAAACACAATTTAGGTATTTTTGAAGCGGGTATTTCCACTCGTTCTGAAATGGATAAATTACAGGAGATTGTCAAACCAACCATTGGAATCCTTACAAATATTGGAACTGCACACGATGAAGGTTTTTTAAGTACAGAAGAAAAAATAACCGAAAAATTAAAACTCTTTAAGCACGCTGAGGTTTTAATTTATCATAAAAATAAAAGTATTGATATTGTTGTCGACCCGAAAACCAAACTGTTTTCATGGAGTTTCAATGATAAAAGTGCATCTGTTTTTGTTTCCAAAAAAAGTGTTTTAGAAAATACAGTTTTGAATATTGAATTCGGCACCAACCATTTCGACATAAAAATTCCGTTTCAAGACGAGGCATCGGTAGAAAACGCTATCACTTGTTTGATGGTTTTGTTGTATTTTAAATACGATGAAAAAACTATTCAAAACCGAATGGAATTACTATATCCAGTTGAGATGCGGTTGAAAGTCAAGAACGGAATCAACAACTGCAGTATTATTGACGACAGTTACAGTTCTGATTTTCAGTCGTTGAAAATTGCATTGGATTTTCTCGAAAGTCAAAAGCAATACAAGAAGAAAACGGTGATTCTTTCGGATATTTTTCAAAGCGGTTTGTCTAATGACGAGTTGTATACTAAAGTTTCCCAGTTGATTGTTTCGAATAAAATAGATCGTGTAATCGGTATTGGAGAAACCATTTCGGCATTCGAAAAGAAGTTTGCCAATTGCATAACTTATAGAAATACAGCTGAGTTTATATCAAAATTTGATGATTTGAATTTTGCTAATGAAACCATTTTAATCAAAGGAGCAAGAACGTTTCAATTTGAAGAAATTGTCTCTTTATTAGAGGAAAAAACACATGAAACTGTTCTGGAAATCAACCTAAATGCGATTAGTTACAACCTGAACTTCTTTAAATCAAAGTTGAAACCGAATGTCAAGATTATGGTGATGGTGAAGGCTTTTGGATATGGAAATGGCGGTTTTGAAATCGCTAAATTACTGGAACATCATAAAGTAGATTATCTGGGAGTGGCTTTCGCCGATGAGGGAATTTCGCTGAAAAGCGCAGGAATTCATTTGCCTATTATGGTTTTAAATCCTGAAACGACTAGTTTTCCGGCGATTATTCAACACCAGTTAGAACCTGAAATTTATAGTTTAAAAGGACTTCATGCGTTCCTTAAAATTGCCGAACAAAAAAAATTAAACCAATTTCCGATACATATCAAACTTGATACAGGAATGCACCGTTTAGGTTTTGAGGACAATACGATTGATGATTTGATTGCTACTTTAAAAGGAAATCAAACCGTTAAAGTAAAAAGTATTTTGTCGCACATGGCCACAAGTGATGATTTGGAATTCAAGGATTTTGCAAATGCGCAAATTGCTTTATTCGAAAAGTTATCGTCTAAACTGATGTCAGAATTGCAAATTGAGCCGTTACGACATATTTTAAATACGAGCGGAATTAGTAATTATCCGGATTCACAATACGACATGGCGCGTTTGGGTATTGGTCTTTACGGCGTTTCAAATGATGCCGAAGAACAAAAACAGTTGGAAAATGTGGGGACTCTGAAATCAGTGATTTCACAAATCAGAAGTATTAATGCCGGTGAAAGTGTAGGTTATGGCAGACGATTCATTGCGGTGAAGCACACAAAAATAGCCACAATTCCTATTGGGTATGCCGATGGAATTTCTAGAGGTTGGGGAAATGGATTGGGATTTGTGATGGTAAAAAATACCAAGGCCTATATCGTTGGCAGTATCTGTATGGATATGCTTATGGTTGATGTTACGGAGATAGAATGTTCAGAAGGAGATCAGGTGATTGTTTTTGGCGAATGCCCAACAGTATCTTTTATCGCTGAAAAATTAAATACTATTCCCTACGAAATTCTTACCAGTGTTTCTCAGCGGGTAAAACGTGTTTTTTATCGATAAACATTTTTTTTTTGTGTAAAGTATTAAAAGTATGTTAAAATTTAATTATTTTCGTTTTTAATATTTAACAATCTAAAAAAAAAATATGGGATTTTTCAGTGATTTCAAGGCTTCTTTAATGAAAGGAGATGTTTTAAGTTTAGCAACAGCTGTTGTTATTGGTGGTGCATTTGGTAAAGTAATCGGTTCTGCCGTTGACGATATTGTTATGCCAATAGTTGGTTTGTTAACAGGTGGTGTAGATTTTACTACTAAATTTATTGCGTTAAATGGAGAAAGCTACGCTAATCTTGATGCTGCTAAAGCTGCAGGAGCTGCTGTAATGACTTACGGTAATTTAGTTCAAGCAATTATCAATTTTGTTATTATTGCATTTTTTGTTTTTGTAGTTTTAAGAGCTGCAGAAAAAATGAAAAAGAAAGAAGAAGTTGTTGCTGCTGCACCAGCTGGACCATCTCAAGAAGAATTATTGACTCAGATCAGAGATTTATTGAAAAAATAATTTCCGCTACATTATATATTCTAACTAAACCGCTTCATAACCGAAGCGGTTTTTCTTTAAAAGTTTGTCTAAAACAGTAGCAGCTTTTTTATCATTAAGAAATTAAGATACATTGAGAAACACTTTAAAACTTAATCTTCTTAATTTCTTAATGGTTCAAAAATTATATAGAACGTTATTTCACAAGCTTTGCCATTCAAAACAACAACAATTACTAGAAACAATTTTACTTTCTTTTTTTATGTTTCGTAGTTAGATGTTATAAATTTAACAATTTGTTATTTTTTGTTAACACCCTTGTTTTGATTTCAATATTACTTACTTTTGTACTTCAAATTTAATATTCACCCGAGCTTGGAAGGCGAACGGACGAAGTAATAATAAAAATATAAGATGAGAATAGCAGTTGTAGGCGCTACTGGAATGGTTGGCGAAGTAATGTTGAAAGTTTTGGCAGAAAGAAATTTTCCTGTAACAGAATTAATTCCGGTTGCTTCTGAGCGATCAGTTGGGAAAGAAATTGAGTACAAGGGTAAAAAATATAAAGTAGTAGGCATGCAAACGGCAGTCGACATGAAAGCAGATATTGCTTTGTTCTCTGCAGGTGGCGATACTTCACTGGAGTGGGCTCCAAAATTTGCGGCAGCTGGAACAACAGTTATCGATAATTCATCGGCTTGGAGAATGGATCCGACCAAAAAATTAATCGTTCCGGAAATCAATGCTGGAGAATTGACTGCAGCGGATAAAATCATTGCAAATCCTAACTGTTCTACGATACAAATGGTATTGGTTTTGGCTCCTTTGCACAAAAAATACAACATCAAACGTGTGATTGTTTCTACCTACCAATCCATCACTGGAACAGGTGTAAAAGCAGTGCAACAATTAGAAAATGAATACGCAGGCGTTCAAGGTGAAATGGCTTATAAGTACCCAATCCACAGAAATGCGATTCCACAATGTGATTCCTTCGAAGAAAATGGATACACTAAAGAAGAGATGAAACTGGTTCGTGAAACTCAAAAAATTCTTGATGATAGAACGATTGCCGTTACAGCAACTGCGGTTCGTGTGCCAATTGTAGGCGGACACAGTGAAGCCGTAAACGTAGAATTCTCGAATGATTTTGATGTAAATGAAGTACGCAATATTTTGCATCACACCGATGGCGTAGTGGTTCAGGACAATAATGATACGTATACATACCCAATGCCAATGTATGCACAAGGAAAAGATGATGTTTTTGTAGGTAGAATTCGTCGTGACGAAAGCCAGGAAAACACATTGAATATGTGGATCGTTGCGGACAACTTGAGAAAAGGAGCAGCGACAAATACAATTCAAATTGCTGAATATTTGATTGCAGCCAAATTGGTGTAAATCAATTTTTACTTTAAAATGAAACCATTTGTTTAGCAAAAATATATTTTGTGAGACAAATGGTTTTCTTTTTTGCTGTTTTTGTTACCTTTGGTTCGAATGAAAAAGAATAAACTCATAGTAAGTCTTTCTCTGATTTTTACAGTATTGTTCTCAATGCTGTTCCAGTCATTGCATACGTATGAGCATTTGGCTAAACAGCTTTCCCAAAAGCAGTGCCACCATAAATACAATGTTACCGGAACAGAGATAACGCACGAACACCAGAAAGTTGATCATTGTTATGTTTGTGAATTTGCTTTAGGAAGTTACATAACTCCAAAAGATTTCTTCTATCAATTGTATTCCAATATTGAAGAAATCCCTTATTTTTTTACTGCAGCGGAAACAGTTATTTCGTTTTCCGGCAGTTTGTATTCCCTACGAGGCCCACCAGTAAATAGTTTAAGCTGAATTTATTTCAGCTTCTGTTGAATTTATTTTCCATGCAAGTTCATTAATTTGATTTTGTTGGATGCTTTTTTATTTACTAAATAATTCCATTCTCGGCAATAACTCTTTTGGAGAAAGCCGACAGTAGGAATGCTACAATCATTTCCAATGAAAAAATTTTTTATAGCCCTATTCTTGGGGTTTTCAGCGATACTTCAAGCGCAAAATACCCTTTCGGGAACCGTAACTGATTTAAAAAACCAACCCATAAAAGGCGTTTCAGTCTATGCATCAGAACTGCATAAAGGAACCACAACAGATGAAAACGGAAAATACACATTTTCAAATCTGCCCAATAGAAACTTAAAAATTAGCTTTACGTTCGTAGGATTTGCAACCCAAAATAAAACCATAAACAGTCTTCAAAAAGAAAACACACTTGATGTTATTCTCGAAGAGACAATTTTCGAAATGGACGAGGTAATCGTCTCTACCGCTTTCAATAAAATTCAATCGCAAAACGTGATGAAAGTGGAGCACGAAAGCATCAAAAATTTGCAACGAAAAGGAACGGCCACTTTAATTGAAGGATTGGCTACTATTCCCGGAGTTTCTCAAGTTTCTACCGGAACATCTATTGGGAAACCGGTAATTCGCGGGTTGAGCGGCAATCGTGTTTTGGTGTATTCT
The DNA here is from genome assembly GCF_054343795.1 of Flavobacterium sp. GNP002. Lineage (NCBI taxonomy): Bacteria > Pseudomonadati > Bacteroidota > Flavobacteriia > Flavobacteriales > Flavobacteriaceae > Flavobacterium > Flavobacterium sp. GNP002. The sequence goes on from NZ_JBTGUW010000001.1 coordinate 1,491,026, forward strand.
CAAGGCGTTCGAATAGAAAATCAACAGTTTGGTGACGAACACGGTCTGGGATTGAACGATTCAGGAATAGAAAGCGTTGAGGTAATCAAAGGACCGGCTTCTTTGTTGTATGGTTCCGATGCTTTGGGTGGTGTTTTGTATTTTAACCCAGAAAAATTTGCCGATGCGAATACTTTTAAAGCAAATTTCAGTCAAAAATATTTCTCGAATACCGCCGGAAGCAGTTCTTCTTTAGGTTTGAAAACATCCACAGACAACTGGAAATTCATGGCTCGTGGGAGTTACAACACGCATTCTGATTACAAGATTTCTGGTGGTGACCGAGTAACAAATACTCGTTACAACGAAACCGATTTCAAAACAGGAATTGGCTACAGCAATGCTAAATTCTCAAGTGTATTACGTTACAATTACAACGAATTGGATTTAGGAATTCCGGAAGATGGCATAGCAGATCAAACAACGAGCATGAAAACTGGATTTCCAAAACAAGGCGTTTTCAATCATTTATTGAGTTTAAACAATGTTTTCTTTTTCGAAAAATCAAAATTGGATCTTGATTTAGGTTATGTTGCTAATGATCGAAGCGAGTTTGAAGACAGCGATGTGGCCATTTTACACATGAAATTGAAGACATTCAATTACAATGCAAAATACCATTTACCAAAAATGGGAAAAATAGAAACCATTGTGGGAGTTCAGGGAATGCACCAAACCAATACAAATTCAGGAGAAGAATATTTAATTCCGGATGCTATTACAAATGATTTTGGTGTTTTTGGAACAGCTAATTATGAGTGGAATTCCAATGTGTTGCAAGCGGGATTGCGTTTCGACAATAGAAATATTACTACGGATGCGCAAGGAATTGCAGGTGAAGAAGGTTCTTTTGAAGCAATCGATAAATCATACGACAGTTTTAATGCTTCGTTGGGTTACAAAACCAATCTGGCCGATGATGTAACGTTGCGTTTGAACGTAGCTTCTGGATTTAGAGCGCCAAATCTGGCGGAGTTAACTTCTAATGGAGTGCATGAAGGAACGAATCGCTATGAAATAGGAAACAGCGATTTAAAAACGGAGCAAAACGTACAAACGGATTTAAATTTAGAATACAAAACGGATCATTTTGAGTTTTTTGTGAACGGATTTTACAACCACATTAACAATTATATCTACACTTCGCCAACAGGAGAAGTGATTGACGAAAATGCGGTGTTTGATTATGTTCAGGATAACGCCAAATTATACGGAGGCGAAATTGGATTGCATTTTCACCCGCATCCATTGGATTGGTTGCATTTTGAAACGAGTTTTGAAACCGTGACCGGCGAAAAAGAATCCCGAAGCGTCGGGAGAGATTACTTGCCGTTAATCCCGGCTAACAATTGGAACAACACCATTAGAACCGAATTTAAAATTAAAAACTGGTTGGAAGATGGTTTTGCAACTTTGAATGTTTCCAGCACTTTCAATCAAAAAAATGTAAGCGGATTTGAGACAGAATCAAATGGCTATAACTTGGTGAATTTGGGTTTTGGCGGAACAGTAAAACTGGGTAAAACCGCTTTTGATGTCAATATCAACGGGAATAATTTATTTGATAAAAGATACATTGCGCATCTTTCCCGTCTAAAAACGGATGGCATTCCAAACATTGGAAGAAACATCGTTTTTGGTGTGAATTTTAACTTGTAAATCAGCTGCTTAAGTAAACACACCAAAAAAAAGCTATTCGAAATAGTAGCGTTTTTTTTGGTTTTATTTAAGACTTGGTCAACTTTAGAACACTAACTATTTTCTTATTTTTGTAACAACCTAAAAAATTAACTAATGAAATGAGCATGAAGGTAATTGGGTCGCAAGCACCAATGATCATATGCGACTCGAGCATAGCGAACAGGTGAAACAATTACATATGACCGATGAAAAACAATAAATATAAACATATGAAAAAAACTTTTTTAATAATGGCTGTATCTTCTGCAATGGCGACTTTTGGCCAAAACCAAAAACCGGTAACTTATCCTGTAACTACCAAAGGGGAAACTGTTGATGTGTATTTCGATACTAAACTTCCGGATCCGTACCGCTGGCTCGAAGACGACAAATCTGCTGAAACAGGAGCTTGGGTAAAAGCACAAAACGAAGTGACCTACGGGTATTTAGCCCAAATTCCGTTTCGGGATTTGCTAAAAGCAAGAATGGAAAAACTTTGGAATTATGAAAAAATAGGAGCACCTTTCAAAGAAGGCAATTTTACGTATTACTATAAAAACAATGGTTTACAAAACCAATCGGTGTTGTACAGAAAAGACGCCAAAGGAACCGAAACGGTGTTTTTAGACCCCAACACTTTTTCTAAAGACGGAACCACTTCGCTTGGTGGATTGGATTTCTCCAAAGACGGTTCTAAAGTAGCCTATGCCATTTCAGAAGGTGGAAGCGACTGGAGAAAAGTCATCATCATGGATGCCATTACCCAAAAAATAATTGAAGACACGATTGTCGATGTAAAATTCAGCGGAGTTTCTTGGAAAGCAAACGAAGGTTTCTACTATTCCAGTTATGACAAACCAAAAGGAAGCGAATTATCGGCAAAAACCGACCAACATAAACTGTATTTCCACAAGTTAGGAACCGCACAAAAAGACGATAAAGTAATTTTTGGTGCTGACCAAAAACGCCGTTATGTAGGCGGTGGCGTGACCGAAGATGATCGTTATTTAGTTATCACAGCGTCTAATTCTACCTACGGAAATGAGTTGTACATCAAAGATTTGACAAAACCCAACAGTCCTATTGTGACTATTGTGGATAATTTCAAGAGCGATAACAACATCATCGAAAACGAAGGCGGAAAATTATTCATAGAAACTGATTTGAATGCACCCAACAAACGCATCGTTACCGTGGATGTCAACAACCCAAAGCCGGAAAACTGGAAAGACTTTATTGCAGAAACTGAAAATGTGTTGTCTCCATCAACAGGTGGCGGTTATTTCTTTGCTAATTATATGAAAGATGCCGTTTCGGTGGTGAAACAATATGATTATTCCGGGAAACTGGTTCGTGAAATTAAATTGCCGGGCGTAGGAACTGCCGGTGGTTTTGGCGGTAAGAAAAAAGAGAAAACATTGTATTATTCGTTTACAAATTACATTACTCCAGGTTCTACTTTTTCATTCGAACCACAAACTGGAACTTCGGCGGTGTATCAAAAACCGAAAGTAGATTTCGACAGCGAGCAATACGAGTCCAAACAAGTGTTTTATACTTCTAAAGACGGAACCAAAATCCCGATGATTATCACCCACAAAAAAGGATTGAAACTTGACGGTACAAATCCCACGATGCTTTATGGTTACGGAGGATTCAACGTGAGTTTGACACCAAGTTTCAGTATTGCCAATGCCGTTTGGATGGAAAACGGAGGCGTTTATGCCGTGCCAAATTTACGTGGCGGTGGCGAATACGGAAAAAAATGGCACGATGCGGGAACCAAAATGCAAAAACAAAATGTATTTGATGATTTCATCGCTGCCGCTGAATACCTGATTGCTCAAAAATACACGTCTTCACAATATCTGGCGATTCGTGGTGGGTCAAACGGAGGATTGCTTGTAGGTGCTACCATGACGCAGCGTCCAGAGTTGATGAAAGTCGCTTTGCCGGCGGTGGGCGTGATGGACATGTTGCGCTACCATACCTTTACCGCAGGTGCAGGTTGGGCGTATGATTACGGAACGGCGCAGGACAGCAAGGAAATGTTCAGCTACATCAAAGGGTATTCTCCCGTACACAACATAAAAAAAGGGATTCAATATCCGGCAACCATGGTCACAACGGGCGATCACGATGATAGAGTAGTACCGGCGCACAGTTTTAAATTTGCTGCCGAATTACAGGAAAAACAAACCGGACCTAATCCAACCCTAATCCGTATTGACATCAATGCAGGACACGGCGCCGGAAAATCCGTGGCGGCAACCATTCAGGAAAATGTCGATATTCAGGCCTTTACCTTATTCAATATGGGCGTAACCGAATTGCAAAAATCACCTAAATAAGATTTATTTTTAGGAGCTTATTCCTGCTATCCGTTGCAATCTTTATATCCGCCGAAAAGGCGGAAATAAAGGATTTCCTCTGCTATCAGGGCTAGGGCATTCGATTCCACATACGATTGTCATTGCGAGGAGTTGCGAGGTACGTGGCAAAGCAATCACATCATAAATTGATACAAAATTAAAAAAACGCTATTCGAAAGAGTAGCGTTTTTTTTGTGGAATGAATTTACTTATCAAAAAATCAAGTTGAAAACTAAAAATTAATGAGGACAATTGTAAGCAGGTCAATTGTCCACGCAAAACTATTTTTATAGGTTATGAATATTAAGGAAAAATTCGGTTTTAAAGTCAAACAATTACGAGAAGAAAAAGGCTTCTCGATTGAATATTTGGCCAATATATCAAATGTAGACAGAACCTATATTTCAGATATAGAAAAAGGAAAAAGAAATGTTTCAATAACAATAATTGAAAAAATAATCCTTGCGCTCGATACTGATTTTATAGAATTCTTCAACGATAATAATTTTAAGAAATGAAAATGAAAGAGAAAATATCAATTGAGGAATTTGATAGTAAAAAATTCAAGGCTCAAAATGTAGAGTCTGAAGATAATAAAAAGGCCGTAGTCACGCATTATCTCCATAATTATCATAATGGTGTAAAAAAGCATTATGAAAAAGAAGCAAAAAAATATATAAAGGAAATTGTTGAATACAAAAATGAAGAAGAAAACTTAAACATTCTTTATGATGATGCAGAACAATATTTTTTATTTGAAGTCGAAAACATCCCTTTTCCAACACCTAAAGATTATTCTTTTGAATTCATTGATCTTTTTGCGGGAATTGGCGGGTTTAGAATGGCGCTACAAAACTTAGGAGGGAAATGTGTATTTACATCTGAATGGGATAAAAATGCAAAAGTAACATATAAAGCAAATTATGGCGAGACCCCTTTTGGAGATATCACAAGAGATAGTACTAAAAATTCCATTCCTGATAATTTTGATGTTTTGTGCGCAGGATTTCCTTGTCAAGCTTTTTCGATTGCAGGAAAAAGAGGTGGTTTTGAAGACACAAGAGGGACACTTTTTTTCGATGTGGCTGAAATAATAAAATTGAAGAAACCAAAAGCAATTTTCTTAGAAAATGTAAAAGGTTTAAGAAATCATAATGGTGGTAAGACATTAGCTACAATATTGAATGTTTTACGTAATGATTTGGGTTATTATGTGCCAGAACCGCAAATAATTAATGCTAAGAATTATGGAGTTCCTCAAAACCGAGAACGAATATATATTGTCGGTTTTAGAAATGATTTAAATATTGATTCATTTTCATATCCTGAACCTTTAGAAGAAAAAGTTTTTTTCGGAAAAGTAAAAGAAGAAAATGTAGTTCCTACAAAATATTATTTATCTACTCAATATTTGCGAACCCTAGTTAGTCATAAAGAAAGGCACGCAAGTAAAGGAAATGGATTTGGATATGAAATTATCAAAGATGATGAAATATCAAACGCAATTGTTGTTGGTGGAATGGGTAGAGAAAGAAATTTAGTTATTGATAATCGAATAACAGATTATACTCCAACTACTCATATCAAAGGCGAAGTAAATCGTGAAGGAATTAGAAAAATGACTCCAAGAGAATGGGCAAGATTACAAGGTTTTCCTGATAATTTTATAATTCCTGTAGCCGATGCATCTGCTTACAAACAATTTGGGAATTCTGTTGCGGTTCCTGCGATTCAAGCAACAGCAGAAAAAATAATTGATTTGATAAAAGCTAAATTATGATTACAGGAAATAAAGGGGAATGGAGTGAAATATATACTTTATTCAAACTTTTAGGTGATAAAATACTTCAACCAGGGGATGAAAATATCATGAAAATTGAAAATGTATTTTACCCAATAATCAAAATATTACGCTCTGGCACTAATGGGAATTATGAATATTCAATTCAAGATGATATTGTATTGATTTCAGGTAATGAAGAAGTTCTAAGAATTCCTATTCAAGAATTTAAAGAGAAAGCTATTTTTTTATTAAACTTAATAAAATTAAACAGAGAAACTACATTTTCTATTCCTGAAATCGAGCAGTTTATGCTTAGTATTAATTGTATTTCTTTGAAAGCTAATTCTAATACTAAAACTGATATCACAATTGTTGTGCACGATCAAAGAACAAATCAACAACCAACTCTTGGATTTAGCATAAAATCTCAATTAGGAAACCCTTCAACTCTGCTTAATGCAGGAAGAACTACAAATTTTATTTTTAAAATTAATGGATTGAATCTTGATGAAGAAGAAATTAATACGGTTAACGCTATAGAAACTAGAAGTAAGATAAAAGATCGTATTGAGTGTATAGAAAAAATAGGTGGAGTTTTTGAATTTGCCAGAACCGAACAGAAGGTTTTTTCTAATAATTTAGTTTTAATTGATAGTTTACTACCACAAATTTTAGCAAGTATTATTTTTAATTTTTATACGAGTAACTCTTCAAAAATCATTGATTTGATTTCAAAAGTTGAAGAGGACAATCCTTTAAATTTTGATATTTCTGACAAGCATAAATTTTACACATATAAAACTAAACGACTTTTAACGGATATAGCTTTAGGAATGATGCCTTCAAAAGTTTGGTCTGGAGATTATGATGCAACTGGGGGTTATTTAATCGTAAAGGAAAATGGGGATGTTTTATGCTATCATATTTATAATAAAAATGAATTTGAAAACTATTTAATAAACAATACAAAGTTAGATACTGCCAGTTCAACTAGACATGACTTCGGATGTATTTATGAAGAAAATGGGGAGTTATTTTTTAAACTAAATTTACAAATTCGATTTATAAAATGAGCAAACTTAATCAATTGGGAATAACTTTAGGAAAAGGTAAAAAAGCCAATATTATATTCGATAGCTTGTTTCCAAACTTTTTAGATATTAAATATGAAAAACCTTCCGAATATATTTCGATTTATTGGGAAGCCTATAAAAAACTTCCTGAAGGGAATAACAATCTCAATGGGAAGATATTTGAATACATACTTGCGACTTTATGTGTTCGTGAAAATATTTTGCCTTTATATTTAAGTGCTAAAGTTGCATTTGTACCAAATGTTATATATGATTTGATGTTTTATACAACAGAACGAGGTCCAATATGTTTATCTGCAAAGACAAGTTTAAGAGAAAGATATAAACAAGCCGACCTTGAGGCTATTGCTTTAAAATATGTTCATAGAAAAGCTCTAAGCTATCTGGTAACTCTTGACGACACTGAGGCAAAAGGTGTAAAAGCAAAAATTAAAAGCGGAGATGTTATTGGACTTGACAAAGTTGTGGTAGCAACCAGTGAGGAATTCAATGATTTAATAAAGGAATTAAAACAATATATGTTTTCCGATCCTCCAACGGTTAAAGTAATTGAGAGTTCCCAAATCATAACTAAGGAAAAGCTTTTGAGTCTTAAATGATATAATTTTTATCTTGTTCATAGAGTATGGCAAAAAAAGTACTAGCTTTATATAACGACTTTAAATCGTTATCTCATGGATCGTGTCACACCACAACAACGTTCCAAAAACATGCGAGCCATTCGCAGCACCAACACCAAAGCTGAAGTCCGTTTGGCAAAAGCTTTATGGAATCTCGGCTATCGCTACCGTAAAAACAACAGAACTGTTTTAGGTACACCGGATTTAACTTTCAAAAAATTGAAGATTGCCATTTTCGTTGACAGCGAATTCTTCCACGACAAAGATTGGGAAATCCAAAAAGACCGCGTGAAAACCAATACGGAGTTTTGGCAAAAGAAAATAGAGCGCAATATGCAAAGAGACATTGAAGTCAATAATTATCTCGAATCACAAAATTGGAAAGTCCTTCGTTTCTGGAGTGCGGAGATAGAAAAAAAACTGGAGGATTGCGTGGCTACAATCCAATCCGAAATTATTTTGAGACAAAATCAAAAAGTGCAATCCCAAACTTGAGACAAGAATCCAATCCCTTCCTTAAATCCACTTTTTCTCTCTTTTATTTTCCCAATGTTTTATTAATTGGTTCGGTTTTTTGTGTTTCAATCGGTAAATTTGAGAATAGAACATTAAATAAATAAAAAATGACAGTACAAATCAACACAGACAACAATGTAGAAGGACACGCACGGTTGAAAGCGTATATAGCGGAGGAATTAGGAACAGCTTTGGCGCGTTTTGAAGATAAAGTTACCCGTTTAGAAGTGCATCTTGCAGACGAAAACAGTGATAAATTCGGAATCAATGACAAACGATGCCTAATCGAAGCCAGACCCGTAAATATGCAACCCGTTGCAGTAACGAATCATGCCGATACTACAGAGAAAGCATTTCACGGAGCCTTAGACAAAATAAAAAAAGTGTTGGACACAGCTTTCGAAAAACAGAAAGCGTATTAAATAGTTGCCTTTTGGCAAACCAAAAAATGACACTGTCTAAATAAGATAGTGTCATTTTTTTTTGGTTGTTATTCTTTGTAGGAAGAGGGTATGCTTTTATTTGTCAAACAGTAAGGTTGCTAATGCTTCGTCTTTTTTGTAGACGTCTTCATAGAAATGAACCACGCCGTCCGCATCTACCCAAGCAGTGAAATAACCAATGTATACCGGAATTTTGTTTTTGAGCGTGTACCAATATTCTTCTCCGCCGTTCATCGCGCTTTCTATCTTTTCAGGATTCCATTTCTTGTCATCTTTCATAATCGCGGCAGCCAGTTCTTTTGGCTTGGCGACACGAATACAACCGTGGCTAAAAGCTCGGTCTTCCTTTCCAAAGAGACTTTTGGATGGTGTATCATGTAAATAAATCGCATTCGAATTTGGAAATAAAAACTTCACTAATCCCAATGAGTTTTCCGGTCCAGGTCTTTGTCTTACATTGCTGTCTTTCCATTCCATGTCGTGTTCGGCCAAGTAATTTGGATTCTTTTCAATAGCAGGAAGAATTTCTTTCTTAAGGATACTGGTCGGCACATTCCAATACGGTCTGAACACGATGTACTTCATTGGCGCACTAAAAATCACCGTTTTGTGCATCGCTTTTCCCACAACAACTTTAGAGCGTAATTCCGGTTTTCCATCTCTGAAAAAAGTCAGTTCATAAGCTGGAATATTCACCACGATTAATTCCTCGGATTTGGTGATGTCATTCGAAATCCATCGACAACGTTCCATATTGACCATAACAGTTTTGATGCGATCCGCAACTGATACATTCATGTAATTGATGTGTTCCGGCAGAATCGTTTTGTTGAGCAGATTGCCACTTCTCTTTTTGAATTTCAAAATCCCGGTTGCTAATTCATCATCATAAACGGCACTTTTTGAATCTCGCGAAAGATCATCCGTGATAAACAAGCGGGTTCTGATTTGCGCAATGGTAGTGGCACTGTCGCCGGGTTTGTATGATTTTACATTTGGATCCAATGCAATGGCTTTCCAGCCTCCTTTCTTTTCTATTTTGCGGTATTCCTGCAACACATCTTTAAGCAGGTAATACTGCTTCAATACGCCTTTTTCTTCTTTGTTAATTAACGAAGGATTGATTAACAGCGAATCTAAATAATTGACATACGATTGTTTTTTTCGAGGTAAAAACCACTCTAACTCTTTCGATTTTTCAGTGCTGATGCCATCGTAAACTTTATCAGCATAAAAGAAGTATAGCGCAGAACTCAATAACTCGGTTTCAATACTTGCTTTTTGATTGTCATCCGGATTATCATAAATAGCGTCTAATTTTTCCTTGTATGGAATCTCAGTTTCAATTCCTTCCTGACTCAAATTATTCACTTTGTTGTATAGTAAACCTGCAAATTCATTGAGTCCGTCTTTGTCAAACCAGATGTAATGAAATTGATGCTTGCGGTATAATTTTTCTACATCGCCTTGATACGGCTGCAGTTTTGGATATTTTCCGAAGAATGTTTTGATTTGCGTGCTGTCAAACGCAACTTCTATAGCATTAATACTCGATTCCTTTTTAACTTCGTTTCCATCTTTCTTTTTGCAGGAAACAATAGTAAAAAGCAATATTAAAACAGCCAAAAGGATTGGGGAATGTAACTTTTTCATAGATAAGCTTTTAATTCGCCTTGAATGTGTTTAAGGTATTACAAAAATACATCAAATCCAGTGAGATACTACCATTTTTGGACTGCGTAAGGTTTTACAAAGCGAAACTCAATCTTTACTTTAAGGGTATTTTTGAATTCAGAATCTAAATTAAGTGTATGTAAATTAATTAGTTATGAATTTTATTTTGTTAAGGAGATCTTTTTTTTTGTTCAATATATTTTCATAAATCCAAAAATTATGAAATAAATAGTCTTGCAAGATGTAAAATTGTTCCTGCAACTCCATTTTGTCGAAAGTGACGAAAAACCAATAATATTACCGTTTTTACAAAAGTAAAATCAAACGATAAAACCCAATAATTATTCCTTTTCATGTGATTTTACTCAATGGAAAATTTTAAAATTTTGAACTTTTCAAGACGAAAAGATAGATTGAACTTAGCGGTACTTAATTTTAAAAATGTGGTTCAACAGCCTGAAATTCCAGAAATGAAAATGCCATCACAGTCGTTCAAAAGGGGTATGAAATCCGTTTTTGGATTAATAATTCTTAAACCGAATGTTTTTAGCTACCTTTATTTAAAATAGTAATGGAATACGTATGAATCAATATTTGCAGCGCACAAAGTCTTATTTTCAAACCATAAATTTTCGAAAAATAATCAAAATAATTGGTTTTTTACTTCTCGGAATTGTGGCTTTTTTCGTGATATCTTCCGCGGTTTTTTCAGTGTATTTTAATAATAATAAAGCGAAAATAGTAACGCAAATTAATGCTAAAATCAACAAAAATATTACCGGCACAATCGATATTGGCGATATTGACTACAAGTTTTTTAAGGGTTTCCCCAATATGACTTTGGCATTAAGCCAAGTAGAATTAAAGGATAGTTTGTGGTCTTTACACAAGCGCACGTTGCTCAAAGCGGAACAAATTGAAGTGCGCGTCAATGTTTTGGGATTGCTTTCTAATGAGATCAACATCGATAAAATAGAAATTCAGCAGGCCACTTTGCATTTGTTCAAAGGGAATAATGGAATTGTAAACACAAATATTTTTAGGCCTAAGCCAAAAAACAAAAAGTCAAAAAGCTCCACCGATTCTAAAGTAAAAGAAGTCGTTTTAGACCAAGTGCATTTCATTTCCGAAAATCAAATGGGACATAAATTATTTGATTTTAATATCGTTGCACTGCGAAGCCAAATAGATCATGATAACGAGAATTGGCACACGAATTTATATTTGAAAACGCTTGCTAAAAGTATGGCTTTCAATACCAAAAGGGGAAGTTTTATTCAAAATAGAATGGTAGAAGGGGTTTTGAAAGTTGATTTCTCAGAACCGAAAAACCAAATTAGTGTTGCCACGGAGAATTTCGGAATTGGGGAAGAGTTTTTTGACATTAAGGCGCATTTTAGTTTGGATAAAAACAAATCTCCTTTTGATATTGCCATAAAAACTACGATTTTGTGGCGTGATGCTTCCGCCTTATTGAGCGCTAATATCAGTACTAAAATTGATCAGTTCGATTTAAAAAAACCAATTGATGTAGGTTGCACGATTATTGGCGATATGAATGTTACTGGCGATCCGGAAATTGTGGTGACGACAAAAATAAAAAATAACGAACTCAAAATACCGGACGGAATCATTACGGACTGCAGTTTTGACGCCAGTTTTACCAACCATTATAAAAAAGGCGCCGGTTGTAACGACATTAACTCGACAATAACTTTAACGGATTTTTCAGGGAAATACAAAACGATTCCATTTGCAATTCCAATCGGGATTATTTCCAATTTTGAGAAAACCACTGCGGCAGGAAGTTTTAAATCGGACTTTGCCGTTTCGCAACTAAATGAGATAGTCAATGCGGATTTAATGCATTTTTCTGATGGTCAGGCCAAAGTGAATTTGGATTTTAAATTTGATGTGGTGCACTTAAAAATACAAAAACCCTTATTCACGGGAAGTGTAGCCGTTAAAAATGCAACTGTAAATTATGGCCCACGGAATTTGACTTTTGTAAAAACAGACATTCAGCTTGATTTTACGGAAAAAGCCTTATTAATCAAGAAGATCAATTTTAAAGATCGTCGGAACATGGTTTTTATGGAAGGCAAAATTGATAATTTCCTGACGTTATATTACGAGAATCCTGAAAAAATGGTTGTCAACTGGGATATTTATGCTCCTTTTTTGGACGTGAAACAATTTGTAGGTGTTTTTACAAGTACGGGTAGAAAAGTTCCAAAAACCAAGAACAAAAAAGATGATTTTTCAGATGAATTGTATTCCGTGATTGAAATGAGCCAAATGGCGTTACAAGTTAAAGCGGACAAAATGGTCTACAGTAAACTCGAGGCGACGAATGCGAAAGCAACGATTTTGTTACTCAACAATAAATTAATTGTCAAAAATGGCTGGGTTCAAAGCGTTGGCGGGAGCATTGCTTTTGATGGGGAATTAGTTCCTGATGGAGATCATTTTCTGCTGGAATCCAATGCGAAAATCAACCGGGTTAACATTGGCCAATTCCTTTCCGGCTTGAATAATTTTGGGATTCAATCTTTTGAACCTAAAAACATAGAGGGATTTTTAACAGCTTCGGCAGCGCTTAAAGGGAAACTACTTTCCGGCGGAGAATTAAAAACGAACTCTCTTTCAGGTGCGGCTAAATTTAAGGTGGCTCAAGGTGCTTTAATCGATTTTAAACCCATTACAAATATAGGTAAGTTCGCTTTTCCTTTTAGAAATGTGAACCATATCGTTTTTAGTGATTTGTCCGGAAATTTTAAAATCAATGGAGATTTAGTAGATGTCAATGATTTGAAAGTGAGTTCCAATGTATTGAATTTAGACGTAAATGGTGTTTATTCGTTCAACAGAGGTACAAATTTAGCGATGACTATTCCGTTGAGAAATCCAAAAAAAGATGAACTTATCACCGATGAAGCGGAAAAAGCTGAAAAACGTACGAAAGGAATCGTGCTGCATTTATTGGCCGTTGATGTTGATGGAAAAATAAAAATCAGATGGAATAAAAACCATGAATAAATACTTAAATCAGATGAAAAAAATACTGGCTGTTCTTGTCGTTCTCACTTTATCCGGATGCAAAAGCATGATGGAGAATCAAACAATTTCAAAAACAAACATCAATTCAACACTCGATGCTTGGCACAAAGCCGCAGCAGATGCTAACTATAACGATTATTTCAGTTTAATGACGGATGATGCCGTTTTCATTGGTACTGATGCGACAGAGAATTGGAATAAGACAGCTTTTCAAGCCTATTCAAAACCACATTTTGACAAAGGGAAAGCTTGGAGTTTTACAGCTTTGGAACGCCACATTTATTTTGATGAAACGGGTAAAACAGCTTGGTTTGATGAATTACTGGATACTCAAATGAAGATTTGCCGTGGTTCGGGTGTGTTGATAAAAATAGGCAAGGAGTGGAAAATAAAACATTATGTTTTATCTATGACGATTCCAAATGACAACTCGAATGAAGTTATAAAAGTTAAAGCTTCTATCGAAGATGCTATGATAAAAAAATTACAAGTAAAGCAATAAAATTTTTAGCTCTTGTTTTATTGTTAGTTTTAAATTCCATCAATAAAATGTAGTGTTGTCTAAAAATTATTTTTAATTAAATAATAGATTAAGAGTTGTAATTGGTCTAATTTTCAAAACGTTTTTTCATTTTTTCGTTTGTAGGCCGCTCGGTCTTATATATTTCCTTAATTTTGCCGAAATATTCTGAAAAAGTGGGAAGCAAAAATAAATTAAAAAGGTTCAAGGAAAACGAAACATTCACTAACGTTTTTCAACCAACGAGAGAAGAGGTAGTAGGAGATTTATTTCCGCTTAGAGGCAAATGGAATTCGGAATTCTTCAAAAATGAAAATCCATTAGTGCTGGAATTAGGCTGTGGAAAAGGAGAATATTCAGTAGGTTTAGCTGAAAGATATCCTAATAAGAATTTCGTTGGAATCGATATCAAAGGAGCGCGTTTCTGGCGTGGTGCTAAAACGGCTGTTGAAACCGGATTGCATAATGTGGCTTTTATCAGAACCCAAATCGAATTAATCAATCACATTTTTGCTGAAAATGAAGTAGACGAAATCTGGATTACTTTTCCAGATCCGCAAATTAAATACAAACGCACGAAACACAGAATGACAAATTCAGAGTTTTTGCAATTGTATAAAAAAATCCTTAAAAAAGACGGTGTCGTAAACTTAAAAACCGACAGTGAGTTCATGCACGGATATACTCTTGGGTTGTTACACGGTGAAGGACATGAAGTTTTATATGCCAATCATAATGTGTATGTAAATGAGGGAAGTCCGGAAGAAGTAACCGCATTTCAAACTTTTTATGAAAAACAATATTTGGAAATAAACAAAGCAATTACGTATATTCGATTTAAAATTAAAGAATAATTTTGCTTTTTTGATTCTCGTATCTTGCCTATGAATTTAATTGTTTCTTTGTTTTTGGGTTTAATTACAGCCATTGTAGGGATTACGCCTCCGGGATTAATCAATATGACAGCCGCTAAAGTGAATCTAAAAGAAGGAAAGGTAAGCGCGTATTGGTTTGTTTTAGGAGCGGTAATTGTGATTTTTTTTCAAGCTACATTGGCAATATTATTTGCAAGGTACATTGAAGGCAGACCAGATGTTATTGTATTGCTGCGAGAAGTGGGATTTGTTATATTTTCAGTACTAACCATTTACTTCTTGCTGATTGCCAAAAAGCCAAAAGCAAAGAAAGGGAAAATCAAAAAAAAGAGCACATCTACTCGTTTTTTTCTTGGGATGTTGCTTTCTGCACTTAATTTTTTCCCCATTCCATATTATGTTTTTGTAAGCGTCACTCTGGCTTCTTATAATTTGTTTGTGTTTGATAATTCCCATGTTTTTGTTTTTGTTACCGGTGTGGTATTGGGTTCTTTTTTAGTTTTTTATTTATACATCACTTTCTTTCAGAAAATAGAAGGCAAAACGGATTATATGATGAAAAACATGAATACCATCATAGGAAGTATAACAGGATTGATTGCTTTAATTACTTTGATTAATATTATTCGATATTATTTGAGGTAGTTTTAAACAGCCTAAAAATACCGTTTTACCTGATTTTATAAAATATGTCAAACGACAACTTTTTTGAACGTGTGTACGCCATCGCCAGACAAATTCCTTACGGAAAAGTGACTTCTTATGGCGCTATTGCAAAGGCTTTAGGAACTGCTCGTTCTGCTCGAATGGTGGGTTGGGCAATGAATGCTTCGCATAATCTTGAAGATGTTCCGGCGCATCGTGTGGTGAATCGAAAAGGATTGCTAACAGGAAAACTTCATTTTGACGGAACAAATCTAATGCAGCAATTATTGGAAAACGAAGGTTTGACTGTCATTGACAACCAAATTGTAGATTTCGAAAAACATTTTTGGCAACCGGAAGTTAGGATTGAGTAATCTGTAAAAGTTCAATTCATAAGGTTTGTTACGGTCAAAAAGCGATGTTTTATCTAATAATCGCCCTCAATTTCTTCATCAATAAATGCGATACAAATTCTTTATAATAAGAACTTTTCACAGTATCTTTGTAATCTGAAATCAGTTTAAATAAAGATAATATTCTGGTGGTAAAACACTAATAGAAAACAGTTAACTAAAAATGAAATTAGATAGAAAAGAGATTCTTAAAGCTTTAGAAACGATAACTATAGCTGGAGAAGGAAAAAACATGGTGGAGAGTGGTGCAATAGCAAATGTAGTTACTTTTGGCGATGAGGTTGTAGTTGATTTAGTATTGCATACACCGGCAATGCACATAAAAAAACGTGCCGAAGACGATATCAAAAAAACAATTCTTGAATTAGTATCTCCGGATGCTAAAATCAAAATCAATAGTAAAGTTGAGGTTGCTGACAAACCAGAAATCAAAGGAAAGTCAATACCGGGAATCAAAAATATTATTGGCGTTGCCTCTGGTAAAGGAGGAGTAGGGAAATCTACTGTGACTGCAAACTTAGCGGTATCACTAGCTAAAATGGGTTTCTCAGTTGGAATCCTTGATGCTGATATTTATGGGCCATCTATGCCAATCATGTTTGATGTAGAAAATGAAAAACCAATCTCTGTAACAGTTGATGGGAAATCAAAAATGAAACCTGTTGAAAGCTACGAAGTGAAAATTCTTTCAATAGGATTTTTTACAGCGCCAAGTCAAGCGGTAATTTGGAGAGGACCAATGGCTTCTAAAGCGTTGAACCAGATGATTTTTGATGCTGACTGGGGAGAATTGGATTTCATGTTAGTCGATTTGCCTCCGGGAACAGGTGATATTCACCTTTCAATCGTACAATCATTGCCTATTACAGGTGTTGTGATTGTTAGTACGCCACAAGCAGTAGCTTTGGCCGATGCCAAAAAAGGAGTTTCAATGTTCATGTCTGAAGCTATAAATGTTCCTGTCTTAGGAATTATAGAAAACATGGCGTACTTCACACCAGAAGAATTACCAGAAAATAAATATTACATCTTCGGAAAAGAAGGAGCAAGAAATCTTGCAGAAGATTTAGAAGTTCCGTTCCTTGGCGAAGTACCTATCGTACAATCTATTCGTGAAGCAGGAGATTTTGGTCGTCCAGCAGCGATGCAAACAGGATCAATTATTGAAACTGTTTTCGAAGAAATCACTAGAAATGTAGTACAGGAAGTTGTAAGCAGAAACGAAAATTTACCTGCGACTGAGGCTGTAAAAATAACAACTATGGCTGGTTGTTCAGCAGTAAAAAAATAGAAATTAGAATCTTTTGAAAATGATTTATAATATTTCAATTTTCTAATCTTTCAATCTTTAAATAAAGAAAATGACAACAGAAGAATTAACAATAGAAGTTCAAAAAGCACTCGAAGAAATTAGACCTTTTTTGAATTCTGACGGCGGTGATATCACACTGATTTCCATCGAGGACGACAAACACGTAAAAGTACGTCTCGAGGGGGCATGTACCAGTTGTAGTGTAAACCAAATGACACTAAGAGCCGGGGTGGAAACCACCATCAAAAAGTTTGCACCACAAATAGAAACTGTTGTAAATATTCTATAAATTTTTTAGGCGTGCCCCTTTTAAGAAAAAAGGCTACTCGATAAACTGGGTAGCTGCCTTTTTTCTTAAAAGCGTCGGGCTATCCGCGCTACTTCGGTAGCTTGCTGCTATCCCTCACGCAAATTTGCATACCCACAACTCATAACTTATAACTCATAACTGATTTATGGATGTATTAATAAAAATTAAAGATAGAGAAGGAGTAGTGCACGAATTACAGGCTCCTACAGATATGGCCATGAATATCATGGAATTATGCAAAGCCTACGAGCTTCCTGTAGAAGGAACTTGCGGCGGAATGGCTATGTGTGCTTCTTGTCAATGTTATGTTCTTAATGATGTAGCTTTACCGGAAATGGGCGATGATGAAGAAGCGATGCTTTCAGAAGCATTTTACGTAAAATCAAACAGTCGATTGGGATGTCAAATCCCAATCACCGAAAGTCTCGAAGGATTAGAACTGGAGTTGGCTCCTGAAAATTAATAAAAAAGCGTTTGCCTAGGCAAACGCTTTTTTATTTGTAATCTTTTAGATTTGTCGGACCTTCAAGTACTTCTCTTACAACCTGAAGAATGCCATTCTCCTTTGTGTCGATAAACCATTTTATAAGTGTTATAGTTCCATTTACAATTTCAATTCCAGTGATGCTTCTAGGATGTACGCAGCTTCCATCATTGAAGTAAGGTGTCGTGTTCTGACTTGGATAGGAAAAACTAGGTCGATGCGTATGACCCACAATAGTAATTTTTCGATTATTGTTCTCAATCCATTTTTTGATGCGCAGTTCGATTTTTATTCGCTCTACATAATTTTTAGCGGGACTTGTGGGATCAGATATTCCCCAAATTTGCAACGGTTTCCATAAGATGCGCACCATAAATCTATTGATTTTCCAACCCACATAATTCATGAAATCGGCCTGATGACCATGAGTTAAAAACAATTCCTGATTGGTTTCCTGATGCACTAAAACGATGGCTTCGTGGCATTGTATACCAGTGAACAAGGGTTCAATTCTGTCGTTTTGGGTGTTTGTATACGTCGTAAGCGTTTTTTCTACATGGTCTTTATCTCGAAAAGTCATTTCGTGATTACCCCAAATTTTATGGTACCTATTAGAATCATGAAATTTCTTTAGTAAAAGATAGACGTTTTTGTGTGCTTCGAAAATAGTTTTAAAAAAAATATTCTCCCATAATTCATCCCCATCACCCAGCTCACAATACGTAAAGCCATCGTTATAATATTGGGTCATCGCATGAAAATAGACGTTTCTATTGCTGGCAAAATCATCAGCAAAACTATTGTCGCTTCTGTGGCAGTCACTAAAAAGGATAAATTTTGATTGATTGTCAAAAGGAACTCTTTTGGCTTCTTTGTAAGCTTTTGTTAATCGTTCTTGGGAAGACATTTATTTATTTTAGATATTAAAGATAAAAAAAATAGCGAAGAAAGCTGTTTTTTCATTGATACTTCTTTTACCAAATTGTTTTTAATTGCTTAAAGCTGTTGCCGCTTTTGGTAAAATTCGTTCTACAAATAAAGAGTACGTTAATTCCGAAGGATGCAGTCCATCTTGGGCTACAAGATTTTTATTGATCAAACCTTGTCTGGTGATGTCGGTTATATTTATAAACACTATAGCATTGTCATCACAGTATTTTTTTGCAAAAGCATTATACTGATTTATTTCTGCAGAAATTGTAGTCTGGTTCCCTGATGCTTGGCCAAAAGGAGTATAGGCATAATCTGGAATAGAAACTACAATTATCTTCGTTTTGTCTCCTTTTGCAAGCGCAATAGCCTTATTTACTAATTCAGGAAATTCTTTTTCATATAACAGAAAAGACCTGTTTTGATATTGATTGTTTACTCCTATTAGCAGTGTGACCAAATCATAATTTGAAGTTGGATTTTGTGTATTTATCGCCGAAATTAAATTGGTGGTAGTCCATCCGGTTTGTGCGATAATTTTCAGGGAATGGGTATTGTTCGGATTTAAATTACCTAAACTTTTTGATAATTGTGCCGGGAATCTGCAGGTTTCACAAACGCTCTGTCCAATGGTATAACTGTCTCCAAGTGCTAAATAATTATAGGTTTTCGCTTGTGTTTGCGGAGCTGTAATTATTGGTGTGGGAGTTGTTTCAGGAATTGGGCTTTCAGTGCTGCAGCCCGCAATAAAAAGCAGAAAAAAGAACGCAACTATTACTTGGAATTGTTTTTTCATTATTTTGAAATTTGATAGAATTCATTTCTAAATAATAGTTACGTTTATTAGGAAGTATTGGTTTTATGCCAATTCAACATTCATCATAATTGTTTCTTCGATAGCGTCCCAAAGTCCAATACGTTTTTCCAGTGCTAAAATTGATATTTCTTCTACATCAGACCATTTTTGAGCATCAGTCCCGCAAAGTTCAGTTATCATTTCCATTGCCATTGGGCCATGATCATCAGCATCTAATTCGATATGTCTTTCAAAATAATAAATCAGTTTGCTCAAATCAGTTTGCGGAAAATTTTCTTGAAAGTTTTTCAGAATAGCGGTAAACATACTTGGGATTAAATCTTCTCTACCAAAAGTGAATGCAGCTGCAATTTCATGAGATTTCCCTTCGTCAATAACTCTGAAAGTAAAGTCTAAGAAAGCTTTAATGTTAGGGTGTAAATTGCTTTTTTTGATAGCAACAAATATGTTTTTAAGCGAATTTACTTCAGATAAAAAATGTTCAATTCCAGCGGTGTTTGCTCCGCAAGCTTCCATCGCTTCAATGTACATTTCATAATGACTTTGGCGACGGCCATCAATTGTCAAATCAGATTCTTCCGCAACTACTATTTCATTTATCAAATACCTGGTTTGAGGATTTTGAGTGGCAAACCAAGGAGTAGTTGTGCAGGTCAACTTAGATTGCAGTGCTTTTAATAATGACATGAAATCCCAAACGGCATAAACATGGTTTTCGAGAAAACACTGTAAATCTTCAATGGTTTTTACTTTTTTGTATAAAGAATGTTGTAACAATAGTTCTTTTTGGGGCTGAATGCTATTGTTGATTGTCTCAATATTCATAGGTGGTATTTTTTATGTAAAGATAAAAAAGCTTCCTGTTTCCAAGAAGCTTTTGTTATCAATTTTATATATACTTTAATAGTCGTTTACTACTATTTAAAAGCTGGAATTCCAGTAATATCCATTCCGGTAATCAATAGGTGGATATCATGAGTACCTTCATACGTAATTACGGATTCCAGATTCATCATGTGTCGCATGATAGAATACTCTCCTGTAATTCCCATTCCGCCCAGCATTTGTCTGGCTTCGCGGGCAATATGAATCGCCATATCTACATTGTTTCTTTTTGCCATAGAAATTTGAGCAGTTGTTGCTTTGCCTTCATTTCTTAAAACGCCTAATCTCCAAGTCAATAATTGTGCTTTAGTGATTTCAGTAATCATTTCGGCTAGTTTCTTTTGTTGTAATTGAGTTCCTGCAATAAGTTTGTCAAACTGGATTCTTTCTTTTGCGTAACGCAGTGCCGTATCATAACAATCCATGGCTGCACCAATGGCTCCCCAAGCAATTCCGTAACGTGCTGAATCTAGACAGCCAAGCGGTGCTCCTAGTCCAGATTTATTGGGTAATAAGTTTTCCTTTGGTACTTTTACATTGTCAAAGATTAATTCTCCAGTTGACGAGGCACGAAGTGACCATTTGTTATGTGTTTCTGGAGTAGAAAAACCTTCCATTCCGCGTTCTACGATTAAACCGTGAATTCTTCCTTCTTCATTTTTTGCCCAAACAATAGCAATATCAGCAAACGGAGCGTTTGAAATCCACATTTTGGCGCCATTCAATAAATAATGGTCGCCCATATCTTTAAAGTTTGTAATCATGCTGCCTGGATCTGAACCGTAATTAGGTTCTGTTAATCCAAAACATCCCATGTATTCTCCTGTAGCTAACTTAGGTAAGTATTTTACGCGTTGCTCTTCATTTCCGTATTTCCATATTGGATACATTACTAAAGATGATTGTACAGATGAAGTGGAACGAACACCAGAATCACCGCGTTCAATTTCCTGCATAATTAAACCATATGATATTTGGTCTAAACCTGCACCACCATATTCTTCTGGAATGTAAGGACCAAAACCACCTATTTCACCCAAACCTTTAATGATTTGTTTTGGAAATTCTGCTTTTTGAGCATATTCTTCTATAATAGGAGATACTTCGCGTTTTACCCATGCACGGGCAGAATCACGTACTAGTTTGTGTTCTTCTGTTAGTAAATCGTCTAAGTTATAATAATCTGGAGCTTGAAATAAGTCTGGTTTCATGGTTTGGTAATTTTATATGACGCAAATTTACATAAAGAAATATAACAAAAGCATTAACAAATGTTATATTTTTTTATTTTAATCGAAAATTACGAATTTTGTAATCAAATATGATATTTTTCAAAGCATGATTTTAATGAAAAAATAGCATTGCCTACTAATTTACAATAAAATTGTTAATTGCACTTTCAAATTTATTTTAAATAAGACTGTTGATGTATTTAGATAGAATCCAGAATTACATTTTCAAATAAAAATCTTTTGTCAATTCGATGTATTCTGAGGTGTATTGATGTCTTGAGGTTTCGATAATCAATTCATCAATAGTAATAACGGCGTTTTCATTTCGGCTAAAAGCCAATAAACTGCGTTTGATTTCGGTAGTTGGAGTTCCTTTTACGCGAGTGATTTTTAAAGGAAATAATTCGTATACTTTGGCTAGAGCCAAGAAATTTTCTTCTTCTTTAAAAGGAATTATGACTGCGAAAATTCCGTTTTCAGAAAGTAGTAAAGCGGCAGCTTCGATTAAATCTTCAAAAGGCATAGCGTCAGCAAAACGGGCTAAATCGCGTTGCTCGTTTTCGGATTTGTAATCGTCAGTGTAAAATGGAGGGTTGGAAACAATTAAATCGTACTCGTCTTCTGGTTCTTCTACAAATTCGTCTAAACCGGCATGAAAACAAAATAAGCGATCGCTCCAGGGGGAGTTTTCAAAATTATCTACAGATTGTTCGTACGCTTCTTCGTCGATTTCCAAAGCGTCAATTTGTTCCGCGGTACTTCTCTGCGCAAGCATTAAAGCGATGACACCTGTTCCAGCTCCAATATCTAAAATGCTAAAAGGGTTGTTTTCAATGGGGGTCCAAGCGCCAAGCAAAACACCGTCAGTTCCAATTTTCATGGCGCAACGGTCCTGCTCTATAACAAATTTTTTAAATGAAAACATAATTTAGGATTTAAGGAGATAATGAAAATTCCAAATTTTTTAAATTCCAAATTCCAATAAAAGGAAGAATTTCAATTTTGGAATTTCAATTTTGTTGTTTTTGTTATTATTGCCGATAAAATCTTTCTTAATTCTTCGACTTCAAACAGTAAATTTTCTGAATTTGCTTTTAATTCTGGATTTAATTCTTGTAATAACCGAAGCCAATATTTAGATTCTTTAGCTTCTTTTCTGGCTATTTTCAAACGAAATGATAAATCCTTTTCTCCTAGTTTTTCGTTGGCTTCAATGTAATTTGCGCCAACAGAGCCTGAAGATCTTACTAATTGTTTACCATCTTCAATATTTGAAATAGTTTTCGGCAGCTTTTGAACATAGATTCTACATTCTCTAGCAAACAAAAAAGTTCTTTCTTCTAAATCGAATGGTTTTTCCATAAAATGTTAAATCTCAATTTTTTTAAATTCTAAATTTCAACCAAAGCCCAGATTTTCAAATTTAGATTAAAATATTGGAATTTTCCTTTTTTACGTTGGAATTTGGAATTTAAAATATTGGAATTTCCCCTAAAGATACATTTCGATCAATCCTTCGGGAAGGTCCATGATGACTTTTTTATTTTCTCTGTCAATTTTCACAAGGAAATGGTCAATCATAGGAATAAGAATTTCTACTTCGCCGTTTAAAACTTCAAATAGTGGCTGAGCAGTAGTGTCATTTATGGATTCAATTTTTCCAACAACACCAAGGCGTTTGTCTTCAACTTCAAAACCAATTACTTCATGGAAGTAGAATTTATTACCGGTAAGTTTTGGTAACATATTTAAGGGAAGATATAAGTCGTTACCTATTACAGCATCGGCATCTTCTTCGGTATTCATATCTTCAAAACGAATTCTGAGAAAGTCGTTTTTGTGCAGTGAACTGCTTTCAATAAAAAAAGGAACCAAGTGTTTGTTGCATTCAACAAACACTGATTCCAAGTTTTCGTATAACTCAGGTTCGTCCGTGTCTAAATAGGCAAGAACTTCTCCTTTGAAACTAAATTTTTTAGCGATTTTACCTAAGTAGAAACAATCTTCTTTACGCATCTTCGCCTTCTAAAATTATGCTTCAGTTGTTTCGTTATTTTCTTCTGCAGCAGGAGCTTCTTCAGCTTCAACTTCAGCAACTTCTTCTTCAACAGCTGGAGTTGCAGCAGCAATAGCATCAGCCTCTGCTTGTGCAGCAGCAGCTAAACGTTTTGCATTTACTTCTTGTTCTGCTTTGAAAGCTTTTGCTTTATCAGCAGCTTGTGCTTTAGTCAATCCTTCTTTTTTAGCGTCAACTTTTCCAGCTTTAGCTTCTAACCAAGCTGCTAATTTTGCGTCCGCTTGTTCTTGAGTTAAAGCTCCTTTACGAATACCTCCATCAAGGTGGTGTTTCAATAAAGCACCTTTGTAAGAAAGAATAGCTTTAGCAGTATCAGTAGGTTGAGCACCATTGTGCAACCATTTTACTGCGCTATCAAGGTTCAATTCGATAGTTGCTGGGTTAGTGTTTGGATTGTAAGTACCAATTTTTTCTAGGTATTTACCATCTCTTTTTGAGCGTGCATCTGCAGCTACAACCCAGTAAAAAGGTTTTTGTTTTTTACCGTGTCTTTGTAATCTAATTTTTACTGACATAATCTTGTGATTAAATTTTGAGGTACTCGACCTCGATTAATTAAGGGTGCAAAGATACATTTTTTATCGATAAATACTAATTCGATTGGTATTTTAATGAACAGTAATGTTTTAGGTGTGGCTGTTGTTTTATTTTTTAATGCGATTTTATTTTTTTAAGGTCTAATGTCATACTTTTGTTGCTCTAAAAGATGCGTTTATGAAAAAATATTTTTTGTTTATTGTCGTGCTTTTTTCTTTAGTCTCTTGTGAGGAGGACATTAGTTTTAATAATCCTTCGCTTCAGGGCATGAAGGATAATGTGTTTTGGAGAGGGGTGCAATCTAGAGCAACACTAGCAGCTGATGGATCCTTGCTCATAGAATCTTTTACAGCAAATGAAACACTATCCTTAAAAACTACTTCTACAACTGCTCAAACTTATTTTTTAGGAACCAGTGAGTCTAAAAAAGCAATTTATACAGTAACTGATCCTACGAATGGTTTAGTTACTTTTTCTACGGGTTTTGGTATAGGAGAAGGTCAGATAGTGATAACTCAATATGATGCTGTTAATAATACTGTTACAGGCACTTTTAAGTTTAATGCTAAAAATACAAATAGTAATTCGTTAGCCAGTCCGGTTGTTAATTTTCAACACGGAGTTTTTTATAAGGTTCCTGTAGTTAGTTCTCTTGCTCAGTAATCTATGAGGAGTTGGTTTGATAAAATGCCTAATCATTTGCTTTAGGATGTTCATTTCCTTTTTTTGAAATTAAAATAAAAACATAAATAAGCTAATATATAGTAGATTAGAAAAAAATTAGAGTACATTTGTTCTATTATTTAAATAAGTACATATGAATATTTTTGTTGGAAGCCTTCCATTCAGTATTGAGGAAGCAGATTTAAGAGAGTCTTTCGAGGCTTACGGAGCAGTTGATTCAGTTAAAATTATTACTGATAAATTTACTGGAAGAAGTAAAGGATTTGGTTTTGTTGAGATGCCAAATGATGACGAAGCTCAAAAAGCAATTGACGAATTGAACGGAGCTACTGTTCAAGGACGTGCAATCGTAGTAAACAAATCTGAGCCTAAACCAGAAGGTGAAAGAAGAAGTTTTAACAATAACAGTCGTGGTGGAGATTCACGCGGTGGTTATGGTGGTGGAAACAGCCGTGGTGGAGAAAACCGTGGTGGTGGAAACAGAGGAGGATATTAATATTTTTTTCTAGCTATAAAAAAAGGTGTCAATTTATTGACACCTTTTTTGTTGTTTATTGTTTTGTTTAAAGCTGAGTAAAAGCTAAAAGAGAGTGTTGTTTTTTCAGGTTGTAATCTTAGCTATTACTCAATTTTAAACAAATGAAACTTTGAAAACTTATAGATTAGCAACTAGCCAGTCACCCACTTCACTAGTTTTGTATGCTTTTGAGTCTTTAGAAGCTAAATCCTCGGTTACAATTCCTTGTTCTAATGATTTATTCACAACTGCTCTAATAGCTTCTGCTTCTTCTTTTAATCCAAATGCATCTTCAAACATCATCGCTGCAGATAATACTGTCGCTAGTGGATTTGCAATATTCAATCCCGTGGCTTGTGGATAAGATCCATGAATAGGCTCGTACAATGAAGTATGTTCTCCAACAGATGCAGATGGCATCAATCCCATAGAACCTGATATTACAGAAGCTTCATCTGTTAATATATCTCCAAATAAGTTTTCAGTAATCAATACATCATAAGAGTTTGGCCATTGTACTAAACGCATCGCAACTGCATCTACAAATTCATAACTTACAGTTACTTCAGGATAATCCTTTTCCATTGCTTGTACGGTTTCTCTCCACAAGCGAGAAGTTTCCATTACATTAGCTTTGTCCACGCAACATAGTTTTTTAGTTCGGGTCATAGCAAGTTCAAAACCTTTTTTAGCCAAACGCTGTACTTCAGCTCTGGTGTAAGTACAAGTATCATACGCTGTTTCGCCATCGTCTTTTCTTCCTTTTTCTCCAAAATAAATTCCTCCAGTAAGTTCTCTTAAGAAAATTAAATCAGTTCCTTCGATGCGTTCTCTTTTCAAAGGAGAATTATCAATCAAAGATGGGAATGTAAAGGTTGGACGCACATTGGCAAACAAGCCTAATTTTTTACGCATCAATAATAAACCTTGTTCGGGTCTTACAGGCGCACTTGGGTCGTTATCATATTTTGGATGTCCAATGGCTCCGAATAAAACAGCATCAGCAGCCATACAAATTTCATGCGTTTCATCAGGATAAGGAACTCCTACGGCGTCAATGGCACAAGCTCCTGTAAGTGCAGGTGTCCAAGTGATTTCGTGGTTGAATTTTTTTGCAATAGCATCCGAAACTTTTACAGCTTCATTGATTACTTCGGGTCCAATTCCGTCTCCAGCTAAAAGGGCTATGTTAAATTTCATTAGGTATATTTTATATTAATGTATTTCTATTTATTATTGGGCAGCAACGACATTTAACATCTTTTGTGTTGCAATGATTGCGGCAACTGTTTGGTCTGAATCAAGTCCTCTAGTTTTGAATTCTTTTTCATTATTCGTCCAGGTGATTATGGTTTCGCATAAGGCGTCAGAACTACTTCCTGGCGGAATTCGGACAGCATAATCAATCAATTTAGGTAATTCTAAATTTTTGCTTTTATATATTTTTGCCAGTGCATTCATAAAAGCATCAAATTGCCCGTCACCTTGTGCGTGCTCTTCAATGATTTCACCATCTATTTTTAAAGATAAAGTAGTCGATGGACGCATGCCTTTTGCGTGAGATAGTATATAGGACTCAACAATAATTTTTTCCTGATAGGTCTGGCTGTCTAAAACATCAGAGATTATATAAGGTAAATCTTCTTTGGTAACGGTTTCTTTTTTATCACCTAATTCAATGATACGTTGCGTAACTAATTTTAAATCCTCAGGGTTTAATTGAAGGCCTAATTCCTGAAGATTTTTTTCAATATTAGCTTTTCCAGATGTTTTACCTAGAGCATACTTTCTTTTTCTTCCAAAACGTTCCGGAAGTAAATCATTAAAATATAAATTATTTTTGTTGTCCCCGTCAGCATGAATACCGGCTGTTTGTGTAAATACATTGTCACCAACAATTGGTTTGTTTGCCGGAATTCTATATCCTGTAAAAGTTTCGACCAACTTACTCACAGAATATAATGAAGATTCTTTTACGCCAATTTCTATTTGTGGAAAAAAGTCATTAATTACAGCAACAGTGCTTTCAAGTGGAGCATTTCCAGCGCGTTCTCCCATTCCATTTACAGTCACGTGCAGTCCTTGAATACCAGCTTTTACAGCTTCCATTACATTTGCGATGCTTAAATCGTAGTCGTTGTGGGCATGAAAATCAAAATGGGTGTTTGGGTACCTTGCTATAATTTTCGAAATAAATTCAAAAGTTTCAGAAGGGATCAAAACGCCTAAAGTGTCCGGTAGCAAGACTCTCTTGATAGGTTGTTTGGTCAGAAAATCTAAATATTGAAAAACATATTCAGGTGAATTTCGCATTCCGTTACTCCAATCTTCTAAATATACATTAGTCTCAATATTATTTTCCTTAGCCAAAGCTATGGTTTGTGCAATTTCAGTAAAATGTTGTTCGGGTGTTTTTTTTAACTGATGCGTTAAATGATTCAAAGATCCTTTGGTTAATAAATTCTGGACTTTAGCTCCGGTTTTTTTCATCCAATCTATGGAAAGTCCGCCATCTACAAAGGTTAGAACTTCAATTCTATTGGAGT
This sequence comes from Flavobacterium sp. GNP002, assembly GCF_054343795.1. NCBI lineage: Bacteria > Pseudomonadati > Bacteroidota > Flavobacteriia > Flavobacteriales > Flavobacteriaceae > Flavobacterium > Flavobacterium sp. GNP002. The sequence continues at coordinate 1,519,091 of NZ_JBTGUW010000001.1, forward strand.
AGTTTTTTTCGTTAGCCCAAGTCATAATCCCTTTTACACCTTGAAATTCCCCTTCACTCACGCGTGCAGAAGCAATTTCGATTCTATCAATATTTAATTCTTCCAACAACAATTGGGCAATGGTTAGTTTTTCTACAGCAGAAAATGATACTCCCGAGGTTTGTTCACCATCACGGAGTGTCGTATCCATTATTTCAATTTTTCTTTTTTTCATTATAAATTTGAAGCTAAAAGCAGTTTTGATTTCAGTAATTTGAAGTCTTGCTGTTGTGTTTTATAAAAAGGTAAAAGCAGTTATCTGGCTTAACAATACTATTGAGCTTAAGATAACTGCTTTTTTATTGTTTGTTTCTAATAAGGGAGTTGATTGGCAAACCCAACAATTTCTTCTTTGATGTTTTGCAAATAATCAATATCATCAAAACCATTAACCATATTGTCTTTTTTGTATCCGGAAATATCAAAAGATTCTTTTTGACCAGTTGCTTTTAGTGTAATGGTTTGTTCAGGAAGATTAATTTCCAATTCTGTTTTTGGATCATTCTCAATAGCCTTGAAAATAATATCGGCAAATTCTGGACTAACTTGTACCGGTAAAACACCAATGTTTAAACAATTTCCTTTGAAGATATCTGCAAAGAAACTTGAAACTACAGCACGGAATCCATAATCGTATACTGCCCAAGCTGCGTGCTCTCTGGAAGAACCTGAGCCAAAGTTTTTTCCGCCAACTAATATTTTCCCGCTATACGTTGCGTCGTTCAATACGAAATCTGCTTTTGGAGTATCGTCTCCATTATATCTCCAGTCTCTGAATAGGTTGTCTCCAAAAGCTTCCCGTTTGGTAGCTTTTAAGAAACGTGCTGGGATAATTTGATCGGTATCCACATTTTCTATTGGTAGTGGTACTGCACTACTGGTAAGAATATTAAATTTATCGTATGCCATTGTGATTTATGATTTTAGATTTAGGATTTTAGATTTCAGACTTTCCTTTTGAAAAATTGACTTTTAAAAAACTAAAACCTTTATATTTTTAATTCTCTTTTGATATTGTTATTGCCATTGAAATTGACATTCAACTAGAACAAATCTCTTGGATCTGTCAACACTCCTGTTACTGCAGCAGCAGCGGCCATAATTGGACTTGCCAATAAGGTTCTTGAACCAGGACCTTGACGACCTTCGAAGTTTCTGTTTGAAGTACTTACTGCATATTTTCCTGCAGGTACTTTGTCATCATTCATTGCTAAACAAGCCGAGCAGCCTGGCTGGCGTAATACAAAACCAGCTTCAGTAAGAATGTCCAAAAGTCCTTCTTCTTTGATTTGTGCTTCTACTACATGAGAACCGGGAACTAACCAAGCCGTAACATTTTCTGCTTTTTTACGTCCTTTTACAATTTCTGTAAAAGCTCTGAAATCTTCAATTCTACCATTAGTACAACTTCCCAAGAAAACAAAATCGATTGGTTTGCCAATCATTACGTCATTTTCTTCAAAACCCATATAGGCCAAAGACTTTTTATATGTTTCCTCGCCACCTTCTACTTGGTTAGCATTCGGAATATTTTTTGAGATACCAATTCCCATTCCAGGATTCGTACCATATGTAATCATTGGTTCAATATCTGCAGCATCAATATTTAATTCTGCATCAAAAACAGCATCAGCATCGGTTTTTAGAGTTTTCCAATATTCAACTGCTTTTGTCCAAGCTTCGCCTTTTGGAGCGTATAATCTTCCTTCTAAGAAATCGAATGTTTTTTGGTCAGGTGCAATCATACCACCACGAGCACCCATTTCGATACTCAAGTTACAAACAGTCATACGACCTTCCATCGACATATCTTCAAAAACGTTTCCTGCATATTCTGCAAAATATCCGGTACCTCCAGAAGTTGTTAATTGAGAAATAATATAAAGCGCAACGTCTTTAGGGCCAACACCTTTGCTCAATTTACCATTTACGTTGATGCGCATTTTCTTTGGTTTTGGTTGCATGATGCATTGTGTAGCCATAACCATTTCAACCTCTGAAGTTCCGATGCCAAAAGCAATAGCACCAAAAGCACCATGCGTAGAAGTGTGTGAATCTCCACAAACAATAGTGGCACCGGGTAAAGTAATTCCGTTTTCAGGACCTACTACATGTACAATTCCATTTTTTTTATGACCTAATCCCCAGTGCGATATGCCATATTCTGCAGCATTGTCTTCTAATGCTTTTAATTGATTGGCAGATAATGCATCTTGAACTGGTAAATGTTGATTTATAGTTGGTGTGTTGTGATCCGCAGTTGCAAAAGTACGCTCCGGATATAATACTGAAATTCCTCTTTCTTTCAAACCTAAAAAAGCTACAGGACTAGTAACTTCATGGATGAAATGACGGTCAATGAAAAACACGTCTGGTCCATCTTCAATTTTACGCACCACGTGCGAATCCCATACTTTGTCAAATAATGTAGTACTCATTTTAATATGTTTTTAATGTATTTTTTTATAGCCAAGTTGGCTAAGATGATAACAATGAGAGCAAAACTAAAAAAAGAATCAAGTCTTTATTATTTAATATTTCATTATATACGATACCCAAAAACGCTTTATGCAGATATCCGAAAATATTTTTGTAATTATTATATAGAAAGTCTTCTTTTGTTTCTGCTTTAATTCTCTTCTTTAGAAGCTTCAATTTTTAAAGGCAATTGTTTTTAATAATTTATCAAATTAATGTAATTACGATACAATAACTGATTTTTAGCATCAAAAGCATGATTTTTTAATAAAATCAGTAATGATTAGCAGGTTTTGTGTTTGGTTATTAGGTGGTGTTTTTTTTCTATTTTTTAAATTAAAGGCTTTTAAAAGTGGATATTTTTCTTTTTTTTTAAGATTTAATTTTACGACATCCAAAAGAAAATTATTGCCGTTGTTTTTTTTAATTACAAATAGATTTTAGGCTCAAATAAAAATGTAAATGCTGTAATGTGATAAAAATAAAAAAGCAATGTTCATTTAGATGGTTCATATTTATTTAAAAATAATTACGTAGCTTTTTTGGCTTGTAATAGTTTTTTGTTAATTTGCTCCAAATTTAGTCCTCTTTGATGCGGTTTTATAAGTTCTATTGGATTTTTATGTAAAAGAATCTTAATTGAAGGTTTTGTCGCTTAGATATGATATGTAAATTAGAAATATGAATTTAACAAAGTGGTTCCAATTTATCAAACCCAATCTGAAATTTTATCAATCCGGTTTTTTTGAATTTCCTTTTTTGGCAAATACGCCAGAGTTGATGATAGAAGCAACTATAAAAACTCCAGGAAGCAAGCATCATGTAAAAGATCAGCTGGTAGTTAGGAATAATCCTTTTATAAAAGGGACTTTTCGTTATCGGAAAATTGATGAAGGTTGCTGGCTCACGATAACTAACATTGAGTTTAAACAAAACGCTTTGATAAAAACGGTTTATGATGAACTTATTCCGAGTGAACATTATACGCTTACTTTTACGATGTATGAAAGCAAAGTAAAACTGCAAAATAGGTTTATTGATGACATCCCTTTTCAAAATAAATTTTGGGGTTTTAAGAAACCAGGAACTGATGTAGGTGCGCATTTTTACAAAGGTTCTAAATGTGAGTTTTATATCTATCATTTTCATCCAAACTGGATCAAAAAAAACATTCCTTTTGATAAATTAGAGGAGAACCTTCCTTTTAAAAAGTTTTTGGATTCAGATAAAGGATTTATATCTTACCAAGATATTGTGCCAAATGCCGAAGAGTTGTCTCATGAAATTGAACAAACTTTTATAAATTTCAATAATGATATTTTTAGTGATACGCTTTTAAAATCTCAAACATTGAGTTTGGTTTCCACTTTTTTCAAGAATGCTTTCGCCGATTTGAGAAAGGAAGATTACAAAGTAAAAGATACTGTAGATTATAAAAAGATGTCGCAATGTGAGCGGTTAATATCAAGAGATTTAGCGTTACCCTTTTTAGGAATTGAAGCTATAGCTCAAAAGTTAAATGTATCTCCTTCAAAACTAAAAATGGATTTTAAGTTGGTGTATGGAACATCGATCCTGCAGTATAATATTGATAAAAAAATGCAATTTGCCATGCAATTACTTTTGAATACTAATATGCAGGTCAAGCATATTGCGTTAGAAGTTGGGTATGATAATCACAGTAAATTTAGTGCTGTTTTTAAGAAAAAGTTCGGCGAACTCCCGTCAGAATCACGTCCAGAAAGTATGATACATTAAAATTACTTTTTTAGAGTCAAAATTAGCGCTACCGAATAACAAGGATTCATGCAACTTATCATTTTGCTTTAATCCTTTTTTTAGTTGCTTGTTTTTTACTTTGGGAGCATCGTTTTTGTATTCAAGGATTTATGTTTTTTTTTTTTTTCTTCTTAAAAAAAACATAAAAAATGTCCGAATGGGCTATCGATTTGTCCGAATGGGCTACTCGAATGTGATTGGAATTATTAATTTTGCTCCTGCAATGGACTTTGCATTTACATTTAACTTAAATAAAAATATTTATGAAAAAACAATTACTCTTTTTCATGGCACTTTTTTGGAGTGCATGGTCCTTTGGACAATCATTTACCGACGGTGAAATTTTATATAATGTTACTTCCACTTCGCCAGCAACTGTTGAGGTTGGTGATAATTCTTGGGTTGGTTCTAATCCTTTTAATGGTCCTATTGCAAATATACCAAGTACGGTAACATATAATGGTAATACGTACTCCGTAACTGCTATTGGAAATTTTGCTTTTGAGTATAATACTAGTTTAATATCTGTAACTATTCCTAATTCGGTGACATCTATTGGAGGTTATGCTTTTAGGAGTTGTACTAGTTTAACATCTGTAACTATTCCTAATTCGGTGACATCTATTAGAGGTGGTGCTTTTTCTGATTGTACAGGTTTAACATCTGTAACTATTCCTAATTCGGTGATATCTATTGGAAGTTTTGTTTTTCGTAGTTGTATTAGTTTAACTTCCGTAACTATTGGTAATTCGGTGACATCTATTGGAGGTTCTGCTTTTAATAATTGTACTAATTTAAGAACAGTAAATTGTTATGTGCTAAACCCTATTGCTATTAATGCAAATGTTTTTGGCGGAACAACAAACCAAGGAGGATGTGCTTTAAACGTACCTACTGGTAGAGAAGCAGCTTATAGTGCAGCAGCAGTTTGGACAGATTTTAACGCAATAATTGGAAATTTAACTCCTGTAAATATCGCTCCAACAAATATTTCACTTTCTGCATCAGCTATTAATGAAAACGTAGCTGCCAATTCAACCGTTGGAACTTTTGGTTCTACAGATGCAAATACAGCAGATACATTCACATATACTTTAGTTTCGGGAACAGGAAGTACCGACAATGCTTCTTTTACTATCAGCGGAAATGATTTAAGAATTACAGCCAGCCCAGATTTTGAGACTAAAAGCTCGTATGCAATTAGAATTAGAACTACAGATCAAGGTGGTTTGTTTTTTGAAAAGCAGTTTACTGTTACTATTAACAATTTATGTGATGTATCTTTTACAGTGGCTAAAACCAATGTGTCTTGTAATGGAGGATCAAATGGGGCAATCAATTTAACTCCAACTGGAGGAACTGCTCCATACTTTATCGTCTGGTATGATGGAGTCATAGGTAAAGATAGAACAGGATTGGTAGCTGGAACCTATACATTTACAATCGATGATGCAAATTATTGTACACCACCAACACCAATAAGTATTACCATTACCCAACCAACAGTTTTAACAGCAACAACAGCTCAAACCAATGTGTCTTGTAATGGAGGATTAAATGGGGCAATCAATTTAACTCCAACTGGAGGAACTGCTCCATACACTTTCAACTGGGGTGGAGGAATCACAACTGCAGGCAGAACAGGATTAGCCGCAGGAACATATACTTGTACAATCACTGATGCAAATTCGTGTACAACAACAAAAAGTGTTACCATTACCCAACCAACAACAGCTTTAGTAGCAACAACAGTTCAAACCAATGTGTCTTGCAATGGTGGATCTAATGGTGTAGCTTCGGTAAATCCTAATGGTGGCACAACACCTTATACTTACAGTTGGACAGGTGGCGGCACAAATGCAACTAAATCTGGATTAGCCGCAGGAACATATACTTGTACAATCACTGATGCTAATTCTTGTACAACAACAGCAAGTGTTACCATTACCCAACCAACAGCTTTAACAGCAACAACAGCTCAAACCAATGTTGCTTGTAATGGTGGATCTAATGGTTCAGCTTCGGTAACTCCTACTGGTGGAACATCAGGTTATACTTATTCATGGTCTCCAAGTGGTGGAACAGCTGCAACGGCTTCTGGATTAGCCGCAGGAACATATACTTGTACAATCACTGATGCAAATTCTTGTACAACAACAGCAAGTGTTACCATTACCCAACCAACAGCTTTAACAGCAACAACAGCTCAAACCAATGTTGCTTGTAATGGTGGATCTAATGGTTCAGCTTCGGTAACTCCTACTGGTGGAACATCAGGTTATACTTATTCATGGTCTCCAAGTGGTGGAACAGCTGCAACGGCTTCTGGATTAGCCGCAGGAACATATACTTGTACAATCACTGATGCTAATTCTTGTACAACAACAGCAAGTGTTACCATTACACAACCAACAGCTTTAGTAGCAAATCTTGCAACGCAAACCAATGTGTCTTGCAATGGTGGTTCTACTGGAAGTGCAACAGTATCTGTATCTGGTGGCACAGGAACTTATACTTACAGCTGGACAGGTGGCGGCACAAGTGCAACCAAATCTGGATTAGCTGCAGGAACTTATACTTGTACAATCACTGATGCAAATTCGTGTACAACAACTCAAAGTGTTACCATTACTCAACCAGCAGCTTTAGTGGCAAATCTTACAACGCAAACCAATGTGTCTTGCAACGGTGGTTCTACTGGAAGTGCAACAGTTTCTGTATCAGGTGGCACGGGAACTTATACTTACAGCTGGACAGGTGGCGGCACAAGTGCAACCAAATCTGGATTAGCTGCAGGAACTTATACTTGTACAATCACTGATGCAAATTCGTGTACAACAACTCAAAGTGTTACCATTACTCAACCAGCAGCTTTAGTGGCAAATCTTACAACGCAAACCAATGTGTCTTGCAACGGTGGTTCTACTGGAAGTGCAACAGTATCTGTATCTGGTGGAACATCAGGTTATACTTATTCATGGTCTCCAAGTGGTGGAACAGCTGCAACGGCTTCTGGATTAGCCGCAGGAACATATACTTGTACAATCACTGATGCTAATTCTTGTACAACAACTCAAAGTGTTACCATTACTCAACCAACAGCTTTAGTGGCAAATCTTACAACGCAAACCAATGTGTCTTGCAACGGTGGTTCTACTGGAAGTGCAACAGTTTCTGTATCAGGTGGCACAGGAACTTATACTTACAGCTGGACAGGTGGCGGCACAAGTGCAACTAAATCTGGATTAGCTGCAGGAACTTACACTTGTACAATCACTGATGCAAATTCGTGTACAACAACTCAAAGTGTTACCATTACTCAACCAACAGCTTTAGTAGCAAATCTTGCAACGCAAACCAATGTGTCTTGCAATGGAGCTTCTACAGGTAGCGCAACAGTTTCTGTATCAGGTGGCACAACACCTTATACTTACAGCTGGACAGGTGGCGGCACAAGTGCAACGGCTTCTGGATTAGCCGCAGGAACATATACTTGTACAATCACTGATGCTAATTCTTGTACAACAACAGCAAGTGTCACCATTACACAACCAACAGCTTTAGTAGCAAATCTTGCAACGCAAACCAATGTGTCTTGCAACGGTGGTTCTACTGGAAGTGCAACAGTTTCTGTATCAGGTGGCACGGAAACTTATACTTACAGCTGGACAGGTGGCGGCACAAGTGCAACCAAATCTGGATTAGCTGCAGGAACTTATACTTGTACAATCACTGATGCAAATTCGTGTACAACAACTCAAAGTGTTACCATTACTCAACCAACAGCTTTAGTGGCAAATCTTACAACGCAAACCAATGTGTCTTGCAACGGTGGTTCTACTGGAAGTGCAACAGTTTCTGTATCAGGTGGCACAGGAACTTATACTTACAGCTGGACAGGTGGCGGCACAAGTGCAACTAAATCTGGATTAGCTGCAGGAACTTACACTTGTACAATCACTGATGCAAATTCGTGTACAACAACTCAAAGTGTTACCATTACTCAACCAACAGCTTTAGTGGCAAATCTTACAACGCAAACCAATGTGTCTTGCAACGGTGGTTCTACTGGAAGTGCAACAGTTTCTGTATCAGGTGGAACATCAGGTTATACTTATTCATGGTCTCCAAGTGGTGGAACAGCTGCAACGGCTTCTGGATTAGCCGCAGGAACATATACTTGTACAATCACTGATGCTAATTCGTGTACAACAACAGCAATTGTTACCATTACACAACCAACGGTAATTGATTTCACAACAACAGTTTTGTCTGGTTATGATTATAATACTGGATATAGTCAAACTATAGTAGCTTCAGGAGGAACAGGATCTAAAACGTATGCAGTCACAGCGGGAAGTTTGCCTTCTGGTTTTTCGCTATCAACAGCTGGACAGATAACAGGTATTTCAACTCAAATTGCTGATAGTAATTTTACGGTTACCGCTACTGATGCTAATAGTTGTAGTGCTACCTATGATTATGTACTGAAATTAAATCAAATCCCAATTACCGTAACTGCAACACCTTCTCAAACTAAAGTATATGGGGAAAGTGATCCTGTTTTAACTTATACAGCGTCACCAAGTTTGCTTTCTGGAGATTCATTTACAGGATCTTTAACAAGAGTTAGTGGTAAAAACATTGGTAATTATGCTATTAATCAAGGTTCACTTTCAGCTGGGTCTAAATATTTAATTACTTACGCTGGTGCTAACTTTTCTATTACCGCTAAACCAATCACAGTAACAGCTGATGCTAAAACTAAAGTCTATGGAACAGCCGATGTTGCTTTGACATACGTTGCTGTACCTAGTTTATCAGGAACGGATGCTTTTACAGGAACTTTGTCAAGAGTAGCTGGAGAGAATGTGAGTACGTATGCGATTGCACAAGGAACATTAAATGCCGGAGCTAATTATGTAATTAATTTTGTTTCGTCAGATTTTACAATTGCAGCTAAACCAATTACTATAACAGCAACTGCTGGACAAACAAAAGAGTACGGTGCTCAAGATCCTGTTTTCACGTATAGTTCAAGTGAGGTTTTGCTTGCAGGAAATAGTTTTACAGGTAGTTTAGGTCGTGTAGCAAATAATAACGTTGGAACCTACAATTACACTAAAGGAGATTTATCTGCAGGACCAAACTATGAACTGACAGTAGCTGGTACTACTAGTTTTACAATTACTCCTAAATCCATCAACGTAACTGCAGCTGCAAAAACTAAAGTTTACGGAACAACAGATGTTCCTTTAACTTATGTTGATACGCCTAGTTTACTCGGCGGAGACTCCTTTACTGGAGCTTTAAATAGAGTAACAGGTGAGAACGCTGGTACGTATGCAATTGGACAAGGAACATTAAGTGCTGGAGTAAATTATGCGGTTACTTTTGTGCCTGCAAACTATTCTATCACTAAAGCAAATCAAGTAATTACTTGGAATCAAACCTTAGTTTCAGCTTGTGGTAGCTCAGCGTCAATAGCGTTGACTGCGACTTCTACTAGTGGTTTAGGAATCAGTTTTTCATCTTCGAATAGCAATGTGGCAACAATTGTAAATAACGAATTGGTGTTTGTGAATCCTGGTTCAGCGACGCTTACAGCTTCTCAAGCAGGAGATAATAATTACAATGCAGCATCAAGTATTGTATTGCCAATTGTAAATAGCCAGCCAAATTTGATTAGAAAACAATTTGATAATATTATTTTCTTTGACAATAGTTCAAATCAATTTGTGGCTTATACATGGTATAAAAACGGAGTAGTAGTTGCTGGTCAAACAGCGCAATACTTCAAAGAAACAGGCGCTTTAAATGGTTCTTACTATGCAGTTGCAACAAAGAAAGATGGAACAGTAATAAGAACTTGTTCATTAGTTTTAACATCTAATGGAGTAGTAGAAACCATGAATATTGCTCCTAATCCAGTACGAAGTAACTCAAGCTACCAATTAATTACCAATATAGAGGCTGCTAAAATCCAAAATGCTCGCGTTACGGTATTCAACTTACTTGGGGCATTAATGACAGACAAAGTGGTTAATGAAAGCACAATTGAGATGGTTGCACCAAGTGTAGAAGGTATTTATATTGTGAAACTAGTTTTGTCTAATGGTAAGGTGTTCACAAAAAATCTTTTGGTAAGAAATTAACTAATTTAAGGATATGAAATCCTCTTTTTTAAATAAAGAGAGGATGAATTATTCATATGAAAATAACATATATATGAAATTTAACAATAAACAGATACTAGGACTAGTTGCCGCGCTTTTCTCTACAGCAGCAAGTGCCCAGTTTTACGTTGGCGTACAGTCAGGAATCGCTAATATTCAAAGCGATGTCAAAGGCGTTAGAGCGAGTCATGAAATAGGAGGCGCTGTTAAAGCAGGATACATTTATAATATAACAGAACAAATTGGTATTGGATCTGGTGTCGAATTTGCACAATACAAACAAAAAGTATTTTTGACTCAGGGCGATGCAACGCAATCAAGTTTTGAAGTTGATGAGACTACATCTGCATTTATTTATAACGTAATAAGTGCTAATTATCGGGAGGAGCAAACGCTGCAAGCTATTCAAATTCCGTTATTTGTGCAGTATAAAAGAAACATTAATGTAGGTGTTGATTTCAACTTTAGAGCTGGAGTTAAGTATTTTTTACCTGTAAATTATAAGATCGAAGCTGCTGCAAATGCTGTTACTGGAGTTGGTTATTATCCGGATGTTAATTTAACTATTAATGATTTGCCAGAATATGGTTTTGGAACACAGTCAGCTTATTCTCAATCAGGAAAATACCAGACAAAAGGTATATTGATGAGTAGTTTTGAATTGGGTTTTACTTTTCAAATGGGAGAGAAGAACGCCTTGTATGCTGCTATGTTTTTAGATAGTGGTTATGGTACCATTTTAGATCAAAAACAGAATGAGTCTTACATTGGATATAATCAAAAATCGATTACCGATAGAAAAGCAAATGGTTTGTATAGCACAGATAAGGAGGCAACAATTAAACCTGTAGCATTTGGATTGACATTAGGTTGGAATTTTAAATAAGTAGTTTGGTTTTGAATAATTCCTAAGGTCTTGAGAAATCAAGGCCTTTTTTTTGTTCATAACTTCCCTTTTCTTTAGATTAAAAAAAGCCTAAATTTGAAATTCATTTTTTGCGATTTTTTAAAATCACAAACACTTCAACTCCAGATATGTACTTAATATTCGACACCGAAACTACAGGATTACCAAAGCGTTGGGGCGCTCCCATTTCAGATACGGATAACTGGCCGCGTTGTATTCAAATCGCTTGGCAGTTGCACGATGATATGGGAAAACTCATCGAGCATCAAGATTATTTGGTCAAGCCCGAAGGTTTTAATATTCCGTATGACGCGGAACGAATTCACGGTATTTCTACGGAACTAGCGGAAGCTGATGGTATTTCGTTGTCTGAAGTTTTAGAAAAATTCAATATTGCATTAGGCAAAGCCAAATTTATTGTGGGTCAGAATTTAGGTTTTGACATCAATATTATGGGTTGTGAGTTTTATAGAATGGGCGTTGAAAGCCAAATGAGTTCCATGCCCATTCTCGACACTTGTACTGAAGTTACCGCTTCCTTATTGAAATTGCCGGGTGGTCGAGGAGGAAAATTCAAATTGCCTACGTTAACGGAATTGCACTCGTATCTTTTTAATAAACCTTTCGGTGAAGCGCACAATGCGACTGCCGATGTGGAGGCAACTACACGTTGTTTCTTGGAGTTAATACGTCGTGATGTTTTCACAAAAGAGGAGCTCGATGTTCCAGCCAGTTATTTTCAAGATTTCAAAAGTAAGAATCCAAGTGAGATTAAACTCATTGGTTTAAAACATATAAATCTCAAGGAAGCTTCGGATAAAATTCGTCAGCAGTTTGGCGAAAAACAAGCACCGGCCGTTTCCAGAGCAGAACTTTCTGAGAATAAAAAAGTTCTTATTGATGCACCTTTTGTGCATTTGCACAATCACACCCAATTTTCCGTGTTGCAATCTACAATTAGTATTGCGGCATTGGTAAAAGCGGCAGCACAGCAAAAAATGCCTGCGGTTGCTATGACGGATCATGCAAATTTGATGGGTGCTTTCCATTTTGTCCGTGATATTTTATATCATAATAAAGCGGCTGAAGCCAAAAATAAAGCGGCTATCGAAAATGGTGAAGAACCTACTGAAGTTCCGATGAAGCCAATTGTGGGTTGTGAATTTTTTGTGTGTGAAGACCATAAAAACAAGTCGGTTAAGGACAATGGATACCAAATAGTACTTTTGGCGAAGACCAAAAAAGGCTATCATAATTTGGCTAAAATGTCTTCCATCGCTTATACAGAAGGTTTTTACTATGTCCCAAGAATAGACCGAAAAGTCATTCAGGAATTCAAAGAAGATATTATTGTTTTGTCTGGAAACTTATATGGTGAAATCCCAAATAAGATTTTAAATATTGGTGAAAACCAAGCCGAAGAAGCCTTGCTTTGGTGGAAAAACGAGTTCAAGGAAGATTTCTACATTGAAGTAATGCGTCACAATCAAGAAGATGAAAATAGGGTGAATGCGTCTTTGATTTCATTGGCAAGAAAACATGAGGTCAAAATTATTGCGACGAATAATACTTTTTATATAAATAAAGAAAATTCGAATGCACACGATATTTTGCTTTGTGTACGGGATGGCGAAAAGCAAACTACGCCAATAGGTCGTGGTCGTGGCTATCGTTACGGATTGCCGAATCAAGAATACTATTTCAAGTCGGGAGACGAAATGAAACAGCTTTTTGCAAATTTGCCCGAAGCGATTTCGAATATTTCGGAGATTGTGGATAAGATTGAAATTTTCGATCTGGCACGTGAAGTTTTGCTTCCAAAATTTGAAATTCCGGTTGAATTTAATAATCCCGAAGATGCAGTTGATGGCGGTGTGCGAGGTGAAAATGCGTATTTAAGACATCTTACTTTTGAAGGAGCAAGACGACGATATCCAGTAATTACTGAAGAAATTCAGGAACGATTGGATTTCGAATTGTTGACGATATCCAATTCTGGTTATCCAGGTTATTTCCTGATTGTACAGGATTTAATTGCTGAAGCGAGAAGTATGGGCGTTTCTGTAGGGCCGGGAAGGGGATCTGCGGCAGGATCGGTGGTGGCGTATTGTTTAAAAATTACCAATATTGATCCATTGATGTACAACCTGCTTTTTGAGCGTTTCCTGAATCCGGATCGTGTGTCACTGCCCGATATTGATATCGATTTTGATGATGAAGGACGAAGCAGTGTAATGGATTATGTGATTCGAAAATACGGCTCCAAACAAGTGGCGCAAATTATCACCTATGGTAAAATGGCTACGAAATCAGCCATTCGAGATACGGCTCGTGTACTTGATTTGCCCTTATTTGAAGCCGATAAAATTGCCAAATTAATTCCGGGGATGATGCCGTCCAAGTGGAATTTAGCGCGCTTTTTGAACGAAGATGAAAATCTGATTAAAAAAGCGGTTCGTCCGGAAGAATACGATAAAATTAAAGAATTAATAGGTCTAGCTAATGAAGATGATTTGGGTGGAGAAACCATTCAGCAAGCCAAAGTTTTAGAAGGGAACTTAAGAAATACTGGGATTCACGCTTGTGGAGTAATTATTACGCCAAGTGATATTACCAATTTTGTTCCTGTGGCTACCGCCAAAGATTCCGATTTGTATGTGACTCAATTCGATAACTCGGTCGTAGAAAGCGCCGGATTGCTGAAGATGGACTTCTTGGGTTTGAAAACCCTGACTCTGATAAAAGATACCGTTAAATTAGTAAAATATAGAACTGGAATTGATCTTGATCCAGACACGTTTCCAATTGATGATTTGAAGACGTATGAGCTTTTTCAACGCGGAGAAACGGTAGGGATTTTTCAGTATGAGAGTCCGGGAATGCAGAAATACATGAAGGAATTGAAACCAACAGTATTTCCCGATTTGATTGCGATGAACGCCTTGTATCGTCCGGGACCTATTGCTTATATTCCGAGTTTCGTAAAAAGAAAAAATGGCGAAGAGGAGATTATTTATGACCTTGATGCCTGTGAAGAATTACTAAAAGATACTTACGGAATTACCGTTTACCAGGAACAGGTAATGCTCTTGTCTCAAAAACTGGCAGATTTCTCGAAAGGTGATGCCGACGTTTTGCGTAAAGCAATGGGAAAAAAGCAAAAAGACGTTTTGGATAAAATGAAACCCAAATTTATCAGTCAGGCTGCCGCCAAAGGTCATGCCGAAGATAAACTGGAGAAAATATGGAAAGACTGGGAAGCCTTTGCGGAATATGCCTTTAATAAATCACACTCTACTTGTTATGCATGGATTGCATACCAAACAGCATTTTTGAAAGCGAATTATCCTGCCGAATATATGGCTGCGGTTTTGTCCAATAATATGAGTGATATCAAGCAAGTTTCGTTCTTTATGGAAGAATGTAAACGTATGGGATTGCAGGTTTTAGGACCTGATGTAAATGAGTCTTTTTATAAGTTTACCGTTAATGATGATTACGCAGTCCGTTTTGGAATGGGAGCGATAAAAGGCGTTGGTTCTGGAGCTGTAGCGACTATTGTTGAGAGAAGAAAAGACGGAAAATACAAGTCCATTTTTGATTTGACCAAACGAATTGATTTGCGCGCTGCCAATAAAAAAGCGTTAGAAAACTTAGCGTTGGCTGGAGGTTTTGACTCTTTTGGTGATACAACAAGAGCGCAATATTTTCATGATGATGGCGATGGAATTACTTTTTATGAAAAAGCGATTCGGTATGGTGCTAAATTTCAGGAAAATGAGAATTCATCGCAAGTGAGTTTGTTTGGCGACAGCAGTGATGTTCAAATTGCAGAGCCTATCGTGCCGCCTTGCGAGGATTGGAGCACAATGGAAAAACTCGCTAAAGAGAAGGAAGTCGTAGGGATTTATATTTCGGGACATCCATTAGACGATTTTAAATTTGAAATGAAGTATTTCTGCAATTCGAAATTGGAAATGCTTAAAAACATGGAACTTTACGTGGGTAAAACACTTGCTTTTGGTGGTATTGTTTCTAATGTGCAAAGACGAACAGCCAAAAACGGTAAGGAATGGGCGATTTTTAACTTAGAAGGTTTTGACGAAAGTTTTGAATTTAAAATATTTAATGAAGAGTACCTGAATTTTCATAGATACTTGCTTCCTAATAATTTTGTTTATTTTAAAATAATGATCAAAGACGGATGGGTTAATAGAGAAACCGGAAAAAAATCTGAGCCAAGAATGCAGTTTACTGATGCAAAACAATTACAGGATGTATTGAGTATTTTTGCTAAGAAATTAATCTTGCTTCTGAATATATCAGATTTAGAAACGGATTTTATCCATAAATTGAGTCACCTTTTTCAAGAAAATAAAGGCGATAACACGGTGTCTTTTGAAGTTATGGAATTGGAAAAAACAAAACGCCTAGTTGCTGTTGCCCCGGTTGAATTAGAGAATGAAGAAGTTGCTTTTGTTGATGAAAATGAAGATTCTGAAATGGAAGCTCTCGAAATTCCAGAGACAAGTACCACAGCTAAAGTAGAAGAAGTAGAAGAAATAAAAGTGGTTACAAAACTAACAATGCCAAGCAGAAAACTAAAAATCAAGATTTCGAATGAATTGTTAGTGGAGCTGGAAAAAATGCAGATTAACTTTAAGCTGAATTAACTTTTTGAATGCTGATCCTTCAGGAAAATAAAAATGAATTTCAATTTCTATAAGTACTTGAAAATTAAACTTTAATCAGTTTTAACATATATTTGGTACTAAATAGTGGTAAATTTTCATCAAAAATGGTTTATTTTTGTAAAAACAGTAATAAACTAAATTATGAAAAAGGAGTTGATTTTGTTCGGATTTATGTTTTGTTCTATAGTAATGATGGGACAAACTGAAAAGAAAGAAAGTTGGTATTTTAAATTAGGAGGATCCTATTTTGTTCAGACTGCTGCTACTGAGTTTCCTACCGTAGGAGGTCAGGAAGCTTTAAGCAAGGTTTATGTTGGAGGAAATTTGGTTTCTGAAGAAAGCATTACAGGTTCTTTTGGAGAAGGTTTTCGTGCCGGAGGTGCTGTTGGATACCGTTTTACGGATCGTTTGGGTCTGGAAATGGGAATTAATTACTATAACAGTATTGATAAAACAATGGTTAAAAGAGTTGATGATGGAGTAACTACCTTAAAATCTGTTGGTCAAATCACTGCTTTTGATTTAGCTCCGGCAGTTGTGTTGTTCTTGGGTGAAGTAAAAGGATTTGAAACCTATTCTAAAGTAGGGGTAATTGTTCCGGTTCACGGAGATTTAACGATTAAAACAAATGCAGTTGCTGCTCCGGGAGTAAATGTTTTTAGTAAGGATGTAATCAGGCCAAAACCAACTGTAGGTTTTCAAGCGGCTTTAGGTACTTCTTATAAATTAGCTAAAAATCTTTCGGCTTTTGCAGAATTAGAATACCGCAATTTTACGGTGCATGGAAAAGATAAAGAAACTACTGAGTTTACTGTTAATGGAACGGATCGATTGAGTACACGCAACACTTCTCAGGTGCATTCTAATTATACAGATCGCTTGGACAGTAATTCTAATAACGCGCAATTTAATACGGTAGATACAACAAAACCAATGGATGAATTGAGTTCTTATGTTGGTATCAGTGGATTGGGTTTAACTCTTGGGGTCAAATACAGTTTGTAATAAACCATTTTTAAATATTTTTCAAAAGGCTGTCTGAAAAGATGGCTTTTTTTGTTTGCTAGCGAAGGAATTTTCTTTGGAAATTGATTTTGTTGTGACACAAATGTCCTAGCCCTGATGGTCGAATTGCTAACGCAATTACCTTTTCTGGCTTTCTTTAAGCCTGAAAAGATAAAGCGTACAGCAGGAAGTAGCGCTTGATTATTGTAATCTTAAATGCATTGAAATCGAGTGATAAGAATTGACGATATATTAATAGTCAAAACTAATTTATGAATGGCGTTTGATTAGTTTTTAATTTCTAAATTTGTAACCTAGTTTGAGACTTTAAATATTCAAACGATAAACTTAAATAAAAATAAATATGGCATTAGCAATAACAGATGCTACTTTTGAAGAAGTAGTTTTGAAATCAGACAAACCGGTAATGGTGGATTTTTGGGCAGCTTGGTGTGGACCTTGTAGAATGGTAGGTCCAATCATTGATGAATTGAGCAACGAATACGAAGGTAAAGTTGTTGTAGGTAAAGTTGATGTTGATGCAAACCAGGAATTTGCTGCTAAATACGGAGTTAGAAATATCCCAACAGTACTGGTTTTTCATAATGGTGAAGTAGTAGGGAAACAAGTAGGAGTTGCTCCGAAACAAACTTACGCTGATAGTTTAGACGCTTTGTTGTAATCGGTAGATTATGATTTATATAGAATCTGAAAAGATTCAAATAAAAGGTTTGGCGAAAGTCAAGCCTTTTTTTGTTTAAGCGGAATGGATTTCAGCTTCTTGATTAAGTTTTGTTTCGATAATCTTTTAATTTTTAAATCGTTCAATCTTTTAATATATTTGGTAGATGAAGATTGAATCACAAATAGAGAAAATTTCTAGTTTTCAGCATCTGGAATTACTGGCCAATCAAGTGGTTGAAGGTTTTATTTCAGGAATGCATAAAAGTCCGTTTCATGGCTTTTCGGCTGAATTTGCTGAGCATAAAGTCTATAATGTTGGCGAAAGTACCAAGCACATTGATTGGAAGTTGTTTGCTAAAACGGATAGGTTATACACCAAACGATTTGAGGAAGAGACTAATTTACGATGTCATCTTATTATCGATAATTCCTCGTCGATGCATTATCCTAAATTAAAAGACAGTCAACAGTTTTATGAAAACAAAATTGGCTTCTCAGTTTTGGCTTCGGCGGTTTTAATGAATCTTTTAAAGAAGCAACGCGATGCTGTGGGACTTAGTGTGTTTTCTGATGCATACGAGTACTACGCTCCTGAAAAAGGCAGTGATAGGCATCACCGAATGATTTTAAATACACTTGAAGGGCTTTTAGAGAAACCTGTGGTAAAGAAAAGCACTGATACAATTACATTCTTGCATCAAATAGCCGAGAAAATCCACCGTCGTTCGATGATTATACTATTTACAGATATGTTTCAGTCTGGTCCCGAAGCCTCGGGAGAAGAAGCGCTGTTTAATGCCTTGCAACATTTGAAGCATAATAAGCATAAAGTAGTTTTATTTCACGTTGTCGATAATAAAACAGAGCTGAATTTTGACTTTGATAACGCTCCAAGGAAGTTTATTGATGTAGAAACAGGAGAAGAAGTAGCTGTTTTTGCCGATAATGTCAAAGAAGAATACGAAAAACAGATAGAAAGTTACTTCAAGAAACTCGCTTTGACCTGCTCACAAAACCGAATAAAGTATATTCCGGTAAGCGTTGGTGAAAGTTTTGAAAAAATTTTAATGACATACTTGGTTGAAAAACAAAACTTTGGATAATACGGAGAGATTTTGTCAAATTTTTTTTCAAAAAACGCTTGTGTAAACGGAAATCTATTGTATCTTTGCCACCGCAATAACGCAGAGGTTTGGTAGTTCAGTTGGTTAGAATACATGCCTGTCACGCATGGGGTCGCGGGTTCGAGTCCCGTCCAGACCGCAATATTGGGGAAAGCCTTTCGTAACAGAAAGGCTTTTTTGCCCCATAAGGTTTTTAACGTTAGTTGTGTTGTTTGCTACGAATTTGTAACTCGTAGCGGGTTTAGTAGTTAGACCAATGAAAAGCTTTCCACTTTTGTGGATAGCTTTTTTGATTAAAAAGAAAGTAAGGTTTTAGATCGTTAGATTGAGAACGTACAAGATTTTAGTTGATTTTAAAAGCGATTAGGTTACATCGAGCAACTAATTTTAGAATCAAAAAGGTTATAGATTAAAATACTGGTTTGGTAGTTCAGTTGGTTAGAATACATGCCTTTCATCTCGTCTTTTGGGACGAGACGGGTTCGATTCAAGAACTGTGTTTAAGAATTAGAATGTTATAGATTAAAATACTGGTTTGGTAGTTCAGTTGGTTAGAATACATGCCTGTCACGCATGGGGTCGCGGGTTCGAGTCCCGTCCAGACCGCCAGTAACAAGAAGCTTTTCGTAATAGAAAAGCTTTTTTTGTTTTTGTAAAATTCAAATAGTAATCGATATGTATTTTGTTTACATCATAAAAAATCATAAAGGATTATTTTACAAAGGCTTTACTCAAAATCTTGATAAACGTATTTTTGAACACAATAATGATTTAAGCCGATACACTTCTGGAAAAAGTCCATGGGTTTTGGTGTATTTCAAAGAATTGGAAACAAAAACAGAAGCATTGAAAGAGGAATTACGATTAAAAAAGCTTAATGTTGCTTCGATAGAAAGATTAATAAGCAGTTTTCAAGTTGACTAGAATACATGCCTGTCATCTCGTCTTTTGGGACGAGACGGGTTCGAGTCCTCTCGTTCCAAAAACGAGACCAGTAACAAGAAGCTTTTCGTAATAGAAAAGCTTTTTTTGTTTTTGTAAAATTCAAATAGTAATCGATATGTATTTTGTTTACATCATAAAAAATCATAAAGGATTATTTTACAAAGGCTTTACTCAAAATCTTGATAAACGTATTTTTGAACACAATAATGATTTAAGCCGATACACTTCTGGAAAAAGTCCATGGGTTTTGGTGTATTTCAAAGAATTGGAAACAAAAACAGAAGCATTGAAAGAGGAATTACGATTAAAAAAGCTTAATGTTGCTTCGATAGAAAGATTAATAAGCAGTTTTCAAGTTGACTAGAATACATGCCTGTCATCTCGTCTTTTGGGACGAGACGGGTTCGAGTCCTCTCGTTCTAAAAACGAGACCAGTAATAAGAAGCTTTTCGTAATAGAAAAGCTTTTTTTGTTTTTGTAAAATTCAAATAGTAATCGATATGTATTTTGTTTACATCATAAAAAATCATAAAGGATTATTTTACAAAGGATTTACTCAAAATCTTGATAAACGTATTTTTGAACACAATAATGATTTAAGCCGATACACTTCTGGAAAAAGTCCATGGGTTTTGGTGTATTTCAAAGAATTGGAAACAAAAACAGAAGCATTGAAAGAGGAATTACGATTAAAAAAGCTTAATGCTGCTTCGATAGAAAGATTAATAAGCAGTTTTCAAGTTGACTAGAATACATGCCTGTCATCTCGTCTTTTGGGACGAGACGGGTTCGAGTCCTCTCGTTCTAAAAACGAGACCAGTAACAAGAAGCTTTTCGTAATAGAAAAGCTTTTTTTGTTTTTGTAAAATTCAAATAGTAATCGATATGTATTTTGTTTACATCATAAAAAATCATAAAGGATTATTTTACAAAGGATTTACTCAAAATCTTGATAAACGTATTTTTGAACACAATAATGTTTTAAGCCGATACATTTCTGGAAAAAGTCCATGGGTTTTGGTGCATTTCAAAGAATTGGAAACAAAAACAGAAGCATTAAAAGAAGAATTGTGATTGAAAAAGCTTAATGTTGCTTCGATAGAAAGATTAATAAGCAGTTTTCAAGTTGAATAGAACGCATGCCCGTCATCTCGTCTTTTGGGACGAGACGGGTTCTAGTCCTCTCGTTCCAAAAACGAGACCAGTAATAAAAAGCTTTTCGTAATAGAAAAGCTTTTTTTGTTTTAGTATGTTTATAAATTAAAACAACTCGGATTTATAGTTCCACACAATCCATACAAACAATCCCAAATACATCACGCAAACTACAAATTTCATAAAGCTGGAAGCTAAAAAACCTACAAAGGATCCCGCGGCTGCTTTCAAAGCCCGATTATGATCTTTAAAATCATAAATAAGTTCTCCTATCAGCGCACCAACAAAAGGGCCTATAATGAACCCAAAAGGAACAGGAGCAAGAATCCCAACGATCAAACCGATGTTAGTTCCCCAGATACCATACGAGCTTCCACCAAATTTCTTGGTTCCTTTAGCCGGAATGACATAATCTAAAACGGATATGATTACAGTGACTGACAATGCAATTCCTAAAACCCAGTAATTTGCCGGAACAGCATTTGTGAAATACAATAATGCCAATCCAACCCAACTGATGCTGGGTCCGGGTAAAACCGGTAAAAAACTACCGAAAATACCCAAAATCACACACATAAAACCAAGAACCAAAAGGAGTACATCCATAAATTTATTTTTAGTAATTTTGAAAACACAAAAGCAACATTCAACTAGCTTATGAAAAAGATTAAATTAATAGCTTTATTTTCGATTGTCTTTTTTTTTACTTTTTCTTTTTGGGCAGTAAATGCTCAGGAAAAAAATGTAAAAAGTAACGATATGCTTTTAAAGGAAGCTATTTACAACGAGAATAGAGTAAAAGTATTAAATTTTTCCTTGAAAGAGTTTGATGCGCTTTTTTTTGAGTTTTTTGATAAAAAATCAAATCCAAATTTAGTGTTGACAAAGGAGGAATTCTATAAATATACGATTCAGATCGCTATTTTCTCAGATCGATTGGCGGCTCTGTATCCAGATCAAAAAGAAATTGCAGCCGAAAACAAAAAGAAATGGTTTGCTGAAAACTACGAAGATTATTTGCTTTCGAAAGCATCTCAAAAAAAATAATTGTATTTTTATAGAATATTAGTCCAATTCAAAAACAAAACCTTGAAGCAGTATTACCTCTTTTTAGTATTTATATTTTTTAATTCCTGTCAATATTTTGACAAGCAAATTCCTTCGGAAAA
This sequence comes from Flavobacterium sp. GNP002, assembly GCF_054343795.1. Lineage (NCBI taxonomy): Bacteria > Pseudomonadati > Bacteroidota > Flavobacteriia > Flavobacteriales > Flavobacteriaceae > Flavobacterium > Flavobacterium sp. GNP002. Next base: position 1,541,246 of record NZ_JBTGUW010000001.1, read on the forward strand.
GGAATTGTTGCAAAAGGAACTGAAATCCATCAACTGGAAAGAAGTCGATGAATACCCATCGGTAGTAGATTGTGAAAAAATAGAAGATAAAAAGCAACGCCAACAGTGTTTTTTCGAAGTTTTAACGCAGTTGATTCAGGAGAAATTGAGCGTTGATACCCTTTCGGTTCTCTACCCTGAACTCGATACGATTGAAGTAAAGGTCACTGTTTTTCCAAATGCGACGATGCAATTCGAACCTCAATTTCCCAAAGATTCCGTTGCTTACGACAAAATCAAAATCGACAGTATTCTTAAAGTCCGTTTAGTTGATTTTCCAAAAATTAACCCAGCCATTAAACGGGGAATTCCAGTAAAAACACAATTTATTCTTCCGGTTATTCTAAAAGTGGAGTAGTTTTTCAGGAGCTATTTCCAGCTGTTCACTGTATCTTTTTCTTTTTTAAAGGAAAAAATAAAAAGGATGTCGTTTCCATCTGGGCTAGGCATTAGTGTAAATTAGAACTTTCTGCCTTTCCATTCATATTTTCCAAACAAAGAATACAAAGCTACGCTCACACTAAAAAATGGATAGAACAAACTGCTCAAAATTAAATACTGTATTTTATTGTTGTTTAAAAAATCATTGGTTTTGTAAATCAAAATCGTATCAACTGTGAACTTGAAAGTGCATACTAAAAAGATATTTTGAAAAGCAGTTAAGCCTAAGATCCAAGATCCAAGAATCAAGAGCCAACTCAAATTTCCTGCAAACACTAACAGTCCCAATCCTTTCCCGAAACTACTTTGATAGGAGCTGGTTTTAGATGCCCAACGAACGCGCTGGTAAAATAACGAGTTCCAGTCGTTCAATGGTTTTGTGATGACTATATTATTTTGAGATTTTAGATAATGAACTTTTTCAGGCGATTTTGCAATTGCTTTTTGCAACAGGAAAACATCATCGCCACTGGCAATTGCATCGTTTCCTTTAAAACCATTTAGCTCGTAAAAAAACGATTTGGTGTACGCAAAGTTGGCGCCATTACACATAAATCCTTTGTTGATGCCAAAACTTCCAATGGTTGCGCCTTGTAGACTCGCCAAATCTAATTGCTGGAAATAATGCAAAAACGAATTGCCGCAATCGTAGGTGACCGCTCCGGCAATCATCTCCACATCATGAAGTTGAATATAATTATCCAGTGTCAATAACCAGTTTGCATTGACTGTGCAATCTGCATCGGTGGTGATAATCCAGTCCGTATTTGTAATTTGCATTGCGGTTACAATTGCATCTTTTTTGGGTGAATTAGAAACCCGAATGTTATTTATTATTTGAATGTTGTTTCTTGACTGCGCTCGAGATGACAATGGAATGCTGAACTCTTCTTCAGAAAAGTCATCAACCAAAATCACTTCAAACAATTCCATCGGATAATTCAACTTTGATAAACTCTCTAGTAGAATAGGTAAATTTTCGGCTTCATTCCGGAAAGGAACGATAATGGAGAATTTTGTTTTTGGCGCAAAGCCGGTATACTCAATTGTATTCACTTTCGTAAAACCATAAATCAGTGCAATTATCGCAAAGCAATAAGAGAGGATTATGAGGTATAAAACAATTGTAATCACCATCTTTTTATTGCGATTTATCTCCTTCTACTTTAGAGATGATTTTAAAATTCAATACATAATAAGTGCCAATTATCACGGGTAAAACCACATTCAAAAACCACATTAAAGTCGAAATAAAAATCACAATCCATTCATTAACGCCTAGAATCCCAAAGAAATAAACGGCGACACTTCCTTTTACGGCAAAGTCTAAAAACTGAAAAGTAGGCAAGGAAGACGCTAAAAAATAAACAGACGAAATGGTTGCAATCAATGTAGAATAAGGCAAATCAACATCAAAGGCTAAAAACAAAAAGTAATATTGGTGCGAGAAAACCAGATAGCGACAAATTCCCAAAAAGATATTTTTTTGATGAATGGATTTTGGGATTTCATTGATCTTATGAATCAGTTTTTCGATAGAGTAGCCTTTGATAGTAATTTTTTTGACTGAGAATAAAACAATGAAAAGCAGTATTAGAAATCCAAAAAGAATTGCAACCGTTTTTGTTGTTATTACATTATACTGTGCATTGAAATACAACAACCCAAAAATTCCAAAAATAACGGTCAATATCATTTGGATTCCGTTGCAAATCAGGTTCAAGAAAATTACTTTTTTAGTATTTGATTTATCAAAAAACAATGCTTTTCCAGCATATTCTCCAACTCCATTCGGCGTAAAAAGTCCCGCAGTTAATGCACCAAGAACTTGTTTGGTTGCTTCTCCTAAAGAGATTTTATGGATAAATTCGACCAGGTTTTGCCATTTCAAGATTTCAAAAAACCGATTTAGAACACTTAATAACAAAATAAACGCGATTCCGCCAATAGATTGATTTTTTTGGAATAAAACAATGAATTTCTGCCAATCCAGTTTGTCGTTATTGGCCAATTGATTGTAAATAAAATAAAACGCACCGCCCACAATCAAAAGTTTGATTAGAAGTACGAGGAATTGCTTAGTTTTGTGTGGAATTGAAATCATTGGTGCAAAGTAACAAAACTTTAAACTTTTAGACTTTAAACTTTAAACTAAATCATTGGCAAACGAACGCATCATATTAGGAATTGACCCTGGAACCACGATTATGGGTTTTGGATTGATAAAAATTGTCAATAAAAAAATGGAGTTTTTGCAACTGAACGAATTGCAATTATCTAAATACGACAATCATTATCAAAAGCTGAAAATAATTTTCGAACGTACGATTGAGCTAATCGATACACACAATCCAGATGAAATTGCAATTGAAGCGCCTTTCTTTGGTAAAAACGTACAATCGATGCTAAAGTTGGGACGTGCACAAGGCGTTGCCATGGCGGCGGGACTTTCGAGAGATATTCCCATTACGGAATACGAACCAAAAAAAATAAAAATGGCAATTACCGGAAACGGAAACGCCACCAAGGAGCAAGTTGCCAAAATGCTACAACAACTTTTAGGACTGAAAGAATTACCTAAAAACCTAGATTCAACTGATGGATTAGCTGCGGCGGTTTGTCATTTTTTCAACTCTGGAAAAGTGGTTGGTGCCAAAAGTTATACCGGTTGGGATGCTTTTGTAAAACAAAACGAAGAACGAGTTAAAAAATAGTAGTCGGTTTTCAGTTTGCAGAACTGACTACTAAAACTGACCACTGAATACTAATAAATGAGCGGAATCTACATTCATATCCCTTTTTGTAAGCAGGCATGTCATTACTGCGACTTTCATTTTTCGACTTCGATGAAGAAGAAAGAAGAAATGGTTTTGGCTATTGCCAAAGAAATTCGAATGCGCAAAAGCGAATTTGAAAAGGAACAAGTTGAAACCATTTATTTTGGAGGAGGAACGCCAAGCATTTTAACTTCTGAAGAAATTAATTTTTTGATTGCTGCAGTTTATAGTAATTATTCTGTAATTGAAAATCCCGAAATTACACTCGAAGCCAATCCGGATGATTTGTCAAGCGAACGAATAATTGAATTGTCTAAAAGTAAAATTAATCGTTTAAGCATCGGGATTCAGTCTTTCTTTGAAGACGATTTACAATTGATGAACCGCGCTCATAATTCGGCGGAAGCCAAAAAATGTTTGGAAGAAGCCACCAAGTATTTCGACAATATTTCCCTCGATTTAATTTACGGAATTCCGGCAATGAGTAACGACAAGTGGAAACAAAACATTGAAACCGCCCTGTCTTTTGGCATTCCTCATATTTCGAGTTACGCTTTAACGGTAGAACCAAAAACGGCTTTGAATAAACTGATTCAAACAGGAAAAATTGCGGCTCCTAAAGATGAAGTCGCGCAAGAGCATTTTGCTATTTTGGTAGAAACGCTTGAAGCCAATGAATTTATTCATTACGAATTATCAAATTTTGGGAAGGAAAACTATTTTTCCAAGAATAATTCGGCGTATTGGTTGGGTAAAAAATACCTTGGAATTGGTCCTTCGGCGCACAGTTATGATGGCATTTCGAGAAGTTGGAATGTGTCGAATAATGCACTTTATTTAAAATCGATTCAAGAAAATAAACTGCCTAACGAAACTGAAATCCTTTCGATTACGGATCGTTACAACGAATATGTTATGACGGGTTTACGAACGATTTGGGGTGTTTCTTTGGATAGAATTGAAATCGAGTTTGGAAGTAAATATTTAGAATATTTGAACAAACAATCTCAAAAATTCCTTAGTGATGATTTAGTTTTTATCGAAAATAACATTCTAAAACCGACTCCAAAAGGAAAGTTTTTGACGGATGGAATAGCAAGTGATTTGTTTTACTTAAATTTGGAAGAGTAACGTAACCGCAAAGGTCGCAAAGTTTTACGCAAAGTTGAAAGGAATTTTGTGTCGTAGCGTCTGATTAGCATAAAAAAACAACTTGTGTTAGCAACAGTTCAACATAACAATCAAACAATTAAGGTCGACCTATCAAAACCCATTGATATTTCGATTCCATTGACAAATACAGATGAAAATCCAATTGCTTGGTATATAGATAAACCAGTAATTGAACCTGTAGTTTTTGGGGATTGGATTGGTAAAGTTTCGGAAGGTAAATCATCGACGAACTTTAATAATATCTTTTTCAATCCGCACGGACACGGAACTCACACGGAATGCTTGGGCCATATTACACGAGAATTTTACAGTATTAATCAATCGTTGAAACAGTTTTTATTTTTGGCTGAATTGGTTTCGGTTGTACCGGAAATACGAGGAGAAGATTTGGTGATAACTAAAAATCAGATTGAAAAAGGATTGTCTGGAAAAACTCCTGAGGCCATAATAATTAGAACACTTCCTAATTTTAAAATAAAAAAATCATTAAAATATTCGAATACTAATCCGCCATATTTGGAGGAAGATGCTGCGCGTTTAATTCGCGAAAGCGGTATTCAGCATTTATTGATTGATTTGCCAAGTGTAGATAAAGAAAAAGACGATGGCAAATTATTGGCGCACAAAGCATTTTGGAATGTAACCGATGTTAATAATTTGAATGATGATGCACGATTGGACTGTACGATTACCGAAATGATTTTTGTGCATGACGAAGTAAAAGACGGTACGTATTTGCTGAATTTACAAATCGCATCTTTTGAGAATGATGCGAGTCCTAGTAAACCTATTTTGTATGCTATTTTAAATGAGGAATCAAAATAATTTTTAAAAATGAACTTAGAAACGTACTACGAATATTGCTTGTCTAAAAAGGGGGTGACAGAACATTTTCCATTTGATGAAGATACGTTGGTTTTTAAAGTGGGTGGAAAAATGTTTGCATTGTCGTCTTTAAGTCAATGGGAGAAAGGACAACCAGCAGTTAATCTAAAATGTAATCCGGAGCGAGCTGAGGAATTACGTGCTGAATACGATGACATTCAGCCGGGTTTTCACATGAGTAAAATACATTGGAATACAATTGCGATTAACAATGAGGTTCAAGATAAGCAAGTTAAGGAATTAATAGACCACTCTTACGAGTTGGTTTTTAAAAGTTTAACTAAGAAAATACAGGAAGAAATTTTAAAAGAATAAAAACTATTCGTCGACACATTTAGGTTATTCAACGACACCAATATTATAATTAACGAAAATTAAAATCTTATTTTTGGAATTGTAGTATTTTTAAATACAAATTTTACATAAAAAAATGGCAAAATCACTAAATATTTTATTAATTGAAGACGACGCAATTGAAGTTATGAAATTCAATAGAGTTTTAAGTACAATGGATTTAAAACATAAAATTGTTGAAGCTAATAATGGAGAGGAAGCCATCGCAATATTGAAAGTCAAAGAGGTTGTTCCTGATATAATAATTTTAGATTTGAATATGCCAAAAATTAACGGAATAGAATTTTTAGGGATATTAAAAGGGGATGACTACTTAAAATATATTCCAGCAATAATTTTAACTACATCCAACAATCGAAAAGATATTTTAGAATGTTATAAAATAGGAATTGCGGGATATCAGTTAAAACCTCTTAAATATGATGACTATGTCGATAGGGTAAAACGCTTAATAGAGTACTGGAGTGATAATGAATTAATATCTCAATAATGTATGTACGGAATTGTAAATAAGGCAATCGAAGAATTAGTTGTGGCTAATTTTGGAGCGGATAAATGGGAGGCTATTAAACTGCGAAGTGGAGTAGATGTTGATTATTTTATAAGCAGTGAGCCCTATGATGATGATTTGACTTTTAAGTTGGCTCAAGCAGTTTCTGATGAAATGGACATGACATTGAGTGCCGTTTTAATAGCTTTTGGAGAATGGTGGGTTGTTAAAACAACAAAAGATAAATATGGTGGATTGATGGAAGCGGGAGGTGATAATTTAAAAGAATTTTTAATAAACTTGCCTCTCTTTCATAATCGAGTAATGCTGATATACCCAAAACTGACTCCACCGGAATTTAAAGTGAGTGATATTAACGAAAACAGTATTAATTTGCATTATTTTTCAAAAAGAGAGGGGCTTCAGGACTTTGTAAGAGGCCTTATTCAAGGATTGGGGATAATGTACGATACACCTGTTACAATTAATTTACTTCAAACCCGTGACGAAGGAAGTTCACATGAAATTTTTAATGTAATTTGGTAAAAACATGAACAAATTAGAATTTAATTTTGATGAAGATAGTTTTAATAAGCTATTCCCTTTCTATATTTTAATTGATTCTAATTTGAAAATAAAAAGTTTTGGTAAGAGTTTGGCCAAGACTTTGCTTGGAATTAAATTAAATGATACTTTTTCATCCACTTTTGAAGTTAAAAGACCTTTTGTTGAAAATCCAACTTTTGATAGCTTAACAGCTATTTTTGATCAATTAATCGTATTGGGGACAACCTCTGAAACTGTTGATTTAAGGGGGCAGTTTCAGCAATTTAATGATTCTATTTTATTTGTAGGGTCTCCTTGGTTTGTCTCTATGAATCAAGTTAGAGAAAGGAAATTAACGCTACACGATTTCGCTTTTCACGATCCTTTACTTGATCTTCTCCATGTTTTAAAGACGCAGGAAATAACTACCCAAGAACTTAAAGAATTATTAATTAAAATTAATAATCAAAAAAAAGATTTAAAAAGAGATCAAGAAGAGCTAAGCAGACTTTCCCTTGTGGCTAGCGCTAATGAGAATGGCGTTGTTTTTACAAAACCTGATGGTGTGATTTTTTGGTGTAATGATGCTTATTTAAAATTGACGGGCTTTTCTAAAGAGGAAGTAATAGGGAGAACTCCTGTTGAGTTAGGTAAATGCGAGTATACAAACAAGGAAGATTTAAAGAACATGATTGTTCCGTTTTTAAATGGAGAAATGTTTGATGTAGAGCTGGTTCATGGTAGAAAAGACGGAAGCTATTTTTGGACTAAAACAAAAGGGCAACCTGTTCTGGATTCAACAGGAAATGTCATTCAGTATTTTGCGATGATTGAAGATATCACAGAAAAAAAGAATGCAGATTTTAAATTAATTGAATCGGAAGACAGGCTTTCATTTCTAATCCGTAATCTACAAACAGGTATTGTTTTAGAGGACGAAAACAGAAGACTTTTATTAGTAAATAAAAAATTCTGTTCGATGTTTGATTTTGAGGTAGAACTAGATACTTTAATCGGCATGGACTGCTCTGGTTCTGTCGAAGATTCAAAACGTTTTTTCAAAAGTCCGGATATATATGCGGAAAGATTGAACAGTATATTTAAAAGTAAACAACCTGTCTATAATGAAGAATTAGAGCTTATAGACGGAAGGTTTTTTGAGAGAAGCTATATTCCGATCTTTAGTAATGGTATTTATAAAGGCAACCTTAGATCCTATGTTGACATTACTATAAAAAAGAAACACGAGGAAATATTACAAAACGAAAAAGAAAAATACAGCAACATCATAGCTAATATGAACTTAGGTTTGATTGAGGTTAATCAAAACGATCGGATTACTTTAGTGAATCATAGTTTTTGTGAAATTAGCGGGTATACTGCAGCGGAACTAATTGGGAAAAAGGCATCAAATTTATTTCTAGTCGAAGAAAACGGACAGCTTTTTGAAACTAAAAATAAGTTGCGGACTCACGGGGTGACTGATTCGTATGAAGTACAGGTAAAAAACAAAAAAGGAGAAAAAAGATATTGGTTAATAAGCGGGGCACCAAATTATGATATTAATGGAAAAATTGTTGGTTCTATAAGTATTCATTTGGATATAACAGAACAAAAAGAACAGGAAGAAAAACTCTATTTACTCTCCTTAATTGCTGAAAAAAACATCAATGCAGTTGTGATTAGTGATGTAGAGGGCAAGATAGAATGGGTTAATTCCAGTTTTGAAAAAATGTCGGGCTATACTAAGAAAGAATTGATTGGAATAAAACCTGGGAAGCTATTGCAAGGCGCATCCACAAATCCTGAGACTATTAATTACTTAAAAAATCAAATTAGTAAAGGGCAACCCTTTAACTGTGAAATTGTAAACTATTCCAAATCAGGAGAAAAATATTGGGTAAAAATTCAAGGGCAAGCATTATATAATTCTAGAGGTGAGGTAGTTCGATATTTTGCTATTGAAGAAAATGTAACCAATAAGAAACTATTGGAAAATCAACGAGAAGAGTTAGTAGTGAGTTTAGCAAAAACGAATAAAGAACTCGAAGATTATGCTCAAATAGTATCACATGATTTAAAATCTCCTTTGCGAAGTATTCATTCATTAATTTCATGGATAAAAGTGGATAATGATAAGGAATTTAGTGATCAAACGTTAAGTTATTTTTCCATGATTGAGAATAAAGTGGAAAAAATGGATTATTTAATTCAAGGGATATTAACCTATTCTAAAATTGACAAAGAGGAGTTGCCTCAAGAAAGTATAAACACCCATCAAATTATACAGAGTATAATTAACATGATTCATATCCCAAAACACATCAGTATTACTATTAAAAATCAACTACCGATGCTGCATGCCGATCGTTACAGAATTCAGCAATTGTTCCAGAATATAATAGGGAATGCTGTCAATTATATTGAAGAGGAAGTTGGATTAGTTGAGGTCGCTTCGGAAGAATTTGATGACTATTATGTTTTCTCCATTAAAGATAATGGCGTTGGTATTGTAAAAGAGCATCATGAGAAAATATTTAATACCTTCCAGTCCTATACTAAAAGTGAGCACTCAACCGGACTTGGATTGGCAATTGTGAAAAAAATTATAGATGCTTATAATGGTAAAATATGGGTTGATAGCGAATTAGGAAAGGGTTCAACTTTTTTCATAAAGCTTAATAAATAAACTATGAAAATTATTCAGGCATCGAAAGTAAAAAATCAAGGTTGGAACTATTTTCAAGAAAAAACAACTTTAAAAAATCCTTTAGTTTTAGTTTTTGGCAATAGATTTCTGTTGGAGGACGAAGCAGTTATAGAAGATATTCGAAAAGAATTTCCTTATGAGGATATTGTTTTTGGATCTACTTCAGGTGAGATTTTATGTTGTAATGTATATGATAATTCCATCTCAGTAACGGCGATCGAATTTGAAAAAAGTTCTTTTGTAGTGGAACGAGAAAATATTCTAAACTATGATAAGAATGCCAGAACATTAGGGGAAGCACTGTATAATAAAATCCCAAAAGAGAATTTAAAACACCTGTTTGTAGTGTCAGAAGGTAGTTTTGTAAATGGTAGTTCATTGATAAAAGGATTAGAAAGTAATATTGATTTCTCAATTTCAATAACCGGTGGGATGTGTGGTGATGATGCTCGATTTGAAAAAACTCTTGCCTCTTATAAAGAAAATCCAAAAGTTGGGGAAGTCATATTAATAGGTTTTTATGGAGAAACACTAGAAATCACCTATTCCAGTTTTGGTGGTTGGATTCCATTTGGGCCAGAAAGGATAATTACTAAATCAGAAGCAAATATTCTTTATGAAATTGATGGGCAACCAGCACTTGATTTGTATAAAAACTATTTAGGGGAGAAAGCCAGTGAATTGCCTCAAGCGTCTTTATTATATCCTTTGAATGTAACTCCTGAAGATAAAAAAGAACCGGTAGTTCGAACTATATTAAATATAAATGACGATAATCAATCCATGATTTTAGCGGGCGATGTACCAATTTATTCAAGAGTTCAGCTAATGATGGCATCTATTGATGGTATTGGTGCAGGAGCAAAAACGGCTGCTGAATTTGCGATGAAAAACAGAAAAAAGAAACCTGAGTTAGTACTATTAGTCAGTTGTGTCGGTAGAAAATTAGTGATGAATCAAAGAGTGGAAGAGGAATTGGAGGAAGTTCGAGAAACTATTGGAGAGAAGATCCCAATGGCAGGATTTTATTCCTATGGAGAGATGGCGCCTTTTAATGGAAGCAGGTCTTGTGAACTCCACAATCAAACAATGACTTTAACTCTAATTAGCGAATAATGAATTCATTACTAAAAAGGCAAATAGACAAAAAACTTAAAGGAGGACTGAATGATTTAGATCTTTTTTTAGTGGCTATTAATGAGTCCTATGAAAATTTTGAAGACCAAATAGGGTTGTTGCAAAGAGCAATGAAAATTAGTTCAGATGAGCTTTTTGCAGCGAATCAAAAGCTTAGAGATGAAGCCGAAAGTCTGAAAGAAGTTAACAGAAACTTAGAATTTATTCTTAAATCGATGAGTCTTGATGGCATAATTGCGTCCAAAATTGATTCATTTGATTCATCTGAATATATTAAACAACAATCGATAGAAATTGTAAAAATTAACAAGCAAAGAGAGGAGTTGCTTTTAGATCTTGAAAAGCAAAATAAGGCCTTAAATGAATATGCTCATATGGTGTCCCATGATTTAAAAGCGCCATTGCGAAGTATTGATACATTGATAAATTGGTTTATTGAAGATAATAAAGACATGATGAATGAAACCAATATGAAATCATTAAATTTAATACTTTCAAATGTGGAGAAAATGGATTTATTAATCAAAGGAATCCTAAATTATTCTGCTGTTGAAAACATTGATAATCAAGATAGGGTAATTGATTTAAACATTTTAATTGATAAAATTCTTAACGTCATGCCTTTGTCTGAACAAGTTGTGATCACTCTGAAAAATCCATTACCCAAAGTATTTGGAAATGATTTTAGGTATAAACAGTTATTTCAAAACTTGATACAGAATGCCATAAAATACAATGATAAAGATAAAATTTCAGTAGAAATTGGTAATTCAGAAAATGATGTTGAATTCCAGTTCTATATAAAAGACAACGGAATTGGTATTCCTGAAAAATACCACACTAAAGTTTTTGATGTTTTTTCCAAACTTGAAAATAATGATAACTCTCCAGGAATAGGACTTTCGATAGTAAAAAAAATTATAGAATTTTATAAAGGAGAAATTTGGTTGGAAAGTCAAGAAGAGGTAGGCACAATTTTTTATTTTACAATAGCAAAGAGCAATGGAACAGCCTAATCTAAAATACATCAATAAATTGTCAGGGGACAATATCGAATTCAGAACAAAATTAATTGGAATTCTTAAAAAAGAACTTCCAGAAGAAGTAGAGGGATACTTACAGGAAATGAAAAATGTTAATTTTTCATATGCCGCTCAATCCGTGCATAAGCTAAAACATAAGATATCTTTACTTGGTTTAGAAAAAAGTTATTATATTGCTGAAGAATATGAAGATAACTTAATGACGGGAACTACTATACTGAAACTTGAATTTGAAACTATTTTGAAATCCATGCAAGATTTTGTAGACCGCCTATAATCACTTACTTTATGAATTGCATTATTATTGATGACGAAGAGATGGCAAGAGCGATTATGACTGAGATGGTGAACAGGCATCCTGATCTTAAGTTAATCCAAGAATTTCCCAATGCCATTCAAGCAATAAAATTCTTGAATAATTTTGAAGTGGATTTGATTTTTTTAGATATTCATATGCCTGATTTTACTGGGTTTGATTTCATTCAAAGTTTAAAGAATCCTCCCAGAATTATTTTAGTAACTTCAGATAAAAACTTTGCTATTGAAGCTTTTGAATACGAGTGTATAGTAGATTATTTAGTAAAGCCTATTTCTGAAGATCGCTTTCAAAAAGCAATTCAAAAAGCTAATTCCTTTAAAACCGCTGCCAAACCAAGAGAGATAAAAGCAGTAGAAAAGGATAATGTAAACGAGTTTTATATCAATATCGACCGAAGATTGATAAAAATAGACATGGCATCTGTAAATATTGTGGAGGCTAAGGGCGATTATATTCATATAAGAACGGAAAGTAAAAATTATGTGGTCCATTCTACCCTAAAGAAGATAGAAGATAAATTACCTAAAGATTTATTTTTAAAAGTGCATCGCTCTTTTATTATCAATACTAAAAAAATCATTGATATTGAAGACAATAGTGTCTTGATCGCTAAATATGTAATTCCAGTAAGTCGCGCTAATAGATCTGAATTAATGAAAAGATTAAATTTGTTGTAATCAATAAATAGTCAAAAAACAGTTTTGTGTTTATTACTGTATTTAATTTATTTTGCCATACAATATGATTATTTTCATAATATTTAATACATTATTTTGATCTAATAAACTTTTTTAATTCGAATTAATTTACTTTTAATTACTTTCCTCTTTTTTTTAAATAAAGACGATACTGAATATCGTAATATTAAATAATTTCAACGACACTTTTTGCCACTCTGACTTAAAAATAATACTGTAACATATTCTATTTATATTTTTGTAATGTTAAAAATAAAGAATCAGAACGATGAAAATACTTATTATAGACGATCAAGAGTTGGTTTTATTAACATTAGAAAAATATCTACATGATTTAGGATACCTTGTTAAAAAAGCGAATAATATGGCTGATGGAATAGCTATGTATAATGAGTATCAACCTGATTTAGTTATTACCGATGTTGATATGCCAGTTGTTGCAAACTCAAATTTTGAATTTAAAAGCTTGGATTTTATAAAAAAGAAATCAGGTTTAGAGATTATAAAGTATATTCGAGTTTTAAAGAAGGAAACGACTCCAGTTATGGTCCTATCAGGGAATAGGCAAGTAGAAGTAATTTCAAAAGCTTTATCATTAGGGGCCGATGATTATGTAATAAAGCCGGTAAGTCTCGATATAATAAGTAGGCGGGTGGAAAACCTAATAGGGAATATTAGCATTGATAAGAAGAATGTTAATAAGGAAAGCTGTATTCATAATTCTTTTGTAGGAGTCGTAATTCCTTGTTATTATAGCTTAGAAACCATGCTGAGCGACGAATTTTTAAATTTTGTAAACACCAATCTTAATTATCATTTATGTTTTGTTAACTACAGCAATGAGGAAATGTCTGCTAAGATTTTAAATAAATTTAGCAAAGGCAAGGGAAAAAGGATAAGCGTTTTGAATTTTGATCACGCTGTAAATAAAACAGAGGCTATAAGATTAGGGATGTTACAGTTAGAGCAAACGCATCAGTTCGAGTTTATAGGTTTTTTAAACGAAGATTTTTCTGTTAATTTTGATACCTTCAAAGAATTAGTTAGTATAATATCCGCATCTGATTATAAAAATGTTGTGGGTTTAGAAGTTGGTTCAGCAGATTCTACTTTGTGGGGTTTTCCAATAAAGCACTTTGCTAATAAAAAAATAAATAGTTTCTATAAGAAATTTTTAGAAATCCACAGAAAGGAAAAGAGTAAGTTTATAGAGGTGTTTGACAATGAAATAGTAAAAGATATTTTTAAAAATAAATTTTTGTCGGAAAGTAAATTTGAAGAGGAAATATCCAATAGAACAAAATGTTTTTTTGGAGATGAGAAGTGGAATGAGATGGTTTGTGTTAAATTGCTTAAGCTCGCTTAGATTAATAATTAAAGTTATGAATTGCACGTGCCATGGGATAATCGCAATTCATTATAAATAAAACTACTTTTAAGATTAAAGGTCTAAGAGATTATGCAATTTGTATAGTCTCTTTTTTTGTGGATTTCATTTGGTTTTCAAAAGTTTAACAAAGAAATTACAAATCGAAATTATTGAATTAGAAAATTAGGCATTACTTTTGCGAATAAATTTCGAATAAAATTATAAACACTGAAATAATTCAGCCTATCATATGAAAGAACAATTTAAGAAGTTTTTAAACGAGGAACAAGATCCAAAAGCCATCGAAAAAATCGCTGCTAAATTGAGTGATTTATTGATGAAGAATGAAGAAATAGGGTATATCGCTGTACAAAAAAAGCCAGCGATTACCGTTTTACCAGATAGTATTGTATTGACGAATAAAAGAATCATCATTTGTCAGCCTAAAAATCTGGGACTTTCAATGAATTTTATTGATTACACTTGGGACGAGATAGAAGGAACATTTGTAAAAGAAAATATTCTAGGATCAGAGTTTTCTTTTACAACCAGAACTAATATGGAGGTTTCCATTGATTATATCCCTAAAATTCAAGCGAGAAAGATTTTTACATATGCTAAAGAACAATTGGATATATTGAAAGTAGGGTCTGTATTGAATGCAACCATGATGGATGAAGTTCCGGTTGCTCAAATCGATGAGGTGGAGATTATCGAAGAAATGGAAACCGAAGAGGTGACTAGTTTTGCTGAAATAATGCCAGTTTCACAACCCAATTTCATTGCTGAAAATCAAGTATTCGAAGATGTTCCAGCAAGTTCAAAAGACAAATCGTTAAGTGATTTATCACAAGACGAACTTTTTGAAAAACTGCAGAATTATAAAAAATTATTGGATAACGGATTGATTTTACAAGGTGAATATGATACTTTCAAAAAAGAAATTTTGAGTCATATGTAATTAGTCTTAAAGTCGAAAGTCCTAAAGTCAAAAGATAGTTGTACCTTTTGACTTTAGGACTTTAAATCTTTGACTTATAGCGTTCTTTTCTGCTTTTCTACAAAATTATTGGATTGTAATTCTAATAAATCAGTGGCATTCTTTCGCTGCAAATCATACAGTTTTTTATCGTCAGCAATATCTCCGTAGACTTTGTCGTGCATCGTGGCGCTAGTTTTTACAAGCAGAGTGCGTTGGTATTTGTCTTGTTCTATTGTGGCTTTCAAAGCTGTTTCCAGATTCTCCAGTTTATAATCGTATTCGCCTTTTGGAGATAAAAGTTTAGCAATAATAGGAGAGGTTTCAATGGCTAAAAACAAGAGCATGATAAAAAACGAAGGCAGCCAAGGTAATTTATCCAAGGCATTGATTCGAGCCATTAAGCCGTCAAATCCATCAATAATAGGTTGGGTCTCGGTAACTTTCTTGTCTAAATCGGTTTGCAGCGTTTTGGTGTTTTTCTCCATTTCAGCAATTTTAGCCAAGTTTGTTTTTTGTAAGGTGTCCAATTCTTTTTTGGCTAAATCATGTTTAGCAATTTTTTCTTTAAAAACAGGTCCTTTGCCTAATTTTTTGGTTCCTGCGGTTCCTTCGGCTTCAGTGATGTAGGTTTCGTAAAGTGTATTGACTTCTTTTTCTTTCTTAATAATTTCCGATTTCAAACCTGCTATTTCGGCTTTATTTTTGTCTAAATCCGATTTGAAATAATTAGCCACTTCTTTTTTGTTATTCAAAGCCATGGCATTTTTCTCTTTCAATAAGACGGTATTAATTTCTTTCTCGAAGATTTTAATTTCTAACGGTTTCGAAATAACAATGGCAATAATTACCGCCAAAATAATTCGGGGAGTAGCCTGTAGAAATTCACTTCCTAACTTGTCTCTTTTTCGAATAGTGGAAACAATAAAACGGTCCAAATTAAAAATAAGTAAACTCCAAACGATACCAAATGCGATTGCTGGATAAATACTGTCAAAGACGGTAAACAGTGCATATAAACTGGCTAGGAAAGCCATTACTGCGGTGAAGAAAACAGTGGCGCCAATACCGACGTATTTGGTTTGCTCGCCTTCGGAACAGCCTTCAAGAAGGTCTTTGTCAGCTCCGGAACAAAGGATAAAAAATTGTTTTAACATGATTTATGATTTTTTGAGTGATGATTACAAATTTAACGCCAAAAAATGAATCTTGGTATAAATACTTGATAGGTATTTATTTAAGGCTTTTTGTTACGGTTTGTACAAAATAAAATAGAGCCGCTCTTTACGAACGGCTCTATTGGTTTTGAATTAATATTAACTTAAGCTAATGGTGCTCCTGCCATAATTTCGGCATTGGCAAATTCTTCAAATTTGGCGAAGTTAGCTTTGAATTTTTGAGCTAATTCTACCGCTTTCTTATCGTATAGTTCAGGGTCTTCCCAAGTATTTCTTGGATTCAATATTTCACTAGGAACATTTGGACACGTTTGCGGTTTTGCAATTCCAAATACTTTGTGATTCTCGTAAGCCACATCGTCCAATTCTCCGTTTAATGCAGCAGTAATCATGGCACGCGTGTATTTTAATTTCATTCTGCTTCCTATTCCGTATGGACCGCCTGTCCAACCTGTATTGATTAACCAAACTTTTACATTGGCATCTTTCATTTTTTTACTCAACATTTCAGCATATTTTGTTGGGTGTAATGGCATAAATGGTGCGCCAAAACAAGCAGAAAAATTAGGCTGAGGTTCTGTAATTCCAGCTTCAGTTCCAGCTACTTTTGCTGTGTAACCAGAAATAAAGTGGTAAGCAGCCTGTCCTGGAGTCAGTTTAGAAATTGGAGGTAATATTCCGAATGAATCGGCCGTTAAGAAAAATATATTCTTTGGGTTTTTCCCAATAGAACCAGGCTGAATGTTATCTATGTGATAAATAGGATAACTTACTCTGGTGTTTTGAGTGATAGAAATATCCTCAAAATCAACTTCATTAGTGTCTTTATTGATTACTACGTTTTCTAGAATTGCTCCTTTTTTTATAGCTCTAAAAATGTCTGGTTCGTTTTCTTCAGAAAGGTTAATGACTTTTGCATAACAACCTCCTTCAAAGTTGAAAACTGTATTTTCATTAGTCCATCCATGTTCATCATCACCAATTAATTTTCTGTTTGGATCTGCAGATAAAGTTGTTTTTCCGGTTCCTGATAATCCAAAGAAAATAGCAGTATCACCGTCTTTCCCCACATTAGCACTACAGTGCATTGGCAAGGTGTTTTTGAAAACTGGTAAAATAAAATTCAATGCAGAAAAAATTCCTTTTTTCATTTCTCCAGTGTAGCCAGTTCCGCCTATCAAAACTACTTTCCTTGTAAAGTCAAGAATTGCAAAATTGCTTTGACGCGTTCCGTCTACTGATGGATCTGCCATAAAACTTGGTACACATAAAAGAGTCCATTCTGGGTCGAAGTTTGCTAATTCTTCCATTTCAGGTCTCAAAAACATATTGTAACAAAATAAATTTGCCCAAGGGGTTTCTGTGATTACGCGAACGTTTAATCTGTAATTTGGATCAGAACATACGTATGAATCTCTTACATAAACCTCTTTGTTGGATAAATAAGCGGTAACCTTGTTGTATAAAGCTTCAAATGCTGCTGGTTCAAAAGGGATATTTACTTTTCCCCACCAAACTTGATTTTCACTGATACTATCTTTTACGATATATCGGTCTTGTGGCGATCGTCCAGTATATTCTCCGGTATTCACTGCTAATGCTCCAGTAGAAGTCTCAATTCCTTGACCTGTTTTTATAGTTATATCTTGTAATTCTTCAGGGGATAACTGGTAATGAATTTTGGCGTTGTCAATTCCTAATTCTTTTAACGAAATCGATTGCGAGAAAAGCGTGTTATTGTCCATAAATTTATTATTGTGTAGTTACTTTTTATAGACTGCAAAAGTAGAAATTATATTTCAGATAGCCTTTGATTCTTCTAATTTTGTGATTTTTTATTCATAATATTCAGTAATAAAACGCCCCAGCCCAGTATTAATAGGAGTCCGCCAATAGGAGTAACGAATCCGATAATTTTAAAATCAAAAGAAGTAAGATCATTTGTAGCTAACAGATAAATGGATCCAGAGAATAAAATTACTCCAAAAAGAACTAAAAAATAGATGGTTCTTTTTGCTTTTTGAGTGATGTCTTTCATTAATCCCAAAAATAATAAAAACAACGCGTGGTACATTTGATAGCGTACACCGGTTTCAAAAGTTGATAATTGTTCAATAGACAGTACTTTTTTTAGGGCATGTGCGCCAAAAGCGCCAAGAATTATTGCAATCATTCCCAAAATAGTAGCCGTCGAAAGTATCTTTTTGTCCATCTTAATTGTCTTTACTGCAAAAGTATTTCATCTCGAATGAATTTAAAAGGATTTGCAACGATAGTTTTATGTAGTAAAGCAGAATATCTGAAAACGGTTTTTTAATTTATTGCAAAATAAACGATGGCGGTTTGTTATAAATACAACATTTTTGTATGTTTGTGTTATAAATATATAAAAATGAGGACAATTTTAATCATTGGGGCAGGAAGATCTGCTTCATCGCTGATTCAGTATCTTTTAAATAAATCTGAAAAAGAGAATTTGCATCTTGTCATTGGTGATTTGTCTTTGGCTTTAGCCAAAAAAAAGACAAATAATCATCCTAATGCAACGGCGATTGCCTTAGATATTTTTGATGAAAATCAAAGAAAAGAAGCAATTCAGAACGCCAATATTGTCATCTCGATGTTGCCGGCTCATTTACATATTGAGGTAGCTAAGGATTGTATTATTTATAAAAAACACTTAGTTACCGCTTCCTACGTGAGTGATGCGATGCAGGAATTAGACGCTGCCGCAAAGGAAAACAATCTGATTTTCATGAATGAAATTGGACTTGATCCTGGAATTGACCACATGAGTGCCATGAAAGTGATTGACGAGATTAAAGAAAAAGGCGGTGAAATGCTTCTTTTTGAATCTTTTTGTGGTGGACTTGTAGCTCCAGAATCCGATACGAATCTTTGGAATTACAAATTTACCTGGGCACCACGTAATGTAGTTCTTGCCGGTCAGGGTGGCGCTGCTAAGTTTATTCAGGAAGGGACTTATAAATACATTCCGTACTGTAATTTGTTTCGCAGAACTGAGTTTTTGGATGTTGAAGGTTATGGTCGATTTGAAGCGTATTCGAATCGGGATTCCTTGAAATATAGAAGTGTGTATGGTTTAGACAACGTACTCACTTTATACAGAGGAACAATCCGAAGAGTTGGTTTCTCGAAAGCATGGAATATGTTTGTGCAATTAGGAATGACGGATGATAGTTACGTTATGGAGGATTCGGAGAACATGAGTTATCGAGAATTTGTGAATTCTTTCTTGCCGTATCATCCAACGGATTCTGTAGAAATCAAGACCCGTTTGATTCTCAAAATTGATCAGGATGACATCATGTGGGATAAATTGTTGGAACTCGATTTGTTCAATCGTGATAAAAAAGTAGGCTTGAAAAATGCTACTCCGGCACAAATTCTGGAGAAAATATTGACCGATAGCTGGACGCTTCAGCAAGATGATAAAGATATGATTGTCATGTATCACAAATTTGGATACGAATTACATGGCAAAAAAGAACAAATAGATTCTAAAATGGTTTGTATTGGTGACGATCAAACCTATACAGCCATGGCAAAAACCGTTGGTTTACCAGTAGCAATGGCGACTTTGTTAATCTTGAATGGTAAAATTACGACTCCGGGAGTGCAATTGCCTATTCGTAAGGAAGTCTATGAGCCTATTTTGAAAGAATTAGAAGAATACGGTGTTGTTTTCAAGGAACAATCCATGTCGTATTTAGGATACAATCCAGATAAAGAGTTCAGTTAGTAGTTTTTTTTAGATTTTTAGTTTGATAAATCCGCTCTTCTTGAAGCGGATTTGTTTTTTAAAATTCTTTATTTATGCTGAGCGTAGCCGAAGTATGGGCGTGACCCTGCAAATTGCTTCGTCGTTCCTCCTCGCAATTTTGGGTCGGGCTGTTCGCTGCAATCTTTATGTTTTTAAAGAAAAAACATAAAGGATTTTTCCCGAAACTTCGGGACCATCCCTCACGCAACGCATTTCAATGATTTGAAGTCGTTATTGTAATTTGTAAGAAAATTTAATTATATTTGGAAATGACTAAAGCGAATCAAACCTTCGCTTATCTACCTATGTGTGGGTGTGTATACGAAGGTTTGTTTGCTTATATACAAGTTGTGCAACACCTTAAAAAAACCGCTGAAAAAACATGCAATTAAGAAAAGGAAAGACAAAAACACTATTGGAAAGTTCAATAGATTGCGCCTTATTATCAGTGGAAATTTACAACAAGCCAAGAGCACCTTTTAGAGTAGAAAGCTTTATTACTCATATGATAATGTCTTGGACAAGACTTCTGCAAGCACACTTCAATCATACTATTGGAGAAACTTTTTTTTATAAAGAGATTAATGGAAGATATAAATTAATTGACGGCGAAAAAAAGGCTTGGGAATTAAAAACTTGTATTCAAAAATATGGTCAACTTTCAGAAGCTGTTAAATCTAATTTAGAATTTTTCATAAAACTTAGAAATAAAATCGAGCACAGGACAATTTCAAAAGACGAAATTGGATTAATGATTTTTGGAGAGTGTCAGTCTTTACTTTACAATTATGAAAATGAATTAATTAAACTATTCGGTTCAGAATATGCAATAAATGAAAGTTTAGCATATTCACTTCAATTTTCAAGATTAAGAACGGCAAAACAAGTAGAAGCCAATAAACAATTATTATCAACGGAAGTAAAAGAAATTAAAGACTTTATAGAAAAATATCGTTTAAATGTTAAAGAGAGTATTTTTAATACACAAGAGTTTAGCGTAAAATTAATTCAAGTCCCTAAAATTGTTAATACAAATAGAAATGACTTAGCAATTGAATTTGTTCATTGGAATTCAGTTTCTGAGGAGGACAGAGAAAACTATGAAAGAATAACAACTTTAATAAAAGATAAAGTTCAAAAGACCGAAGTTATAAATCCTGCTAAACTAAAACCAGGTGCTATTGTAAAAACAGTAAACCTAAGTTATCAAAATGTTTTCAATCATTACGACCATAAATGTTTGCTCTACATATTTTCAATAAAGCCAACAAAAGAAGATGGCGAAAATATTGACCCATTCGAAACAAATACAAAATATTGTCATTATGACGAAGCTCACAATGACTATCTATTTAAAGAAGAATGGAATTCTTTTATAATAGGAAATATTACTAGTGGCATGTTAACAAGAGAAATTTGGAAAACTAATTTTGACAATAAACGAAAGTTAGATATTACTAGATACGAAATTGAATAAGAAAGGCGATCGCACAACAGCCATTTTGAACTAGCTCGGATTTAGTGGAATTACCCTTTCGCATCAAGATTTCGTTAAGCCGAAAATTGAGCGGTTACGAACTTCCAGCCATCTCAAAGCAGCAAAACGTTAGTGGAACTCTATAAAAACTAAACTAAATTTGGATATGGATTTTAATTATTTGACAAGTCTTTGGAAAAACTACAATAATGCGAGTTCATTATTGACAAAAGCTATGGGGGGAACGGCAAATGAAGTTGGCGAATTTGCTGAAAGATTAGTTGCTGTTTATTATAACGCACAACAACTAACGGCTTCAAATAAAAGTGCTGATTTAAAAACAAGTGATAATAAGCTAATTCAGGTTAAATCACGAAAACTAGACAAATTAACTACAACAAGTTTAAACGTTTTTAGAAGTTGGGATTTTGACATTTTGGTTGTTGTTTTATTCTCAAAAGACGGGAACATTCTTAAAGGTATAGAAATTAACTCAAAAGACGCTCAAAAGATTGCAACTAGTAACAGTCATCAAAACGGTGATGTTCTTACAACTAATAGCTACTTGTTAAATCACTCAAACGCAGTGGACATAACAATCGCTTTACAATCTTTAATTAACGGACAAACAAATACTAAAACTATTCAAAAAGGTGACGTTTCAAGGCTAAACAGTACGCACAATGTAACATCATTAACAACTAAAAATGTTTTTGACCGAATATATAAAACTATTTGTGAGGACCTAAAATCTGGTTCAATTAATGCAGTTGGAATTACGCCAATCACTATTGATAATGAAAAAAATCGGTTTGGCAACGACAAAAGAACAGAAAGCAGAAAAAATATGGCTTTACTTTTTGACTATTTTATTCAAAAAAATAAAACTCAACTTTCGCGCAATCGTGAGGATTGGTTCAGTTTAATTAATGAACTGACAAAAGGAAAGACTAAAACTATTGATTATATTTATTACACGGACTTTTTACAAGAAATGCTAAATCGTTATTATAAACTTTCTCAGAACAAAATATAAGAACAGCGATCGCATTACACACGTTTGGTTAGATTGCGGATTTTGTGATAAAACAGGTTTTCGTTTCGCAAGAAACTTAATTTTTAAAAGAAAATAAGTACTTCTGAAGTCCGCAACCTCGCCAAACGCAGGAGCGTTAGTTTAATAAATCCGCTTCTTTTTAGAAGCGGATTTGTTTTTTTTACTATTATGATTTTGATTGTATAGTTATTGGTAAGCTGTACATTACTCTAACAGGTACGTCGTTCAGTTTTCCGGGAATCCATTTCGGGCATATTTTCAAAACACGGATGGCTTCTTCACCAGTTCCAAAACCAATATCTCGTATGTTTTTTATGTCGCTTAAACTGCCGTCTTTTTCTATGATAAAGGTGATGTATACTTTTCCTTTTAAGTTAGGTTGTTCTGGAGTTTTAAAATTATTACCGACAAATTTATAAAATTCCATAATTCCTCCCGGAAAATCTGGTTTTTCGGTTATTCCAGCAGTATTATAGACTTCATTTTCCCCTTTTTGGACGAACTGATTTTTAGCATCGTACGTGTCAATTTCAATTACTTCAGGAGCTCCTTTGCTTAATGTTGCCAAAAGTTCCTCGTTTGTAGGCAATTCTTTTTGTTTGGATACGATAGAAGGTATAGCTCTCTTTTCTACAGGAGTTAGTTCATTGTATTTTTTTTCGCTGGCAACCTTTCCTTTTTCATCTTTGATTTTAAAAGTAGTTTTGTCGTAATACGTTTTAATTAAATTTTCAGATTTTTTAGGAGTAGCTTCTTTTTTTACATTGGTTTCTTGTGCAACGACTTTCGTACACAATAAAAACAATAAGGCAGTTACTACAGGGATTAGCATTGCTTTTTTTAATAAAGCTTCTGTTTTTGATGTGGTTTTTGTCATCATGAGTAATCGTTTTTTAGTTATTAAATAATTCAAATTACTGGCCAAGTAAAAAGTTTGGTTCTCGTTCGCTTTCGATAATAATAAAGATTGATAAAACGGAACATTGTTATAGGAGGTCACTACTTTCTCGTCAGCAAGAAATTCGTGATTGAGTTGAATTGCTTTTTTGTAAAAAATAAAAATAGGGTTGAACCAAAAAACGCTTTTCAATAGTTCGATAAACAAAATGTCCAAAGTGTGCTTTTGATTCACGTGTGTGAGCTCATGTGTGTACAATTCAGCTTCAATTTCACGGTTGTTATATTCCGTTTCGTTGATGAAAATCGTATTCAGGAAAGTGTGTGGCACCGTTTTTTCGGGGACCAAAATCAATTTGGCATTCTTATAATCAATTGCTGTATTCGACTTCATTTTAGACGAAATCTTGATGATATTGCTGATAAAACGAAATGCTAAAACGAGTGTTACTGCACAATACAAACTCCATAATCCTATTGCCAGATAGTTAGTTTCCTCCATCATTTCAGCGCTTCCTTGCAGTATTTGGATATTTCCCGGATTGACTGCAGGTTGTGCTAATTCCTGAATTACTTCAATAGTTATAAATGGAATCACCATCGAAAAGACAAGACTGAACAACAAGTAAAACCTATTGAAAACGTGTATTTTTTCTTTTTCCAAAAAGAGATAATACACCGCCAGTAGCACGAATAAAGTAATTGTCGATTTGATTAGAAAGTCGGTCATTTTTTCTTTTTTAGAATTTCACTGTCTATTATTTTCTTGAGATCTTCCAATTCCGTTTGCGTTAAATTGGTTTCTTTGGTAAAAAAAGATGCGAATTGTGATGCCGAATTGTTGAAGAAATTACTAATCAATCCGTTGACGTGTTTCGAGAAATAATCGGTTTTCTTGACCAAAGGATAATATTCCCGAGAGTTCCCAAATTCATTATAGGCTACAAATTGCTTGTCGATCATTCTTTTCAATAAAGTAGCGATGGTTGTAGTTGCGGGTTTTGGTTTTGGATAAGCTTCGAGCAAGTCTTTCATGAAGGCTTTCTCGAGTTTCCAAAGATGTTCCATTACTTGTTCTTCGGCGTTCGTTAGTTGTTGCATGTTTATTTAATTTCTATTTCGGAAACTGATTCTCCGTTATAATATTTCTTTATCGTTATTAGTTTTCCATCTTCATTAAAGAAGTTCCAGTCACCAAAATAAAACCAATGCGCGTACTTATCGCTCGTTTCCATTTTTGTTTTTCCTTTTGACTGTATTTTTCCATTTTTATGATAAAAAGTAGTGCTGCAAATGTTGTCTTTGTATTTTTCTCTTTTTATGATTTTGCCATTTAAGTAATAACTCCATTTTTTTACGGGATCTCCTTTTCGATATTTCCCAACCGATTTATATTGGGAACTGTCTTGTGCGTATTCTTCAATCCAAAGTCCTTCTCTAAGTTTATTTTTCATTTGATTGGTTTTGCAGCCAAATAATAAAAACACCAAGCCGATTACAATTACAGTTTGTCGCATAAAATGATTTTGTTCTACGAAAATAGAGTTTGCTCTACAAATGTAGAATATAATTTGAAATAAACAAATTTTGAAGAAAAAATATTATGATAGTCAGCGGTTTGCGTTAAGGATGGGAGTGGAAATCCTTTTTATTTTTTTGTTTTAAAAAATAAAAAGATTGAGAACGGACAGCCTGACCCGCTATTTTCAGCGGGGAACGCCCAAAAAAAATCCGCCCTGTTTAGAGCGGATTTAGTATTTATGGAAAGGAATTTATTTTGATAACTCCACAAAATATTTGTAAAACAACGGAATGGTTTCAATTCCTTTTAGGTAATTGAAGATTCCGAAGTGTTCGTTTGGCGAGTGAATGGCATCGCTGTCCAGACCAAATCCCATTAGGATAGTTTTGCTTTTTAGTTCTTTTTCGAATAACGCTACGATAGGAATACTTCCTCCGGAACGCACCGGAATTGCGGGAACGCCAAAGGTTTCAGTATACGCCATGTTTGCGGCTTTGTAGCCAATGCTGTCTATTGGGGTTACGTAACCTTGTCCGCCATGATGCGGTTTTACTTTCACGGTAACGCCGGCAGGAGCAAGGCTCGTGAAATGTTTGGTGAATAATTCGGTGATTTCTTCCCAGTCTTGATTTGGTACCAAACGCATCGATATTTTAGCGAAAGCTTTGCTGGCAATAACTGTTTTAGCACCTTCTCCGGTGTAACCACCCCAGATTCCGTTGACATCCAATGTAGGACGAATGGAATTTCTTTCGTTTGTTACATAGCCTTTTTCGCCATAAACGTCATTAAGGTCTAATGCTTTTTTATAGTCTTCTAAATTGAAAGGCGCTTTGGCCATTTCAGCTCTTTCTTCTAAGGATAATTCTGCTACATTGTCATAGAAACCGGGAATGGTAATGTGGTTGTTTTCATCATGAAGCGAAGCAATCATTTTAGACAACACATTGATAGGATTGGCAACAGCTCCTCCGTACAATCCAGAATGTAAATCACGGTTTGGTCCTGTAACTTCTACTTCTACATAGCTTAAGCCACGTAAACCTATTGTAATTGACGGCTGCTGATTTGAAATCATTCCGGTATCCGAAATTAAAATCACATCGTTTTTTAGTTTTTCCTGATTGCGTTCTACGAACCAGCTTAAGCTTTTGGAACCAATTTCCTCTTCGCCTTCAATCATGAACTTTACGTTGCAAGGCAAAGTATTGGATTGCACCATATATTCTAATGCTTTTACGTGCATGTACATTTGGCCTTTGTCATCACAAGAACCACGGGCAAAAATTGCACCTTCAGGATGAATTTCGGTTTTCTTGATTACGGGTTCAAAAGGTGGAGAAGTCCATAATTCGATTGGGTCTGGTGGTTGCACATCATAATGTCCATAGACTAAAACGGTTGGTAATGCTGGGTCTATAATCTTTTCACCATATACGATTGGATACCCTGGAGTATCACAAATTTCAACAAAATCACAGCCTGCTTTTTCTAAACTGGCTTTTACGGCATCAGCTGTTTCAAAAACATCGTGAGAATAAGCAGTGTCAGCACTTACGGATGGGATTTTTAATAATTCGATTAACTCATTGATAAAGCGGTCTTTGTGTTCTTGAACGTATGCTTTAATATTTTCCATTATTTGAATTTTGTTTATATTTCAAAAGTACAAAAAAGAGTATGAATATTTTTTATCAAAATTGTTTTGAAAATTGGAAGTTAAGTGTATCTTTGCACCCACAATTGCGCGGATATGGTGAAATTGGTAGACATGCCAGACTTAGGATCTGGTGCCGCAAGGCGTGTAGGTTCGAGTCCTATTATCCGCACTTTAAAAACCCAAAACATTGATAATAAGTGTTTTGGGTTTTTTGTTTTTTAGAGTTGCCCAACCAGTGCCGAGAATATTATAGATCAAGTCCAAAGGGTTTCATTTGTGCTTTTTTCTTTTTTGGGTCTTACTTGTTTTGGGATAACTTGTTTTGGGGTAACTTGTTTGGCCATTAAATTTGATGCTATTTCTGTAAAATTATACTCATCGCTATGGTATTAAAAAATACTCCTTAGAGAATGTGGGAAACCATAAAAGGTATGCGTTTTTCAGATTAATTCTCAATAGTTTATTTAGCATGTGCAGTTGTACCATCGATATGTGCTTTATTAATTTTTAACAAACCTTCATCACATTATTTTGCATATTGAATGTTGGGAACATCAAGTTCCTGGAGTATTTGACCTGCATCCACACCATTAAAAGCTATGTCATCTGCACTTAAAACTTTTGTGAACCTATTTTTCTTGTATTATTTAGGAAGTAAAATTTTAGCTTTGAAACCTTTATTGATTTGAGAATTAAATGTAAGTATCCCTTTTACTGCCTTAATGCGGTTTTCTGCATTTTGAAGTCCATTTTTTAAAATTAGTTTTTCCGCGAAGCCCACCCCATTATCTGAATAGTCAATTATCACATTAGTCTGATCACTATCAAACCCAATGATTACAAAATTGGCTTGGCTGTATTTTTTCATATTAACCATGAGCTCTTGCAATACTCTTTGCAATGCTATCTTTTTTCCGTTTTCGATTTTTGACCAATCTATTGATTTTCCATTTTTTATAATAACTTCAACATTGTCACATTTATAATTACTAAGCATTTGTTTTAGATTGTGTTCAAAACTTTCTCCCGTTTCTATAGTACTATTCTCCTTAGAGAAATCTCGTGTTCTAAGATATATTTTATCAAGATTGTCTAACAGCGTTTCTTTTTTTATGGGGTTTAATAAATCTTGCGTTTCGGCAAAAGTCATAGCATAAAAGATATCATTAGCAAGTTCATCATGGAGTTGTTTAGAAATTCGAGTTTCAGTATTGTAACTTGCTACTAATAGCTCTCGTTTACTTTTATTTTTAAAATAGTGGATAAGGAAACCGATGCCGCCAAGTAGTACAACAACTCCAAAACTAAGCAAGTATTTTTCGTTTTTTTGCGTTTCAAGTTGCAAAAGGGTTTCTGCTCTTTGCCCCTTGTATTTTATATTTTCCAAAGTCGCTTCTCTGGAATCATATTTAATTTTTGCAAACTGATTTTTAGCATTGCTTCGTACGGTTTTAATGCTATCATTGAGATTTACAAACATTTTGGCATAACTATTTACCCCTTTTTCTTGATTATATGACATTAAAAATCCCAAGGCTTCCAATCGTTCATCGATACTTTGATACTTTGTGGCTACCTTATAAGCCTGCAATGCATTCTCCTTCGATTTTTGATGATCCCTATTTTGATAAAAATCCGCTAAATGCAAATGGCTTTCAATGCTTCCATAAGAATCGTTAATTCTGGTTCTGATTACTAAAGCTTTATTCATTAATGCTAGTCCCTTTGGAATCTGATTGTCTTTATAATAAGCAAATCCTAGATTGTCAATAATTCTAGCTTTTTTATTCTGTAGTGTATCTAAAATGGCAGACTTTAAAAATGGTTCTAAAAGTACTATTGCTTTTCTGTACTTTTTGTGTTCCAGATAAACTGTAGCGATATTATTGAGAACTGCGACTCTAGCTACAGAATCTTTTACAGTTTTTAAAATTGTATTATAATAACGAACGGCGTCATCGTAATTTTTCAGTTCTTTTGCTGCAATTCCAAATAAATTATTTGCCGCAACCAGATACTGTGAATCATTTTTTATGTATGGTAAAGCTTCTGTCAAAGTTTCTTCACTGCTATAATAATCTCCATAGGTCTGTTGGATATGTGCCATTCCAACTAAATTATAGGCAATATATGTGCTATTTCCCTCTTCTTTAAATAATTCTGTAGATTTTAAATAATAATAGAAAGCACTATCCAGTTTATTATCCCTCATAAATAAATCACCTGATTCTGAATATTTCTGGGCTATAATTTCTTTTTGGCTTTCTTGTTTTTTAGAAGTATCAATACTTGTTTTTACACTCTTCTGACAAGATACAATAGAAAGCAAAAACACTAAGATTAAAAACGGGGAACGCAACATAAAAGTTTCTTTCCCCGAAATTAGTATTTAATTGTAAATTAATACATCTTCTTATGGTTTTTTTGGTGGTGTTATGATAATTATTTCATCACAAGGGCCGTCACTAGCAATAGGATTATTTGTATTAGACAAGGGACTAGTATAACTTTCGTTGAATTTCTGATCTGTTTTTTGAACTCCAAAATCTTTTGCTTTAGCACTTGCACTATCAATCCCATCGGCATCACAGGATACTATAACTAAGCTCGATACTGCAAAAGCAGCTATAAAAAATATTTTTTTCATGATTGTAATTGTTAAAAATTGGACATAGGTTTGGCCGTTCGATATCTGTAATCGAATAAATAGCAGTGGCCTAACCAGTAAAATGAGAACAGTTTGTTTTGGTTTCGGGAAGTAAAGTGAGCTAGTACAGAACTGTTTGATTATACTTCCCGGAATAAAAATTCTGTTCGATATAGCGTCACTTTTATAGAAGTAGTTTTGTACATTTGTTCGTATCGTGAAATAGAACAACAACTAATTCTGAGGCAAAGTACCGACGCTTCTGAAGTAAAATTGATATGAAATTCCTATGATTCCCAGTATGACGAAGGATTCCTGAAAATTCCTAAAAATTCCTTTAAGCTTATGGTGAAAAATACTTTAGAAGGTTATAAAGCAGCGATTAAATTGAAGTATGAGACAGAAAAATGGGGATGTCATTCCAGTTTTTTGCTAAATCCTTCTCGCGCTAAATTGAGGAAATTATGTGCCGAGTTATTTAAAAATGAGGCAAGCGCTGACGATTTAAAAAGCTTTTCTGTTTTTTTTCAATTTGATTTTCTTCCAAATTGCTCCAACAAATTAAAAGATCAAACAGATAGATTCAGGCCCATTGAAACCTTTTTTAAGGGAGAAACAGATTTAACTGATATTGAAGCGGTGAATATTGCCGCAATATTGGTTGGTTTTAATCCAAGACCTTACCTTAAATTTTCAAAAACAGAATCTTTAAAAAAAGAGTTTAGTCTTATTGATAGTTGTGAAAATAGTGTTGTGCACCAAGTTACCGTAGAAGATAAAAGGGCTATAAATGACTACAGAGAGAATGATGGAATAATCCAACCATCGTTCTTGGTGAAAAAGCGAATGCGATTTTTACAGACGAAGCAAATTATTCCTGTAATGCTTTTGATTTTAGTCCTAGTTGGTTTCGGATATTGGTTTTTTTTAAAAAAAACATGTATGCAATGGCAAAAAGACCATTATGAAGTGGTTGAGTGTGAAACTGAAGAAGTCGGGATTGTAAACATTTACTCGAAACTACCGATAAATGAAAATATGCTAGGTTTTAAAAAAATTGAGGTAACGGATACAACAACTTTTTTTAAGCATAATAAACCCGTTTTATGGTATTGTAAAAATGGAGACCATCTTGATTTTTTTAATGGCCCAGGTTTTCATCCTGAAAATGATAAAACGTTAAAACCCATCACCCAATATATGATAGATAAGTACGTGAGGTAAGTCTTCACTACTGAAACATTCGAACGGTCTCTTTAAGGTTGTTTATTTTTTATCCGTTGGAACGAAATTGCCATTTGTCTTTTAGGATATTGTTACCAAAGTAGAATTAATGGTTTTAAAAGCTTGTATTAGGTTTAAAAGCGTTAAAAATCAGCTTTTAAATAATGTTTCTTTCTTCACTTTACAGTAGAAATTGAAAATCTCTTTGAAATTATATTTGAGAAACTAAACAGTACTAAAAAAAATTTCGAAGAAATACATCAAGATAAACTGATTTCTTCTGCAATTTAACTAATGGATGTATTTGTATATTCAATAAGAGTGAAAGTACTTTATTAAGCTGGCGGTATGAGCTTTTTGGATACCTTAACGAAATTATTAAGATCTGTGATCCGCACAAAAAAAAAGAGCTTCTCAATTGAGAAGCTCTTTTTATACCTGCTTACAAGAATTATTTCTATTCTATCCAAGCATTAATTTTCTTTTCCAATAATGCTAATGGCATTACTCCAGATTCTAATACTTTTTCATGGAATTTTTTGATGTCGAATTTGGTACCCATTTTAGTTTCCGCTTTTTTGCGTAACTCCATGATTTTTAACTGTCCAATTTTATACGAAAGCGCTTGTCCTGGAATCGCCATATAACGCTCAATTTCAGGAATAATGCTCGCTTCGCTTTCGGCTTCATTTGCTAACGAATATTTAATAGCTTGCTCTCTGGTCCAGCCTTTTGAGTGTAATCCGGTATCAACAACTAATCTAACCGCACGGTGCATTTCATTGCCCAGCATTCCAAAATACTGATACGGATCTTGATACAATCCAAGTTCTTTTCCTAAGCTTTCCGTGTACAAAGCCCAACCTTCGCCGTAAGCGCCAAACCAATTGAATTTTCTGAAATCAGGCAAACTTTCGTTTTCTTGTTGTAATGATATTTGAAAGTGATGTCCCGGAATCGCTTCATGCAAAAACAAATCTTCATCTCCGTATATGTTATAATTTGCTACATCAGGAATTGGAACATAGAAAATACCGGGGCGCGTACCATCAGCAGTTCCTTGATTGTATTCAGCACTCGCTGTTTGTTCTCTAAAGGCTTCTGTTCGTCTGATTTCAAATTTTGTTTGCGGTTGTAATGCAAATAATTTGTCTACGTTGGGTTTAATACGAGTATAAATACTTTGAAAATTAGCGATAACCTCTTCTGGTTTTGTAAATGGTTTTAATTCTTTTTTGTTTCGAACTTCCTCAAAGAATTCCAATAAAGTGCCTTTAAAACCCACTTGAGTTTTTACCTTTTCCATTTCGGCTGTTAAACGGGCAACTTCTTTCAATCCCAGTTCATGAATTTGTTCGGGAGTCATTTCGGTAGTGGTCCATTGTTTTACGTAAGTGGCATATAACTCTTTTCCAAAAGGCAAACTTCCAATTCCGCTGGTTGTTCTGGAAGCAGGAAGATATTCTTTATTCAGAAAATCAGCCATTTTCTTATATTGTGGAATCAGTTTGGTATTGATTGTCGCTGTGTATTTTGCTGTTAAATCTTCTTTTATGCTGTCAGGGAAAGAGGCAGGCATTAGTTTTATAGCTGAGTAAAATAAATTGTCTTCTATATTTGGCGTAGCCATTTCTGCAAATTGTGGAATCAGTTTTACCGTTAACGATTTTGGTAAAGCAACACCTTTATCAAGTCCTTTTTTCATGTACACCATCGCTGAATCAATCCAAACAGCATATTTATCCATTCTTTTTAGGAAATTGGTATAGTCCTTTTCTGTTTTAAAAGGTTGCGCGCTGGTTCCGCCTGCAAACTGCCCCATAGTCAGATGTGTTCCCCAAAATTGATGAACAGGAAGCAAATTTGTAGGTTGTTTTAATAAGTCTTTACCAATCTCAACTTCCCATTTGATGATTTCGTAACTGTTTTTTTCTTCTTCGGATAAATCTTCAACAGTGATATTTTGAAGGGCAGATTGGTATTTGTTAAAGAAAGCTTCTTGCGACTTTCTATAGCTGTCTGTCATTTCAAATTGCAACTGATCGTTGTATTGGTTTTGACCACTTTGTGTCGCATCCAATGGGCTCATCGCATTTTTGTCGTCAAAATAATTTTTCGTCAGACTGCTGAAGTCTTGTTTCTTATCTTCGGATTTACAGTTAACCAGCAATAAGGACGCGGTTACGGAAAGTAAAAGAGTGGTTATTTTTTTCATAGTTTAGATGTGATTATTGGAAAAGCTAATTTATCCAAAAATAATTGATTATTACCCAAATATATTACTAATGTAATGCAGTACAGGGACTTTTTATATTTTCATTCCTTATCGGTCAAAAAAAAATCCCATTCGGTTTAAAACGAATGGGGTCTTAGGTTTCAATTTTGGTATATCCTTACAATACCAGATTGGAAAAAAATAATTTTTTATCCGTGATAAACTCTCGAAGCAATTATTTTGTCTTCTCTTATGTCTAATACTTCCGCTACCAGCAAATCTTCTTCACCAGTAACTGTTCTTGTGTATTCCATAAAAACGCGGTCTCCATTGGCGGTAAGCGATTTTACTTTATAATTTAAAGAGGGTAAACGCTCAAAAGCATCTTTCCACCATTCTCGCAAGGCTTCTTTGCCGGTAACAAAACCGTTACTTTCTGGTTTGTACATTTTTAGTTTTGGACTAAAATGAACGGCATCGTCATCGTATAAAGACAATAATTTTTCTAATTCTTTATTATTGAAAGTTTCAAACCATTTAAAAGCAATTGATTGTAATTTTTCTGGTGTCATACTTATTTAGGATTGAATTTTTATTAAAAAAATCCCATTCCGTATAAACGGAAGGGATTTCATATTTATAATTTCAAAGAAATATTAAACGTTCTTCAAATTGATAATTTCTTGTTCAGTAAGCAATCTCCAGTTTCCTCTTGGCAAATTCTTTTTGGTCAAACCAGCAAATGAAACTCTGTCAATACGCAATACATCATAGCTAAAGTGTTCAAAAATAGAACGAACCACTTTCACGTTAGCCGATCTTAATTGTAATCCAATTTCACTTTTCGCTTCACCTTCGATATAGCTTACATCTTCCACAAAAACGCGGTGTCCGTCAAGAGTCAAACCTTTATTTATTTTTTCTAAATCCTCAAATTTCAAGTTTTTATCAAGTGAAACTTGGTAAATTTTAGATGATTTTTGACTTGGTAACGTAAATTTACGAATCATATCCGTGTCATTCGTGAACAATAACAAACCAGTTGTATTCTTGTCCATTCTTCCCACTGCACCAATTTTTGCAGTCGTAGAACCTTTAACTAATTCCAATACATTACGATATTCCTGACCTTCGTCCATCGCAGTGGTAAAGTTTTTAGGTTTGTTCAGTAAGATGTATACTTTTTTCTCCGGAGTCAAAGTAGCACCGTCAAAATTTACAACATCACCTGGTTTTACCATATATCCCATTTCGGTAACAGGAATTCCGTTTACTTTTACCGTTCCGGATTGAATATAAATATCCGCATCACGACGCGAGCACGCACCAGAATTAGCAATGTATTTATTCAAACGAATTTCGTCTTTTACTTTCGGTCTCTTTGGTGCTTGATTTGGTTTTTTCTCTACTTTATCAGTAGCGATATCGGCAACTTTAGTATTTACTTTAACTTTTTTCGGCCCTTGAGCTCGCTTCTGCATGGCAGGTTTTGGCTTATTCGAACTTGGTCTTGAGCTAGCTGCTCTTGGACCACTTTTCTTATTATTGCCTTCCTTGTTATTCATAATATTCCAATAATTTGTGCAAAGATACTATTTATATACTTGACAATCAATAACCACCAATTATAAAAACGCTAACTATCTAGTTAATAAGCTAATTAATATGATTCTTTTGATTTTTTAGAGCTATTTCCCGCTTTCCACTCTATCTTTTTCTTTTTAAAGGAAAAAGAAAAAGGATGCCGTTGCAATCGGGGCTATGCTAATCGGGGAATATAGGAGAATTTCGAGAATGGTTTTTTATCCTTTTAATAATTTGGAAAAAGGCAAAATTAAACCATCAACAATCTTTTCCCGTGCCATAAAACACTTGGGTTAATCAAGACAATGCAAAAAACACCAGCAACAATAAGGAATTTTAAGATGTTGTGAAGCAATAAAAACTGTGGTTTCGCATTAGATTTCCATAAGTATAACAAGAAAAATATCAAAACGATGAGGCAACAGTAAAAATAAATATCCATGTAGCCCACATCGTAAATATCGATTAAAGCGTACACTGGAAGAATAGTCAGAATTGTTAAAACGGTAATGATTTTTTTTGATATTTCTTCGCCATAAACAATAGGAATCGTTTTATAATTATTGGCTAAGTCGCCTTTGAGATTTTCTAAATCTTTAATCATTTCCCGAATCAGCAATAGCAAAAATAAAAAAGTGGCATGCGAAAAAATAACTCCAAGTTGTGTTTTGTAATTTTCAATCTCTTCATATGGAATCCGTGTATAAAAATACAACAGTATGGCAAAAAAGGGTAAAATAGCAAGTAATGCAGCAGTTAGGTTTCCTATTATTGGGTATTTTTTTATTTTGTGGGAATAAAACCAGATGAAAAATATATATCCTGAAAAGAATAAAAATACGCGCCAGGAAACAAAGAACGCCATCAAGGCAACAATAAAATTGAGTGTAAAATAAACCTTCAGTTTTGTTTTTTGACTTACTAATCGATCCAGCATTGACTTGTTAGGTCTATTGATTAAATCTTTTCTGTTGTCATAAAAGTTATTGATGATATATCCCGAAGCAATCGTAAGTGAAGAAGCAAAAACAAGAATGAATAAATTGAAATCGAGCAGAATGTCTAACGCTCTTTTTTCCGGAGCCAAAATAAATATCGCGGAAAGGTATTGCGCCAAAATTATTACTGGAATGTTATAGCCTCTAACGACAGAGAACAAACTGATAATTTTCATTAATAAAAGTTTCTGTTTTCTGCTAAACATTTTTTATTAGTATTTTTTTGTCAAGTTTTTGCATTGGTATAACAAACTTGCCTATTTGTGCTCAAATTTAGGATTTTGTTTTTAAAATTAACTTGATTTTTTTACAAAAACACATGCACGAGAATTCTTTTAAGAGGATATTGTGAAATGCCACGATTATTTTGCGAAAATACACAAATAATAATTCTGATTTCATTTGACCCAAAATCAATTGTTCTATTTTGAAGAAGAATCGGTATTTATCATTTCTCCAAATTCTTTTACTGGCAAAGGTTTGCTTAAAAGATTTTTTACGTATTGATTGTTTTTTGCACGTGCAATATCATTAGGATTTAATGTAGAGGAGAGCATGAAAATTTGAGTTTCTTTTTTCAATTCTTCGGGTAGCGTTTCATATTCCAAAAGGAATTCGAATCCATCCATTTCGGGCATTTTAATGTCTAACAGAATAATTAGAGATTTTTCAGTATTACTTTTGTGATTACGAAGCCATTGAATTCCTTCTTTGCCATTATTAGCAGTACTTATATCAGTTATACCGAGTGTTTTTTTTAGCAATTGTTTCGTGACAATTTGATCAATTATATTATCGTCAATTATCAAAATTTTATAATTGTGCTTCATAAAGTTTCGGTATTGTTACTATAAATGTACTTCCAATATTCATTTTAGAATCTACGGTTATGCTTCCATTAAGATTTTCAACAGCTTCTTTTACTAAGTAAAGCCCTAAACCGGAGCCTTTCTTGTTGTTATTAGTCACAAAAAACATTTCAAAAATTTTGACTTGGTATTCTTTATTAATTCCAATGCCATTATCTTCAATTTCTATTTTGTAAAATTCCCCTTTGGCGTAAGTTTTAATAGAAATATAACGATGCTCTTTTTTTTCATCAGAATACTTGATAGCATTTGATAGTAAGTTATTCAAAATAATCTTTAATCTCAATCCATCACTTTGAACTTCATCAACGGATAAGTTTTTTTTGATAGCAATTTCATGGGTTCCTTTAATATAAAAATGTTGAGAAATGATTTCATCTATAATTTCATTTATACTAACAGCAGCAGCGGTTACTTTTTTTCTTTTATTTCTCGAATAATCAATTATATCTCTTATAAATTGATCTTGCTTATCAAGACTTTGATGCATTAAATCTAAATAATCTCTAATTTCATCCAAATCATCTTCTAATTTTACAATCTCTATTAATCCTTTTAAGGAGGAGATGGGTGACCTTAGATCATGAGAAGCACTGTACACAAATTTATCCAGTTCTTTATTGGCTATGATTAAATTTCTGTTTTTATCATCAGTTTCCTGTTTCGAGCGTCTTAGTCTGTTAACCATTACGGAGTAGTAAATGCAGACGCTTCCAATGATTATCAACGTAAAAAAGATATTGGTAAAAAGAAGGTAGGATTTAATTAAACGAGTACCTTCTCCTAGTGCATCAGAGAAATTACGCTCATATATTGTTAATTTATCAGTAATGCTGTTTATCCGTTGAAAAATATTTTGTTTTTCATCCGGTTTTAAGACATTAGCATTCATTTTTTTATGAGTTTCATTTCCAATGGATTCTAATTGCACAATTAAATCATCCGCTTTTCTCCATTCATTGATAGCCTTTGCCAAGAAAGGAACGGTGTGAAAATTTCTAAATAGCCAAACCATGTCATCCAGATCTTTTTCATGATTTCTGCCAGCCCTTAATCCATCTTTAATGGTGTTGATGTCACCATTATTGGATAGGCCGATTCGTGCTATTCTATCTCCTATAGGAACACTTAATTCTTCTTTGAATAACTTCCATTGAATGGAATCTTTAGTATAAATGTAGGTGATAAGGTATCGGGTTGCATCTTTTTGCCCTTTAGAATAATGGGATTCTCCATTTACATACGCCCTTGATACTGACAAGATTTTAATAGTCAGGTAGTTGATGATGATCAATGAAGAGCAAGATAGAATTACTATAATCAGAGGTATGAAAATATTGCGTAGCTTAAAATTTTCAAGAATTTTATTTTCAGTCATATAGTTTTTTTGTTTGTAGTAGGGCAAAAAAAATCAGATGATTAAAGATAAGATGTTTTTTATTGAAATGTAAGATTTTGTTTAAATTTATTTACATCGAATAATTTGGTTTTTATTTTTATAGGTTTTATCAAAAAAATATTTTTTTAGTAAATAATTTTTTTAATAAGCATAAAAAAAACACGAATGTTACAAGGCAGCTTGGCCAGGTAAATTCGTGTTTTTCTAATTTAAAATTAGTTGTTTTCAACAAAATTGTGCCGTCAGCATAAATTTGTTGTACTAATAAATTTTTTAAAATTGATATACTACTTCTAGTTTATAATCTTTCAGGGAAGCTTTGGCTTTTTCTAAATCTTCGGTGAAACCTAAGATATAACCGCCACCGCCAGAACCGCACAGTTTTAAATAATAATCATTACTGTCAATTCCTTGTTGCCAAATTCCGTGAAATTGTTCCGGAATCATTGGTTTAAAGTTATTCAAAACTACTTTTGATAATTTCTTGGTATTCATAAATAATGATTTCATGTCTCCGCCAAGGAAGTTTTCTACACAAGCATCTGTATATTTTACAAACTGATTTTTCAACATCGCACGGAAACCTTTGTCTTTTAGGCTTTCCATGAAAATATTTACCATCGGAGCCGTTTCGCCCACAATTCCTGAATCTAATAAAAAGACAGCGCCTTTTCCGTCAAAACTTTGTGTTGGAATTCCGGTGGCTTCAATATTATCTTTAGAATTAATAAGAATCGGGATGCTTAAATAACTATTTAATGGATCTAAACCAGAACTTTTTCCGTGGAAAAAACTCTCCATTTGAGAAAATATGTTTTTTAATTGCAATAATTTTTCACGAGTCAAATTCTCCAGAACCGTGATTTTATTATTTGCATATTTATCATAAATAGCGGCTACAAGCGCGCCACTGCTTCCTACCCCATATCCTTGAGGAATACTGGAATCAAAATACATTCCGGTTTCAACATCGTTTTTCAATGCAGTCAGGTCAAAAGTAACTAAGTCAGATTGTTCGTTTTGCAAAGTTTCTAAATAAGTTACAAAACGTCTCAAGTGACCATTTGATTTGATGGCTTCTTCAGATGGATTTTCATCTCTTTTAAGTGCACCGTTGTAAAAATTATAAGGAATTGAAAGCCCTTTTGAGTCACGAATAATTCCGTATTCTCCAAAGAGTAGTATTTTTGAGTAAAACAAAGGTCCTTTCATATAGTATTGTAAATTAACAATTTGGGGTTGGTAATTAAGTATTTTTTGCTGTTTTATAAATCAACTTGGTCTCCGCGATTTGCTTCTAAGATTCCCAGATCAATTTCTTCTTGTTGTTCAGGAGATAAATCTTTCCAAACGTCTTTTTTTTGTGATTTGAAAATGTTTTTGATAGCTTCGATTATAGTTGTATCGTCAGTTTCTAACAGCATTTTAATCAATTCTAATTTATCTGATTGAATATCCATAATTTCAGCTCTTTAAAAAATAAAGATAGGTAAAAAACAAATTAAATCAACACAGCACCATTTCCAATTTCGTCACAAATGTACTGACCATTTTGACAATAGCCAACTAATTCGTTCTTAATAAATTGTAAAACTGTTTCGGCAACATTTTCAGGATACAAAACATGCACATTTGCACCGGCATCTAGCGTGAAACAAACCGGAATTTTAGTCTGATTTCTAAATTTCCAAATCGCATTTATAATCTCCAATGTGTTCGGTTTCATTAATATAAAGTAAGGCATCGAAGTCATCATCATAGCATG
This sequence comes from Flavobacterium sp. GNP002, assembly GCF_054343795.1. Classification (NCBI taxonomy): domain Bacteria; kingdom Pseudomonadati; phylum Bacteroidota; class Flavobacteriia; order Flavobacteriales; family Flavobacteriaceae; genus Flavobacterium; species Flavobacterium sp. GNP002. The sequence goes on from NZ_JBTGUW010000001.1 coordinate 1,580,482, forward strand.
CAACGTCAAGGCTTCGCTCTCTACAATTTTGATGAATTCGTCCAAATTTCCACTTTCAAAAATTGAAATTAGTTGGTCTAAATTTTCATGCGCTTGTGCAAATCGCCTTTCGGCAAAAGGATGGTTGTGCATTAAATCATGTCCCACCGTACTTGAAACTTGTTTTTCACCTTTGTCAACCAGTAAAATGGTATCTTTAAAATTCTTAAAATTAGCATGAATCGCATTTGGAAATTCAACCCCAAATAAATCAGAGCTTCCAGAGATATTTGCATGATTTCCCCAAACCACTACTTGTCCTTTTACGCTTCTACAAGCACTTCCGGAACCCAAACGCGCTAATAAAGATGCTTTTTGATAGAAATATTCCTCAGTCATTTCAGGATATAACGCTTTTTCTAAACTCATTAAGTTCATCGCTAAAGCTGCCATTCCAGATGCTGATGAAGCAATTCCGGAACTGTGCGGAAAGGTATTTTCTGTGTCAATCGTAAAATGATAGTCTTTTAGAAACGGCAAATAGATTTCTATTCGTTCCAGGAATTTTTGAATTTTCGGTTTGAAATCTTCTTTTGGTTGTCCTTCAAAAAGTAAATCAAAGGAAAATGTACCATCGTTTTCTTTTTTGGCGAAAGCCAATTTGGTAATCGTTTTACAATTATTCAAGGTAAAACTCACCGAAGGATTCGCTGGAATTTGATTGTCCTTTTTCCCCCAATATTTTACAAGGGCAATGTTGCTGGGTGCGCTCCATTGAAAATTTCCGTTTTCAACTGAATGCGTATATTTTGATGGAATAAAATCGTTTGCTGAAATCATGAATGTATAAATTTACGCAAAGATACTTTTTTTGATTTATTTGTTTATTCGTTTATGTGGTTAATCGGTAGAAAGATTTAAGTAAATTTGGCCAATAAAAAATAATCATATAAGTCCATCTAAGGGCTTGTTTAATAATTAAGAGTCTTTTTTAAACCATTAAGAAATTAAGCTTCATTAAGGCATAGTGCGTAATTTTTCTTAATTTCTTAATGGTTAGAATTATAAAGTATAAAGGAGAATCAATATTTTTTTTTCTTAAATGACTTATATGGTTAAAGAATATATGTTGTCTTGAAATATTTAAAAGCATAAAAATGAATAAAATCACCCGAATATTAGCTGTTGTTGTTACGTGTTTAGCTATTGGTTATTTCTCTGGAACGGTTACCCGTTCTGCTATCACTACTTGGTATCCCAGTTTGATAAAACCAAGTTTTAATCCGCCCAATTGGATTTTTGCACCTGTTTGGAGTATGTTATATGTAATGATGGGTGTTGCCGCAGGATTAGTTTGGGATAGAATAGAATCTGATAAAGAAATCGTTAAAAAAGCCTTGGTTTTCTTTGCGATACAATTGGCATTAAATGCTTTGTGGTCGTATTTATTCTTTGGTTTACACAATCCAATGTTAGCGGGATTAGAAATTATCATACTGTGGTTGATGATTTTTGAAACGTACATTCAGTTTTCTAAAATCAATAAAATTGCGGGCTATTTATTCCTTCCGTATTTGGCTTGGGTAAGTTTTGCTGCGGTTTTAAATGGAAGTATTTGGTGGTTGAATCGATAAGATCCTGTTTATAGTTTTTTAAATTCAATATTTTTCGCAAGCAAAAAATCCATTACAGTCAATACATTGTTGCTTTCGGCAACTGTTTTTGATTTAGGATCCGCATCGCAAAATTCTAGGAACAGCTCTATTTGGTCTGGTTTTAATTTTAAAGTTTGAAAATAAAACTTTTCATCACAGCTGCTTTTTGCCAATGCTTTGAATTGAATTTGATGTGCTTTTTCATTACTCTTTTCTTTCACCAAAGCTGTAAATATAGTTTCCCCAATTCGAGCTAAATTCAGTCCTTTGTCAATGGTTAGGTCGTCAATTCTTGTGTTTTTTAATCTTTTTTCATCCCTTTCTGCAGTAATCTCATCTCTTTTTACCTGCTCCCATTTTGTATCTAATTTCCAATCAATTTTTGGTGTTTGTTTAATGATAATTTCTTCTAGTTCCTCGGGTTTTTTAACCATTGAAATTGATATATTATTGGTCGCAATATCGTTTGGTCTTAATTGGATTTCCTTTAAATAATATTCTTTTCTATAGAAAATAATAATATCATTGGTTTTGGCAGATAATACAAAGTTACCTTTGATATCGGTAGTAGTACTTTTTTGTGTTGTTTTATTTATAACATCAACTTTTTCCACCGGAAATTGTTCGTGTAAAACTTTGCCGTTGATTAATTTTTCGGTTTGCGAGAAACCAAACTGAAATACAAATAATAATAATATAATAGAAGAGTAGGTTTTTATCATTCGTAATGATTTGATTACAAAAATATTCAAATCATCCCATGAAAACGAAAACAGAATGGTAAAGTCTTCTTAATCAAAAACTAAAATTCTCTTAATTAAAGTGCTGAAATGTAATAACTTTATTTCTATATAGCGCTCGCCACAATAAACCCGCTAGTCCAAGCATTCTGAAAGTTAAATCCACCGGTAATGGCATCGATATTGACGATTTCACCAGCAAAATATAGGTTTTTGTGTAATTTGCTTTCCATGGTTTTGAAGTTGATTTCTTTTAAATCAATTCCGCCAGCGGTTACAAATTCTTCTTTAAAGGTGCTTTTTCCGTTGACTTGAAAAGTTCCATTTGTCAATTGATTCGCTAGATTTTGCAGTTGTGTTTTAGATAAATCGGCCCATTTCGTCTCCACTTCAATTCCGGAAGCGAGCACTAAACTTTCCCATAATCGATTGGTGATTTCGAAAGGGGATTTCTTAGAAACTGATTTTTTTGCGTGTTCTTGTTTTAATTCTTTTAGCTTTTTCTCAACATCCGCTGTGTCTTCATCATTCAACCAATTTACGTAAATCGTAAACTGATAATTTTTGTCATGCAAGATTCGGGCACCCCAAGCGGAGAGTTTCAAAATCGCTGGGCCACTCATTCCCCAATGGGTAATTAACAAAGGTCCCGTTGAAGTAAGTTTGGTATCTTTTACTTTTACGGTAACTTGTGCAGCAACTCCGGGTAATTCCTTTATTCTAGAATCTTTGATGTTGAAAGTGAATAGGGAAGGAACCGGACTGACAACAGCGTGTCCAAAATTTTGTAACATTTCCCATACTTTAGGATTGCTCCCTGTGGCTAAAATTAACTTTTCGACAAGATAGTTTTCAGTTTGGGTTTCGATTTTCCATAAGTTTTCTCCCGAAACTTCGAGATTGAAAATAGATTGTACACTTTGTCCGGTAAGAACCGAGATTCCTAGTTTTTGAGTTGCTTTTAGAAAACAATCAATAATTGTTTGTGAGGAATTCGAAACGGGAAACATGCGTCCGTCCGCTTCAATTTTTAATTCTACGCCATTTTTCTCGAACCATTCAATCGTATCGCCAGAACAAAACTGATGAAAAGGACCGCGTAATTCTTTTTCGCCACGTGGATAAAACTTCACCAATTCATTCGGTTCAAAACAAGCGTGCGTGACGTTGCATCTTCCACCGCCGGAAATTCTAACTTTTTGCAATACTTCTGCACCGCGTTCTAAAATTGCGACTTTCAGTTTTGGGTTTTTCTCCACAATATTAATCGCTGTAAAAAATCCTGCTGCGCCTCCGCCTACTATTATTATATCGAAATTCTGATTCATTTTTTAACCATTAAGAGAGTTAAGATTTTTAAGTTTACTCATCCGCTAACCTTGAAAAATATTCGTTAATTAAAGGTTTGCATGATTTTGTTATATTGAGAGTATTAAAATTGATGAGTAGCCCTTGTGGAATACTTAATAGTTTCATGTAAGTTAGTAGTTTAGCTTCATCAATTGGGTGAAATTTTTCAACCGTTTTCAACTCAACAATAATACAATCATTTACTAATAAATCTAATCTTAATGGATTGGCAAGTTCTAAATCATAGTAATCTATTGCGACACTAAATTGTTGCTTCACATTGTACCCATTTTTTTCTAACTCATATTTCAAGCATTCTTCATAAATTTTTTCTAATAGACCGGGCCCTAGTTTTTTATGAACTTTTATTGCGTAACCAATAATTTCATAGGATAATTGTGTTATCTCTTTTTTTGTCATAAACTGAATTATTTACCTCGTTACTTAATTGACTTAAATTATTTAATGGTTTCGAAATAAAATCTTATTTGGAACAGCGATTATGTTTATATCTAATTTTATTTAATAAACCATTAAGAAAGTTAAGATTTTTAAGTTTAATGCATGGCTAGAAAAATATTATTTAATAAAATTTTATATGATTTAGGGACTGCTATATTTGTAAGTGTTTTTTAGGGATATTTAATGATTCCATAAGACAATGGAGTAGTCTCTTTTTTGTCATAAACAAACTATATATTCCATTACTTAACTGACTTAATTCTCTTAATGGTTTGAAATTATTCTGCTTCATATTCTATTTGGGAAATCAGTGATGATTCCGTTTACGTTGAATGATTTTATTTTTTGAATATCTTCAAATTCATTGATTGTCCATGGAAAAACCTGCAATCCTTTTCCCTGCATTTGTGCCGTGTTTTCTTTTGTCAATAAATGAAAATGAGGATGAATGGATTTTGCCTGAATGAATTTGGCGAAAGCCAACGCCAAATCTAAATCGGTTTCAGTTAAAACTCCTATGGGAATTTTATCATTTAAAAATGCCACTTGTTGCAAGGCGTTCCAATCAAAACTGGAAACTAAAAAACGATCGTATTTCCAACCTTTTTTAGTGACATACTTTTCAATCAGTAAAACTACTTTATCCGTTGCCTCATAACTTTTGAGTTCAATATTGATAAAACAATCTTGGTTTACCAAATCAAAAACCTCCTTAAGAGTTGGAATTTCGTATTTTCCATCTATTCGAAAAGCACTCAATTCCCGCAAAGATAATGCATTTACAAAACCTTTTCCATTGGTCGTTCTGTCAATAGTTTCGTCGTGAATAACGATTATTTCGCCATCAGCACTCAAATGCACGTCGAGCTCAATACCGTCCACTAGCATGTCTAATGCTTTTTGGAACGAAACAAAGGTATTCTCTGGTTCATATCCTTTTGCGCCACGATGTCCAATTTTGAGCATTGTCTTTTATTTTTGGTAAAGGTAAACATAAAAAAAACGCCTTCATTTCTAAAGACGTTTGGATTAAATTATTTTAAAAATTAATCTTGTGGGTATAATTCAATTTGATTAATCTTTTAACCACATAGAAACATAGATTTTGAAATTTAAAAGGCGTTTTACTTTTTTAGAGAAAACCATAGCTATGTGAACCCAAGACCCGAGCGATAGCGAATAGGCGAAGCAATTGGGCTATACCACTCTTTTTTCTATGTTTCTATGTGTTTCAATTTTTTATTTAATATTGATTGATGTTTTATTAATTTAATTCGACTGATTAAAATTATTTTTTCGATTCTAATAAAACAATATCAAATCCAGAATCGATTGTCACTTTTCCATTCACAACAAATACTTCTTTTCCGGAATACGCATCTTTTAATAAGGTGCCGTTTGCGAAAATTGAATCTACAGCAAGTACTTTGGTGCCAATTGCCAAATCCAATCCTACCACCACTGCATCTGAATAATCTCCTTTAGAAAAAGTTCTGGAAAAAGTATAGGGTTGGGCCGAAATTTGCTTGTGAATTCCTGCTCCAACTGATGGGTGATTTTTTCTGAATTGCCCTAATTTTTGCCAATGCAAAAGTGTTTTTTGGGTTTCAGGATTTGATTTGATAGCTTCCCAATTCATAAATGAACGCAATGTAGCATCGCCCTGAGTGCCTTCTATAACTAACGAACGAGCACTTTCGTCACCATAATATACTTGAGAAAGTCCTGGACTCAGTAATAATTTTGTTCCGCTTTCTATAGTTTTGGTGCGATTTCCATCAAATGGTCCGCCGTCATCATGCGAAGACAAATAGTTCAAAACACTATATCCTTTCAAGTCATTGTTCAGCTTGTTTGAATATTTGGAGAATATAAATTCATAGTCTTTTTGTGCATCCCATTTGAACTCAAAATTGATCATGTTGTTAAAACCATTTTTAAAATAGTTTATTTTTTTGTCTCCAAAATCAAAATCTTGTCCGCCACTAATGCCATAATTATAGACTTCAGCAATGGTATAAAAAGGATTATTGTCCAAAACTTTTGTCGGGTTGTTTTTCTTCCAAGTTTCAAAAGCGTAATCACATTGGGTTTTAAAATCTGCCCAAACGGTTTCATCAGTATGTTTTACGGTGTCGCCTCTGTAACCGTCAATTCCGTAATCTGCAATATAATCCGTCAACCATTTTATGATGTAATATTTTGGCGCTCTTGGATAACCGGTGCGAGAAAAAAACATATCTAGCTCTTTCATTTCTTGTTCGTATCGCCCTTCTTTTTTCCATTTTTCGATTAAAAAAGGAGGTAAAGTCACAGCTTGATTACTCTCTGTTTTTATATCCGGAAGATTAGATACCAGCGTGCAGGCAGTTGTGTTCTCAAAAGATTTATAATCGCAATTAGGTCCCGTTCTCACCCAGTCATTTGGCCAAACTGTATCGTCAGCAGTAACAGGTCCTGTATGATTGATTACGCCATCTAGGATAATTCGTATCCCGTGTGCGTGTGCTTTTTGAACTAATGCCGCTAAATCTTCTTTCGTTCCAAAGTTAGGATCTAAGTTGGTCCAGTCTCTCGCCCAATAACCATGAAAGCCATAACTTAAACCGGTTCCTTCGTCAACTCCATCGTGAATTTGTTCCACTATTGGTGTAAACCAAATGGCATTAATTCCTAATTTATCAAAATAGCCGTCGTCAATTTTTTGAGAAATTCCTTTTATATCTCCACCTTCAAAACCACGAAGTTTTCCTGTTGTTTTGGTTCTGTTGAAGTTTATATCATTTGAAGTGTCACCATTGTTAAAACGATCTGTCATCAGGAAATAAACATTCGCCCCTTCCCAAACGAATGGCGTCTTGTTACTCTCAGCAATCGTTTTTGTGCTGGAACAACTGCTTAAAATTGTCATGGTTAATAGTAAAAGTGGGATTGAATATTTTTTCATTTTTTTTAGTATGAAATGATTTGTTTCTTAGCTTTTGATGTGGTTTGTGTTACTTCAACTCTAAAATCAAAACCGATTTAGGTTCTATTATTATTTCGTTTGTAACGTCAAATGTAAGTTCAGAAATCACATCTTTTCCTGTCTTAAAGTTCTTTATGTTTTCTTTAAAACGATGCGTGTTTACAGTTTTGGTATCGTTGCTATTGTTTATTAAAACCATTACCGTTTCATTTGTGTTGTATCTAAAATAAACGTAGGTATTGTTCTCTGGAATGTAATGTGTCATTTTTCCAAAGTGTACTGCCGCTTTTGTTTTTCTCCAATTGAATAACTTTGAAGTAAAATTAAAATACTCGCTTTGTCCTGGGGTTCTTCCTTCTTCGACAAAAGCATTGTTTTCATCACCTTCCCAACCGCCTGGAAAATCTTGACGAATATCAGCATCGCCTTTGTCTTTGTCGCCGGCCATTCCTATTTCGCTTCCATAATACAATTGTGGAATTCCTCGAACGGTTGCCATCAAAGTCATTGCCATTTTGTATTTTCTGATGTCGTTTGCGTAGGTTTGATTGAACCGATTGGTATCATGATTTTCGACAAAAATCAACATGTTATTGATGTTTGGATATAGAAAATCATTAGTGAAATTGTCATACATTTTGACCATTCCTTTGTCCCACGCACCTTCATCTTCATTAAACGCTTTGCTGGTTGCTTCATACAATGTAAAATCCATTACACTTGGTAAATACGAATTGTAATTCTGAATTTGAGCAATTTTACTGTCTTTTTGCCAATAGGCCATTTGTGCTTGACTTTGCATCCAAATTTCTCCTACAATATTAAAATTTGGGTATTCATCTGTAATGGATTTAGTCCATTTTGCAATTCCTTTTGGGTCGGAATAATTGTAGGTGTCGACTCTGAAACCGTCCAAATCAGCGTATTCAATCCACCAAATCGCATTTTGAATCAGGTATTTTAAAGTCAAAGGATTCTTTAAATTTAAATCGGGCATCGAAGGAACAAACCAACCGTCTATCGCAATTTTTTTATCAATTTCAGATGCATTCGTGTCATGAATAACCGTTCTTTTATGATTGGATTGGGTGTACGTGTCGAATTGATTGATCCATTCTTTTGTGGGCAAATCTTTCATCATCCAATGTTCAATTCCCCAGTGATTCGTCACATAATCCATTACCAGTTTCATGTCTCTTTTATGCATTTCAGAAGCCAATTTAGCATAATCAGCATTAGTTCCATAGCGAGGATCTATTTTATACACATCAGATTGGCCGTAAGTGTGATACGAAAACTTAGCGTCGTTATCCTCACAAAGCGGCGTGCTCCAAATGGTTGTTGCACCTAAGGATTCAATATAATCCAGGTTTTTTATAATTCCTTCTATATCGCCACCGTGTCTTCCGCCGGGTAATGCTCGATTGTATTTTTCTTGGGTCGAATTTTCGCTGTCGTTATTTCTATTTCCATTGGCGAAGCGGTCGGGCATCAATAAATACATCATGTCCGAAGAATCAAAGCTTTTGCGTTGCGCAGAATTTGCTCTTCTTTTCTTCAGAGAATATTTTTGTGTAAACGTTTCTTTGTTTTTGCTTTTAAAAGTAAAAACGAAATCAGAGGCAGCTACTTTTTTGGTGTCTATTGTGACAAAAATGTAGTTGGGATTCTCAGTTCTTTTTACGTTAGTTATCTTTATACCGTTAGAAACCGTGACTTGGTATTGAGAAATGTCTTTACCATAAAAAAGAACTTGCAGTTCTGGGTTTTGCATTCCTGCATACCAAAAAGGCGGTTCAACTTTGTCGATTTGAGCGTTTAAAGTTAAAGACATAAAAAAAAGGAATAAGGTTATTTTTTTTAGAAAGCTCCTATTTATGAGCGGAAACGAACCTATTTTATTCATTGCTAAATATATTTTATTGGCATTAGATTTTTCTCTCACTTAAAATAAAATCTTTTTTACTTTAAAATAGTTAGCCGATTTTATAAAAATTGAAATCCTCAAATTTGGATTAAGAACAGTTATCAATTAAACAATCCCAATGTTAATTGGGATTGTTAGTAAGCCTACCGAGGCTTGAAATCAAATGATAGAATTAACTACAAGTTCTAGCAATTGTTTATTATACCGTAACTAAATTCTCAGACTTAACGACTACAGGCTGACCATTTACTATGATTTTCAATTCTTTGTTGCCATCAATTGAAAAAGTTGTTTCCTTATGATTGATTGCTACTTTTAAAATTTGATTTCTGAAATTAATTTTAAACGAGTAGCCTTCCCATTCTTTTGGAATTTTTGGAGAAAAATGAAGCGTATCTTCTTTAATTCTCATTCCGCCAAATCCTTCAACGATACTCATCCAAGTTCCGGCCATTGAGGTAATATGACATCCTTCTTCTACTTCTTTATTGTAATCATCTAAGTCCAGACGTGACGTTCTTAAATAGAACGTGTATGCCATGTCCATTTTGTCCAATAAAGCTGCTTGAATCGAGTGTACGCAAGGCGAAAGTGAACTTTCATGAACCGTAAAGGATTCGTAAAATTCAAAATTATTTTTTAGTTCTTCTTTCGAAAAATGATCTTCAAAGAAATAAAAACACTGTAAAACATCGGCTTGTTTGATATAAGGCGAACGTAAAATTCTATCCCAAGACCATTTTTGATTGATAGGTCTTTGGCTTTTATCCAAATCGGCTACGCGAACTAATTCTTTGTCCAAGAAACCGTCTTGCTGCAAGTAAACATTATGTTCTTCTGAAAATGGGAAGTACATATTATCCGAAACTTTTTTCCAAGATTGTAATTCGGAATCCGAGATTTTTACTTTTTCCGAAATTCTTTTGTGATCTTTCGGATATTCCAGAGACACTTTTTGAATTTGTTCGTACGTATATTCTAAACACCATTTTGCAATATAATTGGTATAGAAATTATTGTTTACGTTGTTTTCATATTCGTTTGGACCTGTAACACCAAGAATTACGTATTGGTTTAAATTTGTTGAAAAGTTGGCCCTTTGATGCCAAAAACGAGCAATTCCTATTAATACTTCTAGTCCTTTTTCAGGGATGTAGCTGTAATCGCCGGTGTATCTGTAAAAGTTGTAAATGGCAAATGCGATGGCGCCATTTCTATGAATTTCTTCAAAAGTAATTTCCCATTCGTTATGACATTCCTCGCCGTTCATGGTTACCATTGGATACAAAGCAGCACCGTTAGTAAATCCTAACTTTGCAGCATTTTCTATGGCTTTGTCCAATTGATTGTAGCGGTAGGTCAATAGATTTCGAGCTACTTCTTGGTCTTTGGTCGCCATGTAAAAAGGTATACAATAGGCTTCGGTGTCCCAATAGGTAGAACCACCATATTTCTCTCCGGTAAATCCTTTTGGACCAATATTCAATCGAGAGTCTTTTCCTAAATAAGTTTGGTTCAACTGAAAAATATTGAAACGAATTCCTTGTTGTGCTTTTACATCGCCATCAATTGTAATGTCTGACATTTCCCAAATTTTTGCCCAAGCATTAATCTGGTCCTGCAACATTTTGTCGTATCCTAATGTTAATGCTGATTGAATCACTTTCTCCGCAGCATTAATAGTATTTTCATGATTTAAAGATACCGTGTAACCGCCAATTTTTTGGATAGATGATTTTTGGCCTTGACCCACAATTACATCATAACTAAATTGAATTTTATCAGAAGTTGCATCAATATTGGAAGGAGAAATAGACGTTTTTTCACCATTAGTCAAAATGCTATTTTGCATGAAAGTGGTTACTTTGAAATGTGTTTTGAACGTTTGAGCGGTTACAAAACCTTCATTCCCTGATTTTTTTACTTCAAGTGGTTCCCAGAATTTTTCTTCCCAGTTAGCATCTTCATTGGTTACACCAGCATCAATATAAGGTTTGTAAACTATCTTTGAATCTTTGTTCAAAGGTGTGATTTCGTAATTAATAACTCCAACTTCATCCAGAACGATAGAAAGAAAACGGCGAATAGTAACTGCAATTTCGGTTCCGTTTTTCAATGTGGCTTCAAAAGAACGATTGTACCATCCTTCTTTCATATTCAGCTCACGGCGAAAATTTTTCACTTCGGAACATGTATTCAAATCTAATTTTTCTCCGTTGATTTCGATATCGATTCCAATCCAGTTTGGAGCATTTAAAACTTTGGCAAAATATTCCGGATATCCGTTTTTCCACCAGCCCACTTTAGTTTTGTCCGGATAATATATTCCGGCGATATAACTTCCCTGGAATGTTTCTCCAGTATAATTTTCTTCAAAATTAGCACGTTGTCCCATTGCACCGTTACCAATGCTGAACAAACTTTCAGATGATTTTACGCTCTCTACATCAAATCCTTCTTCTATGATGGACCAATTATCGGGTTTTATATAATCTTGATTCATTCTTTCTTTGTTGTTTAAAGTTTGAAAAATGTATGGTTTAAAGGTTCTATGTTATGGTTTTGTCACCGTTTATAGAACCTATTATTTTTTATTCTATCTGTTTATTAAATCTTCTATGAAGTTGGTGTCTATTTGTGTAAAATCTTTAAAGATGTATTTTGCTTCATGCAAAATACCAGATTCCCCAATTCCTATACTGGTCATGTTTCCAATATTGGCTGCTTGAACTCCTGCCACTGAATCTTCAAAAACAAAGGCGTCTTCCGGTTTTGTGTCTAATAATTTAGCTGCAATCAGGAAAACTTCAGGATCAGGTTTAGCATTGGTAACATCATTTCCATCTACGATAACATCAAAATAAGATAATATTCCTGTTTTCTCTAGAATAGGTCTCGCATTTTTACTCGCAGAACCCAATGCTATCGGTTGATTTTTTTCTTTTAGAAATTTTAAAACTGGAAAAACTCCGGGAAGAATTTCGCTTTCGTCCATGTCAACTAAATAGGATAAATAATCCTCATTTTTTTGAACTAACCATCGGTCTTTATCTTCTTGTGAAGCTTCCACTTTTCCTAATTCTAATATAATATCTAAAGAGCGCACGCGGCTGACTCCTTTTAATAATTCATTATGTTCCAGTGTGAATTCAATATTTAGTTCATTTGCGATTTTTTGCCACGCTAAATAATGGTATTTTGCTGTGTCAACAATTACTCCGTCCAGGTCAAATATGAATGCTTTTCTATTATTCATGAATTTCAATTTTTGTTCTGTTGTTTACTCTAAGGGTTAGTAAACCGGCAAATATCATCGATACTCCGCCAATTAATAATGCGTAAATAGGTTCGTTTTGGAAAAATTGTTTGACAATAAAACCTAAGATTGTTGCGGCAACAATTTGAGGAATAACTACAAAAAAGTTGAAAACTCCCATGTAATAACCCATTTTTGCAGCGGGTAAAACACCTGATAACATTGCGTAAGGCATTGATAAAATACTTGCCCATGCGATACCAACTCCTAACATTGGAATTAATAATAAATATTTGTCTCCAATAAAATAAATAGAAAGTAATCCTATACCACCAGAGCACAATGCCAATAAATGTGTAGATCGAACACCTACTTTTTTTGCTATTACAGGCAATAGAAAAGCAACTGCAGCGGCTACTCCGTTATAAACCGTGAAAAGTACGGATACCCAGTCAGCAGCATCATTATACACTTTTGAAGTTGTATCTGTTGTTCCGAAAATATGCTGTGTAACGGCTTGTGTCGTGTAAATCCACATAGAGAAAAGTGCAAACCAAGAAAAGAATTGAACCCAAGCCAATTTTTTCATTGTAGTGGGCATGTTCAATAAATCGGTCATGATGATTGTGAAACCATTTTTTATTTGGACAACTCTAAGTCTGGAAGTAACCATGAATAAAATTCCAATCACAATTAAGCCTACAAATAAAATATAGAGTTCTTTAGTAAGTCCGTTTTCGTAAATAAAAAAAGAAATAATACTTCCTAACAGGGTCATTATAAGTCCTAAATTGAATTGTCTTTTGATATTCGCTTTAGTCTCAAATTCAGTTTCAATTGGAACTACTTCTTTAATGTCTTTATCTTTTTGTTCAAAAGCTTCTAATTCTGCGGGAGAATATTCAGTAGATTTAAAAACAGTCCACAACACAGCCAATAGAAAAACAACTCCTCCTATATAGAAGGACCATTTCACAGAGTCTGGGATGATTCCTTCTGCTGCGGTATTGCTTACGCCAAAAACATTTGTGAAAATGTAAGGGAGTAAGGAGCCAACAACGGCGCCCAATCCAATGAAAAAACTTTGCATAGCAAAACCTAAAGTACGCTGTTTTTCGGGTAAATTATCCCCTACAAAGGCACGGAAAGGTTCCATTGAAATGTTGATTGAGGCATCCATCATCCATAATGTTCCTGCAGCAATCCACAACGAAGGAGAATTGGGCATTATAAATAAGGCTATCGATGATAAGATGGCACCTATCAGAAAATAAGGTCTGCGTCGGCCTAATCTTGTCCAAGTTCTATCACTAAAATAACCAATTATGGGTTGGATAACTAAACCTGTTACAGGAGCAGCAATCCATAAAATAGGGATTTCATCAACTTTTGCACCTAATGTTTCAAAAATTCTTGAAGTGTTTGCGTTTTGCAGTGCAAAACCAAATTGTATTCCTAGAAAACCGAAACTCATGTTCCAAATTTGCCAAAAACTTAATTTACGCTTTTCCATTATCGTAATTTAAAAATTAATACGATAAGCGCTATGCTTATCAAAACTTATCTTATTTTCGAAGTAAAAGTTGAAGCTTTGAACGGGTAAATATAAAAATATATTTCAAACTTTTGTTTTTCAGAAAGAAATAAAAGGAAACATTTCCAACTACAAGGTTGTAGTAATGAATAAACTAACAAATAAAAATTAATTAGTTGATTCTCTTTCTATCAAATGGGTTTCAATTACTTCAGTTTTATAGTTTTCGTCCTCTTCATCTTCTTCAGATTCGAGTCTTTCAATTAGCATTTTTGCGGCTTTATTTCCCATTTTTATTCCACTCTGACTTACAGTAGTAATAGTAGGTGTAGAATATTTGGAAATTATACCATCTGTAAAGGCAATAACTGCTAAGTCATTAGGGACATTCAGTCCTATTTTATTAGCCGTTTTGATTATGGTAACTGCAAAAAGTTCATTTACTGCAAAAACAGCATCAATAGCTTTGTCTTCCAGTAGTTTTCCAATGGTTATTTCGCAGGTGTCGATGTCTTCAATTTTGATGATTAGATTCTCATTAAAAGGGATTCCGTTATCAAGAAGTGCTTTCGTATACCCATCAGTCCTTAGTTTTCCTACGCTTACATAATCAACGGTGGTAACTAGGGCAATTTTTTTTCGTCCTTTATCAATTAAACTTTGAACTGCTTCATATGCTGCATATTTATCGTCTATAATTACCTTGTCACAAAGGATATCATTGGTAACTCTGTCAAACATTACAACGGGCATTCCTTGATTGATGACTTCTGTGATATGATGAAAATCACCTCTGAATTGGGTTTCTTTTGAAAGTGACATTATGAAGCCGTCAATGCTGCCATTGGCAAGCATTTCCATATTAAGTACTTCTTTATCAAATGAATCGTCTGACAGACAGATGATAACGCTATATCCATTTTCATTTGCAACTTGTTCGATTCCGTTAATGACTGTTGAAAAAAAGTGGTGGACTATTTCGGGAATAATAATTCCGATGGTTTTGGTTTTTCTGTTTTTTAAACTAAGTGCTATGTTGTTTGGCTTATAGTGGTAAAATTTAGCAAATGCCTGCACTTTTAGTCTGGTTTCTTCGCCTATTTCGAGGCTGTTTCTCAAGGATTTTGAAACGGTAGAAATGGACACATCTAATTCTTTTGCAATTTGTTTAAGCGTTATTTTCCTTTTCATGTTGAAGATGTGGTAAAAAATTATTTCTTAATAAAGATAAAATTAAATTTTATAAATGGTAATTAAACTGATGAAAATTTATGTAAATCAGAAAGTTTTCAACACTATTACGTTTTCGTAAGTCAAATAAAATGGGGCCTTGTCGGACGTGACAAAATTTACATAAATTTAACATTCGAAGTAATAGTTAAGGTTGAAAACTCAACAAAAAATTAAATTAATTTAAACAAAAAGTATGAAAACAATTTATAAAAAGTTGTTAATTTTATTACTGCTACTCCCTTTTAGTATTCTGGCTCAGAACACTGTTGGCGGAACTGTTCTTGATAAAGTCTCAGGACAGCCAATTCCAGGGTAAATGTAAATGTACAAGGTGTCGCTAATGGTGTTTCTACTGATTTTGATGGTAAATATCAGTTATCTAGCGTTAAGAAAGGCGATAAAATCGTATTTTCTTACATAGGATATAAAAATACTGTTGTGGATTATGTTGCCCAAAAATCATTTAACGTTTCTTTAGAAGAAGATGCAAATCAATTAAAAGAAGTTGTAATCCAAGTAGGTTACGGTACGGTTAAGAAAAAAGATGCTACTGGAGCAGTAACTGTATTAGGCTCGAAAGATTTTAATAAAGGACAAAATGTTACTGCCGAAAGCTTGATTACAGGGCGCGTTGCGGGAGTAAGTATTACCGGTGGCGGATCACCTGGTGCAAAAGCTAACATTAGAATTAGAGGAGGGTCATCTTTGAATGCTTCCAATGAGCCATTAATTGTATTGGACGGACTTCCGTTAAGTAATGCTGTGCCAAACGGATCTACCAGTATATTATCAACTATAGATCCTAATGATATCGAAACTTTTACGGTTTTAAAGGACGCTTCTGCAGCCGCAATTTATGGATCTAGAGCTGGAAATGGAGTAATTGTAATTACAACAAAAAAAGGTTCTAAAGAAGGATTGAAAGTTTCATTTAATTCGCAAACCGGTTTAAGTACAGTAACCAATACAGTAGATGTTTTGAGTGCGGATCAATTTCGTGCTTTGGTAAACGCAAATGGTTCTGCTGCACAAAAAGCAAAATTAGGTACCGCTAATACAGATTGGCAGGATGAAATATTTAGTAACGTTTTTACTTCGGATAATAACATTTCTTTAAGTGGTTCTTTATTCAAGAAAGTTCCTGCCAGACTTTCTGTTGGAAATACGAATACACCAGGGATTTTGAAAAACACCAGGTTTGAAAGAACGACCACATCGTTGTCTTTGAACCCAACATTTTTTAAAAATCATTTAAAAATTGATCTTAATGGTAATTTGTCATTTGGTAAAAACCAATTTCAAGACGAAGGAAGAGTAATCGGAAGCGCTATAGGATTTGATCCTACGCAATCGGTTTACCAAGCGGGTTCTCGTTATAATGGTTATTTTGAATGGTTGGAAGCAAATGGAGATGTTAACTTACTCGCCGCAAAAAACCCTGTTGCTTTATTGAATCAAAATAACAGAAGATCTACTTCGACCAGAAAATGGGGTAATGTTAGAGTAGATTATAAATTTCATTTTTTAGAAGCATTAAAAGCGGTTGCTGAATTGGGTATTGATAAATTTGATAGTAATGGTTTTGAAGAAACAAGTACACAAAGTATTACTGGATATCAACCAAAAACATTTTCTTCAGGACAATGGACCGATTTAGGAGATTATAAAACCTATACCGATTCGCGTCAAAACAAAAACTTGAATGCCTACTTGAACTATGTTGAAGAATTTGGTAAATTCAAGGTTGATTTGACAGGAGGGTACAACTACCAATTGTTTGAAAGAGAAGGTTACGTTAGTGGAGATTTAAGAAGACCAAACCCAGCTGAAGACGTTGCTACTGATGCAGATATTAATTTACAATCCTATTTTGGACGTGTTAATTTAGGGTATGACAGTAGATACTTGCTTACTGTAAATTATCGTAGAGATGGAACTTCTCGTTTTTCTGAAGAAAACAGATGGGGTAATTTTGCTGGAGCTGCCTTTGCATGGAACATTGCAGAAGAGTCATTCTTAAAAGACAGTAAAACAATTTCAGCCTTAAAATTAAGATTAGGGTACGGATCAACAGGACAACAAGATATATCTGCTTCTTATGATTATTTAAGAAGAGTTACTTTGGGTACTACAAGTTCTAATTATGTGTTTGGCGATACCGCTTACCAAGTTGCAAAGACGGAAGGGTATAATAAGGATATCAAGTGGGAAGATATAAAAGAAATAAACCTTGGTTTTGATTACGGATTGTTCAATAACAGAATCAATGGATCTGTGAATTATTTTAGCAAAAAATCAACCGATCTTTTAGCTGAAATTGCCTACCCAGATGGCGCAAACTTAAGAAACTCAGGCTTCTCTAATATTGGAAAAGTTACCACTAATGGTGTTGAATTCAATATTAATGCTGACATAGTTAAAAACGACAATTTAAACTGGAATGTTGCATTCAATACAACTTATATACAACAAGAAATAACAAATTTAGGCCTTACCGTTCCTGAATTTCAAGGATATTTAACTGGAGATAATATTGCTGGAGGAAGCAATAATAGGGTAAAAATCAATACAGTTGGATTTAATCCGGGTGCATTCTATGTGTTTGAGCAATTGTATGATGCAAACAAAAAACCTATTCAAGGGGCTTATGTGGATAGAAACGCTGATGGGAAAATTGATAATAACGATAGATACAGATTCCATAAGCCTAATGCCGACCATACCTTTGGATTGTTTAGTAACTTAAACTATAAGAAATTTGATTTGTCAATGAGCTGGAGGGCTAGTTTAGGAAATTTCATCTTCGATAACATCAATTCAGACAAAGGATATTTGCAAGCGGCATTGCGAAGAGATTCGGATTTAGCGAATATTACGCCGGATTATTATGCAACAGGGTTCACTTTTGAGGATAATGGTACGCAACGTTATTTGTCTGACTATTTTGTCAAAGATGCTTCTTTTATAAAATTAGATAACGTAACTGTTGGGTATAGTATGGATAAATCATTACTTAAAGATGTTTCATTACGATTTTCATTAGGTGTTCAAAATGCTTTAGTCTTTAGTAAATACAAAGGTTTAGATCCGGAAAATTTTTCAGGTGTTGACGGTTCAGTTTACCCACGTGCTAGAACTTTTGTGTTTGGCGTAAATGCTAATTTCTAATTATATATTATTTATATAAATAAAATTTAAAAACAAATAAAATGAAAATATCATTTAAAAAAACAGCTTATTTACTTCTAATGATTTTAGGACTAAATATTGCTTTTACTTCATGTACAGATGACTTGAATGTAACACCGAAAGATGATGATGAATTTCTAACGGATGATTTCTTCAAAAATCCAGCTTCTTACAAACAGGTTTTAGCTAAGTTATATGCGGGTTTATATGTAGGAGGAAACGATGGAGATGGTCAAGGGGATATTTCAGGTATCGGAGGAGATTTTAGCAGTTATCTAAGATTGCTGTTTGTGACCCAGGAGTTTACTACTGATGAAGCAATTATTGCTTGGGCAGATGGTTCATTGCCTACGATGAACACCCAAACATGGAGTCCAAGTAATGAATTTTTGTACGGTGTGTACTCTAGGTCTTTTTATCAAATTAGTCTTGCTAATGAATTTCTAAGACAAACTAGCGATGACAAATTAACTGAAAGAGGCGTTGATGCTGCTTTGAAAGCGGAAATAGCAACTTTTAGGGCAGAAGCTCGTTTTTTGAGAGCTTTTGATTATGTGCAATTAATGGATTTGTTTGGGAATGTGCCTATTACAACCGAGGCAGATCCTGTAGGTTTTTATAATCCCGTTCAAAAATCGAGAGCAGAAGTTTTTGCTTTTGTGGAAAAAGAATTGAAAGATCTAGATTCAAGTCTAAAGGCATCAAAGACTAATGAATACGGAAGAATTGATAAAACTGCTGCTAAATTTTTATTGGCACAAATTTACCTGAATGCAAAAGTATATACGGGAACTGCTAAAAATACAGAATGTATTACCGCTTGTAAAGAAGTAATTAATTCAGGTTATTCTTTTGCTAATGTTCCCTATGCGTATTTGTTTTCTGCGGATAACAATACCAATGGAGCGCAAAATGAAATAATTTTCCCTGTTGTAAGTGATGGAAACTTCATAAGAGCTACAGGTGCAGGAATGAGTTTTATTATGCATGCTTCTATTGGAGGTTCTATGACAGCAAGTGATAGAGGTATGGATGGTGGATGGTGGGGAATTAGAACAAGAAAAGAATTTGTTCAATCCTTTCCAGACGAAAACGGTGTTGGGGATAAAAGAGGTACATTTTATAAAAATGGTCAGACTTTAGATATTAATACTATTGGACAATTTACGGATGGTTATGCAGTAACTAAATTTACCAACAAAAAAGCAGACGGAAGTGCAGCCCAAAGAAATGATATACCGGATACTGATTTTCCTATGTTTAGAATGGCTGATGTGTATTTGATGTATGCAGAAGCTGCTCTAAGAGGCGGCACTGGTGGTGATATTCCAACAGCAGTTGGTTACATTAATAAATTAAAAACTAGAGCAGGTGCAACTGCAATAACTGCTACGGATTTAACGCTTGATTTTATTCTTGCAGAAAGAGGTAGAGAGTTGTTCTGGGAATGTCATAGAAGAACCGATTTGATTCGTTTTGACAAATTTACGGGATCTGCTAAGTTATGGCAATGGAAAGGCGGTGTGAAGAATGGGACATCGACAGAATCATACAGAAACCTTATGCCAATTCCGGCTACAGCAATTCAAGCAAACCCAACATTAAAACAAAACATAGGATATTAATCTTAATAAAAAATCATTGAAAATGAAAAATTTAAATAAAATTTTAATCGTATTTATTAGCGTATTAGCAGTGTCATGTAATGCTGATGATGTAGAAAACAGACCAGTAATTACAGCTGCAACAGCTCCAGTGTTGCTTACTCCAAAATCAGATTTCAATAGTGTACTTTCTAAAGCAACTGAAAATGATGTCGTTACAACCGCAGTGTGGGATGACGCTACTTATGCGGGTAGTGCAACAGTAGTGAATTACAGTATTGAGATTGCAAAAACAGGTACTAAATTTGCAACTCCTTATATTGTAGCAACAACAACAAGTCGTTTTAAAAGCCTAACGGTAGGAGAGCTTAACGCAGCTTTAATAAATGCTGGATTCCCTGCTAAAGTTGAGTCACAAGTAGATATTCGTATTAAATCTACTATAGGTGGAGTAGGATCAACACCTCAAGTGTCTAATTCTTTTACTATAAAAGTTACTCCTTATCGTGTACCACTTGCAAGTTCTCATTGGCTAGTTGGGGCTGCTACACCGGGCGGATGGTCTTGGAGCGGTGATAGTGAAACAGAATTTCCATTGGTTGCTGGTAAAACAGATGTTTATGAGGTTGCTCTTGTGTTAAAAAATAATGATTCATTTAGAGTGTTTTTAGGAAATAATTTCACTAATGATGGTAACTGGGGATCTAGTCGTAATTATACATATTATGCAAGTAATGGCTTTGCAATTACTTCAGAATTAGTAGATGCTTTAGATGGCGATAATAACTTTAAATATACCGGTACTACAGCTGAAAGAGTTTTAAAGATTGATCATGCTGCCAAAACAATTACTTTAAAATAAGTATTGTTTTAATTCATAAAGAAGGCTGTCGTTTGGCAGCCTTTTTTTATACAACTAAAAAGACATGAAAAAAAAATATTTATTTAGTTTATTGGTCGGTTTTTTGTCCTTTCTGGCCTACGCACAAGTAAGTATTGCGCCTTCTGCATTTAATGCTACAGACCAAATTACAATTACCGTTTCGTTTGCGAGTGCCACTTGTAATACTATGGGAATAAGTCCTGCAAAAGTATATATGCATGCGGGTATAGGGGATGACGCAAATGCCTTTGGGTTTGCAGTTGTTGGGAATTGGGGAACAGACGATGGTGTTGGTTTAATGACAAACAACGGAAACGGTACTTGGAGTAAGACTATTACACCAAGTACTTATTTTGGATTGAATGCAACGCAACAAGCAAATGCAACCAAGCTGGGAATGGTATTCAGAAACGCAAATGGTTCACAAACATTGAAACTCGCTCCCAGTTGTTCTGACTTTATTTTTAATGTTGGATTGTTTCAAGTGACACTAACAGCTCCTGAAGAAAATAATTCTACAATTATTTCTTCAGGTGGAAGTTTGAATATTGCAGCTTCTAATACCGGTGGAAACGCTAGTTATGTATTAAAGTCAAACGGAACAACTTTAAACACAAATACAGCTACTTCCAGCTATACTTTTAATCACACAAATATTATAGGAAATCAAAACTACGAATTACAGGCAACCCAAGGGGCAACTGTAATCACAAAAAAGTTCAGTGCTATTGTGAATCCAAATGTGGTTAGTGAGGCAATGCCGACTGGTTTATTAGACGGAATCAATTATAATGCTGCTGATGTTACAAGGGCAACTTTAGTTTTGGATGCGCCATTCAAAGATTTTGTTTACGTAGCAGGAAGTTTCAATAGTTGGAAGCCTACAGCTACTTATGCGATGAAAAAAGATCCTGTTTCGGGTAAATTTTGGTTAGAATTAACCGGATTGGTTTCAGGTACAAATTACACCTATCAGTATTGGGTAGTTGATGCTACTCCTATTGCAGGAACACCTTCTTTAGTGAAAACTGCTGATCCTTATTCGACTTTAGTATTGTCACCATTTGATGATCCTTTTATTTCGGCTACTAATTATCCAAATCTTCCGGTTTATCCAGTAGGTCAAGACAGAGAAGTAACGGTATTGCAAACTGGGAAAACAGCTTATGCTTGGAGTAGCGCCACCACAAATTTTATTAAACCAGAAAAAGAAAAACTAGTTGTTTATGAATTGTTGGTTCGTGATTTTGATGCTAACAGAAGCTATCAAGACTTGATTAATAAAATCGATTATTTTAAAAATTTGAAAATAAACGCGATTGAATTAATGCCTGTGATGGAATATGAAGGCAATGAAAGTTGGGGATACAATACTTCTTTTCACATGGCTTTGGATAAATTCTATGGTACTTCGGATAAGTTAAAAGAGTTTGTGGATTTATGCCATCAAAACGGAATCGCCGTTATTCTTGATGTGGCATTGAACCATGCTTTTGGAAGAAATCCAATGCTTCGTATGTGGATGAATGATCCTGATGGTGATGGTTGGGGTTCTCCTTCAACTGAAAATCCTTATTTTAATACAACGGCAATGCACAGTTATAGTGTAGGAGAAGATTTTAATCATCAACAGCCAAGAACGCAAAACTATGTGCAGCGTGTCATTAAACAATGGGTAGAAGAATATAAAATTGACGGATTTCGATGGGATTTAACCAAAGGATTTACTCAAAATTGTCCTACCAATGTTACTGGTGGTCAAGAAGCCTGCACTGGTGTTAAACAACAAGATCGAGTGGATGTATTGCGAAAATATGCTGATTATTCTTGGAGTTTAGACCCAACACATTATACTATTTTTGAACACTTAGGGAATGATGATGAAGAGCAACTTTGGGCGAATTACAGAATTACAGGTGAGTCTGATGGAATTAGTAAGGGAATTATGATGTGGGGAATAATGACCAGTCAATACAATGAATTGTCTATGGGATATTCTGGAAATATTTCTCGCATGAATAGTACGAGCAGAGGCTTTACCACAAATAGATTGATGGGTTATGCCGAAAGTCATGATGAAGAACGACTAATGTATAAAAATTTGCAATTTGGGAATAGTGCCAATGCAGCCCATAATGTAAAAACACTAAATGTAGCTTTGTCTAGAATGTCAGCAATTGGAGCTGTCTCTTTATTGGTTCCAGGACCAAAGATGATTTGGCACTTTGGGGAATTAGGTTGGGAAAATTCTATTTTTGCGTGTAACAATGGAACGGTAAATACTTCGTCAGATGCTACATCTGGGGATTGTAAATTAGATACAAAACAGCAACCGCAATGGGTTAATAATTGGCTTGGAGATACCAATAGAAGTGAAATTTATAACTATTGGTCCAAAATGATTACGATGAAAACGGTAGAGCCTGTTTTTTCAGGAACTGCAACTATGTCGAATACCAGTTCGTTGTATCCAAATATTAAAATTACCAATAGTGCTTTGGCGTCAAGCCAACTTAAAGATGTTTTGATCTTGGCTAATTTTAATGTAACCACACAAAATGTAGCAACTGGATTTCCTTACACGGGGCAGTGGTATAATTTGATGGATAATACAACAATCACGGTGACTAATGTAAATGACCCGATAACAATTCCGGCTGGTGAATACCGAATCTACGGTAATAAAACAGCATCATTGGCAATAACTGATTACGAAAAATCACCAACGATTACGTTGTATCCAAATCCGGCTTCCAGTTATTTTACTTTGAATGCTACAACTTCTAAAGTTCAAATTTTTTCTATAACAGGACAATTGGTAAAAACGTTTGATGCAAATCAATCCGAAGGACATCAATATATAATTAGTGATTTGAATAAAGGGTTTTATATAGTAAAAGCGTATGATGAGAATAATGGAGTTCAGATATTGAAGTTCATTAAGGAATAATACGGTTTGTTTCTTTTGTTTTAAATGTTTGAAAGGCTGTCTCTACCAAGACAGCCTTTTTTGTATAAAAAAACTGCTCCATGAATGAAGCAGTTTTTAACAACAATTAAAACTAAAAACTATATTTTACCATCTTTGATTTCGTCTACAATTTCAGGATTCAACAAGGTTGAAGTATCTCCAAAATTAGAGTAATCTCCCTCGGCAATCTTACGCAGAATCCTACGCATGATTTTTCCGGAACGGGTTTTTGGTAAACCGGAAACAAACTGGATTTTATCCAATTTGGCGATTGGTCCAATATGATCCGATATGTGTTGATTGATTTCTTTACTTAGGTTTTCTCTATCGCGATATTCTCCGGTTTCTTTTAGAATTACAAAACCATACAAGGCATTTCCTTTGATGTCATGTGGAAAACCAACAATAGCACTTTCGGCAACTGCAGGATGCTCATTGATGGCATCTTCGATAGGTGCAGTTCCCAGATTGTGTCCAGAAACAATAACCACATCGTCTACACGGCCAGTGATTCTGTAATACCCAACTTCGTCACGCAAAGCGCCGTCGCCAGTAAAATATTTACCGGGAAAGGTAGAAAAATACGTGTCTTTATAACGTTGGTGATCGCCCCAAATGGTTCTGGCAATTCCTGGCCAAGGAAATTTAATACATAAACTTCCGGTCACCTGATTGCCTTCGATTTCGTTGCGCTTTTCGTCCATTAAAACGGGTTGGATTCCTGGTAATGGTAATGATGCATAAGTAGGTTTTGTTGGCGTTACAAAAGCAATTGGCGAAATCATAATTCCTCCGGTTTCCGTTTGCCACCAAGTATCTACAACAGGACATTTCTTGTCTCCTACGTGGTTGTTGTACCAGTGCCAAGCTTCCTCATTGATAGGTTCTCCTACAGATCCAATTACTTTCAAAGAAGTCAATTGATATCTTTGTACATATTCGATACTTTCTTTTGCCAAAGCTCTAATGGCTGTTGGTGCCGTGTAAAACTGGGTCACTTTATGCTTTTCGATGGTTTGCCAAAAGCGACTGAAATCAGGATAAGACGGAACGCCTTCGAAAATTACCGTAGTAGCTCCGTTCAATAACGGCCCGTAAAGAATATAAGAATGTCCGGTAATCCAGCCAATATCAGCGGTACACCAGAAAATATCATTGTCTTCATAATTAAAAACATTCTTAAACGTATAGGCGGAATACACCATATAACCCGCTGTAGTGTGTACCATTCCTTTTGGTTTTCCAGTAGAACCGGAAGTGTAAAGGATGAATAAAGGATCTTCGGCATCCATGATTTCTGCTACATTATTATCAGAAGCTTGGTCTAAGAGTGGTTGCAACCATTGGTCACGACCTTCTTTCATCTTGATAGTTGAGTTGATTCTTTTAGCCACTAAAACGTTCTCAACACAAGGACAATTCAATAAGGCTTCATCAACGATACTTTTCAAATCGATGGTTTTGTTCCCGCGATAGCCACCATCTGAAGTGATAACCATTTTACATTCGCTGTCGTTTATTCTTGCTGCAACTGCCGAAGCGGAAAATCCTGCAAAAACAACCGAGTGAATGGCTCCAATTCTGGCGCAGGCCAAAGTGGTAATTGCTAATTCAGGAATCATTGGCAAGTAAATACAAACACGATCTCCTTTTTGTATGCCTTGTTCTTTTAAGACATTTGCCATTTTGCAAACACGTTCGTACAATTCATTATACGAAATATGCAAAGCTTCTTCATTTGGATCATTTGGTTCAAAAATGATAGCTGTTTTATCTCCTTTTTTGGCAAGATGCCTGTCGATACAGTTTTTTACAATGTTTACTTTTGCATTGGTAAACCATTTTATATCGGCTTCAGCCATATTAAAATCCACTACTTTATCCCATTCTTGGTACCAAGTAAAATTTTCAGACGCGACTTTGTCCCAGAATTTTTTGGGTTCACGAACTGATTTTTTGTAATGTTTGAAGTATTCTTCTAAATTGTTAATTTTATAGTAACTCATGATTTTGGTAAATATTAAATATTATAAACGCCTATTTTATACTTTTTTAATGTGGTAACGATTTCTTCCACAATGGATTCGTCATCAATGGTGGAAGGAATCTGGAATTCCTCGCCATCGGTAATGCTGCGCATCAGTTTTCGCAGGATTTTCCCCGAGCGCGTTTTGGGTAATCGCTGTACAATCACTACATTTCTCAATGAAGCAACTGCCCCAATTTGGTGTCGAACCAGTTTAATGATTTCTTGTTCCAATTGATAATGTTCGATGTCATCTCCTGATTTGGTTACCACCAAAGCCAAAGGAATTTGTCCTTTCAACTCATCTTGAATTCCAATAACGGCGCATTCAGCCACGGAATGGTGGGAAGCAACAACTTCTTCCATTTCAGCCGTTGACAATCGATGTCCCGCTACATTTATCACGTCATCCGTTCTTCCGGTGATGAAAATATAACCGTCTTCATCTTTATAACCTCCATCGCCAGACAAATAATAGCCGTCAAATTTACTGAAATATCCAGCTTTGAAACGTGCTTCGTTTTCCCAAATACCCAACATATTTCCCGGAGGTAAAGGTAATTTTACAACAACCAAGCCTTCTTCATTGGCTTTTAGTTCGTCGCCGTTTTCATTAAAAATCCGAATGTCATATCCACAAACTGCTTTTGTTGCTGAACCGGATTTCACAGGCATTTTTTCAATACCAAGAGAATTAGCAATCATTGGCCAGCCTGATTCTGTTTGCCACCAATGGTCAATTACGGGAATAGGAATGTGCTGTTGATACCATTCTAGTGTGGCATTATCACAGCGTTCTCCCGCCAAAAATTGGTTTTTAAGAGCGCTCAAATCATATTGTTTGATGAATTCTCCGTCGGGATCTTCTTTTTTGATGGCTCTAATGGCGGTTGGAGCCGTAAACATGGTACCCACTTTATGCTCCGAAATTATTCTCCAAAACGTACTAGCATCAGGAGTTTTTATTGGTTTTCCTTCAAAAATTATAGTTGTATTTCGGTTTAATAATGGTCCGTAAAGAATGTAACTGTGCCCAACTGCCCAACCCATATCCGATGCTGCCCAAAAAGTCTCATCTTCTTTTACATTATAAATGTATTTCATGGAAAATTTCAATGCTACTGCATACCCGCCGGTATCTCTTACAATTCCTTTCGGTTTTCCCGTAGTGCCGGAGGTGTATAAAATATACAGTGGATGATTGGAGTTCAAAGGAACACAAGGGGTTTCTTCGGAGCCGTAAACTAATGCGTCGTAATCCACATCATACTTCTTAAACGGAATTCTAGCGCCTAATTTTCTATTAAAAACGATTACTTTTTTTGGTCGGTGCGAAGCAAGTTCAATGGCTTCATCAACCAAAGGTTTGTAAGCAATTAACCGGTCTATTTCAATCCCGGATGATGCTGTTATGATTGCTCTGGGTTTGCAATCGTCGATTCTGATGGCCAATTCATGTGGTGCAAAACCTCCAAAAACAACTGAATGAATCACTCCAATTCTCGCGCAAGCCAACATGGCAAATGCAGTTTGAGGAATCATGGGCATATAAATTATTGCGGTGTCGCCTTTCTTTAATCCCAATGATTGCATCCCTCCCGCGAGTTTTGCGACTTCGGTTTTTACTTCTGAATAGGTGTATTTTTTTATAGTTTGTGTTACTGGAGAATCATAAATAAAGGCGGTTTGATCGCCATATCCGTCTTGAATATGTTTGTCTAATGCGAGATAACAAATGTTCAATTCGCCATCTTTGTACCAAAGCGGATATCCATTTTCATCTTTCGACAAAATAGTTTCCGGTTTGTTGTACCATTCAATTTCATCGGCCTGTGCTGCCCAAAATGCTTCTGGTTGGTCGATGCTTCGGGTATAAATTTCTTCGTATTTCATGGTGTTGAATTTGTTCTTTATTGAATTAAATCCTGTACTTGTTCTACTAATTTTTTGACTGAAAAAGGCTTGACTACATATAAATTTGCACCTAGTGAAAGTCCTTTTTCAATGTGTTTTTCTTTGTTTTTTGCCGAAAGGAAAATGACTTTGCAATGCCGCAATCGTTCGTCTTTTTTTATTTGTTCCAATGTGGCAAAACCATCGACCATGGGCATCATCACATCCAGAATAATCACATCTGGAAGTTGTACTTCTAAAATATCTAAAGCCTCTTGGCCGTCGCGTGCTATAAAAACTTCAAAATTGTTCTTTTTGAAAGTATATTCCAGAGCCATTACAATATTTGGCTCGTCATCTACAATTAAAATCTTCTTCATTTTCAACTATTTTCTGTTGTATTATAATTGGGTAATGTAAAGATGAAAGTGGCTCCGTCAGTTACATTGTTTTCACTCCAAATGCTTCCTTTATGGTGTTCTATAATTTGTTTGCAAATGGCTAATCCTAAGCCGCTTCCTACTGGTTTCTTGATATTCTGGTTTCTGGATTGATAGAATTTATCAAAAATCGCTTCGGCATCTTCTTCTTTTATGATTTTACCATTATTGTGAATTTTTACTTCTATATTGGTTTCATTTTCAAGTATCGAAATAGCTATTTTTCCATTTGTTTCTGAACAAAATTTTATGGCATTAGACAACAAATTATGAATCACCTGAACAATTCGTTCTTCGTCATAAAAAGCTCTTATTAACTTGTTTGAATCATCAAATTCAATGCTTATTTTTTTGTTTTTAATTAATTGATTTAAGGATTCTAAGGTGTTTTTAATGGTTTTTGTAATGTTGTTTTTAGATAAATAAATTTTTTGTTTTCCAGTTTCAAATTTTTCTAAATCCAGAATTTTATCAATTAAACGATTCAAACGATCGGACTCCGATATGATGTTTTGCAAAAACTGCTTTCTCAACTCCTCCGGAATGTCGTCATCATCGTGAAGGATTTCGCTCGCTGCACGAATGGCGGTTATTGGTGTTCTCAATTCATGGGTAACAGTATCTAGAAATTCATCTTTTTGGATGTCTTTGTTGACGAGTTCCTGATTGGCATTTTTGAGTTGTTCTGATATTTTTTTTAATTCATTCGAAGTGTCCGTCAACTTCTTGTTGATGATGATGTTTTCTTTGGATTCCTCCAAAATTCGCAATACTTCGGGCAAACTGATTTTGTCTTCTTTGACCACACTCGATATTAATATTTTGGCGGAAGCCGTACCAATATGTCCTGTCAATAAATTCTCGGCAAACTTTATAAATCGGGCATCGGCAGTCGTTATATTTTTATCGATGTTGTATTTTAAATTGAAAATAGTCAAAGCTCGTTTTGTTCGGTCTTCGCCAAGAAAGCGCTGCAACACTTTTTGAATATCAGAGATGTAAGCAGTTCCTTTCCACACAAAAGCGTTTTCGTGATTGGTGATGTATTTGTCAATATCCACAAACATTTCGGCATAATTACGTTCTCTGTAATTTCCTTTGAAACTCACCGATACTGCAGCATAACTCATGATGTTAATCAATAAGCTCCAAAAAACAGCATGTGGAATAGGCTCTAAATAATCCAATCCAAAAAGTTGAAATGGCTTTAAGAGGGAAATGCCCCAAGGTCCTTCGGTAACAAAAAGACTGACTGAATTAGTCATTCCGGTTGCATACGGAATTAGTAAGGTATAAAAACAAACAGCAAATCCGAGAATGATTCCTGTGATAGCACCATTTTTTGAGCCTCGTCGCCAAAAGATAGCGCCAAAAAAGGAGGGCCCTAATTGGGCAATGACTACAAATGCTACTAAGCCTATTGAAACCAGTGAATAGTCTAGAATAAATAATCTGTAGATGGCATAGGCCAAAATAATTAGAGAAAAAATTCCGATTTTACGACTGTTTACGATGCGTTTGTTGTTTTTTTCTTGCGACGAATTTTCTAAGGAACCTATAAAGCCATACGGAATCAATAAGTTGTTACTTAACATAGTGGCTAGAGATATAGACGAAACGATAATCATTGAAATCGCTGCAGAAAATCCACCCAGAAAAACCATCACTGTCAATACATTATTGTCAAAAAACTGTGGAATCAATAAGGAATACGTATCAGAATTATGTCCTTTGCCTTCAAAAAGAATGTTGCCGCCCCAAGCTATTGGAAAAACAAAAAGATTGAAAAGTAGCAGGTACAATGGAAAAAGCCAAATGGCTGTTCGGATGTGACTTTCTTTATTGTTCTCGACAATCGCCGTGTGGAATTGTCTTGGCAAAAGGAAAATAGCAAACATGGATAGAATACAAAGGAAGAACCAGTTGATTCCGTTTGTAATGCCACCAATGGTATTTTTTTTGTCAAAATCCTTGAGGACAGCCGCTTTTTGATAAATATCATCAAAACCGTCAAAAACAAAATAGGTAACATAAATCCCCACGATCAAAAAGAAAACTAACTTCAGAATAGATTCCATGGCTACGGCAGTTACTATTCCGCGTCTTTTCTCAGATGCATCAACATATTTAGTTCCATAGTAAGAGGCAAAAAGGGCTAGAGCAAGACATACGTAGGTTGTTGTATCAGTAAAAATATTTGAACTTGCTTGTGTTTTTGTAACAATATGAAAAGTATCTGATATCGATTTTAGTTGTAAGGAAATGTAGGGTAAAATTCCAGATATACAAACTATGGTAACCAATGCTCCCAGAAATCTACTGTTTCCGTATCGTAAAGAAATAAAATCTGCAATGCTGGAAATTTTATTTACTCTCGAAATTCGGATAATTTTCTTAAGAATAATCATCCACGTTGGGATAATTAATATGGGGCCTAAATAAATGGGTAAATAACTCAAGCCAGATTCTGCAGCAACACCAATACTTCCGTAATAGGTCCACGCTGTACAATATACGGCTAATGAAAAGGAATAAATGTAGGGATTATTTGTCCATTTAGAATGGCTTCTTTTTTCGGACCAATAGGCAATGTAAAAAAGAATCGACAAATAAAGCACCAATATTAATAAGAGTCCAATGCTATTCATAATATCTTTTTATAATTAGGTACGATATGGCGATTGAAAACAGCCAAGCCGAGAAGATATAAATGTAGATAATTGGGAATCCAAAAAGTGGTTGCGAACTGTCAAATAACAGCAAGAGTGGCACGTTCAAAGCTAATAACATTAGCATTGAAAGTATAACCAACTTTTGTTCATGTCTCTTTTTCATAAGAAGATGCAGTTTGCTTTTCAGCGGTATTGCTTTCGCTTTTTAAAGATTCTGTTGTTGAATCGTTATGTTTAAAAAAAATAAACAACCTCTGCAATTACATGCAGAGACTGTCTATTTTGGTAATGGTTTGGTTAACTGTCTTTTTCATCATAATCACCCATTAAGGAAAAATACCCAAAGGTTCCTAATCCTAAAACGATTAATGGTGTAAGTATAAAAAGGATGATAATCCCGAATACTAGATCCTCTTGTTTTCCTGACATAAATTTTGGCAATCCAAAAGTGAAGATGCAAAAATACGCTGCAGCAGCAGCACAAGCAATCCAAACTAATCCTAAAATTCTTTTTATTTGATTCATAGCTGTGTTTTTTATACGTGAGCGTTTTTGTCTTTATTTTTAATGTAAACCATTCCAACTACAAAACTGACTGCAGCAATAACAATTGGATACCAAAGTCCTTCCAGGTAAAACTCCGGATGGCCTAAGTCTTTTGCATTGGTCACAAAATAGGTTGAAATAGCAGGAAGTAACCCTCCAAAAATTCCATTTCCTACGTGATA
This sequence comes from Flavobacterium sp. GNP002, assembly GCF_054343795.1. NCBI lineage: Bacteria > Pseudomonadati > Bacteroidota > Flavobacteriia > Flavobacteriales > Flavobacteriaceae > Flavobacterium > Flavobacterium sp. GNP002. The sequence continues at coordinate 1,611,992 of NZ_JBTGUW010000001.1, forward strand.
TGGCAATGACATTGATGTGTATCTAATTTTTACCGGGAACATTTCAACCAAGAATGCTGCAATAGGTCCATAAACCATCGTTACAAATATTACTTGAACAAATACTAGAAATATCAAAGCCCAATTGTCACTAGAGTTAATTTTAATTGTGGTTTTGGTATCCACTTTTGGTTTACCATCCACAACTATTACTGCTCCGTTTTCTAAATGTACGGTTTTTATTTCTTGAAAAGTAGTTCCATCCACATACTCTTTGTTAGTGGTATAGATAGAATCCATGGTTTGCTTTTTATTTTCTTTCAATTCAGCAAGTACCGTAGTTTTTTCGACTATTTCGGTTTTGTTTTTCACCGATGTGGTTTCGTACATTTGTTTGTAGATTGGTCTGTATAATAAGATAGCCAATAACATTCCGCCCATCATAATGTATTTTCTACCTACTTTATCACTTAACCAACCAAAAAACACGAAAAATGGGGTTCCAATAATTAAAGCAATTCCTAATAAAGTATCCACTTGAGAGGAGTCAATGGCCATTACTGTTTTCATGAAATTCATTGCATAAAACTGACCAGTGTACCAAACAACACCTTGTCCCATTGTAGCTCCAAATAAAGCCAATAATACAAATTTCATATTGTAACGATTTCCAAAACTTTCTTTCAAAGGATTTGTACTTGTTTTTCCTTCGCTTTTCGCTTTGGCGAAAACAGGTGATTCATCCATGTTTTTACGAATCAAATACGAAACTCCAACCATAACTATGGATAACCAAAACGGAACTCTCCATCCCCATTCATCAAATTGTTCTGGTGTTAAGATATTTCTTGTAGCAAGAATTACCATTAAAGAGATGAACAAACCAACTGTTGCGGTAGTCTGAATCCAAGAAGTCCAATATCCTCTTTGTCCCACTGGCGCATGCTCAGCCACATAGGTTGCGGCTCCGCCATATTCACCACCCAAAGCAAGACCTTGAAGCAAACGAAGAATTAATACTAACAAAGGAGCCATAAACCCAATAGTTTCATAACTCGGGATACATCCTATTAAGAATGTTGCACCACCCATCAAAAGTAAAGTGACCATGAATGTGTATTTTCTTCCAATTAAATCTCCTAATCTACCAAAGAAAAGAGCTCCGAAAGGACGAACTACGAATCCTGCCGCGAATGTTGCCAAGGTTGACAAGAAAGCTGCTGTAGGATTATCTGAAGGGAAAAATTTAGTTGAAATAACAACGGCTAAACTTCCAAAGATGTAGAAATCATACCATTCGATCATTGTACCCATTGAGGAGGCGGAAATGACTTTCCAAATTCCTTTTGTTGATTTTGTACTCATAAATTTATATTTTTTAAAATTGGTTTATAGATAGATTTGTATTTGTACTATGAAGTCTCCCAATGATCCAGAACGAGTTGTTGGAGCGGTATAAACAGGTCTAGTAGAATATTGTGCTGTTATTTTTGCATGATGTCCGTCTAGGAAAAAGTTAGATCCTACATCAAATTGAGTGCTTGATTGTTCTAAAGCATCAAATTTTTTATAAGTAACAGCTCCAAATGGCTGAATACGAACTTTAGGTTTCGCCTCTTTGTTAGGCAATAATATTCCGGCTTGTGTGTACCATATGTTTCCGGAACCTATAGTAGGTTGTGCATTTCCAGCTCCTGCAATTGCTCTGCTTCCTGCGAAATTAGGATCTACTGATCCAATGTTCATGATACCAACATTACGCAAATAATTGGGTCCAAAATCATAATCATACAGTACACTATATCCCGTTAAAGCCATTTTATTTTCTTTTTTTCCTACTGGTAAATCAAGGAACACATCAGCTGAAAAAAGTTTGATATCATGCTTGTTGACAGTTCCGTTTACAGATGATCTTGTCGCGTCAGGAGCGGTGTAAAAACCAGCACCTACATTGAATACTTTTTTGGTTCCTAAATAACTCCCCACTTTAAAAGGCAGTACGTTTGCTTCTTGCTCTAGAAACTGATATTCAAAATAACCTGCTTTTGACCATTTTGTCATTCCGCTATTATCAACGGCTACAGCATTTTCAGCAGTCGTTACATTGGTAGGAACTAGGTTTGTAGCATATGGTTTATTATAGCTCAAACGGTACTCTAATTTACCATATTTTCCTTTTGCAAATAACCCCACTTGTCTCGCAAATTGATCTGAGTTTTCAATTAATGGCCAGTTAAAAATAGGCGCATCAATAGTTAAGAAGTTAAGTGTAGAAGCCATCGTTAAGCGGGATAATCCCATGTAATAATGCAATCCAGCACCTAATGACATGCTGAATTTTTTCTCTTTTTGAGGTAATACAACCGCATATTCGTTCCAAGCATCATGGAAAAATAAACCAGGTTTTTTGCCGGCTCCATATCCACCCGTTCCAGAGGTCCCTGCCGCTCCACCATTGATGAAAGTTTGGTTATTAATCCCAAAATGGGTTACAATCATGTATCTTTTTGATACTTGTGCGTAGGCGAGAAAGCGCAAACGTCGGTTACCAATGTCTGTTGCGGTCGAAGTTGCTTCGCCACCTATCATGGTTCCAGGATTCATTTGAGCAGAGCGCATCCAAATTTGGTTCCATGCAATTACACGCATGAATTTAGAGCCATCTTCGTTCAAATTAAATTTCAGTCCAGCGCCATAATCGGTGGAGCCTTGAGAAAAACCTTTTAGGGACAATAAGAGTACTGCCGCTATAAAAAATATTTTTTTCATAAATAAAAGTTTGGTTGTTAAATGGTTGGTTAATAAAGTGCCAAATTCTATTATTTTATTCTGAAAAAAAATTTAGATATATTTATGTGTAAATGTATATAGTTAATCTTTAAATCTTTCCCATTTTATAAGCATAAACTTATCTCCAAGTTCTGTTATTATCATACCTGCTCCGGACAGTAATTGTTTGTTTTTTAAATATTCTACCAGTTCTAAGTGGCTAAAAATCTTATAGGTAGGATGGTAGTTGGCGTGAGAGGGTTTTTTTATGTTGAAGGTCTTTACCCAGTTGCTTACGGTGACGTGGGAAACCCCAATAATTCGCTCAATTTCACGAAAACTCAACCCTTCAAGGTAGAGTTGCAATGCTTTGGTTACATAGTAATCATCGATCTTTTTGCCTATTTTATTTACCGTAAAAAAATAGTTACATTTTTTACATAAATACCTTTGTTTGCTGTTGATTATGCCACTTTTTATAATGTGGTTGTTTTGGCATTTCGGACACGTTAAAAGCTCCATATATATAAATTTTGCATAAATATAGTAATTTAGCAACTATGCAAAAGAGAATTATATAAAAAAAATGTTTTAAATTTATGAAAGGTGCATTTTTATTGAAAAAAATGTATGTGTTTGGTAAATTTTAGGCTTTTTAAATAAAGTCATTGGTTAGAATGTTAAATGTGTTTTCAAATCGTTTTGTTTGCAATACTATCTTTCGGTTGTCGTAATAACGCTGTGATGTGGAATTATTGGTTAATAATATGCTCAATAACGAACAACAGAAGTTTGAGTTTTCAAAAACAGACACAAATACTATCTATGCCCTTGCTTTCGAAAATAAATATACTTCAGTTGCAAGTGCAACTATTGAAATCACTGCTGTTCTTGCATTGCAACAGAATTCGCCTTACGGCCAATGGCAAATTAAAAAACTGTCTGTTCTCCAACTCCGAAACAGATCTACTGACGCCATTCCGGAATGGCGAAGCGATAAAACTTGATTGCTTTTGCTATTAAAAACAAAAAGAAAGTACGCGCAGGAATGACTATTATCGAGGATGTAAACAATCCCACTTTGCATCAATACAACCGCCGCATGATTGCTATTGGCGGTTAATTTTCTACAAAGTTTTTTAGGAGCTTTTTACTTCGTCTGTTCGTTTCACTCGGGTCTGTTATTCGTTACCCCCTGTTTGGTCTCCAACCATTTTTCTAGGCGCTGGCAGGAGCTTTCTTCGGTCGCTCTGCCACCACCAGAAATAGTGGTTTCCCACCTGCATGGGGTTTTCACTACTACCGAGGCTAGGACATTTGTGTAAAAAACCGTGAATGTGGTTTTCCGTAAAGTTTACATGTAAGAAGGAATTATCTTTGAAAATAAGTTAATTATCAAAGCTGATTTATCAGATTTTTCGGTGATTAAATAGTACATTTGAAATAAGTAATGTCTGATGATTTCAATCGTATATACTAGTTGGAGGTAATTTACTTATAATCATGCACTTATTTCTTAAGATAATGAGGTGAAAAAAATGAATTAAGATAAAAAAACAAGTTTATAAACAACTGATTTACATGATATTAAAAATATTAATTAGTTTTAAAACAGAAAATATTAGAAAATGATAATTAACAATAGAAGAGATGCAGGTTATACTATTATTTCAAGATTTGAAGAAAATTTCAGATACTTTCTTGAAAACGCACTTGTTTTAAAATATGAAAATATATATGAAAACATACCACTAGGTATATACGAAAAAGCTATCAATAGAAATAATAATATACCTTTTGAAAACAGCACAGATTTTTTTGAAAACATTGATTTTCCTGACCTTAAAGAAATATCAATTTATAAAAATCATTTTTCAGAAATAATTAATAATGCTTTAAATAAAAATGAGTTTTGTGAAATAATGAATGAATTATACACTTTAAGATGTAAGATAGCACATATTAAAGGCTATTTTACCAGTGTAGATTTAGACAAACTTATTGAGTTAACTGGATTGATTTCTATTGCAATAAATCTAAAAGAATTTAATATTGTACTTAATAAAATTAAAACTGATCCAAGTTCAATAATTATAAAAATTCCAACAGATTTTATAGAAGATATTCTTGATAGAAATGGAATATTAAATAATTTACCTGTTCCAGATTACGAATATGAAGGTGGATTTGTCGGAAGAGAAGAAGATAGAAAAAAAATAATTCAATATTTACAAAGTGAAAAATTCCCGGTAATTACAATAACTGGCTCTGGTGGAGTAGGTAAAACATCTCTTGCATTAAAAGTAATTCAGGACATGACTGAAAAACCTGAAAATAAAAATTTTGATGCAATAATTTGGTTGAGTGCAAAAGATAATAAACTTTCAGACTTAGGAATTGAAGATATAGAACCCTCTTTAAAAAGTTACGACGAATTATTAGATACTATTATTGAAGTTTTTGGTTTTTCGAATGAAATAATCGAAGATGAAATTCAAGAAAAAGAGAAGTTGGTTAATTATATAATTGATTTAACGGATAAAATGCTAATTGTTATTGATAATCTTGAAACAATTACTGATCAACGAATAATAAATTTTATACTGGATGCTTCCATAAAAATAAAATTTTTAATAACATCAAGAAAAGGTTTAGGACAGTTAGAAAGAAGGCACGAATTAAGAGAATTAAAAGCAAAAGAAGCTGTATATTTATTTAGGCAGCTATCTAAAGACAAGCAACTATCTAGTTTAATTTCATTACCTGATGAAACAATAAAAAATTATGTTTCTAAAGTATCATTTTACCCACTTGCTATTAAATGGGTTGTTGGTCAAGTAGCTAGAGGAAAGGATATTAATAAAATAATTAATTCTATTCATTCTAATGAGAGCGATATATCTAAGTTTTGTTATGAACAAATTTTTGGTACTCTAGATGTGAATTCGCAAAAAATAATGTTCACACTTAGTTTAGTAAATGATACTCCGACTGCTAGTATTCTGCAATATGTAGTTGAATTAGAAGAAAATCAATTTGAAGATGCAATAGAAGAACTTATATTAGTTTCACTAGTAATTCCTGAACAATATCAAAATGAAAAAAAAGAGATTTCAACGAAGTATACATTATTACCTCTCACTAAAGGGTTTACTCGAATTCAATTGAGTAAAAATTTAAATCTTAGAGAAGAACTTAAAAACAGAATCAATCAAGTAGAAAACACAATAACAACTACCGAAAGGGCCAAAAAAGAGTATAAACATAGTTTGTATAATTTTGGAGCAAAATCAGACGAAGAAAAAGTTGCAACCATTATTGCACAAACGGCATTTCAAAAATACCAATCAGGAAATTATGAATTAGCTGTTGAAGAATATAAACGCGCAATAAAAGTAGCATCTAACTTTGCTCCATTATACAGAAATTGGGCTCTAATGGAGGCATATGAAGGTCATTTAACTGAAGCAGACAGTTTAATGGAAAAAGCTTCTAGACTCGATCCAAATGATCCACAAATATTTTTAATTTGGGGGAATATTTATAGAAAAAGTTCAAAACATACTGAAGCACATAAAAAATACGCAATTGCATATTCGCTTACTCCTGAAGACCCTATTATTCTAAATGCATATGGTCAATCTAAATGTTGGTTAGGCTTTTATGATGAAGCAGAAAAATTATTATTAAGTGCCTTAAATTCTAATTTTGATTCCATTAAACATGAAGTTATTTGTAGGACTAGTCTTGCTGAAAATTATATAAGTTGGGGAGATTCATTATTTAAAGACAGAAATTATAAAGAATCAGAAAATAAATATTTACTTGCAAATAGTCAATGCAAATTAGCATTAGACACAAATGCAAAAGACGCAAAAATATTTAATGCTCTTTCTAAATCAAATTTAAAAAGAGGAATACTATTGTTGAAATTAAAAAAAGATATAAATGCCATAAGAGCTTTATATACGGTTTGCAATTCAAGTCCAATAAGCTTTAAACAAAGTTTATACAAATTAGAAGCTCTAGTTCTTCTAGGAGAATATTATTTAACAAAACAAAATGTCTCTGAAGTTAGAAAAATAATTAAAAATATTGAACTAGAGTTTAAATCTTCACCTGTTTTAAGGAAAAATAATCTTAATGACAGAATCACTGACCTTATAGAATTTGTTTCTCCAGAAAATTTCAGAAATGGAAGAATTATAACTGTTAATATTGATAGAGGATTTGTAATAATTGAAGAGATTGCAACTCAAGCAACATATTTGGGACATAAATTTAAATTTATCCCTCAATTAGAAATCCTGAGCCATAAATTATCCGATGCATTAGTGACTTTTGTTCCTTTAATTGAAGTTGTAAATGGAGAAGAACGAAAACAAGCTAAAAACATAAGAATAACTACCGCAAACAGTGGTTTTAAGAAATTGGGGATTTAGTGATTAATTTAAAGATTGTCTTGTATTTGTAAAGTTTAGTCTTAATCCACCTGCTAGCGCGAGCGTCTCGCTCGTGCCCGTAAAGGATTTATATTTTTAAAACTAATTGAAACATAATTACTGAAGTAAACAGAGAGAAGAGAAATGTGATTGTGTGCACGAGCGGGAAGCTCTCGCTAGCTTTTGTTTACTTCGTTCCTCGCAATAACCAGATTGTGAAAAAGGTATTATGAAAATAGTTCGTGATTCCTAGCCCTGATGGTAGCGGCATCCTAGTAACCCCGATCCCGAAACATCGGGACGGGATTGCAAGATATAGCGCACAGCAGGAGGTTTCGTTCTTGAAAACAGCAATCATTCTGCTCCAAATTATAAATAGGTCCAAACCTTTTTAGTAGTTTTACTGTAACACAATTTCAATACTGTACTCTTACTGTAGAATCTATTGTCATTAAACGCTATACTTTATGAAAAAAATTGTTTTAAGTGCCGTTGTACTTTGCTCGGCTTGTATGTTGCAGGGGCAGAACATCAATAAAATTATCAAAACAAAAGACGTTACCAAGATAGAGAAAGTGCTTTCGGCGGATGATATGCAAGGCCGAAGAGCGTTTACTCCGGGTATCGATAAGGCTTCCTCTTTTATTGAATCTCAATTTAAGAAAATAGGACTGCAAACATTTAACGGTGCGAAAGATTTTAAGCAGGAGTTTTTCATGACGGAGTCTAAAAATGTTTCTTTAAATGTTTTAATCGATGGTAAAGCGATAGATAAAGCGGATGTGGTTTCTTTTTCCTACCAACCGCAAATGGCAATGACTGAAAAAAGTGATGTTCAGGTGGTGAAAATAAATGCCGGAGATAAATTTGGCCCGAAGTTTTACGAATATTACCAGAGCGCTAAAAACCTGTTGGTTCTTGTGGATGCTTCTTTTAAAGCCCGAATCCCAAATGTGAGACACATTACGCAAATGAGCGCTAATCCTGGAGGAAATACGGTGGTGTTTGTTTTTGGTGCTACTGAGGCGACGCAGTTTTCAATAGAAGGGACCAATACTGTTACAAAAAAAGCATTGAATAATGTAGTAGGCGTTTTGAAAGGCAAAAGCAAACCCAATGAATATGTAGTGTTTTCAGGACATTATGACCATCTGGGTGTGGGTTCGCCTGCAGAAGGGGAGCAACATGATGCAACGGATTCTATTTATAATGGTGCCAATGATGATGCAGCGGGAACTACAGCCGTAATCATGTTAGCCAAATATTTCAAGAAACTGAATAATAATGAGCGTACGATATTGTTTACCACATTTGTAGCCGAAGAAATAGGCGGTTATGGTTCTCAATATTTTTCGAAACAATTAAACCCGGATCACGTTATGGCTATGTTTAACTTGGAGATGATTGGAACCGAATCGAAATGGGGTAAAAATTCGGCTTACATTACTGGTTTTGAAAAATCAAGTATGGGAGAAATACTTCAGAAGAATTTAGAAGGTTCAGCTTTTAAATTTTACCCGGATCCTTATCCGGAACAACAATTATTCTATCGTTCCGATAATGCAACTCTAGCAAAACTGGGCGTTCCTGCGCATACGATTTCTACGTCTAAAATGGATAGCGAACCTAATTACCACAAAGTAAGTGATGAAATAGAAACGCTGGATATGGTTAACATGACACAAATCATTAAAGCCATTGCCATCAGTTCTTCTAGTATCATTAACGGAAAAGATACACCTTCAAGAGTGGATAGCAGTGCTTTGAGTAGAAATTAGTAAAGTTCTTCGGCTTTCTTTCTTGATAAGTAAAGTCTATATAGTACGCGTTGGGTGTAATTAATAAAAATTTCAATTAGTCTTAAATAAAAAAATTGAACCACATAGAAACATAGAAAAAGAGTCGGATAGCCCAATTGCTTCGCCTGTTCGCTATCGCTCGGGTCTTGGGTTCACATAGCTATGGGTTTCTCTAAAAAAGTGAAACACCCTCCAAAATTTAAATATCTATGTTTCTATGTGGTTAAAAAATTAATCAAATTGAATTACACCCAACGGGTTATATAGTAGTAATGGGTAATTATTTTACAATCTTGCTTTGTGAAATAATTACCCATTTTTATATTTTAGAATCTGTGGAATTTATTGCAATTCTACCTTGACATTGTATTGATTTAAACTCAAAATAGTTTCAATAGACCCAAAAGTGGCAATGCTTCTTTTGTATTCTCTTTCTTTGTCAAAAGGATTGTAGTTGAATTTCCAAAGCGAGATTATTTCATTGATTCGGATGATTTCCTGCTTGCTTTTGGAAGTATCCGTCACGAAATTCAAAATTAAAATCTCCTTTGGCAATTTTTGACTCAACATTCTTTGTTTTCCAGAAATGTTGATTATTCGTGAATCGCTTCGCTGACTGTATAGTTTGTATTGCATCAAGAGCTAGCTCAATAATACGGTAATGGCAATCGTCAATAAGGCGAATAAATACAGTCTCCTTAAATTTTTGAATGAAACGGAGTCTATGGATGTTGTAGCTTTTTTTTCATGAAGAAATTGAATTACAATCCTAAAGCCTCTTTTATCAATTGAAAATTTGTAGTGCTGAAGTTTATTTTTAGGGCTTCCTGATGTCCTTTTTCAGACATTTTATTCCAAGTTTTCAGAATGATATTTTTTAGTTTTTCCCTGTCATGTTTGTGAACAAATGCGTCTAAATAATATTCTAGAAATACCAGGCAAATTACATCTTCGAGTAGTTGAGTTTCGGTGTCTTTTTTGAGTAATTTTTTTTCTATAAGAAACGAAACCCTAGCAATAAATTCTTCTGAATATCCAGCTTTTTCTAAAATTACAGCCGTAGTTTTAGCGTGAAATTTTTTTAAATCTTCACGCCATTTTAAATAACCCACGCGGTCCATTGGGTAGGATTCTCTGGCTACTTTCCATCGGCAAATATGTTGTGCCTTGGATGCAATTTGAACGGCTTCGGATGCATTTGGATGAAAATTCATCAGTCTTTCATACATTCGATTCGAATATAATAATTCTTTTGGATGAGAAATTGATTGGTATATTTCGTGATTTGGATCTTGTGCATTTTCTGCATCAATCCATGTGCTGGCGTTCTGGAATGGTGTTGTTGTCATTTGAAATGTTTAAAATCAAAGATACATAATTATTCCAAAAAGCCTACGAAGACCGTATTTTCAAGAATTTTTACCGGATAAGTGGCGATTTTTAAATCATCTCCATTCAAATTTAATCCATTGATAAGAGAAAATGTTTTCTTGTGCATTGGACAGGGAATATCTTTCAAGAAAAATAGCCTCTTCTTTGTTTGAACAATTAAAAAGGAGGGTTAAACCCCAATCATTAGCGATTTTTGTAAATGATCCAGAATAGGTGTGTTGATTGTGTTTTATTAGTCTCTATTCTATATTATGATTTTCGCCAACATAATATTTAGTTGTGGATTTTGAATAAAGAATATAGAGATAATGGATCTTTAGAAATGATGTTAAACAAAAAACCCGAATATTTCTATTCGGGTTTTGTGGTACCTCCAGGGATCGAACCAGGGACACATGGATTTTCAGTCCATTGCTCTACCATCTGAGCTAAGGTACCTCGCTGTTGCGGGTGCAAATATAGAATGATTTTTAGTTTATCCAAAACATTTTTTAAAAAAAATCAATTCGTACCTTCGCAACATCAAAAACCAAATTATGATTTTAGTTATCGATGTTGGAAATACCAGAATTAAAGCGGCTGTCTTTGAGGATGCTACCCTTTTTGAAATTTTTGTTTTTTCTAAAATAGAACTTCAAAAAAATATTGAAAATATTTTAAAAAAATTCGAAAAAATAACTGATTTGATCGTTTCGTCTGTTGGAGATGTCGAAAAACAGTCTTTTTTAGCCTATAACAACATACTGAATGTGCATTTTCTATCTCATGAAGATTCTTTTCCGTTTCATAATTGTTATGCGACTCCTAAAACTTTAGGAATTGACCGAATGGTACTTGCAGCTGGAGCAACACTTCAGTTTCCTAGTCAGAATCGATTGGTCATAGACGCAGGAACATGTGTTACGTATGATTTTATTGATGAGGAAAATAATTATTTGGGCGGAGCCATCTCGCCAGGATTGCGATTGCGCTACGAAGCATTACATAATTTTACGGCAAAACTACCTTTGCTATCATTAGAAAGCCCAAAAGATTTCATTGGAACCTCCACTTCTGAATCGATTCATTCTGGTGTGGTTAACGGTTTCGTCTATGAGATTGACGGTTTTATCGATGAATTTAAAGCAAGGTATTCAAATTTTATAATAATTTTAACGGGTGGCGACACAGATTTTTTGGCTAAACGATTAAAAAATACCATATTTGCCAATTCAAATTTTCTTCTGGAGAGTTTGAATCAAACATTTCAATATAAAATCAAAAATGATTAAAAAAATTATAATAAGCGCATGTTTGCTTTTATCATTAGTGTCTTTTGCTCAAGAAGGAACATCTTCTCCATATTCTTTTTACGGAATAGGAGATGTAAGGTTCAAAGGAACGCTTGAAAACCGCTCTATGGCAGGAGTGGCTGTTGAGCAGGATAGTATACACATGAACTTACAAAATCCAGCCAGTTACGCAAATCTTAAATTAACTACGTTTACTTTAGGAGGAACTTACGGGACTACAACTTTAAAAAACAATACTGAATCAGCTAATGCGACAAGAACTACTTTGGATTATCTAGCAGTTGGTTTGCCTTTGGGTAAGTTTGGTTTTGGTTTTGGATTGATTCCATATTCTTCTGTTGGGTATAAAATTGAATCTATTTCAGACAGTGGAACAGAAAACAACAAACGTTTTAATGGTACAGGTGGTTTGAATAAAGCTTTTTTTGGTGTTGGATATAAAATCGCTCCAAATTTTAACATTGGTGCCGATGTGAATTATAACTTTGGAAAAATTGAAAGCAATAACCTTGAATTCATTACTGGAGTTCCTATTGGGACACGCGAATTGAATTCAGCAGATTTATCAGGAGTGAATTTTAATCTTGGAATGATGTATCAAACTAAGATTTACAAAAAAATATCGGTTTTCAGTAGTTTGACTTATTCATTGGAAAGTACTTTGACATCTAAAAACACTAGAAATATTTCGACAGTAATCTATAATTCAAATTTCGATTTGGCTGTTGTTGATGCTCTTGATGATGTTAAAACAGAGGCGATAATAACAATGCCAAGTAAAATATCGTTAAGCGGAGGTATTGGAGAGGCAAGAAAATGGCTTCTTGGTGGTAATGTTTCTTATGGTAAAACTTCGGGTCAGGCAAATGAGTATAATGATGCAGCTAATGTAGGTTATGGTAAATATGGTAGTGTTAGTTTAGGAGGATATTATATTCCTAATTACAATTCGTTTTCTAGTTACACAAAAAGAATTGTATACAGAGCTGGTATTAAATATGAAAAGACGGGATTGGTGATCAACTCTGAATCGATAAATGATATGGGATTAACTTTTGGTTTGGGACTTCCTGTAACGGGTAGTTTTTCAAATGTGAATTTTGGTTTCGAATTTGGGAAAAAAGGAACTACAAAAGCAAACCTTGTTCAGGAGAACTATGCAAACTTAAGTGTGAGTTTTTCACTTAATGACAAATGGTTTGAAAAAAGAAAATTCAACTAATAACAAGAATTGGTAAAAGTGCAAAATATCTTGGTCAAGTTCAGCGTATGACTTTAGTCAAAAAAAAGTATCTTAAATCAGTTGTCACAGTTTTTGCTGTGACACTATTTTTTGGTTGCGAAAGTAATTTTAAGGAAATTCAGAAGATTAATTTTTCAGAATTTATCCCAAATAGTGACGCAGATATGGTAAATTTGAAATACACTGATTCCGGGCGAATTACGGCAATTCTTGTAAGTACTAAAATGTTGGATTACTCCAGTGTTGATTTTCCTTTTACGGAATTCCCAAAAGGAATCGATGTAACTTTATTTGATAAAAAAGCAAAGAAAACATTTATCAAATCCAATTATGCTATTTCATATAAAGGCACAAGCATTATCGATTTACAAGGGAAAGTAAAAATTTTCACCGAAGATGGTCAGACTTTAGAAACCGAGCAATTGTATTTTGATCAAAAAAATGAATGGTTCTTTACAGAAAGAAAGTTTAAGTTATCAGATCCAAAAGGAACTTCAAATGGACAAGGAATCGATTTTAGTAAAGATTTCAAAGTGATTAATTCTCAAAAAATAACTGGCGAAATAGAATCCGCCGATTAATACAATACATTATGAATTACCTAAAATATACACAATACGTTTACCTTGTTTTTGGAGCTTATTTCATTTATGACGGTGTCACTAAATTAAATGATTCCGAAGGAACGTTTTGGTTGAGTTTTATGATTGCAGGATTGGCTATTTTTATGTTTTTCTTTAGGAGAAAATTTGCCAAAAAATTTGATGACCGAAACAAAAAATCCTAATTAATGGAAGCTAGTATTATCATATTGTGTCTAATACTAAGTGCTTTTTTTTCAGGAATGGAGATAGCCTTTGTCTCTTCAAATAAAATTTATCTTGAAATTGAAAAAAAGCAAGATAATTTCGTTTCAAAAATACTTACTAAGCTTACTGAAAAACCAACTAACTTTATAGTAACCATGCTTATTGGCAATACTATAGCGATGGTGGTGTATGGTTTTTTTATGGGCGAACTGTTATTACGCAGGTTTGCGGCTTTAGGATATCATTTGTCGGATTGGTTCAGTTTACTGCTTCAAATTCTGGTTTCGACACTAGTGATTTTGATCACTGCCGAGTTTCTTCCTAAAGTTTTTTTTCAAATTTATGCGAACTCATTAATTAAGATTTTTGCTGTTCCAGCTTATTTTTTTTATAAGTTTTTCTATTTCATTTCTACTTTTTTCATTGGGATTTCTGATTTTATTTTGAAGAAATTCTTCAAAACGGAAGGGGATAATATTCAGTTGTATTTCAGTAAAATAGAACTTGGGAATTACATTACCGAACAAATGAGTAGTGTTGAGGATAATGAAATGGTGGATTCTGAAATATTAATGTTTCAAAATGCATTAGAGTTTTCCGGTGTGAAAGCCAGAGATGTAATGAGCCCCCGAACGGAAATTATTGCAGTTGAAGTATTCGATTCAATTGAAAATCTCAAAGAATTATTCATAGAAACTGGGTATTCCAAGATTGTGGTGTATCAAAATTCACTGGACGATATTATTGGTTATGTACATTCGTTTGATTTGTTTAAAAAACCAAATAAGATCAAGGAAATTGTGATTTCGGTTGAGTTTGTTCCGGAGACAATATTCATAAAAGACGCCATGAATTTGCTTACTAAAAAGCGAAAAAGTGTCGCAGTAGTGTTAGATGAGTACGGAGGAACGTCAGGAATTATTACCATAGAAGATATTGTAGAAGAGCTTTTTGGCGAAATTGAAGACGAACACGATTCAGACGAAGAATTGATAGAAAAAGAATTAGGGGACAGAGTTTTTGTTTTTTCAACTCGTTTTGATGTAGAATACTTAAACGACACCTATAAATTGGCTATTCCTGAAAATGATTCTTACGGAACACTTGGCGGTTTTATTGTCGATTTTACAAAAGAAATCCCTCAAAAAGGCGATGCGATTTCTATAGGCAATTATCATTTTATAATTGAAGAAGCCACAAATAAGAAAATAGAATTAGTAAAAATGACCGTACAAGACTGATTTTTTTTAGGAAAATAAAATTTCTTGCAAAATAAAACGCTACTAGTATAATTATTAATTAGATAATTGTATTTTCGCAAACTGAATATAAAAATTAACAACAATAAAATGGCAGTTTTACAAAAAATTAGACAACGTTCACTTCTTCTGATACTCGTTATCGGGTTTTGTTTATTAGCTTTTATCATAGGTGATATATTCAATAGCGGTGGTTTCAGCAGTACATCAAAAGATGTAGGAAGCATTGATGGAAAAGATATTTCATTCGAAGATTTTAGAGTTAAAGTAAGTAATGTTGAAAAAAGTGGTCAAGGGATTACGTCAACTGAAGCAGCAAACAGAGTTTGGGAACAAGAAGTTTCTATAGCCTTATTAACTTCTGAATTTGATAAATTGGGACTTAGAGTTGGTGAAAAACACTTATTGGAAGTTTTGAAAGCGGATCAAAATATTGGGGGAAATCCATTGTTTTTAAATGCTGCCGGTGTTTTTGATGTTGTAAAATTCAAAGAATACTTCAAAGCAAATCCTGCACAAGCTCAATTCTTGAAAGATAGAGAGAAGGATGCTGATTTGAATGCTAAATACCAAATGTATAATACTTTGATTAAAGCAGCGGTTTACACAACTGAAAGCGAAGGAAAGTTAAAATATGAAATGGAAGCAAACAAAGTAAACTTTGCTTACGTTGCAGGTTTATATTCTACAATTAAAGACAGTGAAGTAAAAATTACTGATGCTGAGATTGTTGAATTCATGAAGAAAAATGAAAAAAAATACAAAGCTGACGAGTCTCGTGAAGTAGAATATGTTTTGATCGAAGACAAAGCTTCTGCTACTGATGAAACTGAAGTTAAAACAAAAATAAATGCGTTGTTAACTGGAAGTGTGGTTTACAACCAAGCTACAGGTAAAAACGATACATTGCCAGGGTTTAGAACTACTACAAACACTGTAGAATTTGTAAATTCAAATTCAGATGTTCCTTATGATTCTACTTATATCGCTAAGAAAGATTTGCCGGCTGTAGATGCTGATAAATTATTTAACCTAGCTCCAGGTGCAGTTTATGGACCTTACATGTTTGGAAAATACTACTGTATCTCAAAATCTATGGGAATGAAATCAGGAGTTAATGCTAAAGCAAGTCATATTTTAATTAGTTACGAAGGAACACAAACTCCTAATCAAAAAGAAAAAAGAACAAAAGAACAAGCAAAAGCAAAAGCAGAAAGTATTTTGGCACAGGTAAATGCTAATCCAGATAGTTTCATGATGTTGGCTTTCACAAATTCGGATGATTCATCAGCACAACAAGGTGGTGATTTAGGTTATTTTGGTCAAAACCAAATGGTAAAGCCTTTTAATGATTTTGTTTTTAATAGTGCTATCGGTAAAGTTGGTTTAGTAGAAACTGATTTTGGTTTTCATATTATTAAAATTACGGACAAACAAGACGGAATTCGTTTGGCGACTGTAGCGCAAAAAATTGAAGCTTCAGAAGCAACTTCTGATAAAATATTTACTCAGGCAACTAAATTAGAAATGGATGCTGCTGATAAAGATTTTAATAAAGTAGCAAAAGACATGGCACTTAAAGTTGCTCCGGCTGTTTCTATAAAAGGAATGGATGAGAACTTTGGAACATTAGGAAATCAAAGAACAATTGTAAGATGGGCTTTTGAAGATGGAGTTAAAGTAGGAGCTGTAAAAAGATTTGAAGTAGCTAATGTAGGTCACGTTATTGCAAAACTGAAAAGTATTGACGATTCTGGTTTAGTAGCCGTTTCAGTAGTTAGACCTTATGTGGAGCCAATTCTCAAAAACAAGAAAAAAGCAGAACTTATCAAAGCAAAAATGTCAGGTTCTTCTCTTGAAGCAATTGCAAAAGCAGTAGGAGGAACAGTACAACAAGCTACCGCTCTTACTATGGAAAACACTATGTTACCTGGTGTGGGTCAAGAGCCAAAAGTAGTTGGGAATGCATTTGCATTAGCAGCAAACAAATTATCTGCTCCAATTGAAGGAAATACTGGAGTTTATGTGGTGAAAAATATGAGCACAGTAAAAGCACCGGTTTTGAAAAGCCATGCTGCTTATGTGACTAAATTAAAAGCACAAAGCGCTTCAGATGCAAATAGAGTAATTCCTGCATTGAAAGCTAATGCTAAAATTGAAGACAACAGAATAGATTTCAATTACTAATTTCATAAGAAGTAATTAATCAAAATAAAAAATCCCGATACATATTGAATGTATCGGGATTTTTATTTTAATGAAGTTTTATTTGAAAGCGGGGATTAATTATGAATCATTAAGACAATATCATTTCATTATACGGAACGATAGTTTTATATCCTTTTGAAACAAAATAGTCAGTTGGATTTTCAGTTGCAATCGCCATAACAAAATCGCCTCCCCAGGCACCGAGACTTTTTATCACACCATTGAAATCCGGAAACAAGGATTCTTTTATAGTATGTGTTTCCAGAATAATGCTCATTTGTACTTCGTGCTTTTGTATTGCTGTAGCAAAAGATTGAAGCGTAGTGGCATTCAAAACTTCAGAAGTTATAGTGTCATTTGAAGCAATAGTTCTCGTCAGATTGTTTTTTTTATTAATGTTGTATGCTGCTATTGCGGTTTTGCTGCTTTGCTTTTTGTTAAGGTATACAAAGTATAGGTTTTGTGTGAATTCTGGATTAAAGGTTACTTTTTCAACAATGGGATTCCCTTGTTCCAGATGATATAGGATAGGAGTGTTGTTCTGTGCGCAGGCAATATCATAACCACTGCCTCCAAAACTGTTTTTAAGCAGTATAAAGGCGTCTATTTGGAGCCATTGGGCAATATTGTTTATCAAAGTCGATGACGTTCCCAGACCCCAGCTTTTAGGAAATCCAAGTTCAGTAGTTATACGGTATCCGTTTGAATTTAAAATGAAATTCGGATTTAGTTTAAATGCTTCGTGTAAAATAGTAGTAAGTGTAGCCTTGACTGATTCGTTTTCAGTATTAACTTCTTTGGAAATATCAGAAAATAAAATAGTGTCTTCAAACCAAATACTTTCATCCGCATCATAACTTTTCCAAATGATTTCTTTGTTGCCTCCTTCTTCAATAATAAGGTTTTGCCCCATTTTTGTGGGTAATGCAAATGCTTTTGCGCCATCAAGAACCAGGTATTCTCCTGTGATTAAAAGTTTTCCGTTACTGTAGAATGTTTTTTTCATTGTCTTTTCGAGGAACGAAGCAATCTTATTTTTTGATGCTTCAAGATAAAATTATTTTCTTAAACTTTCAATATAAGTCACCACGGCGCTATGCGAAACGGTATTTTTTTTGAAATATTTCTGGATTAAAATGCGTTCGTCATCGGTGGCTTCAAACTGGTTGATGATGTTATTCAAATGCATTTTCATGTGTCCTTCCTGAATTCCTGTTGTAGTTAAAGAACGTAAAGCGGCAAAATTTTGGGCCAAACCGGCTACGGCTACAAACTGCATTAATTCTTTGGCAGAGGGTTTTTCCAGCATTTCTAATGATAATTTTACCAATGGATGCAAGGAAGTCAAACCGCCAACAGTTCCTAATGCTAAAGGGATTTCTAGCCAAAAAGTAAAAATACCATTTTCGATTTTGGCATGGGAAAGACTGGAGTATTTTCCGTTTCGGGAAGCATACGCATGAATTCCGGCTTCGACGGCGCGGAAATCATTTCCGGTTGCCAAAACTACGGCATCCACTCCGTTCATGATTCCTTTATTGTGCGTTACAGCACGGTATGGTTCGACTTCAGCAATTTGAACGGCTTGGACAAATTTCTCTGCAAATTCTAGAGGATTTAGAATGTGTTTTTCTTCTAAATCAGCAATCGGGCAAGAAACTTCAGCTCTTACGATGCAATTTGGAACATAGTTCGAAAGGATGCTCATTACAACTTCAATGTCTTTCTCCGTTTCCGTGAACAAGTCATAATTATGTGCTTCTTCTTTTAATGTTTTGGAAAATTGTTCCAGACACGAATTGATGAAATTAGCTCCCATGCTGTCTTTGGTTTCAAAAGTAGCATGCAGCTGAAAATAATTGGGCAATAAATCGGTTTTGTCTTTTAGGGTGATGTCTAAAATTCCGCCACCGCGTTTTTGCATATTTGTGGTAATCGATTCTGTTTCTGATAAAAATTTGCTTTTGTGTTGAGCAAAAAACAAATTCAATTTTGACACATCGCCTTTATAGATAAAATGAACCTGCCCAATTTTTTCAGTATTTATTACGGTTGCTTTAAATCCGCCACGCGTTGACCAAAACTTAGCAGCTTTTGCGGCAGCGGCAACCACAGAGCTTTCTTCAATTGCCATAGGAATCGTGCTGTATTTTCCATTAATCAGGAAATTAGGAGCAACTCCCAGCGGAATGTAGAAATTGGTTATCGTGTTTTCGATGAATTCATCGTGTAATTTCTGTATTTTTTCATCAGAATTCCAGTAGTTTTTCAGCAAGGAAATGGCTTCTGGAGGTGTTGAAAAATATTGATTGGCAATCCATTTAATTTTTTCTTCTTTGGATAATTTAGAAAATCCGCTAATGGCCTTATTCATTCTCAATAGATTATAATATGTATACTTGCAAAGATACGCTTTTAGCTGTTTTGTTTACTATGATAATATCCTCAATAAATGGGTGTTTATAATATTGTTTTTAACATTTAACACATCGAATGTGAAATTATTGTAAATTTTTCACTAAAATTGACGGTTTTTATATTTAAAGAAATATCATGTATTCGAAAAAAATTATTGCATTATTTTTATTCTTGTGTTTTACTGTTGTTGGTCAACAAAAAATCACAATTGATGAACTTTATAACGGTACATTTCGTGCTCAAGGAATGGATGAATTACAATCCATGAAAAATACAAATCAATACACTGTATTGAATTTAGACAACCAGTCCAGAAGTATGCAAATCGATTTGTACGATTTTGCAACTTTAAAAAAAGTAGCTACACTTATAGATACAAAATCCCACAAAGAACTTTTAAACGGGATTGATAGTTACACGTTTGATGCTTCAGAAAAAATGATTCTATTAGCTTGCAGTACCAATCAAATCTTCCGTCACTCCTTTACTGCTGATTATTATTTGTACGATATAGCCAGTAAAAAATTAAAAAAGTTATTTGATTTTCAGGTTCAGGAACCTACGTTTTCACCTGATGGAAAAAAGATTGCTTACGCCAAAGAAAATAATCTGTATCTATATGATTTAGCTTTTAATAAATCGACTCCAATAACTACAGACGGACAAAAAAACAGCATTATCAATGGTATTACGGATTGGGTTTATGAAGAAGAATTTGCTTTTGTAAAAGCATTTGATTGGAGTGCTGACAGCAAAAAAGTAGCCTACATTCGTTTTGACGAAAGTCAGGTTCCGGAATTTTCGATGTCCATGTTTGGAAAAGAGTTGTATCCAATGATGCAAACCTTTAAATATCCAAAAGCCGGTGAGAAGAATGCATTAGTTTCGCTACATATTTATGATGTAAATTCGAATGCGGTAAAAAATGTAAATCTTGGTAATTATAATGATTTTTATATTGCCAGAATGAAATGGACAAGTGACGCGAATACATTGTCTGCACAGGTATTGAATCGTCATCAAAATAATTTGGATTTGTTGTTTATCGACAGTAATTCAGGAACTTCAAAAGTAGTTTTGAACGAAAAAGACAAAGCTTATGTTGATGTTACGGATAACTTGACTTTCTTGAAAGACAACAGTTTTATTTGGACTTCAGAAAAAGACGGTTTCAATCATGTTTACTTATATGACAAGAACGGAAAATTGAAAAACCAACTGACCAAAGGAAAATGGGAAGTGACTAATTACTATGGTTTAGACGAAAAGACAAATACGGTTTTCTATCAGTCTGTAGAAAATGGATCTATTAATAGAGATGTTTACAGAATAGGTCTTGACGGAAAAAACAAAATGCGTTTGTCGCAAAATACAGGAACGAATGCAGCGACATTCAGTCCGAATTTTCAATACTACATCAACACATTTTCTAGTGCGTCTCAGCCTACGACGTATACTTTGAACGAAGCTAAAGCTGGAAAACAAGTTCAGGTTATTGAGAACAATGAATCATTGGCTGCAAAGCTAAAAAGCTATAATTTACCGGCTAAAGAGTTTTTTGTTTTAAAAACAGCAAAAGGGAATGAATTAAATGCTTGGATGATTAAACCGAAAGATTTTGATTCTGCTAAAAAATATCCTGTTTTTATGTACCAATATTCTGGTCCAGGTTCGCAACAAGTGAATAATGAGTGGAACAGTACGGATGATTATTGGTTTATGATGTTGTCACAACAAGGTTACATTGTAGCTTGTGTTGATGGACGCGGAACTGGTTTTAAAGGTGCTGATTTCAAAAAAGTGACGCAATTGCAATTAGGAAAATACGAAGTGGAAGATCAAATTGATGCCGCCAAAGTAATAGGAAATTACGCATTTGTTGATAAATCTAGAATTGGTATATTTGGCTGGTCGTATGGTGGTTTTATGGCGTCTAATTGTATCATGAAAGGAAACGATGTTTTCAAAATGGCAATTGCTGTAGCTCCGGTTACAAACTGGAGATTCTATGACAGTGTGTACACGGAACGTTACATGACGACACCACAGGAAAATGCGAGCGGATATGATGATAATTCACCAATAAACCATGTGGATAAATTGAAAGGAAAATTTCTTTTGATTCACGGTTCAGGAGATGATAATGTGCATGTTCAAAATTCCATGCAAATGATGGAAGCTTTGATTCAGGCTAATAAACAATTTGATTCCCAAATTTATCCAGACAATAATCACGGGATTTATGGCGGTAAAACCAGAATTCAATTGTACACAAAAATGACTAATTTTATCAAAGAAAATTTATAACAGCGCTTTATGACAAACGACGCATTGAATAAGGAAGAATTTTTTGGACATCCAAAGGCGCTTTTTATATTGTTTTTTACCGAGATGTGGGAACGGTTTTCGTTCTACGGTATGAAAGCCTTATTGATTTTTTATCTGACAAAGTACCATTTGTTTTCAGATACTTCTGGGAATTTACTCATTGGAAGCTACGCTGCACTCGTATACGCAGTGCCCGTTTTAGGGGGTTTTATAGCGGATCGTTATTTAGGATTTAGAAAAGCCATTGTTTTTGGAGGTATTATGCTTGTGTTAGGGCATATTGGAATGGCTTATGAAGGGAATGCCGCAACTGAATCTATTACTGGCGAAATTACGCGTGATGAAACTGCCTTGCAAATATTTTATTTTTCATTATCCTTAATTATTGTCGGAGTTGGTTTTCTAAAAGCCAATATCTCTTCATTAGTGGGGGAATTATATGAAACAGGCGATAAAAGAAGAGATTCTGGATTTACTTTGTTTTACATGGGAATCAACTTAGGTTCCTTTTTGGCTACGCTAATTTGTGTTTGGCTTGGTGAAAAATATGGTTGGAGTTATGGTTTTGGTGCAGCTGGAGTCGGAATGTTTTTTGGACTATTGACTTTTATTTCCGGAAGGAAATTATTAATGGGCAAAGGAGAGTCAAATAACCCCTCTTTCTTAGAAAACAAATCGTTTGGACTTAAAAATGAGTGGTTAATTTATGTGGGAAGTGTTTTATCAACATTATTGTTTTGGCAAATGGTTCAAAATCATGATGCGGTTTCATGGGCTTTAAAAATTGCGGGTGGTATTTCCTTTATTTATATTGTTTATTATGCGATCACACAGTTAGACGGAAAAGCACGTCATCAATTGATTGCTTTAACCATTTTGATTGTATTTACAATTGTATTCTGGGCATTGTTTGAACAAGCGTATACTTCCATGAATTTATTTGCTGACCGGATTTTAGACCGAACTATATTTGGTTATGAAGTTTCTGCTGGACAATTCTTAAGTTTTAATGCCTTATTCATAATTTTGCTAGCTCCTGTTTTTGCTTGGATATGGCCAAATTTAGGAAAATACAATCCTAATACAGCCGTAAAATTTGCTTTAGCATTAGCTCTAGTTGGTTTAGGCTTTGGAGCGTTAGTGATGGGGATAAATCTTTCTGGCACAGGAAAAGTAGCGGCAATTTGGCTAATATTAGCATATTTTTTACATACCTGCGGAGAATTGAGTTTGTCACCAGTAGGTCTTTCTGCAGTGACTAAATTATCCCCGGCAAAAATCGTTGGGTTCATGATGGGCGTTTGGTTTTTGGCGACAGCCAGCTCGGAATTTATTGCTTCCATTTTAGCTAACATAGCTTCTGTGGATACTTCAAATGGTACAGCACCTGATTTGAATTTAGCAAAACAGAGTTACTTAGTACTTTTTGAATATTTATTTTATACAGGACTCGGTTTCGGATTACTACTATTAGTACTTTCGCCAATAATCAAAAAATTAATGCACGGAGTAGACAAAGAATTAAATAATTAATAATATGAGTGAAAATACTACAGACCAATTTTTTAAAAGTACCGTTTTAGGACATCCAGCGGGATTATTCGTTTTGTTTTTCACAGAGATGTGGGAACGTTTCTCATTCTACGGAATGCGCTCTTTATTGATATTATTTTTAACCGCTTCTTTTACAGATGGTGGTTGGGAATGGACTCGTGAAAATGCTTCTGCATTATTTGGATCCTACGTTGGATTGGTTTATTTATCCACAATGTTAGGTGGTTATTTTGCCGATAAAGTGATAGGTTTTAGATGGGCAGTTGTTGTAGGTGCCAGTTTGATGACTTTAGGACACGCTTCTATGGCTGTTGAAACTGAATTTTCTATTTATTTAGGATTAGTATTGTTAGTTTTTGGAAATGGTTTTTTCAAGCCAAATATGACATCAATCGTATCTGAAATGTACAAAGACCGTCCTGAGAAGAAGGATGGTGCTTATACGTTGTTCTACATGGGTGTAAATGCCGGGGCTTTCTTTGGTATTTTACTTTGTGGTTATTTAGGAGAAAAAGTGGGTTGGACGTATGGTTTTGGTCTTGCCGGAATTTTTATGTTCTTTGGAATGTTACAGTTTTGGTTGTCACAAAATATCTTTGGAGACATTGGTTTAAAACCAAACAAAGAAAGCAAAGCGAAAGCAGAAGCTTTGGATACGGATAAAAGAAATCCTTTTTCACCAATACAATTAGTGGCTATTGCATTTTCATCATTACTAGCTTTATTGTGGCTTTTGAATGATCCTGCGTCCAAAATATCTGGAGGAAAAGTAAACGTTTTTTCTTTCTTAGGGCCAAATGGTAATTCTATTGCTATAGTTTCGGCACTGGTTGTTTTTATAATATTATTGATTTATAGATTTACCCAATATTCTAAAATCACTAAAGAAAAATTAATAGCAGTTACATTCTTTGCATTCCTGACTATTTTCTTCTGGGCAATTTTCGAACAATCTCCAAACAGTTTAACCATTTTTGCAAATGATTATACGGATCGAGTTTTAACAGGTAATTGGAGTGTAGTATTCTTAGTGATGAATTCATTGATTACTATATTACCATTAGTAATTATTACTTGGGTATTGATTTTGTTATTCAAACAAACTTTTAAATTTTACGCTCTTGCAAATATTATTCTAAGTGTGAGCTTTATAATTATTTGGACAATAGCAATATGGATGTTGGCTAAAGATTATTATACTGCAGGATATTTATCATTATCAGATGAGACGTTGCAAGCGTTGAAAATTGATAAAGTAACTACTGCATTGACCGAAGTTCCAGCAACTTGGTTTTCGACCTTAAATTCATTGTTTATTATTTCATTAGCACCATTATTTTCAAAGTGGTGGGAAAGTAAATACAACCCTTCGGCTAATTTAAAATACGGAATTGGTATGGGATTATTAGCGCTTGGTATGGCTTGTGTGGCTTTTGGTGCAAGCGGAATCGAAGCGGGTGCAAAAACAGCTTCAGTAAGTATGATTTGGTTGATTTTGGTATATCTTTTCCACACTATGGCTGAATTGTGTATCTCTCCTGTAGGATTGTCTTATGTGAGTAAATTAGTTCCTGCAAGAATGATTGCATTTATGTTTGGAGTTTGGTATCTTGCAGTTGCAATAGGAATGAAAGGAGCAGGTATGTTTGGAGAAAACATAGATAAAATTGCCAATGAACACGGATTGAGTTATTTCTTCTGGATGTTAGCAATAATATCTATTGTTGTGGCCTTATTCTCTATTTTGATGGGTCCAGTAATTAAGAAATTGATGCACGGTGTTCGATAATTTTAGGCATCATTTTTGATTTGTCAATAATTAAAAATTATAAATATGAAGAAAATAATACTTGCTTTATTATTGTTTGCGGGTTCGTTTGCCGCTGAAGCACAAGAATTAGTTTGGGAAACCAATGTGGTCAAGGCTATGGAAGTTTCTAATAAAACTAAAAAACCAATGTTGTTGTTTTTTACTGGTAGCGATTGGTGTGGTTGGTGTATCAGGTTACAAAAAGAGGTTTTGAAAACACCTGAATTTGCAGCTTGGGCCAAAGAAAATGTGGTTCTGGTAGAATTAGATTATCCTAGAAAAGCGCCACAGACTCCTGAGATTAAAAAGCAAAATGACGAATTACAACAAGTTTTTGCTATTCAAGGATTCCCAACAATCCATTTTGCGAATGTTACAACTGTAGATGGCAAAGTGAATTTTCAAGGTCTAGGAAGTACTGGTTATGTTGCTGGAGGACCATCTGCATGGTTAGCTGTTGCAAATGGATTGCTGCAGAAGAAATAATTAGTCATTCAATTTATAATATCCCTTTTCACTCGTAGCGTGAAAAGGGATTTTTTGTTTCATACAAGTCGCCTTCCATTGTTTTTGAATGGTTTTATAATTAGAAGCATCGGCTACGATCATCTTTGGTTTTGTAGTTTGTAATAAGCGTTCAAAATTTATTTTGGGAGATTGGGTCATAACAATAATGTCCGGATGTATGTTTTTTGGAAAAACTCCCGAACTGTCCAAAATGAAAATCTTCTTTCCATTGAAATAAAAAAGGTTTTGCAATTCTTTTTTAGCTTTCAGGCGACTTAAATTCCCAATTCGATACGACTTTAATGCATTGTTTTTTTGAGCGGCTTTCAAAATACTGTCATTGGCGTAGACCGTAATATTTTCGCCATTTCGTTCTGCCAGTAATGTGTTTCTTTTGATGTTGAAAACAATCCATTCTTGGTCGTGTTGAATATTCCATTGAATGCCCAAATACGAAATTTGTACAATAATGATTGAAATCAATGTCATTACTAATTTGTTGAAACTAGGTTTCTTGAACCAAATAATTGCAGTTATAACAACCAAATAACTGCTAAGCAACAAATAGAAATGCAATGGAATGTCTTGTAGGATAAATTGTTCTAAAGAAGCAATGGCATTAATGATTTTATTCAAGTAATAAATGCTCCATTCTAGTAGTTGTGAAAGGAAGATTGGAATGCTGTTAAATGCGGCTAAAAGCATGACTAAAACTCCCAAAATCATAATGATACTCAATAGTGGGATGACAATTAAATTGGTAACAAAAAATAAGCCTGGAAATTGATGGAAATAATAAATACTTAGTGGTAAAGTTCCTATTTGTGCAGCAAACGAAACCGTGAGAATGTCCCAAATATATTTTGAAATCTTATTTTTTGGTGACCAAATAGAAGCCAAAAGAGGTTGCAACCAAATAATGAAAAACAAGGCTAAATAGCTTAATTGGAAACCAACATCAAATAAAAAGGAAGGTTCAAAAAGCAGAATCAGTAAGATGGAAACTAATAAAGTATGATATATGTTGACGCTTCTTCTTAAATGATTTCCAATGGCAACGAACGAAAACATCGTTACGGAACGCACTACCGAAGGTGCTAAACCAGCAATGATTCCGAAAGTGAATAAAGAGGCAAGAATGATAAGTAACTTTATAAATGAACCACGCTTTGTGTTAGGAATAGGTTTTAGAATGAAGGTAACAAAAATTAAAATAAATCCAATATGCAGCCCTGATACCGATAAAATATGTACAGCTCCGGCATATTGATAATCCCTAATAATTTCTGGCGAAATATCCTGTTGTTGTCCCATTATTAAAGCAATGGCAACATTCAATTCTGTTTTGTTGAAGTTGTTTTTTTCTAAATTCCGAATAATCCTTGTTCTTAATTTAGAAGAATAATACCAGATGTTTTTCTCTATTTCAGTTCCAATTTTGATTTCCTCAACATCCGCATACAGCTGCGCATAGATTTGTTTATTTTCGAGATATTTGCTGTAGTCAAATTGATTCGGGTTATTTGGAGGTCTGTTTTTAGATAAAATTCCTTTAATAAGTAAAGGAGTCCCAATCTCAAATTCATGATGCAAGCTGTTCTTTTGAATGTTTAAAATGATTCTACCCGTTTGTTTTTTCTCATCCACACGGTTTATAATGGCATTGTAGCGGTCACTAAACGGACTGCTTTTTAGCTTCTCGCGAATGATTAAGGAGATGGAATGCGGTTCTTCAAAAATAGTCGTAATGTGACTATAATTGCTTTTTTGAAAATGATCAATGTGAATTACTTGAGTTGAAATTCCGATAAGAAAAGACAGGAGATATGTTGTCAAACCAAAATAGAAAACATTCTTGCTTTTGTTTTTGAATAAAAAATACAATACTCCAAAAGTACTAATGAATATTGAAAGTAAAATAAAGAGTAATAATAGTGATGGATGAAAGTAGTAGGCGAAAAGGATTCCTGAAATAAATCCAATTGTTATTCTCGCTAAAGGAAATTCGAGTACTTTCATGTATCTAAAGTACGGATTTTTAGTAAGAAACAGCTTTATTTTTACTATAAAGTAACGCTGCTTTTTGCTTGTCTACAACACCCGATTCAATTGAACAAAGGTCTTTTTATAATAAGGTTCTTTCGTTGAGGAAATAATTACACCTTTTGAAGTAGAAGAATGAATAAATTTTATCTCGTCATCATAGACTTCAATGACGATTCCTACGTGATTTATCTGTGAATTTTTGTTGGTTTTAAAAAATATTAAGTCTCCTTTTTGCGCCTCTTCACGCTTGGTATCTATAACGTCACCTATTTTTGACTGTTGATAAGAGTTGCGAGGTAGCGTTATGTTTTGTGAATCAAAAATGTTGTACATCAAGCCGGAACAATCAAAACCTGATTTTGTTGTGCCTCCATATTTATATTTTACCCCAAGATTTTCAGCAGCGGCGTCAATCAATTCTTCTGCCAAACGATTTGTTTTTCTTTTTTCTGATTTCGTTAGTTTCTCTTTTTTTGTGTCGGATTTTTTAGAAGTGACTATTGGGGAAGTCGATTTACAAGCCGTAAAAAAAACAAGAATCAGTAATACGAATGCGAAATGTTTCAAAAGAATATATTTTTGATGAATTTAAATAGTTACAAATTAGCTGTAAGCTATTGTAAATCAGAAACAATGAATTTAGCGGTTTTTTTACTAGCACCAATGCCACCTAATTTGTCTTCTAATAACGCATATTTTTCTAAAAGCGTATTGCGATGATTGGATTCCAGAATTTTTTTCAGTTCTTCTCGAATGCGTTTTGTGGTGCATTCCTCTTGGATTAATTCGGTGACCACTTCTTCATCCATTATCAAGTTTACTAATGAGATGTATTTGAGTGTAATGATTCGTTTTGCAATTTGATAGGAAGCCCAGCTGCCTTTGTAACACACTACTTCAGGGACTTTAAAAAGTGCCGTCTCCAGGGTTGCAGTTCCTGAAGTGACTAATGCAGCAGTTGAATTTCGCAATAAATCGTATGTTTTATTGGGGATGAATTTTATATTTTCATGAGAAATAAAATTTTGATAAAACGAGAATTCCTGACTTGGAGCACCGGCAATTACAAATTGATACTCTGGAAAATCATTTACAACGCTCAACATTACAGATAGCATTTTAGTGATTTCCTGTTTTCTGCTGCCCGGTAAAATGGCGATAATTGGTTTTTCGTTTAATTGATTTTCTTTTCTAAAAAGGATTGGATCAACTGCTGGTTGGTTATGTATAGCATCAATCAACGGATGCCCCACGAACTCAACCGGGAAATGATGTTTGTCCTCATAGAATTGTTTTTCGAAAGGTAAAATCACATACATTTTATCAATGTCTTGTTTGATATCAGTTATTCTACTTTCTTTCCAAGCCCAGATTTGAGGTGAAATATAATAGTGTGTTTTCATGCCTAACGCTTTGGCCCATTTTGCTATGCGCAAATTGAAACCTGGATAATCTATGAAAACAAGAACATCTGGTTGAAATTCAACAATGTCTTTTTTGCATATTTTGATATTATTCAAAATAGTTTTTAAGTTAAAGATCACTTCGATGAAACCCATAAATGCCAATTCCCGATAGTGTTTCACTAAAGTACCGCCAACATTTTTCATCAAATCGCCACCCCAAAATCTGATGTCAGCATTTGGATCTTTTTTGTACAGTTCTTTCATCAAATTTGAACCATGCAAATCGCCTGAAGCTTCACCTGCTATAATATAATATTTCATGCTTTCTTGATAAGGAATTTATAGATTTGGATTTCAAACATATAAAATCAAATTTATTTTTAATAATCTGTTTTTCAATTAGCAAAGATAAACGAATATCGTTTCTTAGATAAACATAGTTATAATTGCCATGATTATTACTGATAAAACCACACCACGCGCCATTGTTTCTTTGTTCATTTTTAGTAAAATACCAAATGCAATTAGCGTAAGAATTGAACCTAAAGTTATGATTTTGCCTAAATTCCCCTGTGATTTCATAATTTCAATTCCTGCAATGAAATTAAATTCAGTAAAAAAAGTTATAAAAAGATAACTTCCAAGAAGGGTAGTGGCAAATCCAATTAAAAATCCGATAAACAACTCTGTTTTATTCATTCCATTTCCAGGTATTAAGTTGTTGTACGGCATGATGCGCTGTCAAGTCAAATTGAACAGGAACAACAGATATGTATCCATTGTGCAAAGCCCATTCGTCAGTGTCTTCACCTTTATCTTGGTTTACGAACTCTCCTGCAAGCCAGTAATAATCCCTTCCTTGAGGTGTTTTTCTTTTGTCAAATTTCTCTACCCAAATTGCTTTCGCTTGACGACAAATTCGGATTCCTTTAATTTCTTTTTCTACTAATTTTGGGAAATTCACATTTAAAACTACTCCTTCCGGCAGTCCGTTTTCTAAAACTTCTAATGATATTTTTCGAATAAAAGATTTTATATTGTCAAAATTAGCATTCCAATCATAATCCAATAAAGAGAAACCAATGGCAGGGATTCCTTCTATACCTGCTTCAACAGCGGCACTCATTGTCCCGGAGTAAATGACATTTATGGAAGAATTTGATCCGTGATTGACGCCGGAAACACATAAATCCGGTTTTCGTTTCAGAATTTCATTTACGGCAAGTTTTACACAATCTACTGGTGTACCAGAACAACTGTATTCTAAAAACGGGTCGTTTTCTTTAGAAATTTTATTCAAATATAAAGTGCTGTTTATGGTAATAGCATGACCCATTGCACTTTGAGGGGTGTCTGGCGCTACCACAACAATCTCGCCTATTTCTGCCATAACGGCAATTAAAGCTTTAAGTCCGGGTGCCGAAATACCGTCATCATTTGTTATTAAAATTAATGGTCTATCTTTTTTCATTGTTTTATATTGCAAAAAGGGATTGTTTATTGATAATTTTGAAGACAAATGTAATAACACAAAATGGAATGTGTAAACAAAAGATAAAAATATGTTATGTTGATTCATTTAACTTAAAACAAAAGAACATTTTTATATCTTTAACAAAAATTTATGGAGGCCCTGCTACTGTTGGCATAGTTTTTACCGTAACTTAGATTAAAAGATTCATGAATACTATTATTAACTTTATGAAAAGAAATTATAAAATACTTCTTGTTGTTGTATGCCTTTCGGTAACATTGTTTGCGTTCAAAATGAATGCAACAAAATCAACCGATCCTGAAAAAGATAAATTGCTTTTAGAGTTGTTGACGTTTGTTATAGAGAAAGGACATTATAGTCCAGCTACAATTGATGATACGTTCTCCAAAGGAATATATAAAGATTATATTGAAGCATTAGATCCATCTAAGCGATTCTTTTTGCAATCAGATATTGATGAATTTTCAAAATTTGAAACGAAATTAGACGATCAATTGTTGAATAAGGATTTGAGTTTTTTCAATCTTACTTATGAGCGTTTAATTAAGCGTATGGAAGAAAGCAAAAAGATTTACAAAGTTGTTTTGAGTAAACCTTTTGACTATTCTGTTGATGAAAGTTTCAATATTGATTATGAAAAAGCACCTTATACAAAAAATGTTGCTGAACTTAGCGACAAATGGCGTAAGCAAATCAAATTATCTACTCTTTCATCTCTTGTTGACAAACAAAAATTAGAAGAAGACAAAAAGAAAAATGATGCAACGTATCAAATCAAATCTTTTGAGGTCTTAGAAAAAGAGACTAGAGAAAGTTCTGCAAAATCATTAGACGAATACTTTGGTTTTATTAAAGATTTAGATAGAAACGACTGGTTTTCAGTGTATATAAATTCCATAACAGCACGTTTTGACCCACACACGAATTATTTCGCAGCGGAAGAAAAAGAACGCTTTGATGTAAGTATCAGCGGTAAGTTAGAAGGAATTGGGGCTCGTTTACAGAAGAAAAATGATCTTACCGAAATTTCTGAACTTATTTCTGGTGGTCCCGCTTGGAGAGGAAAACAGCTTGAAGCTGGAGATTTAATTATGAAAGTAGCTCAAGGAAATGGAGAAGCGGTAGATGTTGTAGGAATGCGTTTGGATGATGTTGTGAAGAAAATTAAAGGGCCTAAAGGTTCAGAAGTTCGTCTTACTGTAAAAAAAGTGGATGGAACT
This sequence comes from Flavobacterium sp. GNP002, assembly GCF_054343795.1. Lineage (NCBI taxonomy): Bacteria > Pseudomonadati > Bacteroidota > Flavobacteriia > Flavobacteriales > Flavobacteriaceae > Flavobacterium > Flavobacterium sp. GNP002. The sequence goes on from NZ_JBTGUW010000001.1 coordinate 1,643,968, forward strand.
ATTAAGATTATTTCTATCATCAGAGATATTGTTGAAATAGAAGAAACGTATGCGAAATCTAGTATTGTAAACAAAAACGGATTGAAATATGGAGTAATTTATTTGCCAAAATTCTATATTGATTTTGAAAATAAAGACGGAAGAGACGCAGGAAAAGATATTGCTTTAGAAGTAGACCGATTAAAAAAATCAGGTGTAAACGGTATTATTCTTGATGTTCGTGATGACGGTGGAGGATCTTTATCTACTGTTGTTGACATTGCTGGATTGTTTATTGAGCAAGGTCCAATAGTTCAGATAAAATCAGCCGGTATTAAAAAAGAGGTTCTTTATGACAGAGATAAAAAAATTGAATGGGATGGTCCTTTAGTTATTATGGTGAATAGTTTCTCAGCTTCGGCTTCAGAGATTCTGGCAGCAGCAATTCAAGATTATAAAAGAGGGATTATCATTGGAAGTAAACAAACATACGGTAAAGGTACGGTTCAGAATGTAATTGATTTAAATCAGTTCGTTAGAAGTAGTTCTGTTGGGGATTTAGGAGCCATAAAAACTACTACACAAAAATTTTATAGAATTAACGGTGGATCTACCCAATTAGAAGGTGTGAGTAGTGATATTGTTATGCCGGATAGATATGCTTATTTAAAAATGGGCGAACGCGATATTGATAATGCGATGCCTTGGGATAAAATTGATCAGGCAGATTATAGTGTTTGGAACAATAATACCAACTTTAATCAAGCAATTGCCAATAGTAAAAACAGAATTAGTAAAAATCCGCAGTTTCAATTAATTGAAGAAAATGCAAAATGGATTGATAGTAGAAGTGAAGAGAATGTTTATAGTTTGAATATTGATAAATTTAAAATCGCTCAAGCTGATATTGAAGAGAAAGCTAAAAAATATAAGCCAATCGTAAACTATAAAAATACATTGACATTTACTTCTTTGCCTTATGAAGCAGAAGCGATGAGTAAAGATCTCTCTTTGAAAGAGAAAAGAGAAATATGGCATGAATCGTTATCTAAAGATATTTATGTTGAAGAGGCAATTAATGTTTTGGATGATTTACAGCCTAAATCAATTTCAAAAAAAAATATCCCAGTTAAAATAAAAAAAGATAAATTAGCAAAATCTTAATGAGGGATTTGTTAATTTATAAGATATAATGTCATGAATGACTATTGCGCTCCAAAAATTCTTCTTGAATTTTTGGAGCGTTTTTAGTTTGGAAAACTTAGGCTTGTCCCTTTTACTAAATTTTAGGATTTTATGAATTAGAAATAGCCATCAGGTGCATCTATTAATCAATGGAAATAGTTTAGTTTTGATTTTTAAACTAACGAATAGTAACATCTTTATACATGATTAGAAATGGGAAATAGAAAATCATTTACTTTAATAGTTATACTTCTTAATGGATTCTTTTTTACATCTTGTAAAAAGGATGCGCAAGTAGAAAATTCAGCAGTTTACCATGAAAGGAATGAATATATCTCAAATGAGAGTAAAACTAAGGCTGCTCGGGTTGATAGTAATCGAGAAACGATAACGAGAAATTTTGATTTTTTACCATCTTCTTCAACTAATCAGGTTGTCAAGCACCAGTATTATACCTTGTCGTATAATGAAGTTCATGAACAGGCAGAATGGGTAGCGTATGAATTGAAGAAGGATTATATTAAAAATAATAATTTTAAGCGCCCTTTTTTTATTGAGGACGATAAAGTAAAAACAGGTTCGGCTGATTGGAGAAATTACAAAAACACTAAGTATGATAAAGGGCATCTTTGTCCCGCAGGTGATATGGAGTTTGCTTTAGACGCATATAATGATACTTTTTTTACTTCAAATATTTCTCCTCAAGTGCGTAATTTTAATAATGGTGTTTGGAATAGATTAGAGCAGAAAGTACGTTATTGGGCTGTAAAATATGATGGAATTTATGTAATCACAGGTGGAGTTTTGGAATCTTCATTGATGACAATAGGGAAAGAGAAGGTTTCTGTTCCTAAGTTTTTCTATAAAATTTTACTGGATAATTCGGGTGAGGAATTGAAAATGATTGGTTTTTTAGTTCCTAATACAGAAAGTAACAAACCATTATATAGTTTTGTAGTGTCAGTTGATTATATCGAAAAATTGACTGGGATCAACTTCTTTCCTAAATTGAATGATAACATTGAAAATCAATTGGAAAAAAGTAATGATTATAAAAATTGGAGTTTTAATTAGCTTTGAATAATAGGTTTTTCACTTAAAATCTATTTAATTACCACTCGTTTACTTTATTGGCATCCATTTTTATAAATATAAATAATAATATGGTAAAGCCCCAAAGCCCAGAACCTCCATAAGAGAAGAACGGAAGTGGAACCCCAATTGTTGGAAAAATACCAATTACCATTGCAATATTTACAAAGAAATGAGTAAATAAAATTCCGGCAACACAATAGCCATATACTCTGCTGAATTTTGTTTTTTGTCTTTCTGCTAGATATATTATTCTAAGAAATAGGCCTGCAAAAAGAGCAATAACAACTAATGAGCCTACAAATCCCCATTCTTCACCTACTGTCGTGAATATATAATCAGTATGTTGCTCAGGAACAAATCCACCCTTGGTTTGTGTTCCTTCAAGAAAACCTTTTCCAAACCAACCTCCGGAACCAATGGCTATTTCGGATTGATTGGTGTTATAACCAATTCCTTTCAGATCGACTGTTTTGCCTAAAAGTATATTAAAACGGTCCCTGTGATGTTGTTTAAAGACGTTTTCGAAAACATAGTTTACCGATAAAACAAACCCAGAAATAACCACAAAAAGGATACTGCTTAAAATGATATTTCTATCCGCTAATCTTGATTTTAAATGAACTAATATCAATGTTATTAAAGCTATAAGAATTACATATTGTGGCTCTAACACCAGCGTTAATACAAATAAAAGTATGGTAATAAATCCTGTCCAAACATACCATGACGGCAAGCCTTCGCGGTATAAAACGATGATGAATATACTGTATATTAAAGCACTTCCTGGGTCAGGTTGTGGAAGTATTAGGATGACAGGTAAAAGAATAATGGCAAGGGCTTGTACCTGCCTATTTACTTCCTTCAAATTGATTTGGGTGTCACTTAAATATTTTGCTAGCGCTAAAGCAGTTGCCGCTTTAGCAAATTCAGAAGGCTGAATCGTAAAGCTGCCTATTGCATACCAGCAACGTTGGCCCGCTATGGTTTTACCAAATAAAAATAATCCTGCTAATGTAAGTAATGAAATTCCAAAAATGATACTGGCATATTTTTCATAAAATTTACCATCAACAGAAAGTACAGTAAAAATTAAAGGAATAGTTAGTATAATGAATATAAGCTGTTTTTCATGAGTGTCTTCCATTGATGAAAGAGAGGATGAATATATATTTAGCCAACCCAAAATAACTAATGATGCATAAATTATTATGCTGATCCAGTCAATGTTATTTGTTATGCTTTGGTTTTTCATCGGAATTAAATGGCTTGTTTATTCGATTTAGTAGTATCTGTTTTTACTTTAACAGTTGGAACTGTAGTTTTCTTTTTTAGGAGAGAATCGCTAATTCTTAATTGTAATTTTACAGCTTCAGACAGTCCTCCTAATTTTGCATATCGACTTTGTAAACTTGTTGCTAAAATTCTTTTTTCTAGGTCAACTCTTGTGATTTTTTGTCTCAGATATTTTTCTATCATCAAACTGGCAATAGGTCCTGCAATAGTTGCCCCATATCCACCATTTTCAACCATAACTGCAATTGCAATTTTTGGATTGTCTTTTGGTGCAAAAGCTACAAATATAGAGTGATCTTCCATTTTTACTCGTACTCCACCAATTTTTGCGAAATTTTCTGCTGTTCCGGTTTTACCGCAAATATCAATCCCTTCAACACGTAATGATCTTGCTGTTCCTAAGTTATAAACATCAAATAAACCGCTGATAATTGGTTTGAAATGTTTTTTATCAATTGTAGTTTCATGTTTAGTGGTGAATTTTTTGTCGATTTTGTGACCTTCAATTTTTTTAATGATATGAGGCGTGTAATAATATCCCTCATTCGCAACTGTTGCCATCATGTTCGCAAGCTGAATAGGTGTCATAAGTACTTCACCTTGCCCAATAGAATTAGAAACAATAGTGGTGCTTCTCCAACCACCGTTAGGATAGATGCGTTTGTATGTTTTTGAATCAGGTACTTTTCCTTTTTTACCAGTTGGTAAATCATATCCCATGAATTGTCCAAGACCAAAACTTTTCACATGATTACTCCATATATCAACTGCTTGTGCAGGTTTTGAATATTTATTTATTGTTTTCATGTAAGCCGTTGCAAAATAAGAGTTGCAGGACTCAAAAATTCCTCTATGCAATTGAAGCGCACCTCCATGACAGTGGCATCCCATAAAGCGCCCTCTTGCATAACTAAATCCTCGATTACAAAAAACAGTCGAATTTTCATCAATAACACCTTCTTGAAGCGCAACAAGTCCAGTTAAAATTTTGAATGGAGATCCAGGAGGATACTCAGCCAGCAAGCCTCTGTCATAAAGTGGTTTTGCTATAGAATCGCGGTACAATTCGGTATAATTCTTAGATCGTTGTCTTCCTACCAATATACCTGGATCATAGGATGGAGCGGTTACAAGTGCTAATATTTCTCCGGTACTTGGTTCAATTGCTACAATTCCACCTCTTTTATTAATCATTAATTCTTCGCCATACTTTTGAATTTCAGCATCTATGGTCAGATTTATGTCTTCTCCTTGAACAGCGATGGTATCGTATTTCCCTTCTTTATAAGAACCTATTTCCCTGTTGTATTTGTCTTTTTGAATGTATTTTACACCTTTAACTCCGCGTAAAAGATCTTCGTAGCTTTCTTCAACTCCTTGTCGCCCAATTAAATCTCCGCTGTTGTAATATGGGTTTTTGGCAACTAGTTTTTCATTTACCTGAGTGATGAATCCAAAAATATTGGCTCCAAAATCTACTTCATAATCACGGAGAGAACGTTTTTGAAAATAAAAACCTTCGTATTTTCTTAGTTTTTCTTGAAAAGCAGCAAATTCACTTTTGTTCAATTGAGATAAAAAAACAGATGGCAAGCGTGGACTGTATATTTTAGCTTTTTCAATTTTTTTTATGAAATCTTCTTTTGTAATATTCAATAATTGACAAAATTCTAAAGTATCAGTATTTTTAACATCTCTAGGAATGACCATGATGTCATAAGACGCTTGGTTAGCAACTAATAACTTTCCTTTTCTATCATACATATATCCTCTTTCGGGATATTCATACTTTTTTTTAATGGCATTGTTTTCAGACTTTAGCTTTAAAGTATCATCAACAATTTGCAAATAAAAGATTCGCATTACAAGCAAAGATGTAGCTATAATGATTAAAGAAGGCAACAAGACTTTTCTCATCTTTTGTTTGGCTTAATAAGGTATATTATGATAATACAAATAATGATTGTGAATACAGTACTTAATATAGTTCTGATTAGTATATCAAAAATAAAGCTAAACTGGAATGCTTCCAGTATAAATAATGTAAAATGGTGTATAACAACAGAAAGTAATATGAATGAGAATCTTTCAGGTGTCAAAACATCATTTAATTTTACGGTTTGATATTCATAACTTAGACCAAAAGCAAATTTAAAAATAGCAGGTCTAAAATAGGCTAGAACTAAACACGCAGTGGCATGTATTCCGCCTGAATTACTAAACATATCCATAATAAGTCCAAGTATGAAACTCGCAACTACAAGGCCAGATTTGTTTCCGTTCACAGGGTAAAGTATTATGAACAATATATAAGGGAAAGGACTTATGTAACCCAAAAAATTCATATTGTTGAATATGATAATTTGAACTGCCAGTAACAGAATAAATCGAAAGATATTGACTAACAATGCGCTATTCATCCTTTTCTCTTTTTTCTAAATTAGTGATTTCTTCACGATCTTTCCTTTTTATGATATAGACATGGCCTAAGTTTGTCATGTCATTGAATAGTCTGACGTTTATTTTATAATAATTAGTTTCTTCTTCGGTATAGATATTTTCGATAGTGCCTATTCCTATATTTTCTGGAAAAATTACAGATTGTCCACCAGTTACGATAGTGTCTCCTTTTCTTATAGCTGCTAATCTAGGTACATCAACCAATTGAACAAATCCAGTGCTTTTTCCGTCCCAAACAAGTGACCCAAAGTGATTTGATTTTTTGATTTTAGCATTGATTTGAGACTTTTTGTTCAGAATACTGATTACCGTCGAATAATTTGGAGATGTGTTTTCTATGATTCCAACAATTCCTAAACTGTTAATTACACCCATGTCTGGTTTTACACCTTGTAATTCCCCTGAATTTAAGGTTAAGTAATTTTCATGTACATTGTATGAATTATGTATCACTTTAGAAACAACAATATCGTCTGGTTTTACCCCTTTAATACTGTCCAGTTTTTTTATTGCAGTAGTGTCTTTACGATTAAATAAAATACTTTTCAGCTTTGCATTTTCAAGAGCAAGGGCATCATTTTGAGTTTTTAAATTTAAGTATTCGTTAAGATTGTTCACCTTTTCATAGACTCCGCCGCTTAAAAAATTTGCAGAGCTAATTATTTTGCTTCTGTGGAAGGAATGGGTTTGAATGGTGAGTGATAACGAGATACCCAAAAGCAGCAAAAACAGTAATCTATTACTGTTTTTAAAAATAAAATTAAATATTTGCTGCATTTCTTAACGGTATAATGTAAATAACTGTATGTCTTGTTTTGTAATCTAATTGCTTTAATTTGTCTTGAGCTTGAAGGCTGGCAAGTGCAACAAAAACGGATTACTTAATCAAAATGCTTTTAAATTTTGTAATGTTTTTAAGTGCCATACCAGTTCCTCTAACAACTGCTCTTAATGGATCTTCAGCAATGTATACAGGTAAATCTGTTTTTTGTGAAATCCTTTTATCAAGACCTCTTAACATAGATCCTCCACCTGCAAGGTAAATTCCTGTGTTGTAAATATCAGCTGCTAATTCAGGAGGTGTTTGTGATAAAGTTTCCATTACAGCATCTTCAATTCTTTGTATTGATTTGTCTAACGCTTTAGCGATTTCTCTATATGAAACTTCGACTTGTTTTGGTTTACCGGTAAGTAAATCTCTACCTTGAACTGACATGTCTTCTGGAGGAGTTTCTAAGTCTTCTATAGCTGCACCAATTTGAATTTTGATTTTTTCAGCAGTACTTTCTCCAACAAAAAGATTGTGTTGTGTACGCATGTAATAAACGATGTCATTTGTAAATACATCACCGGCAATTTTTACCGATTTATCACATACAATTCCGCCTAATGCTATTACTGCAATTTCAGTTGTTCCACCACCTATGTCAACAATCATGTTTCCTTTAGGTTGCATGATGTCTATTCCAATACCTATTGCAGCTGCCATAGGTTCATGAATCAAATAAACTTCTTTACCATTTACTCTTTCGCATGATTCTTTTACAGCTCTCATTTCCACTTCAGTAATACCTGAAGGAATACAAACAACCATTCTTAATGCGGGAGTAAACATTCTTTTTTTCAATGCCGGGATGCTTTTTATAAACATACTGATCATTTTTTCTGAAGCATCAAAATCAGCAATTACACCATCTTTCAAAGGTCTTATCGTTTTAATGTTTTCATGTGTTTTTCCCTGCATCATGTTGGCTTCTTTACCAACAGCGATGATTTTGCCTGAAACTCTATCACGAGCAACTATCGAAGGGCTGTCTATGACAACTTTATCATTATGTATGATTAAAGTGTTGGCGGTACCAAGGTCTATCGCAATATCCTCGGTCATGAAATCAAAAAATCCCATAAGTTTTTTAAGGGTTAAAAGTTATAAATTTGTGACGGGCAAAGTTAAACAAATTAATGTTTAAAATGACGAGTTCCTGTAAATACCATTGCAACTTTATTTTCATTACAATAATTAATACTCAATTCGTCTTTTATTGATCCTCCTGGCTGAATTACAGCAGTTATTCCAGCTTGTTTAGCTATTTCTACACAATCTGGAAAAGGAAAAAATGCGTCGCTTGCCATCACTGCTCCATGTAGGTCAAAGTGAAAATTATTCGCTTTTTCTATTGCTTGTTGTAAGGCATCAACTCTTGATGTCTGTCCTGTACCTGACGCAATAAGTGTACCGTTTTTTGCGAAAACAATCGTGTTTGATTTTGTGTTTTTACAAATTTTAGAAGCAAAAATTAAATCCTGAATTTCTTGTTCAGTAGGTTCAGTTATAGTAACGGTTCTTAAGTCTTCTTTATTGTCAGTTATGTTGTTTCTTTCCTGAACTAAAATTCCGTTTAAGCAAGTACGAACTTGTTTTTGTGGTAATTCTACTTCGTTTTGGACTAATATAATTCGGTTTTTCTTTTCTTGTAAAATGGTAATGGCTTCAGTATCATATTCTGGGGCAATTACCACTTCGCAAAACAATTTGTTTATTTCTGAAGCAGTAGCTACATCAATTTTTGTATTCGAAATTAAAACACCTCCAAAAGCTGAAGTTGGATCGCAAGCCAAAGCCGTAAGATAGGCTTCGCTAATAGTAGTTCTAGTTGCTAAACCACATGCGTTATTGTGTTTTAGGATAGCAAATGTTGGACCGTCATTTTTGAATTCATTTATCAAATTAACTGCAGCATCAACATCTAATAAATTATTGTAAGACAATTCTTTTCCGTGAATTTTGTTGAACATAGCATCAAAATCACCAAAGAAAAAACCTTTTTGATGTGGGTTTTCTCCGTATCTCAAAACTTGACCGTTAGCAATACTTTGTTTGAAAATGGTTTCGTCAGTGTTGAAATAATTGAATATCGCAGTGTCATAATGAGATGAAACATGAAATGCTTTTGTAGCCAATAATTTTCTGTCTTCTAATGTAGTCGCACCGTTTTGTTCTGTTATTAAATCCAAAAGTAAACTGTATTGATCAACCGAAGCCACAATTACTGTATCCTTGAAGTTTTTTGCGGCAGCACGTATCAAAGAAATACCACCAATATCTATTTTTTCAATAATATCTGATTCACTAGCTCCAGAAGCTACTGTTTTTTCAAAAGGATATAAGTCAACAATTACTAAATCTATTTGCGGAATGTTGAACTCTATCATTTGTTGAACATCATTCTCATTGTCTTGGCGGTTTAAGATTCCTCCAAAAACTTTTGGGTGTAATGTTTTTACTCTACCACCCAAAATAGAAGGGTAAGAAGTAACATCTTCAACAGGAATTACAGGAATTCCTAAATTTTTTATAAAATCCTCAGTCCCTCCTGTAGAATAAAGTGTAACATTTTGACTGTTTAGTTGTCTTACTATAGGTTCTAATCCTTCTTTTGAAAAGACAGAGATTAATGCAGATTGAATTTTTTTTGTTGTGTTCATTATGTAGTTATAGTTATAAAGTGCAAAAATAGTTTTTTAATGTGAAAATTAAGCCATTTGAAAATGAGATAATCTGTAATTTTTACTCCTATTTCATTGGCAAAGATAAAATAATTGATTCACACGGCAACGAATACATTTTTCATTAGGTTTTTGAATAATATTTATGGAATTTTACTTTAATACAAAAAAGATTTTATGCTAGTTTACCTTCGATTATTAAAAGAGAGTTTTGGTTTTGCAATGAATGCATTGCGAAACAATAAGTTAAGAACGTTGCTTTCTTTGTTAGGAGTTACTATTGGAATTTTTTCGATTATAGCTGTACTTGCAGCTGTTGATTCTTTGGACAGAAAAATAAAAAAAGATTTAAGCAGTTTGGATAAAAACACCATTTATTTAATGCGGTTTTCATTTGGGCCTTCTGAAATTCCACTATGGAAAAGAGAACAGTTTCCGGATGTTAAATATGATGAATATGAATACTTGAAAAGTTCAATGAATGGTATAGATCAAATGGCTTATCAATTTTTTGTAGGTAGAGAGGTTCTGAAATTCGAATCGGAATCAGTGAGCGGCGTGAATGTTGTGCCGGTATCTCACGAATTTATAGAAATTCAAGGACTTGAGTTTGCAAAAGGAAGGTTTTATAATGAATCTGAATCTAATTCTGGAGCTCCTGTAGTTGTTTTGGGTTATGAAATTGCGAACAATCTTTTTGGCGAAAGCGAACCTATTGGGAAAAACCTACGTCTGTATGGACAGCGCTTCACGGTTATTGGTGTGTTAAAAAAGCAAGGAGAAGGTATGTTTGGCGATAGTAATGATACTTCAGTTTTTATTCCGGTTAATTTTTTAAGGAGGTTATATGGTGATAATAATGATTCAATGACGCCTGTAATTCTTGTAAAGCCTCAAAAAGGGGTTGATATGGATGCATTTAAAGCGGAACTGGCTCAAAAACTGAGGAATTATCGAGGTATGAAAATCGATGAATCTGATAATTTTTTCATCAATGTTCTTTCTGGATTTACTGATTTGTTAGATGGTATTATTAGTGCCATGCGTGGTGGAGGAATTTTGATTAGTGTTTTTTCATTTTTAGTTGGAGGATTTGGAGTAGCTAACATAATGTTTGTTTCTGTAAAAGAGCGTACCAATTTAATTGGGATTCAAAAATCGTTAGGTGCAAAAAATAGATTTATACTTTTCCAGTTTCTATTCGAAGCGGTTATTCTATGTGTTATTGGCGGAGCTATTGGACTACTGATAGTTTGGTTACTGTCAATGCTTTTAACTAGTGTGTTAGATTTTGAATTTGTTTTGAGCTTTTGGAATATACTTATTGGATCAGGATTGTCAATTATTGTGGGTGTAGTTTCTGGAATACTTCCAGCTATTTCTGCTTCAAAACTAGATCCAGTGGAAGCCATTAGAACAGGAATGTAAATTATTGCGAACGTATAAATAAATATAAAAACAGCTTTCAAAATTATTTGAAAGCTGTTTTTATTTGTAGTGAAATATTAAAAATAAAAAATCCCGATTGCTCGGGATTTTTATTTATCTAATGGTATTGTTCTGAATCAAATCGATATACAAGTTAATCTTGTCTTTTAATTCTTTTCGTGGTGTTATAAAGTCTAAGAAACCATGTTCAAGTAAAAACTCAGCTGTCTGGAAACCTTCTGGCAAATCTTTACCGGTTGTGTCTCTAACGACTCTTGGTCCTGCAAATCCAATTAATGCGCCTGGTTCAGAAATATTAATATCTCCTAACATGGCGTAAGAAGCAGTCGTTCCTCCAGTTGTTGGATCCGTACATAACGAAATGTAAGGCAATTTTGCTTCGGCAAGTTGAGCAAGTTTTACGGATGTTTTAGCTAATTGCATTAATGAATATGCAGCTTCCATCATTCTTGCTCCACCTGATTTTGAAATCATAACAAAAGGTAATTTGTTTTTGATAGCGTGATCGATTCCTCTTGCGATTTTCTCTCCCACTACAGCTCCCATAGATCCACCAATAAAGGCGAAATCCATACAGCAGATAACAACATCTTTCCCTTTTGATTTTCCAACTCCGGTGCGCACTGCGTCCTTAAGTTTGGTTTTTTCCATAACATCTTTCAAACGATCTGCATATTTTTTTGTGTCAACAAAATGCAAAGGATCTTTAGAAGTCATGTTTTTATCTAATTCAACAAATTCATTGTTGTCAAACAAAATTTGAAAATATTCTGTACTTCCAATTCTAACGTGAAAACCATCTTCGGGACTTACAAATAAGTTGCGAGCTAGTTCATCGGCATCAATAATTTTTCCAGTTGGAGATTTGTACCAAAGTCCTTTTGGAATATCCATTTTGTCTTCGGTAGCAGTAGTAATCCCTTTTTCTTTTCTTTTAAACCAAGCCATATTTATTGTTTTTGTTGTTTCAGGTTTAAGGTTTAAAGTTTTGAAACCTTAAACCTGAAACTTTAAACTTTTTATTATAATGTATTTACGTTGTTCAAGTCAGCAAATGCTTGCTCAAGTCTTGTGTTGAAAGTAACTTCGCTTTCACGCAACCATTTTCTTGGATCGTAATGTTTTTTGTTTGGAGCATCAGAACCTTCTGGGTTTCCAATTTGAGTTTTCAAATAATCGATGTTTTTTACCATGTAATCACGGATACCTTCCGTAAAAGCAAATTGTAAATCAGTATCGATATTCATTTTTATAACTCCGTAGCTAATACCTTCTCTAATTTCTTCTAATGTAGAACCTGAACCGCCGTGGAAAACGAAGTCTACCGGGTTGTGTCCTGTATTGAATTTATTTTGAACAAAATCTTGAGAATTTTTTAAGATTTTTGGAGTCAATTTTACATTTCCAGGTTTGTAAACTCCATGTACGTTTCCAAAAGCAGCTGCAATTGTAAATCTTGGGCTTACTTTAGAAAGTTCTTCGTATGCGTAAGCAACTTCTTCAGGTTGTGTATATAATTTAGAACTATCAACATCAGAGTTGTCAACACCGTCTTCTTCACCACCTGTAATTCCAAGTTCGATTTCAAGTGTCATTCCCATTTTGCTCATTCTTTCTAAATATCCTTTGCAAATTTCGATGTTTTCTTCGATAGGCTCCTCAGATAAGTCAATCATGTGAGAAGAAAATAATGGTTTTCCAGTTTCAGCAAAATGTTTTTCTGAAGCATCTAATAAACCGTCAATCCAAGGCAATAATTTTTTTGCACAGTGGTCAGTATGTAAAATTACGGTTGCTCCGTAAGCTTCCGCCAAAGTATGAATGTGTAATGCACCAGCAATTCCACCAGCGATTGCTGCTTTTTCACCTACATTAGAAAGTCCTTTTCCTGCATTAAATTGTGCTCCTCCATTAGAAAATTGAATGATAACCGGAGCATTAAGTTTTGCTGCAGTTTCAAGTACACCATTGATTGTATTTGATCCCGTAACATTTACTGCTGGAAGTGCAAATCCTTTTTCTTTAGCATAATTAAAAATTTCCTGAACCTGATCTCCTGTAGCTACGCCTGGTTTTATGTTGTGTGCCATTGTAAATTTTTTAGTTATTTTATTTAGTTTTTAGTTTGCAAAAATAAGAATTAATTAGCATTAGAACGGATAATTTATTCCAAAATTTAAAACGGAGTTAGCAAAATTGTATTCTCTAAACCATCTTTTGTTAGTTTCATTGGCTGGATTGTAGGTTTTAAATCCTAAATCAAAACGAATTACAAAAAAACTTAGGTCATATCTAAGCCCAAATCCAGTGCCTAATGCGATATCTTTTAAGTCCTTAAATTGGGTAAATGTAGATTTCTCATCTTTTACATTGTCCAATACGTTCCAAATATTCCCTGCATCGGCAAAAAGAGCTCCTTTTAAACTGCCTAATATCTTAAATCGATACTCTCCACTAATCGCAATTTTCATATTTGCCTCATTAAAATCGTCTAATGCGCCACTGCTGCCAGGTCCTAAACCATATGGTTGCCATGCTCTGTTGTCATTTGAACCTCCTGAAAAATAACTTCTTGAAAAAGGAATGTAGTCTGAATTTCCAAATGGAATAGCTATCCCAAAAAACGATCTAAAGGCAAATATTTTTTCTTTGGATAAATCCCAATGTTTAATGTAGTCAAATTCTGTTTTTATGTATTCTGAATATTCTAAATTGAATATTTCATAATTACCAGTTGAATTTTTCTTTTGATTTGTTGTTGCTGCAAAAGCAGATAAAATGGTTCCTGCCGATTCTATTTTTGTTTTAAAAAGATAAAAATTATTATCTGTTAAATCCTTTTTGGTTGTTTTTGAAAAAGTGAAACTGGTTGCCAAAATAAAGTCATTCTCCGTAAGTCTTAGTCTTCGTTCCTCAATACTTTTTACAGACTGAAAATCTGCGGGTTCTAATGGTTTCAAAAAATTTGCGTTTCCAGTGAGAACATCATTAGTAAAACCAACTGTTCCTTCTTCAATAAGCAAATCTTTATCAATGTCATTGTTATAATAGGAGGGATTTGTATTGTATTCTTTGCTGATTTCATTCAAAGCATTATAAGAAGAACCGTAAACATTAAAGTAATTTTGTGGATTTAGATTTCGGACAAACTGAGTGTTGAACAAATCAAATCTAGCTGTATTGTTTCTTTTTGGAGTCCAATTGTATGATAATGCTCCTGTGAAATTCTCTTTATCTAAACCAATATTTTGTTGTTTTGCAAAACCAACTGTAATCAGAGTAGATGGAATCATGCTTTTAGGAATGATTTTTTCAGTGCTGAAAGGCATGAAAATCCTTGGGATGTTAAGTTTTAAATCTAATCCATATTCAGAAACATTGAAGAAATTATTCTTTGGATTTGCTAAATCCTTTGATGATCCAATATTACCACGCGCAGCTAATTCCAGTGTTTCGGCTCCATTGAAAACATTTCGTATCGTTTCAGAAACACTTAAGCCTATACCAAAATCCTGTATGTTAGAATGGGTAACATCTAATGTAGTCCCGAAACTATATTTTTTCCTTGGTGTTAAATATACTTTTGCAATCAATGATTGTGCAGTTGAGTCTCTAAGGTCAACTTCATATTGTATTGAAGGATAGTTGAAAATTTTAAGATTATTTAAATATCGTGTCGTCAAAACAGTTTTGTAATCTGCAAATAAACCTCCTTTTGTAATGAAGATAGCATTAGTGATGGCTCGTGGTTTGTATCGTAATTTGTTCTGACTGTATAAATTAAAGTTCTTGTAGGTTGTGCTGTCCGTAATTTTTATACTGTTATTGTTTGGTGAATAGTCAGTATAAATATTTACATCGCTTATTTTGTAAATTTTAAAAGGTTCGGTTCTGCTTGAATCTTGCTCTTGATAAGAATAATTACTAATCATCAAGTTTATATTTGCCTGATTGACTTTTTTAATGGTGTCTATATCAAAAGTTACATAATTAGGTTGGAAATAATACACTCCGTTGTTTCTGAAATGAGTGGTGATTCGGTTTTTCTCATTCTCAAAATCTTCTGTTTTATATTGATTTCCTGATTTTATAAACGTGTTTGACTTGTTTGACTCATATAAAGAGTCTAAAGCCGGTGTTAAAATAGTAGTTCTCAAGGAATCTAAAAAATAGGCATTTCCGGGAGTAATAGCGTATTTAATCTTGCCCTTTTTGATGCTCAAAGTGTCTATTTTGTATGAGGCATTGACATTAAAAAAGCCGTCGTTGAAGTAATAGTATTTCAAGCGCAACAATGATTTATCAGCTCTGTCTTTATCAATAATTACGGGAGGTTCTCCAGTTTTTTTTAAGAAATCATGGATTCCGTGGTACCAGAACGATTTTCCAAGGCGATTGACTTGTTTTTCAGATAGCCATTTTGATTTTCTTCTAAATTTTTCCGGATTATTTGTAAACTTGGCTTGATAGGTTGAATCTGGATTTAGGTTGGCAAGATTGTAAAGATTCAATCTTAAACGGTATCCAATTAAGGTGCTGTTTGGTTTTTGATACAGTTGATTAAAAACATTTTCATCCTTGATTGTTTTGTCATTTACAGTAATTTCGTTTTTTGTAAGCAGTAGTTTTCCGTCCGGAACTCTTTTTACAGCGTTACAAGCGCAAATTAGTATTGCAATTAGAATAAATGCAGTTATTTTTGTGGAAGTTTTTTTCAAGTGTTCTAAAATATTTAATTCAAAAGTACATTATTTTATGGTTAGTAAAAACCAAATAAAGCTTATAACGAGTTTGCAGCAAAAAAAATATAGAATTGCCAATAAATTATTTTTTGCCGAAGGCGTAAAAGGGATTCACGAACTGCTAGAGTCTAATTTTGAATTGGAACATTTGTATACTACTCAAAATGATTTTGAGGAAGTTCCTGTGTCGAGAAAAACGATTATTCAAGAAAATGATTTGAAAAAAATCAGTGCATTAGCAACCCCAAATACCTGTTTGGGAGTTTTTAAAATGCCATTGAAAAAACCAATTATTGAGACCGGTTTAATTGTAGCGCTAGATGCTATTCGTGATCCGGGAAATTTAGGGACTATATTGCGTTTGTGTGATTGGTTTGGTGTTAAGCAGTTGTTGTGTTCTAAGGAAACAGTTGATATTTATAATCCAAAAGTAGTTCAGGCAACCATGGGTTCAATCGCCAGAGTCAACGTAAATTATATTGATCTTGCTGCTTTTGTTGCAGAAACAAAACTGCCCGTTTTTGGAACTTTTATGGATGGAGAGAATATTTACAAATCGGTTTTGCCTAAAGAAGGCATTATTATTATGGGTAATGAGGCTAATGGAGTTTCAGCAGAAATTGAAAAATTAGCTAAAAACAGACTCACAATTCCTCGTTTTGGAGACCTTCAAAAAACAGAAAGCCTTAATGTTGCTACCGCTACCGCTATTGTATTAAGCGAGTTTTGTAGGAGCTAAGTTTTAATGGAAAGTAAAATTGATGAAGACTGCTCTGGTTTTCAAAGATTCTATGTTGCTTGTCCACGGACTGTTTGGGTCTTTGTCTCTGATTAATTCGTCATTCATGCCAAAAACACCTCTAATGGAAGGGGAGAATATGAAATATTCTGAAAAAAGATCAATTCCAAAGCCCAATTCATAATTAGTTGTCCATGCTTTTACTCTAAAGCGTTGCTCTAAATTGTCATCAATTAATTTAGAATTACTGGATAAGTTTAATGTTGCAGAAACACCTCCCACTAAATATGGGCGAATATTACCTGTTCTAAGAGAGGAGAATTTCACTAATAATGGGAAGTGGATGTAAGTACTATTTACTTCTCTTAATTTGTCAGAAGAAGTGGGAATAGTACTTCCGGAAAAATAACTTGTCGGATAATATAAATCTCTTTTGGTGTAATAAAGACCCGGTTCAAATCGCAAGTCAATGTATTCTTGAAGTTTCAAATCAGCAACAATACCCACGTTAAACCCAGTCGTTCTTTTTATAAGAATATCAGGACCCACTGTTTTATAGTCTATTTTGAAATCATACGAGTTGAATCCGAGATAAAACCCATAATACATTCTCTTTTTTTGAAAATTTTCCAAATTAATAATAGGGTCTCTGCTAAATATATTTTTAGACTTTTGAGCGTGTCCTTTTATAATAAAAGCAAAAAATAGTAAGACAATTATTTTTCTCATGTTTATGCTGAAATCTTCAGTATTATTTTTTAGAAGCTGAGTAAATGGTAGCTACACCAAAAGTTTGTGGTAAGGCTACAACATTTATAAACCCAATTTTTCTCAAAATATTGTTTAACGCTTCTCCATAAGGAAACGCAGCGGCAGATTCAGATAAATAACCGTAAGCAACATCGTCTTTAGAGAAGACTTTGCCTATTAATGGAAGAATATTTTTGGTATAAAAACTATATCCTTGTTTGTAAGGTGTTTTGTCCGGTACAGAAGTTTCTAGAATTACAAACACTCCGTTAGGTTTTAAAACTCTTAAAATTTCAGCTAAGCCTTTTTCTAAATTTTCAAAATTACGCACCCCGAAAGCAACCGTTATCGCATCAAAATAATTGTCTTCAAAAGGCATGTTTTCTGAGTCGGCTAAAATCATTTCGATAGTATTGGAAAGATTTTTTGCGGCAATTTTTTTTACGCCTACTTCCAGCATTCCTGCAGAAATATCTAATCCAATGATTTTTTCAGCATTTGTTTGCGCCATCAAAATTGCCAAATCACCTGTTCCGGTAGCAATATCCAGAATAACCTTCGGGTTTGATTTTGAAACAATTTGCAACACTTTTTTTCTCCATTTTATATCAATACCGAAAGAAATGACACGATTCAGATTGTCATAATTTCCAGAAATGGTGTCAAACATTTGGGCAACTTGTTCTTTTTTACCTAAAGCTGAATCTTTATAGGGCGTTATTTTTTCTGACATTTTTTTATTTTGTACAAATATAATACAAACTTGATGAACTTATAATCAGTTTCAAAAATTAGAAACAAGTTTTATTTTTAGTTTTTAAAATACACTAAAAACTAAAATTCAGTTTTTTTGAAATATCACTAAAAGTGGGTATTGCAACTAAAGATTTTATTGTACAAATTTGTTATTCAGGAAAATAACCATATTAAATGATTAAAAGAGAATCGATCAACCAAATCAAGTGGATAATTTTAGCGTTTTTTATCTCATTTGTTCTTGTTAGCTGTTTTGAAAACACTGTTTTACATAGCAGTGTTGTAGTTAAAGCGCAACATACGTTCTTAGGATTAAATTTGTTTTTGGAAATTTTAATTTTTTTCGTCTTTAGTACCTTCGTGGTATTTGGTATTAAAGGCTTTTTTGAGATGTATTCTCAGAAAACATCAAATATTATAATCTTCATTTCTGGAGTATTACTAATATTTGTAATTTTTATTTTATGTTATCAAATACTCTTTCAAGAGTAGGTCATCTCTTTGATTAATGGTTAAAAAAAAACATCCCGTAAAAAGGATGTTTTTTTGTTTTATTTTCTAATGAATGTCTGATAGGAATAATCATAGAGATGTTTTTCGTCTTTCTCATTAAATTCTGAGGCTACTATTTTCCATTCGTCATCATTAATCTCAGGGAAATGCGCATCGCCTTCAAAGTTGTGATGCACTCGTGTAATTTCTATTTTGTCAGTAAAAGGAAGCCCTAAAGTGTAAATTTCGCCACCACCAATTATAAATGTGTCTTCGTCTTTTGGACAAATGGCTAATGCTTTGTCCATACTGTCAACTATGATGCAGCCTTCGGCTTGATAGTCTTTCTGTCTGGTGATTATAACGTGGGTTCTGTTTGGTAATGGTTTTGGAAAACTTTCAAATGTCTTTCTACCCATTATAATATGATGTCCGGAAGTAAGGGATTTAAATCTTTTAAAATCATTTGGAAGGTGCCAAACCAGTTCGTTGTTCTTCCCTAGAGCATTATTTTCGGCAACGGCCGCAATCATTATTATCATAATAGATTTACTGTTATTTAAGGTCGTCGTTGTTGACCTGTGTTTGTAATTGATCTAGTTTTTTTTGTTGTAAAGAGACTAGTCGGTCTATTTGTTCTCTTTCCCAATTTTTATTCATAAAACGATCCGTGATAAAAATTTTTATAAAATGCAAAATAAAGAGGAACAACCATATGGTAATTACCCAAATTGACCAGTGAGAATCTACGGCAATTTCGAAAAATTTATTAGCAATAAATAAAAGTAAACTCCCTAAAACGAAAAGAACAAAATGGAAATACAGTCTTTTTTTTTGTTTAATTCTTCTTCTTGCATATTCGTACTGTTCGTGTAGTTCTTTTTCCATCGATCAAAATTTAGTTTATAAAGGTAAAATTTATTTTGGAAAGTCGCTATTTTGCTTGTAGATTATTTAGAATGAAAACGTTTTCTGATTTTTGAATAGTAAATTTAGCACGCCTATAATTATTGAATTATTCATAAATTAACATAGTTTGGGCTATTCTATTAAATCTTCGGGAGTCTGTTGAAAATTCAAATTCTTTTATTTTCTTTGTTATATAAATCTATAAATGAAATAGTTATGGCAATCAAGAAACAATTCGTTAAAACAAAACCAGTTTGTAAAGTTACCTTTTCAGTTGAAGCAAAAGATGCAAGTCAAGCGTCCGTTGTTGGCGATTTCAATAATTGGAGTGTTGCTGAAGGTGCTTTAAGCAAATTAAAAAATGGTACTTTCAAAGGTGTATTCGATGTAAACAAAGATGCAGCCTATGAGTTTAAATATGTTATTGATGGTGCATTTGTAAATGAGCCAGAAGCAGATTCTTTCAAATGGAATGAGTTTGCAGGAAATGAAAACGGTGTTTTAGTAGTTTAACTAAAACACCGTTTTTTTATTATGTTATACCGCAACACTGCCTTTTATCAAGGCATGCGGTTCATAGCCTTCTAGTGTGAAATCTTCAAAATCGAATGCGAAGATGTCTTTTATTTTGGGATTCAAAATCATTTTTGGTAATGGTTTTGGCTCGCGTGACAATTGCAATTCGAGTTGTTCAAAATGATTGTTGTAAATGTGTGCGTCACCAAAAGTGTGAATGAATTCCCCTGGCTCCAAGTCGCAAACCTGTGCAATCATCATCGTGAGTAATGCGTAAGAAGCAATATTAAAAGGAACGCCTAGGAAAATATCAGCACTTCTCTGGTATAATTGACACGATAGCTTACCATCAGAAACATAAAACTGAAAGAAAGCGTGACAAGGAGGCAAAGCGGCTTTATTGTTAGCTACATTCTCATCAAATGATTTTGTAGTGTCAGGAAGAACCGAAGGATTCCATGCCGAAACCAACATTCTGCGACTGTTAGGATTGGTTTTTAGTTCCTTGATAAGTTCTGAGATTTGGTCAATCTCCTCACTATTCCAGTTGCGCCATTGATGGCCATAAACGGGTCCTAAATCTCCATTGGTATCAGCCCAAGCATCCCAAATTTTAACTCCGTTTTCCTGAAGGTACTTAATATTTGTATCGCCTTTTAAAAACCAAAGCAATTCATAAATAATAGATTTTAAGTGCAGTTTTTTGGTGGTAACCATTGGGAAACCTTCGTTCAGATCAAAACGCATTTGGTAGCCAAAGACACTTTTTGTTCCTGTTCCTGTACGATCTCCTTTTTGACAACCGTTTTCCATTACGTGTTGTACTAAGTCTAAATATTGCTTCATTGTATCTTTATTCTATTTTGCGGTAGCAAGTTTAGTTTTTATATATTTTTCCGTCTTTCATTACAAATACGACTTTTTCCAAAGTTTTGATTGTATTCAAAGGATTTTCATCAACTGCTATGATGTCTGCCAAAAAGTTTTCTTTGATTTGACCTACTTCATTTCCAATACCTAATAACATGGCATTTGTTGTTGTTGCAGATTGTATAGCGGCTAGTGCAGGCATTCCGGCTTCAACCATATAGCCAAATTCTTTTGCATTTGTACCATGAGCAAAAACCCCTGCATCGGTTCCAAAAGCAATTTTGACACCTTTTTTATATGCTTTTGCAAAAGTAGCTTTCAATTGTGGACCAACTTCTCTAGCTTTCGGAACTACTATGTCAGGATAAAAACCAGTAATTTCTGCATTTTTTTCTACTTCTTTTCCAGCTGTTAAGGTAGGAACTAAATAAGCATCGTATTTTTTCATCATTTCCATTGTCTCTTCACTCATAAAGGTACCGTGCTCAATGGTTTTTATTCCGCCTAATATGGCTCTTTGCATTCCTTCATCACCGTGTGCATGGGCAGCGGTAAGCATATTATAATCCTTGGCAGTTGTTGTGATAGCTTTTATTTCTTCTAAAGTAAACTGAGGGTTTTTACCACTTTTTGCAACGCTTAAAACACCGCCTGTAGCTGTGATTTTAATAACGTCGGCTCCTTCTTTATAACGTTCTCTTACTGCTTTGACGGCTTCTTCAGGAGAATTAATTACGCCTTCATGTGGGCCTGGATCTCCTACAAGTTTTCTATTGCTTCCGTTTGTTGGGTCTGCATGTCCGCCTGTTGTGGCAATCGATTTTCCTGCAGTATATATTCTGGGACCTTTTACGATTCCTTTATTGATAGCATTTCTTATGGATATATTAACACCGGTTCCTCCTAAATCTCGTACGGTGGTGAACCCTGCCACAAGCGTGATTTCTGCACAACGAACTGCTTGAAATGCAACGTCTGCCTCATTGTCTAAATATTTTGACATGTAACTTTTAGTGTTGTGCTCTCCTTCAATGTGCACGTGTAAATCGATAAGACCTGGCAATACGTATTTGTTTTTGAGGTCGATTTCAATGTCTTCGGGTTTGGATTTAGATACAAACCCATCTTGTATTTTTATGATTTTGTTTTTTGAAACAACTATGGTTTGGTTGGATGACTCTTTGCCAGATTGAGTGTTTAGAATTTTTCCGCAGTGTAAATAATAATCTTGAGAAAATACGACTGTAGAAATAAATAAGGTTACGGCAATAAGGACAAATTTTGTTTTCATAGATTAGTTTTATAACAGATGTCAATAAAAATATATAAAAAAGTGCAGCATTAAATACAGCTGCATTTTTTATAAGGTTAATCGTTTATGTATCAAATAATGCAATAATGAAAATCAAGTTAAAGTTATCTCTTCGAGATTTCGTCTCTAATTTTTGCTGCTTTTTCATAATCTTCATGAGAAACTGCTTGGTCTAACAGTTCGTTTAATTCCTGTAAACTGTGTTTAGAATAGGTTTCTCCAGATTGATTGCTTTCTTCTTCATGACCAAATGTTTCTGGATTAGAAAGTACATCGTCAATTTCTTGAGAGTCTTTGTTCGCATCTTGCGGATTCGCTTTCAAGTATATTCCGGCTTTGTCCAAAATGTTCTTATAGGTAAAAATAGGAGCATTAAAACGCAACGCTAACGCAATTGCATCAGAGGTTCTAGCATCAATAATTTCCTCAATTTTATCTCTTTCGCAAATAATACTCGAATAAAAAACACCGTCAACTAACTTGTGAATAATGACTTGTTTTACCACAATATCAAAACGTTCTGCGAAATTTTTAAATAGGTCATGCGTCAAAGGACGCGGTGGTTTTATTTCTTTTTCTAATGCAATAGCAATAGATTGGGCTTCAAAAGCACCAATGACAATGGGTAATTTTCTTTCTCCATCAACCTCATTCAATATTAAAGCATACGCTCCGTTTTGAGTTTGACTGTATGAAATTCCTTTTATGGATAATTTAACTAAGCTCATAATTCTTAAAATGGGTAAGTACAGTGTACTTATTTTTTGATGAAAATCAAGTTTCATTTTTTGTAAAAAAAAATGCTACTTAAAAGCAAAGATACAAATATCTTGTTTTAAGTAGCATTTAAATCGATTTAATGATTTTTTGTAATTTATGAATTCTGAGCTTTGAAAGCTTTAAATTTCTCAATCAATTGTGGAACAATTTCAAATGCATCGCCTACAATTCCGTAGTCAGCCACTTTGAAAAATGGTGCTTCCGGATCACTGTTAATTACCACTTTTACTTTAGAAGAGTTGATTCCTGCAATGTGTTGTATTGCTCCAGAAATTCCAATTGCAATATAAAGATTTGTAGCTACCGGTTTTCCAGTTTGTCCTACGTGTTCTCCGTGAGGTCTCCATCCTAAATCCGAAACTGGTTTTGAACAAGCAGTTGCAGCTCCAAGAACTGTAGCTAATTCTTCTACCATCCCCCAGTTCTCAGGACCTTTTAATCCGCGTCCAGCTGAAACTACAATGTCAGCATCAGCAATGGAAACTTTTCCAGAACCTTTTTCAACTGATTCTACTTTTACACCAAAATCATTGTCTCCAATAGTTGGGTTAAAATCTTCTTCGGTTAAAGTTGATGGCGTTTCAAAAATTCCATAAGAGTTTTTAGCAAGTCCAAGCACTTTTACATCAGTTGCAATTTCAGTGATATTGAATGCTTTGTTTGAAAAAGCATTTCTTTTTACTTGAAAAGGCGAAGTACTCACCGGTAAACCAACAACATTTGATGCATAACCAGCTTCTAAAGCTACAGCAACAAGTGAGGAAAGATAAATACTGTCTGTAGTTGATGAAAGTAAAACTAACTTTACGTTTTCTTTTTGAGCAGCTTGTTTGATGACATCCGCGTATGCTTTTGCAGTAAATCCTGATAATTTATCGTTGTTTACTTTTAATACTTTGTCTACTCCGTATTTTGATAATTCCGAAACATCTCCAGCATTTACTGTTACAGCCGTAACGGTAGTCCCTAATGTCTCCGCTACTTTTTTTGCGTAAGAAGCTAATTCGAATGCTACTTTTTTAAATTTTCCTTCTGCGTATTCCGCGTATATTAATATTGACATGATTTTTTATTTTAGTCTTAAAGTTTTAAAGTCTAAAGCCATAAAGGGAAATTAGTGTAAAAATTTTATCCTTTTGACTTTTGACATTCGACTTTATGACAGTTAGATTACTTTCGCTTCGTTGTGTAATAAATTGATTAATTCATCTAAATTGTCAGCAGAGATTAATTTTACTGCTGATTTAGGAGCTGGTTTTTCAAATTTTACTGCTTTTGTATTTAAAGTAGCGTCAACTGGCTCCAGAATTGTCAATGCTTTAGTTCTTGCAGTCATGATTCCTCTCATGTTTGGGATACGCAAGTCTTTTTCTTCTACTAGTCCTTTTTGTCCACCAATGATTAATGGTAAAGTAGTAGCTACAGTTTCTTTTCCACCATCAATCTCACGAACTGCTTTTACGTTTGTTCCTTCAACTGTCAGGTTGGTACAAGAATTAAGGAAGTTGTATCCTAAAATTCCTGCTATCATTCCAGGAACCATTCCGCCATTGTAGTCTAAAGATTCTTTTCCGGCGATAATTACATCGTAACCTCCGTTTTTGATTACTTCAGCAAGTTGTTTGGCAACGAAAAATCCGTCAGTAGGAGTTGCGTTGACACGAATAGCTTCGTTAGCACCTATCGCTAATGCTTTTCTTAAAGTAGGTTCTGTTTCTGGTCCTCCAACATTTACAACAGTAACAGTTGCGCCTTGTTGTTCTTGAAACCAAATGGCACGTGTCAAACCAAATTCATCATTAGGATTGATTACATATTGTACGCCATTGGTGTCAAATTCAGAATCACCGTTGACAAAGTTAATTTTTGAAGTAGTATCAGGAACGTGACTGATGCAAACTAATATTTTCATACTTATATATTTAATTATTCGTAATTTCTTTTACAAATTTAAAATATTAATTTGAATAATATACTATGCATGCATAATATTTTTTCATTACTATTTCGATTTCGTAGCCCGGATAGTAGCGGCATCCTTCCTGTGGCTCCTTTAGCCACAGGAAGATACAGCGGAGAGCCGGAAATAGCTCCTCTAAATTATCGTAGTAAATCCTGAATTAATTTAGCGTAATTTATGCTTTTAAGTGATATAAAATATTTATTTTTGCTTTTCGAAAAATAGACACATACAACATATAATATGAGAACGATACAATTTAGAGAGGCCATTTGCGAAGCGATGAGTGAAGAAATGCGTCACGATGAGTCCATATACTTAATGGGTGAAGAAGTTGCAGAATATAATGGTGCTTACAAAGCATCTAAAGGAATGCTTGCTGAATTTGGCGAGAAAAGAGTTATTGATACTCCTATCGCAGAGCTTGGTTTTACTGGTATTGCAGTAGGATCAGCAATGAACGGATGTAGACCAATTGTAGAATACATGACGTTCAATTTTTGTTTAGTGGGGATTGACCAAATTATAAATAACGCTGCCAAAATGCGTCAGATGACCGGTGGACAATTTAATGTGCCAATCGTTTTTCGTGGTCCAACAGCTTCGGCAGGACAATTAGGAGCAACTCACTCACAAGCATTAGAAAACTGGTTTGCCAACACTCCAGGTCTTAAAGTGGTAGTTCCATCTACAGTTTATGATGCAAAAGGTTTGTTGAAAGCGGCTATTCGTGACAATGATCCTGTAATTTTCATGGAATCAGAACAAATGTATGGTGATAAAGGTGAAGTGCCAGATGGTGAATATACTATTCCACTTGGAGTTGCTGATATCAAGCGTGAAGGTACGGATGTAACAATCGTTTCTTTTGGAAAAATTATTAAAGAAGCTCATATTGCTGCTGATGAATTAGCCAAAGAAGGAATTTCTTGTGAAATTATCGATTTGAGAACGGTACGTCCTATGGATTATGAGACGATTTTAACTTCGGTTAAAAAAACGAACAGATTAGTTGTTCTTGAGGAAGCTTGGCCTTTTGCAAGTGTCGCTTCTGAAATTACCTATATTGTTCAAGAACGTGCTTTTGATTTCTTGGATGCGCCTATTCAACGTATCACAACTGCTGATACTCCAGCGCCTTATTCTCCAGTATTATTGAAAGAATGGTTGCCAAATGCAGGTGATGTGGTTAAAGCGGTTAAAAAAGTAATGTATAAAAAATAGATTTTTTTAGATTTTGATTTTTAGATAAACTTTAACAGTCGACGGTCTAAATTTCAAATAATCGAGATGTCTAAATACCTATATTTGAAACTTCATCAATTATTTAATTTGATGAAGTTTTTTTTTTGAATGATTATGAAAAAGAATCTCTTGTTTTTTCTGCTGTTGTTGGTATCAGCAACTGCTGTTTTTGCACAAACAAAAGTGAGCGGTGTTGTGGTGGATAAATCAAATCTACCCATTCCATTCGCTAATGTGGTTTTCAAAGATTCCAGCGAAGGAATTGTTACCAATGAAGATGGTCGATTCTATCTAGAATCCCAAAAAACATATACCACTTTAGTAATATCTTCAGTAGGTTTTTCTGAGAAGGAAATTATTTTAGACAAACCCGTAAATTATAATTTCAAGATTCAGTTAAGCGAAGCCGAAAGCTTAAGCGAAGTAGTTGTTTTTGCTGGTAAAACGTCCAAAAAAAATAATCCTGCGCTAGACATTCTTAGGAAAATTTGGGAAAGA
Source organism: Flavobacterium sp. GNP002 (assembly GCF_054343795.1). Taxonomy (NCBI): domain Bacteria; kingdom Pseudomonadati; phylum Bacteroidota; class Flavobacteriia; order Flavobacteriales; family Flavobacteriaceae; genus Flavobacterium; species Flavobacterium sp. GNP002. Next base: position 1,670,505 of record NZ_JBTGUW010000001.1, read on the forward strand.
AAACGTAAAAATGGGTTGTATCAGTTTGATCAATACCAGATGGAAAAGTATGAAAAAATAGAATTTGACATGAATTCTATTGACAGTGCTTTTATGAAAAGTAAACTTTTCAAAGGGATGGAATTTATATTCGATCAAATGGACACTTCCAGAGTAACCGGGAAAACCTATTTGCCTATTTTTATAAATGAATCACTCAATGATGTTTATGGAGACAACAAATTAAAGAAAGTAAAAGAGAAAATAAAAGCTAATAAAACGTCTGGTTTTAATGGAAATCAACAGATTTTATCTTTTGTAAAAGACTTGTATTCCGATTATAATATCTATAATAATTACTTGACTTTTTTTGACAAAAGCTTTACCAGTCCGTTATCTAAAACTGGGATTGATGTTTATAATTATGTATTGAAAGACAGCGCGTATATTGACAATAAATGGTGTTATAATATTGTTTTTTATCCAAGGCGTAAAAACGAATTGACTTTCAAAGGAGATTTTTGGGTGAATGACTCGACATTTGCCATCAAGAAAATAAATATGGCAGTTACCAAAAGTGCCAATATCAACTGGGTAAAAGATATTTACTTAGAGCAAGAATTTGAAGTAGTAAGTGATTCGGTTTTCTTATTGACGAAGGATTATTTGATGTCCGATTTTGCTTTGAACAAAAAAGAAAATTCTAAAGGAGTTTACGGCAAACGAACCAGTTTTTATAGAAATCATCAATTCAATAAGGAGAAACCAGTAGCTTTTTATAAGGATGAGGTCAATTATATGGATGACGAAGTCTACAATAAATCCGATGAATACTGGAATGAAAATCGTTTTGAGAACTTAAGTAAGGATGAATTGGGCGTTTATAAAATGCTTGACACGTTGCAAACAGTAGATAAGTTTAAGCGATTGTATAGTTTGGTTTCTATTCTTGGAAGCGGTTACGTAGAATTTAAAAACTTCGATTACGGGCCTGTTTTTTCCACATTTGGATACAATGAAGTCGAAGGTGTACGCTTGCGAGTGGGAGGAAGAACTTATTTTGGACCCAACGATCCTTGGCGTATTCAAGCCTATACGGCGTATGGATTTGATGATGATAAATTCAAATACGGACTTTCGGGAAAATGGATGGTCGACAAGAAAAACCGAATCATTTTGTCCGGAGGAAATAGGCGTGACATTGAACAAATAGGCGCCAGTTTAACAACTACGAACGATGTTTTGGGCAGAAGTTTTGCTTCGTCATCCGTATTTTCGTCCGGTAGCAACGGTAAATTGACTAATATCAATTTGACCAATATGGCGATAGAAATGGAGCCCGTTAAAAATTTAATTTTTCAGACTGGTATTTCGTACCGTACGCTGGAGTCCGCATCGCCAACTTTTAGTTTAGATTATTATACGGATATAGCAAACTCGATTACTAAAAGTGATGTCAAACAATCCGAAGCGAACTTTCAGATTGAGTATTCGCCAAAGCGAAAAACAATAGGTTTTGGGGTTGAAAGAAGCAATGTTGACAGTCCGTTTAGTCGTTTCTTTATTAATTACAGTCATGGATTCAAAGGGCTTTTGAACAGTGATTTTAAATATGATAAAGTACAATTGTATTACAAACAGCCCATAATTATAGGGCCTTTAGGAAGAACAAATATTATTATGGAAGTGGGGAAAACCTTCGGGAAAGTGCCGTTAGGATTACTGAGCGTTATTCCTGGGAATCAGACTTATTTTACAATCGAAAACACATTTAGCAACCTTAATTTCTATGAATTTGTGTCAGACCAGTATGCTACTTTACAGTGGAATCACAATTTCAATGGCCGAATTTTTTCCAGAATTCCGTTCATGCGTAAACTCAATTGGAGAGAAATTGTATCTGTAAAAGGGGTTTATGGAACCATTTCTGATGAAAATCGAGCGATTAATGCATCGGGTTTAATTTACAATGCACCTGAAAAAGGCTATTGGGAATACAGCGCCGGAATTGGGAATATCTTCAAAGTATTCCGCATCGATTTTGCTTGGCGAGGCAATTATCTCAACACGCCCGACACGAATCGTTTTACTGTAAAAGGATCGTTCGGGTTTAATTTTTAGGAGCTATTCCAGCTGTACACTATATCTTTTTATAAGGCGAAGAAAAATCGCCTTATAAAAAAGGATGTCGTTTCCATCTGGGCTAACAAAACATCAGATTATGCAAGAAGCCATCGACTACCTTTTAGAAAAAGATACCATTTTCAAGTCAATCATTGAAGAATACGGAATGCCAACCATTCCCAAAAGACCACAAGGTTTTGAGACTTTGGTGTTGTTGATTTTGGAACAGCAAGTATCTATCGATTCTGCTAAAGCCACTTTTTTAAAAATAAAAGCCAGTCAAAAAGCCATAGCTCCTGAAATTCTTCTTCACGTATCGGACGAGGAATTTAGGAATCTTGGCGTAAGCCGACAAAAAACGTCTTATATCAAAGCTTTGGCAACAGCGATATTAAATAAAGAGCTAGATTTAGAAAGTTTACCAGCAAAAACGGCTCATCAAGTACGCGAAGAACTCATCAAAATCAAAGGAATAGGTAACTGGACCATCGATATTTACTTAATGTTTTGTCTGGAATCCCCGGATTTATTGCCTTTAGGAGATATTGCGGTCGTAAATACCATAAAGGAATTGCTGGATATTCACGATAAAGATGCTATGGAAATTCATGCAAAACAATGGAGTCCGTATCGTTCTTATGCAACCTATCTTTTGTGGCATCATTATTTAAAGAAACGAAATAGGACCGTGGTTTACTAAAGTACTCACTGTTAAAATTTAATCAAGAGATAACATCAAATTTTTATTGTAAAAAGGGATACTTTCCTTACTTTTGCACCCATAAATATAGATAAGAAAAACTAAAATGACTGCAGACAAATTAACAACTTTCGATGTCTTAATCGAAATACCAAGAGGAAGTAGAAATAAATACGAATATGATTTCGAAATAAAAAGAATGCGTTTTGATAGAATGTTATTCTCTTCCATGATGTACCCGGCTGATTACGGATTTATCCCAGAAACATTAGCATTAGACGGAGATCCTTTAGATGTTTTGGTTTTGGTAAACGAACCAACTTTTCCTGGATGTGTAATGGAAGTAAAACCTATTGGTGTTTTCCACATGGCAGATGATAAAGGACCGGATGAAAAAGTAATTTGTGTTCCGGTTTCAGATCCAATCTGGAACTCTTTAAACGATTTGTCAGACATGAATCCTCATTTACTAAAAGAAATCGAACATTTCTTTCAGGTTTATAAAGATCTTGAAAACAAAACAGTTGATGTTGGTGGTTGGGGCGATGTAAATGAAGCGTACGCCATTATCAAAGAATGTACAAAGCGTTTTAATGATATTGAAAATAAACCAGAGGGATTATTTAGTATTAAATAATTTCACATCATAATTTTTACAAAAAGAGCAATATTCTGTTAAGAGTATTGCTTTTTTGTTTAAATTCGTTTCGTTACACTATTAATATTAACTAAAAACCAAACCAAAATTATGAATACAATAATGATTTATTTGCCAATAGCCATGGCATTTATTGGACTGGCATTTATGTTTACAAAACGTGCATGGGTTTTAAAACAAGATCCGGGTGACGGTAAGATGAAAGAGATTTCAGATTATATTTACGAAGGAGCCTTAGCTTTCTTAAAAGCAGAATATAGGTTATTGACTTTCTTTGTAATTGGAGCAAGTGTTGTTTTAGCCGGAATTTCATTTATCGTCCCTACTACACATATATTAATAGTAGTTGCTTTTATTTTTGGAGCTTTTTTCTCGGCTTTAGCGGGGAATATGGGGATGAAAATTGCAACAAAAACAAATGTTAGAACTACTCAAGCTGCACGTACGAGTTTGCCGCAAGCATTAAAAGTTTCTTTTGGCGGTGGAACCGTAATGGGATTAGGAGTTGCAGGTTTAGCCGTTTTAGGGCTGACCACTTTCTTTATTTTCTTCTTTCACTTTTTTATGAATGGAGTTTGGACTTCAACAGAAGATATGACCATTGTTCTGGAAACATTGGCCGGTTTTTCTCTTGGAGCAGAATCTATTGCTTTGTTTGCCAGAGTTGGTGGCGGAATTTATACTAAAGCTGCCGATGTTGGAGCTGATTTAGTAGGAAAAGTAGAAGCTGGAATTCCCGAAGATGATCCTCGTAACCCTGCTACAATTGCAGATAATGTAGGTGATAATGTGGGTGATGTTGCCGGAATGGGAGCTGATTTATTTGGTTCTTATGTTGCAACTGTTTTAGCAGCTATGGTTCTTGGTAATTATGTTATCAAAGATATGGGCGGAAATATTCAAGATGCTTTTGGCGGAATAGGACCTATTTTATTACCAATGGCAATCGCCGGTTTTGGAATTTTATTCTCTATTATTGGAACGATGTTGGTGAAAATTACGGATGATAATGCAAAAGAAGCACAAGTTCAAAAAGCGTTAAATATAGGAAACTGGGTTTCTATTCTATTAACGGCTGTCGCTTGTTTCTTCTTAGTACAATACATGTTGCCGGAAACCATGAAAATGGATTTCTTCGGAGAAGGGACTAAAGAAATTTCATCGATGCGCGTTTTTTATGCTACAATAGTCGGATTAGTGGTTGGTGCCGTTATCTCATCTGTTACAGAATATTATACAGGATTGGGTACAAAACCCGTTATGGCAATTGTACAAAAATCAAGTACGGGAGCTGGAACAAACGTAATTGCAGGGTTGGCAACAGGAATGATTTCTACATTTCCAACCGTTTTATTATTTGCGGCTGCGATTTGGACATCGTATGCTTTTGCAGGATTTTATGGTGTGGCTTTGGCTGCTTCAGCGATGATGGCAACAACGGCGATGCAATTGGCAATAGATGCTTTCGGACCAATATCCGATAACGCAGGTGGAATTGCTGAAATGAGCGAATTACCAAAAGAAGTACGCACCAGAACCGATATTTTGGATTCTGTAGGAAATACAACAGCTGCAACGGGAAAAGGTTTTGCTATCGCTTCGGCGGCATTAACATCACTGGCTTTATTTGCAGCGTATGTAACATTTACAGGAATTGACGGAATCAATATTTTCAAAGCACCCGTTTTAGCGATGTTATTTGTGGGTGGAATGATACCTGTAGTTTTCTCTGCTTTGGCAATGAATTCTGTAGGTAAAGCTGCGATGGACATGGTGTATGAAGTACGTCGTCAGTTTAGAGAGATTCCCGGAATTATGGAAGGAACCGGAAAACCGGAATATGCAAAATGTGTCGATATTTCTACAAAGGCTGCTTTGCGCGAAATGATGTTACCAGGAATTTTGACTATTGGTTTCCCAATTGCGATTGTTTTATTAGGGAAATTAGTGTATTCAGATAACAACCAATTAATTGCAGAAATGTTAGGTGGATATATGGCTGGAGTTACCGTTTCTGGTGTGCTTTGGGCTGTTTTTCAAAACAATGCAGGTGGTGCTTGGGACAACGCTAAAAAATCTTTTGAAGCAGGAGTTATGATTAATGGTGAAATGACATATAAAGGTTCTGATGCGCACAAAGCAGCGGTTACTGGAGATACCGTTGGAGATCCATTCAAAGATACTTCTGGACCTTCGATGAATATTTTAATTAAATTGACGTGTTTGATAGGTTTAGTAATTGCTCCAATTTTAGGAAACGGAAGTCATACAATTTCTAATAAAGCAGCCTGTTGTGCTACAACTGAAATGTGTACTTCAATGTCTAAAGAAGAGTGTATGGCTCAAGGATGTGACAGTAAAACGTGTAAATTTATGAATGCAGCTGCAATGCCAAATCATATGATGTCTAAAGAAGTTTCTATCGAAAAAATAAATGTTGACGGAAAAGTAAAAGCTACTATTAAAACAAGTGTTAACGGAAAAGTAGATATTCAAACTTTTGAAGGAACTGATGAAGAAGTTCAGGCTAAGATTGATTCTTTGAAGTAATTAAAAATCTTGTAAATAATAAATGCCTCGCAATTGCGAGGCATTTATGTTTTAAAGTTGATCCTTAATTTTTATTAATTCTTTTTCAATATTTAGGTCGATAAAGTTAGATTTCAACATACATTTCAAAAGTCTTTTCAAAAAAAGTTTTGATAATTTTTCTTTTAAAACAATGTTACTTTTGTCATATTTTATGAAAGAAACTAAATTTTCTTTACGAACATTATTTCTGAAAAATATAAATGTGTCTTTATCAAAACTAAATTGATTTTCTCCTAATACAGTTTTTTTTTGAATAAAAAAGTACGGTATGTTTCCAGCAACTAAGCATCCAAAATTGTCAGAAGGTAAACTTAATTTGTTTTGTGATGTTGTCAAAGTATGAATGATGTAAGCAAATTCATCATTTCGATTTAATACAATTAGAAATTTGTCTTTACTGCCATTACCATCTTGAAATTGATAATCTTCAATTAATATTAAATGTCCTTGTTGTAAAATTTCGTCAAGCATATCAAATCTAGCTTATGCTTTCTTGAAAAGATAAGGCTTCAAAAGAAGATTTTGCAGCCATTTGTAGAATAGGATTGTTTTCTAACAAATCATTGAATTCAATAGAATGATTAGTTCTTTTTCCTATTTGCTGAAAATGATTGATTAAGTTATGTTCGGAAACCATTTTGTGCCAAAGTGAGCCTTCTTCGTGTAGGAAGTTAATTAATTCTGTTGCATTCCAATTTCCATATTTAAAAACTATGGTTTCTAATAGATTTAATTCATATCTATTGAAAATGGTTTTATCAAAATCACCATTAGGTTTTAAGAAAACCTCCTCAGAATTTCTATCAGTATTGAATTTTTTTTCAAGTTGAATGGAATGTAGTAATGATAATTCTTTTCCTTGATAACAAAAAACTTCTTGATGTTTGATTTCATTGTAAACATCTATAGCAACTGGGCCGTTTTCCCAAACTTTATAGTCTAGCCAAGTTACGGGCGTGCCCGTTTCCTTGATAGAAGTTTCGTCAAGAATGTACAATAGTTTTAACGTTTTGGTCATAGATAAATAGTCTATCTGTGACGCAAAATAGATTAAAATATTGCTGATTTTGTCGTTGTTGATTCGTCTAAACATACGTAAATATAAAGAAATAGTTCAATATTCTTTGTTAAAGGACTGCAAATGTACGGTTTATTTGCTGATTTTTAAATCTTTGATTAATTCTGATGCTTCAATATTTAATGCAAAAGCAATTTTCAACATTGTGCTCACTTTCATTTCTTGTTTTCCTTTAATATACTTTCTTAAATTCTCTACGTCCATATCAGCATCGTGGGCAACTTCCCTAGTCTTCAAACCTTTTTCTTTGATTATTTCCTCTATACGATTCCCTAAAAGAAAAATTTCTTGTTTCATTTCCGATTTCCGAACTCTTTTTTCCATAATTGGAAAGTTACTTTCGTCGTATTAAATAAGAGTGATTGTAAAAATCAGATTGTTTACAACTGATTATTTAATTATATTTGAAAAAATTAATTAAGAATGCCTACACTAAATTGGATTGGTAAAGACAAAATCATCAATCATCATCAAGAAGTTCCCTATAAAGTACTGAACCACGAATATGGTTTTTCTGAAAATGAAAAAACCAATACTATAACCGATTCTGGAAATCTCATTATCAATGGGGATAACCTTGAAGCGTTGAAATCTTTATTACCCCAATACGAAGGGAAAGTTAATTGCATTTACATTGACCCACCATACAATACAGGAAATGAAAGTTGGGTGTATAATGACAATGTTAATTCTCCAAAGATTAAAAAATGGTTAGGCAAAGTGGTAGGCAAGGAGAGTGAAGACTTGACCAGACACGACAAGTGGTTGTGTATGATGTATCCACGATTGAAACTACTTCATAAATTATTAGCAAAAGATGGTGCGATTTTTATTTCTATTGATGACAATGAACAAGCCAATTTGAAATTGATGATGGATGAGATTTTTGGGATTGGGAATTTTGTTGCTAATTTTATTTGGAACCATCGAAAATCAAGTCAGAATGATACGGATGTTTCACTATCTCATAATTATACATTTTGTTATTCTAAAAACAGAAACTATTTCAGAATAAAACCATTAGCTATTATTGAAAAAAAATTCACTAATTCGGATAATGATCCAAGAGGCGCATGGGTAGCAGATCCAATGGATGCGCCCAACATAAGAGTAAATCTTGAGTATGAAATTAGCAATCCTAATACAAATGAAGTTTTTTTACCTCCAAAAGGTCGTCATTGGCGATTTACAAAAGAAAAATATGAAGAAGCTTTAAAAAATAATAGAATAATTTTCGGAAAAACAGGAAAGACGAAGCCTCAATATAAAAGATTTCAGTTTGAAGCCGAGGCAAAAGGTATGAACCCTTTTACAATTTGGAATGAATTAGGGACTGCCACTGATGCTACAAAAGAATTGATGATGATATTTGATGGTGAAAAATTATTTCAAACTCCCAAACCTTCAAGTTTGATTGAAAGAATAATAGAAATTTCCACAAACAAAAACTCCATAATCCTAGACAGCTTCGCAGGTTCAGCAACAACAGCGCACGCGGTTTTAAACTTAAACAAACAAGACGGTGGCAATCGCAAATTCATTTTAATAGAAATGGAGGATTATGCAGAAACCATCACTGCCGAACGTGTCAAAAGGGTAATCAACGGTTATGCAGACAAAGAAGGAACTGGAGGAAGCTTTGATTATTATACTTTAGGCGAGCCGCTTTTTGACGAAAACAATAATCTTAATGAAACGGTCGGAATAGATAAAATTAGGGAATATGTATGGTTTACTGAAACTCGATGTTCTTATTCCCCTCCTTCGGAGGTGTGTCCGCAGGACGGGGTGGTTTTTTTAGGAACTCACAACGACACCAGTTATTATTTTGTCTATGAAAAAGAAAATTTAACCACGCTTGATTATGAATCTTTAGCTCAATATGTACAACAAAAAGCGGAGCGATATATTATTTATGCTGATAATTGTTTACTACCGGAAACTTTTATGAGAGAAAAAAATATTGAATTCAAGAAAATCCCTCGCGATATAACTCGTTTTTAATTATGGAACTAAAAACCTATCAAAAGCAAGTCATTGACGATTTGCAACAATATTTCGAGTATTTGCAAAACCATAAAAAAGCGGATAAAGCTTTCAATTCTTTTTGGCAGGAAAAAGTGGGTTTCTACAATCCAATAACTGGCGAAGGAATGCGACCGTATCAAAACACTGTTCCAAATGCAGTGCATTTGAGTATAAAAGTGCCAACTGCGGGAGGGAAAACCTTTATTGCCTGTAATGCATTGAAAACTATTTTTGATGCTATGCCAGACACTAAGGCAAGAGCAGTTGTATGGCTTGTGCCCTGGAGCAATTTATTAGACCAAACCGTAAAAAATCTTTCAAATCCCGATCATCCATATTGTCAGAAACTGAATTCTTTGTTCAATAATCGTGTTCAAGTTTATGAAAAACGGGATTTGTTACAAGGGGCTAATTTCAATCCCTCTTCGGTACAAGAACAATTGAGCATAATGGTTGTGAATTTTGCTTCCATACGGGCCAAAAATAAAGAGGACAGGAAATTTAATGAACAAAATTCTAATTTATCCAGCTTTTCAGATTCCATTGATGATGAAATTGTTTTAGACGGGACTGAAAAAGAAGCATTAATTAATGTTATTAGAAGTTTAAACCCAATTTTGGTTGTTGATGAAAGTCACAATGCTGAAAGTGATTTAAGTGTTGAAATGTTGAACAACCTCAATCCAAGTTTTATTTTGGATTTGACCGCAACACCCAAACAGAATGCTAATATTGTGAGTTTAGTTTCTGCTATTGAACTCAAAAAAGAGCACATGGTTAAATTACCAGTGATTGTTTATAACCATCAAAATATTGAAGGTGTAATAGAAAGTGCGCTGCATTTGCAAAACAAACTGGAAACAGAGGCTAAAATTTTGGAAGAAAATGGAGGGAAGTACATTCGTCCCATAGTTTTGTTTCAGGCACAATCCAAAGGAAAAGAAGATAATACCACTTTTGACAAATTGAAAGCCCAATTGATTGCTGTTGGAATTCCAGAAGAGCAAATCAAAATCAAAACTGCCAATAAAGACGAGTTGAAAAATGAAGATTTAATGAGTGCGGCTTGTCCTGTTCGTTATATTATTACCATTAATGCGTTGAAAGAAGGTTGGGATTGCCCGTTTGCTTATATCTTGGCTTCCTTGGCTGATAAATCTTCGGAAGTTGATGTTACCCAGATTTTAGGTCGAGTTTTGCGTCAGCCTTACGTGATGAAACATAACAGCACGATGCTAAATTTATCGTATGTAATTACGGCTTCGGTTAAGTTTCAAAACACTTTGCAAAATATTATCAAAGGATTGCAGCAATCCGGTTTTAGCGAAAAAGATTATCGAGAAAAAGACGTTATGCCAGAATTTGTAAAAGAAGAAGTGAAGCAAGAAACATTAGATAATTTCTTTTTTCCTGAGCAGATAGGAGTTGTAGAAGAAGGTTTGATTGATGTTCAAAAAATTCATTTCAATCCCAATGAAATGAGTAACTCTCCTAATATTGCTGTATTTGAAATGGAAAAAATGGCAATTGAAGATAGTCTAAAAATGGAGATTCAAATTGCCAATCAAGATAATTCTAACACAGTTCAACAAATTTATTCTGAAGTGGGAATGAAAGTGAAACAATATAAAATGCGTGAAAGTGTTGCTGAACAAGCTTCGGCAATTGTATTGCCAAAATTTGTAGTTGAAGTTCCTCAAAATGAATTTCTTTTAATGGAACAAGGCGACACACAATTGTTAGACAGGGTGAATCTTTTGAAAGATTTTAAGCTTTCGGATAAAGATATTCAAATCCCTTTTAAAAGTATTTCTTCGGATTTATATAAAATTGATACTGAAAAAACGAATGATGGCGGTTATAAAATGGTTTCGTTCAAAATAGAGAATGTAGTTCAAGAAAAAATGACGGAATACATTTTAGCTAAACCTAAAGAAGGACAAATTAAAGATTTAGCACATTTTGTAGTCAAGCAAATTGATAAATTACCACCTATTGCCGATAATGAAATTAAGAAATACGTCAATAGAATTTTAGAGAATATGTCCGCACAGGAGTTGATAGATTTCAATCAATATAAACTGACGTATTCGGATTCTATTAAAGAAAAAATCAATCAATTAGCGGATACTTATGCTGAAGAAAAGTTTAATGATTGGCTTGAAATTGATAAAATAAAAGCACAATCAATCTGGAAATTTGAAACAATGATAATTCCGCCAAGAATTGGAAATGACATTGGCAATTCATTGTATGTTCATGAAGGTGATATGAATGGATTAGAAGAGCAATTTATTTTGGAAATTTCCAGTTCATCAAATATTGCTTTTTGGCATCGTAATTTAGGAAGAGGTAAAGGATTCTCTTTGAATGGTTATAAATCCAATCATTATCCCGATTTTATTTTAGTTACCAAAGCCAATAAAGTTATTGTAGTAGAAACCAAAGGTTCCCATTTGAATAATCCAGATACCGCAGCAAAGTTAAGGCTGGGAAAATCTTGGGCAAGGCTTTCAGGATCTAGTTATAGTTATATGATGGTTTTTGATAAAAATGCTATTGATGGTGCTTATAATTTGGAGAAAGCAATAAGCTTGATAAAACAAATGTAGATTTTTGGAAATCTTTATAAATAAAAATGCCTCGCAATTGTGAGGCATTTATGTTTATATGTGTTTTTATCTCCAATTCCTAATCTCTTTCCTTTGGAGAGTCCCGAAGCTTCGGGAGAGGAGAGGATTCTAAAACAACCCGTTCAATTCAGCATCGATACGGTTAAAAATATTTCCTAAATCTTCTGGATTGTCAACAAAATTTATGTTGTCAACGTCAATAATTAATAATTTTCCTTTGTCGTAGGTTTGAATCCAACCTTCATATCGTTCGTTCAAACGGCTCAAATAATCAATAGATATTGAGTTTTCGTATTCACGGCCACGTTTGTGTATTTGCCCCACTAAATTAGGTATAGAACTTCTTAAATAGATCAATAAATCAGGAGCTTTAACCGTAGATTCCATTAATTCAAAAAGAGAAGAATAATTCTGGAAATCACGATTGGTCATTAAACCCATTGCATATAAATTAGGAGCAAAAATATGTGCATCTTCATAAATAGTTCGGTCCTGAATGATTTTTTTACCGCTTTCGCGAATTTGCATCACCTGACGGAAACGGCTATTCAAGAAATAAATTTGTAAATTAAACGACCAGCGTTCCATTTGATGGTAAAAATCATCCAAGTATGGATTGTCAACTACATCTTCAAAATGCGGTTCCCACTTAAAATGTTTTGCCAGTAATCGAGTTAAAGTTGTTTTTCCGGAACCTATATTTCCTGCTATTGCTATGTGCATTACGGTATTGTGATTTTATAATTTGTAATTCCTGTTGATGTAAAAATAGATAAAATTTGGTCCTTGTAATAGAATTTTTTAAACGTTTTTTCTGAAATTTCAATTTCAGTTTTTTTACCTTTTTCTAAATCGTATAAAATCAAAACAGCGTCCTTAGAATAAATAAATTGATTCTCATTGATAATTACAATGGAATCAAAATCAGGAATTATTCCTTTACTTATTATTTTTCCAAAAATGTCACATACATACCAGTTGTTTTTACTGTCAACCCAATGAAAGACATTGTAATCTGAAGAATAACTCTTGATGCTTTCTGTAAAAGGAACTGAAATGGTCTTGTAATTATTACTTAAATAATCATAAAGTCCCAGTTGCTGATTCATGCTATTGTAAATCCAAAACTGATTTTGAGAAGCTATTCCAATTGCAGTAGCCACAATAGGAATTGTATTTTCTGAAAAATTGATTTTTTGAGTTTCATTCAATTGATTGTCCAACACTATAATAGTGTTGAAATTCTCGTAAAACAAAACGATTTTAAGTGGATTTTGCAAGTCAACTTTGGTGATTTTACCCAAAGAAATATTTTTATATTCTAAAGTATCTCGTTTGCTGATTTTAGAAAAAACATTGTTTTTAATGGTGTAATAAAAACCAAATGAATCGTATCCTAAAAATGTATCTCCATCAAAACGAGTGGAATCAATTTTAAGGGGAGTCAGTTTTTGGTTTTGACTAAATACAACTGAAAACGAGGCGATAAAGAGTAATAGCACTAATTTTTTCATGAAAGCGAAATTACAATTAAACCTTTTGTAATTAGGAATGTCTTATTATTATTTTAACATAATGCTAGTAACAAAAATAGTATTTTTCAGTCTTATTTATTAAAATCCAAAAGTATGTATAAAGTAATTTTCACATTAGTAGTAACAGTCGCATCATTTATGGGACTTCACGCTCAGGAATTTCAAGGAATGGCAGTTTACGAATCGAAAACGAGCACGTCCGATTTTAAAACGCGAATGGAAGGCAATAAGGACATGACTCCGGATATGCAAAAAAGGATCGAGGAAAGAATGAAGAAAATGTTCGAAAAAACATTCATTCTTAATTTTGATAAATCGGCATCGATATACAAAGAAGAAGAAAAGCTGGATACTCCAGGCCAAGGTGGTGGCGGAATGCGAATGATGATGTCTATGACCGGTGGTGGCGGAACGTATTATAAAAATGTAAAAGACAAATCGTATACCGTTGATAAAGAGTTTATGGGGAAAGAGTTTCTTGTAAAAGATTCGTTGCCTAATTTGCAATGGAAAATGGAAAGTGAAACCCGGGTTATTGGTGGTTACAATTGTTTTAAAGCAACTGCTGTGCGCCCTGCAAGCAAAACAGATTTTAGAAATTTCAGACCAAAAAAAGAAGATGCAACAACAACAAAACCAGCTGATGCCGCAAAGAAAACGAATCTTATGGATGAGTTGGATATGCCGAAAGAAGTTACAATTACAGCTTGGTATACACCGGAAATTCCAGTGAATCAAGGACCAGAAAACTACTGGGGATTGCCAGGGTTAATATTGGAAGTAAATGACGGTAAAACGGTTACTTTATGTTCAAAAGTAGTTCTGAATCCCAAAGTTAAAACCGAAATAAAAGCGGCAACGAAAGGAAAAGTAACCACTCAAAAAGAGTTTGACGAAATCGTATTGAAAAAAATGGAAGAGTTTAGAGAGATGAATCAAGGGCGTGGAGGTAATGGCGGAATGCACATGAGAATTGGAGGATAAAATAAGCCATATCAGAGTTTAAAACCAATACTATAGATTTCATCCATAATTTCTAAATGAAAAATACAATACTAATTGCCCTGTTTTTTATTACCTCAATTTCCTTTTCACAATCCGTTAAATTAGAAGGTCTCATAACCGATTCAAAAACAGTTGGGCTTGAAATGGCCAATGTGATGGCAGTAAATAAAGCCACAAAAGCTATGGATTCTTATGCCATAACAAATGATAAAGGAAAGTTTCTTCTTAATCTAAAACCAAATACAACGTATAGCTTAAAAATCAGTTATTTGGGAATGCAGAATAAAGAGCTGGAAATTACCACAACTTCAGAAAATAGTATTAAAAATATTGCATTGGAAGAAGGCGGAATTGAATTGGATGGTGTTGAAATTGTGCGTGAAATGCCGGTTTCAATAAAAGGAGATACTATTGTTTATAATGCCGATTCCTTTAAATCTGGAACAGAACGAAAACTGGAAGATATTCTCAAAAAATTACCCGGAGTTGAGGTTAACGCTGATGGCGAAATTGAAGTTGAAGGGAAAAAAGTATCCAAATTAATGGTGGAGGGTAAAGACTTTTTTGATGGCGATACTAAGTTAGGCGTCAAAAATATTCCAGCAGATGCCATTGATAAAATCCAAGTATTGCGAAACTACAGCGAAATTGGTGCGCTAAAAGGAGTGGAAAATAATCAGGATAATGTTGCGATGAACATTAAACTAAAATCAGGAAAGAAAAATTTCTGGTTTGGGGATATGACTGCTGGAATTGGAGTGGCGCATGAGGAAAGTCGCTATTTGATCAACCCGAAATTGTTTTATTACAGTCCAAAATACAGCATCAATTTAATTACAAATTTCAATAATATTGGCGAATTGCCTTTGACGGTTCAGGATTATTTTAAATTCACGGGCGGTTTTAGAGGTATGATGCAAAAAGGCGGTTCTAGTTTTAATGTGTCTTCGAATGATTTAGGAATTTCACTTTTAAGAAATAATAGAGCCAAGGAAATTGAGACAAAGTTTGGAGCTACAAATTTCTCCTACAATGTAAATAAAGCGTGGACGTTAAGCGGTTTTGGAATCCTTTCCTCTTCAGAAACGGATTTAGAAACAAAGTCACAAACGAATATTTTACAGCCTAATTCTTCTGAAGTTCTTTCAACAGAAAATCGTCAGGAAATAGCAAATCAAAAAAGTAATTTAGGATTATTTAAATTGAGTTCCAGTTATAAACCAAGTGCGAGGCTTCAGTTTGATTATGATGTTTTGACCAAATTGTCCAAGCAAGACGAAAATAATTCGTTATTGAGAGAATCTATTGTGAGCAATAATGCTACAACTGAAAATATCAATACGTTAAAAAAACAAGATCCAATTTCGGTAAATCAGAACTTGAGTTTGTATTACACGCAAAGCGATAAAAATATTTTTGCTTTCGAAATGCAACATTTGTACCAAGAGGAAGATCCTTTTTACAATGCTAATTTGCAATCGCAACCTTTTAATTTAGCTGATTATATTTCTGGTCAAAACAGAAATAACATCAATCAAAGTCGGTTTGTGAAAACCAGTAAGATTGATGCTAAATTGGATTATTATTACATGGTTACCCCAAAAAGCAACATCAATGTGACACTGGGAAATACGTACTCCCATCAAAATTTCAATTCCAATATTTTTCAGATTTTAGATAACGAAACGGTCAATACTTTAGACGATGTAGCGAATACAAATGATGTGAATTACAATTTCAATGATACGTTTTTAGGATTACATTATAAGATTTTGAGCGGAAAATTCACCTTTACACCAGGAGTAAGTTTGCATACCTATACTATGACAAATGAGCAATTAGGAAGCAGTAATGGTCAAAATTTCTTTAGAGCATTACCTGATTTCTTAGCGATTTATCAAATCAAAAAAGCGGAAACATTAACCTATAATTTTTCGTACACCAATAATTTTACGGATATCAATCAACTGGCCGAAGGATTTGTTTTGTCAAATTATAACAGCCTGACCAGAGGAAATCGACTTTTAGAGAACGCCACCGCACAAGTACATTCGTTACGCTACTTTAAATACAACATGTTTAATTTTGAAAATATTACCGCTTTTGTCAATTATTCCAGAAGAGTTGATGCGATAAAAACTCGAGCAGTATTCAACGGAGTCAATCAAACGTCATCTCCGTTTAATTCTGATTTTGCAGATGAAACATTGTCAGGAAATGGTTCTTATGGACGTTCTTTTTTGAAAAATTATAAAGCCTCTTTGGGAGCCTCTCTCAATTGGTCTAAATTTAATAACATCCAGAATAATGTGTTGTCAACAAACGAGAGTTTTACCCAAAACTATACTTTGAAAGCATCGACGAATTATAAAAACATGCCTAATTTAGAGTTGGGATATAATATTGTAACCAACGATTATAATAATGCTACTTTTTACACAGAAAAGCCTTTTGCTAAACTGGATTATTTCTTTTTAAAGAGTTTTTCTTTTGTTGCTGAATATGAGTTTTATCATTATTATAACAACACTAAAACGGTCGATAATGAATATGATTTCTTAACCGCCAGTTTGATTTATCAAAAGAAAGGCAGCAAGTTAGAATATAAAGTAAGCGGAACTAATTTATTGAATACAACCTCATTAAATGACGATAATTTCAGTCAGTTTGCAACCAGAACCTCACAATACACCGTTCAGCCTCGGTATGTAATTTTTTCTTTAAAGTATAATTTGTAGTAGATTTGCCAGAAGATAAAAGGCCTTTGAAGTTCATTCTTCAAAGGCTTTTTTTTAGTTTTTAATTCCTACCAATACATCAATATGGAACTGATCTACCGTTTTTTTGTTTCCTTTTCTTTTACCACTTACGTTTATATAGTATATTAAAATGGTGTATTTAGGCGTTTCAATTTTTTGTATTATCTTTTCTTTCCAATTTTCATTTTGGTCAAAAGCAGGAGTTTGGCTGACAAAATCGACTATCTTCAACGGAACAATGTCCTGATTGATTTGTAAGTCTACTCCGTATTCTTTTTTAGTAGAAATAATAGAATAGGACTTATTGTCGATTGTAATACATTCGGTACATTCTAAATCTTCGCTATTTGCAATGGAAAAAGACACATCATAGCCTTGAATGTTTTCTATATTTTGATTGTTGTTTTCGTAAAAATTATAAAAATACTCGTTGTTGTTGTTTATTTTTTGGTCATATTGAGCGCGATAATTGAGTCCCAATGCTTTCATGATTTGGGAGGAATTTGGGTTTTTGTCCTTTTTAATCAAGGTAGTTAGTTTGTCTTTTGTAAATGGAAAGAGTACTTCTGAGCCATAGTTTTCTTCTAAGAAATCTATAATACTGCTTAAATCTTGCTCTTGTTCAAAAGTGAGTTTTCCCTTTTCTATTTTTTTTAAATAGGACTCAAATCTGGAAAGTTGACTGTTTTTGGATATTGTATCTGCGCTTTGTGGTCCAAGAATGGTTAGCAATGCCGTTATGCACATCGTGATAGGAATGAACTTTATTTTAGGTTCTTTTTTGATTATAAAATAGGCTACTACAATGGTTAACCAAATTGATAATGCCAATACATAATAGCGCTCATGTGTGAATCCGTATAGGTGGATTCTATATAAAATAGCCCAAAACAATAATCCCAATAACGGGACTAATAAATAATAAAACCAATGGTTAAAGGTTCGCATCCAAAGATTTCCAGTTTCTTCGGCAATAGGATGCACGAGTAAAAAAGAAAGTATTCCAAAAATGGCAAAAACCAAAACGAGATTAGAAACCCAGCCCACAGGTAAAGAAAGTTTAACTAAAATTTTTGTTTCGTAACAAATCAAAATCACCAAATAAATGCTGATTAATGGAAGTAAAACATATTGAGTGAAATTTTTAAGACCTTTTGGATATTTTAAAATAAGTGGAGACGATTGGTTGTTGGTTTCAGGAACGCCAGATAAAAAGAAAACCGTATTAAATATTCCTGCGATGATGAAAAATAGGTGTAGGTATATTGTATCATAAAAATCTACATTGAATAAATGGTGTACCGCTAAAATAGCCAAGGATAACCCGGAATACAACACAACGCTATACAAACTAGCGGTTAGAATACGAAGAAAAAGCTGTTTGTTGAATTCCCAGAATTCATCTTGCTCATAGGCTTTTGGTAAAAAACCAGCGAACGAAACCAGTATATGCAAAGCAATATTAAGTACTAAAAATTGCAATGCTTCAACCTCTGTTATTTTTTCCGAAAAGCTAAATATAAAAGCAGTTACTAATCCACCAAGTATTAGACTGATTAAAAATCGAATCCAACTGTTTTTGTGAGTTGCAGAGAAATATAAACTAATGGAAAGAAATAAAACCAAACACAGCGAGCAACACATGATGCTTTTAGTATAAAAATTCTCCATTGTGTCATTTCTTTCCTCTGAGAGTAAAATTGCGAATACCGTCCCTAAAATCGTTAGTATGGTTTCTAGCGGAAATCTGGAAATGGTTTTTTGTGAAGCTTGTAATACGCTTTGGAAAGAAGGGAATTTAGCCATGATTTTGGTAAGTTATTTTTACTAAGTAAAGAAAAATACCGCATATAGGCAAACAAAAAACCCGAAGTCTGCAGTAACAGAATTCGGGGTTTGATATATAATTTGATTTAAATTTTTAAGGTTCTAAAACCAAAATTACAATCCAAATGCTGTTTTAACTTGGTCAACAAAATCTAATTTTTCCCAAGTAAACAATTCAACAGTAACTGTTTTTTCGTTTCCACCTGGTGCAGAAAAAGTTTTAGTAACAGTTTCTGGAGTACGTCCCATGTGCCCGTAAGCAGCAGTTTCGCTATAGATTGGGTTTCTTAATTTCAAACGTTGCTCAATAAAGTACGGACGCATATCAAAAATAGCTTCTACTTTTTTAGCAATTTCACCATTAGTCAAGTTTACTTTTGATGTTCCGTAGGTGTCAATAAAAATACCCATTGGTTTAGCCACACCAATTGCATAAGAAACCTGAACTAAAATCTCGTCAGCAACACCGGCTGCAACTAAGTTTTTAGCGATATGACGTGTAGCATAAGCCGCACTTCTATCTACTTTACTTGGATCTTTTCCAGAGAATGCACCACCACCGTGAGCACCTTTTCCACCGTAAGTGTCAACGATAATTTTTCTTCCTGTCAATCCAGTATCTCCGTGCGGTCCTCCAATTACGAATTTTCCGGTTGGGTTAATATGGTAATGGATTGCATCATTGAATAAATGTGCATGCGTTGGATTTTTTGCAATAATCCTTGGAATTAATATTTCAACGATGTCTTTTTTGATTTTTGCAAGCATTGTAGCTTCTTCGTCAAAATCATCATGTTGTGTTGAGATTACAATAGCATCAATACGAGTTGGTTTATTGTCATCGCTATATTCTAAAGTTACTTGTGATTTAGCATCAGGACGCAAATAGGTAATTTCGTTATTTTCACGTCTTAAAATGGCTAATTCTTGCAATAATTTATGAGATAAATCAAGTGCCAAAGGCATGTAATTTTCTGTTTCATTAGTAGCATAACCAAACATCATTCCTTGGTCACCAGCGCCTTGCTCTTCAGGATTTTTCCTGTCTACACCTTGATTAATGTCAGCAGATTGTTCGTGAATAGCTGAAAGAATTCCACAAGAATTGGCTTCAAACATGTATTCGCTTTTCGTATAACCAATTTTTCTGATTACGTCACGAGCGATTTGTTGTACGTCTAAATAGGTATTTGATTTTACTTCACCAGCCAAAATTACCTGACCAGTTGTTACTAAAGTTTCGCAAGCTACTTTTGAGTCAGCATCAAATGCCAAAAAATTATCAATTAATGCATCCGAAATTTGATCTGCAATTTTGTCTGGATGTCCTTCGCTTACAGATTCTGACGTAAATAAATAGGCCATAATAATTATTATTTTAAAAATTAAGCGAGAAAAAATAATTGCTGAAAAGGACTAAAGAAGAGTTTCTGCTTTAGCATTTTTTCTACTGAAAAATTTTCAGTATTCATAATGAATTGATTTCATTATGAAGAGGTTGCAATCAGTTCAAATTTTTCCTCTTGTATTCGGGTGCAAATGTATGAAACCATTTTGAATTGCAAATTAATCTTTTGATTTTTTTAATTTAATTAAAAGATATTTAATAAGCCTACTTATCCCATAGAGTTTTGGAAATAATTTGATTTTTATTTGGTAGATTCAAAAATAGTGTGCAAATTTGTGTCATCAAATAAAGAAAAAATGAAATTATTTTTTACAAATATGTGTTGCATGATGCTGGAATTCTCCGCAGAGTAACCTATTGTATAGTTTTAAAATTTTAAAATATATAATAAAAGCCTCTGCTAACATCTGAGGCTTTTATACTTTATAACCAAAAAGAAAGTAAACTCAATTTCACCAAACTATAAAGGAAGTTGAAATAAAGTTAGTACAACTAAATGAATAAAATAAGAATAAATATAATGATGATAGATTGTACGATGCAAATGTGCATTCTAACAAGCTATTGCTAAAAGTAAAAGAGAAAATCTTTGTTATAGTTCAAACTATAAGTCCTTTTGGTAAGTCTTCCAAAAGGACTTTTTTTGTTCAAGAACATAAAAAAAGCATAAAATAAATGAAACATAAAATATAATTTACTAATATAAAACACTTAAAACATGAGCACACAAAAATTTGCAACAAACGCATTACACGCAGGACACGACGTTACAAAAAACGCTGGAACCAGAGCCGTTCCCATTTATCAAACCAGTTCGTATGTTTTCAATAACTCAGAACATGCCGCAAATCTTTTTGGTCTTGCGGAACCCGGATTTATCTATACCAGATTAAATAATCCTACCAATGACATTCTGGAACAACGATTGGCGACTTTAGAAGGCGGGATTGGAGCTGTTGTTACAGCATCAGGCACTGCTGCAATTACCACAGCATTATTAGTATTGTTAAAAGCGGGAGATCATATTGTGGCTTCTAACAGTTTATATGGTGGTACTTATAATTTACTAAATGTGACCTTACCACGATTAGGAATCACCACCACATTTGTAGATCCATCAGATCCGGATAATTTTAAAAAGGCTGTACAGGAAAATACCAGAGCATTATTTGTAGAATCTTTAGGGAATCCAAAATTAGATGTGTTGGATTTGAAAGCTATTTCGGCTGTGGCCAAAGCAGTGAAAGTGCCTTTTATAGTTGATAATACAGTAGCTACTCCTTATTTATTGAACCCAATTCAATACGGGGCGGATATTGTTATTCATTCTTTGACAAAATACATAACAGGTAACGGAACTTCTTTGGGTGGGGTTGTTATTGATGCAGGAAACTTTGATTGGACCAATGGGAAATTCCCGGAATTCACAGAACCTTCCGCGGGTTATCATGGTTTAATCTATCACGAAGCCCTTGGAAATGCGGCTTTCATTGCCAAAGTTCGTATTGAAGGTTTACGAGATTATGGCGCTGCTTTGAGTCCATTCAATGCGTTTCAGATTATTCAAGGACTGGAAACCTTGCCGATTCGAATTCAGAAACACAGCGAGAATGCTTTGGCTTTAGCCCAATGGCTGGAAAGTGAGGAGGAAGTGGCATGGGTAAATTATCCAGGATTGAAATCGAGTAAATATTATCTTTTAGGGCAACAGTATTTGCCAAAAGGACAAAGTGGCGTGGTTACTTTTGGATTAAAAGGTGGATTTGATGCAGCCAGAAAAGTAGCCGACGAGACTAAAATATTCTCACTTTTAGCAAATATTGGCGACACAAAATCGCTGATTATTCATCCAGCAAGTACCACACATCAACAATTGTCTGACCAGGAGCAAATTGCAACAGGAGTTTCTAAAGATTTAATCCGACTATCTGTTGGTTTGGAAGATATTGAAGATTTAAAAGAAGATTTGAAAGCTGTTTTTGAAAGCTTAAAAAAATCACAATTAGTATAATTTTTTTGTGTATCAAAACAAAACTGTTTATTTATAATGAAAGTTCAAAACCAGATTTTTTTTTAATTTTATTAGGATATTAAAAAAATAATTTGCAAATTTGATTATTCAAAATAAAGTAAAAATGAAATATAACAATTGTACAATGTTTAAAGTCGCACAGGAAAATTCCTGAGGGTCGCTTATTGCATAATTTTTAAATTATATAGTAAAAGCTTCCCAGATAACGGGAAGCTTTTTTTTTTGAATACAACCGAATAATTTCACGGAAATAATAGCATAAATGAATAACCTGAAAATCCAGAATACAAACAATTTTAAAGTCAAAAATATGATTTGCGCCAATGCCATTATGTGCATTCGTGTCTGTTGATTCCAAAAGTATAAGTTTATAGCACAACTTAAAACCCTTTTGGATACGTATCTAAAAGGGTTTTTTCATTCAGATTAGTTTGAAAGTATAGAAACTTTTCAGAAATCAAAAAATAATTAAAACAAAACTAACATCGTAAATTCAAATAGTATGAGCACATTAAAAAATTTCCCGAAGACATTACGGTTACTAAATGGCTTTAGTTTCAGAACCAAAACAAAAAAGGAAAACGATTCAAAAAATGAATTGACCAATCCAAGATTTGAAATATCAAAAAATGATCCTTTGGCGCAAAAAACAGTGCCGAGTTCATTACTGTTTCAAATGTATTCAAAAGAAAATGAAGAACTTTTTATTTAAAAAAGGGATAGTCATTTTAGCTTTTGAATCGCCGATAGTAAATCTCAAATTATGATTTCGACGAAAGATAAAACGATGCTATATTGTTTTTATCTTTTGTCGGGATGATGATTGTGTATGATTTTTTCAAGTCAATTTGCAATAAATCAATTAGAACCAATTTGATAAAAATTTGGTTGTTTAAAAAAATAGTAGTTAATTTGTACCTTTAAGTTCACAAACGTATTGAAATGTTATAAAGAAAGGCAGAGGGATTAGACCCGATGAAGCCTTAGCAACCCTTCGATTTATCGAAGAAGGTGCTGCATTCTACCACGCTCATCGTGGAAAGATAACACTAAGAATTTGTCTAGATAACTCCTAGCTTTCTTTCTAATATTTCCAGACACAAATCAAAAATCATAAAAGATTTGAAATTGGAAAATAAACCAACATCTATTACATTACAAAATTTTACCACCGAAAGTGGGGCTTTTTATGCTACCTTAAACTTAAGTTTTCAAGTTTTTGGACCAGCTTTACATACAGCTCCAATCGTTTTGGTAAATCATGCATTGACTGGAAATTCACAAGTTGTGGGAGACAAAGGTTGGTGGAATGATTTAATTGGTGAAAACAAAACCATCGATACCAATAAATATACAATACTGGCTTTTAATGTTCCGGGAAATGGTTTTGATGATGCTATCATTGAAAATTATTCGGATTTTAATACCAGAGATATTGCCAGAATTTTTATTAAAGGCATTCATTTTCTTAAAATAGAAAAGCTTTATGCCATTATTGGTGGTTCTGTTGGCGGAGGAATTGCTTGGGAATTGGTTGCATTGGAACCAAAAATCACACAACATTTAATTCCTATTGCAACTGATTGGAAATCGACAGACTGGTTAATTGCCAATTGCTTTTTGCAAGAGCAAATTCTCAAAAATTCTTCAAAACCTATTGAAGATGCTCGAATTCATGCCATGCTTTGCTACAGAACTCCCGAATCTTTTACTGCAAAATTCCAGAGAACTACTAATGAGGAGTTAGCCATTTTCAATGTAGAAAGCTGGCTGAGTCATCATGGTAAAAAGCTTCAAAAACGTTTTCAAATTTCATCATACAAAATGATGAATCAATTGTTGAAAACGATAGATATTACCAGAAACAGCAATTCATTCGCAGATGTGACATCAAAAATTGAAGCTGATATTCATATTATCGGAATCAATTCAGACTTGTTTTTTACGGCAAATGAAAATAGAGCCACTTACGAAGAATTAAAAAAATATAAAAATAATGTTACCTATCAGGAAATAGTTTCCATTCATGGACACGACGCTTTTTTGATAGAATACAAACAATTAGACAATTTGCTTCAGGATATATTCTAAGCCAAAAAACACAACACAATGAAAATATTAAAATTTGGAGGTAAATCGTTATCGAATGGCGACGGAATAAATAAAGTTATTGCGATTATTACCGATAAAGTAAATCAAGGAGAAGAAATTGCCATTGTAGTATCAGCAAGAGGAAATGCTACGGATGAATTGGAAGAAATTTTAAGTATTGCTTCTAAAAACGGAGATTACAAACCGCTTTTTGAGGATTTCAAAAAGTACCAACAAGACGATTATCAAGACGTAGATTTGTCTGAGGAATTCAATGTTCTAGAAAAATTATTTGAAGGCGTAAGTTTAATTGGCGATTACAGCAACAAAATTAAAGATCAGATTTTATCTAAAGGAGAATTGCTTTCTGCAAAATTACTGACGGCTATTTTGGTTGAAAATGGCATAAATGCCCGTTTTGCCGATACTCGAGAATTGATAAAAACTGATTCTAAATTTGGTGATGCGCAACCTTTGGAACAAATTTCGAAGAAAAATGTCATCAATTATTTCAAACAAAACAACGGAACAACCGTAAATATTGTTACCGGTTTCATAGGTTCTAATAACAATAATGACACCACTACTTTAGGAAGAAACGGCAGTAATTATACCGCTTCTTTGATTGCAAATTACTTAAATGCAGACGAATTACAGAATTATACACACGTAGACGGAATTTATACCGCGAATCCTGACTTAGTGCTTGATGCGAAGAAAATTGACCATTTGACTTTTAACGAGGCGAATGAGTTGGCTAATTTTGGAGCAACAATTCTTCATGCAAAGACTATTATTCCTTTGTTGGAAAAAAACATTCCACTTCGTATTTTGAACACTTTCAATCACGAAAACAAAGGGACATTAATCACATCTAATTCTAACAAAGAAGGAATTAAAACGCTTTCGGTACTTGAAAATGTTTCGTTAGTGAATCTGGAAGGAAGAGGATTGCTAGGAAAAACGGGTGTTGATGCACGTATTTTCAGAGTGATGGGAGACAATGACATTAGCGTAAGCATCATTTCTCAAGGTTCTTCAGAAAGAGGAATTGGTTTGGTAGTTGCCGCTGATAAAGCGACTAAAGCAATGATCGAATTAGAAAAAGAATTCGAAAATGATTTCTATTCAAAAGATGTAAATAAAATCACGGTTACGGATAATGTTTCGGTGATTTCTATCATTGGCCAAGATTTGAGCACGTTTCACAAGCCTTATACGGCCTTGATAAAAAATAAAATTGTCCCGATTCTTTTCAATAATACGGTTACAGGTAAAAACGTGAGTTTGGTGGTGAAAAAATCGCAACTGAACAAAGCCTTAAACGTGATTCACGGTGAGATTTTTGGAGTATCAAAGAAAATTAACATTGCTATTTTTGGGCATGGTTTAGTGGGCGGTACGTTGATTAACCAAATATTAGAATCAGCAGCAACCATCGAAAAACGAAAAGACATTAAGTTGAATGTTTTTGCTATTGCCAATTCAAGTAATGTACTTTTAAATAAAAACGGTGTTACACCAAACTGGAAAAATGAAATTCAAAACAATGGATTCTCTTATACTATCGATGATGTAATTGCGTATGCGAATGAGCATCACTTGGAGAATTTGATTGCGATTGATAACACTGCAAGTGCCACATTTGTTGAAAATTACATTCCTTTGGCAGAAAGCAGTTTTGATTTGATATCTTCTAATAAAGTGGCCAATACGTTAAGTTATAGTTTTTATAAAAAATTACGAAAAGTACTTGCGGATAATCAAAAGAGTTATCTTTATGAAACCAATGTTGGGGCGGGATTACCTTTGATTGATACGATTAAATTATTGCACCTTTCTGGTGAAAATATCACTAAGATTAAAGGTGTTTTCTCAGGAACATTGAGTTATTTATTCAATAATTTTTCTGCAAAAGATGCTTCGTTTAGTGAAATATTGAAGGAAGCAATTGATAATGGATATACCGAGCCAGATCCAAGAGAAGATTTGTGTGGGAATGATGTAGGTCGAAAATTATTGATTTTGGCAAGAGAATTAGACTTGCAAAATGAGTTTGAAGAAGTTGATATTCAAAATTTAATTCCAGAACATTTACGTGAAGGTGATGTTTCTGATTTTTTAAATAAACTGACGGAGTTTGACCCGATTTATGCTAAAATAAAAGCCGACCAAAAGCCAAATCACGTGTTGCGATACATAGGTGAATTGTCAGGCGATTTGCAAAATGATAAAGGAAATTTGGAAGTAAAATTAGTTTCGGTACCATCAGATACTGCTTTGGGCGGATTGAAAGGTTCGGATTCTTTCTTCGAAATTTACACAGAATCCTATGGCGACAGACCAATCGTAATTCAGGGCGCAGGCGCAGGATCAGCAGTAACGGCGAGAGGTGTTTTTGGAGATATTTTGAGATTATCGGATAAAGGGTAAAGATTTAAGATTGCAGATTTTTGAATTTAGATTTCAGATATAAAAAACAAAAATCCGTTTGATCTACGTGCAATATAAATTATTAAAAAAGGGACTGCCTCCAGTCTTGGCTCCCTTTCCTTCGGGGAGGGTTGGGGAGGGGAAAAATGAAAATAACACTAAACAGAGTAAACGACAATTTCCACTTTGAATTAAAAAACGAGCGTGGTCACATAGTAAATGTTGATAGCCGACCAGAATTTGGTGGAGACGATAAAGGTCCAAGTCCGATGGAATTAGTATTGATGGGTGTTGCGGGTTGCAGTGCGATTGATATGATTTCAATTTTAAAGAAACAACGCCAAGAAATCACTTCTTTCAAAGCTGAGGTTGAAGGGGAACGTGTGCAAGTAGGAGAAGCAAAACCATTCAAGGATATTACAGTAGTCTTCTTTTTGGAAGGACCCATTAATGAAGAAAAAGCAGCTAGGGCGGCTCAACTTTCTTTCGAAAAATACTGTTCAGTTTCTAAAACATTAGAGCCAACAGCAACGATACATTACAAAGTAGTTTTGAATAATAAATCATTATAGTTTAATTAAAGATTGGATTTGAATATCCGAACAACTTTAAGCCTTAAACTTTAAACTAAAAAATAAAATGAACGATCAAGAATACGGTTTTGAAACCCAAGCCATACGCAATCAATTAGAACGCACTCAATATTTAGAACATTCAGTGCCTTTGTTCCTAACTTCAAGTTTTGTATTTGAGGATGCCGAAGATATGCGTGCTTCTTTTGCTGAGGAGAAGGATAGAAATATTTATAGCCGTTACAGTAATCCCAATACCAATGAATTTATAGAGAAAATTTGTAAAATGGAAGGTGCTGAATCGGGTTTTGCTTTTGCTTCTGGAATGGCAGCAGTGTATTCAACCTTGGCAGCTTTATTGAAATCTGGAGATCATATTGTTTCTTCTAGTAGTGTTTTTGGGGCGACACATTCTTTATTTATCAATTATTTTCCAAAATGGAATATTGAAACCTCCTATTTTGATATTAATAAGCCAGAAACCATTGAAAGTTTTATTACACCAAATACAAAGATTCTTTTTGCCGAATCCCCAACCAACCCTGCTGTTGATATTATCGATTTGGAACTGTTAGGGACTATTGCCAAAAAACATAATTTGATTTTGATTATTGACAACTGTTTTGCGACACCTTATTTGCAGCAACCGATAAAATGGGGTGCACATTTAGTGGTACACTCAGCTACAAAATTAATGGACGGTCAAGGTAGAGTTTTGGGCGGAATAACTGTTGGTGATGCTGAATTGATTCAAAAAATCTATTTGTTTTCTCGACTTACCGGTCCTTCCTTATCTCCATTTAATGCTTGGGTATTATCAAAAAGTTTAGAAACTTTAGCGATTCGTTTAGATAGACATTGTGAAAATGCCTTGAAAGTGGCTGAGTTTCTGGAAAGCCATACTCAGGTTAATAAAGTGAAGTATCCATTCTTGAAATCGCATCCGCAATATGAAATTGCTCAAAAGCAAATGAAATTAGGAGGCAACATCGTTGCATTTGAA
Organism: Flavobacterium sp. GNP002; assembly: GCF_054343795.1. Classification (NCBI taxonomy): domain Bacteria; kingdom Pseudomonadati; phylum Bacteroidota; class Flavobacteriia; order Flavobacteriales; family Flavobacteriaceae; genus Flavobacterium; species Flavobacterium sp. GNP002. Next base: position 1,698,962 of record NZ_JBTGUW010000001.1, read on the forward strand.
ATCAAAGGAGGAATTGAAGCGGGAAGAGCCTTTTTAGATAAAATAAAATTGTGTTCGCTTTCGCCAAATTTAGGAGATACCAGAACAATTGTTACGCATCCAGCATCTACAACTCACAGTAAATTAACTGTTGAAGAAAGATTAGCGGTGAGTATTACGGATGGTCTAGTGCGTGTTTCTGTAGGACTGGAAACAGTTAAAGATGTAATTGCTGATTTAGAACAGGCACTTTCGTAAAAATTTAGATTTCAGAATACCGATTTTTGATTGTAGATTTGAGGTCAATTAAAAATCGGTATTTTATATATCATTCATAAATATTTTTTCAAAATGCTTTCAAAGAAAACAAAATACGGAATAAAAGCATTGACTTTTTTGGCACGCCAGAAAGATCAAACGCCGATACAAATTGCTGAAATAGCAAAGAGTGAACATATTTCAATTAAGTTTTTGGAAAGTATTTTACTACTGTTACGCCATTCTGGTTTTTTAGGAGCCAAAAAAGGAAAAGGCGGAGGATATTATTTGATAAAAGATCCTAAAGAAATAAATATGGCTCATGTGTATCGAATTCTCGAGGGCCCAATTGCGTTACTTCCTTGTGCCAGTCATAATTTTTATGAGCCTTGTGATGACTGTACAGATGAATCCACTTGTGCGGTCCGTAAACTAATGACAGAGGTTCGTGACAATACGCTTATGATATTGGAAAACAATACGCTAGCAGATATCGCTTTTTAGACAATAAATCACAAAATAAATTTTGTAGTTAAGTAAAAAGTTCTACTTTTGCATAATAATCTACTATTCCGATGGGGTAATAGATATGAATAATTAAAACAGTTGAATTTTAAAAGCATGAGCAAAGAATTGAAAGCCATTAATATCAATGTAAAATCGGAAACGACTTTTAAAGAACGCTTGTGGGTTATTGTTCCGGTTGTCTTATTAGTAGGTTTAATTTCTACATTAGTGTACAATCATCATGCAGAATTTTCTTGGGATGGTTTCATAGCGGGATTTAATCAGGAGTTTTTAATCTTTTTCTGTATTGGGATATTTGCACAATTAGTAGATGGAACCTTAGGAATGGGGTATGGAGCGACTTCGACTTCTTTTTTATTGGCGTATGGAATTCCACCGGCGATTAGCAGTACAGGTGTTCACGTTGCTGAAATGTTTACTACTGGAGCTTCTGCCATTTCTCATCATCGATTTGGGAATATCAATAAAAAACTAGTGAGACATTTGTTGATTCCAGGTGTTTTAGGTTCTATTGCAGGTGCTTATTTATTGTCGGATGTGATTGATGGAGATGCGATAAAGCCTTTTATAGCAGTATATATGATTGCGCTGGCAGTTATAATTATTAGAAAAGCATTAAAAAAGAATATCATTAAAAAGAAAACTAAAAAATTAGGTGTTTTGGCTTCTTTTGGAGGTTTTATGGATGCTGTTGGTGGTGGTGGATGGGGTCCAATCGTGACTTCAACTTTACTTGGAAACGGCAGAAATCCTAGATACACTATCGGTTCTGTGAATGCAGCCGAGTTTGCAGTAGCTTTTGCAAGTGGTGTTACATTTATGCTTTTTGGAGGAATACAAGGATGGCAAGTGATTATAGGGTTGATTTTAGGTGGTGTAATTGCCGCTCCAATTGCCGCTATTTTAGTCAATAAAATAAAGAGAAAACCTATGATGATTTTGGTAGGGATTTTAATTATTATTTTGAGTTTAAAAACACTGTCTAAATTATTATAAAGAGAAACGAAATTATGAGCATAGCAATAACCAATACTTTATTAGATAAAACAAAGGATTTTTCAATTGAAGAAACACTTTCGTTTTTAGCTAATGAATACAAAGATAAAGTGGTTTTTTCTACTTCTTTTGGGCAGGAAGATCAAGTAATAACAGCTTTAATTGGTCAAAATAATTTACCAATTAACATTTTTACGTTGGATACTGGTAGATTATTTCAAGAAACGTATGATGTTTTCCATAAAACATTAAAAAAGTATAAAATCGATATTAAAACGTATTTCCCAGACACAACAGCAGTAGAGGAATTATTGAATAAAAAAGGACCAAATAGCTTTTATGAATCGGTAGAGAATAGAAAAGAATGTTGTTTCATTCGAAAAGTAGCGCCTTTGACTAAAGCGTTGAAAGGAAATGACATTTGGATTACCGGTTTAAGAGCCGAGCAATCCGAAAACAGAAATGATTTAGCTTTTTTTGAATATGATGCACATTTTGATATCATCAAATTCAATCCGTTATTAAAATGGACTTTAGAAGAGGTTCAAAAATATATAGATGATAATAATGTACCACAAAACACCTTGCATAAAAAAGGTTTTGTAAGCATTGGTTGTGCACCTTGTACCAGAGCAATTGCACCTGGAGAAGATATCAGAGCAGGAAGATGGTCTTGGGAATCGAGTCATAAAGAATGTGGTTTACACCAGAAGTAATTTTAAATTATGAATTATAAATTATAAATGATTGATGGAATCTTTAAATTTTTCAATCATTTAAATCTTTAAATTAAAAAAATGAGTACCATATTAAAAACAAACGCTTTAGAAAGCGAAGCGATATACATATTTAGAGAAGTTATTTCTCAGTTTGACAAGCCGGTTTTACTTTTCTCTGGTGGAAAAGATTCGATTACATTGGTGCGTTTAGCACAAAAAGCATTTTTTCCTGCAAAAATTCCTTTTCCATTGTTGCACGTAGATACCGGACATAATTTTCCTGAAACGATTGAATTCAGAGATAAATTGGTTGCTGAACTAGGATTGGAATTAATCGTTCGTAATGTACAAGATGCTATTGACGAAGGTAAAGTTGTAGAAGAATCTGGGAAATATTCCAGCAGAAATAGTTTGCAAACGACAACACTTTTGGATGCAATCGAAGAATTCAAATTTGATGCTTGTATTGGTGGTGCGCGCCGCGATGAAGAAAAAGCAAGAGCCAAAGAACGTATTTTCTCTGTTCGCGATGACTTTGGTCAATGGGATGAGAAAAACCAACGTCCGGAATTGTTTGATATTTTGAACGGAAAAATTGAAAATGGTCAAAACGTACGTGTTTTTCCAATTTCGAACTGGACTGAGCTTGATGTTTGGAGTTATATAGAGCAAGAGCAAATCGAAATTCCATCGATTTATTTTTCACACAAACGTAAAGTATTCTTGAGAGACGGTATGATTTGGTCACATTCTCCATTTGTTTACCAAGAAGAAGATGAGGAAATTGAAGAAAGAATTGTTCGTTTTAGAACCGTTGGCGATATGAGTTGTACCGCGGCTGTTGATTCTTACGCAGCAACAATTCAAGAAGTAGTAGGCGAAATCAGATCTTCGACTATTTCAGAAAGAGGAGCGAGAATTGATGACAAACGTTCTGAAGCTGCAATGGAGAAAAGAAAACAACAAGGGTACTTTTAGAAAATAATTATAAGTTATGAATTTAAAATTATGAATTGTTCCGAGACATTTAAAATTTAAAATTCAACATTTAAAATAAAAAATCAAATTTAGAAGTGTATGTAAGGTGTTTTTGGGAAACTTGAAACCTTAAACTTTTAAACTTTAAATAAAATTCAGATGGAAGTTTTAAAAATAGCAACAGCAGGAAGTGTAGATGACGGAAAGAGTACCTTAATCGGGAGATTATTGTACGATACAAAATCGTTGACTACAGATAAGATTGAGGCAATAGAAAAAAGCAGCAAGCAAAAAGGATACGATTATTTAGATTTTTCTTTGGCTACCGATGGTTTGGTTGCTGAGAGAGAGCAAGGAATCACGATTGATGTGGCACATATTTATTTTTCGACAGCAAAGAAAAGTTACATTATTGCCGATACTCCAGGTCACGTAGAATATACTAGAAACATGGTTACCGGAGCTTCGACTTCACAGGTTTCTATCATTTTGATTGATGCTCGTAAAGGAGTTATTGAACAAACATACCGTCACTTTTTCATCAATAATTTATTGAGAGTAAAAGAAGTGATTGTTGCGGTAAATAAAATGGATTTAGTTGATTATTCAGAAGAAGTATACAACAAAATCAAAGCTGATTTCCAGGAATTAAATAGCAAAAGTGCTTTTAAAGAGCAAAACGTAAGTTACATTCCGTTAAGTGCTATTAACGGAGGAAACGTTGCAGACAAATCAGAAAACATGCCTTGGTACACCGGACAAACGGTTTTGGAACATTTAGAAGCTTTAGAGCCAGAAGATGTTTTTGAAACAGGAAAAGCACGTTTCCCGGTTCAAACGGTTATTAGACCAAAAACAGAAGAGTATCATGACTTCAGAGGATATGCCGGAAAATTATACGGTAATAATATTAAAGTGGGCGATGCGGTAACCGTTCTTCCTTCTTTAACAGAATCTAAAGTGACTAATATTCACTTTTTTGACAAACAATTTGATGAAGCTACAGCAGGTTCCTCGATTACTTTAGAACTGGAAAATGATATCAATGTAACAAGAGGTGACATGATTGTAAAATCGAATGAGTTGCCTAAAATTGAAAAAGATATCAATACAACGATTTGTTGGATGGACAGCAAAAAGTTAGTTCCAGGTACAAAATATTTGGTACAACACAATACGAACAGAGTTTTGGCGAAAATTGAAAGCGTAAAAAACGTAATCGCAACCGATTATTCTGGAGTTACACCAGCGACTCAATTGAGCATTAATGAAATTGGTGAAGTAAATATTAAATTGAGTAAAGCCTTGTATTTTGATGCCTACAACGACAACAAATCAAACGGCGCTTTTATTTTAATAGATGTTGCTACTAATACCACAGCGGGAGTTGGATTTATTCGTTAGTTTTTGGCTTAAGCCAAAAATAAAATCCAAACATAATTAATATCCAATAGCCTAAAGTCAAGAAAAGATGGAAAGTTTTAGAACCGAAATAGAAGATCCGATTGTCCAAAAAGACATTATCGATTTAGAAAGAAAAATTGCTTTATTCCGTGACGGGAAAATTGATGATGAGCGTTTCCGTAGCCTTCGTTTGGCGAGAGGAGTGTACGGTCAGCGTCAGGAAGGCGTACAAATGATTCGTATCAAATTGCCTTTTGGTAAAGTGACCAGCGAACAATTGTTGCGTATTACTAAAGTTTCTGATGAATATTCAACAGGACGTTTACACATTACAACGCGTCAGGATATCCAGATTCACTATGTAAGTTTGGACAGAACACCACAACTTTGGGCTGAACTGGAGAAAGATGATGTTACACTTCGTGAAGCTTGTGGAAATACCGTTAGAAATATTACAGCTAGTGAAACAGCGGGAATCGATGGAGAAGAGCCTTTTGATGTTTCGCCTTATGCGCACGCTATGTTTCAGTTTTTCTTGAGAAATCCGGTTTGTCAGGAAATGGGACGTAAATTCAAAATGTCATTTTCATCTTCAGATAAAGATACAGGATTGAGTTATTTGCACGATTTAGGTTTTATTCCAAAAATTGTAAATGGCGAAAGAGGATTCAAAGTAATGTTAGGTGGAGGATTGGGTTCTCAACCAAGTCATGCGGAATTGCTTTCTGAATTTATTCCGGTAAACCAAATTATCCCAACAACCGAAGGTGTTTTAAGAATTTTTGATCGCTATGGCGAAAGAGCAAAACGTTTGAAAGCGCGTATGAAATTCCTAATCAAAGATTTGGGAAGAGACGAGTTTTTACGATTAGTGGAAGAAGAGAAAAAAGCCTTGTCTTACCAAACAGTTGAAATCGATACAACTGCTTTTGATGGTGAAATTCCAGCTCCTTTATTGGAAGCACCAAAAGTAGTAATCGAAGACACAGCAGCTTTCGAAGCTTGGAAAAAATCAAATGTAATCGCGCAAAAACAAGCGGGTTATGTAGCGATTGGAATCAAAGTTTTATTGGGTGATTTTTATACAGATAAAGCTAGAGCATTGGCAAAATTAATCAAAAATTATGCGGCTAATGAATTGCGTTTTTCTTTGAGACAGGATATTTTAATTCGTCACGTAAAAGAAGAAAACCTACCGTTTTTCTACCAAGAATTAGCCAAATTAGATTTTGTGGCTTTGGGTTACAATACCATTTCAGATATTACAGCTTGTCCGGGAACAGACACCTGTAATTTAGGAATTGCAAGCAGCACCGGAATCGCAGTAGAATTAGAAAGAGTTTTAGAAACGGAATATCCACAATACAGCAACAATCAGGAAATCACGATTAAAATCAGTGGTTGTATGAATGCTTGTGGACAACACAATATGGCCGAAATTGGTTTCCAAGGAATGTCAATCAATTCAGGGAAATTAGTGGCGCCAGCACTTCAAGTGTTATTAGGCGGAGGAAATTTAGGAAACGGAAACGGAAGATTTTCTGACAAAGTAATCAAAATTCCAAGTAGAAGAGGACCTGATGCATTACGTTTCATCTTAAATGATTTTGAAGCGAACGGAAACGGACAATCATTTTTGAATTATTATGATGCCAAAGGAGAAAAATACTTCTACGAATTTTTGAAACCATTAGCCGATTTGACTAATCTTACCGAAGCTGATTTTGTAGATTGGGGAAATGCTGATAACTACGTAAAGGCAGTTGGAGTAGGAGAATGTGCTGGAGTTGTAATTGATTTAGTAGCTACTTTGATATTAGAAGCTAAAGATAAAATGACTTTCGCACAAGAAGCTTTTGATGAAGGAAAATGGGCTGATGCAATTTATTTGGCATACGCAGGATTTGTAAATGGAGCTAAAGCATTGTTACTTGCTGAAAACCAAAAAACAAATCACCATGCAGGAATCATCGATTTGTTTGACACGGTTTTCATCGAAAGCAATAAAATCGAGTTGAACTCAACGTTCAAAGATTTAGTATACCAAATCAGAGCGAATGAGCCTTCTGCAGAATTTGCACAAAAATACATTCAAGAAGGAGTTGCCTTTTTTGAAAACATAGAAAAATACAGAGCAAAAGATTTAGCTAATGCATAATATAGTACAACCCAAAGTAACTTTAGTAGGCGCTGGTCCTGGCGATCCGGATTTGCTTACTCTAAAAGGAGTAAAAGCACTTGCTGAAGCAAATGTGGTTTTGTATGATGCGCTGGCCAATGATGAAATAATGATTCATGCACCAAAAAATGCCATCAAAATATTTGTAGGCAAACGAAAAGGCTGTCATGAATATACACAAGACCAAATCAATCAGTTGATTGTTGATAATGCGCTTACCTATGGAAATGTCGTTCGATTAAAAGGTGGCGATCCATTTATTTTTGGTCGAGGAAGCGAAGAAATAGAATTCGCAGAAAGTTTTGGAATCCCTACATTTGTAGTACCCGGAATTTCATCATCGATAGCAGTTCCCGCTTATCAAGGAATTTCTTTGACAAAAAGAGGTGTTTCGGAAAGTTTTTGGGTAATTACAGGTACAACCTCTGATAGAAAATTGTCAAATGATGTGGCTTTAGCAGCGCAATCATCGGCAACTGTTGTTATTTTGATGGGAATGAGTAAATTATCACAAATTGTTTCATTATTCCAAAAGGAATCCAAAGGAGAAACTCCCGTTGCGATTATTCAAAACGGAACTACTCCACAAGAAAAAATTGGAGTTGGAACGATTGACACAATCCAAGAAGTGGTAATAGAAAACAAATTAAGTTCACCAGCCATTATTGTGATTGGAGAAGTAGTCAAAGAAAGCAATAAATTGAAAGGGTTTTACGAAGAATTCATATCAAAAGAAATACAATAACATTGGAAAGGAACGAATTATATCCAATATTTTTAAAATTACACAACCTCAATGTACTTATTGTAGGTGGAGGAAATGTGGGTTTAGAAAAATTATCTTTCATGTTGAAATCGAGTCCGAATGCGAATGTTGAGGTAGTTGCCCCAAAGTTTTTACCAGAACTGGAAAGCTTGGCTGCAAAACATCCTTCGGTGCAATTAACCCATAAAAAGTTCAATCGCTGGATGCTTCGCAAACGCCACATGGTAATTGCCTGCACAGATGATTTAAAAGTAAATAAAAGAGTATACGATTTGTCCCGAAAAAGATTTCTGATTTGCAACATTGCTGATACACCGCCATTATGTGATTATTATTTGGGCGGAATTGTAACTAAAGGAAATGTTAAAATCGCTATTTCAACTAACGGAAAATCACCAACAACTGCCAAAAGATTACGGGAGTTTTTTGAAGAAATCATTCCGGACGATATCAATAAAATGGTCGAAAACCTGAATGAATATCGCAAAACGCTGAAAGGAAATTTCGAAGAAAAAGTTCAAAAGATGAATGAAATTACCGAGTCGTTGAAGAATAAAGAGCCAAGAGAATAGAATAAAGAGCAAAGAATTCGACTGATATTTATCATTTAAAATAGTAAAAATCAATCGTTAATTTGCAGTAAAATAGTTTAGCACAATTACATTATATAAAGAATAAAAAAATGGTTAAAACAGACATACTTATAATAGGAGCCGGACCAACAGGTTTATTTGCAGTTTTTGAAGCAGGATTGTTAAAACTGAAATGTCATATTTTAGATGCTTTGCCACAAGCAGGTGGACAATTATCTGAATTATACCCAAAAAAACCTATTTATGATATCCCGGGATTTCCGGAAGTATTAGCAGGAGATTTAGTAGATAATCTAATGGAACAAATCAAGCAATTCGAACCAGGTTTTACACTCGGAGAACGTGCTGAAACAATTGAAAAACAAGAAGACGGAAGTTTTATTGTGACTTCAAATAAAGGGAAAAGATTTCATGCGCCAGTAATTGCTATTGCTGGAGGATTAGGAAGTTTTGAACCAAGAAAACCATTAATCGAAGACATTGAATTTTACGAAGACAAAGGAATTAAATACTTTATTAAAAACCCGGAAAAATTCAGAGACAAAAGAGTAGTGATTGCCGGAGGAGGAGATTCTGCTTTGGACTGGAGTATTTTCTTGTCGAATGTTGCTTCTGAGGTAACTTTGATTCACCGTAGAAACGAATTTAGAGGCGCTTTAGACTCTGTAGAAAAAGTACAGGAATTGAAGAACTCAGGAAAAATAAAAATGATTACACCGGCAGAAGTAGTTGGTTTAAACGGTGCCGAGCATTTAGAATCAATTGATATTGAAGAAAATGGAGCGCACAGAACTATTGCTACGGATTATTTTATTCCGCTTTTTGGATTAACACCAAAATTAGGTCCTATTGGAGACTGGGGATTAGACATTGAAAAAAATGCCATCAAAGTAAATAATGCTTTGGATTACCAAACGAACATTCCAGGAATTTTTGCCATTGGTGACGTAAATACCTATCCAGGGAAACTAAAATTAATTCTTTGTGGATTCCACGAAGCCACATTAATGTGTCAGGCAGCCTACCAAATCATCAATCCAGGTAAGAAATATGTATTGAAATATACTACAGTTTCAGGTGTTGACGGATTTGACGGAACTCGTAAAGAAGCTCCAAAAGCCGTGGTGAAAGCCATAGTTTAACAACTTAGTACAAACTAGTTAAAAAATATAGCGCTAATACTTGCAAGTATTAGCGCTATGTCTTTACTTTGCACTGTTCATATATTTATTGAAAGTTATCACGAAAGGCGGAGGGAAAGACCCAATGAAACCTTAGCAACCCTTTATCTTTAAAGAAGGTGCTACATTCTACTTTATGCTGAACCAGTTTCAGTATCTAAGATAGATAACACACGAATACTCACTTAGTATTTCTCAAACCTTTTCTTGACAACATATCGATATTTAGCCTACTGAATTAATTTCAGTATCAGGAGCGAACAATTGGCGTTTTTTTGCCAATACCGTTCCCGCTTTCCGTTGCAATCTTTTACTTTTTTAACAAAAAAAGTAAAAGGATTTTCACTGTAATCGGGGCTAAAGAGCTTAAATAGTGAACTTTTGTAATTATTAATCAAAAGTGTGAATCCGATACTTATCGAGATTTACAAGAAATAAAAAGAAATGTCAAGTATTCAAGAAGCCATTAAAAAAAACATACTCATACTCGATGGAGCTATGGGAACCATGTTGCAACGCTACAATTTTTCTGAAGAAGATTTTCGAGGAGAACGTTTCAAAGATTTTCCGCATTCCTTAAAAGGGAATAACGATTTATTGTCACTAACGCAACCACAAGCTATCAAAGCAGTTCACGCAGCTTATTTTGAAGCAGGAGCTGATATTGTAGAAACCAATACGTTCTCAGGAACGACTATCGGAATGGCAGATTACCATCTTGAAGATTTGGTGTATGAACTCAACTACGAATCGGCACGAATTGCCCGTGAAGTAGCCGATGAATTCACAGCCAAAAATCCAGACAAACCTCGTTTTGTAGCCGGGTCAATAGGACCAACAAACAGAACGGCAAGCATGTCACCAGATGTAAATGATCCGGGATACAGAGCCGTAACTTTCGATGATTTGCGCATTGCTTACAAACAACAAGTTGAAGCTTTGATTGACGGAGGAAGTGATTTGTTGTTAGTAGAAACTATTTTCGACACGTTAAATGCTAAAGCAGCACTTTTTGCTATTGAAGAAGTAAAAGACGAACGCAATATTGATATTCCAATCATGGTTTCAGGAACCATTACGGATGCTTCAGGAAGAACACTTTCAGGGCAAACCGTAGAAGCTTTTTTAGTTTCGGTTTCTCACATTCCATTGCTAAGTGTTGGTTTCAATTGTGCCTTGGGAGCTGATTTGTTGAAGCCTTATTTGCAAACTTTATCACAAAACACTTCGTTCAATGTGTCGGCGCATCCTAATGCAGGATTGCCAAATGCTTTTGGAGAGTACGATGAAACACCAGAGCAAATGCAAGCTTTCATCAAAGAATATTTAGACGATAATTTAGTCAATATCATAGGTGGTTGTTGCGGAACAACGCCAGAACATATCAAGTTGATTGCTGATATTGCGAAGGATTATAAACCAAGAGTATCAACAGCAACGATGTAAACGTAAAGATGCGCTTTACCGCGTCTGAATTATAGCCACGAATTCATTGTAATTATTGGGTTTGAGGCACAAAAAAATAAAAAATGGCACAAGCAGAAACTAGAAAAAACCTTGTATTATCGGGATTAGAGCCTTTAATCATTACGCCGGAAAGCGTTTTTGTGAATATTGGTGAACGAACGAATGTTACAGGTTCTAGAAAATTCCTTCGATTAATCAAGGAAGAAAAATACGAAGAAGCACTCAGTATTGCTAAAGAGCAAGTAGAAGGTGGCGCACAAATCATCGATATTAATATGGATGAAGGAATGCTGGATGGTGAATATGCCATGACAAAATTCCTGAATTTAATTGCTGCCGAACCAGATATTTCCAGAGTGCCAATCATGATTGACAGCTCGAAATGGGATATTATAGAAGCAGGATTAAAAGTAGTTCAAGGAAAGAGTGTCGTAAACTCTATTTCTTTAAAGGAAGGAGAAGAACAATTTATTCATCACGCTAAATTGATTAAGCGTTATGGAGCTGCGGCTATTATTATGGCTTTTGATGAGGTAGGTCAAGCTGACAATTACGAACGCCGAATAGAAATTTGCCAGCGTTCGTATGATATTTTGGTAAACAAAGTTGGTTTTCCTCCGCAAGACATCATTTTCGATTTAAATATATTCCCAGTGGCAACTGGAATGGAAGAACACCGCTTGAACGCATTGGATTTCTTTAGAGGAACCAAATGGGTTCGAGAAAATTTGCCTCATGCACACATTAGTGGTGGAGTAAGTAATGTTTCGTTTTCGTTTAGAGGAAATGATACCGTTCGGGAAGCGATGCACTCCGTTTTCTTGTACCACGCTATTCAAAACGGAATGACGATGGGAATAGTAAATCCTGAGATGCTTTCTATTTACGACGAAATTCCAAAGGATTTATTAGAACACGTTGAGGATGTAATCCTAAACCGTCGTGATGATGCAACCGAAAGATTATTGGATTTTGCAGAGAATGTAAAAGGAGATGTAAAGAATAATGAAAAAGCAGTTCAAGAATGGCGTTCGGGAACCGTTCAAGAACGAATTACCCACTCACTTGTAAAAGGGGTCGATGCCTTTATAGAACTAGATGTTGAAGAAGCACGATTGGCAGCTACAAAACCTATTGAAGTTATCGAAATTAACTTGATGACAGGAATGAATGTTGTAGGTGATTTGTTTGGTTCCGGTAAAATGTTTTTGCCACAAGTAGTGAAATCAGCGCGGGTAATGAAAAAAGCGGTGGCCTATTTGTTGCCTTACATTGAAGCTAGCAAACAAGCGGGTGACAAAAAAGGAAATGGAAAAATCCTGATGGCAACTGTAAAAGGCGATGTACACGATATTGGTAAAAATATTGTTAGCGTGGTGCTGGCCTGTAATAATTATGAGATAGTAGATTTGGGCGTAATGGTACCACCTGAAAAAATTATTGCAGCTGCTATTGAGCACAACGTAGATATTATTGGATTAAGCGGATTAATCACGCCATCACTTGATGAAATGGTTTATCTCGCCAAAGAATTAGATAAACGAGGGCTGAAAATCCCAGTAATGATTGGTGGAGCAACGACTTCTAGAGCACATACTGCGGTGAAAATTGCACCTCAATATAGAGAAACAGTAATACACGTAAACGATGCTTCGAGAGCCGTGACGGTGGCTGGAAGTTTATTAAATAAGGACAGAAAGATATACGCAAGCGATATTAGAGCAGAATATGATGCGTTTAGAGAAACATTTTTAAATCGTTCGCGTGATAAAAATTTCCTAACCATTGAGCAAGCCCGAAAAAATAAATTACAGTTGGATTGGGAGAATTTTACTCCTGTAAAACCCAATGTAATTGGAGAACAAACTATCGAAGTCGATTTGGATGTTTTGGTTCCTTATATTGACTGGACACCATTTTTCAGAACATGGGAATTGTTCGGGAAATACCCGGCGATTTTAACAGATGAGGTAGTAGGAGAGCAAGCAACTTCTGTTTTTGCAGATGCACAAGAAATGTTGGAAGTTATTTTGAAAGAAAAGAAATTGACAGCCAAAGGAATTTACGGAATTTTTCCGGCGAATCAAGTCAACGACGATGATATTGAATTGAGTGATGAAAACGGAAAACCATTGCAGACATTCTTGACGTTGCGTCAGCAATCACAAAAAACTAAAGGTGCTCCAAATATCGCATTGTCGGATTTTATTGCTCCGAAAGATAGTGGTAAAACGGATTATATGGGTGCGTTTTGTGTAACGACCGGTTTTGGGGTTGATGAATGGGCGGCTGAATTTGAAAGAGATTTGGACGATTATAATTCGATTATGGTGAAAGCATTGGCGGATCGTTTTGCAGAAGCTTTCGCCGAATACCTTCACGAAAAAATCCGAAAGGAAATATGGGGATACGCTGCTGATGAAAATTTAACTACCGAGGCTATGATTGAAGAGGTTTATAAAGGAATTCGTCCAGCACCGGGTTATCCGGCTTGTCCTGACCATTTAGAAAAGCCAACGATTTGGAAATTACTAAATGTAGAACAAGAAATAGGAGTGACTTTGACGGAGAGTATGGCTATGTGGCCAGCCTCATCGGTTTCTGGATATTATTTTGGAAACCCGGAAAGTAAGTATTTTGGACTTGGAAAAATAAAGGAAGACCAAGTTATTGATTACGCTAAACGAAGAAGCGTTTCAACTGAAGTAGCCATGAAATGGTTGAACCCGAATATTGCGGATTAGAAATAGTTTAAAGTTGAAATTTTGTTTAAAGTTTAAAGTTTAAAGTTGTTCGAGAGAACCTTAAACCTTAAACCTTAAACTTCAAACTAAAGAAAATGAAAGTAACACAGCATATAGAAGCAGCTAAAGGAGAAACTTTATTCTCTTTTGAAATTATTCCGCCTCAAAAAGGCAAAAGCATTCAGGAATTATACGATAATATTGATCCGTTAATGGAGTTCAAACCGCCATTTATCGACGTAACCACTTCTCGCGAAGAGTTTATTTATGTTGATAAAGGCAATGGATTATTGGAAAAAAAACTTACCAGAATGCGTCCTGGAACGCTTGGAATTTGCGCTTCAATCAAGCATAAGTACAATGTAGATACAGTTCCTCATGTGCTTTGCGGTGGTTTTACAAAAGAAGAAACCGAATATTTATTAGTCGATTGTCATTATTTGGGAATTGATAATGTGATGGCTTTGCGTGGCGATGCGATGAAGGACGAGCAGTCTTTTGTTCCTAAACAAGGAGGAAATGATTTTGCTGTTGATTTGGTAAAACAAATTAACCAACTGAATTGCGGGAAGTACTTGCATGATGTGATGGATGTTGATAACAAAGCCAATTTTTGTATTGGAGTTGCGGGATACCCGGAGAAACATTTGGAATCTCCATCTTTAATTTCCGATTTGAAAAGATTGAAAGAAAAAGTAGATGCAGGTGCTGATTATGTGGTGACGCAAATGTTTTTTGATAATGCTAAATACTTTGAATTTGTTGCTAAAGCCAGAGAAATGGGAATTACCGTTCCTATTATCCCGGGAATTAAACCAATTGCAGTACAAAGACACTTACAGGTATTGCCACAAATTTTCCGAATCGACTTACCCGAAGATTTAATTAATGCTGTTGATCAATGTAAAAATAATGCGGATATTAGACAAGTAGGAATCGAATGGGCGATTCAACAATCGTTAGAATTGAAAGCAGCCGGCGTTCCAGTTTTACATTATTATTCAATGGGAAAATCAGAAAATATTAGACAAATTGCGAGTAAGATTTTTTAATTTTTAATCGTATTTCATAAAAAAAGCTCGTTTAAAATTGGATTTAAACGAGCTTTTTTGTTGTTGTAACTATTTCGTAATCTCTCTAAATACGGCCTCTAAATTTTTATTTTTCTGATTCAGCTGCAAGGTTTTTAAACCATTGGCATTGGCAAAATCAAAAACTGCCGGGCGCATGTCTTTATCCGCTTTGAAAGTCAATTCCCAAATCATATCGTGTGTATTTTTATAAGAAACAAGATTTTCGATTTTGGAAATAGCTTGTTCTTCTATTTTATAATCAAATTCTACTTCGATAACTTGTGCTGCATCTTCGGAAATTAAGTTGTCTAGTTTTTTATCGGTAACAATTTTGCCGTTATTGATGATAATCACGCGGTCACAAATCGCTTCAACTTCCTGCATAATGTGCGTAGAAAGGAAAACCGTTTTGTCTTTACCCACGTTTTTAATCACATTACGAATTTCCATCAATTGGTTTGGGTCTAAACCTGTAGTTGGTTCATCAAGAATCAAGACGTCAGGATTGTGCAATAAAGCATTGGCAAGACCTACACGCTGGCGATATCCTTTAGATAATTGCCCTATTTTTTTATGACTTTCGGTACTTAAACCGGTCAATTGAATTACTTCTTCGATACGGGATTTGGCTACTTTATAGACATCAGCATTGAAAGCCAAATATTCCCTCACATACAAATCCAAATACAACGGATTGTGTTCTGGAAGGTAACCAATAGAAAGTTGAACGGCTTTTTGTTGAGTGTTTACATCGTTTCCATTTACGATTGCTGAACCTTCATCGGCATTAATGTAGGTTGTCAATATTTTCATCAAAGTCGATTTTCCGGCTCCATTTGGACCTAAAAAGCCAACGATTTCTCCTTTTTTTATAGAAAACGAAATGTTATCCAATGCTTTTTGGGCACCGTAGCTTTTTGATATATTATTTACTTCTATTGACATGGAATTTTATTTGTTGCAAAAGTAAACAGAAAAAGCATTGATTTATTGTTTTTTGTAGCTCAATAGCTAAAAAGTCCTTTGTCAAAGTTTTACAAAGCGGGATGATATTCTATTTTAGATTTATATATTTACCCTAAACTATATAGATATGAATTTGAAAAATACACAATCGGGCAGTTTCTTGAAAAATTACAAAAGTATTTTATTGCTACTTGGCGGAATTCTGGCAGGAAGTATTTTGGGTTTAGTTTTTGGAAAAGGAGTAGAGGTGATTAAGCCTTTGGGCGATATATTTCTGAATTTATTGTTTACAGCAATTATCCCGTTGATTTTTTTTACGATCGCATCTTCGATTGCTAATTTAGAAAAATCAGAGAAACTAGGAAAATTGTTTGTCATTGTCATTGGAGTATTTTTAAGTACAGTACTGATTTCTGCTATTTTGATGATAGTTGGTGTATTGTTATTTCCCATTCAGCAAGATATTATCATTTCTAAAATCCCACTAGAAACTATTCAGGAAAGCACTACAGGTTCACAAATTACCCAGTTGCTTACAGCGGGGGATTTTTATGAGCTACTTTCTCGAAAAAGTATGTTGGCGCTCATCATATTTTCGTTTTTAATAGGATTTGCCAGTTTGCAATCGGGCGAAAAAGGGAAAGATTTCAGTCGGTTCTTGAATTCAGGTAATGAAGTGATGAAACAATTGTTACACATCATTATGAAAACAGCTCCAATAGGATTGGGTGCTTATTTTGCATATCAAGTTGGGATTTTTGGACCGCAATTGTTTGGTGCTTATGCAAAACCATTGGGACTGTATTATGCGGTTTGCGCGTTTTATTTTGTCGTGTTTTTTAGTTTGTACGCTTTTATCGCCGGAGGAAAATTAGGATTTAAAGTGTTTTGGAAAAATAATATTACACCTTCTTTAACGGCGTTAGGAACTTGTAGCAGCATTGCAACAATTCCTGCCAATCTGGAAGGTGCAGAACAAATGAATATTCCGAGTCATATTAGGAATGTAGTTATTCCACTTGGCGCACCTTTGCATAAAGACGGTTCTAGTATGTCGTCGATAATAAAAATTGCGGTTATTTTTGCTATGTTTGGTAAAGATTTTACAGATCCAAATACCTTATTGATGGCATTGGGAATTACAGTTATTGTTTCGGTGGTCGAAGGCGGAATTCCAAATGGAGGTTATATAGGAGAAATTTTGGCGATAACCGTTTATGGATTTCCTATGGAGCAGGCTTTGCCGGCTGCAATGATTGTAGGAACTTTGGTAGATCCAATGGCGACGTTGCTGAATGCGAATGGTGATTTAGTATCGGCAATGATGGTAACTCGAATTTCGGAAGGGAAAAAATGGCTTACTGAAAAATTAGTAGCGTAATTTGGTTTGATTTTAAGGGTAAAATTCTGGAAAAAGAATATTTCAATTTCTGAAAATCATAAAGACACGCTGATTAAAAAATATTTTAAAAGCCTTTTTTTAATTATTACATAATTAATAACCAGTTTTTTAGCGAATCCTTTTTTTGTTCAATAAAATCAGCTTTTTTTTTGGGTTAGCTGGAAATTATGTATACATTCGCAGAGTAATTAATACAAAATAGCAACAAGATGTTGAGTAACCGATTTTATTTTAGCAATTCTTATTATTTCTTCTGGAAAGTAGAAAGGGATTGTTGTATGGTTATTTGATTATAAAATTAAATTGATACTATAAATATACAATCCCGATGAAAATCGGGATTTTTTTTTGCTTAAAAAGGTGTAAAAATGAATGAAATAATTGGAATACAGGGGATAACGGGTTCTTTTCACCATCAGGTGGCACAAGAATATTTCAGTCAGGCAGTTGCTGTCGATGAATGTTTGTCTTTTGAAGAATTAGTGGATAACCTACTTTCAGGCAAATCAGATCAAGCAGTTATGGCGATAGAGAATTCTATTGCGGGTCCTATTATTCCAAATTACGCATTGATTGACAAAAATAATTTGCACATAATAGGAGAACATTATTTGAGAATTCATCAGAATTTAATGGCTTTAAAAGGTCAAAAAATGGAAGATATTCTGGAAGTACATTCGCATCCTATGGCTATTTTACAATGTATGGAATTCCTGAAAAAATACCCAAACATAAAATTAGTCGAAGACAAAGATACTGCTGAAACGGCACGTAGAATTCAGGAAAAACAGTTGAAAGGAATTGCCGCGATTGCCAGTAAAACCGCTTCGGAAATGTATGATTTAGAAATTTTGGCTCCGGAAATTCAAACGATTAAAAATAATATGACTCGTTTTGTGATTATCAAAAAGGACAATTCTTTTGTCCCGGAAAACGAAATAAACAGAGCGTCCATTAAATTCGAATTGGATCACAAACGTGGCAGTTTGGCTGCAGTACTAAATGTAATGAGTGATTGTAAATTGAATTTAACCAAAATTCAGTCGTTACCAAAAATAGAAACACCTTGGAAATATTCGTTTTTTGTGGATGTTACTTTCGAGAAATACGAAGATTATGCAAAAGCAAAGTCACTATTAATCATCATGGCGGAGTATTTCAAAGTGTTAGGCGAATATAAAAACACAAAATTATAATTAGTCGAAAGCTACAAAGTTACAAAGTCAAAAGAATCTTAAAATTTAAACATGATTACTACAGCGAAACGTCTCGATATAATTGAAGAATATTATTTCTCATCAAAATTGAGAGAAGTAAGACAACTGGCTTCTGAAGGGAAACCAATTATTAATATGGGAATTGGAAGTCCGGATTTACAACCGTCACAAGCAGTAATTGATGCAGTAGTTCTGGCAATGCAAGATGAAAATGCGCATCAATACCAAAGTTATCAAGGATTACCGGAATTGCGTCAAGGCATGGCTGATTTTTACAAAAATAATTACGGAGTTGTGTTGAATCCGGCTAACGAAATCTTGCCTTTGATGGGTTCCAAAGAGGGAATTATGCATATTTCACTGGCTTTCTTGAATGAAGGCGATCAGGTGCTGATTCCAAATCCAGGATATCCAACATACACTTCGGTGACTAATTTAGTAGGAGCAGTTCCAGTTTATTATGACTTAAAAGAAGTGAATAATTGGGAACCGGATTTTGAAGCTTTGGAAAAACTGGATTTATCGAAAGTGAAAATAATGTGGATTGGTTATCCGCACATGCCAACAGGAGCAAGAGGAAGTTTGGAGTTGTTTTCAAGATTAGTGGCTTTCGCCAAAAAAAATAATATTTTGTTAGTCAATGACAATCCGTATAGTTTTGTTTTGAATGACAATCCAATGAGTTTGTTGCAAGTTGAAGGCGCAAAAGATGTGGTTTTAGAATTGAATTCTTTGAGTAAGACTTTTAACATGGCGGGCTGGAGAGTTGGAATGCTTCTAGGAAATGCAGCTTGTATCGATGCAGTTTTAAAAGTAAAAAGCAACATGGATAGCGGAATGTTTTACGGGATTCAAAAGGGCGCAATTGAAGCATTGAAAAGTGACAAGACTTGGTTTGAATCGATGAATGCGATTTATAGAAAACGCAGAATTCTTACCGAGCAACTGGCAGAGAAATTAGGTTGTAAAGTGTATAAGGAAGGTGTTGGATTATTTGTTTGGGCAAAATTGCCAGACGGGATTACATCAGCAGAGAAATTTATTGATGAAATTTTATATGACAAATCTATTTTCATTACACCGGGAACCATTTTTGGTTCTAATGGAGAAGGATACATACGATTTGCACTTTGTGTAAAAGAAGAAAAAGTACAGGAAGCTATAGAAAGATTTAGGAATTAGGATTTTTTGATTTAGGAATTCAAATTAATCCTAATTCGAAAATCCCGAATCCCAAATAATATAAAATATGAAAATATACGTAATTGGAATAGGATTGATAGGCGGTTCGATGGCATTGGACATTAAAACGTTGCATCCTGAAGTCAAAATTTATGGAATTGATAGCAACGAAAGTCATTTGGCGGAAGCCATAGCTTTAGGAGTTGTTGATGAAGGCGCGGCATTTGATGATTTAGTGGATGCAGACTTTGTTATCGTTTCGGTTCCTGTTGATGTAGCGCTGGTTGTATTGCCAAAAGTATTGGATGTTATTGGGGATAATACGATTGTTTTTGAAGTGGGTTCAACTAAAATGCCTATTTGTGAAATGATTGCCAATCATCCTAAAAGAAGGAATTTTATAGCCACACATCCTATTGCAGGAACGGAGTTTTCAGGACCTTCTGCGGCAATAAAAGGATTGTTTCGAGGGAAAACGAATATCATTTGTGAGGTCGAAAAAACAACTTTCAAGTTACAAGAAAAAGCGTTGGATTTGTTTAAAGCAATGGGAATGAGAATCCGTTATATGGATCCAAAATCACATGATAAACATATTGCTTATGTGTCGCATTTGTCGCATATCAGTGCCTTTATGTTGGGAAAAACGGTAATCAATAAAGAGAAGGATGAACAGGATATTTTTGATATGGCAGGTTCCGGTTTTGAAAGCACAGTTCGATTAGCCAAAAGTTCCCCAGCAATGTGGACGCCAATTTTTAAACAGAATAAAAAGCATGTTGTAAAAACTTTGGAAGAATACATTTCGAATTTGTCAAAGTTTAAAGAGTTATTAGAAAAGGAAGATTACGATGCGATTTACAATGAAATGCAAAGCGTCAATAAAATAAAGGAAATATTAAACGGAATGAACGTGAAAAAGTGATCAGTCACATTTTACAGTTAAAAAAGAACAACACAAAAAACTAAAAAAATAAAATTAGAAAAGATGGAAAACAAGAAAGAAATGAGAAATTGGTTGAATGAATTCAATTTGACTCATCCATTTGTGATCGCAGGACCTTGTAGTGCTGAAACAGAAGAACAAGTATTGAAAATTGCACATGAATTGAAAGATTCAGATGTAAGTGTTTTTAGAGCAGGAATTTGGAAGCCAAGAACGCGTCCGGGAGGATTTGAAGGTGTTGGAGAAATTGGATTGAAATGGTTAAAAAAAGCGAAAGAACAAACCGGATTGCTAATGGGAACGGAAGTGGCAAATGCTGCTCACGTAAAATTAGCTTTGGAATATGATATCGATGTATTATGGATTGGTGCCAGAACGACCGTAAATCCATTTGCAATGCAGGAAATTGCAGATGCTTTAGCGGGAACTAAAAAAATCGTATTGGTTAAGAATCCGGTAAATCCAGATTTGTCTTTATGGTTGGGTGGTGTTGAGCGTTTATACATGGCAGGAATTGAAAAATTAGGAGTAATTCACAGAGGTTTTTCTACATACGAAAAAACAAAATACAGAAATATTCCAGAATGGCAGATTGCTATCGAATTGCAAAATAAATTCCCTGATTTACCTTTAATCATTGACCCGTCTCATATTACAGGAGACCGTAAAATGATTCTTGAAGTAACGCAGGAAGCTTTGGATTTGAATTATGATGGTATGATTATCGAAACACATTACGATCCGGACAATGCTTGGAGTGATGCTGCACAACAAGTTACACCAGACGCTTTGAAACAAATTTTTATTGATTTGAAAGTGAGAAAAGTAAATGATGTATCTGATGAGTTTACTCAAAAAATGGCTAAGTTAAGAGCTAATATAGATGTTTTAGATGCTACTTTATTGGAATTATTAGGGAAGCGTATGAAGGTAGCAGACGAAATAGGTCAGGTGAAAAAAGATGCTAACGTTGCTGTATTGCAAAACAATCGTTGGAATGAAATCCTTGGAAAAATGATTTTAGAGGGTGAGAAAAAAGGATTGACTGAAGAATTTGTACTAAAAATGTTCAAAGCGATTCACCAAGAAAGTATTGGTCACCAAGAAAAAGTATTGAACGCATAATCATTGTTTTTTTTCAAAAAATAAATCCCTACAGCTTTTTTCAAAAGGTGTGGGGATTTTTTATTTATAGGTAGTTTCAAAAACTTTAAACTTTATCCCGAAGTGTCGGGATAAACTTGAAACAAAATTTTACCTTTGCACCATGACAGGACTAGTATACAAATCTACAGGAAGTTGGTACACCGTAAAATCTGAACAAGGTGATTTTATCGAATGCCGTATGAAAGGGAAATTCCGAATCAAAGGAATCAAAAGTACCAATCCTATTGCTGTGGGCGATATTGTGGATTATGAACTCGAAGAATCCTCAGATACTGTTACGGGAACCATTCACAAGATTCACGACAGGAAGAACTATATCGTTCGGAAATCTGTGAATTTATCACATCAAATGCATATTATTGCGTCTAATATTGATAGGGTTTTCTTGTTGGTTACCATTAATAATCCGCCAACGACTTTTAATTTTATAGATCGTTTTCTGGTTACTGCCGAAGCATATGGAATTGAAACGATACTGGTTTTTAACAAAATAGATACGTTTGACGATGCCACTTTAGATGAACAATTATACATGCAACACGTATATCAAGAAATTGGATATAAATGTTTGAGAGTTTCTTCGACTGAAATGAAAGGAATTGAGGAGTTGAAAGCAATGATGATTGGTAAAGTGAGCATGTTTTCCGGGCATTCCGGTGTGGGGAAATCAACATTGGTAAATGCAATGGAGCCTTCTTTACATTTAAAAACAAAAACAATTTCTGAAGCAAGCAAGCAAGGACAACACACAACTACTTTTGCCGAAATGTATGATTTGTCTTTTGATGCTAAAATTATTGACACGCCAGGTATCAAAGGTTTTGGAATTGTAGACATGGAAAAAGAAGAAATTAGCGGCTATTTTCCTGAATTTTTCAAATTGAAAGATCAGTGTAAATTTAATAATTGTTTGCATAAAGACGAACCGCATTGTGCTATTAAAACCGCATTAGAAAAAGACGAAATCGCTTGGTCCCGTTATAGAAGTTATCTTAAAATTCTGGAAGGCGATGATGAAAATTACCGAACGGATATTCATAATGAAGATAGGATAATCAGTGATAAAACGAGGGAATAACAATAGCAATTTCAAAAATCAATTTCAATTTCAAAAATGAAAATCGTCCTTCAAAGGGTTTCCTCCGCCTCCGTAACTATAGACAATAAAATTGTAGCCGATATCCAAAAAGGACTATTGGTTTTAGTTGGTATTGAAGATGCCGATACTCAAGAAGATATAGATTGGCTGGTTAATAAGATTACTAACATCCGCATTTTTGGCGATGAAAATGATGTGATGAATTTATCTGTAAAAGATGTTGACGGAGATATTATTGTGGTTAGTCAATTTACATTGCATGCTTCTACCAAAAAAGGCAATCGTCCTTCCTATATCAAAGCTTCAAAACCAGAAGTGGCCATTCCATTGTATGAGAATTTTGTAAAAAAAATAGAAATAGAATTAGGTAAAAAAGTACAAACGGGAATCTTTGGTGCGGATATGAAAGTGCTTTTGCTGAATGATGGTCCTGTAACGATAGTAATTGACAGTAAAAATAGAGAATAAAATGAACCTAAAAAATTCCCAACTCGACGTAGATACTTGGATAAAAGAACACGGCGTTCGTTATTTTAACGAATTGACCAATATGGCGCAACTTACTGAAGAAGTAGGTGAGGTAGCCCGTATCATTGCCCGCCGTTATGGAGAACAATCCGAAAAAGAAAGCGATAAAAATAAAGATCTTGGTGAAGAATTAGCTGATGTGGTTTTTGTGGTATTGTGTTTAGCAAATCAAACAGGAATCGATTTGCAGGCTGCTTTCGATAAAAAGATGGATTTAAAATCTATTCGAGACAAAGATCGTCACAAAAACAACGAAAAACTCAAATAATTTGTGAATTGTAAATTATGAATTGTGAGTGAGTAGTGGTAAATTGCGACTTTAAATTTTTTGAGTCGAAAGCTTAAGCTATAACTCATAACTCATAATTAAAAATATGAATTTACTGTTACAAACTTCCCATTCTAATTTACAAGCTCAAATTGCAGTTACCGGTTCAAAAAGCGAAACCAACAGACTATTATTATTGCAAGCTTTGTTTCCAAATATTACTTTGACGAATACTTCTAATTCAGATGACAGTGAAGTGATGCAAAAAGCTTTAAAGGGAAATGAAGAAATAGTTGACATTCATCATGCTGGAACTGCGATGCGTTTTTTAACCGCTTATTTTGCTGTAAACGAAGGTCGTGAAGTAGTTTTAACTGGTTCTCAGCGAATGACAGAGCGTCCTATAAAAGTTTTGGTGGAAGCGCTAGAGCAATTGGGTGCGAAAATCTCCTATGAAAAAGAAGTAGGATATCCGCCTATTCGAATCAAAGGACAAAAAATCACAGCTTCTAAGGTTAATATTCCTGCAAATGTAAGCAGTCAATACATATCGGCATTGTTATTAGTGGCGCCAAAATTGGAAAACGGTATCGAAATCACGTTAGTAGGTGAGATTACTTCAGTTCCTTATATCAAAATGACATTGGCTTTGTTGAATGATTTGGATGTTAAAACCAGTTTCGAAGGGAATGTAATTACCGTTTATCCAAAACAAAAAGTGGAATCGAAAGTAATGACCGTAGAATCCGATTGGAGTTCTGCATCGTACTTTTTTAGTTTGGCTGCTTTGGCTGAAAATGCCACTATTTCATTGACCAGTTATAAAGAAACCAGTTTACAAGGCGATTCAGCTTTGGTTAAAATCTACAAACAAATGGGAGTTGAAACGCATTTTGAAGAAAACAAAATGACGCTTACAAAACAAGTGGGTTTTAAACCCGAAACTTTAAACCTAGAATTAAATAATACGCCAGATATCGCCCAAACGATAGTGGTTACTTGCCTTGGATTAGGAATTGGTTGTCATCTTACGGGGCTTCACACCTTGAAAATTAAAGAAACTGACAGACTGGAAGCACTTAGAATTGAGTTAACAAAATTAGGGGCCAATATTTCAGTGACTAATGATAGCTTGACGCTTATGGCTTCAAATGAAATCAATCACAATGTTAAAATCGCTACCTATAACGATCACAGAATGGCGATGGCATTTGCCCCATTAGCTTTAAAAGTGCCAATAATTATAGAAAATGCCGAAGTAGTTTCTAAATCATACCCTGATTTTTGGGAAGACATGAAAAAATTAGATTTTAATGTATCTGAAATTACATCTTAATTCTCAATGTTTACGGGGCTAAAGCTTTGCTGCTTTGTTACTTTGCAATTTTGAAACTAAATTAAACAGCAAAACACTTGACAACGCCTATCTCACAATCGTATATTTGCACACGATTTAGAAGCATGACCTCAAAACTCACACTTCATAATCTATAACTCATAACTTTATCAAATGAAATTATCACATTTTCAATTCGATTTACCTAAAGAACTTCTTGCTGAATATCCAGCTGAAAACAGAGACGAAGCTCGTCTAATGGTTATTGATCGTAAGAAAGGAACTATAGAGCATAAAATGTTCAAAGATGTTATCGATTATTTTGATGACGGCGATGTTTTAATTTTGAATAACACTAAGGTTTTTCCAGCACGTTTGTATGGAAACAAAGAGAAAACTGGAGCAAGAATCGAAGTTTTTTTACTTAGAGAATTAAACTCTGAGCAAAGACTTTGGGATGTTTTAGTTGATCCGGCTCGTAAAATCAGAATTGGTAACAAACTATATTTTGGAGATGACGATTCGTTAGTAGCTGAGGTTATTGACAACACGACTTCTCGCGGAAGAACATTGCGTTTTCTTTACGACGGTTCTTATGAAGAATTCAGAAATAAATTAACAGAACTTGGAGAAACTCCAATCCCAAAATATATTTCTAGAGACGTAACTCCGGAAGATGCGGAACGTTACCAAACTATTTATGCTAAAGAAGAAGGAGCTGTAGCAGCGCCAACTGCAGGATTGCACTTCTCGAAACATTTATTGAAAAAACTGGAAATCAAAGGAATTAAATTTGCCGAAGTAACGCTTCACGTAGGTTTGGGAACTTTCAACCCAGTTGAGGTTGAGGATTTATCAAAACACAAAATGGATTCTGAGGAATTAAAAATTACTCAAGAAGCTTGTGATATTGTGAATGAAGCCAAAGCTAAAAAGAAACGTATTTGTACCGTAGGAACCACTTCTATGCGTGCCGTTGAAAGTTCAGTATCGTCACAAAACACTTTGAATCCTTTTGATGGATGGACAAATAAATTCGTTTTTCCGCCACATGATTTTACAATTCCAACGTGTATGATTACTAATTTTCACACGCCAAAATCAACTTTATTAATGATGGTTTCCGCATTTTGTGGACATGATTTAATGAAAAAAGCGTATGCCGAAGCTATCAAAGAAGAGTATAAATTCTATTCTTACGGTGACGCGATGTTAATCATCTAATCTGTCCCGAAACTTCGGGATAATCATATTCTAAATAACAAAATCTCGTCAGTAATGGCGAGATTTTTTTTGTGTGTGCCCCAAGGGTCGGGTTGTACGCTGTATCTTTATTTTCTTAAAGAAAGAAAATAAAGGATGCCGCTTCCATCCCTCACACAAAACATTTTGAGGATGATTCCTGATTTGAATTTTTAATTCACTTGATACACCAGTCGTACCGTTATATTAGCCGTTTTGTTTTTGGATTGCGTATTAAAGGAACCGCCATAAGAAAAATCTTCCGATGAGTTTTGACCCGTAATTTGAAAAACACCCATGTCCGATTTTTTTAGATTTCCTAAACTCGCATCTGCATTTTCGGCAATACTTTTAGCTCTGATACTGGCGTCTTTTGTAGCTTCGGCAATCATTTTTATTTTTAATTCGGCAAGTTTAGTGTAGTAATATTCCGGGGGAGAAGAATAAAATTCCACACCAGAATTTATTAACTCACTGGATTGTCTGGACAATTCTTCAATTTTATTTACTTCCTTAGATTGGATGCTCACGCTTTGGGTTAAGGTAAATCCAGTAAAAATTTGCTGTCTTGTCGTTCCGTTTTCGTTAAAGGTAGTTTCAAAATCTTTATTGAAATTAACTGCTGAGAATACCATCTCATTCGGAGCAATTCCTTTGCCTGATAAATAGTTTTTTATTTTCTCTCTGTCAGAGTCCAATGCTGCGTAGGCTTCTTTCAATGTCACGCTTTTTTTAGAAAAAGAACCGTTCCAAACAATCAAATCCGAGACGAAATCTTTCTTTCCCGAGCCAGTAACACTTATGGTATCATTACTTTTATTTCGATTCTGAAAAGCATTCGAAAATAAATACGAGGAAATTACCACGGCGATAGCAATAATAATAACATTCAAACTGTTTTTAAGCATAGCTAGGAGTTTTAAATTCAATATAGTTAAATAACGAGTAGTTTCTTAATTCCGTATAGGAATCTGAAACTATTTTTTTGCATTCGAAAATTTAACTCTTTTATGGTTTGCCAATCAGTTAAAAGTCTTTTATCTATCGGTCCTTTTTTACTACTTTTACAAAACAAAATACAAATCATGACTTTCGAAAACACCCTTAAATTTGCAAAACAACTTGATTCACAAGATCAATTACATAAATACCAAGATGAATTTATTTTTCCGCGGGTAAATGGAAAAAAAGTAATTTATTTTACAGGAAATTCACTGGGATTACAACCCAAACGTACTAAAAATTATGTGGATGAGGTGATGAATGATTGGGCAAATCTCGCCGTTGAAGGTCATTTTTACAGTAATAAACCATGGTGGGATTACCACGAACGATTTGCAAATCCGTTGAGTAAAATTGTGGGTGCGTTACCGAGTGAAGTTACTGTGATGAATACATTGACCGTAAATCTTCATTTGTTAATGGTGTCTTTTTACCGACCAACAAAGACAAGATATAAAATCATTTGCGAAGAAAAAGCATTTCCTTCGGATCAATATATGTTTCAAAGTCAGGTTCATTTTCATGGTTACGAACCAGAAGATGCTATTGTTGAAATCAAGCGTCGCGAAGGAGAACACAACATTCGCTTAGAAGATGTTTTGGCCAAAATTGATGAAGTAGGTGACGAGTTGGCTTTAGTTTTAATTGGCGGTGTTAATTATTACACAGGACAAGTTTTTGATATGAAAACCATAACAGCAGCTGGTCATAAAGTGGGTGCTTATGTGGGTTGGGATTTAGCGCATGCTGCAGGAAACATAAAACTGGAATTGCACGATTGGGATGTGGATTTTGCAGCTTGGTGCAGTTATAAATACATGAATTCAGGTCCTGGAAATGCTTCTGGTTGTTTCATTCATGAAAAACACCACAACAATTCGGAGTTACCAAGATTTGCGGGGTGGTGGGGACATAATAAAGAACGTCGTTTCAAGATGGAACCCACTTTTGATCCTGTTCATGGAGCCGATGGTTGGCAAATAAGTAATTTACCAGTGCTTTCTTTGGCACCTTATTTAGCATCCGTGGAAATGTTTGATGAAATAGGAATGGACGATTTAATTCAAAAAAGAGATGCAATTACTTCGTATTTAGAATTCATTCTGCACGAAATAGACAAAGAAGTCGATAGTACTTTCGAAATTATTACACCGTCAAATCCATCCGAAAGAGCGTCGCAATTATCAGTCTTACTGCATGGGGAAGGGCGCAGTTTATTTGATTATTTGATGAAAAACGGAGTCATAACGGATTGGCGTGAACCTAACGTTATCCGCTTAGCACCGGTGCCTTTATATACTTCTTTTGAAGACATGTTTGAGTTTGGTCAGATTCTGAAAGCAGGTATTTTGGACAAAGTAAATCTTTAAATTATATAAATAATAACCTGAATTGCATAAGTGTAATTTACAGGTTTAAACGTTTCTTTGTAGCATTAGAAATTAAAAAAATTCAAATTATGAAAGCATTATACTTTATTCTTGTAGCTGCAGTTGTTGTTTCTTGTCAGAACCAAGGAAAAATGGAAATTGAAAAGGCTAAAGTAGCAACGGTAGATTCCATGAAAGTTGAAATGGAAAAGGAAAGAGTAATTGACTCTATGAAACAAGAAATGGTCAAAATTGAAGCTGCAAGAATTGAAACACAAAAAGAAGTTGTTGTCGTAAATAAGCAATCACCTTCAACTACAACAACTACAACAAACACTACTACGCAAAGAAAAGGCTGGAGTAGTACTGCAAAAGGTGCTGTCATTGGAGCTGGTGTAGGTGCTGCAACTGGAGCTATTATCAGTAAGAAAAAAGTACAAGGTGCTATTATTGGCGGTGTAGCTGGTGCTGGAGTAGGTGCGGGAACAGGAGCTATTATAGATGGAAGTAAAAAGAATTAAATTTATTCTTTTTATAATGAAAATAAAGAGTGTTTAAGTTCGTATAGAATTTAAGCACTCTTTTTATTTATGGATGTTTCGGTTTAATAGGAATCCATGTCTTGGATAATGGAATTGGCCTTAACTTTAATTTTATATAATTCTTCGGGATTCATTTTATTTAATAAATTCAACATCATTCCCATGCGTTGATTTCCTTTAAAGTACTCTTTTTTCTCATCTAGAAAATTCCAATATAACGTATTGAAAGGGCAGGCATTATCTCCAAATTTTTCTTTTACATTGTAATGGCATTTGGCACAATTATTACTCATTTTATTGATGTAACTTCCAGAGGAAACATAGGGTTTTGTGGCGATAATTCCGCCATCTGCATATTGTGACATACCGCGAGTGTTGGGCATTTCGACCCATTCAATAGCATCAATATATACGCCTAAATACCACGCGTCTACTTCGTCAGGATGAATTTGTGTCAGTAGCGTAAAATTTCCAATTACCATCAGCCGCTGAATATGATGTGCGTAAGCTTCGTCTAAACTTTGATTGATAGCATGGCTCATACAATTCATTTTGGTTTTACCCGTCCAGAAAAAATCTGGTAATTTATTTGTATTTTCCAAGATATTCATTTTGGCATAATTGGGCATTTCTTTCCAATAAATTCCTCGGATGTATTCGCGCCAACCTAAAATTTGCCTAACAAATCCTTCAACTTGTGAGATACTTATTTCAGTTTCATTTGCATGATAAAAAGAAATAACGGTTTCGATTACTTCTTTTGGCGAAAGCATTTTACTATTCATTGCAAAAGACAAACGGGAATGGAAAAGGAATTTTTCATCGGTATGCATCGCATCTTCATAATCACCAAAATACTTCAGCAGATTTTTGCAGAAATAATCTAAAACTTCCAACGATTGCTCGCGCGAAGTAGGCCAACTGAAATTATCTGGATTAATGTTTCCAAAAGTCACGATTCCTGCTTCTTTGATTTGTGCAATAACTTCAGAAACATTGGTATGGAAATTTTTTTCTGAAGGAACCGGAACTTCACCTTTATATTTTTTGCGATTATCAGCATCAAAATTCCATTGATTGCCTAACGGAGTGCTTCCATCCATTAAAACATGATGTTTTTTGCGCATGTTCCGATAAAAAATCTCCATTAATAACAACTTCTTTCCTTCAAAAAAATCAGAAAGTTCGTGACGCGTGGTGTAAAAATGTTCGGAGTCAAATGCCTCTGATTCGATTTTTAGATTCGAACAAATAGTTTTTAGTTGTTGGTCTAGTCGATATTCATCGGGTAATTGATATTCGAATTTTTGAATGTTATATTTTTCAATACAAAAGGCAATGATTTTTTCTAAATTTTGTGGATTCTCAACATCGGTAATTTGAAAATAGACCGCTTGATGTCCATTTTCTTTTATCGCTGTGTAAAAATTCCTCATCGACAGAAAAAAGGCCGCCACTTTTTGGATATGATGTTTTACATAATCCGTTTCCTGACGCATTTCGGCCAAGACATATATTGTGTTGTCATCACTTTCCTGTAACCAAGAGTGTTCTAAATTCAACTGATCACCAAGGATTAATCGCAGCTTTTTCATTTTTTATTTTTTAAAAAATGAAGTGGTTGGAATTTCTTTTCGAGCATACTGAAAGCGGTCTACTAATTTGGGTAAACAATACCCATCGAGTCCGTTTAGTGCCACAACATTTCCTTTGTCAATTTGTAACCAGCCGTCTTTATGTTCTAATTCTTCTTCAAAAAATAAATTTTCGATTGACGCAATTACATGAATCGTATCATTTTCCTTGATGTAATATTCGTTTACGTATTTGCAATACAACTGAACCGGACTTCCTTTTACAAATGGAATTTCTATATCATTTTTATACTCTTCTTCCAGATTGGTTTTGTCAAATTCAGAAATACCTAATTCATAATTTGCCGATGTATGGTGCGCATCTTCAATCATGTTTACCGTAATATGATTTACAGTAAAATAACCGGTTTCTCGTATGTTTTTGTATGTATCTCTTGGGACGGTTGTGGGTCTCATTATAAATCCTATTAGAGCAGGATTGCTTCCTAAATGCGTCACGCTGCTAAAAATAGCCACATTAGATTTTCCATCAAGGGATTTTGTAGCCAGAAGATTAGCTGATTTATATCCAGTGCAAGAATTAATTAAATTCAATCTTTCGACTTTCTCCATTTGAGAAATATCATCTCTAGAAATGTGTTTCATATCTTTTTAATTTGGAACAAATATACTTTTTGTTTAATTAATTTTAAAATAAATTAAACAAAATAATTGTATTTACTCGATTTACCTAAATTACACTCGTTTAAATAAATTGTTTTAAATCATTTTCAAATCCTATATATTTGTTTATCAATTTATTTAAATATGAAAAAACTTAAAATAGTCCTTCTGGCTTTACTTTCGGTAGTAGCCGTTTTAGCGGTAGCTTTAATTATTTATGGGTTTTATTTAGAACCAAAATACGAGGGCAAATTGCAACTGAAAAATATTCAAAAAGAAACAACAGTTTATTTTGATGAGTTTGGCGTTCCACATATTTATGCAACAAATTCAAAAGATGCGATGATGGCTTTGGGTTATGTGCATGCCCAAGATCGATTATGGCAAATGGAATTGATGCGTCGAATTGCACCGGGACGATTATCAGAAATTTTTGGTTCGGTGGCACTTAAAAACGATAAATTCTTTGCTGGATTGGGAATTGAAGAGGCTTCTGCAAAAGCGATTGCAGCATTGGATAAAAACAGTCCAAGTTATCAATTGACGATGGCTTACTTAGATGGAATCAATCAATACATGGACGAAGGAACTACACCAATAGAATTCAGTTTAGTTGGGGTTAAGAAAGAGAAATTTACAATCAAAGACGTTTATAATATTTTTGGATACATGTCTTTTAGTTTTGCGATGGCTCAAAAATCAGATCCATTATTGACTGATATTCGAAACAAATACGGAATGGAGTATCTCAAAGATTTTGGTATTGATGGTTCGTTTAATACCACCCGAATTAAAAATGCCAATGAAACTGCTCAAGAATATAGCGCTATTTCAAAGTCGATAGCCTCGATTTTAGATCAGTCTCCAATTTCTCCTTTTATAGGAAGTAACAGTTGGGTTATTGCTCCAAAGAAAACTAAAAACGGGAAAGTCATTTTTGCTAATGATCCACACATTGGGTTTTCGCAACCGGGAACTTGGTATGAAGCACATCTTGTAACGCCAGATTTTGAATTGTATGGTTGTTATCTGGCTGGAACTCCGTATCCTTTATTGGGGCACAATCGCGAGTATGCGTATGGTTTGACAATGTTTGAGAATGATGATATTGATTTGTATCAAGAGGAGAATAATCCAAATGATACAAATGCTTATAAGACACCAAGTGGTTTCAGTGCGTATGAAATTCGAAAAAAAACAATAAAAGTAAAAGATTCTGCTAATGTGGTTTTGAATGTAAAAGTGACTCGCCACGGGCCGATTGTTAATGACTTGATTGATGGTTTAATGAAAGATAAACCTGTTGCAATGTCTTGGATTTATACGCAGCAACCCATACAAATTCTGGATGCTGTTTATCAACTTTCGCACGCTAAAAGTAAAGCCGATTTCCAGAAAGGGGTCAGTTTAATAGCAGCGCCAGGATTGAATGTCATGTATGGAGATGCCAAAGGAAATGTGGCTTGGTGGGCAACGGGAAAATTATACAAGCATAATGCTGGCGTAAACCCTAATTTTATTTTGGATGGTGCCAGTGGTAAAGATGATATTAAAGAATATTTGGATTTCTCCAAAAATCCTTCGGCAGTAAATCCAAAATGGAATTATGTATATTCTGCTAATAATCAGCCGGAACCTATAGATGGATTTTTATATCCAGGTTATTACCTTCCTGAAGACAGAGCAAAAAGAATTACGCAGTTATTAGAGCCAAAATCAAATTGGGATAAAACTGCTGTTGGGGAAATGATTTTTGATAATACATCATCTGTTTCCCCGGAAGTAGTGAAGCAGTTAATCTCAAATTTGGACGAGAAATCACTTTCTGAAAACGAGAAAGAAGCTTTGACAGTTTTGAAAGAATGGAAAGGTTCGAATAACCTTGCTGATGTTGGGCCAACGATTTACAATAAATGGATTTTTAACTATTTGAAAAATACTTTCGAGGATGAACTTGGCGCCGCTAATTTCAAGCAATTTTTAGGGACACATGTTATGAAGCAAATAATTGCTAAGCAAATTGTTAATGCAACGTCACTTTGGTGGGATAATGTCAATACTAAAAACGAAAAAGAAACCCGAAGTAAAATTATATCACAATCGTTTAAAGAGTCGATTATAGCTTTAGAAGAACAATTGGGAGCTACGGTTGCTGATTGGACTTGGAATAAAGTGCATACGGTAGAACATCAGCATCCGTTGGGGAAAGTGGCTGCTTTAAGAAGGATTTTCAATGTAGGTCCTTTTGAAGTTTCAGGTTCCACAGAAGTTATTAATAATTTGTTTTTTGATTTTACCGATGATGGAAATTATATCGTAAAAGGAGGTCCGTCAACGAGAAGGATTATTGATTTTTCGGATATAGAAAATAGCTGGAGTGTTCTTCCTACAGGGCAATCGGGGAATCCTTTAAGCGCGCATTACAGTGATCAAGCGGAGCTTTACAATGCAGGAAAATTTAGAAGAATGATGCTTAACAAGGAGGAGATTGTTAGGACTTCAACAAAATTGATTTTTATTCCACGTAAAAATTAATAGTTTTAAAGTTCTTAGTCTAATAAAATCAGTAATTTTGCTTAACTTTTTATAAAAAATTAATGCAAATTCCAAAAAAAATAGCGGTTGTAGGTTCTGGATTAGTTGGATCTTTATTAGCTATTTACCTTCGCAAAGCTGGTCATACTGTTCATGTTTTCGATAGAAGCCCTGATATTAGACAAATTCAGTTTTCCGGCCGTTCTATTAATTTAGCCATGTCTAACCGAGGTTGGAAAGCACTTGATGCGGTGGGAGTGGGCGATGCCGTGCGAGAAATTGCCATCCCGATGGATAAAAGGGCCATTCATCTTGTTGATAAACTTAATTTTCAAAATTACGGTCAGGAAGGAGAATCTATTTACTCCATTTCCAGAGGGACTTTGAACAGGAAAATGATAGATTTGGCGGAAGCCGCAGGAGCTGAATTCTTTTTCGAACATAAAATCTGGGATGTAACCCTTGATGATGCTACTTTGCATATTGGAGAAACTGAAAGAGGTGCCTGGGAAGAAATGAAATACGATATGGTTTTTGGTGCTGATGGTGCTTTTTCCAGAATCCGCCATCGCATGCAACGTCAAAGCATGTTTGATTATTCGCAAGAATTTTTACCTATTGGATATAAGGAATTGAATATTCCTGCAAATTCGGATGCAACTCATAAATTAGACAAGAATTCGTTTCATATTTGGCCAAGAGGTGAATATATGTTGATTGCATTACCCAATTTAGATGGTAGTTTTACTTGTACTTTGTTTATGCCTTTTGAAGGGGATAATTCTTTTGCTTCTTTGAAGGATCAAAAAGCGGTGGAAGCTTTTTTTGAAAAGAATTTACCGGATACTATTGATGTAATTCCAAAATTGACTGAGGATTTTTTTAAAAATCCAACAAGTACTTTAGTGACCATGAAATGTTTTCCGTGGACTTATGAAGATAAAATTGCTTTAATAGGTGATGCTTGTCATGCCATTGTTCCATTTTACGGACAAGGAATGAATGCGGGCTTTGAGGATATTTCGATTCTTTATGATATGATTGAAAAGTATGGCGATGATTGGGAAACGATTTTCTCTGAATACCAAAAATCCCGTAAACCTAATGCTGATGCCATTGCAGAGCTTTCCTATCGCAATTTTATGGAAATGAGTTCTAAAACGGCTGATGAGAAATTCTTATTGCAAAAGAAAATAGAAAAATCATTTTCAGATAAATATCCTGAAAAATGGATTCCACTTTATAGTAGAGTTACCTTTAGTGATCGTCCTTATGCAGAAGCTTTGGCTATTGGAGATTATCAAAATGCTATTATGGAAGAAGTTTTGAAAATGGAGAATATTACTGAAATATGGGATTCAGAAGCTGTTGAAAATAAAATACTAGAGCTGTTGCGATAGTTTTTCCAAGTTACTCACTTGAATATTTACGATAGTATTTATTTTACTCACAGTGTTTATTCTTCACGGTGAACTTTAGTAAAATCGAAAGCAGGTTTGCAAATGGCAATATATTCACAAGGTTCGTCAAAAGGATTGGAATATTGCACCCGAGTATTTTTCTCAATTTTTATGGATTGACCCGCTTCAAGAATTACAATTTCATCTTCGATGATGAATTGTTTTTTTCCTTTTATGACATAGGTGTACTCTTCAAATTCTGGTGTTTGAAAGGGTTCGCTCCATTTAGGCGGAGCAATCATATGGGCGATTGAAATTTCAGGATTGTTTGTGGTTGCAATTCCGTGATGTTCTTCTATCAATTTGCCATCAGTTGTTGGAACAACAAAAGGTGTTTTTTGTATAAAATATTTTTTCATTTTTAACATTACTTTTTTAAATACCCTTTTAGAGGTTTAATTCTAAAAGGGTATTAGTACTTTATTTTTTGAACATTTTGGTTAATACACCAAAAGCGCCTCTTATAAAAGTAGCACTTGTCAATACTTTTAAAACAGATTTCCCCACTACACTAGCGGTACTTGGACCTTTACTTTCTTCTTTTTCAGATGCTTTTTCCTGTTCTTGCTCTGCAGCTTCTTCTTCAATAACGGTAATTTTTTTATTTAGCATTTCATAAGCGCTTTCACGGTCAATAAGTTCGCTATATTTTTTTACCAGTTTAGATTTGTTGTTGATTTCTTGAATCTCACTCTCGGTTAAAATATCCATTCGGCTCATAGGAGCACGCATCATTGTAGCTGCAAGTGGTGTTGGAATTCCTTTTTCATTCAGAGCTGTAACGAGCGCTTCACCAATTCCCAGGCTAGTTAAGATTTCATCAGTTTTATAAAATTCAGATGTAGGGTAATTATCTGCAGTTTGTTTGATGGCTTTTCGATCATTGGCAGTAAAAGCCCTCAAAGCATGTTGGATCTTTAAACCCAATTGCGCCAAAACACCACTTGGAATGTCCATTGGGTTTTGTGTGATAAAGTAAATTCCAATTCCCTTAGAACGAATTAGTTTTACTATCGTTTCTATTTGTTCTAATAATGCTTTGCTGGCTTCGTTGAAAATTAAATGAGCTTCATCAATAAAAATTACTAATTCTGGTTGATCCGAATCTCCTTTTTCAGGCATTTGCTGGTAAATTTCAGCTAATAAACTCAGCATAAATGTTGAAAATAGTTTTGGTTTGTCTTGAATGTCGGTTAATCTTAAGATGTTGATGTATCCTTTTCCATTTTCATCAATGCGCATTAAATCGTCAACGTCAAAAGACATTTCGCCAAAAAATAGTTCGGCACCTTGTTGTTCTAATTCTATTATCTTTCTAAGTATGGTACCCGTTGTTGAAGTGGAAATCTTACCATAGCTTTCCTCAATTTCGTCTTTTCCTTCTTCAGTGATGTAATTGATTACTTTTTTGATGTCTTTCAAATCCAATAAAGGCATTTTATGATCATCGCAATATTTGAAAATAACAGAAACAACTCCAGCTTGGGTGTCATTTAAATTTAGAATTCGGGAAAATAAAACCGGTCCAAACTCAGAGATAGTAGCGCGAAGACGTACACCATTTTGTTCCGATAAACTCAATAATTCAACAGGAAAATTTGCCGTATTATAAGGGATGTTTATTTTAGCATGACGTTCGGTAATAAATGCTTTCTCTTCTCCTTCTTTTGCAATACCACTAAAATCTCCCTTTATATCCATCATCAATACAGGTATTCCAAAGGATGATAATTGTTCTGATAATACCTGTATGGTTTTGGTTTTTCCTGTTCCAGTTGCACCGGCAATTAATCCATGACGGTTTAATGTTTTTAGAGGTATTTTTACATGTGCATCAGCCAAAGCCTCTCCGTCTAATATTGCACCACCCAGAATAATGCTTTCTCCCTTGGAGCTGTATCCATCAGAAATATGTTTACTGAAATCTTCTTTTCTGCTCATAATAAGTATAGATTTAAATCATTTGCAAGGTATTATTTTTTTTATAAAACCTGAAATTTTAGTGCATACTGCAGTTTTCCTGCTTTTTTGTTGTTAATAGTATAAAATATTAGTTTTCATAATAAGGGGGTGGTTGTTGAAATATTGTGTTAATATATCATAAAAAATTACGTTTTTTTTTATAAAAGAGTAGATTTGTTTGAGTATTTTGATATAAATGCAAAGTGTTAAATTGCAAATGTATTTTTGAAATAAATTTAATTATAATAAAATAAAAAAAAGTTTTTTTATTTAAACTAAAAATATAAATTTGCTCCACTACAAGTTTAATATAACTAAGATAATTTATTTAAAACTATTAAAATTAAAAAAAAATGGCAAACGTTAAAAAAGAAAAATCGGCAAACGGAGGAGGAATGATTTCAGGAATCATTATTGTAGCATGTATTTTTGTTGGATGGTTAATTTGGAATTTCATAATGGGTAATGGCGCTAATTTCGAGGGCGGCGTTAATACAGGTCATCCATTACCAGGAAATATGTTAGCAATGGTTTACAAAGGGGGACCTATTGTACCAGTATTGTTAGGATTATTATTAATGGTTGTTGTGTTCTCATTTGAGCGTTATGCTGTAATTTCAAAAGCAGCTGGTACAGGAAATCTTGATCAATTCATGACAAGTGTACAAAAAGATATTAAAGCAGGTAATATTGAAGGAGCTATTGCTTCATGTGACAAACAAAAAGGTTCTGTTGCAAATCCAATAAAATCAGCTTTATTGAAATACCAAGAAGTTAAAAGAGAAGGTTTAGATAGCGAAGCTGCTGCAGAAACTATTCACAAAGAAATCGAAGAGGTTACTTCGTTAGAAATGCCAATGTTAGAGAAGCACATGACTGTACTTTCTACAATGGTATCTTTAGGAACTCTTGCTGGATTATTAGGAACAGTAACAGGGATGATTAAAGCATTTAGTGCTTTATCTGCTGCTGGTACTCCGGATCAAGCTGCACTTGCAAATGGTATTTCTGAAGCATTGATTAATACAGCTACAGGAATTTCTACTTCAGCATTAGCAATTATCGCTTACAACTTTTTTACTTCTAAAATTGATACTTTGACTTACTCTATTGATGAGGCGGGTAATACAATTGTGAATACTTACAGACACTTCAGAAGTACACAAAAATAATTAATAATTTAATTTACAGGAAAATAGTGGTCTGAAAAGAAAGATCCTATTTTCTTGTAAATATAAAAAATAATATTGATGGCTATAAAAATGAAGAAAAAAGCAGGGTCTACCGATATGACTGCTATGTGTGATGTCGCTTTTCTTTTGTTGTCGTTCTTTGTAATGACAGCAACTGCTAAGATACCGGAAGCATTGCCAGTAGATACGCCTGCGTCAACGGTTCAATCTAAGTTGCCAGAAGATAATTTAGCTACTATAACTATTGGTAAAGGAAAAGTTTTCTACGACCTGAAAGGGAGAGAGGTTAGAAAAAGAGCTCTTGAGTTGATGGGACAAAAATATGGTGTTGAATTTACAGAAAGTGAATCTGAAACTTTTGGTTTAATGGAAGGTATTGGAGTTCCGATTTCAGGACTTAAACAATTGATTGCTATGAAAACTGCTGACAGAAGTAAGCCTGGTGTACAATCAGGGGTTCCTAAGGATTCACTAGATAATCAATTGAAAGAATGGATTTACAATTCTCGTATTGCAAATATTGATGTAAATGATAAAGAATTGCAAATTGCCATAAAAGGTGATGCGAAAGAAGAATATCCTGCTATCAAACAAGTGATGGATGTTTTACAAGATCAAAAAATCAATAGCTTTAACCTAGTTACTGGTTTAAGAGCAACAGAAAAATAACTAATAAAAATACACTAAAATGGCTGAATTAAATACTGGCGACGGTGGAGGCAAAAAAGGTGGAAAAGTAAGAAGTAAAAAATCAAATTCAAAAGTAGATTTAACTGCTATGGTGGATTTGGCGTTCTTATTGATTACATTCTTTATGCTTACGACTACGTTGTCTAAACCGCAATCGATGCCTTTGGGTTTGCCAGATAAAGAAGATGATAAGACTAAGGATAAGCCAATCAAAGTTGACGAAAACCGCACACTAACGGTTTTATTAGGAGACAATGATAAAATGGTATATTATATGGGTTTATTAGCAACTCCAATTGCTGGTCCTAAAGATATTTCTTATGGTAAAGAAGGGATTCGTAAGGAATTATTGAAAAGAAAAAAATCAGTAGTTGAATACACTGGTAACAAAGACAAAGGTTTAATTGTAATTATCAAACCAAGTAAAAAATCAAATTATCGTAATTTAGTAGATATACTTGATGAGATGGCAATTGTAGGAGTACCTTCTAATGCAATTGTAAATGATTTTTCTCCAGAAGAACTAAAATTGTTAGAAAGTAAATAGTATTCATATTTACTCTATAACCTAATAATTAAGAAAAATGAAATTAGATATATTCACAAACCAATGGCTTGATATTGTATTCGAAGGTCGTAATAAGGCTTATGGCGCTTACGAACTAAGAAAATCAAATAACAAGACTACTGTTAGAGCGCTTATCTTTGGTGCAATTATTTTTGCTATAGCAGTTAGTATGCCACTTATTTTAGGGTTATTGCCTGATTCTTCTGATGGTGATGATACTTTAGATACTAAAATTGTTAGTATCAAATTACCTCCTAAAAAAGAAGAAGTAAAGAAAGATGTTCCACCACCACCACCACCACCGCCAAAAGTAGATCAGGTAAAATTTGTTAAGCCTGTTGTTGCTAAAGCGGAAGAAGTGACTGAAGAGCCACCTAAAACTGTCGAAATAAAAGATAAGAAATTAGGAGCTGAAACTATTAAAGGAGATCCTGATGCTGTCTTAACTGTTGAACCAGTAGGTACAGGAACTGCAGCTGTTGTAGAAGAGGTTGATAACCAAATTTATAACACTGCTGGTATTGAAGTTAAACCTGATTTTCCAGGTGGTATTGACAAGTTTTATAAATTTGTTGGTAATAACTATCAAACTCCAGAAGAAGAAGGATTAAAAGGTAAAGTTTATGTTACTTTTGTAGTTGAAAAAGATGGTTCGTTAACTGATATCAAAGTAATTAGAGATATTGGTTACGGTACAGGAAAAGAGGCTATCCGTGTTTTAAAAAAATGTCCTAAATGGACTCCAGGTGAGCAAAATGGTAAAAAAGTTAGAGTACTTTATTCGCTTCCTATTACTATTCAATCTGCAGAATAATGTTAAATAACATACTTAATAATATTAAGAAGAAATCGCTTAAAGAGCGATTTCTTCTTGTTTTAGGAATTTTGTTTTTTCTAGTTTATCTTGTTTTAGGTTTATTTATTATCTTTATGAAGAATTTTCCTTTAGCAATGACGCCTACATATAGAATAGCTTTTGGTGTTTTGCT
Organism: Flavobacterium sp. GNP002; assembly: GCF_054343795.1. Taxonomy (NCBI): domain Bacteria; kingdom Pseudomonadati; phylum Bacteroidota; class Flavobacteriia; order Flavobacteriales; family Flavobacteriaceae; genus Flavobacterium; species Flavobacterium sp. GNP002. The sequence goes on from NZ_JBTGUW010000001.1 coordinate 1,739,749, forward strand.
TATTGTTTATGCTTCTTTTAGATTCTTCCGAATTATTAATGATAATAATAACTAGATCATGAAAAATCATTCTAAACTTTCTCTTTTTATTTTGTTTTTAGTTGCAGTATTGGTTTTTGCATGTAATCAAATATCAGATAAAAATGCCAAGGAGACTATTCTAAAAGGTTCGACGATCATTTATGTAGACGAAACGTTAGCACCTATTATTGAAGAGCAAGTTTCGGTATTTGAAAATGAATACGAAGCCAAAGTAACGCTTGTCGCTAAATCTGAATCGGAGACAGTGAACTCTTTATTTAAAGAAAAGGCAGCTATTGCTATTTTATCTAGAAATTTATCTGCCGAAGAATTGAAGATTTTCAAACAAAGAAAAATTAATCCTAAAACAACTGTTTTTGCTACCGATGCTATAGCTTTTATAGCAAACAAAAACAATAAAGATACGCTTGTTGCGTTACAAGATGTTATTAGTTTCATGCAAGGTAAGCCTGTAGCATCAATCAAAGGATTGGTTTTTGATAATCTAAATTCAAGTACAGTTCGATACATGAATTCTTTGGCAGGTATAAATGCTATTCCTGAAAAGGGTGTTTTCTCATTTAAATCTAATGATGAAGTTATAAAATATGTTTCTGAAAATGATGGTATGATTGGAGTAGTTGGTGTTAATTGGCTTTCACAACCATTACCCGCAATGCAAACATATGTTGATAATGTTACTACTTTAGGTGTTAAAGGTCTTAAAAGTGATAACTATTATATTCCATCACAAAATAATATTGCAGAAGGAAAATACCCTTTGGCACGCGATTTGTATATAATCAATTGTCAAGGTTTTTCTGGTTTAGGAATGGGCTTTGCCTCATTTGTTGCTGGAGATGTCGGACAAAGAATAATTTTAAAATCTGGATTGCTACCGGTTCGTATTCCAACAAGAAAGTTTACAATAATTGGTAAAGACCAAAATGATAAAAAATAAATTAACTACAATTAAAATGAATAAATTTAAATTTTTTAGTGTTGCATTGTTGGCTTCCGCTTTTGCGAGTCAAGCACAAGATATTAATCAGGCAAAAAAGGCTGTCGATGCAGAGCAATTTGAAAGTGCTAAATCGATATTAAAATCGATTATCAAAGCAAAACCAAGTAATGGTGCAGCTTTCTTTACTTTAGGGAATGTATATCTTACTCAAAGTGTTGAGGATTCTGCTAAAATTTATTTTCAAAATGGATTAAATACATCTGAAGGGGCTAAATTAAATTATATTGGTTTAGGTCAAATGGATTTAGATAAAAATGATGTGACTGGAGCACAAGCTAAATTTGCTTTGGCTACTAAGGACATTAAAAAGAAAGACGTACAAGAGTATGTTTATATAGCAAGAGCTTACATGAATGTTGCGAAACCAGATTATAAAAGTGCAATTGCTATCTTGAACCGTGCTGTGATCAACAATCCTCAAGATGCTCAATTACAACTAGCATTAGGAGACGCTTATTATGGTGATGGTAAACAAAATGAAGCTTATGTAGCGTATAGAGGTGCTTTTCAAGCTGATAATACTTTGCTAAGAGCTAAAATGCAATTGGGTGTTTTGTTGAAAGGCGCTAAATCGTATGACGAAGCTTTGAAAGCTTACAATGAAGTTATCGCTATAAACCCTAATTATGGTCCTGTTTATAGAGAACTAGCTGAAACATATTATAAAATTGCACGTAACAAACCGTCTCAAGCTGCTGCAAATTATAAAACTGCGATTGGATATTACGATAAATACATGTCTTTGACAGATTATTCTATTCACTCAAGAATGCGTCGTGCTGACTTCCTTATCTTAGTAGAAGATTATGCGGCTCTTGAAGTTGAAGCTAATAAAATGATTGAATTAGATAAAGTTAATCCAAGAATCTATCGTTATTTAGGATATGCTGCTTATAAAAATGGAAATGTTGATGTTGCTATTAAGTCATTGGAAAGTTTTATCAGTGCTCCAGGAAATAAAGCAATTGCTTTAGATTATTTATATTTAGGTTTGACCAAAATTAAAAAAGGAACTAGTGCAGATGGATTAGCAATTGATGCAGGAGCTTTTAACGCGGGATTAGTAGATATCAAAAAGGCGGTTGAAATGCAACCTTTGGCAGTTCAAGATTTAAGTGAAGTTGGTAAAAAATTATTTACACTAAAACTTTACAAGGAAGCTGCTTCAATTTTTGAATTTGGATCTAATGTTATGGATTCTAAAACATATCTTGATGATAATGTTTATTATGGTTTAGCAAATTATTATGCTAATAATGGTAAAGATGTGAAACCAGATGTTATTTCTTTGCAAAAAGCAGACGCTGCTTTCGAAAGAGTATTAGTAGCATCTCCGGCATATCATGAAGCATATCTTTACAGAGCTAGAACGAATAGATTGCTTGAAAAAGATGATGTTATGACTAAGAATTATGAGGATTATGTTGCTAAAGTTACAGCTTTAGGTGCAGAAGAAACAGCTAAACCTGCTGTTAAAGCTAAAATTATTGAGTCATACAATAATATTGCTGCTAATTATGCTAATACTGATAAAGCGAAAGCAATGGATTATTTCAGAAAAACATTAGCTCTTGATCCTGCTAATGCTTACGCAACTGAATCATTGAAAACATTGAAATAAAATAATTGTTTCTTCATATTATAAACCGATAGTTTTTTAACTATCGGTTTTTTCTTTTTTAATAGTATTTGAAATTTTAAAATAATAGGGTTGAATTCTGGTTGTAAAATCATTGCGAACAATTAAATAGCAACTGTGAATTTTGGTTCTTCAAAGTTTATTGTTTTAGTTTCTGTTTTCAAATTATCTCATTTTCAAATTAACTATCTTTGCACTTTAAAATTAAATAATGTTATCAAAAGAAATACAATTAGAAGTTAATAAAGGTGCTATGCTACCATTAATGGAAGAGTTCTATACTATTCAAGGGGAAGGATTTCATACAGGAACTGCTGCATACTTTATTAGAATTGGTGGATGTGATGTGGGTTGTCATTGGTGTGATGTTAAAGAAAGCTGGAATGCTGAATTGCATCCTCCAACAGGTATTGATTTAATTGTTTCTAACGCAAGTAAATATTCAGAGACTGTTGTAGTTACTGGTGGGGAGCCTTTAATGTGGGATATGACTTTGCTGACGCAAAAGCTAAAAGATAATAATAGAAAAGTTCATATTGAAACTTCGGGTGCATATCCGCTTACCGGAACTTGGGATTGGATTTGTCTGTCTCCAAAGAAAAATAAATTACCCACAAAAACTGTTTATGATAATGCACATGAGTTAAAAGTTATCATTTACAATAAACATGATTTTATTTTTGCCGAAGAGCAAGCTGAAAAAGTAAATAGTAATGCTATTTTATTTCTGCAGCCAGAATGGAGCAAAAAAGAAGAAATGACTCCACTTATAGTAGATTATGTGATGAATAATCCAAAATGGCGTGTTTCTTTACAAACACATAAATATTTGAATATTCCTTAAAATTTAAAAATCCCAAATGCTAACTGTATTTGGGATTTTTATTATTGGAGAAAATAGTTTAAACGTTCAATTACCAACCTTTTTGCTTTTTCAGTTCCGTGATATGCGCTAAATGGTGGTTTCCATGCCAAGCATAAGTTCCTATTATTTTCTTAATTTTAAATTCTTTGTTATTCTCAGGATGTATAAATGTTTTTTCTAAATCTTCGTTAGATAAACTATTCATTAAATACGCCAAACGATAGTGCAATCCTTCCAGAAAGGAAAGCGTAGGCTGGATAGGCATTGTTAAATTATCATGTAATTCAGCCCAACGATCTTCATGATAGAATTTTATAGTTGGATTTTCCTCTGTCAGCGCCCATTTTATTCTAATGAAACAATTCATGTGGCTATCGGCACAATGATGAATTACTTGACGGATAGTCCAACCATCTTGACGATATACTGTTTCAAGTTGTTCTTCGGTTAAGTGAAGTACTTCTTTTTTCAATTGTTCAGGGAAACTTGCGATTTCTGCTATTTTATTAGTTATATATTCTCCTGAATAGATTTCTGGTGCGATAAATTTCCCAATAGGATAACGTAAATCTTCTAATGTTGAGTTTTCCATATTATAAATGTGTTTTAAATCGAAAGCTTCGCTAAATAGTCATAATGTTCCCCTTCAAGAATTAACTCGCTTTGTAATCCATTGGCGAATGCCGCATTTTGTAGCGTGTTATAATCTAAATACAGCCAAGGGAATTTGTCTTCTTTTTCGTTTTTATAACGTATTGTAAAAGTCAATTCGCCATAGTAACCATTACTTGGAATCCATTTTCCGCCATCTTCATCATTATCAAACATGTAAATGATATCCGAAGAATCAATTAAAATTTGTCCGTTTAGATTTAGCAAGCTTTTTAGTTTCTGTAAAAATTTAGTGGTATCTTTTAGTGTTCCAAAAATACCGGTTCCATTCATTAATAATAAAATGGTGTCAAATTTATTTTCAGGATTGTCAGAGTCCATTTCAAGAATGTTTTGAACTTGAGCATTTTTTAACCCTCGTAGGTGACAAGCTTCAATTGCATTTTGAGAAATATCAATTGAACGAACATCAAAATTTCTTTCGTTTTGCAAATACAAACTATGGCTTCCAGCGCCACAACCTACATCCAGAATTTTTCCCTTTGCTAGTTGTAAAGCTTTTTGCTCCAGTTTTGGCATTTCATTATAAGTACGAAATAGATATTCAACACTCATTTCATCTTCTTCAGAAATAGAGGTTTCTGTGATTAAATCTTCCGGGGAATTATTAGTTTGAAAATCAAGTATGGCTTTGCCAAAAAGGTCTTTCATTGTAGTTGATGTGTTAATTTGGTAATTTGTTGATTTGTTTTAAGTAATTTCGCGGAATGTTTTGTCGAATAACCGAAAAAACAAACCTACGAATGGATAATATTTTAAACAATCTTCCTAAAGAAGCCAAAGATAAGCATATCGAAAACAAAAAGTATTTCGATAAGCTGAAAAAGAAGACACCAAAGAATCTGGATTATGTGATGCAGGACTTGCATGATGCTGAATTTAAGAAAACGGATTGTTTAAAATGTGCCAATTGTTGTAAAACGACAGGTCCATTATTCACGGATGCGGATATTGAGCGTGTTTCAAAATATCTTAGACAAAAACCCCAACAGTTTATTGAGCAATATCTTCGTATCGATGAAGACAGAGATTATGTTTTACAAAACGTCCCGTGTACTTTTCTGGATAATGAAAATGCGTGTATGATTTATGATGTTCGTCCAAAAGCGTGCAGAGAATTTCCACATACCGATAGAAAAAAGTTTCAACAGATTACTGATTTAACATTGAAAAACGTGGCAATTTGTCCGGCTGCTTTTAATATTATCGAGGAAATGAAGAAGAAATTACCACTTTTTTAGTCATAAAGTCAAAAGTCTTAAAGTCATAAAGAGAATAGTTTGAATGTTAAATGCTATTTTGAAGGTACTTTAGGACTTTTGACTTTAAAACATTAGACTAGTATATCAAATATTTCGTTCTCATTTTTTTAAATTCAATTAAACCTTTCTCCCAGCTTTGTCTGATTTTATATTCCGAAGTTCCTGCTTCAATTTGCTGTTGCAATTTTTTGGTTCCTGCAAGTTTTGTGAAAAAAGGATTGAAGAATTTTGATTTGTCCTTTGTGGTTAGATACGCCTTAATTATCCATTTTAATTCCAGTCGATTTACTCTTGAATATGTTGACAAATCTTCGCCATAACAAAGTACTCCATTGTAAACAGGATTTTGTGCGCCAAAATTTGGTTTAGGAGTAAAACTAAAGTCACTTTTATTTAAATAAGGAGAGCCATAAATCTGAAATTGTTTTTCAGTTCCTCGGCCTACGCTTATATTCGTACCTTCAAAAAGGCATAGACTCGCATAAAGATTCACGGCCTGGTCATTCGGAAGATTTGGTGATGGCTTTACAGGTAAACTATAATTCATTTTTCTGTTGTAATTACTGCAGGGAATAACAGTCAATTTACATTGTACTCCATTCTTTAACCATTTCTCGCCATTTATCATTTGTGCATATTCTCCAATTGTCATTCCGTGAAGCAAAGGAATAGGATGCATACCCACAAAACTACTAAATCCCTTTTCAAGAATTGGTCCGTCTACAATACGTCCGTTCGGATTTGGTCGGTCAAGAATCAAAAGCGGAATGTTATTTTCGGCACAAGCTTCCATTATGTAATGCAGCGAAGAAATATAAGTGTAAAATCTCGCACCTACGTCCTGCAAATCAAAAACCATGATGTCAATACCTGCGAGTTGCTCTGGTTTTGGTTTTTTATTGTCACCGTAAAGCGAAATAATTGACAGTCCTGTTTTAGCATCTTTTCCATCAATGATATGTTCGCCCGCATCAGCAGTTCCGCGAAAACCATGTTCTGGGGCAAATATTTTTTGTATAGCAATATTTTTTTCTAAAAGAAAGTCGACCAAATGTGTTTTGTTAGAGAGAATGCCGGTTTGATTGGTTACAATCCCAATTTGCTTGTTATTTAATAATGGTAAATAGTTGTTGTAATTATCTGCTCCAGTTTTTATTTCTGTTTTTGGTTTGTCTTTAACTATTTCTAAATCTGATTTTGCATTTAGCGTTGCGTCTGTTTTTCTGGCTGAACAGAAAGTCGGAATGATTGTTAAGAATATAAAACTAATCAATATTTTAAAAAAAGAGTTCATATATAGGTTCAAATAAAATTAAGGCCAATTAGTGTAATTCATGTTTTAGCTGTATTTTTGGCTTTAGCAACGCAAACTGGCGTAGTAAATCCAAATTAGAAAAGCAATCAAATTGAATTTAGAATATTTCATCGCCAAACGACTTATAACTGCTAAAGATTATAAAAGTAGCATATCTGCACCAATTATAAAAATTGCAATCTCGGCAATTGCCATTGGTATGATTATGATGATTGTTTCGGTGGCGACAGGAATAGGACTGCAGCAAAAAATCCGAGAAAAAGTATCGGCTTTCAATGGGCATATCATTATTTCTAATTATGATAACAATCAATCCGAGGTCACCCTGACACCTATTTCTATAAAACAAGATTTTTATCCAAAATTTACCTCGGTTCCCGCAGTTAAGCACATCCAAGCGATAGCCAGTAAAGCTGGAATTATTAGAACTGAAACTGCTTTCGAAGGAATTATTTTCAAAGGAGTAGGAAACGATTATAAATGGGATAATATAAAGGAATACATTATAGAAGGAAGAATTCCAAAAGTTAAAGGGGATTTAAACGAAGAAGTTGTGATTTCTCAGTTTATTGCAAACAGACTGAATTTAAAAGTGGGTGATGGATTCAATACTTTCTTCATGAAAGAGAAAGGGTATAACCTAAGGAATTTTGATGTTGTTGGAATTTTCAATTCGGGCTTTCAAGAATTTGACGCTACTTATATAATAGGAGACATACGCCACATGCAGCGCATCAATAAATGGGCTCCAGACCAAATCGGAGCTTTCGAAGTTTTTGTAGATGATTTTAATACTATAGAATCTACGGGAGAACAGGTTTATGCGCAAACTGCTTCAACATTAGATTCCAAAACTATAATAGAAAAATACAGTTATATATTCGAATGGCTTCAACTATTCGATTTCAACATTATCGTTATATTAGTAGTCATGATTCTTGTCGCCACAATCAATATGGTAGTAGCGCTATTAGTACTTATCTTGGAGCGAACACAAATGATAGGGATTTTAAAAGCGTTGGGAGCTAATAACTGGTCAGTACGGAAAATATTTCTTTACAATGCCTTCTACCTGATAATAAGAGGGCTGTTCTGGGGAAATCTAATTGGTATCTCATTATTATTAATCCAACAACAATTCGGGATAATTCAACTTCCTCCTGAGAACTATTACGTCAATCAAGCGCCAGTTTATTTAAATTGGGGATATATACTTTTATTGAATCTGCTTACCGTGACCGTTTGTTTCTTGGTATTACTAATTCCTTCCTATATAATAACTAAAATTTCACCGGTAAAAGCAATACGTTTCGATTAGAATATTATTTTGGGCGTTCCTCATTATATAAACAAAGGCGGTTATCAAAAAAGATAACCGCCTTTGTTTATATAATGAGTCGGGCTATCCGCTACAAGTCCTCGTCTGGTTGAGTTTGAGACTCAACCAGACTGCGGGCTTTCTGCTTCTATCCCTAACGCGAACTATAGTAATCCAGAGTTTTTTGGTTATTCGACTAATTCAAAATGACATCTACAAGACAAATTTTTGTTTCCTTATATATAAGAGAGGCTATATATAGGAGCGAATAAAAAAAAGGTATATTATTATAGTATATACTCATTACACTGATTCATACGATTTTTTGGTTAGTAGGCAGAGAGCTGGAGCTTTTTCAGGAGTAAGATGTACAAAGTGGCTGTAAAAAAGGTAAAGTGCAATAAGGTTGTATAGGTAAAGAAAGGTGTGATCAGGTTGTCTATAGGTAATATGATTCACAGTTTTCTGGGGATAAAGCCAAGCTTTCCTTTGAATAGGGCCAGGGAGAGTAAAATAATTTACTTTCAAAATTCACGGTTTCAACGAGTTAAAGTTTAAGTTAAGAAAACATCAAAAAAAAGTGATTAAAAAGCTTGAATAACTCAATAAACGGTGTAGTTTTGCACCCGCAATGACGCAGACGTTCTTTTAAATACTGACAAGTAAAGTTAATCAAATTAGAAAATTTATTTTCAAAAAAAGATTAAAAAAAGCTTGTGAGATTAGAAAACAGATGTTACCTTTGCACCCCGCAAAACGCGCAAAGTTCCTTGAAAGATTGATGAGAAAATAAGAATTAAACGGAGATAAAAATTTCCTAAAAAAACTTCAAAATTTTCTTGCCAGTTAAAAAGAAAGTTGTACTTTTGCACCCGCTTCGAGAAACACTATAACAAGTGTTAACGGAGCTGAAAAAAAGAGATAAGAACACGTTCCTAGACATATTGAATTGACAGCCGTTCCGATGAAAATCGGAACAAAAGAATAAGAGTAATAGAATCGAGAGATTTGAAAAAACCACTAGAATTTAGTCGAATAACAATAGCTTGAGCAATCAAGCAAATAATATACGATGAAGAGTTTGATCCTGGCTCAGGATGAACGCTAGCGGCAGGCTTAACACATGCAAGTCGAGGGGTATAGGTTTTCGGACCTAGAGACCGGCGCACGGGTGCGTAACGCGTATGCAATCTACCTTTCACAGAGGGATAGCCCAGAGAAATTTGGATTAATACCTCATAGTATTATATAGTGGCATCACTTTATAATTAAAGTCACAACGGTGAAAGATGAGCATGCGTCCCATTAGCTAGTTGGTAAGGTAACGGCTTACCAAGGCAACGATGGGTAGGGGTCCTGAGAGGGAGATCCCCCACACTGGTACTGAGACACGGACCAGACTCCTACGGGAGGCAGCAGTGAGGAATATTGGACAATGGGCGCAAGCCTGATCCAGCCATGCCGCGTGCAGGATGACGGTCCTATGGATTGTAAACTGCTTTTGCACAGGAAGAAACAACGCTACGTGTAGCGTCTTGACGGTACTGTGAGAATAAGGATCGGCTAACTCCGTGCCAGCAGCCGCGGTAATACGGAGGATCCAAGCGTTATCCGGAATCATTGGGTTTAAAGGGTCCGTAGGCGGTTTAGTAAGTCAGTGGTGAAAGCCCATCGCTCAACGGTGGAACGGCCATTGATACTGCTAAACTTGAATTATTAGGAAGTAACTAGAATATGTAGTGTAGCGGTGAAATGCTTAGAGATTACATGGAATACCAATTGCGAAGGCAGGTTACTACTAATGGATTGACGCTGATGGACGAAAGCGTGGGTAGCGAACAGGATTAGATACCCTGGTAGTCCACGCCGTAAACGATGGATACTAGCTGTTGGGAGCAATCTCAGTGGCTAAGCGAAAGTGATAAGTATCCCACCTGGGGAGTACGTTCGCAAGAATGAAACTCAAAGGAATTGACGGGGGCCCGCACAAGCGGTGGAGCATGTGGTTTAATTCGATGATACGCGAGGAACCTTACCAAGGCTTAAATGTAGATTGACCGGTTTGGAAACAGACTTTTCGCAAGACAATTTACAAGGTGCTGCATGGTTGTCGTCAGCTCGTGCCGTGAGGTGTCAGGTTAAGTCCTATAACGAGCGCAACCCCTGTTGTTAGTTGCCAGCGAGTCATGTCGGGAACTCTAACGAGACTGCCAGTGCAAACTGAGAGGAAGGTGGGGATGACGTCAAATCATCACGGCCCTTACGCCTTGGGCTACACACGTGCTACAATGGCCGGTACAGAGAGCAGCCACTGGGTGACCAGGAGCGAATCTACAAAACCGGTCACAGTTCGGATCGGAGTCTGCAACTCGACTCCGTGAAGCTGGAATCGCTAGTAATCGGATATCAGCCATGATCCGGTGAATACGTTCCCGGGCCTTGTACACACCGCCCGTCAAGCCATGGAAGCTGGGGGTGCCTGAAGTCGGTGACCGCAAGGAGCTGCCTAGGGTAAAACTGGTAACTAGGGCTAAGTCGTAACAAGGTAGCCGTACCGGAAGGTGCGGCTGGAACACCTCCTTTCTAGAGCCTTAGTGTTAGTATTAATACACGCTAGGGAAAGAAGACGAAAGTTCGAGTTGGAAACAAGTTTCAACATTATATTACTCTTGCTGTTAGTTCAAATAATACCATTTAAGAATAAGAGTGTCTCGTAGCTCAGCTGGTTAGAGTACTACACTGATAATGTAGGGGTCGACAGTTCGAGTCTGTCCGAGACAACTATTTTAGACTTAAAAAAAGAAGAAATTCTAGAGTTGAGGAGTTATGAAGTATAAATTCATAATTCATAATTCACAATTCATAATTAGATTGGGGGATTAGCTCAGCTGGCTAGAGCGCCTGCCTTGCACGCAGGAGGTCAACGGTTCGACTCCGTTATTCTCCACAAATCCGAAAGGATACAAGTTCATTGACATATTGAGATAAGAAAATAATAAAAAGTAGAAAGCATTTTTTGCTTGTTTATCATTAGACAAGTAAAAGAAACGGTCTTGTTTTAACTAACGAGATTGGTACAATAAGCAAAATAAGGGCGTATGGGGGATGCCTTGGCTCTCAGAGGCGATGAAAGGCGTGATAAGCTGCGAAAAGTTACGGGGATTGGCACACACGATATGATCCGTAAATACCTGAATGGGGCAACCCACTATGTTGAAGACATAGTACACCGATAGGTGGGCAAACCCGCTGAACTGAAACATCTAAGTAGGCGGAGGAGAAGAAAACAAAAGTGATTCCGTAAGTAGTGGCGAGCGAACGCGGATTAGCCCAAACCAATGTTGTTACGGCAATATTGGGGTTGTAGGACCACGACATTTGTTGCGGATAGAATTAGAATTTACTGGAAAGTAAAGCCAAAGAAGGTGATAGCCCTGTATAAGTAATAGAAGATAACGATAGTGGTATCCTGAGTAGGGCGGGACACGAGAAATCCTGTCTGAATTTGGCGGGACCATCCGCTAAGGCTAAATACTCCTGAGAGACCGATAGTGAACCAGTACCGTGAGGGAAAGGTGAAAAGAACCGTGAATAACGGAGTGAAATAGATCCTGAAACCATACGCTTACAAGCGGTCGGAGCCCTTTCGTGGGGTGACGGCGTGCCTTTTGCATAATGAGCCTACGAGTTAACGTTGCTGGCAAGGATAAGTGGTTAAGCCACGGATCCGTAGCGAAAGCGAGTCTGAATAGGGCGCTTTAGTCAGTAGTGTTAGACGCGAAACCGTGTGATCTACCCATGGGCAGGATGAAGCGCTGGTAACACAGTGTGGAGGTCCGAACCGGTTGACGTTGAAAAGTCTTCGGATGACCTGTGGGTAGGGGTGAAAGGCCAATCAAACTCGGAAATAGCTCGTACTCCCCGAAATGCATTTAGGTGCAGCGTTATGCGTAAAGTTATATAGAGGTAGAGCTACTGATTGGATGCGGGGGCTTCACCGCCTACCAATTCCTGACAAACTCCGAATGCTATATAATGTTTCATAACAGTGAGGGCTTGGGTGCTAAGGTCCAAGTCCGAGAGGGAAAGAACCCAGACCATCAGCTAAGGTCCCCAAATATATACTAAGTTGAAAGAACGAGGTTTGTCTGCCCAGACAGCTAGGATGTTGGCTTGGAAGCAGCCATTCATTTAAAGAGTGCGTAACAGCTCACTAGTCGAGCGGACGAGCATGGATAATAATCGGGCATAAGTATATTACCGAAGCTATGGATTTAGAGTTTACTCTAAGTGGTAGGGGAGCATTCTAACAGGGTAGAAGGTGTTTCGTAAGGGATGCTGGACTGGTTAGAAAAGAAAATGTAGGCATAAGTAACGATAATGCGGGCGAGAAACCCGCACACCGAAAGACTAAGGTTTCCACAGCTATGCTAATCAGCTGTGGGTTAGTCGGGACCTAAGGCGAACCCGAAAGGGACAGTCGATGGACAACGGGTTAATATTCCCGTACTAGTTATTACTGTGATGGGGTGACGGAGTGATGAAAGCGCCGCGAACTGACGGAATAGTTCGTTGAAGTACCTACCTATAAGCTGCGCAGGCAAATCCACGCGGCTTGGGGAAATACGATAGTACTCGGAGTCTTCGGACAAAGAGATAGTGCGCCTAAGGGCTTCCAAGAAAAACCTCTAAACTTCAGGTAATAAGTACCCGTACCGCAAACCGACACAGGTAGTCGAGGAGAGAATCCTAAGGTGCTCGAGAGATTCATGGCTAAGGAATTAGGCAAAATAGACCCGTAACTTCGGGAGAAGGGTCGCCAGCAGCAATGCTGGCCGCAGTGAAGAGGTCCAGGCGACTGTTTATCAAAAACACAGGGCTCTGCAAAATCGTAAGATGAAGTATAGGGCCTGACACCTGCCCGGTGCTGGAAGGTTAAGAGGAGATGTTATCTTCGGAGAAGCATTGAATTGAAGCCCCAGTAAACGGCGGCCGTAACTATAACGGTCCTAAGGTAGCGAAATTCCTTGTCGGGTAAGTTCCGACCTGCACGAATGGTGTAACGATCTGGACACTGTCTCAGCCATGAGCTCGGTGAAATTGTAGTAGCGGTGAAGATGCCGCTTACCCGCAGTGGGACGAAAAGACCCTGTGCACCTTTACTATAGCTTAGTATTGACCTTGGATAAATGATGTGTAGGATAGGTTGGAGACTGTGAAGTGGCGTCGCTAGGCGTTGTGGAGTCATTGTTGAAATACAACCCTTTGTTTATCTGAGGCCTAACCCCGTAATACGGGGGACATTGCTTGGTGGGTAGTTTGACTGGGGTGGTCGCCTCCAAAAGAGTAACGGAGGCTTCTAAAGGTTCCCTCAGTACGCTTGGTAACCGTGCGTAGAGTGCAATGGCATAAGGGAGCTTGACTGAGAGACATACAGGTCGATCAGGTACGAAAGTAGAGCATAGTGATCCGGTGGTTCCGCATGGAAGGGCCATCGCTCAAAGGATAAAAGGTACGCCGGGGATAACAGGCTGATCTCCCCCAAGAGCTCATATCGACGGGGGGGTTTGGCACCTCGATGTCGGCTCGTCACATCCTGGGGCTGGAGAAGGTCCCAAGGGTTGGGCTGTTCGCCCATTAAAGTGGCACGCGAGCTGGGTTCAGAACGTCGTGAGACAGTTCGGTCTCTATCTACTGTGGGCGCAAGAAATTTGAGTGGATCTGATTCTAGTACGAGAGGACCGAATTGGACAAACCTCTAGTGTATCTGTTGTCACGCCAGTGGCATCGCAGAGTAGCTACGTTTGGAAGGGATAAGCGCTGAAAGCATATAAGCGCGAAACCCACCACAAGATGAGATTTCTTTTAAGGGTCGTGGGAGATGACCACGTTGATAGGCTATAGATGTAAAGGCAGTAATGTCATAGTCGAGTAGTACTAATAACCCGTAAGCTTATGTACGCTTTTCCCCCGATGCAAGTCGGGGGGAGAAACTTTCTAATAAAAAAAACTTTTCTTTATCTCAGTATGTTAAGATATTATGTGATTGATGTTTATTATACAATAAACAACATTACAATAATTGCCCAAAGCAATTATAACCTCTTAAGGTGGTTATTGCGGCGGGGCTCACCTCTTCCCATCCCGAACAGAGTAGTTAAGCCCGCCTGCGCAGATGGTACTGCAGTTATGTGGGAGAGTATGTCGTCGCCTTTCTTTGAAAAACCCTATTCCTATCGGAATGGGGTTTTTTGTTTTACAATGCTACCAGTGTTAGGCTAATGCATAGATGGGGCGCATTTCTTTAAACTTAGCTCGTTCTGGATTCTATTATAATCCTCATCATGTTTGATGAGGATTTTTTGTGTTTATAGGTTATGTTTTGGTTAATGTAGTTGAATAAGAATTACCAGCATAGCTATTTAACATCTTTATTTTTAAATAGTTAAATTTTTATTAATATTTGATTTGTTCATTGAAAATAAAAGAATACTTTTAAGTATTAAAAATATTATACTCTTATATATTAACTACAAAAATCAGTTTATGAAGAAAAAATTACTTTTATTTTTATTATTTCATATATTATTTGGGTTTACATTAAGTTCAAAAAATTTAAGCAATCGTGTTAAATTACATGACATGAATTTTGATGTTTATTCAAAATTGATTTCTACAGATACAATAAAAAAAAAGATAAAATCATCAAGGGTTTCAAAAACTAAAGCTGTTTTAACTCCGCCTTCAACTACTGCTGGTAGTTCATGTGGTGATGGTGTTTCTTTAGTTCAGGTTAATGTTTATGCATTTGGAGCTAATAGTTCAGAAATAATTGAATGGTTTACTTCTCAAACATCAGTAACTCCAATATATACTGGGACAGTTTATAGTCCGAGTATTAGTTCAACCAGAACGTATTATGTACGCAGTCGATCAGGTAGTGATATTAGTACACGTGTGCCGGTTGTGGCTTCAATTTATGTAGCGCCTTCAGCAGTTACTTTGACAGCTTCTCCACCAAATAATACTACAAACCCGTTATGTTTTGGTACGCCAGTTACTTTTACTGCATCTGGTGGAGCTGATTTGTTTGAATTCTCTGTTGATGGTGTCGTAATGCAAGGTATGTCAACAAATAGAATGTTTACAACTAATACTTTAACAGATGGACAAGTTGTTAAAGTTAGAACTAGATATGCAGTTACCATGGATGGATCTATTACTGAGACATCATGGGGAACGGGAGCTTTAGAGGATAATTTTCTTTCTGCGCCATTATCTGTGAATGCTTCATCAGGTTATGTAAATTCTTTGAAAATTAGTGCTTTTGAAAATAAAGTTGTTTTAGGGATTGCGGGTAAAGTTTTAAATAATAGAAGCATTTTGCTGTTTCTTGATACCAAATCAGGAGGGTTTAATGTTTCAAATTATGGAGAGGAAGCAGATGCTGATCCATTAGTGAGAGCTTTTAATATTTTTAACAATAATCCCAGTACATTCGATTCTTATTTCCAAGCTGATTATTGTTTAGTTATTTCTACAGATGCGGCTGAAACTAATTATTATGCAAATGTTATTGAATTAAGAACTGGCGCTTCTGTTAAATCCTATTTAGGAAGTGCTGCTACAGGTTTTCCTTCAGCTGTAATGGGTGTTAATAAAAATAATAGTGGAATTAATGATTATAGTCTTGGTTTTGAAGTAGAAGTTTTAAAATCTCTTATTGGTTATACAACAGGAGATATTAAGTTTTTTGCATTGACTATGAATGACAAGGAAGATGGCAGCCAGTTGGTTACTAATTCATTTTTGAGTCCGGAAAGAAGCAGTAATTTAGATTATGGGATTGGTGCTATAGATTATAATATCAAAGACCCAAATCCTGTTGTTGTTGCTTCAGCATCATTAACACCTTGTTATTCTGAGGCTAATATTACAATGAATTTTGTTTCTATCCCCACGTCTGCCAGTACAACACAGCCAACTTGTGCTTTGCAAACCGGAACTATTTTAATTACGACACAACCTGGTGTTGAATACAGTATAAATGGTACCCTTTATCAAGATTCCAATAGTTTTTCGGGATTAGTACCTGGAAATTACACCTTATATGTAAGGAATAAATTAGATACTACTTGTGTGCTTTCATCAGTGACACCAGCTGTTATAAATGCAATTCCAACTCCGCCAGTATTACCAACAACGGCAAGTGTTGTTCAACCTACGTGTGGGACACCTTCGGGAAGTATTTCGATAACAACACAAACAGGGGTAGAGTATAGTTTAGATGGTATAACCTATCAGACTTCAAATACTTTCAGTGGATTAGCACCGGGAATTTATCCTTTATATGTTAGAAATATAGATGATACAACTTGTATAACTTCGTCTGGGTCGTCAACTACAATTAATGCAATTCCAACTGCTCCGGTAATTCCATCAACGGTAAACGTTACTCAGCCTACTTGTGGAACACCATCAGGAAGTATTGCCGTAACAGTACAATCTGGGGTAGAGTATAGTTTAGATGGGATAACCTACCAAGCATCAAATGCTTTCAGCGGATTAGCTCCGGGTAATTACACTTTGTATGTTAGAAATACTGCAGATATTACTTGTGTAACTTCGTCTGGATCATCAACAACAATTAATTCAATTCCAACTCCACCATTAGTTCCAATAACGGCAAGTGTTACTCAGCCTACTTGTGGGACACCATCAGGAAGTATTGCCATAACTACACAAACAGGCGTAGAATATAGTTTGAATGGTACAAGTTATCAGGTTTCAAATACGTTCACAGGATTGGCTCCGGGTTCTTATACTCTGTATGTTAGGAATACAGCCGATACTTCTTGTATAACTCCATCAGGATCTGCAATAATGATTAATGCAATTCCAACTCCTCCGTTAGTTCCGACAACAGCAAGTGTTCTACAACCGACTTGTGGGACACCTTCGGGAAGTATTTCGATAACAATACAAACAGGGGTAGAGTATAGTTTGGATGGTATAACATATCAAGCTTCGAATATTTTCTCAGGATTAGCTCCAAGTACTACTTATAATCTCTATGTTAGAAATATAGCGGACAATACCTGTATAACTTCTTCCGGATCAGTAACTACAATTAATGCAATTCCAAACCCTCCAGTGGTTCCAACAACGGCGAGTGTTATTCAACCTACTTGTGGAACACCATCAGGAAGTATTGCCATAACAGTACAAACAGGAGTAGAGTATAGTTTAGATGGGATAACCTACCAAGCATCAAATGCTTTCAGCGGATTGGCTCCGGGTAATTACACTTTGTATGTTAGAAATACTGCAGATATTACTTGTGTAACTTCGTCTGGATCATCAACAACAATTAATTCAATTCCAACTCCACCATTAGTTCCAATAACGGCAAGTGTTACTCAGCCTACTTGTGGGACACCATCAGGAAGTATTGCCATAACTACACAAACAGGCGTAGAATATAGTTTGAATGGTACAAGTTATCAGGTTTCAAATACGTTCACAGGATTGGCTCCGGGTTCTTATACTCTGTATGTTAGGAATACAGCCGATACTTCTTGTATAACTCCATCAGGATCTGCAATAATGATTAATGCAATTCCAACTCCTCCGTTAGTTCCGACAACAGCAAGTGTTCTACAACCGACTTGTGGGACACCTTCGGGAAGTATTTCGATAACAACACAAACAGGGGTAGAGCATAGTTTGGATGGTATAACATATCAAGCTTCGAATATTTTCTCAGGATTAGCTCCAAGTACTACTTATAATCTCTATGTTAGAAATATAGCGGACAATACCTGTATAACTTCGTCTGGGTCATCAACAACAATTAATGCAATTCCAACTCCACCATTAGTTCCAACAACGGCGAGTGTTATTCAACCTACTTGTGGAACACCATCAGGAAGTATTGCCATAACAGTACAAACAGGAGTAGAGTATAGTTTAGATGGTATAACCTACCAAGTATCAAATGCTTTCAGCGGATTGGCTCCGGGTAATTACACTTTGTATGTTAGAAATACTGCGGACATTACTTGTGTAACTTCGTCTGGATTACCAACAACAATTAATACAATTCCAACTCCACCATTAGTTCCAACAACTGCAAGTGTTACTCAGCCTACTTGTGGGACACCATCAGGAAGTATTGCCATAACTACACAGACAGGCGTAGAATATAGTTTGAATGGTACAAGTTATCAGGTTTCAAATACGTTCACAGGATTGGCTCCGGGTTCTTATACTCTGTATGTTAGGAATACAGCCGATACTTCTTGTATAACTACATCAGGATCTGCAATAACGATTAATGCAATTCCAACTCCTCCGTTAGTTCCGACAACAGCAAGTGTTCTACAACCGACTTGTGGGACACCTTCGGGAAGTATTTCGATAACAACACAAACAGGGGTAGAGCATAGTTTGGATGGTATAACATATCAAGCTTCGAATATTTTCTCAGGATTAGCTCCAAGTACTACTTATAATCTCTATGTTAGAAATATAGCGGACAATACCTGTATAACTTCGTCTGGGTCATCAACAACAATTAATGCAATTCCAACTCCACCATTAGTTCCAACAACGGCGAGTGTTATTCAACCTACTTGTGGAACACCATCAGGAAGTATTGCCATAACAGTACAAACAGGAGTAGAGTATAGTTTAGATGGTATAACCTACCAAGTATCAAATGCTTTCAGCGGATTGGCTCCGGGTAATTACACTTTGTATGTTAGAAATACTGCGGACATTACTTGTGTAACTTCGTCTGGATCACCAACAACAATTAATACAATTCCAACTCCTCTAGTTGTTCCAACAACGGCAAGTGTTATTCAACCTACCTGTGGATCACCATCAGGAAGTATTGCCATAACTACACAAACAGGCGTAGAATATAGTTTGAATGGTACAAGTTATCAGGTTTCAAATACGTTCACAGGATTGGCTCCGGGTTCTTATACTCTGTATGTTAGGAATACAGCCGATACTTCTTGTATAACTCCTTCTGGATCTGCAATAACGATTAATGCAATTCCAACTCCTCCGGTAGTTCCAACAACAGCTAGTGTTGTTCATCCTACTTGCGGAACACCATCAGGAAGTATTGCTATAACAGTACAATCTGGGGTAGAGTATAGTTTAGATGGCATAAGCTACCAAGCATCAAATGCTTTCATCGGATTAGCTCCGGGTAATTACACTTTGTATGTTAGAAATACTGCGGATATTACTTGTATTACTTCATCATCTTCATCAACAACAATTAATGCAATTCCAACTCCTCCAGTAGTTCCAACAACGGCGAGTGTTATTCAACCTACTTGTGGATTACCATCAGGAAGTATTGCCATAACAGTACAATCTGGGGTAGAATATAGTTTGAATGGTATAAGCTACCAAGCATCAAATGCTTTCAGTGGATTAGCTCCGGGGAATTACACTTTGTATGTTAGAAATACTGCGGATATTACTTGTGTAACTTCGTCTGGATCACCAACAACAATTAATACAATTCCAATTCCTCCAGTTGTTCCAACAACGGCAAGTGTTATTCAATCTACCTGTGGATCACCATCAGGAAGTATTGCCATAACTACACAAACAGGCGTAGAATATAGTTTGAATGGTACAAGTTATCAGGTTTCAAATACGTTCACAGGATTGGCTCCGGGTTCTTATACTCTGTATGTTAGGAATACAGCCGATACTTCTTGTATAACTCCTTCTGGATCTGCAATAACGATTAATGCAATTCCAACTCCTCCGGTAGTTCCAACAACAGCTAGTGTTGTTCATCCTACTTGCGGAACACCATCAGGAAGTATTGCTATAACAGTACAATCTGGGGTAGAGTATAGTTTAGATGGCATAAGCTACCAAGCATCAAATGCTTTCATCGGATTAGCTCCGGGTAATTACACTTTGTATGTTAGAAATACTGCGGATATTACTTGTATTACTTCATCATCTTCAGCAACAACAATTAATGCAATTCCAACTCCTCCAGTAGTTCCAACAACGGCGAGTGTTACTCAGCCTACTTGTGGAACACCATCAGGAAGTATTACCATAACAGTACAATCTGGGGTAGAGTATAGTTTGAATGGTACAACGTATCAAACTTCGAATCTCTTCACAGGATTAACTCCAGGAACTAATTATACTTTGTATGTAAGAAGTCTTTCGGATGCAACTTGTGTCGCTTCTTCAGCATCAAGAACAACAATTAATCTTATTCAAGTAGTTCTAGTACCAACAGTAGTTAGCGCGGTGCAGCCAACATGTGCTGTGCAATCAGGAACTATTGTAATAACAACACAACCTGGAGTAGCGTATAGTTTAAATGGTTTAACGTATCAGGCTTCAAATACATTTGCAGGATTGGCTCCGGGTAATTATACCTTGTATGTAAGAAACACAGCTGATACTAGCTGTTTAAATACGTCAACATCTCCAGTAACTATTAATGCTATTCCAACTCCTCCCGTAGTTCCAACAACTTCTAGCGTTGTTCAACCAACATGTTCCGTTACATCTGGGACTATTGTAATAGCTGCTCAATCTGGAGTAGAATATAGTTTGAATGGAACAACCTATCAAGCTTCAAATACGTTCACGGGATTAGCTCCAAATAATTATATTTTATATGTTAGAAATATTGCTGATAATACATGTTCAGTTCAAAGTCTTACAAGTGTAACTATTAATCCACTTCCTTTATTGCCGTCAACTCCAACTTTGGTGCAAGTTGTGCAACCTACATGTTTAGTGCCATCAGGAAGCATTACAATTAGTACTCAGGCAAATGTTCAGTACAGTTTAGGTAATGGCTACCAAAACAGCAATGTGTTTAATAATTTGGCGCCAGGGAAATATACAATGAGTGTGCGATTTACAAATAGTATTGCGTGTATAACTCTAGGTGCTGAAATAACTATAAACGCGATTCCTCCACAAATTCAATTTGAAACAATAGGTGATTGTGAAAATAAAGAATATATTTTAACAGCAAATCCATTATCAGGCTCATATGATCCAAACAATGTTTCTTATCAATGGAAAGATAATTCCGGAGCTCCTGTAGGAACTAATTCAAATGTGTTAAATCTAACTGATGTTATAGCCTCAACTCCAAGCGGACAAGTAGTATTTCCTGTGACATATACCCTTACTGTAACTTCTACAAATACAGGTTGTGAAACATCAAGTAATGTAGTTATAGAGTCTGCTTATTGTAATATCCAAAAAGGTATTTCTCCTGATGGGAATGGTTCAAATGACTTCTTTGATTTAAGATTAATGGATGTTAAAAAACTGGAAATATTTAATAGATATGGTATTAAAGTTTACAGTCAGTCGGATTACACAGACCAATGGAAAGGTCAGTCAAACAAAGGAGAAGATCTTCCAAGTGCTACCTATTATTATGTGATAGAATTCAATAGTGGAGAACCAAAAACAGGTTGGATTTATTTAATCAGAGAAAAACAGTAATTAATATATTTATTTGTCTGTAAATTTTGAATAGACCAATAAACCGAAAAATAAATAGATATGAACAAAAAAATATTGATGTCTCTTTTAATTCTTATTGCTTATATAGATGTTAAAGCGCAACAAGACCCACATTATACTCAGTACATGTATAATATGAATGTTATTAATCCTGCCTATGCAGGTTCTAATGAGAGTATTTCTTTTGGTCTTCTATATAGAAAACAATGGGTAAATATTGAAGATTCACCTGCTTCATTTACTTTTGCAGGTCATACTCCTGCAGGCAAGAATGTTGGTATTGGTCTATCATTTATATCAGATAAGATTGGACCGGTAACAGAACAAAATGTATTTGGAGACTTCTCTTATACTTTAAAATTAAGTGACACGCAAAGATTGGCTTTTGGTTTAAAAGCTGGAGTTTCTTTTCACAAAGTAGGACTTAGAGATATTCAATCGAGTTTGCCAGATCCTAATGAGGGTATTTTTGGAGAAGATATAAATGACACATCATTTAATTTAGGATCCGGATTGTTTTATTATACAGATAAATATTACGTGTCATTATCGATTCCAAATATGATTAAATCGGCGCATTTAGATTATAACGGACGTGAATACGGTTCAGATGTATCCCACTATTTTTTAACAGCAGGTTATGTTTTTGATGTTAATTATGAATTGAAATTCAAGCCTTCATTAATGTTAAAATCTGCATTTAATGTATCTCCGTCTTTAGATGTTTCTGCCAATTTTTTATATCAAGAAAAATTTGAGATTGGAGCAACTTATAGAGTGGAAGATAGTTTTGGCGGAATGGTCAACTTTGCTATCACACCGGAATTAAGAATTGGGTATGCTTATGATCATATTATTTCAGATTTGAAAGTGACTTCCCCATCCTCACATGAATTCATATTATTATATGATTTATTTGAATCGAAAAAAGTTTCACGTTCTCCTAGATTTTTCTAAAATTTAATTTTTATAATTAATGAAAAAAAATACACTATTACTGTTTTTTGTGCTTGCAGGTTTCTCACTTTGCGCACAAAATAAAGAGACTAAGAATGCAGATAAATTATTTGAAAGCTACGATTATGTTGAAGCTGTCGAAGGATATTTAGCCTTAGTTGAAAAAGGAAATACAGATGCTTATGTAACTAAACAGCTTGGTGATAGTTATTATTATATGCACAAGACCGTAGAAGCAGAAAAATGGTATGCCAAAGCATTACAAACAAAACAAGATGCAGCAACGTATTATAGATATGCTCAAATGTTAAAATCTAACGGGAAATACACGGAGTCTGATACTCAAATGAAAATATTTTCAGGTTTAGTGCCAGACGATAGCAGAGCTAAACAATTCAATAAAAATCCAAATTATCTTTTGGAGCTATTGAATAAAGAAAAACTTTTTGATGTAGATAAGATTTCCGTTAATTCTCAAAGATCTGATTTTGGGGCAAGTCTATATGGAGATGAGCTTTATTTTGCAAGTGCCAGAAATGAAAGCAACAAAATATACGGTTGGAATAACGAACCTTATTTAGATATTTATCAGTCTACTTATAATTCTGATGGAAGTTATTCAGAGCCAATTCCTGTAAATGAATTAAACAGTAGGTTTCATGAAGGTCCGGTAACAATGACGAAAGATGGTAATGTTATTTACTTTTCAAGTGAAAGTTTTAAAGATAAATTATTCGAAAAAGATAAAACACACAAGCTGAAGTTTGGTCAAGTGAATCTTTACAAAGCATTTAAAGAAAACGGTAAATGGGGAGCCGTTACTCCATTACCGTTCAATAGTAAGAGTTTTTCTATGGGGAATCCATCCATAGATGCAGATGGGAAAGTGCTTTATTTTGCATCTAATATGCCTGGTTCTCTCGGAGGAACTGATATTTGGAAAGTGAAGGTGAATAATGATGGCACATTTGGTGCACCAGAAAATTTAGGAGATAAAATTAACACAGCTGGTGACGAGAATTTTCCTTTTGTAACGGATGATTCTGTTTTATATTTTTCTTCAAACGGCTTGACAGGTTTTGGAAGTTTAGACGTTTTTTCTGTAGATTTAAATAAAGTTGAGGAGCCGTATAATCTTGGTAAACCTGTGAATACGGAAAAAGATGACTTTGCTTTTACATTTAATAAAGAAAAAAATATTGGCTATTTATCCAGTAATCGCAGTGGTGTGGATCATATTTATAGCTCTATTCCGGTATGTAAAGGACAAATTCTTAGTGTGGTAAAAAATGCCAAAAATGGAGAGCTATTGGCTAATTCCAAAGTTGTTGTTTTAGATGCAACTAACACTGTTTTAGACACTCAAATGTCTAACATGAATGGAGAAGTTCTTTATGACGTAGAATGTCAAAAGCCATATACTATAGAAGTTTTTAAAGATGGTTATGTTTCAAAATCTTTTCCAGTAGCTAAAATTAGTCAAGGAAAAGTTATCGTTGATGCAGTAATTGATCCAATTGAAGTGATTGTTACTGAAACAGAAATTATTTTGAATCCTATTTATTTTGAATATAACAAAAGCAATATAACTAAGAAAGGTGCTGCAGAGCTTGATAAATTAGTTTATGTAATGTCTCAAAATGATAAATTGAAAATTTATGTTAAGGCACATACTGATTCCAGAGGTACTGATGAATTTAACTTAGATCTTTCAGAAAGAAGAGCAAATGCTACTGTAGCATACATTGTTTCAAAAGGAATTAGTATTGATAAAATAACCGGAAAAGGTTTTGGTGAATCCGAATTTAAAGTGGATTGTCAGGAAAATTGCACCGAGGAAGAACACGCCTTAAACAGACGTTCTGAATTTATGATTTTGAAATAATCTACTTAGATTGCAAATAAAAAAACAGGATGCTTAACGGTATCCTGTTTTTTTATTTAATATAGATTCTTTTAATTAACCGTGGATAGTTTCTTGTTTACCATAGTTAGTGATAATTGAAGTTTCAAATTCAATCCATTCCTTCCATCTTTTGTCTACATCAATATTGTCGGCATATTTTCTTGCAAAGCCCAAAAAAGTGGTGTAATGTCCCGCTTCAGAAATCATTAGATCTCTATAAAAAGTGGCTAATTCAATATCTTTTATGTTTTCTGATAAAACTTTAAACCGCTCACAACTTCTTGCTTCAATCATTGCTGAAAATAGCAATCTGTCACAAAGAGCATCTTTTCGGCTCCCATCTTTTTTCATAAACTTAAAAAGTTCATTTACATAATGATCTTTCCTTTCTCGACCTAAGGTCAATCCTTTGCTTTTGATTAAATTATGAACTAATTGCAAATGATCTAATTCTTCTTTTGCAATAATCAGCATCTCGGTTACTAATTCTTCTAATTCGGAGTTGTAAGTAACCAGACTTATTGCATTTGATGCTGCCTTTTGTTCACACCAAGCATGATCCGTCAAGATTTCTTCTATATTTGATTCAACTATATTTACCCAACGCGGGTCTGTGGCTAATTTTAATCCTAACATGATGATGAAATTTAATTAGAACAAAATTAGTGTTTTCTAATCTATTTTTGGTCTAAATGACCAGATTGAACTCAAAATAGCATTATTTTGTAATTGAAATTTATAATAGTATGAATCTAGTTCAAAAGCTTTTAATTATTGGTTTTGTTTGGCCAGAACCCAATTCGTCAGCAGCAGGAGGAAGGATGCTGCAACTGATATCACTTTTTAAAGCACAAGGTTTTAGCATTACGTTTGCTAGTCCTGCGCAAAATAGTGATTTCATGGTTGATTTAGGCGAATATGAAGTTGATAAGAAATCAATCGAACTTAATAATTCTAGTTTTGATATATTTATCAAAGAATTAAATCCATCCTTAGTTTTGTTTGATCGTTTTATGATGGAGGAGCAATTTGGTTGGCGTGTAGCTGAAAATTGCCCTGATGCGTTGCGAATATTGGATACAGAAGATTTACATTGTTTGCGATTGGCTCGTCAGAAAGTTTTCAAAGAAAATCGTTCTTTTCGTACAACTGATTTATTTGTAGAAGAGGTTGCGAAACGCGAAATCGCAAGTATTTTACGTTGTGATTTGTCTCTAATGATTTCCGAGTTTGAAATGGAATTATTAGAATCTGCATTTAAAATTGATATCTCTTTATTGTATTATTTGCCTTTATTATTGGAACCAATTGACGATGCTGAAATAGAGGAACTGCCTTCTTTCGAAAATCGAAAAGATTTTGTTTTCATCGGGAATTTTCTTCACGAGCCTAATTGGAATGCCGTTCAATACTTACAAGATACAATTTGGCCTCTAATTAAAAAACGGCAGCCAGAAGCTGTATTGAATGTTTACGGCGCTTATCCGTCGCAAAAAGTCCTGCAATTACATAATAAGAAAGAAGGCTTTTTAATAATGGGACGAGCTATTAATGCTCAAGAAGTTGTTCGCGAAGCGCGAGTTGTCTTGGCTCCCTTGCGTTTTGGTGCCGGTATTAAAGGAAAATTATTGGAAGCGATGCAATGCGGAACACCAAGCATAACGACTTCCATTGGTTCAGAATCCATGCATGGTGAGTTGCCTTGGAACGGTTTTATTACGAATGATATTGCTGATTTTGCGGATAGAGCAGCACAATTGTATCAAGACAAAATAATTTGGAGTAATGCCCAACAAAATGGAATTGCCATTATTAATCAACGATATTCTAAACGCCTTTTCGAGATTGACTTTAGAGCAAAAATAGAAATTTTACAATCTAATTTAGAGCAACATCGATTGAATAATTTTATCGGAGCCTTGTTGCAACACCATACTTTAAAAAGTACCAAATATATGTCGCGTTGGATTGAGGAGAAGAATAAATAAAATAAAAAAATCCCGTCAAGTTTTTAAACAAGACGGGATTTGTGTTTTAAAAACAAAGTTATTACGCAAGCATAGTAACAGGGTTTTCTATAAATTGTTTCAATGTTTGTAAAAATTGAGCTCCAGTTGCACCATCAATTGTTCTGTGATCGCAAGCTAAAGATAACATCATTGTATTTCCTACTACAATTTGACCATTTTTCACCACCGGTTTTTCTACAATAGCTCCTACAGATAGGATAGCAGAATTAGGTTGGTTGATGATAGAATTGAATTCTGTAATACCAAACATTCCAAGATTAGAAACTGTAAAAGTACTTCCTTCCATTTCTGTAGGTAATAATTTTTTGTTCTTAGCTCTTCCTGCAAGATCTCTTACGCTTCCGCCAATTTGAGATAAACTCATAGCATCTGTAAAACGTAATACTGGAACTACTAATCCGTCCTCAACAGCTACAGCAACTCCAATATTCACATGGTGATTGATAAGAATTGAATCTTCTCTCCATTGTGAATTCACTTTTGGATGTTTTTTCAAAGCCATTGCGCACGCTTTTATCACCATATCGTTAAACGATACTTTTGTGTCCGGAACGCTGTTAATGATAGTTCTGGATTTCATTGCTTCATCCATTGCTACCTCAATTACTAAGTTGTAATGTGGAGCTGTGAATAAAGATTCTGCTAAACGTTTAGCAATGATTTTTCGCATTTGCGAATTCTTGATTTCTTCTGTGAAAACTTCTCCTGCTGGAACAAATACTTTTGGCGCAGCCGCAGTTTCTGGTTTTTCTGGTGCAGGTACAGTTATCGGTGCCGGAGCAGCTACAGTTTGTGGGGTAAAGTTTTCGATATCGCTTTTTACAATACGTCCGTTTTCACCAGAACCTTTTACTTGTGTTAATTGAATTCCTTTGTCACTTGCAATTTTCTTTGCTAATGGTGATGCTAAAATTCTTTGACCGTCAGTTGATGGTTCTTGAACGATTGGTTCCGAAGCTTTTTCTGTTGAAGCAACTTCTTTTTCTTCAGCCACTGCTGGAGCTGCTTGTGGCGCTCCGCCAGTTTTGTAGTTTTCAGCAATTCCGCTAATATCAGTTCCTGCAGGTCCAATGATTGCCAAAAGGCTATCAACTGGTGCAGTATTGCCTTCTTCAATTCCTATGTATAATAAAGTTCCTTCGTTGAAAGATTCGAATTCCATTGTAGCTTTATCAGTTTCGATTTCAGCAAGAATGTCACCTTCAGCAACAGCATCACCTACTTTTTTTAACCAAGTCGCTACAGTTCCTTCAGTCATGGTATCACTTAAACGAGGCATGGTAATCACTACAACTCCTTTTGGTAATGAAGCTGTTGCGGGTGCTGCAGCTTTTGTAACTTCTGGAGTAGTTGCTGTTTCTTCAGTAACTTTTGTTTCTTCTTTAGCTGGAGCTGCATCAGCTGGTTTTCCTGCTAATAATGCCGAAATATCCTCGCCTTCTTTTCCTATAATTGCTAATAAAGAGTCTACTGGTGCTGTTTCACCTGCAGGGATTCCTATATGTAAAAGTGTTCCTTCGTTGAAAGACTCAAATTCCATTGTTGCTTTATCGGTTTCAATTTCTGCAAGGATATCACCTTCGCTTACTTTATCACCTACTTTTTTTAGCCAAGTCGCTACCGTTCCTTCCGTCATCGTATCGCTCAAACGAGGCATTGTAATAATTGTTGCCATAATTGATTTATAGTTTATGAGGTAAAAATGGATAGTTCTCTTGTTCGTATACTACATCATATAGCTGTTGAATAGGTGGGTATTCAGATTCTTCGGCAAATGTTACACATTCTTCCACTAAATCTTTTACTCTTTGATCAATTGCTTCGATTTCTTCTTCTGTAGCATATTTTTGATCTTTAATTACATCTAAAACTTGAGTAATTGGATCAATTTTTTTGTACTCTTCTACTTCTTCTTTCGAACGGTATAATTGTGCATCCGACATAGAGTGACCTCTATAACGGTATGTTTTCATTTCTAAGAAAGTTGGTCCGTCTCCACGACGTGCTCTGTCAATTGCTTCAGTCATTGCTTCAGCCACTTTTACAGGGTTCATTCCGTCAACTGGTCCGCAAGGCATTTCGTAGCCTAAACCTAATTTCCAGATATCAGTATGATTAGCTGTTCTTTCTACAGAAGTTCCCATGGCATATCCATTGTTTTCAACAATAAATACAACTGGAAGTTTCCATAACATAGCCATGTTAAAAGCTTCGTGTAAAGAGCCTTGACGTGCTGCACCATCACCAAAATAGGTCATAGTAACACCGCCAGTTTCAAAATATTTGTCAGCAAAAGCTAATCCAGCACCTACAGGAATTTGTCCTCCTACAATTCCGTGACCACCATAAAAACGGTGCTCTTTTGAAAATATGTGCATAGAACCACCCATACCTTTTGAAGTTCCGGTAACTTTTCCTAAAAGTTCTGCCATAACGCGTTTAGGATCAACTCCCATACCGATTGGCTGAACGTGATTTCTGTAAGCAGTAATCATTTTGTCTTTTGTCAAGTCCATAGCGTGCAATGCACCAGCTAATACAGCTTCTTGACCATTGTATAAATGTAGAAATCCTCTAACTTTTTGTTGGATGTATAATGCGGCAAGTTTGTCCTCAAACTTTCTCCAAAGCAGCATATCTTCATACCACTTTAAATATACTTCTTTTGTAACTTCTTTCATCTGAATTTTTCTTTTGCTAAAGTGTTATTGTATTATCAATTTGTACCTATAACGCAAAATAGTTTCCTCCCACAAATTTGCGAAATGCAAAAATAAGACATTCCAAGTAAGAACTAAAATTTAATAGGCAATTTTTGGAATTTTTACAAGAATTTTTTATCGAACATAAATGGAAGCAAGTTTTTCAGGGATTCTGATTTGTAAATTGCGCCGATTTCTCCCATAAAATAGATTTCTATAGGGGTCTCTTGTTTGATTTCATATTCTGCAATTGATTGTCTGCAAGAGCCACAAGGCGGAATTGGAGCTGTAGTTTGGTTTGAGTCTGAGGCAGCAGTAATTGCCATTTTTAAAATTTTGGCTTCCGGATAAACTGCTCCGGCATAAAAAATTGCGACACGTTCCGCACAGAGTCCCGAAGGATAGGCTACGTTTTCTTGGTTTGAACCTAGTACAGTTTTACCGTTGTCTAAAAAAATTGCAACTCCAACTCTGAATTTTGAATAGGGTGCATAAGCATTTTTTCGAACTTCAATGGCTTGTGTCATTAAATCCTGAATTTCATTTGGTAACTCTTGAACGGAATCGAACACTTTGAATTGTGTGGTAATTGTTATTTCTTTCATACTTTTTTAAGGAAAAAAAATCCAAACTTCATAGTGTTGAAATTTGGATTATTATTTGTGGATTTTATTTATGTTTAATATTCGTCATATTTGTCTCCAAAATTGAAGGTAAGTGAGAAACGCAAGGTGTTTTCTAAAGGGTTTTTTACTTTTGATGCCGAAAATAAATACGAAACATCTACTTTGACAACATTGTATTTGAAACCTGCTCCCAGCGATAAAAATTGTCGAGCTCCTTTTAGAGGACTTTCGTGAAAATATCCCAAACGCATCGCAAAGGAATCTTGGTATAAATATTCGGCGCCTACAGCATAGGTAACTTCTTTCAATTCTTCGCTGAATCCATCAGGAGCATCACCAAATGATTTGAAAACCCCAGATGTCCATCCAATAGCTTGGTAATTAGTGTTAGCCGTAGCCGTTCCGTCATTAGCAGGTTCTCCAGAATCGGTGGTATCCCCATCTCCATTTAAATCAGTTGCTGGCTCAGAAACAGGAATTTGTGGTGTTGGAATTAATAATTTATTAAATTCAACATTCACGGCAACCTTGTTATAGTCGTCTAAAATAAAATCAAAACCAGTTCCTATTTTTAAATTGGCAGGTATGAAGTTGTTGTTAAAATCATCGTTGTCATAACTAATTTTTGGACCTAAATTTTGAATATTAAATCCTGCTCTCCATCTACCGTTGAATTCGTTGAATGCTATTTCTTCGGATTGGTAAAAACCGGCTACATCAACAGAAAATGTACTTGCAGATGAGGCATCGTTATTTTCTGAGGCTACTTTTAGATTTGAATTAATGAATCTACCTGCAATTGCCATCGAAAATTTTTCGCTCAATTTCAAGGAGTAAGATCCGTCAATAGCAAATTCGTTTGGAGAGACTGTAGGGAAAGACTCGTTAGGATCGCCTGTTTGACGTAATTCAATGTCACCAAAACCAAAGTAACGCAGGCTTCCTGCAAATGCACTTCGATCATTCAGTTTTTGATAATAAGTTAATTGTCCTAATGAAATATCATTTGCTAAATCAGTAAGGTATGGTGTGTAACTTATAGAAAATCCTTTTTGGTCAGTTGCAAAGGCATATTTTGCTGGATTCCATTGTTGTGAAAAAGCATCAGCTGATGTTGCAACTCCAACGTCGGCCATACCTGCAGCTCTTGCGTCAGCTGTAACTAATAAAAAGGGAACTCCCGGATTTATAACTCTATCTTGTGCTTTTGTAAAAGAAATTACAAATAAAAAGATAAAAAGTAATGTTATTTTTTTCATTATTGTAGCAAGTTTTATTAAACAAATATAGTATTTTATTAAAGTATAACAAGTTTTTCAAATTTTTCAGTTTTCTTATTTGTTAAACTTGATTTGACGGTTAGTTTGTAGACATAAACGCCTTTCCCTATTTTATCTCCAAAATCATCTTTGCCATCCCAAGTGATTTCTTTTGATAAAAATCCTTCAGTTGTAATAATTTGATTTTTCGTCCAAACCACTTTTCCGGTTATCGTCATTACTTGAACCTGAACGTCTAATGGTTCAAATGGTCTGTTGTGTGTAAACCAAAATTCAGTATAATTAACGAACGGATTTGGATAATTCAGCACATGTGTCAATGTTATCGTTTCATCGCCTACAACAATAAACTGAATCTCAGCCGTTATCGGGTTGTTGTATACATCCCATGCTTTGAATGTTATAGTGTGTAATCCGGGAGCTAAATTGCGCAACGGAAATCGGAGAGTTCCACTTGTAAAATCGTCTAATGTTGTTTGATAATAATCATTCAGTACAAAGGGATTGCTTACATCTCCATCAAGAATAGCAACAATATCATGACCTATTCCGCTTGCCGTATTTATTCCGTTTTCATCTTCAAGTAGTGCAACAAGAAATGGGGATTCATTAGTTGTTCCGCCAGAAACAAAAGTCTCGTCATTCATATATAACTTAACTCTTGGGCTAATATTGTCTGCCGTTGCATTTTCATTTATTCCTCCTATTTTTATACTGGAATCGTACCCGGTTTCGTTCTGTAATAATTGATTTTTTTTGGAATAAAAACTAATTCTTCCCTTTGCTAATGGGACTCTGATGTCTCTGGGTACAACAAAACTAAATTCAAATTGACCATTAGTGACTGATGCGTTTCCTCTGAATATTGTTTCTCCTAAAACATTGAAATTGATAGGAGGACTATTGCCGTCATTATTATAGGTTGTTCTTGAAACTGTTTTGTCAAAAATGGTTGTGGAAACTTCTCCGTTATAATTCGTCAGCAGGTTGTTGTTCTCATCAGTAACTTCTCCGGTTAGTTTCATTTTTGCCAATGATTTGAAGTCGTCAATGGTTTGGGTAACCGGAATGTCATTTACTTTAGTTAATCTAATTTTTGGTTTTGGAATAGCAAGCATTAATGCGGGATCACCAATGTAAAAAACAACATTGGTAGCTGAATTAGGATTGCTGTTTTTTGAAATTCTCAGCGCTTCTGCAATTGAAGTATATTGATTTGAATTGTATGATAACAAATTTTTTGTCAGCAAGTCATTGAAATTTTCTGCACTGAACTGCCCAATAGAACGAATGGTAGTAATCATTGCTATTGCACCGCCTTTTGGGTTCCAATAAGTATATTCTCCAGCAGTTGGTCTTAAAGGATTGTCAAAACGTGAAAATTCACAAGTAATAGTTATGAATAAAGGGTACTTATATTGATTGCTTAAGTTTTGTCCGTCTGATTTTTCCCAAATGCGTTCGCTTGATAAGCCATCTTCGCCGCCATGTCCTAAATAATTAAATACCAAAGCCCCTTTTTCGAAAGCATTGAAGAAGTCCGTTTTAGCTTTTGGATATCTTGAACCTCCTGCAGATGCTTCTTGGACATAAGAATCTAACAGAATTTTATTCACATTTAGAAATGGTTTCTCGGTAGCAATTGTGTTTGCAAGGATGTTTTGCCTGTTTTGTAAACTGGCATCAGATAGGATGTCTGAATCATCAGAAACTAATGCGAAGTTGTTTCTCCAGCTTCCGTAGGATTTTAGATCATGATATTCTATTACTTTATTTACCATTTCCTCAGCCTGTTTAGCATCATTGACTAACATTCTGCCTACTGCAATATCTATTCCTCCAAAATATGACACAACATTTCCTTCTGTTGGGTCCATTAGTCCAAAAAAGTCATCTGAGGCAAAGGATGATTCGCCAGTTGTGCTGCTGTTTAAAGCGTGATAAATAGGTACAACATTAGTGTTATTTGATATTCTGTTTTTAAAATCATAAGAGGCATCGCCAAAAAGATTGACAAATTTTACTCTTTTCTCCGGTGCAGAAGCATTTTCGTAGATGTATTTGATGCAATTTCGTATTGCAGCAACATCTTGTTTTCCGGATGAAAATTCTTGATATATGGATTCTAAAGGAATTACTTTTACATTTAAATTGGATTGGGTGCGATGGAAAGTTGCTAGTTTTTCAGCTTGAGTAGCTATAAAGGTTGGTGTGATAATCACGTAATCGATGTCTTGAAATTGACCTTGTCCGTTTCTAAATAATGTTCCCTTTAAATTTTGATTTGCGATTTTAGATTTAGTGTCTTTTAAAGGAGTATAATAATCAGAAGCATCTAAAGCAATATATTTTCTGAGCTCTCCTAAGTTTACTTTAAAATTTATTGTACTCTGATTGGAATTTTCGATTGTGGTTACATTATATATATCAGTAACATCCCAAACTTGAGGAATAGTTGCTGTGTTTGAAATGCTGTAATTTACAATTCCAAGACTTGAACTGGATTGGTTGTATTGAAAATGAAATTGTTTTCCGTAGCCTTGCAGTTTTCGTTTGGCGATAAGTCTGATGTTGTCAAGAAAACCTTTGGAACCTGGAACACCATTGTTATTGTATTTTAATTTTATTTTTATGTTTTCTGTACCGCTGAAACTGGTGTTGTTTGGTAAAGAGCCTAAAACAAACTCCGTTTCGGTATTGTTGTTTAAAGCAGGGAAAGAAATAGTTCCGGTTGCTGTTCCGTTTGCAGTCGCATTCAAAGAAGTAGGAGTGAATGCAGCTGAAGCAGCGGTTAGCATCAGTTTTACAGGAGTTGCAGAGTCAATATTAGGGAAATTAAAATCAAATTCCTGTTCGTCTTTGACTTCAAATGATTCGCCAAACCATTGACGACCTAATCGCGCTATATTAATAAGGTCTACTTCGTGGTATTGATGATCGTCAAAAGAAGTTACGGTTAAAGTACTGTTTCCGGAAGGTTGAGTCATAGGAGTGATTCTTTTCCCATCGGTGCCCTGAACAGTAATGTAGTAATAGGATTTTGTATCGTACAAATTAGTAAAAGTCAGACTTTCGGCATTCCAAGTATCAACTCCTTCGCCATAAAAAAGAATGTAGTCGTCGTTGTTGAAAATTCCGTCAGCTTCACCATCAATTTGAATTGCATTTTCGGTTAGGTCATTTGGGTAAAAAACACTGTTTGATAACGGAAGCATTCGTCCGCCATTACCATATACTTTTATTTTTCGGGGGTCTAAAGTATTTGCGTCTAATCCTAATTGTTGTAAAAAAGTTTTAGTGATTTTATATACACCAGATTTTTCAATGTAAAATTGATACCAGTTGCCTGTTGCTAAAACAGAATTGACGATGCTATTTGTGTTGGCACTTTTGCTGGATTGTGAAATTCTACTAGTGTTATTTTCCACTTCATAGGAAAAAGACGTGATTCGTTTGAATCCGAAGTCATCCTTAATTATCGGTGATAGCGTAATGAAAGCTTCTTTGGTGTCTCTTGAAATGTTTACTCTTAGATTTGAATTTGTGGTTTTAGGAATGTTTTTAGAATCCAAATCGCCAAGTTGATCTGTTGTGATTATTTCGTAAGTTATATTTGTTATTATGACTTTTCCTTCGTTAAAAGTGACTGCTTCTTTTATTTTTAAAGTATAAAGTAATGCCTTTTGAGAAGCATCATAATGAAAGTTATTTTCAGAAAATTGAGGGATAATGACTTTGAAATCGCCGTAGGACATTTCTTTTTTGTCTGTCCATTCAATGACTGCGTTGCCTTTAATTTGAGCAAAAGAAACAAAAGGAATCAGGCTTAAATAAACCAAAAGTATTTTTCTCATCGTTTTTTTAACGTGATTAATAGTGAGTTATTATTTATCAGTAAAAATAAACCATTTCGTGTGATTTAAATAATAAATATTATAAATTTGCGTTTTGATATATAATTTATTGTTAAAGTTGCGTCTACGAAAATTATTTAAAAGTATGATGTTGATTAATGGTTAATTATTATATTGCGGCACTTAAATTATTACCTACTAAAGAGTATGAAAGCAAACAAAATTATGGGCTTACGGTTGTTGATCTCAATCATATTAGTAATTGGTTTTTCCAGTTGCAGTAAAAAGTCTAGCTCCAAAAATACCTCAAGAGCAACCGGTTGGAATATGGACAGCAAAAAAGCAGGTTCAAGTAAAAAACAACAAGCAGGACCAGGTTTGGTTTTTGTTGAAGGTGGTACATTTACTATGGGTAAAGTAGAGGATGATGTAATGCATGATTGGAATAATACGCCAACACAACAACACGTTCAGTCTTTTTACATGGATGAAACTGAGGTTACTAACTCTATGTATTTAGATTATTTAGATTGGTTGAAAAGTGTTTACCCACCCACTGAAGAGATTTATAAAAACATATACGAAGGAGCTTCACCTGATACGTTAGTTTGGAGAAATAGATTGGGTTACAATGAAACGATGACTAATAATTATTTAAGA
Organism: Flavobacterium sp. GNP002; assembly: GCF_054343795.1. NCBI lineage: Bacteria > Pseudomonadati > Bacteroidota > Flavobacteriia > Flavobacteriales > Flavobacteriaceae > Flavobacterium > Flavobacterium sp. GNP002. Next base: position 1,775,428 of record NZ_JBTGUW010000001.1, read on the forward strand.
CATCCGTCTTATGCTGAATACCCTGTTGTTGGTGTAAATTGGATTCAAGCAGTTGAATTCAGTAACTGGAGAACACAACGTGTAAATGAAGCGCTTTTAGAAAAAAACGGGTACCTTAAAAAGAATGCAAAAACATTAGATGTAACTGCTGATAGTAATTTTGATACTGAAACTTATTTGAATTCGCCTACCTTGGCTTACGGAGGAAATGAAGAAATTGTATTAAAAGGAAAAAATGGAGGTAAAAAAACTCCTAAAGCTGGAAAAGACGGTAAAGTTATTGAGCCTAAAAATGTTTATGCACAACGCTCTTCAGGAATACTTCTTCCTGAATACAGACTTCCAACTGAAGCAGAATGGGAATATGCAGCTGCAGCTGATGTAGGACAAAGAGAGTACAATATCTATAAAGGTCAGAAAAAATACCCTTGGTCTGGTGGTTACACCCGTTCAGGTAAAAGACAAAGTAAAGGAGATCAGTTAGCCAATTTCAAACAAGGTAATGGAGATTACGGTGGAATTGCAGGCTGGTCAGATGATGGTGCAGATATCACAAATGAGGTTAAAAAATATCCTGCAAATGATTTTGGATTGTATGATATGGCTGGAAATGTTGCCGAATGGGTGCAAGATGTTTACAGACCAATAATTGATAATGAAGCAAATGATTTTAACTATTTTAGAGGAAATCAATACACTAAAAACAAAATTGGTGCAGACGGTAAAGTTGAAATTGTTACTAAAGAGAATATGAAATTTGATACTTTAAGTAATGGTAGAATAGTTGCCAGAAAATTCCCAGGTCAAATTGCTCAAGTTCCTGTTGATGAAAAAGAGACGTATTTGAGACAGAATTTCGATAAAAGTGATAATACAAATTACAGAGATGGTGATAAACAATCGACAAGATATTATAACTTTGGATCTTCTGAATCTGACACTGAAAAACAAAAAGATGAGAAAATCATGTATAACTCTCCTAAACATAATGTTACCACAGATAGTTTAGGTAAAATGGTTAGAAAATATGATAAATCAAGTAAGAGAACAACTTTAATAAATGATGAAGTTAGAGTTTATAAAGGTGGTTCTTGGAGAGATAGAGCTTATTGGTTAGATCCTGCGCAAAGAAGGTATTTTCCACAGGATATGGCTACAGATTACATCGGGTTTAGATGTGCAATGTCTAGAGTAGGTCCTAAAGCAGATAAGAAAAAATCAGCTAGAAATTAAATTTTTTATAAAATAAAAATAAAAGCCCTTTGATTAGGGCTTTTATTTTTTTAAATCGTGTCAAATGGATATTAATTACATTCATAGTTTATTTTTAAAATGTAAATCGGTTTCGATAGATACTCGCAAGATTGAGTTAAATTCCTTATTTGTCGCCATAAAAGGGGAGCGTTTTGATGCAAATACATTTGCTAAAGAGGCATTAGATAAAGGTGCTTCTTATGTGATAATCGATGACGAATCTTATTTTATTGACCACAGAACTATCTTAGTCGATGACAGTTTAACAGCATTACAGAATCTGGCTAAATTTCATCGGGAATATTTGAAACTGCCTATAATAGCGCTTACCGGAAGTAATGGTAAAACAACGACCAAAGAACTGATTCATGTCGTTCTTTCTAAAAAATTCAATACCAAAGCAACTGTAGGAAACCTAAACAATCACATTGGAGTTCCATTGACATTGCTTTCGTTTAATTCAGAAACAGAAATTGGTATAGTTGAAATGGGAGCTAATCACAAAAAAGAAATTGAATTTCTATGTGAATTAGCAAAACCGGATTATGGCTACATTACTAATTTTGGTAAAGCACATTTAGAAGGTTTTGGTGGTGTTGAGGGAGTGATTGAAGGAAAAAGCGAAATGTATCAGTACCTTTCGGCAAATGATAAACTAGCTTTCATAAACTTAGAAGATCCCATTCAAGTTGAAAAGTCAAGGATGTTAAAGGCATATTCTTTTGGTGTGAATAAAACAAATGTAGATATAAATATTACTTCTGTTAAAGCAAATCCATTTGTAGCGGTAAACTATTCTAATTTGACTATTTCAACGCATTTAATAGGCTTGTATAATGCCAATAACATTAATGCCGCTTTGACTATTGGAAAGTATTTTAGAATTGATGATGTTGCAATAAAAGAAGCTTTAGAAAGTTATGTTCCTGAAAATAACAGATCGCAGTTGTTGACCAAAGGAACTAACCAAATTATTTTGGATGCCTATAATGCAAATCCAAGTAGTATGGCTGTCGCTATTGAAAATTTCCTCCAGTTAGAGAGCCCAAATAAGGTCATGATTTTGGGAGATATGTTTGAGTTGGGAGCGGAAAGTCAGCAGGAACATAAAGCAATAGTTGACCTGCTTTTGAATGAAGATAAAGTGAAATGTTATTTTATCGGTTCAGCATTTTATGCCAATAAAATGGAAAAAAGCAACTTTTGGTTCTACAATACATTTGAAGAGTTTTCGAATGATTTAGCAACGACTGAATTTGATGCTAGTACTATTTTGATAAAAGGTTCGAGAGGAATGGCACTGGAGCGAACATTAGATTTTCTTTAAACAAGGCAATTTTTTTTATAAGAGTAATGCCATCATAATAGACTATGATGGCATTTTTAGTTTTTTTAAATGCTCATTAGAAATCCAATCAAATTTTCTTTTTTGTTGAGTCCTAGTTTTTTTCTCAATCGGTAACGTGCAAGTTCTACTCCTCCGTTTGAGATATTCATGATTTCTGCAATCTCTTTGGTTGACATATTCATTAATAAATAGGTCGACAAATCTAATTCTCGGGGAGATATTGTAGGGTATTTTTCTTTTAATCTCTTGAGGAAATCAAAATGGACATTCTTAATGTGTTTTTCCAAGTCTTTCCAGCTCTTGTCCGCATTAACCTCTTTGGTGATACTTTTATTCAATTTTGTAAATTGGAATTTGGTAGAATCGTCAAAGGATTCAACATTGATGTCTTTTAATTTATAAATGATGCCATTTAGGATTTTGTTTTTCTTGACTACTTGAAGCGAGTTGTTGACTAATTCTTTATCCTTTGCTAAAATCTTAATTTGTAGCTTGTCACTTTTCAATTTTTCAATTTCTTTTTCCAGTTCATATTGTTCCTGTCTTATTTTAGATTCTTTCTCTAAATAAAGTCTTCGCTGTTCAATAGTTTCGTAATATTTGTTTTTTCTAATTTTCATTTTCACTCTGTTTCGAATGAAAAAAACAGAGGCGACAACTAGTAGAATATAAAATAAATATGCTAAAAAATGCCTGTACCAAGGTGGAGAAACGGTAAAAGTAGCAATAGCTTCTTCTGATTGAATTCCATGACTATTTCTCACTTTTAATTTCATCTTATAATCACCTTCTCTTAAATTGGTGTATTCTTTAATTGAAATAGAAGACCACGTGCTCCAACGATCATCAAAACCTTCCAGTTGATAAGAGAATTCTACATTTTCAAGATTTTCATAAGTTGGTGACGAGAATGTAAATTTCACTCGATTTGCTGAATAAGGTATTTTAAGCATCTCAATTTTATTGGGTCCATTTCCTAATATTATAGTATCTCCAGGATATGAAAAACTTCGTATAAATGCCATTGGTTTTGATGCGGAATAATTTTGTAGTTTGGAGTTATAATGTGCTAAACCATCTGTTAAACCAATTAGTATATTTTCAGGATTAATCGTGTTAATAGATATGTAGTTGTTTACGAGATTGCCGGTTAAACTGGAAAAAGGAGCAATTGTGTTTTTATAGCCGCCACTTTTCTGCTTCATTAAAACGCCTAATGACTCACTAAAAACATACCAGATATTACCATAATTATCTTCGGTTATAGAATGTATTCGTGGAAGGTCTTTGAATATTGCACTGATTTTTTTATCTTCAAAAAACAAATCTTGTTCGTGCGAATATTTATAAAAACGATTATTAGTTTGAAAGTATAAGTTGTTTTTCATTCGTTGCAAACTTCCTATTCTTTTAACTGAGCTTGATAAATTTTTATGCGTTTTTATAGATTTAAATTTGTTTAAATCATCAGAGAGCGTTAACTGATAGATTAAATTATCCTTTATTAACCATAAATTATGTTCGTCTATTTCAAACGTATTGGTAGATAGGTCAAATCCTTCTACTCGATTTTTATAGGACAATCCGCTAACTGTTTTTTCAAATATGGTAAATCCATTGTATGTGGATCCTATTAAGTAATTAGGGCGATTAGGAATTGGCTTAAAGCCAAAATGGCCCTTATTGTCTAATGTTTTAATAACTTTTCCTCCAGAAACTAACAGTGCACCTCTATTGTGAGCGCAAATTAGCTGGTTGTCTATCACTTGAATATTCCAAGCCTGACCAGTAGTTCCTTCGACAAGTTTAAAAGCATCCTCTTTAATACTGTTGTTCCAAGAATGGTAAAAAAGACCTTGATTAGTAGCTACGTAAAGATTTTCTTTATAAGCTACAGAAGCATAAACGGTACTTAAATCATAACTGAATCCAAAATAGGTAAACGGAGAGTTTTCATTGACAAAGGCAATTCCATTGTCTAGGCCAAGCCAAAGATTGTTTTTGTTGTCAATAAATGAAGTTAGGACGGTATTGTTTTGAAGTCCCTTTTTATGGTTTATGTGCTGAATTATATTTCCGTTGAAGTCGCAGATGATCATACCGTCTAATACCGAATTCAGAATGATAAATGTATCTTTTATAATTACGCCTCCAAGGGAACTATTTTTTTTGATAAAATAGTTGGCTTCAGTGTCCCAAGAAGTGATTTTTTCATTGTCGTATATAAAAAGTCCTTTGTCTAAAGTTGTAATAAGAATTTTATTTTCCGGCATTGGAAGCATACCCCAGATTTCTGTAGTGTTTAAAGCGGTTGTTCCTTTTAACGGAAATAATTTTCCGTTTTTATATTCTAATATTCCTGCAGAAATATCCTGAAAATAAAGTTTGTCTTTTACCTGAAATGAAAACTGAAATCTGTTGGGAGACTCAAGCAATTTAAGTTTCTGATTTTTGAAAATATAGGCTCTTGTAAAAGATTGGAAAATTACTTCTCCTTTATGAATGTGAATTTTCCAGATGAAGTCAATTGCTTTGATGTTGTCATTGTTTATCAGTTTTGAAACTGAAAAATAAACTAGTTTTCCTTTAGAATTAGCCTTGAAATATCCAAATTCATCATAGCCTCCTACAAAAATTTTTCCCGAATCATCAATTTTTAAGCATCTGATAGCAGATGCATTTGGAAGACTGTACTTCTTCCATGATGATCCGTCAAATTGAAAAAGACCATTGTTGTTTGCAAAATATAAATTGCCGTTTTTATCTTGATCTATGTTCCAGTTTTGAGTACCTCCTTTATAATCTGTTCTTTTATAATTTCTGATTTCTGGCAAGCCAATGTTTTTTACCTGTCCATAAATGGTTGTTAAGGATGATGAAATCAGAAAAATTAGAATATGCAGTTTGATAAATCTCATAATTGAAGTCTAAGCTGATGAGTTGATTGATATTGAAAAAAGACAATATTTTTTATTTATAAGATGATGGTTCTTAGATTGTTTTCAATCGAATTCTATAAATAAAACGCAATATCTCTTTATTTTATAAATGTAGTGGTTTTTATTTTAATTAACATTTAAATAACGATTTAAAAAAATATTTAAACTATTTAAATATAGGTAATTATAATTTTTTTGATGTGTTTTTGTTAAGTATTAAAAAAGCATTTGATGTGTTTTTGTAGTAAATAATTAAAGTGAATATAGAAAAAATAGTGATAATATTGCTTAAAATTACTAATTAATTAACCAAAATTTTTAGAAATATGAAATTTACAAAACTGTTTGTTTTTTGTCTTTTATCTATTCTATTCTCAGTTTACGCACAAGCACAAGATGTTACTGTAAACGGAAAAGTATACGATGAAAATGGGCTTCCAATCCCAGGAGTCTCTATTTTAATTAAGGGAACATCGAAAGCTGTAGTAACCGATTTTGATGGAAATTATCAAATTAACGCCGATGCTAAAGGTACTTTAGAATTTAGTTATGTAGGATATACTACAATGAAAGAACTAGTCAATGGAAGGGCTAAAATTGATGTTAGACTTAAACCTTCAACAGAAAGCTTACAAGAAGTTGTAGTTGTAGGTTACGGAACTCAAAAGAAAAGTGTTGTCACTGGAGCAATATCCAGTGTGAAAGCAAAAGATCTTGAGAAAGTACCAAATGGTCGTATCGAGCAAGCTTTACAAGGTAGAGTTTCCGGGGTTACTATTGCTGCCAGTTCTGGGCAGCCAGGTTCTGCATCCACAATCCGTGTCAGAGGGGTAACTACTTTTGGTGATGGAGGCAATAATCCACTTTGGGTTGTTGACGGTGTTGTTGTAGATGGTGGGGGAATAGGATTCCTTAATCAATCAGACATAGAGTCGATTGAGGTGCTTAAGGATGCTGCTTCAGCTGCAATTTATGGTACTCGTGCTGCAACAGGAGTAATTTTGGTGACAACCAAAAAAGGAAAATCAGGAAAAATTTCGGTGAACTACAATGGTTTTTCAGGAATTTCATCACCAGAAAAGACTTTAAATTTATTGAACGCCACACAATATGGGGCTTTGTTAAATGAAAAATCAGTTGCTGCCGGCGGACCTGCAATATTCCCTAATTTATCTGCTTTAGGTGTTGGTACAGATTGGCAAAAAGCGATTTTTAACACAAGTGCTTTCCGTTATTCTCACGAATTGAGTATTAGTGGAGGAACTGATGTTTCTAATTTTTATGCTTCTTTTGGACTTCAAGAACAAGAAGGAATTGTTTCCACAGAAATATCAAATTACAGCAAAAAGAATTTCCGTTTAAACTCAACACATAAAATATCTAATGTATTTACTTTCGGACAGACTTTAGGTTTTTCGAGACAAAAGTCAGTTGGTATTGGAAACACAAACAGTGAGTTTGGTGGACCATTAAGTTCAGCAATCAACTTGGATCCAACTACTCCTTTGGTTGAAATGGATCCTGTAAAAGCGAATGCTGCACCTTACAGTACTAATCCTGTCATTCGTGATGCAAATGGTAATCCTTATGGGATTTCAAGTTTAGTTGGTCAAGAAATGACGAATCCTTTGGCTTATGCCAAAACAAGATTAGGAAGTTATGGAACGTCAGATGATATTGTGGGTAACGCATATATTGAAGCGGCTATAACAAGTCATATTAAAGTGAGATCAACTTTTGGTGCAAAACTAGCAACATGGGGAGGTCAAGGATTTACACCTGTTTTCTATTTGAGTGCTACTTCAAATGTGCTTAAAAATAACTACAGTAAATATGAAAATAAGAGTTTTGCATGGAATGTTGAAAACATATTGACATATACAAATAAATTTGGAAATCATAACGTAACGGTTTTATTAGGGCAAGGATCTTATGTTGAGAATATTGGTGGGGGTCTTGGAGCTACAATGTTTGGATTACCGGTAACTAATTTTCAAGATGCATCTTTCAACTTTGATATACCCCAATCGGATAGAAGCAGTTATACATTTGATATGACTGAACATAAATTGACATCATTGTTTTCACGTGTAAACTACGATTTTAAGGAAAAATATTTGTTTACAGGGATTATTCGTCGAGATGGTTCAAGCCGCTTTGGTGCCAATAATAAATTTGGGGTATTTCCTTCGTTTAATTTAGGATGGGTTTTAACCAAAGAGGATTTTTGGAAAGAAAGCAAAGTAATTAATACTTTTAAAATAAGAGGTGGATATGGAGTTGTTGGGAATGATGCCATTCCAGATTTTAGATACCTTTCTTTAGTTGCAGGAGGTTATAATTATTCTTTTGGTAACGCAGGAGCAATTACTACTGGTTATGCTAACCTTACACTTGATAATCCGGATTTGAGATGGGAGGAAACTTCTCAGGCAAATATTGGTTTTGAATCGAAATTTTTTAATGACATAAGCCTTACTGTAGATTTATACAAAAAATCAACTAACGGTATTTTGCGTCCAATAAATATTCCAGGTTATGTAGGTGTTACTGCAAGTCCAATTGGGAATGTAGCTGATATGGATAATAAAGGTATTGAGGTTGAATTAGGGTATAAAAAGACTTTTGGAGATTTTAATTTTTCTGTAAATGGTAATGTTGCATACCTAGAAAACAAAGTTACTTACTTGGCAGCTGATTCTGATTATATTTCAGGAGACGCTTCTTTTCAATCTATGGGAGCAGTAACAAGAACACAAGTAGGACAATCGTATAACTCATTTTACGGATTTAGAACAGCAGGTATTTTTCAAAATCAAGCTGAAATTAATGCTTATACAAATTCATCAGGAGGTTTAATTCAACCAAGTGCACGTCCTGGAGACTTCCGATGGGTTGATACAGATGGCAATGGTTCAATTGGAGATGATGACAAACAATTTTTAGGAAGTAATATTCCAAAATACACTTTTGGTTTGACATTAAATTTAGATTATAAGAACTTCGATTTGATGGCATTTGCGCAGGGAGCTGCAGGAAATAAAATTTTCCAAGGTTTGCGTAGACTAGATGTAGGAAATGCTAACTATCAAACAATTGCTTTAAGCAGATGGACAGGTGAAGGAACTTCAAATGATTACCCTAGATTGACCAATAATGATACTAATGGGAATTTTGGGAAAATGTCAGATTTTTATTTAGAAGACGGAGATTATCTTAGATTGAAATTAGTTCAACTTGGATATTCATTGCCTAGTAGTGTTGTAAGTAAAATAGGAGCTAATAAAGTACGCTTTTATTTAACTGCCGAAAACTTATTGACTATAACTAAATATACGGGTTACGATCCTGAAATTGGTGGAGGTGTATTCGGTATAGACAAAGGGATTTATCCACAAGCAAGAACATTTATGCTTGGAGCTAATTTACAATTTTAATACAATCAAGAATTATGAAAACGATAAAATTTAAGTATTTATTTATTGCAGCAGCTGTGGTTTCATTCGGTTCCTGTACAGAAGAATTTGTAGATGTAACACCTAAAGGCTCTTTTCTTTCGGATAATTATTATGCAAATCAAGATCAAGCAACAGCCGCTTTAGTAGGAGTATATGATCCAATTAGAAAAAACACAGGTGGATTTGATAACATGATAGGAATGATGAATGCTGGTTCTGATGATCATTTTGCTGGTGGAGGAGGTTCTACAGATGGAGCAGGAATTCAAGGTTTTTCAACACACACACTTACTGCTACAACTGTTCCGGGTAGTTTTTGGAATGATCATTACCAAGGGATTTTTAGAGCAAACACTTTGTTGTTGAAATTACCTGGTGTGGCTATGCCAGATAATGTGAAAGCTCGATTTACGGGGGAATCAAAAGCATTGAGAGCAATGTATTATTTCAATTTGGTTCGATTGTTTAAAAATGTTCCATTATTATTGAATCCTTTGGATGCAACCAATATGTATGAGGCTGAGCAAGCTACTCCAGAAGCTGTATATGCTCAAATAGAAAAAGATTTGATTGATGCAATAGGCGCTTTACCGACAACTGTTCTTGCTGATACTGAATCTGGACGTCTTACAAAAGGGGCAGCACAAGCTTTGCTTGGAAAAGTCTATTTACAGGAAGGTAAAAAAACCGAAGCAGCAGCAATTCTGGCTTTGGTAAATGGTACACCGGGCGGAACAAATCAATATGGCAACAAATTGTTAACTAATTATAATGATCTATGGGTAGTTTCCAATAAGTTTAATACAGAGTCACTTATTGAAGTTTCTCATACCAGTGCCGGTAATTCTGACTGGGGATTTTGGGGTTCTGGTGGAGACGAAGGGAATTCATTGAATGTTATGGTAGGTCCTAGAAGTTATTCAAGACCATCAGGTTCTACGGCACCTGATTTACCATCAGGATGGAGTTTTAATGTTGTCACTCAAGATTTATATGATGCCATTAAGTTAGATCCAAGATTTGGTGCTACAATATTAGACTTAAAAGCTTTGAAAGCTGCAGGTAAAGCAGATTATATTGGGGGGTATCAAGATACCGGATATTTCTTGAACAAATTTCTTCCTCGAAAAGAAGATGTGAGAACTGGTGGTGGAGCCGCAGAATTAAACTACAAACAAAATTCTTACATCATCAGATTGGCTGATACTTATTTAATGGAAGCCGAAGCGTTAGGCTCAGGAGCAAGAGCTCAAGCTTTACTTGATGCCGTTAGATCAAGAGTTGGTTTGCCTTCTGTTCCGGTTACACTTGCCGCCATTAAAAATGAAAGAAGAATGGAACTAGCAGGTGAAGGACACCGATTTTTTGATCTTGTTCGATGGGGTGATGCAGCTACTAAGTTATCAAACAGAGGTTTTGTTGCCGGTAAAGATGAAATTTTCCCAATACCAATAAGAGAACTTCAAGGAACCAAATTGAAACAAAACCCTGGCTATAATTAATAAAAGATAAAATTATGAAAAAGATAAAATTAATTTTCAGCTTTATACTAGTACTGTTTGTAGCTATAAGTTGTACAGTGGAGGGAATCAGTGATGATACGGCTCTTTTAGGCACAGAATCATCTGCTAATCTCAATAAAATATTTGATATCAGTACTGATAATTCAGGAAAAGTAATAATAACACCAACAGCAGATGGGGCAATTTCTTTCAAAGTAGAATATGGTCACGGAACTACATCATCAGTTACAGTGCAACCCGGAGCTAGTACAACCCATGTTTATCCAGAAGGAAAATATACGGTAAAAATTACCGCTACATCAATTTCTGGAGCGAGAACTGAACAAACATTTCCATTAGATGTTGTGTATAGAGCACCTGAAAAGTTAGCAGTTACTTTAAATAAAAACATTCACAATTTAAAAGTAAAAGCTAAAGCAGATTATGCAAAATCGTATTTAGTTTATTTTGGGGATGTTACTAATGAAGTAGGTACGCCATTAGCTGCTGATGGAGAAGTTTCTCATGATTATGCAGTTGCCGGAACTTATAATGTAAAAGTTGTTGCGTTAAGCGGTGGTGCTGCCAAAACAGAAAAAACGACACCAACAATTATTTACAATGCTTACGGGTTACCAATCACATATGAATTAGCGACTCAAAATTATGGAGTTGGTGGAACTTTTGGCGGAATTTCAACAGCAGTAGTAGCAAATCCTTTTCCAACAGGATTAAACACTAGCGCAACTGTTTGGAAATATACAAAAACTACCGGAGCAGAAACTTGGAGTGGAACCTATACTCCTTTAGATTCTCCAATAGATTTTGCAACAGGAAATAAAATCAAATTACTGATGTATGCTACAGAAGTTGGTAAAAGTCTAAATGTAGAATTAGAATGGGCTGTAGGAGGAACGCCTGCAAATGGTGTTGCTGTTTTAAAAGTAGCTAATACTGTAGCCAATTCTTGGCAAGAATTAGTCTTTGATTTCAGTACAATTGCAGCAATTCCGGCTAATGCCAAATTTACTCAACTTGTATTTAGATACGATGATTCAGCAAAAGGATCAGGGGAAGTAATTTATATAGACAATATTAGATTAACTAATTAAAAAAAATATGAAAACAAATATCAAATACATTTTAGGGCTTTTCATAGTAGCACTAACATTTATTAGCTGCAACGAAGAAGAATATAGTTTGGGCGAATTATCGGCACCGGCAAATGTTGTAATAAATACTGAGGTTGTCGGAGTAGATGCAACGCATCCAAACGGTGATGGTTCGGGAAGTGTAAAAATTACTGTAACAGGAGACAATGCTCTTTCGTATAAAATTGATTACGATGCCAATACCCCATTAGATTTAGTGCATTTACCAACAGGTATGACTACTAAAAAATACACTTCTGTTGGCGTAAACACGTATAGAATAACTGTTGTAGCTTATGGCAAAGGAGGATCTTCTACGAATGTTACTAAAGATGTTACCGTAAGAAGTGATTTTACTGTTGCTCCGGAAATTGTTACTGCATTAACGAATAATGCTTCAAAAACTTGGGTAGTAGATAAAAGTGTAGCAGGTCATCTTGGTGTAGGTCCTTGGAACGTTGCTTCGATCAGACCAGAATGGTGGGCTGGAGGTGTTAATGAAAAAGTAGCTTCTGCAAATTGTATTTACACAGCCACTTTTACTTTTGCTAAAGTTGCTTCCTCGGGAACATACTCCTTGAAAGTTGCTACTCCGGACGGGGCATTTACAAAAACAGGTTCACTAACAACTCTTCCGGGTATTCCGGGTTCAGGAGATGAAGGATGTTATAATTACGGCGGTGGAACTTCTGCTTTTAGTTTTATACCAGCATCATCAGGTGCACCGGTAGTAATTACGAATGCTGATAATTCGACTTCGACTCAAACCAGTATTTTATTGTCTGGCGTTGATACTTTCATAGGATATGGAGCAGTTCAAAAAGAATATGAAATTTTGGTTATAACACCAACTTATCTATATGTTCGTGTACAAGGAACCGAAACTGGAAATGCTTGGTATCTAAAATTGAAACCGGCACTTTAATAAATCATAAGATATAAGCTCAGAACAATTAAAAGTTCTGAGCTTTATTTTAAGCATTAATCATAAAAAGCTTTTAAAAGATGAGAAATAATTGGGTACTTCAATTTTCGAAAAATAAGAATTATATGTTTTTGGTGGCTTTAGTTAATTTTTTCCTGTTGTTTTCTTGTAGTGGTAGCAATAATAGTGAAGATGGAACAGTAACTGCACCTTCAAATCTTTCGGTTTCAGTAACGGTAGCTGGAGCAACGGCACAAAATCCAAACGGTGATGGCAGCGGGACCGTGAACTTTAACATCAGTGCAACTAATGCCACTTCCTATAAAATTTTACTTGGTAATGGAGAAACTAAAGAGTTAACAAATGGAAGTTTTACTTACACCTATACAACAGCGGGCACAAACACCTATGTTATATATGTGTCAGCATATAATTCAGGACAATTTGTTTCTTCCACTATTTCAGTAACGGTTTTCGTAGGTGCTGCTTTAGTTTGGTCAGAGGAGTTTAATGTCAATGGGGCACCGGATAGTTCAAAATGGGGTTATGATTTAGGCGCAGGTGGCTGGGGAAATAACGAATCTCAGTACTACACAAACAGACCGGAAAACGTAATTGTTCAAGATGGTATGTTGAAAATTAAAACGCTAAAAGAAAGTTTCAGCGGAAGCAATTATACTTCGGCCCGAATTCTTACAAAAGATAAATTTTCGTTCAAATACGGAAGAGTGGAAATAAGAGCAAAATTGGCATTGGGCGCTGGAACTTGGTCCGCTTTATGGATGCTTGGAAGTAACATAAATACTGCCAGTTGGCCTGCTTGTGGAGAAGTTGATATTATGGAACACGTTGGCAACAGCCAAAACAGGGTTCATGGATCCTTGCATTCTCCCGGGCGTTCAGGAAACACACCAGATACCAGTACGGTTATGGTTCCTAATGCTTCCACAGAGTTTCATGTTTATGCTATCGATTGGTCAGCAACATCTATCAAGTTTTACGTTGACAATCAATTGTTTTATACGTTTGCAAATTCGGCTAGTCTTCCTTTTAATCAGAATTTTTTCTTAATCATAAATTGTGCAATGGGAGGGAATTTTGGCGGAGCAATAGACCCAAATTTTACATCTTCCACTTTTGAAGTAGATTATATTAGGGTTTATAATTAAATATGTTTTTGTTAGGTTTTGTTAGGTCTTCATTGGGGGCTTCTATTTGTAAGTTGGATAGAAGCTCTAATGAAGAATATGAATTTAAAATAAAAAAATGAAGCAGTCAAAAAAAATAATTATTTCGATAGTTTTCATTCTTATGGGAGCTTTTTCCAATGCGCAAACATTGAAAGTGATGACGTATAATATTCGCTTAGATATTGATAGTGACGGGGTCAATGCTTGGAGTCTTCGTAAAGATTATTTCTCTTCTCAAATTCAGTTTTATAATCCTGATATATTTGGAGTCCAAGAAGCAAAACCCAATCAGGTAATTGATATTGCAACATCACTTCCGGAATATAATAATGTAGGTATTGGAAGAGACGGAATTGGGCAGGGAGAATCGTCTAATATTTTTTATAAAAAAGAAAGATTTATGGTTAAAGAAAGCAATACTTTCTGGCTTTCTGAAACACCAAATACAATTTCAAAAGGTTGGGATGCTGCCTTAAATAGAGTTTGCACGTACGCGCTATTCAAAGATTTAAAAACAAAACAGCTCTTTTGGGTTTTTAATACACATATGGATCACATTGGAGAAGTAGCCAGAACCAAAGGAATCCAATTAATCCTTTCGAAAATAAAGGAATTAAATACTAAAAATTATCCTGTGATTTTTATGGGGGATTTAAATTCAGAACCTAAAGAAGACAGAATAATAATGCTTAAAAAAGCAATGGATGATACCAGAGAAGTTTCGCAAGAGAAACCTTTTGGCCCTTATGGGACTTTTAATAATTTTAAACACAACGAACCCGTAACTAAATTGATAGATTATGTTTTTATTTCGAAGAATAGTAATTTGAAAGTAAAAAAATATGCTGTTTTAAGCGATTCAAAAGATTTGAAATACCCATCAGATCATCTACCAGTTTATGTTGAAATAAACTTTAAATAAATTATGAACACTATAAAAAATACTATGAAATTTTTAGCTGTATTAACCCTAATGCTGCTTATGTCAAAATGTTCTCCGTCTGGAGATCCTGTTGATCCGGCTCCAACGCCAACGCCAAATCCGCCTGCAGCAGTAACAAATGAAATGGATTTTTGGTTGACAAAAGGCAATCAAAGCGCTACACTTCAAAAGCAAACATCAATTCTTTCATTTGGTACAACCTATAATACTTATGCTAATATTGAGGTCGATGATGCTAAAACGTTTCAAACAATCGATGGTTTTGGATATACTTTAACAGGAGGAAGCGCTCAGGTTATCAATCAATTAAACACACAAAAGAGACAAGAATTATTAAAAGAATTGTTTGGTTCTGATGCTAATTCAATTTCCATTAGTTATTTAAGAATTAGTATTGGCGCGTCAGATTTGAATGCTGCGCCATTTACCTATGACGATTTGCCAAGCGGACAAAAGGATTTAAATCTGGATAATTTTAGTTTGGCACCAGATAAAACGGATTTGATTCCAATGCTAAAAGAAATTGTAGCAATCAATCCAAATATTAAAATTATGGCAACTCCATGGTCGCCACCAGTCTGGATGAAGGATAATAATGGTTTTGTTGGCGGAAGCTTAAAGCCGGAATATTACGCAGTTTATGCAAAATATTTTGTAAAATACATTCAAACAATGAAAGCCGAAGGAATCACCATTGATGCCATTACACCTCAGAACGAACCGTTGCATCCGGGCAATAATCCTAGTATGTTGATGATTGCATTGCATCAGGCTGATTTTATAAAAAATCATTTAGGGCCAGCTTTTAAAGCTGCAAATTTGGCAACCAAAATTGTAGCGTATGACCATAATTGCAACAAACCCGAATATCCTATTGCAGTGTTGAATGATCCAGGAGCGAATCCCTATGTTGATGGTTCTGCCTTTCATTTGTACGAAGGAGATATCAGTGCCTTGTCTACAGTTCACAGTGCTTTTCCCAATAAAAATATCTATTTCACGGAGCAATACACGTCTTCTACAGGAAGTTTTGAAGGTGATTTAAAATGGCATGTCAAAAATGTAATTATAGGTTCGATGCGCAATTGGAGTAAAACAGCATTAGAATGGAACTTAGCCAATAACGCTTCTTTTGGACCAAATACTCCGGGCGGTTGTACTACTTGCAAAGGCGCATTGACGATTAACAGCAGTGATAGTTTTACAAGAAATGTAGGATATTATATCATTGCTCACGCTTCTAAATTTGTTCCTGCAGGTTCCGTGAGAATTTCGAGTAACTTTAGTGGAAATTTGAATAATGTGGCTTTTAAAACGCCTAGTGGAAAAAAAGTTTTAATTGTTGAAAATGACGGAAACACTTCCGAAATTTTTAACATTAAATACAATGGAACTTGGATAACAACTTCACTGGAAGCAGGTTCAGTAGGAACGTATATCTGGTAAAATAACAATAGCATAATAATTTCTATCATGAAAAGAATAACTACAGTAGCCCTTTTAGCAGTGACTTTTTTGGCTTTTTCGCAGCAAAAAAATAAAACAAAACAAGTGTCTTTTTCGACTAAAGATAAAACGATTACCGTTTATACTACAGCAGAAAACACAAAGTTACGATTGACACAAACCGATAAGTTGAGTTTTAGTAGTTCAAAGCAACCTTTGGAAACAGAGATTTCTGTTTTTGTGGAGCCTAAAAAAACATTCCAAAATTTCATGGGAATTGGTGGAGCAATAACCGATGCCAGCGCTGAGGTTTTTGCAAAATTGAGCAAAGAGAAACAACAGGAGCTTTTGAACGCCTATTATAATAAGGAAAAAGGAATTGGGTATTCCTTATTGAGAACCACTATCCACAGTTCTGATTTTTCTAGCGGAAGTTATACCTATATCAAAGACGGAGACAAGGATTTAAAAACGTTCAACATTGATCACGACAGACAATATCGTATTCCAATGCTTAAAGAAGCCATAAAAACGGCTGGCGGGAAATTATTGCTTTATGTTTCGCCATGGAGCCCACCTGCTTTTATGAAAAGTAACGGTAGCATGCTAAAAGGAGGAACTTTACTTCCAGAATATTACCAGTCTTGGGCAAATTATTACACGAAATTTATCAAAGCGTATGAAAATGAAGGAATGCCAATTTGGGGATTAACTGTTCAAAACGAACCTATGGCAACGCAAACTTGGGAATCATGCGTATATTCTGCGGAAGCTGAAAGAGATTTTTTGAAAAATTTTCTGGGACCAACAATGAAAAAAGAAGGTTTAGGAGATAAAAAAATTGTGGTTTGGGACCACAATCGTGATTTGATGAACCAGCGAGCCAATGTTATTTTCTCAGATCCGGAAGCTTCAAAATATGCTTGGGGAATGGGATTTCATTGGTACGAAACTTGGGCAGGAGGAGAACCAATGTTTGATAATGTTCGAAAAGTACACGAAGCCTACCCGTCTAAAAATTTATTATTTACAGAAGGTTGTGTTGAAAAATTTGATGCTAAAAAATACCAATTCTGGGCAAACGGAGAACGATATGGAACTTCTATGATTAACGATTTTAATAATGGAACTGTAGGTTGGACAGATTGGAACATCCTTTTAGACCAAAACGGTGGGCCAAATCACGTAGGGAATTTTTGTTTTGCACCTATTCATGCCGATACCAATTCGGGAGAATTAATCTATACACCCTCGTATTATTATATTGGGCATTTCTCAAAATTCATTCGACCAGATGCTAAAAGAGTCAGCACAGCGGTAAGCCGAAGCAGTTTGATAAGTACGTCATTCCTGAATAAAGACGGGAAAATGGTTACTGTAGTGATGAATCAAAGTGATAAAAACGTGACGTATAATTTAATTATTGCTACCGAAAAAACGGTTGTCGTAATTCCGGCTCACGGGATTCAAACATTAGTATATTAATTTTAAACTGTTTTATTAAAAACTAATTGTATGAAAAAAACAGTTTTAATAGCCTTTATTTCTTTTTCAATTGCCTCGTTTGGACAGGGTTTTTTGCATAGAAATGGACAAGAAATTGTCGATGGAAATGGGAGAAATATTGTGTTGCGCGGTTTGGGATTGGGCGGATGGATGGTTCAGGAAGGATATATGCTTCAAACCGGTTCGTTTGCAGGTCCACAACATGTGATTAAACAAAAAATTACGGATTTAATTGGTGCTAAAAACACCGAAGAATTTTATGATGCTTATAAAGCAAATGGAATAACTAAGAGAGATATTGATTCATTGGCGGCTTGGGGATTCAATTCCGTTCGCTTGCCGATGCATTACAATTTATATACGTTGCCTCTTGACGAAGAAGCAGTTTCTGGTCAGAATACTTGGCTGGAAGAAGGTTTTAAAATGACCGATGAGTTGTTGAAATGGTGTGCTGCGAATAAAATATATTTGATTTTGGACTTGCATGCAGCTCCGGGAGGCCAAGGAAAAGATGCCAATATCTCTGATTATAATCCTGCAAAGCCATCACTTTGGGAAAGTACCGCCAACCAGGATAAAATGGTTGCGCTTTGGGAAAAATTAGCAGAGCGTTACAAAGATAATCCTTGGTTAGGAGCGTATGATATTATCAATGAGCCCAATTGGAATTTTACGGGAACGAATCAAAATGGTTGCGATGAAACTTCAAATGCGCCTTTAAGAGCTTTGCAGGTTAGAGTCACAAATGCCATTCGGGCCATCGATAAAAATCATTTAATTTTCATTGAAGGGAATTGTTGGGGGAATAATTACAACGGAATGTTTCCGCTTTGGGATGAAAATATGGCGTTGAGTTTTCATAAATATTGGAATCAAAACGATGTGGCTTCGATACAAAAAATGCTGGATTACAGAATGCAATACAATGTGCCAATTTGGTTGGGAGAAAGTGGAGAAAACTCTAATGTTTGGTTTAAGGAAGCTATCTCTTTAGTGGAGACAAATAACATTGGTTGGGCTTTTTGGCCAATGAAAAAAATCGAAAATTTAGCGGGAGTTACTTCGGTTACAAAAATACCTGAATACGAGCAATTGCTGCAATATTGGAATAATAAAAGTGCTAAACCTGATGTTGATTTTGCCAAAAAAGCATTGATGCAAATAGCCGAAAATTTCAAAATTGAAAATCTGACCATCAGATATGATGTGATTGATGCGATGTTCAGACAAGTTCAAACAACCGATACTAAGAAATACAAAAACCATTCTTTGCCCGGGAAAGTATTTGCAACAGAATATGATTTAGGACAAAACGGATACGCTTATTTGGATAAAGATGTCGCTAATTATGACGGTACTAAATTTACTAAATGGAACAAAGGTGGAATGATGCGAAATGATGGAGTTGATATTGAGTCTTGCAATGATACAATGACAAACGGATTTCAGGTTGCTTTTATTGAAGATGGTGAATGGTTGCAATACACCGTTGAGGTGAATACCAAAACTATTTTTGATGTTGCTGTACGTTATGCGAGTGAGGCTTCAGGTGGAAAACTTTATTTAGAAGATGAAAACGGAAAAATCTCTGAAACAATAGCAATTCCATCTTCAGGCGGAAAAGACAATTGGAAAACGGTGATTTTAAAAAATGTACTTTTACAACAAGGAACGAATAAAGTCAAAGTACGTTTCGAAAAAGGAAATTTTAATTTGAACTTTTTGGAATTTAAAAAGTCAAAAAAATAAAAGACAACCAAAACTATAAACTCGTTTCATGCTATTTTTAATAGCTACTGAAACAACAAAGAAATTTGAAATGAAAAAAATAGGAACTACAATTCTTTTATTGGTTTGTTTTCTTGGGTTTTCCCAACAAAAAACAATTGACCAAAAAGTGAATGCTTTACTAAAGCAAATGACACTCGAAGAAAAAATTGGACAACTCAATCAATATACGGGAGATAATCAGGCTACAGGACCCATAACGATAAATCCAAATAAAGAAATCGAAATTAAAAAAGGTTTAATTGGTTCGATGTTGAATGTTTTAGGAACTAAATATACGCGACAGTATCAAGAATTAGCGATGCAATCTCGATTGAAAATTCCGTTGTTATTTGGTCAGGATGTAGTGCATGGATACAAAACTACTTTTCCACTTCCTTTGGCTGAAGCTGCGAGTTGGGATTTAGACGCGATGGAACTTTCGGCAAGAATTGCTGCTGTTGAAGCATCTGCAAGTGGAATTCACTGGACATTTGCGCCTATGGTTGATATTTCTCGTGATCCGCGTTGGGGACGAGTGATGGAAGGCGCTGGAGAAGATACTTATTTAGGTTCAAGAATTGCTTACGCCAGAGTCAAAGGTTTTCAAGGGAATTTGGGAGATGTCAATTCTGTAATGGCTTGCGTGAAACATTTTGCGGCATATGGCGCAGCTGTTGGTGGGAGAGATTACAACTCAGTTGATATGAGCGAAAGAATGCTTTGGGAAACGTATTTGCCTCCTTTCAAAGCAGCTTTGGATGCAGGAGCGGCTACTTTTATGAATTCGTTTAATGATATTAATGGAATTCCGGCTACCGGAAATAAATACCTGCAAAGAGACATTCTGAAAGGGAAATGGAACTTTCAAGGTTTCGTTGTTTCTGATTGGGGTTCGATAGGAGAAATGGTTAATCACGGATTTTCAAAAGACAATAAAGAAGCCGCATTACAAGCCATAACTGCAGGAAGTGATATGGATATGGAAAGCAATGCGTATCGATACCATTTAGCAGAATTAGTTAAAGAAAATAAAGTGCCAATTGCTTTGATTGATGATGCTGTAAAAAGAATTTTACGCAAAAAATTTGAATTAGGACTTTTTGATAATCCTTATAAATACTCCAATCCGGAGAGAGAACAAGCTGCGTTGAACAATCCGGAGCACAGAAAAGCAGCCAGAGATATTGCAGCAAAAAGTATCGTTTTATTAAAGAATGATAGAAACATTTTACCACTTTCTAAAGACACAAAAACGATAGCTTTTATTGGGCCTTTAGTTAAAGAACACAAGCAAAATATGGGTTTTTGGGCAGTGGAATTACCAGGGCTGGATTATGACAAACAAGTGGTTTCCCAATGGGAAGGTGTACAAAATAAGGTAGGGAATAAAACGAAATTGCTTTACGCCAAAGGGTGTGAAATCGAAGGGGATAATAAAGATGGTTTTGCGGAAGCAATTGCTGTTGCTAATCAAGCTGATGTTGTGATTTTGAGTATTGGGGAACGTTGGGATATGAGCGGCGAAGCCAAAAGTAAAAGCAATATTCATTTGCCTGGAGTTCAGGAAGAATTGGTAAAAGCGATTCAAGCAACTGGAAAACCGGTTGTAGTTTTAATTAACGCCGGAAGACCGCTTGTTTTTAATTGGACTGCAGATAATGTTCCTGCAATTGCTTACACATGGTGGTTAGGAAGTGAAGCAGGAAACGCCATTGCTGATGTTTTGTTTGGCGATTACAATCCTTCGGGGAAATTGCCAATGTCTTTTCCAAGGGAAGAAGGACAAATTCCTATTTATTA
This sequence comes from Flavobacterium sp. GNP002, assembly GCF_054343795.1. Classification (NCBI taxonomy): domain Bacteria; kingdom Pseudomonadati; phylum Bacteroidota; class Flavobacteriia; order Flavobacteriales; family Flavobacteriaceae; genus Flavobacterium; species Flavobacterium sp. GNP002. The sequence continues at coordinate 1,796,660 of NZ_JBTGUW010000001.1, forward strand.
CAATCATTTTAATACAGGAAGACCAGCTCCAAATGAAACAGCTTTTAATTATGTGTCGGCGTATACAGATTTAAAAAATAGCCCTAGATTTCCTTTTGGCTATGGATTGAGTTATACTACTTTCGAATATTCAGATTTGAAATTATCGAAAAATAAAATTAAAAATACTGAAAAGATTACTGTTTCATTAAATGTAAAAAATTCAGGAAAAGTAGCAGGTGAGGAAGTGGTTCAGATGTATTTGAGAGACAAAGTTGGATCAGTGGTTCGACCAATAATTGAGTTGAAAGATTTTCAAAAGATAAAACTGAATGCTGGAGAAACTAAAGTGGTGAAGTTTATCATTGACAAAGAAAAAGTATCTTTTTACAATGCTGCATTACAGTGGATTGCTGAGTCTGGAGATTTTGATTTAATGATTGGATCTTCTTCAGTCGATATTCGATTAAGAGCTGGTTTTGAATTAGTGAATTGATTTTAGAAAATAAAAAAAATGAAAAATGTAGTACTGTTTTTTCTAATACCCTTTTTATTTTTCGCACAAACAAAAAAAGATACTATTAGAGTATTTTATTTGGGAGGGCAGTCAAACATGCAAGGGTATGGGTATGTAAAAGAACTTCCGGACTCTTTAAAAAAAATAAATAAAAATGTTTTTATTTATCAAGGAAACCCTGTAGGAGATAATGATAAAACCGGCGGTTTAGGGAAGTGGGAAGTACTTCAGTCCGGTAATGGAACAGGGTTTGCATCGAATGGGATTAAAAATACGTTTTCGGATAGATTTGGTGTAGAACTTTCGTTTGCCAAAAAGCTACAGGAATTATATCCAAACCAAAAACTCGCCATTATAAAATATGCAAGAAATGGATCCTCGATTGATAGTATTGGGACTTCCTTTTTTGGTGCTTGGGAGCCTAGTTTTAAAGGCGGGAAAGGAATAAATCAGTACGATTATTTTCTAAAAACAGTTAATAACGCCATGGCTGTAAAAGACATAAATGGTGATGGTGTCGAAGATGTTTTGATTCCATGCGGTATCATCTGGATGCAAGGCGAAAGTGATGCCGATAAAACAGAACAAATCGCAAATCAATATTATGCGAATTTAAAAAGGTTGATGGAACTCATGCGAGCCACTTTTAGAAATAATGATTTGCCTATTGTAATTGGAAAAATATCCGATTCTGGAGATGATGTCGATGGAAAAGTTTGGGGTTTTGGCGAATTGGTGCAATATGGACAAGAAAAATTTGCCGCAACAGAACTTAATGTTGGCATTGTAAGAACAACGAGTCACTATAAATATTCAGATAAATATCATTATAAAAGCGACGGATATATTGATTTGGGCAACGAATTTGCAAAGGCAGTTTTCCTATTGATTACTAAAAAAAAACAATAAGTCCAAAGGACAGATTTCGAATTGATTTTTTATAGATAGTTGAATCGATGAAAGTTCAAAACAATTCAGCCTACGATAGAGAATCTAAAAATGGAGTTTGGTTTTGATTCGAGAGACTTTGATTCGACGATTAGCTTTCATCGGTCAATTTTCTTTTGAAGGACAGTTTTCAAAATAGAATTTGAATATAAAAACAAACTGTCTAAAAAGACAACCTCATTTGTAAAAACAAATTAAATGCTTAATATGATTGGTTTAGATTATGATTTCCGTTTAAAAAACAATTCTAAATTGCTGTTGTATTTCTGTGTGGTAGTACTATTTACGTCAAATTTACCAGCTCAAAAGACAGGGGGTAAAAAAAGCATTCATAAGGATAATAAGTTACAGCCTGCAAATTTAGTGTTCTCAAGGCAGGATTATAAAAATAAATTGGAGGGTTTCTGGTTAGGGGAATGTATTGCCAATTGGACGGGATTAGTAACGGAAATGGATAAAATAGGTGACATAGGCGAAATTAAAACAGGTCGTTTTTACACTCGTGAAGATTGGGGAAAAAAGGATGTGCCAAGCATTTGGGGACAAGGAATTCCGAGTAACTTATCTGAGGAGATAGATTTTGTTTTTGAAAACAAAGAGGGTAATTGGGGTTCTGATGATGATACAGATATTGAATATATTTATCAAGAGCTTCTTTTGAAAAATAAAACAGCGTTACTTTCTGGGGAGCAGATTAGAGAAGGTTGGTTGAAACATATAAAAGTTGAAGAAGAAAATTATTTGTGGGTTTCCAATCAAAAAGCGTATAATTTAATGAGAGAAGGAATGATTCCTCCCGCAACAGGAGATCCAAAAAACAACCCCGAATTTGAAATGATTGATGCGCAACTAACCACCGAAATTTTTGGATTATTAGCTCCGGCACGTCCAGATATTGCATTAAAGATGGCTCATATACCAATACAAACAACGGCAAGATTTAATTCGCAATGGATTTCTGAATTTTATGTCATCATGCATTCATTAGCTTCCAGAGTCGATACTAAAATGCCTATGAAAGATCAAATAATGTGGATGGCCGATCATTCCCGGCAACGTTTGCCAAACGATTCATATTCGGCTAAAATGTTTGATTTTGTAAAAAGTCAATATCTTAAAAGTGTACCATGGGAGCAGGTTCGGGATTCGGTTTATCAAAGGTATCAGGTTGATCAAAAGGATGGTTATAATATGACCTCTCAGGGAAGGTATTGTAATGGTTGTTTTGCGGCCGGAATCAATTTTGCATCTAGTATAATTAGTCTTTTATATGGTGAAGGTGAACTGAAAAACACAATAAAAATTGGGGCTTTAGCGGGTTGGGACTCGGATAATCCTACGGCAACATGGGGTGGGTTACTTGGGTTTATGATTGGAAAAGTAGGGGTAGAAAAAGCCTTCAATAGAAAATTTTCCAATCAATTTAACATTCATCGTACAAGGGTTGGTTTTCCAAATAACGGCATAGATACCTTTTCGAATATGGCAAATAAAGGGCTGTTTATTATAGATAATGTGGTGCAAAAACAAATGAAAGGAAAAGTAGATCTTAAGAAAGGACTTTGGTATATACCTAATAGTCAGCTTATGATTTCAAAAGGAAATTAGTGAATTTCAATTGGCGGAATAGTAAAAAATAACTAAAAGAATAGTTTTAAACTGAAAACAAAAAATGATAAATTTTTAAAATTGCAGGTTCCTTTATTTTCAAAAAAAAAATGAACTAAATTGCTTCTTTCAAAGGGTATAATTTAATTACTAGATAGATCGCATGTTAAAAGCCATTATAGATAACAAGGAAAATTATCAGCCGGGTTTGTCAATAGATTGTATGATTTTCGGATTTCATGACAATCAGCTCAAAGTGTTATTGATAAAAACAAAGTACAGTGATAAATGGGCTTTACCAGGAGGTTTTGTGTCTGTAAATGAAGATGTTGATGAGGCTGCTGTCACTGTTTTGTTTGGCGATTACAATCCTTCGGGGAAATTGCCAATGTCTTTTCCAAGGGAAGAAGGACAAATTCCTATTTATTACAATCATTTTAATACAGGAAGACCAGCTCCAAATGAAACAGCTTTTAATTATGTGTCGGCGTATAACGGATTTAAAAAATAGTCCTAGATTTCCTTTTGGCTATGGATTGAGTTATACTACTTTCGAATATTCAGATTTGAAATTATCGAAGAATAAAATTAAAAATACTGAAATAATTACTGTTTCATTAAATGTGAAAAATTCAGGAAAAGTAGCAGGTGAGGAAGTGGTTCAGCTGTATTTGAGAGACAAAGTTGGATCTGTGGTTCGACCAATAATTGAGTTGAAAGATTTTCAAAAAATAAAACTGACTGCTGGAGAAACTAAGGTGGTGAAGTTTATCATTGACAAAGAAAAAGTATCTTTTTATAATGCTGCATTACAATGGATTGCTGAGCCTGAAGATTTTGATTTAATGATTGGATCGTCCTCTGCAGATATTCGTTTGAAAACGACTTTTGAATTAGTAAAATAAAAAAAACTCAATCGGCAGTACTTCAAAGAATTCTGTCGATTGAGTTGAGTTTTAGATAAAAAAAGTATTGACTCTAGATCTATTGTCTAACGAACTTGTAGTTATGGTATTTAATTAGGAAAATAGATTTGATAAGAGAGAATTTAATTTAGATGCCTCTATAGACGATGTCCAATTAAATTCTTTTTCAATACTTTTTTAACAACAATTAATAACAATTTTTAATTTTGGTTGACAGCTTTCAAAATACCATCCAGATTTTCTTCTGTGAATTTTCCTCCTGATAATAAAAGAAATTTATTAATTGGCATATCGGCTAACATTGCTTCTAAAAATGAAGCTGCTTTTTTTTCATCTTCTGTTTCTGGTTTTTTATTCGCACCAGTGAAACTTTGAACTAGTTGTTCGTATATCGCTTGACTGTTTGGAGATTTTTTGAATTCCTTAAATAATGATTCACGTGTCAGCACTATTTTTGCAGCTTTTGTAGTTTCAATAGCTATGGTTTGTTTTAAGGGTAAATCACGAGATGAACTTCCAATAAGGATGTCAAAGTTTCCTGATTTTATTGCCCAATCATGAGATTTTGAATTAAAATAAGCAAAATCACGTGAAGTCAATTGAAATGTAACTGTTTTTTCTTCTCCGGCTAGCAATGCTATTTTTTCAAAGTGTTTCAGTTCGTTTTCGGGTCTTGCCACTTCGCTTTCTTGTTCATGAACATACAGTTGAACGACTTCTTTACCCGCAATTTTACCTGTATTTTTTACTTTTACTGAGATTGTGATTACGTCAGAATCTTTAGCTGATGTAGTATTGGCTTTAATGTCAGAGTACGAAAAAGAGGTGTAACTCAAACCGTATCCAAAAGGAAAGTTAGGTTCAATTTTCTTTTTGTCATAATAACGGTATCCAATAAAAATCCCTTCGCCATAATTTGCATTTCCATCTTTTGATGGGAAATCCATTGCCGTTGGAGTGTCTTCCAAACGTGCAGGAAAAGTTTCAGATAATTTTCCGGAAGGATTTATTTTTCCAGTCAATACATCAGCAATTGCACCACCACCGGCTTGACCACCAAGATACGCTTCAACGATTGCTGCAACATCATTTTTCCAAGGCATAGAAACAGCAGCGCCATTCATCAATACTACTACAATGTTTTTGTTAACTTTTGCTACTTCTGAAATCAATTTGTTGTGACCTGCAGGCAAGTCCATGCTGTTTCTGTCAAAACCTTCTGATTCATAGCTGTCTGGTAAACCAGCAAAAACAATCACTAATTCTGAATTTTGTGCATTTTGAACTGCTTCAGCAATTTTAGCATCATCCGTTTCTCCTGCAGTATTGTATCCAGTTGAAAACGAAAATTGAGTTCCTTTTGCCATTTTTTGCAATTCATTCAGTGCATTTACTATTTGTGTAGGTCGCACTTGTGAACTTCCGGCTCCTTGATAACGTGGGTTTTTTGCAAAATCTCCAACAATAGCTATCTTTTTTAAAGCTGATTGTAATGGTAAAATCGCATTGTCGTTTTTCAATAAAACAATACATTCGGCACTTACTTGTCTGGCCAATTCATTGTGTTTTACTTTGTCTACAACAATTCCTTTTTTGTGGCTGTCTTTTGCTTTTAAAGTAATGGCAAGTAAATCTGTTACGATTTCATCCAATCTGGCTTCCGCCAAAGTTCCTTTTTTTACTGCTTCAACAATCTTTTTATCATTGAAACCACCACTAGCAGGCATTTCTAAATGCATTCCGGAATTAACTCCTAAAGCTCTTTCGTTTACTGCACCCCAATCCGAAACTACAAAACCTTGTAAGCCCCATTTTTCTTTTAGCATTTGATTCAATAAATAAGAATTTTCGGAAGCATATGTTCCGTTAAGTTTATTGTACGAACACATTACTGTCCAAGGTTGTGCTTCTTTTACGGCCATTTCAAAGGCTGGAAAATAGATTTCGTTTAAAGTACGTTCGTCAACATTAGAACTATTAGACATACGTTCTGCTTCCTGACTGTTTGCCGCAAAGTGTTTCATGGAAGTTCCTACACCTTGACTTTGAACTCCATTTATAAAACCGATAGCAATTTTTCCGGCTAAAACTGGATCTTCAGAAAAATATTCGAAGTTTCTTCCTCCAAGAGGCGAACGCTTCATATTAACTCCGGGTCCTAATAATATTTGAACATCGTTAGCTTGAGATTCAATTCCTAAAGCTTCACCCATTTTTTGTGCCAATGCTGGATTCCAAGAAGAAGCAAGTGCTGATGCTGTTGGAAAGCAAGTAGAAGGAACACTATTAGTAAAATCGAAACCTTCTGCTTTACGTAAACCATGCGGTCCGTCAGTCATAAAAATGGACGGAATGCCTAATCTGCTAATTGCTTTTGTTGACCAAGCTGTTTCACCGGAACACAAAGAAGCTTTTTCTTCTAAGGTCATTTGTGAAACTAATTTTTTTGCTTTAGCGCGGTAATCTACTGCTTGGGCATATGATTGTGATGACAATGTAAGTCCAATAAGTAGTAAAATGATTTTTTTCATAGTCTTTAGTTTGGTTGTTTTTTGGTAACTATTTTAAATAACTAATCTTATGTGTTATTTTGACGCAATGTACATCTTTTTTTGATTCACAATGCATTTACTATAAAATTTCACATTTTTTTTTCATAAATGATTTTTTTTACTATTTTTTTGTCTAAATGTGTTTTCTTGTCAAATGGATTTGTTTCTTTGCCGAAATATTTTTTTGGGTTTAAACCAAAAGCAAAGTATGGCGGATTTTCAAAATTAGGCCTTCTTTTATTTTCTTAAAAAAATGAACTAAATTGCGTCTTTCAAAGGGTGTATAATTACTAGAATAAATCACATGTTAAAAACCATTTTAGATAACAAGGAAGACTATCAGCCAGGTTTATCAATAGATTGTGTGATTTTCGGATTTCATGACAATCAGCTCAAAGTGTTATTGATAAAAACAAAGTACAGTGATAAATGGGCTTTGCCAGGAGGTTTTGTGTCTGTAAATGAAGGTATTGATGAGGCCGCTGTCACTGTTTTACATGGTAGAACAGGATTGAAAGGGATTTTTCTGAGGCAGTTTTCCACCTTTGGAGCAGCCAGAAGGTGTAATGTTGATGTTAGTAATTCTGTTTTAGATTTTTACGGAATACCTTTAGACGAGGGGAAATGGTATGCTAGCCGTTTTGTAACGGTTGGTTATTATGCCTTAGTAGATTTTTTACAAACGGTTCCACAGCCTGACGGGAAAAATGAAATTGTAGAGTGGATTGATCATAATGCTGTTCCTGAACTAGTTTTAGATCATAAGGAAATTTTAGACAAAGCATTAGAAACCCTTCGAATGGAGTTGAATCTAATGCCGGTAGGCTATAATTTACTTCCTGAAAAATTTACTATTCCGGAATTACAAAAATTATATGAAACCATTCTAGGCAGAAAACTAGACCGAAGAAATTTTTTACGTAAGATAACGGCAATAGGCATTTTAACAAAGCTGGACGAAAAGAAAAGTAATGTCGCGCATAAAGCGCCAAATTTATATAGTTTCGATAAAGAAAAATATGAAGAAGTCGTTAAGAATGGATTGACCCAAGGTTGGTAATAAAAAAAGTTATAAAAAAACTCCATTAGAAATAATGGAGTTTTTTGTGGGCGATGAGAGGTTCGAACCCCCGACCACTTCCGATAGAATCGGAATGCTATGAGTCAGCTGAACTAATCTTTTTTTGAAATTAGTTCCTGAATTTTAATCCTACTTTTCCAAGATTTGATTTGTAATTCTCTTTGTTGAGCTAATTCTTTTGTTTCGTATTTTTCGATATAAACAACTTTCCAATCATTTACATTGTCAGTAAAACCTTTGCTTTTTTGATTATGCCGAATAATACGTTCTTCTAAATTAGAAGTGAAGCCAATATAATATCTATTTTTAATTCCGCTAAAAAGGATGTAAGTAATGTGTTCCATAAACTATTAGGCATAAAAAAACTCCATTATTTCTAATGGAGTTTTTTGTGGGCGATGAGGGGTTCGAACCCCCGACCACTTCCGATAGAATCGGAATGCTATGAGTCAGCTGAACTAATCTTTTTTTGAAATTAGTTCCTGAATTTTAATCCTACTTTTCCAAGATTTGATTTGTAATTCTCTTTGTTGAGCTAATTCTTTTGTTTCGTATTTTTCGATATAAACAACTTTCCAATCATTTACGTTGCGAGTAAAACCTTTGCTTTTTTGATTGTGCCTAATAATACGTTCTTCTAAATTAGAAGTGAAGCCAATATAATATCTATTTTTAATTCCGCTAAAAAGGATGTAAGTAATGTGTTCCATAAACTATTAGACATAAAAAAACTCCATTATTTCTAATGGAGTTTTTTGTGGGCGATGAGGGGTTCGAACCCCCGACCACTTCCGATAGAATCGGAATGCTATGAGTCAGCTGAACTAATCTTTTTTTGAAATTAGTTCCTGAATTTTAATCCTACTTTTCCAAGATTTGATTTGTAATTCTCTTTGTTGAGCTAATTCTTTTGTTTCGTATTTTTCGATATAAACAACTTTCCAATCATTTACGTTGCCAGTAAAACCTTTGCTTTTTTGATTATGCCTAATAATACGTTCTTCTAAATTAGAAGTGAAGCCAATATAATATCTATTTTTAATTCCGCTAAAAAGGATGTAAGTAATGTGTTCCATAAACTATTAGACATAAAAAAACTCCATTATTTCTAATGGAGTTTTTTGTGGGCGATGAGGGGTTCGAACCCCCGACCCCCTCGGTGTAAACGAGGTGCTCTGAACCAGCTGAGCTAATCGCCCTAAACAATTTGGTTACTTTCGTTTCCGTTATTGCGTGTGCAAATATACGACTAGAATTGGTATTTGCAAGTAAAAAAATAAAAAAATTATAAAATTTCTGCTACGACAAAGGTGCTTCCGCCAATGTATATAAAATCAGATTTTGCAGCGTTTCCGATTGCTTTTTGATAAGCTTCTGAAACAGAATTATATACTTCGCCTTTTAGGTCGAAGCTAGCCGCTTTTTGTTTTAAAATTAGAACATCCAGGCCGCGAGGAATATTTGGCTTACAGAAATAATAGATTGCTTTTTTAGGGAACAAAGGTAGGATTTCATCTAAATCTTTGTCATTTACAACTCCCAAAACAATATGTAAAGTATCAAAATCTTCTTTTTGGATTTGATTCAAAACAATTTCTAGTCCGTTTTTATTGTGTGCGGTATCGCAAATAACTTTTGGAAATTCATTCAATTGTTGCCATCTTCCTTGAAGTCCGGTATTTTTCACCACATTCAATAAACCTGATTTTATATTCTCCGGAGTGATTTTAAATTCGTTTTGTTCGTTTAAAATTTTGACAGTTTGTAAAACAGTTTTTTTATTATGAATTTGATAATCTCCAATTAAGTCAGAAAAATAGGTTTCTGAAATCAAATCAGCAGCAAAATAGATTTCCGAATTGCATTCTTTGGCTTTGGCCAAAAAAACTGGCTTGGTTTCAGGAGTATATTCTCCTATTATTACAGGAATTTTGGGTTTGATAATCCCCGCTTTTTCGAAAGCAATGGCTTCTAGCGTATTTCCCAAAAATTGTGTGTGATCCAATCCTATATTGGTAATCACCGAAACTAATGGCGTAATGATATTGGTAGCGTCTAACCGTCCACCCATTCCCACTTCAATAACGGCGATGTCTACTTTTTCTTTGGCAAAATAATCGAAGGCTAAACCAACGGTCATTTCGAAAAAACTCATGTCATTCGATTCAAAAAAACTTTTGTGTTCATTGGTGAAATCAGTAACAAATTCCTCGGAAATATCTCCCGAAACTTCGGGGCCGTTAATTTTTATACGCTCTCTAAAATCCTTTAAATGGGGTGAAGTGTACAATCCAACTTTATAACCCGCTTCCTGAAGAATCGATGCCAACATATGCGACGTAGATCCTTTTCCGTTAGTTCCTGCAATATGAATGCATTTTAATTTTTCCTGTGGATTTTCAAGATGCGCTAGTAGCAAATGCGTGTTAGTTAGATCTTTTTTATATGCCGAAGCGCCCTGAAGTTGGTACATCGGGAGCTGGTTAAACATCCAATTTATGGTTTCCTGATAGTTCATTTTTGTAATAAAATAGTAGTTGTTTAAAATATTTTTCGATTTTTTTAGTTTAATAGTACATCGAAAAGTATCTTTAGTGCAAAATTGAAATAATTTTTAGAATTAATGATTAAAATACAATAATATTATATGTTTAGTTTTATACAATTACAGGCCGACACCATTACCAACGCTGCTTCAAACGTAGTTATCGAAAAAATTGCTCCAAATGCCGAAATATCCACTTTAGGATTCCTTTTAAAAGGTGGTGTGTGGCTTATTCCAATTGGGATTCTATTATTTTACACTTTTTATGTGATTATTGAACGCTATTTGTATATCAATAAAGCATCAAAAATCGATACTCTTTTGATGCGTGATGTTCGAGATAATTTAAATTCAGGAAATCTTGATTTGGCTCGTTCTATTGCTGAAAGAAATAGTACAGCTTCAGGTAATATCATCAAAGAAGGAATTCTGGTTATTGGTAGACCCATCATTGAAATTGAATCCAATATGGATCGTGCTGCAGATATCGAAATAGGAGGAATGGAAAAGCATTTAGGACATTTAGGACTTATTGCCGGAATTGCGCCTACATTAGGATTTATTGGAACAATTTCAGGAGTTATTAAAATATTTTATAGTATTTCGGTAACTGAAAATATTAGTATCGGTAATATTTCTGGAGGATTATATGAGAAAATGATCAGTAGTGGTGCTGGATTAATCGTTGGTATTATTGCCTATAGCGGATACCATTTATTAAACGGCAAAATTGATAATTTTGCTTTAAAAATTCAAAAACAAATATTAGAATTTGTAAATATTATTCAAAGATCATAATATGTCTATAAAAAGAAAAAGAAGATTTCATGCCGAGGTCGCGACTTCTTCATTGAGTGATATTATGTTTTTCCTGTTGTTATTTTTCTTGATTATTTCAACGTTGGCTAATCCTAATGTTATCAAGATGACGTTGCCAAAAGCACAGTCCAATGAGAAAACAAACAAGCAATACATTAGTTTATCTGTCACAGAAGATAAAAAATTCTATATCGACAAGCAACCTGTTTCATTTGAAGAACTCGAAACAACTTTGATGTCTAAGATGGATTCATCGAAAGACCAAACGGTTATTGTTCGCATTCCGTTCAATTTACAAGTGCAAGATTTAGTTGACGTACTGCAAATAGGAGTGAAGAACAATCTGAAGTTTGTAATAGCTACTTCTCCAAAGTAAAAGTTATTTGTAGTTTTTACGAAGCATCTGCATTATTTGGGCGTGACCACAATAGAAAAAGGAGCTGATCAACTTTATGCTGATTAGCTCCTTTTTCTATTACGGTCGGGCTATCCGCAGTACTTCGGTACTTACTCCTATCCCTCACGCAAATTCGTAAAATATCAAATTCTTGAGTTGTCATTGCGAGGTATCCTTGAAAACAAAAAAGTGACGTTTCTAATTGTTCTAATTCAAATTGAAATTATAAACAATCTTACCGACTTGCTTTTCCGGTGCATCGTTGCTGGCGTCCCATCTGGTATTCATTGCTGCAATTCTGGCTTGGTCTAACAAACATTTCGCAGTATTTGTTGTTCCTTTTACACCGGCAACTGCATTTATTGTCCTTCCGGTTCTGTCTACAGAAACTTCTACGACTACTTTTCCTTGTTCATTACAGGTATATTTTGGTGCAGGTTTAGATAATGCTTTTCGGTTTCCTAAAGAATACCCAACGCCTCCGCCAGAACCACTTCCGCTTCCGCCACCGCTTCCTGAACCATAACCGCTACCAGTTCCTATTCCTGTTCCAGTACCATTTCCACCGCCTGTTCCTCCACCGGAACCACCAGTTCCATAATACCCGTTAGAACTTAAACTTCCATTGGTTTTTCCTTTGTTTCCGGCAGCTTTATCATCTCCATCACCACCTTTATTAGAACCTTTTAATATGCTGGATAAAGCATCATTTGTATTGTTAGAAACTTTAGGTTTTACAACCACTGGTTTCGTTTCTTCTTTTACAACGACTGTTGGTTTTTTAGTTTTTTCTTTCGTCGGAATCACAACACTTTCTTCAGTAGTGTTTTCTTGAGATAAAATAGCTTCGTCTGGAGTTGATTTTGCAGGAGTTTGTCTGCTTTGGTTTTTTACTTCCAAAACTTCACTTTTATAATCTGCTCCAGAACCAAAATCGCTGTCGCCAAAATTTACCGTAACGCCGCCGCCACCGCCACCACCGGCAAGTTCATCCATGTTTGCAGGAGGCCAAAAGCGGATGAAAAATAAAATTAACAACATTGTCGCATACAAAAGAATGGATATTGCTAAGGATTTCTTTTGATCTGATGAAATGGTGGAACTCATTTGTGTTATAAATTTTAAAAAGTGTATTACTAAAAAACGTTGAAAAGTACTAAAAATTGTCAAGAGTAAAAAGCGACTGCCGGAATATAAATAATATTGCTTTCACTTAGAATTAGAAATAAGAACTGGGATTAAATAGATTTTAAAATCTGCTTAATCCCAGTTCCGGCAAATAGTTATAAATACTATTTTATTTTAAGTAAGCTGCTTTAATGCGATTTCAAAAGCAGTTGCACTAATATTTGTTTTACTTGGGTTTAAAGCATGTGCTTTTTCAATAGCTTTTTTGATGATTTCTGAAGTGTCTTGAAAAATAGCTTCATCTGTCATTTGTACTTTCTTTTCCATAAAGTAAGCAAAAACACGAGCCATACCGCAATTAGAAATGAAGTCAGGAATCAAACTTACTTTGTGATCTACATCTTCCATAATTGGACCAAAAAAGATTGCTGTGTCTGCAAAGGGAACATTTGCACCACAAGAAATTACTTCAAGACCGTTAGCGATCAAACTGTCAATTTGAGATTGAGTTACTAATCTGGAAGCGGCACATGGAGTGAATATTTCAGCACCAATGGTCCATATTTTTTGATTGATTTCTTCAAAAGGAATCATGTTTTCGGCAACTAGTTTGTTCCCGTCTTTGGCAAGAAATAAAGCTCTTATTTCTTCAAAAGAGAATCCTTCTTCGTTAATTAATCCACCGTCTCTGTCGATGATACCAATTACTTTAGCACCCATTTCGGCTAAGTAAAAAGCGGCAGCAGAACCTACATTTCCAAAACCTTGTACGATTGCTTTCTTTCCTTTTACATCTCCACCATAAATGGTGTAATAATTACGAACGGCTTCGGCAACGCCATAACCGGTAATCATATCGGCAACAGTATATTTTCTGGAAACATCAGGGGAGAATTTTGGATTTTCAATCACTTTCACCACACCTTGACGCAATTGTCCAATTCTGTTGATTTTGTCTGCTTCGGTCGGTTTGAAATGACCATTAAAAACGCCTTCTTGCGGATGCCAAACCCCACACTCTTCCGTCATTGGGATTACTTCGTGAATTTCATCTACGTTCAAATCACCACCGGTTCCATAGTAACTTTTCAATAATGGAGAAACGGCTTTATACCAACGTTGTAAAACGCCTTTTTTTCTTGGATCGTTCGGATCAAAATTAATTCCAGATTTTGCTCCACCAATAGCAGGTCCAGAAACCGAAAATTTCACTTCCATAGTTTTTGCCAAAGACAAAACTTCATTCATATCCAACCCTTTTCTCATTCGTGTTCCACCACCGGCAGCACCACCACGAAGCGAATTGATGACTGTCCATCCTTCTGCTTCAGTTTCAGCATCTTTCCAATGGAAAACTATCTCAGGTTCTTTGTTTTCGAATTTCTTTAATAAATCTTTCATTTGTTGCGATATGTTTAATTTTGGCAAATATAAAAAATAGAATAAAGTTAAATATGTATTTTTAATTTTATTTTGGAGAATAAATAATTCCAGAGCTATGATCGGTTTTTGCGCCTGTAACGCTACTCAAAACATTGGTTTCTCTGCGTAATTTTAAAACACCGAGTAGTGCAAAAATCAACGCTTCTTTGAATTCCAAAATCTTTGCAGACGGAATTATGATTTTCATTTCGGGTAAATGGTACTGAATTCTCTCGATAAGAAAATCATTGTAAGCGCCACCGCCGGTAATAAAAAGACTTCTTTTTTTATTGGGCAAAGCCACAGCAATTTGTAAAGCCACGTGTTCCGTAAAAGTGAGCAGTTTGTCTTCAAGGGAAATGGAGTAGCTTTCGATAATAGGCAAAATTGTTTCTTTTACAAATTCGAAACCCAACGATTTAGGATATTTTTTTTGGTAGAAATCCAAAGTATTTAATTCCTGTAATAAATTTTCGTTACAAATTCCAGTTCTCGAAATACTACCTTTGTCATCATAATCCAATCCCAATTGATTGGCATAAAAATTCAAAACGGTATTTACAGGCGAAATATCAAAGGCGATTCGCTCTTTATTTTTTTCGAAAGATACATTCGAAAAACCACCTAAGTTCATGCAATAATCGTACTCAGAAAATAAAATTCGGTCGCCAATAGGAACCAATGGCGCGCCTTGTCCGCCAAGTTGCACATCCTGAACCCTAAAATCACAAACTACGGTTTGATTAAGTAAAGCCGCTATTTCAGGCAAATTACCAATTTGAAGTGTGAATCCGTTTTGGGGCTGATGCAAAATAGTATGGCCATGGGAACAAACGGCATCGAGGTCTTTTATTTCGTATTTTTCGATAAAACTTAAAATAATCGAAGCAAGATGTTGCGTATAGTCTTGATTCAGTTTTTCGAGTTGCCCTTCAGAAAAATCGACGGCTATTTTTAATTTGTTTAACCAATCGGTTGTATAAGAAATAGTTTCAGATTCCAGAATTTGAAATTCCCATTTATTGTTTTTTACAGTAAAAACAATGTGTGCCAAATCTACGCCGTCCAGCGAAGTTCCGGACATGACCCCTATTGTGGTATACTTTTCTTTAAACATAGGCTAAATTTACGAAATCGTTTGAAATCTGATATTTAATAATTACTTTTGAGCACAAATTTAAGAACATTTAATTTACAATAAAAATATGGATTTTAATCTAACCGAAGAACATTTAATGATTCAGCAAGCCGCTAAAGATTTTGCTGTAGCAGAATTATTACCGGGTGTTATTGAACGTGATGAACATTCAAAATTTCCAACGGAGCAAGTGAAGATGATGGCCGATTTAGGTTTTATGGGAATGATGGTAGATCCTAAATATGGAGGATCTGGTTTGGACAGTATTTCCTATGTTTTGGCAATGACGGAAATTGCAAAAGTTGATGCTTCTGCAGCTGTAATCATGTCTGTAAACAACTCTTTGGTTTGTGCAGGTCTTGAAAAATATTGCAATGAAGAGCAAAAAATGAAATATTTAGTTCCACTTGCTAAAGGAGAAGTGATTGGCGCATTTTGCTTGTCAGAGCCTGAGGCAGGAAGTGACGCTACTTCGCAAAAAACAACAGCGATAGACAAAGGAGATCATTATTTATTAAATGGTACAAAAAACTGGATTACTAATGGATCAACTGCATCTACTTACTTAGTTATTGCTCAAACGGATATTGAAAAAAAACACAAAGGAATCAATGCTTTTATCGTGGAGAAAGGTTGGGCTGGTTTTGATATTGGACCAAAAGAAAGAAAAATGGGAATTCGTGGAAGCGATACGCATTCTTTAATGTTCACTGATGTAAAAGTTCCTAAAGAAAATAGAATTGGTGAAGATGGATTTGGATTTGCTTTTGCAATGAATGTTTTAAATGGCGGAAGAATTGGAATTGCATCACAAGCGTTAGGAATTGCGACAGGTGCTTATGAAATTGCACTAAAATATTCGCATGAGAGAAAAGCATTTGGAAAAGAAATTTTCAATCATCAAGCGATTGCTTTCAAACTGGCTGATATGTATGTAAAAGTTACTGCAGCAAAATTATTGGTAATGAAAGCGGCTTGCGAAAAAGATGAAGGTAAAGATATTGCGCACTCCGGTGCTATGGCAAAACTATATGCGTCAGAAATCGCTTTAGAAGTGGCCAATGAAGCCGTTCAAATTCACGGTGGAAACGGTTACGTAGCTGAATATCATGTGGAACGTATGATGCGCGACTCTAAAATCACGCAAATTTATGAAGGAACTTCTGAAATACAACGAATTGTGATTTCAAGAGGATTGGTTTCGTAAAGAGAACAAAATAGTTGTTTAAGCCCTTTCTAATTTCGGTTAGAAAGGGTTTTGTTTTTTTAATACATTTACTAAAATAATTTTTATGTACGAAGATTTAAAATATTGGTATTTGCGCGATCACAAATTGTTTAGAACGTTGAGTTTTGGGCAAATCAGACAGTTGTGTATTATTACTGGTTTTAAAAAAGCGCAGAAAGGCGAAATTATCTATTTTTCTTCTTCGGATTTACCAAGAATTTTTTTACTGAAAAAGGGAAACATAAAGATTGTTGCAGTTGATGAAGACGGAAACGAGACTATAAAAGATATTATTCAAAAAGGAGATTTATTTGGAGAACTGACTTTGGAAGCAGACAGCCAGTCCAATGAATATGCAAAAGTACTTTCGGATGATGTGGCTATTTGTAGTTTTCTAATGTCGGATTTTGAAAATTTATTACTTAGAAATCCAAGTCTGGCATTGTCGTACACCAAGTTTGTAGGTCTAAAGATGAAACGCATTAAGAACAGTTATTCTAATCTGATTTCTAAAGATGCTAAAACCAGATTGTTTCAGTTCTTAAAAGATTGGGCAGATAAAGAAGGTGTAAGGACTGAAAATACAGTTGTTATTGATAATTACCTGACCCAAAATGATATTGCACAAATTATATGTACTTCGAGGCAAACCGCTACCCATTTGCTAAATGAAATGGAAACGAGTGGCACTATTATTTACAGCAGGAAAGAAATAATTATAACGGATATCAGTAAATTGTAATTATTTTACTAGAACTGTAATATAGCCGACAAATCATTTCGAAATAGCACAGTAGTTTTACAACTTCAAAATGTAACACTATGAAAAAAATAATTTATCTAGCTTTATTTGCAATTGGATTATCAGTTCATGCTCAAAATGACTTACCAAAACAGGCAATAGAAATCGCTCCGTTACTCATTGGGGAAAAAATTCCTAATGTCACTTTGAAATCTGTAGAAAATACAGATGTTGATTTAACGGAATTAATAAGTAAGAAAAGAACAGTTTTAGTTTTTTACCGTGGTGGTTGGTGCCCGTATTGTAATGCTCATTTGGCAGCCTTGGTCGAAGCCGAAAAAGAATTACTAGATTTAGGATATCAAATCATTGCTATAAGTCCTGATGCTCCAGCAAACTTGAAGGTTACAGACGATAAAGAAAAATTAAATTATTTATTGTTATCTGACAGTACAGGTAAATTATCGAAATCCGTTGGTATTGCATTTCAAGCTCCAGAAAATTACAAGGCTACAATAGCTAAAGGTTCTGATGGTATGAATAATTCTTTTTTGCCTGTTCCGGCGGTGTTTATTTTAAATGTAAATGCTGAAATTGAATTTGA
This sequence comes from Flavobacterium sp. GNP002, assembly GCF_054343795.1. NCBI lineage: Bacteria > Pseudomonadati > Bacteroidota > Flavobacteriia > Flavobacteriales > Flavobacteriaceae > Flavobacterium > Flavobacterium sp. GNP002. The sequence continues at coordinate 1,814,294 of NZ_JBTGUW010000001.1, forward strand.
ACACATCGCCCCAAATTTCAAAAATAGAATTTCAAATGATTTGTTGATTGCTGTTGCAAAATCTTTAAATAAATAATCATGAAAAAGCTACTGTTTGTTCTAATTGTATTGTTTGCTCTTTCTGGCTTTGCGCAAAAGGACAGCAAACGAATAACTCATTTTAATCTTGAAAAAAATGTGGCTATTCAAGGATATGATCCTGTGGCTTATTTCAAACAAGGAAAAGCTGTCAAAGGGAAAAAAGAAATAACAGCATTGCATGAAGGCGTGGTTTATTATTTTTCGATGCCAGTTAATAAAGAATATTTCTTGAAGAATCCTTCAAAATTTGAACCGCAGTATGGAGGTTGGTGTGCTTTTGCAATGGGCGACTCTAATGAAAAAGTATCTGTAAATCCGGAGACTTTCAAAATTAGTAATGGAAAATTGTATTTGTTTTACAATGCTTTCTTTAATAATACATTGAAAAGCTGGAACAAGAATGAATCTGGATTGATGATGAAGGCTGATACAAATTGGAATAAAATAGTTAAATAAAAAAATAGAAATCATGAAACTATCTCTGTTTTTCTGGTTGCTGAGACTTGCGGTAGCAGTAATTTTAGTGCAAACACTGTACTTCAAATTTACCGCTAGTGAAGAGTCGGTTTATATTTTCTCTGCTTTGGGAATAGAACCGTATGGAAGGATTGGTACTGGAATTGCCGAGTTGATTACAGTAATTTTGATTTTAATACCAAGAACTTTGTTGTTTGGTGCTATAATGGGTTGCGGCATCATGGTTGGTGCGATTTTTGCTCATCTGTTTGTGCTTGGGATTGAAGTGAAAAATGATGGTGGTACACTTTTTATTTTGGCACTAATTACCTTTCTTTGTTGTATTACTTTGGTTTTTAAGGATAGAACTAAAGTGATGAATTTGTTGAATTAAAACTTAAATATGCTAATACCTTCTATTAATAATAGTTTAAACGAACTGATTGATTTGCTGAAACAATTGTCGCAAAATGAATATTCAAATTCTTGTGCGGAATTAAGTAATGCAACTATTGGGGAGCATACAAGGCATATTATTGAAATGTTTCAGTGCTTAGAAAATCAATATGATTTTGGCATTGTGAATTATGACAAAAGAGAACGGAATATTCGTATTCAAACGGATACTGCTTTTGCCATTGAAAACATCGTCTTGATTCAACAAAATTTAGATAAAAAAAATAAAAATATCGAGTTGTTACAAATCATTGATGGAGAGGAAATTCGAATTGAAAGTAATTATTTCAGAGAATTACTGTATAATCTAGAGCATTGTATTCACCATCAGGCGCTTATAAAAGTAGCTATTTTGCAATGTGAAACAGTAACAATTGATCCTAATTTTGGTGTTGCTCGATCTACCATAGAATATAGAAATCAATGTGCACAGTAAGTTTTGTTAAAACGAATGATAAAATTATCATTACTTCAAATCGGGATGAAAAAACAGTAAGACCGAGTGCAATACCACCAAGAAGTTATACTGTAAATGGAAAAAATCTTATTTTTCCAAAGGATCCAAAAGCAGGAGGAACGTGGTTTGTGGCTAATGCAGATGGAGTAATTTTAGTGCTTTTAAACGGAGCCGATGAAAAGCATGAAGTACGGCTTCCGTATCGAAAAAGCCGTGGCTTGATTGTTTTAGATATGATCAGCAGCTTATCGCCAAAGGATTTCTGGAGCGAAATTGATTTGGAAAATATAGAACCTTTTACGTTAGTTTTATTTCAAGATAACGCTCTTTTCCAATTGCGCTGGAACGGAATAGAAAAGCGAACAACTCCTTTGGATATTCATCAAAATCATATTTGGTCTTCATCGACTTTGTATTCCTCATCGATTCGTGAAAAACGTGCCGAATGGTTTCATACTTTTATGAATGGGAATTCTGAAATTTCCGAATCAAAAATGCACGATTTTCATCGCTACACCGAAGAAGAAAATGATGAAAACGGTTTGGTCATCAATAGAAATGACGAGATGAAAACGTTGAGCATCACACAATCGGTTATTGAAAAAAATAAAGTAGCTATATTGCATTACGATTTGATTGCGCAACAGGATTTTATGACCTCATTTATCACCGTTTAAAGAACTTAATTTGAAACTATTTTTTCATAAAATTACCCATTGGGAATATTGGCCTTTCCAGATTGTTTATATTCCAATTTATTTTCTTTGGTCCTATTATTCCATCAAAGCAAAATCTATTTTTTTCTTCAATGCCTCTAATCCAACCATAAAAAATGGCGGTTTTATGATGGAGTCCAAAAAAGAAATTTACAATTTGATTCCACAACAGTATTACCCAAAAACGGAATTAATAAAAGAAGAAACTACTCTTGAAGATGTTTTAAATGTGATTGAAGCAGCAAAAATAAAATATCCTTTGATTGCAAAACCAGATATTGGACTGCGAGGGTCTGGGGTCAAAAAAATTAACACAGTTCAAGATTTAAAAGAATATGCTGAAAAAGCAAATTTCGATTATGTAGTGCAGGATTTAATTCCGTACGAGAATGAAGTTGGAATTTTTTATGTGCGTTATCCTCATGAAAAAGTGGGCAGAATTACAGGGATAGTTTCCAAAGAATTTTTGATTATTACCGGAAACGGATTCTCTACCGTAGAAGAATTAATCAAAGAAAGTCCTCGGTACGAACTGCAATTAAAGGTTTTGAAACAGGAATACGGAAAAAAACTACTCGATATTCTTCCAAAAGGGGAAAAATTGAATTTGGTACCTTATGGGAATCATGCACGAGGTGCAAAATTCATTGATGGAAGTCATTGGATAACACCAAAATTGACACAAACGATCAACGAAATGTGTCTCCAAATTCCAGGTTTCTACTTTGGTAGATTGGATGTGATGTATAATACAATTGAAGAATTAGAACAAGGATTACATTTTTCAGTTGTGGAACTGAATGGTGCTGCAAGTGAGCCTACCCATATTTATGACCCAAAACATTCTTTGTTTTTTGCATGGAAAGAACTTGCACGTCACATTACGTATATGTATGAAATAAGTGTGGCAAACCATAAAAATGGCGCTCCATATTTACAACATAAAGATGGGATGAAGGAATACAGAATGCATTTGGAACAAAGCAATAGAATTGTAAATTTCTAAAATTATGAAGGCATTAAAAAACATTTTCGTTGGTTTTTTAGTGAGTTTTATCGGTTCGATACCGTTGGGATATTTGAATGTTGTAGGTTTTGAAATCTATTCGAAGCTAGGAATGAACAGCTTCGTTTTCTTTTTATTGGGAGTTATTTTTGTCGAGATGTTTGTAATTTATTTCACTTTAATTTTTGCAAAACAATTGGTCAACAATAAAAAATTAATGAAGATTATTGATTTTTTTGCCGTCTTCTTTCTGTTGATTTTAGGGTATACTTTTCATGCTAATTCCAATCAAACAGTTGAAGAACAAGGGATTTTGGAGAAATATGCAATGTATTCTCCTTTCCTTATCGGCGTGTTTTTGAATTGTATCAATTTTCTTCAATTGCCGTTTTGGACCGGTTGGAATCTTTATTTGATGAATGGGAATTATATTTCCATTGTAAAAAAGCTAAAACTGTATTATGTTTCAGGGACTTTGATAGGTACATTTTTTGGGATGTTAACTCTAGTTTTGATTTTGAATACCTTATCTCAAAACACAACCAGTTTTTCTAAATATGTAATGCCCGTAATAATTCCGTCATTTTTTGTGATTTTAGCTTTTGTTCAAATGGTTAAAGTCTACAAGAAATATTATCGAAATAAAGCCATGTTATAAAATAGAAACCTCAATATCATGAAAAAAGCATTCCTATCTCTTTCTTTAGTTTTCTTCGGTTGTCTGTCAACTCAAGTTATCATTGCCCAAACAACTAGTGAGGCGCAATTAAAAACAGTTGATGTCGAATATAAAGTGAAAGAAGAAAATGTTGCCGAAATATTGAAATATTTAGCTTCGGATGAACTGGAAGGACGGGAAACCGGAAAAGCAGCGATGGTAAAAGCTGCTGATTATTTAGAGCAAATTTTCAGGGATAATAATGTGAAACCTTATTTCAAGTCGTATCGCGATACGTTATCAACTTTTAAGGGAACTGCTTTTAATATCGTCGGTGTTGTTGAAGGAAACGACCCAGTTCTAAAGAATGAATTTATAATTCTAAGCGCACATTACGATCATATTGGATTAGATAAAAAAGGGGTGAATGGAGATTTCATTAATAATGGAGCCAATGATGATGCCTCAGGAACAACTGCAGTTGCTGAAATGGCAAAATATTTCAGTATTGCTAAAAACAATAAACGCAGTATTCTTTTTGTGTTTTTTGCAGGTGAAGAAAAAGGCTTGTTAGGTTCTAAACATTTAGCCAAAAAACTGAAAGCACAAGATTTTAAATTGTACACTCAATTTAATATTGAAATGATTGGTGTTCCAATGAAGAGAGAATATCTAGCTTATATTACTGGTTTTGATAAATCCAATATGGCGGGTAAAATAAATGAATACACTGGAAAAAATACGATTGGTTTTCTTCCAAAGGAAGCCGAATATCAATTGTTTTACAGATCAGACAACTTCTCTTTTTATGATGTTTTCAAAGTGCCTTGTCAATCTGTAAGTACGTTTGATTTTGAAAATTTTGAATTCTACCATCATGTTTCTGATGATTTCAAAGCGATGGATATTCCGCACATGACTTCCTTTATTCAGGAATTATTACCTGCTGTAACGCAAATGGCAAACACGTCAACGCAAGAAATTATAGTGCTTAAATAGTTAAGAAACAGCCTGATTCATGTCGTACGCTAAAATAAAGTATTCATTATTATTGAATTGAAAATCCCCAATAATGGTCCATTTTAGTTTTTCCGTATGCGCTTTTGTAGACGGGATATTTACTTTGTTGATAAAGGTCAAAGCCAATGGGTATTTCTTAACAACGTGTTTTCTCATGAACTCAAAAAGTGGGATTATCAATCCCTTCCCTCTATATTCCTTGTGAATGCAAATGGGGCCGTATTGAAAACTATTGGTGGTGGTGATGTCAAAATCTAAAAAGTTCAGTTCCGGAAACAATGAACTCATGTAATTGAAAATAGGCCATTGTTTGAAAAATTCCCAACTTCCAGCAAAAATATAAGCAATGATTTTGTTATTGTCTTTGGCAACAAATAAGTTATTTTCATGGATAACTTCGGTTAGTTGCTCAATAGTAAATGGCGTGGTAACAAACCCGGAAGCTTTTTCTTCTTCGGATAAATTAGCTACAAGATACAATTCCTGTAATGCCAATACACCATCGATGTCATTCATTTTTGCAGTTTCGAATTGTATGCTTTCTGTCATTTTATGATAATTCAGGTGTTAATTTGATTTACCAAAAATAAGCAAAATTATAGGAATCTTTAATTTTTATTGTGACAACAATCCTTTGCGTAAAGCATTAGTTTTTTATGGTTTTTGTTTATTTTTGCTCTATGAAAAATATCATCATCACAGGAACGAGTAGAGGTATAGGATTTGAGTTGGCATTGCAATTTGCCAATGAGGGACACCAAGTGTTAGCCATTTCCAGAAAAATTCCTCAAGCTTTGTTGGGTAACGAAAATATCACCTGTCTTTCAGTTGATTTATCTGCTGAATCCGAATTATTGAAAGTAAGCGATTTCCTTTCCAAGTCTTGGAAACAAATAGACGCAGTCATTCATAACGCGGGAAGTTTATTGCTAAAACCTTTTTCAGAAACCACTCAGGAAGATTTTGAAAATATCTATAAAGTCAATGTTTTTGGAGTTGCTAATTTGACTCGAATTTGCCTGCCTTATTTACAACATGGAAGCCACGTAGTAACAATAAGTTCTATGGGCGGCATTCAGGGAAGTTTAAAGTTCGCAGGACTGGCAGCTTATAGTTCGAGTAAAGGAGCCGTTATCACTTTGTCTGAATTACTGGCAGAAGAATACAAAGAGCGTGGGATTTCTTTCAATGTTTTAGCTTTGGGTTCCGTTCAAACAGAAATGCTGGCTGAAGCTTTTCCAGGCTATCAAGCTCCAATAACTGCGGGCGAAATGGCAAATTATATTTATGATTTCACTTTGACTGGAAATAAATACTTCAATGGTAAAGTCTTGCAAGTATCTTCTACGAATCCTTAATTCATATTACTTTGAGCGAAACCTTAGCCAGATACATTCCAGAGCATGCTGTAAAACCCGTTTTCGAACTTATTGTTGCCAATCAAGTGCATCTTAAGATTGTAAACGAGCGTCAGACGCGTCATGGAGATTATCGAAAAGGGTTGAACGGAAAGCATGAAATCACGGTGAATTCAAATCTAAATAAATACAAATTTTTGATTACTTTGATTCATGAAATCTCGCATTTAGTGGCGTTTGAAAAATTTGGAAGAAACATTAAACCTCATGGAAACGAGTGGAAATATTCTTTTCAACGGTTGATGATTCCTTACATTCGACCAGAAATTTTCCCGAATCACTTGTTGCCTTTATTAGCGAGGCATTTCAAAAATCCCACAGCCAGCAGCGATACCGATGCTACTTTGGCATTAGCCTTGAAACAATTTGATCAGCAAAATGATAAGAATTATGTTTTTGAAATTCCGTACGGCAGTGTTTTTCGAATCCAAAACGGAAAGATTTTCAAGAAAATAGCGATAAGAACCAAGCGTTTTGAATGCCTCGAAATGAGTTCTGGAAAGACTTATTTATTCAATCCTAATGCTGAGGTAGAATTGTTGAAATCAAGTTAGCCTTCTATTCTTTCAAATACGCTTCTCTTACTTTTTTGAATAAATTAGAAGAATAAACAAAGGCAACAACAGCCTCATTATCGGTTCTGAAAATTTCTTCTTTGGTTCCTTCCCAAGCTTTTAAACCATCTTTTAAGAATAGAATTTTCTCTCCTATTTCCATTACAGAGTTCATATCATGCGTATTTATTACTGTCGTGATATTGTATTCTTCAGTGATTTCTTTGATAAGATTATCAATCAAAATAGCCGTGTTTGGATCTAAACCAGAGTTTGGCTCATCGCAAAACAGGTATTTTGGGTTGTTTACAATCGCACGCGCAATCGCAACTCGTTTTTGCATTCCTCCTGAAATTTCTGAAGGTAGTTTTTTATGGGCGTCAGTAAGGTTGACTCTCTTTAATACAAAGTCTACGCGTTCCTGTATTTTTGAATTATTGTCTTTGGTAAACATTTTCAACGGAAAGCCTACGTTTTCGGCAACTGTCATGGAATCAAACAAGGCACTTCCTTGAAAAACCATTCCTATTTCAGTACGTAGATCTCGTTTTTCATCCGGATCAAGCTCAGAATATATTCTTCCGTCAAATGAAATGGTTCCAGATTCTGGAGTGTGTATTCCTAAAAGACTTTTAAGCAGAACTGTTTTTCCAGATCCACTTTGTCCAATAATTAAATTCGTTTTTCCTGTTTCAAAAATAGTGGAAACACCTTTAAGAATTTTGATACCGCCAAATGATTTTTCTATGTTTTTTACTTCTATCATGAGCCAAGTAACAATTGAGTTAATATGTAATTAAAAGTAATTATGGTAACTGATGTCCAGACAAAGGATACCGTACTTGCGCGTCCTACTTCGAGTGCACCACCTTTCATATAATATCCGTGAAAAGAAGGAATAGTTGCTAATAACATAGCAAAAATTAAAGTTTTAAGAAAAGCATAAACGATATGAAATGGAATAAAATCCAATTGTGCGCCATTTATAAATTCATCGCTGGAAGTAAATCCACCATAAACTCCAGCCATCCAGCCGCCCAAAACACCAAGAAACATACTGATTCCAATAACAAAAGGATAAAGAAGTAAGGCAATTATTTTAGGGAAAACTAAATAGTTTAGCGAGTTTACTCCCATCACTTCAAGAGCGTCAATTTGTTCCGTAACTCGCATGGTTCCAATGCTTGACGTAATAAAAGAACCCATTTTTCCTGCCATAATCACCGAGATGAACGTAGGAGCAAATTCTAATATTACAGATTGTCTTGTAGCAAAACCAATAAGGTATTTTGGTATTAATGGATTGGTCAAGTTTAATGCGGTTTGTATGGCAACAACGCCTCCAACAAAGAAAGAAATGAATGCTACAATACCAAGGGAGCCAATAATTAAATCGTCTATTTCCTTAAAAATTAGATTTTTCATCACAGACCATTTTGTCTGTTTATTGAAAATTTCTTTTAGCATTAAGAAGTATCTTCCTATCTGCGTTATATATCGAATGAGCATCATAGTTTTGTGATTATGGGCTAAATTACAAAAATAGTTATGAGTTATTAGTTTTGGGTTCGTAGTTTTCGTTAGAAAATTTTTTCTTTCATTTTCTTCAAACGATACTTGCGAATAAATTTAGCTTGTTCCGCGGTTACCAATAAAGGTGTTTTAGCTGCTTTAGCTTTCCAAAAACCTTTGATGTAATCTAAAAAGAGTAACGGTTTCTTTTTCATCATCGCCAGTTTTGCCGAAGCTATGGAAGTGATTAAAAACCCGTAACCTAAAGTATAAAACGCTTCTCCTTGTTTATAACGGGCAGTTTTGTTGTAATTAGCTCCAGTTGGTTTTAAATGTTTTACTATTAATGAAGCATCGGTAACTACTTTCCATCCGTAAAATTTTGATAACAATTCATCAACAGTGTCCCAACCCATAGCTGGTTTTAAATTCCCTATTTGTTGGAAGCATGCTTTTCTATACGCTTTGAATGCGCCACGAATGTGGTCTTTATCTGTTAGATTTTCCAGAATCCATTCGCCATTTTTTTCAATATAGGCAAATCCGCCAGCCATTCCTATCGTTGCATCTTTTTCGAAAATGTTTAAAATAGTTTCAAAATAATTGTTAGGTAGAATTAAGTCGGCATCCAGTTTTACGATAACGTCATACTCATCGTCCAATGTTTCGAATCCTTTATGAAAAGCCTGTATAACTTTACTTCCCGGTAAATGTATGGCACTTGAAGTTTTGTTTACCAAAGAGATAAACGGATTTTCTTTGGAGTAAGCGGTTACTATTTCAGCTGTTTTATCCGTAGAGTTATCATTGACAATCACTACTTTTTTTGGTAAAACAGTTTGAGAAATCAAAGAATCTAAAGTTAAAGCGATGAAAGCTTCTTCGTTATGAGCCGGAATAACAATGTAATAATTCATTATTTTATTTTTTCAGCGTAAACAATATAATATCTATTGGTGAACTTTCTTAATAAGGGGCGAAGGCCAAATTTCTTTACTGGATTTGTCCATTTTTCGCGGTCGATTATTTTCCAACCTGTTTTTTCCAATAACCAGTCCAATTGCCAATCTTCAAATTCATGGTAATGTCTGTCCCACATATCGGTTTTACTTCTATAAGCTGGTGAAAACCACAAACGCATTGGGATAGATATGAAAAGTTTATCCGATTTTATTTCGCTTAAAATCGTGTAAGGATTCAATAAATGTTCAAAGATTTCGAAAGCGGTTACCACATCTTTTTTTTCTGTTGAAAATACGGATTGGTCTTTGTCTAAGTCTTCTCCTGTTGTATTTGTTACTGTAAATCCTTCGGATTTCATGATTTTAGAAAAAGGATTTTCTACTCCTAAATCTAATATGGTTTCTGAAGTTGAGACGTGTTTTTTTAGAAATTCTAAAGTATGTTTGAATCTTTTATTGGGAAACGTTTTTTCGTACATGTTTTTTTGATTTTGCCACTAGGGCACCAAGGCACAAATATAGTAATAAATGTGTTTTTGGGCATTGTTTTTTAGCCCGGATGGGAATGAAAATCCCGGAGCTTTAAAATGTAGTTTTTCAAGGTACAAAAAGCGACTGAAAGAAGCTTTCTTGTACCTTAGAAAAACAAGTTTTGAAGTGAGGAATTGTAGTGTACAGCCGGATTAGCTCCTGATTGTTGTGTTCCTCGAATGATTAATATCTGTAAACAAATGCGTTGATGTTCATTCCTGCTCCCACGGATGCAAAGATAAGAACATCACCTTTTTGTATGGATTGATTTTCTATTTGTCCGCGAATTAACAGATCAAAAAGAGTTGGAACGGTGGCTACGCTGCTATTTCCCAGTTCATGGATACTCATGGGCATGATGTCTTTTGGGACGGGTCTGTCGTATAATTTGTAAAAACGTTGAATTATGGCTTCATCCATTTTTTCATTGGCTTGATGGATAAGAATCTTTTTTACATCATCAATACCTAAACCGCTTTTGTCCAGGCAACTTTTCATTGCTGCAGGAACTTGATTTAATGCAAATTCATAGATTTTGCGCCCGTACATTTTTATGTAACGAATGTCTGGGTCTAAATCTGGGTTGTATGATTTTCCAAAAAACAAGTAATTAGCTTCGTCATTAGCATAAGTTGCACTTTCGTAAGCCAGCATTCCAGTTTCGTCATCAGAAGCTTCAATAATAGAAGCACCAGCACCATCCGAATAAATCATGGAATCCCTGTCATGCGCATCAACTACTCTCGAGAGCGTTTCAGCTCCAATTACTAGACATCGTTTTGCCATGCCTGATTTTATAAATGCGTTGGCTTGAAGTACACCTTCAATCCAACCCGGGCATCCAAAAAGAATATCGTAAGCAACGCATTTTGGATTCTTTATTTGTAGTTTATTTTTAACACGTGTGGCTAAACTTGGAATCATATCGGATTGATTTGTTCCGCATTTTACATCACCAAAATTATGTGCAAAGATGATGTAGTCAATTGTTTCCTTATCAATCCCAGCATTTTCTATTGCTTTTTGAGATGCAAAGAAAGCTAAATCAGAAGAGGTGTATTGGTCTTCGGCATAGCGTCTGTGTTCTATACCAGTAATTCCTTTAAATTTATTTATGACTACTTCATTAGGGTAACCAAAAGCTGTTCCGTCTTCATTCAAAAAAACATGTTCACTAAAGTCAGTATTGCTTACTTTTTTCTCAGGAATATAACTTCCTATTCCAGTTATTTTTATTTTCATCGGGTTGTTTTTCCAAAAATTCACGCTAATTTAATGATAAATAAATTAGTACACTCACAAAATTTACTATGCATGCATATAATTGTGAAATAATAATTTATTGGCAAAAATATTGATTATTTTATTACGAATTGTAAAAAATGATGCGATATTTATTTCGTAATTCTTGCAATTGATAAAATTGATATTTCGAGGATTTGGATTAAATTATTTTCTGAAGGTTGTGAAATTTTAAAAACAAAAAAAAATGTCCCGATTTCTCGAGACATTTTTTTTAAACATATTCAAAAATTAACTTTCCATGTACGCTTCAATTGGCGCGCAAGAACAAACTAAATTTCTATCTCCATACGCTTCATCTGCTCTACGAACGGTAGGCCAGAATTTATTTTCGGCAATGTATTCTAATGGAAATGCTGCTGCTTCACGAGTGTATGGGAAATTCCAATTATCAGTGGTTACCATCATCAAAGTATGTGGAGCATTTTTTAGTACATTATTTGGATTGTCTAAAGTAGCGGCTTCAATTTCTTTTCTGATTGCTATCATAGCATCACAAAAACGATCTAACTCTTCTAAGTTTTCACTTTCAGTAGGTTCAATCATTAAAGTTCCGGCAACGGGGAACGAAACGGTTGGAGCATGGAAGCCATAATCCATCAAACGTTTTGCTATATCAGTTACTTCAATTCCTCTTTCTTTAAATGGACGACATTCCAAAATCATTTCGTGTGCCGCACGACCCATTTCTCCAGAATATAATGTATCATAGTGACCGTTTAATTTCTCTTTAATATAGTTTGCGTTTAAAATTGCATATTGAGTAGATTGTTTCAAACCTTCAGCGCCAAGCATACAGATATAACCATACGATATCAAACAAACCAAAGCGGAACCCCAAGGCGCAGCAGAAATTGCAGTAATAGCGGTTGAACCACCAGTTGGGATTACAGGATTTGTAGGTAAAAATGGAACTAATTGTGGAGCAACACATATTGGTCCTACACCAGGTCCACCACCTCCATGAGGGATAGCAAATGTTTTGTGTAAGTTCAAGTGACAAACATCAGCACCAATAGTTGCAGGATTTGTTAATCCAACTTGTGCATTCATATTTGCACCATCCATATATACTTGTCCACCATTATCGTGGATTAATTGTGTGATTTCTTTTATGGCACTTTCAAAAACACCATGAGTCGATGGATAGGTAACCATCAAACAAGAAAGATTGTCTTTGTGAAGAATTGCTTTTTCACGTAAATCTTCTACGTCGATATTTCCGTTTTCCAATGTTTTAGTAACCACAACTTTCATTCCTGCCATAGCTGCCGAAGCTGGATTTGTTCCGTGAGCTGATGATGGAATTAAAGCAATGTTTCTATGGTGATCTCCTCTAGACTGGTGGTACGCGCGAATAACCATTAATCCGGCATATTCTCCTTGAGCACCTGAATTAGGTTGTAAAGTAGTTCCGGCAAAACCAGTAATGACATTTAATTGTTGCTCTAGTTTAGCTAACATTTCTTGGTATCCTTGTGCTTGATCAAGTGGAGCAAACGGGTGAATATTATTCCACTGAGCCATACTTAGAGGCAACATTTCTGAAGCTGCATTTAGTTTCATCGTACAAGAACCCAATGAAATCATGGAGTGATTCAACGCTAAATCTTTTCTTTCCAGCATTTTGATGTAACGCATCAAAGCGGTTTCTGAATGGTGCTTGTTGAAAACATCATGTTGTAAGAACGTTGATGTTCTGTTTATCGTTTCTGGGAAATGATTCGTTTCTGATAAACCTTCAATTGTAGTTGCTTGAGTACCTTTTGCGGAAGCGAAAACGGTTACAATTTTATTTAAATCGGCAATACTTGTTGTTTCGTTTAATGAAATTGAAACGGTATTCTCATCGATGTAGTAAAAGTTGATTTCGTTTTGTTCTGCAATCACTTTTACTTTTTGGGTATCAGCTTTAACAACAATAGTGTCAAAAAAAGCGGTATTGGTTTGTTGTAAGCCTAATTTTTCTAATGCATTTGCCAATGTTGCTGCAGATGCATGGACTTTGTCAGCGATATATTGCAATCCTTTTGGACCATGATAAACCGCATACATTCCAGCCATAACGGATAATAAAACTTGTGCAGTGCAAATATTTGAAGTTGCTTTATCACGTTTAATGTGTTGCTCGCGTGTTTGTAATGCCATACGCAAAGCACGATTTCCATCAGTATCAACAGTTACACCGATGATTCTTCCTGGCATACTTCTTTTGTATTCTTCTTTTGTAGCAAAAAAAGCGGCGTGTGGGCCACCATAACCTAACGGAATTCCGAAACGTTGTGTTGTTCCAAGAACTACTGCAGCACCCATTTCTCCCGGAGGAGTCAGTTTTGCTAAACTTAAAATATCTGCAGCAACGGCTACTTTTATTTCGTTTGCAGCTGCTTTAGCGATAAAATCGGTATAATCATGAACTTGTCCAAATTTTCCAGGATATTGAAGGATTGCTCCAAAATATTCCGATGAAAAATCGAATTTTTCATGGTTTCCTATTACTAATTCAACGCCAATTGGTGTAGAACGTGTTTGTAAAACCGATAAAGTTTGTGGTAATATTTCCTCTGAAACGAAGAATTTATTGATGTTATTTTTCTTTTGGTCGCGAGAACGTACATCAAAAAGTAACGCCATTGCTTCAGCTGCAGCAGTTCCTTCATCTAATAAAGAGGCATTAGCGATTTCCATCCCTGTTAATTCGATAACCATGGTTTGGAAATTCAAAATTGCTTCTAAACGTCCTTGAGCAATCTCGGCTTGATACGGTGTGTAAGCAGTGTACCATCCTGGGTTTTCAAATACATTTCGTTGGATTACTGCAGGAATAATTGCTGCATTGTATCCTAAACCAATGTACGATTGAAAAACTTTATTTTTATTCCCTAATTTCTGGATGTGATTTGCAAACTCATATTCAGTCATTGCAGGTTCTAAGTCCAAATCAGATTTTAAACGAATATCACTTGGGATAGTTTCATGGATCAATTGGTCAAGTGTTGCTGCCCCAATTGTCTTCAACATATGTTCTAGATCATTTTCTCTTGGGCCAATGTGTCTTAATGCAAAAGCGTCTGTTTTCATTATATATAAAATGGGTTGTGTGTTTCTTGTTTTAAAAGATTGTAAAAATAAATATTAATCTGCTATTAAAAGACTTTTTTAACTTGATTTTCTGTGAATTTTTCAACTAAAAGCCATTCTTGTTAACACTTTGATTAATTTTGTCTAATGAGGTTTTTGAAACTAATATTCGATTTTTATATTAATAGTAGCATTCACGTGGGTTTGTCTTGTTATGCCTTGGTGAGAATGACGCAACATATGTTCCACATTTCTATTGATGAGCCAGTTGCTAACTTTGCTTTTTTTGGAACAATTGTAGGATATAATTTTGTAAAATATGATGCGCTGGCCAGAGTTCAAAGATTACAAATGCGCAAGGAGTTAAAAACGATTGCTTTATTTAGTTTTTTTGCTCTTTTTTTGGTCGGATATTATTTTTTTCAACTCCAAAGGACAACTCAAATAGTTGCAGTAGTTTTCTTGAGTATTACATTATTGTATACGCTTTCCTTTTTTCCAAATAAGAAAAATGCAAGAAACTGGGCAGGAGTTAAAATTTATATCGTAGCATTGTGTTGGGTAGGAGTTACGTTGGTTTTGCCGATTTTAGATTCGGGAATACCAATTACTTCCGATTTCTATTTAAAATGCATACAGCGCTTTATCTTAATTTTTGTGTTGATTCTTATTTTTGAGATTATTGATTTGGCGAAAGACGATCCGCATTTAAAAACTGTGCCGCAACAAATAGGAGTGAAACGCACTAAAATAGTAGGATTACTACTTTTAGTTCCATTTTATTTTTTGGAAATTTTTAAAAGTAATTTTGACAAAAATCAATTGATTATCAACTTGATTTTAGTGATTGTCATTTCGTTTTTTATTCTTTTTGCTAATGAAAAACGTACAAAATATTACACTTCTTTTTGGGCAGAGAGTGTACCGATTTTTTGGTGGTTATTGCTTCTCATTTTCTGATAAAGCTTTCAGTGTTTTATTTCTTTCGAGAATGAAATTAATCATGTGATTTTTCAAAAATAAGAAATCAAATAATTCTCCAAAAAAACCGTACGGAACTTCGTAATATATTTTGTCTTTCATAACGGTTAATCCGTTTTTTTCGTAAAAAATATGTTCATGACGAAAGGATTTGAATTTCCCTTCCTCCATTTCATCTACAAAATAATCATACAGGTTCATCGCTGTTATTCTACTTTTGTGGGTCATATAAAAACCAAAATGTTTCCCACGCCATGTAACCGTTTCATTGTAATTGATCAATCCAGATGTAACGCCGTCAATAGCGATTTCGTTTGTACGACTGGCAGATTCTTGGTGTACATCGATGTCCCTGGAAATGTCAAAAACTGTTTGTATGGATGCGTTTATTTTAGTCCGAATTTTTATTCTGGTCATTACAGTTTTATTTTTCTTTTGTCTTCAATAGTGATTTTAGAGCCTATTGCTAGAAATACGGAGGTTGGTTTTAAGTCCTTGATAAAAGTAAATTCTTTTCCATAAACTCCTTCGAAATCAATAATAGATTCGTTGTTGGTTACTTCATATTGTTGCCATCTGGGATGGGTAACTTGGTATTCAAAAGTTTCGTTTTCATTGATTTTGGTATAGCCAAAATAATGCTCCGTGATAAATTCAGCTTCAGAATCGGGTTCAATTGCAATAGGGTTTATACCGGTTTCAACATTAATAGTATTCCAATTATTATTTACCTTCCATTGGTATATAAATTCTCGGGAGTTTTCATTTACTTTCAGCATATGTTTCATGGGCAAAGTCTGGTAATGCTCATTGTAAAAGGTATTGGCGACAAATGAAATCGCATATTTTGGAACAATTTCACTGATAAAAACCGCACCTCTTTTCCACACACCGTTTTCAAAACGTCTCACATAAAACCGAAGATTTACCTCTTCGAAATCAGAATGAAACGGTATTTTCATTCCCAAAACACGAACATTTTCGAATAGGAATCCAATAAAACTAACATAACATTTGCCGTTCCAGAAATCTATTTCCGTTCCTGCAGGAACATACTTTTGCAGGATTTCGGGATTGACTTCATAATTAATCATGGCTAAATTGTTCCATTCGGCTTTTAAAAAACTCATTTTTTGTTCGTTTTAATTTTTTCTAGGTATATAAATGGTATTAAAAAACCCGAAGTCTGTTACTTCGGGTTTCCAAAAAATATGTTTCTAAAGCAATCCCGCTCTTCTTAATAGCGCTTCCGGTTTTGGTTCTTGTCCTCTAAAACGTTTGTACAAAATCATCGGATGTTCTGTTCCACCTTTCGAAAGGACGTTCTCCTTAAATTTGGTTGCAACTTCTTTATTGAAAATGCCGCATTCCTGAAAATATTCAAAAGCATCTGCATCTAGAACTTCAGCCCATTTGTAGCTGTAATAACCGGATGAATAACCGCCTTGAAATATGTGTGAAAAAGAAGTACTCATCGCGTTTTCTTTTACTTCAGGATACAATTGTGTCGCGGCGAACTGTTCAGTTTCAAAAGCTTTGATGTCTTTGATATTCGACGGGTCTTGTGCGTGCCATCCCATATCCAATAATCCAAAACTCAATTGGCGCATCGTTGCTATTCCTTCTTGGAAACTCGCACTTTCTTTGATTTTATGGACTAATTCCATCGGAATCATTTCGCCGGTTTCATAATGATACGCGAACAAAGCCAATGCTTCCGGTTCGTAGCACCAATTTTCTAAAATCTGACTTGGTAGTTCCACAAAATCCCAATATACACTTGTTCCGGATAAACTTGGATAAGTTGTGTTAGCTAACATACCATGTAAAGCGTGACCAAATTCATGAAACAAAGTCGTTACTTCATTGAAAGTTAACAACGATGGTTTCGTCTCAGTAGGTTTTGTGAAATTACACACAATAGAAATGTGTGGTCTTTCGTTGATTCCTTTTTTGATGTATTGGGATTTAAAAGAGGTCATCCAAGCACCGTTGCGTTTGCCTTTTCTTGGAAAAAAGTCAGCATAAAAAACAGCAACCAGTTGGTCTTCTTCATCTTTTACTGCGTATGTTTTTACTTCTTCGTGGTATTTATCCACGTCAAAAATTTCTTCGAAAGTAATTTCAAATAATTTTTGCGCTACTGCAAAAGCACCGTCCAGAACTTTTTCTAATTGAAAATAAGGCTTTAATATTTCATCATCCAAGTTGAATAATTGCTGCTTCAATTTTTCGGAATAATACGCGCCATCCCATTTTTCGAGTTGCTCGATTCCGTGTTGCTCTTTTGCAAAAGCAGTCAGTTGTTCAAATTCTTTCAAAGCAGCCGGTTTGGCTTTTTCTAATAAATCATTCGAAAATGTTTTTACTTTCTCCGGACTTTCGGCCATGCGTTCTTCAAGCACAAAATGAGCATGAGTAGCATAACCTAGAACTTGAGCTCTGTCAAAACGTAATTTGGCAATTTTTAGTACGATTTCCTGATTGTCAAATTCGTTGTTTTGAAAACCTTTGGCACCAAAAGCAATTGCCATTTTCTTGCGCAATTCGCGATTATCAGCATACGTCACAAACGGTACGTAGCTTGGATAATCCAAAGTAAAAATCCAACCTTCCTTTTCTTGGCTTTTAGCCAACGAGCGAGCGGCTTCGATAGTTCCTTCGGGTAAACCGGCTAAATCGGATTCATTGGTAATATGCAATTGATAAGCTTGTGTTTCGGCCAAAACATTTTCGCCAAACTGCAAACTCAATTTTGATAATTCTTTGTCGATTTCTCGCAACTGATTTTTTTTGTCTTCCGGCAAATTGGCTCCGTTTCTGGAAAAGCTTTTGTATTTTTTGTCCAAAAGCGTGGTTTGCTCCGGATTGAGATTCAGTTTTTCTCGTTGATCATACACCGTTTTTACTCGAGCGAATAAATCCGGATTAAGACGAACATCGTTTCCGAATTCAGAAAGTAAAGGTGAAACTTCCTGAGCAATTTTCTGAATTTCATCATTAGTTTCCGCTGAATTCAAGTTGAAAAAGATACTTGAAATTCTGTCCAAAACATCTCCGCTGAACGCTAATGCTTCAATCGTGTTTTCGAAAGTTGGTTTTATAGGATTTCGTACAATAGCATCGATTTCGGCTTTTGCTAATTCGATTCCTTTTTGAAAAGCAGGAAGAAAATCTTCGTTTTTAATTTTCGAAAAAGGCGCAGTATTGTACTTCGTATTGAAATGGTGTGTTAAGATGCTCATTTGTATTTTGTAATAAAAATAATTCGATGTTTAAAGAAATCAAAGGTACGGATTTAATAAAAAAAATGGGGTTGTCGAGGGAATTGATTTGGATCAAAATAGTGGATTCTAAAGTGTTATTTAAATGTTATTTATTTCGTTTGGCAGTAATAAAGCCTTAAATTGTAAAAAAAATGATTGGTTTTATAAAAGGCGAATCAGAAAAAATATAATAAATTACATAAAAGATGAATTATCAAATTACAATAAATAGAGCGAATACTGTTGATGAGGTTGAAGAATATTGGACAAGTGAAGATTATATAAAGCTATTGGAAAAATTCGATTATCCCGATGCTGCGGAGGCGGATCCTGCGAGTTTAAGAGAATTGTTATTTATGGCAATTTCTGATTTTGAGCCCAGAGACGCGGCTGTTGTAGTATTAGAATATAAGTTGTCAGAAGATTTGAATGACGGTCAGATTCAGCAAATTTCAAATGATATGTTTTTGGACAAAGTATGTGAAGAATATCCGGAAATAGGATTACACTCGACTTTGTTTCATATTAATCAATTGCTTTTCAAAGCATACAATGGTACTTTTCCAAATGCAAAAGCGACGATTATCGAATGTAGTTTGGCGCCAGCAGAAGGTGAAAATGAAAATGAATTGACTAAAGAAAGTATTTTGAAATTATTAAACAACGGATTATCTGGTAGTAATTTGATCAAAAGATTATTTGACAGCCAAATGACTGAAAACGTGCCTTTCCCAGAAGCCGAAGATATTTTATGGGATGTTAAGACTACGGATAATGTGAATTATACGATTATGACTTCTGAATATTGGATGAGCAAGGACGATATCATTGCATCAGAATTTGAAGGAATTCTTGAAATTGTAGTTAATGCTGAATAACTGTTTCAAGAACTAAATAAATAAAAAAAAAGCTCCGTAATGGAGCTTTTTTTTATTTATTTAGACTTTCAGAAGCGATGTTGACGGCTTCTTTCAATCCTGTTTTGTACTTAATTATTTTCTCCATCACATTTTTGTCGTGACTTCCTATGATTTGAGCGGCAAGGATTCCTGCGTTTTTTGCCCCGTTAAGGGCAACTGTTGCAACTGGAACACCACCTGGCATTTGAAGAATAGATAAAACGCTATCCCAGCCATCGATGGAATTACTTGATTTTATGGGCACGCCAATTACTGGAAGTGGAGACATTGAAGCGACCATTCCCGGTAAATGTGCAGCACCGCCGGCACCAGCAATTACTACCGAAATGCCGCGAGTGTGTGCATTGTTGCTGAAATCAAATAATTTTTCGGGAGTTCTGTGGGCTGAAACGATATCGACTTCAATTTCTATTTCGAATGCTTTTAGGATATCGATGGCTTCTTGCATGATTGGCATATCGGATATGCTTCCCATTATTACGGCTACTTTCATTGTTTTTTATTTAAAGATTTAAAGATTTAAGTATTTAAAGATTTTTGAGAAATTCAATTTAGTTAATGTTCTGAATTTTTCAATCTTTAATTTTTTCAATCTTTCAATTAACTTATAACTCTTATCGTATTCTTAACATCTTCAGCAATTCTTCTTGCTTCATCGATGTCTTCGTTTACTATGGTTACATGTCCCATTTTTCTGAAAGGGCGTGTTTGTTTCTTTCCGTAAATGTGAGGCGTAACACCATTCCAGTCTAATATTTTTTCGATATTTTCATAGAGTACATTTCCAGAAAATCCTTCGGCACCTACTAGATTTACCATAATTCCAGCTACTTTACTGTCCGTATTTCCCAAAGGCAAATCAAGAATTGCACGCAAATGGTTTTCAAATTGCGACGTATAACTAGCTTCAATAGAATAATGACCTGAATTGTGCGGGCGTGGAGCGACTTCGTTAACGAGGATTTCATCATCTTCGGTTTGAAACATTTCAACTGCTAATAATCCCACATGATTGAATTTTTCGGAAACATTCAATGCGATTGCTCTTGCTTTTTCGGCAACTTTATCATCAATTCGAGCAGGACAAATCACGTATTCCACTTGGTTGGCTTCGGGATGAAATTCCATTTCCACCACAGGATACGTTTTTATTTCGCCCGAAGGATTGCGGCAAACGATAACAGCCAATTCATTTTTGAACGGAACCATTTCTTCAGCAATGCATTCTACATTGGCTAAATTATCCAAATCTGAAATGTGTCGAATCACTTTTACGCCGTTTCCATCATAACCAAATTCCGTACATTTCCATACAAACGGAAGTTTTGTTTTCGAATCCAGAATGTCAACAATTAGACTTTTTAGATTGTCAAAACGTTTATAATTTGCTGTCGGGATGGCATGTTGTATGTAAAAATCTTTCTGAATTCCTTTGTTTTGAATCAGTTTCAATGTTTTTGGTGAAGGAAATACTTTTAATCCTTCTTCTTCGAGTTTTACCAAAGCTTCTAGATTAACCAACTCAATTTCGAAAGTCAAAACGTCTACTTTTTTACCAAAGTTATAAACGGTTTCAAAGTCCATTAAATCCCCTTTGAAGAATAGGTCACAAGCAATTTTACAAGGCGCTTCATCACTTGGATCCAAAACATATGTTTGTATGTCGAATTTTCGGGTGTCAAACAATAGCATTTTGCCCAGTTGTCCGCCACCGAGAATTCCTAATTTGAAATCAGAAGAAAAATAATTCATGGTGTAGTTGTATGTTTACGCAAAGATACTTTATAATGATTGAATCCGAAAATGCTATTTTATTTTCTTCAAAATTTCTCGCGCTACCGCTTTATAGGCAGTCGAATGATTTGCATAATTTTGTATAAGAATAACTTGTAATTCTGGATAAATCCAATCAAAATGCTTTCCTAATAGGTGTAGGGTTCGAATAGAATAGCATTTTGAGGCTACTTTAATATCGCTTATTAACCAGTCAAAGCAGTTTTCTGTAATTTTTTGCAGATGATTTTCTGAAAGTTGTATTTCTTTGTTTTTGAAATGAGAAGTCACCAAAAGCTGGCAAATTTTCGCCATTGGTCGAATCGCACTTTCATGTTTTAGTTTCCCAATGTTTTCGCAATAAAAATCCATGTACGGTTGCAACCATTTTAACTTTTCATAAGATACAAATTCTAAAATCCAACAGGCTTTGTGCGAATTTTTATCAGAAACAGCAAAACAAATTGTAATTAATTCGTCAAGAAAATTCGGATTCTCTAAAACAAGGTGTGCTATTTTTAGTCGGGTTTCTCTGTAAGCTTTAAGGGAATCAAGGTTTTTTTGTAATTCAGTAGACATCTCTTTTAAAATTTTACTTAAAATTACAAATTAATGCCCAATTATCAATTGTCAAATCCGAATTCTGTATCTTTGCGCATTATTTTAAACACGAAAATAATGATACAACTTCACGATAAACAATTTGTTCCGTTTATTTCTGCTAAAGAAATTGATTTTGCCATTGCTAAAATGGTTGCGCAAGTAGAAGCTGATTTTGCTGATGAAACACCGGT
The DNA here is from genome assembly GCF_054343795.1 of Flavobacterium sp. GNP002. Lineage (NCBI taxonomy): Bacteria > Pseudomonadati > Bacteroidota > Flavobacteriia > Flavobacteriales > Flavobacteriaceae > Flavobacterium > Flavobacterium sp. GNP002. The sequence goes on from NZ_JBTGUW010000001.1 coordinate 1,836,238, forward strand.
ATTTGTAGGAGTATTAAACGGAGCTTTTATGGTAGTTTCTGATTTTATGAAACAATACAAAAAACCATGTGAAGTATCTTTCATCAAAATGGCATCATATGAAGGAACTTCTTCTAGTAACGAAGTGAAACAATTAATAGGTATAAATCAGGATTTGACTGGACGTTCTGTTATCATAATCGAGGATATAGTTGATACCGGAAATACATTAGTAGAACTGAAAGAATTATTCAAAAAACAAAATGTAAAACATTTTAAAATAGCAACACTTTTTTTTAAACCAGAAGCTTACACAAAAGACATCAAAATAGATTATATTGGGATTAGAATCCCCAATAAATTTATTGTGGGTTTTGGCTTAGACTACGATGGATTAGGAAGAAATTTACCCGAAGTATATAAACTAAAAGAATAACGACACAACAACATGACTAACATTGTTTTATTTGGAAAACCAGGAGCTGGTAAAGGAACTCAAGCCGAGTTTTTGAAAGAAAAATACAAATTAACACATATATCAACTGGAGATGTATTTCGTTTTAATTTAAAAAACGATACAGAACTAGGCAAACAAGCAAGAGTATTTATGGATGCTGGAGATTTAGTTCCAGATGAATTGACTACAAAAATGCTGATTGATGAGGTAAATAAACACCCGGATACGAACGGGATTTTGTTTGACGGATATCCAAGAACAATTTCACAAGCCGAAGCTTTAGACGCATTTCTTACCTCAATTGGTTCAAATGTTGCTGCAACAATTGCGCTCGAAGCTGATGATGAGATTCTAGTGCAAAGGTTGTTAGAAAGAGGTAAAACAAGTGGTAGAATTGACGATCAAGATGAAGAAAAAATCAGAAATCGCTACCAAGAATACAATGAGAAAACCGCGCCTTTGATGAATTATTACGAGGAGCAAGGGAAATTTTTCGCCGTAAATGGAATTGGTTCTATTGCAGAAATTACCGAAAGAGTAAGTAACGTTATTGACAATTTATAGGAGCAATTCCAGCTTTACGTTACAAGTCCTCGCTAAAAACAACATTTTTCTAAGTCATAAAAGGAGCTTCCTTTGATCGCTCTTTTAGGACAAGAAAAATAGTTTTTTTACCTCCGGGCTTTTCACTTCCATCTGGGCTACACTATTACGCATACAAAAAACCGATTTCAAAAAATTAGAAATCATATTTTAAGATATAAACGAATCAATTAAGAAATTGGAAATAGTAATAATATTTTTTCTAATACTGCTAAATGGGGTTTTCTCTATGTCGGAAATCGCATTGATTTCAGCACGAAAGAATAGACTAGAAACTGCAGCGAAAAAAGGAAATAAAAGCGCCAAAATCGCTTTAGATTTGGCAAATTCACCTAATAAGTTTTTATCAACCGTGCAAATAGGGATTACCTTGATAGGAATTCTTACTGGTATTTATAGTGGAGACAAAATAACGAAAGATGTTGAAACTTTTATAAAAGGATTTGAAGCTTTGGTACCTTATGCGCATCCTGTTGCTGTAGGTATAGTTGTTGTTACTTTGACTTTTTTCTCTCTTGTTTTAGGGGAATTATTACCAAAAAGAATTGGACTAAACCATCCGGAAGCAATCGCAAAAGCCGTTGCGTTGCCGATGAAAATAGTTTCAATTGTGACTGCACCATTTATTTGGTTGTTAACTCATTCTACTGATTTTTTATTGGATATTTTACAAATAAAACCCACCGCTGACGGTAAAGTAACCGAAGAGGAAATAAAGGCAATTATCAAAGAAGGAACTGAAGGTGGTGAAGTTCAGGAAATAGAACAAGATATTGTAGAGCGCGTTTTTCACATTGGAGATAGAAAAATAAATTCATTGATGACACACAGGAAGTCAGTGGTTTTTTTACCTTTGCATTCTGATAAAGAACAAGTTAAAGAGTTTATGCTCAAAGAATTACATTCAATTTATCCGGTTTACGGTGAAAATTATGACGATATTGTTGGAGTTGTAAACCTAAAAAATATTTTTGCCCATTTTGAAAATGAAAACTTCAATTTGTCAGCTATCATGACCGAAGCGCCTTTCATGATGGAACAAACTACGGCCTATGTCGCTTTAGAAAATTTTAAAAAGTCAGGAATTCATTATGCTTTTGTGTCCGATGAATATGGTGTTTTTCAGGGAGTTATTACACTGAATGACATTCTGGAAGCCTTAGTTGGCGATGCTTCTGATTTTTATAAAGATGATTTTCAGTTGATAGAAAGAGAAGATGGAACATGGCTGGTTGACGGGCATTATTCGTTGCATGATTTCTTGACCTACTTTGAATTAGATGAATTAATCAATGATTATGAAGTAACTACGGTGAGTGGACTAATAATGACTGAACTCTCTCATATTCCAAAACAAGGGGAGAAATTAGTTTGGCAAAAATTTGAGCTAGAAGTTATCGATATGGATGGCGTGAAGATTGATAAAGTGATGGTGAAGGCGATTAAATTATAAAAATAGATGTAGGTTGGAAGTTTGAATGTGTTCAATCTGAGAGCTGAAATCTGAAATTAAAAAAAATGACAGAAGGGAATTTTGTAGATTACGTTAAAATATATGTTTCATCCGGTAAAGGAGGAAAAGGATCTACGCACTTGCACAGAGAAAAATTTATTGAAAAAGGTGGACCTGACGGTGGTGATGGTGGTCGTGGAGGACATGTATATTTAGTGGGGAATAAAGGTCTTTGGACATTATTTCACTTGAAATTCGCCAGACATATCAAAGCTGGTAATGGTGGAGATGGTAGTGGTGACAGAAGTACAGGTGCTGATGGAGATGATAAATTCATCGAAGTTCCATTAGGAACGGTAGTAAAAGACAAAGAAACAGGAGAAATATTATTTGAAATTACCGAAGATGGTGAAAAACAAATTCTATCTCGCGGTGGAAAAGGAGGTTTAGGTAACTGGCATTTTAGAAGCTCTACGAATCAAACGCCAAGATATTCACAGCCTGGATTACCGGGTGTGGAAATGGATGTAATTTTAGAATTAAAAGTACTAGCTGATGTAGGTTTGGTAGGTTTTCCTAATGCAGGAAAATCAACATTGTTGTCAGTATTAACTTCTGCTAAACCAAAAATTGCGGATTATCCGTTTACAACTTTAAAACCAAATCTTGGAATTGTAGCCTACAGAGATTTTCAATCTTTTGTAATTGCTGATATTCCCGGAATTATTGAAGGTGCTGCCGAAGGAAAAGGTCTTGGACATTATTTCTTGCGTCACATTGAGCGTAATTCGACTTTGTTATTCTTAGTTCCAGTGGATACTCCGGATATCAAAGCAGAATACGATATTTTGGTAAACGAATTGACAAAATACAATCCTGAAATGCTGGATAAAGAGCGTTTGTTGGTGATTTCTAAATGCGATATGCTTGATGATGAGTTAAAAGCAGAATTAAAAACAGAATTAGACGTAGCTTTCAAAGACATTCCTTATATGTTCATTTCTTCTGTAGCCCAACAAGGTTTAACAGAGTTGAAAGATAAATTATGGAAAATGTTGAATGATTAACATTTTAAATTTTTTATACAAACAGGTGTTCTGAAAAGAGCGCCTTTTTTTGTTTTTATAGGTGTTGCTTGCTGTTATAAGTGTCAAATAAAAATTGCAAGGTTTCAGGAATGTTATTGGCTTGTACCTTCGGGTATTTTATAGCGGAATCAAGCCAATTCCCTATTATTAAATAAAAATCATCTTCAACATCATAAAGAACAGGAACGCCCATTTTTTTGAGCGCTGCTGCATTGCATTCTTGTTCATAATGCTTCCGAATGGGAATCGAAAGTATTTTTTTTTCTAAATACAATGCCTCGGCAGGCGTTTCAAACCCTCCACCGGTAATAATTCCTTCACAATTGATGAGACTTTTATTGAAGTACTCTTGATTAACGGGGAAATAAGTAACGTTTTTTATCGTATGTTTGGTTTGCACATCATTCAAAAACCAATGAAAATGGAAGTTTGGAAGTTTGTTGAATGCTTTTTCTAAACAATCCTTTTGAAAAGAAGGTAGATAAACGGTAATATGGCCTTTGTTTTTTGGTACGGCATTTATGATTTCATCTTTAATAATTGGAGGAAGTATAAAGGAGTCGTATTTGTCAAAATGCAATCCAATATATTGTGGCGAGGGCGCATAATGTTTCAGAATCATTTCTCCCATAATGCTCTTTTTTTCAGGTCTGGGAGTCAAAGGGGATATAAAACTTGCCTGATGTCCAAATTGTATTGAATGTACCTTTTGTAATTTGCAAGCCAAAGAAGTAATCGAATCAAAATCATTGATGACCACGTCATAGTTTTTAAGCGGTAAAGAATTCGCGTCTTTATATATTTGTTGCGGTTTTATGTTTTTGGCAATATCCCAGTAATTCAAACCGCCACATTTACTATAATGCAGGCTGCAACCCTCGCTTTTGAATTTTATTGGCAAATTTACCTCCAGACTGGCATTGTTACCACTCATAAAAAAATCAACTTCGCCAAATTTTTGCAGATAAGGATATAATTGTATCGCTCTGCTGATGTGACCATTACCCGTTGCCTGAATGGCATAAAATATTTTCATGTGATTTATTTAGAAAGAGGGCATTTATAAAATAGCTAGGATAAGATTTTGATAACAATATTATTGATGATTTTGTCTTCGTTGCTCCCATGATTTCCGGTAATGTAAATAAAACGGATTTTTTGATTTGACATTTTTATGATTTGTCTCAATACATTCATGTGTGATTCTGGAAAATAGCTTTTGCTAAAACTCCACATATTGATAGTATCCCCATTTAAAACCGGCATTTTTCGTTAAATTGACTAAAATATAGCAGTAATTCTTTAGCTTGACAACCGTATGTTCCTAAGTGTACATCGCTAAATACAACTAAAGGAATTTTTATCTTTCTTTTCATAATTTGTTTTGGCCAAATTAATCACTCTATGTTATGATACTGTTTCTTGTTTATTATTATTTCTCTCAGTATTATTATGTTTGTTCACTTTTTTTATGAATAAAAAAATCTGTTTAATACTTCAAAATTTCCCTATTTTTGAAGAATGAAACATATTTTTTATTTATTTGTATTTCTACCAGTTATGATGTGGGGTCAATCTGATTTTGATAAAGCAGAAAAACTATATAAGGCCAATAAAATGGATCAAGCCGAGTTGGTCTTTGAATCTATTTTAAAGTCCAGTCCATCTGATTTAAAAACAATTGAATATTTGGGAGATATTGCAGGTTATTATAAATCATGGGATAAAGCGATTGGGTATTATAAAAAACTCAAATTGCTGAAACCATCTGAAGCGGATTATCATTATAAATATGGTGGAGCATTAGGAATGAAAGCCAAAGAATCAAATAAATTCAAAGCGCTTGGGATGATTGATGATGTTAAGGCTTCCTTTGAAAAAGCCATCAGTCTGAATCCAAAACACATTGAGTCGCGTTGGGCATTGATAGAATTATACATTCAGTTACCCGGAATAGTCGGTGGAAGCGAGTCTAAAGCTATAAAATACTCCAATGAATTATTGCGATTGTCTCCTGTTGACGGTTATTTGTCAAGAGGACATATTGAGGAATATTTTAAACGATATGCTACAGCTGAACAACAATATAAAAAAGCGATAAGTATAGGAGGTTCTAAAACAAGTTATCAAAAGTTAGCTAACTTGTATAAGACTAAGATGAGAGACCCTGAAAAAGCAAAAACAGTATTAGAAACTTATAATAAAAAAATTCAGGACCGATTATAACTTATCCTGAATCCAAAATCCATAAACCAAAATTAGAATGCGTACACATTTTATAGCTATCGGCGGAAGCGCCATGCACAATCTGGCTTTAGCACTGCACAACAAAGGGTATCAAGTTACGGGAAGTGATGATGCGATTTTTGAACCATCAAAATCTAGATTAGATAAAAAGGGGATTTTGCCTCCAGAATTAGGCTGGTTTCCCCAGAAAATAACGGCAGATATTGAAGCAGTTATTCTTGGTATGCATGCAAAAGCAGATAATCCTGAATTATTAAAAGCACAAGAATTAGGACTAAAAATATACTCTTATCCAGAATTTCTTTACGAACAATCAAAAAATAAAACGCGTGTTGTTATAGGTGGTTCTCATGGGAAAACGACGATAACTTCAATGATTTTGCATGTAATGCATTACCACGACATCGCTGTAGATTACATGGTTGGTGCACAACTGGAAGGTTTTGACACGATGGTGCATCTTACAGAAGATAATGATTTTATTGTTTTGGAAGGAGATGAATATTTGTCTTCGCCAATTGATCGCAGACCTAAATTTCATTTATACCAACCGAATATTGCCTTAATTTCAGGAATTGCTTGGGATCATATTAATGTTTTTCCAACGTATGAAAATTACGTAGAACAGTTCGAAATTTTTATTGGCAAAATTACAAATGGTGGAATTCTCGTTTACAATGAAGATGATGCTGAGGTAAAACGTGTTTCCGAAGCTGCGACAAACCCAATTCGAAAATTAGCGTATAATACCCCAAAATATACCGTAAGCGATGGTGTGACACTTCTGGAAACTCCAGAAGGTGACATGCCAATTGAAGTTTTTGGAGGACATAATCTTAATAATTTGGCTGGAGCCAAATGGATTTGTCAAAATATGGGCGTTGATGAAGCTGATTTTTATGAAGCTATTGCCAGTTTTAAAGGTGCTTCAAAACGATTGGAAAAAATTGCCGAAAGCAAAACAAAAGTGGCGTATAAAGATTTTGCCCATTCACCAAGCAAAGTGGCTGCTACTACGAAAGCGGTGAAAGAACAATATCCTAATCGAACTTTAGTGGCTTGTTTAGAATTGCATACGTACAGCAGTTTGAATGCTGAATTCCTAAAAGAATACGAAGGCGCACTGGAATATGCTGATAAAGCAGTTGTTTTTTATTCGCCCGATGCGGTAAAAATCAAACAGCTGGAAGAAGTTACGTACGAGCAAATTGCTAAATCTTTTAATCGTGAAGATTTGATTATTTATACGAATCCAAAAGATTTTAAGGATTATTTGTTCAACTTGAATCTTGAAAATTCTGCTTTGTTGCTGATGAGTTCCGGTAATTACGGTGGATTAAACTTTGATGACGTAAAGGAATTGGTAAAGTAAAAATGGTATGAAAGACAAAGTTAGAATTGTTAAAACTACCAGTGAAAATCCAGATTTTGTCAATTTGATTGCCGCTTTGGATAAAAGTTTATGGGAACGTTATCCGGAATTGAAATTTGATTATTGGGGGAATAATATTTTGGAAATAAATCCAAATGTGGTTATTCTTTATTTAGAAGACAAAGCCGTTGGTTGTGGTTGTTTCAAAAAATATGATGAAAATGCAATAGAAATAAAACGTATGTTTGTTTCACCCGAAGTTCGAGGAATGGGTTTGGCACAAACTATTTTACTTGAATTAGAAGGTTGGGCACATGATTTAGGATATTCTTTTTCTGTTTTGGAAACGTTATACAAACAAAAAGAAGCTATTGCTTTATATCAAAAAACAGGATATTCCATAGTTGATAATTACAAACCTTATGTAGGTTTAGAAAATAGTATTTGCATGCGGAAACTAATTTAAACAACAAAATGAATGGCTGAAAATTCCTTTTTTCCTATAACGAATTGGTCCGAAGATGATAAACCACGTGAAAAATTGATGCTGAAAGGCAAAAGTGTTTTGAGTGACGCCGAATTGATTGCCATTTTGATTGGATCAGGAAGCAGAAACGAATCAGCCGTGGATTTAAGTAAGCGGATTTTGGCTAGTGTTGATAATAATTTGAATGCATTAGGGAAATTATCGTTATCGCAGCTCATTCAATTTAAAGGAATAGGTGAGGCCAAAGCCATTTCCATTATAGCTGCTTTAGAATTAGGAAGACGAAGAAGGGCGGAAGATGCAGTGGAATTAAAGAAAGTTACTTCCAGTAAGATAATTTTTGAAATAATGCAGCCTATTATTGGGGAATTGCCGCATGAGGAGTTTTGGATTATTTATTTAAATAATTCGAATAAAGTGATTGCAAAATCCCAATTGAGTAAGGGCGGAATCACGGGAACATTAGTTGATGTGCGAATTGTTTTTAAATCAGCGCTCGAGATGGGAGCTACCGCTTTGATATTGTGTCACAATCATCCTTCGGGAACTTTGATTCCAAGTGATGCGGATAAACAGATTACTAGAAAATTAAAATTAGCAGGCGATAGTTTAGAAATAAAAGTATTGGATCATCTCATTGTAACTGAAACCAGTTATTTCAGCTTTTCCGATGAAGGAATATTTTAAAAATATAAAATGAAACATACTATAATAACTGATGTTTTCTTTGATTTAGATCATACACTTTGGGATTTCGATAAAAATTCAGAGTTAACATTTGAGACAATTTTTAATAAAAATCATCCAGCAATCGAAACCAAGGTCTTTATTGAAAAATATGTGCCAATAAATCAAGAATGTTGGAAACTATTTCAATATGATAAAATTACGCATGAAGAATTGCGTTACAATAGACTGAAGTATTCTTTTGATGCACTTGATTATACAATTTCTGATGAAGAAATTGACACTATATCGAATGATTATATTCGTTTTTTACCCGAAAATAATCATCTTTTTGATGGAACTTTTGAAGTTTTAGAATACTTGAATCAAAAATATAATCTTCACATAATTACAAATGGATTTGCTGAAGTTCAATATAAAAAAATTAATAATTCTAATATTGGGAGTTATTTTCAAACTGTCACAAATTCTGAAATGGCTGGAGTGAAAAAACCAAATCCCATTATTTTTGATTATGCTTTAGATTTGGCCAAAGCCAAAAAAGAAAATAGCATCATGATAGGGGATAGCTTAGATGCAGATGTTCAAGGTGCTCTTGACGCTGGATTAGATGCTATTTTTTTTAATGAAAGTAAAATACAAGTAGAGCAACATATTAAACAAATTAATCATTTATTAGAACTTAAAAAATATTTATAAAGATGAAAAAACAATTTCTATTATTGTTATTATTGGTTGTTAGTTATTCTTACGCTCAGTCCGTAAATGACTATAAGGCTGTTGTTGTTCCTTTAAAATACGATTTCCTTAAAGGTGAGAACCAATATCGCTTGAGCACATTGACTAAATTTAATTTGAATAATGCTGGTTTTGAAGCATTTTATAGTAATGAGGCTATTTCAAATGATTTTAGTGATCGATGTCGTTTATTGTACGTTGATGTAGTAAAAGAAAACGGCTTTTTGACGACAAAACTTTTTATAACGCTGAAAGATTGCTACGGAAAAGTAATTTTCCAATCGATAACAGGAAAAAGTAAAGAAAAGGAGTATCAGGTTGCTTATACCGAAGCTTTGAACGAAGCATTTAAATCTGTTTATGATTTGCAATATAAATACAATGGAAGTTTGGTAGCGAATGTTTCGTCTGCTATACAACCAGAAGTTGTCAAAGCTACGCAACCTCCTGTTTCTGCGGTTAAGAATACAGTTAAGGAGCTAGATGAGGTCAATACTGTACTCGCAGATTCTAATTTACTGTATGCACAACCTACGGCTACTGGTTTTCAATTGATAGATAGTACACCAAAGGTTATTATGAAGTTATTTAAAACCTCTCAGCCGAATTCTTTTATCGCAATTAAAGACACGGTTCAAGGGTCATTAATTCTAAAAGACAATCAGTGGTATTTTGAATATTATCAAAACGATAAATTAATGTCTGAAAAAGTAGCCGTTAAGTTTTAGGCTTCAGAAATCTGTGACCGAAAATAGTTTCATAAAAAAAATCTCTTGAGTAATCAAGAGATTTTTTTTATGAAATTTAATATCCGTATTTATCTTTCCAACGGTTTTTAAGAAATTCCCTAATGCTATTTTCTCTGGAATTGTTTCCCGGAATATATATTGGAGTTTTGCTTAAAGCCTCCGGTAAAAATTCTTGTTCGGCAAAATTGTTGTTGTAATCGTGTGAATATTTGTAATCTTCACCATAACCTAATTCTTTCATTAATTTTGTGGGAGCATTACGTAAGTGGATAGGAACAGGTAAATCTCCGGTTTGTTTTACAAGTTGTTGAGCCGTTCCTATGGCTAAATAAGAAGCGTTACTTTTAGGAGAAGTAGCTAAATAAACAGCACATTGACTCAATATAATTCTACTTTCAGGATATCCAATTGTAGCCACGGCCTGAAAAGTATTAGTAGCCATAATAAAAGCAGTTGGATTGGCATTTCCTATGTCTTCACTGCTTAGAATGAGCATTCGTCGTGCTATAAATTTTACGTCTTCACCACCGTCAATCATTCGGGCTAACCAATAAACAGCACCATTAGGATCACTTCCTCGAATAGATTTAATGAAAGCAGAAACTATGTCATAATGTTGTTCTCCAGTTTTGTCATACAAAACGGTGTTTTGTTGGACTAATGAGAACACGAGATCATTTGTGATGAAAATTTCGTCTTCACTAGACGCATTTACCACAAGTTCAAAAATATTTAATAGTTTGCGTCCATCACCTCCGGAAAGTCTCAGTAGCGCTTCTGTTTCGCTTAAAATAATATTTTTTGTAGACAAATAAGTGTCTGTTTTCATAGCGCGTTCTAGTAGTGACTCTAAATCTTTTTTTGTAAAAGCATTCAAAACATATACTTGACAACGGGACAATAGGGCAGGGATAACCTCAAAACTTGGGTTTTCTGTAGTGGCGCCAATAAGAGTAATCCAGCCTTTTTCTACTGCGGCCAACAGGGAATCTTGTTGTGATTTACTGAAACGATGAATCTCGTCGATGAATAAAATAGGATTTTTGGTCGTAAACAAACCGCCACTTTGCTTCGCTTTTTCAATGACGTCTCTAATATCTTTAACACCTGAATTGATTGCACTCAAGATATAGAACGGTCGTTTTGATTCTTGTGCGATAATTTGCGCCAATGTAGTTTTCCCTGTTCCGGGTGGTCCCCAAAAAATTAATGAAGGAATAATTCCTTTTGCAATTTGTTGCGTTAATGAGCCGTTTGGCCCTACAAGATGGGATTGACTGATATAATCTTCTAATTTTTGTGGTCGTATGCGTTCTGCAAGTGGTGCTTCCATTTTGTAAAATTACTATATTTCAAACTGAACTTGTTTTAGTTTCTGTTTTTTTTTTGGAGCTATTTCTCCCGAGCTTCGGGATACACTATATCTTTTATATCTCGTTAAAAAAACGAGATATAAAAGGATGCCGTTTCCATCTGGGCTAAGTTGTATCAGTAAAAAATGATTTTCAGTTTAAATATGACAAAATAGCATTAAATTGCTTTTGGATAAGTTTTTGAATTATAACAAGAGCATAAAACTTTATAAGAGTAATGGAAAAGCATTTTAAATTTACCAATTCAGTTATTGGACTGCCTCTTTTTTTTGTGGTATTCTTGTGGTTTATTTTTTGGCTCGAAATTCGATTTGATTTTGATTTTGTGCAAAACGGTATTTATCCTAGAACTTTTCAAGGTTTGCAAGGTGTTTTGTTTAGTCCATTCATTCATGCTGATATGGAACATCTTTATAATAATTCGATTCCGTTATTAATTTTATTGGCAGCTTTGCAATTTTTTTATGCGGAGCAATCGATAAGGGTTATTGGATACGGGATTTTAGTTTCGGGGTGTATCACCTGGATTATTGGTAGAGAAAATTATCATATAGGTTCAAGCGGATTAATTTATGTTCTCTTTAGTTTTGTTTTTTTTAAAGGTATACAAACTAAATACAATCGATTAGTCGCTTTGTCACTTGCAGTGATTGTTGTGTATGGTGGTTTGGTTTGGTATGTTTTTCCAAGTCCTGAGATAACAGGTAACAAATCTATTTCTTGGGAAGGTCATTTGGGAGGATTACTTACGGGATTCTTTCTTTCGTTAGTTTATAAAACTCCGGAGTATAAAAAAGTAATTAAATATGATTGGGAGCGCCCAGATTTTGATCCTTCAGGAGATAAATTTATGCAACGTTTTGATGCTAATGGAAATTTTGTCAACCTGCCAGAAATTGAAGAGAATGAAGATAAGTTGGAAATGGTGTCATATTATACTTGTAATTATCCAGTAGATTATGACATTGTTATAAATAAAAAAAATGAATCAAAACTTGAGTCTTGATTCATTTTTCATTATAGAGTTTAGAGCTATAAGATTCTTAAAATATAAGAAGTCAACAATCTAAGATCTTTGTCTTACTGCTTCGTATAAAAAAGCACCACAAGCGACAGATACATTTAATGAGCCTATAGTTCCAAACATAGGAAGTTTAGCCTTCTCATCAACAATTTTAAGTACTGATGGGTTCACACCTCGATCTTCAGATCCCATAATGATAGCAACAGGTTCGTTTAAAGAAATATCATAAATATTTTGATCTGTTTTCTCGGTAGCTGCAACTGTTTTAATTCCGCTTGCTTGTAAAAGAAAAATAGCGTCCTTAATGTGTTCTACTTTACAAATAGGAATGTTGAAAACTGCACCAGCCGAAGTTTTGACTGTGTCACCATTAACAGGTGCCGAGCCTGCTTTTTGAACAATGATTCCATTTACGCCTGTACATTCTGCAGTTCTAATGATAGCACCAAAATTACGTGCATCAGATATTTGATCTAATATTAAAAATAAAGGTTTTTTACCATTTTCGATTACTGATTCTATTAAAGATTCTAAGTCAAAAAAGGAAATAGGAGAGATAGTAGCTACGGCACCTTGATGATTATTAGGCGTCAATCTATTTAGCTTTTCAATAGGAACATAAGAAAAGTTGATATTTCCGCGCTTCATTACTTTCATTAAGTCTTTCATCAGTTCGCTGCTAGCTTCCTTCTGAATATAGACTTTGTCTACAGTTGCACCTGCTTGTATAGCTTCAATGATCGCTCTGATCCCAAATATTTGATGTTCTTTTTCCATGGTGCAAAGGTAAGTAAAATGTGTGTAAAAAAAAACCATCAGCATATGCTGATGGTTTTAATATAAATTAAGAGATTATTAGAATTTATCCCAAAAGATTTTTGATGTTAATTTATCTCCACCTGTTACTGTAGCAGCAGCTGCAGTAACGTTAGTTGCATTAACAGTTGCTTCACTAGCAGGATAAGTTAATCTTGTAGGAACAGATTTTATATCGTTGTAAGTTGTTGCAGGAACAACCAATGCTGGAAAATCTAGTCTTCTCCAAGAATTCCAAGCTTCAAAACCTCTATTGTATAATGCAATCCATGCTTGTTCTCCAATGCTTTTTTTCCAAGCAGCAGTTGAAGTTCCGTTGTAAGGGTTTGCAAGTAAATAAGCTGTAGCGTCAACAGTTGATACGCCCCAGCTGTTCATAGAAGCTGTAACACCATTATTGTAATGAGTTGCGGCTACTCCTGCAGCAGCAACACCTCTTGCAGCAGCTTCAGCTAGCAAAAATTCTTGTTCACTGTATGCAAGTATAGTTCCTGGGAAAGATGGAGCTAGAAGTGTATTGTTTACAGTAGAAAAGTTTGTGTAACTGTTAGATGCACCATATATTCCTCCTTTGTAAACAGTAGTACCTGGTGCAAAAGTGAAGTATTTAGCTCTTCTAGGATCAGATAGAGTTTCTAATTTGTTAAGAAAGGTATCAGCAATAACAAAATCTTTTCTTCCACTTGCAACTATGTCTGCATATAATGGGTTTGCATTAGGTTGTGCACCTAAATAATTCAAATTAGCATCATCACTATTGCTAGTCATAACTCCTGCATTGATAGCAGCAGTAGCTTGAGCAGAGGCGTAAGCAGCATCTACATCAGACATGTTTACAGCAAGTCTTAATCTAAGAGTGTTTGCAAATTTTTTCCATTTTACAACATTACCACCATAAATTAAGTCAGCTGATCCAAAACTACTTTCTGAAGTGTTTAATGCAGCTTGAGCTGCAGACAATCTTACAATAAGATCTTTGTATATAGTTTGAGCGTCATCGTATTTAGGTAGTGGATGTCCTTCAATATCTAATGCCTCAGAATAAGGTACATTACCAAAACTATCTACTAAAACACTAAATGTGTAAGCATTCATAATTTCAATGATTGCTTTTTTGTTAGCCAAAATTGCAGCTTCACTTGCGCCAGCTGTAACAACTTTGTTTAGTAATACATTAGACTCTTTAAAATCTCTAAGAACATCTCTGTAAAGTGTGTTAAAGTGAGCGTCAGGAATAGGTCTTGTAGTCAAGTTGTACTGACTTTCATCTGGATAGGTAGTTTCTGTCCATTGTTGCACTAACATTCTGAAAACATTACTGTTTACAGATGCGTTTACCATTTGGTCTACTAAAGTTTTTTGAGCATTTGTAAATAAAAACTCGGGTTTAGCTGAGGTTGGATTTTTTGTATCTGTATTTAGTCCGGTGATATCATCACTACATGATACGCTCAGCGCTAAAAACGAGATTAATAAAACTATTTTTTTCATAATTTAAAATTTAAATGTTACGTTAACACCAACATTTCTTGTTGTTGGTAAAGAACCTACTGAATATCCTGCAGAGGAAGCACTCGCACTTAATCCACTTTCTGGGTCAGCATATGGAAGGTTTTTGTCTATTATCCATAAATTTGAACCTACTATACTAAATTTCATTTCTTGAAGATTCATTCTTGAAACTAAAGTAGTTGGTAAAGAATAAGTGATGTTAACTTCTCTTAATTTAATGAATGAAGCATCATACACGAAAGCTTTACTCGGCGCTCTTCTATAACCTGATACGTTACCGTATTGGTCAGGAGCTGGAGTTCTTGTAGTATTTACTGAACCATCAGCTTTTACACCTGGTAAGATAACACCACCACCATTAGCAATAGTATTTCTAATTGGGTTCCCTAGCTCATTAAGTCCAGCAGTAACATCGTAAAGTCCTGTAGCTAAACCGTATGCTTGGTCAAGAGAGAAAATATCTCCACCTTTTTTCATGTCAATTAAGAATCCAAAAGATAGATTTTTGTATGTGAATTTGTTACGAATACCACCTAACCAATCTGGATTAACATCACCGATTACGTTATTTGCAGATGCATTAACAACATATCTTCCATTTGCTCCAACTACTTTTTCTCCGTTTAAGTACGTAAAGTCAGTACCTCTGAGTACACCATAAGGCTGCCCTACAGCAGCATTAAGAGTTACCCCTTGTCCAAATGAATTTAATCTTAAGTTTTCAATTCCTTCAGCTAGTTTAGTAACTTCATTTTTGTTTTTAGACCAGTTTACAAAAACATCCCAAGCGAAATCTTTTGTTTTAATAGGTGTAACGTTAAATTGAACCTCGATACCTCTGTTTTCTACAGTTGCTGCGTTAATATATCTTGAACTGTTACCAGTAGCAGTAGAAAAAGGAACTTGGAAAGCTTCACCGTTATTTACGTTTTTGTAAGCACTTACTTCAAATCCAAGTCTTCTGTTTAAAAATTGCATTTCTAAACCAATTTCTTGAGTATTTGTTTTTACCGCTTCTAAGTTTGGATTGTTTTTAGTACCAGCAACAGAATATTGTTGATTTGAACCAAAAGGGTCATTCTTTACATAAGTATCTACCAAAGATAGTCCTGGAGTACCCAATGGGCTTTCAGAATAACCAGCTCTAATTTTACCAAAACTCAACCATGGTTGGTTGATGTGGTTTGTAAAAACATAACTTCCAGATGCAGAGTAACTCCAGATTGCATTCTTTCCAGCTGGTAAGCTAGAAAAAGCATCTCTTCTTGCAGTTGCATCTACGAAAAAGTAATCTTTAAATCCTAAAGATGCTGATCCATAATAACTGTTAATTCCTTGGTTAGCTTCTGCCTCTAAAGGAAAAGGAACTTGTTGAACAGAATTTGATAAACTGAACAAGTCTGGAACAATAAGACCGCCTTGAGTAGAGTTTAAAGTAGAAATGATTCTAGTTCTAACTGCTGTACCTCCAGCAACACCACTAAAACTAATACTTTCAGAGATGTCTTTTTTGAATGTTAAGATGAAATCATAATTTTGTTCAGAAAACGATCTTTGATATTTTTGATATCCAGATTTTTCGTCTAATCTGTTGATTCCAAATGCACCAGCGATAGAACCGAATGCTCTTCTTTCTTCACGTAATTCGCTGTAAGAATCAGTAGATATTTTTGCTGTAGCAGTTAACCAGTCAGCAATTTTATAATCTAATTTTGAGTAACCGATAAAACGGTTTCTTTCGTCAGATTGGAAATTTTTATTTCTGATGAAATAAGGGTTGTCCCAGTAAATTTGAGTTAAATCACTTGGATCAGCATAGTTCCAGTTGATGTTCTGTCCGCCAGATCTTTCGTATACTTGTTTCAATTCCTGAACGTCTACGTTGGTTTGCCACCATTGACGGAACATTGACATAATATTTTCATTATATCCAGTTGAATTCCTACCTACAGTGTTTTGAGAGTTGTAGTTAGCAAAAACACTTGCTGATAATTTGTCTGAAAATTGATGATTAATCTTAGCACTAATACTGTTTTTTTTCATTTCACTGTTTGGAAGGATACCAGTTTGTTTTGAATTAGTGTAATTCAGTACAAAATTAGTTGTATCATTTCCATCTTCTAATGAAACAGAATTATTGAATGATGTACCAGTTTGGAAGAAGGTAGTTGGGTCATTTTTAGCAGCTACCCAAGGAGTTGCTTTCCCGAAGCTGTCAGACCAAGGAGTAAATGCATTCCAGTTATAAACCATTAAGTTAGGGTCAAATGCTGCCCCATAAGAAGCATCTTCTGAAGTTGGAACTACTAAGTCGTCAACACCATCTCCGTTAATATCTCTTGATAAGAAAAACCCAGATGCATCTTCATAAAAAGGACCATAACCTGCTCCATATTTATCTTGGTATTTTACAAATGTAGATTTGTCAATAGTACTTCCAACAAATTCAGAAGATACAGTTATACCTAATCCTTTTTTTGCTCTACCTTTTTTAGTTGTAATCATTACAACTCCATTACCACCTAAGTAACCATATAATGCAGAAGCTGCTGCTCCTTTAAGTATATTTACACTTTCGATGTCTTCTGGATTGATATCCATTGCAGCATTACCGTAATCATACGTTCCACCCGCTCCTGAAGTTTGACCTCCTGTACTACCGGTTACTAATGAGTTGTTAATAGGCATTCCGTCTATAACAATAAGCATTTCATTACTACCAGTCAAACTTTTAACACCTCTAGATACAATACTAGATGATCCACCAAAGTTATTATTCCTTTTGATATTAACACCAGCGACTTTTCCGGAAAGTTCATTGATGAAGTTTCCACTTCCTGCACCAGAATTTAAGTCTTCTGCTTTAACTTCCTGTGTAGCGTAACCTAAAGATTTTTTCTCTCTTTTGATACCTAATGCGGTAACTACTACTCCTTCAAGTTCAACTGAATCATCTTTCAGTTTTACATTTAAATTAGATGAACTAGCTTGCATTTCTTGGGTTTTCATCCCAATGTAGCTAAATACCAAGACTTGGCTTGGAGTTGCTCTGATAGAAAATTTTCCATCAAAATCAGTTTGTGTTCCAGTTTGCGTTCCTTTAACTAATACACTCACGCCTGGTAAAGGCATTCCCGCATTATCAGAAACAACACCTGAAACAGCTCTTTCTTGCGCAAAGGTAATTTGCGCCACAAGTACTAATAATAGTACTAAGAATCCATTAAACTTTAGTTTCATTTTTTAATATTTTGAATTAGTCTAGCAAACTTCTTAATAATTTGTTAACTTTCCTAATATATAAATCTCTATTTTTTTATTGTAATTAAAATTTAACATTATAACAGATGTGGATAATTGTGTTATAAAATTCAATTTGTTGGTTTTGCGTGCTGCCATTTGCGATGGCAAGTTTCAATAAGCCATTTTTTGTTTGTAGTCCAAATCCAAGTCCTAATCCTAGGAGCTTTTCGTTATTTTCTATCTTTTGAATACTTGATTTGTCCTTTAAAATGCAGTAATCTAGTATTGAATGAATGTATAGATTTGGGGAGAGTATAAGTCTGTATTCTGTAAGAATTGAGGTTATGAAATAAGCCTGCAGGCTGTTTTCTGTAAAGCCTCTTACGCTGTTGAATCCTCCAAAACGAAAAAGTTCATTTGCAATATACTTGTTGCTTTGTAAATAATAATTCTGGCTATTGATATGTATGATATTTTTTTTATTCAAGTTAAAGTTGTGTGAGGCTTGAATATTTATAAAAAACTGATTGCTTTTGGTACTATTTTCTGATTTGTTTTTGATTTCTCGTTTTCCGATTCCAGTAGTTATGGAGAAAAATGATTTTATTGGAAAAGTGTAATTAGCTAAGTCTAGTTTTGTATAATTAAAACTAGATGTTAAAAAAGAATTACTAAAATCGCTTATTGAAGTGCCGGTTGAGTTTTGAATATCACTTGATTCCGTGGTTTGGTATCCTAAATATAAGCGTTTGTTGTAATTTGTAAAGTAGCTTAGATCAATTGCTGTTTTTGTGTTTTGAAAAGTGCTGTCTTGTCTGAATAATTGAATTTGTGCTTTTAATCCTATTGGCGTCTTTAGTAAATATGGAAGTTCAATGCTAGCATTAAATGTTTTTTGATCTTCTCCGTCACTTTTCCAATAAACGGATAATTGTTCACCCGAGCCTAATATATTTTCTAGCTTTATGTCTAAGTACCCATTTAGGGTTGTTCTTTTGTTTTCATTGTTTGAAAATCCAATAAAGCCGTCAAAAGTATTGGATTTTCTTTTTTCAAGATATACGTAAACTTTTGTCGTGTCTTTTGTGAATAAAATTTCTGGATATTTTACTTGGCTAATAAAGCCAAATTTTTCAAAATCATTATAAATCTGATCTACTGTTTTTTGATTAAAAATGCTGTTTTTGTATTTTCTGTTGATTTGTGCTAAATGTCCACTTGGGAATTTATTTGTTCTATTGTTTTCTGTGTAATTTATTGTGATGGAATTTAGAGTTCTTTTTTTGTCTGACTCTAGTTTTAGATCAGCATAAATTTCGGTTTCTATTCTTTTAATATTTATCAGTTTTAGTCTTGCTAATGCAAATCCGTTTTGTTCTAATTTTTGGACTGTTTGTTTTAGAAAAGAATTAATTTCTGTGTAGGCGAGTTTTAAGGTGTCCTTTTTGTTTAGTTCAGATAAGTTGTCTAATATGTTAGTTGTACCTATATATATATGTATGAATCTTATTTTTTTTCCTAATGTAAAATTGACAACATAGCTAGAGTCTTTTCTTTTAGTTAATTCAAGAGAAGTATTGTCTATGTATCCTATTTCAGATAGTTTTTCGGAAACTCGGATTATCTCTTCGTTAATTGATTTTGTGTTTTTGTGCTCGGAATTGTATTTTAGGGAGTCTATGGTTTTTGTTTCTGATGAATTGTTCCCGGTTATTAATAATCGAAAATTTTGCGCAGAAGAACTAAGGCAAAAGATGATGAGGAAAAGTAAAACAAAAGAAGATTTCAAATGAGTATGTGTTTTTGATAAAAGTAACGCAAATATCTATTGTTTGTGATTAAAATCAAATGATAAAATAATCTTATTGAAAATTAATAGATTAACGTTTGTAGAGTAAAAAATATTTTCTACATTTGCAACCCCGTAAAAAGCGGGAATTTAATATAATAAGAAATTTTTAGTATTAATTATGCCAACAATTCAACAATTAGTAAGAACAGGAAGAACTCAGATAACTAAGAAGAGTAAATCGGTTGCTTTAGATTCTTGTCCTCAAAGAAGAGGGGTTTGTACGCGTGTTTACACTACAACACCAAAAAAACCAAACTCTGCAATGCGTAAAGTAGCGCGTGTACGTTTGACAAATGGTAATGAAGTGAATGCTTACATCCCTGGTGAAGGACACAATTTACAAGAGCACTCGATAGTATTAGTTAGGGGTGGAAGGGTAAAAGATTTACCAGGAGTTAGATATCACATCGTTCGTGGTGCGCTTGATACGTCAGGAGTAGCAGGAAGAACGCAAAGAAGATCTAAGTACGGAGCTAAACGCCCAAAAGAAGCAAAAAAGTAATTTAAAACGTTATTTCTTGTAGAGATGTGATTCGTTGCAGCTGTATGGGTATAACATTTTATTAAAAAAAAGACATGAGAAAAAGAGCGGCAAAGAAAAGACCACTTTTACCAGATCCAAGGTTTAATGACCAACTGGTAACACGTTTTGTGAACAACTTAATGTGGGATGGAAAAAAATCGACAGCGTTTAAAGTATTTTATGATGCGATTGATATCATTGAGTCTAAAAAACAAGATGCAGAGAAACCATCATTAGAAATTTGGAAAGATGCGTTAACTAATGTTATGCCTCACGTAGAAGTACGTAGTCGTAGAGTAGGTGGTGCTACATTTCAGATTCCAATGCAAATTCGTCCAGATAGAAAAATTTCTATGGCGATGAAATGGTTAATTCTTTATTCAAGAAGAAGAAACGAAAAATCAATGGCTCAGAGATTAGCAAGTGAATGTTTAGCTGCGGCTAAAGAAGAAGGTGCTGCTGTTAAGAAGAGAATGGATACTCACAAAATGGCGGAAGCGAATAAAGCTTTCTCTCACTTTAGATTTTAATTCTTAAGAAATGGCTAGAGAACTTAAATATACAAGAAACATAGGTATTGCTGCTCATATTGATGCTGGTAAAACAACAACAACAGAGCGTATATTATTCTATACAGGAAAATCACATAAAATTGGTGAAGTACACGATGGTGCTGCAACAATGGACTGGATGGCACAAGAGCAAGAAAGAGGTATCACAATTACGTCTGCGGCTACAACTTGTGAATGGAATTTCCCAACGACTCAAGGTAAAATTTTGCCTGAGACCTTGCCTTATCACTTTAACATCATAGATACTCCAGGACACGTTGACTTTACAGTTGAAGTAAACCGTTCTTTACGTGTACTTGATGGTTTGGTGTTCTTGTTTAGTGCTGTTGATGGTGTTGAGCCACAATCAGAAACTAACTGGAGATTGGCAGATCAATATAGAGTTCCTCGTATTGGTTTCGTTAATAAAATGGATAGACAAGGTTCTAACTTTTTGATGGTATGTCAACAAGTAAGAGATATGTTGAAATCAAACGCTGTTGCGATCACTTTGCCAATTGGTGAAGAGAATGATTTTAGGGGTGTTGTGGATTTAGTAAGAAACCAAGCTATTGTTTGGGATGATGCAGGAATGGGAGCAACTTATGAAGTTGTAGATATCCCTGCTGATATGATAGAAGAAGTAAAAGAATACAGAGATATTCTTATTGAAGCAGTTGCTGATTATGATGAAAACTTGCTTGATAAGTATATGGAAGATCCAGATTCTATCACAGAAGAAGAAATCAACACGGCTTTAAGAGCAGCTGTAATGGATATGGCAATTATTCCTATGATTGCTGGTTCATCTTTCAAAAATAAAGGAGTTCAATTCATGTTAGATGCAGTATGTAAATACTTACCATCTCCAATGGATAAAGAAGGTATCGAAGGAATTCATCCTGATGATGCTGAATTACTTGAAGAGGATCAAACAAAAATCTTGCGTAAGCCAGATGTTAAGGAGCCATTTGCTGCTTTAGCATTTAAAATTGCTACTGACCCATTCGTAGGTCGTTTGGCTTTCTTCCGTGCTTATTCAGGACGTTTAGATGCGGGTTCTTATGTTTTGAACACGCGTTCAGGTAATAAAGAAAGAATTTCACGTATCTACCAAATGCACGCTAACAAACAAAATCCAATCGAGTATATCGAGGCGGGTGATATTGGAGCAGCAGTTGGGTTTAAAGATATCAAAACTGGAGATACATTGTGTGATGAAAAACACCCAATTATTCTTGAGTCTATGAAATTCCCTGCACCAGTAATTGGTATTGCTATTGAGCCTAAAACTAAGGCTGACGTAGATAAAATGGGTATGGCTTTGGCTAAATTAGCTGAGGAAGATCCTACGTTTACTGTTAGAACTGATGAGGCGTCTGGTCAAACAATTATCTCTGGTATGGGTGAGCTTCACTTGGATATCTTAGTTGATAGAATGAGACGTGAATTCAAAGTTGAAGTAAACCAAGGTGAGCCTCAAGTTGAATATAAAGAAGCTTTTACTAAGAAAGCGCAACATAGAGAAACTTACAAAAAACAATCTGGAGGTCGTGGTAAATTCGGTGATATCGTATTTATACTTGAGCCAGCGGATGAAGTTGACGGTAAAGCTCCAGTTGGATTGCAGTTTGTAAATGCAGTAAAAGGTGGTAACGTTCCTAAAGAATATATTCCATCAGTTGAAAAAGGTTTTAGAGAAGCTATGAAGACTGGTCCTTTAGCAGGATATCAAGTAGATAGTTTAAAAGTAACCTTATTAGACGGATCTTTCCACCCGGTGGATTCTGATGCACTTTCTTTTGAGCTTGCAGCAAGAATGGGGTATAGAGAGGTGGCTAAGGCAGCTGGTGCTGTTATATTAGAACCAATCATGAAAATGGAAGTGATTACACCAGAAGAAAACATGGGAGATATCGTAGGTGATATTAACCGTCGTAGAGGTCAGGTGAATGATATGGGTGATAGAGCTGGTGCTAAAACAATTAAGGCAGATGTGCCATTATCTGAAATGTTTGGATACGTAACTACGTTAAGAACGCTATCTTCAGGTAGAGCAACATCTACTATGGAATTTTCACACTACTCTGAAACGCCTTCTAATATTTCAGAAGCAGTTATCAAAAAAGCAAAAGGAAACGCATAATCTTTAAGAAAATGAGTCAAAAAATCAGAATAAAATTAAAATCTTACGATCACATGTTGGTAGACAAGTCTGCTGAGAAGATTGTAAAAACGGTAAAAAGTACCGGTGCAGTTGTTACAGGACCAATTCCATTACCAACTCACAAAAAACTTTTCACTGTTCTTCGTTCTCCACACGTTAATAAAAAAGCGAGAGAACAATTTGAAGTAATGTCATACAAGAGATTAATTGACATTTATTCATCTTCATCTAAAACTATTGATGCTTTAATGAAACTTGAATTGCCAAGTGGAGTTGAAGTTGAAATCAAAGTTTAAGTAGTTTAAGAGTAAAAAGGAACGCTGTTTTTAAGCGAAAAATATTTTTTTGGTTTGTGTGTAAATAAGTTATACATTTGCACCCACTAAAAAAATAGGATTCGCTTAAATGCTGCGTTCTATATTTATATTTAATAATTAATAATTAATATTTATGTCTGGGTTAATTGGTAGAAAAATCGGCATGACTAGCATTTTCGACGAGAACGGGAAGAATATTCCTTGTACAGTAATCGAAGCTGGACCATGTGTTGTTACCCAAGTCAGAACCAAAGGTGTTGACGGGTACGAAGCGTTGCAACTTGGTTTCGATGACAAAAACGAGAAACATTCCACAAAAGCGGCTTTAGGTCACTTTAAAAAAGCGGGAACTGTAGCTAAGAAAAAAGTCGTTGAATTCCAAGATTTCGCAACAGAGCAAAAATTAGGAGATCTTATTGATGTTTCTATTTTTTCTGAAGGAGAATTTGTAGATGTACAAGGTGTGTCTAAAGGTAAAGGTTTTCAAGGGGTTGTAAAACGTCACGGTTTTGGTGGTGTTGGTCAAGCAACTCACGGTCAACACAACCGTTTAAGAGCGCCAGGTTCTGTAGGAGCTTCTTCTTATCCATCTAGAGTATTCAAAGGAATGCGTATGGCTGGACGTATGGGAGGAGACAATGTAAAAGTTCAAAACCTTAGAGTTTTAAAAGTAGTGGCTGATAAGAACCTACTTGTTATTAAAGGATGTGTTCCTGGTCATAACAACTCTTATGTAATCATTCAGAAGTAATGGAAGCAAAAGTATTAGATTTCAACGGAAAAGATACTGGAAGAAAAGTTCAACTTTCTGATTCAGTATTTGGTATAGAACCAAACAATCACGCAGTATACCTTGATGTTAAGCAATATCTTGCTAATCAAAGACAAGGGACGCACAAAGCTAAAGAAAGAGCTGAAGTAGCGGGAAGTACTCGTAAAATAAAAAAACAAAAAGGAACTGGTACTGCTCGTGCGGGTAGTGCAAAGAATCCATTGTTTAAGGGTGGTGGAACAGTTTTTGGACCAAGACCAAGAAGTTATTCATTTAAATTGAATAAAAGCTTGAAACGTTTGGCTAGAAAATCTGCTTTCTCAATTAAAGCAAAAGAGTCGAATATTATCGTTCTTGAAGACTTTAATTTTGAAACTCCAAACACTAAAAATTTCATCAACGTTTTGAAAGCTTTAGAGTTAGAGGATAAAAAATCCCTGTTTGTGTTGGGTGATACGAATAAAAATGTATATTTGTCGTCACGCAATTTAAAAGGCTCTAGCGTAGTAAGCAGCTTAGAACTAAGTACTTACGCTATATTAAACGCTAATAATTTAGTGCTTTTAGAGAGTTCTTTGGAGATAATTGAAGAAAATTTAAGTAAATAATAGGATATGAGCATCATAATTAAGCCTATAGTAACGGAAAAAGTAACCAAAGAAAGTGAAGTTTTAAACCGCTTCGGATTCGTTGTTGACAAAAAAGCAAACAAAGTGCAAATTAAGAAAGCTGTTGAAGCTGCTTATGGAGTAACTATTTTGAGTGTTAACACGATGAACGTAAGACCGGATAGAACTACTAAATACACTAAAAGTGGTTTAATCAGTGGAAAGACGAATGCAATTAAAAAAGCAATTGTTCAAGTACAAGAAGGAGAAACAATTGATTTTTACAACAATATCTAAGATAAAATGTCAGTAAGAAAATTAAAACCTATTACCCCAGGTCAGCGATTTAGAGTTGTGAATGGTTATGACGCCATTACAACTGATAAGCCGGAACGCTCTTTGATAGCGCCGATAAAAAACTCTGGTGGTAGAAATAGTCAAGGAAAGATGACCATGCGTTATACGGGTGGTGGTCACAAGCAGAGATATCGTATTATTGATTTCAAACGTACAAAAGAAGGAATTCCGGCTACAGTGAAATCAATCGAGTATGATCCAAATCGTACTGCATTTATCGCATTGTTAGCTTATGCTGATGGTGAGAAAACGTATGTTATTGCTCAAAACGGATTGAAAGTTGGTCAGAAATTAGTTTCTGGTCCAGAATCTCAACCTGAAATTGGTAATACTTTACCTTTAAGTAGAGTTCCACTTGGAACTGTAATTTCTTGCATCGAATTGAGACCAGGACAAGGAGCTGTAATCGCTCGTTCTGCTGGAACATTTGCTCAATTAATGGCAAGAGATGGAAAATATGCTACAATTAAAATGCCATCTGGGGAAACAAGATTAATCTTGTTGACTTGTTCGGCTACAATTGGAGCGGTTTCTAATTCAGACCACCAATTAGTTGTATCAGGAAAAGCTGGTAGAACAAGATGGTTAGGAAGAAGACCTAGAACAAGACCTGTTGCAATGAACCCTGTCGATCACCCAATGGGTGGTGGTGAAGGACGTTCTTCTGGTGGACATCCACGTTCAAGAAATGGAATACCAGCTAAAGGTTATAGAACTCGTTCTAAGAAAAACCCGAGTAACAAGTATATCGTAGAACGTAGAAAGAAATAATAAGATATGGCACGTTCATTAAAAAAAGGACCTTTCGTTCATTATAAGTTAGACAAGAAAGTTCAAGAAAACATCGCAGGTGGAAATAAAGGAGTGGTTAAGACATGGTCTAGAGCTTCTATGATTACTCCAGACTTTGTTGGGCAAACTATCGCAGTTCATAACGGTCGTCAATTTGTACCAGTTTACGTAACAGAAAACATGGTAGGTCACAAATTAGGAGAATTTTCACCAACTAGATCTTTTAGAGGTCATGCTGGAGCAAAAAATAAAGGTAAAAAATAAGAAGCAATGGGAGTTCGTAAAAGAGAAACAGCAGATGCAAGAAAAGAGGCTAATAAGTCTTTGGCCTTCGCAAAGTTAAATAACTGCCCTACTTCACCTAGAAAAATGCGCTTAGTAGCAGATCTAGTAAGAGGTCAGAAGGTAGAAAGAGCACTTAACATCTTAAGATTTAGTTCTAAAGAAGCTTCAAGAAAATTAGAAAAATTGGTTTTATCAGTAATTGCCAACTGGCAAGCTAAAAATCCTGACGCTAATATGGAAGAAGCTGGATTATTTGTTAAGGAAATCCGTGTAGATGGTGGAATGATGTTGAAAAGACTTCGTCCAGCTCCACAAGGAAGAGCACACAGAATAAGAAAACGTTCTAACCACGTAACAATCGTGCTTGGAGCTATCAATAACACACAAAGCAATTCTTAAGCAGCATGGGACAAAAGACAAATCCAATTGGAAATAGACTTGGTATCATCAGAGGATGGGACTCAAACTGGTATGGTGGAAATGATTACGGTGATAAACTTGCCGAAGATCACAAAATCAGAAAGTATATCCATGCTCGTTTATCAAAAGCTAGTGTATCAAAAGTAATCATCGAGAGAACTTTGAAACTTGTAACCGTTACTATCACTACTGCTAGACCTGGTATCATTATCGGGAAAGGTGGACAAGAGGTAGACAAGTTAAAAGAAGAACTTAAGAAAATTACTGACAAAGAGGTTCAAATCAACATCTTTGAAATTAAAAGACCTGAACTTGACGCGTATCTAGTTGCTACAAGCATCTGTCGTCAAATCGAAAGCCGTATTTCTTACAGACGTGCAATCAAAATGGCTATTGCTGCTTCTATGCGTATGAACGCTGAAGGTATCAAAGTTTTGATTTCAGGTCGTTTGAATGGTGCAGAGATGGCTCGTTCAGAAGGTTTCAAAGAAGGTAGAATTCCTCTATCAACTTTCAGAGCTGATATTGATTATGCTTTGGCTGAAGCTCATACTACTTATGGTAGAATGGGAATCAAAGTGTGGATCATGAAAGGTGAAGTTTATGGAAAGAGAGATCTTTCTCCACTTGCCGGAATGGACAAAAAACAATCTGGTGCTGGTGGTAAAGGTGGTGATTCTCCTAGAGGAGACAGAAAACCTTTTAATAAAGGTGGAAAACCAGACGCTCGTAAACGAAAGTAAATTTTTAAACTAAAGAAAAATGTTACAGCCTAAAAGAACAAAATACCGTAAGGTACAAAAAGGTAAAATGAAAGGGAACTCTCAAAGAGGGCATGAACTTTCTAATGGAATGTTTGGTATTAAATCTGTACATGAAGATGGAATGTTCTTAACCTCTCGTCAAATCGAAGCTGCGCGTATTGCTGCAACTCGTTTTATGAAAAGAGAAGGACAATTATGGATCAAAATATTTCCAGACAAACCTATCACTAAGAAACCTCTTGAGGTACGTATGGGTAAAGGTAAAGGTGCAGTTGAGTATTGGGCTGCCGTTGTTAAACCCGGAAGAATTATGTTTGAAGTTGGAGGAGTACCTTTGTCAGTTGCAAAAGAGGCGTTACGTCTTGCAGCTCAAAAACTTCCAGTAAAAACTAAATTCGTCGTTGCTAGAGATTTCGAAGCATAATCTATATTATATTATGAAACAATCAGAAATAAAAGATCTTTCTGCAGCGGAGTTGCAAGAAAAACTTAGCCAGACTAAGAAGGCATATGCCGACCTAAAAATGGCTCACGCTATTTCTCCAATTGAGAACCCACTTCAAATTAGAAGTGTAAGAAGAACAGTTGCAAGATTAGCTACGGAACTTACTAAAAGAGAGTTGCAATAATTGTAATCTGCTGAAAGATGGAAGAAAAAAGAAATTTAAGAAAAGAAAGAGTTGGTGTTGTTACTTCAGACAAAATGGATAAATCTATTGTAGTTGCTGAAGTGCGTAAAGTAAAACACCCATTATACGGTAAGTTCGTGTTGAAAACTAAAAAGTATCACGCACACGACGAAAAGAACGACTGTAACATTGGAGACACTGTAAGGATTAGCGAAACGCGTCCTATGAGTAAAACAAAATGTTGGAGGTTAGTTGAAATCCTAGAAAGAGCTAAATAATTATGGTACAACAAGAATCAAGACTAAAAGTAGCAGATAACACTGGAGCAAAGGAAGTTTTAACTATCCGTGTTTTAGGAGGTACTAAAAGAAGGTATGCCTCTGTTGGTGACAAGATTGTAGTTTCTATCAAAGATACTGCTCCTAACGGAAGCGTTAAAAAAGGAGCTGTTTCAACTGCAGTTGTTGTACGTACCAAAAAAGAAGTAAGAAGAGCCGATGGTTCATACATTAGATTTGATGACAACGCATGTGTGTTATTAAATGCTGCTGGTGAAATGAGAGGAACTCGTGTTTTTGGTCCGGTAGCAAGAGAACTTCGTGAAAAACAATTCATGAAAATTGTATCATTAGCACCAGAAGTGCTTTAATTCGTTTTAAGATGATAAAGCTAAAAATAAAAACAGGTGACATTGTAAGAGTAATTGCTGGAGACCATAAAGGTGCTGAAGGTAAAGTTTTACGTGTTTACCGCGAGAAAAACAAAGCGATAGTTGAAGGTGTAAACATGGTTTCAAAACATACGAAACCTAGTGCAAAAAGCCCTCAAGGGGGTATCGTAAAGAAAGAAGCTTCTATACAAATATCTAATATCTCTTTAATTGATCCTAAAACTAAGGAAACAACTAGAGTAGGAATTAGAGTTGAAGGAGATAAGAAAGTAAGATTTTCAAAAAAATCTAATCAAGTACTATAGTAATGGCGTATATACCTAGACTAAAAGAAGAATATAAGAGCAGAGTAATCGCTGCTCTTAAAGAGGAATTCGGATACGTAAACGTAATGCAAGTTCCAAAATTGGAAAAAATCGTTTTAAGTAAAGGAGTTGGTGCAGCTGTATCTGATAAAAAACTAATCGACTATGCAGTTGATGAGTTAACAAAGATCACTGGACAGAAAGCAGTATCTACAATCTCAAAGAAAGACGTTGCGTCATTCAAATTGAGAAAAGGGATGCCTATTGGAGCAAAAGTTACTTTGCGTGGAGAAAGAATGTATGAGTTTTTAGATAGACTTATTACTTCTGCTTTACCACGTGTTAGAGATTTTAGTGGAATTAAAGCTACTGGTTTTGACGGAAGAGGTAATTATAATCTTGGTGTTTTGGAGCAAATCATTTTCCCAGAAATTGATATTGACAAAGTAAACAAAATATCAGGAATGGATATATCTTTTGTTACTTCTGCAAAAACTGATAAAGAAGCAAAATCACTATTGGCTGAATTAGGTTTACCTTTTAAAAAGAATTAAGATATGGCTAAAGAATCAATGAAAGCCCGTGAGGTTAAGAGAGAAAAAACTGTAGCAAAGTATGCTGAGAAAAGAAAAGCTTTGTTAGAAGCTGGAGATTTCGTAGGTTTGCAAAAATTACCGAAAAATGCTTCTCCTGTTCGTTTGCACAATCGTTGTAAATTAACTGGTAGACCAAGAGGATATATGCGTCAATTTGGTATTTCACGTGTTACATTTCGTGAGATGGCAAATAACGGATTAATCCCAGGTGTTAAAAAAGCATCTTGGTAGACTGTAACTTAAGTTACGTCAATACAAACACATTTATAAATTGGTTAAAGGTTTATAGGATGAGTGTCCTATGAAAACCATAACCGCAAATTAATACACATGTATACAGATCCTATTGCAGATTATTTGACAAGAGTTCGTAACGCTGTGGCTGCAAACCACAAAGTTGTTGAGATTCCTGCATCTAATCTAAAAAAAGAAATAACTAAGATCTTATTTGATCAAGGTTATATTTTAAGTTACAAATTTGAAGACAACGCTGTTCAGGGTTCAATCAAAATTGCTTTGAAGTATGATAAAGATACTAAAGAGTCTGTAATTAAAGATATCCAAAGAATTAGTAAACCAGGTTTACGTAAGTATTCAGGTTCTTCATCAATTCCTAGAATCCTTAACGGATTAGGAATTGCTATCGTTTCTACATCAAAAGGTTTGATGACAGGAAAGAAAGCCAAACAATTAAATGTTGGTGGTGAAGTAATTTGTTACGTTTACTAATCATTAAAATAGTAGAAGATGTCAAGAATAGGTAAAAATCCGGTTGTAATCCCTGCTGGTGTAACTGTTGAAGTTGCAAATGGTATTATTACAGTAAAAGGAAAAAATGGTCAACTTACACAGGAGTTTTCGGACGTTACTGTAACAGTTGAAGACGGTCAAGTTCAAGTTGAAAGATCGTCTGATCACAAAGACCAAAGAGCAAAACACGGTTTATATAGATCTTTAATCAATAACATGATTATTGGTGTAAATGAAGGTTTTACTAAATCTTTAGAGTTGGTAGGAGTTGGTTATAGAGCTTCAAATCAAGGACAAAAGTTAGATTTAGCTCTTGGATATTCTCACAATATTGTTTTAGAAGTTGCTCCAGAAGTAACGTTAGAAACAATATCTGAAAAAGGTAAAAATCCAATTGTTAAATTAACATCATTTGACAAACAACTTTTAGGTCAAGTAGCTGCGAAAATCAGAGGTTTCCGTAAGCCTGAGCCGTACAAAGGAAAAGGTGTTAAATTTGTAGGTGAAGTATTAAGAAGAAAAGCAGGTAAATCAGCTTAAAAAATAAGATTATGTCATTAACAAAACCTGAAAGAAGACAACGAATCAGATTCAGAATTAGAAAAACAATTAGTGGTACTGCTACTAATCCAAGACTATCTGTATTTAGAAGTAACAAAGAAATTTATGCTCAATTAATTGATGATGTAAATGGAGTTACTTTATTGGCGGCTTCTTCAAGAGAAAAAGAAATAGGTAACGGTACGAACATTGAAGTTGCTACAGCAGTTGGAAAACTAGTTGCAGAGAAAGCTTTAAAAGCTGGGATAGACGTAGTAACTTTCGATAGAGGAGGTTATTTATATCACGGTCGTATTAAATCATTAGCGGAAGGCGCAAGAGCGGCTGGACTTAAATTCTAATATAGTATGTCTAATAGTAAATACAAGAATGTAGAGTTAGTAAAACCAAGTGGTCTTGAATTAAAAGATCGTTTGGTAAGTGTAAATCGTGTTACTAAGGTTACAAAGGGAGGTAGAGCTTTTGGTTTTTCTGCTATTGTAGTTGTAGGTGATGAAAATGGAGTGGTTGGACACGGATTAGGAAAATCTAAAGACGTTTCTGAAGCAATTGCGAAAGCAGTAGAAGATGCTAAGAAAAATTTAGTAAAAATTCCTTTAAATGGTCAATCAGTTCCTCACGAACAAAAAGGTAAATTTGGTGGTGCACGTGTATTCTTAATTCCTGCCTCTCATGGTACAGGAGTTATTGCTGGTGGAGCTGTTCGTTCAGTTCTTGAATCAGTTGGAATTCATGATGTATTATCTAAATCTCAAGGATCTTCAAATCCTCACAACGTAGTGAAAGCAACTTTTGATGCTTTATTACAAATGAGAAGCGCTTATACTGTTGCAAAACAAAGAGGTGTTTCTTTAGAAAAAGTTTTTAAAGGTTAATTCAAGGAAATTATGGCTAAATTATTAGTAAAACAAGTTAGAAGCAAAATCAACTGTCCACTTACTCAAAAAAGAGGATTAGAAGCTTTAGGTCTACGTAAAATGGGACAAGTTGTAGAGCATGATTCAAACCCTACAATCCTTGGGATGATAAATAAAGTTAAACACTTAGTTTCTGTTGAAGAAGCTAAATAACAAATACTGTTATGAATTTAAGTAACTTACAACCTGCTGAAGGTTCTACACACAATCAAAATAAAAGATTAGGTAGAGGAGAAGGTTCTGGAAAAGGTGGTACTTCTGCAAGAGGTCACAAAGGAGCAAAATCTCGTTCTGGTTATTCTAAAAAGATTGGTTTTGAGGGTGGGCAAATGCCACTTCAAAGACGTGTGCCTAAGTTTGGTTTTACAAACATCAATCGTAAAGATTACGAAGGTGTAAATCTTGATACACTTCAACTTTTAGTTGATAATGGTGTTATTAAAGATACTGTTGATATGACAGTTTATGTTGCTAATCGTTTAGCTACTAAAAATGAAATCGTTAAGATTTTAGGTAGAGGTGAATTGACAGCAAAATTAAAAGTAACCGCTCACAAATTTACTGCTACTGCAAAAGCTGCTATTGAAGCTGCTGGTGGAGAAGCTGTAACAATGTAATTTTTCAATTAATATGAAGAAATTTATTGAATCAATAAGTAATGTTTGGAAAATCGAGGAACTGAAAAATAGAATCCTAATAACATTGGGTTTGCTTTTAGTTTATCGTTTTGGGGCTCAAGTAACCCTGCCAGGTATTGATGCTACACAGTTAGGTAATTTAGCTGGGCAAACTAAAGAAGGAATTGGTTCAATTCTTGACATGTTTACTGGAGGTGCATTTTCACAAGCTTCTGTTTTTGCTTTAGGAATTATGCCTTATATTTCTGCTTCGATTGTTGTTCAGTTAATGGGAATTGCGATTCCTTATTTACAAAAACTTCAAAGTGATGGAGAAAGCGGTAGAAAAAAGATTAATCAAATTACTCGTTGGTTGACAATAGGAATTACTTTAGTTCAAGGTCCAACTTATATCTATAATTTATATAGAACATTACCTAGTAATGCATTTTTATTGGGATTCAATTCATTTGAATTCTTATTTTCATCAGTAGTTATTTTAGTTACAGGTACAATTTTTGCCATGTGGTTAGGAGAAAAAATTACTGATAAAGGAATTGGAAATGGTATTTCTTTGTTAATCATGGTTGGAATTTTGGCTAGATTACCTCAAGCTTTTATTCAAGAGTTTACAACAAGAGTTACCAATAATAATGGTGGACCGATGTTGTTGGTTATTGAAATTATCATTTGGTTATTAGTTATCATTTGTTGTGTGCTATTGGTTATGGCGATCAGGAAGATTCCTGTTCAATATGCTCGTCGTACAACATCAGGTGATTTTGAACAAGACATGTTGGGTGGAAACAGACAATGGATTCCTTTGAAGCTTAATGCTTCTGGGGTTATGCCAATAATTTTTGCGCAAGCAATTATGTTTATTCCGGCAGCCTTAGCAGGTTTGTCTAAATCAGATGCATCACAATCAATCGTTGGAGCTTTTAGTAATATGTTCGGTTTTTGGTATAATTTTGTATTTGCAACTTTAATAATTGTATTTACATTCTTTTACACTGCAATCACAGTTCCTACTAATAAAATGTCTGATGATTTAAAGAGAAGTGGTGGTTTTATTCCAGGTATCAGACCAGGAGTTGAAACTTCTGATTATCTTGACAAAGTGATGTCCTTGATAACTTTTCCAGGATCTTTATTTCTTGCTTTGATAGCTGTGTTCCCAGCAATTGTTGTGAGTCTTATGGATGTTCAACAATCTTGGGCAATGTTTTTTGGAGGTACTTCATTAATAATTATGGTTGGAGTTGCCATAGACACGATGCAGCAAATTAATTCATACTTGTTGAATAAGCATTATGATGGTTTGATGAAAAGTGGTAAAAATAGAAAAGCAGTAGCTTAACTTATGGCAAAACAATCAGCAATAGAACAAGACGGGTCAATCATTGAAGCATTGTCAAATGCAATGTTCCGTGTAGAGTTAGAAAATGGACATATTGTAATCGCACATATATCTGGAAAAATGCGTATGCATTACATCAAATTATTACCTGGTGATAAAGTGAAACTAGAAATGAGCCCTTACGATTTGTCAAAAGCAAGAATTACTTATAGATATTAAAGGATATTCAAAATGAAAGTTAGAGCTTCAGTAAAAAAGAGAAGTCCCGAGTGCAAAATTGTGCGAAGAAAAGGGAGATTGTACGTAATAAACAAAAAGAATCCTAGATTTAAACAAAGACAAGGATAATTATGGCAAGAATAGCAGGGGTAGATATCCCAAAAAATAAGAGAGGTGTTATAGCACTTACCTACATCTTCGGATTAGGAAAAAGTAGAG
Organism: Flavobacterium sp. GNP002; assembly: GCF_054343795.1. Taxonomy (NCBI): domain Bacteria; kingdom Pseudomonadati; phylum Bacteroidota; class Flavobacteriia; order Flavobacteriales; family Flavobacteriaceae; genus Flavobacterium; species Flavobacterium sp. GNP002. The sequence goes on from NZ_JBTGUW010000001.1 coordinate 1,870,317, forward strand.
CTGTTGAGATTTTAGAGAAAGCTCAAGTTAGCCAAGATAAAAAAGTTCAAGATTGGAATGATGACGAGATCGGAGCAATTCGTGAGGCGGTATCAACTTTTAAAATTGAAGGAGAATTACGTTCTGAAGTTTCTTTAAACATCAAACGTTTAATGGATATTGGATGTTATAGAGGTATCCGTCATAGAACTGGTCTTCCTTTAAGAGGACAAAGAACTAAAAACAACTCTAGAACAAGAAAAGGTAAAAGAAAAACTGTTGCCAACAAGAAAAAAGCAACTAAATAATAAGTAATATGGCTAAAGCAACTGCAAAAAAACGTAAAGTTATCGTTGAATCAACGGGAGAAGCTCATATTTCTGCTACTTTTAACAATATCATCATTTCTTTGACAAACAAAAAAGGTGAAGTTATTTCTTGGTCTTCAGCTGGTAAAATGGGTTTTAGAGGTTCTAAAAAGAACACTCCATACGCAGCCCAAATGGCAGCAGAAGATTGTAGTAAAGTAGCTCTTGAAGCTGGACTTAAAAAAGTAAAGGTTTATGTAAAAGGACCAGGAAACGGACGTGAGTCTGCTATCCGTTCTTTGCATAACGGTGGAATTGAAGTGACTGAGATTATCGATGTTACTCCAATGCCTCACAATGGATGTCGTCCTCCTAAAAGACGTAGAGTTTAATACTCAAAAAAAAATATAGTATAACCAAGATTGAATATCGATTATTGAAGGATCAGACCTGAATTCATAATCTCAATCTTAAACAATTTAAAATGGCAAGATATACTGGTCCTAGTACAAGAATCGCTCGTAAATTTGGCGAAGCGATTTTCGGAGACGATAAAGCTTTCGAAAAAAGAAACTACCCTCCTGGGCAACACGGGATGGCTAAAAAAAGAGGAAAAAAATCTGAGTTTGCTATTCAGTTAATGGAAAAGCAAAAAGCTAAATATTCTTATGGAATTTTAGAAAAACAATTCAGAGGATTGTTCAAAAAAGCATCAGCTACCAAAGGAGTTACTGGTGAGGTTTTATTACAGTTGTGTGAAGCAAGATTGGATAATGTTGTTTTTAGAATGGGTATCGCTCCTTCTAGAAGAGGTGCACGTCAAATCGTTTCTCACAGACACGTCACAGTTAACGGTGAAGTAGTTAATATTCCTTCTTACCACCTTAGACCTGGTGACAAAGTTGCAGTTCGTGAAAAATCTAAGTCATTAGAAGCTATCGAACGTTCTTTATCTAATTCAAGTCATGTTTATGAATGGATTACTTGGAACAATGATATCAAAGAAGGAACATTCGTTTCTGTACCTGCGAGACTTCAAATTCCAGAAAACATTAAAGAACAATTAATCGTAGAGTTGTACAACAAATAATAATTGACTTAGTCGAAATTTATGGCAATATTTAATTTTCAGAAGCCCGATAAAGTTATCATGATCGATTCAACCGATTTTGAAGGTAAGTTTGAATTCAGACCTTTAGAACCTGGTTACGGATTGACCGTTGGTAATGCACTTAGAAGAGTTTTGCTTTCAGCATTAGAAGGTTATGCAATAACATCTGTTCGCATTGAAGGTGTAGATCATGAGTTTTCTACTATTTCAGGAGTTGTTGAAGACGTTACCGAAATTATCCTTAATCTTAAACAAGTACGTTTCAAACGTCAAATTGAAGATATCGATAATGAATCAGTTACTATATCTGTTTCAGGTAAAGACCAATTAACAGCTGGTGATTTTCAAAAATTTATTTCAGGTTTCCAAGTTTTGAATCCAGAACTAGTTATCTGTAATTTAGACAGTAAAATCAAACTTAATTTCGATTTAACTATCGAAAAAGGTAGAGGTTATGTTCCTGCTGAAGAGAACAAAAAACAGAATGCTGCAATTGGAACTATTTTTACAGATTCAATTTTTACTCCGGTAAAAAATGTAAAATATGCGATTGAAAACTTCCGTGTAGAGCAAAAAACAGATTATGAAAAATTAGTTTTTGAAATAAAAACTGATGGTTCTATCAATCCAAAAGATGCTCTTACTGAAGCTGCAAAAGTTTTAATTCACCATTTCATGTTGTTCTCTGACGAAAGAATTACACTCGAGGCTGACGAAATTGCACAAACAGAATCATATGATGAAGAATCATTACATATGAGACAATTGCTTAAAACTAAGCTTGTTGATATGGATCTTTCTGTAAGAGCGCTAAATTGTTTGAAAGCGGCTGAAGTTGATACACTTGGTGATTTAGTATCGTTCAATAAAAATGACCTAATGAAATTCCGTAATTTCGGTAAAAAATCTTTAACTGAGCTTGATGAACTTGTTGCAGTTAAAAATTTGAACTTCGGTATGGATTTAGCAAAATACAAACTAGATAAAGAATAATCTAAGCCGTAAGGTTTAAATTTACATAGCAATGAGACACGGAAAAAAATTCAATCACTTAAGCAGACAGACTGCACATAGAAAATCTATGTTAGCTAATATGGCTTGTTCTCTTATCGAGCACAAACGTATTAACACTACTGTTGCTAAAGCAAAAGCGCTTAAACAATTCGTTGAGCCGCTTATAACAAAATCTAAAGATGATACGACTCACAATCGTCGTATCGTTTTTGCTTACTTACGTAGCAAATATGCCGTAACTGACTTGTTCAGAGACGTAGCTGCTAAAGTAGGAGACCGTCCAGGTGGATACACTCGTATCATTAAAGTTGGAAATCGTTTAGGAGATAATGCTGATATGGCAATGATCGAATTAGTAGATTTCAATGAACTTTACAATGGTGGTAAAAAAGAAGTTAAAAAAGCAAAAAGCCGTCGTGGTGGAAAAGCTAAGAAAGATGAAGCTACTGAAGCTCCAGCTGCTGAAACTGATACAACTACAGAGACTGCTGAGTAATTATGAAAATAATCATTCAATAAAAATCAAGGATAAGCTATTTATAGTTTATCCTTTTTTTTTGATTTTTTCGGAGCAAAAACTTTGGGATTTAATTGCATATTGTCTTGCTTTTCACTGTGTCTTTTGCTTCTAAAGAAAAGTTAAAGGATGCCTCCCGACGCTTCGGGATCATCAGGGCTAGATAAGAATGTTTTTATTTTACAATAAATTTCAAAAACTTGCATCCATTGCTTTAAAGGATTAAATTTGCACAATATTTAACTACAGATGAAACGAGCTTTGCTAGTTCCATGAGACTATTAAAAAAATAATAGAAATCAAAGAATGAAATATACAACACGACAAAAAGCAATTCTTCTATTAAGTGACGGAACCATTTTCCACGGAAAATCTATTGGGATTAGTGGGACCACTTTTGGAGAAGTTTGTTTTAACACAGGAATGACCGGCTACCAAGAAATATTCACTGACCCTTCTTATTTTGGTCAATTGATGGTAGCAACCAATGCCCATATTGGAAATTATGGAGTTAACGATTCAGAAGTTGAATCACAAAGTATTAAAATAGCTGGATTGGTTTGTAAAAATTTTAGCTTCAATTATTCTCGTGAAGATGCTTCAGGAAGTTTAGAAGATTATTTTATCAAACAAAACCTAATCTGCATATCTGATGTAGATACTCGTGCTCTTGTAAGTTATATTCGTGATAACGGTGCGATGAATGCTGTAATTTGCACAGACGAAACTTCTATTGAAGAATTAAAAATTGCATTAGCAAAAGTTCCAGATATGAAAGGGCTTGAATTAGCTTCTAAAGTTTCTACTACTGAACCTTATTTTTTTGGTGATGAAAACGCAACATATAAAATCGCTGCACTTGATTTAGGTATTAAAATGAATATCCTTCGCAATCTTGCTAAAAGAGATTGTTATATCAAAGTATTTCCTTTTGATTCTTCTTATCAGGATTTAGCTGCATTTAATCCAGATGGTTACTTTTTATCTAATGGACCTGGAGATCCAGAGCCGCTTTCTGGAGCAATTCAAGTTGCAAAAGAAATTCTTGAAAATGACAAGCCTTTGTTCGGAATTTGTTTGGGACATCAAGTGATTGGTTTGGCAAACGGAATTTCAACTTATAAAATGTTTAATGGGCACAGAGGGATAAATCATCCTGTAAAAAACATCATTACCGGGAAAGGTGAAATCACTTCTCAAAATCATGGTTTTGCTGTTAATAAAGAGGAACTTGACAATCATCCTAATTTAGAGATTACTCATCTTCATTTAAATGATGGAACTGTTGCAGGAATGCGTATGAAAAACAAAAATTGTTTCTCAGTTCAATACCACCCAGAAGCCAGTCCTGGTCCACATGATTCCTCTTATTTATTTGATCAATTTATTGAAAACATAAAAGGCTAATATTTGGATGTCTTCCAATGTTAGTTAGGTATAGAAAAGGGTTTGACTTTTAAATAAGTCAAACCCTTTTTTATTTAATAGTTTACATGCCGAACGGATAAGTTTTAGGGATTTGATTTCCATTAACCTCAATATTTATGGGATTTAAAGCGTTTGTTTTATCGATAAAAATGAAAGCATCATATCTTTTTGGTAGTATTGTAGGAACATAATTTCCAAATCTTTCGTGTTCAGGATTATAAACTACTCCTATTGCACGATGTCTTATGAGTGATGAAAGACATTTTTCATCTTTTACTTTATTCATTAATAATAATCTAGTTTGTCCATTGTTTGCAATGTGAAAAGCATGTTCCCAGCTTTCTTTAACTGCTTCTGGAACTTTTATTTTTCTCATAGAATCTCCCTATACTCTTTCGGTAACCACACTTCCTTTGTAAGATGCAAATCCTACAGCAATAACTCCTTCACTTAAATATTTTCTCTTACTAACTGTCTCACGTTTACCATCCCTTCAGAGGACATTTCTGTAGCAAATGAATCGCCAATCTGGGTGTTGTACTGCCAAACGATTATTCTCGCATCTTTTCCATGGAATTTCATAAGTCGCTGTATAGTGGAGACCATTTGCTCATTTCTAATATTCTAGGAGGTGTAAACTCTTCTTATCATCGCCCGATAGTATTTTTGCACATTTCTGGGAATGAATGCTTTTTGTTCTGTGCTCAAAATGTTTTCTAAATCATGATTGTAATTTGGGACATTTTAATAATTTCTGTAAGCATGTCTAGGATTTCTTTTTCACACAATTCTGGAACATTGGAAGAGGCTATGGTATAAAATTGCCTTTCGTTTTTATTGTAGGGTACAAAACATTTTATGGCAGTTTTTGCATTTGCGAGTGCTTTAGGATTTTTTTTTCTTTTCTAAATATTGAATAATTGAATTCATGGATTCTCTGAAACTGTATACGTCCAATCCGTAAATCCCTATTCTTTTATCAGCTGATAAGCTTTCGTTATAAACCTTGAGCCAGTTTGTGTATGCTGCAGTTTGCCAATTTACCCAAATCTAATTTGCCCATCTTTAAAACTCATTCATAACACTAAAGATATCTTTCCCAGAATCTAAATGTCCTTAGACATATCGATTTAAACGATAGCAATCCGGCCAATCTTCTTCGACTCCTACAAAAGAGAATCCTTTTTCTTGAATGAGTCGTTGTGTTATTTTAGCTCTCCATGTATAATATTCAGGCGTACCATGTGAGGCTTCAACTAAAAGAACATATTTTGCATCTCCTATATAGTCAATTAATGGGTTTAAATCTTCTGTATTTTCTAATGTAGAAGCCGTTTTATTCAATAATGCTACAATTTCACTAGAATTTATTAAATTGTTAAGGTTCTATAACGCTTCCATCACATTTTTATTTTTCAATTTAGAAATTGATTTATCAAAATTGCTAACGAATAATTATGTAATAGTAATTGAGCTTTTTTCTTTTTAAAGAAAGAATATAAAATTAAGTTATATGATTGGTAGTTAGTATTTTTCAGTTTATTTATTTGTTAAAAATAATTTATTTTGAGATGAAATTAATATCATTACGTTTTAGTCCATGTGAGATACGTTTCTTTAATTAGATTTCAATGGAATTGAAAAAAATAACAGATAATGTAAAAATAAATTCTTAAAATAGCTTAAATGTTTTGTTTGCTAAAAAATTATAACGTTTTCGTTAATAACATTCATTATTTTCATAAAATCATTCCAAAAGATAGAATATATTTGTAATTCAAAATTTAAATTTTAGTATTATGAGTATAATTATCAAGATTCACGCAAGACAAATTTTTGATTCAAGAGGAAATCCTACAATAGAAGTAGATGTAATTACAGACAATGGTGTTTTAGGGAGAGCGGCAGTACCATCTGGGGCTTCAACCGGAGAACATGAAGCAGTTGAATTACGTGATGGAGGAAAAGCGTTTCTTGGAAAAGGAGTTTTGAATGCTGTGAAAAATGTGAATACCATTATTTCTGAAGAACTGGTAGGAGTTTCTGTTTTCGAACAAAATCTAATCGACCAAACGATGATTGATTTAGATGGTACTCCAAATAAATCAAATTTAGGAGCAAATGCAATTTTAGGAGTTTCTTTGGCTGTTGCCAAAGCTGCTGCTAATGAATTGGGATTGCCATTATACAGATACGTAGGTGGTGTTTCGGCAAATACGTTGCCTGTACCAATGATGAATATTATTAATGGAGGTTCTCATTCTGATGCGCCTATTGCATTTCAAGAATTCATGATTTTCCCGGTAAAAGCAACTTCTTTTTCTCATGCCATGCAAATGGGAACTGAAATTTTTCACAGCTTGAAAAAAGTATTACATGACAGAGGACTTTCTACTGCTGTAGGTGACGAAGGAGGTTTTGCACCAAATCTTGCCGGTGGAACTGAAGATGCTTTGGATACAATCAAAAAAGCTGTTGAAAATGCAGGATATACTTTTGGGGATGAAATCATGATTGCTTTAGATTGTGCTGCTGCAGAGTTTTATGTAAACGGGAAATATGATTACAGTAAATTTGAAGGAGAAACTGGTAAAGTTAGGTCTTCTGAAGAACAAGTGGAGTATTTAGCTGAATTAGTAGCAAAATATCCTATTATTTCTATTGAAGACGGAATGGATGAAAATGACTGGGATGGATGGAAATTGCTTACAGAAAGAATTGGCGATAAAGTTCAGTTAGTTGGAGATGATTTATTCGTTACTAATGTGGAGCGCTTGTCTACTGGTATCGAAAAAGGAATCGCTAATTCAATCCTTATTAAAGTAAACCAAATTGGTACTTTGACAGAAACTATTGCAGCTGTTAATATGGCTAAAAATGCAGGTTATACTTCAGTAATGTCACACCGTTCAGGAGAGACAGAAGATAATACAATTGCAGATTTAGCAGTAGCTTTGAACTGTGGTCAAATTAAGACAGGTTCAGCTTCTCGTTCTGATCGTATGGCTAAATACAATCAATTGTTAAGAATTGAGGAAGAATTAGGAAATACAGCTTACTTTCCTGGCAAAAATGCTTTCAAAATCAAATAATTTCTTACGATATTTTTATTTAAAGCCATTCACCTAGTGTGAGTGGCTTTTTTTTGTAATATTTAACAATTTCATTGTGTTATTCTCTTTTTAATTAGTGTTTAATTCCTTAGATTTGAGAAATTATTATTTTAAAAGTTTATTTTCAATTATATTATGTCAAAAATAGCAACATTAGAAATTGATGGTAAAAAATTTGAACTGCCGATCATTGTAGGAAGTGAAAATGAAGTTGCCATTGATATTAACAAATTACGTGATTTATCAGGTGTAATTACACTTGATCCAGGTTATAAAAATTCAGGATCTTGTAAAAGTGATATTACTTTTTTAGATGGAGAGCTTGGAATCCTTCGATACAGAGGATATTCAATTGAGGATTTAGCTGAAAAAGCAGATTTTCTAGAAGTATCATACCTTTTAATTTTTGGAGAGCTGCCTACTGTAAATCAGTTAGCACAATTTGAAACCGATATTAGAAAATACACTTTGGTAAATGAAGAAATGAAAAACATCATTGATGGTTTTCCTAAAACAGCTCATCCAATGGGTGTTTTAGCTGCGTTGACAAGTGCTTTAACAGCATTTAATCCAAAATCGGTTAATGTTGAGAATGAGAAAGAAATGTATGAGGCAGTTTGTAAAACTATGGGTAAATTCTTAGTTATAGCAACTTGGACTTATAGAAAAAGCATGGGCTATCCTTTAAATTATTATGATAATACAAAAGGATATGTAGAAAACTTCATGCGTTTAATGTTTGAATTACCTACAGAACCTTACACGGCAAATCCTGTAGTTATAGATGCATTAGATAAATTGTTTATTCTTCACGGAGATCATGAGCAAAACTGTTCTACCTCTACAGTTAGAATGGTAGGATCTTCTCACGCAGGATTATTTGCTTCAATATCTGCTGGAGTTTCTGCACTTTGGGGACCTTTACACGGAGGAGCAAATCAAGCAGTTCTTGAGATGTTAGAAGAAATCCATAGAAATGGTGGCGATGCTGATAAATATATGGCTAAAGCCAAAGATAAAAATGATCCTTTCCGTTTAATGGGGTTTGGTCATAGAGTCTACAAGAATTTTGATCCAAGAGCGAAAATTATCAAAAAAGCAGCCAATGAAGTTTTAGCAACTTTAGGAGTTGAAGATCCAATTCTTGCTATTGCTAAAAAACTAGAAGAAGCAGCTTTAGAAGATGAATATTTCAAATCAAGAAATTTATATCCTAATGTAGATTTCTATTCTGGAATTATTTACAGAGCTTTAGGAATTCCTACTGATATGTTTACAGTAATGTTCGCCATAGGCCGTTTGCCAGGTTGGATCGCACAATGGAAAGAAATGCGTGAAAACAAGGAGCCTATCGGAAGGCCAAGACAAGTTTATACTGGTCACCCTTTGAGGGATTTTGTACCAACAGATAAAAGATAAAATCAGTTTAAAAAGCTTCACTAATTTGTGGAGCTTTTTTTATATTTGCCAAAAGCTAAAATGCATGTTAGAGTTAAATGTAAAGAATGAAACTTCAAGACTTAGAGCAGTAGTTCTGGGTTCAGCAGTTAATAATGGACCTACGCCAAAGGTTGAAGAGGCCTATGATCCAAAATCATTAGAGCATATTTTAGCAGGTACCTATCCAATCGAGAAAGATATGGTGCATGAAATGGAAGTATTTGCCAGCGTGTTAAAAAAATATAATGTGACCGTTTATCGTCCGGAAATGATTGAAAATTACAATCAGATATTTACAAGAGATATTGGTTTTGTTATTGATGACGTTTTTGTAAAATCAAATATTTTACCGGACAGAGAGCGAGAATTAGATGCCATTCAATATATAATTGACCAAATTAATCCTAAAAAAGTAGTTCGTCCTCCAGAGGAAGTGCATATAGAAGGTGGTGATGTCATGTTATGGAACGAATATATTTTCATTGGAACTTACAAAGGGAGTGACTACAAAGATTACATTACGGCAAGAACAAATATACAAGGAGTACAATACATAAAAGATTTGTTTCCAAATAAGATTGTCAAAGAATTTGATTTGGTAAAATCTAAAATTGAAGCTCGTGACAACGCTTTACATTTAGATTGTTGTTTTCAGCCTGTTGGGAATGACAAAGGAATTATCTACAAAAATGGTTTTCGTGAAGAAGCAGATTATTTGTTTCTGGTAAATCTATTTGGAAAAGAAAACTTATTCCATATTACCAGAGACGAAATGTATAATATGAATTCCAATGTTTTTTCAATCGATACGAATGTTGTAGTTTCTGAAAGAAATTTTACCAGACTTAACAATTGGTTGCGAACAAATGGTTTTGTCGTAGAAGAAATTCCATATGCAGAAATTGCAAAACAAGAAGGATTGTTGCGATGTTCTACTTTGCCTTTAATTAGATAATAAATATTTGTTTAAGGTTTAAAGTTTAATGTTGCTCAACATTAACCTTTAAACTATTAAACTTTAAACTAAAAATATATGAAACAAACGACAAATTCCATACTGATGATTCGCCCGGTTGCGTTTAGAATGAACGAACAAACGGCAGTAAATAATTATTACCAAAAAGTATTAGACGGACTTTTGCCTGCAACCGTAAACGCCAAAGCGCAACAAGAATTTGATGCTTTTGTCGAAAAACTAACAGCAGTTGGTGTTGATGTTACAGTTGTCGATGATACGTTGAATCCAGATACTCCAGATAGTATTTTTCCAAACAATTGGATTTCTTTTCACGAGAATGGTGATGTAGCTTTATATCCAATGTTTGCTGAAAATCGTCGTCAAGAACGTCGCGAAGAGATTTTAGATTTACTGGAAGAAAAAGGTTTTGTGATTCACAATATTATAGATTACACTTCCGCTGAAGAAGATGGATTTTTCTTAGAAGGAACAGGAAGTTTACTTTTAGACAGAGCAAATGCTAAAGCGTATTGCGCATTATCTCCTAGAGCTGATGAAGAATTATTTATAGAATTTTGTGAGGATTTTGATTATGCACCAGTGATTTTTGAAGCTTTTCAAACGGTTGATTCGGAGCGAAAACTAATCTATCATACCAATGTAATGATGTGTTTGGGAGAAACTTTTGCAGTAATTTGTTCGGATTGTATCGATGATAAAAAAGAACGCAAAATGGTTTTGGACAATCTTAAAGAAAACGGAAAAGAAATCATTTTGATTACCGAAGCTCAAATGAACAATTTTGCGGGGAATATGCTTGAAGTTCGTGGAGCAAATGACAAACGATATTTGGTTATGAGTGCAGCTGCACATCAAAGTTTGACTCTTAAACAAATGGAGCAGCTAGAAAAACATGCTGAAATTTTGAGTTCAAGTTTGGATACTATCGAAGCTTGCGGCGGTGGAAGCGCCAGATGTATGATGGCAGAGATTTTCTTGCCAAGAAATTAAAAAAAAAGAAAACCGGATACGATTTCAAATCATATCCGGTTTTTTTGTTGTAATTTGAATTTAGGAGAGATTCCCTTTTATGATATTGATAATAGCACTTACAATATATTGAATTCCTATTGCAATTACTATGAAACCCACAATCCTTGAGATAGCAATAATTCCGGAAGCTCCAAGTATTTTGGCTAAATAATGAGCGCTTTTTAAAATAAGAAAAATGGTTACAGCAATCGCAAGAATAGCAATTGAAGATATAATTATCTCCATAGTTGTATTGTGTTCCTGGTAAAATGCAATAAGTAGAGAAATAGATCCAGGACCAGCAAGCATAGGGATTGCAAGTGGAGTCAAAGCAATGTCATTTCTTTGTTGTGCATCAGTTTCTGCTTTTTTATTAATACCTCGCTTCTTAGTGAATTTTCCGGAAAGTAATGAAAAACCAGAACTCACGATAATAATTCCTCCCGCTATTCGGAGTGCATCAATACTGATTCCAAAAAAAAGTAATACATATTGTCCAATAAAAAACGAGACAATAAGAATAATAAATACATTTATCGCCGTCCATAAAGAAATTCTGGAACGCTCTTTTTTAGTGTCATTTTGTGTAAGTCCTACGAAAATAGGAACGGTACCAATAGGATTTAATACCGAAAAAAGTGCGACAAACAGATAAATAAATAGATCCATATTTTGTTTTTTAAGATTGTAAAAATACTCTTTTTTTACTTTTTAATGTTAGGGTATTGTTTTTTATTGTAGTTGCAAGTAAACCTTAAAATTTCTAAACGGATAAACCTTTTTGATTACTTTTGCCAAATACAATTATAGAAAATGATAAAGAGTAAAAAAACATTGGTTCTTGGAGCGACAACTAAACCAGAGCGCTACGCTTTCAAAGCTGTAAATATGTTAGTAGAAAAAGGGCATTCCGTTCTTGCATTAGGCCAAAATGCTGGCGAAGTTGCCGGAGTAAAAATCCAAACTAAAGCCATTCCATTAAAAAATATCGATACTGTTACCCTATATTTAAACCCAACACGTCAGCGTGATTATTACAATTACATCGTCGAGGCAAAACCTAAGCGTGTTATTTTCAATCCAGGAACTGAGAATCCGGAATTCTATCAATTGTTGAAACTGAACGATATTAAAGTAGAAGTAGCCTGTACGTTAGTTCTATTAGCTACCAATCAATATTAAATTTTTGAGGAGCTATTCCAGCTATACGCTATATCTTTTCTTGTCCCGTTAAAAAAAAACGGAACAAGAAAAGGATGTCGCTGCTATCTGGGCTAAAACTAAAACCGCGTTTCGGAGGTGGCATTCTTGCTAATCAACAACAACCCTAGAAAAGTGATTAGCCCGTTTACGATAATTAATTCGTTATCGAAAATATATCCAAAAAACAAAGTCTTTGAATTTTCACTGATAAAGTACGTTACAGCAGGAGATAATAGGCAAATGATAGGGACAAATTTGTCTTTCACCGTTTTTGATTTTACAAACAATCCAAAGCAATACAATCCCAAAAGCGGTCCATACGTATAGGAAGCCACCCTGAAAATCATTCCCACTACAGAACTGTCATTAATAGCATTAAAAAATATTATCACCAAAAACATTAAAAACGAAAAGGTAATATGTACAAAATGTCTGGTTCGTACTACGTTTGGCTTGTTTAGATTTTCGGTTTTATCCATTCCTAAAAAATCCACACAAAACGAAGTCGTTAACGCTGTTAGTGCGGAATCCGTTGTTGCAAATGTGGCTGCCGTTAATCCCAACAAGAAAATAACCGAAGGAATTAATGTCAAATGATTAAAGGCAATTTCTGGGAAAAGTAAATCGGTTCTTGGTTTTCCGGTGACTAAATCCGTCGGTACTTCAATCCCGTTTTTAGTAGCATAGATGTAAAGTAAAGCACCCACACTGAGGAAAAAGATATTGATAGCTACAAATATTCCGGTGAACGTAAACATGTTTTTTTGTGCTTCGCCAATGTTCTTACAACTCAGGTTTTTCTGCATTAAATCCTGATCCAGGCCTACCATGGCGATAGTTACAAAGATTCCTCCCAGAATTTGCTTTGCAAAATGAAACTTACTCGACACAAAATCCTCAAAGAAAAATACTTTAGAATAATTACTGTTTTTCACTTCTTCAAAAGCTTCAAAAGCATTCAAATTTAAACTTCTGCAGATGAAAAAAATTGTCAAGAAAACCGAAGCTACTAGGAAAAAGGTTTGTAAAGTATCAGTAATAATAATGGTTTTCAATCCGCCACGATACGTATAAGCAAATATCAACGCCAGCGAAATTAAAACCGTAACGGCAAATGGGATTCCGTAATAGTCAAAAACAAAACGTTGTAAAACAATAACAACAAGATACAACCTAAAGGCTGATCCAATGGTTCTGCTAATCAGGAAAATGGTTGCGGCGGTTTTATAGGAGTAAATCCCTAATCGTTGTTCGATGTAACCGTAAATGGAAGTCAAATTCATTCGATAATACAGCGGCAGCAAAACTTTGGCGATTATTATAAAACCTATAGCATTTCCCAGAACAAACTGAAAGTATTTGAATTGCTCCCCGTTTGGAGAACCTACTTCTCCCGGAACAGAGATGAATGTCACACCGGAAAGTGCTGTACCAATCATTCCAAAAGCAACTAAATACCATTTGGAGTTTTTATTGGCTTTGAAAAAAGCATCGTTTCCGCTATCTTTTCTACTAACAAAATACGAAATCAAAAAAAGAATTCCAAAGTAGATTACTATTAGCGATAGAATGGCAAATGGAGTCATATTGTCTAAATATTGTATTTGGCCAAATTACATAAATAATCTTCAAATTTTCAAATTATCTATCCCGAACGATTGGGACAAATTAACTACTTTTGCAGTTATGGAATTTTCTTCGAAACTTATAGAAAAAGCAGTTAACGAAATGTCTCAATTGCCGGGAATTGGTAAACGAACGGCACTTCGATTGGTGCTACATTTGCTAAAACAGCCAAAAGAACAAACCGGTTTTTTATCTCAGGCCTTGCTTGCTATGCGTGAAGATATTAAGTATTGCAGCAGCTGTCATAATATTTCGGATAGCATGATGTGCGAAATTTGCGCCAATAAAAGCAGGAATCACCAGATTATTTGTATTGTCGAGGATATTCGCGATGTTATGGCAATTGAAAACACAGGTCAATTTAGAGGGATTTATCATGTTCTTGGAGGTAAAATTTCGCCTATTGATGGTGTTGGTCCCAGTCAATTGAACATTACTACATTAGTCGAGAAAGTAAAATCGGGAAGTGTAAACGAAATAATTTTTGCTTTAAGCTCCACAATGGAGGGTGATACCACTAATTTTTACATCTACAAACAAATCGCTGATTGTGAAATAATAATATCAACTATTGCCAGAGGAATTTCGGTAGGAGATGAGCTGGAATATGCTGACGAAGTTACCTTGGGAAGAAGTATTTTGCAAAGAGTACCTTTTGAAAAGTCGTTTAAAAATAATTAATCCATTTAATGAATAGTGATGCTTTTTAAATAGTAAATGAAAAGCTATATTTGTCGTTAAAAATATTGAAAATGAGCAAATCCGTATTCTGTTTATTACTAACCATAAGTGTTTTATTCACTTCTTGCATTTCTACCCAAGATTTAATTTATCTTCAAAAGAAAGATAATTCACAAGACAATATTGTTATTACAGCTATAGAATCAAAACCGTATAGATTACAAACTAATGACGTTTTGAGTATCACGATAAAAGCTATTGACCCTAAATTAGTGGCTATTTTTAGTCCTTCAAATGATGGAGGTGCTGGAGGTAAATCTGAGTCAGGATTGTATTTTGACGGTTTTACAGTGGATGACCATGGAAATATAAGGATTCCAGTTTTAGGAGAGTTAAATGTTATCGGTTACACGCTAGACGAAATCAGAGTTAGAGTTGAAAAGCAATTATTGGCAGAGTATTTTAATAAGGAAGCAAATATTTTTGTAACCGTTAAATTAGCAGGCTTGCGTTATACTATAAATGGAGAAATTGGGGGGGCAGGCACAAAAATAATGTTTCAAGAGCAGGTAAATATTATGGAAGCTATTGCTAACTCTGGAGATATTACTATTACTGGAGATAGAAAAGCTGTAACAGTTATGCGAAAAACGCCAACTGGTGTAGAAATGCACGATTTAGACCTCACGGATATAAATGTAATGCAATCACCTTATTTTTATTTACAGCCTAATGATTATATTTATATAAAACCACTCAAGCAAAAAACTTGGGGAACTGGAAAAACTGGTATAGAATCTTTAGGTACAATTATTACACTGTTGTCTTTAGCTACAACCACTTTTTTGCTATTAAAAAATTAAAACAGCACTCAAAAAATGTTAGATATAAAAGATTTTTCGATTTTTGAAAACCAAGTAAGCTTTGACTTTAAGGGGTTTTTAATAAAAATTGGAAGTTATTGGAAGTGGTTTTTGATAAGTTTATTAATTACTCTCACGATTGCTTATCAGGTGAATATTCGTAAAGAAAAAATTTACGGTATGGAAACACTTATTTCCGTAAAAGAAGAAAGTAATCCCCTTTTTACTTCAAATACCAGTTTAGTCTTTAATTGGGGAGGTACTTCGGATCAAGTTCAGACCATATCAACAACTTTGCAATCCAGATCTCATAATGAGCTTGTTGTAGATAAATTGCAATATTATATTAGTTACTTGGTTCAAGGGGAATATAATTTAGTAGACGCTTATGGATCAGTTCCTTTTTATATCAATATTGACAAGTCAAAAGGACAATTAACAGGGACTTTAATAGGGATTAAATTTATTAGTGAAGATACATATGAAATTAGAATTCCTTTTACAAGTCAAAATGTATCTTTAATTTCCTATTCTGACAATTCATACAGTAATACAGCTGTAGCAACAGGAGATTTTGTAAAAAGATATAAGGTTGGCGAAAAAGTTTCTTTGCCTTTTTTGAATTGGAAGTTACAAATAAATGAAAATCCTGGCTTCTATAAAGGAAACGAATATTTTGTACAGTTTAATGATTTTAACGGAACAGTATCAGGGTATAAAGGTATAAGCGTTAGGTCAGACGATAAAGGAGGTTCAATAATTACCTTAGGTATGCAGGGAACTAATAAAGCAAGAATGGTTGAGTATTTAAATGCGACTGTTAAAATGCTTATCAAGAGACAATTGGATAGTAAGAACCAGTTTGCGACAAATACTATAGCTTTTATAGATAGTACATTAGTCACGATGGAATCCCAGCTTAAGGAAACAGGAAATGAGTTAAAATCCTTTAGAAAAGGTAAAAACATTTATGATATTGAAGAAGGTGGAGGTAAATTTTCAGAAAAGATTTTGGAATTTGACGTCAAAAAAGACGAGATTAATCGTAAAATGGCTTATTATAATTCATTAAAAGCATACTTAAAAAACAGTGTAAACTACGCAAAACTTCCTGCACCTTCAGTTGCAGGAATAGAAGATCCAAATATTGTAGTAAATATTTCAAAGTTAATAGCATTATCTACCCAAAGATCTGAAATGGCTTATGCTGTAAAAAGTGATAAGATATTCAAGGATTTTGACAATCAAATGGAGGCTATCAAAAATGTTTTGTTAGAGAATATAGCTACTGCCAAAGCATCTCTTCAATATGATTTAGCTATGGTGAGTAGTAAAATAAATGAGGCTGAAAGTACTATAAAAGGACTTCCGGATGATCAGCAAGAGCTTATTAAAATTAAAAGAAAATATGATTTAAGCGATAATATTTACAGCACCTTTCTTCAAAAAAGAAGCGAAGCAGATATTGTTAAGGCGGCGAATTTATCAGATGTTCATTTTATAGATCCTGCTAAGGATGTTGGCGGAGGACTTATAGGACCAAAAACATCAGTTAATTATGTGTTGGCTTTATTTTTGGGAATACTTTTACCGTTGATTTTTGTATTTGCTGTTTTCTTTATCAATAATTCGATTCAGAATGCTGAGGATATCAGTAAGATGACAAAAATCCCTTTAATAGGTGTTGTTGGAGTCAATAAAGAGAATACTAATTTAGCTGTTTATGATAAGCCAAAATCAGCCTTATCAGAATCCTTTAGAGCCATTCGTTCTTCTCTTCAGTTCCTATATAAGCAACAAAATTTAGATGGAGCAAAGACCTTAATGATCACATCTTCTGTGAGTGGTGAGGGAAAAACATTTTGTTCTATAAATATCGCTACGGTATTTGCACTGAGCGAGAAAAAAACAGTGGTTATTGGTTTGGATTTAAGAAAACCAAAACTGGCAACTGAATTTAATTTGTCGAATGATGTTGGTGTAGTAAATTATCTGATAAAACAAAAAACGATTGACGAAATCATCAATCACACGCACATACCTTTTTTAGACGTTATTTTGGCAGGGCCAATTCCGCCTAATCCGTCTGAAATGATTATGAGTCAAGGAATGGGTGAGTTAATAGGAGAGTTAAAGAAAAAATACGATTATATAATATTGGATACGCCTCCAGTAGGATTGGTATCAGATGCTTTAGAATTAGCTCAATATTGTGATGTTACTTTATATATAGTAAGACAGAACTTTACTAAAAAAGATATGATTACGCTGTTAAACAACAGGGTGAAACGTGGAGAGTTGAATAATGCCAGTATTGTTTTAAATGGTTTGGAGAATAAAGCAAAATATGGTACTGGTTACGGATATGGGTATGGGTATGGATACGGGTATGGTTATGGTACCTATGCAAATGGATATTATGAAGAGGGTAAGGCTAAAAGTATTTATCAAAGAATAGCACAGAAAATTTTGAAAAAATAAACTAAGTAATTGATTGTTTTAAAATTATGAATAAATGAAAATACAAACAAAAAGTTCCGTTTTAATAACGGGAGGGGCAGGATTTATAGGTTCTAATCTTTGTGAATATTTTTTATCTAAAGATTATAAGGTTGTTTGTTTTGATAATTTTGCAACTGGATATAGACATAATTTAAAAGACTTTATAAATCATCCGGATTTTCATTTGATAGAAGGCGATATCCGTAATGTAGCTGAATGTCAAAATGCAGTTCAAGGAATAGATTATGTTTTACATCAGGCAGCTTTGGGTTCTGTACCCAGATCTATAAATGATCCAGTTACAACTAATGATGTAAATGTCTCCGGTTTTTTAAACATGTTAGTCGCGTCAAGGGATGCAAAAGTTAAACGATTTATTTACGCAGCAAGTTCATCTACCTATGGTGACTCAGAGGCTTTGCCTAAAGTTGAAGCGGTAATTGGAAAGCCACTTTCTCCATATGCAATTACTAAATATGTAAATGAGCTGTATGCTGAAATATTTAGCAGAACCTATGGTTTAGAGACTATAGGGTTGCGTTATTTTAATGTTTTTGGTCGAAAACAAGATCCTAACGGAGCATATGCAGCTGTCATTCCTAAATTTGTAATGCAATTGATGCAATTGGAAAGTCCAAAAATAAATGGGGATGGCAATTATTCCCGTGACTTCACTTATATCGATAATGTAATTCAAATGAATGAGTTGGCTATACTGACAAAAAATCCAGAGGCGATAAATACGATATACAATACTGCCTATGGAGATAGGAATACGTTGAATAATTTAGTAGATTGTTTAAAGAACTTTTTAGCGGAATATGATCCAAAAATTGCGGCAGTTGCCATAGAATATGCTCCTAATAGAGCGGGCGATATTCCACATTCTTTGGCAAGTATTGAGAAAGCTAAATCGTTGTTGGGATATAATCCAAAATATTCGATGCAAGAAGGATTAAAAGAAGCTGTTGCATGGTATTGGAATAATCTTAAATAATTTTTTAAGAAAAAGAATGCAGCAAATTAAAATATATTTGCGAAATTAAAATTTGAATAAATGAAAATTACAAAAATTTGTTGCATAGGAGCTGGATATGTAGGTGGTCCAACGATGGCAGTTATAGCTCAAAAATGCCCGCAAGTACAAGTTACAGTAGTAGACTTAAATGAAGAACGAATTACTGCATGGAATGATGAAGATGTAAATAATATACCTATTTATGAGCCAGGTTTAAGCGAAATTGTTGCTGAAGCCAGAGGAAGAAACTTGTTTTTTTCTACTAATGTGGAAAAAGCTATAGACGAAGCTCAAATTATTTTCATATCAGTAAATACACCTACTAAAACCTACGGAAAAGGAAAAGGTATGGCAGCTGATTTGAAATACATTGAATTGTGTGCAAGACAAATTGCCAAAGTTGCCAAAGACAACAAAATTGTTGTAGAAAAATCGACACTTCCAGTTAGAACTGCTGAAGCTATTAAAAGTATTTTAGACAATACAGGGAATGGAGTACAGTTTCAAATTTTATCAAATCCGGAGTTTTTGGCAGAAGGAACTGCTGTTCAAGATTTATTGAATCCTGATAGGATATTAATAGGAGGCGATTCTTCTGTAGAAGGACAGAAAGCGATTCAGGCTCTTGTTGATGTATATTCAAATTGGGTAGCGGCTGAGAAAATATTGACTACTAATGTTTGGTCCTCTGAGCTATCTAAATTGACAGCTAATGCTTTTTTAGCACAAAGAATTTCTTCTATAAATGCCATGTCAGAGCTTTGTGAAAAAACGGGTGCTGATGTAAATGAAGTTGCAAAAGCAATTGGAATGGATAGCAGAATAGGTTCGAAATTTCTTAAAGCTTCTGTTGGGTTTGGAGGTTCTTGTTTTCAAAAAGACATATTGAATTTGGTTTACATCTCAAAATCATATGGATTACATGAAGTAGCTGATTATTGGGAGCAAGTAATTATAATGAATGATCACCAGAAAAGACGTTTTTCAAATAACATTGTTCAAACACTTTACAATACAGTTTCTGATAAAAAAATAACCTTTCTAGGTTGGGCTTTCAAAAAAGATACGAACGATACTAGAGAGTCGGCTGCTATTTATGTTGCTGATGATTTGATAAATGAACATGCAAAAATTGCTGTTTACGATCCTAAGGTGTCTAATAAAAAAATTATTGACGATTTAAATTATTTAGAAACCAGAAGTGCTGAATTAAATAGTAATAGTGTCAAGTCTTTTGATAATCCTTATCAGGCATGTCAAAATGCTCATGCTATAGCTGTACTTACGGAATGGGATGAATTTGTTAAGTATGATTGGCAAAAGATATACGATTCAATGCAAAAACCTGCTTTTATTTTTGATGGGAGAAACTTGTTGAATGCTTCAGAATTAGGAGCTATTGGTTTTGTATATCAATCTATAGGTTCGTAAAAAAATAGATTATAATTAGGCTAGTTAGAAATTATAAAAATAAGAAAGAGACAAGATAGTAATGTTGTCAAATGAATAGTAGACTTATTGTCTCATGTAGAAGTTTATTCCGATTAATCACACTAAAACTAGTAATGTAATACAAAATATAAGATGAATTGGTATGTAGTTTATACAAAGCCCAAATGGGAGAAAAAAGTTGCAGAACAATTAAAAAATAAAGGAATAGAGTGCTATTGTCCTTTGATTACACAAGTTAGACAATGGTCAGACAGAAAGAAAAAAGTAGAAGTGCCTCTATTTAATTCCTATGTTTTTGTTCAATTACCAGATTCTGAACGGAATGCTGTGTTCCAGTCAGTAGGAGTGGTGCGTTATTTATTTTGGTTAGGAAAACCGGCTGTTGTCCGCGACGAAGAGATCAGTGTTATAAAAAAATGGCTAAATCCCTCTGAGGGTAACGAGGTTTCAGTACTTTCTTTTCAAATAGGAGATGCTGTACAATTGGATTCCGGACCATTTTCTAATCAAAAAGCAATTGTTCAAGAGGTTACTAATACACATTATGTGTTGGTTTTGGAATCGTTAGGGTGTGTCTTAAAAATGAAGTATAAATAATAGCTGTTATCACAATTTTGAGTAAGTGATATTCGATTCGCTATTTAATGTGTCTATGAATTTTAAAAATGTGAAAGCCTAGCTCAATTGAGCTAGGCTTTCACATTTTTAAAATTGACATGGATTTGGAATTAGAAGTGATTTTAAATAAAAATTAAAATAGGTTTATATCTGTTTGTTTCGAATAGCAAAAAAAATAGAATTGCTGCATTTTACATTTAGATAATTGATATACTTTTAATTCCATAATTCTCATTATGAGTTTAAGCTCTATAAATGTTAATTTGAAATCTCTTTTTTATGATTTTTTATCACCAATTTTCGTGTTTTTTTTTTTGATAGTTTAATTAGTTTTAGGGCTGTTGCCTCTTGAATTACAGGTGTTTATGTGTATTTTTGGTTTTTGCGGAAGCATCGTTGTGTTTTGGAGGGTAAATAGTAGATAAAAAACCGGCATATTGTACCTATATTTGCCCTCTTAAAATATTCTGATTTCAGCTCATTTCTGTGAGTATGAAGTGCGAAGCAGTATAATAAAGTTAACGATGGTTACTTATAATTTTTGAAAAAAATGAATTCTAATACAAAAATAGCTGTAATTGGTTTGGGTTACGTAGGGTTGCCATTGGCAAGATTGTTTGCAACCAAACATGCTGTTGTTGGATTTGACATCAATCAATCTAGGGTTAGTTCATTAAAATCGGGGACTGATACTACATTTGAAATAGATGATGTCACGCTGCAAAAAGTGCTGCTGGATGAATCAAGTAATGCTATCGGCTTATATTGCACTACTGATGTTAACGATATTGTAGATTGTAATTGCTATATTGTAACAGTACCCACTCCGGTTGATAAAAATAATCGCCCAGATTTGACTCCATTATACAGATCCAGTGAAACTGTAGGGTCAGTCTTAAAAAAAGGGGATATTGTTATTTATGAATCTACCGTTTATCCTGGGGTAACCGAGGAAGAATGTGTTCCTGTTTTAGAGCGGGTTTCTGGATTGAAATTTAATGTAGATTTTTTTGCGGGTTATTCTCCCGAAAGAATTAATCCAGGAGACAAGGAACATACGGTTGATAAAATTTTAAAAATCACTGCGGGTTCAACTTTCGAGATTGGCCAAAAAGTAAATGAATTATACAAGTCAGTTATTACTGCAGGGACTTACTTGGCACCATCTATAAAGGTTGCAGAAGCTGCGAAAGTAATAGAAAATTCTCAACGGGATATCAATATAGCTTTTGTAAACGAATTAGCTAAAATATTCAATTTGATGAATATCGATACGCAAGCCGTTTTAGAGGCCGCAAGTACCAAATGGAATTTTCTGCCTTTTAAACCGGGTTTAGTTGGAGGCCATTGTATAGGGGTTGATCCTTATTATTTGGCTCAAAGAGCCCAAGAGTTTGGATATCATCCTGAAATTATATTAGCCGGAAGGCGATTGAATGACAGTATGGGCGAATATGTAGCCTCTCAAGTAGTAAAGCTGATGATTAAAAAAGGAATTTCGGTTAATGGAGCGACAGTTTTGATGCTTGGAATTACTTTTAAAGAGAACTGTCCAGATGTTCGTAATACAAAAATTGTAGATGTAATAGATGCTTTAACGGATTACGGAATTACTGTAACCACTTATGATCCTCTTGCAAATCCATTAGAAGTAAAAAAAGAATACAACTTGGTTACAACAAATATAATACCAAAGCAGCAATTTGATGCCGTAATCTTGGGAGTTGCACACCATCAATTTCTGGATTTAGACTTGTCCACATTACAAAATACTACTAGTTTGTTGTATGATGTAAAAGGGGTTTTGGGTGATGCAGTTGATGGGCGGTTATAGAATATGATTAAGAAAAATAATAGCAATAATAAAGCAAAGATTTAAACGTTCAACATGGAAAATAAGCCTTCAATTACACATGTCATTCTTACTGGCGGAGTAGGTAGCAGATTATGGCCTTTATCCCGTAAAAGTCAACCTAAACAATATTTAGATTTGTTTGATGGTAAGTCATTATTTGAAATGACTGTGGAGCGTAATCGTAATGTTGCGAATAAAATTATGGTTGTGGGCAACATTGATAATTGCCACCTGAGCAGGAAAGTGATGGAGAAATCAAATACTCCTTATTTAGACATTGTTGAATCCACTCCTAGAAATACGGCTGCTGCAATAGCTTTTGCTGCTTTTGCATCGCAACCGGAGGATATATTAATAGTTACTCCTTCCGATCATATTATTGATGAAATGGAAAATTATGAAGCAGCAATTAATGAAGCAGTGGAAAAAGCTTCCAAAGGCTATATTGTAACTTTTGGAATTGTACCCACTAAGCCGGAAATAGGATATGGTTATATTGAACGAAAAGGAGATGACGTGATTTCTTTTCGAGAAAAACCAAACCAAGTAACTGCAAAGGATTTCATAGCCAAAGGAAATTTTCTATGGAACAGTGGTATGTTTTGTTTTAAAGCTGGTGTGTTTCTGGAAGAACTACAATCCTTTCAACCAGATGTATACGAGAAATCTAAAATTGCTTGGGATAACAATAGTAAAGGTACATTAGATTTACAATTGTCTCTCGAAATTCCTTCCATCAGTATTGATTATGCGGTTATGGAAAGAAGTAAAAAAATAAAAGTAGTGTCTTCCTCCTTTACTTGGTCTGATTTGGGTTCTTTTGAATCGGTTTACGACTATCTGGTTTCGACGGGTCATTCTGTTGATAAAAATGGAAATATGGTGATTGGTACGAACAATTATACTGCTTTTGTTGGTTTAAAAAACACCATTTTTGTTTATACGGAAACAGCTAATTTAATTTTGCATAAAGACAGTTCACAAGATGTTAAGAATATTTACAATCAGTTGGAAAGAGAAAATCCAGACTTGTTGAATTAAAATAATATGAAGAAAGATACTAAAATTTATATTGCGGGACATAATGGTATGGTAGGCAGTGCTATTTGGCGAACATTGTCTGCAAATGGGTACACTAATTTATTGGGAGTTTCCAGTCGCGAATTGGATTTGAGAAATCAACAAGCTGTTACCAATTTCATAGCAACTGAAAATCCGGAAGTTATTATTGATGCTGCTGCAAAAGTTGGTGGAATATTGGCAAACAATAATTATCCGTATCAATTTATTATGGAGAACATGCAAATCCAGAATAACCTAATCGATTCTGCACAGCAATCCGGTGTGGAGAAGTTTATATTTCTCGGCAGTTCTTGCATTTATCCTAAGCTAGCGCCTCAACCTTTAAAAGAGGAATACCTGCTAACGGATACTTTAGAACCTACTAACGAATGGTATGCTATTGCAAAAATTACCGGGGTAAAAGCCTGTGAAGCCATTAGAAAACAATTTGGAAAGGATTATGTAAGTCTTATGCCCACTAATCTATATGGTACGCATGATAATTTCGATTTAAATACATCACATGTTTTACCGGCCATGATGCGAAAATTTCATGAAGCTAAGGAAAACAATCATGCACCTGTTACTTTATGGGGAAGTGGAACTCCTATGAGAGAATTTCTATTTGTAGACGATATGGCTCAAGCCGTTGTTTTTGCTTTAGAAAATAGATTGCCAGACTATTTATACAATGTGGGTACAGGAGAAGATTTGACTATAAAACAATTGGCAGAAACGATTCAAAAAATTACGGGGCATCAAGGCAAAATTATTTGGGATGCCACAAAACCAGATGGTACGCCAAGAAAATTAATGGATATTACCAAAATGCATAATCTAGGATGGAAGCATCAAATTAATCTTGAAGAAGGAATCCAAAAAACCTATGATTGGTTCTTGGAGAATATTGATAAGTTTAAGGAAGTGAAGATGTAGAAAAGGTTATTGGTTAGGAAAAGTTTAATTGTTTAAGCATATAAACAACTAAACAATTAACCAGTTCACTAATTAAACCTTTCAAATAAATTTCTCTTAAAAAAATATTATAATTAGTTAATCGAGAGGCAAAACAGTTAAGCAAATAATCGATTAACCGTTTAAGCTAAAAAAATATGAGCACTACACAAAAAACAGCGTTAGTAACAGGAATTACAGGTCAAGACGGCTCTTACCTGGCAGAATTATTATTAGAAAAAGGATACATGGTTCATGGTGTTAAACGCCGCGCTTCTTCTTTTAATACGCAACGTATCGACCATATCTATCAAGACCAGCATGAAGCACATGTTAATTTTAAATTGCATTATGGAGATTTGACTGACTCCACTAATATCATACGAATCATTCAGGAAGTACAGCCAGATGAAATCTATAATTTAGGAGCGATGTCACATGTAAAAGTTTCTTTTGATTCGCCTGAATATGTTGCCAATGTAGATGGATTAGGAACTTTGAGGATTCTTGAGGCTGTTAGAATTTTAGGTTTATGTAAAAAAACCAGAGTGTATCAGGCTTCTACTTCTGAATTGTATGGAGGATTAGCAGAGAATAAAAATGCAGCAGGATTTTATGACGAAAACTCGCCGTTTTACCCGCGTTCACCTTATGGAGCGGCTAAGATTTATGGCTTTTGGATTACTAAAAACTACCGTGAGGCTTATGACATGTTTGCTTGTAACGGAATCCTTTTTAATCATGAATCTCCTCGACGAGGTGAAACTTTTGTCACCCGTAAAATTACGATGGCAGTAGCTGCTATTGCTAAAGGAAAGCAAGATTGTTTATACTTAGGTAACTTGAATTCTCAAAGAGACTGGGGACATGCTAAGGATTATGTAGAGGCCATGTGGAGAATTTTACAACAAGATATCCCTGAAGATTATGTAATTGCAACAGGTGTTACCACTTATATCAGAGATTTCGTGATCATGGCTTTTGCTGAGGTTGGAATAGAATTGACCTTTGAAGGGGAGCAAGAAAGTGAAATTGCTACAGTAGCTGCTTGCAACAATCCTTTATATCAGTTGGAAATAGGAACCGTTGTTGTGCGTGTAGATCCTGAGTATTACCGCCCAACAGAAGTAGATTTATTAATTGGAGATCCTACTAAATCTAAAACACAATTAGGTTGGAAACCACAATATGATTTAGCTGCATTAGTTAAAGAGATGGTGGCGAGTGATTTGAAGTTGTATTAGTTTAAAAACCATATTTCAAAGACGGGTTGATACAATACGATAAAATATTTCGAATAGGGAAAAGTTTAATATCTTAAACACTTCATCGATTAGCTAGTTCGATAAACAATGAATATAAAGAATTTTAAATAACTATGCAGCATAAATTTTCTCAATTGAGAGAGCATCCCAGTTATGAAAAGGCGATACAATGGGGTAAATTAATCTCTATTACAGGAGGGGCACAGGTCATTGTACAGTTATTAGGTTTTTTATCGGGTGTTTTAATTATACGACTTTTACCGCCCCATGAATATGCGCTATATACGCTTGCCAATACGATGCTGGGTACTATGACAGTCCTTTCTGATGGTGGTATCT
The DNA here is from genome assembly GCF_054343795.1 of Flavobacterium sp. GNP002. Taxonomy (NCBI): domain Bacteria; kingdom Pseudomonadati; phylum Bacteroidota; class Flavobacteriia; order Flavobacteriales; family Flavobacteriaceae; genus Flavobacterium; species Flavobacterium sp. GNP002. The sequence goes on from NZ_JBTGUW010000001.1 coordinate 1,896,655, forward strand.
CAACAGGTGTAATGGCGCAAGGAGGCAAAGTGTGGCAGGATCGCAAAAAACTAGGAGCTGTATTGGCTACAGGACTCGACTTGAGACGAAAGTTTGCTATAGGTAGTTTGATTGTATCTACACCAATATTGATGTATTTACTTTTGCACAATGATGCGAGTTGGTTGACAACCACAATGATCATATTGTCACTAATTCCTGCTTTTTTTGCTGCCCTTTCTGACTCTTTACTTGAGATTGTACCCAAACTGCATCAATCTATACTGCCACTCCAAAAAAATATGATAACAGTAGGTGTGGGTCGACTGGTACTTAATGCTCTAACATTATTTGTTTTTCCCTTTACTTTTATAGCAATATTGGCAAGTGGTTTCCCTCGCTTATATGGTAACATCAAACTGAAGAAGATAGCAAATAATTTTATTGATGAAACTCAGAAGCCTGATGCTGTGATTAGAAAAGAAATTTTAAAAGTAGTAAAACGAGTGCTGCCTGGAGCTATATATTATTCCATATCTGGTCAAATAACTATTTGGTTAATTTCAATGATAGGTAATTCAACCTCTGTCGCGCAATTGGGTGCAATAGGCCGGTTGGCAATGTTACTATCTTTATTTAGTGTTGTTTTTTCAACATTAATAATACCCAGATTTGCCAGATTAAAAAATGATTCAGTATTATTGATGAACCGTTTTTTAGCTACTCTCGGATTTCTTGTATTAGTATGTGTTAGTGTTATTGGATTGTTTATGGCTTTCTCAACTCAAGCTCTCTGGGTTTTAGGACATAATTATTCGACATTGAAAAATGAACTAGTACTTTATGTAATAGGTAGTTGTGTTGGATTGATTACTGGTTTTATTTTTTCTCTAAGCTCAAGTAGGGGTTGGATTTTAAATCCATATTTATATATTACTTTAAGTATTATTTCAATTATTATAGGTATTATGGTTTTTAATGTGTCAACATTAAATGGGGTATTGTTATTTAATATTTTTGTTAACTCAATCCAGACTGCTATATATCTATTCTATACTTTAATTAAAATAAGAAAAATAAATTTTTCATGAAAATACTCTCTTTGCAACCTGTTTCTCTCTATCAAAATGGGGGGATGGGACGATTGTTACGCCGCTTATATCAAGGACATGAATCGGATATAATTGGGCTATACATAAATAATGGGAATGCTCCAGTAAAGGAAGGACTTATTAAAGAAATTGTGATATCTAGTTTTCCAAAACAGAGGTCATGGATGCGATGGAAATTAAGAACATTTTTCACATGGGTGCGAGAATCTGTATTTTATTATCTCACGAAATATAAAGTAGAGAGTGCGGTAGCAAAAATATCATTTGATGTTATACACGTCATCAATCATGGCGTTTTTTCGGCTATTTTATGCGATGAAAAATTTTTAATTAAAAAACAATTATGGACTTCATTTCATGATCATTATTCATTATGTAGTTCTTATAAAGATACACAACAATTATGGAATCGCTCTGATAGAAGATTGATGATTTCGGTAGAATTGGGAGAAGAATATCAAAGACTTTTTGGCAATAAAAATTTTGAACTTATTACAGACGGGGTGTCTTATGAAGAAATTTCCAGCCCTAAAGTAATAAACCAAAATCAAATCAGTATATATTTTGCTGGATTATTACATATAGATTATTATCCGCTCTTTAAGGTTTTGTCAGATGCTTTAGATATATTAGTAAATGAGGGTTATTCATTTAAGCTTATTTTAAGAGGTACACAAGAAATAAATTTTTTGAAAGGTCGAAAATTTGTAATAGATTATAGATCTGACTTTATTTCAGATGAAGAAATCAAAAAGGAACTTGACATGGCTGACATTCTGTACTTGCCTATTAAGTTTTCGCTACCGGATTTTTACTTATACAGTTTATCCACTAAAATGATTGGTTATTTAGGTGGCTCGGGAAAAATATTATATCATGGACCATCTGATAGTGCAGCTTGTAGGTTGTTACAAAAAAATAATGCCGCAATTTCATGTGAGTCTCTAGATGAATCAGAAATGGTGATTAAGCTTAAAGAAATAATTGACAGTGACCTAAAACTAGGATATAACGCTAAAGAGTTGGCAAAATCTAACTTTGAACTGACTGGCATACAACAATCATTTTGGAAGTATGAATAATTATATCAAAAAATTGAGTTCCTTTTTATCAGAAGTTAGATTGTACTTTTGCAATCATTTTATTTCTAATATTCCAAGTCATACTATTCGTTTGTTGTTCTATAGAGAATTTATGGGTTTTAATATTGGTAAAGGAAGCTCTATATTTATGGGTTGCAAATTTGATTGTGCAAGAGGGCTCACTATTGGCTTTAATTCTGTGATCAATGCACGATGCAGGCTGGATAGCCGTGGAGGCCTTTTAATAGGAGACAATGTTTCTATTTCAGAAGATGTAATTATACTTACAGCTGATCATGATATGGATGCACCCGATTTTGCTGGACGAAACAAAAATGTTATCATAGAGGATTATGCTTGGATTGGTACACGAGCTATGATTTTGCCAGGTATCAATACTGGAAAAGGTGCAGTAGTAGCGGCTGGATCTGTAGTAACAAAAAATGTAAATGCTTTTCAAGTTGTTGCTGGTGTACCTGCTAAATTTATTAAAAATCGAAATGAAAATTTGGAATATAAAATTGACTACCAACGTTTATTTCAATAATTAATTATTCTTAAAAATAGCTTAAGTAAAATTTAAAATAGGTTTTAAATTAAATATTTGCATTTAGGATTTAAATTTTAAAATTTGCTTAATTAAGTATTATAAAAATCAAAATGAAAATAATCTTCCTTTGTGGTTCGCTACAACGAGGTCAAGATGGCGTAGGCGACTATACCAGGCGACTTGCTGGAGAATTAATTCGACAAGGCCATTCCTGTGCTATTGTTGCCATAATGGATAAAGCTATTGAACAAACAGTAGCGGAACAACAAGATAGTGAATATACCAATATTTCGGTACTGCGATTTCCGTTTAGTAAAGGATATACTGTCAACTGCCGTGAAGCTAAAAGTTGGATAGATACCTTTGACCCAGATTGGATTAGTTTGCAGTACGTGCCTTTTTCCTTTCATCCTAATGGACTGCCTTATAGATTTAGTACTGGAGTAAAACAGCTTACTGAAGGAAGAAAATTACATATCATGTTTCATGAATTGTGGGTGGGAATGAATACAGAAGCCTCAAATAAGCATAGATTATGGGGGTTTCTGCAACGAAGATTGATTGAAAATTTGGTAAAGAAACTTCAGCCAAATGTTATTCATACTCATACGACCCTTTATCAACAACAGTTATTAAAATTGGGGATTTCAGTAAGTCTATTGCATTTGTTTGGGAATATACCAGTAATGAACGACTTGACAAAAAAAAGTATTGGTTCAGTACAAAGACAAAAGTTATTTACAATAGTCCTTTTTGGTTCTATTCACTATGGATCGCCAATTGAAGCGTTTGCTACGAGTGTTAGTAAATATGCTTTCAGTAATAATTTAAATGTTGAAATTATTTTTTTAGGTCGTTGCGGTAAAGCACTACAACGGTGGATTGATGTCTGTGAATTAAACAACTTATCTATAAAAATATTGGGAGAACAACCAGCTACAAAGATATCAAAAGTACTCGGTATGGCAGATTTGGGTGTTACCACTACACCAATACTTTTAGCTGAAAAGAGCGGTACAGTAGCTGCGATGCAGGAGCATGGACTGCCTGTATTATGTGTTAGCAGGTCTTGGGAAGTTAAAGGTTATCCTGACGACTTTACTCGTTCAGATATTCAATTGTTTAAAGGAGGTAATTTAACACATTATTTACTGGTAAACAATGTTAAAATTACTGATAATAGTATTGCAAAAATTTCAAATCAATTTCTAGATTCATTATTAAAGTTTAAATAAAATGGCAAGTTTTAGTTATTTATGGTCACATCGAGCGAAGTTTCCAATAAGTTCGCTGTCATTTTACCGCTGTTGGGCGAAACGTTTGCTTTGTATAACAGAAATGATAAAAAGAAACAGGAGACGTTCTTTTTTAATTAGAAAAGGGGCACGTATTCATCCTACAGCCGAAATAGGTACTGTTAAAGCGGAAGGCCACAAATCGAATCTTACCATTGGAGCTCACTCTTTTTTGGGAGCTGTAAGTATCGCACTTCATGAAGAGGTCAGCATCGGTACAAATGTATGCATCAATGATGGAGTTCAGCTGTTAACGGCTTCACATGATGTGTCAGATCCGCAATGGAATCATATAAAGGCAAAGATCAGTATCGATGATTATGCGTGGATCGCTATTAATGCCATTATTTTACCAGGTGTACATATAGGGAAAGGTGCTGTAGTAGGTGCAGGAGCCGTGGTAAGTAAAGATGTTGCGCCAGGATGCATCGTAGCAGGTAATCCGGCGAAACCATTATCGAAGACCCGTTGTGAAGAATATAATTATAATCCATGCGAATTTTTAGCAGCCAACAGAGCATGGCTTGTCGGATAATAAAATTTAAAATAATGAAAGTACTTTTTTCTCATCCTACCGGTAATGCCAATGTCAGAGCTGCATTGAAAGGAATCCAAGAAGCGGGTTTGTTAACTACTTTTCACACTTCACTCGCCATTTTTTACGGCAGTATTTTATACAAATTAAGCAGTCTGAAATTGCTGAAAGAATTGCAACGAAGACAATTTGAATTAGACTTGCAATCCTTTACTATATCGCATCCATTTAGAGAGCTAGGCAGACTTATTACCGCTAAAATGGGATTGTTCCAATTTGCAAAGCATGAAAAAGGTTATTTTTGTATAGATGCAGTATATCATCATATTGATAATAAAGTAGCACAGTCAATTAGGGGGTCGAATGCTATTGACGTTGTGTATGCTTATGAAGACGGAGCATTGGAAAGTTTTAAAGTGGCTAAAGAATTTGGAATTTGTTGTTACTATGACTTACCTATTGGCTATTGGCGTTCTGCCAGAAGGCTGCTAGAAGAGGAACGTATTCATAAACCCGGTTGGGCAAATACAATAACCGGCTTTAAAGATTCTAAAAAAAAATTAGAAAGGAAAGATGCGGAGTTGGCCTTGGCAAATCAAATTATTGTAGCAAGTAGTTTTACCAAGCAAACATTAAACGAGTATCCGGGAATATTAGCACCAGTCACCGTAATACCGTATGGCTTTCCGCCTGTTGTACCGGGTCGTATCTATTCAAATTTGGAAGATAGACCTCTAAAGTTATTATTTGTTGGGGGCTTATCACAGCGAAAAGGAATTGCTAATTTATTGGAGGCGGTGGGTCTTTTAGGAGATGCCGTAAAATTAACCATCGTCGGGCATAAACCAGTGGAAGATTGTCACCTTTTAAACGAGGGGCTTAAACGCCATCACTATATTCCTAGCTTGCCTCATTGTGCCATATTAGAATTAATGCGAGAACATGATGTATTTGTTTTTCCTTCGCTATTTGAAGGTTTTGGACTAGTAATTACCGAGGCCATGAGTCAGGGTACTCCAGTAATTACAACCAATCGAACAGCTGGTGCGGATTTAATTACTCATGCTGAAAATGGTTGGCTGGTTGAGGCAGGATCTACGCAATCATTAAAAGAATCTATTCAAAACCTTTTGAATAATCCGCACTTGGTTGAGCATGTTGGCCAAGCCGCTATGGAAACAGCGAAGCAAAGACCTTGGGATATTTATTCAAAAGAATTAAGTTTGTTTATTCAGCAAAATGCACATTTTAATGGAGAATCTTAGAAAAGGAATTTGGATGTATTTCATCCTTTTAATTATTGAAGGTGGATTGAGAAGATGGTTTTTACCCGGTCTTGCCACACCGTTGCTTATCATAAGAGACCCCTTATCGCTTTACCTATTGTTTAATGCTATACGGTTTAATGTTTTTCCTAAAGATAAATTGATTTCGATTATGTTTTTTATAGGTATAATCAGCATTTTTACGGCACTTTTTTTTGGTCATGGTGATTTAGCAGTTGCTTTTTTTGGTGCACGAATTCTGTTGATTCAATTCCCGATGCTTTTTTTAATAGGTCATATTCTCGACCGTTCCGATGTACTACAAATGGGTAAAGTGATCTTGTGGATTTCTATTCCAATGGCCATCTTAATTACGATGCAGTTTTATAGCCCGCAAACTGCCTGGGTCAACAAAGGTGTTGGAGACAGTATTGAGGGAGCTGGATTCGGTGGAATAAATGGTTATTTTAGACCACCAGGTACTTTTTCTTTTATTAGTGGTGTGACTTCTTTTTTTGGTTTGGTTGCTTGTTTCGTTTTTTATTTTTGGCTGAAACCGCACTATATAAATAAAACGATATTAATAGCAGCCACTTTTGCCTTGATTGTGGCTATTCCCACTTCCATTAGCCGTACCTTATTTTTTGAAGTGGCTATTTCATTGTTCTTTTTTTTGTGGGCAAAATCAAGTCAGCCCGGTTTTATAAAACGAATGACCCAATTATTGGCTGGATTTGTAGCACTGTTTATAGTACTTTCAAATGTAGATTCATTAAATACCCAAATTGAGACATTTACGGATCGATTTACCAATGCAAATGAATCAGAAGGAGGCTTGAATGGTGTTTTAATAGATCGTTTTTTAGGAGGAATGGTAGGTGCATTCGAAAATATTGATGATTCTCACGCAGTTTTTGGACAAGGCATAGGAATGGGTACCAATGTGGGATCACAGTTGCTTTCAGGGAAAGTTATTTTTTTAATTGCAGAAGAAGAATGGGGAAGAGTAATTGGAGAGAGTGGCATTCTATTTGGGTTGTTTATTATTTTAATTCGAATCGGTATGACCTTCAAGATCACTGCTTTGTGTTATAACCGTTTCAAACTTGGCGATGCTTTACCGTGGATGTTATTGAGTTTTGGTTTTTTAATATTGTTACAAGGTGGTTGGTCGCAACCTACTCTTTTAGGATTTTATGTATTAATAGGCGGATTAATTTTGGCTTCCTTAAACGAACCCGAAGAAATCATAGATTAAATATAAATGGAAATTATACTATTTCTTCATCCCTCTTTTTTAGGTTCACAAAGTATGCCTCGCTATGCTACTATGCTGGCAGAGGGTATGAAACAAAGAGGGCATCATGTTCAACTATGGACGCCTAAATCCCGTTTTTATAACCTACCGCTAAAAGGAGCTTTTAAAAAATGGTTAGGGTATGTAGATCAATATATCGTGTTTCCATTGGAAGTAAAATTTAAGTTAAAACATTGTGGAACCGATACGCTTTTTGTATTTGCCGATCAAGCCTTGGGGCCTTGGGTACCTTTAGTTCGTAATAAGCCTCATGTGGTACATTGTCATGATTTTCTCGCTTTAAATTCGGCTATAGGAAAAATACCAGAAAATCCCACAAGTTTTACCGGTAAAATGTACCAGAATTTCATCAGAAAGGGTTTTTCGAAAGGAAAGAATTTTATCTCGATATCGCAAAAGACAAAGCATGATTTGGATTTGCTTCATCAAAGAAATATTGAAACTTCAGTAGTTTGTTATAACGGACTGAACCGACCGTTTAAAGTACTCGATAGCGATTTAGCTCGTACTGTTTTTGGGAGCGAAATAAATCTTAACCTTGTAAATGGCTATTTGCTGCATGTTGGTGGCAATCAATTTTATAAAAACCGGAAGGGTGTGATTGAAATTTACACAGCCTGGCGATCTAATACGACAGTCAATTTACCGCTGTTACTCATTGGTTCTGTTCCTTCCGAAGAATTGGAGGCGACATATCAAAATTCTGCCTTCAAAAAAGACATTCATTTTATTACAGGTCTGCCTGATGCTTTTATCAATGAAGCCTACTCAGGTGCCAGTTGTTTATTGTTTCCTTCCTTGGATGAGGGTTTTGGCTGGCCCATTGCCGAAGCGATGGCATGTGGCTGTCCAGTAATTACAACTGATGCAGCTCCAATGACAGAAGTTGTAGGCGATGCTGACTTTTTTTTGATACCGAGAAGACCATTTGACGATTTGTTGGTGCAGGAATGGGCTGTGGATGCGTCCCAAAAAATTTCAAAAATTGTCCAACTATCGGATGAACAAAAAAAAGTTTGTTTAGAAGCTGGATTTGAAAATATAAAACGATTTGATGCTAATCTTTCATTGGATAATATAGAAAAAGTGTACCAATCAATTTTACCTATTAAATAAAAAAATAAAAATTTCACCCCTTTACTTTATATGAAAATATTACACGTCATCACCTCCATGGATCCTAAAACAGGAGGACCATCACAAGGCTTACGTAATTTAAGTTCCTTTAATCTTAAATTAGGGCTAGACGTTGAGGTTGTTTGTCTGGATGATGTTAACCAGGATTATGGCATAGATGAAAAAGTTTTTATTAATAAATTAGGGAATGGGAAGACTTCTTTTCAATACAGCTCTGTTCTTTTAAGATGGCTACTCTTACATTTAGAAAGATTTGATTTTGTGAGTGTTCATGGGATATGGCAGTATCATAATTATGCTGTATATCGAGCGGTTAAAATTCTTAAAAAGAACCATAAAAAAGTTCCCAAAGTGGTCATAATGCCGCACGGAATGCTGGATCCTTATTTTCAGAAAGCGACTGACCGGAAAATGAAAGCGCTGCGTAATGAAGTTGTTTGGCGCCTGACTGAAAAAAGAGCGATTAATGCTGCTGATGCCGTTTTTTTTACCTGTGAGGAGGAATTGTTGCTGGCCAGAACTACCTTTAAGGGATACCAGCCCAAAAAAGATATCAATGTAGGGTATGGTATTCAGAGACCACCCGTTTATTGTACTGACATGAAAACCGCTTTTGAAAAACTATGTCCACCAATAAAAGCTAAAAAATATTGGCTCTTTCTCAGCAGAATTGATTCTAAAAAAGGAATCGATGTATTGATTGATGCGTATAATCAATTGATTGCTGAGAACCATTTGTTACCGGAACTTGTTGTTGCCGGTCCTACTGACAGTGGGTATGCGAAAAAAATGATACAAAAAGCGAGTACGAACAGCCATATTCATTTTACGGGAATGCTGACGGGAGACAGTAAATGGGGCGCTTTTTATGGGTCTGAAGCCTATTTGTTACCCAGTCATCAGGAAAATTTCGGGATCGCCATTGTGGAGGCTATGGCCTGTGAAAAACCAGTTCTTATCACCAAAAACATTAATATCTGGAGGGAAATTGAAGACGGAAATGGGGGATGGATACTCGATGAGGTTAGTGAGCGCTACATTAAAAAAGAACTTTTAAGTATGGTTGGTTTAACGGATAACGCGCTTAAAATTAAAGGAAAACATGCTTTTACTACTTATGAAAATAAATTTGATGTTGAATTGCGGGCACATGTATTCATAGATACTTTAAAAAACTTGTAATGCAAACCGATATTCCCAAATACATAGATACTATCCCTAAATCAGATAAATTGTATCGTCTGAGTTGGAGGATCATTTCCTTGTTTTTTTTTAAACCTTTCTCTTTGCCTTTTTTTAATAGTTGGCGCATTTTTTTATTAAAATGTTTTGGTGCTGAGCTAAAAGACAATTGTACTATTTATGCTTCAGCTTATATTCCATCTCCAAGAAATTTAACGATGGGAAGGCATTCGACCTTAGGACCGGAAGTAAAGTTGCATTTTGGAAAAACAAGTATTGGAAATAAGGTGACAGTATCCCAAAGAACCTATTTGTGTAGTGCCACGCATGAGACTGGTTCTATAAATATTCCTTTTATTGCAGGAGAAATAGTAATAAAAGATTTTGCTTGGATTGCAGCAGAAGCCTTTATTATGACTAATGTCATTATTGGGGAAGGTGCTGTGGTTGGTGCTAGGGCAGCAGTCTTTAAAGATGTTGACGATTGGACCATTGTTGGAGGTAATCCCGCAAAATTCTTAAAAAAAAGAAAAATAAACTAATAAATTTTACTTCTAAGTAAAGAATAGTTAAAAATTATAATAATGAAATTACCCCTTAATATCACCATCGCTATCCCAATTAAAAATGAAGCTACGCTTTTGCAAGGTTGTATTGATGCCATTGGAACTGACTTTGCAGAAAAGATCATTATCCTTGATTCCGGCAGTACGGATGGTTCTATAGAAATTGCTAGAAACAATAATATTGAGGTATTGGATTTTAAATGGAATGGACAATTTCCTAAAAAAAGAAACTGGTATTTACAAAATCATACCCCAAAAACAAAATGGATTCTTTTTTTGGATGCTGATGAATATTTAAGTGAGCCATTTAAAAACGAAGTAAGAAATAAAATTGAGGATGAAAGTTTAGTAGGATTTTGGTTGAGTTATACCCGCTATTTTCTCGGTAAAGAATTAAAGGGCGGTTATCCTTTACGTAAACTAGCTTTATTTAAAGTAGGTGCGGGGGAATACGAAAGGATTGAAGAAAACAATTGGAGTAAACTCGATATGGAAATTCATGAGCACCCTATTCTTGAAGGTAAAATGGGGGTTGTCAAAAGTGAAATCGATCACCTTGATTTTAGAGGTATTTCTCATTATGTAACTAAACATAATGAATACTCCAGCTGGGAAGCAGAACGGTTTGTAAAAACAAGCACGAATCCTGAGGTAAAAAAAATGTGGACTTGGAAACAAAAAGTTAAATATAAATTAATACGAAGTTCTTTTATGGGGCCAGTTTATTTCTTAGGTAATTATATACTATTGGGTGGTTTTCGTGATGGTTCCAGAGGATTGGCTTTTTCTATCTTGAAAGCCTCTTACTTTACGCAGGTTACTTGTAAAATAAAAGAGCTTATGCTTAATGAAAGGAAATAATAAATTAAATTCTTGATTTCATCGCTACTTAAAAATCCAATTTTTAAGTGCTATAATAAATTATAAAATAGGCATAATGAAAAAAATTCTAATTACAGGTGGTGCCGGTTTTGTGGGGTCTCATTTATCTAAAAGATTATTAAACGAAGGTAACGAGGTCATTTGTCTCGATAATTATTTTACAGGAAATAAAAACAATATTATCCAATTGTTGGACAACCCGCACTTTGAGATGGTAAGGCACGACATCACTGAGCCCTATTATGCTGAAGTAGATGAAATTTATAATTTAGCCTGTCCCGCTTCCCCGGTTCACTATCAATACAACCCCATAAAGACAATTAAGACCTCTGTAATGGGAGCCATTAATACATTGGGTTTAGCCAAAAGAGTTAATGCTAAAATTCTTCAGGCCAGTACCAGTGAAGTCTATGGGGATCCACAGGTACATCCACAGCCTGAAAGTTATTGGGGGCATGTGAATCCTATAGGGATACGTTCCTGTTATGATGAAGGAAAGCGTTGTGCGGAAACTTTATTTATGGACTATTATAACCAAAATAATGTAGCCATTAAAATTATTAGAATTTTTAATACGTATGGACCTAATATGAATCCTGCTGATGGAAGAGTGGTTTCTAATTTTATCGTGCAAGCTTTAAAAGGGGAGAATATTACTATTTTCGGCGATGGATTGCAAACGCGTTCTTTTCAATACGTAGATGATTTGGTTGAAGGGATGATCCGCATGATGAATAGCGATCGCTCTTTTTTGGGGCCGGTAAACATTGGGAACCCTAATGAGTTCACGATGCTCGAATTAGCGCAGGCCGTTATTGAATTAACAGGTTCCAATTCTAAAATTATTCATCTTCCTTTGCCGCAAGATGATCCTAAACAACGTCAGCCCGATATTTCTCTGGCTAAAGAAAAATTGCAGGGTTGGGAACCAAAGGTGCAATTAAGAGAAGGGTTACTTACAACGATTAGTTATTTTGATGATTTATTAAAAGATTAAAATAGATAACCAATTTTTTTAAATTTTTACTTTTCATATTTTTTAAATTTCGTCAATACATGCTTGTTTCTATTATTACTATTTGTTACAATCGCAAAGCCACTATTGCAAAAGCAATAGAAAGTGTTTTGAATCAGGACTATCCCAATATAGAATATATTGTAATTGATGGAAATTCTAACGATGGGACCAAGGATATTATTGAAACCTATTCAGGAAAAATTGTGAATTATATTTCTGAACCAGACAGTGGCATGTATGATGCTCTTAATAAAGGATTGAAATTAGCTACTGGACATATAGTAGGTTTGATGCATTCTGATGACGAGTTTTATGATACCACTACAGTCTCAAAAATTGTTGACGCTTTTACAAAGACTCCAAATACGGATGCTGTCTATGGTAATGGGGTGTATATCAGTAATGATGAAAAAGAAAAAGTTGTTAGAAATCGAATAGGAGGGGCGTATGATTTCGAAAAATTAAAATCAGGATGGTTGCCATTGCATCCAACTGTTTATATAAAGAAATCAGTAATGGATAAATTAGGCTATTATGATTTATCATTCAAGATAGCATCAGATACCGAGTTTCTACTCCGCTATTTATATAAACATAAAATAAAGATGACTTACCTCAATGCGTATATTGTAAAAATGAGAATGGGAGGATTAAGCACCAGTTATAAAAGGGCTTTCGAAGTATTGTATGAGGATTATCGAATTTATAGATATCATCATCTTTCGGGAATACGAACTGTTTTCCTTAAAAAAATACAAGCAATAGCTCAATATATAAATAAATAATAAAAGCCACTGAACAGTCTAGTACCTATTATTATTAGTAAATATAAACATTCTCTTATTTTACCTAATTTCAATTAAACTCTAAAAATAAAACAAATATGTTATTTTTTATATGTCACTTTTAAAAGAACTTGCCGCTTACCGATTTTCGCGTTATTTTAAACTTTGTTTTCTTATGTGGGACATCGTTTTATTGAATGCAGCTATTATTTTTTCCTTTTTATGTCGTTATGATAGTTTGAATCGATTGGACTTGCAAGAAGTACGTACTATTTCATTATTGTCCAATCTTTTTTGGATTATATTGTTACTTTATAAGGATTCCTACAGGATTATAAGAATTGAACGCATTGAAACTATACTGATGCGAACCATTCGGATGATACTGATCCATGTTGCTCTAATTGTTGGGTTTATAGTTCTTTTAAAATATTCTGAAATTTCCCGTTTACGCCTGTTGTATTTTTATTTACTATTTTTTGTATTTCTTTTTGTTTCACGTGTGCTTTTCATGAAAGTCTTAAAGTACATTCGGTTTCAAGGATACAATTTTAAGAATGTAATTATTGTAGGAGCGAACGATACGGGGGAACATATGCGCAAGATTTTGTCGAAAGATCTTACCTATGGCTACAGAGTGTTGGGATTTTTTGATGATAAGGTGGATCCTTTTGCCTTTATATCGTCTCCTCTATTAGGCGGGTTTGATGCTATTCCCGATTATATCATCAATGAAAATGTTGACGAAATGTATATTGCTTTGCATATTGATAATATAAAAATAATCAATCAACTGACCGAGCTCTGTGAGCGCTATATGGTGCGTATTAAATTTATTCCTGATTTTCAGTTGTACACGAAGTCGCGTAAGGTTGAGATTAGTTTCTACGAAAATACTCCCATCTTAATGCTTAGGAAGGAACCTTTAGAGGTCACCTTCAATCTTTTGATGAAAAAAGTGTTTGATTTAGGTTTTTCTATCCTCGTGATTGTACTAATTTTTCCATGGCTTTTTCCAATCTTGATGATTTTAATTAAGTTTGACTCCCCTGGGCCAGTTTTTTTTATGCAAGAGCGTTCCGGTAGAGACAATCGTGCATTTGGCTGTTTGAAATTTAGAACAATGCGAGTAAATGCCTCAGCCGATAAATTACAGGCTACACTAGGCGATAAACGGGTTACTAAAATTGGAGCGTTTATGCGCCGAACCAATATGGACGAATTGCCACAGTTTTTAAATGTCTTTTGGGGTAATATGTCAGTAGTGGGACCACGTCCACATATGTTGATGCATACAGAACAATACTCGGAATTGATTAATAATTATCTTGTGCGTCATTATGCCAAACCAGGAATTACAGGCTGGGCACAAGTGAATGGTTTTCGAGGTGAAACCAAAGAATTGATCCACATGAAAGACCGTGTGGATTATGATATTTGGTATATTGAAAATTGGAGTTTGTTACTGGATTTGAAAATTATTTATAAAACGATTCTTAATGTATTCAAGGGAGAAAAAAATGCATATTAATCTTTAAATCATTTTCAATCGAAATCTCAGTACTGCTGATTAAATATAGAATATTATAAACGCTTCTTTCAATTCCGTTATTTGTTAATGCTGATAAATATTGGATTAAGTTTATCAGTGCTTCTAGTTTTTAAACCTTAATGAGACTTTTAATCTCTATATTTGCAACTTTTAAAATTTAATTCTTATGAAATGTTTTTCTTTACTAAAAAAAATAGTGCCTTTATTTATAGCAATCATGCTATTTTCTTGTGCTTCAAGAACGGATGTGGTTTATTATCAAAACATTGACACTATTAATTCGCAAGAAAAATCCAGTTCCTATGAAATTAAAATTCAACCCGATGATTTATTAAGTATTACAGTTTCTGCAGAAGATCCAGAAGTAGCTATACCTTTTAATTTGGGTTCAACTTCCGGTTCTAATGTATCTTCGGGGCAGCAATCAGTACAGTCTTATTTGGTAGATTCTAATGGTGCTATTGATTTTCCAATTTTAGGGCAATTAAAAGTAAGTGGTTTAACCCGCTCTGAGGTTCTGAAAATGTTACAAGATAAAATTTCTGTTTATGTTAAAAAACCAATTATTAATCTTCGCATCATGAATTTTAAAGTTTCTGTACAAGGTGAGGTTAATTCTCCGGGTACTTATAATGTACCATCAGATAGAATCACGTTGATTGAGGCCATAACGATGGCAAAGGATTTAACTATTTATGGTAAAAGGAATAATATTTTAATAATACGAGAAATTGACGGTGTGAAATCCTATAACCGAGTAGATATTACTAAAGCTGATTTCATTCATTCCTCTTTCTATTACTTGGCACAAAATGATGTGATTTATGTTGAACCAAACAAAAGTAGAATCAGCTCAGCGGCTGTAGGAGCAAGTACAGGGTTAATTTTGTCTGCTACTTCTATTTTGATTACTTTGATTACATTAATAATTACGACTACAAAATAAATTTCGAATGAAAAATAATAGATTTGACGACGGTTTGCAGAAAGATTTTGAATTAAAAGCCTTTCTTGATAAATACTTATTCCATTGGAAATGGTTCGTATTAGTAACTTGTACTTGTTTATTTGGTGCTTATCTATATTTAAAATACACTTTGCCTCAATATCAGGCTACCACCACAATTCTAGTGAAAGATGAAAGCAAGGGAGGGATGCTTTCTGAGTTATCTGTTTTTGAGGATATGGGCCTGGGAACGGGTATGAAGAGTAATTTAGATAATGAAATTGAAATACTAAAATCTAGATCTTTAGTTGAGAATACTGTGAAAAAGTTAGATCTAAACACGAGCTTAATCGTTAAAGGAAAAATAGTTGACAGGGAAATTTATCAGAATACTCCAATTGAAGTGTTTTTTACTGAAAAAACAAATCGCTTTTACGAAAGTTCTATTGCTTTAAACTTTACTGTATTAAGCGAAAATTCTTTTAGGTTAGAAGACATATCAAGCCCCGATTCTTCATCTGTAATTTTAAGTACTAAAAATGAGTTTAGGTATGGAGAGCAAATACCAACTAAATATGGTGATTTGATTATTAATAAAGCAAAATTAAAAGAGAATCAATTTCAGAACGGTTCACAGAAGATGCTTACTATATTAGTGCGTCCTCTTGATAATGTTGTTTCTAGTTTTAGAGCTCGTTTAAAGGTGGAGCCAGTTAATAAATCAAGCAGTGTAGTTGGGATTTCTATTACAGATCCTTTAACGAATAAATCTGAAATTTTCTTAGATAATTTGGTTCAGATTTATAATCAGAACGCAGCAACCGATAAAAACTTTATATCAGAAAATACTTCTGTATTTATAGCCAACAGATTAAAACTAATTACGCAAGAACTGGATGGAGTAGAACAAGACGTAGAGAGTTTTAAAAAGTCTAATAAGGTAACTGATATTGAATCAGAAGCTAAGATTTACATAGAGGGTTCTAATGAGTATGATAAACAAAGTGTGGAAGCTGAAATTCAATTGAATGTTGTTTCTTCGATGTTGGATTTTATCAAGAAAAGTACTAATTCTGATTTATTGCCAACAAATATTATTTCGGGTGAAGGAGATGCTTCTGGATTAATTAATTCGTATAATCAATTGGTCTTAGATCGTAACCGAATTTTGAAATCAGCTACAGTGTCTAACCCTTCTGTAGTTAAAATGGATCAGCAAATTCTATCCTTAAAAAATACTGTAGTTTCCAGTCTTAAACGAATGCAATCCAGTTTGACTATTCAAAAAAGGGATTTTAATAGAAATGAAGGGATCTTAAACACTAAAATTGGTAAAATTCCAGTACAGGAACGACAGTTTAGAGTAATTGCCAGACAGCAGAAAGTAAAAGAGGAGTTGTATTTGTACTTGTTACAAAAAAGAGAGGAAACAGCTATTTCTTTGTCGGCTACAGAGCCCAATGCCAGAGTTGTTGATCCAGCAAAAACTAACAAAAGTCCTATTTTCCCCAAAAAAAACACTACTTATTTAGTTTCATTATTGATGGGTCTATTACTTCCTTTTGTAGTTATATACACAAATGATTTATTAGATACAAAAATTAAAAGTAGATTGGATTTAGATGAAAAAACAAATATTCCTTTTATTGGGGATGTACCTACTTCTGAAACCCCATCAGAAATTATCAAATCAGAGAGCAGAAACAGCTCAGCTGAGGCTTTACGAATTATAAGAACAAACCTGGAATTTATGTTAAGTAAAGTGCCAGATGGTGTTGCTAAAACCATATTTTTGACTTCCACTTTTCCTAAGGAAGGGAAGACCTTTGTTTCAGCAAATTTAGCTGCTACTTTTGCATTGTCCGGTAAAAAAGTATTATTGATAGGAATGGATATCAGGAATCCAAGGTTGGATGAATACTTGACTTTGCCAGATCGTGGGGTTACTAATTTTTTGTCTTCTAAAGATTTAGTTTTGGAAGATTTAATCGTTAAATATGACGGTTATGAAGATTTTCATGTTTTACCTGCGGGTGTTATTCCTCCTAATCCAGCTGAGCTATTGATGAATAAAAGAGTTGATGTTCTTTTTAAAAATATTAAGGCGCAATATGATTATATCATTGTTGATACTGCTCCAGTGAGTTTAGTTGCTGATACTTTGTTGATAGCTAATAATGCTGATTGTTTTATTTATGTTGCTCGTGCTAATTTTTTAGAAAAACGTATGCTTACTATTCCAAATACATTATTTAAAGAACAAAAATTACCAAACATGTGTATGCTTTTGAATGATACAGATTCAACAAAAGGTTATGGTTATGGTTATGGTTATGGAGTAAAGGTAGAAAAAGAGCCTTGGCATAAAAAAATATGGAAGTTGTAATATTATAATTGTTGCATTAAATAGAAAAAAGTTTGCCTGATATTTTTATTTTGTAAACTTTTTTTTATTTAATATCATTTATTCTTATGGAATTCACGGATTTTTGCCATTTAAAAGCATTTGTTCTTATTTTCGCAAAAGAAAGCAAGATTGTTGTGCGGTACTTTAGTTAAAATCAATCAAATGACTTTTTTGATTTATATTTCCTACCGAAACTATAGATTTTACTATAATTTTACTCTAGCTTTGTAGAAATTTTAAAAAAAGAAGGGTAGGTCTATTATGTGACTTACTCTTGCGTAGCTGTGCGTACTTTTTAATACTAACAGATTGTATATATTTTGATTTAAAAAATAATATACAGTTAACAGATTAAGAATTGAATACAATTTAATTTTATAATAGACATGAAAAAAATAATTATTGCTCTTGTATTGTTTGTAGCTCTTTTTCAATCGTCAACCTTGATGGCGCAAGATTTACTTAAAAGTTCTGATTTAAGTACTCTGAAAGTAGATTATTTGTCAGATAGTGATATTGCAAAAATAAAAGCACAGTTATTAACAAATAATATGACAATTGAGCAAGCAGAACCTATGGCCTTAGCCAAAGGAATGCCTGCACGCGAATTTACTAAGTTAAAATTACGTTTACAGGGTAATTCAAGCTTGTCAAATCCTGATAAAAAAGAAGACTTAAATGGTGAAATTGAAACAAAAGAGCTCACCAGAAAGCAGGAGAAAGTAGTCAATGCTAAAGTAAAAGATACTATTAATGCCTTAATTTTTGGGTCCGAACTTTTTGATAATCCCACTTTAAATTTTGAGCCCAATTTAAAATTAGCAACACCAGTGAACTATGTTTTAGGTCCTGGAGATGAATTACAGATTAGTGTATATGGTATACAGGAGTTTAATGCCAGTGTGCCTGTCACCATGGAAGGTAAAGTGAATATTCAATATGTTGGTCAAATTCCAGTATCCGGAATGACAATCGAAGCGGCTACACAGAAAATAAAAGGTGCTATAGCTAGAGTGTATAGTACAGTAGCTTCAGGGCAATCTCAAGTTGGCGTAAGTTTGAGTCGCATTAGAACTATTAGAGTGACTATAATTGGTAGCAGACAACCGGGTAATTATTCGATATCTTCATTGGCAACAGTTTATAATGCTTTGTTTTTAGGAGGAGGTCCGGGTAAAAATGGGAGTTATAGAAATATAGAATTGTTAAGAGATAATAAAGTATACAGAAACATTGATATTTATCGATTCCTTGTGAATGGAAACCAATCAGATAATGTGGGTTTGAAGGATAATGATGTTATTAGAATTCCGGCATACAACCAACGCGTTACTGTTGAAGGGCAGGTAAAACGTCCTGGTATTTTTGAGATGAAAAAAGGGGAAACATTTTCTGATCTGTTATCCTTTGCCTCAGGTTTTAACGAATCAGCTTATACTGCTTCTGTAAATGTATTGCAAAAAACGGATAAAGAATTTAAAGTAATAGACATTAATAGTTCAGCGTTTACTTCTTATAAACCACTTTCTGGGGATGTTTTTAGAGTATCTAAAATTTTAAATAGATTTGAAAACCGTATTAAAATTGAAGGAGCTGTTTTTAGACCTGATACCTATTCCTTTTATGAAGGTATGCGTATTTCTGATTTGATTACTAAGGCTGATGGCTTGAAAGAAGATGCTTATAGTAATAGAGCTAGAATCATTAGATTACAATCTGATTTGACTACGGAAATTGTTAACGTGAATTTAGGGAAAGCTTTAAATGGTGATCTTGAAGCAGATGTGCCTCTAAAAAAAGAAGATATTGTAACAGTATATTCTGTTTTAGATTTTGTTGAAGATTATAAAATAACTATTGACGGAGAGATCAAAAAACCGGGAGAATATCCTTATTATGAAAATTTAACTTTGAATGATTTGTTGGTTCAAGCAGGTGGTTTGACTGGTTCAGCCTCGAAAAGAGTTGAGATAGCCCGAATGATTATGTCAGAAGAGATTGATGATGCTAACCCTAGTAAAGCATTATTATTTGATATTGAAATTACGGCTAATAATAATGAGCAATTGAAAAATTTTGAATTGCAGCCTTTTGATGTAGTAAATATCCGTAAAATGGCAGTTTATGAAAAACCAGAATCGGTTACTATAACCGGTGCTGTTAATTATGCAGGAAAATATGTTTTAGCAAATAAAAAGGATAGGGTCTATGATATTGTTCAAAGAGCTGGTGGTTTGACTTCTTTGGCTAACATTGAAGGAGTTAAAATTAAGCGTCCTATTCTAGCAAAGCAAATTGAAGATCTTGAAAATGTAAATCTGAACTTGGGTACAAAAGATAGTGTTCAAAATAAATTGAAAAAAAAATTAAAAGAGGATTTGAAATTTGCTACAATACCTGTAGATTGGAAATCTATAGTTAATAATCCAAAAAGCAATACTAATGTCACTTTGTTTCCAGGAGATGAAATTGAAGTCGTTGCCTTCAATGAAGGGGTTAAAGTGACTGGAAATGTGTTGTTGACTTCGGAGATTCCATATGACCGCAACAAAGGATTCCGTTATTATATTAATGCTGCCGGTGGTATTGATGCAAAAGGTTGGAAGAAGAAAGCGTATGTTATTTATCCAAATGGAAAAGCGGATGTTGCGAGTTCTTTCTTGTTTTTCAAAAATTACCCAAAGGTGACTCCGGGGTCTCAGATTATTGTTCCTGAAAAACCAGAGACCAAAAAGATGAGTACAGGAGAATTTGTAAGCATAGCGGGAGTTTTAGCGAGTTTGGCTGGAGTTATTATTGCAATATTGAGATAGGATAAAATAAACTGTGCTCAGTGAGGGGTTACTAGTAGATTTTTCGTCTTGTGTCCTATTATCTATCGCCCAGCGAAAAGTGATGCCGAACAATGAACATTGACTATCGAATAATAAAAATATATGAACGAAAAATATACTAACGACGAAATATCGTTAAAAGAACTTATTGAAAAAGGAAGGGAATGGTTTTCTTATTTACTTTCGCAATGGAAGATTATTGTTTTGGCGGTGATTGTAGGCGCCGGATTGGGTCTGGCCTATTCATTTCTGAAAAAACCTGAATATACGGCTACTTTATCTTTTGCTTTAGAAGATGAAAAAAGTGGTGGTGGTTTAGGTGGTGCACTTGGTTTGGCCAGTTCGCTTGGCTTGGATCTAGGAGGCGGCGGTGGAAGCATATTTACTGGCTCTAATTTGACAGAATTGTTCAAATCCCGTGCGATGGTTGAAAACACTTTATTAAGTAGTATAATCGATACTGATGGTAAGCCGATTACTCTAGCGGAATTATATATCCTTAACAACGAGTGGAGAGATAAATGGGAAGGAAAACCCAAATTAGCTAAGATTCAATTTTTGCCTAATGTCAAGCGCACCTATTTCACTCGTGTACACGATAGTATTTTAGGAGAGATCTATGATGAACTGTCCAAAACTGGTTTATCGGTGGCACAAAAAGACAAAAAAATTGCAATCATAAACATAGATGTGAAAGATAAAAATGAGCTCTTTGCCAAACATCTTTGTGAAAATCTGGTCAAAACAGTTTCTGATTTTTACGTTACCACTAAAAGCAAGAAAGCTAAAATGAATATGGATATATTGGTTCGTCAAACTGATTCAATTCGTAGGGAATTGAATGGCGCCATTACGGGTGTTGCTGTTGCTAATGACAATACTTTTGGATTAAATCCAGCAATGAATGTACGTCGTGCGCCTTCAGCACGCAGACAGGTCGATGTACAAGCGAATACCGCCATATTAACCGAGTTGGTGAAACAAACCGAACTAGCTAAGGTAACTTTGCGCAAAGAAACGCCATTAATTCAAGTTATTGACAGGCCTATTTTACCTTTAAAGAAAGAAAAGTTTGGGAAGGCAAAAGGGATAATGATGGGAGGTTTTTTAGCAGGGTTTTTGATTCTAATCTTTTTAATAGTAAGAAAAATTTTAAAACAATTGATGTAGATAGGGAGTGTAAAACAATATGAGTTGGAATAACATTTAGTACCTTCAAGTTGTTTAATGCGGGGCATTCGAAAAAAAAACCTGAAAGAAGTTAATAGACACTGTTATCATTTAATTGTTGCTTTACAAACTCATCCTAGCTTGGATAAGACTACTAAAAACCAACGGGCACATACTATAGTTGAGCGATTCATACAAGTGAAAGGTTGTAGTTTGTAGGTGAAATAGTTCCGTAAGCCATCCAGCAGATTTTAGAAGATATTTTACGAACTTTAATTTATTGTTCGAATTGTAGGTGATTAATATCGATATCAAATTTTTACCAGTAGAATATACTGCGAAGGCAAAGGCATTTTGTAGTACTTTAATACCACTGACCATCGGTTTTCGGGTGCGGGGCTTGAGGAGAGAAGTGTATCAGAAAGATATGAAAATTGGTAAATTGGTAGCTGCGTTTTCTAGTAATAGTTTTAGACGTAAAGTATGACGCCACCATTTTAAATTTAGTTGGGGGAAATTTATTAATTTTGAAGTTACATATGCATTTTAGTAAATTATTAAATAAGTTCAAAGGAGGAGATGAAAGAACAATCATTGCTAAGAAAAATGTTTTTTATTCTTTTTTTATCAAAGGATTTGGTATTTTAATATCGTTGTTAATTATTCCTTTGACTATTAATTACTTAAATCCTACTGAATATGGCATATGGCTAACACTTAATTCAATTTTGATGTGGGTAAATACTTTCGATATAGGGTTAGGTAATGGACTTAGAAATAAATTGTCGGAATCGCTTGCTCAAGGCGATTATGTTAAAGCCAAAATTTACGTATCAACATCTTATTGCGTTGTATTTGTGCTAATGATAGTAATTTTTTTACTTTTTCAAATTATTAACATGTACCTAGATTGGCACGATATTTTGAATATAAATATTGATTTAGTTCCCAATTTAAATGCAATAGTATTAATGTCCTTTGCTTTATTTTGTTTAAATTTTGTTCTTAAACTTATTGGAAATATACTATTGGCAATTCATAA
Source organism: Flavobacterium sp. GNP002 (assembly GCF_054343795.1). Taxonomy (NCBI): domain Bacteria; kingdom Pseudomonadati; phylum Bacteroidota; class Flavobacteriia; order Flavobacteriales; family Flavobacteriaceae; genus Flavobacterium; species Flavobacterium sp. GNP002. Next base: position 1,919,312 of record NZ_JBTGUW010000001.1, read on the forward strand.
AACAGCTTTAGAAAATTTATTAATATTGTCTGGACAATTGTTATCATTAATTGTGATTTATGTTTTAACATTTTTTTCGAAGGGTGATTTATTTAAAGTTGCATTAGTTTATTCTGTTTCACCTGTGATTGTTTACGCAATTTCTTACCCTTTTGTTTTTAGGAATCAATATCAGGCAATTACCCCTAATTTTAATTTTTTTAGAAAAGAATATGTTAAATCATTAATAGGATTGGGAAGTAAATTTTTTGTCTTGCAAATTGCGGGTCTTGTCATTTTTTCAACTGCAAACTTGTTAATTTCTAATATGTTCGGGCCAGAAAAGGTTACTACTTATAATGTTGCAGCAAGATATTTTAATATCATACCCATGCTTTTCTCCATCGTCCTAGCGCCGATATGGTCAGCAACAACAGATGCTTATGTAAAACAAGACTACGAATGGATTAAGAAAAGTTTGAAAAAAGTCAATAGATTGTTAATAATTGCTTTTTTTGTCTTGCTCGTTATGGTTTTATGTTCAAATTTTGTGTACCATATTTGGATTGGTAATTTGATAGTTGTGCCTAAAGAATTATCAGTGTTAATGGCTATTTATGTGTTTGTTCTTGTTGCAAGTATGAGCTACTCCTCATTTCTTAATGGAATCGGAAAATTACGGATTCAAATGCTTAATATTTTGTTTTGTTCAATCATTTTTTTACCCTTAACTTATTTTTTTGCAGGTAAGTTTGGAATAAATGGAATAGTAGGAGCTCTTATTTTAGTGAATCTTTCAGGCTTGGTCTTAAATTACATTCAATTTAATTTTTTGATAAATACCAAAGTAAGAGGGATTTGGAACAAGTGATCAATATTAAATACTTTGTAGTAAAAGATTTGTTAAGAATGTAGTTTTAATATGACTTTTTTATTAGATATCCAATAGTAATTAAGTTTTTACATAATTGAAGAAAAATGTCAGAAAATAAAAATAAAGTTAGTGTTGTACTCTGTACGTATAATGGGAGTAGATATTTAGAAAAACAGTTAAATTCCATACTAAATCAAACCTATGATATTGAAGAAATAATTATAGTTGATGATTGTTCAACAGATTCAACAAGAGAAATTCTTAATAAATATCATGATAAATACAATAAAATTAAGCTCTTTTTTAACGATAAGAATTTAGGGTCAAATAAATCATTTAAATATGCAGTTTCATTAGCCAATAATGATTATATGGCTTTGTGTGATCAGGATGATATATGGTATACAAATAAAATTGAAATTCAAATGAATTCTATTTTGAATTCTAATTTTTATGGAGATGAAAAGCCTTTAGTAGCTTTTCATGATTTATGTTTGATTGATCAGAATGGTATTGTTACTAATAAATCATTTTGGGAATTACATAAATTTAATCCTCATGAATTCAATTTTAAAAAGTCGCTTATTTTTAATATTGTAACAGGATGCACGTGTATCATTAATAAAAAGATGATGCAAGAAATGATTAAATCTGATATGAAAGACATCATTATGCATGATTATCTTATTGCATTAATAGGATATGGTTTTGGGAACACCATTTATTTAAACGAACCATTAATGTATTATCGTAGCCATATTGGTACTGTTACCGAAAAAGAAAGTATTTCTATTGCAAATAGACTTAAAAGTTTTATATATAGAGTAAAGAACGGTAATTATTTAATGCCTAATATCCTTCAAATTCAAAAATTCAATGAGCTTTATGGAAATTATCTTGATGACGGTAAAAAAAAATTAGTGGATAATTTAATTGAATTGAAGGATAAAAAAATAATTCATAGGATGATTTATAAATGGCTAATAAATTAATGTTTATAACTAAGTAATTTCAATGGTTAGTAATGTATTTGTTCAGATGCAGACAGTTTTTTTGAATATATGTCTCTAAATATGTAAGTTAAAGTAACAAAATGAATTTTAAAGAAAAAAAAATTTTATTTATCGGCCCTAAATTTCATAATTATGAAATCATGATTAAAGAACAACTTGAGGCGATGGGTGCTTCTGTTGATTTTTTTTCTGAAAGATCTTATAAGTTTGATTTCAATATAGTTAATAATTTTTGTAGTTCTTACATGAGTGAGTTCCAAAATAAACATTATAATAAAATATTAAAATCTATAGCAAACAAAACGTACGACTATCTATTCGTCATTAGAGGTTATATGATGCCTATTTCTTTTTTGAAAAGTTTTAAAAAACATAATCCTGATAGTAAGGCTATTATGTATCAATGGGATTCACAACGTACCAATCCTTTTAACCATCTTATTGAGTCATTTGACAACGTCAAGACATTTGATTTTGAAGACAGTAAAAACTTGAAATTGAAATATATTCCTTTATTCTACACTCATGATGTCGAGCATTACCGGAGTACTAATAAATCATATGAATACGATTTCTTTTTCATGGGATTTTTCTTCGAAGAAAGGTATGAAGGGGTATTAAAATTCAAAGAATTCTGCATCCAAAATGGATTTAAACTAAAGCCTTTTTTATATATGCCGTTTACTACCCGAGTTAAGTATTATTTACAAAGAAAAAAATTAGATAAAACTATAGTGTCCTTTAAGCATATGGATAGACCTGAATACTTAAACATTCTATCTAAGAGTCGTATAATGGTAGATGTTAGTAATCCGAGGCAAACAGGTTTGGCAATGCGGGTTATTGAGTCTTTGGCATGTAATACTAAGGTGGCAACAAATAACGTTTTTTTTGAAAATGATGAACTTATTGCGAATTCCGGGATGGTTTGCCTATTTGATTTGAATAATATATCTATTAAACAGGATTTTTTTGATTTTGAATCAAAGCAAAATGAACAAATAGTATTTTCTTTGGAAGAGTGGTTAAAACAGATTTTCTCTGAAGGATGAAGCATAAAATATTATACCTTCCTTGCTTTGTATATGCAATTTCTTTTGCTTCAATTTTATTGTTGTATCAAATAGGTTGGTCAGATTTATATCCAAAATTGAATGGATTCTTGATGTTTTTTTTATTTTGGACGATTATTTTATCATTAATTTTATCGTTTTTGCAAAATAGATATTTAGTGATTAGAACTGCTGATGTTGATCTCAAGCCAACATTTATAAACAGGTCAATGTATTTTCTTTGTATTGGTTATCTATTGGAGTTTTTATACGAATTTAGTGTACCCATTGTAAGTACTTTTTTAAATCCGTCATACTCTTACGACGACTTTAATGGGATACCTACTTTTCATGTAATATTAGGAACGTTTAATATTTTTTTTTCCATATTAATGTTTAATTTTTATTTGACAAGTAAAAACAGAAAAAAACTGATCCTGTTTATTTTAACCTTAATTCCTTATATTTTGGTTATGAACCGTGGTGCTTTTATGATTGTTTTTTCTGCAATGATTTTTTTATATCTAATGAAGTTAAAGTCAATTACGGTGAAAACAATTTTTATGCCTTTTGCAGTTTTAGGAATTGTATTATATTTATTTGGTGTAGTAGGCAATATCAGACAAGAGCAAACTAAAGATGATAAGGAATATCTATTGCGAGTAGCTGGTGCTACAGATAATTTTATAAAAAGTGGTGTTCCGAATGAGTTTTATTGGAGTTATATTTATCTCATTTCTCCAATGGGAAACCTTCAGAATTTGGTTCTTGAAAAAGAAGATACATTTGATATAAATAATGTAGGATTATTTGCAACTACTCAATTGTTTCCAGATTTTATAAGCAAAAGATTAGTGTCTCTATTTGGCTATGAAGAGATCGTTGCAAGAAATGATTATGCAAATTACTATGTGACTCCATTACTGAATGCACCAACATTTTATTATGTTTCCTATTTTTTAATAGGTTCAGCTGGTTTAATAATAATGTATGTAGTGCTAATGTTCAGTGCATTAATTTATCCTTATTTAGTAAAAAAAAACAGCAAATATTATTTAACTTCAATTGCCTCACTAAACGCAATAATTCTTCTGAGTACTTTTAATAATATGTGGTATGCAACTGGAACAATTTTGTTATGGCCTATTATTTTTAGTGTAATTGATAGAGTCAAAATTAGATAAAATTTAATATGAGTAAAGATCGAATTCAAATTAGTATTATTGTTCCTTTTTATGATGTGGAGTCATATTTCCGTCAGTTTCTTGATAGTTTATTACCAATAGGAAATAATTGTGAAGTATTATTAGTAGATGATGGATCAAAAGATTTTTCCATTAATATTGCAACTGAATTTTCTGATAGATTTAATAATGTGGAAATATTAAGAAAAACAAATGGAGGATTAAGTTCAGCTAGGAATTATGGATTGCAATTTGCAAAAGGAGATTATGTGATTTTCTTTGATAGCGATGATTACATAGAAAACAAAACATTAATAACTAAAATGGCAGAAACTGCAAATAGTAATGACTCTGACATTGTTGTAGCTCCTTATTATGAGTTCTTAAATCTCGATAAAAAGAAATTTAGATTTGATAAAGTTAATTTTGATGGAGACTTGCTTACTTTAGATGAAAGAATGAATAAGTTATTTAAAAATGATATATCCTTTGCTGTCTGGAACAAAATGTATAAGCTTGATTTTTTAAAAAATAATAATCTGCAATTTAAAGAAGGTGTATGGTTTGAAGATTTAGATTTTATCTTCAAAGCATTTTTTTATGCAAATAAAATTTCAAAAGTTGAAAATGTTTTAATGGGTTATAGACAGCGTGATGGATCTATCATGAGGACTATATCTCCAAAGGTTTTAGATAAGATTTACGTTTTAGATGAGTTGTATCTTTTTCTAGAAAAAAATAATAAATTGAGTATTTTTTACGAAAAGTTTAAAATACTTTACCTTAGAATGGTTTTTTCCGTTATCTATAGTGTTGTCATCAATCGAGGAGATAAATTAGTCAAGCGAGAAATTTTGAATAAAGTTTTTGAATTCCCTTTTTTTAATAAAATCATTAAAGAGAATTTAATTTTTACAAGTTTTCTTTCCAAAGCAGAAAAATTTCTATTTTATTTTATTAAGTATAAAATTATCAATAGAAGAAATGTAGTTTTTATGGTTTATTTTAATCGATTTAGGAAATTTTGAAAAAATATAGTTTACTTGGAATGTTGAAGATGGCACTCTTTATAATGAGGACTAAGTTTGTATTTAAAAAAGCAAGACTAATAAGGTTTCCAATAGATATTAGAGGAAAGCGTTTTATAGAGATTTCAAGAGGATTCACCACAGGCTATGGGTGTCGTTTAGAAGCATACCCAGTAAATGATAATAAGGTTTTATTCATTGGTGAAAATTTTCAGATGAATGATTACGTGCATATCACAGCTATGGAAAGTGTAAAAATAGGTGATAATGTGCTTTTTGCTAGTAAAATATATATATCAGACTGTTCTCATGGAAGTTACTCAGGTAATCAATTTGATAGTCATCCAGATTCAATACCTAAGGACAGGGCAATGTATTCTAAGCCTGTACTGATAGAAGATAATGTTTGGCTTGGTGAATTTGTTTCGGTTCTTCCTGGTGTTAAAATAGGGAAAGGTACAATCGTTGGTGCTAATTCCGTTGTTTCAAAAAGTTTGCCGGCTTATGTTATTGCAGTAGGTATTCCTGCAAAACCGATTAAAAAATTTAATTTTCAAACCCAAAAATGGGAAAAAATACAAGAATTAAAATAAAAAATAAATGAAAAACGTATTAATTACTGGAGGAGCTGGATTTATAGGGTCAAATCTTGCATTAAAATTAATTGCAAAAGGGTATAAAGTAACAGTTTTGGATAACTTATCGCCACAAATTCATGGTGAAAATCCAAAACAAAGTTCGCCTTTGTTTATAAGTATCAAAGATAGTGTTAAGTTTATCGCAGGGACGGTCACTTCCAAAGAAGATTGGATCAAAGCCCTAGAGGGACAAGATACAATTGTGCATTATGCGGCTGAAACAGGAACTGGGCAGTCTATGTATGAAATACAAAAATATGTAGATGTTAATGTCAATGGTACAGCAATTATGCTGGATTTATTAGCTAATACACCACATCAAGTAAAAAAAGTGGTAATTGCATCCTCACGATCGATATATGGGGAAGGAAAATATATCAATGAAAGAGGCGAAAGTGTTTACCCACAACACCGTACATCAGAGTATATGGATGGTGGTGATTTTGAGGTTAAATTTTCGGGTTCTGAAATTTTAAAATTAGTGGGGACGGACGAGGAATCTAAAATTCATCCATCATCAGTATATGGTATCACTAAGCAAAATCAGGAACAAATGATTATGACTGTTTGTCCTACATTAGGAATTGCACCAGTTGCTTTTAGATACCAAAATGTTTATGGACCAGGACAATCACTAAAAAATCCTTATACTGGTATCTTATCTATTTTTTCTACACAAATTAAAAATGGGAATGGCATTAATATCTTTGAAGATGGAAAAGAAACACGTGATTTTGTGTATATAGACGATGTTGTAGATGCAACAATTTTAGGAATTGAAAAGGAAGAAGCAAATAATGAAGTTTTTAATGTAGGTACAGGTGTTGCTACTGATGTAATAAGCGTTGCAACTAATCTAATAAAAAACTATGGAGTTGATGTTCCAGTAGCAGTTAGTGGGAATTACCGTTTAGGAGATATCCGTCATAATTATGCCGATTTGACTAAAATAAATTCTAAATTAGGTTTTACACCTAAATATTCATTTGAAGATGGATTAAAAGAATTTACAAATTGGGTAAATACTCAAGAGGTCGAGAAAGATAATTATCAAAAATCGATTGACGAAATGAAAGCAAAAGGACTTTATAAATAATATGAAAGTATTAGAAAACAAGAATGTTTTTATGCTTTCAGTTAGCTTTTTTAATTACGAAAATTTAATTAAAGAAGAAATGGTTGCTATGGGAGCAGAAGTTGATTTGTATGATGAAAGGCCATCCAACTCGTTTTACAGTAAAGCTATTATAAGACTGAAGCGTAGTTTTTACCAAGTAAATATTGATAAACACTATAAAAACATAATTGAAAAGATAAAAAGTAAAAGGTACGACTTCTTCTTACAGATTAAAGGAGAGGTAGTTCCTGCTTTTTTTCTTGAATTTTTAAGAAAAGAAAATCCAAAAATCGTGTTTATTTATTATACGTATGATTCTTTCAAGAATAACCCGAATGGGCTGAGTATTTTATCTTATTTTGATAGGAAATTTACTTTTGATAGAGAAGATGCTATAAAATATAATTTAAGTTTTAGACCCTTATTTTATGCTTCGGAATATACAACTGTCAATCAACAAGAAGGTAATACCTATAAATACGATTTATCATTTATAGGTACAGCACATTCAGATCGATATAGTATTTCGCAAAAACTTAATGATTGGTGTAAAAAATATAACTTAAAAATGTTTAATTTTTATTTTTCTCCAAGCGAAACCTTGTTTAAGTTTAAAAAGCTAACGGATAAAAATTTTAAAAACTTTGACGAACAAAAAATTTCTTTCAAGAGTTTAAGTCATAAACAAATTGTAGAAATTTATAAAGATTCAAAAGCTATTTTAGATATAAATCACCCAGGTCAAAATGGTTTAACCATGCGCACATTTGAAACACTTGGTGCAGGAAGAAAACTTGTAACTACTAATGCAGATATTAAGTCATACCCATTTTACAATGAAAATAATATCTATATAATTGATAGACAAAACCCAGAATTAGTCAAGCAATTTTTTGAAAAAGAGTTTGAAGAAATTGAAAACACAGTTTATTTTTCAATGTCTTTGAAAGGTTGGATAAAGGAGTTGTTTGAAATTGAATCAAATATTTGGAAAAAATAGCATATTGATGAATATATTAGTAACGGGTTCCAATGGCTTTTTAGGAAAAACTATTGTTGAAATTTTAAAAAAAGAACATAAAATAACCACTTTAGCAAGAAGTTCCGGAGATTATCAATTGTCTTTAGACAAGCAAGTTCCGAATTTTGAGGAGAAATTCAATTTAATAATACACTCTGCAGGCAAAGCTCACAGTATTCCGAAAACAGAAATTGAAAAAAAACAATTTTATCAGGTTAATGTAATTGGGACTCAAAATTTACTTAAAGGTTTAGAGAAATCAACTCTTCCTCAACAATTTGTTTTTATTAGTTCTGTAGCTGTTTATGGCAAAGAAAAAGGAACAAATATTACTGAAGAATCACCTTTGAATGCTAAGGATCCTTACGGCATGAGTAAGATCGAAGCTGAAAAATTTATTTTTGACTGGTGTCAGAAGAACAATGTAATTTGCACTATTTTACGATTACCATTATTAGTGGGACCTAATCCCCCAGGAAATTTAGGAGCAATGGTTAAAGCGATAAATAAAGGATATTATTTTAATATAGGAGGAGGTTTTGCTAAAAAAAGTATGGTTTTGACTGAAGATGTCGCAAAAATTATTCCCTTTGCTTGTCAGTTAGGTGGTGTTTTTAATTTAACAGATGGTAATCATCCAAATTTCAGTGAATTAAGTAATATTTTAGCAATTAATCAGAAAAAAAACAAACCTTTAAACATGCCTTTATTTATGGCGAAAGGGATTGGCTTTATCGGGGATTTAATAGGGGATAAATTCCCAATTAATACTAATAAAGTAAACAAAATAACAGCAGATTTAATATTCGATGATAGTAAAGCAAGGGAGGTTTTGGGATGGGAACCTAAAGAGGTTTTGAAGTTTATTGAAACAAATGAAATTTTGAATTTGTGATTGTATATTTTAGAATGGATTGGATAAGGAGTTTGCATTGTCTCTTTAAAACAGATACCTGATATATAAAATTAAAAAATTTAATATAAAATATTATAAATATTATGAAAGTAGTTACTACTCCGATAGCAGATTTAGTTATTGTAGAGCCTAGAGTTTTTGAAGACTCGCGAGGTTATTTTTTTGAGGCTTACAACCACGCTCAATTTCATGAAAATGAAATAAAATATCAGTTCATTCAAGACAATCAGTCCTTCTCTACAAGAGGAGTGATTCGAGGATTGCATTTGCAAATCAATCCTTTCGCACAGGCCAAATTAGTACGGGTGCTGCAAGGTGAAATCCTTGATGTAGCGGTAGACTTACGAAAAAATTCACCTACTTATGGGCAGCATTTCAGTGTGGTTTTGAGTGCCGAAAATAAAAAACAGTTGATGGTGCCCCATGGCTTTGCTCATGGTTTTTCGGTTTTGAGTGAAACTGCCTCAGTGATGTATAAAGTAGATCAACTTTATCATAAAGAAAGTGAGAGAGGAATTCGTTATGATGACCCGACTCTTGCCATAGATTGGCAATTAGATTCTAAGGAAGTTATTGTTTCAGAAAAGGATCTGATTTTGCCTAGTTTTAATGAAATAGATTGGAGTTTTGAATAATAAGGAAAAAATTTTAGTTACGGGATCTAAAGGACAATTGGGTTCTGAATTAGCTGTATTGTCAAAAAAGTATACTCAGTTTGAATGGGTTTTTACTGATAGAGAAGAACTGGATCTGTGTAATTTAGTAGCTTTAGAAACTAGATTAGCCACTATAAGGCCTAGATTTATTATCAATTGTGCTGCACATACTGCCGTAGACAGGGCAGAGTCTGAGCTAGAATTGTCAGATGTTTTAAACCATCAAGCCGTTGCAGTGTTTGCAAAATGGAGTTACATCAATGACTGTAAATTGATTCATGTTTCTACGGATTATGTTTTTGATGGTACTGCAGCTACTGCATTGACTGAAACGGCTCCGACGAATCCTATTAATGTTTATGGTATGACTAAATTGGCAGGAGAAAAGGCTTGTTTGCAAGAAAATCCAAATTCAATTATAATCAGGACTTCTTGGGTATATTCCAGTTTTGGAAATAATTTTGTAAAAACGATGTCCCGATTAATGCACGAAAGAGACAGCTTAAATGTTGTAAATGATCAGATAGGAAGCCCAACTTATGCCGCTGATTTGGCTCAGGCTATCATGACAATATTGATAAATGCTCATTGGCAGGCAGGTATTTATAATTTTTCTAATGAGGGAGAAATCAGTTGGTATGAATTTGCATTAGCAATTAAAGAATTAGGAAATTTTGATTGTGAAGTTAGTGGAATCCCCTCTTCTAATTATCCTACACCAGCAAAACGCCCTCAATATTCTTTATTGGATAAAACTAAAATAAAAGATACATTTGGAGTTGTTGTACCGAATTATAAAGATAGTTTGGAAAAATGTTTAAAAATCATATAAAATGAAAAAAATAGTAATCACCGGTGGTGCAGGTTTTATAGGGTCTCACGTAGTACGACTTTTCGTTAATAAATATCCTCAATATCAAATTTTTAATTTGGATGCCCTTACCTATGCTGGAAATCTTGAAAATATTGTTGATATAGAAGCAGCCCCTAATTATACTTTCATAAAAGGAGATATCGTTGATGCTACATTTATAGATCAACTATTTGCCGAGCATCAGTTTGATGGGGTTTTGCATTTAGCTGCTGAATCACATGTGGATCGCTCCATAACTGATCCGTTATCTTTTGTGAAAACAAATGTGATAGGAACAATGAATCTATTGAATGCCGCCAAAACAATATGGAACGGCAATTATGAAGGAAAGCGTTTTTATCACATAAGCACTGATGAGGTTTATGGAAGTTTGGGTGCCGAAGGATTGTTTACTGAAACAACGGCCTACGATCCTAACTCTCCTTACTCTGCTTCAAAAGCGAGTTCGGATCATTTTGTTCGAGCGTATGGAGAAACATATGGTTTGCCTTATGTATTGACTAATTGTTCCAATAATTATGGGCCTTTTCATTTTCCTGAAAAACTGATTCCATTGTTTATTAATAATATCATTCAAAACAAACCGTTACCTGTTTATGGTGATGGGAAATACACCCGCGACTGGCTTTTTGTTGAAGATCATGCGGTAGCCATTGATTTAGTTTTTCATGAAGGCAAAAATCACGATACTTATAATATTGGTGGCTTTAATGAATGGCAAAATATTGATTTGGTTAAATTGCTTTGCAAAATAATGGATGATAAGTTAGGAAGAGCTGCAGGGGCCTCTGAACAGCTGATTTCCTATGTAAAAGACCGTCCAGGACATGATTTGCGCTATGCCATTGACGCCGGTAAGATAAATAGAGAGTTGGGATGGAAGCCATCGGTTACGTTTGAGCAAGGACTGGAACGAACCGTAAATTGGTATCTGGAAAATCAAACCTGGTTAAATAATATTACTTCCGGGGAGTATGCAACCTATTACGAAAAACAATATAATTAGTCAAAAGTCAAAAACAATATAAAATCGCCATTAAAATTTTTTGCGTAAGCAAACACCAATAAATAAAAAGCGATTCCATAAATGACCAATAATAAATAAATTTAAAATTTATGAAAGGAATTATATTAGCCGGAGGCTCTGGAACTCGGTTGCATCCGTTAACGCTTGCTATGAGCAAACAAATGATGCCTGTATATGATAAGCCGATGATTTATTATCCGTTGTCTACTTTGATGATGGCTGGAATTAATGAAATATTAATTATTTCTACGCCTCATGATTTGCCTCATTTTAAAAAATTATTAGGTGATGGAGCATCAATAGGCTGTCAATTCAGTTATGCGGAACAGGCTATTCCGAATGGTTTGGCGCAAGCTTTTGTTATTGGAGAAGAATTCATAGGAAAAGATAGTGTCGCATTGGTTTTAGGTGATAATATTTTCTTTGGGGCTAATATGCATGAATTATTGCAATCTAACACTAATCCTGAAGGCGGAGTTGTTTTCGCGTATCATGTTTCTGATCCGGAGCGTTACGGTGTAGTTGAGTTTGATTCTAATTTTAAAGCACTTTCGATAGAAGAAAAACCTTTGGAACCCAAATCAAATTATGCAGTACCCGGTTTGTATTTTTATGATAATTCAGTAGTTGAAATTGCTAAAAACATCATGCCAAGTGCTCGTGGAGAATATGAAATCACTGACGTAAACAAAGTATATCTCGAAAAAGGAGCGTTGAAAGTAGGCATTCTAAGCAGAGGTACTGCTTGGTTGGACACAGGAACTTTTAACAGCTTAATGCAAGCGGGACAATTTGTTCAGGTTATTGAAGAGCGTCAAGGATTGAAAGTAGGGTGTATCGAAGAAATTGCTTGGAGACAAGGATTCATTAGTGAACAACAATTGAAAGATCTTGCCGAGCCTTTGAAAAAATCAGGGTACGGGGAGTATCTTTTGGGATTGCTGAAGCATACTTTATAGTGTGTTGTCAGTGACAAGGGATTAGTTCTTATTTATCATTATTATCATTCGTTTAACAGCATAGACATAGTTTATAACATGACATATATTGCATTAATTATTGTATTAATTGGTATTGAACTTATTTATTTTAAAATAGCGGATACTTACAATATCATTGATAAACCCAATAGTAGATCATCCCATACTTCTATTACATTAAGAGGTGGTGGTATTATTTTTCCAATAGCTATAAGCATTGCTTTTTTACTGGGTTATGTTTCTTGGGCTGTTACGCTTGCTGTAATATTAGTGGCTGTAGTTAGTTTTATTGATGATATCAAACCACTGTCTCAATTGCCTCGTTTTATTTCACACTTCATAGCTGTTGGTTTGGTTTTTTATGAGTTGAATTTGTTTTATGAACCTTTGTGGTTGCTTCCTATTGTGTTTGTACTCCTTATAGGTTGGGTGAATGCTTTTAATTTTATGGATGGTATCAATGGGATAACCGTGTTGTACGCTTTAACAGCTATCGCTTCTTTTTCTTTTTTACCAATCAACGAAGCCAGTTTACCCTTGCTGATTACTATGGGATTGTCCTGTTTGGCTTTTGGGATATTTAATGTTCGAAAAAAAGCAAAAAGCTTTGCAGGTGATGTTGGTAGTATTAGTATGGCACTCTTTTTGGGCTATTTGATGATAAAGACCATTATTGACTCAGGCCAATTGGGGTACATTCTTTTCTTTTCGGTTTATGGAATTGATGCCATCATTACTATCATTAGCAGATTACTTAGAAAAGAAAATATATTTCAGCCACACCGATCTCACTTGTATCAATATCTAGCCAATGAAATGGGCTATTCCCATATTTTAGTCGCTTTTATTTATGCAGGATTTCAATTGGGTATAAATGCATTGGTTATTTATCTTGATTCCAATGGGTATTTAACACTACTTTTTATGGGCGGATTTTTACTGCTACTGACCTTGATTTATTTACTTGTTCGAAATTTTGTTACTCGTAAAATGGTTCTCGGGAATTCTTAATCTGTTTTTTTGATTGTATTTTTATCTCGAATTAAATACTTCGAAAGGTATGGCAAAACGTCTTTTTGATATTGTTTTCTCCTTCTTCACACTTCTACTATTTTTTGGGTTCTATTAATTTCATGGCTGCTTGCTGCTATGGGTACGCATACCAATGGTATCTTTCTCCAAGAAAGCATTGGTCAATTTGGTGTTTCATTTAAAATATATAAACTGCGTACAATTCGGACTGAATCTCACACAGGTGAAAAGTATATTTCGAGAATAGGCCAGTTCTTGCGACGCTTTAAATTGGATGAAATGCCGCAGTTTTTTAGTGTTCTTAAAGGAGAAATGAGTATTGTGGGGGCAAGACCCGATGTGCCGGGTTATTATAATTTGTTAACAGGTGAAAATCGTACAATACTAGAATTAAAGCCAGGATTAACTAATTTAGCTTCCATAAAATATAATAAAGAGGAATTCATGTTGCAGAAGCACGAACTACCTTTAGTTTATAATGATAGTGTTATTTTTCCGGATAAAGTACGAATAAATCTAGCGTATTACTACAATCGAAGTTTTAGTAGGGATATGCTACTTATTTTGAAGACTGTTTGGTTTACTTTTTTTAAAAAATATAATAGCTAATACTAAATAGAATATAGTTTTGCAATCAGAATAATGGCGGTGTTTTTTATTACTTTAGCAGAATAAACCCCCATGGATTTTATTTCTAGAAGATGGAAAAAAACAAAATTTGGCTTTCACCTCCTCACATGGGAGGCAATGAACAGAAATACATCCAAGAAGCATTTGATTCGAATTGGATTGCTCCTGTTGGGTCAAACATAGATTATTTTGAACAAAATTTAGAAACCTATTTAGGTTCAAATCATGTTGCAGTTTTAAATTCAGGAACTGCTGCGATTCATTTGGGATTAATACTTTTAGGAGTTCAGGCGGGTGATGTTGTAATTTGTCAAAGTATGACTTTTTCAGCATCTGCTAATCCTATTTTATATCAAGGTGCAACTCCTGTTTTTATTGATAGTGAGCTTGAAACTTGGAATTTATGTCCCATTGCTCTTGAAGAAGCCATTGTAGACAGTATTTCTAAAGACATTACTCCAAAAGTAATTATTGCTGTACAATTATACGGCACTCCGTATCAAATAGAAGTCATAAGAGCAGTCGCTGATAAATACGGTATTCCCATTCTTGAAGATAGTGCTGAAGCCTTGGGAAGCCGTTATAAGGGGCAAAAGTGTGGTACTTTTGGCGATATAGCCGTTTTATCTTTTAATGGAAGTAAAATTATAACTACCTCCACAGGTGGAGCTATTATAACTACTTCTGAGGCATTAAAAAACAGAGCTATTTTTTTGGCGACACAAGCTAAAGATGATGCACCACATTATCAGCACAGTGAAATAGGATATAATTATAGAATGAGCAATATATGTGCAGGTATCGGTCGCGGGCAAATGGAAGTGTTGGACCATCATATCGGTTTAAAAAGAGCGATACATGATTTTTATGTAGCATTATTTAGGGATATAAAAGGAGTAACCGTTTTTGAAGTGCCTAATAGCAATTATGAAGCTAATTATTGGTTAAATACTATACTAATAGATCCAATAGAAACGAATGGAATCACTAGGGAGTCTTTACGATTAGCGCTGAGAGAGGAAAATATTGAATCCCGACCTTTATGGAAACCGATGCATTTACAAACTGTTTTTTGTAACTACCCCTTTTATGGAAGCGGTATTGCGTCAACACTTTTCGATAATGGACTTTGTTTGCCATCAGGTTGTAATCTGACTGAAGCGGATTGTGAGAGGATAAAAAGTGTTGTTTTAAAATTATTTGTAAAATAGAAAGTAACTAGTTTGGAAATAGACTATTACTTTGTAGTTTATTTTTTTTATTAATCAATTTTAAAATTGAATTGATTGTTTGCTTTTTTCAATTTATTAATCGTTATTTTTGCTTTAATAAAAGCAGGAAAGTTAAAAATATATCTATTTTGAATACTACTAAAAACACGGGTTCGTCATCAGTAAACCCAAATTTTTTTTCAAGAGAAAACTTGAAGTTCAGCATTCATAATTTGCGCTATCTTCCCAGATGGATCATTGTTATGATGGATTTTTCGGTTTTGGTACTGTCGTTCTTTTTTACCATTCTTATTTTTAAAGGAACGGGTTTGAATTATATTATTACGCCAGATAGCTTTGCATTTATAGTTGCTTTATTTAGTGTAAATATTTTCTTTTTCTGGTTGTTTAGGACCTATTCTGGTATTATCAGGCACTCTTCTTATATTGATGCCGTAAAGCTTTTGTTTTCGCAAATGGCAGTTTTAGTCCTGTTTCTTTTTTTTAACTTTGCATACGAGTTGTTGTATGGAGAGAAAGCATTTTTAAATACCGCTTTTTTCATAAACATAGTACTTTCCTTTTGTGGATTATTTTTATACAGGGTAATAATAAAACAAACTTTTGAGATCTATTTTTCAGAACAAGGGACGAATAAATTAATCAGAACCATAATTTATGGTACAGATGCCAATGCTATATCGGTAGCTAATGCTTTAAAATTTGAAACACCCTCCCGATTTAAAATTGTTGGGTTTGTTGATAAAAATAATCAAAATGCAACAAAACGTATGCTGGATTTGCCAATTTTGATTAAAAAGAAAAAATTGCCGCCATTAATGCGTTCCGTAAACGCTCAAGCTGTTATCATTGCTGATAAAAGTTTGTCAAAAGAGGAGCAATTAATCATCGTAGATCAGTGTTTGGAATTTAATTATAATGTGTTTACTGTACCATTAATTTCCGATTGGGAGAACCAAAAAGAGATTAGCCAAAAAGTAAAAAATATTCAAATTGAAGATTTACTGGAAAGAAAACCTATCGTATTAGATAACAAATCGATTTCTAAACAATTAAAAGATAAAACCGTTTTAATTACTGGTGCTGCAGGATCCATAGGTAGTGAAATTGTACGGCAGGTATTAGGTTTTAGTCCTAAGGTTGTTATTATTTTAGATCAGGCAGAAACGCCACTGCATCACATGTGTCTTGAAATGAGTGGTTTAGATTCTAGTTCTAAAATGCATGCCGTAATCGCTGACGTAAGAAATAAAGAAGCTATGAATAGCGTTTTTAAAAAATATGAGCCTCAAGTAGTTTTTCACGCAGCAGCTTATAAGCATGTCCCTTTGATGGAAGAAAATCCTTCTCAAGCTATTCTTACCAATATAGAGGGTACTAAAAATATTGCCGATTTGTCGTGCCTTTACAAAGTCAAAAAATTTGTAATGGTATCTACTGACAAAGCAGTAAATCCTAGTAATGTCATGGGAGCCAGCAAAAGAATTGCTGAAAAGTATGTACAATCCTTACAATTGAAAAATAAGAATAACGGTGAAAAGAATGCTACTAAATTTATTACTACTCGTTTTGGAAATGTTTTAGGATCTAACGGATCTGTTGTTCCTTTGTTTACTAAGCAAATTGCAAATGGTGGACCTATTACGATTACACATCCAGATATTATAAGGTATTTTATGACGATACCTGAGGCTTGTCAGTTAGTTTTAGAGGCCGGTGCCATGGGTAATGGTGGAGAGATTTATATTTTTGATATGGGTAAACCAGTTAAAATTATTGATTTGGCTAGGAAGATGATTAAGTTAGCCGGTTTTATTCCCGACAAGGATATCAAAATACAAATTGTAGGATTGAGACCAGGAGAGAAATTATATGAAGAATTATTGAATGATACCTCAAAAACACTTCCAACGTATCATGAAAAAATTATGATTTCTGAAGAAATTTTAGACGAGTTTGTGATTTTAAACACACATATTGACGAGCTTATAAGTATTGCAAATCATTTTGATAACGACCAAATTGTACTAAAAATGAAACAAATTGTACCTGAGTTTAAAAGTATGAATTCGACTTTTGAATTGTTGGATAAGTAACAAAGACATTTAATAGATTAAAAAAGGGCCCAAAGTAATATTACTTTGGGCCCTTTTTTTATTTATAAAACAACGATTATCCCAATTTGAAAAATTGATTATTGGCTATTACTTCTTTAAGTGGAGTACTGTCTTTCAGATTTATTTTTTGTTTGAAGGCAGCAACATGATTATCATGGTGTACATCAGAACCTACGTAGGTATACATTCCTTTTTGTAATAATTGATCTGCAATTTTAGTGATTGCAGCGCCATAATATCCAACTACCGATAATAAATTCAGCTGGAATAAACAGCCAGCTCTTTTTAGTTTAAGGTATTCGTTAAAATTATTATGATAAAATAAGTACCGTTCCGGATGTGCCAATACGGGAATATATCCAGCGACCTGTAAATCAAATAGTATAGAGTACAACTGAATTGGCGGGTTTATATACGACATTTCTACCAGAACGTAGTTGTCTTTTAAAGTCAATAAATTATGAGATTGGAACAGTTGGACAAACTGATCGTCCATAAGATATTCAGCAGCCGCATTAAAAGGAACTGTAATGTTGTTCTTTTCTAGTTCTAAAACTGTTGTGGCTTTTTTTTCCAGAATTTGTTCATGTGTGTTGTCCCAAACATGTTGAATAATGTGCGGGGTCGTAATAACCTCCGAAATCCCTATTTCCTGAAGCGCTTGAGTTAGTCTTAGCGTATCTCCAAAATTTTTTGCACCATCATCTATACCTGGTAACAAATGAGAGTGGATATCAATATGATTATCTGGAATTAAATCTTTAAGTATGGGTTTTGATTTGAAGAATGTTAACATACTGCAAAGTTAATGAAAAGTGTTCGGTTTTGAGTGTTTAGAAAATAGTTCTTTTACTTATTGATGCTGTAGATATTGATGATTCTGTGTTTTCGATAGGTAGTATTATTCTATTCTTTTAAGATAAAGACACCGAAGGAAGAAGCAATATGAAAATTTGGAGTTTCTGTATTTGGGTTTATCCAAGTAATCCAGTTAGGTTCAAAACATTCATTTTGGGTCTTTATATACTTAGCTCGAAAAACACCGGTTTCAAGCCTGTTGTTTTTTACTAGATTAAAACTTTTCAAAGATTCAATACTAATTGATCCTTCTACAATAAAAGAATTCGCTTTTGCAGATGATTTAACTACTAAATCATTCTTGGGCCAGTTCCAATTGAAATCAAAATTCTTATTGGGATACGCTATAAAATCCATTATTCGACCAGAAGTGTCTATCTCTAAACAATAATAGGGATTCAGTGCATCATCACTTCTGAAAAAGAGTTCAACTCTATCGGAGTTTCCAATACTCTCAAAACTGTCATCCTTTTTTTCTATGTGGATTTCGGTATCTAAAACAGTAAAATTAAAAAATAAATTTTCTCGATCCCAAAGTGCTTTAAATGTAATTTCCGTTCCTTTTTTGTTATTCCATGGGGAACAAAAATCAGTTAAAATCTGGGCATTATCCCATGCTGTATCATCTCCATTTCCAGAGATAGTCAGTTGTTTGTTTTCGATTAAATGTACTTCATATTCTTTCATTTCTGGAATTATTTTATGGGTTATTTAGTGTTTCTGTAAAACTGTGTTTGAACAATTTTTTTCGAAATATAGTTAAAAGAAATTTCAATGAATCTCTTTGTCAATTTTTTTCTTTTCTCCTAACCTAATTTGAAGGCTTAAATGCATCTGTTTTGTGTTTAATTCAAGACCAAATAACGTAAAATTAAAATTAAATGTTAATTCTATATCATAGAACTACTGTTGAATTTTTAAATTTTGGATTTAAAAATTCCGAATTTCTTATTATTTAATCAGCATGTCCTGTTTTACTTAAAAAAAGAGATAAAATTGAGACGTACTCTATTATTAAAAAATTAGAATTTTATTATTAAAAAAACGTTTTATGCAATTTTTATGTGCTCGAGAACATAAATATTATGTGTTCGAGCACATTTTTTGTGTTTTTCCTTGTTTAATAAAAATATAATCTATAGTTTCGTCATGTTTAAGATTTGAAATGATGGATTCTAAGCTTAAAAAGTATTGCTTTTTACTGTTTTATCTATTAAAATTCTTATAAAATAATTTATTATTTTATGAATACAAATAGTCCTAAAAAATAAAGAATAGTACAAAAGTGTTTGACTTTTTTTTGAAAAAAAAATATTTGTTGCCCATACTCAAAAACCAACCAAGAATTGAATTTTAATTTAATTGGATTTTGGAAAATGGAAATAAAAAAGCAAGTGAAAAGTAAAGGGTAAAAGACTTCTAAATTTATGTCTTTTGAAAATGATCAGCAGTAGTATTGATTTACAATAAGCATAAAATATAAAACACTAGATAACAACTTTTATTAACCATTAACCAAACTAAATTTATGAAAAGAGAATTACACTCGAAAGAATTTGAGAAATTTACAAGGCAAAAGAAGATAATTCCCAGGACAACAAAAAAAGCGGCATTTTTATGTACTATATTTTTTTGCATCACTGCCTTCGCAAACAATGAAGATTTTTCTCTTAACCACGGAAAAATCAACAGTAAAGATTGTTTTGAAAGAATAAAAGTATTACAAGACATCACCATTACTGGTAAAGTAATTGGAGAATTAGGCGAGAGCTTGCCTGGAGCTTCGGTTAAAATTAAAGGAACAAATAGGGGAGTGAATACGAATGTTGATGGAAGTTTTTCCATCGTAGCTAAAAATACGGATGTTTTGGTGGTTTCATTTATTGGATATTCCAACGAAGAAATAACTGTAGGTAATCAAAAAGAAATCAAAATTAGACTTAAACCAGAGCAAAACGAATTAAATGGCATTGTCGTTATTGGATACCAAAAGGCGCATAAAAAAAATGTGAATGCTGCAGTTACCACTATAAGTAGTAAACAATTAGAATCCATACCTGTATTGAGTGTATCTGCTTTGATAGCTAGTTTATCTACAGGAGTTCAGACTCCGAGTCAAAGTGGAGCTCCCGGAGGAAGAGGTTCTGTTGTTATTCGTGGTAACACGAATATGTCTGGAAGTGTTGATGGTACAGGGTATAGTAATCCGTTATATGTAATTGATGGAGTGCAAACTTCTTTGGAAGATTTAGCTGGATATAACACCTCTAATACAGACTTTTTGGCATCATTAAATCCAAATGATATTGAAAGTATCGATTTATTGAAGGATGCCTCGGCTGCTGCAATTTATGGATCACGTGGTGCTAATGGGGTAATTATTATTACAACTAAAAAAGGTACTGCTTTAGATAAGCCAGAATTCAATTTTTCGATAAATACAGGTATTTCTCCAATTCCTAAACTGGTTCCTATGTTGTTAGGCTCAGCAGAAAGAAACGCAAAAATGGGTATGATTGACAAATGGTGGAAAAAACAATATGCACAAGGTATAGAGGTGCCAATGGTATTGTCTGATAGTTTGAATCCTGCATTCAATAACAATGTGGATTATCAAGGGATGTTTTATAGAACTGGACTTACTCAAAAATACAATTTAAATGTGAGGGGTGGATCTGAAACTTCTAATTATAGAGTTTCATTAGGGTATGATAATGCAGAAGGAGTGGTGCAAAATTCTGGATTTAAGCGCTATACTTTGGCTACGAATTTAAATTCAAAGGTTGGAAAAAGTTTTGAAAACCAACTTCGAATAAATTTGACTTTTACAGACAACCGAACTGGGCAAGGGAATCCTGCTGGGGGAAATTTTAATTTTAACTCCACTTTACCAACGGATCCGGCTAACTTAAATTCCTCTTTATTTTATATTTCGGATGCAAAAAAGGAGGCAATAAGAGGAGAATTGAACGAGAAATTGAATACTGATGAAGCTATACTAACTACGATTTCGAACTTTTCTAGGTTTAATCTTTATGATGGACTTACTTTTAACACCCAATTTAATTTTGTGTACAGTACTGAAAAGAAAAATTTTTACGAACCTTCAATACTTCGTGAAGAAGGGGATGGTTTAGCCAGCTATGCTTTATATAGCCGTAAAAATTTATCGTCGGATGTTTATTTAAGTTATTACAAAACAGTTAATAACCATGCTTTTACTGGTATTTTAGGTACTAAAACAGATTATAATAAATACGAAGACATGGGGATTTCCGCCCAAGGTTTTGGTAGTGATGCAATCCAAGTAATCAATGATCGATATACCCAAGAACAAATATATGGGTATACAAGTATCGAATCTAATGCATTACTTTCATATTTCGGACGTTTCGGATACCGATTCAAAGAGCGTTATATGATTGATGGTAGTTATAGTATCGACGGATCTTCTCGTTTTGGTAAAGATGTACGTTGGGCAAAATTCCCATCTGTATCTGTGGGCTGGATATTTTCTGAAGAGCCCTTCATCAAACGTAATATTTCAAATATTGTAAGTTATGGTAAGCTAAGAGCCAGTTATGGTATAAATGGGAAACAATTTGACGCTAATTTTTTAAGATACGGGTCTTACAATCTAGGATATGGTGGAAATCCATTATGGTCAAACACAATGAATGTTTCTACTTATGGCGGAGTGACAGGTGTAAAGCCTAATTATGATGCCATTGGAAACTCTAAACTATCTTGGGAAAATTCAAAACAATGGGATTTAGGAGTGGATTTGGATTTGTTCAACAATAGAGTAAACGTGACCTTTGATGCTTATAACAAAAAAACGGATAAGTTATTTTTTGATATCCTTTTCCCAGCCTATTCGGGTTACAATAGTGCTAAAGCAAACGTTGCTGGGGTGATGAATTACGGATGGGAAACCATGATTAAATGGCAAGTTTTCCCAAGAATAAATGATTGGAATCTGGAGTTAACTGCTGGTTTTAGCCAAAACAAAAATTTTGTTACCAAACTTCCTAACGGAAACAAAGATTACTACGGAGTTGATGCAAACTATAGAGAGTATGGTTATGTTGTAGGCCAACCACTTAACCTTCCAGTATTATTCAGGAATGACTATATATTGGATAACATGAGCCAATTGCCGGTAAATCCTTATACAGGAGAACCACTTCAAGGTAAAGAGTCTTGGGCAGCTATAGCTCCAGGTTTCCCTATCTGGAAAGATTATAATGGTGATTACATTTTAAATGATGAGATAGGGGTAAAGGACAATATATTGGATACTAAATTTAAACCTACGCCTGATTTTATAGGTTCGTTTAATGTGAACTTAAAATACAAAGGATGGTATTTGCAGGCCTATAGTCAATTCTCGTTTGGATCAGATATTTTGAACTCTGTTCTAAATAGTTATATGGATCGATACGATAGAGGAGGAACATCTTGGGCTGAACATGGACTAGCTGATTTAAGCAACCTAGGTTTCTGGCAACAACCGGGCGATGGTGCTGCGGGAGTACGATTCCCAGCAATGTACCCATCT
This sequence comes from Flavobacterium sp. GNP002, assembly GCF_054343795.1. Taxonomy (NCBI): domain Bacteria; kingdom Pseudomonadati; phylum Bacteroidota; class Flavobacteriia; order Flavobacteriales; family Flavobacteriaceae; genus Flavobacterium; species Flavobacterium sp. GNP002. The sequence continues at coordinate 1,942,101 of NZ_JBTGUW010000001.1, forward strand.
ACAACAGGATTGCCTTCTTATTATAGATTTAGAGCAGGTCAATCTTTGTGGATAGAAAGCGGTGATTTTTGGAAAATTTCCAATGCTTCCTTAGGATACACTTTTGATAAAGGGCCAATTTTAGACAAATTAAATTTATCTCGTGTTCGTATTTACGGCTCGGTATTAAATCCGTACCAATGGCAACGTTCTAAAACGGTTACAGATGCTTCTCAGGTAGATGAACACGGATATACCTATGGCAATGGGTATCCACAAGCAAAAACGATTTCTTTTGGATTGGATGTTAAATTTTAAATGAATTGAAAATGAAAAAAAATATAAAAATTAAAATTGGAGCTATGGTTTTGGGTTTGTTCAGCATGATAGGCTGTACAGACATATTAGACCAAGAACCTTTAAGTATTGCAACTCCGGATAATTTTTGGGTTTCTCAACCTAATGCTGAGTCGGCTGTGGCCGGTTGTTACGGATTGTTAAAAAATACGCTAACGGATAATGCCGCCTTTCTTTATTGGGGAGAGTTCCCCGGAATGACCTTTATGAATAGTAAAAATTGGATTACGAATTATATTGAAGACAGTGGGAACTATGTATTAGCCTATAGAGACAATACCCGGAACTGGAAAGGTTTTTACAGATCTGCTAACTGGGCGCTTGCTATTGAAAAACATGTAAGCGAAATGCCAGATAGTAAATTTAAATCGGTTGCTGAGAAAAACAGACTTATAGGTGAGGCAGCATTCATCAGATCGTTGTCTTATTTCTATATGGCGCGTATTTGGGGTGATGTGCCTATTGTTGATGAAGTTATTGAGTCTTCAGATCAGTTAGTAGGTGGTGACGGTTATATCTTTACAAAACCTAGAGTAGAGGAGAAGAAAGTTTTGGATTATTCTCTGGCAGCGGCTAATAAAGCCATCAGTTTATTGCAATATTCATCACCTGGAGATCCTAAATGGGCCATTACTGCCAATAAGGCGAGCGCAGAGGCCTTGAAAGCACATATCACCTTATGGTACGCTAGTAGGGATAATGACAATCCACAAATGGTTGCTCAAGCTGTTGCAGCTGCCACTTCGGTAATCAACAACAGTAATGCATCGCTTATTGATTATGTAAATGAAGGGAAAGATGGATTTAATAAAATGTGTATAGGACAATCAAAAACAGGTCTTTTTGAAATCAATATTAGTTCTGAGATGAATGAGTCTTTCAGAGTTTCCGATGACGATAACACGCATACCGGATTAACATTGAATTATCCTGTTTTTAAAACAGCTAGCGGATCGTCTCCTTACATTGATCCTGCATTTTACGGATCTCAAATGATGGATTCTGACAGTGATAGAGACAATGACGTACGTAAAGACTATTTTTTCTCTGATTATAACAGATCAGATAAATCCTATCTTACGAAATATTCGCAACGTTCAAAAGATCCAAGTGCGAGTGATGCTTATGCCAATTTTTCGGAATCCAATATTTTGATTTTTAGATTGGCAGATATTTATCTTCTTAGAGCAGAAGCAAATATGAAATTGAATAATCCTTCTGCAGCAGTTGCGGATATCAATATGATCAGAAGCAAAGCCAATGTTTCCGATTATACAGGAGCAACAGATCGAACGTCACTTACCAAAACTATTTTTGACGAGCGTGCTATTGAATTGGTGGGAGAAGCGCAATCAGGATTTGATAGGATTCGGATGAATTATTTTAAAGGAGTGAACTGGACGAATCCTGCCAGAAATGCAAAGCAAGGCTATTTTTGGCCCGTTGATCCCTCAATTATCTCAATTAATGCTGCAATTATCCAGACAGATTACTGGAAAGGAAAATTGTAAATTATTTAATAACCTAATAAGGATTAAAACATGAAAAATCTATTAATACTAATCATACTATTTGGCTTGTATTCATGCTCTAACGACGATTATCTCGTTGATGGGGGTATAGCCAATCAAAATGTAAATATGAGTACCTATGACTTTTTAAAGTCGAACAAACAGTTAGACACTTTAGCACTTTTGATTAAAAGAGCGGGTATGATTGACGTGGTGAATGCCAAATCAACTACTCTCTTTGCTCCGAATAACGCATCTATCAAAAAATATGTCAATATAATTTGGGACGAAAAGCTAAAATTAGACCCTACGGCAACCTTTACGATAAATGATATTCCCGAAGCGGATTTAAAAGTGATGTTGGGAAATTATATTTTCGACCAAACTCTGGATCGTAGTAAATTGGTAAAAGCAGGAAAAGTATATATTACCCATAATGGAGAGGAAAGATTACTTTCACTGGAACCTGTTGAGCAATATAAAGATCAACTGGATAATTTCCCGGAATACGTGTACTACACTTTCAAAGTGGGTGACAATTGGGATCCTACTGATGCGATTTCTGATGACGTGAATGAGGCTGACAGGAAAACAGTGGTTAGAACCTCTAATTTACTTTCTACCAATGGGGTCATTCATGTGCTCCAAGGCGACCATATTTTTTCAAATTATATACCAATACAATAAATTGAAATTGTAAGCTAATCTAATAACCAAAAAGAAATAAGAAATAGACCGGATTGAAGTTATTTACTCATGGTTTATTTCATAAAATCTTTAAAAAATATAAAAATATTAAATATGAAAAAGACAATCTATTTTTTAATGATTGCTGCATTTGTATCATCATGTGAACAGCCCGAAGTAGGCTACATCAGTGATAGTATACATTCGTTGCAAGATACCATAACCGTTCCGCGTGGCGTGTTTATGTCTATAATGCCTCCGGCTATCGAAGGATCAACATATCCGATGGAATGGAAGATCACTGGTATTACTGATAAAGATGGGAAACCAACCACTGAATTACAAGACGAACAAGAGATTTTAACTTGGAAACAGTCTTTTGATCCTACTACGGATACTTCGCTTGAATTGGCTATGAAAAAATTGGAATTGACAAAACAACCACCACTTCTAATGAATCCGGTGAGTGGGCAATTTGTATTTACTCAAGCTACAGTAAAGGTTGTAAATAGTGATTTTGATATTAGCGTGAGCGCTAAAAATGTTCGGGGAGAACGCCAATTAAATAAATTTGCACACATAAAAATGGGACCGTTTAAAGCGGTTGAATTCCCTAATACGACTCGTTGTATGACACAATTTGTAAATCAAACTACTGGAGCTACTACTATTGCCCTAGATTATAGAATTGAAAATAATTTTGATCTAAAAATTCCAAATATTATGAATGGTACGGACAAATATCTTTCTATTAAGAAGATAAGCAATGAACCAAAATTAGGGATAAAAGTAAAAATGATTGTTGCGGATAGTAAAGGCACTACAATAGCTCCTTCCAAAGTTGTCTTTTTTGTCAACGGCGGTAATGTTTTAGCTAATTTTCATGACAATACGATCACACCTGAAGTAAGCGCAGACGGAACCACATTTGGGCTTCCTGCTCCACCGTTTCCACAATATTCCAGAACGTATAGAAATCCAGATGATTTGAATAGATTTCTAATGTATTATTTAACTACAAATGATTCCTATACTTTTGATAGAGCAGCTTACGAAGCGGAAAAGGGAGTGAAACCAGATTCATTTTATGCGCCTTTTAAAGATGTTAATGGGAATATCGTTGTACGAGGTTATATCAGATGGGCTGTCAAAATCAATGATTCGGGTACTTATGAACTTACAATGAGAAATCCCTATACAATTAAGAAATAGTGAAACTCCTAATGAAATAATATTTTTTTTTGATTAGTTGAAAAGGTATCATCGTCTTCATTTATGATGGTACCTTTTTTTATATGTTGTTGAGCAAATTCAAGTAACATGTTTCGTTATGACTTAAAATTAGATAAAGAACTGACCAGCTTTGCTCTTTAGAAATAGAATAACTGTGTAGCTGTTACTCCCAACTGTATGAAGAGTTCTGACACATTTGTTATCTCATAACTCAATTGAACAGCTTTTTCTTTAAAAGGTTTGTAATAAATTGCGAACTTGTTTTATAGGTTGGAATTAAGATGATTTTAACTTTCTGTGATTGCTAAGTTAGCATGTAAAGCGCACATTCTGGCTTTAGAAAACATAAAACACAATAATATTATATTATAAAATTAGAATTTTAATTTTTGAAAAGTACAGTAATCTTCTAAATGTATTCTATAATATAAAAAAAATGTGTTCGAGCACATTTTTTATCTTTTTCCTTGTTTTATCAAAATGAATTATATAGTTTCGTAGTATATAATGATATTAAAAATAATTATAAAGGAGCATCAGATAATTTTAAGTGTTTCTTTATTATATTTTGGAGTCTTGAAAATAGGTGATTCAGGGCAAAGAAATAGGTGCTAAACAGCAAAAAAAAAAGAAACTATAGCTATTAAAAAATTAGCAAATCAATATTTTAATAATATGAAATTCCTAAAACACATTCTTTATTTCTTTATATTTATTCATGGGTCATGTTTATTTTCCCAAGGTTTTTCAAATGTATTTTCTTTGCCTCTTGGCGGAAATGCTTTTAGTTCAACTCTCTTTGCAGAAGTTGAAACCATTACAAAAGATGGAATCGAGTATTGGAGCAATTCTGAAGAATATTTTATTGCTTATTTTCGAATTTCTGAACCAGGAGTATTCCAATTATCAATAGATAAGGAGTCATTGGTAGTTCTTGGGAAATCAACTTTAGAATTCACCATTAACAATGAATCCAAGAGAGTTGAATTCAACGACACCAAAAAAGATTCTTACCAAATAGGACGTTGGGAAATTACAGAACCGGGTTATGTTGCTTTAAAAATAAAAGGAATCAGCAAGAATAAAAGTAATTTTCCTTCTATTTCAAGTGTAACAATTAACAGTTCGATAGCTAAAGATAAAATTGCATTTGTTCAAAATGACGAAGGTAGTTTTTATCATTGGGGAAGAAGAGGACCTTCCGTACACTTAAATTATCAAGTGCCAACAGATGCAACTATTGAATGGTATTACAACGAAGTTACTGTGCCAACAGGTCAAGATATTATAGGGTCTTATTATATGGCAAATGGATTTGCAGAAGGCTATTTTGGTATTCAAGTTAATTCTGATACAGAGCGTAGAGTATTATTCTCTGTTTGGAGCCCATTTGTAACGGATGATCCAGCAACTATTCCAGATTCTAAAAAAATTAAACTTCTTAAAAAAGGAGCAGGAGTAACAACAGGAGAATTTGGCAATGAGGGTTCCGGTGGACAAAGTTATTTGAAGTACAATTGGATCGCTGGAAACACGTATAAATTTTTACTCCGTGGAATTCCTCAAAACGATAATTCAACGACCTATACCGCTTACTTTTTTGCACCCGAATTAAACCAATGGCAATTAATAGCCAGCTTTAATCGTCCGGAAACTAGTACTTATTTAAAACGATTTCATTCGTTCTTAGAAAATTTTTCTCCGGAACAAGGAAATAAATCTCGCGAAGTATTATTCAGTAATCAATGGTATTGTGACGCTAACGGAAATTGGACAGAGATAAACTCCGCAAAATTCACAACAGACAACACTGGCACTATAGGATACCGTATGGATTATTCCGGTGGCCTGCTAAATAACGAATCATTCTATTTGAAGAACGGAGGCTTTTTTAATAATTTTACCAAAGCACAAAGCGTTTTTACAAGACCATTACATCAGAAAAGACCTGATATTGATTTTAACGCATTACCGTAAAGAGTACTAACGGTTTAAACTAAAAATAATAATTGAGTATTGCAGAATGGATAATCTACAGCTTGATTATCTTCCTTTTTTTAATAAATAAATAAAATTATGAAAACTAGTATTTTTAAAGTGCTACTTATTTCCTTTCTTTTTTTAGGATGGGCAAATGTATCGGCTCAAATGATTAAAACCCCAGCTCCAAAACGTGCTAAAGGGCAAACGGATGTTTTGCGTCTTGCTACAGCTCCCATTCCTACGGTTCGTATCGCCTTCATCGGTTTAGGAATGCGTGGTCCGGGTGCGGTAGAACGTATGACCCATATTCCGGGTGTTGAGATTATAGCATTGTGCGATATGCTAGAAACCAACACCAAATCGGCAAATGAAATTCTTACTAAAGCGGGACTTCCTAAAGCGAAAGAATTTTTTGGAGATGAAAATGCTTGGAGAAAAGTAACAGCACTTCCTAATGTAGATCTTGTATATGTAGCAACCGATTGGAAAAACCATGCAAAAATTGGCGTTCAAGCCATGAAAGATGGCAAAAACGTAGCCATTGAAGTTCCAGGAGCCATGACAATGGAGGAAATTTGGGATTTGATTAATACTTCCGAAAAAACGCGTAAGCATTGCATGCAGCTTGAAAATTGTGTGTATGACTTCTTCGAATTGACGACATTAAATATGGCTCAACAAGGATTGTTTGGAGAAATTATGCATGCCGAAGGGGCTTATATCCACGGACTTCAGCCTTTCTGGGGCGAGTACTGGAATAACTGGCGTATGGATTACAATAGAAAACACCGTGGTGATATTTATGCAACCCATGGAATGGGACCAGCGTGTCAAGCATTGAATATTCATCGTGGTGACAAAATGAATTTTTTGGTTTCTATGGATACTAAAGCCGTTGGTAATCCTGCTTACATTAAAGAAAAATCAGGAATAGAAGTTACTGACTTTAGAAATGGCGACCACACGATGACTATGATTCGTACCGAAAAAGGAAAAACAATCCAAATTCAGCATGATGTGACTTCACCGCGTCCGTACAGCCGTATGTATCAACTTAGCGGAACAAAAGGTTTTGCCAATAAATATCCTTTAGAAGGTTATGCTTTGGATTCTAAATCTGTAGGTTCAGATATTACACCAAATCATGAAAAATTGAATGCTCACAGTTTTGTTCCTGCTGATGTGAAAAAAGCTTTAATGGAAAAATACAAACACCCAATTGTAGCTGGAATAGAGGAAAAAGCCAAAAAAGTTGGCGGTCATGGCGGGATGGACTTTATAATGGATTACCGTTTGATTTATTGTTTACAAAACGGACTTCCATTGGATATGGATGTGTATGATTTGGCGGAATGGTCCTGTCTTGCTCCTCTAACCGAAATTTCTTTGGATAACAATTCTGCACCAGTTGAAATTCCTGATTTCACTCGTGGAGGTTGGCAAAAATTAAAAGGATTAGAGTTCTCTAAATAAGAAATAAATACCGATTAGTTAAAAAAAAAGAGAGTAGTACATTAAGTTTTACTCTCTTTTGTACGTTAAATAAATACTTTTATATCTGTCTTAAGTTTCAATTTTAGCTATTAATAACTTTAAAAAAGATAGTGCTGTAGTTTAAGATAAATTACCCTCTTAAAACTAAAATTATACAAATCTATAGCATTGTATAATTGTATAAAGGTAAGGAAGGGTTGAAATAAAAAATATTCATCTAGTTTTTTGCTAATTTGCTAACAATAAACTAATTTAGAAATTGGTCCTTAAACATAAGCAGGTAAGGGTTTTGTGAAATTTGAAAGAATAAAAATAATTAATATTAATTGAAAAACGTAAATATGATAAAGTCATTTTTCTTTTCGCTTCTTTTATGTAGCACATTCTCATTTGCTCAAGAAGTAAAAATCATTCCTCAGCCAGCTGAAGTAATTACTAACACGGGCAGTTTTGTTATTGGCCCTAAAACAAGCTTGGTGGTTGCTAGCAAAGGAGATAAAGCTACGGCAGCGTTCTTCAATACATATTTATTAGAGTATTATGGATTTGAATTAGCAGTAGTTCAAAAAGCTTCTAAGAATAGTATTGTTTTGAAAAGTATTCAAAATATTGATGGGCTTAAAGGGGAAGGTTATAGTTTAAAATCAGATAAGGACGGCGTATTGATTGAAGGGAATTCAAATCAAGGAACTTTTTATGGCATGCAAACACTAATTCAACTGCTTCCTACAGAGAAAAGCAATAGTCTAAAGATTGCTTCGGTGCAGGTAAAAGATGAACCACGTTTTGGCTATAGAGGTTCGATGTTGGATGTAAGCCGTCATTTTTTCCCGGTTTCATTCGTTAAAAAGTATATTGATTACCTAGCCTTACATAAAATGAATTATTTCCATTGGCACCTGACCGAAGATCAAGGTTGGAGAATCGAAATAAAAAAATATCCCAGACTTACTGAAGTAGGCTCTAAAAGAAATGGATCTATCATAGGAAGGTATCCGGGTAAAGGAAGTGATAATACACCCGAAGAAGGTTTTTATACCCAAGAGGAAGTAAAAGATATTGTGAAGTATGCTTCTGACCGATTTGTTACGGTAATTCCAGAAATTGAAATGCCGGGACATAGTAGTGCCGCTATTGCCGCTTATCCGATGTTGAGTTGTTTTCCAAATGAAAAAACAGTTATACCAGATGCTATGATTTCTGAAAAAAGTAAGCAGGAATTAGCAAATGGCAGGGTAAAATTGGTTCAAGAAACTTGGGGTGTTTTTACCGATGTGTATGCTCCAACGGAATATACTTTCAACTTTCTTGAAGATGTTCTTGATGAGGTAATGGCGTTGTTTCCTTCAAAATATATCCATGTTGGTGGGGATGAATCTCCTAAAGATGCCTGGAAAAGAAGCGAATTTTGTCAGCAGCTGATAAAAGAAAAAGGCTTGAAGGATGAGCACGAACTTCAAAGCTATTTTATCCAACGCATGGAAAAATACATTAATAAAAACGGAAGAACCTTAATAGGTTGGGACGAAATATTAGAAGGAGGTCTGGCTCCAAATGCAATTGTTATGAGCTGGAGAGGTGAAGCTGGCGGAATAGCTGCAGCCAAAGAAAACCATCAAGTGATTATGACTCCGGGAAGCCACGTTTATCTGGATCATTCCCAAACAAAAAACGAAAAAGAAGTTACTATTGGAGGTTTTACCTCATTGGAAAAAATATACAGTTATGAGCCTATTCCTAAAGAATTGAATGCGCAACAAGCTAAATATGTAATGGGTGCCCAAGGAAATGTGTGGACAGAATATATGGAAAATCCTGCCAAAGTGGAATATATGATATTCCCACGTTTGAGTGCTCTTAGCGAAGTATTATGGTCTCCAAAGGAAAATAAAAATTGGCCTTCTTTTCAAACTAAAATTGAGACCATGAAAAAAAGATATGATATGTGGGGCGCTAATTATTTTAAAGAAAAAGAGTAATATTTAATCCTTTGGGTGTGATTATTCATAATGTGAGTTCTGACACTTCGTGATTTTGTATAATAAAACGGAACAAAACTTCTCGATACGCTTCGCACTCGAAGTGAGGTATATCGAGAACCGTTTTTAGTGATAAGTTTCTAGTTATCCATATCATTTCTTCCTAAGGTTTTGGGAGATAATTACTCGAATTGACGAAGATTTTATCAAAAACTAATTGTACCCACCAGGTGATGTTTAATAATTAGATGATATAAAAATGGCTGTATTTTTTAATAAAAATACAGCCATTTTTCTTTTTTTAATGTCTTATTATTTCTCCGTAATTACCAAATCATCCAAAACGAAATCGGAGTCTTTTCCATTAAGTTTTTCGATTCCAAACCAAGAATTACCGTTTTCGGAACCTAAGAAACTGAAAGTAGCTATAGTAGGTGTGTTTGCTTCGTTTAAGGCAATTGCCATTTTTGTAGTGGCTCCGTCGCCTATTATTAATGCATAATCAGCTCCTGAAGCTTCGTAACTAAAGGCCACAGTATACGTTTTACCTGCTTTAAATCGAACCGTTTGCGGAATTGTTTGCAGTAAAAGGCCTTGTTCTTCGCTGTGGGCTTTTAGTGACCAATTTCCGTTTATAACATCATCAATTGGCTTTCCGTTCCAGCCTTTTTGAGTGTAGGGAGCATGTAATTCAGATAAATGCGTTCTTGGGTCGTTAACTCCTCCAGCAATCCCTTTGATAAATGGATACAAGCCATCAGGGATATTTTCGAAATTCTCCTTGAAAAATACATTTGATGGTTTTGATTCCTGTTGTATAGCTACAACACGAATGTCATCAAATACAACTGTTTCTGTACCTTCGTCAGCATGTAAAAATAATTTTGCAGTAGTTTGACCTTCAGCTACTTTGAAATAAATATACATGCGTTGTAGGTTGGTGTCGTGTTTTGAATCGGCAGAGATGTAGTTTTTCCATAAAGAACTATTGGCGTAATTGCTTACTTCTTGTCCGCCGTATTCTTTTATTCCCAAATAAGCTCTTCTGTTGCCCTCGGTGGCTACATATACAGATGCGTAATAAGATCCTGCCGTTAATCCGGAAAGTGTTTGACTCACCGTTGCTGGTGTGGAACCGTTTATTACCAGTTCGTATTGACCAATTTTATTTCTTACTACAGAAACTCCAGAGCCGTCAACTGCCCAGCTCTTCAAATTACCGCTATTAAATCCAGGGTCTTTTATAAAAGTTCCTTCTCCCCAAGTAACAGCAGAATTTGGAGTGCTTTTGGTCTTGGATATAACATAAGGTGTATTTGCTTCAGCAGTAAGTGTCACTTGACCATTTTTGATTTCTAGTAGTTTGACCAACTCTCTTCCTTGATCGGTTAGTTTGTAGAAGGCAACAGTTTTTAGATTTTTCCAGCTTTGTGGCAAATCCCATGTGGTTGTTCCGCCTGCTGCGTTCCAATGATAAAGCTTTTTTTCGGTAACGGGATTCCAAGGCAAAAGATAGGTATCACCGTTTAAAACGATTCGACCTTCTTTGCTAATGATTCTTTTTTCCGAAACCATTTTTACAGTTACGTTTCTCTCTAATGAAATAGTGTTTTTCTCCCAAGTAAGGATTGGGAAATGTTGTAAGTATTTTGTTGGAAGACCGGTGCCAAAAGTCATCGTAATACAATCATCAATATTATTTCTTCCTTGCCATCCTTCAAAATCTTTCATTTCATTTCCACCAAGCAAAGGATTTCTGGCTATCCAAGTGTCTTTTTGATGGTTACGAATGAATCGAACGATTTGGCTGTTAAATCCTTTGATGTCTTTTCCTCCATAATCATAATCCACAGCCCAATGGTTCCAAACGGCATCGGATTCATGGTCGTTTGGGAATTCGGTAGTTAGGGTTAAACCTAGTGAATGAATTTCACGACCTAATTTTTTACTGTCCCAGCTTCCTTTTGCATACCAAACATCACAATAAATAAAACCAAGTGAAGGAACTTGGTCCTTTAGTGATTTAAGTCTCATCATCCTGTTGTTGGTACTAGCATCATAGCGCTTGTTGATGTAGTAGGAAGGATCAAGCCAATCCCAGCCTTTTTTTGTTTTGTCAACCAATGAGTCGTCAAAGGCAGTCGCTTCAGGATACGATTCCGTACCATTGATATGCACGCCCATAAACGCGTTGTATTTAAGTGCTTGCTTGCAAAGCATCTCCATATCTTTGGCACTGCCTTGTCTTTTTCCAATATCTCCATAGTCGGGATGTTTGGAATCATGGCCTTCGGATCCGTATCCTTTTAGAATAACATATTGACCCAAGCCATCTGTATTTAGGAAAATTCTTTTGGTCTCGTCTAATGTTTTTGTAAACGGATTGGTCGCTTGGCTGGCAAAGTTCATCGGAATGCGCTGTACTACCAAATTAGGTATTTTGTCGCTTCCAATAGGATTATGCATGATTGTTCTGAAGGCTATGGCACCATCTTGCCAATCTACTTTTTTATCATTGTTGGTATCATCAGTGATGACAATTTTGGCAACAGGAAGTGGATCAGTAGCCTTCATTCCTTTGGCACGATAAATCCAAGAGCCACTCCATATTCCGGTTCTGGAATAGTCTTCTTTTTTAATAGTTTGTTTCAAAACGCGATCTTCATCTGATTTTTCTCCAGTCGAGTTGCTCCATAGACTTGCCGCCAATTGGTCGTTATTTACAATGCCATAAAGATAGCCTATTGCAATACTGTCTTTTGCAACGGTCGCAGTAAGTGGTACATGTACATCACCAGTTCCATTGATGGCTGTAAACATTTTTGCTCCGGAAAAAGATGCGCCTTTTTGGGTGCTTCTCACCGAAAGTATGTTGTGGTTGGGAATTTCAAAAGTGCTTACCTCAAAAGTTCCCTTTTCTGCGATTTGGGTTACATTAAATTCGACACTATTGGCAACTACCTTTATTTGAATTTTTACTGTAATACTAATTTCTGGAATGTCTAATGTATAGTTTGCCTCGCTTTTTGATATCGAAAACGAACTTTTAGGGGTGTATAGTTTACCGTTAATCATCACTTGTGATAATTGGTCCTCCTGTCCATAAAAAATAGTTCCGTTTGCAATCCAATTGTATTGGATTATTCTTGGAAAATCAGCATCCAGAGTGATTCTTAGCTTTTTGGATTCGATGGTCTTAATTCCGTCTTTTTTAATAGAAAAACCGTTGCTTTTTGCTGCATAGGATTCCATTGGAAGGAATTGAAAAAAGAGTACGAAAAGAGCACCAAGGCAGAATGATTTCATTAGGTTATGGTTAAGTTGTTAATTTTTTCCCTTTTAAATTTGTTGTTCTTTAGAGGGTTTCAAAATTTTGTGAGAATAGTAGAAATTAAGATAGATTCTAATATTTCCATCTGACAAAAGCCTCCATCGCAGCATAATTTGACAATCCTAATTGTACATATAACGCTGCTGTTTCTCCATTTCTATCTTCTGCTCTTTGCCAAAATTCTCTAGCATCAGACCCTTGGAATACAACGCCGTCTTTTTGAGATTGATGCTTGAAAATTCCGTGTCTTTTATCTAATACCTGATCTGGACTCATGGGTACAGCCATTTCAACTTCGTCTATTCCCCATTCCTGCCAAGCGCCTCTGTACAACCAAACCCAGCAATCTTTCATGAAATCTTTTGATTTCAATCGTTTTACTGCTTCAAAAATGGCATCCAAACATACTTTATGCGTTCCATGCGGATCCGCTAAATCACCTGCGGCATATATTTGATGCGGTTGTATTTTCTGGATAAGGTCCATGGTTAATTGGATGTCTATTTCTCCCAAAGGTTTTTTCTCAATCGTTCCTGTTTCATAGAAAGGCAGTTCCATAAAGTGAATTTGCTCATCTGACAAACCAACGAAATTACTGGTAGATCGCGCTTCTCCTTTTCGAATCAACCCTTTCAAATAGCGCACTTCATGAATGTCTATTTCACTCGCTTTTTTGTTTTTAAGAAAAGCTATCGATTTTTTATAAATATCCTCAGCTTCACTATTTCTTATTCCAAATTTTTCATTGTAATCACAAACAAATCTGGCAAATCGTAGTGCCTCATCATCAGCAACAGCAATATTTCCTGAGGTTTGGTAGGCCACATGCACTTCATGTCCTTGTTGTTGCAATCGCATAAAAGTTCCTCCCATACTGATAATATCATCATCTGGATGCGGACTAAAAATCAGCACTCTCTTTCTAGCTGGTTCCGCTCTTTCAGGTCTATTTGAGTCGTCAGCATTTGGTTTTCCTCCCGGCCATCCGGTAATTGTATTTTGTAATTTATTGAATATTTTGATGTTGATGTCGTACGCTGGACCTGAATCAGCCAATAAATCGCTCATTCCGTTCTCAATATAATCCGCATCGGTAAGCATCAAGATGGGTTTCTTTAAATCAAGTGCTAACCCTAATACTGCTTTTCTGGTCAATCGATCTGTCCAAACAATTTTCTCCACCAACCAAGGAGTATTAATTCGTGTTAGTTTTGAAGAAGCTTCTTTATCTAAAACAAAAACAGCATTATTATGCTCTTGCAAAAAGGACGCAGGAATTTGATTGGTTACCGTTCCTTCTACAGAAGCTTTAATGATATTCGATTTTCCTTCACCCCAAGCCATTAGGATCACTTGTTTGGCTTCCATTATTTTTTTAACTCCAAGCGTGATTGCTGTTCTAGGTGTATTGCCCAATCCAGAAAAATCGCCACTTGCCGCCACTCTGGTAATGTGATCTAATGCCACCAATCTTGTTTTTGAATTCTGTAAAGAACCAGATTCATTGAACCCAATATGTCCGTTTCCACCAATTCCCAAAATCTGTAAATCAATACCACCCAAAGCTTCTATCTTAGCTTCATAATTAGCACAATAATCAGCAATTTCTTCTTTTGATAACGTTCCATCTGGAATATGATAATTTTCTGGTAGGATATCTACTTGATCCAACAGCAATTCTTTCATAAATCGCACATAGCTGTTTATAGAATCCGGTTCCATTGGGTAATATTCGTCTAAGTTGAATGTAATTACATTTTTGAAACTCAGACCTTCTTCTTTATGCAGGCGTACTAATTCAGCATACAATCCTTTGGGCGAAGACCCTGTTGCCAAGCCTAATATGCAGGATTCCTGATTCTCTTGTTTTGACTTGATAAGCGTTGCTATTTGTTGCGCTACCGCCTTAGATGCCACAGTTGAATTTTCAAAAACTACTGTGCCAATATTTTCGAATCTTTTTTCGAAACCTGTCGCCTTATCTATACTACTTTTTAACATTGTCAGTTATTTTTAAAAAAAATTATTTATCACTTAATTCGTATTATCTTCTGGACCAGCTTCGGTATTTGTGCCCTTTAAAAGCATAAAATATAATCATCAAATAAGAAGGCACTAAAATTAAATAAGCAATTTGATTCCCACTTTTTGCTGTTTCTGCAACATCATTGACTTCATTTGCCAAGTTGATGGTTTCTACCAAATAACCATAAAGCAATGGGAAAATTGCACCTCCGATGATACCCATAATCAATATGGCACTGGCTATTTTAGTATATCCGCCCAAATCTTGAAGTGCCATTGGCCATATTGCAGGCCAACAAAGTGCATTTGCAAGTCCCAATAATGCGACTAAAATAATAACCAAAGGCAAAGCCGGTATCCCAGGGAACTGAATCATTACAGAAGGGGAAATCGAGACAATTATTAAAACTAAAATTAATCCCAGAATCCCAGAGGCTTTTAATGCCGTCACCTGTGAAACATATTTTGGGATTAACGTAATTCCTAAAATATATCCTATTACCATTGCGGTCATGGTAAATGAAGTTAGTTTTAAATAAAAATTACCATCTTCACCATAAACGCCTAATTGTTTTCCGAAACCACCAATTGAATCTCCCGCTAAAACCTCAGCAGCCATATACAGCAGCAAGGTGATTACACCTAAAACTAATTGAGGATATTTAAAAGCATTTACGATTTGTTTAAAAACGCTTTGATGTAATACTTTCCCATCTTCATCCAGATCAATTTCCGGTAACGGAGATAGTTTGACTAAAGCGGCCAAGACAAGAATAATAGCTCCCATATACAAATACGGAGTTTGTAATTGTAGCGCAAGGGAATCTAAAACGGCAGATTTAGTGGCGAAATCCAGCACGGCAATTTTATCAGCCGTGTACTCTTGCATGTTTGACAGCACCAAAGCTGTCAACACCAGCGGCGCAATAAATCCTGCTAATTTATTGGCAATCCCTAACACACTAATTCGTGCTGCAGCACTTTCTCTGGGACCAATAACAACTACATAAGGATTTGCCGCCGTTTGCAAAATTGCCAAACCAGTTCCCATAACAAATAAAGCAATCAGAAACAGGAGGAAAGTGCGTGCTTCGGCTGCAGGGTAAAACATAAATGCTCCAAAAGCAATTACAACTAATCCTACCGAAACGCCGTTTTTATAGCCTACTATTTCTATGACCCAAGAGGAAGGAATCGCCATTACAAAATATGCAATGTAAAAGGCAAAAGCCACAAAATAAGCCTGAGATGGAGACAGTTCACACGCTAATTCAAAAAACGGAATTAGTGGACCATTCAACCAAGTTACGAATCCTAAAATGAAAAATAATGAGGTTAAAATAACCATCGGAATTAATGTATTCCCCGGTTTATTATTTATGGTGCTTTTACTTTGTGACATGTTAATTGTTTATAGGTTTTACAATTCCCAGTTGAGTACTGGATAGTGTTTTTTTAAATAGGCTTTTACCTCTGCGATGTCTTCTTTTGCTGTTAAATCTGGAACATGTTCAGAGAACGGAATTCCTAATGTGGTCTCAGGATGCTCTTTTAGTGCGTTCAAAAGTACTGTTGGTAATTCCTTTTCGTCTCTTTCCGGATGAACGGGACAGTTTTTTAGATACGGATATAAAAGCGCTCCGTTAAATTTAAAAGCGTTCATGCTCACTCTCAATTTTCCTTCGGCGTCTTTGTAGTTTTCTAAAACGTCTGCAGTTGGTTTTTCTAGAATATCTAATAATTGATTGTTTTCACTGAGCTTTGCAATTGCAAAACGAGAAATTCGCTCTAACGGAAACTCCAATGCATCCCGGTTATAACTGATAAATGCATTTGGACTAGTGGTTTTCCTAAGGGCATATAAGGCTTCGGTAGAATATAAATTATCGCTATTGCAAACCGTATATTCTTGAGAATTCAATTCAGGATATTGCTCAGTAGCTTGGAATAAGGCATCAGCGGTACCAAAAGGTTTTATTCTCCCTTCGGGAATGTATTGCGTTGCAAAGGAAATCGTTAAGCCATTGAAATCATTGTTGCTGTTTTTGCTTCCGTAAAACTCTTTGAATAAGTCTCCTTGTTCCCCAATAATAATATAAATGTTTTTATACCCTGCTTTTTTAGCATTTAATAAAAGGAAATCCAATAATGGTCTTCCGTTTGGTCCAACGCCAATTAATCCTTTACTTCTTTCATTTGCTTGCGCAATTTCTTCTTCACTCAAATTAGCCACTGTAACTTGTTTTTTCATTCTGGAAGAGGCACCGCCTGCCAAAATAATTAGATTGTCATGCATACTTAATTCTTTAAAATTTTACTGTTTTCTAGTATTCTCACGCCAGGATCAACGGTTACGGTATAGGCTTCTATTGCGCCTGCTGCAAGTATTGCTGCCACTACAGGAGCTTCATTTCCCGGTTCAGCCAGTACTACAATACTTCCTCCGCCACCTGAACCCACTATTTTTGCCCCGTAAGCTCCAGCTTTTAATGCGGCATTGATCATCGCGTCAATTTTAGGGACTGTTATTTTTAATAAATCTCTTAAAACAGCGTGATGTTGATTCATTAAAGCACCTATCTTCTTTAAGTCTGGGGTTGGTTTTTCAAATTCTTTTAAAGCCTCTTTTGTATAGTGGTAATTCTTGATGGCCCCTTCAAAATAAGGAACCAATCGATCCGGTAAGTAATTGTGATATTTATCTAAATCTTCTATTTTGGATGTGTTTAAATCAAAATCTTTGAAATTTTGTTTAATAATAGCAATAGCTATTAAGGCATTTCCTTTTAATTCTCCAATCAAACCAATTGTTTCTTTGGGTACTCCGGAAACACCAGTTATTAAGCCTTTTAGCTCGGTTCCAATGATGGTGTATGAAAAAGGATCTTTGGTATTGATGTGCACAATATTGCCCACTCCGATGCTGTAATGATCCATCATTCCGCCGGGTTCTCCATGCTCTAAAACTTCAGATGCATACCCCATTTTTGCAATAAATTCCGGAGTAACTTCCGCATCGACTCCAAAAGCAGTTATCAAAAAATTAATCCAAGCCATTAGCAAAGCGGATGAACTTGAAGTTCCGGAATTGATAGGAATATCTCCTTTTATGGTAATGTCGTATCCTACAGTTGGGATGCAGCCCTGTCTTCTCAAAACCCTTAGGGAAGAGGCAAAATAATCCCGAGGCGCTAATTCCGAAAAGGTAGCGTGAATATCAATGACTCTAACTTCATTTATATCGTCCATGTTTAGTCTAAAAACTTCAGTGTCATTTTGCACTGCGGTTAATTTTATATTTCTATTAATCGCACATGCAATCACGGGTAATCCTAAATAATCTTGATGATCTCCAAAGAGACATGTTCGTCCAGGAGCTAATGATATAATTTCTTTCACTTTTTATAGGTATTAAAACACTGTAATATTGAACTTTACAGTGAATTTTATTTGTAATGCTAATTATTTATTTGGTTTTGATTTTACGAAACTATAGATTAAATTCTTATAAAACAAGTAAAAAACAATAAATGTGCTCGAACACACTTTGTTTGTGTTGTCGAGCACATTTTTAAATTATATAAAAAAGAGACTCTTGTAAACAGATTGTGATTTAAAATAAAAGAATATCGCTCCTTTAACTACATTCTCTTTTGTTGATTAAGTCTTACAAAAAAAAATAAACCAAAGTTTTTATATATTTGCTCATTATGGATAAAAAATATACAATAAAGGATATTGCTAAATTAGCCGGCGTTTCAAAAGGAACTGTTGACAGAGTCTTGCATAAAAGAGGAAAAGTGTCACCAGCAGCTTTAGATAAAGTTAACGAAGTTTTAAAAGTAATTGACTACGAACCAAATCTTATTGCCAGGAATTTAAAGAACAATAAAATTTATCGCATTTGTATTGTACTTCCAGATCCCGAAATTGATCCGTATTGGCGTCCTTGTCTGAATGGTATTGATGATGCGGTGAAAGAATTCAAAGCCTATAATTTGGTTATTGAAACCTTTTATTTTAATCCGGAAAAAAAGAAATCCTTTTTAAAAACGAATGAAGCCGTATTAAATTTATCTCCTGATGCGGTTTTGTTAGCGCCATTATTCCATAAAGAAACTGTAGATGTTATTGAAGAATACAATTCGTTAAACATCATTGTGAACACGTTTAATAACCAAGTCGAATCCAGTTTTGTGAAAAGTTTCGTTGGTCAAGATTTATTCCGAAGTGGGCGAGTGGCGGCAAAATTATTAGATTCGATTACTGATAATGGCCAAATTGCTATTGTTCATATTGATGAAACCTACAAAAATGCAATTCACATGCAGGAAAAGGAACGGGGTTTTAGAACTTATTTTGATGAGAAAGAAAATTCGGCATACACGATTACCACTCTAAAATTAAAAAATCCAAATGTTGAACTTAATTTCAATACTTTCCTGAATGAAAACCCTGATTTGTCGGGTATCTTTATTACCACTTCTAAAGCGTATCAAATTGCTAAGGTAATTAGTGCATTTAAACGTAAAAAAATTGGAGTAGTCGGTTATGATTTGATTGATGAAAATGTTACTTATTTGAATCAAGGTGTCATTGATTTTATGATTCATCAAAATCAGAAAAGACAAGCGTATCTGGGAATAACTTCTTTAGTAGAACATTTTCTCTTTCAGAAAGAAATTCCAGAAATGATTCTTTTGCCTATTGATATTGTGAACGCAGAAAATGCGGAGTATTATATTGAATAATTTTACCTTTTTATATTCAATCTTCAAAAATAATGCTAAAAATAACCGCATTATTTCTCTTTATTGGATTTTATACAACTTTAAATGTGCAAAATTCCTTTATTGATAGCATTTGGTTTTGATCTTATGCACCTATAATATTGCTTTTATCTATGTATTATCGGTAATTTGGTGTTCCACTTTTGGACACATACATACCCTGACATTATCTAATGCCACATTTTAGTTTTTCATAGACTCTTTGTTAGTGTAGCGCTATTTTAGGACAAGACATTTGATACAGTAAAAAAAGTATATGAATAAGTCTCCAATGTTTTAAAATTGTCGATAGGTTGTTAATTGTTGGTGTTATTTGTAATGTAATAGTATATTCGCTGAAAAATAACTCTTTCTACAGATGGGCTTTGCCTCAAAACTGTAAGTTAGAGCAGCGAAGCGTATCAATAACTTTTCATTTTGGCTGTGAATCTTATCTCATCTAACCTTAGTAGTAGATACTATTCAAGAATAAATTGAATGCATCACTATTTTTAAGGAAATACCAAATACAAATTATTTATATTTGCTTTATAATGATACTGTTTGCTTAGTAAAATAAATGAGCTCTTGTTTCTCGATTCCGCACGAGATGACAGGCTCGAAATGGCAGGCTCGAAATGGCAAAATTAACGATAGGATTTTAGCATAAACCAATGAACCAACCCGAACAAACCAATACCACGTGGCTGTTTGAAATAACACCTAAAAATAAATTCTTTTCACTGAACCTTAAGGAAGTTTGGCAATACCGCGATTTGCTGCTGCTTTTTGTAAAAAGAGATGTGGTGACAGTATATAAACAAACGGTTTTAGGACCGCTATGGTACTTGATTCAGCCGTTGTTTACCTCGATTACGTTTACTATTATTTTTAATAACGTTGCTGGTATCAGTACGGGTAGTGTTCCTCCTTTTTTATTTAATTTGGCAGGAATCACCGTTTGGAACTATTTTACGGCTTGTCTTAACGGTACATCAAACACCTTTGGTGCCAATGCAGGAATTTTTGGTAAAGTATATTTCCCACGTATTATTGTACCACTCTCGATAGTGGTTTCTAATTTGTTAAAATTTGGGATACAGTTTTTTATATTTATTTGTTTTTACCTCTATTATTATATTCAAGGTGCTGCAATAGAAATGAATGTTGACGTTTTGTTTTTTCCATTATTGATTGTTATGATGGGTATTTTAGGATTGGGATTAGGAATGCTAATCTCTTCATTGGTTACGAAGTACCGAGATTTTAGTAATCTGATTGGCTTTGGCGTGCAACTGTTGATGTATTTATCAGCCGTGATGTATCCTATGGTATTAATCAAAGAAAAATTGCCTACTTATGGATGGCTTGTGGAGTACAATCCCTTGGCCTATGTTATAGAAACGACGCGATATATGTTATTGAATGTTGGACATATTTCTATTTTAGGATTAAGTTATACTTTTTTAGTAACCGTAGTGGTGTTTTTTACTGGAGTGCTTATATTTAATAGAACGGAGAAGAGTTTTATAGATACAGTTTAAATTTATTATTATTGATTACACGATTAGCCGAATAAACAGTTAACCAATTATACTTCCATTGAAAGATATTATATTAAAAGCCGAGAATATTTCTAAGCAATACCGCTTGGGGCTGGTAGGTACTGGTACGTTGAGTCATGACTTGAACCGTTGGTGGCATCAAATACGTGGTAAAGAGAATCCGTATTTAAAAATTGGAGATACTAATGACCGAAGCACTAAAGGAACCAGCGACTACGTTTGGGCATTGCAAGACATTAACTTCGAAGTGGAACGTGGCGAAATTTTAGGGATTATTGGTAAAAATGGTGCAGGAAAATCTACTTTATTGAAAATTTTATCCCGCGTTACGGCACCTACTACTGGAAGCATTAAGTTTGGAGGGCGTGTAGCCTCATTGCTTGAAGTAGGTACTGGATTTAACGGGGAAATGACGGGTAGAGAAAATATTTATCTGAATGGGGCTATTCTCGGGATGACCAAAAAAGAAATCACGGCTAAACTTGACGAAATCATAGATTTTTCCGGTTGCGAACGCTATATTGATACCCCAGTAAAGCGTTACAGCAGCGGTATGTATGTACGTTTGGCTTTTGCAGTAGCCGCATTTTTAGAGCCTGAAATTTTGATTGTGGATGAGGTACTAGCCGTGGGTGATGCTGAGTTCCAGAAAAAAGCCATTGGTAAGATGGGGGAAATTAGTAAAAGTGAGGGCAGGACAATTCTATTTGTAAGTCATCAGTTAGGAGCTGTTGCAACGCTGTGTAACAAAGGAATGTTGATGGAAAATGGTGGAATTGTTGATTACGGTTCTACTTCATCGATTATTGAAAAATATTTGATTCCAAACAATGATGATTTTGCTTCAAATTCTTATTTGCCAAATGTTGAATCTTTTGAAAATAAAAAAATATTTTTCACAAAGGGTGAAACAATTAATTCGAAAAACATGAATGCCGATTTCTTTGGATTTAATGAAGAAATTAAAATTCGATTAGGAGTTACAATTAAGGCAGATGCTAAAAATGTTGTTTTAGGAATTGGTGTACAAGATAAGTTTAATGTAAGGGTTTGTACATTTATGAATTATTTAACCGATATTATTATCGATAATACTAAGGATGTTTTTACTGTAGAAGTAACCTTGCCCAAAGAGATTATAGCACCAAATCACTATAGTTTTATTTTTGCTTTATATGAATATAATGGACAAATTTATGATATGGCTGAAAATGTTTGTAATGTAAAAATACACGATACGGGTACAGTATTTTCAAAATATGAAGGTATAGATTATGGTAACGTGATTGTTAATTCCAAATGGGAAATAACTTAATTATGAATAGGTTGAGAAAAATAATTTATAAATTTTTTTATAGGCTTCATGAAAAGAATGCTGCTCTTTTATTAGAGAAACAACAAAATTTCATAAATGATTTCAATAATAAAAATGCAATTATTGGAACGAATACAAGAATTTTTAGCGAAGCAAAAATTAATAATAATTTAGAAGATAAAACAAAAATTGTTATTGGAGAAAATTGCGATGTTAGAGGAGAGCTTTTAACATTTAGTCATGGAGGTGAAATTATTATAGGTGATTATTCATTTGTTGGTGAAAGAACAAAAATTTGGTCAGCAAAAAAAATAACTATTGGTAATAGAGTATTAATATCTCATAACGTAAATATCCATGATAATAATTCACATCCTTTGGATTCAAAATTACGACACGAAGATTTTAAACAAATTATTTCTGTTGGATTGCAGAAAGAGAATAATCTTGAGGAAAAAGAAATATTTATAGAAGATGATGCTTGGATTGGTTTTAATTCTACAATAATGAAAGGTGTTAAAATAGGTAAGGGAGCAATTATTGGTGCGAATACAATTGTGACAAAAGATGTCCCTGATTTTGCAGTTTGTGTAGGCAATCCGATGAGAATTACAAAATACGTATCATGAATTTAATTAGGAAAAAATACAATCAAATTAAAAACTTAGTAAAAAAAATTGATTTGATTTATAATGAATTAAATAAAAAAAATCAATTTTCTAAAAGGGAATTATATGGTTATAAAGATCCAAAAGTAAATTTAGGACAAATCCAGTCTCATTTAAATTCACAAAAAAGCAATATAAAGGAACTGTCCGAGGTTGAGTTCCAGGTTTTTTCCCAATTTGGAGATGATGGAATCATACAATGGTTAATTAATTATTTAGATATACCTAATAAAACATTTGTAGAATTTGGTGTTGAGAAATATACCGAATCAAATACACGGTTTTTATTATTTAATAACAAATGGCGTGGATTGGTTATTGATGGAGACCAGCTTAATATAGATTATATAAAAAATGATGTAGTTAGTTATTTTTTTAATCTTCAGTCAATTGTATCTTTTATTACAAAAGATAATATAAATGATTTGATAAAATCTAGGAATTTTGATAAAGATTTAGGCTTGCTAAGTATTGATATCGATGGTAATGATTATTGGGTATGGCAATCTTTAGAAAATATCAATCCTGTTATTGTAGTTTCAGAATATAATGCTGAGTTTGGTTTAAACCCATGGACAATACCTTACAAAGAAGATTTTGTTTGGGACAAAGTTAATGACATGTATTATTGGGGAACTTCTTTAACTTCTTTGTGCGATTTGGCAGATCAAAAGGGATATAGTTTTATAGGATGTAATTCACAAGGCAATAATGCTTATTTCATTAGAAATGATAAAATGAAAGGGTTGGAAAAAATATCACCGGAAGATGGATTTATCAAAGCTAAATTTTCATTAAACAGGAAGGTTGATGGTGAGCAATTTTCGGATTTTGAGAAAAGAAATAGTATGATAGGTAAAGAAATTTTTAACACAAGGATTAATAAAATAGATGTAATTAATGCACTCTAAACCTGAATTAATAGTCATTAGTCAAAATTTAATGGGAGGAGGTTCTAGCTTTCATAGAAATATGTTAGCGAATAAACCGGATGATTATTTTGATGTAAAATGTATTTATTTAGATCCATTACATTGGGAAGCAAAAAGGCTAGAAGATGTTGCATTAGGAATTAATGATGTTGTTTTTGAATTTGAAAATGAATCAGAATATGACATTGCAAAAAGATTCAATCAGCATATTTCAAATAGAAAAGGCGCGATTGTTACCAATTTATCAGAGGAGTTGATAACGATGAGTTATTTTCCGAAGTCTAATAAAACGGTATTTTTTATTTGTCATGACAAAGGATTTTTGTGTTTAATAAAAAAATACGATTTTTTGATAGACGTTTTTATTGCTCATAATATTGAAATTTATGAGAATATAAGAGAGTTGCTTCCGCAAAGATTAAATGATATTCATTTTATTCAGCACGGTGTTAAAATTCAAAATTTTTCAAGAAGTAAAAATGAAGATCGAAAATTAAATTTAGTTTTTTTGGCTCGTCATGTAAAATTAAAAGGCATCTATGATTTACCAAAGATTAATCAAGGGCTTTTAGATAAAAACATTGAAGTTAATTGGACAATTTTGGGAGATGGTGAGGAGCGAGAAAATTTTAAAAATGAAGTTAGCGGTCTTTCAAACTTTCACTTCCATATTCCCAAAACAGATCAGGAAGTTATAGCTGTTTTAAAAGCTCAAGATATCTATGTTTTGCCTTCTTCACATGATGGTCTACCAGTTTCATTACTTGAATCTATGAGTGTTGGATGTGTCCCGATTGTATATAATTTTAGTGAAGGAATAAAAAAAGTAATTACAAATGACATTGGTTATATTGTTGACATAAATGATGTAAGTGGAATTGTAGATAAAATCTCGATCCTTAATAATGATAGAAACCTTTTGTTTGAATTAAGTAAAAATGGTATACAAAAAGTAGAAAAGGAATTCAATATCAAGACACAGGCAAATATGTATTTTGAGCTTTATAAAAATTGGAAAAATTATAAAAAAGCTCGAAAACTTACTCTTTTGCAGTTAGAAAAAAAATATCATAACACTAAAATAATTAGTTTTGGTTTTAAGGTAATGAGGTATTTAAAAAGGAAAATCAAATGATTCGCAAAATCCTTAATAAATTCAAGAAAAAAAAGCCTAAAATGACTTCTTTTCAGAGATATAAAGACTATTTTGAAAAGGAGGCTTCTACTTTTATGCCTAATAATTCAAGTATACGCTTTGATGTTATTGACAAAATCGAAAATCGAAAATATGTAAGAATTGGCGAGAAAGGAATAATAAATGCGCATTTTATTTTTGAATCTGAAAAAGGAGAAGTAACCATTGGAGATAATGTGCATTTGGGAGGTGTTACTTTTATTAGTAGAAATAAAATAGAAATACAGGATGATGTGACGATGGCATGGGGAATCATTATTTATGACCATAATTCGCACAGCATTTATTGGGAAGAACGTAAAAATGATAATCAACAATGTTACGATGATTATATTAACTGCAACGGCAATAGTGTAGTTAATAAAGACTGGTCTTGTGTTGCAGATGCACCTATAGTAATAGAATCTAAAGTTTGGGTTGGTTTTGATGTGACTATTCTAAAAGGAGTTACCATTGGTGAAGGCGCCGTAATAGGTGCAAAAAGTGTGGTGACCAAAAATGTGGAACCTTGGACTGTTGTAGCAGGAAATCCAGCGGTTGTTGTGAAGTATTTACCTGAATACAATAAAAAGAAATGAAAATTTTAATCATAGGTTCTAGAGGATTTATAGGAAGTCATTGTGTAGATTATTTTACAGCAAGAGGACTTGAAGTATGGCAAGCTGATGTCAATGAATCTTCAGGTGAAAACTTTTATAAAATCAGTCGTCATAATTCTGATTATTCTATACTATTCAAAGAACAGCAATTTGATATTTGTATCAATGCGTCTGGTTCAGCCCACGTGGGTTTTTCATTTGAGAATCCTTCTAAAGATTTTGAATTAAACGTTGTCAATGTTCAAAAAATATTGGTAGCTATTCGGGATTATAATCCGGAATGTAAGTTTGTCAATTTTTCGAGTGCCGCCGTCTATGGCAATCCCCAATTATTGCCCATTACGGAGAATAGTAGTTGCAAACCTTTGTCACCGTATGGTTTTCATAAATTGCAAAGCGAGTTGTTGCTTGCGGAATATCACAAGTTTTTTGGATTGAATACCTGCAGTTTGAGAGTCTTTTCGGCTTACGGACCAAGGTTGAAAAAACAATTGTTTTGGGATTTGTATCAAAAAGCCCTTCAAGACGATGTAATTTTACTTTATGGAACAGGCAGCGAAACCCGTGATTTTATTTATATCGATGATTTGATGCAAATTATGGATTTGGTTATCCAGCATTCTTCCTTTCAGGGTTCCATTTACAATGTTGCCAGTCAGGTAGAAACTACAATTGCCGAAGCGGCACAACTTTTTCTGAATGAGTTTTCACCAGAAAAGAAGGTAGTGTTTAATGGCAAGGTCAAAGTAGGCGACCCTAATAATTGGCTTGCTGATATGGAAAAGCTTGAAAAATATGGTTTTAAAGCTCAATTTAATTTGTCTTTAGGGCTAAAAAAATATGCAGAATGGCTAAAAGAATCAAAGTAGGGATCATTTACTCTTATGATGAGAATTGGATTGGGGGTACTTATTATTATCAAAACCTAGTACAGTCCCTTAAATTATTGCCAGATACAAGAAAACCACATTTGGTTATTTTAAGTAACGGTATTTCCTCTTTTGATTCTATCAAAGCATTGAATTATCCATTCATAACATATAAAGACTTAAATACAATACTGTCTTTTTTTGAGAAATTCAGAAACAAGATAATAAGAAGACTATTTCCACAAAGGATTATTCCCAAGAAAAAAATAAATTTTGGAATTGATGTTTTGTTTCATCCAAGTGAGGTGCAAATTTCCAATTCCATAAAAAAACATTTGTATTGGATACCCGATTTTCAAGAAGTATACTTGCCTCATTTATTCTCTGAAGAGTATTTGAATTTTAGGAAAAAATCACAACAAGAACTGTTGCCGAGTGATAAACATATTTTATTCAGCAGTAATGATGCATGTCATGATTTTGAAAAATTATACCCTTCAGCAAGGTCAAAAAAGTATGTGGTTAATTTTTCGGTCTTTCATCCTAATTACTTGAATATTAAAATAGAGGTACTTAAAGGAAAATATCAAATATCAGATGGCCCTTATTTTTTTTCTCCAAATCAATTTTGGCAGCATAAAAACCATATTGTAGTTTTAAAAGCCATTCGAAAAATAAAAGAGAAACATAATTTTAATATTCAAGTTCTTTTTTCAGGTAAAGAGTTTGATTCCAGAAATCCAACTTATTTTGACGAAATAAAACAATTTGTTTTCGAAAACAATTTACAGGATAATATAAATTTTTTAGGGTTTATTGATAGAAGCGAACAATTGTGTTTTATGAAAAATGCATTGGCTATAATCCAGCCGTCGCTTTTTGAAGGCTGGAGTAGTGTCGTTGAGGATGCCAAAGCCATGAATCAAAACTTAATCGTTTCGTCATTGAATGTGCATAAAGAACAATTGGGAAATCAAGCGTATTATTTCAATCCCAATAATGAAAACGAATTAATAGATCAAATAATGTTATTTTTGGAGAACAAGATTGGTACTCCAGAATTTAATTATAACGAACAGTTAAGTTTATTTGGAGAAAAATTTATGGAAGTTATATCGGAAATCAATTCAAAATGAATTGTCTCATAATGCATTTTCAGTAATAAAGGAGTAAACCAATCATATGATAAAAAAAGTGATTCAAAGGATTTTAAATAAATTTGGTTATCAGATTTATAAGAAAAAAGATTTAGAAAAAAGATGGGTTGACAAAAATAATATGGAAGCTGGAGTAGAAAGGAGTTTCCTAAAAGGAATTGAAATAGAAACTGTTATCGATATTGGCGCATCTAATGGAATGTGGTCTGAAAGCTGTATTAAATATTATCCCGAAGCTTCTTATTTTTTGATCGAAGCACAAAAAGAACATCAATTTTCATTAGATAAATTTAAAAGGAAATATCCTAATGTAGATTACAAAATTGCAGCTGCTGGGGGAAGAGAAGGATTTGTTTTTTTTGACGATTCAGATCTTTTTGGAGGTTTGGCGATTGAAAAAGAAGACGACAGAAATCTGGTTAAAGTACCAGTGACTACAATAGATATTGAAGTTTATAAAAACTCATTAAAACCACCTTTTCTAATCAAGCTAGATACACATGGTTATGAATTACCTATTCTTGAAGGGGCTAAAGAAACCTTAAAAAAATCAAATATTGTTATTATTGAAGTGTATAACTTCATAATTGCCGACAAAAGTATCAGGTTTTGGGAAATGTGTGCTTATATGGATAAATTAGGTTTTTTGCCAATTGATTTAGTAGACGTATTACATAGGAAAAAAGATAATTCATTATGGCAGTTTGACTTGATTTTTATTAAGAAGGACAGAAAAGAATTTAGCTTTAATACTTATGAGTAAGAATATTGTTTATCCAAAAATTTCTATAGTTACTCCAAATTTTAACGGGGGAAAGTATCTTGAGCATACAATACAATCTGTTTTGGCTCAAAATTATCCTAATTTAGAGTATATTGTAATTGATGGAGGAAGTACTGATAATTCAGTTGCTATAATAAAAAAATATGAAAGTCAACTGGCATATTGGGTTAGTGAACCTGATAAAGGATTGTATGATGCCATTCAAAAAGGATTTGATTATTCAACAGGCGAAATTATGGCATGGATCAATTCAGATGATTTGTACCATCCTAAAGCATTTTTTACAGTAGCAGAAATCTTTACTAATATTAAAAATGTTAATTGGTTGATGGGCATACCTTCAACTTTTGATGAGTTGGGAAGAACGGTCTCCGTTAGTCCATTAAAAAGATGGAATAAATTAGATTACTATCTTGGGAATTTTGAATGGATTCAGCAGGAATCTGTCTTTTGGAGACGCTCTTTATGGACAAAATCAGGAAGTAAAGTTGATTCCAGTATGAAATATGCAGCTGATTTAGAATTATGGCTTCGTTTTTTTAGAAGTGAAAAATTATATGTTACACAAGCTCTATTAGGAGGTTTTCGACAGCGAAGTGAAGGGCAATTGTCTATGAATTTTCTTGATGAATATATGGTAGAAGCAAGAACGAAGATAAAAGAAGAAATAGAGAATCTTATTCCGAAAAAAGAAAAAGAATTGTTGATAAGCATAAAAAAGTACAATATCGTAATGAATATAATGCCGTATACTTTTTTAAAAAGAATTTTGACCAAGGTATTTTATTTGGATATGATCAAAAAGAAACAATTAGATTTTAGTTATCCACCTTTGATTTATTTTGATAGAGTCAAACAAGAATTTAAAATTAATATGTAATGCCTAAACTTTCCATTATTACCATCAACTACAACAATCTCGAGGGACTGAAGAGAACCGTGGAGAGCGTTGTCAACCAAACTTGGCAAGAGTTTGAGTATATTATTATTGATGGTGGTTCTATTGATGGCAGTGTAGCATATATCGACAGTAAAAGTGAACATATTGACTACTGGGTAAGTGAGCCAGACCAAGGTGTCTACTATGCCATGAATAAAGGAATCGAAGTTGCAACAGGGGAATATTTGCTTTTTTTGAATAGCGGTGATGTGTTGTATAATAACAATATTTTATTGACAACAAAAAAGTCATTACTCTTAGATATGGATATTGTATATGGTGATTTGTGGATTGTGGTAGAACAAGGTAAAGGGTTTAGAAATCGCTATCCTGATTTTATTGATTTTCCTTTTCTAAAACAAACATCCTTAGGCCATTCGTCTACTTTTATGAAAAAAGAATTATTCTATACCTATGGATTGTACAGAACAGATCTAAAAATAGTTTCAGATTGGGCCTTTTTTGTTAAAGTATTATGTAGACATAATGTTTCTCACTGTAAGATTGATCACATTATAGCTACTTTTTATGAGGGAGGTTTGTCAACTTCTACGGTTTATCATCAACAGCATGTTGAAGAACGTAAAAAAGTACTATTAGAAAATTTTGATATTTACGTTGCATCTTTTGAAGAATTGTTAATTAAATTTGAGCGACAAAAGGAACTTGTTAATCAGCTAGATCAAGGCATAGAAATACTTGTAACCAATAAGCAACTATTGAAAATTCTAAACAGTATTATTAGAGTATTTGGACTTGTTTTAAAGAAAAAGAGATCTTAAATTATTTTTTTGGTGCTACATTTTACTTAGTTAATTTGATATTTATGACTGTATCTGCAATAATCCCGTGTTTTAACGCTGAAACTACAATAGAAAGAGCCATATTAAGTGTGGTGTCCCAAACTAGTCCAGTGTCTGAAATTATTGTTGTAAATGATGGATCTACAGATAATTCGGGAAGACTTTTAGAGCATTTAATATCAAATTATGCGCAACTAAAAGTAATACACCAAGAAAATAAAGGCGTGTCTTTTGCTAGAAATGTTGCAATACAAGAGGCAATGGGTGACTATATTCTAACATTAGATGCCGATGATTATTTTGATCCTTCTTTTGTAGAAAAGGCCTTAATTAAATTTTCGGAAGATGCATCTTATGGTGGTGTAATGTGTGGTTATGTTCGGATTGTTAAAGACAGGAAAGTAAAACCCTATATCCCACCAATGGTATCGCTCTCGTCTTGTTTGTTAAACAATGGTGTGCTTTCTTGTTTATTATTTAAAAAAGAAGTTATGTTCGCAGCTGGAGCGTACGATACCGCTATGAGTAAAGGGTACGAGGATTGGGATCTTAACATACGAATATTAAAATTAGGATATACTTTTGGAGTAGTAAAGGAGGTCTTGTTTAATTATTCAGATATAAAGGGGTCAAGAACAGCTATTGCTACAAAGAATGACTTGGAGTTAAAATTGCAGATCTATGATAAATACAAAGATGACTATACAGATAATGCGAGATATATTTTCAAAGAATTAGTGCAACAAAATAATAAACTTAAGCAGGAAAAACAAAAAGTATTAGAGAGTACCTCTTTTAAACTTGGGCATCGAATTGTGGCATGGTTTAGCTTTATTAAAAAAATACTTAAATCCAAATCTACATAATGAGTAAATTAGTTTCAATTATAATTGCTACCTACAACAGAGCAACCCTTATAGAGAATACACTCAATTCTATTGCATCTCAGACCTATCAAAATTTTGAATGTATTATTATTGACGACGGTTCGACAGATAATACTGCAGCTATAGTTAATCCGATAGTAAGGTCCGATCGTAGATTTAATTATATAGTTCGTCCAGATACTATAAAAAATGGTGCAAACTATTCAAGAAACTATGGATTTTCACTTTCAAAAGGAGAATACATTAAATTTTTTGATAGTGATGATATCATGTTGTCTGATCATATAGAAGTTAGTGTTACTGCTCTAGAGCAAGGTAATTATGATTTTGTAGTGGCAGACTGTATCAATTTTGATGGAAAAAATTTTTTAGAGCGACCCTATGAGATAGATAGAGTAAACTCCTCATTAAGTGCAATCAATTTTGCGCAATGGAAAACAGCTTGGATTACTAATGATTTGTTGGTAAAACGCTATTTTGCAAATCAATTAGAATTTAGAGGTGGTATACGAGATAAAGCGACTGAGTATCAGTACAATATAAAATTGTTAATGTTTACAGATAATGGTTTTTTGATTCCTAAAATATTAACTCATAGACTTATACATGATGATGGACTTGTGGTAAAAGCAAAAAAAGATAAATTGTATTTTGATACGATGAATGCAGAAACATACTATGTAACCGCATTATATATTAAAGATTTGGCTTCAAAACCTTTGTTGAAATGGTTGCTTTCAAGCCATATAATACTAACGTATAAGCTAGCTATTCAACAAAAATGGCCAGAGAATATTTTGGGAGCTACCTGTTTACTTTTAAGAGTAAATGGATTAAAGGGGCTTCTATATCCACTAATTATACTTTTGGGAGTATTAACAAAAAGAGGTTATAAATTTGCTAAATACGTAAGAGATTGATTAGAACTAATGTTGTGTAGTGCGTTTAAGTACTTGTACAATATCACTTTATGAAAGCCTATTAGTTTAAAAATAACTTTATAAATTCACCTATTTGGCGAGTGTGTATTTAATTTAATAAAATGTATAATGTCTAAATTATTAGCGAGCAACGTAACGGTTATTATTCCCTGTTATAATGATGGGCAGTACATCATGGAAGCATTGCAATCACTATACAATCAAACTTTATTGCCTGAAAAAATTATTATTGTTGATGATGGTTCAGATGCACCAACCAAAAAAATATTGAACGCAATTAATCATCACTTAGTTCAGGTTATTTATCAGGAAAACAAAGGGGTTAGTGTTGCTCGAAATCGAGCCATTGCAATGGCAAAGACAGATTATATTGTTAATCTAGATGCCGATGATTATTATGAGCCTACTTTTTTTGAAAAAGCAGTCGCTGTACTTCACAAAGATCATGAGGTTGTGGCTGTGAGTAGTTACTGTCGCATTTTCAAAGCGAATACAACGGTTGAAATAATAAAGCCTGAAGGAGGGAACTTAAAAAACTTTATAGTAAAAAATCAATCAAGAGCGAGTGCCATGTTCACAAAAAAAGCCTGGCTAACCATAGGAGGATTTGATGAGAAAATGAAAGAGGGCTATGAAGATTGGGAATTTTGGATTGCAATTTTAAAATTGGGAGGAACTATACATGTCATCCAAGAAGTTTTATCACACTACAGAATAAAAAAAGTTTCTAGGGATCAAAACGCATTAAAAAAACATGATTTTGAATTAAGAAATTACATTTTCCTAAAACACAAAGAAGTGTATCACGAGCGTTTGGATTTTTACATTGGGGAATTGTTACGTCAAAATTCACTTTTGAGAAATAGTGTCCATAAAGCAAAGAATTCAATAAATTATACAATCGGGGAGATTATTTTGAAACCTTTGCGAGCCATAAAAAAAATATTTTACAGAAGATGAGTCCAATAGTTTCCATAATAGTACCCTGTTACAATCAAGCTTATTTTTTGAAAGAAAGTTTGCAATCCGTTTTAGATCAAAGTTATGCACATTGGGAATGTATTATTGTAAATGACGGTAGTCCTGATGACACCGCTATTGTCGCAAAACAATGGTGTGAACGAAATGTTCGTTTTCAATATGTTGAACAAAGTAATGGCGGATTGTCTTCTGCCCGAAACGCAGGTATTCGCGTAGCCAAAGGTGAATTTATTTTACCCTTGGATGCTGATGATATCTTGGATGTAGATTATTTGATGAAAACAGTTCCTGAATTAGAGCAAAATCGAAAGTTAGGAATAGTGTCCTGCTACACTCGTTTTTTCAAAAATACCATAGCAGATTCTTTTCATGAATTGAAACCACAAGGAGATCGAACCATTTATTTGCATTATGTGAATCAGTTAGTAGCCACTTCATTGTATAGAAAAGAATGTTGGTCAGCAGTAGGAGGATATGATGAAACGATGAAGAAGGGATTTGAAGATTGGGAGTTTTGGCTTAATGTTACTAAGAGAAGCTGGGATTTCAAGATTATCCCTGAGTTTTTATTCTATTATCGCAAAGCACAGCAATCCATGTTGATGCAAACTATTGAATCACATGCGGAGGATGTGAAACAGTATATTTTCACCAAGCACAAAGAACTATATATTAAAGATTTTGATAATTGCATGGAAGTCCTTTTTTATGAGTTAAAAGTTCAGAAAAAGGGACACGATCATTTTAAAAATTCAATTGAATACAAAATAGGGAAGGTAATGACAAAGCCTTATAGAGTACTTCTAAATTGGCTAAAAAAGAGAGAATGATATCAGTAGTAATCAGGAGTAAAAACCAATCTAAAGCATTATCTTTTCTGTTGAAAAATTTGACAGAAAGATATGCTGGTGACATTGCGGAAATTATTGTTGTAGATAATTGTTCTACTGATGACAGTCAAAAGGTTTGTGAACAGTACGATGCCCGTTTTGTAACCATTGAAAGGTTTAGTTTTGGCGGCAGTGCCAATGTGTGTGCTCGCGAGGCCAAACATCCTATTGTGGTTATTTTTAGTGCCCATTCGTATCCGGTGAGTCATGATTTCTTTCAGTTAATTAAGGATAAATTTGATCACAATCCTAATCTAGCTGGATTACGTTGTTTGCATCAACCTAATGATTATCGCAATTTTATCAATAAAATACCTGCTACAGTTGATCCTAATAAATCAGGATTAATTTTTTCAGGTTCAGCCTTTAGTAAAAAAGTTTGGGAAAAGTATCCTTTTAGAGAAGATGTAGCTACTTTTGAAGACAAGGAATGGACTACCAGAGTTCTGCAAGAAGGATATAATATTGATTTTGTACCCTCGATTTTTGCTTACGAAATTACAAGAACTCCCAAGCAATTGTTTTTCAGGTTCAAGAACGATGTGGTGGGTAATTACCAATTATGGGATCAAGATGTTAGTTTTTTAAGTGCTAATAAATCATTTGTGGGAGCTGTAATAAACACTTTTAAGACGTTTTTTACAAGTTTATTTTACGCTCTAAAACGTTACATTTATTTACTAACCTTTATGTTGAATAGGCCTACTAAATTCTAAATCAAAACCAAAAATTCTGAATATGAATCCAAAATTAAGCCTTATAATTCCTATTTATAATGCAGAGAAATTTATTATTAAATCTTTAGAGTATATTTCTCAATGGATTGATAATGTAGAGGTTGATGTTGAAGTAATATTAGTCAATGATGGCAGTTCTGATGATTCTGGGTTACTAATAGAGAAATATATTAAAAATTATAATAACAATCTGATTTTTATTTCCTACCATCAGAACAAAGGAAAGGGATACGCTGTCAAACAAGGTATGATTATAGCTAAAGGCGACTTTAGAATTTTTACTGATGCTGATATACCTTATGGCTTTGAAGTGATGGATGAAATGATATATTATCTTGATTTTAAAGGGTTTGATGTTTGTATAGGCAATAGGCGATCTGTACATTCGACATATTTTGCAAAAGTTACTTTTATTCGTAAACTTTCTAGTTTTGTATTTACTGGTATTGTTTCAAGATTTGTCGTTACTGGTATTAAAGATACACAATGTGGTTTAAAGGGATTTCGAGGAGAAGTGGCTAATCATTTATTTAACAAGTTGGTTGTTAATGGTTTTGGTTTCGATATAGAAGTTCTCTACTTATGTTATAAAAATGAATTTGATATTAAAAGAATACCCGTTACTTTTGGCGGAAATGATGAATCAACTATTAGTTTAGCAAAAGATTCAATCAGGATGCTAAAAGATGTTTTAGCTTTACCGTTTAGGTACCATTTTACTAATAAATACAAATAATTTTTATCCTATGCTTACAAGAATTAAATCACTACTCTTGAGACTATTTGAAAGTAGTAATTTTATTATCATTACAGGTGTTTTAACAATATTGCCTTTTATTATTATTTCAATTTTTAATAACCCATCAGCTGATGATTTTTGTTACAATAACTATACGAGAGATTTAGGGTACTTAAAAACTCAAGTTGAAGCATATAATAATTGGACGGGTAGGTATTGTTCAACTGCAATAATAAGTATTAAAGCTTTTCTATCAGGATCGTTTGTAATTTATAAGATATTTCCAATTTTTTTATTGATAGTATTTATTCAATCAATTCATCACTTATGCTCTGCGATATTTATTTCGCTATCAAAAAAAAATAGGTTTGTTTTGACTTTTTTGATAACTATATTGTATTTTCTACAAATGGAATCTACAGCTGAAGGTTTTTATTGGTTAGCTGGCTCCGTAACCTACCAATTATCAATAATTTCATCTGTTTTTTTATTCTCATTTCTGATTAAATTGTTAGAGACTTCCCAAAATAAATATTTGCTGTACAGTATCCTACTTTCTTTTGTAGTGGTAGGTTTAAATGAAATTGCAATGATGTATAGTGGTCTAATAATTGGAACAATTTTTCTATATAATGCAATTGCTAAGCACAATATAAATTATAAGTTGCTGTTTCTACTCGTATTTATTTGTATTTGCTCTGCATTTGTTGTTTTATCACCCGGCTCGGCTTCAAGAGTTAATACTTACCCAGGTAATCAGCAATTAATTTACTCATTTTTAAAAACTTTAAATGCTTTCAAAACCAATATCGGTAATTGGCTTCCTTCCATTTTAATTGCTTTTTTACTTTTTTTTGAACATCTCCAAAAAGAAAAAGTAAAGATTAATTCCAATATTTTCGATGTTAAATTGATTCTACCTTTCCTAATCGTTGCAATTTTTCCATTAATTGGTGTATTTCCTATTTATTATAGTCTTAAATGGGTTCCAGCTCGATCACTAAATCTAATTTATTTCTTCTTTTTGATAGGTCTTTTATATTTAGCCTTTGTTTTATTTTTCAGATTAAAAAAAAATAAAACAGATTTTTTAACTTTTTCAAAATGGACTAGAATATTTTTAATGGTTTTAGTACTAATACGTTTAGGAGGTAATAATAACATCAGAACCGCTTATGTAGATCTTTTATCAGGTAAAGCTTATG
This sequence comes from Flavobacterium sp. GNP002, assembly GCF_054343795.1. Taxonomy (NCBI): domain Bacteria; kingdom Pseudomonadati; phylum Bacteroidota; class Flavobacteriia; order Flavobacteriales; family Flavobacteriaceae; genus Flavobacterium; species Flavobacterium sp. GNP002. The sequence continues at coordinate 1,978,656 of NZ_JBTGUW010000001.1, forward strand.
CCTATGATCAGGCATTAAAAAAAAGATATGAAATTATCTTAAAAAATAAATCAAAACAAATTGTTGTACCTCAACTCGAGAATTTGCCAAAAACGATTCATTTTGAGGATATAAGAGATAATTCAAATCATTGGATAAACCAATGTTATGAATCCTATTTTTATAAAAAAGAAATTAGAATTATACCAAGCAAACCATAAAGAAAATAGCTTTCATCATATAAAAATATTAAAGGTCTTGTAAATGAATTTTATAGTATTTATATCTATAGTTTTCCTATTCAACAAACTTTGATGTATCTTTTTAAATTGAAAACGTATGAATTACTAATTTTTTCTGTAGTAGGTTCGATAGTTTTTGGATATCTATCTTGGCATATAAAAGAAAAAAGAGCATTGAAATATATAAGAAAGCATGTTTTAAATAAAATTGATGAAGGGAAGTTGGGTTGGGGAAAGACTGTAAATGCTTAATTAATTTATATTAGTAACGTGCGGAAATTGAGGATTTAACTCTCGTTAATAGTGATGGTATTAATATAGCTTTACGTTTTGAAACCATTGATAATTGAAAATCATGAGTTGTTTCAAGAAAAATAAAAGAGTTTTGAACCCAGCAGAGTATTGGTTTATTATAACCCAGATAAATTATTAAGACAATAAAGATATTATGAAGAAAGATGTTGAAAAAATTATAAAAGATTGGTTCATTGATTTGAAACCTAAAATCTTGCCCATTTCTGTTTATATTATAAGAAAGTCATTGTTAGCCGCTGTTGCTGAGTTGAAACCTAAATTGCGAGGTAAAGTACTTGATTTAGCCTGTGGAATTATGCCCTATAAGGAATTTTTGATGTCTGATAAAATTGAAAATTATGTAGGTATTGATTTAGAGCCAAGCGAATACCATCATGATGTAAAACCTGATTTTTATTGGAACGGTACTGAAATTCCATTAGAAGACGAATCAGTAGATTTTGTTTTGGCTACGGAATTTTTAGAACATTATTTTGATACGGCTACTATTTTAAAAGAAATTAAAAGAGTTTTAAAGCCAGGAGGCATTTTCTTTTTTACCGTACCTGGAATTTGGCCTTTGCATGAAGCTCCTTACGATTATAATAGATTTACTCCTTTTGCATTAGAAGAGCATTTTAAACAAGCGCAATATACATCGTCGGTTATTAAACCTTTAGGGGGCTTTTATTATCATTTTGCTTTGTCAGTTGCCTTGTTTTTTGAATTTAGATTTTCTAAGAAATATAGAAATATTATGAAGCCATTTGTAAGCGTATTTACCAATTTTTTAATTAAGAAAGATAATAAAACGGAACAATTACCTTTTAAAAACGGACAGATGTATTCTGGGCTGTATGGTTTTGTAACTAAATAATTTATTGGCTCTTTTTTAAATAATCAAACCATTTATGAGTGTTAAGTTAAGTATAATCATTCCCTGTTTTAATTCTGAATCAACTTTAGAAACAACATTAGAGTCAGTCTTTAATCAAGATTTTCAAGAGTGGGAAGCTATAATTGTAAACGATGGTTCAACTGACACCACTGAACAAATAGCATTAAATTGGGTTGAAAAAGACCCTCGTTTTATATATTATGCCAAACAAAATGAAGGTTTGGGCAAAACAAGGAATTTTGCTATAACTAAATCGAAAGGTACTTATATTTTGCCTTTAGATTCAGATAATCAATTAATACATGATTTTACCAATGATGCAATTACAGTTTTTGAAAGAAATAAAGAAATTGGAGTTGTTTATGGTGATGCAGAATTTTTTGGTTTAAAAAAAGGTTTATGGAAAGTCGAGAAATATGATTTTGAGAAAATGCTTACCTATAACTATATTGATGCTTGTGCCATATATAAAAAAACATTGTGGGAACAAGTAGGCGGTTATGATGAAAATATGCCATATCAAGGTCTTGAAGATTGGGAATTATGGCTTGCTTTTGGGGCATTAAATGTCGATTTTTTTCATTTGCAAAAAATAACATTTAAATATTTTGTTGCTGAGAATTCAATGATTAGATCATTTACAAAAGACATGGCTATTGATACTAATGAGTATATGATCAAAAAATATAGTAAGGAGTATAGGTATTATTTTTGTAAATTTTATGCAGAACATAAATCTTTATCTGGTAAATTAAAAGATAAAAAGTTTGTTGTAGATCTTTTTTTAAAGACTTTTTTCGGCTTCTCCATTTTTGGCAAATTAAAATAGAAGTTATTATAAAGACCTTTTTTCTTATTTATAATTTTTTTAAAGTGAACGATATTACAGTAAGTATATTTATATTAACCTACAATCAAGAGCAATTTATCGCTCAAACGATTGAAAGTGTTCTGATGCAACAAACCAATTTTAATTATCAATTGGTAATTGGAGAAGATTATAGTACTGATCAAACAAGAAAAATTTGTGAACGTTATGCTGAAAAATACGGAGATAAAATAATGTTATTACCCAGTCTTCATATAAATATTGGACTTATTGCCAATTATATGCGAACTATTAAGAAGTGTAATGGGAAATATATTGCTATATGTGATGGTGATGATTATTGGATTGATGTGTATAAATTGCAAAAGCAAGTTGATCTGTTAGAAAATAATCCTAATTATTCAATTGTTCATACTGGAGTGAAATTTCTTTTTGCTAATGGGGAGTTTGAGGATTTTATAAATTTGAATAATTTAAAATACAATAGTTTTGAAGATTTAATTCGTTTTAATTTTATTTTTTCTGTGACAGCTGTTTTTAGAAATGTACAGTTTACTAATTCTTTGCCTACTTGGGTAGAGAAATACCCTTATGGTGATTGGTCTACTTATTTATGGACGATTAAAGATAAAGGTCAGATTTGCTATATACCAGATATAACTTCGGTTTATAGAAAGAATATTGGAGTTTCTTCAGGATTAAGAGATTCGGATTCTATAGATGTAAATATTTTAAAGGATATTTATAGCTATATAAATTGTGATATTAATAAAGAAAAACTTTTGAATTGTATTTTTGATAAGGAATGGGGGTTTTTAGTTGAACAGAATGCCAAAAAAGAATATAAAAAAGCTTTTGTATTGTTTATACGTTTAATAAAACAAAAGAAAGAAAAGTTGTTTTGGATTAAATACTATCTTCATTCATTAGTAAATAATTTTTTTAGGATAAAAACACACCAACTTACTAAGTAATTAATTTTAGAAAATTGAAAACAAAAATCAAAAGCACTATTTATTTCTTTTATGGATTTTGGAATTTATTTAAGTTCTTAGTTTTCGATTTAAAGAAAATAAGAGATGCTGAAATAGTATGTTTTTTCCCGTATTATCATACAGGTGGCGCCGAGAAAGTACATTTGAATATTGTAAAAGCGTTAAGTAATAAAAATGTTTGTGTCATTTTTACTTTGAATTCAGCCACCAAAAATTTTCAGGAGCAATTTAAAGCTAGTGCCCAATGTATTGAAATAAACCCAATACTCAATAAGCGAAATTCATTTGTAAGTAGAATGTTAAAAAAAAGCATTTACAAAACGATTAACACATCCAATAATTGTAAGGTTGTATTTGGAAGTAATGCTGCTTATTTTTATCAAATACTTCCTTATATTTCCGGTCAAATCGTTCGAATAGATTTATTTCATGCTTTTAGTAGAACTGATAGCCCAGAATTGGAGGTAGTAAATAGTGTAAAGTATATAGATAAGAGGGTTGTTATTAATCAAAGTACTAAAAAAGATTTATTAGAAATGTATAGTCGTAATGATATAGGGTTAGAATATTATGAAGTAATTCGAGTTATCGAAAATGGTATATCCATATCAAATCGAAATTTTTTTGCAAAAGATTATTCTAACATAAAAGTTGGATATGTAGGCCGATGGTCTGATGAAAAACGACCTGAAATTTTTCTAGAAATTGCTAAGCAAGTCCAAAAAATACCGCAGAATTTTCAATTTTATATGGCAGGTACAGGTATGAAAAGTAATCTTGACCAAATAGAAAATGCAGGTGTTGTTTTTTTAGGCGAGTTAACAAGTAATGAGGAGCTTTCATGTTTATATAAAGAACTTTCTCTTTTATTGATAACTTCTGAATACGAAGGATTTCCAATGGTAATTATGGAATCAATGGTGCAGGGTGTTATTTCTATAAGTACGAATGTTGGAGGGATAAGTGAGCATATAACTAATAATAAAAACGGAATATTAATTAGGAATACTACTAAAGAAGAAATTGTCGTGGACTTCATAAAAGCTATTGAACAACTGGTATATAATAGAGAGAAGATGCAAGAAATGGGTAAAAATGCTTTTCAATATGCTCAAAATAAATTTGATATAAATTCATTCAATGAGAATTATAAGGAACTTTTTGAAGTAGAAAGTAATACATTATAATCTTAATTTTAGTATATGAAAATCCTTATGGTAGCCATACCGAATCATCATTTTTTTCAATGGGTCAGCCAGTTGAAAGAGTCAGGCTATGAGGTGTTTTGGTTTGATATAACGGATGGAGCAGGATTTTCAGAGAGAATCAATTGGGTACAACAATTTAATGGTTGGAAATTAAAACTGGACTATCCGTTTCGTTACAAAATAAAAAAGAGTTTTCCTCAATTATATTCTTTGCTAGAAAAAATCATAGTCAACAAAGTCGATACTGTTTTTGAAAATTTACTAAAAAAAATTCAACCCGATATTGTGCATTGTTTTGAAATGAAACTGGCTGGTTTGCCCATTTTATCGGTTATTGAAAAGAATAAAATTCCATTTGTATATTCTTCTTGGGGAAGTGATATGTTTAATTACGAGAGTTTAGACGTTAGAACAACTCCAGCAAAATCATTTTTAAAACGAGTTGATTATCTAATTACTGATTGTAATCGCGATTTTAAAATTGCACAGCAGTTGGGTTTTACTGCTAATTTTCTTGGTGTTTTTCCCGGAAATGGGGGGATCGCAATTGAGAAATCTTTTATTCAATCCAATAATACTCGAAAGACCATTTGTGTGAAGGGTTATGAGGATGGTGTTGGAAAAGCATTGGCAGTCATCAAAGCAATTGAATCTATACCGTTAGATGAATCAATTGATTTTTTAGTTTTTAGCGCTGATGAAATCGTATTCGATTACTTGAAAAATTCAGAATATTTCAAGCAAAAAAAAGTTGAAGTAATTACTAAAAATTCATTTATTCAGAATAAATTCCTGTTGCAAAAATTAGGGAACTGCTCTCTTTATATCGGTAATAGTAGTTCTGATGGAATGCCAAATTCATTGTTGGAAGCAATGGGGATGGGTGTTTTTCCTATTCAATCGAATCCAGGGAAGGTAACGGAAGAAGTCATTACGCATGGTGTAAATGGATTTTTAATTGAGGACACAAATGATACCAAGGCTATAGCCAATCTAATCAAAAGCGCTATTGAAAATCAAGAATTAAGAGCCAAGGCGCAAGAATACAATGTTAGCTTCATTCAGAAAAACTATAGTAGAGAAATGCTACAAAAAGAAATTATAGGTTTGTATCAAAATGTTAATTTGAATTAATGGAAATTTCTTTTTTAATAGTTACCAAAAATCGTCCTGAAGAATTACAGTTTACTTTAAAAAAACTGTATAAGATTTTTGATGCAGCTCATCACGAAGTTTTAGTATTTATTGATGGTTGTGTTGCAACGGAGAAATTACAAAGTCAATACAATTGGGTAAAATGGCATGTCTCAATTGAAAGTATCTCTGCTTCGCCAGCTCGCCATTTTTTATATCAGCAGGCCAAAGGTGAAATTTTTATTGGTTTGGATGACGATGCCCATTTGATTTCTGATAACCCAATAGAAACGATTAAAAGTTTTTTTAATACAAATCAAAATCTTGGAATTTTAGCTTTTACTGAAATAAAAGGGTTGTTTGAAAACCCCAAAAAGCAATTGGAACATACAAAAAAAGAAGGATTCCTGACTACTGAATTTATCGGCTGTGGTTTTGCTGTTCGTAAAAAAATATATGATAAAACAATTGGATTCCCTACTTGGATTGATATTTATGGAGAAGAGACTTGTTTATCCATAGCCGTGATGGATTTGAATTATGATATTTATTTCACGAATCAAGTAGCAGTGAATCATCGAGTAGATATTCAAAAACGAAAATTACAAGGAAAGAATTACTTTCGTTTTCAAAAACAGCTTCAAAATAGTTTTAGAATATATGTGGTTTATTATCCAAATCCATTGCCTAGAATACTCCGCTTGTTGTGGCACAATTTTAAAAAATATGCCATTTCCGACACAACTTATTTTAAATTATATTGCTTAGCAATTGGAAACATGTTTTGGAGCTTTCCTATGGTAATAAAAGTTAGAAAAAGAATGACAGCTCAAACACAACAAAAATTAAAAACCTTAAAAGGAATCTCATACTAACATGCTTTTTAATTCTTTTTCCTTTGCGGTTTTCGTCCCAATCGTTTTTTTATTGTACTGGTTTGTCTTTCAAAAATCACTGAGGGCGCAAAATGTTTTACTGCTTGTGGCTAGTTATTTTTTCTACTCCTGTTGGGACTGGCGTTTTGTTTTTTTATTGTTATTTTCTACGGGATTGGATTATTGTTCTGGTTTACAGTTGGATAAAAGCAACAATAGTTCTATTCGGAAATTTTGGTTTTATTTCAGTATTGGAATCAATTTATCATTTCTCGGGGTTTTTAAGTACTTCGATTTTTTTGTGCTTTCTTTTCGGGATTTACTTATCAGATTTGGTCTTTCAGTTGATGTTTCAACCCTGAATATTATTTTACCAGTTGGAATTTCCTTTTACACTTTTCACGGATTGTCCTATGTGATTGATGTGTATAAAAAACGAATTTCTGCTGAGAAAAATTTTGTGGAATACGCTGTTTTTGTTTCTTATTTTCCACTTTTAGTTGCTGGTCCAATTGAACGGGCGACTCATTTGTTACCACAAATTAAGGTAAAACGAAACTTTAATTACGACCAGGCCATTTCCGGATTGTATCAGATACTCTGGGGTTTATTCAAGAAAATTGTAATAGCAGATAATTGTGCGCATTTTGCAAATGAAATTTTTAATGACCCCGGCAGTTATAACGGAAGTACTTTGGTGGTTGGTGCGTTGTTTTTTACGTTTCAGATTTATGGTGATTTCAGTGGGTATTCAGATATTGCTTTGGGAACATCAAAATTATTTGGTATTGAATTACTCAAAAACTTTGCATTTCCTTACTTTTCAAGAGATATTGCTGAGTTTTGGCGTCGTTGGCACATTTCGCTTTCATCCTGGTTTAAAGACTATTTGTACATTCCTTTAGGCGGAAGCAAAGGCGGGAAACTGATGCAGATTCGCAATACATTTATTATATTTTTAGTCAGTGGTTTTTGGCACGGTGCCAATTGGACTTTCCTGATTTGGGGATTTTTGAATGCTTTGTATTTTCTGCCCCTACTTTTAACGAATCAAAACAGGACAAATTTAGGTGTTGTTGCACAAAACCGTTGGTTGCCCAATTTTAAGGAAACGTTTCAAATACTGACCACTTTTGGGTTAACTGTTTTTGCATGGATATTTTTCAGGGCAGATTCTGTTACTTCAGCATTTGCTTATATAAAAGGAATTTTCTCAAAATCGTTATTAACGCTACCAGAAGTAAGACCAACTTTTTTAATAATTTTAGTAATGTTTTTTATAGTAGTAGAATGGCTTGGCCGCGAAGGAAATTTTGCTCTGGATAATTTCAGAAATCATGGCAATCGATTTCTTCGCTGGTCGTTTACTTTGCTGATTTTGGTTCTTTTATTTCTTTTTGGAAAAGAAGAACAACAATTTATTTACTTTCAATTTTAAGGATGAAAAAATTTCTAAAAAAATTATTGATTTTTTTGATACTCTTTTTTCTGGTGGATAAATTGATCTATTGGAAAATTCAGTCTTTGCCGAATCGTGAATTTGATAAACGGCTCGAATGGATTCTGGAAGGTAAAATGAATAAGGATATTTTGATATTTGGATCTTCCAGAGCACAGCATAATCTGTATTCCGATCTAATTCAGGATAGCTTAAAGCAAGCTACGTTTAATTTAGGTTATCGCGGTTGTAATATTGATTTTCAAGTATTTCTTTTAAAAACGGTGTTAGAACATAACAAAAAACCTAAAATAATAATTTTGACGGTAGATAATGATAGAGAATTTGTCAACGAAAAAACGTTACAATTTCGATACGACAAGCTTTACTCTTTAGTGAAATACCAGGAAATTACAAATGCATTGATTTTTAGAAAAGAAATTTCTCCATTTGCAGTTGGTTTATTTTCTGCCAGAGTGGGTTACGAACAGTTTTTAAAGCCAAAACCAATCACAAAATATGAAAATTGGACCAAAGCAGGAACAGTGTTGTTGGATTTTACCGCTACCAATTTTGATAAAAAAATTACGCAAAGTAAAAAGTATAATACAAAACATGAATTATCAGAACGTTTGACTTTATTTGGGGAATTTCAGACTATTTGTAAAAAAGAAAACATACAATTATACGTTCTTGTACCACCAAATTTTGTAATCCAGAATGAGGAATTTGTAAACAGGGTAAAAGGGTTACTAGTTGATAAAAACACAAAATTCTACTTTGAAAATTCTCAGTTATTTAAGGATTCACACTATTTTTCTGACCGATCTCACTTGAATAAAAAAGGTGCAATTGAATATACACATCAACTGATAAAAAAATTAAAAGAAATGCAAACTGCAAATACCATCAATCCCTAAATTAAGTCTCATTCAAAAGACTATATTTGTCATTACTTTAAGCCAGATAATTTCAAAAAAATGAAAAAAATAGGTATAATTCCACTTCGTAAAGATTCTAAAGGAATTCTAGGGAAAAACAAAAAGAAAATGGCAGGACGGCCTTTGTTTTCGTGGGTGCTTACGGAAGCTATTTTTTCTGATTTGGATGCTGTTTATGTGTTTACAAACGATACAGACATCATTTGCTATATAGAACGCGAATATTACTGGAGCGATAAGGTGTTTGCCCTGTTGCGCAATGAAGAAAATGCCAATGATACCGCTTCTACAGAGAGTTCCATGATGGAGTTTTCAGCCAAAATTAATCATGATTATGCTGTTTTATGTTTGCTTCAAGCGACTTCCCCTTTGACTTTAGCTGCCGATATTAATGCCGTTTTAGATAAAATCACTACAACACAATATGACAGTGCTCTTACTGTAGTCAATACCCATCGGTTTACCTGGAATAGTGATGGAACACCACAAAATTATGATGTGTTTAACAGGCCTAGAAGGCAAGATTTTGAAGGATTGTTGATAGAAAATGGTGCGGTGTATGCCACTAAAAAAGAACTTTTTTTAACTTCTAAAAACAGAGTCAGCGGAGACATTGGCTTAGTAACCATGTCTGAAGAAACTTTGATGGAGATTGACAGTATCTCTGATTGGGGTATTGTTGAAAATCTATTGACAGAGCGACAAAAAAAGAGTAAGACTCAGCAAAGGATTAACTATTTAGTATTGGATGTTGATGGAGTTTTTACCGATGGTGGGGTTTACTATAATGAAGAAGGAGAAATGGCCAAAAAGTTTGATATGCGTGATGGCATGGGGTTAGAAATTTTAAGAGAGAATAATGTTGAAGTAATCACATTGACTTCTGAAAATTCCAAATTGGTTGCACAGCGTATGGTAAAACTTCAAATTAAAGAGGCGTTTTTTGGTGTTAAGGATAAATATTCTTTTTTAAAGCAATTTCTTGCCACTAAAAATAGTAGTTTTGGTGCTGTTGCTTATGTAGGAGATGATGTAAATGATTTGACTAATATGTGTAGTTCCAGTTTGTCTTTTGCTCCGGCAAATGCAACTGCTACAGTAAAACTGAACGCTGATTTTGTGCTTGGAACAGCTTCTGGAGCCGGGGCTATCAGGGAAGTTTGTGAAATCGTATTAAAGTATAATAAAAGATATGACTGATTTTAAAAAACCTTACGTAATTGCTGAAATTGGCTGTAATCATAAAGGCGATATAGCAATTGCGAAAGAATTGATAAAGATTGCAAAGATTTTTTGTAATGTTGATGCTGTAAAATTTCAAAAAAGAAATAATACCGAATTATTGACAGAGGCGCAATACAATGCACCGCATCCAAATGCTAGCAACTCTTATGGTGATACCTATGGTGCACATAGAGAATTTTTAGAATTTGATGTGAACCAACATCAAGAGTTAAAAGACTATTGTGAATCTATAGGAATTACGTATTCAACTTCTGTTTGGGATACGACCTCGGCCAAAGAAATAGCTTCTTTGAATCCAGAATTTATTAAAATCCCATCTGCCTGTAATAATAATTTTGAAATGTTGGGTTGGCTTTGTGATCATTACCAGGGTGAAATTCATATTTCGACAGGGATGACGACTAAAGATGAAGCAGATACTCTGGTCAATTATTTTGTTGAAAAAGGCAGGAATAAAGACTTAGTGTTATACAATTGTACCTCAGGATATCCGGTGCCTTTTGAGGATGTGTGTTTGTTAGATATTACTTTGCTGAAGCAAAAATATGATGCTATTGTAAAGCATATTGGTTTTTCCGGACATCATTTGGGAATAGCCGTAGATGTAGCGGCCTACACGCTGGGTGCCAACATTATTGAAAGACATTATACAATAGATCGCACCTGGAAAGGTACTGATCATGCTGCTTCATTAGAACCTATGGGATTGCGAAAATTAGCTAGAGACTTAAACGCTGTTCATAGTGCTTTATCTTTTAAATCAATGGATATTTTACCTATTGAACAAGTGCAGAGGGATAAACTAAAGAATAAAAAAGTTTAAATAAGATTGATTAAAAAAAAAACACAGTATTGAGTTTTTAAATACACTGTTTTTTTATAATTAATTAGGGATATAAATATGAGTAGAAAAATATTTGTTTTTTTTCCAGACGGAGTGGGGCTGCGTAATTTTGCCTTTACTAAATTCAAGGAATTAGGAGAACAAAAAGGACACCAAATTGTCTATTGGAATAATACTGTTTTCTCTCTCAAAGAGGAGTTGGGTTATGATGAGGTAAAAATTGAAAATCATAGAATAAATAGGTTAACACCAATCTATTCCCGCATTAGAAAACACATCGAATTGAATGTTTCTCAAAAGAAATTTAAGGATGACGTGTATCCTACTTATAAATTTCCTTTTAGCTATAATGGTTTGAAAAACATACTGATAACGCTTTATACGAAGTTATTAATAGGGTTGAATTCATCAAAAAAAGGGATTGTCCGTATCCGAAAACGAATCAATAGACTAGAACGTTCCACTGAGAAATACCAGTATTGCAAAGCTCAGTTACAAGAACACCAACCGGATTTAGTATTTTGTACCACACAGCGCGCCACGCAATCTATAAGCGCTTTATTAGCAGCGAAAGATTTAGGGATTCCTACTGTTGCTTTTGTATATTCTTGGGATAATGTGCCTAAGGCAATGCAAGTGGTGGAAACGGATTATTATTTTGTTTGGAGTGATTTAATGAAATCGGAAGTTCTAAAATACTACTCATTCATACACGAATCCCAAGTTATTGTTACAGGGACACCTCAGTTTGAACCGCATTACGACAGCCGATTGCTGCAAGAAAGAGCTGCGTTTTGTGCCGAGCATCATTTGGATGTTGATAAAAAATATATTTGTTATTCCGGTGATGATGAAACTACATCGCCTCTAGATCAATATTATTTAGAAGATTTAGCACATGCGGTACGCAGTTTAAATGCTAAAGGCAAAAATCTGGGAATTATCTACAGAAAATGTCCTGTTGATACGACTAGTAGATACGATGCTGTTTTGCAGGCGAATGCTGATGTCATTGTCGCAATAGATCCTATCTGGAAACCTATGGGGAAACAATGGAATGAAATTTTGCCTACTAAAGAAGATGTAGCACTATTGTACAATGTATGTGCCCATTCTGAATTGGTAACGAATGTATGTTCCTCTACTGTTTTTGATTTTGTAGCACATGAAAAACCGTGCATCTATTTCAATTACGAGCAACCACAATTAAGAAAAGGAATTCGAGACATTGGACAAAATTATAAGTATGTTCATTTTAGAAGTATGCCCAGTCCAGAAGCGGCTGTTTTTTGTACGGATAAAAAAGAGTTGGAATATTTAGTAAGTCAAATCATAGCAGGCAAATTATCAAATGTTTCAGAAGGGAAAAAATGGTATGAAATTGTGGCCGGTGTAACTCCAACACAAGCTTCAGAGAAAATATGGACAGCTATCGATAATTGTTTAAAAAAATAATATGTTTTTCAACTCTTTTTCTTTCGCTATTTTCCTGCCTATTGTTTTTGTGTTGTATTGGTTTGTTTTTAATAAAACTAAAAGCACTCAAAATGCAGTTCTTATTCTAGCGAGTTATTATTTTTATTCTTGTTGGGATTGGCGCTTTTTATTTTTGTTGGTTTTCTCTACTTTTTTGGATTATTATACCGGAATTCGAATTGAAAAAGCAAAATCCGAAGGTTTCCGAAAATTTTGGTTTTGGTTGAGTATCAGTATTAATCTTGGTTTTCTGGGAGTTTTTAAATATTATAATTTTTTTGCTGATTCTTTCTCTGATTTATTGAATGGGTTTGGATTACAAACAAGTCCTTTATTGCTGAATGTAGTTTTACCAGTGGGTATTTCGTTCTATACTTTTCACGGTTTATCCTATGTGATTGATATTTATTTAAAACGTATAAAAGCCGAATATAACTTTGTGGATTACTCTTTGTTTGTCAGTTATTTTCCATTATTGGTGGCAGGTCCAATTGAAAGAGCTACACATTTATTGCCACAAGTGAAAGTGAAACGTACTTTTGATTATCAAAAGGCCAAAGAAGGAATCTATCAGTTTATCTGGGGATTGGTCAAAAAAGTAGTCATTGCCGATACTTGCGCTACCTATGCCAATGCAATTTTTGATAATTATCATTCGATGAATTCACTATCATTGTTATTGGGAGCAGTTTATTTTGCATTTCAGATATATGGGGACTTTTCCGGTTATTCAGATATGGCTCTGGGAATGTCAAAATTATTTGGAATTGATTTGTTGCGTAATTTTAATTACCCATATTTTTCAAGAGATATAGCGGAGTTTTGGCGTCGTTGGCACATTTCGCTATCGTCATGGTTCAGGGATTATTTATATATTCCTTTGGGAGGAAGCAGTGGTGGCATGGCGATGAAAATTCGAAATACCTTTGTGATTTTTTTAGTCAGTGGTTTTTGGCATGGCGCCAATTGGACATTTATAGCTTGGGGATTTATTAATGCCTTGTATTTTTTACCGTTGTTACTTTTAAAAAAGAACAGGTCTAATATGGAAACGGTTTCATTGTATTGGAATTGGAATTCTCTTAAGGTAATTTTAAGTATCATTAGTACCTTTTCATTAACTTGTTTGGCTTGGGTATTTTTCAGGGTAAAATCGATAGGAGATGCTTTTGATTATATTGGTCGTATTTTTACTGATCAGCATTTTTTACCGCAGTATTTAGAAAATGAACGGTATAATTATGAAATTGTATTCATGATAAGCATTTTTGTTCTAGTAGAATGGAATAGCCGAACCCAAGTGGAACCCATTTCAGGAAGATACAGTAGTCTTAAATTAGCATTATGTATTGCAGCTGTCATTGCTTTAGGAACGTATTCGGATTATAAAGAATTTATTTATTTTCAGTTTTAGGGATGAAATTTCCGTTTTGCCAGGCTAGGGAAATGTCAGTAAATGAAGTTTTTATTATGTCATTTCTCTTTAGTCGAAATGAGAGAGCAATCGCGATATGGAAGTTTGTTGAAATCACAAATATAAAAAGAGTAAAACAACAATGAAACGGTTTTTAATTTTTACCATCAAAATACTTTTGCTGACCTTTTTTGTGTTGGTTGCATTAGATTTAGTATATACAAAAGTGTATTTACAATCCTCCAATAGGGGGAAAATTGATTATGTTTACAACTCAGCATCGCGCGATTATGATGTAGTAATTTTAGGATCCTCGAGAGCCAATAATCATTTTGTAGCTCCAATGTTTGAAGACAAAGGATTGAAGGCTTTTAATTATGGTATGAGTGGCGGGCATTTGTTTGAAGCCTCATTGCTACTGAAATTAATGATAGAACGGAAGTATGTCATAAAAAATGTGATACTTGAAGCCGATTTGAACTTGTCGAATGAGAAGGAGTCTGAGAGTGTGGCATCTAAATTTATGCCTTATATTCACGATTCTAAAGTTATTGCAGCTCATTTTGCACAACAGCCTGATTTTTGGGTTAACTATTACCTTCCTTTTTATAGGTACATTGTTTTTGAACCTCAGGTAGGGTTTAGAGAAATGTATAACTCTGCCCTAAAAAAACCAACCAAGTTATTGGATCATTTAGGTTATTATCCGTTGGGTAAAAATCCAAATGCCAATATGAAAAATGACTTGACTAATCTAAAACCCTTGCATAATAAATACTATGAAGAAATAAAGCATCTTTGTAAAATAAATCATATTAACCTGATAACCGTTATGACACCCATGTGTACTAATACCAAAGGATTAAATTATTTTGAAAAAGTACATCAGATGTATCCCGAAATTCATAATTATGAAAGTGCAGTTCAAGGCGATCAGTTTTTCTCCTCCTGCGGGCATTTGAATGATACAGGAGCACGATTGTTTACCAGCGTAATTATAAAAGATTTTTTCAATAAATAAACTATGCACATTGCCTTTCTAACTCCTGAATATCCCCACGAAAGAGTAGCTCACGCTGCCGGTATTGGTACCAGTATCAAGAATTTAGTGGTTGCTTTGGCCAAAGAAAAAGTCAAAGTTTCAGTATTTGTATATGGCCAGCAAGAGGATGCGGTGCTTATCGAGGAGGGAATGACCATTCACTTGATCAAAAATAGAAAATACAAATTTATGGGTTGGTATTGTCATAGAAAGTACCTCCAGAACTACCTAAATAAGCACATCCTTTCTGAGCAAATTGATGTTATCGAAGCACCTGACTGGACAGGAATTACTGCTTTTATGCGTTTGAAAGCACCAGTGGTGATTCGGTTTCATGGTAGCGATACTTATTTTTGCCATATCGAAAAACGACATCAAAAAGCAAAGAATTTTTGGTTTGAAAAATTAGCAACTAAAAAAGCCAAGGCCTTTATTGCACCGACTACTTATGCAGGGAAAATTTCTCAAGAATTATTTGATATTAAAAACAAAACTATACAAACTATTCATTACGGATTAGTATTAGAACATTTTGAAAATCAAAATCCAGCACTTTTTGAAAAGGGAATACTGTTGTATATAGGCACGGTAATACGCAAGAAAGGTGTGTTTGAACTGCCTGAAATTTTTAAAAAAGTTAGGTTGCAATTTCCGGAAGCAAAGCTGATTTTAATTGGTGGAGATTCTTCAGATGTACAAACAGGCAGCCATTCTACCTGGCAACTGCTTCAAAAAGAATTTGATATAAATGATTTAGAAAAAGTAAGTTACCTCGGGAAAATATCTTATCAGGATGTTCAAAACTACATCAAACAAGCACAAGTTTGTATCTTTCCCAGCTTTGCAGAAACTTTAGGCATGGTAACTATAGAATCAATGGCACTGCAAAAGCCGGTGGTTAATACTAATATAGGTTGGGCACAGGAATTAATTGCAGATGGTGAAAGTGGTTTTCTGGTACATCCGCACGATCATTCTCTTTATGCTGATAGAATAATTTCGTTGTTAGACGACATGGATCTCTGTTTGTCAATGGGAGGAAATGCCAGAAAACGTGTGGAAGCCGTTTTTGACATAGAAAAAATTGCACCACAGAACATCCTTTTTTATCAATCTATAATTGGACAATCGTGATTGTATTGTATCATCAAAATAACCGTGTAACTAAAGTTGTGTCGAGTCATAATGAATCAGTTGCTGTTGCGATGCATTCGAGCATTCCAGAAGTACTTATGATATTGGCCCATCAATTTCCTCTGGATACTATCGTCTGGTGCCATCAATTACTGGAAAACAGTTTGAATATGGATAAGATTGCAACGCTTTTTCATCATAATAAAATGATGCTTTCGTTTCGACCGAAATCAAATAATTTTTTTGATAATTCCATCGGATATGCAGAGGAATCTTTATTTATTAACGTTAATAAAAAGGTCTCGTATCCTACGTGGCAAATGAGTAGTTATGTTGGGGTTATTCACGCTTCTGTTTTAAATGCAATAGGTGATAAAATAGTTTGTGAACCCGATTTAGATTATTATCTGAGTTCACTGGCTAAATTATGTATGCCGTTGGGATTGTTGTGCTATTCCGAACCACAGCTTTTGAAGTCGGTAGAAATAATTGATTCACTTGTTAAAGCATCCAACTTTACACTTTTTCGTTTTGTGAAGCAACATTATAAAACGAGATGGGTATTTTTGTTAGCGTTGAATTTGCTTTTATATGAACGTAAAATTTTGTTTTATCCTTTTATTTCCACACTTTTTTTTAAAAAAAGATTTAATAATAAAATAAATATAGATGATATTGTCGTTCAATCATCAAGAGTAATTACAGATAATGAAACTATAGATGTCATAATTCCAACAATTGGGAGGAAAGAATATTTATATGATGTGTTAAAAGATTTTTCAAAGCAAAGTCTTTTACCTCAGAAGATTATTATAGTAGAACAAAATCCAGAACCATTTAGTAAAAGTGAATTGGATTATGTAGAAATTGAAAAGTGGCCTTTTGAAATACAACATATTTTCACGCATCAGGCAGGAGCTTGCAATGCCAGAAATCTGGCTCAAAAACAAATTAAAAGCAAATGGGTTTTCTTTGCTGATGATGATATCAGAATTAGTGGAGACTTTATCGAAAAGAGCTTTAAAAATATGGATAAATTTGGAGTAAAAGCAGTTTCATTATGTTGTTTGCAGGAAAATGAAGTGCTCACTTTTAATAATGTTTTTCAATGGGGAAGTTTCGGTTCTGGTTGTAGTGTTGTTGGCAGTGACATTTTAAAAAAATGTAGTTTTAATCTTGGTTATGAATTTGGTTATGGGGAAGATAGCGATTTTGGGATGCAATTGAGAAATCAAGGAAATGATATTTTATTTTTGCCAGAACCTTCAATATTGCATTTAAAGGCGCCAGTTGGAGGATTTAGAACAAAACCAATATTGAAGTGGCATGATGAAGTCATTCAGCCAAAGCCATCTCCTACAGTGATGCTGTATTTGATTACGCATAACACAAAACAACAAATCTTAGGGTATAAAACCGTTTTGTTTTTTAAGTTTTTTAAGCATCAAAAGATTAGGAATCCTTTTCAATATTTCGCAGTTTTTAATAAACAATGGAGACAAAGTGTTTATTGGGCTAATCAATTAAAAATAGATTCATGAAATTTTCATTAATTATCTGCACGTACCAGCGTGCTGAGCCTTTATTACAACTTTTAAGGTCTGTGAGAGAGCAAACAAAATATCCAGATGAAATATTAATTATCGATGGCTCCACTAATCAGGATACGGAGGTAATTATAGTTAATAATTCATTTGATAATTTAAATTATTATTCCGTTTCACCACAACATCGAGGTTTGACTAAACAACGCAATTTTGGAATTGAAAGAGTTGCAGCTGATACAGATATAATCTGTTTTTTAGACGATGATATTGTTTTGACAGCTACTTATTTTGAAGAACTATTAAAAACGTATCAAATCTTTCCAGAGGCTTTGGGTGTTGGAGGGTATATTATTGATGAAACTAAAACTGAATTTGTTGGAGAAAAATATCAGCCAAAAATAAATGAATTTTATTTTGACGGATGGAAAATAAAAGATGGCAGCCGATTCGTGCTAAGAAAAAAATTGGGATTAGACAGCGATTGTCCTCCCGGATATTCTTCCTTATATTCACACGGTCGTAGTGTGGGGTTTTTGCCTCCAAGTGGAAAAACATATGAAGTTGAAATGTTGATGGGCGGAGTATCTTCGTTTAGAAAAAAAGTATTTGATACGTTGCATTTTTCAACATATTTTGAAGGTTATGGGCTGTATGAAGATGCTGATTTTACGTTAAGAGTAGCTAAAATGGGTAAGCTATATTTGAATACTGCTGCAACTTTGTACCATTATCATGATGCCGCAGGAAGACCTAATCAATATCAATATGGGAAAATGGTGGTGCGAAATGGTTGGTATGTGTGGCGAACAAAGAATCCCCAACCGACTTTAAATGTAAAATTTAAGTGGCATTCTATTACCATATTATTGACTATAATCAGATTTAGCAATACATTTACAACTATTAATAGAAAAGAAGCTTTTACGGAATCTTTGGGTAGAATGGTTGGTTGGTGGAGTCTCATAATCAACAAGCCACAATAAATCAATAAAATTCAATAAAATTCACTTTTTATTTAGTCCTTACAATTTTTTAGAGTAAAGTAATTTAATTCATGACATTATTTAAACTTATACAATCGGATTACAAAAAACATCAGGATTATGGTGGTCATTTTGTTGTAATATTTTTTTTTACTCAAGGATTTTGGGCAGTGTTTCATTACCGTATTTCACATTATATCTTTACAAATGTTCGTATTCCTTTAGTACGCCATTTACTTTTGTTTGTTTGCTTGATAGGGCAAAAAATTATTGAAATAATAACCGGAATTTCGATTCCAGCATCTGCTAAAATTGGGCATTCTTTTTATATTGGGCATTTTGGAGGAATTATTATCAATTCAGAAGCCATTATAGGTTATAATTGTAATATTTCTCAAGGGGTAACAGTAGGTGTTTCCGGGCTGGGAGAAAATAGAGGGATTCCTGTCATAGGTAATGAAGTCTATATTGGAGCGAATTCAGTTGTTGCGGGCAAAATCAGTATTGGTAATAATGTGTTGATTGGAGCTTGTTCTATGGTAAACAAGTCACTTTCTGATTCTGATGTGGCCTTAGGAGTTCCCGCAGTTGTTATTTCTCAAAATGGATCTAAAGGATATATATAATGAAGTTGTTAATTGTTTCAACGGCACCCTTCGTTTATAAGCAAAATGAAGTTTACGCTTATAGTCCGTATGTAAATGAGTTAGTCATTTGGGAAAAATATGCTGACGAAATCGCCTTTTGTTGCCCAATTTGGGGAAATGAAAATGGACTTTTAGTTTCTAAATTGCCTTTTGAAATTGTCTCTCATTTTAAATTAATTGATTTTAATTTGAATTCTTTCGTTAATATCATAAAAGCTTTTTTTTATGTGTTTTATAATCTCTTTATTCTATTTAAATCCATGTTTTGGGCCGATCACATTCATTTACGGTGTCCCGGAAACATTGGATTGCTGGGATGTTTTGTTCAGATTTTATTTCCAAATACACCAAAAACTGCAAAATATGCTGGGAATTGGGATACGAAATCCAAACAGCCTTTGACGTATAAATTGCAACAATGGATTTTGAACAATACTTTTTTAACCCGAAATATGCAGGTTTTGGTTTACGGTGAGTGGGAAGGCATGAGCCATAATATAAAACCTTTTTTTACAGCTTCCTATACAACCCATGATATAGTACCTGTTACTCAAAAAAGTCTGAATGAAATTGTTGACTTTGTTTTTGTTGGTGCCTTAGTACAAGGTAAACATCCGTTATATGCTATACAATTAGTAGAAAATTTGCATCAAAAAGGATATGCAGTGAGATTGAATCTTTATGGAGATGGGGTGGAACGAGAAATGCTGGAGGATTATATTGCAATGCATACTTTAGAAAAGATTGTTTCATTACAAGGAAACCAATCACAGGACATTGTTAAGAAAGTCTATCAAAGCAGTCATTTTGTAGTATTACCTTCTGACAGCGAAGGTTGGCCCAAAGTAATCGCAGAAGGTATGTTTTGGGGTTGTGTTCCTCTAGCTACTTCCGTTTCTTGTGTGCCTTATATGTTGGATTATGGGAATAGAGGGATTTTATTGCAGCAGGATTTAGAAAAAGATAGTGCTAAAATTGAGGCGATTTTAAAGGATCAAACCGATTTTGATGCTAAAAAAAATAAAGCTGCGGAATGGTCCAGAATGTTTACACTGGATGTTTTTGAGGAAGCGATTAAGGAGTTAATTGTATAGGGGATTGAAGTTTAAAGTTTAAAGTCTGGAGGGTTTGAATTGGGAGCGATGGGAGCGGCAAAATGCAAAATCTGAGATTAAGAGAGAAAGAAGAAATAAGAAATAAGAGTAGAAGAGGAAGATGCAACATAACAATCATAAAATAAGAGTCATTCAAATTATAGATTCTCTTGAGGCAGGTGGTGCCGAGCGTATGGCAGTGAGTTATGCTAATGCATTATTCCATACTATTGAGTTTTCCGGATTGGTGGTTAGTCGTAAAGAAGGACCACTTTTAAGTCAGGTTGACGAAGGGATATCATATTTATTTTTGAATAGATATAAAGCAGTTGATTTAAAAGCACTTTACATGTTAAGAAATTATGTGAAGCAGCATAAGGTCACTATTGTTCATGCTCACAGTACCTCTTTTTTTCTAGCTTTTTTATTGAAATTAGTTTGTCCTTCGATACAATTAATTTGGCATGATCATTATGGGGATAGTGAGTTTTTATCCAAAAGGCCATTAGGTGCTTTAAAAATTACGTTACCTTTTTTTAGCGGAATTATAGCCGTAAACCAAAAATTGAAAGTTTGGGCTGAGCAAAAAATGAATTTCAAGAATACGATTTATTTGCCTAATTTCCCTTCTGAAGGGAATAATAGCAACGCCTTTACTGTATTGAAGGGAATCGAAGGAAAGCGAATCGTATGTTTAGCTAATCTCCGAGTACAGAAAGATCACTTTTTATTATTGAAAGTAGCACGTAAACTAAAAATATCCCATCCAGAGTGGACTTTTCATTTGGTCGGAAAAGATTTTAATGATGAATATTCTCAAAAAATTAAGGATCTTATAGTTTCTTTTGATTTAGAAAAAAATGTGTTTCTTTACGGTACCAAATCCGATATTGAAAATATTTTACAACAAGCTACGATAGGGATTTTAACATCACAATCAGAGGGTCTTCCTGTTGCTCTTTTAGAATATGGAGGATTAAAAAAACCTGTTGTAGTTACTGATGTAGGGGAAATATCCTCGTTGATTATCAATGGAGAAAACGGTTTTCTTGTGGCTCCTCAAAATGAGCATTTGTTTTACGAGGCATTAGGAGCATTAATAGACAATGAGTTTCAGCAGCTTGATTTTGGCAATTTACTTTATAAAAAGGTACAGGAGCATTATTCAAAAAAAGCTGTAGTTGCAGCGTATTTAAATTGGTTAAACAATATTTGTAAATGAAAAAAGAGGATCAATCCTATTTGTTTTTAATTCTTTTCCATGTTTTTATTGGTGCATTGGGTTATGTTCTACCGTTTACCTCTAAAATATATGGATATTCTATTTTTATTTTTGGGTTGTATTACATCATTAAAAGTCAAAATAGAAGTAATGAAGCGCTTATTGTAGCTGCTTATGTGGTAGGGAGTGAAGTTTTTTTGCGGATGACCGGCGGAAATCCTTTGTATGAAATTTCGAAGTACGGTGTAATGGTTTTTATCCTGTTAGGAATGTATTACAGTGGTTTTTCTAAAGGTGCCGCACCCTATTGGACTTTCTTACTTTTATTGGTGCCCAGTATTGTTATTTCAACTTTTGCATTGAATTTTGAAACTGATATCCGGAAAGCGATTGCATTTAATATATCTGGTCCCGTTTGTCTGGGTATCGCTTCCTTGTATACGTTTAGGCGTAAGATTTCATTAGAAGACACCAATAATATTTTGTTGAGTATGGGATTGCCTATTATCAGCTGCATGGTATATTTAACCCTTTATACACCAAATATTCAGGAGGTGGTTACCGGAACTGAATCTAATTTTCAAACTTCTGGGGGTTACGGCCCTAATCAAGTAGCCACTATTCTTGGCTTGGGTATGTTTATTTTTTTTTCCAGAATAATATTGGATTCTAAAACAAAATTTCAAATTTTAATTAATGTTTTTATAGCCTTGAATATTACGTATAGGGGGATGATTACCTTTTCTCGTGGAGGAATGATTACCGGATTTTTAATGATTTTCTTACTACTGTTCTTTTTGTATTTTAAATCTAATTTTGCAGGGAAGGTGAAATTAAATTATATCATAGTTTTATTAGTAATTGCACTAATAGCAACGTGGTCGTATACATCGTTTCAAACAGGTGGGCTTATTGATAAGCGGTATGCGAATCAAGATGCCGCCGGAAGGGCAAAAAAAAGTCAATTGACTGGAAGAGAGGAAATAGCAAAGGATGAAATTAATATCTTTTTAAAGAATCCTATTTTTGGTGTAGGTGTTGGGAAAGGAGTTGAAGTTAGAAAATTAGACACCCCAGATGCGGCTTTGTCACACGATGAAATTACCCGTATGTTAGCGGAGCATGGTTCATTAGGAGTATTAGCATTATTAATTTTATTTTTCACACCTCTGGTTTTGTATTTAGATAATAAGTTTAATATGTTCTTATTGTGTTTTGTTGTCTTTTGGTTGTTAACCATTAATCATGCTGCTATGCGAACTGCGGCTCCTGCCTTTGTGTATTCTTTATCTTTATTGAATGTACAGTTGGGGAGTCCGAGGAGGGTTAAGAATGAAGAATAATGATTAGTTTTTTTAGTGATAAGTATTCAGTGGTCAGTGATTAGTAATCAGATTTCAGTGTTCGGTTATCGTTGAGTTATTCTTTATTATTATTGATTAAATGCATTTCGGATCGGTTTTGGATACATTTTAATACTTGAAAAAACACTAAAAGTACTTTGTTTAGTTATCTTATTAGTATTTGTGTTGTATTAAAATGTACTCTATTAAAATTTTGTTAAAAAAATTAATATTTCTTCCATTTACTTCGAGGCAAAAGTACTAAATTGCAGCCTTAAACGTAAATACCACCTATGTTTTCAGTTGATAAAATGCATTTTGAAATATCAGAACGAAAGATGATTCTGCGTGTTTTTGATGTTTTTTTTGTTTTTGGTTCTTTGTTCTTGACAGGAAATATATTTGATTTTGATTATTTTATTTTGTCTACCAATAATTTGTACTGGATATTAATTCTAGGCGTTTATATCAATCTTTTCGGGACTATCTTCGAAATGTATAATCTTCAGGTTGCCAGTAATCAATTTCAGGTACTAAAGAGTACTATTCTCACCGTTTCAACAACTGTGTTAGTGTATTTGCTAACACCAATTTATTCTCCAGAACTTCCTTCAAAAAGAATTCAGATTGTATTGTTTTATGTAGTGGTGTTTTTTGCTTTGTTTTTATGGAGAATGTTTTATGTTTCGTTTTTAGCCTCTACTCGATTTTTGCAAAATGCAGTTTTAATCTGTGATAATGATCAAGTAGAAGAGTTAATATCCGGATTAGAAAATATCGATCCTCATTATAAAATAATTGCATTTGTTAATGCTGATGCAGCTGAAGATGAGGCAGCTGAATTTCCCTACGTTAAAAATATAAAGCGGGATGCGTTGTTTTCTTTCGTAAAACAAAATTCTATATCCGAAATTGTGATTGCTTCCCAAAAGACAGATGGGATTACGGCTGATTTGTATCAGCAATTGCTTCATTTACTGGAGTCTGGAGCCATAATTCGAGAATATACACAAGTCTACGAAAGTAAAACGCAACGTATTCCGGTACATTATATGTCTAGAGATTTTTATCGGTTTTTTCCTTTTAGCAGAAGCAATCACAATAAGTTGTATTTAATTGCTGCTCGTATTTTTGAAATCAGTGCTTCGGTGCTTGGATTGTGTATCGGTTTGGTGTTATTTCCCTTAATACTAATCGGAAACGCAATAGGAAATCGGGGAAAGCTATTTTATACTCAAGAACGTGTAGGCAAAGATGGTGTGGTTTTTGAAATTTTAAAGTTCAGAACGATGGTCAGTAACGCTGAATCTAACGGAGCAGTTTTTACCACTACAAATGATTCTCGGGTAACAGTATTCGGCAAGTTTTTAAGAAAAACAAGAATTGATGAATTTCCGCAATTTATAAATATCTTAAAAGGAGATATGGCTGTTATTGGCCCTCGTCCTGAGCGTCCTTTTTTTGTAAAGGAAATTGCCGGAATTATGCCTTTCTATGAAACAAGACATATTATAAAACCAGGCCTTACGGGATGGGCGCAAGTAAACTACGCTTATGGTGCCACAATTGATGACAGTTTGATAAAACTTCAATACGACTTGTATTATATCAAACACAGAAGTATTTTTTTGGATTTAAATATTGCTTTTAAAACAATTACCACCGTTTTATTTTATAGAGGACAGTAGTATTCCTAATTACTGTAAATATTTTAAATTATAATTGGAATGCGTTTTTTATTTTGAATCGCCAGTCTTACCAAAACAATTCCGTTAGTAATTATTAATGGAAGTACCAGTAAAAAATGAACTTTGTTAATTACTACAAAGAAATAGATTCCCAGCGATAGGATATTGAATAACGCGAGATTGTAAATTCCTTTTTTGTTTTTTGTCCAATAAAAATAAAGTAATCCTAATAAAGTTGGATTAAAAATTAAAATATTATAATTGTATCCTAATTCCAAATGTGACGAATAAAATCCAACAAACGTAAAAAACAGGCCTATAATCGCTATTAGGATGAGATAAAATAAATCAATACTTTTCTTATTTATCAGTACTATAAACCCAAGGAAAAGTATATAGGTATAGATATTATTCCACCAAGAGCCAGGAGCTTCATTCTCGAATTCTAGTAGTGTCTTGTTTTTCTGTGCTAGTGGTTGGTTCTGAAAAGAAATGTTTTTCAGGCTTTTTTGCAGTTCAAATGGTAAAAATAGTTGCGTCCCCAAACCATCTACTTTTTTTCCAAAGATGATGCTCGTCCCTAATTTTTCGTAAAAGTGATTGTCAAAATACGGATAAAGGATTGTTCTGTAAGTTATGTCGGTATCCGTATTTTTTACAATTGCGGTGGTGTCTAACGTTTTGTTGATGATGTCAACAACCATCGATGTGCAGTTTTTATCAATAAACTTATAGGTATAATGACTTTCGCCAGAGGCTAAAGAAGTATTCAGGTTGTCAAATAATTTTTGCTTCAAAGGGAATGGCATGTTTAATTCCTGCTCATAAACGGATCTTTTTTCATATTGATATTGAGTAATGAAATCAGGATAGGAGTGCGCTACAGCAAAATATTGTAAGTCGCCTTTTATGAATTTCATGACGAAATTTGGAGTGTTAAAATCAAATGCACCATAATTGTATACCACATCAATTCCGTTGATGGTATCGCGTACCCGAATCGCAGTGTGTCCAAAAAGAGAATAGGATTCGTTACCCGTTCCGCAAGTAATTACGCTAACTTGTGTGTTTTTTGATAATTCGATGCTTTGTCCGAAACTATAGCTTGTAGTTGAAAGCAAGAGTATGAAAAGAACTATTTTTTTAAAGGAAGCTATATTCATTTTTTGTAGTATTGTTGTTTTTAAATTAATTTCTAAACATTCCCAAATCTACTTTTACTGAAAAAATATTGGAATACAAAGCAGTACTTTGATCGCCTAAATCAGTCAACGCATAATCAATCTGGATGCCTTTGTATTTAAATCCCAAACCAATATTTGGTTGAAAGCCCACTTTTTCGGAATTATCCAGTTGTTGTACATTTTGAAAATTACCCACGCCTGCACGAACAAATACTAAATCAGTATAACCAAATTCAAGACCCATTGCCGGATCGATGCTGACAAAATCTGTCGAGATAAGATCATTCGTTTTGGCAAATCGCATATTCATATTAGCTGCAGCCAAAATACTGTAATCGTATCGAATAATGAACTTTTTAGCGATTCCTAATTGTGCTTTTGGAGCCGTAATCTCAGTGCTTTCGGGTAATTCTTGGTTTTCTCCGGGAATGGAATTGGCAATTTTCTGATATTCGTCCTCATCAATATTCCATACATTATACGTGGTTGTTATATCACGAAGCATTAATCCAAATTTCCAGTTGTTCTTTTCGAATTGTAAACCAACATCAAAACCAAAACCCCAGGAATTGGCAAATTTACCAATGATTCGTCGGATAACTTTTGCGTTTACGCCATATTGAAATCCGGGAACAGGTAGTTTTCGAGCATAAGAAAAAGTGAAACCATAATCGGCTGTAGAGAAAAGACTGATTCTGTTGTAGTCAATATTACCTTGGCTGTCGATTAGCTCTGTAGTGTTTAAAATATCATCGACACCAAAACGAATTAATGAAATTCCCCAAGCGCTCCGGTCATCTATAGGACTTGCGTAGGCCATGTAATCATATTGGGCAATATTAGCAAAATAATTAGCATGCATTATTGACACCTGATGATCCTCCAGATGAATAAGCCCAGCAGGATTCCAATACCCGGAATTTACATCACTCGTAGCAGCCACAACAGTATTAGACATACCTAATGCAGCCGCATCCACGCCGATATTCATAAACTCATTCGAGTATTTTCTGACGGCTTGACTGTAATTTAGCGTACTAACCAAAACCGCTGCAAATAGGAAGCTTTTTTTCAATTGGGTCATTTTTACAAACTAAAAGTCTGTTTAATTTTTATCAAAAATATAATTTTTTACTGAGCTTATTTCTTCCTTTCGGTAAATATATCCAAACAAGAAATCACTGTTGAAAAAACTCTATTAAAAAACGTACTTCTCCTTGACTTATTATGCTAAATTTGCCAACTGTGGTTCACTAAATTTTATAACTATGACTATTAAAAAGCATATCCCCAATATTATTACTTTACTTAATCTTTTTTGCGGTTGTATCGCTTTGGTTTTTGCTTTTAACCAAGATTTTGAAATGGCATTTTATTTTGTTTGTTTAGGTATATTCTTGGACTTTTTTGATGGTTTTTTTGCCCGATTATTCAAAGTGTCGAGCCCGCTTGGATTGCAGTTGGATTCTTTGGCAGATATGGTTACCAGCGGTGTTGTGCCGGGTTTAGTGATGTCTCAAATGATGATTGACAATTCATCAACTGCGGCAGTTGCTCATTTACAACTCTTTCCTTATTTAGGATTTTTGATTGCCTTAGGTTCTTGTTACCGATTGGCAAATTTTAATATTGATACCCGCCAAACAGATTCTTTTATTGGTTTGCCAACTCCTGCCAATGCGCTTTTTATTTTAAGTCTGCCTTTGGTTTTAAAATACACTGATTCTTTATTTGTAATCGAAATTTTGACAAATCAATGGGTTTTATTGGCAATATCGGTATTGAGCGCTTACATCTTGAATGCTGAAATTCCATTGTTCTCCTTAAAAATCAAAAAGTTCAATTTTAAAGACAATGTGCTTCAAATCGTGTTTTTGATTTGTTCTCTTTTGTTGTTAATTTTTCTTCAGTATCTAGGAATTCCTTTAGTAATTCTCTTTTATGTTTTACTTTCTGTGGTGAATAATAAAGTGCTAAAAAAGTAATTCTTTTTGAATGAAAAGAAAAACAGTCAGAAGTAAAACTACGGTTGTTCGTAAGCCTAAAAAGAAAGCAACTGTTTTCTCCGGAAAGGTTTTGCGTTATTCTATTGTCACTTTTTTTATTGTATTGATTGTTGCTGTTAGCTATCATTATAGAGATGGTTTAGCGTACTATTTTAGTTTTAAATCAGATAAAATCCTAAGGGAAGAAACCGAAGCCAAGCGCATTTCTGATGTTCGAAATTATCAGGTTTTAGAAAAACACGAGGGGAAAAGTATCGGTTTGGATGTTTCGGAATATCAAGGAAAAATCCGATGGACTTATGTCGACACTCTAGAAAATAAATACCCGCTACATTTTGTGTTTATTCGTGCTACTGTTGGAAAAGACAGGAAAGACCGTCAGTTTAATAAGAATTGGCTTGGCGCCAAAGAAAATAAAATGATTCGCGGTGCCTATCATTATTACCGTCCCAACGAAAATTCAATAGAGCAAGCCGAACTTTTTATTAAAACTGTAACGTTACAAAAAGGTGATTTGCCACCCGTTTTAGATATAGAAAAACTTCCTAAAAATCAGTCGATTGAAAATCTTAAATTAGGTTTAAAAAGATGGTTAACTGCTGTAGAATCGCATTATGGTGTGAAACCTATTATTTATACAGGCGAGCGGTACTATGATGATTTTTTAAAAGAAGAATTCAGCGATTATCTTTTTTGGATTGCTAATTATAATTTCTATAGAGAAGAAATAGCCGGAGATTGGTTGTTTTGGCAATTCACTGAAAAGGCATCAGTTCCTGGGATTAAAGGTAATGTAGATATAAATATTTACAATGGAGATTTACAGCAGTTGCGGTATATTACTGTGGAGTAGTTTTAGTGTTCAGTATTCCGTTTTTGAGTGATCCGTTATTTCGATTAATATAAAAAAATCCATTCGTTTTGCAAATGGATTTTTTTTATGAACCTAACATATTTTGAAACCTGTCGGGTTTATTATGCTATTGGATCTTCAATTGATGGATTGAATACTAAAAATCGGAGCATTGCTCCCTTTCTAAAACTCCAATTTTTTCTTTCTCAACTCAAAATTTTGTCCCAAATACACACGCCGAACCATTTCATCTTCCACTAATTCTTCGGGCATTCCCGCTTTTAGGATTCCACCTTCAAACATCAGATAGGTTTTGTCAGTAATAGCCAAGGTTTCCTGAACATTGTGATCGGTAATAAGAATGCCAATGTTTTTATTTTTTAATTGTGCTACAATTCTTTGAATGTCTTCAACGGCAACAGGATCGACACCCGCAAAAGGTTCATCCAATAAAATGAATTTTGGATCGGTGGCCAAACAACGTGCAATTTCGGTACGACGGCGCTCTCCTCCGGAAAGTAAATCGCCACGATTTGTACGAATGTGTTCTAAGCTGAATTCTTCGATTAAACTTTCCATTTTAGCCTCTTGTTCCGCTTTGGAAAGTTTTGTCAATTGCAGTACACTTAATATATTATCTTCAATACTTAATTTTCTAAAAACGGATGCTTCCTGTGCTAAATAACCAATTCCCTGCTGTGCTCTTTTGTACATAGGATAATCGGTAATATTCAAATCATCCAGAAATATATTGCCTGAATTTGGTTTAACCAATCCTACAATCATATAAAAAGAAGTAGTTTTTCCAGCACCGTTAGGTCCCAAAAGCCCTACGATTTCGCCTTGATTTACTTCTACCGAAATGCCTTTTACAACACTTCGCCCTTTATAGGTTTTAATTAGATTTTCGGCTCTTAATTTCATTTTTTTTAGTTTAATCGTTTAAACTGGTTAACTGTTTATTCGTCAAATTGTTTAATCGTGTCAAATAAACGAATAAACAATTAAACGATTCAACATCTTAACAAATTATTTGGTTGCGTTTTCTTCCAATGCTTCCCAGAATTCATAGGCTCTACGTAAATGTGGCACTACGATTGTTCCGCCCACAAGAGTTGCAATTCCCATAGCTTCCATCATTTCTTCTTTGGTAACGCCTTCTTTATGGCTGGTTTCCAAATGGTATTTTACGCAGTCATCGCATCTTAAAACTGCCGAAGCTACTAATCCAAGTAATTCTTTCGTTTTTACATCTAAGGCGCCTGCTGCGTATGCATTTGTGTCTAGATTAAAAATACGTTTTACAATTTTATTATTGTCTGCCAATAATTTTTCGTTCATTCTTGAACGGTACTCGTTGAATTCTTCTATTATATCAGCCATTTAACTTTTTTTTATTTTTTACTACTATTTTTGAAATAAGGATACTCGCTTCATAGATTAACAACATCGGAATGGTTACAATGATTTGACTCACCACATCCGGAGGTGTTACAATTGCTGCAACTATAAGAATAATGATTACGGCGTATTTCCAATATTTTCTTAAGAAAACCGGTGTGACTAATCCTAATTTCGTTAGGAAAAAAATGATTATGGGTAGTTCAAAAAACAATCCACACGCAATAACACTTGTTTTTACTAACCCAATATACGAATCAATACTAAACTGGTTTTTTACTACTGTACTGATGGTAAAAGTGGCAAAAAAGTTTACTGACATGGGTACAATTACAAAGTAGCCAAACAATACACCTAGAAAGAATAGTAAAGAGGATGAAATGATAAAAAGTCTCGCGTGTTTTTTCTCTGTATCGTATAAAGCTGGACTGATGAATTTCCAAACTTCCCACAGAATGAATGGAAAACCAAGAATAAATCCGGCAGTTATACACGTCCAAATCAAAACGTTGATTTGTCCCTCCATGTTCGTATTTTGGATGATGAAAGGCATTTCGGTTACGCAAATACTTTCAGCAAAGCCCAATTGATTTGACAGGTCGCAAAAAAAGCGGTAGGTTACAAAATTAGCATTTGTAGGACCAAAAATGATGACATCAAAAATATAATCACTGATGAAAAAAGTGACTGTAGCCAAGATTAATATTGCAATTGTGCTTCGAACCAATAACCATCTTAATTCTTCAAGATGATCTAAAAACGACATTTCGTTTAAGTTTTTTTTCGCCATTATATTATTCCTTCTTTTAAAATATCGTGTAAATGTAATACTCCTTTGTACTCCCCATTATCAACTACTACTAATTGTGTGATGGAGAAGTCTTCCAAGATATTCAATGCATCTACAACCATAGCAGTAGATGGTATTAATTTTGGGTTTTTTGTCATAATATCTTTGGCAGTCAAATCAGCGAAAGAATCTCTGTCGTTTAACATTCTTCGAATATCACCATCGGTAATAATACCTATAACTTTATCTTGATCGACAACCGCTGTTACGCCAAGACGTTTTTCAGAAATTTCGAAAATAACCTTTTTTATTGATGCATCAGGCGATACCATAGGTTTTAAGGTATGTTCCAACATGTCTTTTACACGCAATAATAATTTCTTGCCTAACGCACCTCCTGGGTGGTAAACGGCAAAATCTTCCGGTTTGAAATCGCGCATTTCCATAAGGCAAATGGCAATTGCATCACCCATTACTAATTGTGCAGTTGTACTGTTCGTTGGAGCAAGGTTGTTAGGACAAGCTTCGGCATCTACTGTGGTGTTCAAAACAAAATCAGAACCCTTAGCTAGAAAAGAAGCTGTATTTCCAGTTATTGCGATCAATGTATTTTCAAAACGTTTTAGGAGTGGTACTAAAACCTTTATCTCAGGACTGTTGCCGCTTTTTGAAATACAAATGATAGTATCTTCATTTTGTATCATTCCTAAATCACCGTGAATAGCCTCTGAGGCATGAAGAAATAGCGATGGTGTTCCGGTAGAATTAAAAGTAGCTACCATTTTTTGGGCAATAATAGCACTTTTTCCTATCCCTGTAACCACTAGTCTTCCTTTGGAATTATAGATGTTTTGTGTCGCTTCAATGAAGTTTTCATCAAGAAAATCAGTTAGTTTGGCAATAGATTGGCTTTCCGATAAAATAGTTTTTTTGGCGCTAGCCAATATATTTTCTTTAGATATCAAAACAGAATAATTAAAATTTGTATGTGTAAAAGAAATTTGTACCTTTAGGTGTTGCAAATTTATACAAAATACCACATAATAAAGAATGAATTCAAACGAAATTGATATCCACAAAGAATTAAAGAAATATTTTGGCTTTAGCCAATTTAAGGGGTTGCAGGAACAAGTCATAAAAAGTATCCTAAACCAACAGAATACATTTGTGATAATGCCCACAGGAGGAGGAAAATCACTTTGTTATCAATTACCAGCTTTGATTCAAGAGGGAACTGCTATCGTAGTTTCGCCTCTTATTGCTTTAATGAAAAATCAAGTAGATGCCATCAGAAGTTTATCTTCTGAAAATGGTGTAGCCCATGTTTTAAACTCCTCTCTTACCAAAACTGAAATTGCCCAGGTAAAAAAAGATATTACTTCAGGATTGACAAAGTTGCTGTATGTGGCACCTGAGTCTTTGACTAAGGAAGAATATGTGAACTTTCTTAAAAATGTGACCATATCTTTTGTAGCGATTGATGAAGCACATTGTATTTCGGAATGGGGACATGATTTTAGACCGGAATATAGAAATTTAAAGCACATCATCAAGCAATTAGGTGATGTTCCTATTATTGGGCTTACTGCAACAGCAACGCCAAAAGTACAGGAAGATATTCTTAAAAATTTAGATATGTCTGATGCAACTACTTTTAAAGCATCATTTAACAGACCTAATCTATATTACGAAGTACGTACTAAAACTAAAAATATAGAATCGGATATTATCCGTTTTATCAAACAACATAAAGGAAAATCAGGAATTATTTATTGCTTAAGCCGCAAAAAAGTAGAGGCGATTGCCGAAGTTTTGCAGGTAAACGGAATAAGTGCTGTTCCCTATCATGCGGGACTAGATGCTAAAACCCGTGCCAAACATCAAGATATGTTCCTTATGGAAGATGTAGATGTGGTGGTGGCAACTATCGCTTTTGGGATGGGAATTGACAAACCGGATGTACGTTTTGTAATTCACCATGATATTCCTAAATCACTGGAAAGTTACTATCAAGAAACCGGTCGTGCGGGTCGTGATGGTGGAGAAGGTCATTGTTTAGCGTATTACTCCTATAAAGATGTCGAGAAATTAGAAAAATTCATGTCGGGGAAACCCGTTGCTGAACAGGAAATTGGGTTTGCTTTGTTGCAGGAAGTTGTTGCTTACGCCGAAACGTCTATGTCAAGAAGGAGATTCCTGCTTC
This sequence comes from Flavobacterium sp. GNP002, assembly GCF_054343795.1. Classification (NCBI taxonomy): domain Bacteria; kingdom Pseudomonadati; phylum Bacteroidota; class Flavobacteriia; order Flavobacteriales; family Flavobacteriaceae; genus Flavobacterium; species Flavobacterium sp. GNP002. The sequence goes on from NZ_JBTGUW010000001.1 coordinate 2,011,605, forward strand.
ATTACTTCGGAGAAGAATTTGATGATGTTAATGGTGATGGCGCTGATATGGATGATAACATTCGAAATCCAAAAACAAAAGTTGAAGCCATAGATCAAGTGGTGCAACTATTGGAAGTAGTTCGCGATACGAAACATTTATACAAATCAAAAGAAGTTGTTTTTACCTTGATAGGCCGTGTCAACGCAGTCATCAAAGCACATAGGACAGATACACAGTCCTTTTTTGGATGTGGTGCAGATCATGATGAAAAATACTGGATGGCCTTGTTGCGACAAGTTCTTGTTGCAGGATTTTTGTCTAAAGATATTGAAACCTATGGCATTGTGAAAATTACCAAGAAAGGATTGGATTTTATTAAAAACCGAGAATCCTTTATGATGTCTGAAGATCATGAATACAATGAATCTGAGGATGAAGCGATTGTTTCCGCTTCCAAATCTACCGGAACTGCCGATGAATTATTGATGGTTATGTTGCGTGATTTGCGTAAAAAAGTCGCTAAGAAATTAGGCGTTCCTCCATTTGTGGTTTTTCAAGATCCATCATTAGAAGATATGGCTTTGAAATATCCTGTTTCTCAAGAGGAATTGATTAATATTCATGGTGTTGGAGAAGGAAAAGCTAAAAAATACGGAAAGGAATTCTTAGAGTTAATCAGCCGATATGTTCAAGATAACGATATCATCCGTCCAGAGGATTTAGTGGTGAAATCTACAGGAGTAAACTCAGTAAATAAACTTTATATTATCCAAAATATCGACAGGAAATTATCTCTAGATGATATTGCTTCTGCCAAAGGTATCAATATGGATACTTTGATTAAAGAAATGGAGCAAATTGTGTATTCCGGAACTAAACTAAATATAAAATATTGGATTGATGATATGCTTGACGATGATCAGCAAGAGGAAATTCACGATTATTTTATGGAATCCGAATCTGATAATATAGAAAACGCACTCAAAGAATTTGATGGCGATTATGATATTGATGAATTGCGCTTAATGAGAATTAAATTCATCAGCGAGGTTGCTAATTAGTCATAAAGATGGAAAGTCGAAAGTCTTAAAGTTCTAATGTTTTGTTCAAGCTTTCGACTTTAAGACTTTTAACTTTCGACATACAACTCTCCTCGATGTGGCTTCAAAGCATCTCTTACCTGAATCATGTTTTCATCCGTGACTACCATAAAAGCAATGGCTTGCATTTCGCCTTGAATTTCAAATCCAGTTATATTCAACGGTAATTTTTCAATGGCGATATATTCTTTTAAATGGATTTCGTGATGTTCCGCTGTTTTAGCTGCAGCCGGACCGCGGAAATCCCATATCAGTTTTATTTGTCTAGACATTTTTTAGGAAGGGTTAACTGTTTATTTGTTTAACTGTTTTGAACGGGCAAAGTTACAAAGTCTTATTCGAAAATAAGCCAATTTGAAAATTTGAAAATGGATTCTTCTATCTATAACAAGAAGTCAGTACAAAATACTACTTTTGTACCTGGATTATTTTGGATATTTTTAAAAGTCAAATAATCTAAAAATCGAATAATCTAAAAAAATGCCTCAAGAACTCTTATTACAAGTATCTCCAGAAATTGCAGCAAATGATTTGTTGTTGAAAAATCATTTATTGAAACAAATTAAGGTTTCTGTAAATGAAATTCAGCACGTTTCTATTTTGAAAAGATCGATTGATGCCCGCCAAAAAGCTATAAAAATCAATCTTAAGGTTGTAATCTATTTAAAAGGAGAACCTTTTCAAGAGCAAAAAATACAACTTCCGGATTATGGTAATGTGGCTACAGCTCAAGAAGTAATCGTTGTTGGCGCAGGACCTGCAGGACTTTTTGCTGCTTTACAATTGATAGAATTGGGATTGAAGCCTGTAGTTATTGAGCGTGGAAAAGATGTTAGAGGCAGAAGAAGAGATTTGAAAGCCATCAATGTGGATCATCTTGTCAATGAAGATTCCAATTATTGTTTTGGCGAAGGCGGAGCAGGAACCTATTCAGACGGGAAGTTGTATACCCGTTCTAAAAAAAGAGGTGATGTAACGCGAGTTTTGGAATTGTTTGTCGCTTTTGGAGCTTCAGAAGATATTCTGATTGAAGCGCACCCACACATTGGTACCAATAAATTACCTCAAATTATTCAGGATATTCGAGAAAAAATCATCGAATGTGGCGGACAAGTTTTATTTGAAACCCGACTGACTGATATTTTAATAAAGAACAACGAAGTGCAGGGTATCGTTACTCAAAAAGGAGATACGATTCTTGCCAATAAACTTATTTTGGCCACAGGACATTCGGCTCGTGATATTTTCGAATTATTAGATAGGAAAAAGATTTTTATCGAGGCCAAACCTTTTGCCTTGGGCGTAAGGGCAGAACATCCACAATCTTTGATTGATAGCATTCAATACAGTTGTGATTATCGTGGCGAATATTTACCTCCGGCTCCGTATTCTATTGTGAAGCAAGTAGGAGGAAGGGGAATGTATTCCTTTTGCATGTGTCCAGGTGGCGTTATTGCACCTTGTGCGACAAGTCCTGGCGAAGTGGTTACCAATGGTTGGTCGCCATCCAAAAGGGATCAGGCTACTGCCAATTCCGGAATTGTAATCGAATTGCAATTGGAAGATTTTAAACCTTTTGCTAAATTTGGTGCTTTGGCTGGAATGGAATTTCAAAAAAGTATAGAGCAACGCGCATGGCACTTGGCTGGTGAAAGTCAAAAAGTTCCCGCACAGCGGATGATTGATTTTACTCAAAACAGAGTTTCATCAGATATTCCTAAAACGTCCTATGTTCCCGGAACGACTTCAGTAGAAATGGGACAGGTTTTTCCTGGGTTTTTAACACAAATATTGCGAGAAGGATTCACTGAATTTGGAAAATCGATGCGTGGTTATTTGACAAACGAAGCGATACTTCATGCACCAGAATCCAGAACGTCATCGCCAGTGCGTATTCCAAGAGACCCATTGACCTATGAACATCTTCAAATAAAAGGGTTGTACCCTTGTGGAGAAGGCGCAGGTTATGCCGGTGGAATTATATCTGCCGCTATTGATGGTGAGAAATGTGCGTTGATGATTGGTGCGATTTTGAACCAAAAATAACCGGAATAGAAATTTAGGTTTTCCTAAAGATTTTCCAGCTTTGAAATGAATTTCACGAATTGCCACCAATATCAATTATCAATTAATTGGTATTGGTGGCTTATATTTCGGGTTGTACCCATGCGGACTTTACGTTTTCCCACTAAACATATCATTTTTTTTGCGTTTGTTTAGTTTTTTTAAATTAGATGTTATGCTTTTTCGTTACGTTATAGATCTTTAGATTCTCAGATGCTAAAGACTAATAGTGATTGATTGAGTGCCTATGCTGTTTTTTATTTTCCAAAATAATAATTCATTCTCTGTTTGTATAGGTGGTTGTGGACTGTCAGTATTCTTTTTTTGTCCATAATACAAGACGATAATTTTGTATACTGATGATCATCTACATTTAAGTTTTTCTTTAATCCTAATTTTTATACATTATCTTCTTTGTTTATTTCGATTATAATCTAGAGTTAATAGTAAAATAATAATTGATTTATTTTTAAAGCATCTTAATTTTACAATTTACAATCTGTTTTGGGTAACAGATTAAATAAGAAATTATAAAAATCATAAATATGTTTCAAAAATTTAAAAAGTCTGAAATTTTAATTTTAGTGCTGGTTGTAGCGTTAATTTTTACTTCTGAATATTTTTATATTGTGTTAAAAGATCCTCAGCGCGCTATATTTATTGGTTTATGGCCCCCGACAATCTTAGGGTTTTTAATATTTTTAAATCTTAAACTCAAAAAATAATATGGAAAATATAGAATTAATTATCATGACAGTAGTGGTAATTTTATGCTTCGTTGCATTCTTTATTTCTACTTTTAATGAATTTGAAAAAGTTGAAAAAAAAAATTTAACGAGCGAGAATAGTAGGGGTATAATATCCAGATTCTTGGCATATCTAGAAAGTTTAGTAGCGGAATAGTTTGTTTACAATTGGAGTGATTGAGTTTATTTTTTAACTGCTACAGCGATTTTTGAATCGGCAGTCCCATAATACAGAAACCATTGTTTTTTAAAATAAACTAATCCTTCTACAAAGCAAACTTCATTTACCTCACCTGTTTTTTCATAAGGTTTGTCCGGGTGAATAAAATAATCTTCCATTCGGTCTATTAATTTATAGGGATTTTCTTTATCAAATAGCGCTTGACTAGCTGAGTATGTGAATTTAGGCAAACTCGAATCATTATAATTGGCGGCATTACTTCCGTTATAAATTAGTACTATACCTTCTTTTTGGATTAATGCAAAAGGACCTGGTTCAACTAAACGACTATCAAAATAACCCATTCTAGGATGTAAAACGGTAATCATTTTTTTGCTTTCTTCGTTTTCGGCTACTTCCCAATGGATAAGATCTTCGGAAGTTGCCAGATACAAATCAGTATCTCCAAAATACATCCAGTATTTGCCTTTAATTTTTGTAGCTGTAATTTTATCACCGTCTAATTTACAAACGATAGCTCCGGATTTTGACCATAAATCTTTGTATTTTTCTTCCTTTAAAACTAAACCGTGTTTTGTCCATGTTTGTAAATCCTTTGAGCTGGCTAAACAAAGTCGGGCTGTTTTGCCATCATAAGAAGTATAAGTCATGATATACGTTCCATTTTCGCTTTCTATTATTCTTGGATCTTCAACGCCACCTTTCCATTCGTACTGTTTCATAGTATCATTGTCTGGATAAAATATTGGTGCCGGTTGTTTTTTAAAGTGCAGTCCGTCTTCGCTGATGGCCAGGCCTAATCTTGAGGTCATGTCTTTGTCCTGTGCTCTATAGATGAGATATACTTTTCCGTCTTTGACAATCGCTGATGGATTAAGAACATTTCTTTCTTCCCAGTGTACTTGTTTATTGCTTATTGGAGATTGAAATACCTGATTTAATTGAGGTTCTAAAATCGGGTTAAGGCTGTCTACTTTTACAAAGTTGAGCAGCGCCCAATCTTTGTTTTTAGTTTCGGATTTATAAGCGGAATTACTGCCACAACCGATTAGAGCAAATAAGAATAATAGCGTAATGGTTTGTTTCATAATGTTCATAATGTTTTAGAAGGAACACCCTATTCCTACAGTTATTTAGTGTGTTTTTTGGTTTTTATTTGTCTCAAATATTTACAAAAGAGTCTGATAGGGTAAAGTTGCATTTATTTTGTTGAATAACAATTCTCTTTTTGAAGTTAATATTGCTTTCGTTACTTGAAGTTGTTTCGTTACGCTTGGATTTGTCTTATTGGACTTAATGCCTTTTTTTAAATGATTGATGACAACTTCGTAATCATGCCATTCTCCAAGCAAATCAGATAAAATGTTTTTGTCTTGCAAGGTTTGGTTTTGGGATTCACAAATCAGGATTTTTTCGTTGTATAAATATGTTTTTAACCGTTTGCGAAAACTGTGCATTTGCATTTTTTTAAACTTGGTTTTGCACATTAATTTTGTAATTGCTCGTCTCTTTTTGTATATATACTGATTAACCTTTTTTACACTAGCTTTAGTAACCAAAGGAATAATTTTGTTATATCTTTTTTTTAATTTTTTAAGGAAGCTTTTATTCACAATTGCGAAGAAACGTCTCAGTTCTTTGGTTTCGAGTTTTTTTAAATGATTTCTGTATGCTTGCAGCAAATGAGAATTAGGCTGTTCAGCAAGTAAGGATTCTTCTATTTGAAGTTCTCTTATTTTCCCGGCTTGTTTAAAAATAAGTTTAAAAGAGGTGTAATTTTTTTTACGCTTAAATTTTTTAGAACTGTAGTTTACCAAATCAAATAAAGCGTTCATCCTCTTGATTTCTACTCGAAGTGCATGGAAGTTTTCTGGAGTAAATAACTTTGGAGATTTTTCTAAAATAAGGTTTATGGCACTTTTTCTTTTTTCTAAATATGTTCTAAGTGCTTTCATCTTTTATAAAATGTTATTTCTGAATAAAAAAAGAATGATACTTGCAACAAAAGATGCGCTTAACAAGGCATAAAGAAGTTTCGTTTTTTTCTTCAAATTCTTCGGTTGTAATTTCTCCTTTAATAAATATTTTTTTCAGAATATCCAATGAAGTTTCCTTTTTTGTTCGCTGACCAAGAAAGTTATAAGGAGTTGCAAATATCCAAATGAGGATGGTTATCCAAAAAATATACTAGAAAAAATGCATTCCACCAAAATGATGCTCGTTATACATGGCGCAGTATTTAAGTTGTTGAAAATTAATATAAATATATGAATTATAGCGCAGTAAATCAATTTAGTACATTAGATTTTTCTTGTATATGGCTAAAAAAAAACGCCTCATTGTAGTGAGACGTTTTTTGTGCTTTTACTATTGTGGAATTGATTATCAATTTGCAATACCTCGTTAGTGAATTAGTTTTTATATAATTACTTATTTTTTTTAGCATTCATTTCCATGTAATCTATAGTAAGGTCTGACATTGCTTTCATTCCTAACACAAAACCGCTTTCATCAATATAAAAATCAGGAGTATGATGCGGAGCAGTTTCTGATATTGGTTTGCCTTTAGGAGCACCCCCCAAAAAGAAATAAAGACCGGGTATTTTTTCCTGATAAAATGAAAAATCTTCGGCACCTGTAACAGCAGGAGTCAGTAGTACATTCTCTTTACCAGCAACATCTTCTAATGTTGGAATCATTTTTTCGGTCAACGATGGGTCGTTGTAGGTAATAGCAGTTTTGTTAGTAATAGTCACATCGGCAGTGGCTCCGGCACTTTCTGCTATTGCCGTTGCAATTTGTTTTATTCTGGAATGAACCATTTGCTGTACTTTACTGTCCAGAGAACGTATGGTACCATTCATTGTAAGTTCCTCTGGAATGACATTGCTTCGTACTCCTGCATTTATTTGTCCAACACTTACAACTGCAGCAGATTCTGTTATATTTACATTTCGGCTAACAATGGTTTGCAATCCCATTACAATCTGAGAAGCGGTAACAATGGGGTCAATTCCAAGCCATGGATAAGCACCATGCGTTTGTTTACCCATTATTTTTATTTTAAACCAATCTGATGCTGCCATTGTACCTTTCGGACGGTACTTTATTTTGCCAACTTCTGTCTGAGCATTAATATGTAATCCGAAAATAACATCTACTTTGGGATTAGTAAGGACACCTTCTTTTATCATCAATTCTGCGCCTCCTTCTTCACCTTCAGGCGGTCCTTCTTCTGCAGGTTGAAAAATGAATTTAACGGTTCCTTTTAGTTCGTTTTTTATAGATGCTAAAATTTCGGCTGTTCCCATTAAAATTGCAATATGCGTATCGTGCCCACAAGCGTGCATGATAGGAACTATGTTGCCATTGTATTCGCCTTCTGCTTTGGAAGCAAAAGGAATGTCCACTCGTTCTTTTACAGGTAATGCATCAATATCTGCTCTTAGGGCGACAACCGGGCCTGGTTTTCCTCCTTTTAGAATACCAACAACTCCAGTTTTTCCTACTCCGCTATGTACCTCAATCCCTAGAGAACGCAGGTGCGCTGCTATTTTTTCGGCAGTTTTAAATTCTCTGTTTCCTAATTCCGGATTTTGGTGAAAGTCTCTTCGCCAAGTAATAACTTTGGATTCTAAAGAAGCTGCCTTTTGAGCAATCTTAGATTTTAGTACTTCATTTTGCGCAGAAGCAAAAAGGGAGAAAGTGAATAATCCTGTAAAAAAAATAATTTTTTTCATTGGGTGTGGTGTGAAATTTGGTTCCATAACAGCAATTATTTCAAATGAAATTTAGGCTATTTTGATGGTAATAGGGTCAGTTAAAAACAAATATAGCAAAAAATATTTTGCGTTGCAGCAATTTTAAAGAGTAGTGTAAAGCATCTTGAATTTAGGAGGATATAAAAAAAAACGCCTTGTTTGTAGTAACAAGGCGTTAGTTTAATAATTTATTTTTTCTTCTTTAATCGGCTTTTAAAAAGCTTTTCAAATTTTTCCATTTTGGGTTGGATAACCATTTGGCAATACGGTTGACTTTTATTGTTTGCATAGTAATTCTGGTGGTAGTCTTCAGCTTTATAAAATTTAGTCAACGGCTCCAATGTAGTGACTATTGGACTGTCATAAATTCCAGCTTTTTTCATTGCAGCGATAATTGTTTGTGCTGCTTTTTTTTGTGCTTCATTTTTATAAAAAATAGCAGAACGATATTGAGTTCCTACATCGGCACCTTGTCGGTTTAGCGTAGTTGGATCATGGACTGTAAAGAAAACTTTGAAAATCTCATCCAGATTTGTTACGTTTTTATCGTAGGTAATCTGAACCACTTCGGCATAACCAGATCTTCCAGTAGAAACATCCTCATAAGTAGGATTAGCGACTTTTCCGCCTGCGTATCCTGATATTGCCGATTTTACTCCAATTAGATTTTCATAAACGGCCTCAACACACCAGTAACAACCACCGGCCAATGTAATCGTTTCGAAATTGGATTGTTTTTTGGTTTTATCGACTGAGCTGTTTTGTCCAAACATGCCAAACGAAGTCAATAGCACCATTAAAAATATATTTTTCATAGTAGTTAGATTTATTTTTATTTAGTATCGAGAATAAAGTCAAGGGCGATAGAATTCATACAGTATCTTTTTCCGGTTGGCGCAGGTCCATCGTCAAAAAGATGTCCTAAATGGCCGTCACATCTTCCGCAAAGCGCTTCAATTCTTTCCATTCCAAGAGAATTGTCGGTTTTGTAAATAACACTGTTTTTGTTGTCTTGTTCAAAAAAGCTTGGCCAACCACAGTTGCTTGAAAACTTGGCGCCGGAACGAAATAGTTTATTACCACAGGCTGCACAATAATAGGTTCCTTTTTCATCTGTGTCCCAATATTTTCCTGTAAATGGTCTCTCGGTATCCGCATTACGAGTTACTTCGTAAACGTCTTCGGGTAAAACCTTTTTCCATTCGGCATCACTAACATTGAGTTTTTTTGTATCTGTATTAGAATAATACGGATTTCCTGGTTTGTTGATTGAGTTTCCCATTGCGATAGATTTTTTTGTACTGTCCTTTTTATTTGTCGTTTGCGCACAAGCAGTGAACATGAATAAAGGAAGTAAAAATAATAGGCTTAAAAAACGGCTTGCTGTTCTCATAATTTTCTTTTTATTCTACAAATGTAAAGCGCTTTTGAACCAAAAAATGTCGCCTACTTTGCAAATTAATAGTTATTTAAGTAAGTTTTAACTATCGTTATTTACGGGTAAAACACAGTTCTGGATTTATAATTAACAAAACCTTATTATTAAATAACCATTCGCATGTTGATAAGGTGTTTTTTGAAGCCTACTTTTTCATAGGCCTTTATTGCCGACGTATTGTCGTTGTATACATCCAGTCTAATTTCGAATACATCCTGAAGGGTGCACCACTTTTTGAGCGCTTCAATAATTTTAGCGTTTACTCCTTTTCCTCTGTGATTAGCAACTGTGTACATAAATCCTAAATAGGCATAGTTCAGATGATTCAGATAAGGCTTCGCGGTCTCTATTCGCGCATATCCAGATCCTATGAGTTCCGAATCAATCTCAGCAACCATTACTTCTATATGTGGTGCTGAAATCATTTTTTCGATATCATAATAATGTATCTTCTCTGCTTTTAGAGTAGGGTCAAAAGGACGTTCGGCAGTAATGATTCCCTGTTCAAATTCAAGGAGTTTTTCTAAATCGTTTGGATGTGCTTTTCGGATAGTTATAGTTTGCATTTTGTTAGTTATAATTTGTCATAAAAATACAAAAGAATCTTTGAAAGTGAGGTGTCAGTTTTATATTGGACAGTCTTGAAATAATTCGGCTTCAACAAAACGAAACAGAACGTTAAAGCCCCCGTCACTAATTATCTTTTTTGTATTTTTGACCAGTAATAGATTTATATGTTAGAAGAAAACGTAATATTAGTTAATGAGAAGGATGAGCAAATAGGATTGATGCCTAAGCTTGAAGCACATGAAAAAGCGGTTTTACATCGTGCTTTTTCGGTTTTTGTTTTAAACAGCAAAAACGAAATCATGTTGCAACAACGGGCACATCAAAAATACCATTCTCCTTTATTGTGGACCAATACGTGTTGCAGTCATCAGCGAGAGGGTGAAACAAATATTCAAGCAGGAAGCCGAAGATTATTTGAAGAAATGGGTTTTAAAACAGAACTGAAAGAACTTTTCCATTTTATTTACAAAGCACCTTTTGATAATGGTTTGACAGAGCATGAACTTGATCATGTGATGATTGGATATTATAATGAGGAGCCAGTTATCAATCCGGAGGAAGTCGAGGATTGGAAATGGATGAAAATTGAAGACGTGAAAATGGATATGGTCCTTCAGCCGGCATTATATACCGTTTGGTTCAAAATTATTTTTGATGAATTTTATCATTTTCTGGAAGAACACAAAAGCCCTTTGTCCCCAAATAACCTATAATTCATAAATTTTATGAAAGTTACTATTTCACGGAAAGCCCATTTTAATGCGGCTCACAGATTATACAGGAAAGATTGGACTTTCGAACAAAACGATGCTATTTTTGGGAAGTGTAATAATCCAAATTTTCACGGGCATAACTATGAACTGATAGTAAGTGTTACTGGCGAAATTGATCCAGAAACGGGTTATGTAATGGATGTGAAATTCTTGAGTGACATTATTAAGGAGGATGTTGAGGATAAATTCGATCATAAAAACCTAAATATTGACGTACCTGAATTTCAGGATTTGAATCCAACAGCTGAAAATATTGTGGTAGTTATATGGAATAAAATCAGAAAAAGAATCAAGTCTGAGTTTGAATTGGAAGTTGTTCTTTACGAAACACCAAGAAATTTTGTAACTTATAGAGGAGAATAATGGAACTAAAAGTAGGGGACACAATTCCCAATTTTACAGCTAAAGATACTAGTGGATCTGATTTTAACATTGCAACTATAGTGGGACATAAACCGCTTGTTATTTATTTTTACCCAAAAGATAATACGCCTGGTTGTACAGCTCAAGCCTGTAGTTTTAGAGATCAGTACGAGGATTTTAAGGATCTTGGTGCGGAAGTGATAGGAATTAGCAGTGATAGCGTCAGTTCCCATCAACAGTTTACTAGACAGTTTAAACTACCTTTTATTCTTTTGTCAGATTCAGATAAAAAAATCAGAAAACTTTTTGGTGTTCCCGCCGGAATGTTCGGATTGATTCCTGGAAGAGTGACCTATGTAACCGATAAAAATGGAGTTGTCCAAATGATTTTTGACAGTATGCTGGCTACAAAACATATTCCCAAAGCGCTAGAAGCCATTAAAAAATTAATGTAATTTATTGCAGAAAGCTACAGGAAGACGATTCTCACGGATTTAAATTTATGCTTTGCTTTTTGGTTATTTCCTGGTTTCTGTAAATGGAAATCTATTTTCTCGGAAATAATATGGATTTTTTATACCTTTCGAATTCGAAAAAACTCACATAAATGAAATTTTATCCATTACAATTTGAACCCATTTTGAAAGAAAGAATTTGGGGAGGTGAAAAACTAAAAACACTACTTAATAAACCAATTACATCAACAATTACTGGAGAAAGTTGGGAGTTGTCTACAGTAGAAGGCGATGTAAGTGTTATTGCGAACGGAGAATGGAAAGGGAAATCATTGACTACTATTATTAATGATTCTCCGGACGAAATGTTAGGAACAGCAGTTTATGCAAGATTTGGAAAACAATTTCCGTTGCTTTTCAAATATTTAGATGCTCGTGAAGATTTGTCCATACAAGTACATCCAAATGATGAGTTGGCTAAAAAACGACATAATTCTTTTGGTAAAACCGAAATGTGGTACATCATGCAAGCAGATGATGATGCCAGAATTATTGTGGGCTTCAAAGAAAAATCGAATGCCAGTGAGTATTTAGAAAATCTAGAAAATAAAACCTTACTTTCTATTCTGGACGATGTAAAAGTGAAATCAGGTGATGTTTTCTTTTTAGAAACAGGAACAGTTCATGCTATTGGTGCGGGATTAGTGGTTGCTGAGATTCAACAAACTTCGGATATTACGTATCGTCTCTATGATTTTGATAGGGTAGATGCTAGTGGTAATACAAGAGAATTACATGTTGATTTAGCTTTGGACGCCATTAATTATAATAAAGTAGAAACGAAGAAAGAGTATACTAAGAAAATAAATAGTTCAAACGAAATTGTTGACTGTCCTTATTTTACGACTAATTTTATTCCGTTAGACGGAGAAATTTCGGTTTCTAAATCTGGAAAAACCTTTACGGTATATATGTGTACAGAAGGAACATTTGAACTGGAATATAACAATTCAAAAATACAATATAAAAAAGGAGATACGGTTTTGATTCCTGCGGCAATGAATGCATTCATTCTCAGTGGAAAAGCTTCAATTTTAGAAATTTACATTTCATAGTCGGTAATAGAAAGATTATGTGTACTTTTGCAGACGCAAATTAAAATTCAAATTTTAAAAAAATAAAAATGGCAAACGTTAAGAATTTAAAAAAAGACATCAACTACGTTTTAGGAGATATTATTGAAGCAGTTTACTTGTTCGAAATTTCTACAACAGGAAAACCAACAACTGAAACTAATGATTTAATTGATGAAGCTATTGCTGCTTTTGACGCTTTAATCACTAAAGTGAATGCAAAAAAGGTAGAAAATAAAAAAGCGCACTTCAAACAAATCAATGTTGAATTGGAACAAACTGCAAATCAATTGATTGCTAAAATCAACGAATTGTAGTCAAAAAAAAAGCAAAAAAAGTTTGAATTTGTTTTGGAAAAAAGAAATTCAGTCTTATATTTGCACCCGTAATGAGTCGCCAGCGTAGCTCAGTTGGCTAGAGCAGCTGATTTGTAATCAGCAGGTCGTGGGTTCGAGTCCCTCCGCCGGCTCTTTAATAAAACCATCCCGTATTAAACGGGATGGTTTTTTGTTTTTGGCAAAAATGCAAATTGATTTCCGTTTTAATTGAATATCATAATTTTTTTGTTAATTTGGTATCTAACCTAAAAAAAAATTATGGAAGAGCATTCAGTTATTGAAAATTTTGAAATGAAACTAAATGAGTCTGCGAAAGACTTTTTGAAAGAAACGGCAAAATGGGCTTATTTTTTATCAATTCTTGGTTACATAGGAATTGGTTTTATTGTTTTTGCTGCTTTATTTGCCGGTACGTTATTCTCTACTATGGGGAAAATGAATCCAGCAATGGGAATGATGGGTTCTTCTTTCGGAATGGTCATGGCTGTCGTTTATTTGCTTATTGCGGCGCTTTATTTCTTTCCGGTGTATTACTTGAATAAATTTGCATCTAATGCCAAAGCAGCGTTCAATAACAACGATTCCGAAACACTTACGACTTCTTTAAGATACCTAAAATCACATTACAAATTTATTGGAATTATGACTCTGGTTGTTTTCTCTCTGTATCTTTTAATGTTTGTAGGGATGATTGTTGGTGGAATGGCTTTTAATAACGCTTAAAATGCTTTTATATTCAGTAATAATGAATGGGAAAGAAGGGTTGGAATGTGCTAACGACAAAAAAACTTTCAACGCTTGATTCAAATGTTGAGGTTTGTTCTATCAAACTCAAGGTTTAGTGTATTCTTCATAAAACAAAAAAAAATCATCTTGTGTAAGCAAGATGATTTTTTTATTCTAATTAGGGATAAAATGTAGCTTTTAGAACTGTTTATTTCTGGTTTTTGATGCTGGTAATGTATTCCGTTAATTTTTTGCCATAAAGCGATTGTGCTACTTTAGGTGACATTGATTTTTGAATTGTATCTAAATATTTGATATTGATATCATAGATTTCGGATAATGCTATATAAGGTGCCACCTCAAATTTTCTGTTGTTTAGTGCAAAATTAGTAGCAAATAAGTACTTTCTTTTAATGTTAGAATCTTGTCTTGCACTTAAACTATCTATTTTTTGTGTGTTTTGACTTTTGATAGCATTAAATTTTTGCTCAATCAAAGAAAGATTTTCATTTGTGAAACGAGCATTGATTTTTTTATATTCTTCAAATATTTCCTGATTTTTTGAGCCTTTAATTTTGGCATCAGATAAATAACGATCTAAACTTGTTTCAATAGTTATGTTTCCTGGCTCAGCAAAGAAGGGTAAATTATTGTCTAAAGAATTGCTCACACCTCTGTCTAAGAATAAATAAAGGATTTCAGGAGACTTTAGATCCAGATTGCTTTCAAATGAGGAACTTCCATCAATGTTGATAGTGTCAATAGCTACTAATGTAGTGTCAAAAACTCTTTGGATGTACAAAGTTCCTTTTTTTAATCCTTTGATATTTCCTGTAATATGTAAATTAGTTTTTGATTCATTATTGTTACAAGAGGCCAATAGGATAAGCGTAACGAATGCAATAATTGATTTTTTCATGTGAAGTTAAAATTTGTTTTTTTTGAACATGCTATCGCCATTTTTTTTATGATTTGTCCCAAAGATTGGAGATTGAATCATGACGATTTCATTAGTGTTTATATTTTGGCGCAAAATAAAGAAAATTGTTGGAATGATTTTGCTAACGCATTCAAATTTCACAAAAAAAATCCCAATCTATTTCTAAATTGGGATTTCAGGAATTATTTTTGAAATTATGATTTCAACCAAGCTTCTTTTAAAGCAGTTTTGGTTGCATCTGTAGCCTTAAGACCTTCTTTTTCTTCATAAGGAAATTGTGCCTTTCCTTTGATTATTTGTTCCTTACCATCACGTTTTATTATTACGGTAATAGGGTCGTTTTCTTTCCAGTTTTGACTCTCCGTAATCATATCGTAAATGTTATCCAATGAATATGGTTTTTCATTTATTGATACTAAAATATCTCCTCCTTTAAGTCCTAAATTTGTATAAAAAACGTTTAATTCTATGTTTGGAATCACAATGATTTCTTTAGTTTGCTGATTCACCGTGATGTATGGTGATTGTCCTTTTAAGAACACATTTCCAGGTACCTTTTCTATTGATTTAGTAACACCAACTTTAGCCAAATAAGTCTCGTAAGGAATTGGAGTAGGGCCAGATACATATGTGCTTAAAAAAGTTCCCACTTCAGGATAGGTAAATGAAGTTATTTTGGCAAAAAGCTCAGTATCATTAAATGGTTTTGAAGCGCCATATTCATTAGATAATTTTTGCATCAAATCAAGAATTCCTCTCTCGCCATTGCTTTTTTCTCTAATAATGATATCCAGACACATTCCAATAAGTGCTCCTTTTTCATATACGTTCAAGTATTGGGCTTTGTATGGTTCTGTCAAGACATTAGCACTCATCGTAGTGAAGGGCATCGTATCATTCATGGCATTTGCATGCTCAATTTTTTCTGCCATTCGTGTATAAAACTCTTCTTCAGTAATTAATGCTTGATTGATTTGAAAAAGATTAGCAAAATATTCCGTCACTCCTTCGTACATCCATAAATGTTCTGACATTTTAGGTGTATTGTAATCAAAATAGTGAATCTCTTTAGAATGAATCGTAAGCGGTGTTACAATATGAAAGAATTCATGTGAAACTACATCCTTCATTGATTTAACCAACTCTTCTTTTGGCATCATTTCAGGTAAAACAACGGTAGTCGCTGTAGGGTGTTCTAATGCTCCAAATCCTTTGGCATCAGTAGGTGTCATACTTGATAAATACAATAAAACGCTGTATTTTTTTGTAGCATTGATTTTTCCTAAAAATGTTTTTTGAGCGGTCATCATCGTTTTCATCTCCGGTGTTATGCTTTCTGCAGTGACTTTTCCAGTAGGAGAATAAACGCCAATCAGTATTTCCATACCGTCAACCGTAAAAGTAGTATAGTCCGGCTTAGCATACATAATAGGATTTTCAACTAATTCAGCATAACGAGGAGTTGTAAATACATCATTAGTTGTACTTGCATCTTGATCAGTCATTGAGGTTGCTCCCCAAAGTGTTTCTGGATGCGAAATACTTACAGTGTATGGAAGGTCTTTTTTGTCTTGAAAATAACCTGCAAAACCGTGCATGTTCAGCATGAAGTTTTTCCCTGCATCAATGTTTGTTCCTGCTGGTGAAAAAATATCATTTTGACCAAAACCACCACCTTTTTCAGTGTCAAAAGTGTCGTTTACCAAATAAGTTATTTTTACTAACGTTTTTGCATTTTTAATATTCCAAGTGTTATCATCTGTTTTAGTTACTGCTAATACACTTCCTTTACTGTCAAATGCTTTAAAATCCTCGATATATTTTCCATAATCATCTACAGAGTAGGTTCCGGGAACAATTTTAGGAATGCTGTATGTTACTTCATCCGTACTGATTTTCGGGGCAGTAATCGTGACAAGTACTTTGTCCTCTTTTACCTCATTCAAATTAATAGCAACTTTTACTATATCAGTAACAGATTTCGAGTCATTAGTTGAAGTACTGGCAGTTTTACAGCCCAAAAGAACCGATGCAAATGCGAGTGTAAAAAATATTCTTTTCATTTTGTGTTATTTTATTTTAGTTGTTAGTCTCTCAAATTGTAGAATTGTTACAATTTAAAGTGATTTCACAAACGTTTTTATCGTGCTTGTTAATCTTGGTATTATTGGTAAATCAGGATTGGTATAGGATTTCATGTTTTCAGCATCATCGCTTTTAATTTCTTTAAAAACATGATTCATATTTTCGATTAAAACGAGTTCAGCCTCCGGCTTTGCTTTTTTTAGCAGTTCTGCTTCTTGAACTGAAACTTGTAAATCCTTGGTTCCGTTTATTATTAATACTGGTATTTGTAATTTTGTAATTTCGATTTGTGGGTTGTATTTTATCCATGAAATCATATACGGCTGGATACTTTCCCTGAAAAGTGAGGCTAACATAGGATTTTTTAATTCGAAAGTTTTTCCGCTTTTAAGGATATCTAGATTTTTCTGCACCTCTTCTTTTAGGAAAGGTGCTTGTTTTGCTATTTGCTCTACTAAAACAGCATCAATAGTTCTTCCGGCTCCAGCTAATGAAATAAAAGCGTCTGCTTTGTCATTTGCAGCTATCATTCCTATTAAAGAACCTTCGCTATGTCCTGCAATTATTATTTTATTATATTTTTTTTGATTTTTAAAAAATGACAAAATGAATCTTGCATCTGTAATGAAATCATCAAAAGTTAGCGTTGCCTCATTTACGGTTTCAGTTTTCATTTGAGAAATGATTCTTTTATCATAGCTAAAAACGGCAATGTCATTTTTCGCCAATTCTTCGGAGAGGTATTTTAAGGAATTATTGGTCAAACCTTTTTGATTGCCATCTCTATCGGTAGGTCCTGAACCCGCAATGAGTATGAGAAGATTCGTTTTCTTGTTTTGTTTTAAAGGCGAATACAACGAACCATTTATCAATGGATTTACAGCGATTTCTTCTTTATTAAAAGTTTTAATTGCTGTTTCTGCTTGAGAATAACAAAGTGCTGAAAACAGTGTCAGGAATATAAGTAGTGATTTTTTCATTTTATTTACGGTTTAGTTCGTTCATTACTACTTCTGGATTTTCAACTTCAATGATGAGTTTTTTGTAATAATGATTTTCTAATGCTACAATTATGGCTTTTTTTTTATTCATTACATCCCAGAAATTCCTGCCTTTTTTATAAAATGTTCCAGCAGTTATAATACCAGGAATTTCAGTGCCAGGCATTCTAAAGCCTTTCCAAAAAGTAAACTCTTCGTCGTTCTGATAGGCTTCAAGAATTTTTTCTTTCGGAATCGTAATTTTACTTTCTAGAGCCCAGATTTTGTGCCAACCTTTTATTTCAAAAATAAAAGTATTGTCTTTTGATGTTACTGAAACCATTATTGAGTTTTGAAAAGTTAGTTGACATAAAAACAAAAAACTCCTGAATATCAGGAGTTCTATTTCTAGTCTAATTTGTTTTTTATATAATATTTTCCATCCAAATCTTCATCAAAATCATCAATCTTAACTGGTTTTGGTTTTGGTTTATTTGCAGTTGCTTTCTTTTTCCACATTTCAAATTTTTCTGCGGGCATTTTCTTTTTCATTATCTCAAGAATCTCTTTTTCTACCAGACCAAATTCTTTTTTTATGATTTCAAAAGGATTTTTTTCTTCTAAAGCCATTGTAACAAGTTTTTCTGTTTGCTCCCAGTTCAATTCTTTTCGGTTACTCTTTTTCATCACGTGAAAATTAATTCAAATAAGTTGTTAATGATTAATAAATTACATTTCTAATTTGATACCAATATTAAGAAAAAAAATAATTAGATTTTCTCAAAAGGTCATTTTTTTTATGCTTTTTAACTATTTTCCTTTAAAGGCTGTTTTTGAAAGGGTATTTTTAATAAATTTTTTAATTCATTGTGCTCTTCAGGCTTCGGATGCGTGTCGATTCCATAAATGATTTCTTCTTTTGGAAGTGTCATAAAAGTTCCGAAAAGCCTGTCCCAAATTGAAAATATATTTCCGTAATTACTATCCGTGTACGGTAAAACATGATGATGGTGTACTTTGTGCATGTCCGGAGAAACTATTAAATAACTCAAAATAGTATCCACTTTTTTTGGAAGCGAAATATTAGCATGATTAAATTGTGTGGCCACAACTGATAAAGTTTGGTACAGAAAAACCAGCCACATGGGACTTCCAATAATTAAAACGCCCATTGCCGTAAATGTAAACCGAATCACACTTTCTCCCGGATGATGCCGGTTTGCAGTTGTGGTGTCAATCCAAGTATCCGTATGATGGATCAAATGGAAACGCCATAAGACTTTGGTTTTGTGCTCTACTAAATGTACCAGATAAGCACCAATTAAATCCAATAAAAGCAATCCGATGAAAGCGTAAAGCCACAATGACATTTCAGGCAGCCATTGTAAAATTCCAAAATTATTGGCAATAGTCCAATCGGCAGTTTTTAACAAAATAAATGCAAGACAAAAATTCACCACAATAGTCGTAAACGTCATAAAGATATTAATACCCGCATGCTGCCATTTTTTATAGGTAAAATTGAAGAGCGGAAAAGCATTTTCAAGTAACCAAAAAAATGTGATTCCGCCTACGAGAATTAAGCTTCGATGTGATGATGGAATGGTAGAAAAGTAAGCAATAATATCATTCATATTTGGAGTATTTATTTCAAATTTAATACATTTTTATAAAATATCTATTTGATAACCCGAAAAGTAAGATTTATTCTTGGGTTAAGGGGTTTTGCAGTTTTCGGGATTTGGTGTTTCCAGAAATGCTGCGTGGTTCCTTTCATCAGTAACAAACTTCCATGTTGTAAAATGATATTTTTTTTAAGGTCTTTGTCCAAATTATGTTTCAATTGAAACGTACGTTCGGCGCCAAAACTCAACGATGCAATTACAGGATTTGTTCCTAATTCTTTTTCATTATCGGCGTGCCAGCCGTTGCTGTCTTTTCCGTCGCGATACTGATTGAGTAAGACGGTTGTGAAAATGGTTTCCGAAACCTTTTCGATTTCCGTTTTTAGCTTTTGTAAAAGCGAATTCCAAGGATGCGGTTGCATGGTAATATTCGAATAGGAATAGGGTTTTCCTTCGTTTCCAAACAAAGCCGTCAAGCGAGGTTGTGGATGAATTTTACCATAAACTCTAATTTCATCTTGTTGCCAAGGAATATCTTTTGCTAATTCGGCAAAAATAATATCGGCTTGCGCTGTGTTAAAAAACTGAGGATAATAAATGATTTCCGCATCAAGTAAATTAAGATGTATCGGTTCCGATTGAAAAAGTGAATTCATTTTACAAAAATAAAGAGAAAAATGTAACGTTGAAGCTTCATTTTTCTCTTTAGAATTAATTATTTGGGTTATGCTTCTGAAGTATCCTGTAACAGATTTTTATATATAAATCCCGCCACAATGGCTCCCAGAATTGGCGCAAGCCAAAACAACCATACTTGTGATAAAGGCTCGCCACCTACAAATAAAGCCTGTGACAATGATCTTGCTGGATTTACGGAAGTATTGGTGATGGGAATACTGATTAAGTGAATTAAGGTTAGGGCAAGACCGATGGCAATTCCTGCAAATTTTCCGTTGGCAAACTTATCGGTTGCGCCAAGGATAACCAATACGAAAAATAAAGTCAACACAAATTCAGCTATAAAAGCCGCTTGCATCGAATAACCGTCCGGAGATAAAGTGCCAAATCCATTGGAAGCAAAAGCACCCGCTTTAGTATTGTCTATAATAAAACCTGCTTTTCCGGAAGCGATTGTGTATAAAGTTCCGGCTGCGGCAATGGCGCCAACACATTGCGCAATGATGTAGGGTAATAACTCTTTGGCAGAGAATCTACCGCCTGCCCATAATCCGAAAGAAACAGCGGGATTAAAATGACCTCCTGAAATATGACCCACTGCATACGCCATGGTCAAAACTGTTAAACCGAAAGCTAGCGAAACTCCCGCAAATCCAATTCCTAAATCAGGAATGCCGGCAGCAAAAAGTGCACTGCCACAACCGCCAAATACCAACCAATACGTTCCAAAAAATTCTGCAAATAGTTTTTTCATAATAGATTAATTTAAAGTTAATTGTTGAATAATGTGTATTGAAAAGCCCAAAAAATGAGAACTAATTGTAAAGGCATCCGCAAAAGCAAAACCCATTTTGGCAAACCCATTCTTGCTTTTTCATCGAAATACATGTACAAATGCGTTGGGAAAATAGCAATTAATAACGCAATAACTCCCCAAGCGGCATAGCTTGAAAGCACAGGAATACACAATGATATTCCTAAAATTATTTCGGCTAAACCGCTGATGTGATTTAGTAATTTTGGATTCGGGAAATAAGGCGGAATGATTTTTAGGTACAATCTCGGGTTTCTGAAATGGTTTAATCCTGCAATAAAGTAAACAAAAGCCATCACATATAAATGCCAAGGTAAATTCATAATAAAGTTATTTATTACGAATTTATAAAAATTTAAATGAAATTAGCACAAATGTTTTGAATAGAAATTAAGCTTTTTTCTTAAAATTCACATTCATAATCACAATTGCCAAGATGATTAATATAATCCCAACCCATTGAAGCAGAATTACTTTTTCGTGTAAAAGAAAATAAGCCATCAGTACTGATACAGGAAGTTCCAGTGCAGAAACAATGCTTCCAAGGCCAATTCCGGTAAGTGGGAAACCGGCGTTGAATAATAAAGGTGGAATTATAGTTCCAAAAAGAGCCAGTATGATTCCCCATTTTATGAAAATCTCAAAATTGAAAGGAGTTGTTTGTGTAGCAATTGAAAATCCGGTTACGATTACTGCACCACCAAGGAGCATGAATAAACTGCGTTGCGCTGACGAAACATGAGTGGCTACTCGATTTGCGGTAAACATGGTTGTGGTAAATGAAGTTGCAGCCAAAAGTCCTAAAACGATGCCGCGCCAGTCTAGTTCGACTTTGCTTTGAATCAAATTTGTGGCAAGCGCCGTTCCAAATAATACGATGATTACCGATATTATTTTTTGAGTGGAAGGTCTTTTCTTTTCTAAAATCATTTCGAATAAAACGCCCATCCAAACGGTTTGCATCAATAAAACGATAGCAATCGAAACGGGAATGTATTTAACGGCCAAATAATAAAAGATACTTGTCATTCCCAGTGAAGTTCCCGCCAGCATTAATTGAGATATGTTTTTCTTAGATGCTTTTACAACGGCATTTCCCTTTTTAGCTTTTTGAAACATATTAATCAGCAGCATTCCAGTGATTCCGTATACGAATTGCGCAATGGTAACTTCTGGTGTAGTGAAACCTTCACCGTAGGCTATTTTTACAAAAGTAGCCAGCATTCCATAACTCGTTGCGCCAAGACCTACCAGGAAAACTCCTTTTAATACATTATTCTTTATCATTTTTTTCAATTTTAAAAAGCGGGCAAAGATAGGCTTTAGTTACTAGTTATGAGGTATAAATTAGTACTTAATATTTGAGACTGTTATTCTCTTTTGATTTCGCTTCGCAATGAGGGGATTAAAGCATGATCTAAGGTGTTTTAGATGAATGCAGGTTTTATTTTGCTTCTTTCTCGACTAAATCGCTCAAATGCAATCGTAACGCATTTACGGAAATACTGATTTCCCAAAACGACAATCCTAATGAAATCAACAGTCCCAATAAACTCATTCCAAAAAGATAAATTCCGGCTGTTTGCTGTTCCAAGAATAATAACAGCATGGCAAAAACAGATAAAAACAGACTTAAAACCCCAGCCATTTGCATGTTGCGAATCAGAGTCAACCGTAAGTTTAGGTTTTTGATTTCCAATAAAATCGTATCGTTTTGCTTTTCCTTGTAGGTTTTTTTTAAGCCTCTGACGATTGTGGCAATGGTCAAAAAGCGATTGGTATACGCTAATAAAATCAACGAAGTTGCGCCAAAAAGTAATGCAGGAGTTTCTATTTGTAAAATCATTTTGAATTTAGTTTTGGAATTTTATTTTAAAAAAGAGTTGTAAAGTTCGGTATTCTGTGCTGAAATCGATCTTATAGTCTTGTGAAAGATAACGATTTTCTAAAATCAGTTTGTTTTTTCGTAACGTTTAGAATTATAGTGCTACTAAAGGAGTAACACAAATAGAAACGATGAAAAAGAATTATTTTTTGAGTATGTTTTTTTTAGGAGCAATATTCACACTTTCGGCTCAGGAAGAGACAAAAAAAGCAGTGGAATTAAATGAAGTAGCCATTGTAAAAACTAAAAAAGCAATTGAACAAAAAGCAGATAGAACCATATTTGATTTTTCCAGTCAGCCTAGTTTGAATTCCGGATCTGTATTAGAAGGAATAAAAAAACTGCCGGGACTTATCGCTTCAGATGTTGCCGGTATGATGTATCAAGGCAAACAGTTGGATGTTTTTATGGACGGAAGACCGCTTAATATTACTTCAAATGAATTAAATTCTTTTCTGGAAGGAATGCCTGCGAATGCCATTGAAAAAATTGAAATCATCACACAACCAGGAGCGGAGTTTCCCGCTACTTCCGGTGGTGCAATTATGAATATCATCACGAATAAAAACGCTAAAAATTATTTAAGCGCTACGTATACGAATAGTACTAATATTACGAGTTACGATCATTTGCGATGGAGAATCAATAATAGTTTGTTGTTGAGCGCTAAGAATAAATATTTTGGATGGCAATTGAATGTTGGACAAAATTATAGGGAATCTGCGGTGTGGACTTCACTGACTAAAAACGAGAATAACACGACTTCGTTGCTTTCCACTACTGAGGCAGATCGCTTCGGACGTACTAATTTTGCTAAATCTGCGCTGACGTTTGATATTGGCAACGACCGATTGTTATTTAATTACGATGTAAACTACAGCAACAATAATAGCAATACAGTAGGAAATGGTCCCGGTTTTAGTACCAATGATGATTCCTTTACGGATGCTTTGCGTCAGGATTTTGTTGTTACCTTCCAAAAAAAGTTTGAGGATAAATCTAAAAAATTGGATTTAAAATTCAATTATAACAACAACCAAAATGATTTTACACTGAATTCCAGAACTAATAATGTTGCTATATTAGATAATGCGTCGACGCAGCGGTTGTATAATGCTAAATTTGATTATTCGCAGCCTATTTCATTTTCTGATGAAGGAAAATTAAGCTTTGGAGGTTTGTATGAAGCGCTTCTTTTTGAAACCCAAAATATGGAAATTGTTAATTTGGATTATCAACGGAAAACAGCAGCAGCTTACGGTGAGTTACAAACGAAATTTGATAAGTTCAATTTTATTGTGGGCGGTAGAGCCGAGGATTACAATATCACTGGAAAAACCAACACCGCTGATTTAATTCCGTTTAAGCAATTCCGTTTTTTTCCAAATGCCAGCGCTCAATATAATTTTAGTAATTCGGTTTATTTTAATGTGAATTATAACAAGAAAATAAGTTTGCCAAGCACTTCAGCTTTAAATCCAAACAACACCAATTATCAGAATCCAAATATTGATTACTCTGGAAACCCGAATTTGCAGCCTACAATTTTTGATAATTACGAAGTAAAATTGAGTGCTTTTGATTATGCTTTTATCGGATATAATGTTAGTTCTGCTCAAAATCAGGTAATCAACAGAGTGTTGCTAACAGACAATGTTGTTGTAAATACCAATATAAATGTCCCTCAAATAAAAATTCATAACTTTAATGTTGGAATGCCAATTCCGTATATGTTGTTTACCGAAGGACTTAAAGAAACTATGAAAATGAATATTAATCCGGATAAAATGAACTTTTTATATGTGTATACGGCGTATCAGTTTCATCAAATTCCCGAAATTAAGACCAATGGTTTTTGGATGTTTAATTTGATGTCTCAAATTCTGTTACCAAAAGACATCAAGTTTGTAGCCAACTTTAATTACATCATGTCTAAGGGGAATTATTTTTATTTCAGTGCTGAGAAGCCTTTTAATAATACGCTTGATTTAACGTTTTCTAAAAAGTTTTTCAAAGACCAGTTGTCGGTTTCCATAAGTGCAGATGACATTCTTAATTCGAACCGATTTGTGTTCAGTTCTGTGGGTACGCCTTTATTATTAGCAAATAAAAACGATACACGTCGTTTTGGCTTTAGTGTAAATTATAAAATTCCAACTAAAAACAAATTGGCAAAAGAGGATCCTAATTTATTGAATAAAGAGAAAAAAGAAGAAGGAAATATTTTGAATCAGTAACATCCTGTTTTTATTTTTGGACTATTCTAAACACAATAACCTGCAAGTTAACGCTTGCAGGTTTTTTATGAGTTGTGATATGTTTTTGCTAAGTTTACTGTATGAATTACTTTTCTGTTGGAGGTATAAAGCAATCGAAATCATTCGGAAAAAGATATATTAAGTCTATATTTATCAATTGAAATATAAATTATGATACAAAAATTAAAACAGCGGGTCAAGAATATGTTAGAACATCAGATAAAACATATGGGTACATTTACCAGTGGTATTTATGCGTTTATTATTGGTTCTGTTTTACTGACGATTGACTATCATGTTGATTTTGGAATGAAATTCAAAATCAATGAAATGGAAATTTACAATCGGTTGATTCCGGTTTCTACTATTCTAATCTCCATTCTGATTGGAATTTCATTAACTACTTTTTCTGTTATTTTTGTTGTAATGCAGCTGGCATCCTCTCAGTTTTCACCCCGAATTTTGAGACATTTTTTAGCAAATAATCTTAGAATGCAACAATTTATCGGATTGTTTGTGGGTACCATTTCGTTGTGTGTATTACCTCAATTAGCTTCTGTTTTTTACCAAACTTCTTTTCTTTTAACACTTACAACAGGTTCTTTGCTTGCTTTTTATTGTTTGGTATGGTCTTATCCTAACATGATCAGCTATTTAAGTATCAACATGAATGTTTCCAGTATTACAAATGGAATTAAAACGGAAATGGTTGAAGAAATCAATGATTTGTATCAGGAAAATTGGAGTGTGGGAAAGAATCTCCTTTACAAACGTTCCAAAATTGACCCCGATAAATTTCAAGTAAAAATCGTAAGTCCGTTTGAAACCGGTTATTTGGATAGTGTGAATTATAAAAAATTGGAAAAAATAACCGAATATATCAGTAGTTCTGATGTGGGTGTATTTTTTGAAAACGCCTATCAAAAGCCAATTGTAGGGGAATTTATCATGAAAGATACCACTACGCTTATCGTATTAGTTTTTAGCGAGGAACTCCAAATGAATCAGATTCTTCGTTTGAAGAAAGAAATAGGAGCGATTGTCAGCACAACTTTTAAAGTTAAGTTGTTCAGAAGCCATACGCAAGATGTGAATTTTGGTGTAAGAAAACTGGTAGATATTGCGATAAAAGCCATCTCTCCAGCGGTAAATGATCCAACGACTTGTTTGA
Source organism: Flavobacterium sp. GNP002 (assembly GCF_054343795.1). NCBI lineage: Bacteria > Pseudomonadati > Bacteroidota > Flavobacteriia > Flavobacteriales > Flavobacteriaceae > Flavobacterium > Flavobacterium sp. GNP002. The sequence continues at coordinate 2,037,671 of NZ_JBTGUW010000001.1, forward strand.
ATTGTATTGATCAAATAGGGGAAATTGCAAAAGAATTAGCCATACGAGAATTTCCTTCTACGGATTCCAGGACTTTGGGTTCCAAAAAAATACAGGTAAATGAATTTAATTTTGAGGAATTCATTGACTTTTGCTATGATCAGATTTTTCAGTGGGGTAAAGAAGATCCTACCGTTGTGAAGAGAATTATCAGATCGATAAGGATTATTTTACCATTAGTTGAAAACCCTTTCAATTTGAAAATATTAATTCAGCAAGTTGAGGAAATGGATTTACTTGAAATTTATAATTTGTCACAATACAAAAAAGGGAAGCTAAAAATATCAAAAGAAAAATTAGTAATTATAGAGAGAGAATTGTCTCGATTTAGACAAAAAGCAAAATTGCAAATTAAAGTGCTGGAGCTGAAAGGAGTACTTAATCATTACGAAACGAAGCATTATTCGGATAATTCAGAAATTACAACTGCTGAAATTGAAGCGATTGAATATCTTAAAGCCTATAAAGCGGTTGCCGATACTATTAATAAAAATGAATTAACATAAAAAACCTGCAAGTTTAAGCTTGCAAGTTTAATTTAGAGTTATTTACTTTTGAGAATGTACACGAGCGGGACGCTCGCGCTCGCTGGGGGGCAACTTTTGGCACTGACCACACAAATATGACTAAAATTTTATTGCACCAGCGTACTTTCCTGATTGGCGCAAGCCTTGCCATTGATGAAAACGGGTGTTATGCGTTCGCTTTTATTTATTTTGTTCTCCCAATTTTTCAACCTTTGAAATCCATTTTTGTCTTGTTGTTTCTTTTGAGTTTTTAATGATGCCAAAGTAGGAAACTTTAACTGGATTAATTCCACAAAATTCTAATGTAGATTTTTTTAGTTGGTTGACACTTGGTCTACCATAAACTAACCAATAATACCAACTAGGTTGGTCAAGTGTCGTAATAATATGAGCTGTTTTACCTTTTAACAATTTGTCCCATAGTATTGAGTTTTCTCTGTACTGAAATGCAAAGCCTGGCAAAAAAAGTCTATCGATAAATCCTTTCATAATCGCAGGAAGTCCGCCCCACCAAACAGGGTGAATCCAGACTAAATGGCCTGCCCATTTTATTTTTTCCCAAGCATCAATCAAATCGGGCTCTAATTCGGTTCTTTTTTGGTAACCAAATTGTAAATTTGGGTTAAATTTTAAATCTGCAATCAGTATTTCTTTGACTTCTGCACCTGAATTTTCTGCTCCTTTCTTATAGGATATTGCGAATGCCGAGTTTAAACTTTCCTTATTGGGATGACCAATAATAATAACTATTTTTTTCATAATTGCTAATTTATAGTAATTGCACTATTTGAAGTTAATGAAGATAAAAACTCTTTAGGATTGTGTAGTTGATGACTAAAATAAATACCACTCTCAATGTTGTTTTTTAGCATTTTTTCAACGTGAATTACTGTAGAAAAAGCGGTCAATTCCGATTGCCCTTCTCGGCATTTTAGCATCACTTTTTCTTTATTTGATTTACTTTGAGAGAAATGAATTTCAAAAGCCGAAATATCACCATTTCCGCTACCTCCAAAGATCAATTTTCTTTCTTTAAAATTTAAAATTTTAAAGAAATTTATTTTTTGCATAATGCCTAAAGCCGCAGTAATGAGTTTAGAATCAAAGGTCAGTTTGGCTCTAACAGTTGGTATTTTTTCTATTTGATTAAAAATATATAAATCTGGAATATCAAAATCATACACTTTTCTTTTTTTACCGTCAAAATTAAAAACATGATACTTTGAATTAAAAAAATGCTTGGTATGAATCTTTGTATTATTTTGATAGAAATTAAATGGTTTACTTACATTTTCAGCCATAAAATCAGCAGAGCTTTTTCCAGCTTTATCTTTAGTAGAGTAATAAATCAATATTTCAACATTTTTAATATCTTTTGCAACCTCACTTTTTGCAATTACTAGCAATGGAGCAATACCACCCATCCATCCAGAACTAAATACAATTTTACTTTCAATGCTTTTTTTGTGAGTAAAATCTTTAGATTTCACTAGCTCACTCGTAGGTTTTGTAATATCAATATAATCAATTTTAGAATTTATTGCATATTCTAAAACATTATTATAGAAGTCTTTTGCACAAATAATGATTAGATTGATTGAATGCTTGTATAATGATTCAAAAGAGTTTTTGTCATTTACATCAATTTGAATATGATTTGGATTTGTATCTTTATTTCTTGTTCCGATGAAAATTTTCAAAGCTGGATTTCTACTCGAAAGCATTTTATAAATAGTTTTACCAATCAAACCAGTTCCACCAATAATTAAAATTGTTTTGCTCATCTATTTAGTTTTAAATGTTAGATGTGCAAAGCTAATTCCTGTTAGATTTTAAGAATAGGACAAATGTCTAAAAAGAAAATTCTTTTCGTATTCTGCTTAAATGTCGTTGTGAAATACCTAAGTACGAGGCTAAATATTGTAAAGGGATTTTTTGGACATATTCTGGATGATTTTTCATTAAGTCTGAATATCGTTTAGTTGCATCACTTTTTTGCAATTGAAATATTCTTTTTTCTAATTCAATATATTGTCGTTCTGCAATTGTTTTTAAGAAATAGACCCAATTAGGATTTTGTTGTATTAATTTTTCGAACTTGTCCTTAGGAATGATTAATAATTCAGTTTTTGTAATAGCTTGTATGTTTTCCATTGTTGGTTGTGCTGTCAAAAATGAAGAATAGGCAGTCATTAAACTGTTTGGAAAAGTGATACAATAAGTAACTTCTTCATCTTTGTCGGAAGTAAAATAAGAACGCAGGCTGCCGGTTAAAACAAAAGCTACTTGTTTGCAAGTTTCGCCTTCTTTAATAAAATACTCCGCCTTTTTGAAAGTTTTATAAGTTAAAAGTTGAAGAAAATCGTCAATTTCAATATCTCTCAATATATTGAAGGAATGCAAAAAGTGTCTTAAACTATCGTCTTTCATTTTTGGTTCTCTGTTTTTTCGAAAAGGTTGTTATAAGGTTACGTATAACGTTCCCGCGCTACACGCGGTTTGGGACTAAATTAAGCCCTATTTTCGGATTTGCCAAATCTTCCAAATACAAAACCAATTTCAAATTAAGCCTAATACCCAAATTGCTTGTTGCGTGTGTTGGCAGATGGTTTCTTTACTAAAAACAATTTGTATTAGCAACACAATTATATCCAAGTTTCTGTATTTCATTTTGTATGTCTGCTAATTCTGATTGATCACAACATATTGAAGATAGATTTAGGTTTTCTCCGATTGAATAGTTTGAAAATGCATTTCCATTTTTGATAATTAAAGATTGTAAACTATTTTTATAGCAACTAAAATATAGTAGTTGTTTAGAATTTCTTATGTCTAAAGTTGTTAATAGATTAAAAGAACAATCTAAATTTAATAGTCCTATTAAATCATCTAGTAAAAGAGATTTTAAGTTATTATTAGAACATTGTAATAAATTTAATTTAGCACATTTACCTAAATATAAGGAATCTAATTTATTATGATTACACGTTAAATAAAAAAGGTTGATGCAACCAGAAACATTCAAAGTCTTTAATTGATTTGACTGACACTGTAAATCTATTAATTTTTTTAGATTACTAGCATCAAGTGAAGTTAGTGAGTTGTAAGAAATTAATAAATATTCTAAATTTGTCAAATGACTTATGGAGAGTTTTGTTATTAAATTATTATAACCTCTTAAGTCTTTTATATTATTTGAATTACTAATATTTAATTCACTTATTTTATTATAATAAAATTCTACTGTTTCAAGTGACCTTAAGGAACTTAAATTTAAAGATGTCAATTGATTATAGTAACACCAAAGAACTTTGAAATTGTTTAATCCTTGAATATTTAAAGTCTTAATTCTATTGTTATCGCAATATAAATTTTCAAGATTTTTCAAGCTGGAGACATCCAAACCTTCAATTTGATTACCTCTACAAGATAAAGTTTTAAGATTTCTAAATGAAGTTACACCTTCCATTGAAGATATATTTGAATTATCAACTTTTAGATAGCTAACTTTTTCTGCTTCGCACACTTGTATTATTCCGTCATCATTCGTATCAACTTTAATGACGATTCCATCTAAATTTGTGGCTATACTATTTGTACTAGTTGATGATAAAATTTTTTGTCTAAAATTTTCATCAGCAATATTTACAATTTGAGTACAACTTGGATCGGAATTAATGATACCAGAATCGGAATTTTGTATATTATCTGAATTTGAACAACTGATTGAAAATAGTGTTAATAAGGTAAATAAGTAGAAAAAAGTTTTTTTAATATTCATATGTTATATTTTATCATTTGTTGCGATAGGTATTTGAATTCTCCAGTTTGATGCGAAATTTCTGCCAACTTGTATATATGTATGATAGAATAATACAAAGCCATTCCCTTTTGGGTAGATAGGTATGATAACAGCTATACTTCATTTAATTCAAATATATAAATAATTCTTTACAAATAGTTAAAAGGATTATTTGATAAGTGAACTGGTTTGAGGGATTTTGATGAATATTGTTTTGAAATCGAAAACATCCTAAATAGCCCCGATAGTCCCGAAGCTTCGGGAGAAATCCTTTGCTGTGGCGCAAGCCAAAAGCAAAGATTGTAGCGCATAGCGGGAGGGAAGTTGTTCTGAAAAACAATTGTTGTGCTCCAAAAAAAAAGCTGCCCATGATTGGACAGCTTTTAGTATGTTGGATATTCCGAAGCAAGTTCGGAATAAGCGATTCACACCATTTTACTTCATAAAATGAGTTCTCTGCTTATTTAATCATCTCAAAACTTCTTTTTACGAAAGCCGTTAATGCTTCTCCTTTTAATAGGTTTTGTGATAACTTCGCTAAGTCAAGCGCTTGTTTTACTAGACTTTCCTGAGCGTCTTTGTCTTTGTTGTTTAGGATGCTTGTTGCCAATTCAGAGTTAGTATTTACCACTAAATTGTACATTTCCGGCATATTTCCCATTCCAAACATTCCACCGCCACCTGACTGACTCATTTCTTTCATTCTACGCATAAATTCCGGTTGCGTGATGATAAATGGTGAAGCATTACTATCTAAAGCTTCCAGTTGAACTGAATACGTTTGTTTAGGAACAATAGCTTCTAAAACGGTTTTCAAGTTGGTTTGTTCTTCTTCAGATAATTTAGAAATAGTCGTTTCCTCTTTCTTGATTAAATTATCAATATGGTCAGAATCCACACGTACGAAAGTCATGTTGCTGTTATCGCCTTCAATTTTTTGAATTAAATGTGAGATAATTGGAGAATCCAGCAATAAAACTTCATATCCTTTGTCTTTTGCAATTTCAATATACGAGTGTTGCGCTTCTTTGTTTCCAGCGTATAAAACCACTAATTTTCCGTCTTTGTCCGTTTGATTAGCAGCAAGATTTTCTTTTAACTCTTCTAAGGTAAAATATTTACCGTCAACTGTTGGGTACAAAACAAACGCACCTGCTTTTTCGTAGAATTTATCTTCAGATAGCATTCCGTACTCTAAAACGATTTTGATGTCGTTCCATTTTTGTTCAAAATCCTCACGGTTTTCAGTGAACAACGATTTTAATTTATCGGCAACTTTACGCGTGATGTAATTCGAGATTTTCTTCACCGCAGCATCCGCTTGCAATCCAGAACGAGACACGTTCAACGGAATGTCCGGTGAATCCACAACACCTTTCAGCATCATTAAAAACTCAGGAACAATTCCTTCTACATTATCCGTTACGTACACTTGATTTTGGTACAATTGGATTTTATCTTTCTGAATTTGTAAATCAGAACCTAATTTTGGGAAATACAAAATACCGGTTAAGTTGAACGGATAATCTACATTTAAATGAATGTGGAATAACGGTTCTTCAAACTGCATTGGGTACAATTCATGGTAGAAATTCTTGTAATCCTCCGCTGATAATTCCGTTGGTTGTTTGGTCCAAGCCGGATTTGGGTTGTTGATGATGTTGTCTACTTCAACTTCCGTAAAAGTTTTGTCTTTATCTTCTTCAGCAACTTCTTCACCCTTTTTTTGCTCTATTTTCTCTGTTTTGGTTCCAAATTTAATTGGAATAGGCATGAACTTATTGTATTTATTCAACAGTTCTTTGATTTTGTATTCTTCCAAGAATTCCAAAGAATCTTCGGCGATATGCAAAATGATTTCTGTACCACGAGAAGTTTTGTCAGCTGGTTCTAAAGTAAATTCTGGGCTTCCGTCGCAAGTCCAGTGTGCTGCAGGTTCGTCTTTAAATGATTTAGTGATAATTTCCACTTTTTCAGCAACCATAAAAGCAGAATAAAAACCAAGACCAAAATGTCCAATAATTCCTGAATCTTTAGCAGAATCTTTGTATTTGTCCAAAAATTCCTCAGCTCCAGAAAACGCCACTTGGTTGATGTATTTTTCCACTTCATCAGCTGTCATTCCCAGACCTTGGTCAATGACGTGTAGTTTTTTGCCTTCCTTGTCGATTTTTACCTCGATAATTGGGTTTCCGTATTCTACTTTGGCTTCGCCAATGCTGGTTAAATGCTTTAATTTAAGTGTTGCATCTGTTCCGTTCGAAATCAATTCACGCAAGAAAATTTCGTGATCGCTGTATAAGAATTTCTTGATTAAGGGAAAGATGTTCTCTACCGAAACATTAATTTTACCTGTTGTCATATTATGAATTTTTAAGTTTATTTTAATGGATATTAGTCTTTCAAATAGAATACCAATTACAATTGAAGTGACAAATTGTCGTAGACGTTAATTATGATACAAAATAATTTAATTTTGAAACAATTTTCTTTTGTTGCGTTGTATCTTTGTGTAAGTATTAATTCATTAAATTTAGAAAAATGAGAAAAGTAATTTTAGTATGCACGTTAGCTGTTTTGATGTTCGCATGTAAGTCAACATCAGTGACAAGTACGAATACAGATAGAAAAGCTCAAGTTGCAATGAAAGGAAATTGGACAATAAGTTCTGTAACGTATCCAGGTTCGCAATATGTAAAAGTGAATAGTTTTCAACTTGCGGATTCAGAATGTTTCGTAGGAAGTAATTGGAAATTTGTTTCGAATAATAATAAAGGTACTATGGCTTTGACAAAAGCAAATTGTATGGCATTCAGCTCACCAATCACATGGTTTATCAATAATGATGGGCAGTTTGTTCTTAAAGTTCTTAATGCGGGAGAAAAAGCGAGAAAAGTGAAAGAAGGTTATATTTTAAACGTAGCCAATCAAACAGAATCCTCTTTTCAATTAGTTGATAAAATTGATGTTGCAGGAAAAATGACTGATGTTGTGTATCAGTTTCAAAAAGTTAATTAATAAGTAATAAATACAAATATGAAAAAGATTTCGATAGTTGCAATGGCAACAATAATGATTATAGGTTCAATGTTTACGAGCTGCGAGGCAGTAAAAAACACTAATAATACTCAAAAAGGTGCTGGTATTGGTGCTGTAGCCGGAGCTGTACTTGGTGGTGTTCTTGGGAACAATCTTGGTAAAGGCGGTAAAGGTGCAATGGGAGCAGTTTTAGGTGGTGTTGTTGGTGGTGTTGCCGGTGGAGTTATTGGTAACAAAATGGACAAACAAGCAAGAGAAATTGATGCTGTTCTTCCGGGAGCTGAGGTAGTTCGTGTAGGAGAAGGTATTAAATTAGTTTTGAATGAAAATGCTGTGCGTTTTGATACTAACAAATCTTCTTTGACTGCTAGTGCAAAAGCTAATTTGGATAAATTAGTTCCAGTTTTTGCAGAATATCCAGATACTAACATTACTATTTACGGGTACACAGATAGTACTGGTGCTGCTGCTTACAATTTGAAACTTTCAGGAGAAAGAGCAGCCTCAGTTAGAAATTATTTAGCTAGCAAAGGTGTTTCTTCAAGTAGATTTCAAGTTACTGGTTTAGGTATTGCTGATCCAATTGCTTCAAATGAAACTGTTGACGGTAGAAGTCAAAACCGTCGTGTTGAATTTGCTATTACTGCAAATGAAAAAATGATTAAAGACGCCGAAGCTGAAGTGAAAAAATAAGCAAAAATACTATATAAACAAAGGCTGTTTCATTAAGAAGCAGCCTTTTTTTGTGTCTTAATTTGAATTAAACATTGTAAATTTGCACTCTTAAATACAGATGATGCTCGAGATAAAAGATATTTCCTTCACTTACATTGACAAACCCGTTATTGAAAATGTTAGTTTCACAATTGCCAAAGGTCAAAATACCGCTATTATTGGCGAAAGCGGTTGCGGTAAAAGTACATTGCTAAAACTCATTTATGGATTATATGACTTGGATAGCGGAGCAATAACCTATAATGAAAACCCTATTTTGGGCCCAAAATACAATCTTGTTCCAGGAGAAGATTACATTAAATATTTAGCTCAGGATTTCGATTTGATGCCGTACATAACTGTCGAAGAAAATGTAGGCAAGTTTTTGTCGAACATGTATCCTGAGCAGAAGAAAGCCCGCGTTCAAGAATTATTGGATATGGTCGAAATGACCGCTTTTGCAAAAGTAAAAGCAAAATGCCTAAGTGGCGGACAGCAGCAGAGAGTGGCTTTAGCAAGAGTTTTGGCTTTAGAACCGGAAATTATTTTATTGGACGAACCTTTTAGCCAAATTGATTCTTTCCGAAAGAATTCGTTGCGCCGCAATTTATTTCGATACCTAAAAGACAAAGGAGTTACCTGTATTATCGCCACGCATGACAGTACTGATGCGTTGTCTTTTTCTGATGAAACAATTGTGGTTCAAAACGGAAAAGTAGTGGCAAAAGGGAATTCTAAATCCTTGTATGAAAACCCAGCTAATAAATACATTGCATCTCTTTTTGGGGAAGTAAATGAATTGAAATTATCGCAATTAATAGACCTTGAAGACGATGAAGATGCGAATCTTTTATTGTATCCACACCAATTAAAAGTGGTAGACAACGCTATTATGAAAGCAGTTGTCAAGCAATGTTATTTCAAAGGAAGTCATTATTTAGTTAAAGCAGCTTTTGAACGAAGAGCAATTTTCTTTGAACACGATTCTGAATTAGAGCTTAATCAGGAGGTTTACCTGATGTTAGCTTAAAAATAGAAAACCCCGAAATTACGATTTCGGGGTTTTGTTTTTTATGCGGCTTGAATTAATTCTTCAAATATTTTTCTAAGAACTGATCTTGTTCCCAAAGCAAATGCAAAATATTCTCTTTGGCTGCATAACCGTGACTTTCTTTTGGAAGAATCACCATTCTTGCCGGAGCGCCTAAACCTTTCAAAGCTTGAAAATAGCGTTCGGTTTGTAATGTAAACGTTCCCGGATTGTTATCGGCTTCACCGTGTACTAAAAGCATTGGCGTTTTCATTTTGTCCGCATTCATGAATGGTGACATTGTGTTGTATACTTCAGGAGTTTCCCAGTAGTTGCGCTGTTCCATTTGGAAACCAAAAGGAGTCAACGTTCTATTGTATGCACCACTGCGAGCGATTCCGCAAGCAAAAAGGTTAGAATGCGTTAACAAATTAGCGGTCATAAAAGCACCATAAGAGTGACCACCAACGGCTACTTTTTTTCTGTTGATGTATCCGAGAGCATCTACCGCATTAATCGCTGCTTCTGCATTGTCAACTAATTGAGTTATGAAATTATCATTTGGTTCAGTCGTTCCTTCGCCAATGATAGGAAAAGCAGCGTCATCAAGAACTACATAGCCTTTGGTTACCCAATATACGAATGAGCCATAACTAGGAAATGTGAATTCGTTTGGGTTTTGTGTACTTTGTCCCGCTGAATTTTTGTCTTTATATTCAGCTGGATAGGCCCAAATCAATAATGGCATTTTCTCTTTTTTAACCTTGTCATAACCAACAGGTAAATACAACGTTCCGGATAATTCGACACCATCTTTACGTTTGTATTTAATCACTTCCTTACTCACATTTTTGATACTTTCAAAAGGATTTTTGAATGCGGTAATTGGCGTTAGTTTATTTTTTTGTTTGATGTTTCTAAGGTAATAATTTGGATATTCATTTTTAGATTGGATTTGGACTAAAACAGTTCCTTTCTTGAAATCTTCAATCTCTAATATATCCTCTTTTTTATCGGTGTAAGCTGAGGTGTACAAACGTTTTGCTTGTAATGTTTTCAAATTAAATTCGCTGATAAATGGAAACTGACCGTTTTTAGTAAAACCATCGCCAAGTAAATACGCATTGTCATTTTCGATAGCCAAAACATACCTGTTGTATTGGTTTTTTCTGGTTTCAAAATTTCCAGGATCAGCATATACATCCTGTGAGTTTCTGTCGAAAATTACTTTTGGAGCCTGACTTGGATTCGAAGGATTGATAATATACGTTTTGGTATTACGGGTATCGTACCATTCATCTGAAACAATCGCAACGTTGTCGTTCCCCCAAATCATTCGGCTGTAGCGTTGCGGTGTTTTTACCAATGAAGTAGCTGCTGCATCAAATGGTGCGTTCCAAAGAAAAACTTCATCTCTGAATTCCACTTTGTTTGCAGGATCTCCGCCGTCTAAGGCTTCAGCATACGCTAATGTTGCCGGTTTATCTGTTCTCCAGCTCATGTTTCTTTTTCCTTTTCGAACGGCCATAAAACCTTTAGGGATAATTTCAGTAAGTGGCACTTCATTTACCACTTTTACCTCGTTTCCGGCTTTGTCATAAACTACAGATTTTGATGGAAAACGACTCAACGGAACGATATATGAAAATGGTTTTTGAATCGTAGTTATCATCAAATAATTTCCATCTGGCGAAAAGCTTTCTCCGGCGTACATATCGGCTTTTTTGAATAAAGTTGCGGTTCCGTTCAAGTTCACTTTGTACAATTCAGAAGTCATGATGTTCTCAAAATTGATTTCATCATTCTTGTTTTTCAACATATCCGGATAGGTTCTGTTTTGGGATTTCGCCCCATCAGCATTCGAAATAATAGGACCGGTTGGCAAATCTTTTTTGGCATCCAAAAGTGCTGCTCTGTTTTTTGGTAACATTTTCACCAAAATAGTTTCGTTGTCATTCATCCAGCTGAACGGACTTCCAATATTCGCATTCACAGTGGCTTCGGTTAATTTGGTGGCTTTCGCCGAAGCAACATCAATAACCCAAAGTTCAACACCGGAAGCGGTAGTGTGGGAAAATGAGATTTTTTTATCATTTGGTGACCAAGCGATAGTACTGATGCGAGGATTTGTTGGTAAACCTGTAACCTGTACTTCGTTCAAGTCTTTTATTTTACGTAATTTCAGATTGTTTACATACGTAACTGTACTCGAAATATTTGTAATTGGATTAATTCGCAAACCGCCCAAACGCAGTTCGTCTTGGTTTAAGTCGTCCAGTGATTTATAGGTGTTTCTATACGTCAACAGCATGTATTCTTTTTTAGTATCCATCGATACCGAAGGCGCTCTTTCATAATCCGCCAATTCCAAAATGGATTGTGATGGTTTTTGATAGGTTAAGTTTTCTTGTGCAAAAGTGGTTAAGCTCAGTCCCAGAAATAAAAAAAATGGAATTTTTAACTTCATAATTTGAATGATTTTAAATTAGCGTTAGCAGTGTCAATAATTGGTCTAAAATAATTCAATGTTGTTACATTTGGAAGCAAAACACTCTTTTTAACGTTTGCATTGGTTTCAGTTCGCTTTCTTTTGATTTAATTTCTATTGGTGTTCTGTCATAATTTTATGACTGCTGCTAGATGTTAAGGATGACAAAAGCCATAAAACTTGTAAATTGACAAAAAAGTGGTAATTTGTGAGCTTATATTTTTAAGTATGTTTTAAATTTGCAACTTTATTTTAATAAAATAACAATAGTATGTATCATTCAAAAATAGCAGGATTGGGTTATTATGTTCCAGAAAACGTAGTGACCAATGACGATTTGTCCAAAATTATAGATACCAATGACGAGTGGATTCAGGAAAGAACAGGAATTCAAGAACGACGACACATTATAAAAGGAGAAGATACAACGACTTCTATGGGTGTAAAGGCGGCTGAAATTGCGATTGAACGTTCTGGTGTTGCTAAGGAGGATATCGACTTTGTGGTTTTTGCCACTTTGAGTCCTGATTTTTATTTCCCTGGACCAGGAGTTTTAGTGCAACGTGATTTGGGATTGCGAACCGTTGGTGCATTGGATGTAAGAAATCAGTGTTCTGGGTTTATCTATGCGTTATCAGTAGCAGATCAGTATATAAAAACTGGAATGTATAAAAATATATTAATCATTGGGTCTGAGGTTCATTCTACAGGATTAGACATGACGACCCGTGGACGTGGCGTTTCAGTAATTTTTGGAGATGGGGCAGGAGCAGCTGTTTTGAGCAGAGAAGAAGATTTGACAAAAGGGATTTTATCCACGCACTTACATTCTGAAGGGCAACATGCCGAAGAACTAATTGTAAAAGCTCCAGGAATGGGAGGCCGTTGGGTAACTGATATTTTAGCGGATAATGATCCGGATGATGAAAGTTATTTCCCGTACATGAACGGACAATTTGTATTTAAAAATGCTGTAGTTCGTTTTAGCGAAGTAATTAATGAAGGATTACAAGCGAATAATCTGCAGGTTTCGGATATTGATATGTTGATTCCACATCAGGCTAATTTGAGAATTTCGCAGTTTATCCAAAAGAAATTTAACTTGACAGATGATCAGGTCTATAATAACATTCAGAAATACGGTAATACAACCGCAGCTTCTATTCCAATTGCTTTAACTGAAGCATGGGAAAAAGGCAAAATAAAATCAGGAGATACTGTTGTTTTGGCAGCATTTGGAAGTGGTTTTACTTGGGGAAGTGCCATTATTAAATGGTAATTATTGGTATTTAGATACCAGATTTATCTAATGTTTTATATGAAAACCCCGAAGTTGAATTACTTCGGGGTTTATTTTTTGTGGCCTAACTTCTTAAAATTATTTGTTTCAAATTAAAGTGTTTTCAGGTCTTATTGATGCTGTTCTAGTCAAATTTTGTATATTTTTATTGTAAGGATATCTTCGTGTATATCCTAATAACGCTATGTTTTTAGCTGTTTGTTAGCATAAAAAAAGCGATTCTTTTAAAAAAATATTTACTAAAACGATTTTGTAACTATTTTTATATATATTTGTTACGAAAACATTAAATTTTTCTTAAAGTTAGTTTCTGGATGAAAAAAATTACTATTAAAGACATTGCCATAGAGTCTGGAGTTTCAATCTCTACGGTATCTTTTGTCCTTAATGGAAAGGGAGAGAAAATGGGAATCAGTAAAGCTGTTATTGTAAAAGTGCAAAATGTAGCTGAGAAGTTACATTACAAACCTAATATGATTGCCAGCAGTCTTCGAACAGGAAAAACAAGATCTATCGGGCTTATTGTTGAAGATATTTCGAATCAATTCTTTTCTGATTTAGCCAGAGTAATAGAAGATGAAGCTAAGAAGTTAGGATATAGAGTTTTTTATTGTAGCACAGGCGATGATAATGAAAGATCAGGTGAATTAATTCAAAGTTTGCTTCAGGCAAATGTGGATGGTTTTATTATAACTCCAACAGAAAAATTAGAAAAAAGTATTGATCATCTTTTGAATTTAAAAATGCCAGTGGTACTAATTGACAGGTATTTTCCGAATCAAAATGTTAGTCATGTTGTTATGGATAATTATAATGGTGCTTATGTGGCAACAGAATTTTTTATAAAAAAGGGATGCAAAAATATTGCTGTGGTTAACAATACTTCAGAAATGATTCAGATGAAATTGCGTGAGCAAGGATATTCTGAGGCAATGAAAGAGGCAGGTATATATGATGAGACACTTACTCTACATTTGGATTATCGCAGTAACGAAGAAAGTAAAATTGATGCGATAATTGATTTTTTCAAAAAGAAATCAGATATAGATGCAATACTTTTTTTAGCTAATTATATGGGTTTAGCCGGGTTGCAAGCTTTTAAAAGAATGGGTTTAAGGATTCCTGAGGATATTTCCATCATTAGTTATGACGACCATTATAGTTTTAAATTGCATTCCCCCTCTATTTCTGTTATTGAGCAACCTATTGATGGTATTGCCGTAAAAGCAGTTCAATTACTGATGGATCAAATGACAAATGGAAATGACTTTGCGATAGAAAAAGTACTTGAAAAAGGGAAACTGATTATTAGAGAATCGGTATAATATAAAATAGGGTTAATCATTTTAAATTTTTTTTAAATGGATAATCTGTTTTTTTTATTAATTTGCTAAATCGATTTAGTAAAAATTTTTAATTAAAAACTGTGTGATGCTTTGGATCATACATTGAAATTGAGTTCTCATTTTTTATAAATATTTTAAACCAAAACCAAAAAAAAACTAAAACAATTGCTTATGAAACAAATTTTAGCAGTGTTAGGATTGGTAATGCTCAGCTGCTTTGGCGCAATAGCACAAAACCGATCCATAACAGGCGTAGTCGCAGATGCAGGAAACAAGGGTATTGTTTCTGCAACCGTAAAGGTAAAAGGTAAAACTATCAGTACAATAACAGATTCCGACGGAAACTTTGCAGTCATGGTTCCTTCTGGTAAAGTAACACTGACTGTATCATCTATCGGGTTTACTTCAAAATCAGTAGATGTTGCTGAAAGTGAAAATAATATTACTGTTGTGTTGGCCGAAAATACACAAGAGTTAGGAGAAGTAGTAGTTACGGCTCTTGGAATTAAGAAACAAAAAAAATCGTTGGGTTACGCTGTTCAGGAAATAAAAGGACAAAGTCTTGTGGAAGCCAGAGAGCCCAATTTAGCAAATGCGCTGGTCGGTAAAGTAGCGGGTTTACAGGTTGTACGCTCGAGTGCTGGTCCTGGAGGATCTTCAAAATTAGTTTTAAGAGGTTTTAATTCCTTGACTGGTGATAACCAACCTTTGATTGTTGTTGATGGAGTTCCTATGGACAACTTTACAGGTGCTACTAATAATGATTATTGGGTTCCGAGTCTTGATATGGGAAATGGTATTTCGGATTTAAATTCGGAAGATATTGAAAGCCTTTCCGTATTAAAAGGACCATCAGCAGCCGCCCTTTATGGATCAAGAGCTGGTAATGGAGTTATTTTGATTACAACCAAAACCGGTAGAAAACAAAAAGGATTAGGGATTACGTTTACTTCCTCTGTAGGGTTTGAAACTATTTTTACAAGACCTAAACAACAAAACGACTTTGGGCAAGGTGCCGGAGGTTCATTCGATAGGCTTTCTGGTTCGAGTTGGGGACCTAAAATTGAAGGACAAACTGTTATAAATTGGGATGATAAAAGTGAGACTTTGGCTTCCCATGACAATGTTGGTAACTATTTTAGCGGCAGCGGAATAACTAAAAACAATAGTGTTTCGTTTCAACAATCGATTCAAAAAACATCTATATATACCTCTTTCAATCGTATGGAGGATCAGAGTATGATTCCTGGTGCTAGATTGGGCAGAACAAACTTACTGGCAAGAGCGGTTTCTAAATTTGGAGAGGGAGAGCGTTGGACTGTAGATACTAAAGTTCAATATACCAATGCAAAAGCAAACAACAGATCCATTGGAGGACCTAATGGTTCTAATCCGTTTTTCTTGTTAAATAATTTTCCAAGATCAATTGATATTACACAATTCAAAGAAGCTACTAATGCAGATGGGAATATGATTTGGTTAGGAAGTGGAAGCGGAATTAATCCTTATTGGGGTAGAAAATATAATCTTAATGAAGATGTAAGAGATCGTTTTATGATGAACGCTTCGTTAAAATATGATATTGCAAGTTGGTTGAATGCTGAAATCAAAGCAGGAGCCGATACGTATACTAATAGCTCAAATGCAAAAACGTACGCTGGTAGTCCTTTAGCTCCTACAGGTAGTTATAGTGTTGGGAAAAGCACTTTTACAGAAACGAATTACCAAGCTTTATTGATTGCTAAAAAGGATGATCTTTTTGGGAAATTTGGCGGTATGGCTACACTTGGAGGTAACTTGATGTCACGTAAATCATCGTCAATAGGAGCTAACGCAAGCCAATTAGAAGTGCCTAATTTATTTTCGATAAATAATGCGATAGGTAATCCATCTGTAAGTGAAGGCTTTAGTGAGAAGTCAATTAATTCAGTTTTTGGATCGGCACAACTAAATTATGATGGCTATTTATATTTAGACGCTACTTTTAGAAACGACTGGTCTTCTGCATTAAGTAAAGCAAACCGTTCATTCTTTTACCCGTCACTAAGCCTTTCGTATGTGTTTACGGATATGTTTGCAGCGATGAATAAAAGCCTTCCAGACTGGTTTAGTTATGGTAAATTAAGAGCGAGTTATGCTTCAGTGGGTAATGACCTTGATCCATACAGGTTAGTTAATGTTTATAAAATAGGTAAAGATCCTAATAGTAATACAACTGCTTCAAGAAATGACATTTTGTTAGATCCGAATGTGAAAAGTGAGTTGATTAAATCAACTGAATTTGGAGCCGAATTGCGTTTTTTCAAAGGTAGATTTGGTCTTGATGTGTCGGTTTACAAATCCAATGCAACCAATCAGCTGATAGATCTTCCTATGGATCCGTTAAGTGGTTATAAATACAAGAAAATCAATGCGGGTAATATTCAAAACAAAGGTGTTGAGTTAGTCGTTGACGGAAAAATATTGACTAATCCAAGCTCATTATTATGGAATGTTTCGGCTAATTTTTCTACAAATAAAAGTAAGATTGTGTCACTGTTTGACGATGTAACAGTTTATACGTTAAGAGGATTTGATAATGTTTCTGTGGTTGCAGAAGTAGGAAAAGCTTATGGAGAAATCTACGGAAGTAAATTTTTAAGAGTAACGGATGAAGCGAGTCCTGAATTTGGCCAGTTACTATTAGATGCTTCAGGATTGCCTCAAGCAGCTCCAGGTGGATCTGTAAGTTTAGGAAATCAGCAAGCAAAAGCAATGATTGGTTTTACTAATACCTTTGCTTATAAAGGAGTGTCTTTGTCATTTTTAATTGATGCCAGAATCGGCGGTGAAATATTCTCAGGAACATTATCGGATATGCAGGCAAGCGGAACTTCATCTGTAACAGTAGTAAATGGATTAAGAGAAGATATCGTAGTAAACGGAGTTATTGCAAATGGTACAACTTATGTGAAAAATACAATAGGAGTTACTCCTGAAACGTATTGGGGTAGAGTAGCAGGCTCAGGAAACTTAGGTATAACAGAGGCTAATATATATGATGCAAGCAATGTTCGTCTAAGAAATGTACAGTTGAATTATGATTTCCCTGCTAAGTTCCTGACAAAAACTGCACTACAAAAAGTTAGTCTAGGACTTTCTTGCAATAATGTTTGGATGATTAAAAGTCATATGAATGGACTTGATCCAGAATCTGTTTTTGCGACTGGTTCTAATGCGACTGGTTTTGAAAATGGTGCTGCACCAACGACTCGTACCTTTTTGGTAAATCTTGCATTGAGCTTTTAATCAATTATAAAATTTATAACATGAAAAATATAGTGAAAAAATCAAGTTTAGCTTTAGCAATTGTGGCGATGCTAACTTCTTGTGATAATTTCGATGAGATTAATACAGATCCTACAGCTGCTAATGCAGATCAGGTTCAAGTGGAATACTTTATAAATAGCTCTATAATTGGAGCACAAATGAATCCAGATGTTGCTGAGAGGTCTTTTGTGCTTTATTGGAAAACAGCTGGGCATCAAATGTTAAGTACCGGAATATCTGGCGGGAGTTATGATGATGGCTGGTCAACAGCTTATTATAATAGTTCTGCAGGATGGTTAAACTCTATAAACACAGCTATTCAGGTTGCCGAAGAAAAAGAAGCTAAAGGCACTGTAAAACCATATTCCGGTAATCTAAAACAAGTGGCTCGTATATGGAGAGCATATTTGATGAGTGAACTTGCTGATAATTTTGGTCCTATTGCGATTGATGCATTTCAGGGTAAAAATCCGGAATTTAAGGACTTAAAAACGGTTTACTATTTCTTATTGGCTGAACTGAAAGATGCCTCTGAGAAATTAGACGTTTCGGTTTCGAATATCAGTAACCCAAAATTAAAGAATGAAGATCCAGCTTACGGTTATGATTATGTAAAGTGGAAAAAGTATGCTAATTCTATGCGTCTTCGTTTGGCAATGCGTTTATCTGAAGTAGATCCTGCTAAGGCAAAATCTGAATTTGAAGCTGCGGCAAGCAGTAGTTTGTTAACAGATGCTTCTGATAATTTTCAAGTGCAAGAAAAACCGGGATGGGATGATTTGACTGGTGTAATGAGTCGTGAATGGAATGCACAGATTATATCAGTGACATTAAACAATCTTTATATTGGATTAGGTGGTGTAAAATCAACAGATTTGTTAGCACCTTCTTTTCATGCCAGTGTTAAACCAGCAGATTATATAGGATTAAAATTTGAAAATCATTTTACAATGAAAACAAATGAGCCTGCAGCAGGTTATTGGTTAGATGGTTTGCCAAATGCGATAGATCCTCGTGCCTATAAAGCATTTAATATTCCGGGAGATTTTACAAATTCTAATTTTTCTGGATATCCTTCTTGGGATAATAGTGCAGAGACTACATCGGCAAATTTGTTTGATGCCAATGGTGCAGTAGTTAAAACAATTGAGGCAAAAAATACATGGAATGCCTTTGCTGTAGGTAATTGGGGAGCATTAGGAAGTAGAAATGGAGTAAGATCATTTAATGGTACTATGCCACGTTTGTCTCAAGCATTCAGAGGAAGTACAAGCAAACGTATCTTTTTTGCTTCATGGGAAACTTACTTTTTATTGGCTGAAGCTGCTGTTAAAGGTTGGGCTGTCCCAATGAGTGGTAAGGATGCTTATGAAGCTGGTATCAAAGCGAATTTTGACTATTGGGGAGTTTCATCTCATCTGAGCGCTTACCTTAATTCTAATGATTATAACAGAGCGGGAACTTCTGTAAATTGGTCTCATACTACAGAACCGCCTACGAGCCACGCAATGAATTATGTTGATGGTTATACAAATGCAGCCGGTGTAGCTACCATTTTATATCCTAAAAATAATTTATATAAAAATGGTGCGGTAAAAAATGATTTGTTAACAAAAATTATAACACAAAAATTCATTGCACAAACTCCTTGGTTGCCATTGGAAGGATGGAATGATCATAGAAGATTAGGCTTGCCTTTCTTTGAAAACCCGGCTGTAGAATTACCTTTAGTTAATTTACCAACTTTAAATTCTTCTAACTTCATGACCAATCAGGTTAGTTTCTTTCCACAACGATTGAAATATACTTCAGGTTTGAAAAATTCAAATGTAAAAGGGTATGAACAAGCGGTAGGATTCTTAGATGGTGCTGATGGTATATTTACCCCGCTTTGGTGGGCTAAGCACTAATAGTTTAGATTTAAAATGGATAAAGCAGGTCGGGTAGGTTTTACCTCCCGACTTGTTTTATTATTTATCATCTTGACATTTCTAATAAAAAAGGTATAAAAAATAGATGTTATTTAACAGGGTTGAGTTGTTTTTATCACCTCTTTTTTCGCAATACACAAAGTTTTATTCTTTGCTGTTTGCTGAAAAAAATGGAGTTATTTTCAATAATCTGTAGAATAGAATAACATTGTTTACGCATCTTTTGCAATAGAAATAAAGCTGCTTTAGGCAGTTGTAACAATGATAAATTGATTAGATTTTTATACTTTTAAAATAGTAAACCAATAAATTATAATGCAATAAGGTGTTGCCAAAGGATAAAACACTTATGTCCATTAGAATAGAAATTATACACAAATAATGATTTTAATACTCCTATACAATGAAATGTAAAAAAGCCTTTTGTTGGTTTGGCATCCTCTGTTTTATAAACCTGTTTTTTGTGGCGAATGCTCAAAATAGTTCAGTAGTTCTCAAAAACGGCTGGCAATTTCGTCAGGAGAAAACGGTAAAATGGAATGCCGCAACAGTACCAGGAGAAGTGCATACTGATTTGTTGAATAACAAACTCATTCCAGATCCGTTTTTTCGTGACAATGAGAAAAAATTGCAATGGATTGAAAAGAAAAACTGGGAGTATAAAACTTCTTTTCAAGTGACTCCAGAAGCATTAAAGAAAAAAAATGCAGCACTCGTTTTTGATGGATTGGATACCTATGCAACGGTTTATTTGAATGGAAAACAAATATTAAAAGCGAATAACATGTTCCGTCAATGGCGTGTTGATGTGAAAAAATATTTGAATCCCGGTACGAATAAATTAGTGGTTGTATTTCTATCGGCGCAAAATGTAGTGGATTTACTTGCCAAGAAAGATTTACCTTTTGTAATTCCGGATAATCCTCGTTTGTATGTTCGTAAAGCACAGTATCATTTTGGTTGGGATTGGGGTCCTAAATTTACGACTTGTGGCATTTGGAAAGAAGTACGATTGGAGACTTTTGACGAAAAAACACCAGAGAAGCCTTATGTTTTAAATCGTAAGATTGAATTGGTGCAACAACCGGACAGTCTTGGAAAATCATTTTATTTTAAAATCGACGACAAGCCAGTGTATATGAAAGGGGCAAATTATATTCCATCGGATGCTTTTCTTTCGAGAGTTAACAAAAAAGATTACGAAAAGATAGTTTTGTCTGCTAAAGATGCCAATATGAATATGCTTCGTGTTTGGGGCGGCGGAATTTATGAAGACGATTATTTCTATGATTTATGTGATAAATATGGAATCAATGTTTGGCAGGATTTCATGTTTGCTGGAACGATGGTTCCCGGTGATAAAGCGTTTTTCGATAATGTAAAAGAAGAAGTGCAATACCAAGTGAAACGTTTGCGTCATCATCCGAGCATTGTTTTGTGGTGCGGGAATAACGAATCTGACGAAGCATTTAAAAACTGGGGATGGCAAAAATCGATGAATATGTCAAAGCAGGACTCGACTCGTTTGTGGAAAGATTACGTTCGTTTGTTTCAGGACAGTATTCCAAAATGGGTAAAAGAAGTGGATGATAAAAGACCATATATCAGCAGCTCGCCATTATTTGGTTGGGGCAGGAAACAAAGTATTACAGAAGGCGATAGCCATTATTGGGGAACTTGGTGGGGATTAGAAGATATTGAAGTGGTTAAAAATAAAACAGGGCGTTTTGTTAGTGAATACGGAATGCAAGCGATGCCGAATTATTCTTCAATAGAAAAATTTACGTTGCCTGAAGACCGTCATTTATTTTCGGATGTATTAAAAGCACATCAAAAAGCAGGAAATGGTTTTACGAAACTAAACTCCTATTTGAATCGTTATTTTATTGATTCCACCAAAGTGAAAAATATGAAAGTCGAGGATTATACCTATCTCACACAGTGTTTACAGTATTATTCGCTAAAGAATATTATTGGGATTCATCGTTCCAAAGCGCCTTATAATATGGGAACTTTAGTTTGGCAATTGAATGATTGTTGGCCAGTGGCGAGTTGGAGTGTTACGGACTATTATAACCGACAACCCAAAGCGGCTTGGTATGCCATGCGGGAAGCGTATCGGGATGATAAAACTCCTGAAATTGACCTGACACGTCCTATCGATTTGAAATTGGAAAATCCTAAAATAAGTTGGACCATTAAAGGAAATGAAATAATCATTAAAGCTCTGAAACCAGCTAAATATGTCTATTTGGAAATTAAGGGATACCAAGGGAAATTAAGCACTAATTACATGGATTTATCTGCCGGAGAAGAAATGAAAATTTCGTTCGAAGGGAAAATAACAAAGCCAATTATCAAGGTTATGTCATTGTACGATGTAATAAATAGATACAAATAAAACCAAACAAAATATGATGTAAGCCACTGTTGATCAGATGAACTTTGGCTAATTATAACTTACTTTAAAATATAACAGAATCAATGTTTACAAGATATAGCAAAATAGTTTTCTCTGGAATTTTCGCTTTTAGTGTATTATGCACTTTACCGGTTACTTCACAGGTGAAAACTAAAAAACAAAACAGTTTAAACTACACTCAATATGTAAATCCTCTGATTGGTTCTGCTGGTCACGGCCATGTTTTTGTGGGTGCCAATGTTCCTTTTGGAGCCGTTCAGTTAGGACCGGTAAATGTTTTTGAAGGCTGGGATTGGTGCAGTGGTTATAATTATGCGAGTAATACAATATTAGGGTTTACACATACCCATTTGAGTGGTACAGGAATTGGAGATTTGAATGATATTCTTTTGTTGCCGGTATCAGGAAAAGTGCCGCTTACCAAAGGAACAAAGGAAGATATGGTTACTGGTTATGGTTCTTATTTTTCGCATGAAAATGAAATTACTAAGCCAGGATATTACAGTGTTTTACTTGATAAATACAAAATAAAAGCAGAATTAACGGCAACCGAAAGAGTAGGATTTCATAAATATACTTTTAATTCTGTTGATGATTCCCATGTTTTATTGGATTTAGCCGATGGTGTGGGTTGGGATAAACCAATGAAAACATTCATTAAAAAAACTGGAGCTAAGACGATAGTTGGTTACCGCCTTTCAAAAGGTTGGGCTGATGATCAAAGGGTATATTTTGCAATGGAATTTTCGGAACCTATTTCGAATATTTCGTTGTATGACAACATTTCAGCAGTGTCAGGAAATGAAGGAGAAGGTGTCCGAATGAAAGCTGTTATTGATTTTGCAAATTTAAAAAACAAACAAGTTTTAGTCAAAGTGGGTCTTTCGCCGGTGAGTTATGAGAATGCTTCCGCAAATATAAAAGCGGAGATTCCAACTTGGGATTTTGCAAAAACGGTGAAACAAGCCAATTCAAAATGGAATACCGAATTAAATAAAATTCAGATTAAGGCCGATGAAAAAACGATGAAAGTTTTTTACACTTCGCTGTATCATACCGTTTTTGCGCCTTCTATTTTTAATGATGCCAATGGCGATTATAGAGGAACAGATAAAAAAGTATATGAAAAAGCAAATTTCACTAATTACACCACTTTTTCACTTTGGGATACGTATCGCGCTTTGCATCCTTTGTACACGATTACGCAACCCGATAAAATTAATGATATTGTCAAATCATTTTTGGCAATCTATCAGCAACAAGGAAGATTACCGGTTTGGCATTTGATGGGTAACGAAACCAATACCATGAACGGAAATCATTCGATTGCGGTTATTGTAGATGCGTATCTAAAAGGCTACCGCGATTATGATACGGCTCTAGCGTACGAAGCCATCAAGAAAACGGCGATGCAAACCCGTGACGGAATGGATTACGTTCAAAAACTGCAATACATTCCGGCCGATACGATGTTAGAAACCGTTGGAAATGCTTTAGAATATGCTATAGACGATTGGTGCGTGGCTCAGATGGCAAAAGCCTTGAACAAGACCGATGATTATACTTATTTTTCAAAAAGAGCTAATTTGTATAAACTTTATTTTGATAAAGAAACAACGTTTATGAGAGGAAAATTAGCCAATGGGAATTGGAGAACACCGTTTAATCCGCTTTCATCTGCTCATCGCAAAGACGATTATGTAGAAGGAAATGCGTGGCAATACACGTGGTTGGTGCCTCAAGATCCTTATGGTTTAATTGATTTATTTGGAAGCGAAGATAAATTTCTAGCCAAGTTAGATTCACTATTCCTAATAACTGATAAAGTGGAAGGCGAAGAAGCTTCTCCGGATATTAGTGGTTTGATTGGACAATATGCGCAAGGAAACGAACCCAATCATCATATTCCTTATTTATATGCATACGCTGGACAGCCTTGGAAAACAGCAAAACTGATTCGGGAAATTGATGATAAATTCTATTCCACAAAACCGGATGGATTATGCGGTAACGAAGATTTGGGACAAATGTCGGCTTGGTATGTTTTCTCCGCGATGGGATTTTATTCGGTTAATCCCGCGAACGGAATTTATATTTTAGGAAGCCCGTTGGTGAATAATGCAACTGTAAAGAATAAAGATGGTATTTCATTTACATTAAATGCGATAGATAACAGCAGCACTAATATTTACATTCAGAAAGCGGAATACAATGGCAAGCCGTATACAAAATCTTACATCACTCACGATATGATTGTAAAAGGAGGCGAATTGAAATTATATATGGGAAGTAAACCTTCGGGAACTTGGGGTGTAAAAAAAGAGGATAGACCGCAGTAGAGTGTTCGGCTGGCAGTGTTCTGTGCTACTGCAAGGTTTTTTAAAACCTTAGGTATAATTTTCGCCCGCAATTTTATTTAACAGAATGATATTAGGGTGAAGATTTTTAAGAATTATTTATATTAAAATTATGAAGATAAAGAGTTTGATTTTTGGTTTAATGGTAATCTGCGCTGTTGCAAATGCACAAACCAAAGTTTTAGATCCAGTAGAATATGTAAATCCTTTGATGGGTACACAGTCAGTGCATAGTCTTTCTAATGGGAATACGTATCCGGCGATTGCAAGACCTTGGGGAATGAATTTTTGGACACCGCAAACCGGTAAAATGGGAGACGGATGGATTTATACGTATACCGCTGAAAAAATTCGAGGATTCAAACAAACACATCAGCCTTCACCGTGGATGAATGATTACGGACAGTTTTCTATCATGCCCGTTACAGGAAAATTAGTGTTTAAAGAAGACGAAAGAGCCAGTTGGTTCAGCCATAAATCTGAAACAGTGAAGCCATATTATTACAGCGTTTATCTCGCCGATTATGATGTGACTACCGAATTAACCACTACCGAAAGAGCGGCACATTTTCAATTTACCTTTCCTGAAAATGAACAGTCTTCGATCGTGATAGATGCTTTAGATAAAGGGTCTTATGTTAAGATAATTCCATCTGAAAATAAAATTATAGGATACACAACTCGCAATAGCGGTGGCGTTCCGGCTAATTTCAAGAATTATTTTGTGCTGATATTTGACAAGCCATTTATATCGAATTATACTTGGAAAGACACTCTTTTGGAAAAAGATAAATTGGAAAGTTTAGCCAATCATGCAGGTGCTGTAGCGAGTTTTAAAACTAAAAAAGGAGAGAAAATAAATGTCAGAGTCGCTTCTTCATTTATAAGTATCGAGCAAGCCGAGTTGAATTTGAAAACGGAATTAGGAAATGCTTCTTTTGAAAAAACGGTTGCGGAATCAAAAGAAGAATGGAATAAAGTTTTAGGGAAAGTACAAGTGGAAGGTGGCAGTGATGAACAATTTAAAACTTTTTATTCTTGTTTGTACCGTACCGCATGTTTTCCTCAAAAACACTATGAAATAGATGCCGCAGGGAAAATTATGCATTACAGCCCGTATAATGGTAAGGTTTTACCCGGTTATATGTATGCTGGTACTGGTTTCTGGGACACCTTCCGAGCATTGTATCCATTGCTTAATTTAGTATATCCTTCCATAAATAAAGAAATGCAGGAAGGTTTGATTAACGACTATAAAGAAGGTGGATTCTTGCCGGAATGGTCTAGTCCAGGATTTAGAAATGTGATGGTTGGTAATAATTCAGCATCCGTAGTTTCAGATGCTTATATGAAAGGGTTACGCGATTATGATATTAATACTTTGTATGAAGCCTTGTTGCATGGCGCCAATAATGAAGGGCCAATGGATGCAGTAGGAAGAAAAGGCGCTGCGTATTACAATACATTAGGCTATGTTCCTTACGATGTGAAAATCAATGAGAATGCAGCACGAACATTGGAATATGCGTATGATGATTTTGCCATTTGGAAATTGGCGAAAGCCCTAAACCGTCCCAAAAAAGAAATCAATTTGTTCGAAAAACGAATGATGAATTATAAAAATGTTTTTAATCCTGCGTTCAAATTAATGAGCGGAAGAAATAAAGATGGAAGTTTTCCTGCGGATTTCAATCCTTTCAAATGGGGAGATGCTTTTACCGAAGGCAACAGTTGGCATTATAGCTGGAGTGTTTTTCATGATGTGCAAGGTTTGGTTGATTTAATGGGAGGCGAAAAAGCATTCACTACTAAGTTAGACGCTGTTTTTACCATGCCTCCAGTTTTTGACGAAAGTTACTATGGCTCCGTTATTCACGAAATTCGGGAAATGCAAATCATGAATATGGGACAATATGCGCATGGCAATCAGCCTATTCAACACATGATTTATTTGTATAATTACGCTGGTCAGCCTTGGAAAACACAATACTGGTCCAGAGAAGTAATGAACCGATTGTACAAACCTACAGCAGACGGATATTGTGGTGATGAAGATAACGGACAAACTTCGGCGTGGTATGTTTTTTCAGCGATGGGTTTTTATCCTGTTTGTCCGGCTACAGAAGAGTATGTTCTTGGAGCGCCTTTATTTAAGAAAGTAACGTTGCAATTAGAAAATGGAAAAGAAGTAATTATAAATGCACCAAATAACTCGGAAGGAAATAAATATGTTCAGGAATTAAAATGGAATAATTCCACTTACACAAAGAACTATATCAATCATTTTGATTTACTCAAAGGGACGGTATTGGATTTTGATATGAACAATACCCCTAATAATCAAAGAGGAACTTCGTCGAGTAGCTATCCATATTCTTATTCAACTTCAAAATAATACTATGCAATCACGTAGAAAATTTATAAAAAACACAGGTATTTTATCCGCAGGATTGTTGGCAATTCAATCGGAAGTTTTTGCTTCTGAGACCAATATTTTTAATTTTCCAATGAAAGATTTTGTTAGCAAACGTCCACCATTAGCCGAACGAAAATTTACCAGCGAAGCGATTGAAGCGGCTATTGTACGCATTAAAAAACAAATAGCAAATCCGGAACTGGCTTGGTTGTTCGAAAACTGTTTCCCGAATACATTGGATACGACAGTCGATTTTGAAATCATCGATGGCAAACCGGACACGTATGTGATTACAGGAGATATTGACGCGATGTGGCTAAGAGATAGTACAGCTCAAATTTGGCCTTATATTCCGTTTGTAAAAGACGATGCAAAACTTGGTGAACTGGTAAAAGGAGTGATTAACCGCCAGACTAAATGCATTTTGCTTGATCCGTATGCCAATGCTTTTTATAAAGATTTCAATCAAGTAAGCGAATGGAAAAATGATATTACCAAAATGCAACCAGGAATTCATGAGCGCAAATGGGAGATTGACAGTTTGTGTTATCCCATCCGATTGGCACATGGATACTGGAAAGAAACCGGCGATATAAGTTTGTTTGACAGCCAATGGAAAAAAGCCATGCTTTTGGTATTACAAACGTTTAAAGAACAGCAACGTTTTGATAATAAAGGTCCTTATACTTTTCAGCGTACTACCGCTTGGGCTACTGATGGTGTTCCATTGAGTGGTTACGGTTATCCGGTAAAACCTTGCGGGATGATTGTTTCTACCTTTAGACCAAGTGATGACAGTACTTTGTTTGGGTATTTGATTCCAAGTAATATGTTTGCCATTGAAGTACTCGGCTATTTAATGGAGATTTTCTCTTTGCCGGAAATTAAGGATACTGATTTGGTTGCCAAAGCCAAAGAATTACAACAGCAGGTACAAAAAGGATTGAAAGAAAACGGAATTATTCAACATCCAAAATTTGGAAAAATCATTGCTTTTGAAGTAAATGGATACGGAAGTTTTCACATGATGGATGACGCCAATGTGCCTTCCTTATTGTCATTACCGTATTTAGGAGCGATTCAGCCGGATAGTAGTTTGTATCTTAATACTCGAAAAGTAGTCCTTTCAGAAAACAATCCATTTTTCTATAAAGGAAAAGCAGGCGAGGGTGTTGGCGGTCCGCACACTGGCGCAGATACTATCTGGCCGATGAGTATAATTCTTAGAGCGATTACCAGTGTAGATGAAAAGGA
The DNA here is from genome assembly GCF_054343795.1 of Flavobacterium sp. GNP002. Lineage (NCBI taxonomy): Bacteria > Pseudomonadati > Bacteroidota > Flavobacteriia > Flavobacteriales > Flavobacteriaceae > Flavobacterium > Flavobacterium sp. GNP002. The sequence goes on from NZ_JBTGUW010000001.1 coordinate 2,065,645, forward strand.
AATAAGAAAGTGCATTAGCAATTTGATACAAACACATGCCGATACTGGTTTTATGCACGAGTCCTTTCATAAAGATGATGCAACAAAATTTACCCGTAAATGGTTTGCTTGGGCAAATACACTTTTTGGGGAATTGATTGTTCATACCAGTATTAAATATCCTCAAATCTTAATGGATAAAAATATTTAGGAATATCAATCGCCATTGTAATTACAAATTGAAAATCAATAATGTAAAAATGAAACATATAAAATTTCTTTTTTTGGTACTTTTTGTTACTAACAGTATATTGGCTCAAAGCAATAAAAACCTAGCTGTAATTGCGTATTACACGGGTGATGATAAACTAATAAATGAATTTGAGGTCAATAAACTGACGCATATCATCTATAGTTTTTGTCATTTGAAGGATGGTAAATTAAATGTTGACACGGCTAAAGATTCTCTTGCCATTAAACATCTGGTATCATTAAAAACTAAAAATCCGCAACTAAAAATCATGTTATCATTAGGTGGTTGGGGTGGTTGTGCTCCGTGTTCTGATGTTTTTTCTACGGAAAAAGGAAGAGCAGTTTTTGCGAAATCAGTACAAGAAGTCAATACTTATTTTAAGTGTGACGGAATAGATTTAGACTGGGAATATCCCACTATAGAAGGAGTTCCAGGGCATTTGTATCAACAAGCTGACAAAAAGAATTTTACAGAACTTATAAAAGTTCTTCGCCAGACTTTAGGGAATAAGAATGAATTGAGTTTTGCGGCTGGAGGATTCCAGAAATATTTAGACGAATCTGTTGAGTGGAAAAAAATAATGCCATTGGTGGATCGTGTAAATATTATGAGTTACGATTTGGTAAATGGTTATTCAAAAGTAACGGGACATCATACGCCATTGTATAGCACTAAAAAGGATGAAGAATCTACTGATAAAGCGGTAAGCTATTTATTAAAATTAGGAATACCTGCCAAAAAACTTGTGATTGGAGCAGCCTTTTATACCCGCATTTGGAAACAAGTATCCAATATTAATAACGGTTTATATCAATCTGGTGAACCAACGGGTGGTGTGAATTTTAAAGAATACACCACATCATTTACACTAGTTGATGGTTGGAAATATTTTTGGGATAAAAAAGCAAAAGCAGCTTACTGGTACAATGAAAAAGCAAAATTATTTGCTACTGGTGATGATATTGCTTCTGTTAAAGCAAAAACGAGCTATGCAATTCAAAAGAAACTAGGTGGTATTATGTTTTGGGAACTGGTTTTAGACAGTCCGCGCAATGGGATGCTAGATGCGATAGATCAAATAAAAACAGCTAAATAATTCAATTTGAATCTTTCAAAAAAAGGATTCACTCTTAAAAATAAGAATCGTTATGGTATTAAAAAAAACAGTCTTACTACTTTTTTTATTAGCTTCAGTGCTAATGAATGCGCAACAACAGCCTTCTATTATTCCAAAACCCGTTGATCTTAAAATGGGGAATGGTAATTTTACAATTGATGGAAATACGACTATCCAGTACGATAAATCGCGAAAAGACTTAAAAGCAACTGCTGATTTTTTTGCATCCTATATTAAAAATATTTCAGGATTTTCTTTAAAATCAAATAAGGCTGCAGCCAAAAAAGTGGAGTTTGTAATTGAAAAAAGCATCCATGAAGAAGGATATCAGCTAACTGTATCTTTAACTGCTATTGTAATTAAAGCGAGTAGTCCAAAAGGTGTTTTTTACGGTATACAATCAATATTGCAAACTTTACCAGCTATTCGTACTAATGCAGCTTTGGAAGTGCCGGTTATGCAGGTGAATGATTATCCTCGTTTTAAATGGAGAGGACTGCATCTTGATGTAAGTCGTCATTTCTTTGGTCCCGATATGATAAAAGAATACATTGACTTGATGGCATCCTACAAAATTAATGTTTTTCACTGGCACCTTGTGGATGATCAAGGATGGAGAATTGAAATAAAAAAATATCCAAAACTTACAGAAATAGGGGCTTGGAGAGTAGATAATACTAATCTAAATTGGCGAGAAAGACCACAAGCTAAGGAGGGCGAAAAGCCAACTTACGGAGGTTTTTATACGCAAGAACAAATCAAAGAAATTGTAAAATATGCTGCAGATAGAAATATAACCATAGTACCTGAGATTGAAATGCCGGGTCACGTGGCTTCAGCTATTGCATCTTATCCGCAATTGAGTTGCACCCAGCAGCCGCAACTACCAATGACAGGGGGAAACTATTCGAATATGTCATCAAATTACTGTGCCGGAAATGACGAAGTTTTCTCTTTCTTAGAAAATGTACTTGCGGAAGTGATGCCACTTTTCCCTTCGAGTTATATCCATATTGGTGGTGATGAGGTTGACAAAGGGCCTTGGAAGAAATGTGTACGTTGTCAGGCAAGGATGAAAAGTGAGGGTTTAAAAGATGAGCATGAATTACAGAGTTATTTTATCAAGCGAATTGAGAAATTTGTCGTCAGCAAGAAAAGAAAGATAATTGGCTGGGACGAAATATTAGAAGGTGGTCTTGCTCCCGAAGCTGCGGTAATGAGTTGGCGCGGTGAAGCTGGAGGAATCGAAGCGGCTAAGATGAGGCACAATGTGGTGATGACACCGGGCACTCCTTTTTATTTCGATCATTATCAGGCAGGCCCTGAAGGTGAGCTTTTGGCTATTGGAGGGTTCAATACCGTAAAAAGGGTTTATGATTATGATCCTATTCCTAAAGAATTAAATAAAGAAGACGAAGTCTATATTTTAGGCGCACAGGCTAGTGTATGGACAGAATATATTACTACTCCCGAACATTTAGAATATATGGTTTTGCCACGTATGGCCGCATTGGCAGAAGTAATATGGTCTCCAAAAGAAAATAAAAACTGGGATAACTTTAATGAAAGATTGCAGTATCATTTTAAAGGATATGCCCAAAAAGGGTTGCATTATTCTCCAGGTAATTTTACGGTAAATGTTAAACCTTTTTCTGAAAACGGACAGTTGCTGGTAAGTCTTTTTACTGAAGCATTGAATGGACAGATTCGTTATACAACAGATGGCACGGAACCTACTTTGCAAAGCGAAAAATATGAAAAGCCTATAGGTATTAAATCATCACTCGTACTAAAAGCATCCACTGTTGTTGATGGACAAATAAAAGGATTGCAGGCTGCAAAACAAAATTTTGTGATGCATAAAGCTATTGGAAACTCTGTACAATACACTAATCCAGTAAGCCAATATTACTTGGCCGATGGTCCAAACTCTTTAACGGATGGTGTTCGAGGCACAAATGCAGTGGGTAAATACTGGCATGGATTCAGTGAAAAAGATATGATTGCAACAATAGATTTAGGGCAAGCTACCACAATTGAAAATATTTCATTGGGTTGTTTACAAAATTATAGTGACTGGATTTTTTTACCGCAATCTGTGAAATTTGAGGTTTCAACAGATGGAAAAGTTTTTAAGGAAATTAAAACAGTAAACAATCCTGTTGATATCAATCAGAAATCGGCAGTACATAATTTTAGTGCAACATTTACACAGGAAAAAGTAAGATATATTAAAGTAACGGCCAAAAATAATCTTTGTCCTCCAGGTCATAGCGGAGCTGGAAAACCAGGATGGTTATTTGCAGATGAAATTATAGTAGAGTAAAATACCGATCATATAAGGTGCAGCTTTTCAAAAATTATCGTGTCACTTTTAAGCAAATAGTAAATACAAGAAAAATATAAATGAATAAAGAATATGCATTAGGGTTAGATGTTGGAGGAACTCACATTACTGCGGCAGTTATAGCTATTAACGAGATGAAAGTACTTGATTTTTCCGTGCATAAAGAGTCTTTTGATTCTAACTTGCCTGCCGATGAGATTTTGGATGTTTGGGAGAAAGCTATCCACAGTTCATGGAAGAATTCCGGGATAGAAAAGTTGAAAGGATTAGCGATATGTATGCCAGGTCCATTTGATTATGAAAGTGGTATTTGCTGGATAAAAGACCAAGCAAAATACGAACATTTTTATAGTTTAAACATTCGTGAATTAATTCGAGAAAGACTGAATTTGCCTAACGATTTACCAATTGTATTCGATAATGACGCGAATTGTTTTGGTAAAGGAGAATTTTTTAAAAATGTAGAAAATAGTTCAAAAAAACTTATGGCAGTTACACTTGGGACTGGTCTTGGAGCTTCTTTTATAGACAATGGTAATGCAATAGATTCAGGAACTCAAGTACCAGCCGATGGCGAGTTATATAACCTCCCATTTAAAACTGGAATTGCGGAAGATTATGTTTCAGCTCGAGGGCTTATATCTCGTTATAAAGCTGCAAGTGGTATAGAAATCAGTAATGGTCTTGAACTTTTTAGTCTTGCTAATACTGGAGATGTTATGGCTATAAAAGTATTTGAGGAAGTAGGAGCCGATTTAGCGAAGATTGTAATTCCGTGGTTAAAAAGTTTTGGGGCTGACAGTTTCATAATAGGTGGCAAAATTGCAAATGCAAGTGACTATTTCTTGCCGGCTTTTCAACAAAAAATAAAGGATTCCGGGAGTGAAGTCAATATCTTAGTATCCACAGATAATGAAATTGCGGCTTTACTGGGTGCTACAAGTTTGCTTTGTGAAATATAGTATTTAAATATAATTATTTTTAAACCAAAGTAGGATTAATATAAAATCAAAAATATGAATAACCGTAGAAATTTTATAAAAACAGCGGCGATAGGTTCAGTTGCTGTAGCATTAAATTCATTCAATGGGAAACCGGAGGAGGAGAGTGGTTTTTTATCCAAAAAAGTAAAGAAACCCATTGTGCTCTCTACGTGGCGATTTGGAATTGAAGCGAATGCTGCCGCTTGGGAAATTTTAAAAAATAACGGACGCGCTCTCGATGCTGTTGAAGCTGGAGTGAAAATTCCAGAAGGCGATCCAACGGAAAGAAGCGTTGGCTATGGTGGAAGGCCGGATCGAGATGGGCGAGTTACACTTGACGCTTGTATTATGGACGAAAATGCAAATATTGGCTCGGTGGCTTGTCTGGAATATATTAAGCATCCTATCTCAGTAGCTCGCGCAGTGATGGAAAAAACACCTCATGTAATGTTAGTGGGAGAAGGTGCTTTGCAGTTTGCCTTATCACAAGGTTTTAAGAAGGAAAATTTACTGGTTGAAGAATCCGAAAAAGAGTGGAAAGAATGGTTGAAAACGAGCCAATACAAACCGATTGCCAATATCGAAAATCACGATACCATTGGTATGATTGCGTTGGATGCTGATGGAAATCTTTCTGGTGCGTGTACAACCAGCGGAATGGCTTTTAAGATGCATGGACGTTTAGGAGATTCACCTATTATTGGGGCTGGTTTGTATGTTGATAATGAAATTGGTGCCGCCACAGCCACAGGACATGGAGAAGAAGTAATTCGGATTTCGGGTTGTCACTTGGTTGTCGAATTGATGCGCCAAGGGAAATCACCACAAAAAGCATGTGAAGAAGCGGTTGCCAGAATAGTAAAATTAACAAAGAATAGAAATAAAGACCTGAAAGACATTCAAGTTGGTTTTATCGCCTTGAATAAAAAAGGGGAATATGGATCTTATTGCATTCAAGGAGGTTTTAATTACGCAGTCAATGATGCAACTGGAAACAGATTAATTGATGCCGATTATTTTTTAAAATAAATGAAAAAAGCTCAACTAGAGATAGCCTGTTTTAATCTTGAATCGGCTATTATAGCTCAAGATAATGGTGCTGATAGAGTAGAATTGTGTGCCAATATGAAAGAGGGCGGAACTACGCCAGATTTCGAACTCACCAAAATTGTTCGGGACAGAGTCACCATCGATTTGAATGTTATGATTCGGCCTCGTAGTGGAAATTTCGTCTATTCCGATTTTGAATTTGAGCAAATGAAATCAGAAATATTAGCATTCAAAAAACTTCAGGTTGATGGTTTTGTTTTTGGAATTTTGAAGGAAGACGGAACTATCAATGAACAACAAAATACGGAATTAGTAGCTTTGGCAAATCCACTTCCGTGTACGTTTCATCGTGCTTTTGATGGAATAAAAAACAAGTTTCAAGCGCTTGAATCTTTAATCGAATGTGGTTTTAAAACCATTTTGACTTCAGGGGAAGAAACAAATGTAGTAGACGGTATTGATGTATTGGCAACATTAGTTGAAAAAGCAAATAATCGAATTGTAATCATGCCGGGCGGTGGCTTGCGTTCATCAAATATTGGAGTATTAAAAGAAAAAACGAAAGCTGTTTTCTATCATTCCTCCGCTATAACTGATTCAGGCGAAATAGCAAATCAACAGGAAATCCAGTCTATAAAAGCAAATTTGTAAGAGATATAAAATTATTTAAATCGAAAAACCCGGAGTGGCATACTCCGGGTTTTTCTTTTGGTAACTAACTATTAAAACTAATTTTTATTGAGGTATTTTATTTTTTGTTTAAAACAGTCCTCCGCCATCTTGTTTGGTGTTGTTATCTCTTTGTTTGCGTTGCAAGCTTTTGTTTTTTCCTGCGCCAAAGATGTAGTTGAAACCAAGATAAACGGATTGGCTTTCCCAAGAAAATTGACCTACTTGCGGATATGGATTTTGCCCATCAAAACCGGCTTTCATGGTATTAAAAATATCATTGAAACGAACGCTTAAGGTGGCTTTGACTTTTAGGAATGAATAACGTCCGCCGGCATCAATTTTATACATTTCTTTACCGTTGAATTGTACCCCATCAACTCCAGAACGATAAAATCCGAATAAAAGGAAACGAAGACTTTTTGTTGCTTTGAAATTACTGTTAAATCGAGCGTTGAAAGCTGATGCTGTAACTTCTTTGGAAACCAAATCAAATGAATTGCTGCTTGTGTTTAGTACAGAAACCAATCCTTTTTGGTTAATACTAGAAAAATCTATTGCTGGTTGTATATCCCACCAACTATTGATTTTGTAATTTAAAGATACTTCAAAACCATAAGCTGTATTATTGTCGAAGTTATCAAAACTCATAATTTGTTGATCCTGATTTTCTGGATCTGGGTATAGAATTCTGTTAATTTCGTTATGAATGCTTCGTACAAAAAGACCTGTGGTAAATGTTCCTTTAGCAATTGTTTTAGTATAATTTAATTCAATAGAATTGGTGAATTGTGGGTCTAATTCAGGATTTCCAATGGAGGTTACTCTAGGTGTGCTGAATTCTCTAATAGGTTTGGTTTGGTCTAAACCAGGTCTGTCTACACGGCGGCTCAAACTGATTTGAAACTGATTTTTGTCGGTAGGAGAATAAGTCATCGAAGCCGAAGGATAGACCGTGAAGTAATCGTCCTTGTAAGCGGTAGCGCCGTTTAACATTGCGTTTACCTTGTAACTTTCAAAACGGGCACCCAATTGGTATCCTATTTTTTTGAATTTCTGTCCAAAAGTAGCATAAGCAGAATAAATATCTAAATCATAGGTGTAGTCAGAATTTGATAAAGAACTGTTGTTGGTGATGTAATTGTTTTCGGTTCGTACAATTCTGCTTTCAGCACCCAATTCTAGATTAGTCTTGTCATTTAGCGGATTTACATAGTCTAAATTGATAGTGGAATTATTTCTTTTCTCACCAAGATTATCGGTATAAGAACTGCTGGGAATATTTGGGTTGTTGAAAGAAGTTAGAAAACTAGCATCTTGATTTTCAGAATAGATGCTGTGATTTATTTCTAAATCAAGCGTTTCTCCTTCTTTTTTTGTTAAATGTTTGAAAGCTACATTGTAAGTACCGTCCGTATTATCTGAAAAGTATTTAGAATTTAGCAGTAAATTTTGTGAAGCATCAGGATTTAAAATGTTCACATCCACGATACCATCTCCAACAAATATGTTTTGATTCGTGTAGGCAGAAATAGTGTTTTTGTCATTGATGTAATAATCCATTCCAATTTTGAACAAATGAGATTTGTTGTCATTCACAATATCAAACATTTGATTGGAGTTGTCGTCAAGTCTTGAAATTTGCCCTTCATTGAATCTTTTGCCAAAATTATTTCCATAAGTGGAGAAAAAGTTCACTTTACCGGTTCTATAATTCATGTTGATCGAGTTGCTAATCTTTGGTGTTTGTGCAAAAGTTAGACCCGTATTAACACTAGCATTAAATCCGTCATTAGCATTTTTATGTAAAACGATGTTTATGATTCCAGACATTCCTTCTGGATTGTATTTGGCACTTGGATTAGTGATTAATTCAATTTTTTTAATGGAAGTTGATGGGATTTGTTTCAATAACTGAGAAGCTTCAATATTGCTAGGACGTCCATCTACTAAAACGCGTACGTTTTCGTTTCCGCGCAAAGATAATTTTCCGTCCTGATCTATATTTACAGAAGGAATATTATTCATGATTTCGGATGCGGTTGCGCCAGCGGTAGTCAAATCTTTACCTACATTGATTACTTTTCTGTCAATTTTTTGTTCAATAGTAGAGCGTTCAGCAATTATATTTACGCCTTTTAATTGAATGGCATCTTCTTCGATAGTAATCGTGTTCAGATTTGCGTTTTTTGCTTCGTTTGTCAATGAAATTGCTTTTGTAATGGTTTTATAACCTATAAATTGAATTTCAACAACGTAATCTTTTAAGGCTAAATTTTTTATTTGAAAAGTTCCTTTGTCAGATGTGATGTCACCAGTAATGACTTTATTGTTTTCCTTTACCACAATATTTACGTAGGCTAAAGGTTCGTTAGTCTTTTTGTCAGTGATTTTTCCAGAGATAATTCCGGAGTTTTCCAGAATTAATGGTTTGACCGAAGTTTGTGACTGCATCGAAAACAACGTTCCAATAAAGCAGATTAAAATTAATTTAAGTTTCATGATTGATTTGATTTAAATGATTGATGATACAAATGTATTCTTTTATATAATACTATGTTAAACATAATACCTTTTTTAATAATATTTAACATTTTTTAACAAATACGAAATTGTAAAATTTACTTAATAGACCTCTAAAGATGGATTTTGTTACATCGATTTTTGAAAAAAATATGTATTTATATCTTATACTAGGTTAAAAGCTTCATTTTTAGATGCAAATTATCTTGTTTTCCAATTTTCAAATTACTGCAATATGACTATCTTTGCACCCTTAAAACCAATACACGAAATGACATTACCACAAATTCTTACGCCCTCTATTGAAAAAGCTGTAAAAGTTTTATTCGACGTTACGATTGATAAAGTTGAATTTCAAACTACACGGAAGGAATTTGAAGGAGATATTACAATGGTTATTTTTCCCTTGTTGAAAGTTGTTAAAAGTAATCCAGTAGAATTGGGAAATAAAATAGGGAACTTTTTAGTTGAAAATTTGGCTGAGGTAAGTCGGTTTAATGTAGTTTCCGGATTTTTGAATATTGTTATTTCAGATGAGTATTATTTGGATTTCTTCGGAAAAATAAAAGACAATGTTAAATTTGGTTTTGTAACACCTTCACCAGAAGATAAAGCGGTTATGGTGGAATATTCTTCACCAAATACGAATAAACCTCTGCATTTAGGTCACGTACGTAATAACCTTTTGGGATATGCCGTAGCGGAAATCATCAAAGCTTCGGGCAAGAAAGTGTATAAAACTCAAATCATTAATGATCGAGGAATCCATATTTGTAAATCGATGTTGGCTTGGCAAAAATTCGGAAACGGACAAACGCCGGAATCAACAGGTTTAAAAGGAGATAAATTAGTTGGAAATTATTACGTTGCTTTTGATAAAGCGTATAAAGAAGAAATAGCGCAATTAATGAGCGCTGGTAAAACAGAAGAAGAAGCAAAAAAACAAGCGCCAATTATTCTTGAAGCACAGGAAATGTTGCTGAAATGGGAAGCTGGAGATGATGCGGTAATCACGCTTTGGAAAACCATGAATCAATGGGTTTATGATGGTTTTGCTACAACCTATAAAAATTTAGGAGTAAATTTCGATTGCTTTTATTACGAAAGTAATACCTATTTATTGGGGAAAGATGTCGTTCAGATAGGTTTGGACAGAGGCGTTTTCGAAAAAGATCCTGACGGTTCGGTTTGGATTGATTTAACAGATGAAGGTTTAGACCGTAAAATTGTATTGCGTTCAGACGGTACTGCGGTTTACATGACGCAAGATATTGGAACGGCGATTCAGCGTGTGAAAGATTATCCAGATGTAGGCGGAATGGTTTATACGGTAGGAAATGAACAGGATTATCACTTTAAAGTGTTGTTCCTTATCTTGAAAAAATTAGGTTTTGACTGGTCTAAAAATCTATTTCATTTGTCTTATGGAATGGTAGATTTACCTTCCGGAAAAATGAAAAGCCGTGAAGGAACGGTTGTAGATGCGGATGATTTGATGCAAGAAATGGCAGATACAGCACAAAAGATTGCTGAAGATTTAGGGAAATTAGACTCCTATTCTCCAGAAGAAAAAGCAAAATTATATAACACGATAGGTTTAGGGGCGTTGAAATACTATATTCTTAAAGTAGATCCTAAAAAACGAATCCTTTTTAACCCAGAAGAATCGGTAGATTTTGCTGGAAATACAGGGCCGTTTATTCAATATACGTACGCCAGAATTCAATCGATTATTCGTAAAGCCAATTTTGACTTTTCGAATAAATCAAATATGACTCAACTTCATGAAAAAGAGAAAGAACTCGTAAAGCAATTAGAGTTGTTTCCTGAAGTAATTCAAAATGCAGCCCAGCATCATAGTCCGGCGCTTTTGGCAAATTTCACCTATGATTTGGTAAGAGAGTACAATTCGTTTTACCAAGCCGTTCCTATTTTAGGGGAAGAAGATTTAGAAAAGAAAAAATTCAGAGTACAACTGTCCAAAAAAGTAGCCGAGGTTATTGCTTCATCATTTAAGTTACTGGGAATTAATGTTCCTGACAGAATGTAAATTTAAAACTTTAGATCAAAAAAAATTCCGAATCAGTTAAGATTCGGAATTTTTTTTGGCGAAAGCCAATTTTTTAAAAAGTTTTTGCAAACCTAAATATAACGTACACTATGCATTATATTTTTTTTAAGATTTAATTACAAAGGAATCTATGATAGCATCAATTTCTGCTTGACTTGCAGTAGGTTTTAGGTCAAATAGAAGAGAAAATAGAGACTTCTTTTCTACTTTTTTGTGCAAGTTGATGTCTTTTTTTGATGCATAAACGCTATTCCATTTATTTCTTATTTTGAGCCAGATGTCCTCGTTTTTCTTCCACCAGTTTTGGGCCACTTTACAGTTAGCATCAGGAACTTTAGTATAGACATCAAAACCTTTTTCTTGAGCCAATAAAATATCTTTTTGATTTAAATTCCGAATCAATTTGTCGTTATCTTGTTCATGAACCCAGCCCGTTGCCGTTATTTCATGTATGTTTCTTCTTTTTAATACATTGTAGTCATCTCTTTTTGTATGCTCTCTTCTTGGTAAAGGTGCGTCTGTGGTATTTTTCCAATAGTGACTTCTATCAACATGAACCCAACTGGATGAGCCTTCATACCTCGGACTGTCGTCTACCTGATATACTTTTTGTGTCCATTGTCCTTTTACATTTTTTGCAGGTGTTGCGCTGTGTTTCCAAGTCAAATCTTTTTGAAAGTTAAGAAAATTGGTGTTTTCAAATAGCCAGTCTTGTCTCCAGTGTTTTACAATGTCATTTTCATTAGGACCTACTATTAATAAATGTTGCATGCTTATTTTATTAGATGTGTCTTCAATAAGCTGAACCCATTCTAATGCTTTTTCATGTTTTGTTTCAGAAGGTTTATAGGTTAATGAATCTTTGGGATAACTAAAAGTTTCAGCAAAGTTGAATTGAACTTCATAGCAACCGCACATAGACTTGATGGCTGCGATGTCATTTTGTCTAGCATTTGTTTGACTGTTGCTTAATAAGCTTGTAGTTAATGCAATGGAGGTAATGAAAATTTTTGATCTCATATAAATACTTTTTAATGAATAAATAATTTCGCCAAAAATACTATATTTATTTAGAATAAATAAAAATAATATTTACATTTGCTGAAAATTATTAAGAATGCTTCTAAATAGAATTTTAAAAATAGGCTTTCCTTTACTGTCATTAGCTTGTTACTCTCAAGGTCAACAGTCTATTGATTCTTTAAAACAGGAACATTTAGATGAAGTTGTTGTAACAGCAACACGAACAAAAAGATTGATTGCTACTTTGCCACTTCCTACACATATTATATCTGCGGCTACTATAGAAAAGGCCGGCGTGACACGATTAGATGAAATTTTAGCACAACAAACAGGACTTCATCTTACATCAGATTTTGGAGGAGTGGAAGGATTACAAATGCAAGGTCTTGATGCAGCATATATTTTAATTTTAATGGATGGGGTTCCTCTTGTAGGAAGGAGTGCAGGAACATTTGATTTGTCTCGAATAAGTGTGGGAAATATTGATCGAATAGAAATTGTAAAAGGAGCTTCTTCGTCTTTATATGGTTCTGAAGCTTTAGCGGGTGTAATTAACATCATAACTAAAAAGCCAACGCGAAATAATACTTCGGGAAATGGATCCTTTAGATACGCTAGTTGGAATACAAATGATGTAAATCTGAATTTGAATTGGAAAAAAGAAAAAATTTCGGCAACACTTTTTACCAATTATTTCTCCTCAAATGGCTATGATTTAGACCCAAAAACGGAATTAAAAACAGTAGAGCCTTATCGAAACACCACTATACAACCCAGAGTGTTTTGGGATTTTTCAAAAAATGTAAAATTTACCTTTGGGACACGTTTTTACAATCAATTGCAAGAATATAAAACTATCATAAATGCCATTAATTATGCTGGTAATACGACAATTATAGAATGGGATTTACATTCAAAATTAGAACAAAAATGGGGGGCTAATGTACAAGTAGACTATGAATTGTATGCCACAAATTACAAAAATAATTCTTTTTTAAATGGTCCAGAAAATATACTTTTTGAACAAAATTATTACAATCAATGGTTGTATCGCCCAGAAGTTAGAGCCTTATTTAATTGGAGAAAAAATAAAATTATTGCAGGTGCAGGTTTCAATCATGAATCTTTAGATAGAACTTATTTTGCTACAAAAGTGGCCGTTCAATCTCAATATATTTTTTCACAATTGGATTTTAATCCGACGGACAGAGTCAATTTTTTGCTAGGAATTCGGTATGATAATAATAGCCAGTTTGCCTCTCAATGGAGCCCTAAATTTGCCGTAAATTACAAAGTAAATCCTAGTTTATCTTTCAAAACATCTATCGGTTATGGTTTTAAAGCGCCTGATTTTCGACAATTGTATTTTGATTTTACAAATTCATCAGTAGGATATACCGTGCTGGGATATAATGTAGCAGAATCACAATTAAATGTTTTAGAAAAGCAGGGACAGTTGCTGAACAGAATACTTGGAATTAGTTTTGAAAATCCATTAGAGCCAGAAAGTTCCGTAAATCTAAATTTGGGTAGCTTTTATCAAAAGGAAAAATTAAAAGTGGAGACCAATTTTTTTTACAATTCGATATCAAAGCTCATCGATACAAGAGTTGCCGCACAAAAGAATAATGGACAAAACGTATTTAGTTACTTTAATGTTGACCAAATTTTCACCTATGGTCTTGAATTCAATTCAACTTATACTTATTCGAAGCAATTTAATGTTTCTATTGGTTACCAATACTTAATTGCTAAAGACGAGTCTGTTATCAAAGCTGTTGAAAAAGGAACAGTTTACGCCCGAGATCCTGTAACATTAGAATCTTTCCAAATTAAAAAATCCGATTATTTTGGGTTATTCAATCGTTCGAAAAATATGGCAAATTTAAAGTTTTATTTTGCTATGCCAAAGATAAAAACCGATTTCAATTTACAAGTTTTTTATAAAAGTAAGTATGGTTTATGGGATTCTAATAACAATCAAGTTTTAGATAAATACGATGACTTTGTAAATGCTTTCACAACGATCAATATTTCCGCTTCAAAAAAAATTCTAAAAAAGTTTACTATACAAGCAGGTGTCAACAATCTTTTTGATTTTACAAATCCACAAGAAATTAGCACACTTTCGGGGCGTTTATTTTTTACAAGATTACAATTTAATTTTTAACACTTTTTAATATTTTTATTATGAAAAACACATTTTCAACCTCTTTTTTTACAATCGCAGTTGTGGCAATTTTTGCAACCTTTATTTCATGTGATAAGGATGATACTCCACAAAAAGTAGTAGCCCTTGAAACAAAAACAGTTTCAAATTTACCAGCTCCTCAAACAGGTGGTCAAGGACAACCAGAAGGAGGACCGTTTACAAAGTTTAGTTTTTCTCAAAATGCAGTTGTTACAAATGATGTTTGGGATATCGCTTTTAGAGGGACAAAAATAATTGTTAATGGAGGCTCATTGATTGGTCTTAACGAAGAACCATCTAGAAAAGGTGTTGCAGCTGTAAGTATTGTAACGGGGTCATTGAGCAGTATTACAGCTATTCCAGCAGCAAATACATTTGTTCAAGATGGTGATAAAATCTATTCCTTTCCTACTTCTGGAATTAATTCATGGTATGATTATAATGCTACATCGCATATTATTTCTGCCAAAGCAGGTAAAGTATACGTGGTAAAAACACACGATGGTAAATATGCTAAATTTGAGATTTTGAGTTATTACAAAGATGCACCTTCATCTCCTGATGGAACTTCTTTATCCCGATTTTATACTTTTAAATTCGTTTATCAAAACAACAGTTCAACCTCTTTCTAGAGGTAAAACTGTTTACCTTGAATTCATTTTTAGTTGATTTTTTTATTTTTTTTGAATTAAAGAGGCTGATTATTTCAGTCTCTTTTTGTTTTATTCAGATAATTTTAAAAACATTCCTTTTTTTATTACTAATACCTTTTCAACTTCAATACCAAATCATTAATTTTACAGCTTAATTAAAGAGAAAAAGAATTATGTTCGATAATTTAAGCGAAAAACTAGATAAAGCCTTCCATATATTAAAAGGTCACGGAAAAATAACTGAAGTAAACGTAGCAGATACTTTAAAAGAAGTTCGACGTGCTTTACTTGACGCCGATGTTAACTTTAAAATTGCCAAAGATTTTACTACCAAAGTTAAAGAAAAAGCAATAGGTCAGGACGTTTTAACAACGCTTCAACCAGGGCAATTATTAGTTAAGTTGGTCAAAGATGAATTGACTGAATTAATGGGTGGCGATGTAGCCGGAATTAATTTATCAGGTAATCCATCTGTTATTTTGATGTCTGGATTACAAGGTTCGGGAAAAACTACTTTCTCTGGAAAATTAGCTAATTATCTTTTAACTAAGAAAAACAAAAAACCACTATTGGTTGCCTGTGATATTTACCGTCCAGCAGCGATTCAGCAATTGTACGTTGTTGGAGATTCTATTGGTGTTGAGGTATATTCAGAACCAGAAAATAAAAATCCAGTTGAAATTGCTCAAAACGCAATCAAACATGCTAAAGCAAATGGGTTTAATGTTGTCATTGTGGATACCGCTGGTCGTTTGGCTGTGGATGAAGAAATGATGAACGAAATAGAACGCGTTCATAAAGCAATACAACCACAAGAAACCTTGTTTGTTGTAGATGCTATGACAGGTCAAGACGCCGTAAATACAGCAAAAGCATTCAACGACAGATTGAATTTTGATGGTGTTATCTTAACAAAATTAGATGGTGATACCCGTGGTGGAGCTGCTTTGTCTATTAAAACAGTTGTAAATAAGCCTATTAAGTTTGTAGGTACTGGAGAGAAAATGGAAGCTATTGATGTTTTCTATCCTGTACGTATGGCTGAGCGAATCTTAGGAATGGGTGACGTTGTTTCCCTTGTGGAAAGAGCTCAGGAGCAATTTGATGAAGAAGAGGCAAGAAAAATCCAAAAGAAAATTGCTAAGAATGAATTTGGTTTTGATGATTTTCTTTCTCAAATTCAACAAGTAAAGAAAATGGGTAATATGAAAGACTTGGTTGGGATGATTCCAGGTGCTTCAAAAGCCATGAAAGATGTTGAGATTGAAGACGATGCATTCAAGCATATTGAAGCTATTATACACTCGATGACTCCAATTGAAAGAAGCAAACCAGCTTTGATTGATGTAAAAAGAAAAGCAAGAATTGCTAAAGGTTCAGGGACAAAAATCGAGCAAGTAAATCAGCTGATGAAACAGTTTGATCAAATGAGCAAAATGATGAAAATGATGCAAGGTCCAGGTGGAAAAAACCTAATGAAAATGATGGGCGGAATGAAAGGCGGAATGCCGGGTGGAATGCCTGGAATGAAATAAAGAATTTAAAAAGAGAGTCTTAAAGTTGTAATGGCTTTAGGACTTTCTGCTTTAATACATTAAACTAAATAACAATGCAACTACTAGACGGAAAAAAAACAGCGGAAGATATTAAAAGTGAAATCGCTGTAGAAGTACAAAAAATGAAAAACAATGGGGACAAAGTTCCTCATTTAGCAGCCGTTATTGTTGGTACTAATGGAGCCAGCTTAACTTATGTTGGCAGTAAAGTGCGGTCTTGTCAGCAAATTGGTTTTGAATCTACTTTAGTGGCATTGCCAGAAACAATTACTGAAACAGAGTTGCTTTCAAAAATCAAAGAACTAAATGAAGATAGTGATTTAGATGGTTATATCGTTCAATTGCCGTTGCCCAAACACATAGACGAGCAGAAAATTCTTATGGCTATTGATCCTGATAAAGATGTGGATGGTTTTCATCCAGCCAATTTCGGAAAAATGGCTTTGGAAATGGAAACCTTTTTGCCCGCAACTCCTTATGGAATAATGGAATTGTTAGAACGTTATAAAGTAGAAACTGCTGGTAAACATACCGTAGTTATTGGACGAAGTCATATTGTGGGTCGTCCTATGAGTATCTTGATGAGTCGCAAAGGATATCCCGGTGATTCAACGGTAACACTTACTCATAGTAGAACCAAAAATATTGAAGAATACACTAAAAATGCTGATATTATTATCACCGCTCTTGGTGTTCCGAATTATTTGAAAGCCGATATGGTAAAAGAGGGAGTGGTAGTAATTGACGTTGGTATTACCAGAGTAGAAGATTCCTCACACCCAAAAGGATATGTAATCACCGGGGATGTTGATTTTGAGCAGGTGAGTAAAAAATCATCGTTTATTACTCCTGTTCCAGGTGGAGTAGGACCTATGACCATTGCGATGTTGTTGAAAAATACGCTTTTGGCAAGGGAAATGAAAAGAAATAAATAAAGAGGAAATAGTTTTTATTGAAAGCCTTAAACATACGTTTAAGGCTTTTTTTTATCTTAAAAAACGTTTAAAATTCTGATAATTGATGCTAAAACGAAATTTAAAGAATACTTTTGCACCACTAAAAAAAATGGTAATGGACGATTATTATTCGGAAATGTTGAACTAATGTAGCACTTGAACTATTTTCAAGAGGCTATACATAAACCTATAGAATTTTGAAATGAGAGCTTTTTACAAAAACAATAACGGATTAATTGCCACTGCTGATTGGACTCCAAACTGCTGGATAAATATTGAATGTCCTACCGAAGCAGAAAAAAAATATTTACTCGAAGAATTACAAATTCCCGAAGCATTTTATAACGACATTGAAGATATTGACGAAAGACCAAGGATAGAAATTGAAAATGGTTGGACTTTGATTATCATGCGAATTCCTGTGAAGAGTAACGATGTGAAGTTACCTTTTCATACGATACCTGTTGGAGTTGTTTTTAAAGGCGAAGTTTGTATTACCATTAGTTTTCATAAAACGGAAATGCTTACGGATTTCGTTACTTATACCAAACGCAAGAATATCAACATTAAAGACAACTTCGATTTAGTGTTGAAGTTATTATTGTCGTCCAGTGTTTGGTTTTTGAAATACTTAAAGCAGGTCAACCAAAAAATAAAATTAGCCGAAGACAATTTAGAAAAGTCAATTAAAAATGAGGAATTACAGGCGTTGCTTCAAATAGAAAAATGTTTGGTATTCTTCATGACTTCCTTGAAGGGAAACGATATTTTGTTGCACAGAATCAAGAATATAAAATCCCAAAAAGAACATTTTGATTTGGATTTATTGGAAGATGTTGAAATTGAATTGCGTCAGGCACAAGAAACTACAAATATTTACAGTGACATCTTAACGGGAACCATGGATGCGTATGCTTCTGTGATTTCTAATAATATGAATACGATCATGAAGCAGATGACTTCGATTTCGATTATATTGATGATTCCAACATTGATTGCCAGTTTGTATGGAATGAATGTGCCTAATGATTTAGAAGATAATCGCTATGGAATATGGATTGTTATTTCCGTATCAGTTTTGTTATCTGCTTTTGGCGTGTTTTTGTTTAAAAGAAAAAGATGGTTTTGATACTTTAAACTTTTGATAAATAATATTTATTAAAATAATTCCCTTTCTGTTTTGAAATCTAAAAATTATATATAACTTTGTAATTCAAAGTACTTTATTTATGAGTCAAAAACTTCAAGAAGATTTATCACATATTCGTTCCATGATGGAGCGCTCTTCCAGATTTATTTCGTTAAGTGGCCTTTCAGGAGTTTTTGCGGGGTTATTTGCATTAGCCGGGTCAATTTATGCGTATCAATTATTTAAAAATAATGGTATTGAATATTTTGATGGCAGGCAAAAGATGTATAGCTATGATTTAATAATCGAATTAGTATTCATTGCTTGCGCAATTTTGTTCTTAGCATTAGGATCAGGTATATTCTTTACTTTAAGAAAAAGTAAAAAGTTTAATTTACCTGTTTGGACTAATACGACTAAAAAAATGTTACTGAATCTAGCGATTCCTTTATTTGTTGGAGGCGTGTTTTGCATGGCGCTCTTGTACCACCAGTTATTCGCTCTGATTGCTCCTGTTACTTTATTGTTTTATGGTTTAGCACTTATTAATGCGGGGAAATATACTTTTTCGGATATTAGATATTTGGGTGCATGTGAGATTATTTTAGGATGTATTTCCCTTTTTTATCTTGGGTTCGGACTCGTTTTTTGGGCAATTGGATTTGGAATTTTGCACATCCTGTACGGAATAATTGTATTCAAAAAATACAAATAGAAATGGGAATCATTGACAAATTAAATAAAGATTTCGAAAGTCGGGTTAGATTAGGCATTATGTCTGTTCTGATGGTAAACGACTGGATTGATTTTACCGAAATGAAATCTTTATTGAATATCACTGATGGTAACTTAGCCAGTCATTCTTCCGCATTGGAAAAATCGGGATACATTGAAGTTAAAAAAGAATTTGTTGGTAAAAAACCAAAAACATCGTATCGCGTTACCAATATGGGTAGATCTGCTTTTGTTTCCCACTTAAATAGTCTTGAAAAATTAATCAAATCTAAATAACTCCTTTTTTTTAACTTTAAACTTTGAAATGCAAAGTACTTTTAAATTTATAATTATGAAAAAATTACATTTTATTTTAGTCAGCAGTTTGGTTTTTACCCTGCTTTTTTACAACGAAGATTTGGGTCTCAATTGGGCCATTTTCGGGATGATGCAAACCGCCTTAATATGTTATTTCTTTCAAGAGAAAATTACAAGTAGGGCACATCTGATTTTAGTGGTTACATCGGTTCTGTCATGCTTTGCATTTGCTTGGTACGGAGATTTTCCATCTTTTTTTGCCATGGTTTTGTCGATTATCTTTTTACAATTCAAAACCCAGGAACCAAAACTTAAATTGTTACAAGCTCTTCCTTTAGTATTAATGAACGGTATCGCTTCGATAGGCCGTATATTGATGTTTAGTCAATATCTTCCTAAGAGAAAAGTCAACAGCGGTTTTGCTAAAAAACTGATTGCTTATTTTGTTATACCAGCGCTATTTCTAGGCTTGTTTATAATCGTATATTCTTTTGGAAGCGATCATTTTTCCTCTCTGTTTACCGGTTATTATTTAGATATTGATGCGTGGCAAGCATTTGTACTGACCGCTTTAGGATTTTTCATTTCTTTCACTTTCTGGAATTATTGGATTCCTGAGGTTTGTCATGAAAAGAATAATTTACTGGATAATGATTTTAAGGAAGATGCTAAAATTCAAAATCTAAATTCATTTTCATTTCTGGATATTGATTTTGAAAGAAGAAGTGGAGAGATTACATTATTTCTTTTGAATGTGCTTCTTTTGGTTTTCATTGCGACTTATAATTACGAACAGTTTTTTGAGGTTGTAAAAAAATCTAACTTAAGTTCTGATACACATGAAAGAGTAACTGCCGTTATTTTTTCAATTATAATGGCTGTTGGTGTTATTTTATTCTATTTTAAAGGAGGATTTAATTTTGATAAAAAAGCTAAAAACCTTAAAAAGTTAGCCAAGATTTGGATTTTCTTAAACGGAGTTTTAATCCTTAGTACAATTATTAAAAACTCAGAATATGTTTCTTTTTTCGGATTGACTTATAAAAGGTTAGGTGTTTATGCTTTCTTGATTTTATCAATTATTGGATTGGTTATTTCTTTTATAAAAATCACCAAGCAAAAAACGAATGCTTTTCTTTTTAATCAAATGATTTGGTATTTTTATGGAACGATTCTACTATGTAGTTTTGTCAACTGGGGAAATCTGATTACCAATTATAATATTGCTGTAAATAAAGGAGTTGAATCTACCTTTTTATCCGGATTAAACTTCAATGATGAAGTGCGTAGAGACTATTTTTTACAAAATAAGTTAGAGGGTCAATACCTTGAAATTTCAAGAGAGAAGGAAATTAGTCGAATGCAATCAAGGACCTTTTTATCAAAAGCTTTGTATTATGAATTTTTACCGAGTAAATAAAAGCAAAATCCCATTCGTTTCTGAATGGGATTTGTATTTTTTAATAGTCGCCTCTTTTCTTAAATCGGGGATCGTCTTTTTTTATGAATTCGGTTCTTCTTTTAGCAGGATCTGCTTTCGGTAAACTGGCTTCTTCTGTTTTGCTCGAAGGTTCAATCAATTCGTTTAATTCTTTAATTTCTGCATCAGTCAAATCACGGTAACGACCTACAGGAACATCAAGTGAAATATTGATAATTCTGATTCGTTTTAGTGCTGTAACATCATAGCCTAAATACTCAGTCATTCTACGAATCTGACGGTTTAAACCTTGTGTCAAGATAATTTTGAAAGTGAATTTGCTAATTTGTTCCACTTTACATTTTCGAGTCACGGTGTCTAAAATTGGAACTCCATTTCCCATTCGTTCAATAAAACGATCGGTGATGGGTTTGTTTACGGTAACGGTATATTCTTTTTCGTGATTGTTTCGGGCACGTAATATCTTATTGACGATATCTCCGTCATTAGTCATAAAAATCAATCCTTCACTGGCTTTGTCCAATCGTCCGATAGGAAAAATACGTTTCGGATAATTAATGTAATCCACAATATTATTACGAACATCAAGGTTTGTGGTACATTCGATTCCTACAGGTTTATAGAAAGCAAGATAAACAGGTTTCTCATTTTTCTCACGGATTAGTTTACCGTCAATACGCACTTCGTCATTCGGTGAAACTTTTGTTCCCAATTCCGGAACAACTCCATTGATGGTTACACGACCTTCTTCAATGATTTTATCTGCTTCGCGGCGGGAGCAATACCCAGTTTCTCCTATGAATTTATTGAGGCGTTTTAGATTTTCTTCCATACTGCAAAAGTAGTACTAAATTGTTTAATCGTTTATGTGGTAAATTGTTTATTTGAAAAATTTAGAAATCTGTAAAAGATTTCACTTCAATTTGATTTTAGTTGTCTGCTTGAAATAAAAAATTGGATACTTTTTCATACAATTCATCGTCATGCATACTGTGTCCTAAGCCTTTGGTTTCAATGAAAATAGCATTTTCCCATGCACCTGCAATTTTCTTTCCTTCTTCGAATAAAACTACCGTGTCGTCAACATCATGTGCTATTAGTCCTTTGATATTCAGTTTTGAGGCGAATAATTTTCCTGAAAAATGTTCCAGACTGAGTTTGAAATGGTTTAAATAATGATCTTCTAAAGATTTTGAAATCTTAGAATTCAAGCTCAATAATGTAATATAATTGTTTAATATAATATTGAAATCACTTGGAGAACCCAGAATTACCATTTTTTTTAGCGAGTCATTTTGATAAACAGATTGGTAATACAAACACGTTTTTCCACCAATGGAATGACCTATCAGGTATTGAGGTTTGAATTTTTGTACAGCAACATGAATAAATTCAGCATATTGGGGAATGTTGAACTCTTTTCCGCTAGACAATCCATGAGCTGGACCGTCAATTGCAATAATGGTGCTTCCTGATTTTTTAAGATACGGAAGTAAATTTTCCCAACGAGAAGCGTTGCTTTCCCAGCCGTGAACTAATAATATTACAGTGTCATTTCCTTTCCAAGTATACGTATGAAAGGAATCTTCTTGAAGTTGGAACTTTTCGGACTGCGCTTCTTGTAGGACGTCCGGAAGTTTATTTTTAGATAATTTTCCTTCCCGGGGTTCACTAAAAAAACCATACGCCAGTTGCGAGGCTTTTTTTGGAAATACAAAACTCAAAAGGTTAATGTATAATCCAATGGATTTAGTGAATATAAAAAATACTATTTTTTTCATAAAAAAAAGTCCCGATGTGTATCGGGACTTAAATGTAATTAGAATTTAGAAAACAACTGTTCCATTTTCTCTTTTTCTTCGTCAGCTAATACACTGTCGACTAATATTCTTCCTGAATGTTCATCAGTAATAATTTTTTTTCTAGAAGCAATTTCTACTTGTGTCTGTGGTGGAATCGTAAAAAATGATCCTGCAGATGCTCCTCTTTCGATAGAAACTACAGCTAAACCATTACGAACGCTACTTCTGATTCTTGTGTAAGCTTTCAATAATCTTTCTTCAATTAAAGCTTGATACTCCGCTGATTTTTCAGATAGGAATGCTTCTTCTTTAGCGGTTTCAGCCATGATAGCATCTAACTCAGATTTTTTATGCTTTAAGTGATTCGATTTTGCTTCTAATCTTTCTTTAGAGCTTGAAATTACTTCTTTCTTGTGTTCGATAGAAGCTTTCATTTCTTTAATTTGTTTTTCAGACAATTGAATTTCTAATTCTTGAAATTCAACCTCTTTAGTCAACGAGTTAAACTCTCTGTTATTACGAACAGTTTCTTGTTGCTTAGTATATTTTTTGATAGCTTCTTTGTGCTCATCAATTGCATTCTTTTTTGATTTGATTAGATCCTCGATAACTTCAAGTTCTCCTTTCAATTTTTCTGAACGTGTGCTTAAACCAGCCACTTCATCTTCTAAATCTTCTACTTCTAAAGGAAGTTCTCCTCTTACGTTTCTGATTTCGTCAATTCTAGAGTCAATAAGTTGTAAATCGTAAATTGCTCTTAACTTGTCCTCAACACTTAATTCTTTCGTATTCGCCATATTCTATAAGTACTTAACTGGATTTGAATTTTCTTCTGATAAAATAACTGCAAAATTAAGGATTTTTTTCCGAAGATACTCAACAATATAATTTTTTGTATAACGTTCACTCTCAAAATGTCCAATATCGGCCAAAAGCAACTTGTTTTCGGCTTCATAAAACTGATGATATTTTAAATCTGCAGTCAAATAAGCATCAGCTCCAGCCTGAATCGCATTTTTTATAGCAAAACTTCCGGCTCCGCCAAGAACGGCTACTTTTTTAATTTCTTTTCCAATAAAGGTCGAATGGCGAATTCCACCACATTGCATTTTTTCTTTAGCAAAAAGCAGAAATTCTTTTTCATTCATAGGATTTTTCAATTCGCCAATCATACCCAAACCAATATTTTGATGTTGGTTTTGCAACTCATAAATTTCATACGCCACTTCTTCGTATGCGTGGCTTTTGAATAATGCTTTCAGGATTCTGTTTTCCAAATGTTTTTCGAAAGTGACTTCGATTTTGATTTCATCTCCTTGCACAAACTCAAATCGCTCTCCAACCTGTGGATTGCTGTGCTCATTG
Organism: Flavobacterium sp. GNP002; assembly: GCF_054343795.1. NCBI lineage: Bacteria > Pseudomonadati > Bacteroidota > Flavobacteriia > Flavobacteriales > Flavobacteriaceae > Flavobacterium > Flavobacterium sp. GNP002. The sequence continues at coordinate 2,089,785 of NZ_JBTGUW010000001.1, forward strand.
CCCATATAAGTTCCAATTCCTTTAGAATTAAAACTGCAATTTTCATAGTTGCCAATGGTGCCCGCGCCAGCATCAAATAGTGCATTTCGAACCTCTTCCGCGTTTTCAGGAATGGTAAAAGTCACTAATTTTCGAATGAAATTTTGCTTCGGAATAAGGATTTTAGTATTTATCAATCCTAATGCATCACAAAATATTTTATTTACGCCTGCTTGATGATTGTCTAAAGCGGTGTGAACGGCGTAAATTGCAATGTCATTTTTTATGGCTTTAATAACTGCGCGTTCCACGTAGTTTTTTCCCGTAATTTTTTTCAAACCAGAAAATAATATCGGATGAAAACAAACCACCATATTACAATTTTTTGCAATTGCTTCGTCAATTATATTTTCTAAAGCATCATGGCAAACCAAAATTCCAGTGGCTTCCACATCTTGGTTTCCAACCAATAATCCGACATTGTCAAAATCTTCAGCATAGGCAAGTGGTGCCATTTCTTCGAGTACGGAAATTATTTCTTTGATTATCATGTTTTTTTTTAGTTTTAAGTCTGAGGTTTAAAGTTTAAGGTTGATGAACTTTAAACATTAAACAAAAGAAACAAAATTTTAAATCAAAGATAATTTATTCTACTTTCGTAAAATGAATTTACTTCGAAAATTGCTATTCCCGTTTGCCATTTTATATGGTCTGATAACGAGTATTCGGAATTTTCTTTTCGATAAAGGGATTTTAAAATCGTACTCTTTTGATTTGCCTGTTATTGCTGTCGGAAATCTTAGCGTTGGCGGAACCGGAAAAACTCCCCAAATTGAATATCTGATACGATTACTTTCGGATAAATATAAAATTGCCACGTTAAGCCGTGGATATAAAAGACAATCTGAAGGTTTTATTTTGGCTGATGCCAATTCAAATGCTGCCCTTCTTGGAGACGAGCCTTTTCAGTTTTTTCAGAAATTCCCATCGATACAAGTGGCGGTTGATGTCGACAGAAAAAACGGAATTGAACAATTGCTTTCGCAAAAAGAAAAACCAGAAATTATCTTGCTTGATGACGCTTTTCAACATCGAAAAGTAAAAGCGGGTTTTTATATTTTATTGACTTCTTATGGTGATTTGTATTCGGATGATTGGATGTTGCCAACTGGAAATTTACGCGAAAGCAGGAGTGGAGCAGACAGAGCAAATGTGATTATTGTAACCAAATGTCCTTTTAATCTCGCGCCTGAAGAACAAAATATGATTAAAAAGAGGTTAAAAGTTGGTGTAAATCAGGAATTGTACTTTACTTTTATAGCTTATGAAAAATTTATTTACGGGGAAAACCGAAAAATAAATGTAAATGAAATTCAATCGACTGCTAAATTACTGGTAGCTGGAATTGCGAAACCGGAACCGTTTTTTGCCTATTTACAAGAGACCAATGATGTTTGTTTGTCTTTTCCAGACCATCATAATTTTACCGATAAAGACATTTTAGAAATTAAAAATTTAGCTCAAAACAACATTATTATCACTACCGAAAAAGATTACGTACGTTTAAAGGGAAGTTTACCAAGTGAACAACTTTTCTATCTGCCAATACAAAGTTCTTTCGTTTCAGGAAGTGAAAATTTTGATAAAACAATTAAAGATTATGTGGGAACAAGTACAAGAAACAGTTAGTTATATTAAGGGAAAAGTTGATTTTACTCCAGAATACGGTGTGATTTTAGGTTCAGGATTAGGGAGTTTTACGGACGAAATAAAAGTAGAATTTACGATGCCGTATAATGAAATTCCAAATTTCCCAGTGTCTACGGTGCAAGGTCATAAAGGTGCATTAGTTTTTGGAACAATAGGAGATAAGAAAGTCGTTGCCATGCAGGGAAGATTTCATTTCTACGAAGGCTATTCGATGACAGAAGTCACTTTTCCGGTGCGAGTTATGAAATTTTTGGGCGTGGAGAAACTGGTAGTTTCAAATGCTTCTGGTGGTGTTAATCCAAGTTATAAAGTAGGTTCTATTGTTATGATTACGGATCATATCAATATGACACCAGAACATCCTTTGCGTGGAAAAAACGACGAACGTTTTGGACCTCGTTTTGTAAATATGAGTGAACCGTATTCGAGAAAAATGATTGCGAAAGCCACTGAATTGGCTCAAGAATTAAATATTGAGGTTCATGAAGGAATTTATCTGGGTTTACAAGGTCCAACTTTTGAAACCTTGGCCGAATACAAAATGGTAAAAATTCTGGGTGCAGATTGTGTAGGAATGTCAACCGTTCCCGAAGTGATTGTGGCACGTCATATGGATTTGGAAACATTTGGTATTTCAGTAATTACCGATATGGGGAATGAGGAAAGTATTGGAACGATTTCACATGATGAAGTATTAGAAGCGGCAAAAAATGCAGAACCAAAAGTAAGAAGTCTTATTAAAGAATTGATTTTAAATTATTAGGAGCCAGTTGGGTGTGATTAGTTTTTAATAATTGTACCCAACAGGTTATTGAGTCTATATATATTCAGCGATTACACTGTAAAATTCCTCTGGCACAAATGGTTTAGTGATTACATCGTTCATGCCAAATGATAAAAGCATTTCACGATTTTCATGTAATGATATTGCAGTAAGGGCAATGATAGGAGTAGTACTGTCAAATGTTCGTATTGTTTCTGTTGCAATTGTTCCATTTATGCCGGGTAAGTGTACATCCATAAGAACTAAGTCGAATGTATTAGTTTTCATTAAATCAATTGCATCCTCACCGTTATCAATTATTTCGCAGATAATTCCTTTATTATCCAGCATTTTCTTAGTAATCATTTGGTTGATTTTATTGTCCTCAACCAATAGTATTTTCTTGTTTATTAATTTAGCAGGATCGTATTTTATCATTGGCTTTTTCTCCATTTGAGATTCCTGCTGTGGACTTATTTGGAATTCTAATTGAAATGAAAATGAAGAGCCTTCGCCTACCACACTTTTAAGCTTGATATGTCCGCCAAGAATTTTAATTAATTTTTTTACGATAGTCAATCCTAAACCGGTGCCACCATATTTGCGATTTACTTCTATGGAACCTTGCGAAAAACTATCAAAAACGCTTGCTAATTTATCTTCGGGTATTCCTATTCCAGTATCTATTATCTCAAAATACAAAGTAGCTTTTTTATCTTCTAATGTGCTAAGATTAGTTATAACGGTAACGTTTCCGTTTTTTGTGAATTTCAGTGCGTTGTTGATTAAATTCAGTATTATCTGTGATAATTTTGTGGGGTCGCCAATCAAATAGTCGGGAATTGCGGCATCAACTTCAAGATTGAAATTATTGTTATTCACCACAGCCAATTCTTTCAAAGAATGTTTGATATCCTCTAATAATTTTTTTAGATTAAAACTGGTGTATTCAACTTCTGATTTTTGAGAATCAATTTTATTAATTTCTAAAATTTCATTAATGAATTTTGTCAAATAATCTCCTGAAAATTTTAAGGAAGACAAGTAGTCCAATTGATTTTTTTTTGGGTTCTCTTCCAATAATAAGTGTGTAATACCATTGATGGCATTTAATGGAGTTCGAAGCTCATGACTCACAGTGGATAAAAATTCGGATCTCGCTTTTGATGCTTTTTCTGCTTTGTCTTTTGCAATCTCTAATTCTTTGTTTTTTTCTTGCAATAATAAATTAGACTGATTTCTAATGATATTATTTTTGTACAAGGATAGACTTAATAAAGATAAAATTGAAATTAATGCAATGGCGAAAATACTGATTAGTTTAGAAAATTTATTAGCCTTTTCTTGCTCCTTATTTTCATAATTAGCTTGTGCAATTTCTTTTAATTTTTCAGACTCTTTGAACTTTTTGTAATCATCTATGCCAAGTCTTTCATTGTTCAAAATTGTGATGCTCTCTTTTAAATTAAGATGCTGTTTTAGATAGAAATACGCATTATTTTTATCTAACGTTTTTTCATAAACATCACTTAAGGCCAGTAAAATATTTGATTTCTGTTCTAGATTTTCAGATTTACTGTTTAGTTCTAATGCTTTATTCAGATAATTTAAAGCCAAGTTATTCCTATTTCTGCTGGCTTCAATTTTTCCTATTTGATAAGTTGCTTCAGCTTTAGTATTTGTCAAAGCGGCATTGTCAGGTTTTGCAATAATAATTTTAAAAGCAGATAATGCTAAATCTAATTTATTCTTTGATTTGTAAATTAGACCTTTCTGAAGGTTTAACAACTCAGCAACGTCAGGAATTCTTAATTTATCATTAATTGATCTTGCTCTCTCAAAGTATATGGAAGCTCTGTCATAATCTTGCTTTTGCATGTAGCATAAGCCAATATGGTAGTACGTTGCAGAACGCTCTGAACTTGGTTCGAAATTTGAAAATAATGCAGCACTTTTTAGTAACGTTTCTATTGCGTCATCGTATTTTTTTAAGTCAAAATAAATTTTTCCAAGATTAAAAGTTTGTTGCGCTTGGTCTTTAATATTTTTATTTTTTTTGGCGTAATCAATTGCCTTTTGGGAATGCAATAATGCCTCTTTATAATTATTAGTCTTAATATTGGAATTGCTCAAACTGCTATAATATGCTGTGCTGTCTACTTCCTCATAGGGCTGAGAGTACATTGAGGAGTAAAAAAAAACAAAAAAAACAAAAAAATACTTCATTTACAGCTGAATTTTTTTCCTAGGGTTATTTTATTTTTTTGTTAGAAGAATTAAATCAATAATTCTAGACGAATAGCCTATTTCATTATCATACCATCCTACTACTTTTACCATTTTATCAATAACAGAAGTTAGCTGAGCATCAAATATACATGAATTTTTATTGCCAATCACATCAACAGAAACAATAGGGTCTTCGGTATAATCCAAAATCCCTTTTAAATTTGTTTGTGCGGCAATTTTGAACGCTGCGTTAATCTCATCTATAGTCACTGCGCGTTTTACATTGAAAGTAATATCAGTCAAAGATCCATCAGGAACGGGCACTCGTATACCACAACCGCCAATTTTACCTTCAAACTCAGGGAATATTTTTGTCAATGCTTTAGCCGCTCCAGTTGTTGTGGGCACGATAGACTGACTTGCCCCGCGAGCACGACGTAAATCTTTATGCGGTTGATCGTGTAAGCTTTGGTCTGTCGTGTAGGAATGAATAGTAGTAATATACGCTTGTTCTATACCGCAAAGTTCATTGATCACTTTAATCATTGGTGCAGCATTATTCGTTGTGCAACTGGCATTCGAAATTATGGTTTCAGTTCCGTCAAGAATAAAATCATTTACACCGAGCACTACCGTTTTTATAGTGTCAACTTCCGAAGGTGCAGAAAGAATCACTTTTTTGGCACCAGCGATAATATGGGAATTCAATTCTTCAAAAGTCTTATACTTACCCGTCGATTCGACTACGTAATCAATGTCTAAACTTTTCCAATCCAGGTTTGAAATGCTTTTTTCGTGAAAAAATAAGAAATGATTTCCATCTACGAGAATTCCTTTTTCGTCATCGCTGACCGCAAATGGTAAAACACCGTGGATACTGTCATACTTCACTAAATGCGCCATTGTTTTTTTATCGGCAATGTCATTTATGGCAACAACTTCTATTGAGGGATGGTTCAAAAGTAATCGGAATAAATTCCTGCCGATTCTTCCAAAACCATTTATGGCAATTCTTGTTTTCAAATGGATTTGTTTATTCGTTTATTCGTTTATTTGGTTAACCGATTAAACAAATAAACGAATATACTATTTATAAAATATGTTTTTGTGCTTTGTAGGAGGAACGAACCAATGGTCCACTTTCAACATGACGGAAACCTAATTCCAAACCAAATTGCTCGTATTTAGCAAATTGTTCCGGCGTTATAAATTCCTTTACGGGCAAGTGTTTTTTGCTCGGCTGTAAGTATTGGCCGATGGTAACAATATCAACATTGGCTTCACGCAAATCTCGCATCGTTTGGTACACTTCTTCTTCTTGTTCTCCAAGACCAAGCATAATTCCCGACTTAGTTCTGTTAATTCCTTTTTCTTTTAAGTACCTCAATACTTCAAGACTTCTGTCATATTTGGCTTGAATACGTACTTCACGAGTCAATCGACGAACCGTTTCTACATTGTGCGAAACCACTTCAGGATTTGCTTCTACGATTCTATCAATATTTCTTTCTATACCTTGAAAATCTGGAATCAACGTTTCCAGTGTTGTGTTTGGGTTCATTCTACGGATGGCTTTCACGGTTTCTATCCAAATGATAGAACCACCATCCTTCAAGTCATCTCTGTCAACACTTGTAATTACGGCATGTTTGATGTTCATGATTTTGATAGAACGCGCCACTTTTTCAGGCTCATCCCAGTCAACAGTTTCAGGTCTTCCGGTTTTTACACCACAGAAACCACAAGAACGAGTACATACATTTCCTAAAATCATAAATGTTGCTGTTCCTTCGCCCCAGCATTCACCCATATTTGGGCAACTTCCGGACGTGCAAATCGTGTTCAAACTATATTTATCAACTAAGCCGCGAAGCTCAGTATATTTTTGGCCTATTGGGAGTTTAACCTTCAACCATTTTGGTTTTCCTATCGGTAAAGTATTATCTAAAACAGTTTCCATAAAATCAATTTTCAGAGTACAAAGATAAGGAAAGTTGATTTAAGAAATAGGAATTAACAAACACGAATTAAGAGTCAAAGTTGCAATAATTTTAGTAGCAATTTCTAGCTATATGTTTCAATTTTGTATTTTATAATATGTTTTTATAAGAGGAAAAAGGTTCATCTGCTGGTTGCTCTTTTTTTGTCAAAAAAAATACCATTTCGTAACACAACGATTTCTATTCTTATCCGGGCTAGAAAGGGTAAGATTCAGGATTTTCATAAAGACTGAATATTATTGTATCCTATTAAAGCAGTTCTTTTAAAAATATTATATTTGAAAATCAAAATCAAAAAAAAATGAAAAATAAATCAATACTATTAGGGGTATTATTGGTGGTTTTTGGTCTTTCGAAAACCAATGCGCAAATTAATTTTGGAGAAAAAGCATTAGGAGCAGTTCAAAAAGGGGTTGCAGGTTTTACTTTTAGTGATGCAGATGCTAGTGCTTTATCCAAAGCAGCTGTTGATAAAATGGATATGGAACATATTGTTACAGGGCCCAAAGACCCTTATACCATACGTCTTAATAAAGTCTTTGGAAAACATACAAGTGGTGAAGGATATGCTCTAAACTATAAAGTATACAAGCTAAATGAAGTAAATGCATTTGCAACTGCAGATGGGAGTGTTCGCGTTTACTCAGGATTGATGGACATAATGGATGATAATGAATTGCTGGCAGTTATTGGTCATGAAATAGGGCATGTGGCAAATCATGACTCCCGAGATGCTATTAAAGCTGCATATAAAAAAGAAGCTTTAATAGATGTTGTTGCTTCACAATCTGATAAAGTAGCGGCTGTAACGGATAGCCAATTGGCTAAATTAGGCAGTGTGATGATTGATAGCAAACACAGTAGAAAACAAGAATCAGAAGCAGATGAATTCTCATATGACTTTATGAAGAAAAACGGATACAATGTGAACGCAGTTGCTTCGGCTTTTTCAATCTTGGCAAAAATGAGCGAAGGAACTCAAGCTTCTTTTTTGGGTAAAATGATGAGTTCACATCCGGACTCCAAACAAAGAGCTGAAGTTGCTAAACAAAGGGCAGAGAAAGATGGATTGTACAAACCATATGTGCAACAAAAAGCTATTGTAAAAGCGACAACCACTAAAAAAACTACTGTTAAAAAGAAAAAATAAAAAAATTTTCAAAAAGGTATAAAAAAGCAGAACTGAAAAGTTCTGCTTTTTTATGATTACTAGTTCATTTGTACTGTAATGGGAAGGTTGTAAGCAGTTCGCACTGCTTTTCCGTCAATCATTCCTGGTGACCATTTTGTTTTCAAGGATTTCAATACTCGAACGGCTTCTCTGCCCAAGCCATAGCCAGGATCTCTTTTCACCTGAATGTCAGTCATGCTGCCATCTCTTTCGATAACAAAAGAAACATATACTCTAATAGAACCGCTGCCATCTATTTCTTGTTTTTCAAAATTATTACCCACATAGGTGTAAAATTTATTGATTCCGCCAGGGAATTCAGGTAGCTTATCTAGAGCAACACTGTTTACAATAGTGTTTCCCAAATCAACTGGAGTTACGGTGTCAGTTCCTGTTCCTGAAGAAGAAGTTGGATTTATACCTACAGTTCCAGTTCCCTCTGAAGTTGTATTTGTTATGGAGGTATTGTCAGTGGTTTTTGCAATGTCTTGATTTGCTTGCGAAGCCTGAACAATTACAGGATTAACAAGTTGGGCGCTTTTAACGGGGACTTCTACATTTTTAGTTTTTATCTGAGGAAGCGTCTTTTTTTCTTCAAGCTGATTCGGAATTATGTCAGTAAGTTGGACCACGGTATTTGTCAGTTCTGGAATACCTATCGTGATGCCTTTATTGGGGTTCAAATAGGTAATGATTACTGGGATACTTAAGGCACTAGATAAAAACAATACACCCATAAAAAGTGCTGTTAATGATGTTTTAGTACTCTCCTGACGCAATTGATACGCTCCATATTCTTTGTTTCGGTCTTGGAAAACAAGGTTAATCCAACCGGTCTCGTAAATGCTTAGTTTTGACATAATTTATGGATTTAGTGGTTAAGTAGTAATTAAATCATAAGCAGAGCTGTTTTTATTTTATAACGTGTAAAATAAGAATTTTAGTATATGAATTTAATGATTATTTTTGATTTAATTGATTTTATGTTTGTATATTTAACGATAACGTTACTTAATTTAGGGATTTAGTTCTTAAATTTAAATGAATTCATAAAAAAGGCGCGTTCAAATCAATGAATGCGCCTTGTTCTTGTATTAAATTATTTTCTAGTAGGATTTAAAAAGCATATTTAAATCCAATTTGTATTTGGAATGGATTTCCTGAAAGCGAAGGAAGTCCTGCATTGTTTACTCTGTAATTAAATTGTTGTCTGGCGCTGTCAAATCCTGGAACTGCTGCTGTTGTTCCTGCTGCGGGTGTTCCTAAAGCATATAAAGATTGACTTCCCAACGATTTATTTACACCCCATTCTTTGTTTAATAAATTGGCAACATTAAATACATCTGCAGTAAATTCTATGAATTGTTTTTTGTCTAATGCAATCTTTTTGCTGATTCTTACATCAACAAGACCATAAAATTCATTTATTCCACCATTTCTTTCGGCTAATTTTCCGGAGTATTTATTGATGTAATCTTTTAAACTTTGGCTGGCAGCCGGATTATCAAGTATGGTTTGTAATCCTGTTTTTATATTTTGAGGAACCGCTGGGTTATTGATGTCAAAAATATAAGCTAAATCATTTGAAGCTGAAACAAAATCGGCGTTTGTATTTCCTCCTGATAGTAAGCTGTAGCGTGTACCACCAATACCAGAATAACGAACACCAACACTGATACCATAAAAAGTAGGCAATGTTCCATAAAACACCACTTTATGTCGGAAATGGTTATCGGAATAACTCATTTTGCTCAAGTCTCTTGGATCATCTTCTACCGGTAAAACTAAAGTTGCTGTATTGGCTACGTTTCCGTTAAATGAAGTATTGTCTTTGGTATCATTCAAGGTATAACTGGCAGATATTTCACCATCTTTAAAGTAGCGATAGGTAGCATCTACCACCATTGCAAATTGATTGACTTTACCTTCGCTGTTTAATTCTAAAACACGTCCTAATTTATTGCTGATACGTCCTTGCATCCAGTCTCCAGCACCATTTGCAGGCATTGAACTTGCTGGAACATATACGCCACGATTTCCTTCATTTGCCAAAGTAAAAAATGGATTTGCTACCATATTTCGGTCTACATAAACATAGTTGTTACGTCCTAAAGTAGCATAACCCGCAATTCCTGCTTTCAATCTATCAGTGAAGAAATGAGAGTAGGATACATTGGCTTTATAAACAACCGGAACTTTAGCATCTGTTCCAGTGAAATTAATAGTTGGTAATTGGAACGCATCCAAAGTTGGAATACTAGCATAGTTATTTCGATAATCAATGAAATTTGGCAACGGAACATTTGGAGATCGTACATCAACAGTCGCGGTGTGATTTCCATCAAAATATAAGTTGTTTATGACCGCATAATTATTCAAATCAGAAGCAAAAATTCCAGCTCCTAAACGAATATAATCTTTGTGGTTTTCATTTACATCCCAAGACAATTGCACTCTTGGTTGAAGAATAGCTGACTGAAGTTTATTATCCGTACGAATGCCTAATTCATCAAAAACTAATTGATTAAAGTTGGCTGTTGGATATTTAGCATAATCAAATCGCAAACCTAAAGTCAGGTCCAATCCCACACCAATTTTAGTTTGCAACTGACCATAAATTCCAGCATTTAATATATTAGAAATCACGGTAGGATCAGCTACTAAAGGTACTTCTCTGTAATAACGATACGGTGTAAAGTTGTTAAAATTAGCAATACTATTAAAATGGAAACGACCGTTTACCTCGCTGCCATATAACGATTTTGCATTGGTTTGCATTAAATCAAAACCAAAAGTGTATTTAACTTTATCCGTGTTATAGTAGATATTATCTACAATTTGAAAAACATTATTGGTAAATTTTTCTTGGGCAAATCGATGACCTCCAATTTGAATATTCGTAGTTCTTACTGCTCCATTAATAGTTGAAGCCACATTTTCTACAATAGCACGTGGGATATTGTAAGCAGGCAATTCATCGCCCGGATTACTATCCTGAAAAGTGTATAAATGTTGTACTTTCAGTTCATTTGTAACTTTTGCATTGACTTTTGTTCGTAAAGAAGCTAAAATACTGTTGTCAATATTTAAATCGTCACCAAACGATTCATATAAATTGATGGTCGTATTATCTTGTAAACCTAGTTTATTATTGTCATAGGTGAAATTATTACGTACCGTCAATAAATTGTTACTGTTAATTTGCCAGTCAATACGAGCGAAAGCTGCATCAGAATTACGTTTTTTATCAAATGTTCCGTATTGTGGGGAGTTTGAAACGCCATATTTATTACGGGCAATAGTCACAAAATTATCTAATGTTGCTTTTGTAACATTAAAACGCAATTCATCTTCTGGAGATTGAACATCAGCGATGATCAACGGACGCGAATCTTGTTGGTGGTCCCAAGCTACAAAAAAATGTAATTTATCTTTAATGATTGGTCCACCAAAAGTGAAACCATATTGTGACGTAGAAAAATCATTTTGACGTCTGTTTCCTCTAATGTCATAAGAGCTAGACAGCCAATCTGCACGATTATAAGCAAACATGCTTCCTGTAAAATCATTTGTTCCTGATTTAGTCACAGCACTTACAGTTCCGCCGCCACTTCGACCATAACCTACGTCATATTGATTAGTCACCACTTTGAATTCTCTTACGGCTTCAATCGATATGGAATAAGGAGCACCGCTTCGACTGGTTGTAGATCCTGCCGAAGTTGGGTTTTTGGCATTCATTCCATCCAGTGTGTAATTTGTCGAGGAAGCTAATTGTCCTGAAATATTCCCGCCTCTGCTCAAAGGTGATAAATCCATTAAACTAGTGAAATTTCTTCCGTTGACTGGCAAGGCATTGATTAGTTTTGCGGTTACTGCCGTTGCAGCTCCTAAATTCCCTGTTTTGTTTTTTAAACCTCGTCCTACAACTTCAACCACTTCCAGATTTTGAATGTCGTTTTGCATTAGGATCTCAATGTTTATTAAATCACCTTGATTTAATGTGTAACCGGAACGCTGTTGTTCTCCAAAACCTAAAGCTTTAATGCTTATTGTGTAAGGCCCGCCTAACGGTAGTTCTTTGAAAGTGAAAACGCCTTTGAAATTAGACAATGAATTGGTTTTAAATCCAGTTGATTCATTTCGAATTAGGACTGTTGCATCTTTAATAGGTTCTGAATTATTGCCTAAAACGCTACCTGAAATTGAGGCCTGAGTCGTTTGGGCAAAATTTGTAGTGCTAACAAAAACGGTCAGGACCATCGTTAATAAAAATAATTGGAGTTGTTTCATGAATACTATTTTTTTGTTTTTTAGTGCCGACAAAGGAATTGACTAATTGAAAAAAGGCAGTTATTTAAACAATAACTGTAGAATACTTTTGTGTAAATGAAACCTTAAAAACCGAGTGTTAAAACTACTTTTTTTAAGATATTGTTAACCAAAGCAGACCAAGAAAGATCGAATTTGTTTAGGTAAAATAGTCTTAATTTAATCCTATCTTAATGTTTGGTTCTGGCGGTTCATCTATTTTTACGACAAAACTTAAATGAAAATTATGAAATTTACTACACTATTTTTGGCTTCAACAGCAGTCTTATTATTATCAAATTGCGGTTCGAATAAATTTGTGGTTTGTGGGCACAGAGGTGCGATGGGACACGAAACCGAAAACACATTGGCATCCATAAAAAAGGGAATGGAATTAAAAGCTGATATGTTAGAAATCGATGTTTTCAAAATTAAAACAGGTGAATTGGTTGTTTTTCATGATGATGATTTGGATCGCATAACTAACGCAAAAGGAAAAATCGAAGAATATACTTTCGAAGAATTGAGAAAAGTTCTGGTTGCCGGCAAACACCAAATCCCAACTTTACAAGAAGTGATTGAGACAATAGATAAAAAAGCAGTACTTAATATTGAATTGAAAGGGACAAACACCGCAACGGACACGTACAGAATTATAGAAGAATACAAGAAAAAAGGTTGGAGAAATAAAGATTTCTTTATTTCCAGTTTTCGAGTAGGGGAATTGCAAAAAATGAGGTCTTTGAGTACTGAAATAGCTATTGGGTTGCTTACCTATAAAGATCCTATTGAGACTATTATTAAAACAGGAAAAGAGCTTAAAGCTCAGGCAATAAATCCGTATTATAAAACCTTAACGGCTGAAAATGTTGCGGTAATGAAAGCTAATGATTTTAAAATCTATCCTTGGACCGTGAATGAACCTGTCGATATTAAGAATTTACAAGGACTTAAAGTGAGCGGAATTATCACTGATTATCCGGAAAGAATTATAAGATAATTTTTTAGAAATCTATAATTGCTTTTGATTAAACGAAGTGATCTAAAATTAATTTAGATCACTTTTTATTTTTAAGGAATTAAAAATCGATGCTGTTTTGTAAAATAAAACTACCTTTTATTGTGAATGATTTCTGCCAGAAGTTTTTTGGCGCGAAGCAATTTAATCTTCACATTACTCAAAGGTTCATCAATTTTATTGGCAATTTCCTGATAACTCATTTCCTGAAAATAGCGCAATTGAATCACTTCTTGATAATGTGGTTTCAGTTCTTTAATGAATTGTAGTAACCGAGAAAGGTTTTGTTCCGTAATTAACTCATCTTCTGCAGATGGAGTAGTGTCGGCAATATTGTAGGCTTGCTGGTCTTGTTCATCGGTAATTTCGACAAAAAGACTTGATTTCTTTTTTCGTAATAAATCGATGTGTACGTTTTTTGCAATCGCAATAAGCCAAGTGTTAAATTGAAATTCCGAGTTGTAAGTGGCTATTTTATCGAATGCTTTCGAGAACGTTTCGATGGTAATATCTTCGGCATTGGTTTCGTTTTCGGTGCGTTTCAGCATAAAGCCATACACTTCATTCCAATAATAATCCAATAGAAAAGTAAAGGCAACTTGGTCACCTTGTTTTGCTTTTTCTATTTGTTTGTTTATTTCCAATGTACCGGTTTTGAGAATATATTAGTTATAAAGATATTGATTTGTGTTAAGATAAGTACTATCTCAACGATAGGGAACCATAACTTTATATCATTTTCTTTAAGCTTACCTGCTGAAAATCCTACCACAATCCATGCCACAAGATAACGTAATGCGATTAAACTTAAAACTAATATCCATTGAAACTGGAAGGCTAATAATATAATGGGTAATAAAATAAATAGTAATTGCGAACAATAGAATGCTCCTAATTGTAATTTATCTAGAGGTTTGTAATAGTTTGCCGTAGCAATATGCCTTCTTTTTTGGATAAACCAGTCTTTGTAGGTTGTTTTTGGTTTAGAAAGGGTAAAACTTTCCGGTGTGTAGGCGATAGTTGTATTTTTAGCTTTTGCGGCTTGGTTTATAAATAAATCATCATCTCCGGAACGAATCTGCATGTGCTCGATGAATCCATTTACATTGAAAAATTCTTCTTTTTTATAGGCTAAATTTCTTCCTACACCCATGTATGGATGTCCAATTTTGGCCCATGAAAAATATTGAATTGCGGTCAATAAAGTTTCAAAACGAATTATTTTATTCAGGAACGAATTAGGAATATTTTCATATTTACCATAGCCCAAAACAATAGTTTTCTGCATGGTAAATTGACAACTCATAGCCGTTATCCATTCTTTTGAAGTTGGGTAGCAATCAGCATCAGTGAATAATAAATATTCTTTTTTGGCAGCTTTTATTCCTAAAGTCAATGCGTATTTTTTGTTTCCCCAGAAGGCTTCGTTGTTCTCTACTTTTACCAAACGAACATTAGGATATTGCTTTTCAAAACCTTCAAAAATATCCAAAGTAGCGTCACTTGATGCGTCGTCAATCAGAACTATTTCAAAATCAGGATAGTTTTGTTCAGCAAGTAGAGGAATAAAATTAGTGACATTTTCTTCTTCGTTTTTGGCACAAACAATCACCGAAATCGGGATTCTTTTTGGTGTTGTTTTCTGCGCTTTAGCAAAAGCAAATTTTCCAAAAACACCTAAATAATACGAAATTTGAACAACGACTATAAAAATAAAAAAGTAAAGAATTAGTATAAGCATCTGAGTTTAATGAGTTTTAAATCGAGTGCAAAGGTATGAATAGAATTGTGAATTGTTAAATACAATCTGTGAATTTCGAAAGAATTTATATTGGGCATTTCTTCATCTCATTCGCAATAGCGATGGACTGATTTGTATTGGCTTTTTCTAACTCAGTAATGATGTTTTGGTGATTTTTTTCGTCTCTGTTTTGAGACAATTTTCTCGTGGCTTGGATTTCAGTTATTTCAATTTCAAACGCTACAATACCACGAGTTTGCATCATAGTTTTTTTCGATAAATCTTCTACACGGACTGGATTTTCAGAATTTTGTTCGTACTTATCAACTAGCTTTTTCAAAGATTCGATGACGGCTTCTCCTTCAATAATTTTGATTTTTCCATACACATGAACGGCGATGTAGTTCCATGTCGGTACATTTTCATGATCGTACCAAGAAGAAGAAATATAACTGTGAGGTCCTGAAAATACTGCTAAAATTTGGTCATTGTCTATAAAACCATTCCATTGTGGGTTTTCTTTAGAAATATGTCCGCATAAAATATCGTTGCCTTCTTTATTAGTTTCTAGTTCCAAAGGAATATGTGTGGCACATAATTTTCCATTGGTTTGATTGATTAGAATACCAAAGCTGTTCTCTTGCAGAAACTTTTTGATTTCTTCTTGATTCTCGTTTTTGTAGATTTCTGGAGTGTACATAGTTTGATAACTTAGGTTTTTTGATATTAGAATTTAAGATAAGACGAATCGATAAGTTATTTAATAATATAAGGTGTCTAACAATTTTTTTATTAAATCACATTCACTTCGGCTTCGATATGAATGCCAAACGTTTTAAAGATTGTTTCCTGGATATGTTTTGAAACATTCAAAATTTCCTGTCCTGTCGCATTACCATAATTCACTAAAACCAAAGCTTGATTTTTATGGATTCCGGCATCACCAAAACGTTTTCCTTTAAAACCAGCCTGTTCAATTAACCAGCCAGCGGGAACTTTTACTTCAGTTTCAGAAATATCAAAATATTTCATTTCAGGAAATTGCTGATGTATTTTTTCGAAATCTGATTTCAATAGAATTGGATTTTTAAAAAAACTACCACTGTTTCCCAGTTCTTTTGGGTCTGGTAATTTGCTTTGTCGAATGGCAATTACGGCATTACTGACATCCTTTAAAGTAGGATTTGTGATGTTATATTTAGCTAATTCAGATGAAATATCTCCGTAAGAAATATTGATTTTATGATTTGTTTTTGTCAATTTAAAAACAACCGATGTAATGACAAATTGATTTTTTGCTTCGTTTTTAAAAATGCTTTCTCGGTACCCAAAATGGCATTCGTCATTTGTGAACGTTTTCATTTCCTGACTTTCTATGGTCATTGCTTCACAGGAAACAAAAGTGTCTTTTATTTCGGTTCCATACGCTCCGATATTTTGGACTGGTGTAGTTCCAACGTTTCCTGGAATGAGTGACATGTTTTCTAAACCGCCAAAATTTTGGTCGATGGTCCAAAGTACAAATTCATGCCAGCTTTCACCAGCTTGACTTTCGACCCAAACAAAATCATCATTTTCTTCAATAATTTTCTTGCCTTTCAAATCGATATGAATGACAAGCGCATCAATATCTTTTGTCAAAAGCATATTGCTTCCGCCACCTAAAATGAATTTTTGCTGGGTTTTATTTTCTTGTAAAATTGTTTTCAAATCTTGTACAGAATGAACGGCAACGAACTGTTTTGCTTTGGCTTCAATGCCAAAAGTATTGTGTTTTTTTAAAGAGAAATTATGTACTATTTCCATAAAAGAAAGTGCTTTTTGAATTGTTTTATCCCGCACCAAAAGTAAGAATTAAAATTTAGTTGCATACGTTTTCATCCAGATATGCATCATAAACAATGGCATAATATAAGGAGTCATCGTAACATCACCCTTTTGTAAATTCTGAACTAATTTTTTAATGTTTATGTGTTCAAAATAAGGTATTTGAAATAAATCACTTTTCGAGAAAGAATCTAATTCGTCTTTGAAAGCAGGACTTTTTGTGATGTAATCGCCCCAAGGCGCACTCAAACCAACTTTTTTGAATTTTAGAATTTCATTTGGCAAACGTTCTTCCATTGCTTTCTTTAGAATGAATTTCCATTTTTTTCCTGTAAAAAGCCATTTGTCTTCTAATGATCCTAATCCAACAATTAATCTGGGGTCCAGAAATGGTTCTCTACATTCAATGGATGCACCCATGGTACAACGGTCATTCCTGTCTAAAAGCGAGCATAAGTAGGTGTGTTGGTCAAAATAAAGTGCTTGACGACGTAAATTACCAGGATACAATGACTTTGCTTCTTTGTAGATTTTTTTTCGGTATTCGTTGCTTGGAGGTGTATTAATCCCAAAAGTTTCCGCAATATCATTGGGATAAATATTGGAACCATTAAATAGGACTAAATCGGATTTTTTTATGATTTGGGCATAACGCGTTAATTTCTCGTATCGTGGTTGTTTTGTAAAAACATCCAGATTTCCTATGGTGGCTATAGAATTCAATAAGGATGGATATTGTAAGGCCTTGTAGCGTACATAGCCTCCCATCAACTCATCGGCACCTTCGCCGGAAAGCAACACTTTTACGGAAGGTTTTGCCATTTGTGAAACTGCTAAAAGGTGTGGTTCGCTTAAATGCATGATTGGCTCATCCTGAAAATAAGTAGCATTTATTAATTGGTCATAAAGATTCTTATCCTCTAATTGCATGGTTTGAAATCCATAATCGAATTTCTCTGCCATCATTTTAGCCAAATGTGCTTCGTTATGTTCTTTCTCTTTAAAACCAATATTAAAGGTTTGTATGTCTTTGTATTTTTGATGGTGTAATGAAGCTAAAATAGACGAGGAATCCAGTCCGCCACTTAACATAACACCTACAGGAACGTCGCTCACCATTCGCATTTTTACAGAATCATCAAACGTTTCTCGAAACCATTCTACCGGATTTTTTATTTCAGGTTGGTTTTGAATTTCCTTTTTTAAATTCCACCATTTTTCGACAGTAGTTTTTCCACTTTCATAAATGGTCATAATATGTCCGGGCAATACTTTTTTTACGTTTTGATATAGCGTGTTTTCTCCGGCAACAAATCTGTTAAAAATATATTCTTCCAGTCCTTCCTGTGCCATTTTGAGTGGAACTCCAGCCGTGAAAAGTGCTTTCTGTTCAGAAGCAAAATATAAAGTTTCGTTATAAAAAGAATAATATAAAGGCTTAACACCCATTCTATCCCGAACAAGAGTTAACTTTTTTTCTAATTTATCCCAAATAGCAAATGTAAACATACCGTTGAGGCGGTTGAGCATTTTTAAACCATGCAATTGAAATAATTTCATCAAGACCTCGGTATCCGAAGTAGTTCTGATATCAAAACCATTGCTTTTTAATTCTGGATAAAACTCTTTGAAATTGTAGATTTCGCCATTATAAACCATCACATATCTTCCGTCTTCTGATTGGAAAGGCTGGTGTCCGGCGAGAGAAACATCTAGAATTGAAAGTCTTCTGTGTCCAAAACCAATATTATTTTCTATAAACAATCCTTTGTCATCAGGACCTCGATGTTCTAGCGAATCGCGCATTTTTACAAGAACGCGTTCGTCAATTTTTTTTTGTGATTGTAAATGCAAGATTCCATTAATTCCACACATAGTTAATTGGGGCTATTTGTGTTAATTAATTCGTGGTATTTATTGGCAATGATTTTCATATTTATGTTGTAATCTGCATTTTTCTCTAAAATTTTTCTATTTTTTAAAACAGCTTCGTTTCGGTGTTTATTGTTTTCAAATGCCCAGATTAATTCTTCGGCCAGCATTTTGTAATCATCAACTGTAACTAATTGTCCATTTTCGCGGTGTTTAATCCAACTCTTATTTCCTTCAATATCGGTTACAATTGGATAGCAATTAGTAGCCATAGCTTCAAATAATGAGGCCGAAACACCTTCAGTTATTGGCATACTAATGTAAATATTAGATTGCTGTAATAGTTTTGGTAATTCAGTATTTGGGATTCTTCCCGTAAAGTTGACTTTGTTTTCAATACCTAAATTTTTTGTTAAATCTTTTAATTTAGAAAGTTGTGTTCCGTCTCCTATAATGGTAAGTAAGAAGTCTATTCCTTTTTGGTTTAAAAGGGCAAATGATTTTAAAATAATATCATGACGATATTCAGGTAATAAAGAACGAGTGACTATGGCACAAATTTTTTCTGGATTGGCGTTGTTTTGATTTCCAAATTTAGTCAAATCAATTCCTTTCGGTAAAACTAAAACTTTATTCATATCGACATTGGCTTCATGCATAGAAATAGTCATCACGGGTCCCCAAGCATGAATTAAATCTGCTTTTTTGAAAGCGTAATTCTGAATAAGTTTTTTTAACGGTAATGTAATCGATTTTTTAGGCCATAAATCGGTTTTGCCTTGTTGTGCAATTGCAACAGGTTTTACACCGGATAATGCAGCAAGAAAACCATAACTTGTAGTTCTTTCTGCAATTACCATATCCGGTCTTTGTGCTTTTATTATTTTCCTGATTTTAAAAATGGCTAATTCAAATTCGAAAACCCTTAAAATTCGGTTATGAATGCAATTGTTGGGTGTTTTTAATTCCCAAGTAATAATTTCAAAATCACCAAATTCCTTTAAACCATTCATCCAAGTTATGGCATCGGCTCTGTAGGATTCTCCCAGAAAAAGTATTTTCTTTTTTTTCATCAGTGTAAATTATAACTACTCAGAAGTTAAAGCTCGATTTATAAAATCGTTCAGTGGTTTAAGCGCAATCAGTTTTTTACTCATTGTGGCAACAAAATCTTTTTTTGTTACTTCTGAAAAATCAATTCTTTGAGAACATTCGAAACTTTTCAATTTCAAAAATTCAATAGCAGGATGTTCTTTTTCGTACCCTCGTGGTGGATTTTTCAGTGTATCTTTTTCATTTCGATCAAAATCTTTAAACTCTCTTTTGAAATCTTTTTCGTTGAGAATAGCTTCTAAATCATCATGAAAATAAGCAATTTCCTTACGCATTTTTTTCAAATCTACCGCTTCGGGACAATACAACCCACCGGCAATAAAACTAGCTCCTTTTTCTAAATGAATGTAATAACCAGAGCGATTCATACCTTTTGCTCCCGAAGAAAGCCAAACGCCTAAATGCGATTTGTAAGGAGTTTTGTCTTTAGAAAACCGAATATCACGATTGATTCTAAAAGTACAATTTTTCACTTCAAGCATTTCTAGCGATGGATCAAGCGGTTTCATGGTGTCAAGAAAATTACCAACTAATTGCTGGTATTCTTTTTTGACTGCTTCGTAGCGTTTTTTATTTTCCAAAAACCAGTCCCTATTGTTGTTGGCTTTTAAATCATCTAGAAATTGGATTGTATTTTTTGAAAGCATCTTGAAGCTATTGTAGTTGTTTTTTTAAATCATTTTCACTTATAAAACCAGAATGTTTCCATTTTACGGTTGCATTTTCATACAGTAAAAGTGTAGGAAGTTCGCTGATTTTCATTTCAGAAATTAAGGTTTTATTTTTATCGGCATCCAATCGAATAATAACTACTTTATCTGCTAAATCTTTTTGCATTTGCAAAACATAAGGAGCCATTTTTTTACAAGGCGCACACCATTCAGCATAAAAACTAATCAATACTTTTTTATCTGAATTTAATAGTTTGTTGTATTCCGTAGCGGATAGTCCTATGATTTTATCACTTGGTTTAGAGTATCCTGCAGCATCCCATTTTAATATTCCTCCGTCTAATTGATAAATAGTTTTAAAACCTAATTCATTTAGTTTTTCAGCTGCTTTCTGGCTTCTTCCACCACTTTTGCAATACACAAAAACGGGTTGAGATTTGTCTAGTTTTTCTACATCGGAAACAAAAGTAGTTCCAAGCCAATTTATATTTTTAGCATTATCAATATGATCAGACGTAAATTCGTTAGGAGTTCTTACATCCAGAATTTGTGGATTCGGAGTCGCTGCCATCTTTTCAGCAAAAGCTTTTGAATCAATAGTTTTGATTTCTTTGGAATTTTGCCCGTTGCAAGACGCAAAAACTAAAACTAAAAGCAGGTACAAAAGAGATTTGTATTTCATGATAGGTGTTTTTTGGATAAGCTAAAGTAAGCAATTAAATAGTGCTATTAATCATTAATTTAATATGTTGTGTGCTGCGTTTTGCAGGCAATTATAGAAATTATGATGAATTTTAATCCCAAATCTATTTGTGTCTTATTGTCTACCAAAGTTTCTGTATTATAAAAGTGAACTTTAGGATTGCTTATTGATTCAATACCGTGTAAATCTTAAAAAAAAGTTCTTCTTTGTTAATTGGTTTTATTATGATTTCATCTATTTGTAATTCTTCTAGGTTAGCTGTATTCATATACGAATCTCCTGTTATTACAATAATTGGGATTTTTGCATTGTTGTTTTTAATTTCTTTGACATCCTCAATAAAATCAAAACCTGAATAATCACAAATTTGAAGATCGGTTATAATTAAATCCACCTCATTTGTACTGAGGTATTCTTTTGCAGCACCAACTTCTTGATAAGTTGTTACTTTAAAATTGATTTTGGACATTAATTTTTTTAAAAGTAATAATGTCATTGGATCATCATCTACAACCAAAAGCTCTTTGTTAGTGTCCTTAAATTGATTGATTAGTTTTGTTTGATTTGTTTCTTGTTCCAGCTTTAATGTCTCTAATATCAAGAAAAAGGAAATTTCAGTTCCTACATTTAGTTTACTTTTTACGGCAATTTCACCGTTAAATAATTCAATTATATTTTTACATAAGTTCAATCCTAATCCAGCTCCAAAACTGATTTGTTCATGATGCGTTTTACTTTGATAAAATTTGTCAAAAATTTTATCAAGTTCTTCTGAAGGGATTCCAGCTCCTGTATCTGTTATTTTTACATCAAAGCGGAGTTTTTCGCCTTCTGCTGTTAGATTTGTTTCAATAGTTATTGATCCTGTTTTTGTGAATTTTATAGCATTACCAATTATATTGTAAAACAGTTGGTGAATTTTAACATTATCAGCCCACACATCTTGATCAAGGTCGGGGGAGATGTTGTATTTAATTTGGAGTTGTTTTAATTCTGCTAATGCCTTTAAAGACTCTAATATAGAGCCGACTTCTGTTTTTAGATTAATTTTTGAATTGTACAGCAGCAGTGTACTATTTTCATTTTTAAAGAAATCGAGAATTTGACTTACAGTGATTTGCAAGGAATTTGCAGTAAAGTATAACGAGTCTATATTCGAATTTAAATCTGGATTTGTATTGAGCCCCTTTAATTTTTTTGAAAAATTGGAAATGATATTTAGGGGCGCTCTCATCTCATGGCTAATCATTCCTATAAGTTGATTCTTTTTATCTAGGCTTATTTCAGCATTAATTTTTGCTTGCTGTAGATTTTTTTCCAGTAAGTATGAGTATACAGTGTATAGGAGTAGTAAGATAGTTATAATGCTTATCGTGATTAGCAAAATAAAGATGAACTTCTTTTTGTCTTTTAAACTTGCATTATATTTTTTTATGGAGTTCAAGTAATCAATCCTATTCAATTCCTGAGCGGAACTAGAGTAGATTAAAACAATCTCTTGACTTTTAGACAATATGCTTTTATTGATCAGTAGTAAATCTTTGTCTTTTGCTTTTAAAGCAGAATGAACTTTTTTTAATTTTGTAACTTCCGTCTTATAATAATTTTCAGTTAACTTAAAAATGTTGCGTAGCTGGTCTTCAAAGGAACCCGACTTTTCTTGGTTGTTAAAAACCATTTTGATAACTGACTTTACTTCCTCTTTGTCTACTTGTGTTTTGCCTGAAAGTGCATTTCCAATACGACCAAATAGACCTTTCTTTTTAGTAACAACAGCCGTTTTAGTCGTGTCGTATGTAATGGAGCTTAAAACGGTTTCGTAATTATAGGCTTTTACTTTAAAGTCAATATCTTCCAGTTTTGCCGCTGCTTTAAAATTAGTATTGATTATTAAATTTAGTTCCGCTTGAAGGTCACTAACATTTTTTTCAGTACTTAGTTTTGATGCAATGATTTGCTTGAATATATTGTTCTTAGTGCTAAGGGAACTTAGTTGGTCTAAATCAGCAGCCATTTTTTTTATAGCAGTTCTGTAAATTGTATAGTCTTGTGCTGAATTACTATTTAGATATGAGGTGAATGCATTATTAGCTGTAAAATAGCTTTTAATAGCTTGGTTGGATAAGGATACAGCTTCATTTGGTTTAGCAATTTTATCAATTGAAGTGTAAAGATTATTTTGAATTTTTATCTCTGCATACCAAAAAGAAAAGGCTATCGCTTGCAATGTAATTATTGAAATAAAAAGAAGGAGATGGATTATTTTTCTGTTTTTTAAATTCATGGTTGTAAGTCATTAGTCACTAAAGATTGACATGTTTGGTTTTTTAATAAATTTTGTTTCAAATTTTCATAAAGATAGTTATAAGTTGAAAATTTTATACGTCTGATGTGTCGATTTTACAATGGTTTCAGTACGTTCCGGATGTGTATCTGAAATAAAAAGTTGACCAAAAGTATCGCTGTTGACCATTTCGATGATTTTTGCTACGCGACTTTCGTCCAATTTATCAAAGATGTCATCAAAAAGTAAAATGGGTTTTACACCGCTTTGCTTTTTTAGAAATTCAAATTGAGCTAATTTTAAAGCAATCAGAAACGATTTTTGTTGGCCTTGAGAACCAAATTTTTTAATTGGATGTTGATCAATTTCAAATGCTAAATCGTCTTTGTGAATTCCTACACTTGTGTAATGTAAAGAACGGTCTTTGTTTATGTTTTCTTGTAATAAAGTCAATAAATCTTTTTCGAATAAATGACTTTCATAAACCAGACGGACAGTTTCCTGCGAGCCTGTTATGGCTTGATGGTGTGTGTTAAAAATAGGAATGAACTGGTCAATGAATTCTTTTCTTTTTTCGAAAATATAATCTCCAAAACCGTTGAGTTGCTCATTATATATCGAGAGCGTATCAGTATCAAAAACATGATTCAATGCAAAATATTTCAACAAAGCATTACGCTGACTCATTACTTTCTGATATTGAATGAGTTGCTGTAAGTAATGGGAATCCAGTTGGGAAATCACGCTGTCCATGAATTTTCTTCTGGTTTCGCTGCCTTCCACAATCAAATCCCTATCAGCAGGAGAAATGATAACTAAAGGAATAAAACCAATATGATCTGAGAATTTTTCGTAGGCTTTTCCGTTGCGTTTCAATATCTTTTTTTGTCCTTTTTTTAGGCTGCAAAGAATTTGTTCATTTCTTTCGTTTTTTTCAAATTCAGCATCAATCACAAAGAATTCTTCTCCGTGTTTAATATTCTGAACCGCTAAGGGATTGAAATAGCTTTTTCCGTACGATAAATGGTAGATTGCATCCAGCACATTTGTCTTACCAATACCATTCTTACCTACAAAACAATTTATTTTGCTGTCAAAATCGAAATTTGCTTCCGAAAAATTCTTATAATTGAATAATGAAATCTTTTTTAAATACATCTGTAAGGCTTGCTGGTATTGAGAACTTTGATGTTTTTAAACGGGTTTTTCAAAGTGGGTGCAAATTATTGAAAAATATCGATAAAAATGGCTTTTAGATTTGAATAAAAATTTTATTTTTGCGACTCACTAAATTAAAAATAAATGGCTACTTACAATAAAAGAGGATATAAAGCACCAAAAGAAAAAGAAGTAAATGACGCGGTTGAAGCAGTACAAATTGATGAAAAAGACAGCACAACAGCTGGTGTTTTTTCAACATTAGACGAAACAGCTTCGAAAACTGAGGATTGGGTAGCTAAAAATCAAAAAGTTATTATTGGTTTAGTTGCCGCTGCTGCTATTTTTACTATTGGTTATTTAGGATACCAAAGATTCGTTGCCGCACCACAACAAGAGGAAGCAGCGAATGAAATGTTTGTAGCACAGCAAAATTTCCAAAAAGCAACTGATGGAGTAGCAAGTGACTCATTATATAAACTATCTTTGAATGGTTCAGAAGGTAAATTTGGATTCTTAAAAATTGCTGATGAATATTCAGGAACTGATGCAGGAAATTTAGCTAATTATTATGCTGGAATTGCTTATTTGAATACAGGAAAATACACGGAAGCGATTGATTATTTAAGTAAATTTAAATCAGATGATATTGTTTTAGGAGCTTTGGCAAAAGGAGCAATTGGAGATGCTTATTCTCAAAAAAATCAACCGAAAGAAGCTTTAGAAAATTACGTAAAAGCTGCTGAATCAAATAAAAATGATTTCACTACGCCACGTTTCTTGTTAAAAGCAGGAAAAACAGCTTTGGCATTAGGAAATAAAGCTGATGCTTTGAAATATTTTACAGATATTAAAGACAATTTTGAAGGAACTCCAGAGGCTGCTTCAGTTGACGTTTTGATAGGATTAGCACAATAATAAAAAATGATAGTAAGATTGGGATTTAAGATTGGAGATTTTTGATTTCAAAAAGCTACCTTTAATATCTGAAATCAAAAATCTAAAATCAAAATTTTAAAATAAAATGGCTACCGTAAATAAAAACTTATCCGAGTACGATAAAAATTCAATCCCAAACGCGAAAGATTTTCGCTTTGGGATTGTTGTTTCAGAATGGAATGATTCCATAACTGAAGGACTTTATAGAGGTGCTATTGAAGCCCTTTTGGAAAATCAAGTTCCAGCCCAGCATATTATTCGCTGGAATGTTCCTGGAAGCTTTGAACTTATATATGGTTCAAAGAAAATGCTGCAAACACAAAATGTTGATGCTGTGATTGCTATTGGATGTGTAATTCAAGGGCAAACCAAACATTTTGATTTTGTGTGTGAAGGAGTAACGCAAGGTATAAAAGACCTGAATGTTCAAACGGATATTCCTGTAATTTTTTGTGTTTTGACTGATAATACCATGCAACAATCCATTGATAGAAGTGGAGGAATTCACGGTAACAAAGGTACTGAAGCAGCTATCGCAGCTATCAAAATGGCGTATATTCGTCAGCAGGCTTCGTTAACCCACCAAATAGATAATCAGCATTTATTATCTGCTGGAGCAATTCAACTAGAAGAAGGTTCGCCTTTAGAGTTGAAGGAATAAATAATAAAAATACTAATTATTAAACCTATACTGTCTCATAAATAGTATAGGTTTTTTGTTTTTTTTATGATTAAATAAGCTACCATTCCCAATAGAAATTCATTAAATTTGTACATCTTGGTTTTAAAAAATTTAAACCTTAAACTTTAAACAACATTTTTTTAATGTCGAGTATAATTCAATTACTTCCTGATCATGTTGCCAATCAAATTGCTGCTGGAGAAGTCGTTCAAAGACCAGCTTCAGTTGTCAAAGAGTTGCTGGAAAATGCGGTAGATGCCAGAGCAACAGATATCAAATTAATTCTTAAAGATGCTGGGAAGGCATTAGTTCAAGTGATTGATAATGGTTTAGGAATGACTGTTACCGATGCGCGTTTGTGTTTTGAACGTCACGCCACTTCCAAAATTCGTCAGGCAGAAGATTTGTTTTCTTTGCATACCAAAGGGTTTCGTGGAGAAGCATTAGCATCTATTGCGGCAATTGCCCATGTAGAAATGAAAACCAAGCAAGATCAAGAAGAACTTGGAACACACATTATCATTGAAGGCAGTAAGTTTGTATCGCAAGATGTTGCTGTTTTGCCAAAAGGTACTTCATTTGCAGTTAAAAATTTATTTTTTAATATTCCGGCGCGACGTAATTTCCTGAAATCGGATACGGTGGAATACCGCCATATTATTGATGAATTTCAACGTGTAGCCTTGGCTCACCCAAAAATACATTTTACGTTTTATCACAATGGCAGTGAAATGTTCAATTTGCCGCCATCTACTTTACGCCAACGAATTGTCAATATTTTTTCGGGTAAAACCAATGAAAAATTAGTACCGGTTCAAGAAGAAACAGAGATAGTGACGATACAGGGATTTGTAAGTAAACCTGAATTTGCCAAAAAAAATCGTGGAGAACAGTTTTTCTTTGTGAATGATCGTTTTATAAAAAGCGGTTATTTGCATCATGCGGTTATGGCTGCCTATGACGGAATTTTGAAAGATGGGGCACAGCCCAGTTATTTTTTATATTTATCGGTGCCTCCTAATACTATTGATATCAATATTCATCCCACTAAAACGGAGATCAAGTTTGATGACGAACATGCATTATATGCTATTTTAAGAGCTTCCATAAAGCATAGTTTAGGTCAGTTTAATGTGGCTCCAGTTTTGGATTTTGACCGTGATTCTAATTTAGACACGCCGTATCATTACAAAGATTTAACGGGGGAAACGCCTACAATTCAAGTTGATGGAAACTTCAATCCTTTTTCCGAAGAAAAACCCAGCAAGCAATTTTCCAGTTACAGAAAACCGGAACCAACGGCTAATTGGGAAAGTTTATACGTAGGTTTAAAACAAGATACGGATGAAATAGGACAGATGACTTTCGAAAATGAAGAAGTGACTTCCTCTTTATTTAATGACGAAGAAGTTGAGCATTCTGTTCATAAAACGTATCAAATACATAAAAAATATATTGTTTCCTCCATCAAATCAGGGATGGTAATTGTCGATCAACAACGTGCGCATCAACGTGTTTTGTATGAGCAGTTTTTAGTAAATATGACCGTTAATCAGGCATCAAGCCAGCAGTTGTTGTTTCCTTTGAACTTGTTTTTTTCGTCGAGCGAAATGGATCTTATCGGTGAATTACAATTATCATTAATGAACACTGGATTTGTCTTCGAAGAAAATAATACTGATCATATTGTTATTTCAGGAATACCGGTAAATGTAACGGAGAGTGAAGTTTCTCTGGTTTTAGAACAATTATTAAGTGATTTGCAGGACGGAATTCCTGAAAGCAGTTTCAGTCAGAACGATACGATTGCCAAATCTATGGCAAAAAGTTTAGCGGTAAAAACAGGAACGCACCTTACAGAAAAAGAACAGGAAAATTTGGTTAACGGCCTTTTTGCCTGTAAAGATCCCAATGTTTCCCCATTTCATAAACCCACTTTCATCACGATGCGTGTGGAAGATTTAGATAAAAAATTTGCATTATGAGAAACGTAACTGAGACAGTAAAACAATTAATAATTATAAATGTATTGTTTTTTGTAGGTACACTTGCTTTAGGGGATTTTAATCCCACAAATCCAGCCTATAGAATATTGGCTTTGTATTTTCCAGAAAACCCAAGTTTTCAATTGTGGCAACCGCTGACGCACATGTTCATGCATGGTGGCTTTATGCATATTTTTTTCAATATGTTTGCGTTGTATTCTTTTGGATCAGCTTTAGAGCAAATGTGGGGAAGTAAGAAGTTCTTATTTTTCTATATTTCCTGTGGACTAGGCGCTGCGTTGTTGCATACCGGAGTTAATTATTACTATTTTCAAGATGGTTTGAATACACTAATCGCTAACGGATATCCTAAGCAAGAAATTTTACAACTTTTAAATGAGGGTAAAATAGATACAAGATGGCAACAATTTATATCCGTTTCTGATTTTCAAAATTTCACAAGCGCTTATGTTGGTACAGCAGTGGGCGCATCTGGAGCTATTTATGGAACGATAGTAGCATTTGCTTTCATGTTTCCTAATGCTGAATTGGCTTTGATGTTTATTCCTGTGCCAATAAAGGCAAAATATTTTGTGCCAGGTTTAGTATTGGTTGATTTGTATTTAGGTATTTCTGGAAAATCAATTTTTGGTGGCGGTGGAATTGCCCATTTTGCACACGTTGGAGGTGCTTTATTTGGTTTTATTATTATGTGGTATTGGAAGAAAAATCAGTTCAATAAAAATCGTTGGAATTAAAAATCTAACCCCTTTTAAAGTAGTACGACCTAAATATCAGCTCTTAAATCCCAATTAAATTATGAATATTATTGACGACCTGAAATTACAATACAAGATGGGAGGAATAGTTACTCAGCTAATCTTTTGGAATGTAGCTTTGTTTGTTCTACCATGGTTGTTTTTTGCTCTTTTATCCTTGTTGGGTGTCAATATTGATTACATCCATTATGTGAGTTTGTCCTCTAATCCGGCAGATTTGCTTTGGAAACCCTGGTCGTTACTTTCGTATGCTTTTTTTCACAGTGGAATCATGCATATTATTTTTAATATGATTGTTCTGAACTTCTCGGGCAGATTATTTATGACGTATTTTACTTCTAAGCAATTGCTGGGCTTGTACATATTGAGCGCCATTTTTGCAGGAATTTGTTATATTTTGGTATTTTACGTTTTAAATATTAATGCTCCAATTGTAGGTGCTTCTGCCGCTATTATGGCTATTTTAGTAGCAACTACTACTTATCATCCTTTGATGGATCTCCGTTTATTGATTATTGGAAATGTCAAGTTGTGGCATATAACTGCCGTAATTATTATTGTTGATTTAATGCAACTGCGTTCAGAAAATATGGGTGGGCATATTTCTCATCTTTCTGGAGCTTTTTTTGGTTTTATTTTTATTAAATTGCTTCAAAATGGAACCGATTTAAGTACTGTTGTTACTCGTGTTATAGATTTTTTTGCAAATTTGTTGAAAAAAAATAAGTCAACACCATTCAAGAAAGTGCATAAAAATTACAGTAAGCCTTTGGTAAAAAGCGTTTCAAAAATAGTTACAAAAGATAAATCTCAGCAGCAGATAGATGAAATTTTAGATAAAATCAGTCAGTCAGGTTATGATAGTTTGACAAAAGAAGAAAAAGAATTCTTGTTCAAAGTTGGGAAATAAGTATCAAATAAGATTTTAGATATTGTCTTACTAAAAAATATAGAAAATGAAAAATCTTTCATGGTTTAATAAAGGAATGTTTTTTTTGAATATAGTTCTTACTATTGTCACTTTTATTGCCTATGTTCTGCCTTTTTTGGCACCGAAATCTTTTCCTCTTTTATCCGTTTTGACACTTTTCATGCCGCTTTTTTTTATCTTAAATGGCTTGTTTTTTGTGTATTGGGCTTTGCAATTCAAAAAGCAATTGATAGTTTCGGGTTTGGTTTTATTGATTGGAATTACTTTTATAAATAAGTTTTATAAATTTTCTTCACCAGAGTTTCCTAAAGAAGAAAAAGATTTTACCGTAATGAGTTATAATGTTCGTCTGTTTAATGTTTTTAAATGGATTGACAGAGACGATGTTCCTTCAGATATTCTCACGTTTATTAATGATAAAAACCCTGATATATTGTGTATTCAGGAATACTCTTCCTCAGCTGATATTGATTTGAAAGTGTATCCCCATAGATATATTTTTACCGATGGAAACCAAATTAAAACGGGACAGGCGATTTTTTCTAAATTTCCGATTATTGATCAAGGAAATATTATTTTTCCAAATTCAAGTAATAATGTTGTTTTTGCGGATGTAAAAAAAGGAAAAGACATTATAAGAGTGTATAATATGCACATTCAATCCATCAAAATTTCTCCTGATGTCAATGAAATTGATGAAAATATAGATGCGATTAATCAGCAGAAATCACAAATGTTATTTATTAGAATCAGTAAAGCGTTCAAGCAACAACAACAGCAAGCGGAGATTTTTAAGGAACATAAAATGAAATGCACGTATCCAATTATCATTTGTGGCGACATGAACAATAGCGCGTTTTCATATGTGTACCGAAGCATTAAAGGAAAGTTGAAAGATAGCTTTGAAGAAGCAGGGAATGGTTTTGGAGAGACCTATAAATTCAGGTACTATCCAGCCAGAATTGATTATATTTTTGCTGACGAAAAAATGAAAGTAAAGAAGTTTGAAAATTTTTCGAAATTTATTAACTCAGATCATTTTCCTATTATGGCTAGATTGTCTTTGGAATAAAATTTAATTAGGAATTTTATTTTAGAATCAGATCTTGCTTTTTTAAATAATCCATTGCATATTTCCCTTCATTAAAAAGCAAATCTATAACACTAAGATTGTTGATAAAACCATATTTGTCATCAAAAACCTGAGTGTAACTTTCGAATACAGAAAGATCTTTTTTCCCGTTTACCAAAGCTCTGAAATCAGTAATTATAGTTGTGTCAACTTCATGAAAGTATTCGGTTGTTGTCGTGTAATCCTGTTTTATACGGAAACATTTTGATAGGATATCAAAAACCTCAAAATTTAAATCCAATAAAAAAGTATATTTTTTTTCGAAAATTGGTCTGATGTCATCTTCGAAAAACTCAAAAAAAGGAGAACTTCGGTATCCTGCTTCTAATGATTTGAAATGTTGTTTTTGCCAATCAAAATCAGTTTCAATTTTGATATCTTTTGTTTTTTGATGACTTTGTTTCGAATGTTTTACAGGGATGTTTAATAACTGAATTCCGTTTGGACTATAAATATAAGTGCGGTTGCGGTTGGTTTGTTTCTGGAAATTATCTTCTATTTCAAAAGTAATGTTTTCCGATTGTACCATGGCTGCAAAATGGCTTATCGATGGGAAATAGGTAGGATGGATGAGGATGTCCATGTGGTTATTCGTTATTTTGGTTATTTGGTTTTTTCCGTTGATTTGTCTATTTGGTAATTTCGAAGTCCATTTAGTTTGTTTGTAACACTTTCGATATTTTGTCTTAACCTTAAATAGTCATCTTCGATTATAATATTTAACTCAAAAGATAATATCAATTGATTTAAAACTTCAATGGCTGAACTAAATGCCATTGTTGTAAAATGTGCCTTGTCTTTATATGAACTCCTTGCAGAGCCTTCGGCAATATTTGAGCAGATAGAAACGGATGCTCTTCTTAATTGTGAAATTAATCCAAACTTCTCTGAATCTGGAAATGTAGAAGTTAAGAAATAAATGGATTTAGTGAATTCTTTAGCTTCATTCCAAACCTCTAATTTCTCAAATGAATAAGTATACATTTTATTTGGTGATTTGTTAAGTAAATTGCTAAGTTATTTGAAACGTAAATTTCATATTTATTTTTTATCTAATGACTAGATATGTTTCTGTCTTTACGATCAAATAAACAAACTAACGAATAATCAAATTAACTTTTACCCTCTTTCCTTTTTTTCCAAAAATACTCTCCAATGAAAAATGCTGCTAAAGCGAATAGGAAATATTTTAAATAAGATTGAGGTTGGCCTTCACCGCTAACAGTTGTAAAAACTCTGTCCCAACGTATTTTATTCAACCCTTTACCATTTGTATCCCAACTTAACCAGATAAAAATAGGTTTCCCTACGATGTGATTTTCAGGAACAAATCCCCAATAGCGGCTGTCTTCAGAGTTATGACGGTTGTCACCCATCATCCAGTAATAATTTTGTTGGAAAGTGTAGTCTTTAACTACTTTTCCGTTTAGTCTTATTTCGTTTCCTGTTACTTTAAGGTCGTTTTTATCTCCATTTTCATTTGTTTCATAATCAGTAATTATGGTTTTATAAAATGGCAATGATTCAGTTGTTAAAGCGACAGTTTTTCCTTTTTCTGGTACATAGATAGGGCCGTAGTTGTCACTGTTCCACTTATTGATATGCGGGAAAACACCTTTTCCATTACTAGCTTGATCAACATCTCTTGATATTTGTCTTGTAACACTAGTAATACCAGGTACATTTTTCAATCTTTCAGCTCCAGCAGCTGTCAAAGCACTAAAAAATAATGTGTCTCTTCGCGTTTCATCTGTAACAAGTACAGGGTCAGTTACGTCCATCTCTTTAAGTAAATGCTCAAAATCGATTGGCGTTTTTCCGTCTAATGATACTTTGTAGGAGAATTGCGGTTTTGCTCTTTCAGGTAATTCCAATAGTTTACCATCAATATAAATCATACCGTCTTTTATAGATAAGTTGTCTCCAGGGATTCCAACACATCTTTTTACGTAATTCGATTTCTTGTCTACCGGTTTAAAAGCACGTCTTTTTGAAGTGTCAAAAAACCTGTAAACAGTATCAACCGGCCAGTTAAATACAACGATATCCGTTCTGTTTATGTTTTGAATTCCCGGTAATCTTAAATAAGGTAATTGCGGCCAAGTTAAGTATGATTTTTTTTGAAGTAAAGGGATAGAATCATGAACCATTGGCAATGCTACGGTTGTCATTGGGATTCTTGCACCATAATTCATTTTACTCACAAATAAAAAGTCACCTACCAATAAGGATTTTTCCAATGAAGAGGTAGGAATCGTGTACGGTTGAATTAAATAGGTGTGAACCAAAGTAGCTACTATAACTGCAAAAAGCAATGAGCTAACGGTATCAGCTGCTTTGTTTTCGGGGCTTAAACTTCTGTCAGCTATGTAATTTAATTTTTGAGTATAATTAACATAATAAATGTAAAATCCAAGAGTTACAAGCCCTAAAAAAGTATCTAATCCAGATCGTTTTCCAAAACTTCTCAATGTTTCTACCCAG
This sequence comes from Flavobacterium sp. GNP002, assembly GCF_054343795.1. Taxonomy (NCBI): domain Bacteria; kingdom Pseudomonadati; phylum Bacteroidota; class Flavobacteriia; order Flavobacteriales; family Flavobacteriaceae; genus Flavobacterium; species Flavobacterium sp. GNP002. Next base: position 2,123,267 of record NZ_JBTGUW010000001.1, read on the forward strand.
ATTACAGGAAACATAATCAAATTAATAATTGGGATAAAAAGTAAAATCGTCCACCAAGTAGGGCGGCCTATTATTTTCATCAAAACAATAGCATTGTATACTGGAATAGCTGCTTCCCAACTTTTCCTTCCCGCGCTTTCATATAATTTCCATGTTCCTAAAAAGTGAACTATTTGTACTAGCAGAAAAAATACAAACCATTGATATACTGACATAGTTTTTTGTTTAAAGTTTGAAGTTTAAGGTTGTTTCGTTAGCGATTTTCCTAAAACCGAGTATAATTTTATTTTAAGTCTAAAACATCTTTCATGGTAAAAACACCTTGCTTTCCTATAATCCATTCTGCTGCAATCACAGCACCCAGAGCAAAACCTTCACGATTGTGTGCGGTATGTTTTATTTCGATAGCATCAACAACAGAATTGTATGTTACGGTGTGTGTTCCCGGAACAGTTCCTATTCTTTTTGCTTCGATATGAATTTGGTCGGCTTCAGGCTTTTCTAATGTCCAGTTGGTGTACGAACTATTTTCAATTACTCCTTTGGCTAATGATATCGCTGTGCCACTTGGTGCATCTAGTTTTTGAGTATGATGAATTTCTTCCATTTCTACTTTATAACTGTCAAATTTTGACATGATTTTTGCCAAATATTCGTTGAGTTCAAAGAAAATATTCACGCCTAAACTAAAGTTAGAACTGGAGATAAAACCACCGTTCTTAGCTGTGCAAAGTGCCACCATTTCATCATAATGTTCTAACCAGCCTGTTGTTCCTGAAATTACAGGGACATTAGCATGGAAACAACTGGAGATATTAGGGACTGCAGCTGTTGGAACACTGAAATCAATAGCTACATCAGCAGTTGAAAGACCATCAAAAGTATTGTTTTCATCTTTTTTCAAAACGATTTCATGTCCTCTTTCCAGTGCAATTCTTTCAATTACCTGACCCATTTTTCCGTATCCTAAAAGCGCAATTTTCATTTGTTTTTTATATTTATAAATTAAAATTTTAAAGATGAATGGAGTATTCTGTTTTCAATCTAAAAATTATAATTAAATGTTAGTCCTACATTAGTCTTGAATGTTACATCATTTGGATAAATAACAGGTCTTACTGATAAGTTTTCATCCACATTGAATTGTATTAAAGCAGCATCGACATTAGCATCTATGATATTTAATGCATAAAACGCTAAAGTTACCAAAGCTGATAAATCTCGATTTCTTTGATAAAATTTTTGCCCAGCAATCAATCGATTATTATCTAAGAAAGCCAAATCATCGGTAGTGTATCCTTCCAGTCTGCTTTTGTAAGCATCTCTGTATTGATGGTATTTCCTGTTGTTGTCAATATAAAAGTAAACACTGGTTCCTAAAGCTCCGTAAACGAGCGGTATTTTCCAGTATTTTTTATTGTAAGCCTGACCTAAACCCGGCAAAATTGCCGAAAAGAAAGCTGCTTTAGCAGGAGTCAATGGATCAATGTCATTTGATTTCAAAGTATCTTTTGCGACAAGTACTGCTTCTGTTTCCGTTTGGGCAAAAACAGTAGTGTTTCCTGCAATAAAAAGGAATAGACCTATGAAAATGATTTTATGCACTACTCGTTTATTAATTTAATAATTCTGTTGAAGTCTTCTTCAGAATGAAATGGAATAGTGATTTTTCCTTTACCGTTTCCAGCTACTTTCACATCAACTTTGGTTCCAAAATAATTTGTAAAAGTACTTTTATGGGAATCTGCAATTTCAAATGAAGCTGCTTTTGGTTTACCGGCAGGTTTAGGCTTTAAACTTTCCTGATAGTTTTTTACTAAAGCTTCGGTATCGCGAACGGATAGATTTTGACTGACGATTTTTTGATAAATATCAGTTTGAATATCTTGGTCTTCAATATTGATAATTGCACGACCATGACCCATACTGATAAAACCATCACGAATTCCGGTTTGGATGATCGGGTCTAGTTTTAAAAGGCGTAAATAATTAGCGATAGTAGAACGTTTTTTTCCTACACGATCACTCATTTGTTCCTGAGTCAGCTGAATTTCGTCAATCAAACGTTGGTACGAAAGTGCAATCTCAATTGGATCTAAATCATGACGCTGGATGTTTTCCACCAATGCCATAACCAATGATTCGTTGTCATTTGCAATACGAATGTAAGCAGGAACTGTTTTCAATCCCACAAGTGTCGACGCACGAAGACGACGCTCACCCGAAATCAATTGGTATTTATTGAAGTCTAATTTACGTACGGTAATAGGCTGAATAACGCCTAATTCTTTAATAGAAGTCGCTAATTCTCTCAATGATTCCTCATTGAAATTACTTCTTGGCTGAAACGGATTTATTTCAATTGCTTCAATTTCAAGCTCAATGATATTTCCTACAACTTTATCAGCATTTTTGTCGTCAACGGATTTTATATCGTTTTCCGGATCTTTCAATAGTGCGGATAATCCTCTTCCTAAGGCTTGTTTTTTTATTGCTTTTGCCATAAAACTATTTACTGTTTTTCTTTATAACTTCTTGAGCAAGATGCAAGTAATTAGTAGCTCCTTTGCTTGTTGCATCGTAGTTTATTATACTTTCTCCAAAGCTTGGCGCTTCGCTCAGTTTTACATTTCTTTGAATAATAGTGTCAAAAACCATATCGTTGAAATGTTTTTGAACCTCTTCAACTACTTGGTTTGATAAACGCAATCTCGAATCAAACATGGTTAATAATAACCCTTCGATATCTAAATCTGGATTGTGAATTTTTTGGATGCTTTTTATCGTATTCAATAATTTCCCTAAACCTTCCAGTGCAAAATACTCACATTGAATAGGAATAATCACAGAATCAGCAGCAGTTAAAGCATTCAACGTAAGCAATCCAAGAGATGGAGCACAATCGATAATGATATAATCGTACTCGTCCTTGATGTTTTCCAATGCTTTTTTAAGCATATATTCCCTGTTTTCTTTATCGACTAATTCGATTTCAATTGCAACAAGGTCAATATGTGATGGAATTACGTCCACATTTGGAGCAGAACATTTTATGATGGCCTCTTTCGGCGTATGACTATGTTCCAGAATTTGATACGTACCTATCTCTACAGATTCAACATCAATTCCTAATCCTGAAGAGGCATTTGCCTGTGGATCAGCATCAATAAGTAATACTTTTTTTTCTAAAACACCCAGTGAAGCAGCAAGATTTACAGACGTTGTAGTCTTTCCAACTCCACCTTTTTGATTAGCAATCGCGATGATTTTGCCCATTTATTTTTCTAAATTTTGAACCGTAAAAATACAATTATTTATGGTTTCTAAAAATCTATTTTGTTAACATTTGTTAAAGCTTGATTAGTCGCTATTTGGCAATTCCCATTCTTAAAAAGGATTTCATTTTTTAGGAGCTATTCCAGCTGTGCGCTACAATCCCGATAGTTCGGGACTTGAGTTGCTCCCAGTTTTTTCTAAAGCCATAAACGGAGCTTCCTTTGGTCGCTCTTTTCTGTCAAGAAAAAATTGGTCGCACCTCGGAGAAGCTTTTCACTTCCATCTGGGCTAGGAAAGTTGTGGCTGGATTATACTTTGAAAAAACAAATTTATTTTAGATTTCCATACTGATTTTTTGCGCCAAATAAATTTAGTCCTTATTTCTGAAATAGTTTTGCATAAGCCAAAAATAGTACTATATTTGCACCCGCTTTCGGGGTGTAGCGTAGCTCGGTTATCGCGCCTGCTTTGGGAGCAGGAGGCCGCAGGTTCGAATCCTGCCACCCCGACAAATTGATCCTTTCTGTTCTCACAGAAGGGATTTTTTTATTCCAGAATAATTAAAACTGATACTTCTAGTTCACTATTCCAGCAATAATATCCTATTTTTGCACTGTTAAATTCAAAAGAAACATTAATATGTCAGATACAATCGAAAAAATTAAATGTCTTATTATAGGTTCTGGTCCAGCAGGTTATACTGCAGCGATATATGCCGCCAGAGCAAACATGAATCCTGTTTTGTACCAAGGAATGCAGCCTGGTGGACAGCTAACAACAACTAATGAAGTAGAAAATTGGCCTGGTAATCCTGAAGGAATTACTGGTCCGGAAATGATGGTAGGATTACAAGCACAAGCACAACGTTTTGGTACTGATGTGCGTGATGGTTGGGCTACAAGAGTTGATTTCTCAGGAGATGTTCATAAAGTTTGGATCAATGATACTATAGAATTACATTGCGAAACAGTAATTATTTCTACTGGAGCTTCAGCTAAATATTTAGGGATGCCATCAGAACAACATTATTTAAAAATGGGCGGTGGAGTTTCTGCATGTGCTGTTTGTGACGGTTTTTTCTATAGAAACCAAGAAGTAGTAATTGTAGGGGCAGGAGATTCAGCTTGTGAAGAAGCACACTATTTGTCAAAACTTTGTAAAAAAGTAACCATGTTGGTGCGTAGCGAAAAATTCAGAGCTTCTAAAATCATGGAAGAACGCGTTCGCAAAACCGAGAATATTACCATATTAATGAATCACGATACTGTTGAAGTATTAGGAGATGAGCAAGTGGTTACTGGGGTAAAGGCTTTGAATAAAACTACAAATGAAGTTTTTGATATTCCTGCGACTGGTTTCTTTGTAGCTATTGGTCACAAACCAAATACTGATATTTTCAAAGATTATATCTCGTTAGACGAAACTGGATATATTATTAATACTCCCGGAACCTCAAAAACTAATGTTGAAGGCGTTTTCGTAGCGGGTGATGCAGCAGATCATGTATATCGTCAAGCGATAACTGCAGCCGGAACAGGTTGTATGGCTGCTCTTGATGCTGAAAGATATTTGGCTTCTAAAGAATAATCAGAATCTGATTTTTTAAGATAAAAAAAGTCCCATTTGCCTTAGCAATTGGGACTTTTTGTTGGTTAGGATATATGTTAATCAATTCTGTTCTTTCGCCCTCTCCTTTGGAGAGGGCGGGGAGAGGATTATTTCAACTTTTTTATCAATTTTGCTTCATCGACAAATTTTCTAATTTCAATTTTTGGAGCGCCCACAAGTTGAATCTCGGATTTATTAGCTGCGTCTATGATAACGGTTGTTGCTGCATTAACACTACAAATGGAATAACTTTCTGTGGTTACGTCAACATTTTTTACAGTTAATTTATTTCCTGTCAAGCTCGAGTTATTATCCAACCGAATGATGGCATTAGTGGCATCTCCTTCGATACTAGCATCTGCTTTTTGATACATATCTACTTTCAAATCTGTAGTAGTGACTAAGGCTTTTAGAGATGCGTTTTTACTTAATTCAATGGTAGTATTTTCTGATTTTAAATTGAGTTCTGTTTTTGATTTATCATCAGATTGTAATACGAATTTTTTGGCATTCACATTCAAAAATAGTTTGGATGCATCGTGTGCTTTTAGTGTAAAATCATTCAATAAAATTTCCTGAATCGCATTTACAGTTGTTTCATTTTTAGACGTAACCAGATTTAAATCATTGGTATATGTTACTCTAACAATCAGTTTTTTATAATTAGTGGATTGTTTTGTAGTGTAAATACGAAGCATATTGTCTCTTAAATCCAGCGAAATAATATCGTGTAAGTTGTCATCGGCTTCAATTTTTAGTTCGGTTTTTTCACCTCTTTCTAAGTATACTTCGAGATTGTCTTCAACAGTGAGCGATTCGAAATTACCCACTTCCCTTTGTTCTACAGTTACTGTTTTTGAGCCTTTTACTTTTTCCTTTTTCTGTGCTAAGGTCAATGTAGTTGATAAAAGGAGTAGGAGTATAACAGCGTATTTTTTCATAGTCATTTAGATTAGTGTCTACACAAATATAAAAAAATCATCCACTTGTGATGGATGATTTTTTGATTTTTAGTAAAATGATTTGTTATTCTTGATGAATACTTCCTCCAGAATTGGTTTCTTTTCGAATTGATTTTGGAACTTTATTATAGCTTATACTTCCTCCGCTAGAAGCTTCGGCATCCAGACTCACAATAGGATGAATGTTGATGGTGGCTCCACTGGAAGCTTCGGCATTAACTTCATTAGCTAATAAGTTTTTGGCGTCAATTCCGCTTCCACTTGATGCATTTGCTTTCATTTTTAATCCCATTCCATTAATGGTGATGCTGCTTCCGCTACTGGAATCACAAGTAATATCATCTGCTTCTATATTCAGGTCGATAGTTCCAGCACTAGAAGTATTCAGTGTGATATTTTCTCCTTTTATAGTGTTTCTACTAGTTATTGAAGCGCTGCTATTGGCTTCTAATTGTTCAATAACTGGCATTTTTACAGTTACTTTTTTAGATTTCGTATTGATAAAAGAATTTTTATCACAAGAAATAACGAGTGTGCCATTTTCAACTTTGGTAAAGATGTGTTTTTGCAAATTATCATCAGCTTCAACTACTATTTCAGTTACGTCTGATTGTTCAATGACAAGATCGATAGCATTGCTAACTTCTATGCTTTTGAAATCACCTTCCACATTTCTTCTTTCGGTGGTGACATTCCCACTTCCTTCAATTGATTGTAAATTTATGGAATGGTTACACGATGCAAATAGTAAGGCAGTTAACGCAACCAGAATAAATTTTGTAATTATTGTGATGATTTTTAACATAGCTTTAATTTTTAATGATTACACCGTTTTTACTTATTGATAAGCCTTTTTTGGTTCCAGCTTCATTCACTGTTACCGTTTCTCCGTTTACTTTTACAGTAGTAGTTGTTATACTATCATTTTCGGTTACTTTTCCAGTAATGTTTACTTCTACATTATCACCATTTTCATTTTCATCAACATCATTATATTCATTTTCATCAGCAGGACAATTTAAACATTTTATTTGAGAATTTTCTACTTTGTAAATGTAATTGTCTGAACTGTAGTGTAAGTTGAAAAATGAATCGTCAGATCTGTCGTAATTTTGTACTGAAGTATCTGGTTTCAACAGAATCCCTTCTGGTAGGTATAAAAATATTTCTACTTCCTGATCACGGAATTTATTGGCTACTTCTGTCAATAAATAATTATCTAGAATCAGCTGATTTCCTTCAATTTTTATAGCGTATTTTATTTTTTCAGCTCTTCGTTTTGCATCTTGAAATGATTTACCTCTAGCTATTTTTTCAATTTGAATGAAAGGTAATTTCTCGTCTGTGCGTAAAATTTCTAAACTTACATTATTGGAATAAATCAATTGCGTGTTAGCTGAATCTTGAACAAACTTGAAGCTTTCTCTGTCGTCAATGTCTTTTGTGTAATACTCATTGTATCTGAACTTTACAAACAAAGTATCATTTGGTAATACATTAATCGTTTCTTTCTGAACCGTTTTCCCTTCGTAAGCCACTTCTGATGCTTGTTTTATTCCTATCGAAATTAGTATCGCTATTGCAATTATCCAAAGTGCCAATAATGTGTATTTAGCAATATTTCCAATTGATTTCATGGTAGGAGACAATAATTTGAAACCTAAAAGGGTCAAGAAAAAGAACGGAATTCCAACAGCAAAGAACATTAATAATCCAAAAGACCATATTGGGTAATCTGTGAAATTTCCTGCTTCAATGAAACTTTGCCATGGCACATCAATAAAATCTGAGGAACCTAAAGTGAAAACAGCAATTAGTAAAGAAACTAATGTTGCAATTCCAGTGATAATTAAAATAACACCTAAAAACTTTGCAAAAATCTTAAAAATAGTCATGATAAAATCTCCAAAAGAGCTTCCTATTTTCCCGGCACCCGTTTTTATTTGATTACCATATTTGTCGTAATCTACATTTTTTATTTTCCCGGAAACGCTTTCAAACTCTTCACGTACTTTTTTTTCGATATTCGAAATATTTACGGGTTCTCCTGTCATTTCCAGTTTTTCTGATGTGGTAACGGCCTCAGGAGTAACAATCCATAGAATGATATACGCTAAAATTCCAGTTCCAAATCCAGCAAAAACTAATAGTATTAGAACGATTCTGATCCATACGGCATCAATTCCAAAATAATGACCTAATCCAGCTGCAATACCACCAATCATACCTTTTTCTTTATCGCGGTATAATTTTTTTGTTCTTCTGTTTGAACTGTCACTAAAGGTTTGCGAACCTTTCAACTCATCTTCAATAATGTAATCTTCCGGTTGTCCCATTACTGCGATAACCTCATCTACATCTTTTAAACCCACAACATGTTTGTCGCTTATTTGTTTCTCATTCAATAATTCTGAAACACGCATTTCGATATCTTTTATGATTTCATCATGTCCAGATGAATTAGATAAAGAACGTTTTATGGCATCAAAATATCGAGTTAATTTTTGGTATGCATCTTCATCTATATGAAAGAACATTCCGCCTAGATTTATATTTACAGTTTTGTTCATGACTATTGTTTTTGGTTGGTTATAAGGTTTACGGCATCGGATAATTCAGTCCAAGTGCCACTAAGTTCTTTTAAAAATGTTTGTCCTATTTCAGTTAGACCGTAATATTTTCTTGGTGGTCCTGATGTGGATTCTTCCCAACGGTAGTTGAGTAATCCATCATTTTTCAATCGGGTTAGCAGCGGGTAAATAGTTCCCTCTACAACTAATAATTTTGCGTTTTTTAATGTGTCCAATATTTCCGATGTGTATGCATCTTTTTCTTTTAATACTGATAAGATGCAAAACTCGAGAACACCTTTACGCATCTGGGCTTTTGTGTTTTCAATGTTCATAATTTCTTTGTTTTGATTTTGTGTTGATTAAACGGTTCATTTTTTGATTGATGATTGATTTGTATTTGCGAGAAACGAAGCAATCGCTCCTTGCTATTTCGTTTTATTTATTACATCTATTCTCTTTTAATCCATTTTATTTTTTCTATTTAATAAACGGAATCGTTATTGGATATTTGTATTTTTCTCCATTTGATGTTTTGATTGAAGCATAAATGATTAAAAAGAATTCAGCCACTTTCAAAAGACCAAAAATTAAAACAGCAACTAATCCTACTGTTAACATTCCAATGTTTCCTTCGAAATTAAAATTTCTAAAAACAAAATCGTGATCATTAACTACAGCTTCAACAGGAATATTTCTAAACAGTGTAATTAAAAATGTTGGAACTGCAATTAGGATAAGCACTAAAGAATACAATAATAAACTTAACTGAAAATTAAGTACTTGTTTTCCGTGGTGATCCACAAATTCAGAACTTTCCTTTTTTGAAGTCCAAAGTATTATTGGAAAAATATAATTTCCAAAAGGAATAAAATATTGAGTCAATGCACTCAAATGAGTAAATGTTGCGGTGTTTTTTTCGGTTGTTGTTTCCATGATTAAAAGTATATAGTAATTTCTTATGCAAATATATATCTAAAAGACAGTATCTTGTTTCGCATAGTACCAAATATTAACATAAAATTAACAAATTAATTTAATATGTACGCATAGTATTTTTTTGTATTTTAGCAAAAAACCTAGCTATATATGAAACTTACAGCGTCAAAACTTAATAAATTTCTCTTATTTAAATTACCGTCGGCATTTATCTGTGGTGTACGTGTTAAAGAGATTGATGAAAACAAATGTGTGGTATCAGTAAAACACCGCTGGATTAATCAAAATCCGTTTAATTCCATGTATTTTGCAGTGCAAGCGATGGCTGCCGAGCTTTCTACAGGAGCTTTAGTGATGTTTCAAATTCAAAAAAGCGGTAGGAAAATATCGATGCTTGTTGCTAACAATAAAGGTAATTTTACCAAAAAAGCAACGGGTAGAATCACTTTTACCTGTACTGATGGTCATTTAATTGAACAAGCAATTGAAAGAACAATTGCTACCGGAGAAGGACAAACGTTTTGGATGAAGTCCATTGGAACAGATGAAAAAGGAGTGCAAGTTTCTGAAATGGACTTTGAATGGAGTGTAAGAGTCAAATAAAAAACACTTAGTTATTTATAAAAAATAGAAAACGCCTCTAATTCTAGAGGCGTTTTTAATAGGAAATTGAAATTTATATTTTTTAGATTAACACTTTTTTCCGTTTGCTTTTGCTGATGATGCATCACACTTTTTTCCTTCGGCTTTGCATTTTGCTTTACATTTTTCTATTTCATCCGCACTCATCGCTTTTGATTTGGAATCTTTTTTAGCACAACAGGATTCTTTTTTAGCTTTTTCTTTTGTGGCAGTTTTACTTTCTTGCGCACTAAGATTCACAGTCAGAAATGCGATTGCTATACATGCTATTATCTTTTTCATTTTTATAAATTTAAATGGTTTTTCTTTTTTTCTTTGGATGTAAATCCAAAATTATAATTCAAATATAAATAATAATTTAAATCAATTATTAAAATTCAGATTAATATTTACTTTATCGAATCTGATTATCTACTGGAAACATACATTTATTTGATAATGATTTTTTTATTGAGAAGCCCTTTAGATGTTTTTACTTTTAGGATATACACTCCTGAACTTATTTTTTTTATTGGAAGTTGTATGTCATATTGTCCTTGATTTTCAATTTTCCAACTGGTTATTGATTGTCCAATAATATTGAATAAACTCACTTCTTGAACAGTCGTGTCTATTGTTTTGTTGTTGATTATTATTGTGTTTTTGCTTTGTGAATGGGCTACTTTTATTACATCATCAGTACTGGTTTCATCGTTAACACTTAATGTCTTGTCTTTGAACCGTAATGAAAAACGGGAATGGTATTCGCCATTTGCAAGATTGATTTCAAAAGCTTCATTTCGGATGTTATGGTATACTTTAGTCTCATCATCGTATAGAAAAATAGGCTGGTTGGCATCAAAGTTTTCTAAATCGTCAATCATGAATTTTACTTTCCCAGCAGCATCGGTTTTTACACCAATAGGGTAGGAAGCATCGAGGTCAAAAAAACCTTCACCTTGAATTACCAGTTGATTTTCCCCATTCAAAAAATACATATCATTAGGAAAGTCATCGATATTTAAACCGTCATAACCGAGATCCATTTCGCTGGTCGCTTTTTCATCCATAAACCCTAACAATACCTGTCTGTGATGATCATTATGGGAATTAAATCCCAATCGAATTTTTTTATAAGTGTTATTTATTACTACATCATTATCATTGTTATTCCATGTTTTTTCTTTACTGGAGGTAGTTTTGTACATTACATTTGAGTTCAAAGCGTCATTTTCTTTATGAAAACCTCTTTGGCTATTGTTAAAAATAACGGTTCCTCCAAAACCAATTTTTCCATTCACAAAAAATCCTTGCCCAACCGGAATATAGCGGTTAGGAATACCTCTTGACGGAGTTCCTGACTGACTGATAAAATCAACGCCTGCAGCTGATGGCGCTAATCCTCCAGTTAAATTTCTAACGGCATAACCTCCTTGATAATCGCGCAAGATATGGGTGTTGTTACTGTCATAATGTTCCCAGAAGTATAATGTTCCATCTGTGGAGGGATTTGAATTTATATTAGCTGTTATGAAAGCTTCGGCATCCAGTGCAGATGGATAAGGATTTCCAGTTAATAATAATTGATCATCACCAACAGTATTTGTTGTTATTGATCCATTATTTGGTTTTCCAATGAAAGTATAGTTTTGAGTTCCTAATGGACCTCCACTTCCTTTTAAAGTGAATCCTTGACCTACTCGTACTGGATCATTTTCAGTTATTTGAACCCAATTAGCATAATCATTAGTATAATTATCAAATTTATAAAGCCAATATCTGGCCAAGCTTATAGGAAATGTAGGAGCTCCGTCATAGCCACCAATCCAATTTATTGCTATTGGAGCCAGAGGATTTGTTCCGTCTTTCAAACTGCCAGCAACCGTATAATTAGTGTTGTTTGTTGTTGCATTTATTGGACTTACAGGAGAGCTCCAATAATTATAGTTGTATAAATTAGATTGCCCTTTTTGATCTCTTTCGATATGTCCAGAGCTTGTAACGTCTAAATCACTTTCGATAGTTTGCACCAATTGTGACATCCCAACTAAATCAATTTTCCCATCTAATTTTAAGTACCAATCATTTTGTATTTTGGTATCATTGTTCATTATGATGTTTTTTCCTGTATCTACCAGCATTCCTAAATCAATATTGTTAGCCGTTTCTGTAATGTCATGTTTTACATGTATTATCGACCAGTCTTGTTCCATGATATCTTCACCTCTGATTTCTTTAGTGGGGCTGTTTACCGCTGTTGCAAAACTTCCATTTCGTTCTGTTAAAAATGGCATTGGCGCTTGTTGAACACGAATGTTTTTATGGTTGTATATTTTTGTTCCAATGATATCAATTGCCGGAGTCGTCAGGTCATCAATGATATCATTTTTATAATTATCCATTCTGTAATACCTAAGTAAATTAGTGAAAGGCAAAGAAACTGGAGAGGAGGCTACATTTTTTGGAACAATTAAACCCCTAATTTGGGAACCAGTATCTTGAATTTCCTGGTAAACCATTCTTTGTAATTGAGACTCTGTCAAAGCTAAATTAAAGACCCTTACTTCATCTATTTTTCCTTTGAAATATTTTGTACTTGTGCTTGGATCTCTTCCTAAAGTAAGCAGTGAAGCATCTGCTGGAATACTTCCTGTTTTAGCTTGGCTTGTCACTAAAGCGCCATTTAAATAGAGTTTAATATTTGATCCATCATATATTACGCCAACATTGTACCACTGTGATACATTTAGAGAGGTATTAAAAAGAACGGATGTTCCATTAACAACGGCTTCTAATTTTTTGGCAGCAGTAATTCGTATTTGAAAATTATTTTGTCCTACAATAACTCCTTCCGAAGTAAATGCAGGGTTTAAATTGATCCATGCCATGAGCGATGCATTGGCTAAACCACCAAGAATGGCTGTACTTTGTCCATAATCATTTCGTCCGTCAAAATCTAGATATAGTTTGGCTCGGATGTCTCTTGGTGAACCAAAATAGGCAGTATTTGTATCAAATATGTCTAGGATTCCATCTTTATCAATGTCAGTTGTGCCGTCAATAATCCCATTATTATTAGTATCTAAAGTTTTATAATCATAGATTAATAACGTGTTAGCGATATCAAATGTACTTCCATTAGACATACTATCTAAATAATCAGGTATTCCGTCTGCATCTGTATCTTTTAAATATGTAGTGGCAGGATTTCCAGTTGCAATACCTTGTCCTGAATTTCCATATTGAGTATTAAATGTTGCTCCGATACCATAATCATAAAGATCTAATATTCCGTCTCCAAAACCTTCTGTTATTCCGTCTCCATTGATGTCTTTACTTCTAAATGTTTCTGATTCCGGTCCATCACCAACACCATCGCCATTGATATCCCCATCGCCATTTTGATATCCTGAAACTGCATTTGTATTTCCGGCTCCAGACTCATCAACATCAAAAAGACTGTCGTTATCGCTATCTAAATCAATATAATTCGGAATACCATCACCATCAGAATCTAATGCTGGTAATGCTGCTACTGATTCACCACTGTCATGAAGCCCATTTCCATTAGTATCGACCCAACTTACATCAATTTTTCCTTTGGCATTACTCAAGCTTCCTAAACCAGCTTCAATAACGTCTTCAATACCATCATTATCGGCATCTAAATCAAATATATCAGCAACACCATCATTGTCTAAATCGCATAAAGTTTGCGAAATTAGAATGTCATCTAGGGCAAGGTCATTACCGCCACCACCAGGAGCATTATTTTTAAAACGAATGGTAAACGCATTTACATTTCCTAAGTTGACACGAGCGGTAAATTGTTTCCAAACTCCTTGAGCGCAAGTATTATCAGTGTTGTTTCCAGAACATCTGCCAATATCACCCGTGTTGAAAGTCGTAAGAAGATTGTTTGATAAATCATAAAATTCTACCGTTACATTGGGTAAAATTGAATTTGGAAATGTAGATTGTGCCATGATATTTAGCACCCAAAAGCTGTAAGTTATAGGTAGATTTGACAAGACCCCGGTAATGGTTGTTTCATAAAATGTGCCGGGAGTAAAACTGGCATTAAAAACGGCCATCCTGCCATTAGTATCTCCAGTTGTATGATCTTCGCCATTGTACCATGCTAAATCACCATGAATATTTTCAGGATCGCTAGCAACTGTTCCTGTTATTTTAGAGACTACGGTGTATTCACCATCGTCTAGTATCCAAGTTGATTGACTAGGACATTCGGTTGTATTAGTACCTACAATTCCATCTTCATAACAATAGGTTGTTGTTGCATTATAGGCAGTAGTAAAACTTGACGTTTTTCCTCCTATACCAAAGGTTTCATTTAAAAATTTATAATCTACTTTATGGCCATTTGCGTTGTTACAATTTAATTCCTCAGTGGCATCTAAGATACTGTCGTTATCATCATCAATGTCAAAGTTGTCATAAACTCCGTCTCCATCGCTATCAAAAAAGGTTTGGATTCCCGTTCCTTGTATCGAAATATCATATGGGTTTTCATTACTGTCATTGTTTACAATTGAAATTCCAGCCGTTTTTATACCTATGGTGTTAGGATTAAAACTAACAGAAAATGTTGAGGTAGCTCCCGAAGCAATTAATACGCTCGGATTAGTGGTAACTGTGAAATCACTTGCATTAGTTCCAGAAATAGTTATCGCTCCTATAGTTAATGGTGCATTTCCAGTATTTTGAATCGTGAACGTTTTTGTGATGATTCCGGTACTGGTTTCCATTGAGCCAAAATTTGTCCAATCGGTATTACTTGGTGTTGTGTCACCATCAATAATAGAAATCGCATTTCCAAGGATGTTTATTTCTGGGGTATTTACGGTTGCTATTATTGGAATTCTTGGCGAAGAAGTACAGGAAGCATTATTGACTTCTAAATAATATGTAGTGGTTGTAGTAAGAATTGGGGTAGTTAAGGTTAATCCCGTACCTAGATTAGTTCCACCAGTTAGGGCTGTAAACCAAGAAATTGATCCCACTGAAGCAGTAGCTTCAAGTACAACTGTACCTGTTCCTATTCTGGATGCAGGTGTCGTACTTAAAATTATTGGAGTTGTATTTATAGTTATGTTTACTAAGTTATTAATGGTGATGAGTGAACTACAATTATAGGGAGCTGTTCCTCCACTTGACAGTTTAGTTATTGTTAATGCAGTTACACCAGAGTTAAAAAGTGTATTAGTTGTAAAAGTTCCTACACCAGCAGTTGTAACAGTCATAGTTGCTGTGTTTCCTATGGCTACATCGGCTCCTAATAAGTCATAAGTGACGGTATAAATTCCTACCGGTAAATTTGCTGTAGCAGCAGTGACAGCTATTGTAGCACTATTTGTGGTACACACTGATGTAGCGATTGTTGTAGTATTTAAACTATAAGTAGTAGGGCAATTCCATGTAATAATAACTTTACCATCTGATCCATTTCCTCCTGTTCTTGGATTTGATGGGGATGTAGAATGTCCTCCCGCACCTCCCGCACCAAAAGTAGTGCTTGAAGCACCATTTGCATCTGCAACACTTCCAATGGCTCCAGCTCCACCACCTACAGGCGCGATTCCACCAATTAAAAGTATCGGAGCATTTCCGTTTGTTAAAGTACCGGCACTAGAACCGCCACCGCCACCAGATATTCCAGATAGACCGCCACTACCTCCGGCACCACCGTAGTATGAATAGGAGGTGGACCAACCTATATTTCCTGTTGTACTTGCGCTGGCTCCAACTGCGGTGTTATTGTTGCTTTCAGAACTATTACCTCCATTTCCACCTACTGCTTTGATTGTTGTTGATGATTGAAACCATGATGCACCACCAGCACCACCAGAGCTGGTAGTGCCAAGTCCACCAGTTCCAACATTAATAGTGTAAATGGTGCCTGGCACAACTGTAAACGCTGTGTTTTTGACATAACCACCACCGGCACCTCCACCACCACCAGATGAGTTTTTAGTTGCACCACCACCCGCACCACCACCACCCCAAGCTTCCACTTGTATTGACGTTACTCCAGCAGGAACTGTAAAAGTGCCTGAAGTGTTATAAATTTGACTTGTTTGTGAAATTCCAAAAACGGTTGTAAAAAGAAGGCTAATCGTAAAAACTATTTTTTTGCTTATTAAAGTAATTTTCTCCATAATCTAATTACTGTATTTAATTAAGATTCAGTTTTTTATCTTTTATGAGGAATGTATTTAAGGTTGTTTTTTATTAATGCCATAAATTTAAATTTATTATTGTTATAAAACAGTTTAAAAGTAATTAAAACCGATAAAGTACATCTTTATGTAAATAATGTAAGTTTATTAGTGTTTTATTATTATTAAAATTTTACGAGAATATTATGAAGAAAAAACAGGTTCGATTTTTTGAATAGTAATTACTTTTTCAAAAAAATACAATCCCGAATATGAACATTTCTTAATTCCAGATTTATAGTTTTAGTTAAATTTCTTTTTACTGATTTTAGTATAAAAAAAAACGACTTCCCGGTTGTGGGAAGTCGTTTTTTAAGTTGGATTATTTTAAATTATTTGATAATAATTTTTTTATTGATATTTCCTTTAGTAGTTTTCAATTTTACAATATAAACTCCTGATGTTTTGTTTTGAATTGGGATTTTAATGCTGGTTTGTTCCTTGTCCGCAACATCCCATTTAGATATTAATTTTCCTTGAATGTTGAAAAGTGACACATTAACTACTGTATTGTCATTTGATCCATTTGTAATATTCAAAACATTATTAGAACGAGTAAAGACTATTTGAATACTATTCTCATAAATTACATCTTTTACACCAAGTGTTTTATCTCTAAAGCGTAATGAGAAACGTTCAGTCAAATACCCTTCAGGAAGTTCTACTTCATAAAGTTTGTTTTTTATGCTATTATAGGTATCCGTTTCTTTATCGTAAATAAAAACATTTTGGCTTTCGTCGAAGTTTTCTAGAGCATCAATACCAAACGATACTTTTCCAGCAGTCTCTGTTCGAACACCAATAGGGAAGGAGGCATTTTCATCAAAATAGCCTTCTCCTTGTATGGCTAATTCATTTTCTCCGTTTAATAAATACATATCACTTGGAGAATCATCAATATTGAAAGCATCATAACCATCATTCATCTCACTATTAGCTTTTTCATCCATAAAGGCTAATAACACTTGTCTGTGGTATGTTTTGTCAATAACATTAAATCCTAGACGTATTTTTTTATGGGTGTCTTTCTCAATAGGAGCATTGCTGTTGTCTGTCCAATGACTGGAAGTTTTTGGACTAACCGGAATTCGATATATTGTTTGTGAATTAGGCGAGTCCTCTTTAATAAAATCCCTCTGGCTGTTATTAAAAGTTACTGTGCCGCCTGTTGTAAGGTTACCAATCACAAAAAATCCTTGCCCTACAGGAATGAATTGGTTAGGAATTGACTTGCTTGTTGTGCCCGCTCCACTTATGAAATCTACACCAGTGGAACTTGGAGCGAGTCCACCAGATAGATTTCTGATAGCATAACCTCCCTGATAGGCTGCTAAATTATGGGAGTTATTAGTGGAATAGTGCTCCCAGAAATACAAAGTACCGTCTATTGATGGGGTACTAAATGTGTTTGCGATAACGTTAATATTATCATTAATAAATTTTTTTGCATCTAGTGCTGATGGGTATGGATTACCCACTAGTAACAATTGATCAATTCCGACAGTATTTGTTATAGTTCCATTGTTAGGTTTTCCTATAAAGGTTAGGTTTTGTATTCCCGAAGTTCCCGCTCCTTTTAATGTAAATCCTTTACCAGCTTGAAGCATACCAGTTTCTCCTATTTGAGTCCAGTTAGCATAATCAATTGCATTCACATTACTGTCAAATTTGTATATCCAATAGCGTGCTAAACTAAATGGGCTTAAAGCACCATCATATCCACCAACCCAAGTTATTGTCCCTGGAATAGGATTTGTCCCGTCTCTTAAAACACCATCAACGTTGTAATCCTTATTGTTGGCAAAAGGAGCAATTGTAGTTATTGGACCTACAGGTGAACTCCAATAATTATAATTGAATCTATTGCCTTGTCCTTGTTGGTCTCTTTCTAATGAACCTGAACTGGTAGGGTCTAAATCACTACCTAGTTTTTGTATTAATTGTGACCGTCCTACTAAATCAATTTTACCATTTAGTTTTAAGTAATGTGAAACTTCAATTTGTGTGTCATTAGTAGCGCTCAAAGTATTGCTATCAACAAATAACCCTAAAACGGTTTTATTCCCAGGTGAAGTAATATTGTGGGTAGTTCTCACGATATTCCAGTCAATACGTGTTGTGTTATCAACAATTGATAAGCTATAAGGCTGGTCTTGATTAGCTCCATTTTTCCATGTTGAAGGAGTTTGCCATAAATCATTAGTATCACTAATGTATGGCATTGGAGCTGTTTGAATATTGATTGAAACTTTATCAGGTATGATTAAACTACCTCTATTTGTATTTACTGAATCATCATCTAAATGTGTTCCTATGTAGGAATTCATAGAATAATAAGCAAATAAATTACTCCAGTTTAACGTGTTGATATCGTTTTTTGTAATCGTTGTTGGAATAATAGTTCCTCTTGTACCAGAAACATTCTGTAAAATCTCTTGATTCATTATAAATTGAATTTCTACTGGAGTAAGAACTCTGTTCCACATTCTAAGTTCGTCTATATCTCCTTTGAAAAGATTAATAATAGATGTTTTACTTTGATATTGTGAACCTATGCTAAAAGTACTTACTGAAGCTGCAGGAGCAATTGAAATTGTGACAGTTTTATCTAGTACGCCATCGATATACATTGATAAAGAATTGCTACCATAAGTAATAGCGATATTGTGCCATTTTAGATTTGGTATAATAGTGTTAGTTATAGCACTTTGAATAACTGCTCCTACTCCCCATTCAATTCTTATTCTGTTGTCAGTTTGTAACACTAATTGATAACCGCTTGTAGCATTTGCTTTTTTAGCTAAAATTGTTCTTTCAGTTCCAAGTGTGTTTGCTCCATTAGGACGTATCCAAGTCATTACACTAAATGTGTTTCCCAGTTCATTTGTATCCCCAATTCTTACATAATCGTCAACACCGTCTAGTGTTATATGCAATGGATTTGTAGCTCTATGTGCCACACCAAATGAAATGTATTTAGTTCCGTCAAAATCATATAAACAGGTTTGATTCCCTCCAGAAGTTGACATAAAAACGGTTTCTAATCCAGTTGTAAATGTTGAATTGGTTGCTACAACCATTACATAAGCATCTGTTGCGCCAAGAGCAGGTAATCCGCTTACAAAAGAAGCGCTAGGAATATTAACACGTACTGTACCTACATCCCCGCCTGTTTCTACTACTTTCCATTTTCTATTCACTACTTCAGTAATAGTTGTAATAGTAGTTGGTCCTAAATCTATGTTTAAGTTGACTCCAGAATTTGACATTGTGCCATTGTTTGAACCCCAAACTAAATAGTTTCTATCAGTTGTAAAACTGTTTGGATTTATGTTATTAGTGCTTGTTATATCACCAAGTCCAATAGTTAAAACTGTATTAGGATTTTCACTTTTAGATTGTTTTTGTATTAGTACAGTATTATCATCTCTTCCTATTCCAGCTATGTCATAATTAAAACCCGCATTAGCTGCAACATCCCAAATAATACCTCCATTGGAATTGATATAGTTAATATCTCCTAAATTATCTACTGTTGTACTCCCAGAGGCATGTAAGGTTACTCCATTCTTAATCCCAAGATAGGATTGTATTTTTTGTTGTTCAAGCGCGGTTCTGGCAGTTGAATAACTGGCTACCTCTGTTATTCTCCCATCGAGGTAGGTATTTAATGCATTACCATTAAGCGTAAATCTTCCAACTCCTAATTGGTAAACAGAATTATTAAAATCAGAATGAATTAATGTTGTTCCTGTTCCGGTAGCTCCTCTTGTTCCCGTATGATTGTCTATTCTTTTACCATTTAAGTAAATTTCAGTAAGGTTTGGTGTCACTGATGTATTCGATTTAATGTTTAATATCATCACGGTACCTCCAGTTGTATTGGTAGGAGATGGTGGAGCGTACGATCTTCCATAAGAGTTTGGCAAATCTGGGTTTGCCGGTATATCAGTGGTTAAATAATTTCCAAACGTATGAGAAATTAAATTTTGACTATTAAATCGACCAGAGATTCTTCCAAAACCTAATCCCGTTCCATCTTGTCCGAAATTATTGGCTGTAGTTTTTCCAGAAATCACTTCTTGCGAATTGCTTGTTGTTTTATCCACAGTACTATTTGTTTTTACGACAACATAATAGTCTTGAGACCAATAACCTCCCTTTCCTTTTAAAACGTTACTTCCACTTCGGTTAAAGTCTACAACAGGATTAAAATTAATGTTTCTACTAGCATCATTTCTGTATTTAGGTGCAAAAGTACCATAACCATTTGCACTATTGTCATAGGCTTGGTCTAACCAAGAGGTTACTGGACTATCGTCAATTGTTGAGGTAGTCCCAACATTAGCTTTTAGCCACAGTTTAAGATTTCCATTTATATCACCTGGACCTCTTACTGGATTTGCTGGTGCTGTAATATGTTCTCCTTTTATAATGATATTGTCAATAGCTACCCCGTCATCGTTAGTACTACCGTCTGATCCAAAATTGACTCTAAAACGCAGTGAGGTAGCATTATTTAATGCAGCTACTTCACTACCTGATATATAAGCTTCTACAAATTTTGATGGACTTAGTGCTACTTCAGTATTTACTCCGGACCAACCATGAACAGTATTACCTATACCATTAACATCATTGTCGTTGTACCAGTTATTTCCTTGACCTTGGCTTCCTAATCTTGTCCAACCTAATAATCCAAGTGGGTCAGTTGTGTATTCTATATTCATACCATCTACTCCTGCTTGTGTGATGTAACGAATATCAATATAGAATTTAACATTGTTAAAGCCGCTAGTAGAAATTACAGGACTCGTTAATCTCGTTAAATAATTAATCCCATAATTGTTGTAGTTATTCAAGCTCCAATAACTACCCTCTCCCACTATAGGGTTTGCGTTATGAGACCATGACCCAAATCTCCCAACTACGGTGCTTGAGGTCCAACTCCCATCATTAGCATCAAAATTCTGATAATGTATCGTCTTGGACTGTGAATATGCTAAAAAAACAAGAAATAAAGATGCTAAAGTAAAGAAAGCTTTTTTTGTGGAAAGTATAGTTCTAGTCATATTGATTTGATGATGTATTTATTTAGGAAAAATAGAATGTCCAAGTATAACATCATTTACGTATTTATTTTTGATTTGGGTTTAATTAACTGCTAATTAATACTTTGAATAGCGTAATTTAACTTGTCAAAAGTAAAATATTTAATTCTAATTTCAATGCCTTTTTATCGATAAAAAGCAATTATTTGCGTTTAAGTTCAATGTTTTATGATTTTTAATAATTTTTCATCAAAAAACGAAAATTAATCATGCAGTAAGAAACATCTTATTGAAAAAAAAAGCTATCGTATTAGGATAGCTTTTTTTAGATTCAAATTATTAAAGTATTATTTTTTTATAAAACGTTCTATTGTAGTGGTTTCTTTGTCAGTTATTTCCAGTACGTAATTGCCTTCGCTTATAGAAGAAACGTTAATGTTGTTATTGGATAATTTACCTTTCATAATGGTTTGCCCAATTACATTGTAAATTTTAAATGTTGCATTTTCAGAAACAGAAGTTACATTTAGTATGGATGTAGTTGGGTTAGGGTACACTACAATATCATTTGTAATTTCTTTCTCTTTGCTGGTTTCAATTGTCCTAGCTGTTGGAGAAGTTATATTTACCGTATAATCCTCAACTTGCCCTGATGCAAATGTTTCGCATGAAGTAGGAATTGCATTGTATTTCATAGAAACTCTCATTCTGGTTACTCCAATTCTTGCTGTAGCAGGAATGGTGATGCTTCCAGTAACTGGCGTTGTTGTTGTAGCTGCTCTCGTGAAAACTTGCTCACCTGCATCGACAAAATCGCCATCCCCATTGTAATCAATCCAAACACTATATCCTTCTTTGTATTTTATTGAAGCCCAAGAAGGTGTTATAGTAATAGTGTAAGCACTTCCTCTATTAGTATTTGTTGAGATAGCAGTAAAGTTCTCATAACCTGTTCCACCAGTTGTAGTATTGTTTATTGTGCCAAAAACAACTTTACCAATTTTCTCTTTTGTAACACTATTACCTTTAGAAGCACAATAAGTAGCAATAGGCGCTGAAGTTGTTATGCTTACAACATTGCTTGAAACTGAAATGTTTCCGGCAGCATCTTTGGCTTTTATAGAAAATGTGTAGGCTGTTGACGCTGTTAATCCAGTTACTGCATAAGAAGTTGATGTTACGCTTGCCTTCAAAGTAGTTCCTTGATACACATCATAGCCAGTTACTGCAGTATCATCAGCTGAAGCTGTCCAAGACAAATTGGTTGTGGTTTGAGTGGTTCCTGAAGCTACTAATGAAGCCGGAGCCGAAGGGGCAGTTGTATCAGCAATTGGAGCTAATGTTGAAACATTAATAGTGCTTTCAGTCGAAATGTTTCCGGCAGCATCTTTTGCTTTTACAGAAAAAGTATAGGCCGTTGAAGCTGTTAATCCAGTTACTGTATAAGAAGTAGTTGTAACACTAGCCCTTAGAGTGGTTCCCTGATACACATCATAGCCAGTTACTGCAGTATCATCAGTTGAAGCTGTCCAAGACAAATTGATTGTGGTTTGAGTGGTTTCTGAAGCTACTAATTCAGTAGGAGCAGTAGGTGCTGAGTTGTCTATAATAACATTTTGATTTGCTGTTATGGTTTGGCCGCTTCCATCATCAAAAGTCCAAACGACTACAGTTGTTCCCTGTGCAGTTATAGGGAATGTTGTTTCAGTTGTTCCTGTTATTGATCCGGCACATACATCAGTAGTTGTAGGAGCAGTAAGCGTTACGGCATTTCGACTCGTTACATTAGCTAAAGTTGGAATTAGAGGTGCAGTTGTATCTTTAATAGTTATGCTAGCAGTGCAGCTTGAAGTTTGTCCGTCAGCATCAGTCACAGTAAGAGTCACTAATTGAGTAGTATTTCTATGGGTGCAATTGAAAGTGTTTGGAGAAACCGAAATAGAAGTTATGGCAACATCATCTTTAGAGCCGTTATTTATATCTGTTGGCAATACGGTTAATTGTCCGCTACTGCTTAAGGATAAAGTTGCGTCTTTACAAATAGCTACAGGAGTTGAAGATATGTCTAAAATTTTGATGACTTTAAAATCGTCGATATAAAAACCATCGAAGGTAGTTGTGTAACCATCAGTATTATTGGAACTGTCAGATCTCATGTATAGTCTGAATCTAGCAGCTGTGGCACCAACTAAAAAAGAGTTGTTACTGGCGTCAATTACAATTTCTTCCATTACCCATTTGCCCATTTGATTTCCATCATATAAAACACCACCAACGCCTGCAGTATTCTGAAAATTATTAGTAGATGATTTAGTGGCATGAGGATTGGTTTCGGTTTTTGATGTTGGTTTGGTATAATTTCCGCACAATGGAGTCCAGTTTGTTCCATTTGTTGAACCTTGCATTTGAACTAAATCAAAATTCCTTTCTAAATCCCATTTTGCATAATACTGTACTAATACTTTAGTCGCTCCAGATAAATTTGAAGTAGTGGCAGTAGTAAGGGTTTTATTTAGATTATTGGCGTAAGCTACTGTCGAAGCATCAGTAATCGATCTGGTTCCGGAATAAGCACTAGTTGAGTTTACCCATGTGCCACCAGCTTGTGTCCATTTAGACAGTAAATTAGCGTCTGGATTGTCGCTGAATAATACAGTTGGTTGGTAATATTTTATAAAATTAGCTTCGTATAAAATAAAATCTCCGTTACTCAATGAAACTTTATATTCAATTTTTTGATTGGGTAAAATCCCAGGAGCTAATTGTATTGCAGCAGTTACATTTCTTTGTTCTAATACAGTCATCCCGGTTTGCACCGTTGGAGATGTGATAGAAACAATATTGCTGGATATAGGTGTAACTGTTAGGGTGTAATTTGCAGTGGTTTGCCCAAGTCTTTCAATTCCAAAAGTTAAATTAGAATTTAAGGAAGTGATATTGCTTTGTGTAAGGTCATGAAGTTTTGCATATTTTCCGGCATAGTACGCTGCAATTAAATTCATTCTCAGAGCTCTTTTTGCAATAGCGGTAATGTTTATTGGGCTAGGCCAAAAACCACCTTCTGCTAAACTTCCATTTTCTGGAGATACTGATAAGGTATTTTTTCCAGATCCCGTAGAACCTGTTCCGTCATTAACTCCGCCTGTCATCCAGTCGCTTGCATCACCACTCGCAGCATATAATATTCCGGGTGCTGGTCCATAAACATATCTGTTGTATTGTGTCATATCATGACTGAACTTAGCAAATTCATTTTCTCTCCCTGTTAAAACTCCTGATTTTCCATTTATTGGGTGCGGAAGAAGATTAGAATACGCATGATGATTTAAAGCTGTTTTGAAATTTTTTGTTAAAACAAAATCTCTCATCATTTGAGTTTCTGGCTCAGAAAAGGCAGCTGTTCCTCTATAAGTATTGTCGCATAAAGCAGTAGAAGAACCAACTAATCCATAATAATAACCGTAATTTCTATTTAAATCAACTCCTCTAGTATTGTTACTGGATGCTGTAGTTCCGGCATCACAAATTCCAGGTCTTAAATTTTTACGCTGCATTCCTCCACCGGATGGCGCAATAGTTTCATTCCAAGACAATCCATCAGGATTTGCTACAGGAACAAAATACATTTCGGTATTATCAACGATACTTTTTATAAAAGGATCTGAGTTGTAGTTTTCCAATAAGTACCACATATAATATATTGTATTCATCATACTGCTAACTTCTCTTGAATGTGTCATACCAGTGTAAAGAACATTTGGTTCTGTTTCATTCAATGATGGGTTATCAGAGATTTTTACATAATAAATAGCTCTTCCTTGGTGTGTTAATTGATTTGATGGAGAAATATTTGCTTTGACAGAGATTAGATTTGGATACATTTGCTGCATTTTATCTAATTCAGCGAGCATTCCGTTATTAGTCAGACATCCACCAAAAGTTGCGGGAATAGTAAAATTAGTAGGTGTTACAAAGTTGATTTCACTGCAATCATTTTGTTGTCCAATATTACCAATAATAACATTTTTTACGCTCAATGATTTGTTCCCTTTTGAGCTCCTTTTTTCTCTAAGTAAATTGTTTTGAGCTTGAGGCATATCTTTTTGAGCTCTTTCAGAATATAATTTTGTAAGATCTTCAATTACTACTTTATACTTCAATCCGGCAGATTTAATTTTGCCTAACTCATAATCTGAAAGTTCTAATTGTATGTATGCTTCTGTATTTACTACACCACAATCAAGATCTACACCGGTTTGCATTAACTTTGTGATAACCTCAGGAGAATTTTTCGAAATTTGTACTCTTTTGTACTTAAACTCGGAATCTTGTATTTGACTAGAATTACTAGTGATAGATTTTGTTTGAGAGTAAGATTTGAAAAAAATAAAAGAAATTAAAAGAAAGATAAAAGTAGTTTTTTTCATGGTAAAAAAATTTAGGTACTCAAATCTAAATTAAATATTTAACAAAAAAAAATTTAAAATCGATAAAATGCATTATTTAACCGATAAAATGCGCTAAAAACTATTTTTATAATGTTGAAAATGTTAAATAATTTAATTGTAGCTTAAATTATTTTGACTGCATCTTTAGTAAATTTGAAATTAAAAAATTGAATTTAATAAAAAGATAAAAGAGACAGTTTAATTTATTTTCTTCCGATTATGCTTGATTATTAATTATTTGCAAGCTCATTTAAATAGTTATTTTAGTAAAGAAAATATTTTGGTATTACTTTTTTAGTACATTTAACAATATTTATAAATTATAGCATTATGAAAATTTCTAGAACATTGGTAGTTGTATTCTTCGTATTTGGTGGTTTTGGTTATGCGCAAAATAAGTTGACCGGAAAGGTTATGGATTACAAGAATAAACCAGTGGCAAATGCCAGGATATATTTAGATTCTATTTATTCAAATGTCACGACCAATAGTAAAGGGGATTTTGAAGTTTTACTTCCTGAAAAAGTAGCAGTTATTAATGTGTACTCCTATAAGTTTGGTTTATTGTCTTCTAAATTTGATAATGAAAATGTAATGAATTTCATGTTTTTGGAATCGCAAAAATCGATAAAAGATCGAGCTAAAAATGGCGATGATATTAGTATTGGCTATTCTGAAGTGGATCAAAAGTACAAGGTTAATGCATCTCAAAAATTAGATGCTAAAAACGATAAAAGCTCAATTATTTATAATACTATATATGACCTAATACGAGGGCGATTAGCAGGAGTTACTGTCACAAGGAATAATAAAATAACTATTAGAGGTGTGAGCTCAATTAACAACATCTCTGAACCTTTATTTGTGGTTGATGGAGTTATCGTATCAAGTATTGACTATATTTTTCCTAATAATGTGAAAAGTATAAGTGTATTAAAGGATGCTGCTGCGTCTATTTATGGAGCTCAAGGTTCCAGTGGTGTTATCATAATTAAAACTAAATAGAGTTTAATCTTAATGTCGTTTATCTATTTTATTCTAATTAAGTATTTCTGTGATAGATTTTTTGACTGAATTACTATTTTATCTGAATGAAACTTAAGCTTTGTATGTTTTTTATATTAGTATATAATACAAACCCCTAAGTAATCTTTGTTTAGGGGTTTTTCAAGTTAAGGTGAATGCTATTTAACAACCATAGGTTATTAATTTAATTCCTGTTTGCTTTAGCAGTTATCATGTAATTCTCTTAGCTTATAAATATATTTTAGCCTATAATTAATTCATACTTTGAGGTTCAGGTATTTTGATACTTATTTTAGTTTTCTTAGACATCAATAAATATAAGGTGATGCCGCCTAAAATGACCAGCAAAGCAATCTGAAGTTGACCCATAAGATTGTTGTCGTTGTGCAAGGTATTTGAATTTGTCAATTTTGATTTACCTTCTTTACTTTGAATTTGTGACAGCAGCTCCAATGTTTGTAAAGCTTGATTGCTGGAGTAGTTAACTTGATTCCAGTTTTTATTTTTAGTCTCTTTATTAATCGCAGAACAAGAAGCCAGAAATGTAGTTAAAGATATTTTTTCTTTGGGAGTTAAAACAGTTTTTAGATATTGTTTATCTATGTTTCGAATGTTTTTTAGTGCCACCATGATGAGATCGTTTTTTTGGACGTCATTTAGCTTTGTTGCTACTGCGTTTGCTTTTATGAAATAAAGCTCATTTGCATATTGAAAAATATAGCGAGCCACAACTAATCGGTCATTATAGATCGTATTGATATCCTCATTAGTTCTTTTAGAGTTTTGTAGTGTATTGAAATTATTCAATAAGATGATAAACATAACAATCAGTAACACAAAAGCGGCTTTTGTTTTAGTACTGTATTTTTTTAAATCTTTCATCACAATGGAATTTATAAGTAATGCAATATAAGCTATTGTATTGAACTTGTTTTAACTAAAACAAATAGTTCTCAAAAGTATAGAATTTAGTGGCAATTTATTTAACTATACTATTGACTAACATTCAACAATGGTAACATTCATTTTAATAATACAATCTAAAATCGAGGAGTTTGCAAAGGGCATAGTGTTTTTGATGTAACTCTTCTACAATTTCCTCAACATCGTCTAACTCTTCAAATAAACTAAAGAAAGCTTTATCAAGATTACTGCTTGTTAATGTATTGAATTTTGCCCCATAACCGGAAACAGCACGTGCTCCAGTAATATCTAAAAAATATTGTGCTTCTTCCTGGCTCAAGTCTAACACTTTTGCATTGGCAAAATGTAAAATTTTCCCTTTCATTTTTCCTTCAAAAAGCTCGGCTATTTCTTCTAAACTGTAGTAATATTCATTGAGGCAAATATTGTTTCCTTCGCCTTGCATTACTAAGTAGATTATTTCATAATTGGTAAAATTATGGTCGTCATAAAGCAATGAATGTAAGCTTTCTTCTAGTCCTTCAATCGTATCGCATGTTTTATAAATACTTGTAATGCCTTGCTCAAAGGCTAATTGCTCTAAGTTTTTGACTACTTCTGTAGTGTTGTTATTTTCTATATCTGGAACGGCTTCGAGGCAAAAAATAAATGTATCTGAATCCATGAATTTAGTTTTTTTAGTTGATATAATGCAAACAAATATTTTATGGAGATAATAATCACATGGAGTGGCACTCTTTATGAATAGAAAAACAAGCGAAAGTTTTTTTAGCACTAGCTACAAAGGCTAGAAATCTTCTCAGATTAAGGTTTTGTAATTTCATTTTGTAAAATTACTTCAGAAAGAAATTTGTTGTTAGTATTTTACAATAAATAGTTATTAACCTTTTTGTTGAAGAAAGGTGTGCATAGTAAGGGTATTTGAAATAAATCCCTAAATCTTTTTCTTCATTCCTAAGGTTGAGGTCTGAAGAATATTTAAAAATTCAAGTATAACAAAAAAACCTAACACATTGATTTTAGGGTTTTTTACTTTGGTGGGAGACCGAGATTTGAACTCGGGACCTCAGGTTTATGAATTAATTTTCCTGCTAAATTTAACCCCCTTTTTTGCCTTTAAAAGGTATATTTTTTAAAAAAATGTATGGTTTGGTGTACTGTTTAGTGTACTGTTTTTGAAATTATTTTGAAGTTTAAATTACTTATTTTGTCAAAATTATAGCTACGGTTTTTTTTTTTTTTAAAGGTGAATTATGTCTTGAATTTGGGTTTTCGAGCTAGATAAATAGGGTTGTTAAATAGCTATTTTAAATCAAATAATGTTTTATAATTTCTATTGATTGGATCTTAAAGATAACGCATGGTAAATATTAAAACTGAAAAGAGGGGAGTGGTGGAATAAGTTTTAAACTATTTTTTTGAAGTATATACATTTTTGAAAAGGTAGTCTATTGCATCTTGCTTGGAATATGTAAACTCTTTTTTCTTTGTTTTGGATAACATGGAGAATTTTGTGTCTTCTTTCCTTTTATATTCATTTACTAAAGTTATATTACGTTGCCTTTCCGATCCCCGAAGAGCAAGAAAAATGTCATATACTGTATTAGCAGTCATTAATTATTTTTTAAGCAAAAAACAAAATCTGTGTTTGTTTTAATTACAAATGTTTGATTTTAAATTTTATATCTATTTGTATTTGAATGGATTCGCTCATATCTGTTTGCATTTGCTCACATTTGTTTGTATTTGTTTGTATTTGTTTTGATTCGTTAGAATTTGATAGGATATTTGTTGTTCACGATCAATATATTATATGGTAAACTCAGTGGCCAATGTCGATGAGGCCTAAAATCCGAAGCAAATATTTAGTTTTAATTTTTATGTCTAGAAGGATTCGATTGGATTCGGGAGGATTTTGTTGGTTATAGTAGTTTAAAGTAACTTTCGGCCGGATTTGGAAAGGCTAAGATTGTAAAAGTGGCAAATCCTTCCCAATCCTTCCGAATTTGGGTGAGTCTTAATATAAACCTCCTTGTATTATATCAGATGTAATAATTAATTCGTTTTATCATTTTTTATTTATCGAAGACATAATTTTTTTTAAAATTTTAATCATCATAGTTCCTGCCCCATGGTCTTCTTGCTAAATAATTATTAAAACTATGACATTCTCTGCCTATCTGCCAAGTCAAAAACACTTCAATTTAATGCAACAGAACAACTGAGAGGTGATATTAGCACCACCGAACGAGCTCCATATCCGCAAGAACACGAAATCAATTTTCCAAGAATAAAGATGGTCAAGGAGTAACAAACAATATGAAAATATTTTAAGCTTTTGATTTGTCAGCCTTGAAATCGAAGATTCATCAATACAAAAATTGACAATATAAACTCGGGAATACTTTTTGATTGTTTTGTAATAACACAAAAGAAGAGTAATTAAATAAACCACATGAAAAATCAGGAATACGCAATAGTAGATATAGAAACCACAGGCGGGAATGCCAGTGGCAGCCGCATTACAGAAATTGCCATTATCATCCATAACGGAACTAGTATCATCGACCGTTGGGAAACGCTCGTCAATCCAGAAAAAGAAATTCCACTAGCTATTTTTTCGCTAACTGGCATTAACAATGAAATGGTACGAAGTGCACCTATTTTTGATGACATTTCTGAAAAGGTTTTAGAATTGCTTTCCGGACGCATTTTCGTGGCCCATAATGTAAACTTTGATTACTCCTTTGTCCGCCACCAACTAGAAGCCAGCGGTTTCAAATGGACTGCGCCAAAATTATGCACCGTTCGAGCAGCTAGAAAGATTAAGTCGGGCCTGCCATCATACAGTTTGGGCAGACTTTGCAATTCCTTAGACATACCTTTGACCAACCAGCACCGTGCTGGTGGTGATGCAGATGCTACCGCAATTTTATTTTCCCGTTTGCTGGAATGGGATGTGGAAGGGGTAATAGAAAAAATGATAAAAAAGACTTCTCAAGATCAGCGTTTACCTCCTAACTTACCACCTGCTGACTTTGAGCAGTTACCGGATAAAGTAGGAGTCTATTATTTTTACGATCAAACAAGAAAAGTGATTTACGTAGGTAAGGCAATCAATTTAAAAAAAAGGGTTGCCTCTCATTTCAGTGGCCATAATATCACGCCTCAAAGACAAAATTTCTTGCGTGACATACACGCCATTTCCTTTGAAGTTTGTGCCACAGAATTGATGGCACTACTGCTCGAATGTACCGAAATCAAGAAGTTGTGGCCCGTCTACAACAGAGCACTCAAACGTTTTGACCCTAAATATGGACTGTATGAGTATGAAGCCCGCAGCGGCTATAGGTATTTAGCCATTGGCAAATTAGGTAAATTTCAAGCGAGTATAGAATCTTTTAATAGTTTGTACAAAGGCATCAATGTATTGCAAGGACTAGCCAAACAATTTAGCATTGATAACCGATTCTGCAATTACGGCATGGACGACCATGGAGAATTTACTCCAAAACCAGACCGAAGCGATTTACCTGAAGTGGAACGACACAACGAACAAGTCGAGAAAGCGATTGATTTTTTAACAGAAAATAGACCCAGCTTTGCCATCATAGACAAAGGCAGATCTGCCGAAGAACGCAGTTGCATTTGGGTTGAAAAAGGTCACTTCTATGGAATGGGATATATCGCTTCGGATATAGGATTTACGGATCCCTCTGAAATAAAAGATCATGTAACTCCTTATAAAAGTAACCAATACAGTGTCGATTTAATTCTTGCTTATGCTGAGAAATATCCCGGAAAAGTGCTTTTTAAACAGAACCAGAATGAATGATAGTTGATCTAAATTTTTATGACATGTAGCGGTAGCGGAAAAAAAAATATTGACATTCCGGAAACGGAACTCATCCTCCAAGACATTTTTTTTACCAACAACTATTACACTACTGTAGACAATCCCACTAAATAAACTGGATGATATAGTAGATTCGTAAGTTAGGTACTAAACATACATGTAGTGTATTTCATAGATTTAAATTTGAATAGTTACACCAATTCATTAACTTAAATCACTGGAAAAATGAAGCGGGTAAAATCACAATTCTGTTAGTAATAAATACAGCCAAAAGATATCAATAAGGACTATGTCCAATCATTTGCAGAATAACACATTCTGCAAACACGATTAACAAAATTATTTAAAGGCTTAGAACACCCATACAACAAGCTGTCTCAGAAGGTTATTTAGACAGGGAGCGATTCATACTATACAAATCAAAAAAAGTACACCAAGAAGTTATATTCCACAGGAAAATGAAATTAATTTATCAAGACACAAAATGAATACAACTAACGACTAAGAGTAGTATTGGATAAAATGAAGCTTCACTTTATGTGCGATTTTTATCTGTATATTCATACATTTACTGCAATTAGCACATATCTTTACCTTATAAATTTTCAATATTAAAAAATAAAGAATAATATTATGAATTATTTTTGAAAACAATCTAAATACACCGATATGCCGTCGACCATTATTAAGAAACTCTGGGAACGAACGTTGCACCCAGGAAAAGAAACTGCTTCTGGTGAAAATTGTACTTGGAATAAGGAAATTGAATCATTGTACCGCTTGGGCATCAGTATGGAGGATACGCTTCGCTATCTTTATTTTGAGAAACCCAGTTTGGAATCTTTTGAAGAATGGATTGTAAAAAATCAAAAAGATGTTTCTATAGCAGAACAAGCTATCGTTGAGGATGTTCTTTCTGAGGAAGATCTAGCTTTTTGGGATAAAAACGGGTATGTGGTCGTGAAAAATGCCATATCTAAATCAGAATGTGAAGCGACCCAACAAGCTATTTGGGAATTTTTAGGAATGAATCCAAACCAAAAAGAGACTTGGTACAAACAACACGAGGAACAAAGAGGTCTGATGCTTACTTTTTCAAATCATCCCACGCTGAATAAAAATAGGCAATCATTACGAATTCAAAAAGCCTATCAGCAACTTTATGCCACCACAAAGATTTATAAAACCATCGATAAAGTAAGTTTTAATCCTCCTGAAAATAACTATTTTCGGTTCACAGGAAGTTCGCTTCACTGGGATGTAAGTTTAAAACTGCCCATTCCTTTTGGACTGCAAGGACTTCTTTATCTGACTGATTGTAATGAAAAAGAGGGGGCATTTCATTGTGTTGCAGGATTTCACCGTAATATTGAAGGTTGGCTAAGTGAGTTATTGCCTAATGAAAATCCAAGAAAAGTCGCACTGGAAACATTAAAGCCTATCCCCGTGATCGGAAATGCAGGCGATTTCATTATTTGGCACCAGGCATTGCCTCATTGTGCCACACCCAATCACGGTTCTACTCCCAGAATGGTGCAATACCTCACTTATTTAACAGACAACTACAAGCAAAATTCGGAATGGATTTAATACATTTTTTTATATTAATGAATATTTTTTCTCGACTATTTCTTTTACTGAATGCAAATTCCAGTGATATTGACTACCCAATTTCAATTTAAAGTGAGCACTTGATTCTATTCAAAATGCACTCTTTTTTTTCATTAAAAACTACTTTTTTTAATCTGTATAAACAGCACTTGATGAAAATTAGCACTCATAAACTTTCTGAAAAAGCAATCTATCGACAAAAAAAGGCCTTGATTTTGAGTCAAGACCTTTTGCATTATTTTAAAAAAATGAGATTATTTAAAATTCCATCCTAGCGTTAAACCAAAAGCTACTGGTTTTATTTCAGCATCTTTGTCAGTACTGTACAAGCCATTAGCTTTCCTATCAGCTGTAGATGTTGGGCTGTAACCAATATAAGATTCATTTTTGTTTTGGTCTAAAATTGTACCATATCCATTTTCCAAAAACATGGCTGCATACAAAGAACTCTTTTTTCCCATATCAAATGTAAATCCTAACTCAAAAGAGCTCATTATAATTCCTTTTGTTTTGTACTCTCCTGATGCGGAATAATTATTTTGTTGACCAAAACCATATTCTGGTAAATCACTAATGGTAAGGTTGACATCAGGATAATAAGCAGTACCATTTGTATAATCGGCAGTTGCATTAATTTCATAGTTTACAGGTAAAAAATATTTAGCACCAGCTCTAAAATTAAAGTCAACACCGGTATTTATGTTTTTTTTATACTGCACAAAAAGAGGAATTTGCACAGCCTGTAATGTTTGTTTTTCACTATAATTGTTTGTAGTCATGTTATATACAAATGCTGAAGTGGAAGCATCAACTTCAAAATTTGAAAGTGTTGCAGTAGGCCTAGAAAAAGAAACTTCTTGCTTGTATTGCGAAAACTCTAACCCGGTACCAATTCCAAAATGACTATTTAAAGAATAGATATAACCTGCCTTTAAAGCTCCACCAAGGCGATTACCTGTTTGTATACCAGTAATGTCACTCTGAACATTTCCGATTCCCGATTGTATGCCTACATAAAACTGTGCAGCTATACTTTGTGAAATTAAGAAAGCTATAGTTCCTATTATGTTTGTAATATTGAATTTCATAGATGTAAAATTTATTTTTAGCGGTCTTATATGTTATTGCCTTTTACTTGTTGGTTATTGCTCGCGCACACTTACAGAAAATGACAATTTCATACTTGTTTTTTTAATTTGAATAATACATCCTCATTCATTAAAATGAGGATGTCTATTCAGTAAATAATTTTAATTTTTCACTAAAAGGTTTTTAGTAAAATATTTACCATTTGCTAAGGTTATTTTTACAATGTAAATTCCCTCAACGCTCGGAGCTATCATGTCAATATTGTTTTGACTTGTATTTACAGTTGTTAACAAGTTTCCTGTTAAGTTAAAAACTTCAACACGTGCATTTTGTATTCTGCTTGCGTTAATATTAGTAATTAATTGGAAACTCATATTGCTTCTAACAGGGTTTGGAACAATTCTCATATACTCTTCTTCTATTGTTGGAGAGAGAGTCAACGGACAGCTTGTAATTAATGTTCCGTCCAGTTTTGTTGCTACTGCGTAATAAGTTCCATTCAAAGCACCATTTTCTTTAAAATATTGTGAAGTTTGTCCTGAAACTAAAACCCCATTTTTATACCAGTTGTACGATTTGAAGTTCTTCGAACTGTTGTCAAAGAATATAATATTTTCAAATTGTTTTCTAATCAAGTTGGGTTGACTAGAAACTATTGGTAAAATAACTGCCGGAGCTGCGTTGTAATTCATGTTTCCTGGTTGTGATGCTGTAACAGTTGCAGAACCATAATTTTGGAAAATTAATGAATTATTTGAAACAGAAGCAATGTTCGCGTTAGAAGAAAGATAATTTACTGCTAAACCACTATTTGAAACAGCAGTTAAAACAATACTAGTTTCTCCATTACAACCAAATCCTAAAGTCTGATTCCATGTAATTACCTGATCTGCTTTCGTAATCGTGAAATTAGAGCTGCTGTAAGTAATGGTATAATTTCCACCAGCACTTAAGGTACCTTGTGCAATGGTGTACGTCCCCACATTCTCTCCAGCAGTTCTTGTTAAGGCTCCAGTGAAAGAGTCGCCACTAACTAAATTTGGTGAAACAGTGTAAGAGTAAACCGGATTCGTTGTACCATATACTTTGGTTTGTGAAGCATTTGCAGTTACTGTGATCGGTTTTGCCGTAATAGTAAAATCTCTGCTTACATAAGTAATGTTATAATTAGCCCCTGCACTTAAATTACCTTTTGTGATAGCATAGTTTCCAATATTTTCTCCAGCAGTTCTTGTTAAAGTTCCCGTGAAAGAATCGCCACTAACTAGACTTGGTGAGAAAGTATAAGAGTAAACCGGATTCGTAGTGCCATATACTTTGGTTTGTGAAGCATTTGCAGTTACTGTGATCGGTTTTGCAGTAATAGTAAAATCTCTGCTTACATAAGTAATGTTATAATTAGATCCTGCACTTAAGCTACCTTGTGTGATAGCGTAGTTTCCAATATTTTCACCAGCAGTTCTTGTTAAAGTTCCTGTTAAGGCATCACTACCTACAAGATTTGGTGAAAGTGTATACGTAAAAGAAGGATCTGCTATTCCATAAACTTTGGTTTGTGATGGGGTTACTGTTACTGTAATTGGTTTTGCAGTAATATTAAAATTAGCACCTGCATAACTAATCATATAATTAGATCCCGCACTCAAATTTCCTTGGTTAATGCCATAAGTTCCTGTATTTTCTCCAGCAACTCTTGTTAAAGCTCCTGTAAAAGAATCACTACCAACTAAACTTGGTGAAACGGTATAAGCAATAACAGGATCTATTTCCCCATAAACTTTTGTTTGTGATGTAGTTGCTGTCACTGTAATTGGTTTAGCGGTGATGGCAAGGTTAGTACCAACATAGGTAATTAAGTATTTAGACCCAGCTGAAAGCGAACCTTGATTAATAGCATAAGTGCCAATGTTTTCACCACTAACTCTTGTTAAAGATCCTGTAAATGAATCTCCAGAAAGTAAACTTGGTGACACTGCATAAGTTAAAACTGGGTCACTTTCCCCATATACTTTAGTTTGAGAAGGTGTTGCAGTTACAGTAACTGGTATTTGGTTTAATTTCAGTACATAATTAAATGTAGCAGTACAATTATTAGCATCAGTAGCAGTAACGGTAAAATTACTATCTGCAATTTGAGTTGAAATACCTGTTATCTGTCCAGCTGTTGATAGTGAAAAACCAGAAGGCAAACTTCCTGTTGTAACTGCATATGTTTTAGCCCCTGTTCCTCCTGAAGCTACAATACTCTGACTATATCCAGTATTGTAATCATACCCAGATAAAACAGTTGTTGTGAAACCAATTGCCGTAGGCTGTGTAATGGTGAAACCTTGAGTAGCTATACAAGAATTAGCATCAGTAACAGTCACGGTATAGGTACCTGCTGTTAGTCCTGTAGCTGTAGCAGCCGTTCCACCAGATGGTGCCCAAGAGTAAGTATATCCAGCAGTTCCACCAGAAACAGAGACTGTAGCCGAACCATTAGATCCGGAGTTACAAGATACATTAGTTTGTGAACTAGCAGTTGCAACTAGAGCAGTTGGTTGCGTGATTGTAAAACTTTGAGTAGTTATACAAGAATTAGCATCAGTAACAGTCACGGTATAAGTACCTGCTGTTAGTCCTGTAGCTGTAGCAGCAGTTCCACCAGATGGTGCCCAAGAGTAAGTATATCCAGCAGTTCCACCAGAAACAGAGACTGTAGCCGAACCATTAGATCCGGAGTTACAAGATACATTAGTTTGTGAACTAGCAGTTGCAACTAGAGCAGTTGGTTGCGTGATTGTAAAACTTTGAGTAGCTATACAAGAATTAGCATCAGTAACAGTCACGGTATAAGTACCTGCTGTTAGTCCTGTAGCTGTAGCAGCCGTTCCACCAGATGGTGCCCAAGAGTAAGTATATCCAGCAGTTCCACCAGAAACAGAGACTGTAGCCGAACCATTAGATCCGGAGTTACAAGATACATTAGTTTGTGAACTAGCAGTTGCAACTAGAGCAGTTGGTTGCGTGATTGTAAAACTTTGAGTAGCTATACAAGAATTAGCATCAGTAACAGTCACGGTATAAGTACCTGCTGTTAGTCCTGTAGCTGTAGCAGCCGTTCCACCATTTGGTGCCCAAGAGTAAGTATATCCAGCAGTTCCACCAGAAACAGAGACTGTAGCCGAACCATTAGATCCGGAGTTACAAGATATATTAGTTTGTGAACTAGCAGTTGCAACTAGAGCAGTTGGTTGCGTGATTGTAAAACTTTGAGTAGCTATACAAGAATTAGCATCAGTAACAGTCACGGTATAAGTACCTGCTGTTAGTCCTGTAGCTGTAGCAGCCGTTCCACCAGATGGTGCCCAAGAGTAAGTATATCCAGCAGTTCCACCAGAAACAGAGACTGTAGCCGAACCATTAGATCCGGAGTTACAAGATATATTAGTTTGTGAACTAGCAGTTGCTACTAGAGCAGTTGGTTGCGTGATTGTAAAACTTTGAGTAGCTATACAAGAATTAGCATCAGTAACAGTCACGGTATAAGTACCTGCTGTTAGTCCTGTAGCTGTAGCAGCCGTTCCACCAGATGGTGCCCAAGAGTAAGTATATCCAGCAGTTCCACCAGAAACAGAGACTGTAGCCGAACCATTAGATCCGGAGTTACAAGATACATTAGTTTGTGAACTAGCAGTTGCAACTAGAGCAGTTGGTTGCGTGATTGTAAAACTTTGAGTAGCTATACAAGAATTAGCATCAGTAACAGTCACGGTATAAGTACCTGCACTTAATCCGGTTGCAGTAGCAGCAGTTCCACCAGATGGTGCCCAAGAGTAAGTATATCCAGCAGTTCCACCAGAAACAGAGACTGTAGCCGAACCATTAGATCCGGAGTTACAAGATACATTAGTTTGTGAACTAGCAGTTGCAACTAGAGCAGTTGGTTGCGTGATTGTAAAACTTTGAGTAGCTATACAAGAATTAGCATCAGTAACAGTCACGGTATAAGTACCTGCTGTTAGTCCTGTAGCTGTAGCAGCAGTTCCACCAGATGGTGCCCAAGAGTAAGTATATCCAGCAGTTCCACCAGAAACAGATACTGTAGCCGAACCATTAGATCCGGAGTTACAAGATACATTAGTTTGTGAACTAGCAGTTGCAACTAGAGCAGTTGGTTGCGTGATTGTAAAACTTTGAGTAGCTATACAAGAATTAGCATCAGTAACAGTCACGGTATAAGTACCTGCTGTTAGTCCTGTAGCTGTAGCAGCCGTTCCACCAGATGGTGCCCAAGAGTAAGTATATCCAGCAGTTCCACCAGAAACAGAGACTGTAGCCGAACCATTAGATCCGGAGTTACAAGATATATTAGTTTGTGAACTAGCAGTTGCAACTAGAGCAGTTGGTTGCGTGATTGTAAAACTTTGAGTAGCTATACAAGAATTAGCATCAGTAACAGTCACGGTATAAGTACCTGCTGTTAGTCCTGTAGCTGTAGCAGCAGTTCCACCAGATGGTGCCCAAGAGTAAGTATATCCAGCAGTTCCACCAGAAACAGAGACTGTAGCCGAACCATTAGATCCGGAGTTACAAGATATATTAGTTTGTGAACTAGCAGTTGCAACTAGAGCAGTTGGTTGCGTGATTGTAAAACTTTGAGTAGCTATACAAGAATTAGCATCAGTAACAGTCACGGTATAAGTACCTGCTGTTAGTCCTGTAGCTGTAGCAGCCGTTCCACCAGATGGTGCCCAAGAGTAAGTATATCCAGCAGTTCCACCAGAAACAGAGACTGTAGCCGAACCATTAGATCCGGAGTTACAAGATATATTAGTTTGTGAACTAGCAGTTGCAACTAGAGCAGTTGGTTGCGTGATTGTAAAACTTTGAGTAGCTATACAAGAATTAGCATCAGTAACAGTCACGGTATAAGTACCTGCTGTTAGTCCTGTAGCTGTAGCAGCCGTTCCACCAGATGGTGCCCAAGAGTAAGTATATCCAGCAGTTCCACCAGAAACAGAGACTGTAGCCGAACCATTAGATCCGGAGTTACAAGATACATTAGTTTGTGAACTAGCAGTTGCAACTAGAGCAGTTGGTTGCGTGATTGTAAAACTTTGAGTAGCTATACAAGAATTAGCATCAGTAACAGTCACGGTATAAGTACCAGCACTTAATCCGGTTGCAGTAGCAGCCGTTCCACCAGATGGTGCCCAAGAGTAAGTATATCCAGCAGTTCCACCAGAAACAGAGACTGTAGCCGAACCATTAGATCCGGAGGTACAAGATACATTAGTTTGTGAACTAGCAGTTGCTACTAGAGGAGTTGGTTGCGTGATTGTAAAACTTTGAGTAGCTATACAAGAATTAGCATCAGTAACAGTCACGGTATAAGTACCTGCACTTAATCCGGTTGCAGTAGCAGCAGTTCCACCAGAAGGTGCCCATGAATAAGTGTAACTTGGTATGCCTCCTGTAGGTGAGACTGTAGCAGAACCATTTGAGCCTCCAAAACAAGACACATTAGTTTGTGCGGCAGCTGTTGTTGCAAGAGTAGCAGCTGGTTCTGTAATAATAACTGTATGGGTTTTTACACATCCAATATTGTCGGTAACCGTAACGGTGTATGTTTGCGCACTCAGACCAGTAGCTGTTGCTGCTGTACCACCAGAAGGGGACCATGAGTAGGTATAAGGTGCTATCCCGCCAGAAGCCGATAGGATTGCTGAACCATTACTACCTCCCTTACAGGATACATTGGTTTGAGAAGTTGTAGTAACAATTGTATTAGAAACCGTTAGTGTTCCGGAATTTGATGTAGCAGAACCTGTACCAGTGGCAATACATTGATATAAATAACCACTCATTCCAGCGGTTGCCGCTGTAATAGTTAAAGTAGTTGTAGTAGCGCCAGAATAAGTTGCCCCATTAACAATATTTGTAAATCCGCTACCTTCATTTACCTGCCACTGATAACCAGTGGCATTTGAAGCCACTATGGAAAAGGAGGCATTAGTATTGGTACAAGTACTAATATTAGAAGGCTGCCCAGAAATACTTACCGGCGAGCCAATGGTAAAGATTGGATTTCCTCCGGGAAAATTTGTACCTCCAGGGGTTAGATCTTCATTAGTAGTTTCACTTCCGCTCCAATTCGCTGAATTGACAATTGCCGATAAAATATCAGCTTTAGTTCCTGATTTGATTCCTGTATACACATTATTATCAAAATGATAAGCAGGGCTTCCACTTTGAATATTTGCTGTTGTACCATTCAATAAACTAGAGGGCAAATAAGAAATAGTAGCATTCGGGAAAGTCACACCTGTACTTGGCCAAGTTTTAATTCCATAGGCACCTGTACTCCAATTGGCGTAAGCATAAATAAAAGTTGGAGCTGCAATACTTCCTTGCAATACAAACCAGTTATCACCACCAGATGCAATCGCATCTCCAGTCCATCCAGTAGCAGAAACAGAACCAAAGTTCGAAAGAGTTCCACCTATTACTGCACCTGGACCTATTGTAATTTTAATAAGTGTTCCGGCAGGAACTGTTGTTTGAGTGGTCCAAGTTATAACACCTTCTGCTGTACTATTGGTTGTTTCTAATGAAGAGCCATTCCATGCATAATCAGTTAGTAATATTGTTTGCCCACTAGCGATGGAACTTAAGGTCAAGATGGCTATTTCATTGGGAATTGGATCTGAATTAATTCCTACAAAGGCAATATCACCTGTTTGTAATTGAGCATTCGCAAATGGTGCAAAACTAACCAGGATCAGCAAGAGGATTAAATTTTTAATTTTTAAAGTAATGTTTCCTTTCATAAATTGAATTTAAAATGATATTAATTCGAATAATTAATCAACAAAAAAGGTGATTCATTTTAATGATCACCTTCAGTTTTACGTCTTAGTTTCTTGAAGGAAAAATACCTTCGAGGCAGATAATATAAGTAACACCCAAATATGGAACTCTATTTTCATGTGGTAGATTGCCTCCTGTTACACCAATTGAGTTTGGAGATAATGCAACATTTGGAGTAGTACTTAAATAATCATTAACAACATCTCCATTTATATCAACCGGAGCTGCTATTACAGTTGCACTTGTTGGTTTATGTACAGTCGCATCACCATTATTCACATTTAATGCATGATTATGAGCCGGAATTTGATTAGTGGTAAGTGTCACATTTTCAACTCCTCCAACTTGACCTAATGCAATATTTGAAAGACCTGGTCCTAGTCCGCATCCAATTGCTTCTCTTCCTCTTAAATCAGGCAAAGCAAAAGTTGTCTGACCGTTTCCTCCATACGTAGTCCCTAATATAGAAAAAAGAGCTGCGTTTTGTGCTATTGAAAGGATTTGACCATTACAAAGTGCCCAACCCCTAGGAGCAAAATTTCCTGCGAATATTTTTATTATTCCTAAGTATTCTTCCATAATATTTTTTTTAGTTTTTATTGATTTTCTATTGCAAATTAGCAACTTATATTTTATTTTTGCAAATATAATATACTTTTTTTTTATTAAAAAAAAAGTGTAAAAAGCATTCGAAAAGTTTAAAAAAAACAATATATAACTCATGAAAAGAAGGACATTTATTCAACAATCAGCAGTTTTATCTACCGTGACATTATTGTCTTCCCCTCTTGAATTAATTGCCAAAGAAAATTCAAATTGCGAATTAAATTTAGTTTCTTTTATCGCAACTGGGAAAAAAGCAATTGTTAATGGTTTTGCAATAGATGCCGTTTCTAAAGATCCGATAAAGGCAAACATACAAATAGCTTCAGATTCGGGTTTTTATACTAAAACCAGAACAGGAATCAGCCAAAACGGACAGTATTCTATAGTTGGAAATGTATTAAAGGAAGGAAACCATAAAATCAAAGTAAAAATTGAAGCTGACGGATACAAAACATTTATTGGCACAATTTACTTAACAAAATTAGGATGTCGCGTTGATAGTCAATTGTGGTCTTACAATCCAAATTTTAGACCTGAATTCATTCCTAAAAATGAGATTACAGATACATTAATCAATTCAAAATTTAACTTCCATTTAGTAAAAGCATAACAACAGAAAATACCATATAACTATACAGTTATTTGAATATTGCTTAATTTTTCATACAAGATTTTAAGTTGGGTAAAATCTATTGCCAAAACTTCATCTGTAAAGAAATCTCCATTAAAGACTGCGTTTTCATTTTTAGAGTGCTTTTTTAAACGTTCAAACATTTCATTAACTTCATCAGTTGAATAGTAAATGACAACAAAAGATATAAATCTCTCTATAACAGATTGCATTCCGTCATTATAATTACACATTAAAACATTATGATCTGTTGCATAAAAATCAAGAAATGCCTGAAAATATTTCTCTAAAACTAATGCACCATACTGTTTATGACTAATTTCTGTAATTACCTTACAGGTGATACCAAAAACACTGTGCGGTATTAATCCGGGAACCATATGCATTCCAGTCATTTTTTGATGGGATTTTAAGATCTCTGTTGGTTCTCTATAAAGCAACATAAAAGGTAATTCCGGAAAGATCAATCTAAATTGGGCAACATTAAATATATGCCACGCGTCTAACTT
Source organism: Flavobacterium sp. GNP002 (assembly GCF_054343795.1). NCBI lineage: Bacteria > Pseudomonadati > Bacteroidota > Flavobacteriia > Flavobacteriales > Flavobacteriaceae > Flavobacterium > Flavobacterium sp. GNP002. Next base: position 2,166,088 of record NZ_JBTGUW010000001.1, read on the forward strand.
TATAATTAAATTTTTTTGTTCTGGAAATCGTTTTTGACCTAGAAGCCTTATTACTGCTTCAACAAGAACGCACTTTTGTTTGAAATCAAAAACAGTCGTACGTAAAATTTGATCTATAAGCGGAGCTTCAGAAATCATTATATTTCCTGAAGAAGTAACTAAAGACTGACTCAACATGGTAGAACCGCAGCGTGAAACATGAAACACTAACGACTTTAATTGAACAGAAATCAATTGCTTAGACCAATCCAAAAGATTTTCTATAGTACTTACTACTCTAACTGCTTTTGAATTATAGGGATGGCTTTTACATTTAGAAATAGTTTCTTCAAAAAACGGATCCGTATATTTTCTATCTCCTAGATAGATCCATTCAAAATATACATCATTATTTTTTTCAATTAACTTATAAGGAATCCAATGTAAAAGAGGATGATCTATGTTTTCCATTTTATTAAATTTATTTAGCTTGCAGACTTGCTATAATTTTGGCATTTATCTCAGATGGAGTTCTGGAGAGTTCAGCAATAATTTGTTGTTTAACTTCGTCTGAATACTGGTTTTTCTTTGAAGAATAATGAATATCAAACCCCATTTTTGTAAATAAGTCATCTGACCACGCGTTTCTGATACAATCCAAAGTGAGGTGAATTCTGGGTTTTAATCCCTTATTTTGCACACTATGCGGAAGCTGAAAATTGGCGTACCAACACTCACCCATCCTCATAGGAACAAGTTCATGGTTAACATAAAAAAAAACTTCAGAATTCGTTACAATGGGTATGTGAATTCTAAAAAAACCATCCTCGTAGGAAGTATCATTATCTACGTGCTCTTTTATTTCACTTTTTGGATCTAAACGAAGCAACCGTATAGCTTCTTTGTCACATTTAAACCAATTTATAATTTCGGTGAAATAAGGGCAATGATCAAGTAAACTAGTATTATGGTATTCTTTATTTGCAAAAGATAGAATGTCATTTACCTCGCCAGAAGCTGATCTCAAAGAAATACTGGTCCAGCTGCCTTCATAGCGTTGTGTATTGAAATGGGGAGCCCACAGATCATTTTCACATGCAGCTAATTCACTTTGCAATTTATCTATCGAAAAGGTAATTGGGAGTTTAATAGAAAAAGGATTCATATTCTTTTAAAAGATTAAATTAGAAATTATTTCTTTTACGCTCTAAATATATAAATTATGTGAATACTTTGTCAACGATGCAATTAATATTTTTTTTTTCAGACATCTGCTTTTTAATAATTAAGAGCAATTGACCAAATTTTCTATTATAAAATTATACAGTTTATTAGTAGATAAAGACACGGTTTCTAAATCCGTTTTTAATACCAAGTCTGCTCTTAAAGGGATCTCAAAAACAGCACTAATTCCTGTGAAATTATTTATTTTATTACTATCATTATCCGGCAGTAATGCCTTTTTATACAATCCTTTAGGGTCTCTTTTGATCAAATTTTCTATCGAACAGTCCAAGAATACAGTCCTGACAAATTTATGTGCTCTCAATTCATTTCTTAGATTTTCGTATGGATTAATTACCGACATCAAAACGATAGTATCTGCTTTAACAAAATCTCGCCCTACCTTAAAAAGACGTCTGATATTTTCACATCGATCTTCTTTTGAAAATCCTAAATCTTTACAAATAGTTGTTCGATAAACATCACCGTCAATGACTTCAACTTTATAGCCTTCTGCTACTAACAGCTGATGAACACTGTCAGCTAATGTTGTTTTCCCCGAACCAGATAATCCTGTAAATTGTATTAATACCATCCTACGAATAAATTTTTATGATCAAAAAAATATTTTTTCACCACATTAAGTAGTAAGTAAAATATAGTCTCGCAATTATTAAAAAAGAGTTTTTGCCATCAATTAGAAGGATTAAACAGATTTTTAAAACTTGATTACTCATTAATCTGCGCCACATTGTGGCAAATAAATTTACAGCTTTATAAAAATACGTAATAAAATTTTAGCCGTTACTTATTCTACTAAACACATCTAAGACATCTAAGACATCTTATTGCATAATATTAAAAAACTGTCATCAATTATCTATTATAACATTTGCTTTCGCTAACTAACTTTTATTCAAATATAGCTAAATAGTATCTCGATGTTTCTTTTTTCCTTTATGGTCGGCAAATTTTTTAAAAATTAATGATCATAATGATATGCAATAATAAGTTATTGTAACGCTTCGGTTACTCCTTAAATAGCTGGTTTGTTTAAGTAGTTTTTCTATCAAAAACTATTGAATTGTTGCAACGTAAAAATAACCAAACTTCTAGATTTCACTTTCTGCAACTATTTCATTTTGCAATGATGTTTACATTAATATTATAAGGTATATATTAGACTATTTTCAACTTGACCATCATTCAGTAAAGTAATGAAGATACACTGCCCCCAAAAAGTTAGATACTATTTGGGGGCAGTGTAGTAGGAGGTGACCACTTTCTTGTTTACGTATGTAATTTGCCTGTCTTTAAATCCATTTTCATTTAGCCACTTTTCGAATCGTAGCATTCTTCCCTCTAATCCTTGATAAGACGTACCTGCTAAGGTGCTTTTTTTAATGTTTAAAGCAAATTCAAAAGCTTCTCGTATAGACTGGCTTAAACTTTCTTTAGTATCAAATTCAAAGTTGTTATTTGGATTATAGGGATTGAAGCCGTCCTTTAAAAATATAGATAAGTTGCGCTGAATGGTTTTTAACCATTGAAGACTCTCTTTTTTATCAAGCTGTTGAGGGGCATACATGTTATCAGGAAATCTAATAAGAGTAAGGTCAGCAGTTTTTCTAAAAGAAAATAAACATACCAACGTTTTGACAAATCGCCGTCTGTATATTAGATCTTAGGTTCGGAGTATTTCTTCTTTTCTTTCAAATCGTGCTCAAAATCGTCTTCACATTGCAAATGTCGTAATAAATTAGACATAAAAAAGCGGTATTAAATTGCTTTAATACCGCTTAAAATCTGAGTTTTATGATTTTTAAAACTTGTAGCGAGACCGAGATTTGAACTCGGGACCTCAGGGTTATGAATCCTGCGCTCTAACCGACTGAGCTATCTCGCCATGATTCCGGATGGATAATCATCCCTGAATGCGGGTGCAAATATAAAAATAAAATTAATGTCTGCAAGTATATTTTTAATAAAAAAAAATATTTTTGAAAATGCTTTTTTTTCGGAGTTATATTCTATATATTTCGAAAAAAATAAATGTAGCTCATGGATCAAAAAGTACGTTACGAAATCGAGTTTCCTATAAATTCTTCGCCTCAATTATTGTATCAATATATATCGACTCCTTCAGGTTTGTCTGAATGGTTTGCTGATAATGTAAATTCTCGTGGGGAGTTTTTTACTTTCATTTGGAATGATTCACAAGAAAAAGCTAGGCTTGCTTCAAAAAAAACAGGTGAAAAAGTAAAGTTTAAATGGGTTGATGAGAACAGTAAAGACACGGAATACTTTTTTGAGTTGCATATTTTAGTGGATGAGCTTACTAAAGATGTTTCTCTAATGGTAGTTGATTTTGCTGAGAAAGATGAGGTTGATGAAGCCACACTGTTGTGGGAAAATCAAATATCAGACCTTAAACATCTAATTGGTTCTGTATAGTAAAATAGTATTTTATAACTTATATTTGCCCTGAATAAAATTTAGGGCTTTTTTTATGATTAATTTTAATGGGACTATTGTATCTGAGGATGCTAATATATTGACACAAAACCGAGCTTTTTTATATGGCGATGCCGTTTTTGAAACGGTTAAAATAATAAACAATAAAATTCTTTTTCTTGAGGATCATTATTTTAGGTTAATGTCTTCAATGCGTGTGGTTCGAATGGAAATTCCAATGAATTTTACCATGGAGTATCTTGAAGAGCAAATACTTTCTTTAGTTGCAAAAAATCAAGTGGTTCACTCTTCTCGTGCTCGAATTACTATTTATAGAAATGACGGTGGATATTATTTGCCACAAAATAATACGGTATCTTTTCTTATTCATTCAATAGCGCTTGAAAATACGTTCTATTCAATTGAAAAAAAGCATTATGAAGTTGATTTGTACAAAGATTTTTACATTACAAAACAATTGCTTTCATCGATTAAAACGACCAATAAAATCATAAATATTACAGGAAGCATTTTTGCGAATGAAAACGGTCTGGATAATTGTCTGTTGTTGAACGATAGTAAAAATGTTGTTGAAGCATTGCAAGGCAATATCTTTATGTTATTAGGCAACAAATTAACTACACCTCCGGTTTCTGAAGGATGTTTGAATGGTGTTATGAGAAAACAAATTCTAAGTTTAGCTAAAAAAATAGAAAATTTAGAAGTTGTAGAAGAAGTAATCTCACCGTTTGACCTTCAAAAAGCAGATGAATTATTTATTACAAATGTCATAAAAGGAATTCAACCGATAACACAATACCGAAAAAAAGCATTCAGTATGAATATATCTGTTAAATTATTAAAAAAACTTAATGAAATGATCAGTACGACCTAATTTAAGTATGGGTTTTCAGGAGCATTGGACCAAATGAGATATTCTCCGCCTAATTCGATGATTTGCTCTTTCCAGAAATGTGTTGCTGATTTTCCAATTATTTTATTTTCATAGCTGTTTGCTGTAATAATCCAGGAGTGGCTTTCCATTTCATTTTCTAATTGGTTTTCATCCCAACCTGTGTAACCTAGAAAGAATCGGATGTTATCGTTATTAATTGCTCCTTTATTGATGAGTTCTTTTGTCGACTCAAAATCACCTCCCCAATAAATTCCATTAGAGATTTCGATGCTATTGGGAATCAATTCAGGAATGTTATGAATAAAGTAGAGGTTGTCTTGTTCTACCGGTCCGCCATTATAAATCTTAAATCGCGCGTCTATATCCGGGATTAAATCATGTATGGTGTACTTCAAGGGTTTGTTAATTATAAAACCAACTGATCCTTCTTCATTGTAATCAGCTAATAAAATTACCGATCTGTTGAATGATAGATCCCCAATTATCGTAGGTTCTGCTATAAGCAAATATCCTTTCTTTAGTTTATCTGTAATCATCGGAATATATTTTTTTAATAAATTTAAGTTTTTTATTATAATAACGCAAAATAAAATCGTTGAAACGCAGAAAAAAACCTTCCAGGTGGAAGGTTTTGATTATATTGGGGGAACTAAAATTAGTTTACCGCACCTTCTAATTCTGCACCTGCTTTAAATTTCACTACATTTTTAGCAGCGATTTGGATAGTTTTTCCTGTTTGAGGATTTCTACCGTCTCTTGCAGCTCTAGCAGAAACTGACCATGATCCGAAACCTACTAAAGATACTCTTCCACCTTTTTTCAAAGTTCCGCCTACATTACCTAAAAACGACTCTAAAGCCAATTTTGCTGCAGCTTTAGTAATTCCTGCATCAGCAGCGATAGCATCGATTAATTCTGATTTGTTCATAATAATTAGTTATTAATTGTTGGTTAAAAAAATTGTTAATACACAAATTTAGTAGGAAATACGTTCCTTGCAAGCGTTTTGCTTGATTTTAGTTTGTTTTGTTAATAACTTATTTTTTTTGTTAATAATACTAAGGTTGTTTCTTATTAAAATGAATAAAATGCCCGTTTTTATTGATGTTAATGAGCTTTTGCTTCAGTCGAAAATGTAATTCCATTAAGTAATTCTTGCGTATTCATCTTCTTTTTACCTGGAAACTGTAAACTTAGTACATGAATAAATCCATTTTCTACTGCAATCTTCATTTCTTTTTTGGTACAAATTAGACTTCCTATATTGTAATGATGGTCTTCTAAAACAATTTTAGCTTCATATAGTTTTACATTCCATTCTTCATTTTTATCCTGAATGAAACACCAAGCTGCTGGATAAGGACTCAAACCTCTAATAAGATTATTGATTTCTAAAGCTGATTTTGTCCAATCAATCTTGCAGTTTTCTTTATTAAGTTTGTATGCTGTTTTAATATCGGCAGTGTCTTTTTGAATAATTGTGGATAGATTTCCTTTTTCAATCATTTGTAAAGTATCAATAACAGTTTTGCTTCCCAAATCCATTAATCGGTCATGCAGTTGACCTGCATTTTCGGTTTCATCAATAGGTGTTTCCGAGCTTAAAATCATTGCGCCGGTATCAATTTTATCATCAATAAAGAAAGTAGTTACGCCTGTTTTAGTTTCTCCATTTATTATTGCCCAATTAATAGGTGCGGCTCCGCGATAGTTCGGTAGGAGTGAAGCGTGAAGATTGAAAGTTCCTAACGCCGGCATTTCCCAAACTAGTTTTGGTAACATTCTAAAGGCAACTACGATCTGTAAATTAGCATTCAACGATTTCAATTCCGATAAAAAAGTCTCGTCTTTAAGATTTACGGGCTGTAATAAAGTAAGATTATTGGCTAATGCATATTCTTTTACCGCTGAATATTTTAATTTTTGTCCACGACCGGCAGGTTTGTCTGCGGCAGTAATAACGCCTACAACTTCGTAGTTGTTTTTTAGTATTGTGTCTAATATTCCTACTGCAAATTCGGGCGTTCCCATAAAAACAATTCGTAATTTTTCCATTATGATCTTAAAGTATATTTATTATTTGGTTTAACCAAAATAGTGTTGTTTTCTAATAAATTCTGAAGTACAAAGATAACTTCGTCAGGGTTGTTTTTAGTTCTGTTTTGTATGTCTCTCGAATTCAAATCTTCGGATTGTAATAAAGTAATGATTGCTGCAGAAAGTGACGCGCTATTTTTTTTCTTGTTTTTCTTGGTAATGCAATAGGAACAAATTCCACAATCGACATCAGTTTTTTCTCCAAAATAACGCAAGATAAGCTTGTTCTTGCAAACCTTTTTTTCGCTTATATAATTCAGAACGGAGTGAAGTTGTTCTTTTTTTAATTGATTTTGATTTTCTAAATATTTTGAAACCCGACTGATGGTTCTTTCATCTTCCCGAATTTCATTAAAAATCAATATAGAATCATTATTTTTCGAATGATATTCTATTATATCCTTTCCTTTTAATTTAAGTAAGACTGCTTGTATTTCGGCTTCCTTATGATTTGATTTTTTGGCAATCAATTGTAAGTTGAAAGCAGTTTGCATTTCATAAATTCCGGGATATGTTCGCAATATAGCCAAAATAATTTCCTCGTCATTAGGATTCAAACTCATATATCGAATCACTTCTTTGGAAGGAATAAGAAATTGTAACGTGATTTTTTCAGAGAACTCTTGGGACAAATTGATAATTCCTTGTCTGTCCAGAAATTGCATTGCATTGTATGTTTTCAATGTTGGGAATTCATATTTTAAACAAAAATGATGCAAATTAAATGTAAACTGCTCATTGATTCCTTCTCCGTAAGCAATCTGGAAATAATTACAGAGCTTGATATACATGAGATTCAAGAACTTTTTATCAGGAAGGACATTTATAAATTGACTTTCAGCCTGAATAATATCTGAAGGGCTTGTTAGTAAAACGGCATAGGCTTTTTCTCCGTTTCTTCCTGCGCGTCCTGCTTCCTGGTAATAATTTTCTAAATTTTCGGGTAGTTGAATGTGGATTACGGTTTTTACATTGGCTTTATCAATTCCCATCCCAAAGGCGTTGGTCGCCACAATAACCTGTACGTCTTCATGCATCCACAACTGCATGTTTTTATCTTTTTCTTTGGACGTAAGTCCGCCGTGATAATACGTTGCTTTAAATCCTAACGCATTCAATTGAGAGGAAATTTCCAGACAGGATTTTCTATTTCGAACATAAATGATTGATGATTCTGGATTTTTCTTCAGGATTTGTTCTATTCTGAAAAGTTTATCTTCTACTTCAAAAACCATGTAGGCGATATTTTTTCTTGCAAATGATTTCTCAAAAACTTGCACATCATGCAATCCCAGTTCAGTAATGATATCTTCTTTGACTTTTGGAGTTGCAGTGGCTGTTAATGCAAGGAAAGGTACTGTTTGAAAATGTTTTTTTAATGCAGAAATCTTCAAATAAGCAGGTCGAAAATCATGTCCCCACTGTGATACGCAATGCGCTTCATCAATGGTAATTAAGTTTATGGGAAGGCTTTTTATTCGTTCCAGAATCCAGTCAGATTGTAAGCGTTCCGGAGATAAATAGAGGAATTTATAATTACCGAATTGGCAATTATCCAATAAATCAATCATTTCTTCGGATCTGATGCCACCAGTTAAGGCAATCGCTTTGATGTTTCGCTTTTGCAAATTAGCAACTTGATCTTTCATTAATGCTACTAATGGCGAAATTACCAGACAAATTCCTTCGTTCATCATAGCCGGAATCTGGAAACATATTGATTTTCCTCCGCCGGTTGGCATCAATGCAAAGGTATCTTGACCACTTAAAACGGAATCGATAATTTCCTTTTGCAGCGACCTGAATTTGTCGTGTTTCCAATATTTTTGAAGAATAGCTAACGCTTCTTGCATAGATTATAGATTTCAATTCGTAGAAAAAATCCCAAATTGTAAATTCTAAACTTGAAAATTATTTAGAAATTTCATCTAAGATAAAAAGAATTCTGTTATCCAGGGTATCTTTAGGAACTTCTATGAGTTCGTAGCCGTAACTTTGATACGTTTCTGTAAGGTGATTATAGATGAGTTTAGCTTGTTCGAAGTTTTCATAACGTTCGTGATCGCTAATATAAATTTCTTCCCAAGGCGGAAGAATAAAGATTTTTGAATACGTATGTTCGCGACAAGCGATGTCAAAAGAGGCAGGATAGCTATCGCCAATATAATGCATGTAAGCCAAAACATCCGGAATTCCGCGGTCAATAAAAACGACTTCATGTGGCTCTTTTGAGGCATTATGAAACTGTTTTTTTCTTCCTTCAAGAAGTAATTCACTGAATAATAGTGGTTTTTCGAGGAATAATTGCTCGATTCCTTGTTTTTTTGCTTCCAAAGTTACTTCCCGTGAAATTTCGGGATAACAACAATGCCCTTTGGCTACCAAACCATCGATGATAGTTGTTTTACCTGTTCCTGGACCGCCAATGATAACTATGATTTCTTTCTGCACCTTTAAAAAATAAGGGGCAAATTTACTTAAACTTATTGGGATTTGAAAAAATGATTGCGGTTAAAATAATATTAGGTAAAAAATCATAATTCAAAATTCATAATTTACGTTTGAAACTGTATATTTGCCTTTATTTTTAAATAGAAAATGGATAAGAACACTCAAGAATTTTATGATAGATTAAAAGTAGAGTTGGACCTGAGTAATTCATGGCCGGCTGAATACTTGTTTAAATTTATTGTGCCAACAGAAGATGATAATATCGAACGTGTTCAACTGGCTTTTGATTGTATGGGAGCGGTTATAAAAACGACAAAATCTAAGACCGGTAAGTTTACCAGTATATCTATTGACGTAACCATGAAAGATTCACAAGAAATAGTAGATAAATACCTAGAAGTTTCTACAATTAAGGGGATTATTTCTCTTTAAATATAAAACTAAATTTTGATGCATATACAATCGAATGATTACAAATCTTCGAAAAAGAGCATGTAAGATTAAAAAATATACATTCGAATATGAATTCAAAATATATTAAAGAAAACTCGAACGATGTGGTGCATCATTTGGAATATAATGCGGAAAGATCGCATTTGATTATTCCGGAATATGGACGCCATTTGCAAAAACTAATTGATCAGGCAACTAAAATTGAAGATGATGTAGAACGCAACAAAGTGGCAAAATACATTATTCAGGTTATGGGAAGTTTGAATCCACATTTGCGTGATGTTCCTGATTTTCAACACAAGTTGTGGGATCAGATTTTTATCATGTCTGATTTTAAATTGGTGGCTGATTCTCCTTATCCAATTCCATCCCGTGAGGTTTTACAATTGAAACCGGATGTGTTAAGTTATCCTCAGAATTTTCCAAAATACAGGTATTATGGCAACAACATAAAATACATGATTGATGTAGCCAATAAATGGGAAGATGGTGAAATGAAAAGTGCTTTAGTGAAAGTAATCGCTAATCACATGAAAAAATCTTATTTGAGTTGGAACAAAGACACCGTTAAGGATGATGTTATTTTCGAACATTTATACGAATTGTCAGGCGGTAAATTAAATTTACTTCAAAGTACCGAAGAGCTTCTTAATACCACTGATTTATTGCGAACAAATAAGCGAGTTTCTAATAAAATCTCACCTGCTGGTCCGCCAAAAATTCAAAGTAATAAGATTACAAAAACAGGAAAACCAAATCCGACTCACAAAAATCAAAATAGAAAACCGTTGTAAGTCAGTTATAAAATAGGAGTTATAAGTTTTTTAATTTTTTCAGTACTAACTTTTAACTCGTAAATTTTAACTCATTACTAATAATTCATAACTTATCAATATGGGAATTTTTAAAATCGAAGGCGGCATTAGTCTTAAAGGAGAAATCACGCCACAAGGTGCAAAAAATGAAGCATTACAAATCTTATGTGCTGTTCTTTTAACACCTGAAAAAGTGATTATTAATAATATTCCTGATATTATTGACATCAATAAACTAATTACACTTTTAGGAAATTTAGGCGTTAAAATCCAAAAAACTGGATCTGGTTCGTATACTTTTCAAGCTGATGAAGTGAATATTCAGTATTTAGAAACCGAAGCATTCAAGAAAGAAGGCGGTTCTCTTCGTGGATCTATTATGATTGTTGGACCACTTTTGGCACGATTTGGAAAAGGATATATTCCAAAACCAGGTGGAGATAAAATTGGCCGTAGAAGATTAGATACTCACTTTGAAGGATTTATAAATCTTGGAGCAAAATTCCGTTACAATAGAGAAGATCATTTTTATGGTGTAGAAGCACCTAAAGGATTGAAAGGTGCTGATATGTTATTAGACGAAGCATCCGTAACCGGAACAGCTAATATTGTTATGGCTGCAGTTTTGGCTAAAGGAAGAACAACGGTTTATAACGCTGCTTGTGAGCCTTATTTGCAACAATTATGTAAGATGTTAAACTCCATGGGAGCTAAAATTACAGGTGTTGGATCAAACTTATTGACTATTGAAGGTGTTGAAAGTTTAGGCGGTTGTGAGCATAGAATTCTTCCAGATATGATTGAAATAGGAAGTTGGATTGGCCTTGCTGCAATGACAAAATCGGAGATTACGATAAAAGATGTAAGTTGGGATAACTTGGGAGTTATACCTAATACTTTCAGAAAACTAGGAATTACACTGGAACGAAAAGGAGATGATATTTACATTCCTGCTCACATAGATGGGTATGAAGTAAAAACTGATATTGACGGTTCTATTTTAACAATTGCTGATGCGCCTTGGCCTGGATTTACTCCAGATTTATTGAGTATTGTTCTTGTAGTTGCCACTCAAGCGAGAGGTGATGTATTGATTCATCAAAAAATGTTTGAAAGCAGATTGTTCTTTGTGGATAAATTAATCGATATGGGAGCTAAAATCATGTTGTGTGATCCGCATAGAGCGGTTGTTATGGGACACGATTTCAAATCACAATTGAAAGCCACAACAATGTCTTCACCAGATATTCGTGCGGGAATCTCTTTATTGATTGCAGCGCTTTCAGCAAAAGGAACGAGTACCATTCAGAATATTGAACAAATTGACAGAGGGTACGAGCGCATAGACGAACGATTGAGAGCCATTGGAGCTAATATTGTTCGCGCATAAATCAAATAAATAATTATAAAATATCGTTTAAGTAAACCAATAGGATTTGAATTTAATGATTCAATACGGTTTACTTAAACGTTTTTAGTTTTAATTCATCTTTATAAAAAGATCATGTCAACGGAACAAACAGCGATAAAGGCCACTTATTTTAGTATTATTGGAAATACATCTTTGGCCATTATTAAAGGTCTGGCAGGTTTTTTTGGGAATTCGTATGCTTTAATAGCGGATGCAATTGAATCTACAACAGATATTTTTGCTTCATTTTTAGTTTTATTTGGAATCAAATATTCTAATAAACCAGCAGATAAAAATCATCCTTATGGACACGGAAGAGCTGAACCATTAATCACTTTTTTGGTAGTAGGTTTTTTAATCACTTCAGCTACTATTATAGCTTATGAAAGTATCATCAATATTGGTACGCCGCATCAATTACCAAAACCATGGACATTAATCGTTCTTGGGGCAATAATTATTTGGAAAGAGTATTCCTTTCGTGTAGTAATGAAAAGAAGCATTCAAACCAATAGTTCCTCATTAAGAGCAGATGCTTGGCACCATCGCAGCGATGCAATAACATCTGTAGCAGCATTTCTTGGGATTTCTATTGCTTTGATTTTAGGTAATGGATACGAATCAGCTGATGATTGGGCAGCACTTTTTGCTTCTGGATTCATTCTTTATAACAGTTATCAAATATTCAGACCTGCTTTGGGCGAAATAATGGATGAACATTTATACGATGATTTGATAGAGCAAATTAGAATTGTTTCTCTTCAAGTAGATGGAATAATAGATACCGAAAAGTGTTTTATTCGAAAAGCAGGAATGCAATATCATGTAGATTTACATGCAATTGTGGATTCGAATATTACAGTAAAAGAAGGGCATGACTTAGCACACAAACTGAAAGATACCTTGAGAGAGGAAATCCCGGAATTAGGTCACGTTTTGATTCATGTGGAACCGAATTAATTTTATTATTTAAGTCATTTTTGAAATTTATAAAAACTAAAAAAGGCACAAGAAGAATATTTCTCGTGCCTTTTTTATTGTTGTTAAACTGAAGTTTTACTCTAAAATATTTAAAAATTTAAGTCCAAAAACTACTCCGTTGCCTTGGAAACCATTTTGATAGGAACGCACATAATCGACACGAAGCATTTTAAATTTACCAAAGCCTAAATTATCTAAACCAACCGTAAATTCTCTATAGGGCTTAACATTTGGTGTAGAAAGTGTATGTGCACCCAGTATTAAAGTTGATTTTAATTTATTCAACAGTGGGATTTTATTCATAATATAACCTTCGTCAGTGTACTCTGCGTGGGCCTCAAAATAACGATTGTTTGTACTGTTAGAATAATATGGCAATAAGTTAAAAACATTCAAATAACGTTCTGTCTGTCCTATGTGTGTTTGATTTCCATTGAAGTGCTTGTAATCTATAAAGGAGATGTTTTCTGCATTCAGAAATTTTCCGGCTTTTATATTCATTCCTATAGTTCCTTTATTTTCCAATTTTAAATCATAAGTTAATCGTGCATTAACATGGTCAAATTCATATTTCTTTTCATTGGCTGCAAATCCTTTTTCATATCCTAAAAATAGAGTAGGATATTTTTCATTTCTAATGTTATATTTTCCATCTGGACGGGAAGAATATTTATTACCAAAATTGATTCTTGCATTTAGATTGGTTTTCGTCAAATGATGTTTTTCAAAAGCGGGAGTGGTGAAATCATCCGTTGCTAGCGGATTATTTGAAGTATATAAATCGTGTTTATTGAAATAGGAGAAATCAGTATTGTTGAATAAGGGTTTTCGCTGTTGGTATTCTATCTTCCCATTTAGATTCACACCATTTGCAATATCTTGGCTATAGCCAATTGCAGCTGATTCCAGATTATACAACTTCATAAAATTGTTCTTGAAAGCTAATGAACTTATCGTGTTTATAACTTTACTTATAGGTTCGTTAGGATTAAATTGTTTTACTGAATTACCTCCTGTTAGGTATAAAGTGGCATAATTCTGGTTGTTGAATCTATGGATAAATTGTCCAGTTACACGCAGACGATCTTCGGCAAAACCGTAATTGAGTTTTGTACTTATAGAAGTGTAAATTCCTTTACTTTCCTGATTTTTCCAGTTGGTGTATCTAAATCCCGAATCAAAATTATAACCTTGTACGGAATTGAAACTTAGAGAACCCAGATTTAGTAGTCCTTCATAACTAAAGGAGTTTTTCTCGGAACTATTTTTATAAGTATAACCCGTAAGTAGTTTTAGTAGTTTGAATTTATTGCCTTTTGTATCAACAGAATCTAAATATTTTTTAGAATTTCGAACCTTGTAAATACTGTCTTTTCGAATGTAATCACCACTTTCTTCGATTGTTAAAGGAATGGGTCTGTTGCTATTCCAAAATATGGAATCTTTTTTATTTGAATTTATTTCGACACTTGTAATTTCATTTGTAAACGTTTTTTTAGCAAAGGAATTCACAAATTCGTAATTACTGTAGACATAGGTGTATCTTCCATTGAATTTTATTCCAAAGGCTCCAGCTGTAATATCAAGACTTTGCGTGTTTTTAGCCCAAATTTTGTTGCTTTTGTTGTAACTGAAGTTTTGTTTTAAAGTCATGACATCGACAAATTCCTCTTTCATTCGGTATCCTTTTATATCTAAATCAACGGCATAAATAGCCCATGAATCTTCAACAATATAAATGTAACCTTCAAAAACAGGTTCGCTGTCACGTTTTGCAGTAACTTTTATTTTATTGATCATTTGATTATTGGCATCATAAAAAGTGCTTTCCAGTTTGTATTTGTAATAATTGAACGCATTATTTGCGATAGGAGAAATCATATTAACTCCAAAATCAATCGTATTATCATAGAAGTCATAAAAAGAAGATCTGGCCGTATTGTAACTGTAGCCGTTATCTCTTCCGCTTACTTTTGAGGCAGTTACAACTTCTTTTAAATTATTGGGTTTTTCAAAAGTAATTTTAGAAAAAGTTTCAGATAATGAAATTATTCCGGTTCCTGTAGAGTCCAAAGAACCATTCAGGTCGCCAATTTTTTGACCCAATATTTTTTTAGGGGCATTTTTTAGTTTGAAAATTCCTCTGGAATAAAAGTCGGCATTGAATCGAGCCGTTTTTTCAGTATTTTCTTTTTTGCTGGCAATTGCATTTTTTATGATAGCTAGTGCAGGATTGATTTTGGTGTTGATTACAACTTCATTCAAAGAATAACTTTCTTCAATCATTTTAACATCAAATGAATACGGTAACTTATCCTTCTGAATTGTTATTCTTTGCGTTTTAAAACCTAAAAATTGGAATACTACGATTTGTTTTTCCGTTTTCTTCAAGTTAAGTTCATATTTCCCTACTTCATTTGAGGTAGTTCCATTGTATGTGTCTTCTTGAAAAACGGTTACAAATGGCAGAGGATTCCCCTTTTCATCAGAAATGGTTCCTTTTATTTGTGCATAGTTGGTAAATGATACCAAAGTAATTAGAAGTAAGTAGTATTTTCTCATGAAAGTTTTTTCTTTCACAAAAATATAAGAAGTTTAAAAAGAGGCTATTAATTATTTGTTAACATTTATAAGAATATTTTTATTTAAAGACTTACAAGAAAGATTGGATTGCCAATTCATAACTCTTTAAACCAAAACCTAAAATTACTCCTTTTGCATTTCCAGAAATGTAGGACTGGTGTCTGAAACTTTCACGTGAAAATGTATTCGAAATATGTACTTCAACAACTGGAGTAGTAATGGCTTTAATAGCATCTCCAATCCCAATGGAAGTGTGGGTATAAGCGCCTGCATTTAGAATAATACCATCGTAAGTGAAACCGAATTCCTGAATTTTATCAATCAATTCACCTTCAATATTACTTTGAAAATAGGTAAATTCTATTGTTGGAAATTTTATTTGTAAAGTGGTAAAATATTCTTCAAAAGTTAAGCTACCATAGACTTCTGGTTCGCGTTTTCCTAAAAGATTGAGATTTGGTCCGTTGATGATACTAATTTTCATAATTCCAGTTTTGGTAAAAATAAAAAAACCGTTCTAATTTAAAGAACGGTTTTGATAAATTTAATTTTATTATTTCTAGAATTTAAATCCAGCAGAAATTTGCACTACTGAGTTCTTGACATCTGCATCTTTAGATGCTTCAGTAAGACCTAATACATAACGTCCTTGTAGAAAAATGCTTTTTGTAACATTTAATGTTAAACCTCCGGCAACTCCAAACTCAAAAGTTTCTGCGTTTTCTACATCAAAATCATTTCTTTCGCTTAACAAAAATGAAGCTTGTGGTCCAAGATCAAGACTGACTGTTTTATTTAAATTAAATTTTGCCAAAACTGGAATGGATAAATAACCTAATTCATTTTTGAATTCTGTAGCTGCATATTTGTATGTTGCTCCTTGTGTCGAATATAATAATTCGGGCTGAACAGAAAAACCATCGGTTAACTTAATCTCGGCTACTAAACCGGCGTGATAACTGGTAATAGCTTCCTTATCATAATTACCACTATTTATTGTAATATCACTTCCGGTTTGATTAGCGTAATTTAAACCAGCTTTAATTCCGAACTTGACTAATTGCGCTTGCATGGTACTTGAAATTGCGAGCAGTAAAACGGTAACTAAAATTGTCTTTTTCATAATATTGATATTTAATTATTGTTCTTAATTTGAACCTGCAAGATAAAACTCTTAAAGTATAGAAATATTACAATTTTATTTTTTTTACTTATAATATTTACTTCCTTTTAAAATCAGGTTTATGCTGTTTTAAGTTGCGGAATGGGTCTGTTTTTTGAATGGAAATTAGTTATGGATGTTGTGGAAAACTTTAAATCAGGCTATTATGTTTTGATTTTTTTGTTTTTAATTTGATACTTATCGAGTTTCTTTATTAAAAAGCCATCTGCTATTTGATTATTTTAACTTTGAGAGGATAAGAGGAGATTTGCCTTTAGATTACATTACTATTCTAGTTATGGCTAAATATTATGTGGCGGATGCTTTTAGTATGGAATTTGGCCATCAAATCGATATTCTGGTATCTGCCAAATCAAAATCTAGTGGAGAATCTGAGGTCGTTAAGGACAGCTTAATCTACAGATGTAAGTTTGAATTTTGGTTTAAGATATGATATTACAGAAAATTTTATGATTGGCGCACGTTATAATTTTAGACTGACACGTTTGCAAGATGAATTATTTTAGATGAAGTTGGATCTAAAAATTCTGTTTTTCAAATTTTAGGGACTTACAAATTCTAATATTTTAAATGTATATCTAAACCTCCCAAATCCGGAGGTTTAAATATATAACTCCATAATTTAAATATGTTGATAACTTATGTTAGGTAGGAAGTGTATTACTTTAAATTTAATATACTTTTATCTTGTTATTAACAATTAAACATCAAAAATGAAAAGAGTTATTTTAGTATTACTTATTACTTTCGTTGGTTTCAACGGTTATTCACAAAAAAAAGATGGATTTAGAGTAGGTTTAGATTTAGGGGGCGTTCCTACTAATGGTGGCGGAGGAGTTTTGTTCTCATTAGAACCAAAATATAATATTAAAGATAATATGAATGTTGGTTTACGAATAGGAATAGCCGCGATCGTTCGCGATATAAATGATTCTGGTGCGACTACTACCGCAAAAGTGGCGGCTAATGGTTCTTATGTTGCTACTTATGATTATTATTTCAACGGTGCTGGAAAATCTTTTGTTCCATACATAGGTGCTGGTGCCGGTTATTACAGTATTGCAAACGTAGAATTGGATGATACAGATAATAGTGATGATGTAAATGTAGAAGCGACCGGTAAACTAGGAGGATTAGTTCGTGGTGGTTTTGAGTGGGGGAAATTCAGAATGGGACTAGAATATAATTTAGTGCCAGAATCTAATTTACAAGATATCAATGGAAATAATCAAGGTACTGTAGCTAATTCTTATGTTGGGATCCATTTAGGATTTTATGTGGGCGGCGGTAAATGGGGAAAATAATCATTTCTTTTACTTATATTAAAACCACTCTCAGTAGTGGTTTTTTTATGTCTAAAAAAGAGTTACTTTGTAATCATGAATTGGGATAGTTATATAAAGAGTTATCAATCGTATCTGAAAATTGAGCGTGGTTTGTCAAAGAATACAATAGAAAATTATTCTTTTGATATTGAACGGTTGTGTCTTTTTTTGACTAAAAATGAAATTGTTGTTTCACCAATAAAAATTGGAGAAGAAACGGTGCAGCAATTTATTTATAGTGTGGCTAAAGAAGTTAATCCGCGTTCACAAGCCAGAATCATTTCAGGTCTTAAAAGTTTTTTTAGTTATTTGATATTTGAAGATTATCGCGTAGACAATCCATTAGAACTTATTGAAACTCCTAAAACGGGCAGGAAGCTTCCGGATACTTTATCTGTAGATGAGATTGATAGTCTTATTTTTGCGATAGACTTAACTACTAACGAAGGCGAACGCAATCGTGCCATGCTTGAAACACTTTATGGATGTGGATTACGGGTCTCAGAATTAATTTCTTTAAAAATTTCCGATTTGTTCTTTGAGGAAGGTTTTATTAAAATAACGGGTAAAGGAAATAAGCAGCGCTTTGTGCCAATAAGTGATTTGACGCAGAAATACATTCAAATTTATAGGAATACTATAAGAACGCACATTACTATTCAAAAAGGTTTTGAGGATACGCTTTTTTTAAATAGAAGAGGGAAGCAACTCACTAGAGCCATGATTTTTACTATTATTAAAAATTTAGCAGTTAAAATAGATTTGAATAAAACGATAAGTCCGCATACTTTGCGACATTCTTTTGCAACTCATCTTTTAGAAAACGGAGCTGATTTACGCTCTATACAATTGATGCTTGGTCATGAATCGATAACGACAACAGAAATATACGTACATCTTGACCGAACGTTTTTGACGCAAGTCCTAAATTCATTTCATCCCAGAAAGAATTCAAATTTGAAATAATGAAAATAAAAAAAAAGACGTACTGATTTTATATCAATACGTCTTTTCAATAAATGTAGAATAACTACTTTTTATTTAGCAATATTCACAGCTCTAGTTTCACGAATTACAGTTACTTTAACTTGTCCTGGATACGTCATTTCTGTTTGGATTTTTTGTGAGATATCGAAAGATAAGCTTGCCGCATTTTCATCAGAAACTTTTTCGCTTTCAACGATTACACGAAGTTCTCTACCGGCTTGAATTGCATAAGCATTTTTCACACCGCTGAATCCGTAAGCTACTTCTTCAAGATCTTTTAAACGTTGAATATAAGAGTCCAATACTTGTCTTCTCGCTCCTGGTCTTGCACCTGAAATAGCATCACAAACCTGGATAATTGGAGATAATAATGATTTCATTTCAATCTCATCGTGGTGTGCTCCAATAGCGTTACAAACCTCTTCTTTTTCACCGTATTTCTCAGCCCATTGCATTCCTAATAAAGCGTGTGGTAAATCACTTTCAGCATCTGGAACTTTACCAATATCATGTAATAAACCAGCTCTTTTAGCCAGTTTTACGTTTAGTCCTAATTCAGCAGCCATGATTCCGCAAAGTTTAGAAACTTCACGTGAGTGTTGCAATAAATTCTGTCCGTAAGAAGAACGGTATTTCATACGTCCTACTACTTTAATCAATTCAGGATGTAATCCGTGAATTCCTAAATCGATAACGGTACGTTTACCAACTTCTATAATTTCATCGTCAATTTGTTTCGCAGTTTTTGCAACTACTTCTTCAATACGAGCCGGGTGAATTCTTCCGTCAGTTACCAATTTATGTAATGCCAAACGCGCAATTTCTCTACGTACAGGATCAAAACAAGAAAGGATAATAGCTTCCGGTGTATCATCTACGATGATTTCAACTCCAGTAGCCGCTTCCAGTGCGCGGATATTTCTACCCTCACGACCAATGATTCGACCTTTTACGTCATCAGATTCAATGTTAAATACAGAGACACAGTTTTCTACTGCTTCTTCTGTACCAACTCTTTGAATGGTATTGATAATGATTTTTTTAGCTTCTTGTTGTGCGGTTAATTTAGCCTCTTCAATAGTATCTTGAATATGAGACATTGCTTTGCTTTTTGCTTCTGCTTTCAGTCCTTCTACTAATTGATCTTTAGCTTCTTCCGCGGATAAACCAGAGATAACTTCCAATTGTTGTAATTGACTTTTATGTAGTTTGTCAACTTCAGTTTGTTTCTTATCTAAGTTTTCAATTTTAGTGGTGTATTCTAAAGTTTTAGATTCAAAATCATCATTTACTTTTTTAGCTTTTGATAATTCATTAGAAATTTGAGATTCTTTATCGCGAACTCTTTTTTCTATTTCAGCAACCTTTTTATCACGGGATAAAATAACTTGTTCGTGCTCTGATTTTAATTCAATAAATTTCTCTTTTGCTTGAAGAATTTTATCTTTTTTTATGTTTTCAGCTTCCAGATTTGCATCTTTTAAAATTGATGCTGCTTCTTTTTTTGCGTTTTTAATTAAGTTTGAAATATTGCTTTTTTCTATCAGTTTTGCAATACCAAAACCTCCCGCAATACCTATAATTCCTGAAATAATAATCGTTAATATGTTGTCCATGTTTGTTAAAATTTATATATAAAAAAGCCTACATTAGAGTGATTGAATAAACTCGAAAAGACAAGTTTTGAGCTAACTCGTTGTTCAAGCTTCCAAACTGAATTGGCTTGCTATAGTAACGATGATTTGCTCATTCTAAATTGTTAGTGTTGAGTTTACCAAATATGAACTAATGTAGGCAGTATCTTAGTTTCTGTAAAGAACGTTTATTTGTCGAGATATTGATCTAAAATCGCATTGATTTTTTTTATTCTTTCGATGGTCGCTTCTCCATCTATGGCATTATCAATTTGTTTTTGTTCCGTTTGTGAGGCAAATTGTAAAGCACACATTGCCAATACATCTTGCTTGTCACGAACAGCATAATTTTCTTCAAATTGCTTTATCATCTTATCAATTTTTTTAGAAGCGCTTCTAAGGCCTTCTTCCTGCGAGAAATCAACCGTTAACGGGTAGACTCTGTCTGCGATTGATATTTTAATTTTAAGCTTTTCGTCCATATCTTTTATTAATCTGATAGCTGTGCTATACAGTAATCAATTTCGCGAATTAATGAATTTATTTTAAGCTTCGTATCTCTTTTATTATCGTCACTGCCTAGTAATGTATTTGCTACTTTGAGTGTTTCATACTGCGTTTTTAGCGCTTCAATCTCTTGTGACTGAGTTTGTATTATGGATGCAGTTTTTGTTAATTCGTTTTTCAAATCTTGATTATTTTTCTCCAAACCTTTCATTTTTGTGAAAAGTTTTTCAATCTTATTTTCAAGATTATCAATAATTTCTGCAATTGCACTCATTATATATCTTATTCATTACATAATCATACAAAGTTAGTATTCCTTTTTAATTTTGCAATATTTTATTATTTTTTTTGCATTAAATTAATTAAATATCAGTTGTACAAATGGTTACGAACCATTTTTTTTAGTGCTGTTTTGAATACTTTTTTTATCTTAGCAAAAATGTAAACAATGAGATTTCCTGTATTTTTTTTATTTTTTTGCACTTCTGTTTTTGCACAAGTGGACTATCCAAAAGATTATTTTAGACCTCCATTAGATATTCCGATGCAATTATCTGGGAATTTTGGGGAGTTAAGACCCAATCATTTTCATGCAGGTTTCGATTTGAGAACGCAACAAAAAGAGGGATTAAAAGTGTATGCCGTAGCCGATGGTTATGTGTCAAGAATCAAAATATCAACTTTTGGTAACGGAAAAACAATTTATATCAACCATCCTAATGGTTTTACATCAGTCTATGGACACTTAAAAATGGCCAACGGTGAAATAGAAAACTACATCAAGAAAACGCATTACAAAGAACAATCGTTTGAAATTGAAATGTTTTTTAAGCCAAATGAAATGGTAGTTAAAAAAGGAGAAAACATCGCTTTCTCAGGAAATACTGGTGCTTCAGAAGGTCCGCATTTGCATTTTGAATTTCGTGATTCCAAAACAGAATTTATAATTAATCCGATGCTTTTTGGGTACAATAAATTTTTAAAAGATACTAAGAAACCAATTGTCTCCGGAGTTTATGTATATCCTTTGGATTCAAAAACTACGGTCAATCATTCTAAGCGCCCTTTGTTACTGAATGTTTCATTACAAAAAGACGGTACGTACCTTTCAGATAAAGTAGTTGCAAATGGTACAATAGGTTTTGGGATTTCGGCTTATGACACTGATGTTGTCTCGTTTAATAATAACGGAGTGTACAAGGTACAGTCTTTTTATAATGGGAAACCCAATTTCGGATATGAATTTAATACCTATTCATTTGACGACATGCGTTATATTAATGCGCTGATTGATTATTCGAGATATAAGAAAATGCAACAGCGTGTTCAGAAATTATTCATGAAAAACCCGTATAATTTGAGCATTATCCAAGCCGATGAAAATAAAGGTGTTTTGCAGGTAACTCCAAATTTAGCCTCGCTGTATCGCATTGAAGTTTCGGATTTCTTTGGAAATAAAAAAACAATAGCTATTCCTATTCAATATGATTTATTGTCTACAATAATAAGTCCAGAGCCAGTACAATCGGACTATTTTGTAAAAGCTAATAAAGACAGTAATTTTGCTTTAGCAAATATGTCGGTTTTCTTTCCTGCAGGAACTTTTTACGAAGATTTTGATTTGAATTTTGATGTGAAAAATGATACGTTGTTTTTACACGACGAAACTGTTCCTGCTCATACTAATTTTACGGTTTCAATTGAAGACACAAAATCGACTGAAGCGCAAAGAGAAAAAATGTTCATTGGGAGAATTGAAGGAAAAAAAGTAAATTATAATCCAACCTACAGAAAAGACAACGTTTTCAATACCAAGGTTAAAATTTTAGGAAAATATGCTTTGGTTGCGGATACGGTTGCACCAAAAGTAACTATGGCTGTTCCTGTTGAAGGAAAATGGATTAATGACCAAAAAACCATTCAGCTCTCTATTTACGATGAATTGTCAGGTATAAAATCATACAATGGTTATTTAAACGGAAAATGGGTATTATTAGAATATGATAACAAGACTAGAAAACTGACTCATTATTTCAGTGATGGAATTGTTGCTGATGGCGCCAATGATTTAAAAGTTGTGGTGATTGATAATGTTGGAAATTCAACTACCTTTGAAACTCGTTTTTTTAAAAGCCAAAAAAAATAAAAACCAAATCATTTGAGTACTAATAAATTAATTTTTGTTTTCTATTTGTTTTTAGTCAGCCTACCTTTATTGGCTCAAACGGCTAGAATAAAAGGAGTTATTTTAGACAAAAACAATCAACCGGTAGATAACGTAAATGTTTCTTATTCCAGTATTGGAACTCAATCCAATAAAAATGGTTTTTACGATTTAAAAGTTCCTGCAAACGAAAAAGTAACACTTGTTTTTACGCATGTTTCTTTGAAAAAAATAACAGTTATTTTTTCTTTGGATACCAATGAACAAAAGGAGTTCAATCCAGTAATGAGCGATCAGGAAGAACAAATGGGAGAAGTTATTGTTACATCGAATAACAGAAAGTTGATTCAGGGTGTTGCAACAATTGAGCCTGAAATGATTCGGAAAATTCCCGGAGCCAATGCCGGAATCGAAAACATTTTAAAAACCTTACCGGGAGTAAACTCAAATAACGAATTGAGTACACAATATGCTGTGCGCGGTGGGAATTATGACGAGAATTTGGTATATGTAAATGAAATTGAAGTCTACCGTCCGTTCCTGATTCGCTCGGGACAACAAGAAGGGTTAAGTTTTACCAATACGGATTTAGTGCAAAATGTTGATTTTTCGGCGGGAGGTTTTCAAGCGAAGTTTGGGGATAAATTATCTTCTGTTTTAGATATTACATATAGAAAACCGGTTAAATTTGGCGCAAGCCTTGAAGCGAGTTTCCTTGGCGGAAGTCTTTCTGTCGATGCAGTTTCCAAGGATAAAAAATGGTCTGCAGTAACGGGAGTTCGATACAGAAATAACAGCCTTTTAGTAAAAAGTCAAGAAACTCAAACGAATTTTACACCATCTTTTGCGGATATTCAAACTAATATAAATTATCAAGCTTCGGCTAAATGGCAATGGAGTTTTCTGGGGAATATTTCTCAAAATAAATACCAATATCAGCCATTAACTAGGCAGACTAATTTTGGAACCATAGATAATCCTATGGCACTTACGGTCTTTTATGAAGGTCAGGAAAAAGACGAATACGACACGTATTTTGGAGCTTTAAAAACAACGTTCAATATTTCTGATAATTTTACATTGAAATTTATTGGTTCTGTTTTTCATACTTTAGAACAAGAATATTTTGATATTTTCGCACAATACCGTTTAGGCGAAGTGGATTCCAGTATTGGGTCAGAAACTTTTGGAGAAGTTGCATTTACAAGAGGAATTGGTTCGCAACTAAGTCATGCCAGAAACGATTTGGATGCGCTGATTGTAAATACAGAGATAAAAGGATTTCATGATTGGAAAGAAAACCAATTTGAATGGGGAATAAAATATACACGAGAATCTATTCGTGACAGAATAATAGAGTGGGAGGTAATTGATTCGGCTGGTTTTTCATTGAATCCACCCATTATTGATTTGCCAAAAAATGATCAGCCGTATTCACCTTACACCGGACCGCTTGTTCCGTATCAAAATATTAGAGCGACAAATTTTAACTCCATCAATAGATTTTCGGGTTATGGTCAATGGAGTTTAAAATCGAATATTGGTTCGAGTGAAGTTTGGTATAATGCCGGAATACGTTTACACAATTGGGAAGTTACAGGTTCTGATATATCTGGCGAATCCCAAATTACTTTCAGTCCAAGAGCACAATTTGCCATAAAACCAGATTGGGAGAAAGATATGGTTTTTAGACTTTCGGGAGGATTATACCATCAGCCGCCTTTTTACAGAGAATTGAGAGATGCGGATGGAATGGTGCAACCTAATACCAAGGCGCAGCAATCAGTGCATGTTGTTTTTGGGAATGATTATAGTTTCAAGATGTGGAATCGTCCTTTCAAGTTGGTTTCGGAGTTGTATTATAAATCGTTGACGGATGTAAATACGTACACGATCGACAACGTTCGCATTCGATATGCAGCGAATAATAATGCCACCGCGTATGCGCAAGGATTGGATGTTCGCTTGAACGGGGAATTTGTTCCCGGAACTGAATCGTGGTTTAGTTTTGGCTATTTGAAGACAGAAGAAAACAGCAATGATAAAGGATATATTGCCAGACCTACAGACCAGAGATTGAAATTTGGACTTTTATTCCAAGATTACATGCCTAATATTCCAAGTATTAAATTGTACTTGCATTTGGTTTACAATACTGGATTGCCCGGCGGTTCGCCATCGTATGTTGATCCTTATTTATACCAAAACAGATTGAATGATTACCGGCGTGTGGATGTAGGTTTTTCTAAAGTTTTTATAGACAACACAACCGTAAAAAAGAATACGGGTTGGTTTAAAGATTTTAAAGAGTTAGCAATAGGGTTGGAGATTTTTAATCTTTTTGACAATCAAAATGCCATAACCAATACTTGGGTTCGGGATGTATATTCTAAAAATCAATATGCAATTCCGAATTATATGACAACCAGAGTTTTTAATTTGAAATTGACTGCGAGGTTATAACCGTTAAAAGTATTAATGTTTAACCCAATTTTAATTCGTTAAATCAAGTATCGAATGACGTTACCATTTTTAAAAATGATTACATTTGAATTTTAATAGTGCAAAAACATGAAAAAACTACATATCACAATATTAGGAATCGCAATTTTACTTTTGACCAGTTGTAAAGAGGAGGTTGAAAAACCAAAAGTTACTTACGATGGAATAAGTAGAGCAAAAGAACTGGCCAAAACTGATTCTACCCAAATACAAATTGCCGATTTGCCACTTCAAATGGAAGGAACGGATTATTTGATTCATCCTGTTGCGGATTTAAGTATTCGTGAGAAAGGAATAAAATCGAGATATGGCTCTTCCAGCGTGAACGATTTGAGTTTTACGATATCCAATTATGGCGAATTTGAAATCACCGGTTTTTTGCAGAATTTGAAATTTCAAAAAGTTGATTCGGATTCCATTAGAAAATTGACAGAGAAACCTGTTTTGATTCAAACTGCTACGTATCTGAAGTCGGTTGCTGATAAAACCAATAACCAGATTATGGTGTACACGATGGTGGACATGGATACAAACAAAGATGGAAAATTAGATACAAGTGATATTAAAGCCTTGTATTTAAGCGAAATCAGCGGTGAAAAATTCACTAAAATATCTTCTGATTTTCAGGAATTAATCGACTGGAAATTGATTGGTTCTAATAATCGTTTGTACTATAGAACGGTTGAGGACACCAATAAAAACGGAGAGTTTGATAAGAAAGATGTGGTGAATTATTACTACATCGATTTGTCAAAGAAAGAATGGAAAATTATTGGTTACGAGCCAGTTTAAAAGAATGTCATTAAATCAAAATATCACTTTCCAAGTCTGATTTTTCAATGGTGAAATCAAATCCAAGTTGTTTCACTAACTGAATGACCAGATTTTTATACCAGTTTTCGGATTTGGGATGAATGTATATTTTTTCAATCAATTGATTGATATTCACATTGATTTTCAATCCTTCATTAATTTTGATGTCGTTTTTACCAATGTCTGTGATGATGCGTACTTCGCCTTCATACTGAAAACTTTTTCGTTTGAATAAAAAAGGAAAAAACATATCGTCAAACGGAATGTGCTCTTTTTTGTAATCGATGTAATTTACTTCTCCAATGTATTGATTGAAATTAGTTTCAGGAACTAGCGATTCCTGCAAACGCCCAATTGTAGATTGAATCGCTAAACCCTCGCTGTTTTGCGTGAAAATCTGCCACATGGCAAATGATTCGTATTCGTTGATATGCCAACTGCTAATCGCTACTTTTTCGCGATGTGTTTTATAATAGTTTAAAAAGTCAGGATTATCTATTGATAGTTTTTTTATTTCCTCAAAAGTGGGTTCGCTAAAAGTGCCTTCATATTGATCTTCGAATTTATCGGATCGTGACATAAATAATTTTTCGGACATCAATAAATCTAAGAACTTAGATAAGTCAAGATATTTCCAAACAACAGTATTTGGATCTTCAGGAAGTTTTATGTTTGGATTATTGATGTACATTTAAATTATTTAATAAAATGGGAATGTAACAAGTATATTCGATATGTAAAGTTCACCAATTTATTTTAGAATTATGATTTAAGGACTTGTTTTTTTATAATGATTTTTTGTCCATTCAACTTTTCTATTTCATAGTTGTCTTTTTTAAGATTTCCAATTCTCCATAATAAAAAGTCACATTCGTCTTTAAAATCAGTTGCCGTTAAACCATTTATTGATTTTACTTCCTCTTCTGTTTCTAATTCTTTTGCTGAACTTTCAGAATTGTTGTTCTTACCCATGATTATTAATTTGCCATTTTTCAAATAACAATCGGCATCAAAACTCATTTGTAGAGAAATAGGTTGGTTTGAAAGTTTCAAATAATATTTTGAAATGTCATTGTTTAGTATCAAAATAGAGGATAATTGAGAGAAGAATTTGAGTCCGATTTTATTTTCAATATTTGCTCGAATCTCTATTTTTAAATCGTCAAATCTTTTGTTACCTATAATCAAATTATCAAAACTAAAACTTTCATACTGGTTGATTTTTATATTGGAAATACTCATTGTCAATCGTGAACCAGAAATTATTGCATCTTGATTTTCTTGTTTTAGTTTTTTAAAAAAGGGTTCTTTTTCAGAAACTTCAAAGAAGTCGTTATAACCTAAGTCTACTAAGCAATTTTTGAATACTGTTTCATTGATGCTAAAAGTAGTAAAATGTCGGTTGTTTTTATAAGTAATGGGCATTTCAAGCATTTCACTAGAATATTCAAAAGTTGATTTTGATACGTATAAAAGATTTTTTTCAAAATCAATTTTCCAATTTAGCTTGTTGATAGCATTTGCACCTAGTAAATAATAATCATTACAAGATAAAAAGGGCATATCATGCACTATACTTTTCACATTTTTAATTTCGAAAGATCCTATAGTTACTGTTTCAATCATTGCTTCTTTCATGGAGTTTACATGTTCATTACTGTCAGTAATATTCTTTTTTCCAGTAATTTTGATATTAGCGCTAGTAGCTTTTGCTGATGTGACCACGCCAAGCGACGCGCCTGTGTCTAACACAAAATCAGTTTGAATTCCATTTATTTGTCCCTTAAAAACTAATAATGAAGATTTAGTTGTAAAAGGGATTGTGTCAATTTTTGCTGATTGGGCTTTACTTAAAAATGATAGTAAAAGTAGTAATACCAGTAGTATGTTTTTTTTCATTTTTAATGATTTAATTTTTGAGATTTCAATTTTCGTAATGTTCTGCTGATGAAAATACCACCAATAATTCCTGGTAAACTCCATGCTAAAACTGGAGGTAAAAAGGTATTGTTAATCACAAGGAATGCCGTAAAAGCGGCGATATAGGCTCCAGTCATTCTGCCAATATGATTCTTTAATCCATATAGTTTATCAGTTACTTTTCCGGTGTAAGCTTTGTATTCAACGGAACACAATCGCAAACTAATACTTCCAAACAGAATGTATACTATCCCGAAGATTTGTTTTGCTACTATATATTTAAATCCAATATAAAAGAAAATTATACTGGATATAAGCATGAGAATAGTCAAGATTGTATCGCCTATTTGAGGTTTTTGACCCAGATGAGCCTTTTTTAATTGAATCATTCTATAACCTGAAATAGACAGGTAAATTGTAAATACACCTACTATAAAAAGGAATAAGTTAGGGTGTACATACGAAAGGTAGAAAGCACATAATCCAGTTGAAACCATTGCCAAAGTAAATACTTTGCCAAGTTTTTTGTGAATGACATCTCCTTTTTTGCGAATTAAAAGTACGGTTCCCAATAGTAATCCAGTAAACCCGGAAATAATATGAATGGTTAAGATAATTTTGAAAAGCATAAATTTCAGTATTAAATTAAAAAGGTTACGTAAATGTATTAGATGTTACGTAACCTTTTTTTAATTTTTTACTGAACTGTAAATTTAAGTGCCTGAAGTGTATTTTAAGGCAACTTACTCGAAAGACTGCATGGTGACTAATTTGTTATATGTGCCATTCATAGCAATTAGTTCCTCATGTTTTCCCTGCTCAACAATTTTTCCTTTTTGCATCACCACAATCAAATCTGCTTTTTGAATCGTAGAAAGACGGTGGGCAATTACTATTGAGGTTCTGTTTTGCATCATGTTTTCCAGTGCTACTTGAACGAATTTTTCACTTTCTGTATCCAATGCTGAAGTGGCTTCATCCAGAATCATAATTGGAGGATTTTTTAAAACTGCTCTGGCAATCGATAAACGTTGTTTTTGTCCACCAGAAAGTTTGTTTCCGCTGTCGCCAATATTTGTATGAATTCCCAGTGGCAAGTCTTTTACAAATTCATAAGCATTGGCAATTTTCAACGCTTCGATAATTTCATCATCTGTTGCGTCTAATTTTCCAAGAGAGATATTAGCTTTTATGGTATCGTTAAACAAAATACTATCTTGGGTAACTAATCCCATTAAATCACGAAGAGAGTGTAGGTTCATGTCCTTGATGTCAATTCCATCAATAGCGATTGTTCCTTCATTTACATCATAAAAACGGGTCAATAAATTAGCAATCGTACTTTTCCCACTACCGGATTGTCCTACAAGAGCAACGGTTTGTCCTTTTTTAACTTGAAGCGAAAAGTCTTTTAAAACGTTCTCGTCTTCGTATCTGAAATTAATATTTTTAATTACTATGCTGTCTTCAAAAGTTAATTTTTTAATCGCATTTTCGCTGTCTGTGATCTCATTTTTTACTTCTAAAACTTCAAAAACACGTTGGGCTGCCGCTAGTCCATTTTTTACCGAATAAGAAGCTTTAGAAATGGCTTTGGCAGGAGTTAAGATGTTATAGGCAAGACCCATGTAAGCTAGGAATTTAGCTCCATCAAGTAAAGCTTTTCCATCAGGTAATTTGTCAACAAGTACCATTTTTCCACCAAACCAAAGCAATATGCAAATAGTAATAATCCCTAAGAACTCACTCAATGGCGTAGCCAAGTTATTTTTTTTACCTATGCTGTTAGATAATTTTAAAACTCGGGTAACTGAATCATTAAATTTTTGTTTAAAATTTGATTCGGCATTGTAACTCTTAACAACCTTTAGTCCAGATAAAGATTCTTCTACAATTGAAATTAGATAGCCGTTTTCATATTGTACTCTTTCGGATTTGCTACGCAGTGATTTACCAATTTTGGATATTAATAGCCCTGAAAGAGGGATAAAAATAAAGACAAACAAGGTTAACTTGAAACTTATTGCAATCATACCAATAAGCGTGAATACGATGGTCATTGGCTCCTTAACAATCAATTCTAGGATAGAAAAAAAAGAATTTTGAACCTCATTTACATCACCTAACATGCGAGCCATAATATCACCTTTTCTTTTTTCAGAATAGTAGGAAACAGGTAAGTTGATGATTTTGTGGTACATTGAATTTCTTAAATCCTTTAATACGCCATTTTTTAGATGCATCAAATGATTGGATGCTAGGTAATTAAATAAATTTTTTAATAGGAAAGTTATACTCACTATGGCAATGACTAACAGTAAGGCAAATTCAGGACCATTCTTGTCAGTTAGTAATGTGATATTGTAATATAAGTACTCTTTAGAAAATTTGATGATGTCAAAAATTGACTCTAAAACAGGTTTTTTATTGATTTTTTCAGTAGTACCAAAAAGGACATCCATCATTGGGATTAATGCTATAAAAGACAAGGTGCTAAAGAGTGCGTAAAAAATATTGAATATTACGTTCCAAACCACATGAGAACGATATGGGTTTGTGAAAGGAATAATTTTTTTGAAATTTGCGTCCATTTAATTTGTTTTTTTATCATCAAGACCCGATAAGTTCTCCACTTATCGGGTCTGTCTGAAAAATCAATTTTGTTTTTTTATTAATTCAATTGCATTGAACTAATAATATTTTTTATTTTATTGTCCAAAATGCTTTCTACTTCATTGAAATCTGCTACTGAATCCAATTCAGTATTTACACTGATATAGAATTTTATTTTAGGTTCCGTTCCACTTGGTCTGGCGCAAATTTTAGAACCATCTTCGGTGTAATAAATCAACACATTCGATTTTGGGATTTCCATTTTGGTTTCTTCATCAGTAAGCAAGTTTTTTGCTATTGAAGATTGGTAATCCTCCACCATAACAACTCGCTGTCCGTTGATTTCTTTCAGTGGATTTTCACGTAAATCAATCATCATCTGATTAATTTCCTGTAAACCATCCATCCCTTTTTTAGTTAATGAAACTAAGTATTCTTTGTAAAAACCGTTATCAACATACAGTTGTAGTAATTCTTTGTAAACCGTGCTTCCTTTAGCTTTGGCTTGAGCCGCAACTTCGCAAATCAATAAAGTAGCTGCAACAGCATCTTTATCACGTACGGCATCGCCTACCATATAACCAAAACTTTCTTCACCACCACCAATGAATTCTAACTCAGGGAAATCCTTAATCATCTTAGCAATCCATTTAAAACCAGTCAAACCAACTTTACATTCTACACCGTAGTTTGTCGCTAATTCCATCATCATAGGAGTAGAAACAATTGTAGAACCCACAAATTGTTTACCATTGATTTTACCCGCTTTTTTCCATTGTTCCAATAAAAATGCAGTCATCAAAATCATCGTTTGATTTCCATTAAGCAGCGTCATTTTGCCTTCGTTGTTTCTAACGGCAATTCCTAAACGGTCACAATCTGGGTCAGTCCCAATTACAATATCCGAATTCGTTTTGTCTGCCAATGCCAATGCCATTGTCAATGCTTCCGGCTCTTCTGGATTTGGAGATTTAACAGTTGGGAAATCACCATTTGGCACTCTTTGTTCTTCAACAATATTCACGTTAGGATAACCCGCTTGCGATAAGGTATCAGGAACTAATTTTATAGAGGTTCCGTGCAAAGAGGTAAAAACGATGTTCAGATTTTCTTTGGCTTCAGCCGAAGTTCCAAAACTCGCATTTTCGATAGTCGATTTGATAAAAGCTTCATCAACTTCCGTATCTATATAATGTATCAAATCCTCATTGGCAGTAAACTTGATTTGATTGTAATTTAAATTCTCAATAACATTTATGATTCCCTCATCTTCCGGCGGTACAATTTGTCCACCATCTTGCCAGTATACTTTGTACCCGTTGTATTCTGGTGGATTGTGAGATGCCGTAAGAACGATTCCGCACTGACAACCCAAATGTTTCACTGCAAATGACAATTCCGGAGTAGGTCTCAATTCCGAAAACAAATACACTTCAATACCGTTAGCCGAGAAAACATCAGCAACTAATTTGGCCAACGTATCACTATTATGGCGACAATCATAAGCAATAACGGCTTTCAAAGGTTGATTAGGAAATGCAGTATGCAAGTAATCCGAAAGACCTTGTGTACTTTTCCCAAGCGTATATTTATTGATACGATTGTTTCCTACACCCATAACTCCGCGCATTCCACCGGTTCCAAATTCAAGATTTTTATAAAAACTCTCTTCCAGTTCTTTAGGGGATGTAGTCATTAATTCCTTGATAGCTTCCTGAGTAGCGGTGTCAAATGTTGGCGTAAGCCACTCATTTACTGCGTCCAAAATGTTTTGTTTGATGTCCATTCTATATGTTTTTTAGTTTCTAAATTTGTAATTAAAATTTAAATCTAGTTGTTTTGTTTTAGGAGCTATATCCTGCTATCCGCTGTATCTTTTTCTTTTTTTAAAGAAAAAAAAGAAAAAGGATGCCGCTATTATCAGGGCTAGGTATTGTGCAAACGAGAATTTTTTCGTTTACATAAATTTATAAAAAATTAACCTCGCTTGATACTTTATAACGCTCTTCATTGTTTTTTGTTCGCAAAATTATTTCGCCTAGAAATCCAGCCAAAAATAATTGTGTTCCCAAAACCATTGTCGTAAGTGCAATATAAAACCAAGGGTTATTTGTAACCAGACTATAACGCATGTCATTATACATATGGTATAGTTTTGAAATACCAATGTATCCGGCAAGCATAAAACCAATGATGAACATTAACGATCCCATGGCACCAAATAAATGCATCGGTCTTTTTCCAAATCTTGATAGAAACCAAATGGTAATTAAATCCAGGAAACCATTTATGAAACGTTCCATTCCAAATTTAGTTTCACCATATTTTCTGGCTTGATGTTGTACTACTTTTTCGCCAATTTTTCCAAAACCGGCATTTTTTGCCAAAACTGGAATGTATCGGTGCATTTCACCTGATACTTCAATGTTTTTCACCACAATATTTTTGTAGGCTTTCAATCCGCAATTGAAATCATTCAATTCCACTCCAGATGTTTTTCTCGCCGCCCAATTAAACAATTTAGAAGGCAAGTTTTTTGCCACCACGGAGTCGTAGCGTTTCTTTTTCCATCCGGAAACTAAATCATATTTTCCGTTGGTAATCATGTCGTATAAACCTGGAATTTCCTCTGGACTGTCTTGCAAGTCAGCATCCATAGTAATAATGACATCGCCTTTTGCTTTTGCAAAACCAGCATGCAACGCTTGTGATTTTCCGAAATTTTTCATAAAACGAACCCCTTTTACATTAGGGTTCTCTTGTGCAAATCCTTCGATAATAGTCCATGAATTATCTGTACTACCATCATCCAAAAAAATGATTTCGTACGTATAATTATGAGATTTCATCACTTTGATAATCCAGTTATAGAGTTCATTAAGTGATTCCTCTTCATTAAGAAGCGGTATGAGTATAGATAAATTCATTAATTTTTATTCTTGAGAAGATCTTCTAGTTTTGAAAAATGCGGCCATAACAAGACCAAAGATGGAACTAAATACAAGATTAGTAAAAAAGCCTTTCAACTGTGCAGCAATATCATATGGGCTATTTTCTTTCATGCCTTTAATTGCATCGTTTATTGCTGAGGAAGGTGCGTTAAATTTTTGCATCATATTGACAGTATATTTTATTGTGAGTTCTTCCAAAGATTCTTTTGCCGAAGGATCGATAAAATTCCATAATACCACATTGAAAACTGTTGCAATCAAAAGGCCGACAACTGCATAAATGAAATAAGTTGTAAAAGCTTCTTTGAATGAAAAATCTGTTTGAATTTCTTTTTTTGTTTTAGAAAGTAGTAAAATTGAAAGAATAAGTGAAGAAACGATTACAATTACAAAAATCCAAGGTTTAAGAAACAAATTTAAATCAATAGCATAGATAGTAGCGGTTATTAAGCAAGAAATAATGCCACTAACAACACCAAAGGTTATTCCATTCTTTTTAATAATTTCGTTAATCATTTTGATTGTTTTAGAATTAGTCCACAAATATAACAATTCCCAATATATTCGGAGCTAAAAATTGCTTTTTACGATTATATAAAAAAAGTGATACAAAGATTTGTTTATTGGAAAATAATTGTAAATTTGCAAACTCAAAATAATATTGTAAAACAAAAAGTTATAAGGAGTTTATACCTTTTCTGTTAGAAGAAAAGCTTCAAGACAAATTATAATTAACAAATAAAAAAGATTAACAAGATGAAAAAAGGAATTCACCCAGAAAATTACAGATTAGTTGCATTTAAAGACATGTCAAATGACGAAGTTTTTATCACTAAATCTACTGCAGATACAAGAGAAACATTAACAGTTGACGGTGTTGAATACCCAGTTGTAAAAATGGAGATCTCTAGAACTTCTCACCCTTTTTACACAGGTAAATCCAAACTTATTGATACTGCAGGTCGTATTGATAAATTCAAAACTAAATACGCTAAACACGTTAAATAATTTTAACTTGTTTTCAAATATATCAAAGCCTTCCTTTTTGGAGGGCTTTTTTATTTTATTTATTTGAAAACTTTGTAACTTTGAAGTCAATAATATAAAAAGGGAAGTTGTTTGAACTAATTTTTATTCAATAACTAACTGAATCAACAAATAAACAATTTTATGAATTACATACTTTTTGACGGACCTTCCAGAAATGCCTTGTTACCTTTTACATTCACCCGTCCTGTTGCCGATATTCTTATTGGAATTATGACCATTCGTCAAAAATGGGAAATGCATCTGGGTTCTACTACAACTACGTTGACAGAGGAGTATTTGTCAGAAAAATATCCAATGGTAGAATTAGAAGAGAACGTAATGATTAATGCTTCTTTTCTGCCTAACGCTATTTTGGTCGAAATGGTTAGTAATCTGGAATCCAATCAGGCAATTTTTAGAGGCGATGAAGTAATTGCTTTTTATACTTCGGAAGAACAAGAAGAAGTAGATTTTGATTCTTATGAAATTTTAGAGTACAATGAGGATTGTTTAACGGTTCAAAATACTTGGGATATTTTCTCTAAAAATCATGCAGCCATTCGGGAAGATTTCGAAATCTTAACAGAAGACCGAAGATCTCAGCCTATTCCAAAAAGCGTTAACGTAATTGCGCCGGAAAATATATTTATCGAAGAAGGAGCAAAGTTAGAGTTTGTGACTTTAAATGCTTCTGCAGGTCCTATATATATAGGTAAGGATTCTGAAATTATGGAAGGATCTGTCATCAGAGGCCCTTTTGCCTTGTGTGAAAATGCACAAGTAAAAATGGCTTCAAAAGTATATGGTGCTACAACAGTTGGTCCTTATTCCAGAATTGGTGGTGAAGTGAAAAACGTAGTGCTTTTTGCATATTCAAATAAAGGACATGATGGATTTTTAGGAGATTCTGTTCTTGGCGAATGGTGTAATATAGGTGCCGACAGTAACAATTCGAATTTGAAAAACAATTATGAAGAAGTAAAATTGTGGAGTTATGAAACCGAAGGTTTTGCTAAAACCGGTCTTCAGTTTTGCGGATTGATGATGGGAGATCACAGTAAATGCGGCATTAACACTATGTTCAATACGGGAACAGTAGTAGGGGTGAGTGCTAATATTTTTGGTAGTGGATTTCCTCGCAATTTTGTGCCTAGCTTTTCTTGGGGTGGTGCTTCTGGTTTTACCACTTATGTTACCAAAAAAGCTTTTGAAACGGCTCGATTAGTAATGAGTCGCAGAAACGTAGATTTTGATGAAAGAGAAGCTGCAATTTTAGAACATGTTTTTGAAGAATCAAAAAAGTGGAGAAAAGAATAGTAGTAAGATTTAAAATTATTATCTGAGCAATCTACACCATTTTGTCATTTCGATAAAGGATAAATTTCGCCTTTGTTGAAATGACAATTTTAGTTTTATAGATTCCTAAAAACTTTCTAATCTGCAAATTGTCTAATTATGTATTTAAACTATCTTTGCACCTTCAAAAAAAAGGTTTAATTGGATGATGACAACTTTAAACTTTTGAACATTAAACTTTAAACAAAAATAATGATTACAGTTAACGATATTTCCGTACAATTTGGTGGTACGACACTTTTTAGTGATGTTTCTTTTGCCATAAATGAAAATGATAAAATTGCCCTTATGGGTAAAAATGGAGCAGGAAAATCGACGCTGCTTAAAATTATTGCAGGTCAAAGCAAACCTTCAACAGGTAATATTTCGGCACCAAAAGATGCTGTTGTAGCCTATTTGCCTCAGCATTTATTAACAACAGATGGTGCTACGGTGATGGAAGAAACTTCTAAAGCTTTTGGAGAAGTTTTTGCAATGAAAGCGGAGATTGATGAAATCAATGAGCAATTGACGATTCGTACTGATTATGAAAGTGATGCGTACATGAAATTAATCGAAAGAGTTTCAGACTTAAGCGAGAAATTTTATGCAATCGAAGAAATAAATTATGAAGCCGAAGTTGAGAAAATTCTAATCGGTTTGGGATTCGTTCGGGAAGATTTTAGCCGTCAAACTTCCGAGTTTTCTGGTGGATGGAGAATGCGAATCGAGCTTGCCAAAATCCTTTTGCAAAAACCAGACTTAATTTTACTGGATGAGCCTACCAATCACATGGATATTGAAAGTATTCAATGGTTAGAGGATTTCTTGATTAATTCGGCCAAAGCCGTTGTGGTAATTTCTCACGATAGAGCTTTTGTCGATAATATTACGAATCGTACCATCGAAGTTACAATGGGGCGTATTTATGATTATAAAGCCAAATATTCGCATTATCTGGAACTTAGAAAAGACAGACGTGTGCATCAGCAAAAAGCGTATGACGAGCAACAACGTATGATTGCTGACAATAGAACTTTTATCGATCGTTTTAAGGGGACATTTTCTAAAACGGATGCCGTTCAATCCCGTGTTAAAATGTTAGAGAAACTGGTGATTGTTCAGGTTGATGAGGTTGATACTTCGGCTTTGAAATTAAAATTTCCGCCTGCTGCCCGTTCAGGACAATATCCTGTAATTGTTAAAGAATTGTCTAAATCATACGGAGATCATGTGGTTTTCAAAGATGCTAATATCGTTATTGAAAGAGGGGAAAAAGTAGCTTTCGTAGGGAAAAATGGGGAAGGGAAATCGACGATGATCAAAGCCATTATGAAAGAAATTGGTATTGATGGCGGTAGTTTAGAGATTGGTCATAATGCGCAAATTGGTTATTTTGCCCAAAATCAAGCCTCTTTATTAGACGAAAATGCCACTATTTTTGAAACTATAGATGATATTGCCGTTGGCGATGTAAGAACTAAAATCAAAGATATTCTTGGTGCATTCATGTTTCAGGGTGATGATGTGACCAAAAAAGTAAAAGTACTTTCCGGTGGGGAAAAAACCCGTTTGGCAATGATTAAATTATTGTTGGAACCAGTGAATTTATTGATTCTGGATGAACCTTCGAATCACTTAGATATGAAAACCAAAGATATTATCAAAGATGCGTTGCGTGATTTTGACGGAACTTTAATATTAGTTTCACACGACAGGGATTTCTTGGATGGATTGGCGACTAAAGTTTTCGAGTTTGGAAACAAAAGAGTTGTGGAACATTTTGAAGATATTACCGGTTTCTTAGCCAACAAGAAAATGGATAGCATGAGAGAAATAGAGAAATAATATTCTTAAACTCTTTATAAATCAAAATCGGCTGTATTCTAAAATACAGCCGATTTTTTTTTGTTATAGTCTAATTCCTGGAGGAAGTAGCTCTTTGTAAATAGGATTCTTTTTGAAAAACACCACTATTTTTGGAAGAATAGGAACCACTTTGAATTTTCTTTCAATAGCAATTTCCATAATGTTTTTCAGGAAATTTGAAATAAATTCTTCATCTTCAAAAGATTCAGGTATATTTATTTTTGTTAAAAATATTTTCTTCTCTTGAAAAGAATATTCGACAGAAACTAATCCCTGATCTACTATAGTTTCAAATTGTCTTGAAAAAGTGTTGTCTTTGATTTCCATAGTACTTGCTGCATCCATAATAATTAACTCTGATTCATTGGTACCTCTACCAAAAGTATTTTTGATTTGGTATTGATTTTAATTTCGAATTGATCAAAATCATTTATTCCCATGGCATCTCTTGCCTTCAAGGTTTGATTATTCACTTCTATTTCGCCTTCAATCAAAAATAAATAAACACCATTTTTAGGAATTTTAACCTCATATTTAATGGTGGTGTTGCTATCGAAAATACCTAAATGGAAAAAGGTTTTTTGGTAAACCCAAAGTGCATTTCCGTCATTATTGTCTTTTGGCGAAACAATATTTACAAAGGTATTGATTTGATTTTCAACATCAAATGATTTTTGATCATATCTTGGAGTCACGTTTTCGGTGTCAGGAAAAACCCATAGTTGCAGTGTTTTTGCTTCATCTTTTTGGCTGGCATTCATTTCAGAATGTTCTACTCCGG
Organism: Flavobacterium sp. GNP002; assembly: GCF_054343795.1. NCBI lineage: Bacteria > Pseudomonadati > Bacteroidota > Flavobacteriia > Flavobacteriales > Flavobacteriaceae > Flavobacterium > Flavobacterium sp. GNP002. The sequence goes on from NZ_JBTGUW010000001.1 coordinate 2,205,065, forward strand.
TTCCGGCACTCATTACTTGGACTTCTCCAAAACCAATGACGCCTTCATTTCCCATGCTGTCCTTATGCATCAATCCGCCTTCGAGTGGAATAGTGATGATTTCCATATTGGCATGGCCGTGTGTGCCAAAACCTGTTCCGCCTGCAATCGTATCGTCATTTAAAACGCGTAACATTCCAAATTGTACGCGTTCTGGATTGAAATAATTCCCGAAAGAAAAAGAGAAATTGGCTTTAAGCCATCCAAAATCGGCCTTGCCTCTTGTATTTGATTGAAATAGTTGTGTAGTCATAAATTATTGATAATATAAAGTAAAAAGTGAATAGGGTTTGAATAAAAAAATTAATTTTATATAAAATTCGCTATAAAAAGACTGAATTTTGTTATAAAATAGTTAAAACAATTATGAGTAAAATCCCCGTTTATTTAATGCCAGGATTAGCGGCAAGTACTACCATTTTTGAGCGGATTGCGCTTCCCGACGAAATGTTTGAAATTATCTTGCTAGAGTGGGAAATTCCTCTTAATGATGAATCTTTGACGGATTATGCCAAGCGGATCACTGAAAAAATAAAACATAAGAATCCGGTTTTAATTGGAGTTTCGTTCGGAGGCATTCTGGTACAAGAAATGGCTAAATATGTAGAAGCCCGGAAAATTATTATCATTTCAAGCGTTAAAAGTAATCTGGAATTTCCCAGAAGAATGAAAATTGCTAAAACTACCAAAGCCTATAAATTAATCCCTATGAATCTCATTGCAAATATTGAAAGCCTTGCTAAGTTTTCTTTTGGCGAAAAAGTAAATCAAAGGCTTAAGCTATACGAGAAATTTCTCTCGGTTCGGGATATTCGTTATTTGAATTGGGCTGTAGAACAGGTGATTTTATGGGACAGAACGGTTGCTGATGAAAAAGTAATTCACATTCATGGAGATATGGATGATGTGTTTCCTATAAAATATATCAAGAATTGTGTCGTTGTAAAAGGAGGGACGCATATAATGATTTTGAACAAGTACAAATGGTTGAATGAGAATTTACCCTCCATTATATTGGGAACAGAAAAGAAATAAACGCACTTTTATAACGTTATGAAAGGCATAAAATAGAAAAGATGAAATTGATAAATAAAGTTGCCATAATTCTTTCCGTGATTTTTGCGAGTAGCGTATTTATTTTCGCTGCTAAAAATCCGTCAGAAGAAAAAGAGGTTACAAAAGAAATCGCAAGTGGTTTTCCTGTAAAATTGGATTTCGCGGGCGAAGAAACACCATTAAAAATAGCAGATGTAAAAGAGCGTTTTGATAGAGAATTATTGGTAAATGTAAATCTCCATGCGTCCACTATTTTGGCTATAAAAAGAGCAAATCGTGCTTTTCCTATAATCGAGCCTATTTTGAAAAAGAACGGTATTCCGGATGATTTTAAATATCTGGCAGTTATAGAAAGTGGATTGGTAAATGTAGTTTCGCCAGCAGGAGCAAGAGGAATTTGGCAATTTATGCCGGAAACGGCCAAAGAGCGCGGAATGGAAGTCAATGAAAATGTGGATCAGCGCTATGATTTAGAAAAATCAACTCAGGCGGCCTGCAGTTATTTTTTGAGTGCCAAAGGAAAATTTGGAAGCTGGACTTTGGCGGCAGCCTCTTATAACGGAGGAATGACAGGTGTGAATAAACAAATTGACATTCAAAAAGTGACTAATTATTATGATTTGTTGCTTACCGAAGAAACGTCTCGCTATGTTTTCAGGATTTTAGCCTTGAAAGAGATTATGGAGAATCCCGTAAAATATGGTTTTACCATTGCTCCTGAAGAGTTGTACGGAATCTTGCCAACCAAGAAAATTGAAATTGATAGTGCTATTACAGATTTAGCTGATTTTGCAAAAGGGCAAGGTATTAACTATAAGATTTTGAAAATTCACAATCCTTGGTTGAGAGAAACAAAATTGTTGAATGATACTGGTAAAAAATATCAAATCGAAATTCCGTTAAAAGGATATTAACTAATTGCTTGAACCATGTAAGGCAATTAAGGAAAGATATAAGTTTGACTTATTAGGACAAAAAAAGGGTCAAATGTGTATCATTTGACCCTTTTTAGATAATTATAAAAATTATATTTTCTTCATTTGTTCTTTCATCATGACAATCTGATCTTTCAACATATTCTGTTTGTCTAATTTTTTAGCTTCGTTCAATAAGGAAGTTGCTTCAAGTTTACGACGACGTGTCATGGCAACTCCAGCTAAATTTAATTTGGCTACAGCCAAATCCATATCCATTGATAGTCCTAGTTCAATTGCTTTCTTGAAATATTTCTCCGCTTGATTGATATTCGTTTGCGAAAGCATTATTCCGTGTAGGTAATTAAAGTATCCCTGTTGTTTTTGAACCAAAGCTGTTTCTGGGTTTTTGATGTAAGCCAGCCATTTTTTTGCCCCTTCAAAATCTTGTTTTCTTAGTTTTAAGAAAGCTAATAAGATAAATTCGTTTTTAAAGTAAAGGAAAATAGGAATTGCACTCAATAATATAAGGAAAATTCCATTACCGATATTGCTTTCTGTAAATTGCCAAATGCCAGTAATGATAATTAGTCCGGCGATAATAAGTTTAATATTTCTGTGAAACATAGTGTGATTATTTTAAGATCACAAATATAGTAAAATGAATTGAAAATATTTTTACAAAACTACTTGTGAGAAAAAAAAGTCTTTGTATATTTGCACTCGGTTTTAGAATAACAGTTATTCAAAAATAAGAAGACATATAAATAAGATTTTAAAGATACAAAGCAATGAGCAAAAGAACGTTTCAACCATCGAAAAGAAAAAGAAGAAATAAGCACGGATTTATGGACAGAATGGCTTCTGCTAATGGAAGAAAAGTTCTTGCGCGTAGAAGAGCTAAAGGAAGACATAAATTGACTGTTTCTTGCGAACCAAGACACAAAAAATAATGTTTCTATAAACATAAATAAGGCGTTACTTTTTTTAGTATCGCCTTTTTTTATACCTATTCGTTAAAAAAAGTTTAAGATTTACAGTTAAAGGGTTTGAGTTCAGTAACTTTAATCTTTTGACGACAACAACTACACAACACAATACTACCATACAATGCCAAGAGATACATCCATAAAATCAGTTTTAATAATAGGTTCAGGTCCTATTGTTATTGGTCAAGCGTGCGAATTTGATTATGCGGGGTCGCAATCTGCCCGTTCTATTCGTGAAGAAGGAATTGAAGTTATTTTGATAAACTCCAATCCGGCAACAATTATGACCGACCCATCGATGGCCGATCATGTTTATTTGAAGCCATTAACGACGAAATCAATTATCGAAATCCTTAAAGCACACCCTCAAATCGATGCCGTTTTACCTACAATGGGTGGACAAACCGCTTTGAACTTGTGTCTGGAAGCAGATGAAAAAGGAATTTGGGAAGATTTTGGAGTACGATTAATCGGGGTTGATGTAAATGCCATTAATATTACCGAAGACAGAGAGCAATTTAAACAATTGCTTCATAAAATAAATGTTCCTACAGCACCAGCAAAAACAGCTACTTCTTTCTTAGAAGGGAAAGAAATTGCACAAGAATTTGGTTTCCCGTTAGTAATTCGTCCTTCGTTTACATTAGGTGGAACTGGAGCAGCTTTCGTTCATACCAAAGAAGAATTTGACGAAAAACTTTCTTACGGATTAGAAATGTCACCTATTCACGAAGTGTTGATCGATAAAGCTTTAATCGGTTGGAAAGAATACGAATTGGAATTGTTGAGAGATAAAAACGACAATGTTGTTATTATCTGCTCTATCGAAAATATGGATCCAATGGGAATTCATACTGGAGATTCCATCACTGTTGCACCAGCAATGACATTATCAGATACGACTTTCCAAAAGTTACGTGATATGGCCATTTTGATGATGCGCAGTATCGGAAACTTTGCAGGAGGTTGTAATGTACAGTTTGCTGTTTCACCAGACGAAAAAGAAGATATCGTAGCGATTGAAATCAACCCTCGTGTGTCTCGTTCATCCGCTTTAGCATCGAAAGCAACTGGTTATCCAATTGCAAAAATTGCTTCTAAACTGGCTTTAGGTTACAACTTAGATGAATTGCAAAATCAAATTACAAAATCAACTTCGGCTTTATTCGAACCGACTTTAGATTATGTGATTGTAAAAATACCACGTTGGAATTTCGATAAATTTGAAGGAGCTGACAGAACGTTGGGACTTCAAATGAAATCGGTTGGGGAAGTAATGGGAATTGGACGTTCATTCCAAGAAGCCTTGCACAAAGCCACACAATCATTGGAAATCAAAAGAAATGGTTTAGGAGCTGATGGAAAAGGATATACCAATTATGAGCAAATTATAGAGAAATTGACTTTTGCTAGTTGGGATCGTGTTTTCGTTATTTATGATGCTATCGCCATGGGAATTCCATTGAGTCGTATTCATGAAATTACCAGAATTGATATGTGGTTCTTGAAGCAATACGAAGAATTATATGTTTTAGATAAAGAGATTTCTAAATATACCGTAGCCAATTTGCCAAGAGAATTGTTGCTTGAAGCCAAACAAAAAGGGTTTGCCGACAGACAAATTGCACATATGATGAGTTGCAAGGAAAGCCAAGTGCATACGTTGCGTACTGACATGAACATCAATCGTGTGTTTAAATTGGTGGATACTTGTGCGGCAGAATTTAAAGCTAAAACACCTTATTATTATTCGACTTTTGAGGCCGAAATAGAAAAAGCAGACGGAACACGTTACGTTGACAACGAAAGTGTTGTAACAGACAAAAAGAAAATAATCGTTCTTGGGTCAGGCCCAAATAGAATTGGACAAGGAATTGAGTTTGATTATTCTTGTGTTCACGGGGTGCTTGCCGCCAAAGAATGCGGTTATGAAACGATAATGATTAACTGTAATCCAGAAACGGTTTCTACTGATTTTGATACGGCTGATAAATTGTATTTCGAACCCGTTTTTTGGGAACATATTTACGACATCATCCAACATGAGAAACCAGAAGGCGTTATCGTGCAATTAGGAGGACAGACTGCTTTGAAATTAGCCGAAAAACTGTCTAAATACGGAGTAAAAATCATAGGGACCAGTTTTGATGCCTTGGATTTAGCCGAAGACAGAGGTCGTTTCTCTGATTTGTTAACGGAATTGAACATTCCTTTCCCACAATTCGGGATTGCGGAAACGGCGGATGAAGCGGCAGCTTTAGCAGATACTTTAGACTTTCCATTATTGATTCGTCCTTCCTATGTGTTGGGTGGTCAGGGAATGAAAATCGTAATCAACAAGAAAGAGTTGGAAGAGCACGTTATCAATTTATTGAAAACAATTCCAGGGAATAAATTGCTTTTAGACCATTATTTGGCCGGAGCAATCGAAGCGGAAGCGGATGCGATTTGTGATGCGGATGGAAATGTGTATATCATAGGAATTATGGAGCATATCGAACCTTGCGGAGTTCACTCGGGCGATAGTAATGCTACTTTGCCACCGTTTAACTTAGGTGAATTTGTTATGCAGCAAATAAAAGATCATACAGAAAAAATTGCAAGAGCTTTAAAAACTGTTGGTTTAATCAATATTCAGTTTGCTATAAAAGACGATACGGTTTATATCATTGAAGCCAATCCAAGAGCATCTCGTACGGTTCCATTTATTGCAAAAGCATACGGAGAACCTTATGTGAACTATGCGACTAAAGTGATGTTAGGACACAATAAAGTAACCGATTTTACTTTCAACCCACAATTGAAAGGATATGCTATTAAACAACCGGTTTTCTCTTTCAGTAAGTTCCAAAATGTGAACAAAGCATTAGGTCCAGAAATGAAATCAACAGGAGAAAGCATCTTGTTTATTGATGACTTGAAAGACGATCAGTTCTACGAATTGTACTCTAGAAGAAAAATGTATTTGAGCAAATAAGCTTGAGTTTATATAGTGAAAAGCCCCGTTTGGGGCTTTTTTTATTGGATATATTTTGGGTTTTAGGCGATGTTTTCGAGGCCGCCCGGAAACGGTCTGTACGCATAATAATGCAAGACTTCTTCGATGGCAGTTTTTAAAGCTTCATTTATGGGAAGTATGGTAGTGGCTAGTCTGTTATCAATTTGTGAAAGTTGCATGTAATAATCAGTAAAAACGGGTACGTAGAGTCCTTTGCTAATGGCTTCTTCGGCCGTATTGTAGTTTTCTTGTTGTCCTTCTTTGATTATTTTGCAAGTGGCTAATCGCAGTTTGCCATATTTGTCTCTACTGGCAGCATAGCCAAAAAGCCTGCAAATCAATCCACGATAACGATAATTGCTACAACTTCCCATGTTTCTGTCAAGAATAGTGAGTGGTCGGTACAAATGGCAATTGCTGTCGGATTTGTTGTTTAACTCGACTAACATATCCTCGGCTTTCCCGTTTAAAAATAAATACAATGCCCAGGGTAAAAACTCCAATGGTGAAGCATTGATGTCTGGAGTAGAACAACACTTGCCACAACCGGTGCGACACTGTAAATGAGTTTCTGATTGGAACACCGTAACTTCATTTTCAAGACGGTCAAATAATTCTTCGACCAATCGAACCTTGTGCTCTACAGACATTTTTTTTTGTAAGGTAGGCTATTAAAAACCGTTATAGGTATAATGTCGTTTTACTTGCAGATTATATTTTTGAAACTAATTTACGTTTACTAGTGTATGAAGTCGAATTGGTATAATGAGATTGTTTTTTGTGGGATAATTTATAAAAATAGATAAATAAAAAAGTCCCAATCAAGGGACTTTATTACTATCAAAATTCTGAAACTATTTCTTCTTCAATTTGTCTTTGAAAAAATCTATCGTTCTTGTCCACGATAAAGTGGCGGCTTTTTCATCGTATCTGGGTGTGGTATTATTATGAAAACCATGATTCACGCCTTCATAGAAATAAGCAACATGTTCTACTTTATTCTTTTTAAGAATGGCTTCAAAAGCTGGCCAACCTTCATTTACGCGAGTGTCTAAACTGGCATATTGCGCTAGGATAGGCGTTTTTATTTTTTCGGCTTCTGCTGCTGTGGGTTGTCCGCCGTAATAAGGAACTGCGGCACACAAATCTGGAATTTTTACCACCATCATATTGGCAATCCAACCTCCAAAACAAAATCCTACCACACCAATACGACCATTACAATCTTTGTGGGATTTTAGGTATTCGTAGGCTGCAATGAAGTCTTCGAGCATTTCTTCACGGGTACGTTTTTTTTGTAATTCTCTTCCTGCATCATCATTTCCGGGATAACCGCCCAGTGGCGATAAAGCATCCGGTGCCAAAGTGATAAATCCTTCCACGGCGGCTCTTCGTCCTACATCTTCAATATAGGGATTTAATCCTCGGTTTTCATGTACCACAATGATTCCCGGTAACTTCTTTTTGGTTCCTGTGGGTTGGGATAAAAGCCCTTTAATTTTTCCTCCACCTTTAGGAGAATCGTAAGTGATGAATTCTGATTTTAACCTTGGATCGCCAGGTTTTATCAAAATAGAATCAATATAATTGGGTGTCATAAAGCTAAGAAGTGACGGAAGTGTAAGTGTTCCTACCGCAAACAAGGATAGTTTCTCGACGAATTGTCTTCTTTCTATTTTGTTATGGGCGTAATCATCGTATAAGTCAAATACTTCCTGACTGATGTCTTCTTTGGTTAGTTTTTTCATAGCATTTATTTTGATTCAACTAACTTAGTAAAAAAAGCGATTGTTTTAGCATTAGTGGTAATTGCAATTTTTTTAGTTTTCAATTTTGAAAAGGAGAAATCTGATTTTTCTATCATTTCAAATTTTAAAAATAAAACTGCAGCTTAAAACAATATTAGTCAGTATCTATGGGAATACTCAACAAGTATATCACTTCTTCATCTTCGACTTGATTGAATTCTTCATAAAATCCGCCCACACCTCTAAAATTTTTTGAAGCTATTAGATAGATAAACTCATCGGCGTTTTTTTTAATTACAGGCACGTTTTCATAAGGAATTACAGGTGTAGCCACAATTATTTTTGCTGGTTTTTTTTTTCGAAGCATGCTTATACTGGCAAGCAAAGTGTTTCCTGTAGCGATACCATCATCTACTAAGATTATATTTTTCTCTTTCACATCCAGCGGTTTTTTATTGCCCATGTAATGCTGATATTTCTCTGCCATTAATTTCCGCAATCGGATAATTTCATTGTCTATATATATTTTAGGAACATTTGGATGTTCATCAAGAATCATGGAATCTGAGGAGACGGCGCCAATCGCAAATTCTGTATAACTGGGATGTCCTATTTTTTTTGAAAGAACGATGTCTAAAGGAAGGTGTAAACTTTTAGCAATTATATATCCCACAGGCACTCCACCTCTAGGAACGGCAAGTACTATAGTATTGCTATTCTGGTATTTTTTTAGTTTTTCTGAAAGCAATATACCCGCCTCAATTCTATCTTTTAACATCCCGTCATACATGATTCTAATTTTATGTTGAAAAAAAATTAAGCATATAAAGATATTGATTTTCAAATCATTACGATTATTTTTTGAAAATATTTAATGTAAAAATCATGAATTAGTAAAAAAATAAAGTTATTGAAAGCGAACATTAATGAGAGATTTAAAACTGTTTTTACAAATGAAAGAATAGTTTTGTAAAAACAAGTTGGATTTAGGAATGGCTTATTTAAAGGTGAAATCACTTCCTAATTTATAAAAGGTTTTTTGCTATTTTTACTTTACAATAAATGAATAGCAATAACTACAATGAAGAAAATAAATTCAAAAGCAAAGGCAGATACAAATACTGGTTTTGGAACAAATGCCAATAATTATGGTGGTCGTTTTGTGAATAAAAATGGAACTGCTAATGTAGAGAAACGCGGTATGCAGCTTTTGCATCGTATTAGTTGGTATCATACCATGATTGATTTGCCAAGATGGAAATTCATGTTAATTCTTTTGTTGTTTTATGTGGGTATGAATTTTTTATTTGCGTTGCTATATTATGCTATTGGAATCGAAAATTTGAATGGGATTGATGCTACAGGTTCAAATTGGGTTCAATTTGGTCAAGCCTATTTTTTTAGTGCACAAACATTTACCACAGTGGGATATGGACACATTAGTCCTTCCGGTTTTTTAACCAGTTTATTAGCTGCTGCAGAAGCTTTGATAGGGTTGTTGAGCTTTGCAATTGCTACTGGTTTATTCTTTGGACGTTTCAGCAAGCCTACTGCTTTTTTGAAATTTTCGCACAATGCCCTGATCGCTCCTTATGGAGAAATAAAAGGTTTAATGATACGAATTACACCTTTTAAAAATACTAATTTTACTGATGCTGAAGCCAAAATTACTCTTGGTATGAGTGTGGAGGAGAATGGTACTAAAACGAACAAATTTTATGCTTTAGATTTAGAATTGGAAAGAATAAATGCATTAACCTTAAGCTGGACTTTAGTCCATCCAATAACTGAAAACAGCCCGCTGTACAACTTAACTAAAGAAGATTTTGATAGTATTCATGGAGAAATCCTTGTTTTTGTAAAAACCTTTGATGATATGTTTAGTAATACCGTTGCCATTAGGACTTCATATACTTTTGAAGAAGTTGTTTACGGAGCTAAATTTGAACCTATGTACACAAGAAGTACTGATAATTCCAAAACTATCCTTGATTTAGACAAATTAAATACTTTTTACAGCGTCACTTTGGAATAATGCAATAGTTTTTTAATTATTTCAAATTTATAATAAAATTTATTTTACATTTGTTTATTAAATTTAGATAAACGATGAACAATATAAAAAGTGTGTTTAGTATCAAAGATCTTGAAAACCTTTCGGGGATCAAAGCGCATACTATACGAATCTGGGAGAAAAGATACGATATTCTTCAACCGATGCGTACAGATACTAATATCCGATTGTACGATTTGGCTAGTTTGCAAAAACTATTAAACATTACTTTGCTGCATGACTATGGCTATAAAATTTCAAAAATAGCCACCTATCCACAAGATAAAATTCCGTCTCTTGTACGAGAAATAATTTCAAACAAAACAGCCAAAAGCCACGCTATTAGTGAGTTTAAAATGGCTATGATGAACTTTGATCAAGAGCTTTTTTTTAATACATACAATTGGTTAATTGCGGAAAAATCATTCAAAGAAGTCTTTCATCAAGTTTTCATTCCTTTGATGAACGAGTTGGGGTTATTGTGGCAATCCGATACGATAACACCTGCTCACGAACATTTCATCAGCTATTTAATTAAACAAAAACTATTAATAAATACTGAAAAACTTCAAATTTTAAAGCAGACCAAACTGGATAAAGTTTTTGTTTTGTCTCTGCCTATGAATGAAATTCACGAATTGGGCTTGATGTATCTCAATTATGAAATTTTATTACATGGATACAAAACCATTTATCTAGGGGAAAGTATGCCAATTGAAAATCTAAAAGATTTGAAAAAGCATTTTGATTCCATTGTTTTTGTGTCGTACCTAACGGTTCAGCCTGAAAGAGATATAGTAGACAGTTACATCCAAAAAATGTCTGATGAATTATTAGATGATACTACTGAATTATGGTATCTAGGTAGAATGGTTGAGTTTATTAAAAAAGATGAACTTTCTGATCGAATTACAATTTTTAATTCAATTACGGAATTAGTTGACTCGATTTAATTGTTTTTTGTTTAAACAATTAGTATATTTGCTAAACAAATGAAAAAAATAAAAAAAATTACGATTATAGGTTCTGGTTTCTCTGCATTGGCAGCGTCGGCGTATTTAGCACAAAGTGGTCATGATGTTACGGTTTATGAAAAAAACGCAACTATTGGAGGGAGAGCACGTCAACTAAAGAGAGAAGGTTTTACCTTTGATATGGGGCCAAGTTGGTACTGGATGCCAGACGTTTTCGAGCGTTTCTTTGCTGATTTTGGAAAGAAAACCACTGATTATTATGAACTCATTAAGTTGTCTCCTGCCTACAGAGTGTATTACGGAATCGATGATTTCATATCAATAGCAGACAATTTAGCTGAAATTATATTCGCTTTTGAAGCTATCGAAAAAGGAAGCGGTAAAATTCTAAACGAATTTATGGCTGAAGCCAAAAGTAATTACGATATCGCTATCAAAGATTTGGTTTACCGTCCCGGCGTTTCTCCACTCGAATTGATAACCATGGAAACAGCCATGAAAGTGGGACAATTTTTTAGCAATATCAGTAAAGATGTTCGCAAGAAATTTAAAAATGAAAGGCTAATTCAAATATTGGAATTTCCAGTATTGTTTCTTGGCGCAAAGCCATCAGATACGCCTTCGTTTTACAGTTTTATGAACTATGCTGATTTTGGTCTTGGAACTTGGCATCCTAAAACAGGAATGTTTGATGTCGTTCGGGGCATGGAAAGTTTAGCGCGAGAGTTGGGAGTGAAATTTCAAACTAATTCAAACATCGAAAAAATTATTGTCGAAAATAAAACTGCAGTAGCCCTGCAGGTCAATGGCGAAATTATTGCTTCCGATTTAATTTTGAGTGGTGCTGATTACCATCACACCGAGACGTTATTGGATCAGGAACATCGAGCGTATTCAGAAAAATATTGGGATAGCCGAGTTTTCGCACCATCATCATTATTGTTTTATGTAGGTTTTAATAAAAAAATTGAAAATATTTCGCATCATGCATTGTTTTTTGATGTTGATTTTTACCAACATGCTAAAGATATTTATGATGAGCCACAATGGCCAAAGGAACCGTTGTTTTATGCCAATTTTCCATCAGTGACAGATAAAACTGCCGCTCCAGAAGGAATGGAATCTGGCTTTTTCTTAGTGCCTTTGGCTCTGGGAATTAATGATACTGAGGCTTTAAGAGAAGAATATTTTGATAAAATAATAAATCGTTTTGAAACTTTAACACAGCAAAGCATCAAAAATAATATTATATTTAAGCAATCATTCTGTAAAAATGACTTTGTGTCGGAGTACAATTCATACAAAGGGAATGCTTACGGTATGGCAAATACATTATTGCAAACGGCTTTTTTGAGACCAAAATTAAAAAGTAAAAAAGTTAAGAATCTATATTTCACTGGTCAATTGACCGTTCCGGGACCTGGTGTACCGCCAGCATTAATTTCTGGAAAATTAGTGTCGGAATTAATTAATAAGCAATTTTCAGAACAATAGTATGAAGCAATTATTTGATGATGTATCTTTTAAATGTAGCAAGTTAGTTACAAAAAACTATAGCACCTCTTTCTCGCTGGCAGTTTACATGCTGTCGCCAAGTATTAGGGATGCCATATATAGTATCTATGGTTTTGTTCGATTTGCAGATGAAATCGTTGATTCATTCCACGGTTTTGATAAAGAAAGTTTAATCACTGAGTTTGAGGATGAATACTATAAAGCCTTTGATAGAGGGATTAGTTTAAATCCTATATTGAATTCTTTCCAGCAAACTGTGAAGCAAAACAACATATCTGATGATCTTATTCAGGCTTTCTTAAAAAGTATGAAATTAGACTTGATAAAATCAGATTATCATAGCAAAGCGGAATATGATGATTATATTTATGGTTCTGCTGATGTAGTTGGGTTGATGTGTCTTAAAGTTTTCGTGGCCGGTGACGATAAACGTTATGAGCAACTGAAAGACGAAGCAATGCGATTGGGTTCTGCGTTCCAGAAAGTGAATTTTCTTCGGGATTTAAAGGATGATAATTTGGTTTTGAATCGCAATTATTTTCCTGGAGTCGATTTGAATTCGTTCGATGAAAATGCAAAGACTGCAATCATCAATGAAATCGAAGAAGATTTCAGAGTCGCTTATGAAGGCATTGTGAAACTTCCTATCGAAGCTAAGTTTGGTGTATACACAGCTTTTGTGTATTACAAAAAACTATTAAAAAAATTAGAAAACACGCCTTGCCACGAAATTGGAAATGCAAGAATCAGAGTTTCTAACTACACCAAAGCCGGTTTACTGGCAAAATCTTTTGTGTCTTATAAATTAAAGCTAGTTTAAATTACAGCTTGTTTTTAAAGAATTGTTATACTTAAATACAGAATAAAATGATATTTTTTTTAATTTTTCTAGGTACTTTTTTAATAATGGAATGCGTCACTTGGCTTACGCACAAGTATGTAATGCACGGTTCAATGTGGTATTTTCACGCTGATCATCACCAACCCAAATACGCAAATGTTTTTGAACGAAATGATATCTTTTTCGTCATTTTCGCCATCCCAAGCATCGTTCTTTTTTATTACGGTGTCGAAGGCGGTTTAAACTATAAATTCTTCATCGGACTTGGAATTATGTTTTACGGGATGTGTTATTTCATGATTCATGACGTCCTAATCCATCAGCGTTTCAAGTGGTTCAAAAACACGAACAACAAGTATTTAATCGGTTTGCGAAAAGCTCACAAAGTACATCACAAACATTTGGGCAAAGAACACGGAGAATGTTTCGGAATGCTTTTTGTACCTTTCAAATACTACAAAATATAAAGTTAAATTTGGGCGTGACCCAGCTTTCACTAGCGTTACAGCGTGGTCGGACTATCCGTTCCCGCTTTTTTATAATTGGTCTCGTTTAAAAAAACGAGGCCAATTATAAAAAGAGCTCCACTATTATCCCTCACGCGAACGCAGTGTTCCACGAAGGCATTTATCTTTAAAACACAACCATGAAAATATACAAACAAGAAACCGTTCAGCACGTAAATGCAACTGTCGAAGAATGTTGGTCCTTTTTTTCGAACCCCAAAAATCTTCAGAAAATCACACCGGAAGGAATGGGTTTTCAAATCACGGATTTTGATCAAAAATCTATGTATCCTGGGCAAGTAATTCAATATAAAGTAACGCCACTTTTTGGGATAACTTTATCATGGATGACTGTAATCACACAAGTAAAAGAAAATAGTTATTTCATAGATGAACAACGTTTTGGTCCATACAGTTTTTGGCATCACAAACATTTTTTTGAAGCAACATCAAACGGAACTAAAATGACGGATGTCGTGCATTACGGATTGCCGCTTGGCTTTCTGGGCCGAATCATGAATTCCTTAGTTGTTAAAAATAAATTGAAATCTATTTTCGAATACCGTTTCACTAAAGTGGACGAAATGTTTAATTCAAAGTAATGAGCAAGCAAGAAGTTTCTATTTTTTGGTTCAGACGGGATTTGCGTCTGGAAGATAACGTAGGTTTATTTCAAGCGCTACATTCGGAACATGCGGTGATTCCGTTGTTTATTTTTGATGATTCTATTTTGGATAGTTTACCAAAAAATGATGCTCGGGTGGGTTTCATCCATGAATCACTTTCTAAAATAAATACGCAACTACAGGAAATCGGAAGTTCACTTTTGGTCAAAAAAGGAAAAACTTTTGATGTTTGGCAATCACTTTTAGATGAATATGACGTCAAAGAAGTCTTCTTCAACAAAGATTACGAACCATATGCGATACAGCGTGACACGGCAATTTGTGAACTTTTAGAAACTAATAAAACCATTGCTTATTCTTTTAAAGATCAAGTGATTTTCGAGGAAAAAGAAATCATAAAAGCAGATGGATTGCCATATACGGTTTACACTCCTTTTAAAAATAAATGGCTAGAAAAATACAAATCAATGGCGCCGGTTCAGGAATATGATACTGCTGCTTATTTTTCTAATTTCCATAAAAACAGTTTTGATTTTCCTTCTTTAGAACAAATAGGTTTCGAAGAAAGTGCTATAAAAGTAAAGCCACATAATTTAAAATTTATTGCAAATTATCAAGATATACGAGATTTTCCAGCCATGGATAAAACCTCGTATCTGTCGCCACATTTACGTTTTGGAACGGTAAGCGTCCGGAAATTAGTCAATTGGGCTTTTCACAAAAACGATGTCTTTTTGAGTGAATTGATTTGGAGAGAATTCTTTATGCAAATCTTATTTAGTTTTCCAAAAGTCGTAACCCAAAACTTCAAATCGGCTTTTGACGGAATTCAGTGGCGCAATAATGAAGAAGATTTCAAGCGCTGGTGCTCGGGAACAACTGGTTATCCAATGGTCGATGCTGGAATGCGTCAACTTAATGAAACTGGATACATGCACAACAGAGTCCGCATGGTTGTGGCAAGTTTTTTGTGCAAACATTTGATGATTCAGTGGCAATGGGGTGAAGCCTATTTTGCCGAAAAATTATTGGATTATGAGATGTCTGCCAATGTTGGAAACTGGCAGTGGGCCGCAGGAACGGGCTGCGATGCAGCACCTTATTTCCGTGTTTTCAATCCGGAGATTCAGCAAAAAAAGTTTGATGAGAAAGGAATCTACATCCGAAAATGGATTAAAGAATTTGATTTAGGATACGGAAAACCAATGGTAGAGCATGCAATGGCTAGAGACAGAGCGATTGCGACTTACAAAGCCGGAATCTTGAAATAAAAAGATTAAACATATAAGTCATTTAAGTTTTTAAGCATTACCTAAAAACTTAAATGACTTACATGTTTGTAAAAATATTATTTAATCAGTTTCTGCAGCATTCCTTTAAAGATAAATCCGTGAAACGGCAAAACGGAATACCAATATAATTTTCCCCAAATCCCTCTGGGTCTGAAAGTTGCCGCTTGATACAACGTATTTCCTATTATTTTAAATTCCAGCCAAGCTTCTCCTGGGAGTTTCATTTCGGCAAATAAAATTAATTTTCCCTCTTCTTTATTGGCATGCAAAACGCGCCAAAAGTCTAAAGCATCACCAGAATGGATATCGTGTCGGTTTGTTCTTCCTCTTCGAGAACCTACGCCACCGTATAATTTATCAATAAAACCGCGTAAATTCCACAACCAATCACCATAATACCAACCTGTATCACCGCCAATGGACCAAATCCTGTTGATAGTAAAATCACGATCTATGATTTCCATTTTGCGACGGTCAATGTAGCAATCTTTTTTAGGAACTTTCAAATATTCAGACATGTTGCTGTTAAAACGTCCGCTTACCAATGAATCTTTCCAGCTCGAAGCTACTTTGTCTTCGTCAACTTTTATCAAAGCACGGGAAAGCGCTTGTTTGTATGACATGGGCGTAACATTCAATAACTCATTGATTCGGTTGTCACTACAAACTACTTCTACCTTCATACTGCTCACTAGAGCTGATGCGAGTCTATAAGATGTTGAGGTTACAAAATACAACCAATACGAAGATAATTTTGGCGTCATGATAGGAACAGTAAAAATCCATCGCTTTAGTTTTTTTGCTTCTGCAAATCCCAAAAGCATTTCTTTGTACGTCAAAATATCTGGTCCGCCAATGTCAAAACTCTGATTGTAGGTAAGCGGATTTAATAATGATTTGGATAAAAATTCAAGAACATCCGGAATTGCAATCGGCTGACATTTGGTATTCAGCCATTTTGGAGTAATCATAATGGGAAGTTTATTCACTAAATCCCGAATTATTTCAAACGATGCGCTTCCAGAACCTACAATAATTCCCGCTCTCAATGTAGTTGCGGCAAAAGTTCCTGTAATTAAAATTTCTTCTACCTTTTTTCTGGAGGATAAATGTTTCGATAATGATTTGTCATTGATAATTCCGCTCAAATAAATAACTTGCTTTACTTCGGTTTCATTCAATCGTTGCACAAAATTTAGTGCAGATTCACTTTCTAATTCATCAAAATTAGACGCGGATCCTGACATGGAATGTATCAGATAGTAAGCCGTGTCAATCGCTACTGGAATTGCTGATAGTGTTTCTTGATTTAGAAAATCAACTTCAATTACCGTAACACTTTTTTGAAATTCGACAGGGCAATAAAACCTGTTTTTATCTCTTACACAACAGATTATTTCATGTTCTTGTGCCACCAACAAAGGCAAAAGTCGCTTTCCGATATAACCTGTTGCGCCTGTTAAGAGAATTTTCATGAGTTGTATTTTTTTTCAACTAATTATACGAATAAACTCCAATTTTAAAGCAATCAGAATATCTGTGATAATCTGTTTAATCCGTGTAATCCGTGTGCAGTTTTTTTATTCAGTACATTGGTATTCCAATAATTAAAATTAACTTAATTTATTTGAAATTAAGCTAATAAATTCTTTTCTTGTTTTGTCTTTCTCGAAAGCTCCTGTAAAAGAAGAAGTCGTTGTAACTGAATTTTGTTTTTGAATCCCGCGCATTTGCATGCACATGTGTTGCGCTTCAATTACAACAGCTACGCCAAGTGGATTCAAAGCATCCTGAATACAGTTTTTAATCTGATCTGTCAATCGTTCCTGAACTTGCATTCTTCGGGCAAAAGCATCAACTACTCTTGGGATTTTACTTAAACCTACAATTTTACCATTCGGAATATAAGCGACATGTGCTTTTCCAAAAAACGGTAACATATGGTGCTCACACATAGAGTATACTTCGATGTCTTTTACCACAATCATTTGTTGGTGATCTTCGGTAAACATTGCTGATTTTAGGATTTCCAATGGATCTAATCCGTAACCATGAGTTAAATATTGCATCGCTTTCGCAACACGTTCTGGTGTTTTTTCTAACCCTTCGCGAGTTACATCTTCGCCTAAATTATCAATGATTATTTTGTAATTATCCGCTAATGCTTCTGTGATTTCAGAGTCGTATTGTTCAATTTTTTCGTAACTTTTCATTTCTTTTATCATGGTGTTCTATCTTTCAATATTAAGTTTGGTTAATTATTTTTTTTCTAACCATTAAGGAATTAAGAAAAATTAAGTAATCTCTATTTAAACTTATTTCCTTAATGGTTTAAGAATTTATTTTTTGATGGGAAGTAATTACTTCTTTATATTTTAAAAGTCACTATTCCGTAATCCATCTCGAATATTTGACCTGAAATTGATTTTGCGTTTTCCGAAATTAGGAAATCGGCCATATTAGCAACTTCTTCCGGTTTTAAATAACCTTTCATCGGGTGGCGTTCCACCATGTTTTCTTTCATTCGGTCATTTCTCAAAATGCCTGCTGAAAGTGATGTTTCGGTAATCGTGGGTGCAATGGCATTGATGCGTACTACCGAAGCTAATTCTGCTCCCAGCGATTTTACTAATCCTTCAATTCCAGCTTTTGCAGTAGCGATACTAGCATGAAAAGGCATTCCTAATTTTGCAGCTACCGTGCTAAACAAAACAATCGATGGGTTAGTTCCCTTTTTTAAAACAGGTAAATATTTCTGGATGGCTTTTACAGCGCCAATGACATTAATTTCAAAATCATTTCTGAAATCATCTATGCTCAAACTTCCGATGGGTTTTAAATTGATAGAACCCGGACAGTAAATTAAAGTGTCAATGTTTTCGATTTCCGGTAGTGTATCTTTTAAAACATCTACACTAAAATGTTTCAGGTTGGGATGTGTAATGTCTGGCGCATTTCTACTGATGTTGTAGACTATGTTTGTTTCTAATTGTTGCAACAAAATAGCACTGCCAATTCCTTTACTACCACCAATGATTACTATATTTTTCATTTTTTTATATGTTATTATTTTAACTGATTACTGCTCACTGAACACTAATTTTTATCGTTTGGAAATCTTGTTGTTGTTAATTTGTCTTTGCATCGTACATTTAAAACGGCCTTCTCTAAAATCCCTTAATTTTTCATGCTTGGTTCTGCGTCCTTGCACTCTTTCTCGCCACATTCTAAAACTCGAAGGTTTCATTTCGGTGCGCATGAGGTCGATTACTTCTTGTTCTTTTAATCCAAATTGCATTAAAATCGCATCAAAAGTGGTGCGGTCTTCCCAAGCCATTTCTATGATTCGGTCTTTTTCTAAATCCGTTAGTTCTTTTTTTGTATTCATAAATTATATTTTTATTGCCATTAAAATATTACTCACTATCGCCAATATCTGCCATAGTGTGAAGTTTCAAGATCCGTGAACTTTCCTCTTTTACTAATGGGTTTTTCTTCATTTTCCATAAAAAATCACTTGCGAATTTTCTAGTTCTTTCCATATTTACAATTGGTTTGGGATAATTGATTCCTATTTCGAAATCATTAAACTTCTGGTCTAAATAGGTCATTTTGTATGGTTCATGGACAAATGCCCGTGGTAAATCGCGTAATTCAGGAACCCATTTTTTTATAAATTCACCGTCAGGATCGTGTTCGTAACTGTTCTTTATTGGATTATAGATACGTAACATATTGATTCCGGTTTCACCCGCCTGCATTTGTAACTGCGGAAAATGTATTCCGGGTTCAAAATCAAGAAACATTTGTGATAAATGCTGCGTCGCTTCTTGCCAAGGTTGCCATAGATTATGGGTGAAAAATGAAACTAACATCGCACGCATTCTAAAATTCAAATAACCAGTTTCATTGAGGCAACGCATGCATGCATCAATCAAGGGAAACCCGGTTTGTCCCGTTTTCCAAGCTTCAATATAATTTTCATTGACTTTCTTTTTCAACGAATGGAAGCCTTTGTTAACACTTTCAAATTCCATTACTTCTTCCATTTCAAATTTTTGAATGAAATGAGCCTGCCACGTCAGTCGAGATACAAATGAATCAATTTGTTTTTGGTTGTTGCAGGTCAATCGGAACGTAGCTGCTTTTTGCAAAACTTGTCTGGAGGATAAATTTCCCCAAGCAATATATGGTGATAACCTGCTGCAGCTTTTTCGAGCTAAAAGCGGTTTTGAAATATGGGAATTATAATTGTGGTATCGTTCATCAAAAAATGTCTGCAAATATTTTCTAGCCATGGTGCTGCCACCTTTTTGGAAGACAGCATCAGGAACAGTTTCTAAATTGGTTTTATCCAAAGCTTTTTCGAGTTCCAATATTGCTTCCGTATTTAGAAAATTTTCTGGTTTACCATCAAAAATAAATTGTGGTTGATTCATGTAATCTTCCCATTTAGCAACCCAATTCGTTCTGTTTCGTAAGGCTCTGAAAATTCCGTTATTAGTATTTTCAACCCAATTAATTTGATTGTTTTTACAAAACCGTTTGAAAGTTTTATCTCTTTCGTAAGTGATTTTTAATCCCGTTTCCTGATGTGAGTACACAGTTTCAATTTTGTATGTTTCTTCAAGAATATTGAAAACTTGAAGTACCTCTGACGATACAGCTAATACCTGTGTGTTAGATTGTTCCAGTTGTTTATTGATGTCTACAAGTGATTGCTTGATGAAATTCCAATGTCTTGGACTGTAATGCGAATCATTTTCTAAAGATTTTTCGAATACGTAAAGCAACAATGTGGGTATGCCGGTTTTTGTTGCGTTAAAAATTGCCTCGTTATCCTGTAAACGAAGATCCCTTTTGAACCAAACTACATTAATATGTTTTTTATTAGTATTCATTTACCTTTTTAAAATAATTGTTGTTGCAACCATAATTTCTGAAATTTTGATTGTCCGTCGTAATTCTCGGCTTGTAACTTAATATTAAATTTTCGATCTCTGGGATCATTACCAACACCAGAAACATACATCCAATTCCCGTAATTGCTGTGTACATCGTAATCAATTAGCATCGCTTCAAAATAGGCAGCTCCGATGCGCCAGTCTAGCAGAAGATTCTTTGCAAAAAATGACGCTACATTTTGTCTACCACGATTGCTCATCCAGCCTGTTTGTTGCAATTCAATCATATTGGCATTTACAAATGGCTCTTGTGTATTACCGTTAATCCAATTATTTATGTCTGATGGATTGGTTTTCCAATCGTATTTTTTGTTTAAAATCCCTCCAATTTTAAAAATCGAATTCCCGTTTTTCATCGAAACATATTTAAAATAATCTCTCCAAATCAGTTCGAAAATCAACCAATACGTGGATTCATTTTTCCCAATTTGTTGTTCGTATTTAACAATTTCCCGATAAATAGTCTTCGCCGAAATGGAACCGTTTGCCAACCAAGGAGAAAATTTCGAACTAAAATCAGTTCCAATTAATCCGTTGCGAGTCAATTTATAAACACTTAGTTTTTTGGTTTCCCAAAAATAATTTCGCAATCGTTTCATTGCTTCATCTTCACCACCAAGAAAAGGAAATGCCGTTCTGGAATCCATTTCAAAATCAGGAAAACCTAATGTTTCCATCCTGGGAAGTTCAGTTTCGTTTGTAATCCAATTTTCTTCAGTCATCGGTTGAACTTTGAATTCAGGTCTGACCATTGTTGATTTTTCACACTGATTTCTGAATTGTGTAAAAACATTTGGAATCGATGAGATGTCAAACGGAATAGTTTCAGGATGAAATAAGAACTGATTGTAACTGCTTTTGAACGCTACTGAATCCGGAACTTTTAATTTTATATTCTCTAAAACTTCCATTTCCTCACTTGTCCATTCTTCTTGGAAGTAAACAGAATTGATTTCGTTTTGAGCAACAATTTCCGGAATTGAATCTTCGGGTTTCTGGTAATAAACCAAAAGCGGAATATTCAGTTTTTCCAGATTTTCTTTCAGTGCTGTTACCGTTTCAATTAAGAATTTGGTTCGGAATTTCTCTGTTCTTTTAAAACCAAATCTTGTTTCCTCAAATTGCCTTGGATCAAAAAAACACACCGCAATTACGGTTTCATTTTCATCAATAGCATTTGTCAACGATTCGTTATCATGCGCTCTCAAATCATTTCTAAACCAAACTAACCCTTTTTGTTTCTTTTGCATTTTTCGCTACAATATTTAACTTCGTCCCAAACTTTTTCCCATTTTTTCCGCCAACTAAAAGGTCTGTTGCAAACCAAACACATTTTTGAAGGCAAATTTTCCTTTTTCACTAGTTGTATTTTTGATATTCATTGACCACAATTGTCGCTTTCAAATCAAACATTAAATTGTATAATCCGAAGAAGGTTCTGTTCATATAAATGAAATGTTTAGAACCTCTGTTACCATTCATTTTTCTGAGATTAGTATCTTTTGAGAATCGTTCGCCTAATTGTGCGATGCTTTCAAAAAAAGATTCATCAGAGAAATCAAACGTTTCTGCTTGAAACGGTTTGGTAAACAAGGACAGTAAATCATGGAACATTTCGGTGAAATAAGCTATTTCCTCTTTTGAATCATCTTTACGAAGAATTTCTAGTTCAAATAATTTATCGTTGAATATTTTGCTATCATTGATGACTTTTTTGTCAATCAATTCAAAATAAGGGGTGTAAAAATCATCTGGTATTTGTTTCATACAACCAAAATCCAATGCCACCAATTGGTTTTTATCGTTTACCAAGAAATTTCCCGGATGCGGATCAGCATGTACTTTTTTCAGAATATGAATTTGGTACATATAGAAATCCCATAAAGCTTGACCAATTTTGTTCGCGATTTCTTGATCGTCATTTTTATTGGTAAATTCAGAAAGGTGAATTCCTGTCATCCAATCCATCGTGATAATTTTCTCCGAAGAATATTGAGAATAATAATTCGGGAAAACCAGATTTTCAATTTTTTTACAGGCTTCAACAACTTCTTGGCTTTGTTTTAGTTCCAATAAATAATTGGTTTCCTCAATTAATTTGTCTTCCACTTCCTTGAAATACTTATCCGAATCTTTTCCTTGAAGGTTAAACATTCTGATAGCAATAGGTTTAACCAAAGCTAAATCTGACGAAATACTATTGGCTACGCCGGGATATTGAATTTTTACTGCCAGTTTTTTACCGTCTTTTACAGCAGCGTGAACTTGCCCGATACTTGCGGCGTTAACCGAAGTAGCATTGAACTCATCAAAAATTTCATATGGTGTTTTCCCAAAATTTGTCTTGAACGTTTTCAGTACTAATGGTGCTGAAAGTGGTGGAACTGAAAATTGTGAAAGCGAAAATTTTTCTACATAAGCCTGTGGCAAAAAGCTTTTGTCCATGCTTAGCATTTGCGCTACTTTCAGCGCGCTTCCTTTCATGCTTTTGAGTCCGTCATAAATATCTTCGGCATTGTCTTCATTGAGTTTATCACGTGTCAAATCAGAATTAACCATTTTTTCACCGTAATACTTTAAATAATTGACGCCAACTTTTGCACCGGTTTGTACTAGTTTTGTAGCCCTTTCAATTTTTGATGTAGGAATATAGTCTATCGTTTTCATTATTTGTTGTATATTTTTTCTTTGAAAATAAATTTCCCAAAGTCTATTAAGCTATCCAGAGGTGCAATATTCATTAATTCAATAGAGGCTTTTACAGACTTCTCAATATAGATGTCTGTTTTTTCAAAAGCAGGAGAGGAGTCATCCAGCCAGAATTTTAGCGTCAATAAAAGTTGAATCCATGAAGTTTCTTGGAATGCTTTCTCTTGAAAGTTTTGAATTTTTTCTTGTTGCGTTCTAAACTCGTCTGATATTATTTCCAAGAGATAATTTTTAAAGCTGATTCTAAGTTCAGAAAGTTGCATCAGTTTTTTTAATTGATTGTTGTGTTCTTTTAAAACGAGTACAACATAACTTCTGTTAGCGGTTAGAATTTCAAAAAAAGTAAAATAGAAACTTAACATTTTACTTTTCATATCATACATCTCGTATTCCTTGTTTTTGTTCAGTAATTCTAACGTTTTTTCTAGAAAAATTTTAAATATTTCTTTCTCGATACTTTCTATTGTTCCAAAAAAGGAATAGAATTCAGCTTCTGTAAAATCATTCATTTTTGCAAAATGATATACTGATTTAGGTTTTTCACTATGATCAAGTACATAGTTCATGTACAATGAAACGATTTTGTCCTTTGTTAATATTGTTTTTTTAGTAGCCATTTTTAGTGTATTTCAAATTAAAGTATAAAGGTATGAAATGTTTAACTATATATTAATAAAGTTAAACAAAATTTAATATAATTTTATATCATTATAAATCATTAGCTTTACACTATCATGAAAAAAAATGTTTTAATAAGCGGAGGTTCGGGATTTATCGGTAGCCATTTGACAGGTTTATTGATTGCTAAAGGGTATTCAGTATCTATCCTGAGTAGAAGTGAAAAACAAAATAAAGGGGATGTTTTCTATTACAAATGGGATGTTGCAAATCAGACTATAGATGAAAATGCAGTTTTAAATGCAGATTATATAATTCACTTAGCTGGTGAAAACATTGCAGAGAAAAGATGGACAGCAAAACGCAAAGCTGCGATTATCGATAGTCGGGAGAAATCAACTCAATTATTGTATTCTGTTTTAAAAAAGCACAATAAGAAACTAGACGCTTTTATTTCGGCTTCGGCTATAGGTATTTATGGTGCTGTAAATGGCGAAGAGATTTGTTCAGAAAACACACCTTATGCAAATGATTTCCTCGGTTATACGTGTCAGAAATGGGAAGATGCTTTGGATTTTATTGAAAACTTAAACATTCGCACTGTAAAAATCCGTACTGGATTAGTCTTAGGGAAAAATGATGGTTTTTTGAAAAAACTTATTCCGTTATTTAAGTTTCGATTGGGTTCTGCATTGGGTTCCGGAAAGCAATACATGCCATGGATTCATGTAGATGATTTGTGTAATATCTATCTTCAAGCGGTTTCAAATCCCAATATGGAAGGACCTTATAACGCAGCCATTAATGATAATACGACCAATATGATTTTTTCTAAAACGTTGGCTCGTATTTTTGGATATTCTATTTGGTTGCCCAATGTTCCTGGTTTTGTGTTAAAATTTGTTATGGGCGAAATGGCCGTAATTGTTTTGACTGGTAGAAGAGTGTCTTCTGATAAAATTGAAGAGACGGGTTTTCAATTTAAATTTAAAAATCTTGAAGGGGCATTAAAGGATTGTTTAACAAAATAGATTTATTGTAAGACACAAATCAGTTGGGTGTTTATTTTTTTAGATATTTTGCTACGAACTATAAAAGGAATTTCAATCATAAAATCATCCGTGTTTAAAGGAAATTCCGAGATAAGTTCAATTCCTTTATCCACTTTTTTTAACGAGCCGCTGATGCCTATTTTTTTAGTTCTGCCATGAATGGTGATTTTTCCGTTGATTTGATATTCTTTAGCGACTGAATTGAGGTTTTTTAAATCAAATTTTTCAATTCTGCCTTTAAAAACGGCTCTTGGAAAGCGGTTGCTTTCCATATAGTTGTCATTAAAATGTTCTTCCATCAAGCTTCTTTGAAATTTAAAATCTTTTATGTTCATCCAACAAGTAATTTGTCCTGTTTGAGTTATCAAAATACAGGTTGTTTTATCATTACTTGCTTTTACTTCTTCAAATAAAGGAATTGAAGCCTCAAAATGTATGATTCCTCCATAAGTCACCATTTTATCTTGAGCAATAGATTTAATTGCAATAATGAGTAGTAGTATTAGAGTAATTTTTTTCATAGTGGTTTATGAATTAAATTACTGAAAGTTACGAAATTAACTGGAAAAATAAAAGTGTCGAACGGCTGAAAAACAAACTGTATCAGTTAATTTTTCTCGATTTTTTAATCAGAAACTAAAGTGTAATTCTGAATGCAATATAAGTGGGAAAATATTTTTTTAAAAAGTGTTAGTTATCGATTAGCTTGATTATAATTCTAACTTTATGTTGTATTTTTTTAAGCTTTCTAATGATTCTTGAGAGGTGTAATCAAACTTTTCTTCGTGTAGGTCTTTTTCCTTTTTTAAGGCTATTTGTTTGATGCAATTACAAAAGCGACGGACTTCATTCATACTTGATAAAATTAATCCGGGAACAAGCATGCTGTTGCCTTCTTTGTCTTTAGCGACCATCGTAAAGTAAGAAGAATTACAATGTTTGATTTTTCCCGTTTGAATGTTCTCGGCTTCTACACGAATGCCTATTATCATGGAACTATTACCTACGTAATTCACGCAGGCTTTCATTGTTACCAGTTCGCCCACTTCGATTGGTTTAAGGAAGTTTACCGTATCTACTGATGCGGTTACACAATAATTCCCTGAAAATTTTGAGGCACAGGCAAACGCAATTTGATCTAAAAGGGATAAAATATAACCACCATGAATCTTACCGCTAAAATTGGTGTGTGACGGCAACATCAACTCTGAAATTCTAATATTTGAGGATGCAACGGTTTTAAAAGTACGGTTCATTTATTTTATTTTAAAAGGAGAATTTACTTTTTTGACTTCTGTTATAAAATAGCGCGTATCACCCCACCAAGGAAATGTTCTGTAGCGTTCTACATAATTAACCTGTACATATTGTCCTTCGTATTCTTGTAAATCAGCAATTACTTTTTCCTCACTGTCCATCACCGAAAAAGAGAAAATTTGCGCTCCAGATATTCCTTGACTTATTTCACCTTCCCATGTTTTGAATGCAACTCCTTTGCGACTTACTTTTATTAATTCGCCTGAACGCATCCCTTCGCTATATGTGGCACTGTATAAAAAAGCAAAATAACCTGCCACAGATACTACAAGTATTACGGTAATTACCATTAAAAATTTTCTCATTTTTTGTTTAGTTTAAAAGTTGATTTTCGTCTTTTTCTGCTCGATTTAATATGCTTTCCGGAAGTGCTTTCTTGGCTTTGGCTCCCATTTTTTTCAATTTTTCTACACTCACAATCAGGTTTCCTTTTCCTTCAACAAGTTTGTTCATTGCACCGCTATACTCTGTTTTGCTTTCGTCTATCTTCTTTCCAATTTTGATTAGATCACCCACAAAACCTTCAAACTTATCATACAATGCACCGGCTTGTCGTGCAATTTCAAGGGCGTTTTCCTGTTGTTTCTGGTTGGTCCACATGCTGTCAATCGTTCGCAAAGTCGCTAATAAAGTCGCAGGCGTAACAATCACAATGTTTTTCTCGAATGCTTTGTTGTACAAACTAGTATCCTCATTTAGCGCCATGGCAAAAGCAGGCTCGATAGGAATAAATAGCAATACAAAATCAGGACTTTCTATTTGATATAAATCTTGGTAATTTTTATTGCCTAATTGTTCTACGTGACGTTTGATGGAATTAACATGTTCTTTTAAAAATCCAATTTTTATATCGTCATCTTCTTCATTGATGTATTTTTCATAAGCGGTCAAAGAAACTTTAGAATCGACAATCATCTTTTTACCATCAGGCAGATTAATGACTACGTCAGGGAAAACGCGATTTCCATCTTCGGTAGTGAACGCTTGTTGCACTTCGTATTCACGACCTTTTTCTAATCCTGATTTTTCAAGAACGCGTTCTAAAACTAGTTCTCCCCAATTTCCTTGCATCTTGCTGTCGCCTTTCAAAGCTTTCGTCAGGTTTAATGTTTCCTTGCTCATCTGGATATTCATTTCTCGCAATCCTAGAATTTGTTGGCGCAAAGCTGCATGATAATCAATGCTTTCTTTGTGGGTATCTTCGACTTTCTTTTCAAACAAGTGAATTTTATCCTGCAAAGGCGTCAAGATATTCTTCATGTTTTCCTTGTTCTGTTCCGTGAATTTATTGGACTTTTCTTCTAATATTTTATTGGCGAGATTCTCAAATTCTTTGGTAAATTTTTCCTGTAGTTTCTCGACTTCTTCTTTTTGTTCTTTGTTGCGTTCCCAAAGATTCTCAAAATCGACTTCTTTCTTAGAAAGCTGAATGGCTAAACTGTCTTTTTCACTTCGTATGCTTTCTTTTTCCCCGTTGGCGTTTTCTAATTGTTTTTCAAAAGTTGTTTTGTCAACAATAATTTGCTCTTTTAGTTGATTGAATTGGGAAGTAAATGCAATTAGTTTTTCTTCTAAACTAATTTTTTCCGCTTGGAATCGGGCAGAGAAAATGAGTTTACCAATGAAAATACCAATAGCGAGAGCAACGATGAAAATCAATAAAAACGGAAGCATATTTGTCATAGAATTTCTTTTTGTAAGTTTGTAAAAATAAACAAAAGTTTGCTGGTTTCCTTTCGGAAAGCAAAATAGTAACGGAAGTTTTTAAAGTTTTAAAACTTGAAGAAATAATATTCTTAATGCCTCCCTTTTTTGGAATTAAAGTATTTTTCCTTTAGAAATTTTTCCATTTGAAATAAGGTAGTTAGGGAGTAATAATTTAATACTGAAAATAAAAAAGGCCAATACAAAATGGTTTTCATATTGGCCTTTTAAATAGATGGAATTCTTATTGATCCAATTTAATATTTCCTCTGTCTTCCTTATTGTCAGGATGCTCATTAGGATAACGGTTAGGAATGATATCCGAGTTATGATCTTTATTTTCTACCATTTTTTTTGCTTGTTCTTCAGAAACATTTGCGGTATCAGAACTTAAATTTATGGGAGTGCTATCCTCATTTTGTTCTAGAGTTCCATCAATATTACGTGCTCTTTGAACAATTTTTTGATTTCCATTTGCATCAGTTTCTACTTCTGATTTTAAATGTGATACTTCAGGATTCGTATTTTTGGCTAGATTCTGACCGCTAAATCCTTCGTTTATATTTTGTTTATTATTTGTTTTTTTTGAACCTAAATCGTTGCTTTCCATACTCTTTAATTTTAAGCTAATACTGCTAGCTTCTATAATATTACATCTTTTAAATTAAAAAATTTAATCATTTAACATAGCTTTTGGTTTACACCAATAAATGTATGGCGACACTATTTTAAATCCTGCGAAAACAAAACTATCTTTGCACGTACAACTAATACACTAAAATGTCTCATTCTCATTTCATCATTCATAAGCCTTACGGGTATTTGAGCCAGTTTATTTACGAATTAAAAAGAAAAAAGAAATTGTTGGGTGAATTGCACGATTTCCCCAAAGGAACAATGGCAATAGGGCGTCTTGACGAAGATTCAGAAGGATTGTTGTTATTGACTACGGATGGAATGATGAGCGAAATCATTCGAAGCAAAAAAGTAGACAAGGAATATTATGTCCAAGTCGATGGGATTATCCACCAGGAAGCGATTGAGCAATTGCAAAAAGGAGTAGAAATTGGTTTTAATGGAACCAAGTATATTACAAAGCCCTGCAAAGCTTCTTTAATACATGAAATTCCTGCTTTTGGAGCAAGAGGAAAAAAGATACGTGATGAACGTCACGGTCCTACTTCTTGGGCTTCGATAACGGTGAATGAAGGGAAGTTTCGCCAAGTCCGAAAAATGACTGCCGCAGTTGGTTTTCCTACGTTACGCTTGGTTCGTGTTCGAATAGGAAACGTGCATCTCAATAATTTACAGGCTGGAGAAGTTTTAGAAGTTGAAGATTTTCAAATAACCGAATAAACAAATAACCGATTAACCAATAAGAAATGTTAAACATCGTTTTAGTAGAACCTGAAATCCCAAATAATACCGGAAATATTGGCCGATTGTGCGTAGGTACCGAAAGCCGTTTGCACTTAATTCATCCTTTTGGATTTGTCATTAATGATAAAAACCTGAAACGTTCCGGTTTGGATTATTGGGTACATCTTGATGTTACTGAATATCAAAATGTTGCCGAATGGAAAGCACAAATTCCTGATTTATCCCGAGTTTTTCTAATGAGTTCCCATGCCAAAAAATCCTATCTAGAGACTGATTTTCAGGATGGTGACTGGTTAGTTTTTGGTAAAGAAAGTAAAGGTTTGAGCGAAGCTGTTTTAAACGAATTTCCCAATCATCTGACAATTCCTATGTCACCGCTTATTAGAAGTTTTAACATTGCAAATTCGGTCGCTTTTGTCATTGGCGAAGCAAAAAGGCAAATAGCTGGTAAATTGTAAATTACGAATTTATAATTGTAAAAAGCAAAGTGGTTTTTTTGGTTGAAAATTCATATATTTGAGTAGATCATTCTGAATTGAATTGTGTTTTTTCTCCTTTAAAACGTACTTTTTATGATTGATAAAATTACTCTTAGAAGCACCATTTTTAAACATTTGGATGGGTTGGTTATTGCGCCGGTTGCTTTTTCTTTATATAAAAGCGGCGTGCTTGCTTATATTCTTGATAAAAAAGAAGTGACGCTTACGGAACTCACGGAACATTTTAAAGCAAACGAAGGCTATCTGAATGTGGGTTTGCGAAATTTATGTTCACAGGGATTTCTGGATTATCATAACAATAACGCCACAAATGCCATTAAATTTAGCATCAATGACAAAAGTAAAATCGCTTTTTCGATGTTCCATTTATACGAAGATGTGATTGATTTACTGCATTTTTCGATGCAATTTCACCCTAGATTTTTCGATGATGCCCCATTTGAAAGGTTGCGCGTTATTTTCGAAAAATACAAAAGCAATTACGCCATTTCTTTTTCGAATGATCCGTTGACACATACTATTCAGCGTCAAATTTTGATGCATATTGAAGGATGTTTAGTTGGGCCAACATTAGTTCGCTTGGGCATGAGCGGTATGTTTCATAAATATTTTATGGAGATTTCCTTCCGTCCCGAGGAATTTCATAAATCCCCCGAAAATTTTAAAATCATACTTGATTTCTTTGTTCATTTGGGTTGGTTTACGCAAAAAAAAGGCAATTATCAGTTTACCGAAACTGGTTTGTTTTTTGCCAAAAGAGCCACGGCTTACGGAGTGACGGTTTCCTATTTACCTACCTTCAGTAAAATGGATGATTTGCTTTTTGGTAATCCAAATGTATTGCGAGATATAGCAGAAGGAGGAGAGGAAATTCATGTTGACCGAGAAATGAATGTTTGGGGAAGCGGAGGTGCGCATGATACTTATTTTAAAATAGTAGATGAAATTATTATCAAATTATTCAATTTACCAATAGAAGATCAGCCGAAAGGAATTCTCGATATGGGTTGTGGTAATGGAGCATTTATAGAACATATTTATACTGTAATCGAGAGACAAACCCTTCGCGGAAAAATGCTGGATGATTATCCTTTGTTCCTTGTTGGTGCCGATTATAATCAAGCAGCGTTGAAAGTAACTCGAGCCAATTTAATCAAAGCCGATATTTGGGCCAAAGTAATTTGGGGAGATATAGGTCAACCGGATTTGTTAGCCAATGACTTATTTGAAAATTATAACATTGATTTGAAAGATTTACTGAATGTGAGAACCTTCTTGGATCATAACCGAATTTGGGAAATACCAAAACAGATTACCAAAGATAGAGTAAGTCATTCTACAGGAGCATTTGCGCATAGGGGAGAGCGTATCAGTAATAGCTTAGTCGAAGATAATCTATTGGAACATTTGAATAAATGGTCGCCTTATGTTCGGAAATTTGGACTGTTAATGATTGAATTGCATACCATTGCTCCAAGTTTGACTGCTGCTAATTTAGGTAAAACCGCTGCTACAGCTTATGATGCCACGCATGGTTTTTCAGATCAATACATCGTTGAAATTCCCGTTTTACACAAAATCGCTGCTGAAGCAGGATTGTATCCGGATGTTAATTTTTTCAGCAGATTCCCAGACTCAAACCTTGCAACAGTGAGTATAAATTTATTGAAAGGGAATGGTTAGTACGATTTTGGACTGAATAAAATGTTGAAACTAAACAATCATGAATTTTCCTTTTTCAGCGTCAAAAACAATATGCTCATCTTTGAACAAGGTATTGAAACTTCCTTTTGAAATAAAATTACAAGGCTCGTCTTGAAGCACTGTTTCAGGAGTCATAATAATCATTTCGTCACTCAATTGTATCGCCATATCAATATCATGGGTAGAAAATAAAATGCATTTTCCAGTTTCATGAGTAAGTTTTTTCAAAAGTTTGAATAGGGCTACTTTATGCAATAAATCCAAATGGGTCGTAGGTTCATCCAAAATTATTAACGGAGTGTCCTGTGCTAAAGCTCGTGCAATCAACACTTTTTGTAATTGTCCGTCACTAATTTCATAGTGTTTTTTTGTGGCTAAATGACTGATTTGTGTCAACACCATAGCTTCATTCACTTTAACAATATCAAAGTCAGATAAAGTTCCCATCCAGTTGGTATAAGGCTGTCTTCCTAAAGCAATGAGTTCAAAAACGGTTAAATTGCTTGGAGGTAATTTTTCGGTTAAAACAATGCTTAGGTTTTGGGCTAAATCCAAAGGTCCGTAATCAGTGATTTTCTTTTCATTCAACAAAACGGCACCTGAAAGTGGCTTTTGGATTCCTGTTATTGTTTTTAAAAGTGTTGATTTTCCAATGCCATTGGCACCAATTAAAGCAATCAGTTTTCCTTTTTTTAAGGAAATAGAAATATCCGAAGCCACTACGATTTTCTCTTTTTTATGAGAATAACCGATGCTGATTTGAGATGCTTGTAAGATAATTTTGTTTTCCATTAGGCAATCATTTTTCGTTTTCTAACCAATAACCAGATAACCACGGGAGCACCAAATATCGAAGTTACAGCATTGATTGGTAAAGTGATTTCTAATCCTGGCAATTCTGAAAGTACATCACAAATAAGCATAATCGAAGCTCCTAAAAGTAACGTGCTCCAATACAAAACCGAATGATTACTGGTTTGAAATACTAATTTTGCAATATGAGGAACTGCCAGTCCTATAAAGGCAATTGGACCTGCATACGCCGTAATACTTCCGGCTAAAATGCTTGTTGCAAAAATGATAATTAATCGTGTTTTCTTGAAATTCAAACCTAAACTGCGAGCGTAATTTTCACCCAATAATAAGGCGTTTAGCGGTTTGATGCTAAACAGACTTAATAACAAACCAATCCCGACACAAACGGTTAGAATTAATATGGATGACCACGATAAGTTGCCTAAATTGCCCATGGACCAAAAGGTGAATTTTTGTAATTGTTCAGCCGAACTAAAATAGGTAAGAACGCCTACTATGGCGCTAGTAAAACTTCCAAACATTAACCCAACAATTAGGATTGCCATGGTATCACGTAGCTTTTGGGAAACCATTAAAACGGCAAGTAATACAACAGAACTTCCTATAGTTGAGGCTAAGACCACTCCATAAGAAGATAATAAAAGTGTACTTAAAAATGGGGGAAGTAAGCCTGCTCCTAATATCACAAAAGCAACCCCTAAACTGGCACCGGAACTCAATCCTAAAACATACGGTCCTGCTAATGGATTTCGAAACAAAGTTTGCATCAGCAAACCACTAATGGATAATCCCATTCCAACAAGAATTGCTGTAATAGCTTTGGGTAAACGGTAATTGATGATGATATATTCCCAAGTAGATTTACTCGCTTGACCACCCGTTAAACTTGTATAAATATCTTTAAAAGGAATCGTGATGGAACCAAAACTAATGTTTACAAAAAACAATAGAATAAGTCCTAAAGTAAGCAAGAAAAATAGAATTGTATTTCGTTTTTTATTCGCCAATTTAGTTTAGTTTTTGTGCAAAAGTAAAAGTATAATTTGGAAGCAGTTCAGGATGGAAGATTTTAATATAATCTTTCAATACTAAATCCGGTCGGCTTGCTGCTAATTCATAATAAATGGTTCCTCCTGTAGCCCCTAATTTACTTTCAAAAGTATACACATTTTTAGATTTTGTAGCATCAAATTGACTGTAATGTGGATTACTGTTTTCGAATTCAGCACTGTTTTTGAATGAACCTGTTGCAATCCAATATTTTGCTGTTTTTGCTTTCTCTAATATTTTTTCAAAAGGCATGCTAAGACTTCCTGTTCCTGCTACATTTGACCACAAATAATTCGCTTTGGCATCTTTCATAAACTGCGCTACCCAGCTATTTCCTCTTGCTACATACCATTGGTCTTGATACATAGCTCCGTATAAAACGGTCGCTGTTGGTTTTTTGTTGGCAACTAATTCTATAGCGTCATTGTAATTTTTAACAATACCATCAAAAAGTGTTTTGGCCTCTTTTTCTTTTCCAAATAAAGCGCCGTAAAGCTTAATCCATTCTGCTTTGCCAAGTGGAGTTTGTTCCATCCAGTCCGCTTGTATGAGTACATTAAGACCGCTTTTTTGTAAATTATCAATCATCGGATTGTTGTTGTCAATGCCAAAGGTTACGATTAAGTTAGGCTCCAACTCAATGAGTTGCTCCATATTTAATTTTTCGTTTTGTCCTATGTTTTTAACAGTGCCGGCATCAATTAGTTTTCTGGTTTTTTCAGAAGAAACGTAATCGGTGTGAGGAAAACCAACCAATGATTTTTCAACTCCCAACATTTCTAAAAAAGGGATAATACTTGTTGAGGTAACGACAATTGATTTTAAAGGAACGGAAATTATGGTGTATTTTTGTAGGCTATCTGGAATGCTGCCGTTTTTTTCTTTTAATATATATGTGAAGTTCTTATTGGCTTCAGGCCAAGGATTAGAAACCGACACTACTGAATATCCTTCGTACTTATCAATAGAAAGTCCCGAAGCATATTCGATTGCATTTTCAGTATTGGAGCTTTGTTTTACGTTAAGGTTTTCGCTTTTTTTGCATCCAACGAAAGTTGAAAAAGAGAAAACAAAAAGGATTAATCTAAAGGTGAATTTCATGGTTTAATTTTTCGATAGCGACAAAGGTATACCAAATTTATAAAATTTCTTGTTTATTTTTAGTAGTAAAAAATTGAACAAATACTATCTTTACGAAATGAATAGCATTAAAGTCAAAAACTGTTCTGCTTGCGGAACTCCTTTTAATTGCGGGGACATACCAGAAGGAAGTAAATGTTGGTGCAACAATTTTCCGCCCATTTTTACACCGACAGAAGTGGTAGATTGTCTCTGTTCTAGTTGCTTTACAACGGCATGCTCCACTAAAATTGACGAATATGTTGCAACACTGTCTCCTGAAACTGCAACAAATAATAAAGCTAAAGATTTACCTAAAACGACGAATCTCATCGAAGGAATAGACTATTATTTAGAAAACGGGAATTATGTTTTCAAGGCTTGGTTTCATCTAAAAAGAGGTAATTGTTGTGGCAATGGATGTCGACATTGTCCGTATGGATTTAAAAAAACATAAAAATGATATATTTAATAACTGGCGGTGAACGCTCCGGTAAAAGTAGTTATGCCGAAAATTTAGCAAAAGGATTGTCGGATAAACCAATGTATGTTGCTACAGCCCGAAAATGGGATGATGATTTCCAAAAGAGAATCGATCGCCATCAAAAAGATCGGGACGAACGATGGATTAATATCGAAAAAGAAAAACACTTGAGCGAAATTGATTTTTCTGGAAAAGTAGCGATTGTCGATTGCGTTACACTTTGGTTAACAAACTTTTTTGTGGATACTAAAAATGATGTTTCCTTGTGTTTGGAACAAGCTAAAGCTGAATTTGACGCTATTGCCAATCAAGAAAATACAACTATTATTATTGTAACCAATGAAATAGGGATGGGTGTTCATGCCGATACTCACATTGGTAGAAAATTTACCGAGCTACAGGGATGGATGAATCAATATATTGCCAAAGAAGCCGATACTGTTGTGTTGATGGTTTCTGGAATTCCAGTAACGATAAAAGAAAAAAAATGAAATAGCTCTGATTTTACAATAGTGAATTCAAAGAAAATATTACCTCATAGCGTATTACATATTCAATTAAAAATCAATAAATAACTACATATGAATTTTGTAACTTCTTGGAGTGGCGGAAAAGACAGTTGTTATGCAATGATGCAAGCAACTCAGCAAGGACTTATTCCAAAAGTGTTACTCAATATGATGAATGAAAACGGCAAAGTGTCCCGTTCTCACGGATTGCCATTGTCTATATTGAATCAGCAAGCCCAAAAAATGGGATTGCCTCTTGAAGGAATTCCGGCAACTTGGGGTGATTATGAAGCCAAATTTATTGCCATTTTGAAAATGCTAAAAGCCAAATATGATTTGGAAGCAGCCGTTTTTGGTGATATTGATTTGCAACAGCACAAAGATTGGGAAGATAAAGTATGTGCCGCCGCATCGCTAAAAGCAATTTTACCTTTGTGGCAACAAGACCGAATTGTTTTGGTACACCAAATGCTTGAAAACGGCATTGTAACGATGATTGTTTCTTGCAATACAATAATGGGAGAACAGTATCTGGGGGAAATTTTGACCAAAGAATTAGCACAAGAATTACACGAAAAAGGAATAGATCCTTGTGGTGAAAATGGCGAATTTCATACTTTGGTAATTAATTGTCCGTTATTTTCGGGAGCGATTGAATTGCCAGAATTTACTAAAATTACCTATGAGAACTATTGTTTCATTGTTTGGGAAGAATAACTTTTCAATAACAAAAAAACAATGGCAATTGTCATTGAATTTGCCATTGAACTTTTAAATAAAAAACATGACTTATTTAGATGAAATTTTAAAATCCCGCCGCGACACCCGTCATTTTACGGAGGATCAAGTGCCTGATGCTGTTATTGAAAAAGCACTGCGAGCGGGACATTGGGCGCCTTCTGTGGGTTTAACTGATGCTACAAAATACTATCTGATCAGGTCGGCTGAAATGAAGAAAGCCATTAAAGATTTATTTTTAGATTATGATGAAAAAGCAATTTCGCTAACGGATAACGAACAACAAAAACAAGACTACAAAGCTCTTAAGCTAGAAGCAATAGAAGAAGCACCATTAGGATTAGTGATTTGTTATGATCGTTCGGTTTTAAATAATTTCACGATTGGAACTGTTGGGAGTAATGAAGCGGTAAAGTTTAGTTCTGTTTGCGCGGCGCAAAATATTTGGCTTTCCTTAACGGAGCAAGGTTATTCTATGGGATGGGTTTCCATATTGAATTATTATCAGTTCAAGCAATTATTGGGTTTACCTGAAAATATGGAGCCGTTGGGGTATTTTTGTGTGGGAAAACCAGCTACCAATTATGATAATCAACCCATGTTGCAACAACTGAATTGGAAACAAAAACAAGAAATTCCATTAGTTGAGGAAATCACTGTTTTGAATGAAAGTAAGGTGGAGAAAGTATTTTTTGATGCTAAAAAGGAGATAGATTCTGCTGCTTATGCAAATGCGTTACAACATAAAATCGACCAAAAAACCAAACCAACAGGTTCATTAGGAATTTTAGAAGTGCTCGCAAAACAAATTGGGATGGTGTTTCAAACTTTAGAACCTAAAATTATAAAACCTAATCTGGTTGTTTTTGCAGCTGATCACGGAATTGCAAATCATGGAGTGAGTGCCTATCCGCAAGATGTAACCAGACAAATGGTGACTAATTTTTTGATAGGTGGCGCAGCAATCAATGTGTTTTGTAAACAAAATAAGATTCAATTGGCGATAGTGGATGCGGGTGTGAATTATGATTTCCCTATGAACACGAATTTGATTTCGGCTAAAATAGGGAAGGGAACACACTCTTTTTTGCATGGAGCCGCAATGAGTAAAACAGAAGTTGAATTGTGTTTTATAAAAGGAAGTGAAATTGTTGCCACTATTGCTAATAAGGGGAGTAATTGCATTGGTTTTGGCGAAATGGGTATTGGTAACACTGCTACAGCTTCGGTTTTGATGAGTATTATTTTAGAATTACCAATTCAGGATTGCGTAGGGAAAGGTACTGGTGTAAATGAAGAACAGTTGATTAAAAAAATTAGTATTCTTAAAAAATGTATTGCTAATTACGATGGTTCAGATGATTTAGACAGCAAGTTAGCTTATTTTGGAGGTTTTGAAATCATGCAAATGGTAGGAGGGATGCTTCAGGCAAAACAAGACAATATGTTGATTCTTGTTGACGGCTTTATCTGTAGTGTTGCTTTTTTAATTGCCTTTAAAAAGAATCCATACATTATTAAAAATGCTATTTTTTGCCATTCATCTGCGGAGCAAGGGCACCAAAAAATATTAGATTATCTAGGAGTTCGTTCCCTGTTGCAACTCAATTTAAGGTTGGGTGAAGGCACGGGTTGTGCGATTGCTTTTCCTATAATTGAGTCGGCTGTGGCATTCTTGAATGATATGGCCAGTTTTGAATCCGCGGGTGTGAGTAGCCGGGAACTTTAAATTTAATTTGTTAGTAAATAGATAAATTGGCTTTAGCCAAAATAAAAAAAATGAAAAAAGAACTACACATATTTTTTACGGCATTAATGTTTTACACAAGGATTCCATGTCCTGCAACCATCGATCATAATCCAGATTATTTAAATAAAGCGTCCCGTTATTTTCCATTAATTGGTTGGATTGTAGGTAGTGTGGCGTTTGGTGTATACTCTGTTTTTAATTTTTTAGTAGCACCTGAAATTGCTGTAATCTTCTCTATGATTGCTTCCGTTTTAGTTACCGGAGCTTTTCATGAAGATGGTTTTGCTGATGTTTGCGATGGTTTTGGAGGTGGTTGGACCAAAGAAAAAATACTGATGATCATGAAAGATAGCGCCATTGGTGCGTATGGAGCAATTGGTTTAGTACTGTTGTTAGTGCTTAAATTTCAAGGGTTAACTCAATTAATTGATGTTTCTGATAATCCTAAATTTATAATTTATAGTCCACAATTTATAATCCTGTTGCTTTTTGTTTCCGCGCATTCTATCAGTCGATTAGCAGCAATTTCAATTGTTTTTACCCATGAATATTCTCGTGAGGACGCTTCCAGCAAAAGCAAACCTATCGCACAAAGTTATTCTTGGAGAGAAGTAGTGGGAGCTTTCTTTTTTGGATTACTTCCATTAGTTATTTTGTCCTATTTTCAGTGGCAAATACTGTTGGTTTTAATCCCTGTTTTTCTGACCCGATTCTTTTTAGCACGTTATTTTCAGAAATGGATTGACGGGTATACCGGAGATTGTTTGGGCGCAACCCAACAGGTTTGTGAAGTGGTTTTTTATATATCAGTTATTGCATTATGGAAGTTTATTTAGTACGTCACACAGAAACGGTTTGCGAAAAAGGAATTTGTTATGGACAATCCGATGTGGAAATCAAGAAGCCTTATGATGCTGTTTTTCAGTCTGTTTTAAATCAATTGCCTCAAGATGCAAATCTGTATTCCAGTCCTTTACTTCGCTGTATTCTTTTGGCAAATTACATCAAAGACAATTCAGAAATTTCAGCTGTAAACGAAGATTCCCGTTTAATGGAAATGAATTTTGGCGATTGGGAAATGAAAAATTGGGATGTAATTCCACCGGATGACTTTACGCCTTGGATGACTGATTTTGTAAATGTTCGCGTGCCGAATGGAGAATCATTTACGGATTTACACAATCGAGTAATTGATTTTATGCATAATGAACTTCAGCAAACCAATTCAAAACCAGTTATTATTGTGGCACATGCAGGAGTGATACGTAGTTTTTTATGTAAAATTTCGGAATTGCCACTAAAAGACGCTTTTCAGAATAAAGTAGATTTTGGAGCTGTAATTAAAATTGAATTATAAAATCCGCAATTATTTAGGTTATTAACTTAATATAATTTTATCTTTGCCGCCGTATTGAGGTTGAGGTTTGTTTATTTTCAAACCCCATTAAAAGGGAATCAGGTGAAAGATTTCAAGTTTTAGATTTCAGATTTCAGGGTTTAAATCCTAAATCAAGATTTCTAAATCAAGAATCCTAAATCCTGAGCTGTACCCGCAACTGTAAGCTATCAAGCTTGTTGTTATCTACAAAACCACTGTCACGTCATTAAAGACGAGATGGGAAGGTAAACAACAAGACGCAAGCCAGGAGACCTGCCTATTACATCGAGTATCAAACTTTCGGGAAAAAAGGTTTGGGTATGGGTCATTCTATGCTTTTCTCCCCAATTTATTAAATTTTACATTTTAAAAATGAACAAAAAATTCATTCGCTTTAGTGCGATTGCATTGTTATTTGCAATGAACACGTATGCACAAGATCAAGAGCCAAAACAACTTGATGAGGTTGTTGTTTCCGATTCAAAATTTGCTTTGCCAAAAGAAAAATCAGGAAAAGTTATCGTCAAAATTACTGCTGAGGATTTGAAGAAAAAATCAGGGCAATCAGTAGCTTCTATTTTAAGTGCGGTAGCAGGTGTTGAAATTAATGGAAATCAGAGCCGTAATGGAAAAGATTTGGGACTTTACATTCGCGGAGGAAGAAATCATCAGGTTTTAATTTTGATTGATGGCGTTCCTGTAACAGATGCTTCTGGGATTAGCTTATCGTATGATTTGAGATTGCTTCCAGTGGAGCAAATTGAAAGTATTGAGATTATGAAAGGCGCTTCAAGTACTTTATACGGTTCTGGAGCTGCGACAGGTGTTATTAATATTACACTAAAAAAAGCAGGTAAAAAAGCGATTGCAGGAAATGCATACGTAAATGTGGGCACACAAACGGTTGCTAAATCAGCAAATTATAGTGTGCAGGATTACAATCAGGGTTTTGCTGTAAACGGTGGTTTCGAAAAAGTAAATTATTTTGCATCCTTGAATAGTACTGAAACTACAGGAATTTCTGAAGCAAGACCATTAAATTCGAATACTCAATTTGAAAACGATGATTTTTCAAGATTAAATTCTATAGTTAAAATTGGTTTTACGCCAACTAAAAAATTATCCTTGGATTTCTTTGCAAATTATGACCGAATGAAAAGCGGTTTTGATGCAGGTTCATTTTCGGATGACATTACTAATTTCAGTCTTTCAGAGCAATTTAGAGTTGGTTTTTCTCCAAAATACAAATACAACAAAGGAGAATTTGTAATTAATTCTGGTGCCAATGTAATTAATCGCGATATTTTTAGCTACGGATCTTTATTCCAGGCAAAGTCAAGAAGTGTCAATGTTGATGCCTTTAATAAATATGAAATTTCATCTCAATTATTTGTAGTTACTGGAGCTCAATTTCAGTTTCACGAAATGTCAAACGTGAGCCAGTATGATGCGATTACAACTGAGATGGCTAAATTCAATATGATTGATCCTTATGTAACGGCAGTTTATAATTCTGGTTTTGGATTAAACGTAAATGCTGGTGCGCGTTATAACATGCATAGCAAATACGGGAATAATTTAGTGTATAACGTAAATCCATCGTATAGCTTTTCTGAGTCTTTAAAAGTATTGGCTTCGTATAGTACTGCATTTGTAACACCTAGTTTGTATCAATTGTATTCTCCGTATGGAGATTTAGATTTATCTCCGGAGAAAGATGCCACAGCCGAAATAGGTTTTGAAGTAAGTTTAGCAAATAAAAAATTGGTCTTAAATGCAGTTGCTTTTCAAAGAGAAGAGGAAGATGCAATAGGATTTGATTTGATGACTTACAAATACTTTAATGTAAATGGGAAAAACAAAGCCAAAGGACTTGAAACAATGGTTTCGTATGCTTTTAATGATAAAGTAAAATTCAATGCTAATTATACTTTTACAGAATTAGAAAGACAATCTCGTATCTTGAATCCTAAACATAAAGTCAATGCTGCTATAGATGTGCAAGCAACGTCTCGACTTGCTTTTAATGTGGCATATCAATTTGTGTCTGACAGATATTTAGAATATACAATCTATCCAGCGCCAACGTATGACCCTGTTTTGAAATCAGAAATTTTGAAAGATTACCAATTAGTAAATGCTAATGTTCGTTATGAATTGATCAAAAACAGATTGAATATTTTTGGTGCAGTTGATAATATTTTGGATAAAGACTTTGTCGAAAGTAGAGGATACAGTACAAGAGGTAGAAATTTTAAATTAGGTTTGAATTTCTTGTTCTAAAAATAAAGAAAAATTATTTCAGTTTTACTCTTAATTCCCGTTCCCTAATTTGGAACGGGTTTTTTGTAGGGGAAGATTTGATTCTTTGATTTGTAATAAAAAAAGAGGCTTTCATCACTGAAAGCCTCTTTTTTATTTAAAGTTATTTTATTTCAACTCTGAGATGAATTCTATTATAGTGGCTGCAATTTTATTTTGTTCCAAATCATTAGTCAGATATTCTCTATCAGTTAGATTAGACATGTAACCTAATTCAACAAGCACTGCAGGTACTTCTGATTTTTTTAAAATAAAAAAAGGAGCTTTCTTAATTTCAGATGCTTTTAAATTAGTATTTTGAATGAATTTATTACGAAGTTCATTCGCAATTTTATTTGATTTTTCATTTGCAATCGATTCATTTGCAATGTAAAATTCCATTCCTGATTTTGCCAAATTTGAACTTTTATTGACATGCAATGATAAAACTAAATCAGGTTTGATTTTGTTAATGATTACTGAACGATCACTCAAAGACAGAAATTCATCTCCAATTCTGGTAACATGAACACTAACATTTTCGTTTTTATTTAAAAATTTGATTTTGTTAGTGATTTGTTCTACAATTTGTTTTTCAGTACTGCTGCTTGAAGTAGCACCAAAATCGGATCCACCATGTCCAGCATCAATAACGACATTAATTTGTTTAGGTGCTTTACTATTTGGTTTTACAAATGCGAAAGATACAATGGTAGCAAAGGCTAAAAATAACGGAATTGATTTTTTCATGTGGTTTTGATTTAAATAGGTTATTCAATAATAACTTACAAAAAAAACAATTTTATTGTGTTGTTTTTATTTTATTCCAATGCTTTCAAAAGTCCTTCTGGAGCTTTCTCGATATACATTTGATTTTGGATTCCTTTGATTGATTTAGAATCTTTAAAAAACTCAAAGTTTATACCAGTATTTTGTTTCAACATTCTGGTTGTTCCTGTTATTTTTCCTATTGCGGTACTCAATAAAGGTTCAGAAGGATCTCCAAGAACGCCATACGTACTAATTGTTTCTTTTAATAAATAATCAGGTTGTAATCCATTGAAATAATCTCCAAAACCGGTCGAATTCAC
Source organism: Flavobacterium sp. GNP002 (assembly GCF_054343795.1). Lineage (NCBI taxonomy): Bacteria > Pseudomonadati > Bacteroidota > Flavobacteriia > Flavobacteriales > Flavobacteriaceae > Flavobacterium > Flavobacterium sp. GNP002. The sequence goes on from NZ_JBTGUW010000001.1 coordinate 2,247,800, forward strand.
AATTTTCAATACAATCGGCTGCATGGCGTACCTGTGATTTGGGTTTCTATTTTCGGAACCAAAAGTAGGGGAGTCATATAGTGTAACTGATCCTACATTTTTCCCCACAGTTACATCGCCAATTTGTATTACATTGATATGAGGTTCTAATCCGTTAATTACTAACTCACTTGCTGATGCTGAGCTTTGAGTAGTCAAGATATAGACTTTAGTCAAGTTTAAACTGTTTATTGCAGTAGTTCCAATTTTGTCAGTAAAGCTATTTATTAAAGCTGCGGGATTGTTAGTTTCGAAATACGCATTAATTTTAGCATTCCATTGTTGTTTAGCAAAAACTTTTCCTGTGAACTGTCCGGTAATCATACTCGCTAATCGTGTAGCGGTTTGTACTGAACCACCTCCGTTATAACGTAAATCCAAAACCAAGTCTGTAACTCCTTGTGATTTTAGAGAAGCAAAAGCATCATTCAATTGCGTGTCATAATTAGCATAAAAACCATTGTACATCAAATACCCTATTTTATGTGAACCTGAAGTGATTACTTTGTTGATTAAAATTGGATTTTCGGATAAAACGGTTTTAGTCAACTCTACTGATTTTCCGTTGGCTACAATAGTAGTTCCATTATAATCAGCTAGATTTAATGTGTAATTTTCGTTGGAACCAAATAATAGCGACTCATAGTTAGTCAAAGTAAGCTGAGTTCCATTTACGGCAGTAAAATAATCACCACGTTTGATGTTCTTGTTTGATGCATCTGAATTTGCAATGATATAACGTACGTAACCAAATATTTCAGTTGTACTTCCAGGTTTTCTGCTTAAACCAAAATCAACACCATTATTTTTAGTGGTTCCTTGGAGCGTTCCTTCGAGTTCTAAATAGTCATCCACAATCCAACTAAAACGATCTATGGTTTTGTCAACTCTAAGCGCATCAAACAAATCCTCGGGAACGGTATATCCTTTTAGAAATATATTTAATGCAGTTTGGTCTGCAAATTTATCATCAGCTAGATTTGGAACATCTGCTTGCCATAAGTAATATTGGTTCATCCCTTTCCAAATAAAATCTTGTATGTCTAAACTGGCTGGTGGAGCAACATCATCATTATCTTGACAGCTTTGGAAAGTGAAAACTGCCATAAGTAATAAAAGCGTAAATTTGAAACTTGTTCTCATATGTAGGTTTTAATATAATTAACGTAAAAATAGTAACTTTAGTTTTATTTTATGTTTTTTGTTACAAAAATAAAAATGAGTCGTCTAGATTATATAACCAGTTTAAAAACCTAATTTTTTATGAACCAAAATGAGTTTGTGCTGCTTGTCACTCCCTTTAAAGACAAAGTTTTTAGGCTGGCTAAGCGATTGCTCGTAAGTACTGAGGAAGCAGAAGATGCTACTCAGGAAGTTTTGGTGAAATTATGGAGTAAAAACGGAAATTTAGTGGAGTACAGCAGCGTAGAAGCATTTGCAATGACAATGACTAAAAACTATTGTTTGGACCAGCTAAAATCGAAAAGAACAGGGAATCTCAAAATCGTTCATACAAATTATGTTGATAGAGAACCGGGTCTGGATAAGAAAATGGAAGACCAGGACAGTTTGAACTGGGTGGGAAAAATAATGGATAAATTACCCGTTCAACAAAGATTAATTATTCAAATGCGAGATATTGAACAATATGAATTTGAAGAAATCGCAAAAATATTGGACATGAATGAGAGCGCGATTCGGGTGGCGCTTTCAAGAGCAAGGAAAACGATACGGGATTATATGACAGAAACACACAATTATGGAATTAATTAAAATAGAAGATTTATTACAAAAATACTTTCAGGGAGAAACTAGTATTGCAGAAGAAAATGAAATACGTAATTATTTTTCTTCATCGAATGTTGCGCAGCATTTAGAACAATACAAACCTATATTTGGGTATTTCTCTCTTGCGGCAGCCCATCAGTTTTCGCCAGAAATTCCGCTACTCCCGAGGCCTCGGGATAAAAAACGTAATGTTGCGTGGATATCAATTGCGGCTTCGGTAGTTGTTTTGCTGGGAATAGGAACCTATGCTTATTACAGTGCTGATGTTGTAACTAAGAGTAAGGATTTAGGAACATATGACGATCCTGAAGAAGCTTTTAAAGCAACTCAAAAAGCATTATCATTATTATCAAATAATGTAAATGTTGGCATAGAAAGTGTACAGTATATTCAAGAGTATCAAACCACGAAGGACAAAATATTCATTAATTCAAAAAAACAGTCCGGTGGTTCTTAATTGCCTTGAGTAAACCGTAAAAAAAAATAATTTTAAACCATAACAATTTAAAAAAATGAAATCAACAATCAATAATAACAAAATGAACAATAATTTCAACAAGAGTAAAAAGATTATACTCACATTAGTATTTGCATTAGTTTCAAGTACATTTTTTGCGCAAGCGGCTTTTGATAAATTTGATGGGCAGGAAGGTGTAACATCAATCATTGTCAATAAAAAAATGTTTGATTTGATGAGCAAAGTAAAAATGGATGCTTCTGATAAAGAAACGCAACAATACTTGAGCTTGATAAAAAAACTGGATGATTTGAAAGTGTTTACCACTAAAAGTACCAGAATAGAAGGCGAAATGAAAGTTGTAGCTGATAAGTACATAAAAACAGCAGGATTAGAAGAACTGATGCGTGTGAATGAGAATGGCAGAAGTATTAAAATTTTAGTAAAATCAGGAGCAAGTGATTCTCAAATAAGAGAATTGTTTATGTTCATTGAAGGTGCTAAAAATGACGATACGGTTTTAATGTCTTTGAAAGGTAATTTCGATTTAGACGAACTGTCCGTTCTAACTAATAAGATGAAAATTCCTGGTGGGGAAGATTTGAAGAAAGCAACTAAAGGGAAAAAATAAGATGAAAACAGTTTATGGATTAGCGCTGCTATTGAGTTTGTTTCTCGTGAGCTGTAACTCGGAACCGACCTTGCAAAAGTATTTTGTGGAAAATACCCAAAACAAGAATTTTATCGCCCTTGATGTGTCACCTAATATTCTGAATGTTGATAAAACAAAATTATCAATTGCGCAGAGTGATGCTTTGAAGTCCTTTGACAAGATGAATGTTTTGGCTTTCAAATTGAATGATAAAAATAAAGCAGAATTTGAAACTGAACGTGCTAAGGTTAATTTGATTTTAAAAGACAAAAAATACCAACAGCTTATGAAGTTTGGCTCAGGTAAAGAAGGTGCTTCAGTGAGCTTCGTAGGTACAGATGAGCATATTGAAGAGTTTGTGTTCTTTGCCAATAAAAAGGAAAGCGGTTTTGCTGTTGTTCGAATTTTGGGCAAGGATATGAATCCCACTAATATTATGACTATGATGAGCGTTCTACAGCAGTCTAATATTGATTTAGAGCAGTTGAAGCCTTTGCAGCAGTTAATGAAATAAACGTATTCCTAAATAATAATGAAGCGTCTAGATATTTTGTCAAGACGCTTTTTTTATTGGTATAAAAACAGTCGCTTTTAGTAAGCTAATAATTAATTAAATGAAAATATCACTATAAGTTGGTATTGTGAAAGTAGTGTAATCCGTGTTTCTTTGTTATAAAAACAGACATCAATTATAGTTATGTCTAAAGAATTTAATAGAGCACTAAAAGTAATGGCTAGGATTGAACAAGTAGAGCAAAAGAATAAACGGATTAAAGTAGGGAATAATAATAGTAATAATAATAAAGTGTTTCTTTATGTAGGCACCTTCTTTATTATGGCGGCGAGTTTATCGATAGGGATTTTAATTGTAATGTATTTTTTAATTAAACTTGATGGTTCTTTTTAAAACTACAGTAAGTCAAAAATGAGCTGAGAGTTGTATTTCGTAACGGGGTTGACTAAATGTTGACTAAAAGAGTTTTAACTTAATGGGATAGCTTAAAATGACAGTGTTGACTTCGTTTTTCCAACTAAGCGCTGCTTTGAAAATAAAAATGCTTCAAAAATAATCAAGTTTACTTGAAATTATTTTTGAAGCATTTTTATTTATTCGTGACCACGGCGGGATTTGAACCCGCACGCCCTTGCGAGCACCAGCCCCTCAAGCTGGCAAGTCTACCGTTTCTCCACGTGGCCTAAAAAAAGAAAAGGTCAAGTAATAAATTACTCGACCTTTTGTGACCCGACTGGGGCTCGAACCCAGGACCCCATCATTAAAAGTGATGTGCTCTACCAACTGAGCTATCGAGTCAATGCTTTCAAGAAAATTATGTGTTGATCACTAAAATTGTGACCCGACTGGGGCTCGAACCCAGGACCCCATCATTAAAAGTGATGTGCTCTACCAACTGAGCTATCGAGTCATATTCTTTCCTTGAATGCGGGTGCAAATATAAGGACTTTATTTGGAGTTTTGCAAGCAATTTTATTATAAATTTGTCTTTTTTTAACAATAAATCTTAACGCCTTAATTTATAAGGTTTTATTCCATGAGAAAAATTATATTATTAGGCTATATGGGTTGTGGGAAGTCGACTATTGCCAAAACGCTATCAAGAATCATCAGAATGCCGTTTGTAGATTTGGATGAATATATAGAAGAAAAAGTAAATTTGTCCATAAATGCTATTTTTGAAAAGCACGGAGAAATTTATTTTAGAAAGTTAGAGCACGAAGTTTTTATCGAATTATTGAATTCGCCGGAGCAATTAATTATAGGTTTGGGCGGAGGTACTCCTTGTTATGCAAATAATCATGAGTTGTTAAAAGGCGATAATGTAGTATCTGTTTATCTTAAAGCTTCAATAGATACTTTATTCAACAGATTGAGTCATAATAAAAGTAAGCGCCCTCTTATTGCCGATAAAAGTGACGAAGAGATGAAAGAGTTTATTGCAAAACATCTCTTCGACAGAAGTTTTTATTACAATCAAGCACAATATAAGGTGATTGTTGATGATAAGTCAATCGATCAGACTGTACTTGATATCGTTGCTATTTTAGCTTAGATAAGCATAATTATCATCGTTTTCATCAAAAACCACTTGAACGTGTTCTAATAAAGATGTTGAAAGTGAGATGCCTTTAAAATCAGCTTTTACAGGGTATTTTTTGTGATTTCGGTCCACAAGTACTGCAGTTTTAAACTTTTTCAAAGGAACGTCTATAAAATGCCTTACTGCATAGATTAATGTGGTACCTGAATTTAGTACATCATCAACAAGAACTAATCCTTTATTTGCATACTGTTCTTTTGATAAGGAGGTATGGATTGGTAATTCGGGATTTTGCTTATTAATTTGTACTTCACAAAGTGAAACTTTAAGAGGAGAAATGGTTTCTAAGGTTACAGCTATTTTTTTTGCAAATGTAAAACCGTTAGTAGCAATTCCTGCAATTACAATTTCTTCTTCATCTACAAATGTTTCATAGATTTGGTATGCAATTCTTTTTATTTTATGCTCGATTTCTTGATTTGTTAAGATGATATTTTTGCTCATTGTTTTAGTTTGTTATTTAACGGTTTGATGTTTAAAATTGAAAGAATCATTTTGGTAACTTAAAAAAGTAAAACTGTAGTTTTACTCATCATCTTCATCGGTGATTATTTCATTCCCAAATTCATCGATATCTCTTCTATCTTTTTTGGTAGGCCTTCCTGTGCCATTTTTACGGTAATGTTCTTTGGATAATTTCAGTAGTTCTAAATGTTGGTAGGCTTCTGCCGGAGTATCATTTCGTCTATAGGTATCGACTAATTTAGCTCCAACACGGTTCTCCGGTACATCCAGAACGGTGATGATTTGGGTAATTTGGTCTTTCCGGAACGTAATTTTGTCAGTAGGAAAAACCTCTTTTGATGGCTTGGCAACAAGACCATTTACAGTCACATGATTCTTTTTACAGGCTTCAGTAACCATATTTCTGGTTTTGTAATACCGCATGCACCATAAATATTTATCTATTCTCATAAATTTTCTAAAATCGGAGTTAAATAGTTTACAAAAATCAATCAATATTGTATCTTGCGCACTTAAAAATTTAGCTATAATGAACAAATTTAAGTATTATTTTATTCTATTAATTACAACAGTCTCTTTATTTTCATGTTCAAAGGATGATGCTGCTGAAATTGAACCACCTAGAGATTATGCAGAACAATTAGCTACTGATTTAACTGATATTGAAGAATATTTAAAAACCTATTCTATAACTGTTCTTAATCATCCTGGTTTTGCAGATGATCAAGATGTTACTTTTACAAAAATTCCAACAGGTGGAACTACACCGTCTATTTATTCGTATTTGAATAGCACCACTTTTCCTAAACTTTTGATCAAAGAGGTGAAACTTCATGATATAACATATAAGTTGTATTATTTAGTGTTAAGAGAGGGAGTAGGAGAGCGACCGTCAAATGTAGATGGAGTTTTGTCTGCATATAAAGGCGATTATTTATCTCGTCAAAAAGTTGCTGAAGTAGAAACTTTTACAGCAACTCAATTTGAAGAAGTTAGGAATCCACAACAATTCTTAAGTTTATTTAGTACTGTAACTGGATGGGGTGAAACTTTCCCTGAGTTTAAATCAGGAACATATGTCTCTAATACTGACGGTACGGTTTCTTATAATGATTTTGGAGCAGGAGTGATGTTTCTTCCTTCAGGGTTAGGTTATTATACAGGAAGCGCCAGTATTCCAGCTTATGCACCTTTAGTTTTTAGTTTTAAATTATTCGCAATAAGCAGACTTGATTCTGATGGAGATGGAATTATGAATTTTCAAGAAGATATCAACGGTGATAATTACATGAGAGTTTTGGCTACAGGTGTTGTTAATCCTGATGATACAGATGGAGATGGTATACCTAACTTTTTAGACACTGATGATGATGCAGATGGAATTAGTACAAAAACAGAAATTACAGGTGCTAATGGAGTTTTAATTCCTTTTGCTGATATACCGAGTTGTGATGGAAATACTATTGATCCAGCCAGAATAAAAAGACATTTGGTAAAGTGTAATTAAAAAATACGATTCAAAAAAAATCCAGTTCAATTGAACTGGATTTTTTTTGGTGTAAAAGGAAAAGATTATTTTCTTTTCATTACTCTTTCTACAGCTTCAACAATCGCTTGATTGTTCAATTTGTATTTTTCCATTAATTGTTCTGGTGTTCCAGATTCTCCAAAGCTGTCATTAACCGCTACAAACTCTTGTGGAGCAGGACTGTTTAATGATAATACTCTGGAAACGCTTTCGCCAAGACCACCAAGAATATTATGCTCTTCAGCAGTAACGATACATTTTGTTTTTGCCAATGATTTCAAAATCGCTTCTTCATCTAATGGTTTTATGGTGTGAATATTGATTACTTCAGCAGAAATACCTTTAGCTTCTAATGCTTCAGCAGCAATTAGCGCTTCCCAAACTAAATGTCCAGTAGCAATAATTGTTACATCAGAACCTTCGCTTAAAACAATCGCTTTTCCTATTACGAAAGGCTCATCAGCTGGCATGAAATTAGGAACAACCGGACGGCCAAAACGCAAGTAAGCAGGACCATGGTGATCTGCTAATGCTAGAGTAGCCGCTTTAGTTTGATTGTAATCACAAGTATTGATTACAGTCATTCCCGGTAACATTTTCATTAATCCAATATCTTCCAATATTTGGTGTGTTGCACCATCTTCACCTAATGTTAATCCAGCGTGTGAAGCACAAATTTTTACGTTTTTCTCAGAATAAGCAACTGATTGACGAATTTGGTCATACACTCTTCCTGTAGAAAAGTTAGCGAAAGTTCCTGTAAAAGGAATTTTACCACCAACTGTTAAACCAGCTGCAATTCCAATCATATTTGCTTCAGCTATTCCAATTTGGAAAAAACGCTCCGGGTGATTTTTCTTGAAATCGTCAAATTTTAGAGAACCAATTAAATCCGCACAAAGTGCAACCACATTTTCATTATTTTGACCTAATTCAGTCATTCCCGCTCCAAAACCCGAACGAGTATCTTTACTTCCTGTATTTGTATATTTTTTCATTTTCTTAATTTCTTAATTTAATATCTTTCTTATTTAAAGATAAAAGAACATTAACTTCTTTATTTTGAATCAATTCGTTTTTGGTCTTAATCTTGTTGAAATAATCGATTTCAACAATAGCAGGCAAATAATTTTCAGGGAAATCTATTTTCTGACAATAAATAAAATGACCAAAAAAAGGTTTCATTATCAGTGAAAACACTGGAATTACAGATTTGATAGCTTTTATATTAGAACTTTGAATTATTTTTCTCTTTTTGCTATTCTTGAATTTTAAAACGGTAAAATTAGTGGTTAAACTATCTATTGGTGTTTTTGTTACTTCAATCACATTGTATTTGTCGTAACAAGGAACCTTATTTTCTGTTTCAATAGAAGAATTTAAATATTCAAATTTTACTGCGTTTTTTATATTTGCTACTGAATAGCTATGTCTTACTTTGTTCTTCAAATCAAAAACACTACCCGTAATTTCGTTAGTAAAACCACCCCCAAAAAAATAATAGCTCTCATTTTTAGAATTTATCATAAAAATTGAGGTTTCACCTGAATTGTCTTGGTATTCAATAAATCTATCGAATGTAAATGATTGACAAAATACATTTTGACAAAAAAGGATTACTACTATTAAAATACTTTTTTTCATCTTCTAATTTAGATTTTTAGCAGTATTCTACTAATCACTAATTACTGAGCTCTGAACACTTTCTAGTAGTCGCTTTCGGCTTCAGTATAGTTTTGACCTAAAGCAATTTCAAGTTGCGTATCATTTGGCGCTTTACCATGCCAAGCATGACTGTACATCATAAAATCTACACCATTACCCATTTCAGTATGTAGCAACACACAAACTGGTTTTCCTTTTCCAGTTCTTGATTTTGCATCATTCATCCCGGCAATAATAGCTTCAATGTCATTTCCTTTTTCAATTTCTAAAACATCCCAATCAAAAGCTTCAAATTTAGCACGGATGCTTCCCATTGCCAAAACTTCGTCAGTTGTTCCGTCAATTTGTTTTCCGTTTAAATCGATTGTAGCGATAAGATTGTCCACTTTTTTTGCAGAAGCATACATAATTGCTTCCCAGTTTTGACCTTCTTGTAACTCACCATCTCCGTGAAGCGTGTAAATAATATGATTGTCACCATTTAATTTTTTAGCTTGAGCAGCACCAATTCCTACTGATAATCCTTGTCCAAGAGAACCTGACGCAATTCTTACTCCAGGTAAGCCATCATGAGTAGTTGGGTGACCTTGTAATCTTGAATTGATCAAACGGAAAGTTGCTAATTCCGATACTGGGAAATAACCGCTTCTCGCAAGAACGCTGTAAAAAACAGGAGAAATATGTCCGTTTGAAAGGAAGAAAAGATCTTCTCCAATACCGTCCATATCAAAACCTTCTTTGCGTTCCATTATGTTTTGGTATAAGGTTACCAGAAATTCAGTACAACCTAGAGAACCACCTGGGTGACCTGAATTGACAGCGTGTACCATTCGAAGAATATCTCTTCTGACTTGGATCGTTAAATCGTTTAATTGTTGTGTGTTAGGCTTCATTTTGTGTGTAAAAGTTAAACTGTTGCAAATGTAATTTTTATTTAGGGTTACCGCAAAAGTTTTTAGGAATATTTAATGTAAGATTCCATTAGAATTTTAGTTGAATAAAATTACCGACATAAGTTTGCATAATTCACAAAAAAGCCCGCATTTAGCGGGCTTTTTTGTGAATGGAGAAATACAGAATAATTGTAAATTCTCCAATTACAATTGTAATTAAGTGTTCGTAATTGCATTAGCTCTGTGCGCTTGATTATTGATTGCAGCTAAAGCAATTCCGGTTAATACAGCATCTGTTTTTTTCTCCTCATCAAGACTCATTGCTAATAGATTTGCTGCTTTGTCTTCTCCTAAAGTTTTAGCAAAAGCATGCAGGGTTCCATAAGTTGCAATTTCATAATGTTTTACCTTTTGATCTGCTGCAATAATTCCGGCATCTCGAACTACGCCAATATCAGTTTGTCTTATCAAGCTGTTGGTTTCTTTTAATATGCCTCCCATTGCTTCGCATTTTTTGGCAGTAGCTTCAACACCAGTTGCTTCAAATATTTTTTCCAACCGTGAAACGTGTTCTTGCGTCTCATTCAATTGGTTTTTTAAAGAGTTAACTAATTCTGGTGATGATGCGTTTTTCATCATTTTTGGCAATGTTTTAGTTAACACTTTCTCTGCCCAATAAATATCTTTCAATCCAACTTCAAATAAATCTCTCAATCCATGCGCTGCATTTGCTTGTACAGCTCCTTTACTATTTTCGTTTTTACTCATTTCAGTTCTCATAACAGTAGTTTTTAAGGTTAATTTTTTATGAGGAATTCTAAACGTGATATTCTCTCAAACAAACTCATTACTTAATTTTTAAGTAAGGTAAAATTAAACATATTAAAATGTAATAAACTGTTAATTAACTAATTGTAAATACGAAATGTATGATTTTTAAAGAAATTAAACTTCTTTTTTTTGAATCTCTGCTAGATTTTTTTTAAGATGTTTGAGATTGATGGTAATTCACATCCAGCCAAGAACCGCCGTTATAGCATTCAATTCCGTGTGCCGTTAGAAATACTTGTGCCTGTCCACTTCTATTTCCCGATGCGCAACATAGAATTAGTGGAGCTCTAAGTTCTTGTATCTCCTGCATTCTATGTGGAATCTCATTCAAAGGAATATTTATTGAGCCAGCAACGTGACCGCCCATGAACTCATCATAAGAGCGAACATCAACTATAGTTCCCAGTTTTTCTTTAATTATTTTTGCTACTTCCATTTTGTTATATTTAAGATTATTACTCTATTAAAGCATAAAGCTGTTTGGCTCTATCTAAATTTACGGATTTATTCAAAGGAATTTCTAAAAAATATTCCAGTTGCCATTTTTGTGTTTTTTGTGCTTGTTTGCTGATTGTAAAATCCCAAGGTGGATACACTCGTATTCCTCGTTTTCCTTCTTTTAAGTTGGTACTGATAATCCCTTGCTGACTAAGCACGGATTTTGGAAATATAAATTGACCAAATTGATTGTCACTTTTAGTATTTATAATAAAAAAATCAATTTCGTCTGAAACAGCATAAGGTTCGATTGGCCCTTTTTCACTTCTCTTCCAAAAAGTCACAAATTGCCCAATTTTAGTAGGGGTAATTTTCGCCACACGAAAGAGTATTTTAACGGTGTTAAGGTCAAATTTACAGGCGCTATATTCGGTGCTTTCTTTTTCTATTTCAAGATTTCGGAGTTCAAAACCACATTGGTCAAATACAAGCTCTTTAGTCTCAAGTAGGTTTTCAGGAATCATTATTAATGTTGTTTTTTTGGCTTTTTAATTTGAAATACTAGTTTTCTATAGTCTGTAAGTCAGTATCAGGTATGATTTTTTCTTTTTCTTCCTCATCGATTAATTCATAAAGTAAAGGTTCAATTTCAGAATAATCTTTAATGACTTTTACAGTAATTATAGCTAGCGGTATACCAATTAGTGAAGCAATAATACTTGCAATTGTACTTGTAGTCAACTCTTCAATTGTCTCCGCCTTCAAGGAGTATCTAAAAACGAATTGCCCTAAAAATGAAGAAATAATCCATAAAGCCCACCACCATCCAATGGAGTGGGTAGTTAGATTTTTAGTATAATTTTCATCCTTTTTGGATAGTAAACGTTGTGTTTCCTGATACAGCTCTTTCATGATTTGGTTGGGTCTATAAAGCGATATGATTGGTACAAACCAGCAGCCGGCGGCCCAACCTTCGGTAAATGATAAAGTTTCTGCTTTTAGATTAAGATTGTAATAAGCCCTCCTGAACCATTGTATAAAAGTAATGCCCGAAATTACATATACGGTCAGATAAATCATGGCTATAATTTTTTGTCTCAAATCATTATCTGTGGCTGATTCAGTTGTGATTTGTCCGCCATTTGCCACTGTTTGCAATAAGTCATATTGTAAATAATCAGAAAGGAGTGAAATTATTTCGACTGTAAGCACAATCCATATTAGCATAATAGCAATTTTTGCTCTTTGTCCGTTGGGTCTTAAATTTTCCATTTTTAATTTCTTATTTTTTTGTCAATTTGAATGCTCCACCACCTTGCTTTAAAATCATTTGTTTTTCATTGGGCTTAAATTCTAGTTTTATTCCAGCGGCTAAAAACTCAAATTTATCTTTTTCAGTAGCTTCAAGCGGAAAAGCTGATTGTCCAGTTGCTGTGCAAAAAGTTTTAAATTATCTTTTGTAATCGTAATCTTCATGGGAAACCCAGCATCTGAGTATTCACCTAAATAAGGATCTAAGTCTTCGGTTTTGAGTTCGATCTTTTTAAAAGTAGGAATTACGAACGGCTTGTTGAAGTAAATGCTTAAAGCAGCGATAATGATGTTATTATTGTCGTATGTTTTTCCGTTTGAAGTTAATGCAACGGCTATTTTGTCCTCTGGGAAATAATACAATACGGATCTAAATTCATCAATTCCTCCAGTATGACCAAATCCTTTTTTATCATAAAACGGAATTTGGAAAATCCCCATCCCATAGTTGTCTTGTAAAGTGATCATTTGTTTTAAACTACTGTTGTTGATTATTTTGTTTGCGAATATCCAGTTCCAAATAACAAACTGAAAAGCATTGTAATTAAATTCTTTTTGTATCGTAATTGTTTCAATTATATAGTTTTATAAAATCCTATGAAATCCCAGTTCATTTTGAAAAGGTGAAAAGAATAGGATTCTAGCAATTTTCAAGTAAATATATACGATTAAACTGATATAAAATTATTTTTTAAATTGCTTTTCTTTTTAAAACTGCATCCATTGAAAAGGTACCGCTTCCTAATAAAAACAGCGCAAAATAGCACAGTAAATACATTAACGCAGATTCCATAGTTCCCAGATCATCATTGATATGAACAATAAACACAGCAACCGCCATTGTAATAATAAGCGGAATCAATGCTAGTCTGGTCCATAAACCTATTACAATTAGTAGGGAGCATAAAACTTCGGCAAAAACGGTCAAAGTCAATGATGCCGGAACACCAATGCCTATTGGGTCACCAAATTCCATTGTGCCATTCAATAACTTCATTAGTTTTGGTATACCATGACTTAGCATCAATAAACCAAGTGTTAATCGTAAAATAAGCGAAGCCCAATCTGTTGCATTTGCAGACCAAGAAGACGGAGAGAACAGTTTTTGAATCATAATTTCAAGTTTTTAGTATAGTGTTCTTACAAATATAAGATTTTTTAACAAGAATTATACTGTATTAAATAACTTATTTTAAGGATGGCTCGAATTTGTTACTGTATTTTATTCTCTCGTTCTAAAGTAAATTTTTTCAATGCTGATTACAGTCAAAATTCCAAGAATATAGGCAAGTAAATCCATCCAAGCAAATGAATTTCCAAGAACAACTTTAGCAACTTTGTAATGCTGTAATCCAAGTTTTTCAACCATATTAAAATATTGTGCGATTTCGATAGCAAATGAAAAGAGCAACACAAGACAAGCAGCAACCCAAACGGATACGTTTACAAAGGATTTTACAAAACAATAGAGTAGAATAACCACTAAAAAATCTCCAAAATACGGTCGTATAAAGTTATCATGAAGATACAAAGCGATAGCAGTTTCTATGAGAAAAAGTAAAATTGTAAGTATAAAATAGTTGCGATTGAATTGAAACATTTTGGTTGTTTAATTATTTAGGATTTTACTTTTTACAGCATTCGTTTTTGTTCTTCACTGATTTGTATTGTTTTTTCAAGCCTTGATATTCTGGTTTTTTCCTGTTTTGCAGTCATTATCCAATGTATCACTACCTTTTTGTAAGAAGGCGCTTGTGCATTAAAAAAGTCCCATGCTACTGGGTTCATTCTAAATTGACTTTCATAATTTGAATCAAGAATAGCGGGTTCTTTTTCGTGAGAATAAATTCGGGATTTGCTTACTGTGCGTAAATCAAATGCTTTTTGTCCTTCTTGAGTCAGTAGCCCGGCTTTACTGAGTTCCTCCATTTTCTGAATGTTGATGGCACTCCAAATACTGCTGCTTCTTCGTGGTGTAAAACGAATGCTGTAACTTTCAGCATCAATTGATTTTCGCACACCGTCAATCCATCCAAAACATAGCGCCTGATCCACGGATTGCGACCAAGTCATGGATAGTTTATCGCTACTCACTTTATAGAAACCTACGAGTAGTTCCATTTCCTTTTTGTGGTGCTTTTCTAACCATGCTCTAAATTCGGCTTGTGTTGCAAAAAAGGTTGCTGCCATTGCAAAATTAAGTTTGTTAAATAACGCAGAAAAATACAAAAAAAATAGGATAATAAATCAGATTACCCTTTTTAACACAAACGTTAGCGCAGTTTTGCAAACTATACTAACAATTCTAGCATACCATCGCGGTCGGGATTAAAGTATACGAAAAAACCTCATTCATCCAAAAAAAACTAAAGGAGAAATGAGGCTTTTTAGAACAAAGTCATTCAAGATTTAAAATAAATGGGGCAAACTAAATTAATTCCCTCTATAGGTAGCATATCCATAGTTGGAAAGCGTTATGGGAACATGATAATGATTGGTATCCTTAATTTGGAAAACAACTTCTATAAAAGGATAAAAACTCTCGGTCTTTTTACTTTTAAAATAGTCAGCTATCAGGAATCGCAGTTTGTAAATTCCATTTTTTGCGTCTTTATAATTCATAAAATCGGTGACACGTCCATTCTTATCAGTTGTTTTTTTATCAACAAAAGACCATATTTTAGTGGTTTCATCGAATTTTTCCAATATAACCGGCACGCCACTTGCAGGAGCTCCGCTTGTTATATCTAAGATATGGCTGGACAATTGGTAGGTATTGTTCTGAGAATAGGATGCAGTTGTTACAGCAGTAAAAAGTAGGCTTAAAAGTAAATGTTTCATTTTTATTTGTTTTTTATATTAATGAGTTGTGATTTGTGCGTCAATAATTGCACCTGATTTAGCGATTAAATCATCATTTTCAGGACTGCCACCTCCAGCGATGCCAATACCACCAATAAGTTTCCCCTTGTAATAAAGCGGATAACCACCAGCTAATAGCAAGAGTTCCGGCAGCGAGGCTAAATTTTGAGTGTCTGGATTTAATCTGGCATTTCTCGATAAAAGTAGAGTGGGCGTTTTAGTGGACAATGCGGTGTAGGCTTTTCTTCTTGCTGCCTCCGTATTGTGTGGGCCGACTTCTTCGCCACGAGTGATAATGATAATTTGCCCCGATGCATCTAATACTGCAACGGTTACATTTTTTCCTAATGCAGTGGCGGTTGAGCGTGCTTGTTCTGTTATTTGAAATGCAGTTTTAAGTGTCAATTGAACGGATTGTTTGATGTAATTTTGTTCTTTTTTTGCATTAGAATTAATGAGAACTATACTTTTTTGAGTACTTATTTGTGCCAATGAAAAAAGCGGAATAAACAGTGTTAACAGATAAGAGTTGACTTTCATGATTAATTTTTCACAAAATTAAAAATGATCGAGGGCAAAAAGTTTGTCCTATGTCAACGTTTTTAGAGTTTAGATTTTATTCTGCTTAAGGTCGAAGGAGAAATTCCTAAGTAAGAAGCTGCCATTTTATTAGAAACGCGTAATAAAAAATGAGGTTGATGGTTAATAATCCATTTGACTTTCTCCAAAGCGTCAAAGCCTTGAAAACCGTAAATGCGTTTTTGGGCTGTTATAAAACCCAGCTCTAGAATCTCTCTGTATATCATTGCAAATTCTGGCATTGTTGCTACAAGATGATAAAAATCAGTTCTGGAAATTACTAATAAATCAGATTTTTCTATTGTTTGTAGGTATTCAAAAGTGGGTTGCTGATCAATAAAACTTGGTAGTGCTGTTCCAAAATTACCTTCAAAGGCAAAAAACCGGGAAGTTTCTGTTCCTTCTTTATTGATTGTAAAAAGTCTGATACAACCTTTGTTTATAAAATAATACTGCTGACATATTTCTTCATAACGCACTAAAATTTCATTCCGTTTTGTTCGTACAGGTTTAAAATAGGAACAAATCAAATTAATTTCCTCGTCATTAATTTGTATTCTGCTATTGATATACTTTTTTAGCAATTCGTACATCTTATCTTAATTTAGGCGGTTTTTTTGAAAGTAAATGTACGAACAATTAATTTTGGTAAGTTAATTTAACGAAATCGATTTAAGCCTGCCAATCAGGTAATATAAAATCTTCCAATTACAAAACCATTTTCCCATTAAGCCAATTGCTCAAATTGTTTTTAGCGTGTGTTGGTGGCGGTTTTTTATTGTATTGCTTTAATAAATTTTTTCATTTCGTCCATTTTACCCACTGTAATCCTTGTCCATTTACCTTGTTCTTCATATATTCTTCCACCTTCAATATTATTGTTTTCTAATTGTTTGAAATAGTCCTTGTTGTATTTTGCAAGCGAAAAATAGATGAAATTTGTATTAGAAGAAATGCACTCACAATTTAATTTTTTGAGTTCGCTGATAGTATATTGTCTTACATTTTCATTTAGCAAGTAGCAATTTGAAACAAATTTGTCATCTTTCAACGAAGCTATAGCAGCAAGTTTTGATAATACACTAACGCTATTATTTGTATTGGATTGCAAATTTGCCAAATTATCAATTATTGTTTTGTTTGCAATTGCATACCCAATCCGTGCTCCAGCCAAACCATACATTTTGGAAAATGTTTTGGCGATAATAATATTTTTGTGGTCATTTACCATATTGCTAAGGGATTGCTGTTTAGTAAAGTCCAAATATGCCTCATCAATCAATACAATTGTATTTTGTGAAATCTTGGTTACAAATTCTACCAATGCTTCTCTTTCACAAATTGTTCCTGTTGGGTTGTTTGGATTACAGATATAAACAAGTTTTGTATCTTGGTTTACAGCTGCCAACATAGCTTGCAAATTAATTTTCTTGTCGGTTGTAAGCGGTACTTTATTTTTAGTTAAACCTAAATTATCTAATGTAACTGTCCAATAATCATAGCTTGGGTCTGCGATTACATAATTTGCGTTGCCAGTCACCTTCGGTTCGTGTCCTTTGTGTAGTGATACAAATTTTGCAACCAAATCTAAAATTTCAGTTGAACCAGCACCTAACAATATGTTTTCGTCTTTAACACTATTTCGTAATGCAAGGTCAGAAATCAGTTGTGTCGCAACATCCCAATTGTATCGGTTACTAATATTGGCATTGTCTAAAAATGCTTTCCTTGCTAATGGAGACGGACCGTAGGGGTTTTCATTTGAACGTAAAAAAATTAAGTTAGCATCATTTTCAAAACTATTAATTAAATTTTCTGATACAGGAGGAGACGCAAATGAATTGAAGTGTGTAAGTCCAATACCAGCTACTCCAATTCCAATTTTTTTCAGCCAAAGTCTTCGGTTCGTTTCCATACTGTCTTTTTCTTTAACAAGTCTTTAAAAAAAATAGTTTGTTACAACCGCGGAGTGTTAAAATTGCTTCCAACGTTCGTTTCGCCACTTTGAGATGGCTCGAAATTAGCAACCGCTCAGTTTTAGGATTTATGAAAACTTGATGAGAAACGATAATTCCAGTAAATTCCAGCTAGCTCAAAATGGCTGTTATGTACAGATTTTATTCTGCACAATGCAGATATTCTTTTAACGCAAAATTCCATGACTTTTGACTATCAAATTTTTCATTAAGTCCATTGCCTTCTTTTCCTGTGAAAGCTTGAATTCCATGTTGAATAATGTATTTTGGAAAATATAAGGGAAATCCAATTTTGTTGATTGCCTGACAAACTTCATTTAAACTATCTGAACCTTGCTCAAGCTCTTTATTAAGACTTTCAAATAAAGAATTTCTTTCACTTTCGTCAAGATTCATAATTATACTTTGTTGCAAAACTAATAAAGCCTGATGCGCACTTTTATCTATTACTCTGTAAGTATCAAATTTTCCATAAACACCAGCTATTGCGAATAATCTAACAGCATTTTTATAGTCTTTTAATTTTATACATTCTCTCATTCCATTTAAAATATCAGCAGGATTGTTTTCGTTGGTAACTTGCGATAAATCGACACATACTAATGGTTTTGGAGATTCTAAATTTCCGTTAGCTTCAATAGAAATAGTTTTTTGCGCAATAATTTGGCTAGTTCCAAATAAAAATAGTATAATAATAAAAAGGTTTTTCATGATTATAAGGGGTTAAATTTGCACACAATGTTTCCTTGCTAGAGCTCGTGGCGGCTTATGGAAAGTTTTTTTGCTTAACCACTGAGCGAAGTTATGAACAAGAAATGCACAATTTACCGAAAAACTAGCCATGAGTTTTAGCAAGTGTTAGCAGAAGGCATTTATTTTATTTCCAATGTTATATTACCATTTTTGGTGTTTTTGGCATTGTCTGGAACTGGTTGCCAATTTTCGCCATTTATTACAAACTTAAATTCGTTGTATTTTTCTTTTAGGTCTGCTTTTGGTATAATAAATTGATAAAAATCATTCACAATGCTAGTCATTTTGTAACTTAAATTTTTAGGATTCCAATCATTAAAACTACCTGCTATTGTAATGTATTCAATTTCTTTTTTTTCAACATTTTCAGGTATTTTAAACATAAATACAATATTGTCTTTGTCAAATTTATAACCGTATTGAATTAGTTTAATTCCTTTTTTTATTTCTGCAACATTATCAAATTTAAAATTCTTAATAAACTTAATATCACTTTTAGAGACATAACCTGACTTAATCAAAAATTCTCTTGCTTTTTCATCTGAACTAACATCCATTTCAATGATGTCCTTAATTGCTTGTTTTTTGTCTGTTGTATTGTCGTAGTATGCCTTGCAGATTTTATATCCCATAAAGTAGCCTAAATCCTTTATTTGTGTGCCATTCAGATTTCTTCCTTTTATGCCATATAACCAATCAAAAAAAATACCTTTTTCATTTGAGACAATAAATTTTTTAAACTCTTTCCATACTGCTTTTTCATTTTTATAGCCAAAGTCAATATAGCCATTAGGATACATTTCTCTCAAACTCTTTTGATTTATCACTTCTGCAATAAAATCGCAAGCACCCTCATTTAAACAATGCGCTAAAAGTGCGTTATAAGATTGTTTTTGAAGTGTATGGACATATTCGTGAAGTACAATACTCACTGCCCAATCTGGTTTATCATTTGCCAGTACTTCACAACCAATAAATAGATTTGGACCTTCTTGTTCTGGCCTTCCTCCAAACATGCCTAAACCTATTACAAAATAAACGTTTCCATCTTTAAATTCAGGATATTGTTCTTTGAAGTATTTAAACTTTGGTTCTAATATTTTCATTTGAGAATTAAGATTTTCAAAATAAGGTCTAATTCTAAAAAGTTTTTCCTTTTCATTAAACATAAATTCAACCCAATGTTTTGCAGTGGCTATTTTGCCTCCTTCAACAGAGTGGTTTTTTGTATATTTTACACCCAAACTACCGTTATCTAAATATGTTTTTTGTACAATGTCAATTTGTTTTTCTTTGTTAGTTGTGGTTTGTACACTATCAAATGCTTGATAAAAGTTTTCGATGTCTTTTGTATGAAAAACTGTTTGTGCTCTAATTGTTGTTGCACAAAGAAAAGTCAAGGAGTAAATTAAATATTTTATTTTCATTGTGTTTCAGGTATTTTTTTATATGCTTACTCCTAATGTTCCCGCGCTAAAGGCAGTTTGGAACTAAATTAGGCCCATTATTCGGATTTGCCAAATCTTCCAAATACAAAATCAACTTCAAATTAAGCCAAATACCCAAATTGCTTGTAGTGGCTGTTGTGTGTAGAGCTTTGTGCAATCAATTTGTTTTCGTATAAATATCAACGCTTATTGATTTTCCATTTTTTATTTCGAAATCTTTTATTGTTCCTTCGTTTTTGAAATCAAGTTTAGACATTGCATTTTTACAATTTAAATTTTCAGTTTCAACAAATCCTTCAATTCGATTTAGTTTAAGGTTTTTAAATCCGTAGTCAGAGATTAAAGGTAAAACTTCTTTCATAATTCCATTACCCCAAAAATCTGGAAGTAGCCAAAGTCCAATTTCTGCTTTGTTTTCTTTGTCGTTAATATCATTTAGTCCGCCTGCTCCGTAAAAAGTTTTATTATCAAGAGAGCAAATTGCCCACCATATTTGTTTCTTATCTGCAAACCAAATCATTTGTTCTTTTGTTTTTTCCAAACTATCGAAACTAATTCCATAATATTGAATAACATTAGGATTTGAAAGTCCATTGAAGATATTTTCAAGGTCTAAACCCGTAATTTCTCGTAACAAGATTCGGTCAGTTTTTATGATTGGAAATGCGCTTTTCATTGCTTAATGTTTTATTTGTTCGGTTTTTCCGCTTACACAAAACTAGTATATAGGCGCCACAAAGTAGCGCTTATACCTCTCATTTTGGGTGGATAGTCGCTACTGAGTACCGTATTACTCTCAAATATACACTTTATTTATTATCGTACAAATCATCAAAAGGACTTTTAATTTGTTTAATACTTTTTTGAATTACATGAGACTAATTTAGTTGTTATTACGACTTGTTTTGCTTGAGGGATTGCTTCACTTTTTGATATTTTTCATAGGAGCACAGTGAACTTCGTTTGCACTGGAAATCCTTTTATGAAGCGCAGCGGAATAAAAGATTACTTCACAATGTTTTTAATTTTTAGCGGAGTTCAGTGAACTTCGTTTATAACGTATAGCCCCAGCTCAGTAATGGAAATGAAAGTGTGGGCACGCCCAAAACCAGATGCTAAAGGATACGTGTGTTTTTGAATGCTATATTTGTCTCATTTTTTCCTTAAAAAGCTGGTGTATTTTAGTTATTATCCTAATAGCTTTTGAGACACTTTTTTACTTTATGGGATGAAAAACATTTTTTTGATGTAGATTTCAAATTAACCTATCTTTGCCAGCCGAACAATCGGGTGAAATACGTTACTATGAAGTTTGATTTATTAAAAAAAGATCCGCAGTCGAAAGCCAGAGCGGGAAGTATTACTACTGATCACGGTGTGATTGAAACTCCAATTTTTATGCCTGTAGGAACCGTAGGTTCTGTAAAAGGGGTACATCAACGCGAATTGAAAGACGATATCAACCCAGATATTATCTTGGGAAATACCTACCATTTATACTTGCGTCCACAAACCGAAATCCTGGAGAAAGCCGGTGGTTTGCATAAATTCATGAACTGGGACCGTAATATTTTGACGGATTCTGGTGGCTACCAAGTGTATTCACTTTCGGCCAATAGAAAAATTAAGGAAGAAGGAGTGAAGTTCAAATCGCATATTGACGGTTCGTACCACTTTTTTACGCCAGAGAATGTGATGGAAATTCAACGTACCATTGGTGCTGATATTATCATGGCTTTTGATGAGTGTACGCCATATCCTTGTGATTACAACTACGCGAAACGCTCCATGAAAATGACCCACCGTTGGTTAGACCGTTGCATCAATCATTTAGATACGCAGCCTTTTAAATACGGGTACGAACAAACGTTTTTTCCAATTGTTCAAGGGAGTTGTTATAAAGATTTACGCCAACAATCAGCAGAATATATTGCAAATTCAAACCAACAAGGAAATGCGATTGGTGGACTTTCAGTAGGGGAACCTGCGGAGGAAATGTATGCCATGACCGAAGTGGTTTGTGAAATTTTACCGGAAGACAAACCGCGTTACCTGATGGGAGTGGGAACTCCAATAAACATTTTGGAAAATATTGCCCTTGGAATCGACATGTTTGACTGTGTGATGCCTACGCGTAACGCCAGAAACGGAATGTTATTTACTGCAAATGGTACTATAAATATCAAAAACAAAAAGTGGGAAGATGATTTTTCGCCAATTGACGAAATGGCAATCACTTACGTGGACACTGAATACACGAAAGCGTATTTGCGCCACCTTTTTGCTGCCAATGAATACTTGGGGAAACAAATTGCTACTATACACAATCTTGGTTTTTATATGTGGTTGGTTCGTGAAGCCAGAAAACATATCTTAGCTGGCGATTTCAGACCTTGGAAAGAAATGATGGTGAAAAATATGAGCCAACGTTTATAAAATAATTATGAATTATAAATTATGAGTTAGCTTGTAGTTCATAATTCATAACTCATAACTCATAATTTAAAACATGTTAACAATAATAGACAAATACATCCTGAAAAGATATTTAGCCACATTTGCGGTGATGCTGTTGTTGTTTATCCCTATAGGAATTGTTGTTGACGTATCCGAGAAGATCAATAAAATGCTGGAGAATAAAATCCCGTTTTTAGAGATTGCACTGTACTATTACAACTTTACTATTTATTTTGCAAATTCTCTTTTTCCAATATTTTTGTTTTTATCGGTGATTTGGTTTACGTCAAAACTGGCAAATGATACGGAGATTATCGCTATTTTAAGTTCGGGAATTTCATTCACGCGCTTTTTAAGACCTTATATAATTGGTGCTTCCATTGTTTCTGTTTTTGTATTGCTGATGGGTTTCTTTGTGGTTCCTGCAGCCAGTGAAGGATTCAATAATTTTAGGTATACATACTTGAAAGGTGGCGGAAAAGAGGCGATGCGTGGTGATGATACTGACGTTTACAGACAAATTAGTGATAATGAGTTTATCTATGTAAACAGTTTCAATACAGAGTCTAAAACTGCTTTTAATTTTTCGCTTGAAAAATTTAAAAACGAAAAATTAGTCCATAAAATAACGGCTTCCAGAATAAAATGGAACCCGAAGGACAGCACCTATACCATGTATGATTATACTAAAAGAACGGTGGGTGAACTGAATGATAAAATTGAAAAAGTACCTCAAAAAGAGGCTGTTTTCACCTTTGATTTAGAGGATTTAACGCCTGTGGTTTACATTGCGGAAACCTTGAGTCTAGGGAAATTAAATGCTTTTATTGCAAAAGAACGTGAGCGAGGTTCGTCTAATATCAATGTTTATTTAGTTGTATTGTATAAAAAATATAGTGTTCCGGTATCGGCATTTATTCTTACTATTATTGCCGTTGCGGTTTCTTCGATGAAGCGAAGAGGCGGAATGGGAACTAATTTAGCGATAGGAATTGCTTTGGCTTTTGCCTTTGTATTTTTTGATAAGATCTTTGGTGTATTGGCCGAAAAATCCAGTATTCCTCCCATGTTAGCCGTTTGGTTGCCTAATATTGCTTTTGGAATTTTAGCCATTTATTTGTTACGAAATGCAAAACGATAAATTAAAAAGTTACTTAAACCTTCATTTGATTGTTTTTATATGGGGTTTTACGGCTATTTTAGGAGCTTTAATCACCATTACCGCCGATGCTCTAGTTTGGTATCGCATGTTTTTTGCAGGGCTGTTTTTAGCTTTATTTATTGCATTCAAAAAGATATCATTTAAAATCCCTTTAAAATCCTTATTCAAATTGATTTTTGTGGGATTGCTGATTGCCTTGCATTGGATCTTTTTCTTCAAAGCCATCCATGTTTCTAATGTGTCCATTACACTATCCTTTTTTTCGCTTGGAGCGTTTTTTGCTTCAATATTAGAGCCTGTTTTTTATGGTCGAAAAGTATTGTGGTACGAAGTGTTTTTTGGTCTTATTATTATTGCTGGTTTAGCATTGATTATGAAAGTCGAAATTAACTATTTGGATGGAATGCTATACGCCTTGGCATCAATAATATTAGGTGTTTTGTTTACGCTAATGAACGGAAAATTGATTGAAAGACACGAACCTTCCGTAATTGCTTTTTACGAATTTCTGGCAGGTGTTTTCTTTATTACGATTTACTTTTTATTCCAGCAAAAATTCACTGCTGATTTCTTTATATTGACAGCTAATAATTGGGTTTTAATTCTGGTTTTAGCATCAATTTGTACTGCGTATGCCTTTACAGCTTCGGTAAAAGTGATGCGAAAACTGACACCGTATACCGTAATGCTGACTACAAATTTAGAACCGGTTTACGGGATTATTTTGGCCTATTTTATCCTTGGCGGAAAAGAGAAAATGAGCTTTGAGTTTTACATCGGGGCACTAATAATTGTAATCACCGTAATCCTAAATGGGGTTATAAAACACTATCAAAAGGACAAACAAGAATAACTTTCTCAAGGTTTTGAGAAGCAAACTTTTACACATAAATATAAAATTTACCTTTTTGAACGATTTAAAATTTTATATTTGCGGTTCCAAATAAAAACAAAAACGCAAAAATCCTATGGAATATTTAGATTTTGAGCTTCCAATAAAAGAACTAGAAGAACAGTTAGACAAATGTCTTATTATTGGTCAAGAATCGGATGTTGATGTAACGAATACTTGCAAACAAATCAACAAAAAGTTAGAAGAGACTAAAAGGCATATTTATAAAAACTTGACTGCTTGGCAACGTGTCCAACTATCTCGTCACCCTAATAGACCTTATGTGCTAGAGCATATTACTAATCTTACTAAAGGTACATTTCTTGAACTTTTTGGAGATAGATCATTTAAGGATGATAAAGCCATGATTGGTGGTTTAGGACAAATTAATGGACAATCATTCATGTTTGTCGGCCAACAAAAAGGGATCAATACTAAAATGCGTCAGTTTCGTAATTTTGGGATGGCAAACCCTGAAGGTTATAGAAAAGCGTTGCGCTTGATGAAAATGGCTGAAAAATTTGGTATTCCAGTGGTCACTCTTATTGACACTCCGGGAGCTTATCCAGGATTAGAAGCAGAGGAACGTGGACAAGGTGAAGCTATTGCCAGAAACATATTTGAAATGATTCGTTTAAAAGTGCCTATTATCACAGTAATTGTTGGTGAAGGAGCTTCTGGAGGAGCATTAGGAATAGGAGTTGGTGATAAAGTTTACATGATGGAAAACACTTGGTATTCTGTTATTTCACCAGAATCGTGTTCTTCTATTTTATGGAAAAGCTGGGAGTACAAAGAACAAGCTGCCGAAGCATTAAAATTGACTTCTGCAGACATGAAAAAACAAAAATTAGTGGATGATATCATTCCGGAACCTTTAGGTGGAGCACACTATGATAAAGAGACTACTTTCAAAACGGTAGAGCAATATATCATGAAAGGTTTTAATGAATTGAAAGACTTATCAACAGAAGAATTAATAGCCCAAAGAATGGACAAATACAGTAAAATGGGCGAGTATAAAGAGTAAAATCTTACAAATTTATCTTTAATCCGTCTCGTGCTAAAAACCTAGAACGAGACGGATTTTTTTTGGGTTATAAACAAAAAATAGTTACTTATGAACAATTATTTGTAACAACTCAATGACAATATTTTTTTAATTTTTGCTACTTTCGCTCTATGGAAAACTTCAGAAATATAAACCCTGTAAAGGTGGATAAAACAACAATTATAAGCTTAGAAAAAGGGAAGTTGCCTCCTCAGGTTCTCGATTTAGAAGAGGCGGTGCTGGGTGCCATGATGATTGATAAAAAAGGTGTAGATGATGTGATTGACATTTTACAGCCTGATGCTTTTTACAAAGATGCACACAAACATATTTTTGAAGCTATTGTACAACTGTTTACAGAAACACAGCCTATTGACTTATTAACCGTTTCTGCCCAACTTAAAAAAAATGCAAAATTAGAGTTGGCAGGCGGTGATTTTTATTTAATTCAGCTTACGCAAAAGATTTCCTCTTCGGCACACATTGAATTTCACTCCAGAATCATTTTACAAAAATTTATTCAGCGTAGTTTGATTCGAATATCTTCTGAAATCATTGAAGAATCCTATGATGAAACAACAGATGTTTTTGATTTATTGGATAGAGCCGAATCCAAATTATACGAAGTAACACAAGGGAACATAAAACGTAGTTCCGAAACAGCACAGAGTTTAGTGTTACAGGCCAAGAAAAGAATCGAGGAAATTGCCGGTCAAGAAGGACTGAGTGGTGTTGCAACAGGTTTTGATAAATTAGATAAGATTACCTCAGGTTGGCAACCAAGTGATTTAATTATTATAGCGGCTAGACCAGCAATGGGTAAGACCGCATTTGTATTATCGATGGCTAGAAATATGGCAATTGATTTTGGGATGCCAGTTGCCTTATTTTCTTTGGAGATGGCATCGGTTCAGTTAATTACCCGTTTGATTTCTTCTGAGACAGGTTTGTCGTCGGAAAAATTACGTACCGGAAAACTGGAAAAGCACGAATGGGAACAATTGAGTACCAAAGTTAAGAATTTAGAAAAAGCACCTTTGTTTATTGATGATACGCCTTCATTGTCTATTTTCGATTTAAGGGCTAAAGCAAGACGTTTGGTTTCACAGCATGGTATCCGAATTATTATTGTCGATTACTTGCAATTGATGACAGCAGGAGGAAACGGAAAAGGAGGCGGAAATAGAGAGCAGGAGATTTCTACGATTTCCCGAAACTTAAAAGCATTGGCCAAGGAATTAAATGTTCCGGTTATTGCACTTTCGCAATTGTCGCGTGCGGTAGAAACGCGTGGGTCAAGTAAAAGACCTTTACTGTCGGATTTACGTGAATCGGGAGCGATTGAGCAAGATGCCGATATTGTATCGTTTTTATACCGTCCTGAATATTACAAAATTGATGAGTGGGATGATGATGAAGCTTCACCAACGACTGGTCAGGCAGAAATAATGATTGCTAAACACCGTAATGGTAGTATTGAAAACGTTCGATTGAAGTTTATTGGACATCTAGGAAAGTTTGACAATCTGGAAGATTTTAGTGGAGGATATGATGATTTACCTTCAAGTATGAATCAAGACGATAATCCTTTTATCACTAAAAATCTCCCTTCGGCTAATGAAGCTTTTGGAAGTAATTTGAATGATTTAGATGATGACAGCGACGTTCCGTTTTAGAAAATTAAACAAGTCAAATATTGTTTTTAGAATATAAACATTAAAAGCCTAAATCATCCATTTGATTTAGGCTTTTTAATGTTGTAATACATAGGATGTATTTTGTTAAAACAATAAAAAGTAGTAGTTTAGCTATCGATTTTTAATTTTAAAAATATAGTTTACCAAAACCTATCGCTTATGTTACAAGAAACTACTTCTGAAAACCATAAAGAAACCAAAACTGTAAATGCAATCCCTTTAAAAACTGCACAGAAATGGGCCAAGCGTTGGTCTAAAAAAGAAGGAGATTACAATAAACACCATCATGTCAATGCATTTTTGATTCCGAAAGTAGATTTACTAGAAGTTTTATCAGAAGGAGTAGATGCCGTGAGAGCTTATATTGGAGTGGATGATGCAGGCGTTGAAAAATTAATGATTGTAGGTACAAAATTCAATCCGGAAACAGGAATTTATGTCGATATGATTTCTGACACTTTTGGAAATTCAGCAGGAGGCCAAGATAATATATACGATTTTACAGAGCCTTGCCCGCCGGCGAGTGATCCTGAAAGTCCTCTAAATTCCTAATTGTTATGTGGATTTTATTTGCAAATATTGGGTATTTAATTTTATTTCTTAATCTGATTTTATTTATTAAAGGCTACCGTAATCACGGGAAAGCTTACTCACTTTTTACATGGTATCTTGGTGTGATTTTTTTAGTCCAAATGACTTCAATGACCTTGAAAAAATTCAATATTAGTAACTTATATCTCTCGCATTTTTATTTTATCGGTCAGTTTATATTTCTGAGCCTTTTTTACGTGAATATTTTAAAACAAGAATTGCAAAAAAGAATAGTGAAATTTTGTTTAATCACAACCCTATTAGCATTAGCTATACAATATGCATTTGACTTTTCTTTGTTTTTTAAATTTAATCTTTTCGAAATATTAATGACTTCCATATTATTGATTTTGTATGCCACTTTTCATTTTTACAATATGTTGAATGAAAAAAAAGAGTTCTATTTAATAAATATGGGTATTTTATTCTATTTGTTCGGAAGTACAATTTTGTTTCTGGTAGGGAATCTTACAATTGTTTTAAGTCCAAAAATGAATAAAATTACGTGGATTTTGAATAGCATATTGTATGTTTTGTATCAGATTTTTATATTGGTAGAATGGAAAAAAAGTTTTTCTAAAAAAAGAGAATTTAAAACAATTTTATGAAAGTCAATACACTGCAGGAAAGTGAAATAATTGAAATCATAGTGTATAGTTTTATCGCTTTCCTTCTGATGGGATTGGTTTTAATATTGTTTTTTTATTTTTCGAGAAAGAAAATTATTCAAAAGGAATTTGAAAAAAAGGATTTAGAAATCCAGTATCAAAAAGAACTTTTAAGCTCTGTAATTATTACTCAGGAAGAGGAACGCAAGCGTATTGCACAAGATTTGCATGACGATATTAGTTCTAAACTCAATATAGTTTCTTTAAACAGTCATTTGCTTACCACGCCTAATTTAACCGAGACTGAGGTAGTAGAAATTACGAACAACATTATTAATCTTACGGCCAAAGCACTAGATAATTCAAGGAAAATTGCACATGGTTTATTGCCTCCCGTTTTAGATAAATTTGGACTTCATGCAGGTGTAGAGGAATTGTGTTTGGAATTCAGTAGTTCCAAAGCCGTAAAGGTAAATTATGAAAATAAAACTGTATTTGATATTATAGACAATGATAAACATTTGCATGTATTTAGAATTTTACAAGAGCTGATGAATAATTCGTTGCGTCATGGAAAAGCATCTATGATCTCGATTATTTTTGAAAAAAAGAATGAAATGCATTGGTGTTTTTATACGGATGACGGGATTGGTTTTGAAATAAAAAATAATGAAAATCAGAAAGGTCTGGGGATGAAAAATATAGAAAGTAGAATTGCTTTTTTAAACGGTAAGATGACCTTGGATTCAGCAATAAATAAAGGAATTTCAGTAGTTTTTAATTTTTAAAAAATGAGCAAAACTATACAAATAATATTAGTCGATGATGAGATTCTTTTTAGAAAAGGTATCTCTTTTTTATTGGATCGCGAACCAAATATTGAGATTGTTTTTGAAGCTTCTAATGGAGATGAACTAATTTCTTTCCTTCAAAACAATAAAAATAGTCATCCAGATATTATTATCATGGATTTGAAAATGCCAATAATAAATGGAGTTGAGGCAACTAAGATTATTCGAAAAGAATTTCCTGAAATCAAAATTATTGCCCTGACCAGTTATGATTCAAAAACTTTTGTTGCTAATATGATTGATGTAGGAGCTGTTTCGTATTTAATAAAAAATACAACACCACAAGAATTATTGACAACAATAAATGAAGTCGCCTCAAAGGGATTTTATTATACGGATTATGTTATGAAAATCATTCAGGCCGATGTATTGACAAATAAAAAGACCAAGAGTAATTTTGACAACAACTTTCTTAGTCCACGTGAGATTGAAGTGCTTAAACTGATTTGTAACCAAAAAAGTACGTTGGAAATTGCAGAACTGCTTTTTATAAGTCCAAGAACAGTAGAAGGGCATAGAAATAATTTGTTGTTGAAAACCGAATCCAGAAATATTGCAGGTTTAGTGGTTTATGCCGTTCAGAATGAATTTATATTGCTGAACGATTAATATTATTCAAATTAATTGATTTTTTTTTTGAATGTTTACGTTAAGAAACCTGGAGTAATTTTTCTGTTCTTTTGTAGGTTTTAAATCGGAGTTTATATTCCTTTAAATCTCTTTCAAAAATTGTTTCCAATAAATTTTTTACGTTTTTTTTGCCTCTAAAATCCCTTAAATAAGACAATAAAAAAGCGGAAACTCTAATTGTTTTTGACTCGTGGTCAAATTCAGTTTCCAAACGAATAAAATCGTTGGTAACTTCAGTAAGTTGTTTTTCTATTTCTTCACAATTGAAAAAGTCAATAGTGTTTTTCTCCAATTCAAGGCTTCTTAATGCAAAATGGATTCTGTAGTCGACTTTGCTTACCGCTAATTTTTTTATAAAATCAGAGTAGAATGGATTCGTAATATATCCATAACCAATTCTAAATTTATACTTCCTTAAAATACCGTGTTCAATGTCATTTAATGAAAATACTGCACGTGCAATTTTGATTCTTTTCAGATTGAAAATTTCTTTTCCTAGTTTTTTTTCTTTTAAATTGATAAGGTAAAAAGCATTGTAAATATTTATCCAAAAAGTCTTTTTCAAATCATCCGTGTTTAAACTTTTTTCAAGTTTAGCTTGTCTGATATAAAAAAGTTGTCTCCTTAAGGTGACAGTATCTTTCCCTGATTTTGCAACAGAAAGAATTTCTTCTGATAAAGTTGTGTAATAGTTTTTCACAATAAAGGAGTATTGTATTTATAGTACTTAAAATGTATGTTAATTGAAAATAAACTGGTAACACAAGACATAGAAAGTAATGATGAGTATTATTAATATGACTATTACAACATTTGTCATAAGATTCTTAATACTGACAGGTTTGTTTTTTTTAGTTGAATTCATTATTAAATTTATCATCTTCATTGATTTATGGATATCTGCGAATTTAGGAATAGGAAATTGTTTGGCTATGAGTGTTTTTACGTGTTTTACCTCTAAACTTATTTTAGGAATCGATTTAATAGTTAAATTTCATGTATTTGAATTGCTTACTTTCTATCTTTGAGGTATAAAAATTAAAAATCGATGTCGAAGCCATTTCTATATATTCTTATTTTTTTGCTGACAATTACGGCAAAAGCTTCTTTTATTTTGTTGCCAATGGATGAAACGAGCCAACAGAATCATCTTAAAGCATACGGAATCACCTATTGGTGCTTAGATAAAAATTATAAAGCCAGTTGGTTACTTAACTATCGTGGAGGTTCTTTTTTATTGCCTGATGCTGAAGAAATTCGCAAAGAATGCCAAATTAGAGGAGTGAGTTTTGAGGTTATTTCAGATGGAGATCAATTGGCAATCTTGAACGAAATATCCAGTCCTTCCCAAAATATGGAATCAGTTGTACTGGAAAAAGCACCAAAAATTGCTGTTTATACCCCAAAAGGGAAACAACCTTGGGATGATGCGGTGACTATGGTATTGACTTATGCCGAAATTCCTTTTACACCAATTTATGATGAAGAAGTTTTAAGTGAACAATTGTTATTGTATGATTGGTTGCACTTGCATCATGAGGATTTTACGGGGCAATATGGCAAATTTTATGGAGCTTACAAAAATGCACCTTGGTATATCGAGCAAAAGAAAGATGCTGAGACACTGGCAAATAAATTAGGATTTCCTAAAGTATCTCAAGAAAAAGGAGCAGTTGCTAAGAAAATTAGGGATTTTGTCATAGGTGGAGGATTTATGTTTGCCATGTGTTCTGCAACGGATAGTTTTGATATTGCTTTGGCTGCAGATGGTGTTGATATTTGTGAAGCAATGTTTGATGGGGACCCGAGTGAAGGAAATTACCAATCAAAAATGAATTACACCAATTCATTTGCTTTCAAAGATTTTACTTTAGAAAGAAGACCGGAACAATATGAATTTTCAGATATTGATATGACTTCAAAACGAAGAGTTCCTATGGAGAAAGATTATTTTACATTAATGGAATTTTCGGCAAAATGGGATCCAATTCCTAGTATGCTTTGTCAAAATCATACGCAATTAGTAAAAGGATTCATGGGACAAACCACCGCATTTGATATTCCTTTAATTAAATCGAATATTTTGGTGATGGGCACTTGTGAGGTCAATGGTGAAGCACGTTACATTCATGGTCAAAAAGGGAAGGGAATGTTCACGTTTTATGGAGGTCATGACCCAGAAGATTTTCAGCACCAAGTAGGGGATCCACCAACGGTTCTGGATTTGCATCCTAATTCGCCAGGATATCGTCTGATTTTGAATAATGTATTATTTCCTGCAGCTAGAAAGAAAAAACTGAAAACGTAATCGTATCATTTTAAATATATCAAATTCTTTACATGAATTACAAAGTTATTTTACAAGAAATATATAATGAATCTGAAAAACTTACAACATTAGGGAAGGTTACTTCTTCCATTCCCGAATTAGCTAAGGTAAATCCTGATAAATTTGGAATACATTTAACGACAATTTCCGGCGAGGACTTTGCAATAGGTGATAGTGGGGAGAAATTTTCTATTCAAAGTATTTCTAAAGCACTGACTGTTGCATTAGCATTTTCTTTTTTGGATGAAAAAATATGGGAACGAGTAGGAGTCGAGCCATCAGGAAGTGCTTTTAATTCCTTAGTACAATTAGAATATGAAAAAGGAATTCCCCGAAATCCTTTTATCAATGCAGGAGCAATTGTTATTGCTGATATGCTTGTAACTCATTTAGAAAACCCAAAACAAGATTTTCTGGATTTTATAAGAATGATTTCTGGGAGTTCTGCAATTGAGTATAATTTAAAAGTAGCGCAATCTGAAAAAGATACTCGTTTCAGGAATGCTGCTTTAGCTAATTTTTTAAAATCTTTTGGAAATATAAATAACGATGTTGACGAAGTGCTGGATTTTTATTTTAATCAGTGTTCTATAGAAATGACATGTAAAGAATTAGCCCATTCCTTTTTCTTTCTTGCCAATGAAGGAAAAACTAAAGCTGGAATACCAATTTTAACGAAAAGTCAGGTAAAGAGACTCAATGCTTTGATGCAAACATGTGGCTTTTATGACGAGTCAGGCGAGTTTACTTATAAAGTGGGATTGCCGGGTAAAAGCGGAATTGGAGGAGGAATTGCGGCTTTGTACCCTAAGAATTTTGTAGTTGCCACTTGGAGTCCTCGACTTAATGAAAAAGGAAATTCAGAGTTAGGGATGAATGCTTTGGAATTATTGACTACTAAAACGGAAATGTCAATTTTCTAAAAATATAGTTGTTTAAAACGGTATGGTTTATAGCCCTGATAAAGCCGATATCCTTTGGAGAGGAACGAACAAAGATAAAGGCGAAAGCAGGAAATAGCTCCTGAATATTTATAATGTAATAAAATGCAGTTATCATTTATCTAAAAAAAAGCTACTTGTTACAGTAGCTTTTGTCATTTATTGAAAAAAATTAAACGATACCATGTTCATTTTCTTTGTCTAAATATTCTTGTACAATATCGATGGCATTAGTAACAACGTCGCTTAATGCGGTGATGAAACTTCCTTCTTCGGCACAATTTATGGCATGTCTAATAGCTTCAGTTTCTTTAGGGATAATCTCATAAGTTACCATTTTTTCAGAATTTTTGATTCCTTCGAGAATTAAATTAATAATTTCATCTTCGGTTCTTCCTCTTAGGTATTTTTCTTGTCGAATGATAATATGGTCAAACATTCGGGCAGCAATAGTTGCACAATCTTTGATATCTTCGTCGCGACGGTCTCCAACACCGGCAATAATTCCAATTTTTTTAGTAGCCTCAACACTTTGTAAATATTCTTCGACACCTTTATAACCGGAAGCATTGTGTGCAAAGTCAATCAATACTTTGAATTTTTTAAACTCAAAAATGTTCATACGGCCTGGTGTTTGGGCGGCACTTGGAATGAAAGTTTGTAATGACAAGCTGATATCTTCGGTTTTAAATCCCCATAAATAACTTGCTAAAGTGGCAGCAAGCACATTAGCAATCATGAATTTTGCTTTCCCGCCTAATGTTAGTGGGACATGAGTGGCACGTTCGATACGGATTTTCCATTCTCCTTTTTTGATGGTAATGTATCCGTTTTCATATACGGCAACTGTTTTTCCTTCGGCACAAAGTTTTTTGATAAAATCACTGTCTTCGCTTAAACTAAAATAAGCGACATTGCAATTCAAATCTTTGCCTATTTTTACACAATGTTCGTCATCTCCATTCAAAACTGCCCAACCATTTTTCTTGATGCTTTTGACAACCGTAGCTTTTACTCTGGCCAAATCGTCTAAAGTGTGAATGTCACTTAAACCTAGATGATCTTCCTGAATATTGGTAATGATTCCAATATCACAAAGGCTAAAACCTAAACCTGAACGAAGGATTCCTCCACGAGCAGTTTCCAGAACAGCAAATTCTACCGTTGGATCTCTCAAAACATATTCTGCACTTAGTGGTCCGGTTGTATCGCCTTTTTCCATCATGTGATTTTGAATATAAATCCCATCTGATGTAGTGAATCCTACTTTGAATCCATTATTTTTTACAATATGAGCCAAAAGTCGGGTGGTAGTCGTTTTTCCATTGGTTCCTGTAACTGCAATTATAGGAATGCGACACGATTTCCCCGGAGGATACAACATGTCAATTACTGGCGAGGCGACATTTCTTGGCAATCCTTCGGAAGGAGCAAGGTGCATTCTAAACCCTGGAGCCGCATTGACTTCCAGAATTACACCACCATTTTCTTTTAACGGTTGTGTTAAATTCTCGGCCATGATATCAACTCCACACACATCGAGTCCAATTACTCTTGAAATTCTTTCGGCAAGAAAGATGTTTTCTGGGTGCATCATATCAGTTACATCCACAGAAGTTCCACCAGTGCTTAAGTTTGCAGTAGATTTTAGGAATACAATTTCACCAATTTTAGGGATTGTTTCTAATGTGTAGCCTAGTTTTTCTAATAGATCTTCAGTATCTCTATCGACATCAATTTGAGTTAGCACATTTTCATGGCCATATCCTCTTCTTGGATCTAGATTTGTTGTTTCAATTAATTCTTGAATAGTATCTTTTCCGTTTCCAATTACATGTGCAGGAACTCGTTTTGCAGCAGCAACTAATTTATTATCAATTACCAATATTCTAAAGTCGAATCCGGTAATAAATTTTTCTACAATGATTCGTTTGCTGTATTCTTTGGCGAAAGCCAAGCCTGAAACGGCATCTTCCCAATTAGTAACATTGATTGAAGCACCTTTTCCGTGATTTCCATCCAATGGTTTTAACACGATAGGATAGCCAATTTTTTTTATGGTCTCTGCCAAATCGTCTTCGTCTACACAAATACTTCCGCTGGCAACAGGAATTGATGCCATATCCAACATTTTTTTTGTAAGCTCTTTATTGCAAGCAATATCAACCGCAATACTGCTTGTTTTGCAAGTGATTGTTGCCTGAAAACGCATTTGATTGATTCCATATCCTAATTGAACCAAAGAATTAGTTCCTAATCTTATCCAGGGAATATTTCTGGAAACGGCTTCTTCTACAATACTTCCGGTACTTGGTCCAAGTCGTACACGTTCACGTATTTCCCGCATTTTCTGTAAGTCGGCATTTAAATCATAATCTGTTCCGGCAATTAAAGCTTCTGCAATGGC
Source organism: Flavobacterium sp. GNP002 (assembly GCF_054343795.1). NCBI lineage: Bacteria > Pseudomonadati > Bacteroidota > Flavobacteriia > Flavobacteriales > Flavobacteriaceae > Flavobacterium > Flavobacterium sp. GNP002. The sequence goes on from NZ_JBTGUW010000001.1 coordinate 2,283,218, forward strand.
AACAGAAGATTCTGCTGCAAAAAGACCCACATTTTCTTCGGTATAACTAAAGACGACATTATAAGTTCCAGGAGTTTTAGTTTCTCGAGTTCTTCCAAATCCAGTTTCCATGCCTGCTAAAGACTGAATTTCAAGAGCAATATGTTCAATCACATGGCCCATCCAGGTACCACGTTCTACTCTGGAAAAAAATCCACCGCGACAGCCTTCAGAACAACGATGTTCAATCATCGTAGGAAACATAGCTTCAATACGTTCTTTAAATCCTTCAATTTTATTAGTTGGAAACTGTTCCATTTCTTCCAAATCCAATCGCATTTGGATTAATTTTTTTCTTTGTATGCTCCATATATTGGGACCGCGTAGGGCTTGTACTTTGATTATTTTCATAAAAAGGGGTATTATTTTTTGGAATAGGATTAATAGGTAATGGTTTGTTTTAAAATTAATATGGTCTGTTTCTTTTTAAAAGAAGACGATAATGTGTTTTTGTTTTTGAAAATGCATAGAACTAAATTAAAAGTAGCTTTTTATAAAAAGGAATCAAAATTTATTTTCTTAAAAATAAACAATTAATATTGAGTTTGTGATAATTAAAAAAAAAAGCATAGTTCAATAGCTCCTTTTATCTTTTTGGTTATTTTTGCCAAATGAATATACTAGGAAAACTAATAATAATAGGAGGTGCTGTAGATAAAGGAAGTTTTACTGAAACCGATTTGGATAAAAATGCAACTAGCAATTTAAACTTTTTTGAAACTGGCATTTTAAAAAGGATACTAAACGAATCAAAACACAAAGAAAATTCACGAATCGAAGTCATTACAACCGCTTCAATCATTCCACGCGAAATAGGCCCTGAATATGTTAAGGCTTTTGAATATTTGAATGCTAAAAATGTAGATATACTTACTATTGAAAGACGGGAACAAGCTGCAGATGAAGAAGTTTTGGCCCGATTAAAAGCAGCGGATATTGTTATGTTTACCGGAGGCGATCAATTGCGATTGACTTCCATTCTTGGAGGAACACTATTTCATGATATTTTATTGGATAAATACCATAATGAAGAATTTATTTATGCCGGAACTTCAGCAGGAGCAGCAGCGGCATCTAATACTATGATTTATCAAGGCAGTAGCTCCGAAGCTTTATTGAAAGGTGAAGTAAAAATTTCAAGTGGATTAGGTTTAATTGATGGAGTTATTATCGATACCCATTTTGTACAGCGCGGGCGAATTGGCAGACTTTTTCAAGCTGTTGTAGGTAATCCTAGAGTACTGGGAATAGGACTTGGTGAAGATACGGGTTTGTTGATTACCAATAATACCCAAATGGAAGCCATAGGTTCCGGGTTGGTTATTTTGGTTGATGGTCGTGAAATAAAAGACACTAATTTGACGAAAGTAGAATTAGGCCAACCAATATCAATCTCACATTTGGTAACACATGTTATGAGTAAATTCGATACTTATAATCTTGAAACACATAAAATGCATATTCAATCGTCACACTACGTATAAATAAGATAGCAATTTAGTATTTAGAGAACTGTCTAAATCTAGAATCTGCACCCCATACATTATGAAACTAATCATACACGGAGGTTTTTTTTCGGAATCATCCACCAATCACGAAACAAAAGTTGCTAAACAAAATGCATTAGAGCGAATTGTAAAAGATGCGTATGATTTTTTAAAAACACATTCTGCATTGGAAACGGTTGTTTATGCAGTTTCACTTTTGGAAGATGATGAATTGTTTAATGCGGGAATAGGTTCCCAAATTCAAAGTGACGGAAAAATCAGAATGAGCGCTGCAGTTATGGATGGTGAAAACCAGAAAATGAGCGGTGTTATCAATATAGAAGAAGTGAAAAATCCGGTTCAGGTGGCTCAAATATTGATGCAGTATGACGATAGGGTTTTAGGAGGAAGTGGAGCGACTAATTTTGCAAGAGAGAATGGTTTTGAAGCTTTTTCAACTGAGATTCCACAACGTCGAGCGGAATATGAAGCAAAGCTAAAATCTATAGGAACCGGAACTGTGGGTTGCGTAGCTTTAGATACAAATGGAAAAATTGCTGTAGCGACTTCCACAGGAGGAAAAGGATTTGAAATTCCCGGACGCATTTCAGATTCGGCTACTGTAGCGGGTAATTATGCCAATGCTTTTTGCGGTGTGAGTTTAACAGGAGTAGGTGAGGACATTGTAAGTAATGGCACCGCTACAAAAATTGTGACTCGTGTTACTGATGGTTTTACATTGCCAGAAGCCTTTACTAAAACGTTCAACGAGCTAAAACCTTATGATGGTTTTGCAGGCGCAATTGCTATCGATAATAAAGGAAATATGTTTCATCAGGACTCGCATCCCAGTATGGTTTTTGCTAGTTTTGACGGAGATAATTTTGAAGTTTTTGACTAATTTAATTCAAAGAAAATTCAAACCAAATAGGAATATGATCTGATATTATTCGGGCTTCTTTTAATGAATTAAAGTTTTTATAAAAAGGAATAATTCCAGAATTTATAGTTTTGATTTTTGAAGTTTTATAGTACATATTGTCAAATTCGGATGCTAGACATTTACCATTTTTGCATTCTTGTTTCAAAGAGGTTTTCTGATTAACCAAAATCGATTGATACCCCATTTTTTTTAAAGGATTAAAAACTGTGTGAGATTGCGGACAATTAAAATCTCCAGCAAATATTAAATTCAAGTTGGGATATTCATCTGGTAGAAATTTAAAATATTTAATTTCGGTTTCAGGTTGCCTATTTTTAGTAATAGCATGAAAATTAACGACAGTGAATTGCTTGTTTTCATATTGGAACGTACAAAAATAAGGTTCTCGATCAATCTCTAGATGGTATTTTTTTTCGAGCCAAGCGTTACCAATCTTTTTTAATTTGCTGGTTTTCCAAATAAACGCATAGCGTTCCGTTTTGTAAGCACTGCTGCTTGTTGGGTCACTAATTACATAATCCCATTTAGCTCCCTTGCGATTGAGTTCATCCGCTAATCTGGCTACTGCTTGAGCACCACCATAACCAGCTATAACTTCTTGAATAGCAATAATGTCATAGTCACGAAGTGTATTAGCGATATAGTTTATCGTTTTGTCTGATTTAGATTTTCCAAGATTTTCTATGTTCCAAGAAAGGAGCTTAGTTTGTGAGAAACAAAAGGTTGAAATAAGAAAAAGTAGCAGGGAAAAGAGGGGTTTCATAAATTTTAATTAGCGAATATTGCTACTTTCTCCTTTATGTAAACTAAGCAATTTAAAGTTAGGATAGTTAATGGGAGTTTTTTAATGTTTTGATCTTTTTAGGCGTAATCTTTTACAGCAATTTAGAAACGAAAGTTAAATCATTTAATTAAGAATAAGTTCTTTTTTAAAGTATCTATTCATACTAAAAATTAAAGTTCGGTTTCATTACTCTTTTTTGTTTTATAATTGTAAATCTCTTTTTGAACACAATTAACAAGATTAATTGTTTCATATCTTGATTTTGTAGATGCCTTTTTTTCATAAGTCTCACTATTTTTTAAACGTATGATTAAACCGTAATTTTTAAAATTATTCATTTTAAAAAAAATTGCAATAATGCTCAAGAAAACTAAAAGCGGGATTATGTCAATTTTCAGAAACAAATATGAAAATAGTGCCAGACAAATTGCTGAGAAACTAATTAAAAGCGTGTAAACTGGTTTTATTTTATTTTTTGTAATGTAAATCTTATCTAATTCAGAAAATAATATTTCTTTATTTGTTTTTGATTTATATTTCAAAATTACTCCATTTTCAACTATAGTTATTTCCTCGAATTTAGCATTATTAATCATGTTTTTATTCCTAATCTGTTAATTAATTTTTTGTATTTTAGAATCGATAGAATGATGTCTTGCCCATGATTTTTTTCAGTGGTTTTGATACATGTTTTTTATCTCCTTTTCCAGATTTTATATACTAAATAAATGAGGCATAGAGAACCGAAAAGAATTATTGTTATATGCGCGGCGTATAATAGATTAGATTTTAAAACAATTAATGACTTCATTGGTTTATTTTTTTATTGGAACAAAACTACATGCTTAAAAAGATATTATTTTACGGTTTTCCTCATTTGAAACAAAAAATAAAAAGTGTTTTATTCCAAAACAAAAGTATGAGTTTTTGAGTAGACAATTTTTCCTTTTCGATGTCTTGAAGAATGTTTTACTGGGAGTTGTTTATTAGAAATGTTTAGGGTGTTATTTATTGGCTCATCAAATTTATATGATGAATGATTATTTCTATTGATCATTAGTTGCTTTTCATTCACATCATATTTATTTTGTGGATCTCTTTTTTTTTCGGGTTGTTTTTTTGAAATATAAGCGAATGATGCTATAAATATCAAGAGTCCTACAACTATGATTTTTTTCATTTATTCTTAAATAGTATATTAATTACAACATGCATTCACTATTTTTTCTCGAATTTTAAAAACCTTTGTAAGTTGCTTTTTTGTTAATAGCTCTTTCTCAATTCCTCTATTCAGTTTTTTACTCAAGCTCTCGGATTTTACTTTCAAATAGGGATATTTTGATAATGAAATGCTATTGCCTTTAAGAGATTTTTTATAATGTATGAGATATTCTTTGACGTAATTATTATAGTCATTGAGTTTTTTATCCCATTTATTAAGTATTATTTCTTCTTTGTTGTTTTCTAGTACGTTCTGAATGGATATATTTTCGTTTTTCTTCATGACCTAAATTGTTTTTTTGAAAATGGCTTAAATTTTTTTAAACATCAAAAGTAACTTTGATAAAAGAGAATTCGTTACGGGAATCCGTAAACCATTAAAAAATTAAATACCAGAATACTATATAGGTTCTCGCAGCTTATTAAATATTCTAAAATTGGGAATTAGTGCATTGAAATGAAAAACTATTATATTTTTATCCAATTGCTTGCAATCCAGTCTAATAATTGAGATCTGTAGATTTCGTTTTCCAAAGAGGGATGTTGTAAAAAGCTTTCTGCTTTTTGAAAACTTGCTTTGGTTTTAGGAACTTTATATTTCTTTAGAAACTGATTACAGAAATGAATTACTTCAAACTCTTCTGTTTTATCAACATAAATCCTATCAATAACTTCGATAGTTTTAGGATAATCATTAGCATCTATTGTTTGTGAATATCCAGTAAATGCTAAGTCTTCTTTCGTGAAATCTGCCATTTTGTATGATTTAAAGTTTTATTGGTCAAACCTAATATCTTTAGAAACCATTTCTTTACGGAAAACCGTAAAAGGGGTAAATTATTTTAAAAAAAAAAATAATAGATTCAATTTCTAGGATTTGAAATTATTATTTTTCTTAAAATGACTTTTATTTATTTTTCATGCCCTTTTTTATAAGAGAGGGAAAAATTAGTTTAAACTAAACCTAAATCTTTGGTAATAGCAATAAGATGTACATTATTACTGGCTTTGAAATATATTTTTAATTTGTTGATTCGTTTTTCAAGACTGCTGCTACCATTTGGAATAATTCCGGAGTCTTTAAATTCGGATGAAATATCCTCAAGAGTTAAGCCTTTGGACAATGATTTCAAAAGTGAAATGTCATAGGATTCAATTTCAAAAAGTGATTTATCTCTTAAAGCATGAGATATTTCCGCTGATGGTTTTATTTCCTCATTGTTATATATGTGTTGAATCGATTTTTTTAGTTCAGGAATACTATCTCTTCCTTTAGATACATAGGCATTAATTCCCAAGTTATTGAATAATGATTTTATTCTAAAAGATTTGTCTTCTATTGAGAATACTATAGTTTTGATGTTGGGTTGAACTTTTTTTACTGCCTCAATTAATTCTTCACCGGAGTTCAGCTTATTTTCTCTATGATCTGGTTTAAATGATAAATCACTAATTAATAAGTCATAGGGCTGATTGTCATGAAGTGCTTTTTTTATTTTTAAAAAAGCATCATCACAGTATTTGGCATGGTGAATTTCTAATATAGAAACTTCTTCCAGAGCTTTAACAACTGCTATGCTAATACTATCTAAATCTTCTGCTATTAAAACTTTGTGGAACATAGAATGGAGTATTATATTGGAATAATAAATTGTACTTTAAATCCTTTATTTGATTTAGTTTCAAAAGTAATTATTCCTTTTATAGCCTGAATACGGTTTTCCACATTTTGAAGACCATTTTTTGAATTTAATTGTTTTATTGTTGCTCCAACTCCGTTATCGGTATAATCTATCTGTAATTTTTTTTCATTTTGTTTGAAAGTCAGAACAACTAAACTGCATTGACTGTGCTTTTTCATGTTGATAAGCAATTCTTGAATCACACGATAAATGATGATTTTTTTGTTACTCTCTATAGCCAACCAATCAACCAAATCTATACCATTGGTTAAAACATTCACATTATCAGTATTGAATCCAGACATCATTTCTTTTAAATGAGACACAAATAATGCTCCTGTTTCTACTGTGCTGTTTTCACGGGATATATTTCGTGTTCGGGAATAAATAGTATCCAGATTAGTAAGTAATATTTCTTTATTCTGGCTGGTTGATAAATCTTGTGTTTCCGCAAAAGCCATAGTATGATAGACATCGTTCGCCAACTCATCATGAAGTTTCTTAGCAATTCGAGTTTCAGTATTGTAAGAGGTTTTTATTTTTTCTCTTTTATTTTTGGCTAGCAGATAATTATATACAAAAACACTTATCATAATTATAATTCCAACGGCTAAGTATAATATTAAATTTCTGTTTTTTTGTTGTTCTAACAGAAGTGCATTTTCGGTCTTTTGCGTTTTTAGACTTTGATTCTCTTCTCTCTCTTTTTTGGAATCGTATTTGATTTTGGCAAATTGATTTTTGGCCTTTTGTCTGACTTTATTTATGCTGTCATTGATGCGCAGGTGTAATATTGAGAATTCTTTCGATTCATTTCCCGAGCTATTCTCTATTAATAATGCTAATGATTTTAAGCGATCATCAACACTGTTTATTTTGGTTGCTTTCTCATAGGCTAAATGGGCATAATCATTGGATAGCTTGGATTTGTTTTTTTTATGAAATTCTGAAAGATGCATATAACTCGAGATCATACCAAAGTCATCTTTTATCTGTTTTCTTATTTTCAAAGATTGATTTAAATGGTCAAGACTTTTTGAATTACCTATTTTATAATAGGAATAGCCTAAATTATCGAGTACTCGGGCATAGTTTTCGGAGTTATTAAGAATTTCTTTTTTTAGAGTCAGAGGCATTAGGGTTTGTATGGCGCGCTGATAATCGTGCATGTCCATATATACAACTGCGACATTGTTTTGAAGAATTGCTTTTTGTAATTCATCTGTGGCTTCTTGATAAGCTAGGTTGTAGTTAATAATAGCATTGTCAAAGTCCAATAGGTTCTCATAATTGATCCCCAATATATTGTAAACAGCACACTTGTAATAGGGATTTGTGGTTTTTTGAAAAAAAGAAATGGCTTCAGTAGCCGTAGTTTCACTACTTGAATAATCGCCTTCATTTTGTTGAATAATGGACATTTTCAGTAATGAATAAATTAACTTTTCACTATCCGTTGTTAAATTATAAGCTAATTTTGATTTGTTGTAATAATAAAAGGCACTATCATTTTCTTGATTTACCAGATGTTTTTCTGCAAGAGTAAAATAGGCAGAAAAATTGGGATTTGCTTTAGGTTTGCTATTATTTGGTTGTTCCTTTTTACAGGAGGACAACGCAAAAAACATTGCCAGGAAAAGAATAATAATCGGGAAATGTAACTTTTTTTGTAGCATTTCCCGAAAATACAGAATTTAATTAGAATATGAAAACGATCTAATCAAACAATTTATATTATGGTTTTGGAGGAGGAATGGGAGTTTGCCCATTTTGTCCACCGATATCATTAGCCTGGACATCTGCAGCTATTAGTTGTTCATTATTGTTTGGAGTTGTTTCCATTTCATCATTGGTATAGGAAACTAAGGCAACGCTTACGATGATTTAACAAGATAGTAATATTATTCTTTTCATTTTTAGGACCTGCTATCTCTTTTTTGTTTCTCTTCCTATGTTTGTTTTTTTGCTTGACCGAATGTAGAACTTGTAATAGATAAAAACATAATAGATGGAAAGCGTGTGGATTTTAATTTAATCATTAATGATAATCGATAGTAATTATTGCTTATTTTTTTATTTAGAATAAATTTTAAAACAAAAAAACCCCAATCTTTCGATTGAGGTTTCTATATAAGTAAGTAATCTAAATTGAGTTTATAAAACGTTTATTTTACTTTGTTAAGTATTGCTTTGAAAGCATCTGGGTGATTCATTGCTAAATCGGCAAGAACTTTACGGTTCAATTCGATATTGTTAGCTTTCAATTTCCCGATGAATTGAGAATAAGACATTCCTTCCAATCTAGCTCCAGCGTTGATACGTTGAATCCATAAAGCACGGAAATTTCTTTTATTCACTTTTCTGTCACGGTAAGCGTAGCACATTGCTTTCTCTACCGCATTCTTAGCAACTGTCCAAACGTTTTTACGTCTACCAAAGAAACCTTTGGCTTGCTTCATTATTTTTTTTCTTCTTGCTCTTTTAGCAACTGAATTTACCGATCTTGGCATAATTTTACTGTTTTTTTGTAGCAGGCGGCTTGAATTTAATCAAAAGCACTTAATGGCCATACTCCAAGGTTATTTTAAATTGTTTTAACCTAAAGATTATTTAGTCAAAAATTTTAAAGTGGAATATCAAAAGTCTTTAAGACTTTTGACTTACAACTTTAAGACTTAATTAAATAATTCTTAATTGTTGTTTGATGCTTTTCATATCCGTTTTGTGAACTAACGCTGAGTGAGTCAAAGCTAATTTACGTTTTTTAGACTTTTTAGTCAAAATGTGACTTTTAAAAGCATGCTTTCTTTTAATCTTTCCAGAACCAGTAACTTTAAAACGTTTCTTGGCGCTAGATTTGGTTTTCATTTTAGGCATTTTTTCCTAGTGTTTTAATTTATTCTTACTTACTTATCTTCTTTTAGCCGGAAAGTTTGTAAAATCTTAAATTCGAAAGTTAAATACTTTAGACTTTAAGACTTTCGACTTTAAGACTTATTTCTTCTTCTTAGGAGCAATGAACATAATCATTCTCTTTCCTTCAAGAACGGGCATCGCTTCCACTTTACCAAATTCTTCAAGATCTGTAGCTAATCTTAACAATAAGATTTGACCTTGATCTTTATAGATAATCGAACGTCCTTTAAAGAAAACAAATGCTTTCAATTTTGCTCCTTCTTTCAAGAACTTCTCAGCATTCTTTCTCTTAAATTCGTAATCATGCTCATCTGTTTGAGGTCCAAAACGAATCTCCTTAACGACTACTTGTGTAGATTTCGCTTTCAGGATTTTATCACGTTTCTTTTGCTCGTAAACAAATTTCTTGTAATCCATGATTTTACAAACCGGTGGATCAGCATTTGGTGAAATCTCAACTAAATCCAATTCAAATTGGTCAGCTAATCTTAAAGCTTCCGAAAGTTTAAAAACTCCAGGCTCAATATTTTCACCTACAAGTCTTACTTCTTGTACACCACGAATAAGGCTGTTTATTCTGTGGGCATCTTTTTTTTCTACGCGAGGTTGGTAACCTCTGTTGCTTCTTATTGCTATGACTTTATAATTTAAGTTAAACTGTAAATACTTTTAATGTTTTATTGATCTCTTCGTTTACTATAGCAGCAAATTCTTCTATCGTAACGCTGATATTCCCTTTTCCTTCTTGTCCATGACGACGGATGGAAATAGTCCCATTTTTCTCTTCTTCCTCTCCTACAATCAACATAAACGGGGTTTTTTGCATTTCTGCATCCCTGATTTTCTTGCCGATTGTCTCGTTTCTGTTGTCAATGAGGGCGCGAATTTCGTGATTTTCTAGCAAATCTAAAACTTTTTTCGCATATATTTCATATTTCTCGCTCAAAGACAATATTATAGCCTGTTCAGGCATCAACCAAAGAGGGAAATTTCCTGCAGTATGCTCTAGTAAAATCGCAATAAATCTTTCCATTGAACCAAAAGGAGCTCTGTGAATCATTACGGGTCTATGCAATTCGTTATCAGATCCTTTGTATGTCAAATCAAAACGTTCGGGTAAGTTGTAATCTACCTGAATCGTTCCTAATTGCCATTGTCTTCCTAAGGCATCTTTTACCATGAAATCTAACTTTGGACCATAGAAAGCTGCTTCGCCGTATTCAACTACAGTATTCAATCCTTTATCTGCGGCAGCATTGATAATAGCATTTTCTGCTTTTTCCCAGTTTTCGTCTGTACCTATATACTTTTCTCTGTTTTCTTTGTCTCTCAATGAAATCTGAGCAGTAAAGTTTTCGAATCCTAAAGAACCAAACACATAAAGTACCAAGTCAATTACTTTCTTAAACTCTTCATCCAGTTGTTCTGGAGTACAAAAGATATGTGCATCATCTTGAGTAAAACCTCTTACACGAGTTAAACCATGTAGTTCACCACTTTGTTCGTATCTGTAAACAGTACCAAATTCAGCGTAACGCTTTGGTAAATCTTTATATGACCAAGGACGTACATTGTAAATTTCGCAGTGATGAGGACAGTTCATTGGTTTCAATAAAAACTCTTCTCCTTCAGCTGGTGTACTTATAGGTTGGAAACTATCGGCACCATATTTTGCATAATGCCCTGAAGTTACATACAATTCTTTTTGACCAATATGCGGAGTCACTACTTGCTCGTAACCACCTTTTTTCTGTGCTTTTTTCAAGAACTGCTCTAGTCTGTCTCTTAAGGCAGCCCCTTTAGGTAGCCATAATGGTAAACCTGCACCTACTTTTTGTGAAAAAGCAAACAGTTCCAGTTCTTTTCCTAGTTTTCTGTGGTCACGACGTTTCGCTTCTTCCAGTAGTTCTAGATATTCAGTTAAATCCTTTTGTTTTGGGAACGAAGTTCCGTAAACACGAGTCAATTGTTTGTTTTTTTCGTCACCACGCCAGTAAGCACCTGCAACGCTCATAATTTTCATCGCTTTGATAATTCCTGTATTGGGAATGTGGCCACCGCGACATAAATCAGTGAAAGTGTCATGATCACAAAACGTAATGGTTCCATCCTCAAGATTGGTAATCAATTCTGTTTTGTAAACGTTATCCTTATATAGTTCTAAAGCTTCGGCTTTAGAAACAGGTCGCAGTTTGAATTCGTGCTTCCCTCTTGATATTTCAAGAACACGATCTTCAATTTTTTTGAAATCAGCATCAGTAATTTTTTGATCTTCAAAGTCCACATCATAATAAAATCCGTTGGATATGGCTGGTCCAAGTGTTAGTTTGATACCAGGATACATTTCCTCAAGAACCTGTGCCATTACGTGTGAAGTCGAATGCCAAAAAGCTTTTTTTCCGCCTTCGTCATTCCAGGTATATAATATAAGACTGCCGTCCGTCGTCAAAGGAGTTGTAGTTTCCACAGTTGTACCATCAAAAGAAGCCGAAATAACATTTCTGGCAAATCCTTCACTAATGCTCTTGGCAACATCCATAGGAGTAATCCCAGGAGCAAACTCTTTAATTGACCCGTCGGGCAAAGTAATCTTAATCATCGTTTGTTATTTTAAGAATGCAAATATAGACCATTACAAAAATACATACAATATATATGTAAGGTTTGTTACTTCAATTAAGTTTAAAAACAAAATTGGCACTCATTATATATAGGTAAAGGGTAAAAGGTTTCATCAGGAGCTGTTTCCCGCTATTCGTTTTAATCTTTTCTCTCGTGAAAGAAACGAGAGAAAAGGATTTTCACTGCTATCGGGGCTAGGAGAGTAGTTGGATAATGCGCAATTCGTTTAAAATAGTAATAACTCCAGTCTTTATTAGGTATTCAATAGGTAGAGAAAGTTACGACAAGGTTACTTGTGTATATAGTCTACCGCTGTTTTAGGAGAAAAAGCCACTCTTTGCTTATTATAGGGTATTAGAGTTCAAAAAACTTTTACTTTCAAAATTCACGGTTTCAGTAAGTTAAAGCAAAAGTTAAGAAAAGGTCAAAAAAAGAGTTTAAAAAAGCTTGTAAAAGCGAATAAACGGTGTAGTTTTGCATCCGCAATGACGCAGACGTTCTTTTAAATACTGACAAGTAAAGTTAATCAAATTAGAAAATTTATTTTCAAAAAAAGATTAAAAAAGCTTGTGAGATTAGAAAACGGATGTTACCTTTGCACCCCGCAAAACGCGCAAAGTTCCTTGAAAGATTGATGAGAAAATAAGAATTAAACGGAGATAAAAATTTCCTAAAAAAACTTCAAAATTTTCTTGCCAGTTAAAAAGAAAGTTGTACTTTTGCACCCGCTTCGAGAAACACTATAACAAGTGTTAACGGAGCTGAAAAAAAGAGATAAGAACACGTTCCTAGACATATTGAATTGACAGCCGTTCCGATGAAAATCGGAACAAAAGAATAAGAGTAATAGAATCGAGAGATTTGAAAAAACCACTAGAATTTTGTCGAATAACAATAGCTTGAGCAATCAAGCAAATAATATACGATGAAGAGTTTGATCCTGGCTCAGGATGAACGCTAGCGGCAGGCTTAACACATGCAAGTCGAGGGGTATAGGTTTTCGGATCTAGAGACCGGCGCACGGGTGCGTAACGCGTATGCAATCTACCTTTCACAGAGGGATAGCCCAGAGAAATTTGGATTAATACCTCATAGTATTATATAGTGGCATCACTTTATAATTAAAGTCACAACGGTGAAAGATGAGCATGCGTCCCATTAGCTAGTTGGTAAGGTAACGGCTTACCAAGGCAACGATGGGTAGGGGTCCTGAGAGGGAGATCCCCCACACTGGTACTGAGACACGGACCAGACTCCTACGGGAGGCAGCAGTGAGGAATATTGGACAATGGGCGCAAGCCTGATCCAGCCATGCCGCGTGCAGGATGACGGTCCTATGGATTGTAAACTGCTTTTGCACAGGAAGAAACAACGCTACGTGTAGCGTCTTGACGGTACTGTGAGAATAAGGATCGGCTAACTCCGTGCCAGCAGCCGCGGTAATACGGAGGATCCAAGCGTTATCCGGAATCATTGGGTTTAAAGGGTCCGTAGGCGGTTTAGTAAGTCAGTGGTGAAAGCCCATCGCTCAACGGTGGAACGGCCATTGATACTGCTAAACTTGAATTATTAGGAAGTAACTAGAATATGTAGTGTAGCGGTGAAATGCTTAGAGATTACATGGAATACCAATTGCGAAGGCAGGTTACTACTAATGGATTGACGCTGATGGACGAAAGCGTGGGTAGCGAACAGGATTAGATACCCTGGTAGTCCACGCCGTAAACGATGGATACTAGCTGTTGGGAGCAATCTCAGTGGCTAAGCGAAAGTGATAAGTATCCCACCTGGGGAGTACGTTCGCAAGAATGAAACTCAAAGGAATTGACGGGGGCCCGCACAAGCGGTGGAGCATGTGGTTTAATTCGATGATACGCGAGGAACCTTACCAAGGCTTAAATGTAGATTGACCGGTTTGGAAACAGACTTTTCGCAAGACAATTTACAAGGTGCTGCATGGTTGTCGTCAGCTCGTGCCGTGAGGTGTCAGGTTAAGTCCTATAACGAGCGCAACCCCTGTTGTTAGTTGCCAGCGAGTCATGTCGGGAACTCTAACGAGACTGCCAGTGCAAACTGAGAGGAAGGTGGGGATGACGTCAAATCATCACGGCCCTTACGCCTTGGGCTACACACGTGCTACAATGGCCGGTACAGAGAGCAGCCACTGGGTGACCAGGAGCGAATCTACAAAACCGGTCACAGTTCGGATCGGAGTCTGCAACTCGACTCCGTGAAGCTGGAATCGCTAGTAATCGGATATCAGCCATGATCCGGTGAATACGTTCCCGGGCCTTGTACACACCGCCCGTCAAGCCATGGAAGCTGGGGGTGCCTGAAGTCGGTGACCGCAAGGAGCTGCCTAGGGTAAAACTGGTAACTAGGGCTAAGTCGTAACAAGGTAGCCGTACCGGAAGGTGCGGCTGGAACACCTCCTTTCTAGAGCCTTAGTGTTAGTATTAATACACGCTAGGGAAAGAAGACGAAAGTTCGAGTTGGAAACAAGTTTCAACATTATATTACTCTTGCTGTTAGTTCAAATAATACCATTTAAGAATAAGAGTGTCTCGTAGCTCAGCTGGTTAGAGTACTACACTGATAATGTAGGGGTCGACAGTTCGAGTCTGTCCGAGACAACTATTTTAGACTTAAAAAAAGAAGAAATTCTAGAGTTGAGGAGTTATGAAGTATAAATTCATAATTCATAATTCACAATTCATAATTAGATTGGGGGATTAGCTCAGCTGGCTAGAGCGCCTGCCTTGCACGCAGGAGGTCAACGGTTCGACTCCGTTATTCTCCACAAATCCGAAAGGATACAAGTTCATTGACATATTGAGATAAGAAAATAATAAAAAGTAGAAAGCATTTTTTGCTTGTTTATCATTAGACAAGTAAAAGAAACGGTCTTGTTTTAACTAACGAGATTGGTACAATAAGCAAAATAAGGGCGTATGGGGGATGCCTTGGCTCTCAGAGGCGATGAAAGGCGTGATAAGCTGCGAAAAGTTACGGGGATTGGCACACACGATATGATCCGTAAATACCTGAATGGGGCAACCCACTATGTTGAAGACATAGTACACCGATAGGTGGGCAAACCCGCTGAACTGAAACATCTAAGTAGGCGGAGGAGAAGAAAACAAAAGTGATTCCGTAAGTAGTGGCGAGCGAACGCGGATTAGCCCAAACCAATGTTGTTACGGCAATATTGGGGTTGTAGGACCACGACATTTGTTGCGGATAGAATTAGAATTTACTGGAAAGTAAAGCCAAAGAAGGTGATAGCCCTGTATAAGTAATAGAAGATAACGATAGTGGTATCCTGAGTAGGGCGGGACACGAGAAATCCTGTCTGAATTTGGCGGGACCATCCGCTAAGGCTAAATACTCCTGAGAGACCGATAGTGAACCAGTACCGTGAGGGAAAGGTGAAAAGAACCGTGAATAACGGAGTGAAATAGATCCTGAAACCATACGCTTACAAGCGGTCGGAGCCCTTTCGTGGGGTGACGGCGTGCCTTTTGCATAATGAGCCTACGAGTTAACGTTGCTGGCAAGGATAAGTGGTTAAGCCACGGATCCGTAGCGAAAGCGAGTCTGAATAGGGCGCTTTAGTCAGTAGTGTTAGACGCGAAACCGTGTGATCTACCCATGGGCAGGATGAAGCGCTGGTAACACAGTGTGGAGGTCCGAACCGGTTGACGTTGAAAAGTCTTCGGATGACCTGTGGGTAGGGGTGAAAGGCCAATCAAACTCGGAAATAGCTCGTACTCCCCGAAATGCATTTAGGTGCAGCGTTATGCGTAAAGTTATATAGAGGTAGAGCTACTGATTGGATGCGGGGGCTTCACCGCCTACCAATTCCTGACAAACTCCGAATGCTATATAATGTTTCATAACAGTGAGGGCTTGGGTGCTAAGGTCCAAGTCCGAGAGGGAAAGAACCCAGACCATCAGCTAAGGTCCCCAAATATATACTAAGTTGAAAGAACGAGGTTTGTCTGCCCAGACAGCTAGGATGTTGGCTTGGAAGCAGCCATTCATTTAAAGAGTGCGTAACAGCTCACTAGTCGAGCGGACGAGCATGGATAATAATCGGGCATAAGTATATTACCGAAGCTATGGATTTAGAGTTTACTCTAAGTGGTAGGGGAGCATTCTAACAGGGTAGAAGGTGTTTCGTAAGGGATGCTGGACTGGTTAGAAAAGAAAATGTAGGCATAAGTAACGATAATGCGGGCGAGAAACCCGCACACCGAAAGACTAAGGTTTCCACAGCTATGCTAATCAGCTGTGGGTTAGTCGGGACCTAAGGCGAACCCGAAAGGGACAGTCGATGGACAACGGGTTAATATTCCCGTACTAGTTATTACTGTGATGGGGTGACGGAGTGATGAAAGCGCCGCGAACTGACGGAATAGTTCGTTGAAGTACCTACCTATAAGCTGCGCAGGCAAATCCACGCGGCTTGGGGAAATACGATAGTACTCGGAGTCTTCGGACAAAGAGATAGTGCGCCTAAGGGCTTCCAAGAAAAACCTCTAAACTTCAGGTAATAAGTACCCGTACCGCAAACCGACACAGGTAGTCGAGGAGAGAATCCTAAGGTGCTCGAGAGATTCATGGCTAAGGAATTAGGCAAAATAGACCCGTAACTTCGGGAGAAGGGTCGCCAGCAGCAATGCTGGCCGCAGTGAAGAGGTCCAGGCGACTGTTTATCAAAAACACAGGGCTCTGCAAAATCGTAAGATGAAGTATAGGGCCTGACACCTGCCCGGTGCTGGAAGGTTAAGAGGAGATGTTATCTTCGGAGAAGCATTGAATTGAAGCCCCAGTAAACGGCGGCCGTAACTATAACGGTCCTAAGGTAGCGAAATTCCTTGTCGGGTAAGTTCCGACCTGCACGAATGGTGTAACGATCTGGACACTGTCTCAGCCATGAGCTCGGTGAAATTGTAGTAGCGGTGAAGATGCCGCTTACCCGCAGTGGGACGAAAAGACCCTGTGCACCTTTACTATAGCTTAGTATTGACCTTGGATAAATGATGTGTAGGATAGGTTGGAGACTGTGAAGTGGCGTCGCTAGGCGTTGTGGAGTCATTGTTGAAATACAACCCTTTGTTTATCTGAGGCCTAACCCCGTAATACGGGGGACATTGCTTGGTGGGTAGTTTGACTGGGGTGGTCGCCTCCAAAAGAGTAACGGAGGCTTCTAAAGGTTCCCTCAGTACGCTTGGTAACCGTGCGTAGAGTGCAATGGCATAAGGGAGCTTGACTGAGAGACATACAGGTCGATCAGGTACGAAAGTAGAGCATAGTGATCCGGTGGTTCCGCATGGAAGGGCCATCGCTCAAAGGATAAAAGGTACGCCGGGGATAACAGGCTGATCTCCCCCAAGAGCTCATATCGACGGGGGGGTTTGGCACCTCGATGTCGGCTCGTCACATCCTGGGGCTGGAGAAGGTCCCAAGGGTTGGGCTGTTCGCCCATTAAAGTGGCACGCGAGCTGGGTTCAGAACGTCGTGAGACAGTTCGGTCTCTATCTACTGTGGGCGCAAGAAATTTGAGTGGATCTGATTCTAGTACGAGAGGACCGAATTGGACAAACCTCTAGTGTATCTGTTGTCACGCCAGTGGCATCGCAGAGTAGCTACGTTTGGAAGGGATAAGCGCTGAAAGCATATAAGCGCGAAACCCACCACAAGATGAGATTTCTTTTAAGGGTCGTGGGAGATGACCACGTTGATAGGCTATAGATGTAAAGGCAGTAATGTCATAGTCGAGTAGTACTAATAACCCGTAAGCTTATGTACGCTTTTCCCCCGATGCAAGTCGGGGGGAGAAACTTTCTAATAAAAAAAACTTTTCTTTATCTCAGTATGTTAAGATATTATGTGATTGATGTTTATTATACAATAAACAACATTACAATAATTGCCCAAAGCAATTATAACCTCTTAAGGTGGTTATTGCGGCGGGGCTCACCTCTTCCCATCCCGAACAGAGTAGTTAAGCCCGCCTGCGCAGATGGTACTGCAGTTATGTGGGAGAGTATGTCGTCGCCTTTCTTTGAAAAACCCTATTCCTATCGGAATGGGGTTTTTTGTTTTACAGTGGAACCAGCGTTTGGCTAATGCCTAGATGGGGCTACTTTCTTTAAACTTAGCTCGTTCTGGATTCTATTATAATCCTCATCATGTATTTAATGGATCAATCCGAAAATCTGTGGAGAGACAAAATTAAGCATAAATATTAGTTAGCGTAAAAAGGAAGAATTCTATATTTCTTACTCCTCTGAATTGTGCTCTAAAAGCTTTTATTTTAGCATTGAATGATTCAGCGGAAGTATTAGTACTTCTGTTTTCAAAATAATTCAATATGGTTTGGTAATGATTGATTATTGTTCTTGATATTATATTGAATGACTTGAATCCAGAGTGATTTACTTTTTCGTGCCATTTGGCTAGTTTGGCAAAACCTATTATTTAATCGGTTGTTTTCTCAAAGATGTTTCGTAAGTCTTGGGTTAGATTGTATGCTTTTTGAATATCTGGATACAATTCAAACAATAAATTGGCACGTTCTATTTGGTTTTGTGACCATTTTGATTTGTTTTTGTACAAGAAATAGCGACTTCTGGCTAGTAATTGTTTCAGAGTATCTCTATTAGTCAAGACTTTGGGTTCGAAACTTTTCTTGTTTTTCTTGGATTTTTCTATAGCCTCATTTTCCTGGTCTATGGCTTGCCAAAGGTATTTGATTCTGATTTCTTGTAAAGTTTCTGTGGCTAGTTTTTGAACGCGAAAACGATCTGTAACACGAGTTGCATTTTGGAAACATTTCTTGGCAATGTGTCCCATATATCCTGGCATATCTAAGGTGAGTTCCCTGACTAGGTTTCGTTGTTTAAGAGGGATTTTTTCAATGACTACAATTACCGTTGTGGCTTTGGCTCCTGTAACCATAGCTATTATAGTTCCTTTTCTACCTTTTCCTGCTTTGTTTGTTAAAATTGTGTAGAGTTCACCATTGGATCAAGAGGTTTCATCTATTGATAAACGTTTTCCAATGTTTTTGGGAAAAAGCAGCCATTTTTTTGCGTGTTTTATTTGATCCCAAATTTTAAAATCGCTTAAAAACCCCTTGTATTGATATTGTAAATTTTTACTGCGAACACCATAGAACGTAGCGATAGCATTGCAATCATTTGGCTTGGAATCTATTGATTTCTTTTAAAAAAGACGCAAACTCTTGTGTTACCCGAGTTCCCTCTGCCACTAAATTCCAATCCCTGAAAACTACTTTTCCATTGTCTTCATTGAGCCATCTTCTGAGAGTGATATGAAGATATACTTGGTGTCCGCGAATGGGTAAATCCTGTACGGTTATTTTATCGAAGAATCCTTTTGAACTTAATTTACATTGCCGTTATTCATTAGGAATCGAGTTAATCTCTCTTAAATAAAGATGCAGTATTTCTTCTCCTTTTTCATATGAGGTCAGTTCAAAATAGTCTACAATAATTTCTGGCAACAATAACTTAATAGGTTCTCCAAATGAATCTTACATTTAGATATATTTCTAAAATACAAATATAGAAATTTAATATTTCCCCACAGCTTTTAGACTTGATGCCTAATGCCTAGATTGGTCAACTTTCTTTAAGCTGACTTGATCTGAAAAGATAGAGGAACAATTCGAAAACCTGTGGAGTGATAGAATAAAGGATTAATATTAGTTGGTCTAAAAAGGAAGAATTATACGTTTCTAACAGCCTTCAATTACAATTTAGAAGCTAGTGTTGTAGAATTAAAAGATTACTCATTTCTATTATTATTATTATTATTATTATTATTATTATTATTATTATTATTATTATTATTGGATCAAGTATGAAACTTGGTGATTAGACAATGAGAAAGATGCAATACTTTGTATTCTATAAGCTGTAAAATGTAATTAAATTTAGGAAACTATATAAAATAGTAAGAAAATTTGTTTTTGTTTTGTAAAAAAAAAAAGATACGGTTAGTGTCTTACTTTGGTTGAATTTATTCTCTACCAAATAAAAGAGGAATCTAAATGAAATGCCGCTACTCAATTATGACAAGGAATACCTGTGTGTGTTTTTATAGCAAAGAATTGAAGGCTTGTTTTTAAATTGTATGACCAGGATCAAATTTTTCCTAGACGAACCAAAAAAGAACGAATATTTTAGGAGTTTTATGCGGTTCTTCCGTGAACTTAAACGGAATGGGTGTTGTCTAAAATTGGTCAATCGATCCAATTTTTTTATTATCAAAAGGAATACTTTTAGGATATGTGCCATCTGAGCATTGAACTTTTGCGACAATGAAGCGCAGTTTAGTTATTGATTTGAGTCAGTTGCCTAAAATTTTTAGGATTATTTCCCCTTAAGAATCCACTGCTGGCAGTTTTCTATTATTTGATTGCAAATGAATTGGTTTTAAAGGACCTTTGTAGGATTTTGTCTTTTATAAAGGGTTTACGCGGCGATATCGGTGATAAAACGGAATTCTAATTTCGGAAGTGGCTACCCTGAAAGGCAGATAATGTTTGGGCGTAATGGGTATATTCTACTATATCGACAGGGAAAAGTCAGTACTTGGAAAAAACTTCGTTCTTCAAAATTCACGGTTTCAACGAGTTAAAGTTTAAGTTAAGAAAACATCAAAAAAAAGTGATTAAAAAGCTTGAATAACTCAATAAACGGTGTAGTTTTGCACCCGCAATGACGCAGACGTTCTTTTAAATGCTGGCAAGTAAAAGTAATCAAATTAGAAAATTTATTTTCAAAAAAAGATTAAAAAAGCTTGTGAGATTAGAAAACGGATGTTACCTTTGCACCCGCAAAACGCGCAAAGTTCCTTGAAAGATTGATGAGAAAATAAGAATTAAACGGAGATAAAAATTTCCTAAAAAAACTTCAAAATTTTCTTGCCAGTTAAAAAGAAAGTTGTACTTTTGCACCCGCTTCGAGAAACACTATAACAAGTGTTAACGGAGCTGAAAAAAAGAGATAAGAACACGTTCCTAGACATATTGAATTGACAGCCGTTCCGATGAAAATCGGAACAAAAGAATAAGAGTAATAGAATCGAGAGATTTGAAAAAACCACTAGAATTTTGTCGAATAACAATAGCTTGAGCAATCAAGCAAATAATATACGATGAAGAGTTTGATCCTGGCTCAGGATGAACGCTAGCGGCAGGCTTAACACATGCAAGTCGAGGGGTATAGGTTTTCGGATCTAGAGACCGGCGCACGGGTGCGTAACGCGTATGCAATCTACCTTTCACAGAGGGATAGCCCAGAGAAATTTGGATTAATACCTCATAGTATTATATAGTGGCATCACTTTATAATTAAAGTCACAACGGTGAAAGATGAGCATGCGTCCCATTAGCTAGTTGGTAAGGTAACGGCTTACCAAGGCAACGATGGGTAGGGGTCCTGAGAGGGAGATCCCCCACACTGGTACTGAGACACGGACCAGACTCCTACGGGAGGCAGCAGTGAGGAATATTGGACAATGGGCGCAAGCCTGATCCAGCCATGCCGCGTGCAGGATGACGGTCCTATGGATTGTAAACTGCTTTTGCACAGGAAGAAACAACGCTACGTGTAGCGTCTTGACGGTACTGTGAGAATAAGGATCGGCTAACTCCGTGCCAGCAGCCGCGGTAATACGGAGGATCCAAGCGTTATCCGGAATCATTGGGTTTAAAGGGTCCGTAGGCGGTTTAGTAAGTCAGTGGTGAAAGCCCATCGCTCAACGGTGGAACGGCCATTGATACTGCTAAACTTGAATTATTAGGAAGTAACTAGAATATGTAGTGTAGCGGTGAAATGCTTAGAGATTACATGGAATACCAATTGCGAAGGCAGGTTACTACTAATGGATTGACGCTGATGGACGAAAGCGTGGGTAGCGAACAGGATTAGATACCCTGGTAGTCCACGCCGTAAACGATGGATACTAGCTGTTGGGAGCAATCTCAGTGGCTAAGCGAAAGTGATAAGTATCCCACCTGGGGAGTACGTTCGCAAGAATGAAACTCAAAGGAATTGACGGGGGCCCGCACAAGCGGTGGAGCATGTGGTTTAATTCGATGATACGCGAGGAACCTTACCAAGGCTTAAATGTAGATTGACCGGTTTGGAAACAGACTTTTCGCAAGACAATTTACAAGGTGCTGCATGGTTGTCGTCAGCTCGTGCCGTGAGGTGTCAGGTTAAGTCCTATAACGAGCGCAACCCCTGTTGTTAGTTGCCAGCGAGTCATGTCGGGAACTCTAACGAGACTGCCAGTGCAAACTGAGAGGAAGGTGGGGATGACGTCAAATCATCACGGCCCTTACGCCTTGGGCTACACACGTGCTACAATGGCCGGTACAGAGAGCAGCCACTGGGTGACCAGGAGCGAATCTACAAAACCGGTCACAGTTCGGATCGGAGTCTGCAACTCGACTCCGTGAAGCTGGAATCGCTAGTAATCGGATATCAGCCATGATCCGGTGAATACGTTCCCGGGCCTTGTACACACCGCCCGTCAAGCCATGGAAGCTGGGGGTGCCTGAAGTCGGTGACCGCAAGGAGCTGCCTAGGGTAAAACTGGTAACTAGGGCTAAGTCGTAACAAGGTAGCCGTACCGGAAGGTGCGGCTGGAACACCTCCTTTCTAGAGCCTTAGTGTTAGTATTAATACACGCTAGGGAAAGAAGACGAAAGTTCGAGTTGGAAACAAGTTTCAACATTATATTACTCTTGCTGTTAGTTCAAATAATACCATTTAAGAATAAGAGTGTCTCGTAGCTCAGCTGGTTAGAGTACTACACTGATAATGTAGGGGTCGACAGTTCGAGTCTGTCCGAGACAACTATTTTAGACTTAAAAAAAGAAGAAATTCTAGAGTTGAGGAGTTATGAAGTATAAATTCATAATTCATAATTCACAATTCATAATTAGATTGGGGGATTAGCTCAGCTGGCTAGAGCGCCTGCCTTGCACGCAGGAGGTCAACGGTTCGACTCCGTTATTCTCCACAAATCCGAAAGGATACAAGTTCATTGACATATTGAGATAAGAAAATAATAAAAAGTAGAAAGCATTTTTTGCTTGTTTATCATTAGACAAGTAAAAGAAACGGTCTTGTTTTAACTAACGAGATTGGTACAATAAGCAAAATAAGGGCGTATGGGGGATGCCTTGGCTCTCAGAGGCGATGAAAGGCGTGATAAGCTGCGAAAAGTTACGGGGATTGGCACACACGATATGATCCGTAAATACCTGAATGGGGCAACCCACTATGTTGAAGACATAGTACACCGATAGGTGGGCAAACCCGCTGAACTGAAACATCTAAGTAGGCGGAGGAGAAGAAAACAAAAGTGATTCCGTAAGTAGTGGCGAGCGAACGCGGATTAGCCCAAACCAATGTTGTTACGGCAATATTGGGGTTGTAGGACCACGACATTTGTTGCGGATAGAATTAGAATTTACTGGAAAGTAAAGCCAAAGAAGGTGATAGCCCTGTATAAGTAATAGAAGATAACGATAGTGGTATCCTGAGTAGGGCGGGACACGAGAAATCCTGTCTGAATTTGGCGGGACCATCCGCTAAGGCTAAATACTCCTGAGAGACCGATAGTGAACCAGTACCGTGAGGGAAAGGTGAAAAGAACCGTGAATAACGGAGTGAAATAGATCCTGAAACCATACGCTTACAAGCGGTCGGAGCCCTTTCGTGGGGTGACGGCGTGCCTTTTGCATAATGAGCCTACGAGTTAACGTTGCTGGCAAGGATAAGTGGTTAAGCCACGGATCCGTAGCGAAAGCGAGTCTGAATAGGGCGCTTTAGTCAGTAGTGTTAGACGCGAAACCGTGTGATCTACCCATGGGCAGGATGAAGCGCTGGTAACACAGTGTGGAGGTCCGAACCGGTTGACGTTGAAAAGTCTTCGGATGACCTGTGGGTAGGGGTGAAAGGCCAATCAAACTCGGAAATAGCTCGTACTCCCCGAAATGCATTTAGGTGCAGCGTTATGCGTAAAGTTATATAGAGGTAGAGCTACTGATTGGATGCGGGGGCTTCACCGCCTACCAATTCCTGACAAACTCCGAATGCTATATAATGTTTCATAACAGTGAGGGCTTGGGTGCTAAGGTCCAAGTCCGAGAGGGAAAGAACCCAGACCATCAGCTAAGGTCCCCAAATATATACTAAGTTGAAAGAACGAGGTTTGTCTGCCCAGACAGCTAGGATGTTGGCTTGGAAGCAGCCATTCATTTAAAGAGTGCGTAACAGCTCACTAGTCGAGCGGACGAGCATGGATAATAATCGGGCATAAGTATATTACCGAAGCTATGGATTTAGAGTTTACTCTAAGTGGTAGGGGAGCATTCTAACAGGGTAGAAGGTGTTTCGTAAGGGATGCTGGACTGGTTAGAAAAGAAAATGTAGGCATAAGTAACGATAATGCGGGCGAGAAACCCGCACACCGAAAGACTAAGGTTTCCACAGCTATGCTAATCAGCTGTGGGTTAGTCGGGACCTAAGGCGAACCCGAAAGGGACAGTCGATGGACAACGGGTTAATATTCCCGTACTAGTTATTACTGTGATGGGGTGACGGAGTGATGAAAGCGCCGCGAACTGACGGAATAGTTCGTTGAAGTACCTACCTATAAGCTGCGCAGGCAAATCCACGCGGCTTGGGGAAATACGATAGTACTCGGAGTCTTCGGACAAAGAGATAGTGCGCCTAAGGGCTTCCAAGAAAAACCTCTAAACTTCAGGTAATAAGTACCCGTACCGCAAACCGACACAGGTAGTCGAGGAGAGAATCCTAAGGTGCTCGAGAGATTCATGGCTAAGGAATTAGGCAAAATAGACCCGTAACTTCGGGAGAAGGGTCGCCAGCAGCAATGCTGGCCGCAGTGAAGAGGTCCAGGCGACTGTTTATCAAAAACACAGGGCTCTGCAAAATCGTAAGATGAAGTATAGGGCCTGACACCTGCCCGGTGCTGGAAGGTTAAGAGGAGATGTTATCTTCGGAGAAGCATTGAATTGAAGCCCCAGTAAACGGCGGCCGTAACTATAACGGTCCTAAGGTAGCGAAATTCCTTGTCGGGTAAGTTCCGACCTGCACGAATGGTGTAACGATCTGGACACTGTCTCAGCCATGAGCTCGGTGAAATTGTAGTAGCGGTGAAGATGCCGCTTACCCGCAGTGGGACGAAAAGACCCTGTGCACCTTTACTATAGCTTAGTATTGACCTTGGATAAATGATGTGTAGGATAGGTTGGAGACTGTGAAGTGGCGTCGCTAGGCGTTGTGGAGTCATTGTTGAAATACAACCCTTTGTTTATCTGAGGCCTAACCCCGTAATACGGGGGACATTGCTTGGTGGGTAGTTTGACTGGGGTGGTCGCCTCCAAAAGAGTAACGGAGGCTTCTAAAGGTTCCCTCAGTACGCTTGGTAACCGTGCGTAGAGTGCAATGGCATAAGGGAGCTTGACTGAGAGACATACAGGTCGATCAGGTACGAAAGTAGAGCATAGTGATCCGGTGGTTCCGCATGGAAGGGCCATCGCTCAAAGGATAAAAGGTACGCCGGGGATAACAGGCTGATCTCCCCCAAGAGCTCATATCGACGGGGGGGTTTGGCACCTCGATGTCGGCTCGTCACATCCTGGGGCTGGAGAAGGTCCCAAGGGTTGGGCTGTTCGCCCATTAAAGTGGCACGCGAGCTGGGTTCAGAACGTCGTGAGACAGTTCGGTCTCTATCTACTGTGGGCGCAAGAAATTTGAGTGGATCTGATTCTAGTACGAGAGGACCGAATTGGACAAACCTCTAGTGTATCTGTTGTCACGCCAGTGGCATCGCAGAGTAGCTACGTTTGGAAGGGATAAGCGCTGAAAGCATATAAGCGCGAAACCCACCACAAGATGAGATTTCTTTTAAGGGTCGTGGGAGATGACCACGTTGATAGGCTATAGATGTAAAGGCAGTAATGTCATAGTCGAGTAGTACTAATAACCCGTAAGCTTATGTACGCTTTTCCCCCGATGCAAGTCGGGGGGAGAAACTTTCTAATAAAAAAAACTTTTCTTTATCTCAGTATGTTAAGATATTATGTGATTGATGTTTATTATACAATAAACAACATTACAATAATTGCCCAAAGCAATTATAACCTCTTAAGGTGGTTATTGCGGCGGGGCTCACCTCTTCCCATCCCGAACAGAGTAGTTAAGCCCGCCTGCGCAGATGGTACTGCAGTTATGTGGGAGAGTATGTCGTCGCCTTTCTTTTGAAAAACCCTATTCCTATCGGAATGGGGTTTTTTGTTTTACAGTGGAACCAGCGTTTGGCTAATGCCTAGATGGGGCGACTTTCTTTAAACTTAGCTCGTTCTAGATTCTATTATAATCCTCATCATGTTTGATGAGGATTTTTTGCGTTTAATATGGTTTGTGGTAAATTATTTGGTACTTATTAATATATTACTTTTTTATTCGTACTTGCATGGCATAATCATAAGGATCGAGTTGGGTAAATGATATTTTTTTAGGCTTCACAAATTTAAAATATTGATATATTTTTTCTTTAGTAAATCTTTGTGACCAAAATCTTTCTTTAGTAGCTGTAAAGCTATCTTTAGCATCAGTTATTACAGTCATTCCCATTTTTTTATACGAGAGCTCTTGTTTTTTTCTCGTATTCTCATTGTCAATATAGCATGCTCCAATTAAAATTTCGCCATTAGTAATCAGCATTTCATAGGCAAAGGTAAAAATGGTATCAAATTTTTCATTTTTTGATAAATTGATTTTTTCTGACAATAAATTATAATTTTCAAATGGGAAGTTTTCAGGATAGAAATTGCCAGCAGTAAACCAAGTTGTAATAATTAAATCATACTGTTTTTGTAATTGATTTAATTTTACAGCATCTAAAAAATATATGGTTACTTTATCTTCAATATTTAATTCTTTAGCTGTTTTACGTGATAAATTAACACATGTTTCTGCATTATCAGTACCGTCATAGAATTTAATCATATTCCATATTTCGGGAATTGCACTTAAATGTTTTAGTATTCGAGCATTACCAATTCCTATGTCTAAGATGGTTATAGGAACTCCTTTTTTTAAGTATATTTCTGCAATTACTTTCTTTAGTTCTATAAATTCTGCCCATTGTGCCTGTATTAATTCTTCTGATAAATAATTTTCATCGAATGATTTTTGAGCAGTATTAGTGTTGTCATACATTTCCATAATTACTTTATTTAGAAACCCATTCAAATTTAGTCTTTCATTTGCATTAGCGAGTAAAATATATGCTTGTAAATTTTAATTAACTTTTCCGTATAATTTTTAATGAAGTTAAGAATAGATTAATTTATTATCCTTAAGTGTTTGTTCGGAGTTTGATTAAAGTTTAAGTTGTATTTTTGTTTTAATTATAAAAGTATAATATGAAAAGAATTATTTTGTTTTTGGCATTTGTTATGTCTTTAAACTCACAAGCTCAACAACGACCTAAGTTAGTTGTAGGTATAGTAGTAGACCAAATGAAAATGGAATATCTATATCGTTTCTCAGATGATTTTTCCTCGAATGGCTTTAAAAGATTGATTAATAATGGATATACTTTTCACAATATGCATTACAATTATGTACCTACTTATACTGCTCCGGGTCACGCCAGTATCTATACTGGGGCTACTCCGTCAACGCATGGGATAGTTGGAAATGATTGGTTCAACAAGTCGACAGGAAGAGATATGTATTGTACGGATGATGCATCTGTTAAAGTACTAGGTGACGGTACAGAAAAGGAGGGAGCAATGTCTCCAAAAAACTTACTAAGTACTACCATTACTGATGAGCTTCGTATGGCAACAAATTTTAAAGGTAAAGTAATTGGGATGAGTATCAAAGATCGTGGAGCAATTTTGCCTGCGGGTCATTTTGCTAATTGGGCATTTTGGTACAGCAAAACTGGAGCTTTTATCTCAAGTACTTTTTATGGTTCAACATTACCGAATTGGGTAACGGAATTCAACCAAGAAAAACGATATATGAATTATATTAATAAAGGTTGGGATTTATTGAAACCAATAGCCACTTATAATGAAAGTCTTCCTGACGATAATCCTTATGAAGGCAAATTAGATAAAGCTAACGCACCAGTTTTTCCTTATGATTTAAGTAAAATGTATAAAGAAAAAGGAGCTGATGTTTTGAGAACTACACCTTTTGGGAATGATATTTTGGCTGAATTAGCTATGAAAGCTATTGAAAAAGAAGATTTAGGGAAAGATGAAATCACTGATTTTCTAACTGTTAGTTTTTCTTCTACTGATTATGTTGGGCACACTTTTGGTCCACGTTCTATGGAGTTACAGGATACTTATTTGCGTTTAGATCAAACGATAGCTCAGTTTTTAAACTATTTAGATAAGACTGTTGGAA
Source organism: Flavobacterium sp. GNP002 (assembly GCF_054343795.1). Taxonomy (NCBI): domain Bacteria; kingdom Pseudomonadati; phylum Bacteroidota; class Flavobacteriia; order Flavobacteriales; family Flavobacteriaceae; genus Flavobacterium; species Flavobacterium sp. GNP002. Next base: position 2,311,420 of record NZ_JBTGUW010000001.1, read on the forward strand.
AGGATAATTATTTACTTTTTTTGACTGCTGATCATGCTGGAGCTGAGAACCCTAATTATTTAAAAGATAACAAATATAGTGTGAAAAACATTCCTTCGAAAGACATTGTAGATGCATTAAAAAAACATTCAAATGAAACCTTTGGTTCAGATTTAATATTGGATTATTCTAACTTCAATCTTTTTTTTAATAAAGAAATTATTAAGCAAAAAGGTTTAGAATTGGCGAAAGTAAAACAAAGTTTCAAAGATTTTTTGATGACGCAAGAACAAGTGAAAAGAGTGTATACTGAAGAAGAAATTTTAGCTTCGTCAGGAGATGATTATTTTTTGAGTTTTATTTCCAAGGGTTATGATCCTAAACAAAATGGCGATATTGTTATACTTGATAAAACTGGTTATATGCAATATCAAGCTACAGGAACTACACATGGTTCACCTAATAGTTATGATACACACGTACCTTTACTTTTTTATGGATGGCAAGTTCCAAAAGGAGAATTGCATACTAAAAAGTACATAACTCAAATTGCACCTACACTTTCACAAATGTTGAAGATTCCATTTCCTAATGGAACTGAATCTGAAGTTTTAGACACGCTGCTTGAAAAGAAATAATAGTATTGCTTATTATTAAAAAATCCCATTTGCATTAGCAAATGGGATTTTTTTATTTTAGACTGATGTTACTGCAGCTGGTAACGGAATTTGATTTTTAAGTAAATCCTCAAAGGTTTCATGTGCTCTGATTAAATGCCCTTCACCGTTCATCCATAATACTTCAGCTGGCTTGTATCTGGAGTTGTAGTTTGAAGCCATAGAGAAACAATAAGCTCCTGCATTTCTAAAAGATAAAATATCGCCTTCTTTTATTTCTGCAATTTTTCTGTTATTTGCAAAAGTATCTGTCTCACAAATATAGCCTACCACGGAGTAGAAACGCTCTTTCCCTTTCGGATGAGATATATTTTCGATATGATGTTGTGATCCGTAAAACATTGGTCTAATCAAATGATTAAAACCACTGTCTATACCTGCGAAAACTGTTGAAGTAGTTTGTTTTACGACATTAACTTTTGCTAAGAAATATCCGGCTTCACTTACTAGGAACTTTCCAGGTTCAAATATCAAGGTTAATTCTTTTCCATATTCGGTACAAAAGGCATTGAATCTTTTGGATAATTTTTTACCTAATTCTTCAATGTCAGTTTCGATGTCGTCTTTTTTATAAGGCACTTTAAATCCACTTCCGAAGTCTAGGAATTCAAGGTTTTTGAAGTTTCTGGCGGCATCAAATAATATTTCAGCAGCATATAAAAATACTTCAATATCTAAAATATCAGAACCTGTGTGCATGTGGATGCCTACAATGTTCATTTTTGTATTTTCAACAATACGAACTAAATGAGGTAATTGGTGTACCGAAATACCAAATTTACTATCGATATGACCAACAGATATATTTGCATTTCCACCAGCCATTACGTGTGGATTTATTCGGATGCATACAGGAACATTTGGGTATTTTGTACCAAATTGCTCTAATATAGATAAATTATCAATATTTATTTGAACTCCCATCGCTGCAACTTCTTCAATTTCTTCAAGAGAAACACCATTCGGAGTATAAAATATTTTTTCTGGGTCGTAGCCAGCATGAAGTCCCAATAATACTTCTTGAATGGAAACAGTATCTAATCCTGAGCCCATTTCTTTCAATAACTGAAGTATAGCAACATTCGACAAAGCCTTCATTGCATAATTGATACGCAACTTTTCTACCTTTGAAAAAGCTTTAGTTAATCTATTGTATTGAGATTGTATTTTTTCGGCATCATAAACGTATAATGGACTGCCAAATTGTTCTGCTAATTGTACTAAGTCTTTCGATTGCATGATTATTAATTTTGAGCAAATTTATTACTCTTTATTTAGTCCCACAAGCTAATAAATGATTTCTAACAAATTCTAACAAAAAGTTATAAATTAAACATTTGTTTGGGATTTTAGAAAAAAAATAACCCTTGACAATTTTTTCTATCTAGGGTTATAAAATGTTATCTAGAACTACAAATTGGGTAAATCCCCATTTCCTTTGGTTGGTAAATTGGTATAACCCATTAAGTATTTATCGATTTCTCGGGCAGCTTCACGACCTTCAGATATTGCCCAAACAATTAATGATTGTCCTCTTCGCATGTCGCCCGCAGTAAATATATGAGGAACATTTGTTTGATAATTGGTTGCTTTATAATTACTTCTCATATCAATTTCTAACCCTAATTGATCACTTAGTGTTTTCTCTGGTCCTGTAAATCCAAGTGCCAATAAAGCTAGATCACAAGGCCATATTTTTTCTGAACCTTCTTTTTCTATCAATTCAGGTCTTTGTCCAGGTGTCATTTTCCAAGCCACTTCAACGGTTTTTAAACCTACAAGTTCTCCTTTTTCATTTGAAATGAATTCTTTGGTATTGATTAACCAGTTTCTATTACAACCTTCTTCATGTGAAGAGGAAGTTTTTAATTGCAATGGCCAAAATGGCCAAGGCGTAGTTTCACTTCTTCCAACTGGAGGTTTTGGTAAAATTTCAAAATTTGTAACTGATTTGGCTCCATGTCTGTTTGAAGTTCCCACGCAATCAGAACCAGTATCTCCACCACCAATAACAATCACATCTTTACCAGTGGCCATTATTTGGTCAGGAACAACCTCACCATATAAAGATTTCGTTTGTTGTGTCAAGAAAGTCATTGCCTGAACAACTCCTTTACTCTCTATTCCTTTAGTAGGCAAACTTCTTCTTTCGGTTGCGCCACCACATAATACGATAGAATCAAAAGTGTTCAATTCTTCAACACTATAGTTTACGCCAACATTTACATCCGTTTTAAAAGTAATTCCTTCAGCTTTTAAAACAGCAACACGTCTGTCGATAATCCCTTTTTCTAATTTGAAATTTGGAATTCCGTAACGTAATAATCCACCAATGGCATTGTCTCTTTCAAAAACAGTAACGGTATGTCCTGCGCGATTTAATTGTTGTGCAGCCGCTAAACCAGCAGGGCCAGAACCTATTACAGCGACTGTTTTTCCTGTTCTAACTTCTGGTGGTTGTGGTTTGATCCAACCTTCAGCAAAACCTCTTTCTATAATATTTTTTTCAATATTTTCGATAGCTACTGGCTCGCTAATAATTCCTAAAACACATGATTTTTCACAAGGAGCAGGGCATAAACGGCCTGTAAATTCTGGAAAGTTATTGGTTGATTGTAATATTTTCAAGGCACTTTCCCATTCCTCCTGATGTACCATATCATTAAAATCTGGAATCAAATTTCCTAATGGGCAGGCGCTGTGGCAAAATGGAATCCCACAATCCATACATCTGGATCCTTGTTCTTTGATTTTATCTTTGGTTAGCGGAATTGTAAATTCATTATAATTCGATACTCTATCTGGAACAGCAACATTACTTTCGTCGGTTCTAGTATATTCTTTAAATCCTCCTATCTTTCCCATGACTATAGTGCTATTAGTTCTTCAATTTTTTTTTCTTCGGCTAATCTCTGCAATGCTTTTTTGTAATCAGTAGGCATTACTTTGATAAAATGGTTACGTTGGTTTTCCCAATTTTCTAAAATCCTTTTTGCCAAAGGACTATTGGTATACATGGAATGATTTTTTATCAAACGTCTCAGTTTAGTAAAGTCATCATCTTCCAATGTTTCAAAAGCTACCATTTCCATATTACATAATGTAGCGTCGAATTTTTTATTTGGATCAAAAACATAAGCAATACCACCGCTCATTCCTGCCGCAAAATTTCTTCCTGTTTTACCTAAAACTACGACGGTTCCTCCAGTCATATATTCGCATCCATGATCTCCAATTCCTTCTACAACTGCTGTTGCTCCAGAATTTCTCACACAAAAACGTTCTCCGGCCATACCATTTATATACGCTTCACCTGTGATTGCTCCATAAAGTGCAACGTTACCAATAATGATATTTTCTTCTGGTTTGAAAGTGGCAGTAGGAGGGACTTTTATAATTAATTTACCTCCGGAAAGTCCTTTTCCTAAATAATCATTACAGTTTCCATGAATTTTAAAAGATAGACCATTTGTTGCAAAAGCACCAAAACTTTGTCCTGCAGAACCTGTAAAATCAACTAATATGGTATCCTCAGGTAAACCTTGAGCACCATATATTTTTGAAATTTCATTACTCAATATAGCTCCAACGGAACGGTCTGTATTTTTGATGTCAAAAGTAACTCTTGTTTTTTCTTTTCTATAAATAGAAGGAATAGCCGCTTTTATAATTTCAAAATCAAGTACATGTTCTAAAGCATGGTCTTGTGTAGTTGTATTATGGTTAGGAACTTCTTTAGCTTTTTCAGGTTTATATAGAATGGTAGACAAATCTAATCCACTTGCTTTATAATGCTTGATGGCTTTATTGACATTCAATTTTTGAGATTGTCCCACCATTTCTTTTAATGTTCTAAATCCAAGTTGTGCCATGATTTCTCTTAACTCCTCAGCAATAAAATACATGAAGTTTATGATGTGTTCCGGCGTTCCTTTGAAGTTTTTTCTCAATTCTGGATCTTGTGTTGCAATACCTACTGGACATGTATTCAAGTGACATGCTCTCATCATGATACAACCAGATGCTACTAAAGGAGCGGTTGCAAAACCAAATTCCTCAGCTCCGAGTAATGCAGCAATTGCGACATCACGTCCTGTTTTCAATTGTCCGTCACATTCTAAAACTACGCGACTTCTTAAATCATTTAAGATTAATGTTTGTTGCGCTTCGGCAAGTCCAAGTTCCCATGGAATACCGGTATGTTGCAGTGAAGTTAAAGGCGCAGCTCCAGTTCCTCCGTCATATCCAGAAATTAAAATCACGTCGGCTTTTGCTTTAGCAACACCGGCAGCAATTGTTCCAACACCCACTTCAGAAACTAATTTTACATTAATTCTAGCTTCACGATTGGCATTTTTTAAATCAAAAATTAACTGTGATAAATCCTCAATAGAATAAATGTCGTGGTGTGGTGGAGGTGAAATTAATCCAACATAAGGTGTTGAATTTCTAACTTCAGCAATCCAAGGCACTACTTTTTCACCGGGTAATTGACCACCTTCTCCAGGTTTTGCACCTTGAGCCATTTTTATTTGTATCTCTTTGGCGTTTGTCAAATAGTTGATAGAAACCCCAAATCTTCCTGAAGCAACTTGCTTGATAGCACTATTTCTAGAATCTCCATTTAAGTCTTTTTGGAAACGTTTTGGATCTTCTCCACCTTCTCCAGAATTACTTTTCCCTCCAATCCTATTCATGGCAATCGCTAGATTTTCATGCGCTTCTTGGCTGATAGATCCATAAGACATGGCACCAGTTTTGAATTTTTTTACAATCTCGGTCCAAGGTTCCACTTCGTCAATTGAAATAGGATCTAAATTATTGAATTCAAATAAACCTCTGATAGTCATTAAGTTTTCACTTTGATCATTGACCATTTTAGAGTATTCTTTATAACTCTCTGGGCTGTTTAAACGTACTGCTTGTTGTAATTTAGAAATGGTCGTTGGATTAAACATGTGTTTTTCTCCAGATCTTCTCCATCTGTAAATCCCTCCAATTTCTAAAGGCAATAAATTACTGACTTTTGAATTCGGAAATGCTTTTTGGTATCGTTTTTTGATTTCTTTTTCGACTTCCATCAGACCAATTCCTTCAATTCTGGAAGGAGTGTATGGAAAATATTTAGAAGTGAATGTTTTATTTAATCCTAAAATTTCAAAAATCTGTGCCGCTCTGTACGAATGTAAAGTAGAGATACCAATTTTATTCATGATTTTCAGAATACCTTTTGCGATAGCTTTATTATAATTTTTAATTGCATAATCAGCTTTTATACCAGTGATAAAACCTTGGTTAACTTGGTTATGAATAATTTCATTCACCATGTAAGGGTTAATTGCACTGGCACCATAACCAAATAATAGGGCAAAATGATGTGGTTCTCGAGGTTCTGCAGATTCTATTATAATTCCAAATTTAGAACGAACTTTTAGAATATTAAGTGAATGATGAATGTAAGAACAGGCCAATAACATAGGTATTGGAGCCATTTTTTCACTTACTCCTCTGTCCGAAAGAATCACAATGTTACACCCTTCAGAAACTGCTTTGAAAGTCGCTTGAACTGCTTTTTCTAATGCACGTTCTAATCCATTAACTCCTTTTTTGATATCGTATAATGTAGAAATAGTGACTGATTTGAAATCAGCATGATCAATATTTCTTATTTTATCTAAATCCTCGTTTGAAATTACTGGATTTTGAATTTTTAGTTTTTTGCAATGCTTAGGCTCAATATCAAAAATATTAAAATCTCCACCAATCGCTAAACTGATATCAGTAATGATTTCCTCACGAATACCATCCAATGGTGGATTAGTAACCTGAGCAAATAATTGCTTGAAATAGTTGTATAAAAGCTGTGGCTGATCTGATAAAACGGCAAGCGGCGTATCGTTACCCATAGAACTTAATGCTTCTGCACCTTCAGCTCCCATTGGGTTTATGATTGTTTTTAAATCCTCTATAGTGTATCCAAACAAACGTTGTCTCGTTTCGAAATCAATATTTTCTGTAGGGATTGGATTGTCAGTATATGGTATTTGAGCCAATTGTACTAAATTTTCATCCAACCATTGTTTGTAAGGACGTTTGGTGACAATCGCATTTTTGATCTCATCATCTTCAATGATACGTCCTTCGTTCATGTCAACCAAAAACATTTTTCCTGGTTCTAAGCGACCGTGTTGAATCACATCTTCTGGTTTGATGTCCAGAACACCAATCTCTGATGACATAATTACGAAGCCACTTTTAGTCAAAGTATAACGAGATGGACGTAAACCATTTCTATCCAATAAAGCGCCAATAACGTTACCATCCGTAAAAGGAATAGAAGCTGGTCCATCCCAAGGTTCCATAATACAAGCATTGTATTCGTAAAAGGCTTTTTTATCGGCTGACATCGTTTGGTGTTTTTCCCAAGCTTCAGGAACGACCATCATCATAGCTTCCGGTAAAGAACGACCTGTCATCAATAACAGTTCAATTACCATATCCATTGAAGCAGAATCTGATTTTCCTTCTAAAATAATTGGGAATAATTTTTTGATATCATCACCAAAAACATCACTTTTCATCAATTCTTCACGAGCACGCATACGGCTAATATTACCACGAAGTGTATTGATTTCACCGTTGTGACACATATAACGGAAAGGTTGTGCTAATTCCCAAGATGGAAATGTATTGGTAGAAAAACGTTGGTGAACCAAAGCTAATCGGGTTACCAAGTCATCGTCTAACAAATCAGTATAGTATCTGCTAATGTCTTCTGGCATCAACAAACCTTTGTATATAATAGTTGTAGTGGAGAAACTCGAAAAATAGAACCTGTGACTTTCTGAAATTCGTGAATTTCTTATAGTGTGTTCTGCAATTTTTCTTGCCGCAAACATTTTGGCGTTAAATTGCTGTTCTGTAAGGTCTAATCCATTTTTACCAACAAATACTTGTTTTACGGTAGGTTCCTTTTCAGCAGCGATTTGCCCCAAATTAGTAACATCTACAGGAACATCTCTCCATCCTAGAATTTCTAAATTTTGATCGTGTACTGATGCTTCAAAAGTTGTTTTACAAAAAGCTACTTGGTTAGGGCTTTTTGGCATAAAAACCATCCCTACAGCATATTGTCTAGCTTCTGGAATTTCAAAATCACATACTTTCTTAAAAAAATCATGAGGGATATCAAATAATATTCCAGCTCCATCTCCTGTTCTGCCATCTGAACTCACAGCACCACGGTGTTCTAATTTGATTAGTATATCCAATGCTTTGTGTATAATATCATTTGATTTAATTCCATTCAAATTACAAATGAATCCTGCTCCGCAATTGTCGTGTTCAAATTCGGGCAAATAAAGGCCTTGTTCTTTAACTTTCATGCTTAATATTTTTTTTACAAAATTAAAGATTTAGTAACATATAATGGGCTTAAAAGTTAAAAACGCCTTGTTTTTACAGTTCTAATAGAAAAAGGTTAAATAAATCACAATAATAAGATTTAAGTATATCTGATTTGATTTTTCGACAAAAACAAAATGAAATTTGAGCCTAAAAGCCACGAATTTTGAGAGAAATATTTTACTGATGGTTTTTGTTGAATATTTATAACAAATTAGTAATTAATATTTATATTTTTTATATTTTCATACCAGTTATCGGCGGGTTTAAAATATCTAAATTTAGACACTATTAAAATTTAAAAAAAAAATAACAGTTAAGTTTAATTTTGCTATTTTTGTGCCACTTTTATTCTGAAATAAATTCAGAATCCAGACAAATTCTATATTATGAACATACACGAATATCAAGGAAAAGAGATTTTAGCTAGCTACGGAGTTCGCATTCAACGCGGAATCGTTGCTAATAGCCCAGTAGAAGCGGTTGCAGCTGCAAAACAATTAACTACCGAAACTGGTACAAGTTGGTATGTTGTAAAAGCCCAAGTTCATGCAGGTGGACGTGGAAAAGGTGGTGGAGTTAAACTTGCCAAAAATTTACAACAAGTAGAAGAGATTTCAGAGCAAATCATCGGAATGCAATTGATTACACCACAAACTTCTGCTGAAGGTAAAAAAGTACACAAAGTTTTAATTGCTGAAGATGTTTATTATCCTGGTGAAAGTGAAACTTCTGAGTTTTATGTTTCTGTTTTATTGAATAGAGCTACAGGTCGTAACATGATTATGTATTCTACTGAAGGTGGAATGGATATTGAAGAAGTTGCAGAACACACTCCACATTTAATTTTTACTGAAGAAGTTGATCCTTCTGTTGGATTACAAGGTTTTCAAGCAAGAAGAATTGCTTTTAACTTAGGTCTTTCTGGAAATGCTTTCAAAGAAATGGTGAAATTCATCGATTCTTTATACAATGCTTATATTGGATCTGATGCTTCGATGTTTGAAATCAACCCGGTTTTAAAAACATCTGACAATAAAATTATGGCTGTAGATGCTAAAGTAAATATCGATGATAATGCTTTGTACAGACAAAAGAAATATGCTGACATGCGTGACGTTCGTGAGGAAAATCCAATTGAAGTTGAAGCAAAAGAAGTAGGTTTAAACTATGTAGATCTTGACGGTACTGTAGGATGTATGGTGAACGGAGCTGGTTTAGCGATGGCAACTATGGATTTAATCAAGTATGCTGGTTTTGAGCCTGCTAACTTCCTTGACGTAGGTGGAACTGCTGATGCAAAACGTGTTGAAACTGCTTTCCGTATTATCTTAAAAGATCAAAACGTAAAAGCAATTTTGATTAATATTTTTGGTGGAATCGTTCGTTGTGACCGTGTGGCGCAAGGAGTTGTTGATGCTTATAAAAATATGGGTGATGCAATTAAAGTACCAATCATTGTTCGTTTACAAGGTACAAATGCAGCTATTGCAAAAGAATTAATTGATAATTCAGGAATGCCAATTTTATCAGCTGTTGAATTCCAAGAGGCAGCAGATCAAGTAAAAGCAGCACTTTCTTAATTAGAAAAATTGTTATATATTGAAAATCCTGTTTGCTGTGGCAAACAGGATTTTTTTTTGGAATAAAATAAATTTTGTCATTGAACAAATCACAATAATAATTGAAATTGCAAAGTTTTCTGACTCACAACAATTATCTTTGTTTTTAACTTTTTTAGTTATTATGAAACTCCAGATACAAAATAATTTCACTACCGAATTGCCTGCTGATCCCAATCAAATCAATGTTCCAAGACAGGTTCAGCAATCGGCATATTCGTTTGTTTTGCCCAAAAAGCCATCTAATCCATCACTAATTCATGCTTCAATTGAAGTAGCTAATGCTATTGGTCTTTCTCAGGAAGATATACTTTCAACTGATTTTTTAAATACTTTTTCAGGGAATACCGTTTATCCGGAGACAAAACCTTTTGCCTTGTGTTATGCTGGTCATCAATTTGGGAATTGGGCGGGGCAATTAGGAGATGGTCGCGCCATCAATCTTACTGAAGTAGTTCATGAAAATAAGATATACACTTTACAACTAAAAGGAGCAGGGCCAACACCATATTCTAGAACCGCAGATGGTTTTGCCGTATTGCGTTCTTCCATTCGAGAGCATTTATGTGCCGAAGCGATGCATTATTTGGGAGTTCCTACGACACGTTCGCTTTCACTAATGCTCTCTGGCGATCAAGTGTTGCGTGATGTTTTGTATAATGGAAATCCTGCGTACGAAAAAGGTGCTATTGTTTGTAGAGTGGCTCCTTCCTTTATCCGTTTTGGAAGCTTCGAAATGTTTGCTTCCCGAGAGGATCATGTTAATCTCAAATTACTAGCGGATTTCACCATCAAACATCATTTTTCTCATATTCAAAAAGAGGGTGTCGAAAAATATCTTGCCTTTTTTCAAGAAGTAACCCAAACGACACTGAACATGATTGTACACTGGCAACGGGTTGGTTTTGTTCATGGTGTAATGAATACCGATAATATGTCTATTCACGGCATTACAATTGATTATGGTCCTTACGGTTGGTTAGAAGATTATAATTCTGGCTGGACGCCAAATACAACAGATAATCAATATAAAAGATATCGTTTTGGCAATCAACCAGAAATTGCGTTGTGGAATTTATATCAATTAGCCAATGCTTTGTATCCTTTGATTCAAGAGGCTAAACCGCTGGAAACTATTTTAGATGCTTTTAGTACGGATTACGAAAAGGAGTATTTGAATATGATGCAAAAGAAACTTGGTTTCCAAATCATAAAAGAACAAGATATTGTTTTGATTCAAAGTTTGACTCAATTGCTTGAAAAGGTAGAAACGGACATGACTATTTTCTTTAGAAATCTAAGTAATGTAACCAAAGCTGATGCTGCATTAACCGCTTTCAATACCATAAAAGACGCTTTTTATAATGAAAAGGACTTGAATGAAACAATTTTAAAAGATTGGCACGATTGGTTAGAGAAGTACACCATTCGAATTAATGAAGAAACACTTTCGGATTCTGAAAGAAAAGAGCAGATGAATTTAGTTAATCCAAAATACGTGCTACGAAATTACATGGCGAAATTGTGTATTGATGATGTGGATAAGGGAGATTATTCCTTGTTAAAAGAATTATTCGAAATGCTGAAAAAGCCGTATGACGAGCAACCAAATTTTCAAAAATGGTTTGCCAAAAGACCTGATTGGGCCAGAGATAAAGTAGGATGCTCTATGTTGAGCTGTAGTTCTTAATGTTTTTATGATAAGTATTATACAAAAAATCCTGAACTCTCATTCAGGATTTTGATATTGTATTAGTTTCCAATTTCTTGAATCACATCCGATTCATATATTTTGAAACCTGTATTATTTATTTGAGCAATTTTCAAAAGTGCTTTAGCTACTGTTTTACCTTCAATGGGTTTGTACTTTTTCAAGTTTCCAAGGAATAAGAAGGAAAGTGTTTTCATAAAAAACGCACCAACTTTTTCTCCAAATCTAAATTCAGTTCGGTTTCCCAAAAGAAGTGAAGGTTGCAATACAGCAACGCTTTCAAAATCACAATCTTTAAGAAAATCTTGAATTTCTCCTTTTGTTTTCAAATAGAAATTTCCAGAATTTGCATCAGCGCTAAGTGAGGAAATAATCAAGTATTTTTGAAATTTATTCTGCAAAGCAAAAGCGGCAAACTGTCGAGGATATTCAAAATCTACTTTTCTAAAAGCTTTTTTACTTCCCGCTTTATTTATTGTTGTGCCTATAGTACAAAAGAAATCATCACCAACGACTAATTCTTTGTAGGTTTCCGGCTTGTCAAAATCAATGATGTGTTGTGTCAATTTTGGATGCTTTATTCCAGTATCTCTCTTGACGAAAGTGATTACTTTAGCGTAATGTGAACTTTCCAAAAGTAAATTCAATAATTCGGAGCCTATTAAACCGGTGCTACCAATAATCACTGCCGTTTTCACAGTTATGATTTTTTATTCTTACCGAAATTAAATTTCACTTTCTCCACTACTTGAACTTTTGGAGTTCCTTTTGAGAATTGTTTTTTGAACGGTTTCTTAGCAGCAGGTTTCGATTTTGAAGGACTTTCATCGCCTCTTGATCTTTCTTCGTCTCTTGGCTTTGCTTTAAATTCTGTTCTTTCTGAAGCGCCTTCTTTTACAGGAATTTGAGCTTTGTGTTTAGCTAAAACATCATTTGGATTTTTTGGGTTTTCTTTCGTTCCACGCAAGTGAATTACTAATGCATTTAGGAAGTTACGCAAAACTTGGTCGCCACATTCCATATAATTTTCATGTTTTTCATCACGAAAAAAAGCACCTAATTCTGATTTAGTGATTCTAAAATCCACTAATTCTAATATTTCAACTATTTGATCGTCACGTAACATTAACGCCACACGAAGTTTTTTAAAGATATCGTTATTTGTCATCATATTCTAATTTTTTACAAAGGTACGGTTTAAAAGCAATTGGACCACAATTTTAGATTCAGAATTGGTTTTGGTTCAGAAGGTGAATTATGGTATCCAAATCTTCTTTTTTATGATTGGCAGTAATTACAATTCTGTTTAAATCTTTAGTGTCTGTTGGGTATTTAAAATTAGTTACTATAATTTTATTCGCAGTGAAAATATCATTTATACCTACGATTTTCGGATAAATTAGCGGATAATTGCTGTCAAAATGAATCCCTCTATTTTTAATTAAATGAGTATCTATATACTTTAAATTGTCTTTTAATTTTTGATGCTGTTGCAAATATATTGACGTCGCATCAGCCATGGTTTGCACAAAGGCTGCATTCATACCGGCACTGGAAACAAAAGTATCGTGAGTTGCAATCTGATTAATAAATTCGGAATCGCTAGCAATTACGCCACCCGTCAATCCAAAAGCTTTTCCTAATGAAGACACCATGATTTTCCTTTTAATATTGGGAAGATTGATTGTCGAAAAAATTCCGCAACCATTTGTTCCTAAAATCCCAAGGGAATGTGATTCATCAATAACCAAAGTAATTTCTTTATTCGAAGAAATCGAATTCATAATAGAAAAATCGATTGGCTGTACATGAAATGATGGAACCGAATCCGTAAGAATCGTAATTTTTTCAGTTCTATCATCGAGCAAACGAGGATTTAGCTCATTTCCAATAAAAACCGGTAAGCTGTTTGGCTTTTTGATGGCGGTGTGCGTATCCGGAAAATGAAAAAATAAATCGGTTTCAGGAGTTAATGTTTCAACAACTAATTTCCCCGCCAACATACCGGAAGAAACTGTAAGTACAGCATCTGCTTTGATGTAATTAGCTAAAAATCGTTCGCCATCTTCATAAGCGTTGAGTTGGATATTGGCACTTCTGGAACTTCCGTAAGCTGTTCCCCATCGCAAAATATTTTTGATAAGCAGTCTTTGAAATTCGGGATGCGTTGGCAAACCTAAATAAGCTGTTCCTCCAAAATAAAGATATTCTTCATTGTTGATTTCTATTGTTCGATCGGGAAATTGGTTGACTTTCATTTAAAGCTACATTAAAGTTACACCGGTTCCATTTAAGTCTGAATAGTTTATTTTTCCAAAATCGATTGTCACACCGGTCGCAATATCTTCTGCCAAAAGCAATGCGCCGTCCATATCTACATAATCCAGTTGTGGCAGTAAATGCGCAATGGCTGATATTCCAACTGTCGATTCGGTCATGCAACCCACCATCGTTTTCAAACCTAAATTTTTGGCTTCCTGAATCATTCGTCTTCCGGGTGTCAGCCCGCCACATTTTACTAATTTGACATTTACACCATGAAAATGGTTATGACATTTGGCTACATCTTCTTCTATAATACAACTTTCGTCAGCGATAATCGGTAAAGCAGAGTGTTTAAAAACTTCTTTGTGTCCTTCCCAATTGTCGGCTTTCATGGGCTGTTCCAAAAATTCCACTCCTAATTTTTTTAACTCGATGGCGTTATTTATGGTTTCTTCAACGCCCCAACCGCAATTTGCGTCAATTCTGAAAATGGCATTAGTATGTTTTCGAAGTTCTTTGACAATGGCAATATCTTCTTTGGTTCCCAATTTTATTTTATAAATCGGCCAAGGAAGTTCCTTCATTTTTGCAACCATTTTTTCAATGGAAGCTATTCCAATTGTATAATCTGTTAATGGATTTTTATCAATTGTATAATTCCACAATTCATATAATTTCTTTCCTTTTTTGCGCGCATATAAATCATTGTATGCCATATCCAAAGCGCATAGTGCAAACATATCGTGTTTTAAGTACGGATGGATTTTTGACCAGAATGCCGAAGGTGTTTCATTTGTCGCAGCTTCAATTACAGAACGAATTTTTTCTAAATCCTGCATCATTACCGGAACGGTTGTTTTGTAATACGGATTGGAAGTTGCTTCGCCAAAACCGGAATAACCATCACTTTTTAGTTCCACAATCAAAGAAGGTTGAAAGTCTATTGATTCTCTCGAAATCGTGAATGTATGTTTTAATTTGAGGTTGTATTCTCTTAATATTAGTTCCATTTGATTTTGTACTTAAAATTAATAAGTTTCTTTAAACATGAGATTTAATAACCAAGCCATAAAACGGCTTTTATAAAACCATCCCGCCATAATTTTTCATTATGTTGTCCGCCTTTTACAATTTTCTTTTCATTCAAATTAAGACAGTAACATCTATTTGAATTTAATAAATATTCCATTTTATTCAAATCCGAAACCATGTCATCACTTTCAGCATCGCCACATAGAAAATAGATTTTCGACTTTATTTTTTTGGATTTTTCTGTCAGCGTATAAATGTCTTTGTTAAACCAAAACGAAGGTGAGAAAACACCCGCTTTTCCAAATATTTCTGGGTATTTTAAAACCGCATAATAAGAATTTAGACCACCAAGGGAACTTCCCATGATAATAGTATTTTTCTTGTTGGTTTTTGTTCTATACGTTTTGTCAATGTATGGTTTTAATGTTTTCACGATGAATTCTAAATAATCATCTGCTTTTCCACCACCATATTTTTCATTTTTAAAAGGTGTTGATTCATCAATACGTTTGTTATTTCCATGTTCGATTCCTACAACAATAACTTGCGCTTTTAGGCTGTCCAGTTTTTCATCCACATTCCATTCTCCTGAATAGGAAGTTTTAGCGTCGAACAAATTTTGCGCATCATGCATGTAAATTACGGAGAATTTCTTTTTTGAAGTTAAATAATTATCGGGTAAATACACCCAAATTTTCTTTTCCATTTGCAGTTGTGGCGCCTCAATCGTATAGGTTGAAACTTGTTTTGACGCAGTACTTTGATTTGACTTTTTAGAGTCCTGAGCAGCAATTTTTGCTATTGCAAAAAAGAAGAGTAGGAGCAGGAACTTTAGTCGATTCATTATTAGTTTTTGTGTTTTGATTTAAAAACAATATTTTAGCTAAAAATAATAATTTGATGAATACATTCGAAGAAAAGAGGAGTTTACTTTTAGAGATGATTGCTTTTTCCACTGTTGATGGACATTTGCATAAGAGAGAATATGATTTTTTAGCAATTATTGCTAAGGAATTGAGTTTTGAAATAGATGTTTTTAAAGATTTATTTCATCAGGAATTACCACAATTACCTATTAAAACGGAATTTTTACGTATTCAACAATTTTATAGATTGGCTTTGTTGATGTATTGTGATGGGATTTTACATGAAAAAGAAATGACAACTATACAGCAAATTGCTATTGATATGGGACTTAATCCTATAGCCACAAAACGAATTCTTAAGTTGATGAATGAAGCACCAAATGCTATTATTGATGGCGAGATTTTATTGAATGTTTTTCAGGAACAACACAATTAAGACAATTGCCCTTGTAACGCTTTTATTTCATCACGTAATTTAGCGGCCTGCATAAAGTCTAATTCTTTAGCAGCTTTTTCCATATTTTTTCGTTTTTCTCGAATGCGTTTCTCAATATCGGGTTTTGATAAATATTCAGTAACAGGTTCGGCTGCAGTTGAAAGATTATAGCCTAAT
This sequence comes from Flavobacterium sp. GNP002, assembly GCF_054343795.1. Lineage (NCBI taxonomy): Bacteria > Pseudomonadati > Bacteroidota > Flavobacteriia > Flavobacteriales > Flavobacteriaceae > Flavobacterium > Flavobacterium sp. GNP002. Next base: position 2,327,589 of record NZ_JBTGUW010000001.1, read on the forward strand.
TCATAATCTGCTAAAGGATTTTTGGTAAAGGCACTTTCGATTTTTTTATTCAAGGCTTGTGGTACCAAATTATTTGCATCATTGTAATTAATTTGTTTGGTTCTGCGATAATTGGTTTCATCAATGGTTTTTTGCATGCTTGCCGTAATTTTATCCGCATACATAATTGCTTTACCGTTAAGGTTTCTCGCTGCACGACCAATTGTTTGCGTAAGCGAACGATGGCTTCGTAAAAAACCTTCTTTGTCTGCATCTAAAATTGCTACTAAAGAAACTTCGGGTAAATCCAAACCTTCACGAAGTAAATTGACACCAATCAATACATCAAAAATTCCTTTTCGTAAATCTTGCATGATTTCTATTCGTTCCAAAGTATCTACTTCAGAGTGAATATAACGGCAACGAATATTAACTTTGGTTAAATATTTAGCTAATTCTTCCGCCATTCTTTTGGTTAAAGTTGTCACCAAAACACGTTCGTCAATTTCTGCTCGAACTTGAATTTCTTCAATTAAATCATCAATTTGGTTTAAACTTGGTCGAATTTCAATGATTGGATCCAGTAATCCTGTTGGACGAATCACTTGTTCCACAACAACGCCTTCCGTTTTTTGTAATTCATAATCTGCTGGTGTGGCCGAAACATAAATTACCTGATTTTGCATCGCTTCAAACTCTTCAAATTTCAAAGGACGATTGTCCATTGCTGCTGGAAGTCGGAAACCATATTCCACTAAATTTTCTTTTCGGCTTCGGTCTCCGCCATACATAGCGCTAACTTGCGAAAGTGTTACGTGACTTTCATCCACCACCATTAAGTAATCTTTCGGGAAATAATCGAGTAAGCAAAAAGGCCTAGTTCCGGGTAAACGACCGTCTAGGTAACGGGAATAATTTTCAATTCCAGAGCAATAACCCAGTTCGCGAATCATTTCTAAATCAAAATTGGTACGTTCTTCCAATCGTTTTGCCTCGAGATGTTTTCCTATTTCCTTGAAATAATCAACTTGTTTTACTAAATCCTGTTGGATTTCCCAAATCGCACCTTGCAAAACATCTGGCGAAGTCACAAACATATTGGCCGGATAAATGGTCAGCTTGTCAAATTTTTCAAGAACCTGAGAATTCTTGGTATCAAAACTTTCAATTTCCTCTATTTCATCACCAAAGAAATGAACTCGATAAGCTTCATCCGCATAACTTGGATAAACATCAACTGTATCGCCTTTTATTCTGAAACTTCCGGGATTAAAATCGGCTTCCGTTCTGGAATATAAACTTTGCACGAGCTGATGTAATAATTTGGTACGAGAAATAATTTGTCCTTTCTCAATTGGAATCAAATTTTTCTGAAATTCTATCGGATTTCCAATACCATACAAACAGGAAACTGACGCTACAACCAAAATATCTCTTCGTCCTGAAAGCAACGAAGCGGTTGTTGACATTCGCATTTTTTCCAGTTCTTCATTGATGGATAAATCCTTTTCAATGAAAACGCCGGTTACAGGCATAAAAGCTTCGGGCTGGTAATAATCGTAATAGGACACAAAATATTCCACGGCATTATTCGGAAAAAACTGTTTGAATTCTGAATATAATTGAGCCGCTAACGTTTTGTTGTGTGCCAAAACTAATGTTGGTCTTTGTACTTCCTGAATCACATTAGCCACTGTGAATGTTTTTCCGGATCCGGTAACTCCTAATAAAGTTTGGAATTTATCACCATCTATAATCCCTTGGGCTAATTTTTCAATCGCTTGCGGTTGGTCGCCTTTTGGCTGGTAATCGGATACTACTTGGAAATTCATTTAATTAAGGGGCAAAGTTTTAGAGTTGCAAAGGTACAAAGTTTGGATTCTTTTTTTTCTAAACATTTTGCCAAAAAAAAACCATCCCGATATGACAGGATGGTTTCATTAGAAAAATATAAATTATTAGAAACTGAAGCTTAATCGAGCAAAAACGAAACGACCGTTTTGACCAAATTGAGACGTGTTTCTTGAATATGTAAATTGATTTGCATTTGATAAATCGATTGTTGCAGGAACAGCTGTATAATCAATAGCTCCTGATACTAATCTTGGTCTGATTGCAGTTTGTGTACCAAGATTTGCATCTGGATAAATATCAAAAATATTATTAGCTCCAATAACAATTTTGGCAGCACTAGTAATTTTGAAACCAACAGACAAATCAGTAATGATTTTTGCTCCCCAAATCGGGTGCTCAATTTCTACTGCTTGACCGTTTACAATAACACCTTCAACTCTTCCATCTCCATTTACGTCAGCAGTATTTGGGTCTGTAACTTTACCAAAATAAACATTTCTCAAGAAGAAATCGAATTTTTTATACGTTACAGAGTTGGTTAAATTAGCTTTTACTCTTGGAATTGCTTCTTGTAAATATACTCTACTAGCTTCAGAATAATATCTGTTTATCTGACCTGCAGCTTCTAATACTGGTGAAGCTTTAATTTCTCCTACTCGGTAAGTATTAGAAAAAGTTCCTGATAAATCAGTTTTTAAAGAAACGTTATTTCCAAAACTCGTTTTGTGACTAATTACAATATCAATTCCTTTTGATTCCGTGTCAATTGCGTTTGCAAAGAAAGTCGCTGCAGTTGCGCCAGCCGTATCAAATAATCCATTCAAAATTGCATTTGGAGTTCCTGCTGCAGGAGTTCCTCCCGGTCTTGAAAATTGATCGGTTAGAACCACTCTGTCGTCTATTTTTACAATATAAGCATCAGCAGTCAAGGTTAAATTAGCTTCTGGTATTTTAGCAGTAAAACCAACGCTGGCACTTTGAGATTCTTCTTGTTTCAATTTAGGAATTCCTAATAATTGTGCTGCTTGCGAATCATTACTGAAAGTTCCAACTTCAAATGGTACACCACCTACAAATTGTGTAGCTGTTGAATTGAAATAGATTTGATGTAATGATGGCGCTCTAAATCCAGTTGAAATAGCACCACGTAAATTGATATTATCTGTTAGTTTATAACGAGTCGCTAACTTGAAATTAGTTGTGTTTCCGAAATCAGAATAATTTTCAAAACGAACGGCTCCGTTTACCAACCATTTGTCCGTAACGTCTAATTCTAAATCAGTATACACTGCGACACTGTTACGGTCTTTGTCAATGGCATTTGCAGGTCTAAAACCCGGAAATACTTGTGAGCCATTTGGTCTTGCTGAACCAAAAAAGTCAGTAACTTTTATGTTTGCTGGAGTTGATGCGGTAACTATACCTCCGTTGATATCATATAAATTGTATGATTCTGGTTGACCTGCAGTGATAGCAAAGTTTTCATGACGGTACTCAGCACCAAAAGCCACGTTTAATCCTTTAAGAACATCAAATTTTCTATTCATGTCAAAATTAGTTGTGTTTTGGGCGAAAGCCAAACCACCGGCATCAAATTCAGTAGGAGAATTTTCTCTTAAAGAAGCGTTTACGGTATTTTCAACTCCATAATCAAAAGCATTTCTTCCAAAAGTATTGCTTAAGTCAAAATTCCAATTTTCGAATAGCATACCTCTAAGACCAGCAGCAACTGAGACATCGTTGATTGTAGAATGTATCTCTGGTAAAAATCCGTTTGGATACAATCCGGTGTATGATCTGGCTTGATTAGGTCTTCTGTAGAAACCGGCTGCTTCTCCGGTTCTATAACTGGTCCCACCAAATGCATATGCTTCCAATTTATCATTGATAGGGTAAGCAGCATTCAAAAAGAACTGAGCACTTTGCAATGAAGACTGACCCACTCTCATATTGAAATTGTTTCTTTCAAGACCTCTGTATGCTAATTCTCCTGCTGTAGCATCAAAGTTCAATGCTGTTTGCATTTGTGAAATTGTTGTTGCACCAAGTATTGCAGTTTGCTGTGCACCTGAAAAATAAGATACACCTGGAGCATACTGTTTTATAGTAGTAAGTATTTGTGCTGTATTTGGAGTATTAGTTATGTTTCCATAAAGTGAATTAATATTTGTTCCAGCTTCAGCAGCTCTTTGTTCAACTGCATTATAGGCATTAAACAAAGTTCCTGTAACTTCTTTAGCTCTGCTTGTAGCATCTCTAAGTTGTAAGCTAGCTGTTGCATTAATAAAACTTTTTTCTTTACCAAGACCTGTACCGTAGTTTAAATCTAGTTGGTAGTTGTTACCGTCATTCCCTCCTGTATGGTCGTTTGCATTTTTAGAAAAGTTACTTCCGGCAAAAAGAGCAACATCTAATTTATTGGTGTTTTTCTTAACATTGATGTTGATTACACCAGCAATGGCATCAGATCCATATTGAGCAGAAGCTCCGTCTCTTAATACTTCAATTTTTTCGATAGCAAAAGCAGGAATTGCATTTAAATCTGTTCCTACAGATCCTCTTCCCGGGGAACCATTAATATTTACTAAAGATGAAGTATGCCTTCTTTTTCCGTTAACCAATACCAATACTTGATCTGGTCCTAAACCTCTTAATTGTGCAGGGTCGATGTGATCTGTTCCATCCGCTACAGTTGTAGTATTTGATGTAAACGATGGAGCAACCATGTTCAGAATTTGATTTAAGTTAACTTGAGGACCTTGTGAGGCGATGTCTTTCATAGAAATCACATCAATTGGTACAGCAGATTCAGTTACGGTTCTGGTTGGATTACGGGAACCTATCACCACAACATCTTGTAGTGTTTCTCCACTTCCAGTTAAAGTAACATTTAATGTAGTTCCAGTTACAGTTACGGATTTAGTTTCTAATCCCACATAAGAAAATTGCAAAACGTCTCCAATTTCAGCACTGATGGTATAACTTCCATCAATATCTGTTGTCGTGCCTTTTGTAGTTCCTTTTACAAGAATCGTTACGCCAGGTAAAGACTCTCCTTTTTCATCAACTACGCGGCCTTTAATGATTTCAGCTACTGCGTTTTGATTTAAAGTTGAGAAAATATCTCTATTCATTCCTGTGCTTGCAATACCTTCTTTTTGTAAAATAATTTGATTACTTACTTCGGTATAGTTCATTTTTAATGGTTTCAAAATGCGTGTCAATACACTTGACAATGCTTCGTTGTTAGCGTAAACACTCACTTTTTGATTCAATTGTGACATTCTTGAATTATACGAAAACTTCACATGTGCCAATTTTTCAAGTTTAGTCAGCGCAGTATCTAAGTTCAAATCGGTCACGGTAATAGTTACTTTAGTGTCCAGCTTTTTTTGACCTCTGATATTGTTGGCTATTGTTACACTTGAAAAGACAAGGGCTAAAACAAATTGAAATAAGGTTATTTTCATAATTCGAATTAGTAGTCGTTGTTTAAAGACGGTTTTTTTCATAGTTTTGGTCTGTTTTTATTAATATTCGTTAGTAAGGGTATTGGTTGAACACTGCAATTGCTCTTTACAGAGAGCGAATTGATTTTATTTAAGGCGTCGAGAATGTTACAGCATTTTCGGCGCTTTTTTCATTATATATTTTTATTCATAGACAATTTACGATTAATTACATCCATCGGATATAATACTAATTTGGTTTCCATTCATTTCATAACTCGTATTGTTTCCAAGACTTTTGCAAATGATTTTAAGTTTTTCAGGTAAAGGCTGATCGCTTAAAGACGTAGTCAGATAACAATCTTTTAATTTAGTTTGAGGAAAATCAATTTTCACTAAATACGCCTGCTCGATAGTTTTGAAAATTTGTGCCACAGGTATATCTGTGAATTCAAATCCCAATTGCTCGATATTACTTGTAGAATTAATTAATGATTCATCCTGTGTGATATCAGTAATTTTATTAAAACTTAAATTTTTTCGAACGAATCGCAAGGCTTGATTTGGTAATAAAACAATTAGTTGGTCTTTTGGATTTGCGATTAATTCATTAGATCTTACTTTTACTTTTCCAGTTCGAACCACCACTTCCACATTTGGCTGATTAGCGTATGCTTTTATTTTAAAACTGGTTCCTACTACTTTAGTAACAATTTCATTCGCAAAGACAAAAAACGGTTTTTTAGGATCTTTACTGATTTCGAAAAAGCCTTCACCAGATAGGTACACTTTTCTTTCATTGCCTACAAATATTTTAGGATAACTTAATTTACTGTTGGGTTGTAGTAAAACAGAACTTCCATCGGATAATGTTATGATTTGTGGTTTGTCTGAATTGTTAGTTTGTTCAACTAAACCTTCCTCATTTTCATTGATAAGTTCACTGTAAGTTAGTGCGGAATTATCATCACTGTTGGTTTGATTGTACAACCAGCCTGTTAAAAGACTTAAAATTAAAACAGCAGCAACTCTGTTAAACCATTTTTTTCTTAAAAGTTTAAGAACTGGTTTCTGCTTTTTATTTTCTTCTGTTCTTTCAATTTTCCCCCAAGTAGCTTCCAAAGCATGTTGAATGTCATCCGTAGCTAAATCATCATTAGGAACTTTCATTGCTAATAACCATAATCGGGCTTCTTCAACCAGTTTAGCGCGACTTGAGTTTTCTAGAGTCCATTCTTCCCAATGTTGTTGGTCGTCTTTGAAACACACCCATAATCGGAATGATTCATCAGCTAAAAAGTGTTCTATCTCAGTATAATTATTACGGTGTTGCATCAAAAAAAAGGGTTACAATTGTATAGAGGACAATTTTTTTAATTGATACTCACTAAATGGTATATTTTTTTGAATTTATTTTTGAAAGACTAAAATGCAAATGAAAACAGCATTAAAATACAGCTGATATTTCCTTTCCAATCTTTTCGTAAGCTTAACAAAGCGCGGTGCAACAGATTGTTTGCTGATTGATAATTAATATCCAATGTATCTGCGATTTGGTCTACGGTAAGTTCTTGGGTGTAGCGAAGATATAAAGCTTCTTTTTGTCGAGAAGGCAAGTCATTAATCAGATGATTGAGATGTGACACTTTAGAAGCTGTGGTTTCATCTGAGATAAGGTCGTGTTCAATTGAAAAATCAAATAAAAATTCAACAGTATCTATTGAACTACTCAGCCTAAAAATACGATCCCGTTCTTGTGATCTGGTAATTCTCTTACGAACACAAGCTAATAAATAGGCTTTTACAACCACTTTATCACTTAATTTGTCTCTGTAAATCCAGATGTCTGTGAAAACGTCTTGCACGCAATCTTGCACTTTTTCCGGAAAAGGAAGAAATGAATTTCCATAGCGAACTAAATGAGAATAATGTCTTTTAAAAAGTATTGAAAAAGCATTTTCATTCCCTTCTTTCAGGCTGTTCCAAAGTTTGGAATCATCAAGTATTTCGGTATGTAACAGTTGCTTTTCTACCATTTAGTTTGAATTAAATCACTTATTTTAAACACCAAAAATAATCTGAAAAAAGAATAGTTAATTTGGCTTAAATAATGCGATTTTAAGTTGCCTTTTTAACGCATCGTAAAAAGAAATTTCTTTATAATTTTTTAAAGATTTCTTTACCAAATTTACGTAAAATTATGTTAAAATTAATTTTTGTTCTTAAAAACAGGAAGAAATACAACTATTCCTAAATAGTTGTATGTTTTTTTCGGTAAAATAAATTTATGGAACTTTAATTATTGATTTAATAATGGAAGGTTTTTAAGGGCTTCTTTTTAAATGTATAATAGGAAAAATTATAGGTACAGACTAATTCCCAACTATAAACAATGATTGGAGGGATTGAATGCATAAATGAAAAGGAGGTTTTTATTCGAACTTCCAGTTTTTTTGTTGTGCTGCACTCAGGAAAGTCCAAGCTACAATTCGGCTTGTTTTTTGGCCTTGAGCCATATCAATCGTTTTAATTTCGACAGCACTTACTTTGTTTAATGTTTTGTAAAGACTGGAAAGATTCTCTTTTTTGGACACTAAAGTCGTAAACCATAAACATTGCATCGGATATTTAGCACTTTCGTAAATCATTTGGGTAACAAAACCTAATTCTCCGCCTTCACACCACAGTTCAGCATTATGACCACCAAAATTTAAAACAGGTTTAGTTACTTTGCTCGTGGCGCTTCGAGATTCTAAATTATTGATTTTTCGAACCGTACTTTTTGTAGCTTCATCTTGTGAGGCATGAAAAGGAGGATTGCAAATGGTAAACGTAAATTTGTCTTCAGGAGTGATTATATTTTTAAAAATAAAACGCGATTCCGTTTGTTGCTGTAAACTGATGGCATCAATCAATTTTGGATTTTCTTCAATGATGGCGCTGCAATTTTTAATTGCTTGTAAATCGATATCTGTTCCTACAAAACTCCATCCGTAAGCTGAATTACCAATTATTGGATAAATACAATTGGCACCGACACCAATATCTAAACCTTGAACAGTTTCTCCTTCAGGAATGATTCCGTTATTACCTGAGGCTAATAAATCAGCAATATAATGGATGTAATCCGCTCTTCCGGGAATGGGCGGGCAAAGATAATTTTTAGGAATATCCCAGTTTTGAATATCGTAATGTGATAGTAACAACGCTTTGTTCAAAGACTTTACTGCATCGGGATTACTAAAATCAATAGTCTCAATATTATGCTCGTTATTAGAAACAAAATGTTGCAGTTCAGGGGATTTTTCTATTAATTGCTCAAAATTATATCCAAATCTATCCAGATTTCTGGGATGTAAATTAGTCTTTTCGGTAATCGTTTTTGCTTTCATTTTCTTTATTTCGGTGCAAATATAGTCATAACTATTTTGTAAAAGCACTAACGTTACTTTGAGCCATTAAACAGATGGAAAATAAATCATGAAATTAGAATATTGCCGTTTTTTAGAACCATAAAAACGGTTACTTTTATAAAAAATACAAATAGCATGACTTTTATACCTGCCTCATTTCATTTTAAAAAGAGATACATAGTTTACAGTTTACTGTTTTTGTATATCGTAATGTGTCAGTCTTGTATGATGATGAGATTTTCAAATAAGGAAACGAAAAAATTTTTCGCTGTCTCTAAAACAGAATTTCAGGATAAAACAATAGGTTTTGACGGTTATAAAATTCATTATGTTGAAACGGGTAACGCGCAAAGTCCAACTTTGTTTTTTATTCATGGATCGCCAGGAAGTTGGAATGCTTTCAAAGAATATCTTCAGGATACTTTATTGCTCAGAAAATACCGAATGATTGCTATTGACCGACCGGGTTTTGGATTCAGTGATTTTGGGGATGCTCAAAATTTAAAGGTACAATCTCAAAGAATATCTGAGTTTATCAAAAAAATCGATAATAAAAAGCCGCTAATTTTAGTGGGACATTCCGTTGGCGGGCCAGTTGTAGCGCAATTAGCCGTTGATAATCCATCTTGGTACAAACGATTGGTGATACTGGCAGGATCATTAGACCCGAAAGCTGAAAACCCGGAAAAATGGAGAACGGTTATCAAAGTTTCGCCTTTGCGTTATTTAATTCCTGGAGCATTACGTCCGTCTAATGATGAGTTGTGGTGGCTGAAACAAGATTTGGTGGACTTAGAACCAGAACTGAAAAAGATTGATTGTGATGTTACCATTATTCATGGAACAAAAGATGCTTTGGTGCCGTACAGTAATGTTGCCTTTATGCAAAAAAAGTTTGTCAATGCTAAGTCACTGGATACAATAACGATCGAAAAAGCGAATCATTTTATTCCTTGGAGTCATTATGAGATTGTGAGAAATGCTTTGTTGACTATTCAATAAATACTAATCCAAACATTCCATCATTAATAAATCACCTTCATCATGTTCTATTGTTACGATGCCGTCCTTGATGACATGATTGCTGCTTCCGGTTCTGTAACCAATGGTTAAACTGTCATCTTTCAACGGATAAAATAAATTATTCGAATGAATACCAGTAACGTGACCGATAGGAATTAATGAAATAGGAGTATTTGCCGTATACCATTTTTCGAATTTCTTAGGCAATAGAAAAACTTTCGAGTGATCGTCCAGAATAACAATTTTCAATAGATTTCTGTATCGCGTGATATTGGTAATGTTGGTAATCGTATGATCGGCTCTGCGTCCGGTAGCCCAAACGACGTTTACAGCAGGAATTTTTCTTTCGATTAAATAGTCAAAAGCCTTCTCTAAATCGGTTTTGTTTTGATCCGGCGTATGAATGATTTCTATGGGATATTGTGACGTTTTATAAATTTCAGGATCAAATCCTCTATCGAAATCTCCTAAAAGGACGTCGACTTTGATGTCTAATTCCAGTGACACGCACCATAGCCGAATCTAATACAATTACAAGTGGCGACCATTCCAATAATTGACCCAATAGTTCTGGATTACAGGAAGCGCCATTGGCAATGATTAAAGCAGGTTCTTGGTCGTCGCGAACGATATGGTGTGAAGACATAATTAAGTATAAATTATAAATTGTGACGTAAAAGTAAATAAAAGTTCTCGTTTTATCCCTCACGTACTAGCCCAGATGGCAATGAAAACTAAAACAGGTTGTAAACTTTAGTTTTCCGGCAGTAGAAGAGCGACCAGAGGAAGCTCCTTATACGGGCTGAAAAACTGTTTAGAACCTGTTTTTAGTTGTAATGAACAGCTGGATTAGCTCCTAATTATTCAATCGTGTAATTTCTAACATCGACTTCGCTAAGGGAGAAATAGCCTAACGGATAATTTGCCGCATCCGTTGTATTGATGATATTTCCTCTTACGGTTGCTGGCGGTGATTGAAACGGTCCGCCACCACTGTTTCCTGCGATACTTACTAAAACACTCATGTAATTGTAATATGCTTTAGAAATTCCGTAGTGCGTAACCTCAATTTTATCGTCCTTTTTTAACTCGTCATTTTGAGAGATACTGAAGAATTCGTTTCCGTTAAAAAACTCATCTTGGTCTACATAAAAGTTTGATTTTACTTGGTTTGAATACACATATTTATAAAGATAATAATTGCTTTCACCTGACGGATCTTGATAAAATGTCTTAATTTCAATGTCGGTTCCAGTGAAACCACCTTGATTGTTTTGAACAATTTTTGTGATTGGCGTAACGGGTTTCAATGTTTCTGTTGCGGTGTATGTATTGCCTTTACTGATAACTGTCAGTGTATAGGTTTCATTGATTATAGGAATAAAAGTAGTGCAAGTATATTCGCCGGTATTCGCAATTTCCGAAAAAATAAAAACCACATTAGCGCTATTTTTTATTGAAACTGTTGCGCCAGAAACTTTTGGAATCTCTGTGCTGTAAAATCCGGTTGTTGTAGTCAGTTTTACTTTCTGTTGATTTCCGGAAGTCCCTTTTTTCCAATTGATAGCTGCTTCAATAACCAGTTTTGGGGGCGCATTATCTAAATCTACTTCGATAACATCTTCACAACTTGTCGAAAATATAGCGATGAAAAGTACTAGATATAGTGTTATTTTTTTCATGATTTTATTTTTTATTTTATTCTCTTAATCGATGCTATCATTAAAATTTAAAGTTATAACTCACTGCTGGAACTACACCAAAAATCGAAGTTTTTACAGCTTCATTGCTTCCGGTATCTGTATTTTGTCTGAAATTGATGGAAGCGGCATTTTTTCGATTATATAAATTATAGATACTAAAAACCCATTCGCCTTTCCATTCCCTATTTTTGTTTTTTGTTGGAGTCAAAGTAGCGGCAATATCGAGATGATGATAAGCAGGAAGACGATTTTCGTTTCTCAATCCATAACTAGGTACATTGATTCCTAAATATTCATATTGTCCCACTGGATACGTCACCGGTTGTCCCGTTTGTAGCGCAAAATTAGCTCCAAAAGACCATTTCTCATTCAGATTATACGATGAGGTTACAGCAATATTATGCAATTTATCATATATTGAATTGTACCATTGACCATTATTAATTCCGGTTTCTACTGACGTTCTTCCCGGAGTTTGTTGCTCAGATTTGGATAATGTATACGAAATCCAGCCGTTAAATTTTCCTTCGTTTTTTCGGAACATGATTTCTAAACCGTACGATCGTAATTGCCCGTTCAAGATTATTTGCTCGATGGCTTTATTGGCAATTAAATCAGCACCGTCAATATAATCCAAGCGGTTTTGAACTTCTTTGTAATATGTTTCTACTTCAAGAGAATACATGTCTTCACTGAAGTTTTTAAAGTAACCCAAAGCGACCTGATCTGCAATTTGTGGTTTTATAAAACTATCACTTGGCGTCCAGACATCAAGTGGAGTAGGCGATGAGGTATTCGAAATTAATTGTAAATACTGCACCATTCTGTTGTAACTCGCTTTTATGGATTGCTCTTCATTGATTTGGTAGGCCAAAGAAAAACGTGGCTCCAAATAATTATAGCTTTGCATGACTTTATTTCTGTCGTAAAATTTAGTGCCAATTGGAGTTGCTTTTTCATAAATCTGTAAAGCAGAATTGAACGTTACAGGATTATTGTCGGCATAAATATTCACGGTAGATTGTCCTAAACGGTAAAACATACTGTAACGAAGTCCGTAAGAAAGTGCTATTCTATTTGATATTTCATGATCAGCATTAATGTAAAGTGCGGGTTCAAATGCATATTTTTTATCCAATTGGTCAAAATTTATTCCGGAGTTCTCATCAGATGGTTTGATGGTTCCTGGATTGAACTCATAATAAATTCCGTTTACACCATAATTCAATTTGAATTTATCCGAAATATAATTTTTGAAGTCGTATTTGATATTGTAGTTTCTAATACCGGAATCCCATTTAAAACCTACAAAATCTAAATCTAAACCGTAATAATAATCACTGTAAATAAGGGATAAATTCGAAAATAGCTTTTCAGAGAACAAGTGATTCCAACGAAGATTTAAAGTTGCATTTCCATAGATATTGGTAAAACTTTTATTCAGGCTGAAAACATCACGACCAAAATACCCTGATAAATAAAGACTGTTATTAGAATCCAGTTTATAACTCAGTTTAGTATTCAAATCATAGAAATAAGCCGAGTTGTTTTTTTGCTCTTCGGAAAGCTTCAGAAATAAATGCGCGTACGAACTTCTACCGCCAATAAGGAACGAACCTTTGTCTTTGACCAAGGGTCCTTCGGCCAAAATCCTACTGGAAATCAATCCGATTCCTCCATTAACATGAAATCCTTTGCTGTTGCCGTCTTTTTGATAAATATCCAAAACTGAAGATGCTCTTCCGCCGTATCGAGCCGGAATTCCGCCTTTATATAATTTTAAATCTTTGATAGCATCCGGATTAAAAACAGAGAAAAATCCAAAAACATGCGATGAATTAAAGATAGTCGCTTCGTCCAATAAAATTAAATTCTGATCGGCTCCACCACCACGAACATTGAAACCTGAGGCGCCTTCGCCAGCATTTGTAACTCCGGGAAGTAATAAAATAGATTTTAAAACATCGACTTCGCCCAAAACAACTGGCATTTTCTTTATAGCCGAAATGGAGAGTTTATTAACGCTCATTTCTGGTTTTTTGATATCAATTTTTGTTTTATTATCCGTAATGATAACTTCTTGCAAAGCGGTTTCATTGCTGTATAAATTAAAATTGTTTTTTATATTTTGGTCCAGATTTATTGATTCGGAAATAGTCAGGTAACCCAAATAACTTATTTGAACCGTATAATTTCCTTTTGGTATCGTAATGGAGTAAAAGCCATATTCATTGGTGGTTACGCCAGTTTTTAACTCTGGAATCACGACGTTTACACCTATTAAAGTTTCATTGCTGTTGGCGTCAATAATAGTTCCGCTTAATGTAAATTTCTCTTGTCCGATTGAGGAGAGTGCGGACAGTAATACAACTAAAAAGGTAATAATTTTCTTTGGAGTCATTGTTTATATTTTATCGAAATGAAAAAATGCAAAGTACACTAAATTGAATAGCAATTGTTGTATAACAACTGTTAAGGTATTGCTAATATAAAAAAAAGACAACCGTTTATGGTTGTCTTTTAAATATAATTAATGACTTTGTTAAGCAATTTTTGCCAATATAGTATTGAAAGTTTCGCTTGGGCGCATTGCTTTGCTGGTTGCTTCAGGATTTGGTTGGTAATGACCGCCAATTTCCTGAGGTTTTCCTTGAGCTGCAATTAATTCGACGTTAATTTTCGCTTCGTTTGCTGCAAATTCTGCTGCAATAGGAGTAAAGATAGCTTTTAAAGCTGGCTCTTTATCTTGTGCTGCCAAAGCTTCCGCCCAATACATTGCTAAGTAAAAGTGAGAACCTCGGTTGTCAATTCCTCCTAGTTTACGTGCTGGAGATTTATCAGTTGCTAAGAATTTTTCTGTTGCAACATCAAGAGTTTCTGCTAAAACAATTGCTTTTGAATTGTTTAAAGTTTGCCCTAAATGCTCTAATGAAGCACCTAATGCCAAAAACTCACCTAGAGAATCCCAACGTAGGTATCCTTCTTCACTAAATTGCTCTACGTGTTTTGGAGCTGAACCACCTGCACCAGTTTCAAACAAACCACCGCCATTCATTAATGGAACAATAGAAAGCATTTTTGCAGATGTTCCCACTTCTAAAATTGGGAATAAGTCAGTTAAGTAATCACGTAATACGTTTCCTGTTACAGAAATAGTATCTAATCCTTTGATTATTCTTTCTAATGTGAAGTTTGTAGCTTCAATAGGATTTAAGATTTGGATATCTAAACCGGTTGTATCGTGATCTTTTAAATATTTAGTAACTTTTTCAATTAGTTCTCTATCGTGTGCTCTATTATTATCTAACCAGAAAATAGCAGGAGTATTTGACAAACGTGCTCTGTTTACAGCTAATTTAACCCAGTCTTGAATCGGGGCATCTTTTGCCTGACACATTCTAAAAATATCTTGGGCTTCAACGGCTTGTTCCATCAAAACGTTTCCGTTTGTATCTACAACACGTACCACTCCGTTCTCAGTCATTTGGAATGTTTTGTCATGAGAACCATATTCTTCTGCTTTTTGTGCCATCAAACCTACGTTTGGAACACTTCCCATTGTAGTTGGGTCAAAAGCACCATGTTTTTTACAAAAATCAATAGTTGCTGTATAAACACCAGCATAACATCTGTCCGGTATCATGGCTACGGTATCTTGTTGTTTACCATCTTTATTGTACATCTGTCCTGAAGTACGAATCATAGCTGGCATAGAAGCATCTACAATCACATCCGAAGGCACATGAAGATTTGTAATTCCTTTTTCAGAATTTACCATGGCCAATGCTGGTCCATTTTCAATTGCTTGGTTTAATGCCGCTTCTACTTCAGCTTGCATCGGATGTCCTGCGATTTTTGCATATACATCACCCAAACCATTTCTGGTATCAATGTTCAATTCATTAAATAAGGCAGCGTATTTTTCGAAAACAGCAGCAAAATATACTTCTACAATCGCTCCAAAAATAATGGGATCAGAAACTTTCATCATAGTCGCTTTCAGGTGAACTGAAAGTAAAACGTTTAATTTTTTTGCTTCAGCAATTGTTTTGGCAACAAACGTTTTTAAAGCGTTCAAGTTCATTACTGAACTGTCAATTATTTCACCTGCTTTTAATGGAGTACTTGCTTTCAAAACAGTAGTAGAACCATCTTTAGCAACGAATTCGATTTTTACATCAGTAGCATCAGCAAGAGTAATTGATTTTTCACTTCCATAAAAATCACCGCTTTCCATAGAAGCTACGTGTGTTTTTGAATCAGCAGACCAAGCTCCCATAGAATGTGGGTTTGCTTTAGCGTAG
Organism: Flavobacterium sp. GNP002; assembly: GCF_054343795.1. Taxonomy (NCBI): domain Bacteria; kingdom Pseudomonadati; phylum Bacteroidota; class Flavobacteriia; order Flavobacteriales; family Flavobacteriaceae; genus Flavobacterium; species Flavobacterium sp. GNP002. The sequence goes on from NZ_JBTGUW010000001.1 coordinate 2,343,314, forward strand.
TTTTTTACTGCTTTTGGTGCTCTACGATCAGAGTTACCTTCGCGTAAAACAGGATTTACAGCTGAACCTAATATTTTAGAGTATTTAGCTTTGATGGTTGCCTCAGCTTCATTTTGCGGTTCTTCAGGGAAGTTTGGTAAATTATACCCATGAGATTGTAATTCAGTAATAGCAGCTTTTAATTGAGGAACAGATGCCGAAACATTTGGTAATTTTATAATGTTAGCTTCTGGGGTTGTTGCTAATTGTCCAAGTTCTAATAAAGCATCTCCTGTTTTTTGATTTTCTGTCAAAAACTCCGGGAAGTTTGCTAAAATTCTTCCGGCTAAAGAAATGTCTCTAGTTTCAATTTCAATGTCAGAAGTTGATGTAAATGCTTGTACAATAGGTAAAAATGAATACGTTGCCAATAAAGGCGCTTCATCAGTAAGTGTGTAAAAAATTTTTGATTTCTGTGTCATTTTTTTATTTTTATAATCGAATCACGGTTAAATGTAGCTTATATAAGGTATTTCACTTAAAATAAGGCGGACAAATATATGAAAATCAGATGTAATAGAAGGTGGATTTTATGTAGAAAAATACGAATTTTAAGATTACTAACTTGTTATTCATATATTGTTAGTTTTAGGGGTTCATTAATCCTAAATTAGGAATATATAAGGAAAATAGTAAACAAAAAAAAGTCCCAACAGTGTTAGGACTTTTATAATAAAGAGACAGTAGACTATCTTCTTTTATCTTTAATTTTAGCTTTTTTACCAGTAAGTTCTCTGAAGTAGAAAATTCTAGCTCTACGTACAGCACCTTTCTTATTGATTTCAATTTTTTGCAAAGCAGGAAGATTTACTGGGAAGATACGCTCAACTCCAATAGCACCTGACATTTTACGAATAGTAAAAGTTTCTGTGTTAGCAGAACCTCTTCTTTGGATAACAACTCCTTTGAAAAACTGTGTTCTAGTTTTTTCACCCTCTCTAATTTCGTAGTAAACGGTAATAGTGTCTCCAGCTGCAAAAACTGGGAATTCTTTTCTTGTTACGAATTCGTCTTGAACGAATTTCATTAAATCTGCCATGATAATTTTTTTAATTATGGTTTGTATTAAATCAACATTCACGGATCTCGCCAGAGGTTGAACTAATGTGGGTGCAAAAGTAGATAAAAAAGTTTAAAGTTTAAAGTTTTTCTTGTTTAAAGTTTAGAAGTTCTTGAATACCAACTTTAAACCTTAAACTTTAAACAAATTTTTAATCCTCCAGTAAATCGGGTCTTCTATTCTTCGTGTGTTCATATGCCATATCTTCGCGCCATTTGTCAATTTTGGCAAAATTTCCGCTGGTTAAAACCTCTGGAACTTTCCATCCGTTGTAATCCGCAGGGCGAGTGTAAATAGGTCCCGACAATAATCCATCCTGAAAACTATCCGTCAAAGCTGAGGTTTCATCACTTAAAACTCCCGGAATCAATCGGATTAATGCATCTGATAGTACCAAAGCACCTAATTCTCCACCAGACAAAACATAATCACCAATAGAGATTTCTTTGGTAATAAAATGATCGCGTACACGTTGATCTACACCTTTATAATGTCCGCAAAGGATAATAATATTTTCATACATCGACATCGTGTTCGCCATTTTTTGGTTCAGGGTTTCCCCGTCCGGCGACATATAAATGATTTCGTCGTAGGTTCTTTGACTTTTTAAATGGGAAATACAGGCGTCAATAGGTTGAACTGTCATTACCATTCCAGCACCACCGCCATAAGGATAATCATCCACGCTTTTCTGTCTGTTGGTCGTATAATCCCGTAAATTATGAAAATGAACTTCTACTAAACCTTTGTCAATAGCGCGTTTCATAATCGAAGCCTCAAACGGACTTCGCAATAATTCAGGGAGAACGGTAACAATATCGATGCGCATAATTTTGAATCTTAGTTTGAAGTTGCAAAGGTACAAAGTTGCAAAGGTTTTCAGATAACCAAATCAACTATTAAGCTTTTTTTAGAAACATTTTAAATTTTAGCGTAACGGCCGCTGCTTCTTGTAGGAATTAATTCTTCAAAGCAATATTTAATACTAAACTTTTTTCAACTACTTTTATATCTTAAAAATAAATCACTTAATTATGCGAATTTTTTCGAAAATAATCGTTGCTAGTTCCTTGTTTTTAGTTGCTTCTTTCCAAACTGAAACACTCTATGCACAAAACAAATCTGTTAAGATGACGAATCCTCTTTTACAAAAAAGTACGTTGCAGTATCAAGCGCCGACTTTTGATTTAATTAAAGACGAACATTTTAAACCTGCTTTTGAATATGGTTTAAAAATTCACGATCAGGAAATTGAAAAGATTGCAAACAATCCAGCTAAACCTACTTTTCAAAATACGGTATTGGCATTAGAAACCAGTGGCGTAGACTTAGGCAGAGCAACGGGTATTTTTTATAATTTATCGGGGGCTAATACTAACCCAGTATTGCAAGCGATTGATGAGGAATACGCTCCAATTTTTTCAGCTCACAATGATAAAATCTATTTGAATAGTAAGTTGTACAATCGATTCAAAGCGTTGAATATTGCTGCTTTAAAAGGTGAAGACAAAAAATTGACACAATATTATTTGCAACAATTTGAATTAGCCGGAGCAAATTTGTCAGTTGCCGATAAAGATAAAATGAAAAAAATCAATGAAGAGCTCGCAAGTCTTAGCACTTCATTTAATAATAAACTGCTAATAGCCAGAAAAAATGGAGCGGTTTTATTTGATAACGTAAATGATTTAGCAGGTTTAAGTGCTGATGAAATTGCGGTAGCAAAGGCAAAAGCTACTGAATCAGGTCAAGACGGAAAGTATTTAATAGGATTGTTAAACACGACTCAGCAACCATTATTGCAAAGTCTTACTAACAGAGCTACCAGAGAAAAGATATACAAAGCGTCTTGGAATCGTGCCGAAAAAAATGATGATGGCGATACTCGTGAAGTAATAGAGCGAATGGCAAGATTACGTTTGCAAAAAGCAAATTTAATGGGTAAGAAAAGTTTTGCAGAATGGAAATTACAAGATCAAATGGCGCAATCACCGGCACCAGCGATGGATTTATTAGCAAAGATTGCAGGTCCGGCAGTTGTAAAAGCAAAAGTTGAAGCCAAAGAAATTCAAGATTTGATTGATTCACAAAACGGAGGATTTAAATTAGAGCCTTGGGATTGGAACTTTTATTCAGAGCAAGTGCGTAAAGCAAAATATGATTTAGATGAAAGCCAAATAAAACCGTATTTCGAAATTGGTACTGTTTTAGAAAAAGGAGTATTTTTCGCAGCACAACAAATGTATGGAATCACATTTAAAGAAAGGAATGATTTACCGGTCTATCATCCAGATGTAAAAGTGTATGAAGTATATGATAATGACGGAAAATCAATTGCAATATATTATTTAGATTTCTACACAAGAGACAATAAAAACGGTGGTGCTTGGATGAGTAATTTTGTGAATCAGTCGCATCATTTAAAACAAAAGCCAGTTATTGTCAATGTCTATAATTTTTCAAAACCAGCCGGAGGAAATCCATCTTTAATTAGTTTTGATGATGTAACCACGCTTTTTCATGAGTTTGGACATACTTTGCACGGATTGTTTGCAAACCAGCAGTATGTAACGCTTTCTGGGACATCCGTTCCGCGTGATTATGTAGAGTTTCCTTCCCAAATCAATGAGCATGCGGCATTGGATCCTTTAGTTTTAAAAAATTATGCGATACATTATCAAACCAAACAAGCTATTCCTCAGGAGTTAATTGATAAAATCAAAAAAGCGGATACCTTCAATAAAGGATATGTTGTTACGGAACTTTTAGCAGCGGCAACACTGGATATGGCTTGGCATAGTGTCGAAAAGGAATCCGATTTCAAACCTACTTTAGTTTTCGAAAAAGAAGCGTTGCAAAAATACGGCTTGTTGGTAAATGAAGTTCCAACGAGGTACCACACGCCTTATTTTGCCCACATTTGGGGCGGAGGGTATTCAGCAGGATACTATGCCTATACGTGGTCAAAAACATTAGATTATAATGCTTTCGATTGGATGCAGGCCAATGGTGGTATGACAAAAGCCAATTGTGAACGTTTTAGGAAGTACATTTTATCAGTGGGTAATAGTGTCGATTTAAACAAAGCCTTTAAAGATTTTATTGGACATGACATGCAAATAGAACCGTATTTGAGAAACGCGGGTTTGTTAGTAAAATAATAAAATTTTGATATAAATAACTAAAATGACATTCGTAAGGATGTCATTTTTTTTGGAGCTATTTCCAGCTTTACACTCTATCTTTCCTTGCTTAAACAAAGCAAGAAAAGGATGCCGTTTCAATCTGGGCTAGAGTTTTTGTGGAATTAGGAGGTTTTAATTATCTGGATTAGTGAGAAAGGTATTTATAAAATAAACGATTGTTTGTGGGGTTTTTAGACTATTTTTGGATAGGTTTACATAATAAAAAATGGATCTAGTGGTTCATGTTGTATAATTTGTTTAAAATGAATCACTGTTATTATTTTAAACATGTAGTTCTATTAAAAAAACTAAAAATTAAACATATGTCAAATTTTCATTGTGAGTACTGCGGTACTAAAAGTTCTAGCATTTCAAGTTTAACAGGAAGTTCTTGTTATCGCCATCCACTAGGATCAAACAAAGGAAAACACAAACTATATGAAGGAAGTGAAAAACCTCAGTACAGTTGTAAATATTGTGGAACTTCTTCTTCCTCTATTTCAAGCCTAACAGGTAGTTCTTGCCATCGTCATCCCAGTGGTTCAAATAAAGGAAAACACGCACCGGCGTTGTAGAGTTTGAAATATTTTAAAAACATAAATAAAAATGAAAGAAGAAGAGTATATTTTAAAAGGAAGAGTTGAATTGCTTTTTGGACAATTTGAAGAAGCAATTGAGTCTTTTAAACAGGTTCCAAATTCAAAAGATGCTATTTCTTTAATGGAAAAAGCAAAAGATAGATTAGAAAAACATGAAATAGCAATAGAACGGTTTTTAGAAGCTATTAAAAAAGACAAAGATAATATTGATAATTATTTAGAAAGAGGACTGGAATATTTAGATTGTTGGAAAAGAGACGAGGCTTGTAAAGATTTTAAGAAAGCATCAGACTTAGGACATAAAGGTGCTGAAGAATTATTCAATAAATATTGTTTAAGAAATCAATAAAACAAACAAAAATGACAACAAGAGAATATAGAGTCAAGGGAGATGAAAAAAATAAATCAGGAGACCACAAAGGGGCAATAGCTGATTATACAAAATCAATTGAGGTAGATTCAAGTAATTTTTTGGCTTATTACGGCAGAGGATCTGCAAAATCAACAATAAAAGATTATCAAGGAGCAATAGTTGATTATACAAAAGTAATTGAGATAGACCCAAAAGCAGAAATGGCTTATTTCAAACGAGGATATGCAAAAATAGAATTAAAAAACTATCGAGGAGCAATAGCTGATTGCACAAAAACAATTGAGATAAATCCTAATTGTGCAAATTCGTATAACAACCGTGGGTTTGCAAAAATATACTTAAAAGACTATAAAGGAGCATTAGCTGATTGCACAAAAGCAATTGAGATAGACCCTGATTTTGCAGAAGCTTATGAAAGCCGAGGGTATGCAAAAATATATTTAAAAAACTATAATGGAGCAATAGATGATTATACAAAAGCAGTTGAGATAGACCCAAATTATACAATTGCTTATGACAACCGTGGGTTTGCAAAAATATATTTAAAAGACTATAAAGGAGCAATAGACGATTATACAAAAGTAATTGAGATAGATCCAAATTATGCAAATGCTTATTGCAGCAGAGGTTTTGAAAAGGCGATGCAACAAGAATATAAGGAAGCAATAGCCGATAGTACAAAAGCAATAGAGTTAAATCCCAAAGACGCTTTGGCTTATTGGAATAGAGGAATTGCAAAAATAGGTTTAAAAGATCACCAGGGAGTTTTTGCAGATTATACAAAAGCAATTGAGATAGATCCAAATTATGCAGAGATTTGTAGCAACAAAGGAAATGCAAAAGATAATATACAAGATAGAACAATTTCCGAACGTTATTGGTTTTTTTATACTTGTTCCGAAATTGATAAATTAGGCAGTAGACCCGAAGACGAAAGTAAAATTGAAGATTATGCTAATCAAATTATACGTATTTGTGATGAGTTCGATAAAAATGCAGCACGCTTTTATGTCTATATTCATGATATTTTATGTGATGCTTTTATATTGAAAAAGGAATATAGCAGAGCAATTCAAGAATTAGATAATATTACAGTTGAATTAATTGAAGACAATTCTAATTTATGGAAATTTTACACTAAAAAAGCCGATTTGTATATCAAATTGGGCAATATCAAAGAAGCAATAGACAATTATAAAAAAGCATATCATTATTGCGATGACAATGTAGATAAAATAGGAGTAAATAAAAAACTTCAAAGATTAATTGATGGATATAATAATCAATTTGTAGAGTTACCCTATACACAAAGAAAGTGGGTGGTTGTTGATGATGACAAAACAGCCACATCTGATGTTTTTGTAGTGTTAGACAAAAAGAATCTGCCTTCAAATGTTAAATTCCCATTGGGACATCCACTTAAAGAAGAATTGTATATAGGACACCCTTTTATTAAGGACATTTATATGCCGTATTTAAACTATGAGGTGACTCTGTTTAGAGATAAATTTGAGGAGTTTTCATATTTTATCCAATGTTTGGGAGCAAAAGCAATGACTATAAAGGTTGCTAAGGGAAGTGAAAGCAGTCTTGCTAACATAATTAGTTTCTTATCACATGGAGACAATCAAAAGTCAATAGAAGGTTCGGTTGGTTTTAAAGGTTTTGGGGTAAATGGAAATAAGAAAGATGGCGACACTTATGACAAAAGTAACAATAACAGTCAAGGTATGCGAGAAGATGCTCAAACCGCATATTCGAGAACGCAAATATTTAATCCAACCAAAAAACCTTATTTGCCTTCTGATTTGATTTGGCTTGCAAATGAGCCTTCTTGGCAAAGATTATATCAACAAAGAACCACAGGGAATATATTGCATCATCATGATGTTTTGAGTTCAAAGAGTAGTTATTCTATTTCCGAAAAAGAAGAAACAAGTTTGAAAGAAGCTTTTAAAACTTTTATTGGTGGTGATATTGGTTTCAAAATGGTTAATATAGGTGGCGGTAAGACCACGGAAAGAAATAATAATATAGAGGAACTTGTAGAAAAAACATTTAGCCAAAGCGAATCTATTCAATGGGAAATCGAAATTGAATTTGAATCAATCGAGAATTTAACAGAAGATCTTATTCGTTCAGAGGCAACAATAGTTATTTCAGAAGCCTTGTCTGATGTTGAAGATGAATATATTGAAGAAGTAAAATTTATGTTGGAGGATGATGGCATAATAGATGAAAAAGAAAGGTCAATTTTAGAAAGATTCAGAGAAAGAAAGGGAATTTCAAAGGATAGAGCCGCCGAGTTAGAAAACAGATTGTTCTCAATAGGAGATTTGAATGAAAATGAAAAAGAATATTTAGAAGAGTATCAAGAGTTGTTAAACGATGGTGAAATCACTGAAAAAGAAAGAAAAATATTAAACAGGATGGCAAACAGATTGGCTATTTCAGAGGAAAGGGCTAATCAATTAGAGGGGGTAAAAAAAACAGGGAAATATTAAATTACAAGAGTGATGGCAAAAGGAAATTATAGAAAAGAATATGGAGGAAGTAAAAATGCTTACGAAAAAGGAAAAAAAGACACTATTGATAAAATTTTAAATGGAGTTGGAATTGGTTTAACAGCATTGGCGTCAATTGTACTAGCAGTGGTACTAGGAGCGAAAAATAAATAAATTTCAAGGAAGCATAACTATTGGATGAATAGAGCCCTTATTCACTAGAGCTCTTTTTTTCAAATAACTAAATCAACCAATCTCCCAATTCCCTTTTTAAAATTAATTTCGTAAATTTGCCTTTCAATAAAAATTAAAAAAAATGGAAAACGGAATATATGCTAAATTCAACACCACAAAAGGTGCTATTTTAGTAAAACTAACACACGATTTGACTCCTGGTACAGTGGGGAATTTCGTAGGATTGGCAGAAGGAAATTTAGAGAATAAAGTGAAACCACAAGGGGTTAAATTTTATGACGGATTAAAATTCCACAGAGTAATTCCTGATTTCATGATTCAAGGTGGTTGTCCACAAGGAACAGGAACTGGAGATCCAGGGTATAAATTTGATGATGAATTTCATCCTAGTTTGAAACACGATCGTCCGGGAGTTTTGGCAATGGCTAATTCAGGACCTGGAACAAACGGTTCTCAATTCTACATTACACATATTCCTACAGAATGGTTGGATAACAAACATACTGTTTTTGGTCATGTGGTAGAAGGTCAAGATGTTGTTGATGCTGTTGCTCAAGGGGATGTTTTGGAGTCTTTAGAGATTGTTAGAGTAGGAGAAGAAGCTAAAAACTGGAATGCAATTGAAGCTTTTATCAATTTCAAAGGAGCTCGCAACAAGCGTGATGCTGCTTTAAGAGCAGATGCTGAAGCAGCTATGGAAAAACTGGCTGCTGGTTTTGAAAAAACAGAAAGCGGTTTGCGTTACCAATTCATCCAAAGAGGTGAAGGTAAAAAAGCAGAGAACGGAAAAACAGTTTCTGTACATTATACAGGACAACTTCCTGACGGAAAAGTCTTTGATAGTTCATATCCTCGTAAAAAACCAATTGAATTTCCATTAGGAAGAGGAAATGTAATTGAAGGTTGGGACGAAGGTATTGCCTTGTTGCGTGTAGGTGACAAAGCACGTTTCGTGATTCCATCTCATTTAGGTTACGGATCTCGTGGTGCTGGAGGAGCAATTCCACCAAATGCTACTTTGATTTTTGACGTAGAATTAATGGATGTTAAATAGTCTAGAACTATTTTTATAATTTATAAAATTTAAAAATCCCAAAACGAAAGTTTTGGGATTTTTTTTGCAATACATAAATTGCGACTTATAAATTCTGTTAGATTCGAATTTATGAATTTAGAAATTCAATCAAATCTTTATTTAATTTATCTTTTTCAATGTAAAATAACCCGTGAGGAGCTCCCTCATAAACAATAAATTTATTGTCCGGTATTAATTTTGCTGCTATTTCTGAAGTGATTTGCATAGGAACCGTTTTATCTTCATCTCCATGAATAATTAATGTAGGAACATTTACGGAAGCCATTTCATGACGAAAATCGGTTGTAGAAAATGATTTAGCACATTCTAAAGTGGCACGTGGTGATGCAAAAGAACACAGCATTCTGTAATAGTCCAGTAAAGGAGTACTAATAGGTTTGCTGATAAAGCTCACTCCAAAAAATGTTTTTCCAAAATTATCCAGAAAACCAATTCGGTCTTCTTTGATTAGCGTTGCCATACCATCATACTTTTCTTGGGGAACACCATTTGGATTTGAGTCCGTTTGCAGTTGAAATGGTGTAATTGAAGCGATAAGAACCGCTTTTGAAATTCCTTTTCCACCATGACGACTGAAATAACGAACCACTTCTCCGCCACCCATTGAAAATCCAACAAGCGTGGCTTCTTTTAAATCTAATTGCTCAATAATAGCCTTTAAGTCATCTGCTAAAGTGTCATAATCATAGCCATCCCAAGGTTGTGACGATTTACCAAAACCACGACGGTCATAAGCAATTACTCTATAATTATTTTGAACTAAAGTATCAATTTGGTACTCCCACATTTCGTTAGATAGTGGCCATCCATGAATAAGAATTACAGGTTTTCCTTCGCCATAATCTTTAACATATAATTTGACATTTGGTGCAGTTTCAATAAATATGTCTAATCCAGCATTATTTCCCTTTCTCGATTCGCTGCTGTTTTTCTGATTCATTTCCATAATAGTTACTATTTAAAAGATGAATTTAATATTCCTCTTTTGTAAAATTAGGTGCATGAACTGAAAATAGTATTACAGAATTAGTGTAAATACTTGTAAAATTTATAGGTTTGTTATTCAATACTTTATTTAATAAAACTAATTATGGAAAACCTTACCTGGACTGAATTTGAAAGAGTGGAAATGCGTGTAGGAACTATTCTGGAAGTCAATGATTTCCCTGAAGCTAGAAAACCAGCTTATCAATTGACGATTGATTTTGGTTCTGAAATTGGAATTCGAAAAACATCAGCACAAATAACGAAACGTTACCAAAAAGAAGATTTACTCAACCGACAAATGGTTGCCGTAGTCAATTTTCCTAAAAAACAAATCGGAAAATTCATGAGCGAGTGCTTGGTATTGGGAGCAGTAGGAGAGGAAGGCGATGTGATTTTACTGACTCCTGATTTTAAAATAGAAAATGGATTGCGAATTGGGTAAACTAGGAATTCCTTTTATTTAGTAATTGTTGCAAAATGAACTGTCCTTCTTCCCAATATTCTAAATTAGATTCCGAATTGATATGTCCTTTTTGACCTATGTTGATAAAATCACTTCCCCATTTTTTAGCAAGATATTCGGCTCTTTCAATTGAGATGTACGGGTCGTTTTCACTGCTTATGACTATCGAAGGGAAGTTGATTTTCGATTTTGGAATAGGGCCAAAGTTCCAAGTTACTTCGGGAGTATGTTCAGTTGAGTCAACATCGGCAGGAGCAACGAGTAAAGCGCCTATGATATTCTGATTACTATTGGCAGAAGCCCAATGTATAACCATTGAAACCGCTAAACTATGCGCAACTAAAACAGTTGGAGTGTTTAATTTTTGGATTGTTTCATTGAGATTTGTAAGCCAATTTTTAAGTTGAGGTTCCTCCCAATTGTCTTGAATAAGCTTAGTTGAATTTTCAAATTTTCGCAACCAATAACTTTGCCAATGTTTTTCTCCAGAATCTCCAAGTCCTGTTAGGATTAATAATTTTGCTTCCATATTGTAAAAAAATTAGACTATTTTTCTATTGGGAGATTTTCCAGTTGTCCCCATTCTGTCCATGAACCATCGTAGACTGATTTAGGATTTTTACCTATCAATTCATATGCAATTAAATCAATACAGGCTGTAACTCCTGAACCGCAGGTGAATATTAGAGGTTTGTCGGTGATTTTTAAGATTGTGGCTAATTCTTCTTTTGGTAAAAATTTTCCATTTTGTAAAAGTTGTGTGTACGGCATATTTATAGAACCGGGAATATGACCGCTTCGTAATCCAGGTCTGGGCTCATCGCCAATTCCTTTGAATCGGTTTTCTGCACGGGCATCAATCAGAATAGCGTCTTTGGTTTGTATATTCTCTAAAATTTGTTCTTTACTTTTTACTAATTCCGGGTTGAATTCGGCTTTGAAATTCCCCACGGTGTAGATTGGATTTTCCGTTATTTCTTCAATAGGATAGTCTTGTTTTATCCATTCAGGTAATCCACCATCTAAAACAGCAACATTTTGATGTCCCATTATTTTAAACAACCACCAAGCTCTTGGACTCGAATAAATACCCAAGTTGTCATAAACTACAATTGTACTGTCCTTGTTAATCCCTAGTTTTTTAGCTTCTATTTCGAATTGATTGGTACTTGGGAGCGTGTTAGGTAAAGAAGAATTAGTTGTATCGCTGAAGGTGTGTTTTATATCAAAATATCGGGCGCCTTTAATTTGGATATTTTCTAAGTCCGTTTTTAAATTAGATTGATTCTCTTTTAAACTGGCATCGAGGATTATTAAGCTTGGATCTTTAAGATTTGCTTGAAGCCATGCGACACTTACTATTGGTTCTGTCATTGTTTTAGTGTTTCTTTTCATTGGTAATTCTGCGAACTTCGTTAAGTAATAAAGGGAAAGCAGGTGCTGTCATGTTGTGACCAAATCCGTCTAATTCATATAGTTTAGTGTTTTTGTGTCCAGCAATTTTCATCATGCGCATCAAATAAGCATTTTCTTCATAACGGCCTAACATTTCTAATTCACGATCTCCTGTTATTAGTAATAAAGGAGGAGCATCTGCACGAACGTGAAAAAGTGGTGCTAACTCATCTATTACGGGCTGTGTATCTGGGATACCACGTTCTTTTCGAACTAAAAAATGGGTAATCGCCTGTCCGCTAAAAGGAATAAGACCGGCTATTTTATTGGCATCGATTCCTTGAGTGTTCAGCCATTTCTTATCTAAACCCACCATGCTTGCCAGGTATCCGCCTGCGGAATGACCTGACACAAAAATCAAAGATTCATCTCCACCAAATGAAGGGATGTTTTTAAAAACCCAAGCTACAGCGGCTGCTGCATCCTCAATATATTTTGGAGAAATGACTTTTGGGCCCAAACGATAATTGACTGAAATAACTGCAATTCCTTGGTTTTTTAGCTCTTCAGGAAGTTCCTTATTTCCGCCAGTTAATCCACCACCATGAAACCAAATCACGGTTGCAAATCCAGAACTATTTTTTGGGTAATATACATCTAATACACACCTTTCTTTTATGTATGAATCGGATTTAATGATGGCTTCTGTGTAGTAGGGAAGATTGGTTTGTATTACATATTCTAATTTTTGGGCTGAAATATTAGCTCCAAAAAAGAATAACAATACGAAAAGAGAAACGTTTTTCATTTGGCATCATTTATTTTTTAAATGTACCAAAAAAAGTCCAAAAATCAATTGACTTTTGGACTTTTTCCTTTTGTAAGTAGGGAACTAAAAATTAAATATCATCAAATTCAATATCAGTGAACGTTGATGTTTGTGGTATGATTTCGTCATCTGATTTCTCAGATGCATATTCTTTTTTGAAATCTTTTTGGTGTCTTTCTGAGATTACTTCTTCGCCTTTGTGGTTCAAAACATAAGAAGTCATTTCGCCAAGAATTTCTGCAAAAGCAGCAAAATCTTCTTTGTATAAATAGATTTTATGTTTTTTAAAATGGAATGATCCATCTTCTTCAGTAAATTTTTTGCTTTCGGTAATGGTAATGTAATAATCATCTGCTTTTGTCGCTCTCACATCAAAGAAATAAGTTCTTCTTCCAGCTCTTAAAACTTTAGAAAATATCTCTTCTTTTTCTAACATGTCATGTTCTCTCATAATCCTTTCTATCAATTTATGGTTGTTAAGTAGTATCCAAAAATCTAAAAAATATATGTATTATCCAACAATTATAGCATTTCTTTTTCTGAAAGTTGTTTCAAATACAAAGCGGCATAATAGCCTTCTTGATTTATCAATTGATTATGAGAACCTTGTTGTATAATTTCACCCTTTTCTATGATGATAATTCTATCTGCATTTTTAGCAGATGACACACGGTGGCTTACAATTATTGTTGTTTTGTCTTTGCAAATTTCATACAAGTTATTTAATATCGTTTCTTCGGTTTCTGTATCTACTGCCGATAAACAATCGTCAAAAAGTAAAATAGGAGGATTCTTAATAATTGCTCTGGCAATAGAAACTCTTTGTTTTTGACCTCCGGAAAGTGTAATTCCTCTTTCGCCAAGAATCGTTTCGTATTGCTTGTTAAAGCCCATGATGTTATCATGAACAACGGCGCTTTTAGCTGCAGCTTCCACTTCTTGCATGGTCGCATTCTCTTTGCCAAACATAATGTTATTCTTGATGCTGTCTGAAAATAAGAACGCATCTTGCGGAACGATACCAATGCTGTTTCGCAAATCAAAAAGATTAACGTTACTTATTTCGCTTCCGTCAATGGTTATTTTTCCATCGGTTACATCATACATTCTGGAAATTAAGGATAAAATGGTAGATTTTCCAGATCCTGTTTTCCCTAGTATAGCTAATGTTTCTCCTTTTTTTACAGTGAATGAAATATTTTGTAACGCTTTGATATTTGTGTCTTCGTAAGTATAGCTAACATTTTCGAAAGATATAGAACCTTCAATCACTGATTTATTTTCGTTTTTATTTTTTATCTCCGGTTCAATTTTAAGGAATTCGTTGAGTCGTTTTTGAGAAGCTTCGGCCTCTTGAACCATAGACGAAACCCAACCTAAAGAGGCTACCGGCCAAGTCAGCATATTCACATACAAAATAAATTCAGCAATGGTTCCAATGCTTTTGATGGTTCCATCGATGTACATTAAACCTCCAAAATAAATCACCACTAAGTTACTAATTCCTATCAGCGCCAACATTAACGGTCCAAAGAGTGATTGCACTTTAGCCAAATTCAAGCTTTTACTTTTGCTTTCATTGGCCAAACTCACCATGTTATTTTGATGTTGGTCTTCCAATGAATACGCTTTTATCACACGGATTCCCGAAAAGATTTCTTGCGAAAAACTGGAAACTTTAGATAGATATTGTTGGAAAATAGTACTTCTTACATTGATTTCGGAACTCAGCTTAAAAATGGCGTACGATAAAATTGGTAAAGGAAGTAATGTGTATAAAGTCAATATTGGCGATACATTATACATATAGACAATTACTATAGCAAAACGAATTACGGTATTTATGGTATACATCACCGCTGGTCCCACATACATTCTTACTTTTGAAACGTCCTCACTGATTCGGTTCATTAAATCTCCAGTACGATTTTGCTTGTAGAAGTTTTGCGAAAGATTCTCATATTGACGGAATACTTCGTTTTTTAAATCAAATTCTATGTGACGCGACATCACAATTAAGGTTTGTCTCATCAAGAAAGTAAGAAACCCTGCAATAATTGTAGTGGCAATAATCAAAAGGATATTCGAAATTAATTCTTCGTGAATAACTGATTTGGCTACTGTTTTATCTTTGGCGAAAGCCTCAATGACCTTGAATGATTTGCTAATCAACTTAGGAGTGAAAAGCATGAATATTTGTGCAATGATGGTAAAAATAATTCCTAGTAAGAAACTGTATTTGTATTTGACGAAATATTTATTTAAATAACGTAATTCTTTCATTTTTTATGATATTCTATGTTGAAATGATTTTATTTTTTAAAATAATTTTACTTTTTAATAATTTTAGTGATAAGTTATTTATCGAATTAAATTATTGATTTGATAATTTTTAAACAAAAAATTAATACATATTTGTTTTTTGTTTAAATTTGGATTGTCTTTTTGACGAATTCGTAATTTATCACTATAAAAACTTACACTATGAATGCAGCTTTCACAACTGGAAAGGAACTTCAAAAAATGGATCCCGTTTTTGGTCAATTGTCATTTGATGATCACGAACAAATTGTATTTTGCAACGACAAAGATACAGGTTTAAAAGCAATTATTGGTATTCATAATTCGGTTATGGGCCCTGCTTTGGGTGGTACTCGAATGTTTAATTATGCAAACGAATGGGAAGCATTAAACGATGTATTGCGCCTTTCTCGCGGTATGACTTATAAGGCTGCTATCACAGGATTGAATATTGGAGGAGGAAAAGCAGTGATTATTGGAGATGCTAAAACGCAAAAAACGCCTGGTTTGATGCGTAAGTTTGGTGAATTTGTACATTCTTTAAGCGGAAGATACATAACTGCTGAAGATGTAGGAATGGAAACCGCAGATATGGATATCGTTAGAGATGTAACACCTTATGTTACCGGAATTTCTGAATCAAGAGGAGGTTCTGGAAATCCATCACCTGTTACGGCTTACGGAGTGTATTTAGGAATGAAAGCGGCTGCAAAACAACAATTTGGTTCTGATGTTTTGAGTGGTAAGAAAGTATTGGTTCAAGGAATTGGTCACGTAGGTGAAACTTTAGTTGATTATTTGACAAAAGAAGGAGCAATAGTAACAATTTCGGATATCAATGAAGATAGATTGTATGAAGTGGGAGCGAAGTATAATGCAGAAATTTTCAGAGGAGAAGATTTATACAGTGCAGATGTTGATATTTATGCGCCTTGCGCCATGGGAGCAACGCTAAATGACAATACAGTTTATAAAATTAAAGCAAAAGTAATTGCTGGTGCTGCTAATAATCAATTAGCTGATGAGAATGTTCACGGTGCAATTCTACAGGAAAGAGGCATTCTTTATGCTCCGGATTTCTTGATTAATGCAGGTGGAATTATCAATGTATATGCTGAATTAGCGCATTATGACAAAGCGGAAATCATGCGTAAAACAGAAAACATTTATAACACAACATTAGAGATATTTGATTTTGCTATTGCGAACAAGATGACAACGCATCATGCTGCTTTGACTATTGCTCAAAATCGCATCAATCAAAGAAAAATAGAAAACAGCAAAAAGTAAAAAAAAAGTGCTCAGTTATCAGTATTCAGTGAACAAATAATATCCGTTCACTGAATGCTGCTGATTGAAAACTTTAAAATAAGCGATTATATATTTTATTTTAAAAAATGAAATACTTATTTTTGCAGACTAATTAATAAAAGTTCTTACAAGGTGGTAAATAGAAGACACATTCGCGTTAAAGTTATGCAGTCCATTTATGCAATGCATCAAAGCGGTTCAGATAGTTTGGAAAAAGAAGAAAAATTCCTTTTTTACAGTATCGATAATATTCAAGATTTATACCTTATAATGCTTTCTTCCTTGATTGAAATTTGTAAAACAGAGACTGTCTTTTTGCATAAATCAAGTTTGAAACATCTTGCAACTCCTGAGGAACGTAAACCCAACGAAAAGTTCATCAAAAACAAAATTTTTCAAATTCTTGCCGAAAACAATTCATTAAGCATTGCGCTGGAAAACCGTAAAATTAATAATTGGTCTTTAAACGACGATTATATTTTATTGCTTCTGAATGATGTAAAAGCAAGTAAATTGTATGCGGATTACATGAGTAATTCAGTAAATACATTTGAAGAAGACAGAAAATTTATTGTTGATTTATTCATGGATGTAATTGTTCCAAACGAGAAATTATATGAATATTTAGAGGATGATAAGTTAACTTGGGTTGACGATATTCCATTAGTGAATACGCATATTATCAAGCAATTGAAAGCGATTAAATCTGGCGAAGATGATAATTTCAGAGTTCCAAAATTGTATAAAGACAATGAAGACAAGGATTTTGTTAAAGATTTGTTTAGAAAGACAGTTTTAAACGAAACGGAATTAGCCAAAGAATACCTTGATAAAACACCAAACTGGGATACTGAAAGAATTGCCGAAATTGATACGATTATCCTGAAAATGGCAATCTGTGAATTTTTGAAATTCCCATCCATTCCTGTAAAAGTAACTCTTAACGAGTATTTAGAGGTTGCCAAAGAATATTCTACGCCAAAAAGTAGTATTTTTATCAACGGAATTTTAGACAATTTAGTAAAAGAACTGGAAGCTAGTAAAAGAATTATCAAAGCTGGTCGTGGTTTAATGTAATTAATCAATAAAAAAAGAATTTAAATTATGGAACAATTAACTCAATTTGCACCGTTTTTATTAATGTTTGTGGTAATCTATTTCTTCATGATCAGACCACAACAGAAAAGAGCGAAAAATGAAAAAGAATTTGAAAGCAGCTTGAAAGTAGGTGATAAAATCATCACAAAAAGTGGTCTTCACGGAAAAGTTTCTGAGTTAGCTGATACAACAGTAGTTGTTGAAACGATGTCAGGAAAATTGAAAATGGAGCGTTCTGCTATTTCTATGGAAATGAGTGCAGTATTGAACAAAAAATAATTCTCATTTTAATAAATTAAAAAAGTCCCAACCGATTATTCGGATTGGGACTTTTTTTTGACAAAAAATAAAAGTCTTATTTTTTATTCTTTTTATTCTTCTTTGCTTTTTTTGATTTTGCTTTAGCTTTTTTAGCTTTTATCTTTGATTTGACTTTTGCTTTTTTAGCTTTATCTTTTTTGGCTTTTTTAGCCTTTTTAGCTTTTGCTTTTGCTTTTTGCTTTGCTTTCTCTTTTGCGTCGGCTTTTTTAGCCTTTTTCTTGTCTTTATCTTTCATCTTTACTTTCTTTTTAATCTCGTTTTTACTTTTTTTCTGATTTGAAACATCACTATTATCACTATCCTCTAGACTAATAGTCGAAATCTCTATGATTTCCGTTATTTCTTCTTCAATGGCAGGAGCTATAATTTCAACGGGTTCCGCTATAGGTTTAATAACTTTTGTCCTAGGAGCTCTAATAGGCTTATCAATTTCAGGTTTTGCTGGAGATACGGGATCTGTCTCCGCTTCTTTCTTTGGTATCATAATTTATAGTATTAGTTTTTATGCAATTAAACGAATAGTTGTTCTTGTGTTATTAAATAGTTATGTGATTGTAAGTAAATATAGTGATTTAATAGACTTGTCAATGTTAAGTTTTTCAGAATGATTTTTATAATTCATTCTAATTTGTAGCAAATAATGCACAAACAAGTATTTTCTTTTGTATAGGAAAGAGATTGTATGAATGATTATGGGAGAACAATGAGATATTCTAATATGATTTTGAATAAAAAAAGTCCCAACTCTGAGCTTCAGAATTGGGACTTAATTTTATCGGTACTTATCATTTAAACCAATGCTTTCTTTTATCATCGGTTTGATTTTTTCAATCCGGGAAAGTTTGGTCTCTTCCCGCTTAGCAGTTTCAATATACTCTAAGAATTCATATTGTTTGTAAGGAGAGAATTTTAGAAAAGCTTCTGCTAAATTAGTATCTGTATCTAATTCTTTTTGAAAAAGTTCAGAAACGATAGGTTCTTTTTTCTGTGGCTTACTATTCTTTCCTTGTTTCTCATTGGCAATCGCTTCATTAATATACTCTAAAACTGCAGCTTCATTGACTTCTTCTTTCGATGAAAAACGCCATTGTCGCAATGATTTGGTAACGCCTTCCTGTGCATTGACTAACGCCTTTTTTTTATCTTGCAATAAAACTCCGTTGAAAAACCAAATGGCAAAGTAATTTTTGAATCCTCCAATTCCGAGTACGTTTTTACCATTCAAGACATAAACAATACCGCCCCATTTGGTTGTTTCCACGAGTTCTGTTTTGCCAATAATTGATTTTAGAAGTTCTAATTCTTCTGGCCAACTGTTGTTTTTCTCCAGGAATGAGTTGTTTTTGAGGATTCCAATAGATTATTTTTTAGATGAATCTTCTGTAGCTGTTAATTCCGCTATTTTGACAATTACTTCAACTGCTTTTTGCATGCTTTCTACAGGCACATATTCATATTTCCCATGAAAATTGTGTCCACCAGCAAAAATATTTGGGCAAGGCAATCCTTTATAGGATAATTGAGAACCGTCAGTTCCACCACGAATAGGTTTTATAAGCGGTTTAATTCCTATTTCTTTCATCGCTTTTTCAGCAATATCCACAATATGTTTCACAGGCAGAACCTTTTCTTTCATATTGTAATATTGATCTTTAATCTCCGTGATAACAATATCTTCACCAAATTGTTTAGCAAACTTCTTATTGATTTTTCGAGCAATCTTCTCGATTAGTTCTTTGCGCTTTTCAAACTTTTTCTTGTTGTGGTCGCGAATGATTAATTCTAGAACGGTTTCTTCAATACTTCCATTCAAATGATGTACGTGAAAGAATCCTTCATATCCTTTAGTTTCCTCAGGAGTTTCTCCAGCGGGCAGTTCATTAATAAAATCATTGGCAATCAACATAGAATTGATCATTTTTCCTTTGGCATAGCCTGGGTGCACGCTTTTACCTTTGAAAGTGATTTTGGCGCCAGCCGCATTGAAATTTTCATATTCCAATTCGCCTATTTGGCTGCCATCCATTGTATATGCCCAATCCGCTCCAAATTTCTCTACATCAAAATGGTGCGCACCACGACCAATTTCTTCATCTGGTGTAAAACCGATTCTGATTTTTCCGTGTTTGATTTCAGGATTGTTGATAAGGAATTCCATTGCAGTAACAATCTCCGTGATTCCGGCTTTGTCATCGGCACCTAGCAGTGTTGTTCCGTCAGTAGTAATCAAAGTTTGCCCTTTGTAAAGCAATAAATCTTTGAAATAACTTGGAGAAAGAATAATATTTTTATCTGCATTTAATACAATGTCTTTACCATCATAGTTCGATACAATTTGAGGTTTTACATTGGCTCCGGTAAAATCAGGTGAAGTATCAAAGTGAGAAATAAAACCAATTACAGGGACTTCATGAGTTACATTACTTGGCAGAGTTGCCATGATGTATGCTTTCTCATCAATTGTCACGTCTTGCAATCCAATTGCTTTAAGTTCTTCAACCAATTTATTGGCTAAATCCCATTGTTTTGCTGTACTTGGTGTACTTTCTGATTTGTGGTCAGATTCAGTATCAATAGTTACGTAACTGATGAAACGGTCAATTATATGTTGCATTTTAATTTGTTTTAATGCAAATATAAACATTTTTTGAGGAGCATTTTGAAGTTAAGCAGTTACAAAATCTTGCAAATTAAAAATAATAATTGAATTGTTTGAACCTCAATAAACAATACTTTTTTTGTAGTGAAATAATTTTTTTTATATAAAAAAACCACCCGAAGGCGGTTCAATTTAATCTCTCATTTTATGTAGCTTTTCTTCTGCTTTATCTAGATCTCCTTCAAGCTTATTTATTTTTATTTGTCGCTTACTGATTTTGATATTTTCTTTTTCAATTTCAGTAGAAGTAAGCTTTCCTTTTGATTTTTTTTGTTCAAATTTTTCTTTGAGTTTGATTAAATTTCTTTCTTCATTTGAAATTTTTGTTTTTATCTTACTAATTGATTTTTCACTCGAAAGAATTTTGTCTTGTCGTTTGTCAAAAGCTTTTTGTTTTTTTTCAAAAGCTTTTTCCTCTTTTTCTATTTTATTAGCTTCTCTTAGCGCTTTTTTTTCTGATTTTATTTTGTCCTTAAGAACTTTAGCTTCTTTTTTTAATGCCTCTTTTTCTTCATTAGTTGCTAATTTTGCTGCAACTACTGGAGCAATTTTTATGGTGTCTTTAATTGTTGTAGCCGTAGTTATGATAGTTTTTGTGGCTAATTTTATTGTATCAGTTTTTGTGTCTTGCGCAAAGAAAAGTTGAAAACTAGATAGCAATACTACCGTGAAAAGTAATTTTATATTCATGATTATGTGTTTTAAGTTGATAAAAGTTTATGTTTAGCAGTGATTTATTTAAGTACAAGATAAGAAAAATCATTTCTTATTCGATGCTGAGAAATTTTAAATGACAACTTTTAATTTTAAATAATTGATAATTAATTCATTGAAATTTATTGTTGAGGAGGTTTTGTGCTTTATTTAACTACTGTTTATTTCTGTTATTTCTTCTTTGGCTACAGCCAAATCAAATGTGATGAATAATTTTTTTTCGAAATATTTAATTATCGATTAGATAGTTCTATTTTTGCACCAACAACACTACAACCATGTATAAAGTATTCATTCGTCCATTTCTATTTTTGTTTGATCCGGAAAAAGTTCATTATTTTACTTTTTCATTAATTCGATTTTTGTCCAAAATTCCAGGTTTTACTGCCCTTTTTAGATTGCTTTACGAAGTAAAAGATACACGATTAGAGACTGAGGTTTTTGGTTTAAAATTTAGAAATCCTGTTGGACTTGCTGCCGGGTTTGATAAGGACGCTAAGTTATATAAAGAATTATCTAATTTTGGTTTTGGTTTTATCGAAATAGGAACGATAACTCCAAAAGGTCAGGATGGAAATCCTAAAAAACGATTGTTTCGTCTGAAAGAAGACAGCGCAATTATTAATAGAATGGGTTTCAATAACGGCGGAGTTCAAGAAGCGGTAGAACGTTTGAAACAAAATAAAGACGTTCTAATAGGTGGAAACATTGGTAAAAATAAGTTGACACCAAACGAAGAAGCGACTTCAGATTATGAGTTTTGTTTTGATGCTTTGTATGATTATGTTGATTATTTTGTGGTGAATGTAAGTTCTCCAAACACGCCAAATCTTCGAGCGTTACAAGACAAAGAACCGTTGACACAATTGTTACAAACATTACAAAATAAGAATTTGGCAAGGCCAAAGCAAAAGCCTATACTCTTAAAAATCGCTCCTGATTTGACTGATGAGCAATTATTGGATATTATCGATATTATCAGGGAAACTAAAATTGCAGGAGTTATTGCGACTAATACCACGATTTCTCGTGAAGGATTGCAATCTGAAAATAAAACAGAAATAGGTGGATTATCTGGAAAACCATTGACAAAACGTTCTACTGAAGTCATCCGATTTTTATCTGAAAAAAGTAATAAAGCCTTCCCAATTATTGGAGTAGGAGGAATCCATTCTGCAGAAGATGCACTAGAAAAATTAGACGCAGGAGCAAGTTTAATTCAGTTGTACACCGGTTTTATCTATGAAGGTCCGGCTTTGGTGAAAGCCATAAACAAAAAGATTTTAGAAAGATTGTAATACTCCATATTTCACTAAAATCCCTGTCAATAAAGCAATGCCAAAGCTCAATAAGGTTCCAATAAGAACATATTCAGTAAGTTTTCGGTCTTTGGCTTCTTTTAAATCTCCAAATCGGAAAATAGATTTTGCAGCCAATAAAAAACCAATGGCTTCAAAATTGGCACTTACGACAAAATAAAAAACAAATAAACGTTCTAATATTCCAATGTAATTTCCAGCATTCGATAAGGAATCGTCACTTGTTTTGTTTTCAGGAGTCCAAATCGAAATGATATTTTTTATAAGTATCGATGTAGGTTTTGTCAATAAAAGTATTCCAGTTGCAAAGATCCAAAATTGGTTGTCGAATGCTGTAAAATTAATGCTTTCGTTATTGTAAAATAGTGTAATTCCCATGATTACAATAAGATGCAACAGTTGGTCAATTACAAACCAGTTGCGTTTTGTTTTATTTTTTTGAAAATGTAATTTCAAAAAATCAATTCCTCCATGCGTTACCGCCAGCACAACTGCAAACCAAATAAAATCGGTTCCGCCAACTAAAATCCAAGCCAGAATAAAATGAAGGAGTGTATGGATATAAAGATAAATGCTTTTGTGTTTCCTGTTTTCTTTGTCTAAAACCCAAGATGTAGGCTGTAACAAAAAATCACCAAGTAAATGTGCCAATAATAGTTTTACAAAAATAATCATACACTTAGGGTTTTAATTTTTTTTCTGAAATGATTATCTAATTCCAATACCAAATCAAACTGCGCTCGTTTTCGTCTGCGACTTACTGCGGCTTGATTTATGCCAAGTTTAAAACCTATTTCTTCTTGAGAAAGCGATTCGTTTGCTATGGATACCAAAACAAATTCAGCCGATTGTACTAGCCAACTATCCATAAAGGTCAGCCCTAAACGAAGCATTAAATTTATTTCAGTATCTAAATCGCTATTACCGGAATTAATAGCTAAGGTCGTTTTTAGTTTTTTTAAAGTTTCAAAAAGCTCTCCCGAACGAACGAACGCAGTTCCATTACTTTCAGAAATTGTTGCTGCGAAATAGGTTTTATCTCCAAAACCAATACTCATTCTCGCGTCGAGTTTTAGTGTTTTTAGATAAGCCTTAATTTGCAAAGCTGTAAGCAGGGCTTCTTCGGGATTTATAATTTCTATCTGGAATTCGTCTCCTCGATAAATTTCCCATTCACTCGGGTTTTTACCTTTGGTATTCAATAGTTCTTTCAAACCGTCAATCCATATTGTAGAAGGTAGTTTTCTCGAGTTAATAATGTCTCCTGTGATGATACTTATCATAATTCAAATATAATTAAAAAATCAAGTTTAATTTTAAAAGGTTAAAATCAAATTATTACCAAATTACGTAATAATATTTGTTATTACCAAATTACGTAATATTTTAATTTATTACCAAAATAGGTAATAATATCAATTTTAGAAAATTTAAAAATCATAATTTAAAAATCTTAATTGTTTTTCTATCTTTGGCTTTCTATGGAGCCAATAAAAATTATAGAATGTCCACGTGATGCCATGCAAGGCATAAAGCCATTTATTCCTACGGCAAGAAAAGTGACTTATATTCAGTCTTTATTGCGTGTGGGTTTTGATACTATAGATTTTGGTAGCTTTGTTTCGCCAAAAGCGATTCCGCAAATGCAGGATACCGCTGAGGTTCTGGCACAACTTGATTTATCTCAAACCAAAAGCAAATTATTGGCAATTATTGCTAATACTCAAGGAGCAACTCTAGCTTCAAATCATTCTGAAATACAGTATTTAGGATTTCCATTTTCGATTTCTGAGAATTTCCAAATGAGGAATACCCATAAAACGATTGCTGAATCATTAATTACGTTACAAGAAATTCTTGAAATTGCCGATAGTACAAATAAGGAAGTTGTAGCCTATCTTTCGATGGGATTTGGTAATCCTTACGGTGATCCTTGGAGTGTAGAAATTGTAGGCGAATGGACTGAAAAATTAGCATTGATGGGAGTCAAAATCCTATCACTTTCGGATACGGTAGGAAGTTCAACACCAGATGTTATTTCGTATTTGTTTTCGAATTTAATTCCAAAATACCCCAAAATAGAATTTGGCGCGCATCTTCATACAACACCTGATAAATGGTTTGAGAAAATCGATGCAGCTTATAAAGCAGGTTGTCGTCGTTTTGATGGAGCTATTCAAGGTTTTGGCGGATGTCCAATGGCAACAGATGATTTAACGGGTAATATGCCTACAGAGAAACTATTATCTTATTTTACGTCTCAAAAAGAAAAAACAGAGATGAGCCCTATGAGTTTTGAAAGTGCTTACAATGAGGCCTCTAAATTGTTTGGTGAATTTCATTAAAATTAAAAAATGATACTTGTAGTTGAACTCTATATCTTGAAATAATAAGTTTATGAATGATACGTTAGTTATACAGTTCCCCAATTTACTTTTAATAGACTAATTATGATGAAACTACGGACCATCCATAGAATCTTAAGTGTACTAATTCTGATCTTATTTTCGTCTTCATGCGCAAGTGATTTAGATTATAATCAAGTAAATGATATAAAATTAGAACCAGTAATTATATCAAATTTAGCTTATTTTGATGTTCAGGCCAATCAGTTTGTAACTGGAGGAGTAGAACAAAACGTAATTTTTGATGCGCCAACTGTTGATGTTTTCAATGAAAAATTTTTCACGGAAAAGTTAAATAAGGTTGATCTTTTTTTTGAAATTAACAATACTATAAATAGACGCTACAGAATGGATCTAGTATTTCTGGATAGAAATAATCAGCCTGTTCATTCCACATATCTTATTGTACCTGCTTACTCTGGTGCAGAAAATATAGTTACTAAAACCGAAATGTTTCAAAATGCTACTCTGGATTTATTAAAAAGAACATCTAAAATTACATTTACGATTACCATGTTTGCTGGACCGCCATTAAGCGAAAGTAGCGTGGGAAGTTTAAAACTACGTTCAGGAGTAACCGCTTATTTTATAGTAGAATGAGAAAAATATTTTTAATTTTTGTTCTATTTCTAACAATAGGTTCCTTTTCACAAAACAAACAAATTTTATATAATTTCACTTCAGTGCCACAGTCCTTGTTGACAAATCCAGGCTCTGATGTGAAGTACAATTGGTATTTTGGGATTCCTTTATTGTCTGGTATTTCTGCAAATGTTGGTTCGAGTGGATTTTCGGCATATGATTTATTTGCGGATAACGGAGTCGATTTTAATGTAAAATTGCGAAATGTAGTATTATCCACAACACGAAAAGATAGAGTAGCCCTAAACGAACAAATAGAATTATTTAATGGCGGTTTTAAAATAGCTGGAGATCAAGGAGATTCCTATATTTCTTTTGGGATGTACCAAGAATTTGATTTTATTAGCTATGTTCCTAAAGATATTGCAATTTTGGTCTTAGACGGAAATAGAGATTATTTGGGTAAAGTATTCAATTTAGGAGATTTGAATATAAAAGCAGAAGTGCTTTCAGTTTTTCATCTGGGATTTCATAAAAAGGTAAATGAAAAATTAATTCTAGGAGCGCGAGGAAAGATCTATTCCAGTATTTATAATGTCAATTCCACTAATAATTCAGGATATATTTACACCATTCCTTCTACACAAGGGGTTTATGAACAAATGATTTATTCGGATTTGCAATTCAACACATCAGGGATTGCTAAATATGATGATGAAGATTATGACCCAAATGTGATAAAAGATATTACTAAAAGAGCTTTTTTAGGAGGTAATTTAGGTTTGGGATTTGATGCTGGTTTGACTTATTATCCAAAGAAAAATATTCAATTAACAGCAAGTGTTATTGATTTTGGTTTTATAAAACATACTAAAGAAGTAGAAAGTTTGACTTTTAAAGGTAGTTATAAATACGAAGGAGTTATTCCCAAATTCAGTTCTGGAAATTCAGCAGAAAATGGATATCAAGAATTTAAGGATGCTGTTCCTTTGGATACCTTGTATGCCGATTACACTACTTGGCGACCTACAAAATTCAACTCTTCCATTCAATTTTCATTCGAAGAAGAAGTTTCCGAAGATTGTAATTGTCTTAATTATGATCCTGAAACTATTTATAAAAGTGCTGTGGGGGCTCAATTATTTGTAATGTCTACCCCAAGAACGCCTTTAGTTGCTTTTACGACTTATTACAGAAGAAAAATTTTCAATTCGTTGCAAATGAAAGCGACTTATACCATAGATTCCTATTCCTATAAAAATATAGGATTGGGATTGTCCAGTATGTTTGGACCGATTAATTTCTATGTTCTTGCCGATAATCTTCTGGAATATAAGGATGTAACTAAAGCCAATAGCATGTCTTTTCAGCTAGGGCTTAATGTTATTTTTAAAAACAATAAAAAATAAATACTATTCTAAAATTGTACTTTTCTTCGTTTAAATCCTTTGTAAATTTCTATCCAAAGTACCGAGACAAATCCCACTAAAATACTCAGACAAATTTGAAATCCAGTAACTCTTTCGAACTCGAAAAAATGAGCAAATAAAGGAACAAATAATAATAAAACAGTAATTAGAATGGTTGCGCCTATAATCATTGGAACTAAATTATTTTTGTAGCGTAAAGTTGTAAATATAGAATAGTAAAAAGAACGGTTGGTGAGTGTCAAGAAAATATTGGAAGCAATCAAAGTGAGGAATACAACAGTTCTTGTAGCGCTTTCAGAGCAATTCTCAGCCACACAATATTGGTAGACAAATAAAAGTCCTGCAGTAATAGCAAGTCCTTGAATAATACTTATCGTTATTTCTTTGAGTTTAAAAAAAGTCGTGGTAAATGGTCTTGGCTCGAGGAGCATCAAATTGCGTTCCATGGGTTCATTTTCATAAATTATAGAACACGTAGGTCCCATAATTATCTCCAGAAAAATTACATGAACCGGAGAGAAAATATTTGGATAAATCCATCCTAAAGCCAAAGGAATAAACACAATCATGATAATAGGAATGTGAATGGAAATGATATATTGAATCGCTTTTTTTAGATTGTTATATATTTTACGACCCATCGCAATGGCATCAATCATTTTTGAAAAATCATCCTCAATAAGGATAAGATTTGCTGCTTGTTTGGCAATTTCGGTTCCCTTTTTACCCATAGCAATTCCTATTTGTGCTGACTTTAAAGCGGGTCCGTCATTCACCCCATCGCCAGTCATGGCTACAATTTGATTGTTGTCTTTCAACGCTTTTATGATTTTTAGTTTAGCTTCCGGAAACATCCTCGTAAAAATCGCAGTTTCCATTACTTTTTCTTTCAAAGTGGCATCGTCCATTGCCATTAATTCATCTCCGTTGAGTGTTTTTTCTACGTTTCGAAAACCAATTTGTTTAGCGATTGTGGCTGTTGTCGCTGCATTATCACCAGTAACTATTTTTATTTGAATGCCTGCTTTGTAAAATATTTCAAAAACTGATTTTATATTTGCTTTTGGAGGATCATAAAAAGCGACCAGTCCTTTGAAGTCAAAAGCAAATTCTTGTTGCGTTTTAGGATAATTTGTTCCTGAAAATTGAGCAACGCCAACACCCAAAACACGAAATCCTTCCTTAGCCATAGTTGTCATTGCTGTAAGGATTTGTTGAGTTTCTTTTTCGGATAGATTAGAACAGGCAATTAATGCTTCTGGAGCGCCCTTGGCAGCAATAATTCTCGTTCCATTTTGGTTTTCAAAAACATGGGTCATCATGGGCGGTTTTCCGTACAATGGATATTCATGTATTAATTTGAAATTGGGGCGTTCATCTGGAATATCTAATTTTGAATAGGCCTCATGTAAGGCAATTTCCATTGCGTCAAAAGGAATGGGTTCGCTAGCCCACATGGAAAGTGTTACTACTTCCAGTTCATCATTATTAAGGTGTTTCTTTGGATTAGATATTTCATTTGATGAAAAAGTGTACCATTGCGCCAGACTCATTTTGTTTTCGGTGATAGTTCCCGTTTTATCAGTGCAAATTACGGTGGCACTCCCCAGAGTTTCTACTGTTTTCGTTTGTTTGACAATTATTCCCATATTCATTAAGCGCCAAGCACCAAGGGCCATAAAAGTGGTAAAAGCCACTGGGATTTCCTCAGGAATGATACTCATTGCCAAGGTTAAGGCTTTTAGTAAGCTGTCAAGAACGTCTTTAGAATTATAGTAATTAATAATCCAAACCACACCAAAAATTGCCAGTCCTACAAAAGACATCTTTTTTACAAAGTTTCCTATTTGTATTTGCAAAGGCGTTTTTTCTTCGATAATTGTTTCTAAACTTTTTCCTATTTTGCCTAATTGAGTTTGGTTGCCAATAGCGGTAACTTCACAAATAGCTAAACCGCTGGTGACAATTGTTCCAAGATATACTTGATTGTTTTCGGACGTTTCATTTTTAAATACAGCCAGTGACTCACCAGTAAGAACAGATTCATTTATTGAAAAATCATTAGATCGGATAATGACACCATCTGCAGGGATAAAAGTTCCTTCTTCCGTTTGGATAAAATCACCCAAGACAATTTCCTCGCTCGGAATTTCTATAATTTCGCTATTGCGAATGACTTTACTTTTGGGTTGGGATAGTTTTTTTAAAGCTTCGATTGCGTTTCGGCTTTTTGATTCCTGATAAAGTGATATCGTAGAAACTAATATAATAGCGACCGCCATAAAAATTCCGTTACCAAAATCGCCAGTAATAAAATAAATACTGGTAGCCGTCAAAAGCAACAAAAACATAGGTTCTTTAACCATTTCGATTAGAGAAGTAAAGAAATTATTGTTGTCCTGATGTACTATGGAATTTACTCCATTTTTTGTTCTTGATTGCAAGACTTCATCATTTGAAAGCCCTTTTATTTGTTGTTGTGGTTCTGTCATATCAAAAAATAAATGAATCAAATTTTACAGATTATAAAAACGGAAGAAGTTGGATTAGAGAAAACTCTATAATGCAATTTAATCATTTATTATAAAATTTACTCGTTTTTTTGCATAAGATTGTCTATATTTGCACGCAATTAAACTCCAACTACAATTGCAATGATCGCACACAACTCTAAGATTATCGGTGAAGGATTAACTTACGATGATGTTCTATTAGTTCCTAACTACTCAAATGTGCTTCCTCGCGAAGTGAGTATTCAATCAAAATTTTCAAGAAATATAACGCTTAACGTTCCAATTGTATCTGCAGCTATGGATACTGTTACCGAAAGTGCAATGGCAATTGCTATGGCGCAAGAAGGTGGAATTGGTGTTTTGCATAAAAATATGACTATCGAGCAACAAGCTGCGAAAGTTAGAAAAGTAAAACGTGCGGAGTCTGGAATGATTATCGATCCAGTTACTTTGCCTTTGACTTCTACTGTTGCAGATGCTAAAAGTGCAATGAAAGAATTTGGTATTGGAGGTATTCCAATTGTAGACGAAAACCAAATATTAAAAGGAATCGTTACCAATAGAGATTTGCGTTTCGAAAAAAATAGTTCAAGACCTATTGTTGAGATAATGACCAGTGAAAATTTAGTAACTGTTGCTGAAGGGACTTCTCTGGAACAAGCAGAAGTCGTTTTGCAAGGTCATAAAATTGAAAAATTACCGGTTGTAAATGCAGCTTATAAATTAGTGGGTTTAATTACGTTTAGAGACATTACTAAATTGACTCAAAAACCAAATGCAAACAAAGACAAATACGGACGTTTACGTGTTGCTGCTGCATTAGGTGTTACTGCAGATGCTGTTGAAAGAGCTACTGCTTTAGTTAATGCCGGAGTAGACGCAGTTATAATTGATACCGCTCACGGACATACAAAAGGAGTGGTAGATGTACTAAAATTAGTGAAAGCTAAATTCCCTGACTTAGATGTTATTGTTGGTAATATTGCCACCGCTGAAGCAGCCAAATATCTTGTTGAAAATGGTGCTGATGGGGTAAAAGTAGGAATAGGACCAGGTTCTATTTGTACAACTCGTATTGTTGCCGGTGTTGGTTTTCCTCAGTTTTCCGCTGTTCTTGAAGTGGCTGCCGCTATCAAAGGAACTGGAGTTCCAGTAATTGCAGATGGTGGAATTCGTTATACAGGAGATATCCCTAAAGCGATTGCTGCAGGTGCGGATTGTGTAATGTTAGGTTCATTATTAGCCGGTACTATGGAATCTCCTGGTGAAACTATTATTTTCGAAGGAAGAAAATTCAAATCATACCGTGGAATGGGATCTGTTGAAGCGATGCAAGAAGGTTCAAAAGATCGTTATTTCCAGGATGTGGAAGATGATGTAAAAAAACTGGTTCCGGAAGGGATTGTAGGTCGTGTTCCTTACAAAGGAGAATTGAACGAAAGTATGCAACAATTCATTGGTGGTCTTCGTGCAGGAATGGGGTATTGTGGTTCAAAAGATATTCCAACATTACAGGAAACAGGGCGTTTTGTTCGTATTACTGCTAGCGGAATCAACGAAAGTCATCCACATAATGTGACCATTACAAAAGAAGCTCCAAATTATTCAAGATAATTTTATAGTTTTAATATTATAAAAAAAAAGCATAATTAATTCCGTTTTAGGGTTTTAATTATGCTTTTTTTATTGCTATAAATTTTAGTCTTGCAATTCTGATGAGTCAGACAAGTCAGCCAAATTATTTTTCAAGTGTTGACTGTCCCAACTGTGATTGGTAGCAGCAACTTGGGAATATATATCACTCTTTAATAATTGTTCCTGTAATTCAATTTCCTCCTTAATGGTAATCAAATAGGCCATTTTATCATGGCGTTTTTCGGCCAGTTTACGTGTGGTAATTTCATCGTATTTTATAAATTGTTGACCTTGTCTGGTAGCTGTATATTTCCTATGTCCTAATTCGACTAATGCATCAACACCCATATTGACTGCGCTATATAAAGTTTCCCTGTAAATATGTTGCACTTTATGATCGATTAATTCGTAGGCATCATTTCGATTTCGGGCACGAGTTAAGATTTTTAAATTTGGAAAATGTTTCTTTAAGGTTTCAATTACTTGAAGATTTACGGTTGGATTATCGATGGCAGCAATGAAGACTTTTGCATTTTCACAACCGGCAGCTTTCAATAGCTCCAATCGGGTTGCATCTCCATAATAGACTTTAAACCCCATCTTTCGTAATAAATCGATTCGGTCTGAATCATAATCCAGAATTGTTGATTTAATTTGGTTTGCTCTTAATAAACGCCCAACGGTACTTCCAAAATGTCCAAAACCAGCTATAATAACGGGATTGTCTTCGTCAATATAATCATTATCTTTTTTTACTTCTTTTTCCTGAGTTCGGGTGTTTGGATAAATTATTCGTTCATTTATTAGCAACAGGAAAGGAGTTGCAACCATACTCATGGCTATAACTGCCATTATTTGATTGGCTAAAACATTAGGTACAATATTCAATTGCATGCAAAAACTCATGATTACAAAACCAAATTCTCCCGCTTGACTTAAGCCAAAAGCAAACAGTAGATTTTGATCTAATTTCTTTTTATAAAATCGACTAGTCATAAACAATACCACAAACTTCACTAATGTTAGAATCGCCCCAAAAGCAAAAATAAATAATGGATTATCAATAATTAATTGAAAGTTTATTGAGGCTCCAACACCCAAAAAGAATAAGCCTAAAAGCAATCCCTTAAAAGGTGCAATATCGCCTTCTAATTCATGACGGAATTCTGAGTTGGCTAATACGACACCGGCCATAAAAGCACCAAGCGCTGGACTTAATCCAATTAATTGCATCATGTATGAAACACCCACCACAAGTAATAAGGCTGAAGCAGTGAATAATTCTTGTAACCGGGTTTTTGCGATTATATGCAATAAAGGAACAAACAAAAAGCGGCCTGCAAAATAGATTGTTGAAATAATCCCGATTACAATTACCGTTTGTAACCAGCTCGCATAACCTGTAATTAATGACTGTGGCGCATCATTTGTTGCCTCAAGATTTACTGTTGACAAAAGAGGTAAAAAGGCTAAAATTGGGATTACAGCAATATCTTGAAAAAGTAAAACTGCAAATGAGGAACTTCCCACGGAAGTATTTGATAATCCTTTTTCTTTTAAGGTTTGCAATACAATAGCTGTAGAAGATAAAGCTAGTGCTAGCGAAATCGCTAATGTAGTTTCCCATTTCCAGTCCATAAAAAAAAGACATCCAAGAAATAGTATTATTGTGGTTCCAATTAATTGCATGGAACCCATTCCAAGAATGAATTTCCGCATTTTCCAAAACTTACTCGGTTCTAATTCAAGACCAATTAAAAAAAGCATCATTACCACACCAAATTCGGCAAAATGCATTATATCCTGACCTTCCTGACCTATAAACCCAAGAACAAAAGGACCTATGATTATTCCGGCTAATAAATAGCCTAAAATAGAACTCAAGCCTAATTTTTTAGCAATTGGCACACAAATTACGGCAGCTGTTAAATAAATGATTGCCTGAAGTAAAAAATTAGTATCCATGTTATGTCAGTATTGTTGCAAACCATTCATTCAAATAATGGTGTTGCAAAATTTCATCCGAATCTATATCATGATTCTCTAAATAATCTAGAAAATAGCCATAAATTAAACCATTTTTTTCATAATCTTCATTGGTCATATTATGTGTTCCATGTACTACAAAAGGAGGTAAGTAAATCATATTACACACTTTTGCAGTTTGATTAAACGGTTCCAATAATTCAAGAATACTATAACGATCACTTCCCGTTTCACAATAATTTTCCTTGTCTCCACCAGTTGTAATTACCTGAAAAATAATTTTATCCTGTAATGCTTTACCCTTTTTTCCATAAGCCCAGTTATGCTCCAGTACCATATCAATCCATTGCTTCATCAATGGCGGGCAACTATACCAGTACATAGGATGGTGCCAAATAATAATTTCATGCTTACTTAATAAATCTTGTTCGTATTTTACATCAATATCAAAATCTGGATATTGCTCATATAAATCATGAAAAGTAATGTTTTCAGAATCGGGAATATTCTGCACCAAAGCTTTATTCGCATGAGATTTCTCGAATAGCGGATGTGAAAACAAGATTAAGATTTTATTTTTTGGCATAAATTTTTTGTGACAATTTAAAAGGGTTATCGTGTTGATTTACAATGTTCTTTATAAGAAGAAAACTGCTCTAAGGTATAAAATATTGCTTAATCATAATGATTTAGGATCGTTCAAATAGTTTTTTTTTATAATAAACAGAAAATCCCGTCTAAACAAAATCTAAAGTTTCGTTCAGACGGGATGTATTTAGAATATTTATTTTAAATTAATTCTACCAAAATGGAATTGTAATAAATAAATCTCCTTATTTAATTTTTGGAAAGATTAGCTAGTAATTTTTTGCTACCCACAATCCAAAGAATATCATTTTTTTCTAAAATCAATTTTGACTCTGGGTTGAGAATTCTTTTTCCTCCTCTTTCTAAACCAACAATCAAACCACTTGTTTTTTCACGTAATTCAGAATCACGTATACTTTTTCCAATAAATGCTTCGTTGATTAGCTCTAACTGCTGTAAAACAATATCAGATTCAGTTGCCAATGGTGAGACATCAATCTCATGTTGGTCCAAATATTTTTTAAATGCTGCTACTTGAGTATCAGTACCAATGACACAAATTTCATCTCCTGGAAAAAGTCTTTCGTTTCTGCTAGGAATATTAATGGTGATTTCTCCGCGCTTAACAAAAGCGATATTAATTCCTAATTGCTCTCGAATACTTAATTCTTCGAGTGTTTTTCCGGCAATATTAGAGGTTGGAGCAATTTCAAAAGTAGTCATGTGGCCATCCCAAGGTGTTAAATCACTACGGCTTCTTACCGCTTTTTTAAGTTCTCGCGCATTTAAATTTTTCAAAAAATGGTCTTCAATTTTGTGATATTGCGCATTTAATTTTTTGGGAAAAACAAAATACACGACAACGGCAACAATCAGCATTATAAAAGCGATTCCGGGAGAAAAAAAGATATTTAATAAAAAACCGATGTAAAAAAGGGTCAATACCATTCGCATTAAAATCATCATCAGTATTGGTCCGCGATATTTACGTTCCTCTCTCAAAATGGCTACTTCTTTTACCGCGACGCGACGCAAGGATAGCGCCCATAAAAAAGGAGATAGTATTACGATTGTAATTAATGCCGCAAATAGGTTTCCAAATTGTGATCCTTCGACTAAAGGTAAAATGAATTTTGATGAAAGTAAAATAATGGCCACTATAATTACGGAATGGATGATTACTTGCGTCAGAAAAGCGCGCACAACTATTTGCCAGTTGCTTACTAATTTTATTGATTGTGCATTGGCACTGTATCGTTCAATTTTTTTAATCCATTTTCGAGGCAGTTTTTTTTCCAGATATTCTGAAAAAGGAGTGGCAAATTTCACCATAAATGGAGTCGTAAAAGTGGTCACTGCTGACACTGCAACTACAATTGGATAGAGAAAATCACTGGTTACATTCAATGTCATTCCCAGTGTTGCAATAATAAAGGAGAATTCTCCAATTTGCGATAAACTCATTCCGGTTTGCACCGATTGTTTCAGTGGTTGACCAGAAAGTAACGCACCAATTGTTGAGCTTATTGATTGTCCTAAAATCACGACTAAGGTTAAAATAGCAACCGGCAAGGCATATTCATATAAAGTTCCGGGGTTAATTAACATACCAACAGAAACAAAGAAAACCGCCCCAAAAAGGTCTTTAACAGGTTTTACCAAATGCTCGATGTGTTCTGCCTGAGTAGTTTCGGCAATGATGGAACCCATTATAAAAGCGCCTAATGCAGGGGAAAAACCAACATTGGCTGCCAAAATAACCATCATTAAACACAAAGCAAGTGATATAATTAACAGCATTTCGTCCGTCAATATATTTTTGGCTTTTTTAAGTAAAGTCGGGATAAAAAAGATACCTCCAACAAACCATATCGTCAAGAAAAAGATAAGTTTAAATACGGATAATAACAATTCACTTCCTGAAAACTGTTGACTCACTGCAATCGTAGAAAGCAATACCATCATTAAAATGGCAACTATGTCTTGAACGATAAGCGATCCGATAACTATTCCCGCGAATTTTTGGGTTTTTACGCCGAGTTCGTCAAATGTTTTTAGGATAATAGTAGTAGATGAAATCGAGAGTATAACTCCTAAAAAAATACTGTCCATCTGTTTCCAACCAATCCATTGGCCGGCTAAATAGCCGATGGCAACCATTGAAATAATTTGTGTTACAGCAGTAATCGATGCTGTTCCACCCACTTTCATCAGTTTCTTAAAACTGAATTCCAGTCCTAAGCTAAATAATAAAAAGATTACCCCAATCTCTGCCCAAACTTCTACACTTTTAATATCTTTTACCGAAGGAAAAAAATCAAAATGATTTCCTGCCAAAAATCCGGCAATTAAATACCCCAGAACGAGAGGCTGTTTGATTTTTTTAAATAACAAAACGGCCACAGCGGCGGTCATTAGGATTAACCCTAAATCACTAATTAAAGGTTGTAAATGGTGTGAGGCGTTTGCTACTGTTTCTGCTGTATTCATAGGCGTTTACTTATTTTTTTAAGGTATTTGTGTATTGTTGTAAGATATAAAAAAACTTTACTTTTGAAAGTATAATTAGCGCTAATAACAGTTTTTTATGATTTTTTAGCAACAAAAATCCCGTTGAAAAGAATTTTGACTTCCTTTTCAACGGGATTTTATAAATTTAAATAATTTACTAAAACTTATATTCCTAAGAAATTACTTGGAGTGATTTGCATCAATTCGGCTTTAATTTCATCCGAAACTTCTAAAGTTGCAATAAAACCGTGAATTGCGTTTTTATCAATCGCTTCATTGGTTCTGGTCAATCCTTTCAATGCTTCATACGGATTTGGATATCCTTCACGACGTAAAATAGTTTGAATCGCTTCCGCAACTACAGCCCAGTTTTTCTCTAAATCTTCGTGGAATTTTGGTTCGTTCAATAACAATTTGTTCAATCCTTTCAAAGTAGCTTCAAAAGCGATTAAGGTATGTCCCATTGGTACGCCAATATTTCTCAAAACCGTACTATCTGTTAAATCACGTTGTAATCTTGATAATGGCAATTTAGCCGATAAATGTTCGAAAATAGCATTGGCAATTCCTAAATTCCCTTCTGAATTTTCAAAATCAATTGGGTTTACTTTGTGTGGCATTGCCGAAGATCCTATTTCTCCCGCTTTGATTTTTTGCTTGAAATATTCCATCGAAACGTACGTCCAAATGTCT
Organism: Flavobacterium sp. GNP002; assembly: GCF_054343795.1. Classification (NCBI taxonomy): domain Bacteria; kingdom Pseudomonadati; phylum Bacteroidota; class Flavobacteriia; order Flavobacteriales; family Flavobacteriaceae; genus Flavobacterium; species Flavobacterium sp. GNP002. The sequence continues at coordinate 2,380,105 of NZ_JBTGUW010000001.1, forward strand.
CGGTCTAAATCAATGATAATCGTATTTATTCTTTTCAACGCATCAAAAAATGCAGCGAAATGATCGTAATGTTCAATTTGTGTAGTAGGGAAGGAGTGGTGTAATCCAAGGTTTTCCTCTACGAATTTTCCACCAAATTTTCTCCAGTCAATTTGTGGATACGCCACGTGATGTGCGTTATAATTTCCGGTTGCTCCGCCAAATTTAGCTGCAAAAGGAACATTAAATAACAAACGCATTTGCTCTTCTAAACGTTCTACAAAAACACCTATTTCTTTACCCAAACGCGTTGGAGAAGCAGGTTGTCCGTGCGTGCGTGCAAGCATTGGAATGGCCGCCCATTCGATACTTAAATCTTTCAATTTTGATGTCAAAGTAATCAAAGAAGGCATGTACACTTTCTCGAAAGCTTCTTTTGTAGAAAGCGGAATCGCCGTGTTATTAATATCTTGGGATGTTAATCCAAAGTGGATAAACTCTTTATATTCTGATAATCCTAATTTTTCAAAAGCATCTTTGATGAAGTATTCCACCGCTTTTACATCGTGGTTGGTCACTTTCTCCGTTTCTTTGATCCAAAGCGCATCTTCAGTAGAGAAGTTTTTATAAATGTCACGTAAACTTTCGAATAAGTTCGGGTTTACGTTTTTTAGTTGTGGCAAAGGCACTTCGCACAAAGCAATGAAATATTCAATTTCAACCAATACGCGGTATTTGATTAAGGCTTCTTCAGAGAAAAATGGAGCCAGAGAAATAGTCTTGTTTCTATATCTTCCGTCGATTGGCGATATAGCATTCAATTCGTTTAAAGTAGTCATTGTTTAGTTGTTTGTTCGAAAGGCACAAAAATAGTTATAAGTTATAAGTTATGGAGTATAAGTTTATATTTTTATTGCAATTATGATTGATTTTTTGCCATTGTCATTGTGTTTGTCATTGCAATTGATTGAGTAATTTTTCTTTCATAAAAGCAACACCTGTTGAAGCCACTTCTGGAATGACTTCCAATGGGTTTCTAAGATTTGGGATTTTTATCGGTTTTGGATCAATATAAAAAATAGGTGTTTCCCGACTCGTAAAATCAATTAATCCTGCCGCAGGATACACTTGCAAAGAAGTCCCAATTACAGCAAAATAATCCGCACTTTGAGTAAGAATTATGGCTTCATCAAGCGCAGGAACTTCCTCGCCAAACCAAACGATATGCGGGCGTAATTGATTTTTGTTTTCGTCTAAATCGCCAAAATTTAAATCGTCCTGCCAATCCAGAATATAATCTGGGTTTTTGGTGCTTCTGACTTTCAATAATTCGCCATGCAAATGCAACACATTAGAACTTCCGGCGCGTTCGTGCAAATCATCCACATTCTGTGTGATTATGTACACTTCAAAATCATTTTCTAATTCCGCGAGAATCTGATGACCTAAATTCGGTTGTACTTCCTTGAGTTGTTTTCGTCTTTGGTTATAAAAATCCAAGACCAAAGCCGGGTTTTTATGCCAACCTTCGGGTGTTGCGACGTCCAAGACATTATGACCTTCCCAAAGTCCGTCACTATCACGAAAAGTTTTGATGCCGCTTTCGGCACTGATTCCTGCTCCAGTCAAGACTACTAAACGTTTTTTCATTTTATATAAATTTGGGCGTGACCACAAGGGTCGGGCTTTCGGCTTTATCTTTTTGGCTAAAAAGCCCAAAAAGGATATCGCCTCTATCCCTCACGCGATTTCCGTAAACATTCATAATTTCATTTCAATTGAACAAACCTAAAAGCTGTTGTCACAATCTACTTTTGAAGGTATAAAGCTAGTCTTTTTTACTATTTTTGCAAAAAAATAATCCGCAATGATTGATATCGATTACCTTAATTTTCTCGAAAATATCCTGACAGATAATCGCAAAGAAAAATTCCTGAAAGTATTGGAAAACAGAACCAAACATTTTACGATTGCTGTCGAAGATATTTTTCAAATGCACAATACGAGCGCGGTAATGCGCAGTTGTGAGATTTTTGGAATTCAGGAATTGAATGTTATCGAGCAGCGTTACGGAAAAAGTATCGACAAGGAAATTGCGATGGGCGCTCAAAAATGGGTTGACATCAATACCTTCGACAGCATTACGAATTGTGTCGATACGTTAAAAAGTAAAGGCTACCAAATCATTGCTACCACGCCACATGAGAATGATTGTTTGATGGAGGATTTTGACATTTCGAAACCCAGCGCTTTGTTTTTTGGAACAGAAAGAGACGGATTATCCGAGGAAATTTTACAACGCGCCGATGGTTTTCTAAAAATCCCGATGGTAGGTTTTACCGAAAGTCTGAACATCTCGGTTTCGGCGGCGATAATCATTCAAAACTTGACGAATCGATTGCGCAACTCGGAAATAGACTGGCATTTATCTGAAAATGAAATTTTAGAAAAGCGTTTGGCTTGGGCCAAAAATTCCATAAAAGACATTAAGCGAATTGAAGCACGGTATTTTGAAGAGCATTAAAACGTAGTTTCGCTTTCCAGTTGTATGTCTTTTATGTCAATTGGATTCATTTTATAACGATATACGCCTTTGTTCCCAATGGCAAATAAGGTATTATCGCGTACAATTAAATCAAAACAATTTTTGTCAATGGCATGCACCAAAACGGGTTCAGCAGGATTTTGAATGTTAAATATTTTGATAACATCATCGCAAACCAGTAAATAATCAGCGGTGTAAAAACTGATACCTTTAGGTTGCGAAAGTGTTCTGCTGTGAATTAGTTTTGGATTAGTTAAATCTTTGGTGTCATAAACTTGCAAAACGTTAGTGTTGTTGCCACAAGTGGTGTTTGAATTCAATGTCACGTAGGAGTGCGTGCTATTGGCAATGACAGGGTCACAGGCAGTAAAGTGTTGTACGCTTGACAATTTTGTTGGATTTTCAGGATTGCTGATCGAATAGATAAACATTCCGTTTCTAGATCCAATGAATAAATTATCTCCGTATGAAAACAAGGTTTCAATGTCAAAACCGATAGGAATCTCATTGACTTTTACGGGCTTTTCCGAATTGATTAGCGAGAATACATTCAATTTCATCTGGTCAACACCGTACAGATAATTCCCTTTTATGGCAAAAACAGCAAGTGAACCACCTTGCCCTATGTCGCCGTTTTGTGCGCTGTCACTATCCGAACAACCCATTATAAATACTAATAATACGAAGGATATAATTTTTTTCATGTGTTACTTGATTAAAGTCCAATCGATTATTATTTCATTTTCTTTGGTGTAGCCATATAAGCCGTTTGGAGCTTGCTTTTGCGGAAATACATTTTTGTTTCTGTTGGTAACCGTGAAAATTTTTGTGGTAGGATTGAAAGTGGCAGTGACTAAATCGACTGCTTGATTGATGTACACCGTATTTCCTTTGATGGCTAAGTCAGTAGCTCCAGGAGCTTTTATAAAATGGAGTCGGATTGGTTTCTTAGGATCCGTATAATCATAAACATGAAACCCTTTATTGATATCATTGATAAACATTAAATCGTCCTTGATATAAATTTTTCCCGATTTAATAATGGGTTGCGCATTTTGAAAAGCAATCGAACTTTCAAGAGCGCTGCGGGCAATAATCACTGGTTTGTATTCTTGACGCACAAAGTCACCGTTATCTGTAGTTGGCCAACAAGAAATGAATAAAAATGAAACCAGCAGGAGAAGTACTATTTTTTTCATTGCGGAATGTTTTTATAAAGATATCCAAAACCGCTTTTGGTTGCGTGCACCGTGCATTAAATTTATGTAAAGAAGTTTTAGTGTTAGCAAGCGTAATTCATTAATTTTTCAATTTGTAGAAAATTCGGTGCTTTCAATTCCGCTATTTTGTTTAATTATTTCCACGAGTTTTTCCAAATCAATACTAGCAATGTTATGGATTTCGAATATTTTGTCGCTTCCGGATTTCTGAATGATTTTTAAATTAGTGTTGTCTAATTCTATTTTTGTGACATTTTTAAAAGTTATAGACTTACTGATTAATCTATTTATTTTGATGTTCATTCCTTGTTTATTCCATTCAACATAATTTTTGTACCAAAACATTTTACTGTAATAGGCTGCTTGGATAAAAAAACCAATGGAAGCCAAAATTTTATTCGTTCTTTTATATTCAAAGGCAATAATTTCAAAACTCCCCATAAGAATAAAAACCAATGAGATTAACATTAAAAGTGATGTCCAGTTTTTAAATGTTAAGTGATTGAAGTGTATTTTTTTCATTTGGTTCAGTTGTAGTTTATGCTTCAGTATTTTTAAATGTTGATGAAATTCAGCTTCTTTATGAAATTTTAATATTATAAAAATTGCGCAAAGTCAGAGACATTTGCGCAGCATTTAGGAAAAAAATAGGTGTTCTCAAAAGTGTTTTGCGAAGCGGGTATTATTTTCTCTGACTTTGATTAAATATCTTTTTCAAAATACAAATGAATATAAATGGCAGAACCAAAATTTGTTGATGTTGATGTAGTTAATCTATATCCTTTTGAGGCGTATTTATCTAGTAATTGCTGAATTTCTTTTTTAGAGTCATTAGCAATGTGCTTTGAATCTAAAGTCAATTTAGAGTAATAAATTAAACTTTCTACCTTGTATTCTTTCATAATGTTTTTTTTTGGTAATTAAACAGTTTTCTAACTTTGCATTTAAATATAAACGATTTTGCTTACAAAAAAAAGTTGCTATTTCTTATTTTTCAAAAATAACTCAAACAAGATACACGATGCATTTGTAATGAATGCGGGGATTCTTTTTACTAAAACACCTTTGAAAATCTGAGACATTTGCGCAGCATTTACGAAAAATTCATGTGTTTTCAGGGATACTTTTCGGAGCGGGAATCCATTGAAACATGTGTTAGGCGTTCAGTATTTTTAAAGTTAATTTTCTATTTCGACTCAAATTAATAATCCGTTTTCTTTCAGATGTTTAAATATAATTTTATCAACTTCCGATATTATATCTAAATCTGTATATTTTAACCATTTAATTTCTTCTATTTCATTATTGGCTTTCGGTTCTCCAATGTAATCAGCATTGTAACACGTCATTTTTACAATTACTCCTTCAATAGCTCCGTGTGATTGGGCTTTAAACGTTCCTATATATTTAATAGATTCATTTATAATTTCAACACTTAATTCTTCTTGAATTTCTCTGATTAAAGTTTGTTGATCAGTTTCATTATTTTCTCTTTTGCCTCCTGGAATATAATATTTGTTTTTACCTTTTGATTTAGTGCTTAAAATTTGGCCATTTTCAATTTTTATTAAAGCTATTTTATCAATTTCTTTCATATATTTTTTTATTTTAGACAGATGCTTAAAGGTTTGGGGCTTGTCGAGGTAGTGTGTTTTTTAAAATATTTCTATACTAGTTAGCCGCGTTGCAAACGCTAAGATTTGTTTTTATAATTTAATTTGGCACTCCTTGCAAACGTGCGCCAGTGGGGATCGTATTCTGATTAATATATATCTTCAACCTCTAGAATTACATCTCTATTCATATTTTATACTCGCATATCCGACCCAGTGTTTTTGAGTGGCTATAGCTGTAGTTCCCATACCTAAATCTTCTACTTTTATAAGGTCATGATCTACACTTGATGCGTAATCTAAAAAAGTTCCTGTCAAAGGTTTGTTGTATAATGCCTGATTTAATTTATTGGCGAAGCTCAATCCAAAAGGCACAGAATAACGACCGCACCAAACCCATTTATATTCTTTGTAATCCGTATTTTGTACGGTGTATTCTGTAAATGTTTTTATTTTTTCAGTACTAATTTCGTTTACTAAACACTTCTCAATAATCTCCATATCTAAAGCTCTAGCTTTTTTAGTGCCTTCATCATCAACTCCAAAAGGGGCTAAATCGCCACTCCAATTTTCAGTACCATAATGCACCGCATCGTTAGAAATGACAACTGCGACATCCTTTCCATATTTAAGATGCTTTTCTTTTAAAATTTTTGATACAACATCAGAAAGAGTATTGCTAATGCTTTCAATTGTTTCGTAATTGATATAAGGCACCAGTATTGGAATAATCTGTAGGTTCTTGTTTTTGCGATGTAAAAAAGGTACTATAGCTTCTAATGAATGTTCTAACTCTTGCATATCGTTATGAACTAGGTAGGAAGCTTTTGGCAGTTGCGCCATAATTTCAGCATTTAAATCAGACACTTTTAAATCACCATAAGGCGATTTCCAATGTGTGAAATCTCCAAAGATGATTTTGTCTTGAAGGGTAAAGTTTCGAGCGCGATGTGCGACACCAATCAAAATAATCGTGTTGGCATTAATGCCTTTAAGCGATTCGTAATACAAACGTCCAGCGTATTTATAATCATCATGCGGACTTATAGCTGCTTTCCATTGCAAATTGTTTTTAGAATCCTGAATTCCTAAACGGTTATAAATAGAATCTAATTGCCAATTGTATTTTGTAAAACCAATAGTATCATGCACAGGCCTAATTCTCTTTTCTAGTGCTAGGTCTGGTACTGCATTTTTTACATTTTTTTCAATTTTACAACTGAAACAACACAAACAGATAAAAATAATTAGTAATCGCATATAAAATTTTATTTCAAGCAATTTACGCTAAAAAATGCTATCTGATAGCGGTCGCAATTTTTAGGTAAATTTTTGTTTTTATGTCGCTGTTTGGTTTAAGATAGGAGAAATGCTTCTTTATGTCTTTCTCATAAATTGCTAAATTTTTAGGGGTGTTTTTGTTTACTTTGTGGGCACGAGCGAGACGCTCGCGCTAGCGGTGTTACCAGCTGGCTTTCTGCATAATGTTTATCGTTTTAGATTTCATCAACTTGAAATCCTTCTCTTTTTGCCAAAGCAACTATTTCGGAAATATTATGTTTTCCCCATTGAGTTGAAACAACAAATTTAACTCCATCCGAACTTTCTAAAATTTCATCATTAGCTGTAAAATGCCTTTTGTCAGATTTATTCGCATATTTTGTTTGCACATATGCAACTTCGTTAATTACTCCAGTCGAACCTTGATATTCATCTTTGAATAAGTTTTTTAATGTCGAAAAACTCGAGGGTTTATTTTTCATATATTGTCTTACCAATTCCAAAACAAATCTGTTTTTAGCAAGTCGTTTTCCATTACCATTTAAACTATATTTGGTAGTATCTCTTGATTGATTGCTATCTGAAGTTTCCCAATTATTGTTTGTTGGTTTAAAGTTTTGAATTTCTATTCTTTGGTTTCCAGAAATGTTTATTGAAATCTCTTTGAAAGCGTTGTCAATCAATTCTGCATCATACTCGTTTAAAAAATCCTGCTTTATCAATTCCAAAATAGTAATTTTGTATTCTTCCGATAAAATTTTATTTATCAATATTTTTTGGTCGGTTTTACGATTAATCTTTTTAAGTGAATTTTGAGTAAAAGCGTGCAACTTTTCAAAACTGAAATTGTCTTTAGTAAAAAGTTCTACAAAATTTTTCCCCTTATTGTCTTCAGTATTAATTTGAATTGTTTCAAGTAAAACTGGATCGTCGTGTTCTGTTAAATCGCCATCATAAAAAACTTGAATTGATTGACCAATCAAAATTCCATATTGAAGTCTTAAATGACGCATATAAGAAAACAACTGTTGTTGAAAATTGGTTGTCAATGGAATATTTGGTTGCTTAATTTCTATTACAAACAGATTTTTCTTTTCAGCCGAATTTATTACAAAATCGGGCATCATTCTATTTGATGCTCCAAATTGAAATGAAGGTCGGATTTGAATATCGCCTGTAAATTCTTTCCAATTTAAAACTCTTAATGCTTGGATTACATTTTGCTCAAATTCACTTTCACTAATCTCTCTTTTTATATTTTCAGATAGCAAAAAGCATATTTCTTCCCATTTTTCATTCATTTTTTCGTCTTTTTTTTGGTGCTTGCTTGTAGCGTGTGTTATACCGCGTTTTTATTTTCTTTTCTCAATATTTTCTATGTAATGTCTTTTTTTAAATTCTCGATCTAATTCTACCATTATTAAGTCAATTAGTTCTTTTAGGTGTTGAACGTTAAATTCTTCAAAAAGTTTATTGTAATGAGTTTGGTCATTTCCAAGCCAAGTTGCTCTTTCTAAAATGTCTTTTAGTTCCCCTGTAAAATGATTTCTGATAATAGTTGAGAGCCAGTCTTCTAATATTTTCTCTTTCGCATCAGGATTTGTTTGAATAGCCCAATCTTTCACTAAATATTCAATGGCTTTTCGGAATCCCATTCCAGCAATTTCACTAAGTCCATTTGATTCAGCTTCTAAACTTTGTAAATAAGTCGTAATAAATTTTGAATCTTCTTCCTTTTCTGTACCAACAGTTTGACCATTCTTTAAATTTAATATTGGTTGTGGCCAATTTGGACCTTTTGGGAAACCATTTAAATTCCTTTCGATAGTGAAACTAGACCATTCATTTTCATAATGAGAAACAATAAAAGTTTTTCCACATTTGTTGAAAGTACAATTCCACAAACTGAATAGTTTATCTACTTGGCGGTCGTAATAATTAAAAATCAAAGTTGGTTCTATGGCGACATGGCAATGTGGGCAAATATTTGGGTCTTCTGCAGTGAAATTAGTTGCTCTGTCATTATTATATTTTGAAAATTGCATGTTGTTAATATTTAGGTGTTAAAATGCGGAATAACGTTTCCTTGCTACAAGAGGTTTGGGATTAAATTAAGCCTTATTTTCGGATTTGTCTAAACTTCCCAAATACAAGACCATTTTTAAATTAAGCCAAATGCCCAAATCTCTTGTAGCAAGTGTTGTGTGACGTAATTTTATTCGAATTCTTTATAGATAGATTCTAGAAATTCAATTATTTTTTTTTCATATTTATTCAAACTAGTTATTCTTATTATCATATTTTTGAACTTTGATAATGAATATCTTTGAAATGAATGTTCTTCTTTTACTACATTTTTGTTTTTGGAGATATATTCTTTAATAGTTTCTAATGTCTCTAATTCAGCATCATTTATATAATTAAAAAATTTGAAAAGAATATCATCATCATATCGGAAAGAATAATCTTTATCAATAAAAATTCCTGCAATAAAGCCTTTTTTGATATTATTTGAAAAACGATAATCAATATTGTTTAGTACATCTTTAGCTTCGTAACACCCATTTTCAGCAGCTTTAACAATTCTTCTTCCAATTTCAATTGATTGAATGCTATCAATTTTTTCTTGAAAATCTTGACCGAAATCAGTCTTCAATATTCTTATTGTGTCTTGTTGTCTATAAAAATCACCAGAATTTAATTCTAAAATAAATCTATCATATAAAGTGCTTTCATTTTTATAGAATTCATAAGCTTCAACTATTTCTAAAGTTGAAACATATTCATTGAATTTTGATTCAAAACTTTTATCAAACAACCCTTTTTTTAGAATTTTCCCTAATAGAATTAATGTGTGATGTTTTGCTGAAGAATTTTTATTTTGGATTATATATTGTAATGTTAAATCTTTTGCTCTTTTGGGTATTTTTTTCCAAATACGATAGTCACAAGTTCCAAGTACAAATTCATATGTGTAATTAAGAGCCAAATCTTCCATTCTCCATTTAGTATCGTTAAATGTTTGATTTGTTGATTTTAATAAATTAACCGAGAAGATTCTTAATCTTTTAAGATATATTTTCTTTGTCTCATCATCTTTAATTTCCCCTATTTTATTAATCAATGATTTATAAAAATATGAGTGTAAATCTTTGTTTATTTTCGGTATTGTGTTTTTCGCATAGGATTCAATTACTTCATTATCATTTGAAAGAAAGTGTGGTTTATTTACTAAATTTTCAATTAATTCATTTATGTAGTTTTTTTTGAATTCTAACTTCTTACTTAAAGTTATATCTAGAGATTGTTTTATTATAAAAATTAATTCATCTTCTTTAGGTTCTTTTTCATATGGATGAGCAAAAAGACATCTTTGATTCCAAAAAAACTCTAGCTTTTTATGTTCGTCAGGTTCAATAAGACTTATTTTTAGAGCTTCTGTGACTATTTGAATGTCTGCGGATTTCTCATCTTTTTCTAATTTTTCAATTTTCTCAAATGATTGTCTTGATTGAATGTCGCCAGTATTTGAAAGAATATTTATTTTTCTCTTCAAAGATTCCACAATAGATATCCAAGCAACTATATATCCTGCACGATATGTCTTAGCATATAAACAATTAACCGCTTCTCTAAATAAAATTTTATCAAAATCAATTATTATCTCACTTTCTAAATTTGATAAATCACTCATAAGTTTGTTTTTAGATGCAGTTTTGGTATTATGTCACACAATTAGTATATAGGTCTTACAATATCGGACTTATCACCCCAAAATTGGGTAGATTGGTCTGATAAACATCATCCTTTATTTATTTTCAAATATATAAATAAATCGCTGAAAATACTTATAAAAATATAACAGCTATTCATTTTTTTTGAAGATATATTCTTTCATTGGTGGATCATTACGGGAAACCATAAACGGAGTTATTTAACGCAAAATCCCTAGCCCCGACAGCAGTGGAAATCCTTGTGGGGCTTTGGTATTGCCCCACAAGATTGAAACGTATGGCGGGAATAGCTCCAAAAAAAATTCCCCAACTACTTTCGTAATTGAGGAATGTAATAGTAAGGAATTGTAAACGGTTATTAGTTCACGATAACCCATTGTCCTGAAGCGATTAAGCTTTCGGCTTTTTTGTATTTCATTTCTTGTATTTGTCCGTTGGCCACGTTTTGAATCGTAACATTATCGTTGCGATTAATTTTTGGCATGTCGCGAGTGATAGTTTCGGTTACTTGGCGTTGTTGCGTTTGACCAGCTTCACGGTTTGCCGCTTCGCTACTTACGATTTCATCTTTTGAAGTCGTGTAATCTTCTACCGGAGCAACTTCTTTCGCTTCTTGAATTTGTTGGTTTTCCTGAGCTGGCAAATCCCCTTTGAACAAGAATGAAATCACCTCTTTATTTACATTATCAATCATTGCTCTAAACAAATTGAAAGCTTCCAGTTTGTAAATAAGTAATGGATCTTTTTGTTCGTGAACCGCAAGTTGAACGGATTGTTTCAACTCATCCATTTTACGCAAGTGTTTCTTCCAAGCTTCATCTACAATAGATAAAGTGATATTTTTTTCGAAATCAGCAACAAGTTGAGCTCCCTCTGTTTCGTAGGCTTTTTTCAAATCAGTAACCACATTCAACGATTTTATTCCATCCGTAAAAGGAACTACAATACGCTCAAATTGGTTGTTTTTATCTTCGTAAACGCTTTTTATAATAGGGAACGCTTCTCTGGCACTTCTCTCGGTTTTCTCCGTGTAATATTCCAGCGTAGCTTTGTATATTTTACCGGTTAATTCCATTTCACTCAATTTACTGAATTCACTTTCAGTAACTGGCGAAGTAATAGAGAAATAACGGATTAATTCGAATTCAAAGTTTTTGAAATTATTCGCTACTTTGTTTTGATCAACAATCAATTCGCAAGTGTCATAAAGCATGTTTGCAATATCTAATTTCAAACGCTCTCCAAACAATGCATGACGACGACGTTTGTACACTACTTCACGTTGCGCATTCATAACGTCATCATATTCCAATAAACGTTTACGAACACCAAAGTTGTTTTCTTCTACTTTTTTCTGAGCACGTTCGATCGATTTAGTCATCATAGAATGCTGAATCACTTCACCTTCCTGCAATCCCATTCTGTCCATCACTTTAGCCACTCTTTCAGAACCAAACAAACGCATTAGGTTGTCTTCAAGAGATACATAAAACTGAGAACTTCCCGGATCACCTTGACGTCCTGCACGACCACGTAACTGACGGTCAACACGACGCGAATCATGACGTTCCGTACCTACAATTGCTAATCCACCAGCGGCCTTTACTTCGGCAGATAATTTAATATCGGTACCACGACCAGCCATGTTGGTTGCAATCGTTACCACACCAGGTTTTCCAGCTTCTTCAACAATTTGTGCTTCTTGTTTGTGCATTTTTGCATTCAAGACATTGTGTGCAACGCCTCTCATTTTCAACATTCGGCTTAACAATTCTGAAATCTCTACAGAAGTGGTACCAATAAGAACTGGTCTTCCTGCTTTAGATAATTCCGTTACGTCTTCGATTACGGCATTGAATTTTTCACGAGTGGTTTTATAAATAAAATCCTCTTTGTCTTTTCTTGCCATTCCTCTGTTAGTAGGAATTTCTACAACGTCTAGTTTATATATTTGCCATAACTCACCCGCTTCAGTGGATGCTGTTCCAGTCATTCCTCCCAGTTTGTTATACATTCTGAAATAATTCTGTAACGTAACTGTTGCAAATGTTTGTGTAGCGGCTTCGATTTTTACATTTTCTTTGGCTTCAATCGCTTGATGTAATCCGTCAGAATAACGACGACCGTCCATGATACGACCGGTTTGCTCATCAACAATCATGATTTTGTTATCCATGATTACATATTCTACATCTTTTTCGAATAAAGCGTAAGCTTTCAAAAGTTGTGTCAAGGTATGAATACGCTCACTTTTTATACCAAAATCTTGAAACAATTGTTCTTTTTCTTCAGCTTCAGTGTCTTTATCTAATTTTTTCTTTTCGATAGCGGCAATTTCAGTTCCAATGTCCGGAAGTACAAAAAAGTCAGAGTCGGTATCTCCAGAAAGGTATTTAATTCCATTGTCAGACAATTCTACTTGATTGTTTTTTTCTTCAATAACAAAATATAATGCCTCATCAATCTTGTGCATTTCTCTTTTGTTATCCTGCATGTATTGATTTTCGGTTTTTTGAAGCAATTGTTTAATTCCTTCTTCACTCAAAAATTTAATTAATGCTTTGTTTTTTGGTAATGCTCTGTAAGCTCTTAACAATTGGAATCCACCTTCTTTAGTATTTCCTTCTTTGATTAATTTTTTTGCTTCAGATAAGAAACCGTTTGCCAACTGGCGTTGTAAACTAACTAAGTTTTCAATTTTTGGTTTCATTTCCATGAATTCATGACGATCTCCTTGTGGAACCGGACCTGAAATAATCAATGGTGTTCTAGCATCATCAATTAAAACTGAATCGACCTCATCGACAATAGCATAATTGTGTTTTCTTTGAACTAAATCTTCTGGCGAATGTGCCATATTATCTCTTAAGTAATCAAAACCAAACTCATTATTGGTTCCGTAAGTGATATCAGCATCGTAGGCTTTTTTTCTTCCTTCTGAACTTGGTTGGTAATTGTCAATACATTCAACAGTCATACCGTGAAATTCAAATAATGGCGCTTTCCAAGTACTATCTCTTTTTGCCAAATAGTCATTCACAGTTACAAGATGCACACCGTTTCCTGTCAATGCATTTAAGTAAAGCGGTAAGGTTGCTACCAATGTTTTTCCTTCACCTGTTTGCATTTCAGCTACTTTTCCTTCATGCAAAACCATTCCGCCAATTAATTGTACGTCATAGTGAATCATGTCCCAAGTAATTTCTTTTCCTGCAGCACTCCATGAATTTGCCCAAATTGCATTATCACCATCTAAGGTAATGTAGCTTTTAGTAGCAGAAAGTTCACGGTCTTTAGGTGTTGCAGTTACAACAATTTCTGTATTGTCTTTGAAACGTCTTGCTGTTTCTTTTACAACGGCAAAAGCTTCCGGAAGAATTTCCATCAACGTTTTTTCAGAAATATCGTAAGCTTCTTTTTCAAGTGCATCAATAGCAACATAAATATCTTCTCTTTTGTCAATGTCTTCAATGCTTTCCACTTCTAGTTTCAATGCACCGATTTTAGCATCTTTTTCAGCGCGTGCCTGTTTGATTCTATCTTTGAAAAAAGCAGTGCGTCCTCTAAGTTCATCATTAGATAATGCCATCAGAGGAGTTTCAAAAGCTTTAATTTTGCTAAGATACGGTTGTAAAGCTTTGACATCTTTTTGGGATTTATCCCCAACAAAGACTTTAATAATACTATTTATAAAACTCATAATATGTTTTTATTTCTGTTTGTGTAATTCTGTAAATTTAAACAAAAAAAAAGCCTCTTTTGAGACTTTTTCTTGGTTTACTTTTTAATATTCATCCTCGTTCCAAAGATAATCTTCGTCCGTAGGATAATCTGGCCAAATTTCTTCCATTGATTCATATATCTCGCCTTCGTCCTCTATAGATTGAAGGTTTTCTACTACTTCTAATGGAGCTCCTGCTCTAATAGCGTAGTCAATAAGTTCGTCTTTGTTAGCAGGCCACGGTGCATCGCTTAAATAAGATGCTAATTCTAATGTCCAATACATGTGATGTCGATTTAGTTTTGTGCAAAAATAAATTTTTTACTGAAAAAGACAAGTAAAAAATGATTTATTTTTAGTTAAAGTTAAGAACGTTTTATTTAGTTTAAAGTTTCAGGTTTAAAGTTTAAAGTTTTCGTACTAAAAACTGCATCTGAAAACGACCAACTACTTCCTCGGAATCCATTGAACTTCGGCAGCGTTTAAATCATGAGACAACTTTCGTGCCAACACAAAAAGATAGTCAGAAAGTCGGTTTAAGTACTTGATTGCGATTTCAGCAACGGGTTCATTATGGCTTAAATGGACCGCTAAACGCTCTGCTCTGCGACAAACGCAACGTGCAATATGACAATATGACACGGTAGTATGTCCGCCCGGAAGTACAAAATGAGTCATTGGCGGCAATGCTTCTTCCATAGCGTCAATTTCATTTTCTAATAATTCAATATCAGATTCTATAATTCCCAGATTTTTCAAACGAAGTTCTCCGTTTTTCATCACTTCTTTTTCAGGTGGCGTTGCTAAAATAGCACCAACAGTAAACAGACGATCCTGAATTTCGATAAGAATTTCTTTGTAGTGCACGTTCATTTCCTGATCGCGAATCAGGCCAATATGAGAATTTAGTTCGTCAACGGTTCCGTAACTTTCAATTCGTGCATGGTCTTTTGGGACTCTGGTTCCGCCAAAAAGTGCTGTTGTTCCTTTATCTCCAGTCTTTGTATATACTTTCATCTACGGTTTATTTGATTTAAAAAAAAACAAATTTAGGGTATTAATTCCACTATTGCTGAAACAAATCGTTCCAGTGCGTTTTCACTGAGATTGAAATATAAATCAGGTTCAATGCATTCAATTTCCATTAAATAGAGTTCGTTCTCAATTAGAATTCCGTCTACTCTGGCATACAGTAAATTCTCTGGGAAGGTGTCAGCAATTTTTTGCGCTTTATTAATTAGTTCCTGACTGGGTTGAACCAAATTGTATTTTCCTCCAAAAAGGGATTGTACTCTAAAATCGCCGTCAACGGGTTTTTTATTGACCGCGTGTGAGAATTTTTTATTGAAAAAGATAAAAGAGGTTTCTCCCAATGTTTGAATCTCGGGCATGAATTCCTGTAAAAGCAACTCTTTCTCTGCGGCAATACTTTTATATTTTTCGCTTATTGCTTGAATTTCGGAAATTTCAAAAACTTCGGTGAGATAGGATCCTGCTGAAAATGCGGGTTTTATAACCGCTTTTTTCCAATGCGAAGGAATCAGTTCTGCAAGATTAAGGGTGTCTGTTTTGTCAATAAAAACAGTAGGCAAAATTGTGATTCCTTGCTGCTCCATCTCACGCAAGTAAAACTTATGGATGTTTTGCTTGATGATTTCAATAGGATTAAGTGTTTTTATACCTAATTTTTCTATTTGGTCAAGCCAAATTTTAAACTCGGTTTCTTTCTCGAAATAATCCCAAGTATTTCGAAAAATTAAATAATCAAAATCAGTCCAATTGATTGTTTTGTCGCTCCAGATAGCGGCGCTGGCTTCTATATTATGTTGGGCTAATGCTGGAATTATTTTTTGGTCTTCGGGATTTAGGTCGGGAAGCTTTTCGCAGGTTAGTATGGCGATTTTCATTTTTTGATAGGTATTATTTGGAGATTTAAATGCAATCGTAATTTGGATTTCCTAGCCCGGATAAAAGCGGTATCCTCTTTCTTGTCATTCAGACGAAGGAAGAATGGCAAGAAAGAGATACAAGCGGATAGCCGGACACGAGCGAAGCGAACTGACGAAGTAAAAAGCTCCTGAAAAAACTATTTAGAGGTGTCGCTTTCTATAAGTCCGTCACGCAAACGAATTACGCGATTGGCGTAAGCGGCAATTTCTTCTTCGTGAGTTACCAGAATTACAGTGTTTCCATTGGCGTGGATGTCTCCAAAAAGTTTCATGATTTCTAATGATGTTTTACTGTCCAGATTTCCGGTTGGTTCATCGGCAAGAATGATGGACGGTTTGTTGACCAAAGCACGGGCAATGGCCACACGCTGGCGTTGTCCACCCGAAAGTTGATTGGGTTGGTGGTCCATTCTGTCCGCAAGATTTACTTGTTCCAAAACTTCGGTAGCTCGCGCTTTTCTTTCCGATTTTGAAAATCCGGCATAAATCATGGGTAAAGCCACGTTATCTAATGCTGTGGTTCTAGGTAAAAGGTTGAAAGTCTGGAAAACAAATCCTATTTCTTTATTTCGAATTTCGGCTAATTCATCGTCTTTCATTTGGCTGACATCTTTTCCGTTAAGGATGTAACTCCCGGAAGTAGGCGTGTCTAAACATCCTAATAAATTCATTAAAGTTGATTTTCCAGATCCTGAAGGTCCCATTAATGCTACATATTCGCCTTTATTTATTTCTAAATCAATGCCTTTAAGAACATAAACGATTTCATTTCCAAGTACAAAATCTCGTTTGATATTGGTTATTTTTATTAGCGGGTTTGCCATTAGAATATATGATTTTTAACCTTCGACCGAGCGTAGGATGCTATTAAATTAGATTTTAAAAGTACAAAAGACTTTTGAATTATTGATAAGTAGTTGTTTCTTAAAATTTGTTACATTTTGAGTTTCAATTTTAAATAAGAACTAACTTTTTTAAAATCAACCCATTGTGTTTTTTGCTGATTTCTTTTAAAATGCAATATTTAATACATAGAATCAGCCGTAATTATTTATATTATTTCAAGGTTGATTTATATAATTCACACTTTATTTCTTTTTATTTCATAATTATATGTATTATTTATAAGATTTTTGGATTATAATTATGAATCGATTAATGTTTCTTAAATTTACATAAATAATATTAATCAAATCAAGTAGTTATGAAAAGTACAAAAATGGTGTTAGGAATAGCGGTAATCGCTTTAGGATTTACTTCATGTAAAGATGAAAAAGCTCAACAAGCAGAAAAAACGGTAGATACATATGTTATGTATGTTGATTCATTAGGAAATGTTGCTTCAGAGGATGCTAAAGCAAACTGGCAAGGAATTGAAGCTACGTATCAATTAAGAAGCGGAGATGCTAAAGTAGCATTAGCTAATATGAAAGATAACGCCGAAGCGCAAGAACGTCTTGATGCTGCAACTGCTAAATATGAAGCGTTAAAAGCTAAATATGAAGCTGAAATTCAAGAAAATACTCAAGCAGCTGTAGCTACAAATCCAAAACAACAACTAAGAAATGCTTTGTTTGGTGAAGGAAAAATAGGGGATGACATGAGTTTTACTTGGGTAAACAAAGATAATATCCTTGGAGTTTATCAACAATTTGTAAGTACAGTTGATACCAATAAAGATGCTTACTCTCGTGAAGACTGGGATGAAATTAAATTGATGTATGAAGCACTTGACAGCAGAAAAAATACTGTTGAAAAAGAAGGACTTTCAGGTGATGATAACAGAAAAATTGCTAGTTTAAAATTGAAATTTGCACCAATGTATACTGTAAACAGAATGGGTGCAAAATCAGGTGAAATGAAAAGAGCTAAAGAATAAGGAATAATTAATTCAATGTTAGAAATGACAGTCAGGGATGGCTGTCATTTTTTTTGCGTTATACTCTAATTATAAAATGCTCTTTAGGTTGCTCTCTCCTAAAAAAGACCAATCCCCATTGAAACGTGTCAATTGTTACCGTCACTTTTGGATGTTTTTTGATGATTTTCCAAGTTTCTTCCATTTCTGCTGACCAATGGATATCGTCGAATATCCAAACGGTTTCATTCGTAATTGTAGGAAGTAATAATTCGAAATAGTCTAAAGTCGCTTTCTTGGAGTGATTGCCATCAAAATAGATAAGTTTAAAGTTTAAAGTTTGAAGTTGTATGTCACCCAAAAAACTACTAAATTCTGTTACAATTGGATTTACATTATCAAAATTTAATAATTGTAATTGACTTTTTGCAATTGCCATTGTATTAGGACAACCTTCCAACGTTGTGATTTTTGCTTTTATCCCAACGCTTCGGGAGCCTAAAGAAAGCGCAGCAGTCGCTAATCCTAACGAAGTTCCAATTTCTAAAATAGAGTCAGGCTGAAAATAATGAGTGACTCTAAATAATAATTCGGCTCGCTTCGAAGTAATCCCCGCAGTTTTAGCAATCTTGGAAATGACTCTTGTATTCGATTTGAAAACTTTTGAACCTGAACCAAAATCAGTGACTTCAATCGTATTGTTATTTGCTAAAAGCGATTTTCTATACTTTCTTAAAACAGCATATTCAGGTTTTGATTTTTTGTCATAAAAACATTTTGTCAACAAACTAAATACAAATGGGGAATGTACGGCATGCTCATTTTTTGAGTGCCAAAGGAATTGTAAATACGATTTTATTTGAAACAGCATAGTGATAGTTGCAAGGTAGGCGCGAAGATACTAAGATAATAGTCGAAAGTCAAAAGATAGAATGACTTCATCTTTACGCTTGGACTTTCGACTTTATGACCTTGAAACTTTACGACTTTAAAAAGTCTATATTTGCGCCCTTGGAATTTGCACAAGAATAATATCCATTTTTACGATAATGACTGAACAAATAGAACATAAAAGTGCCATAAGCTCGGAAGAAATTGACCGATGTATCGCTATTTTGGCACAATTGAATACTGATACCGACCAAATATTTGATATCCCAAAAGAACAAAGAACGGCTTTAATCAAAGCAGCAGGAATGTTTTCCAGACCCGACCGTGATGAGCTTTCCCGTAGAAAGAAAGACGGAAAAGTGGCTGCCAAACGCAAAATGGAAAAACGCGATCGAACCGCCCGTAAGGAAACCGGAATTCGGCATGCGCGCGAAGCAAGTGTTTTTATGGCGCCCAAATTATTGGCGTACAATGATCTTGTGAACAAAGAACAATTGGAACTGGAAACACCCAGAAATTGTTACGTATGTAAAACGGAGTTTACAAAAATGCACCATTTTTATGATACAATGTGTACGGATTGTGGTGATTTTAATTATGCTAAACGTTTTCAAACTGCAGATGTAAAGGGGCAAGTTGCTGTAATTACAGGTTCTCGCTTAAAAATTGGCTATCACATTACGTTGATGCTTTTACGAGGAGGAGCAACTGTTATTGCTACGACTCGTTTCCCCGTCGATTCAGCATTGCGTTTTTCTAAG
Source organism: Flavobacterium sp. GNP002 (assembly GCF_054343795.1). Taxonomy (NCBI): domain Bacteria; kingdom Pseudomonadati; phylum Bacteroidota; class Flavobacteriia; order Flavobacteriales; family Flavobacteriaceae; genus Flavobacterium; species Flavobacterium sp. GNP002. The sequence continues at coordinate 2,399,657 of NZ_JBTGUW010000001.1, forward strand.
GAAGACGATTTTATGGATTGGGGACATCGTTTGAAAATTCACGGATTGGATTTACGACATATTCCGAGTGTGGAGATTTTCTGCAACTTTATAGAGCAAAAATACGAGCGTTTGGATATTCTGATTAATAATGCGGCGCAAACCGTGAGACGTCCTGCCGGATTCTATACCCATTTAATGGAAAACGAAGAGCGATCTATCGCTTCTTTGCCACTACAAGCGCAAGAATTATTACTGGATCATACTAATTGTTTAGATGAATTAAAAGTATTGACAGCAGGTGCTTCCTCTAATCAGAATATGCCAGTGACTTGGCACGGACCAGAACCTGGAATTGGGTTGCGGGCTTCCGCCAAATTATCGCAGATTCCGTATTCGTTTGATAATGCGCTCGTGGCAAACGAAGTTTTTCCGGAAGGAGAACTCGATGCCGATTTGCAGCAAGTCGATTTAAGAAAAACCAACAGCTGGCGCTTGCGATTGGGACAAATAGAAACCACGGAGATGATTGAAGTACAGTTGGTAAATTCCGTAGCGCCATTTGTATTGTGCAATCGCCTTTCGGAAGTCATGAAGAAAGACAACACTGGAAAAAAACACATCATCAATGTTTCAGCAATGGAAGGGAAGTTTCATCGGTTTTTTAAAGAAGACCGCCATCCGCACACCAATATGGCCAAAGCCGCTTTGAATATGTTGACGCACACTTCCTCAGGAACTTTGGCAAAAGATGGCATTTTTATGAATGCGGTTGATACCGGTTGGGTAACCGATGAAGACCCCGCAGAATTAGCCAAAAGAAAACAGGAAGAAGAAGATTTTCAGCCTCCATTAGACATTGTTGATGGTGCGGCACGAGTGATGGATCCGTTGTTTGACGGAATCAATACAGGAAAACATTGGTGTGGAAAGTTTTTGAAAGATTACAATCCGATTCCTTGGTAGAAACGATATGTTTATAAAATGAAAAACCACAACGGAATTTAATTTTGTTGTGGTTTTTTGTTGCTGTTGATTAGCGTTTGAGATAAAACTGCGCAATCACGGTTTACGGTTTACGATCCAGCGAACGGTGTCCCGAAAAGACCGACTGCAAGTTCTATCCAAATGAGAAGAAGCACTGCCAGAATAACTCCACAAAGAATGATTCGATGATTGGTTTTTTTTACCTTTCTCATGACAAGTTCACAGATAAGACCAGTGCCGAGCAATAGGACGCCAGCAACTACAAAATCGGATAGGGTCCAGTTTACTTCATTTGTGAATTGCATTGCTATTAATGGGATGAGTAATAAAAAAACTACTGTGAGGACAATGCCAATAAGCCTTTTGTTTTCCATAATCATAATTTTCAGTTTTATATATTAATTTGGTTGAACGTAATACCAAAGTGAGGCCTTAAAAAGATTAAGATTTTAAAAAAAAACCACAACAAAATCAAAATTTTGTTGTGGATCTAATCCTAAATAGTAATAATGTTCGATGCTGTAAACTGCGACTAAACACTCAATACTATTTTTATCCTTCTATTTTCGCACTTAGCTCAAACCATCTTTCCTCTTTCTCTTCAATTTTATTGATGATGTTTCTCAATTCGTTCGCTTTCTTTTCAATGTCAGCTTCCCCAATTTTTCCGTCTGAGAATAATTGTTCGATAGCTACTTTCTGAAGCTCTAAATCCTTGATTTCTCTCTCGATTTTCTGGAATTCTTTTTGCTCGTTGAACGTCAGGTTTCCTGTTGGGTTGTTTTGCTTCCAGTCTTTCTTTTCCGCTTTGTTTTCCTCTTTTTGCGCTACATCAGTACTGTCTTCATACGCTCTAAAATCAGAATAGTTTCCAGGGAAATCCTCCACCACACCATCACCTCTAAAAATGAATAAGTGATCTACAATTTTATCCATGAAATACCTGTCGTGAGAAACCACTAAAAGGCAACCCGGATAATCCAAAAGGAAGCTTTCTAAAACATTTAGCGTAACAATATCCAAATCATTCGTAGGCTCATCCAGTATCAAGAAGTTGGGATTCTGAATTAAAACGGTACACAAGTACAAACGTTTTAATTCTCCTCCGCTTAATCTGTCCACAAAATCATATTGTTTTTTTGCATCAAACAAGAAACGCTCTAACAATTGCGAAGCCGAAATCAATTTTCCTTTCATCAACGGAATAAATTCTCCGTATTCCTTAATCACATCTATGACACGCTGACCCGGTTTTGGGTTTATTCCGCTTTGTGTGTAGTAACCCACTTTTATGGTTTCACCAATCACTACTTTTCCACCATCAAGCGGCAAAGTTCCGGTCAATAAATTTAAGAAAGTAGATTTTCCGGTTCCGTTTTTTCCAATGATTCCAATGCGTTCGCCACGTTGAAAATCAAAACTGAAATTATTCATGATGACATGATCCTTGAATTTCTTAGAAATTTTATGAAGCTCGATAATCTTGCTTCCCATGCGTTCCATGTTAATTTCAAGCTCTACTTTATTTTCGCGACGGCGACTTTGTGCTTTTTCTTTAATTTCATAAAAATCATCCTGACGCGATTTCGATTTGGTCGTTCTCGCTTTTGGCTGACGGCGCATCCATTCCAGTTCTTTCACAAAAAGATTCTGCGCTTTATCCACACTCGAATTCTCTGAGGCAATGCGTTCTTCTTTTTTCTCTAAGTAATAGGAGTAATTTCCTTTGTATTGGTATAATTTTCCGTTGTCTAATTCGATGATTTCGTTACAAACACGCTCCAAGAAGAAACGGTCGTGTGTCACCATAAACAACGTAATATTTTCTTTGGCAAAATAGCTTTCCAGCCATTCAATCATCTCTAAATCCAAGTGATTCGTAGGTTCATCCAAAATCAATAGGTCAGGACGATTAATCAAAATGATAGCCAGTGACAATCTTTTTTTCTGTCCACCTGAAAGATTTTTCACTTTCAATTTGAAATTTTCCAACTTCAGTTTGAACAAAATTTGCTTGTACTGCGTTTCAAAATCCCATGCATTGTGCTGATCCATTCCGTCAAAAGCTTTTTGGTAGGCTTCTTCATCTTCGGGATTTTCTAATGCTTTTTCATACGCTTCAATCACTTTCAACGTCTCATTGTCTGAAGCGAAAATGCTTTCCTCAATCGTCAATTCCTCCTGCAAGTTGTTATTTTGCGAAAGGAAAGCCATTTTTATGCCTTTTCTTAAGACTACTTGACCAGTATCTGATTCTTCAAGACCATTAATGATGCTCATAATAGTCGTTTTTCCAGAACCGTTTTTGGCTATGAAGGCAATTTTTTGATCTTTATTTATACCAAACGAGATGTCTTTAAACAACGTACGTTCACCAAAAGATTTCGAGATATTTTCTACAGAAAGGTAATTCACAAGGCTAAATTTTTTGCAAAAGTAAGCTATTAAATTTCGATTTGCCAATAGTTTAGTTGAATCTAAGTTTACATCAACAATTATTGTTTCAGATAATTTGGATAGTATGCTGCGAAGCAATCATATTGGCCAAAACTTGAATAGAAAGTTAATAAAACAGATTTGTCTATAAATACTTATTTTACTCGTCGTTATTTGAGATTTGCAAGTCTAAATTGCGTTTTTTTTTTAAGCAATTAATTTGTTTTTCTTTTTTATTGGGCCACAATGGTTTGGTGAAAATAAATTTAACTAATTCTATTAAATTTTTTTTAAAAAAATAGAGAAAAAAAAACTTCATTTATTATTTTTAGTGTTAATTTGATTAATAATTTTATTATAATAAAACCAATGTCCACGCTAAAAATTTTTCTCGTTGAAGATGACCTCTTTTTTGGAGAAACACTTAAATATCACCTAAAATTAAATCCTGATTTTGATGTATTTCTTTTTCAGACAGGAAAGGAATGTATTAGCAACTTATATCAAAAACCGGATATTATTTGCTTAGATATTGGATTGCCTGATATTACTGGTGATATGCTGTTAAAAAAAATTCAAGAAACTAATGATAAAATTCCGATCATTATTATTAGTGGACAAGAGGAGATTCAAGTTGCTGTTGATTTTTTAAAATGTGGAGCCACAGATTACTTAGTCAAAAATACGCATACAAAAGATTTACTTTGGAATTCGATAATTAAAATTAAAGAAAATCTAAAATTGGTTCAAGAAGTTGAAGAATTAAAAGAAAAACTAGAAGAAAAATTTAGCTTTGAAAAAACAATAATTGGTCGAAGTAATGGAATTAAAAGCGTTTTTAACAAAATAAATAAAGCAATCAATACCAATATAAATGTTTCTATAACCGGAGAAACAGGGACGGGAAAAGAAGTTGTTGCAAAGGCTATTCATTATAATTCTGATAGAAAAAACAAACCTTTTATTGCTATAAATATGGCTGCCATCCCTAAAGATTTAATGGAAAGTGAGTTTTTTGGACATGAAAAAGGAGCATTTACTGGAGCCACTGACAGGAGTATCGGGAAATTTGAGCAAGCTGATGGAGGAACTATTTTTTTAGACGAAATTGCTGAATTAGATTTAAATCTTCAGAGTAAATTATTACGTGTACTTCAAGAAAGAGAAGTAGTGCGCTTAGGCGGTAAAACAGGAATAAAATTTAATACCCGATTAATTATTGCAACCCATAAAGATTTATCTCAGGAAGTCAAGAAAGGGAATTTTAGAGAAGATTTATTTTATAGAATAATTGGTTTGCCTATAGTTTTACCTCCTCTTCGAGAACGAGAAAATGATACCTTGCTATTAGCAAAACACTTTATCGATTTATTTGTAAAAGAGAATAAATTTAAACCAATCATATTATCCAAAGAAGCTAAACAAAAGCTAATGAAATATCCTTTTTATGGAAACATTCGAGAGCTAAAATCAGTGATTGATTTGGCATGTGTTATGTGTGAGGGAAATGAAATATTGGTAAATGATCTAACCTTTATAAACATAAATGATACTGGTTTTTTCCTTTCGGAAGAAAAATCATTAAAAGAATATACAACAGAGATAATATTACATTACTTAAAGATAAATAATAATGATGTTGTTAAAACTGCAAACAAATTAGATATAGGGAAATCTACTATTTATAATTTAATACAATCTAAAGTAGTTTAAATAGAAATAGTTAAATGTTGACGAAAAATCGATTTATCCAAGTTTTCCAAATAAGCGGTGAATCGTTTTTTTTCAAATTAAGATAAATTTTTAGAGCCTAAAAAAAAAATACTTTTAACAAATAAATGGATGATCAATTTTCATAAACTTTTGCAAAAACAAATAAATACAAACTTACCAGCTGATTGTTTAGAAAACCCTTCATTTAAACTTTTTTTAGAAGCAATCAACACTACTTATTCTAATTTTGAAAATGAAAAAGAAAGGAGTAATTATGCCTTTCTTCAAAAAGAAAAGGAATATAAGTTAGCGTATAATAAATTAAAGGGAGAGCATGCACAGAAAAAGAAAATAATTAAAAATCTTGACGAGAGTCTCCAGAATTTAGATTCTAATTATAAAGGAGTTAAAGAGGATGTAGATAATAATGATTTACGTTCAATTTCAAAATATTTGAAACAAGAATTATTAAAAGGGAAAAATACTGAAAATGATTTTTCTAGAAATATTGAATTATTAAAAACATTATTAGCTAATATACAATCAGGTATTCTAGTAGAAGATGAAAATCAAAAAATATTATTTACAAACCAATTGTATTGTGATACATTTTCAATTATATTTAAACCAGAAACAATAGTTTATAGTGGTTGCTCAAACTTGGCGGAAGGTTCAGATGAATTATTTAAAAATCCTGAATCGTTTAAACAAGGAATAAATAGAATTATAGACAACCAAGTCATAATAACTAATGAGCTACTTGAAACTGCTGATAACCGATTTTTAGAAAGAGATTATATCCCCATTTTTATAAATGAAGAGCATAAAGGCCATCTCTGGAAATATACTGACATAACTCAAAGAATAAAAACTCAAAGACTTTTAGAACAGAGTGAGATTCGAAGTAATCTAATAATGAACTCCTCTTTAAATGGTATAATAAATATTGATAGAGATGAGAAGATTATATTTTGGAATAACCAAGCAGAAATTATTTTTGGATGGAAAAAAGAAGAAGTTTTAGGTAGAAATTTATCCGAAACTATTTTTTTAAATCAACATATTGATTTTCATAGTAATGCAATTAAAAAATATTTAAAAACGGGGAATATTTCTACTTTAAATAAACACATTGAGTTATCAGCATGGAACAAATCAGGAAATGAATTCCCTATAGAAATAGCTATAATTCCAATAAAACAGGATGATAAAATATTTTTTTGCTCTTTTATTCAAGATATTTCTGAAAGAAAAAAAGCGGAGTTAAGTTTAAAAAATCAAGAAGAAAAATATCGAAACATAATTGCTAACGTAAATTTAGGTTTAATAGAAATTGATAATAATGAGATTATACAATATGTAAATCAGAGTTTTGCATTGATGTCTGGTTATGAAATCAATGAGCTTTTAGGCAAAAAATCATCTGACATTTTTTATTATGGCAGCAATTTTGAAATTATTAAATCAAAAATTAATGTAAGAAATCAGGTTGATACAGAATTATATCAATTTCCCATAATCAATAAAAGAGGAGAATTAAGATGGTGGGCAATAAGTAGGGCACCAAATTTTGACGATGCAGGAAAATTAGTTGGTGCAATAGAAATTCATTTAGATGTCACTAAACAAAAACAGTTAGAAATTGAATTAGAAAGCGAAAAAATAAAAGCCGAAAATGCGTCGATAGCTAAAGAAATTTTTCTGGCTAATATGAGTCATGAAATACGTACTCCGTTAAATGCAATAATTGGTTTTTTAAGAGAATTAGAAAAACAAGAACATACAGAATTGCAAAAAAAATATTTGGAAAATAGCTCAATAGCCTCAAAACACTTATTAGCTATAATTAATAATATTCTTGACATTTCTAAAATTGAGTCCGGTGAAATGCAAATTGAAAATAGAGATTTTGTTTTTGAAAATTCATTAAAAAATGTTACGGCAGTACTACAACCTAAAGCAGAACAAAAAGGGTTAACTCTTAGTACAATAATCTCAAAAAAGATTCATAAAGTATTGATGGGAGATACCTTAAAATTAGAACAAATATTATTTAACCTTATTGGGAACGCATTAAAATTTACCCAAAAAGGACAAATAGTGGTAAACTGTGAAGTTGTTACTGAGGATTCTTTCTCTCAAAAATTACGTATTTCTATTTCGGATACAGGTATAGGGATGGATAAAATTTACTTGGATTCTATTTTTAAAAAGTTTTCGCAAGAAGATAAAACGGTAACCAGAAAATTTGGTGGAACAGGTTTAGGTATGGCCATAACTAGGGAATTAGTTGTACTTATGAATGGCGAAATTGAGGTAGAAAGTAAAAAGAATGAAGGAACTACAATTCATATCAATATTTATTTTAAAAAAGGGAATGCAAAGAATTTGAAAGAATTACAAGTAGTAAAAAAATCAATTCGAATAGACAACTTATCCATTTTATTAGTAGAAGATAATGAGATGAACCGAATAGTTGTTCAAAATTCTCTGTCGGATTTTAATTGTAAAGTTACTGAGGCTGAGAATGGCCTAGAAGCATTGAAAATATTGAAAAATGAAACATTTGATATTATTCTTATGGATATTCAAATGCCAGAAATGGATGGTATAGAAACAACTAAAATAATACGAGACGAGCTAAAACTTACAATTCCAATAATTGCGTTAACTGCTAATGCTTTTAAATCTGAAATTGAGAACTGTCAAAACGCAGGAATGAATGATTATGTAACGAAACCATTTGATGATTTAATTCTAATTGAAACAATTTCCAGAAACACAATAAATAAAACAAAAACTGCCAATAAAACGAATCATTCTGTTGCTGAACATCTTTATAGTTTAAACACATTGCAAATTATGAGTAGAGGAAATAAAGATTTTGTAACTAAAATGATTACCATTTTTATGGAACAAATAACTGCTAGTTTAGCCATAATTGATAAAGGAATTATGGTAAATAACTTTAATGAATTGAATCGATTGATGCATAAAATTAGACCTAGTGTGGAAAATTTAGCCATAGTAAGTATAATTCCAGATATAAAATACCTTGAAAAAGCTACTGTAACAAACAAAGATGATAAAGATCAAATTATAATGGTTTACTCCAAAGTTAAAAAAACTTTGAAAGAGGTGATTTCTCAACTTCAAATGAATGAAATTTAATCTCCAATCGCATTTTTAAATGGGATTTTTTTTCCAAAATTTGGAAAAAAATAAAAACTAAAGTAAATTAAATCGCTGTAAATCAGTAAAAAAATAAAAAGGCATGGATTTAGATTAACCAATTATTAAATAATTTTTGTGTTATGAAAAATATAAATCAATTCAAATTTTTTATTGTTGACGACGATACCTTCTGTGCTAATATCTATGAACAGTATTTGATCGGTATAGGCCACACCGATATTACTTATTACAATAATGGAAACGATTGTCTTAATAATCTGGATAAAAAACCAGATATTATCTTTTTGGATCACAACATGGATGGGATTACAGGATTTGAAGTTTTAAAAAAAATAAAACGTTACGATCCTAATATTTTTGTTGTAATGATTTCTGGACAAGAAAATATTAAAACAGCCGTTGATGCTTTAAAATATGGAGCTTTTGATTATCTAGTAAAAGATAATAATGTTAATGATAAAATTACGGTCATTATAGATAAAATCATTGCGATAAAAGAAATATTACGTAAATCTAATCCCACCGTCCTACAAAGATTTCTTTCCTACTTTTAAATTTTAAAAGAATCAATATCATAGACTTATGAAATTAATAATAAAAGCACTATTATTCTCGCTCCTTTTTGTTTCTTGCAAAACATATAATTTGTTTGAGACAAAATCCCCTGTTTTAAATGATACTTTAACTTTTGTATATGATGATAATTATCAATATAAAATAAGAAAAGACGATAAACTAACCATTTCTGTTTGGGGAGAGGAGAACCTAAGTGTAGGCTCAGTTTATGGAATATACAACTCCAATGAAGTTTATGGGAAATGGTTACTTGTAGATACCGATGGAAATATTGAAATACCTAAAATAGGCACTACAAATGTTATAAATAAAACCATTCCAGAACTAAAAGAACTGATTAAAAATCAGCTCAAAAAAGAGATAATAAAACCTATCATAGACATAAAGGTACTTAATAAGGAAATTACAATTCTGGGAGAGGTCAGGAGTCCTAATGTAATTGTGGTCGATAAAGATCGTAATACACTTCTAGAAATGATTACAAGAACAGGCGGATTTGAATTTTACGCCAATTTAAAATCAATAAAAATTCTACGACAAGAAGGAGAAGATGTAAGAATAACCAACATAGATTTGACAAAACCGGATAATATTCTTAATAAAAACATTCAGCTACATCCTGGAGATATAGTAATTGTACCTTCAAAAAAGAATAAAGAATTTGACAGAAGAGTTTCAATAATTATTCCTTTTACCACCACTATTAGTGCAGCTGCGATTATAATGGGAATGTTTTAAATATCCATGAGACAATGAACGAAAAAATAAGATTACTTAGGCCGTTTTTTAAAGGATTACCAATCATTATCTTGGTAATGATTTTGGCTTTTTTAGCAGCCGAAAAATATTTAGAATACATTACTCCAATGTATGAAAGTACTGCTAAACTTAAATTAGCCGATAATCAAGAAGGTGTCCCAAGTACTGCTTCAGAAAATAACGTGGATATATTTACGTCTAATACTAAAATTGCGACCGAAATTGAAGTCCTAAAATCATCCACATTAATTGAGAAAACGCTAAAAGAATTGCCATTTGAATTGGAAATTTATAGAAAAGGAGATTTTAAATTAGAAGAGTTATTTAGAAACTCACCAATTCTGGTAAAAGCTACTTTTTCATCTGACAAAATATTTGACAAAAGGTATTCTATAAATGTAATTTCAAAGGAGAGTTTTATTTTTTCTATTCCTAATCAAGATAGAGAAATTCAGGGAACCTTTGGACAACCCATAATCATTGAAGGGAGTAAGATTTTGATTTCGCTTAACGATGCTTTTATAAAATCAAGAAAAGAAGTGCCTATAATAGACGAATATGAGATCGAATTTTTGAGTAAACAAAAATTAAAAGATAAGATTATTACTAATCTGGATATTATGGCTGTTGAAAAAGATGTCCCTGTAATACGTATAAACTTTAAAAGTAATGTCCCGGAAAAAGCAGCCTTATTTGTTAATAAATTAGCGGAGACGTACATAAAGGACTATATAGAGACTAAATACAGAGCCGCTAATGTAACCGTTAATTTCCTTAAAACAGAAATAGACAAATCAAATACTAAACTCAAAAATTCCGAGAATAATCTTCAGAATTTTAGAGATAAACAAAATATTATTAATGTAAAACAAGAAACTGAAACCGATTTAAGACGAATTGCACAACTAAAAGTTCAGCAAATAAATGTAAAAATGAGTTTAGATGCTATAAAAGCGCTAAATAAATATATAGCTTCTGGCAAAAAAAATTATTTTGAATTAGCACCTAATTTTGAAGCCTTTTCGGATCTACTCTCGACTGAGTTGACAAAAAACATGAAGAAACTTCAAGCCGATAAAAAAGATCTTTTACTAACTTATACACCTGAAAGTGAAAAAGTAAAAGTAATTGATGCAAAATTAAAAGATCTTGTTGATTATCAAATAGAAAGTATTAAGAATAGCCAAAGGGATTTACAAATAAAATACAATGAACTATCCAATGATATTTCTCAAACAGAGAAAATATTTATAGGATTACCAGAAAAAGAAAAAAACCTAACAATTCTAAATAGAAATTTTAATCTATATGAGAATTCATATAATATATTGAATCAAAAGCGAATAGAAACAGAAATTGCTAAATCAGCCAAGATTATTTTTCATAAAATAATTACTCCAGGAGAGATAGCCAAAAAACCATTTTTTCCTATCCGATCTGTAATATTAATCGTTTCGGTTTTAATAGGAATGTTTGGTTCTATATTTTTAATATATTTAATTCATTATGCTAAGGCTAAAGTAAATGATAGTTATACGATAGAGAGTAACAGCACTATTCCTATTGCAATTACAATTCCATTTCTAGAATCTGAGGAAGCGGTAACTTACAGTTTTTTGACTAATGTTATCCAAATGGAGTTGAAAGGAATTTTGCAAGAAAAAAACATTTTGGTTATAAGTTCTTATGATGCTGCAGAGGATCATTTATTTCATTCAAAAAACTTAGCCATTGCTTTAAGTCAACAAGGACGTAATGTTTTAGTTATTGATGCTACTGGAAAATTAAAAGATAAAATAGGGACTATAGATTATTTAGATTATTCAAATTTAAAATATTTGAGTTTTACAAAAATAGCTTTTCAGAATGATATTAATGAAAGAGTAAAAAAATACGATTTATGTATCATTAACAATCAGGCGGTAAAAGAAGAAAAATTATCATTGCTTTTTATGAGTCTGGCTTCAAATAATTTATTTATCCTGGACAGTAAAAAAACAGCAGAAAAAACAATCATTAAAGTTGAATTACTCAAAAATGAGTATCAATTACCTAACATGTGGTTTGTATTAAATAAAGCGAACTTCCACCCTAGTATTTTTGTAGAGTTGAAAAAACACTGGAACAATTACCAATTGAAAAAACAATCAGCTTAGATATGAATTTCATTAAAAAAATAATGCCATCTCAAGCGGTTTTAGTTTTTATAGATCAAGCAATTTTTAGCGGAACAAATTTTTTGCTGATGCTATTTTTGGCTCAAAAATTAGATATTAAAAGTTTTGGTATATTTTCAACATTATTTTTGATAGCCTATTTAGGGATGAGTGTAACTAATGCGCTTATTATTCAACCATTTCAAGTGTCACATTTTAAGGTTTTAAATAAGAAAGAATATTTTGTTTTTTTATTTTTGGGACTACTTTGTTTGTTGTTTTTTTTTAATATGTTAATTGAACTATTGTTTGTTTTTTTACCAATATTAAAAGGATACAGTTTATATTCAAAAGCTATAGTTTGCTTTGTAAGTGGTTTATTAATCCAAGATTTTTTCAGAAAATTTTTTTTAGGATTCACCCAAATTTTGAATGTGCTACTCATTGACAGTCTTTTTTTAATACTAATTGTAATCTTGTTTTATTTCTTTAAAGATGATATTCAGTTAACAAATACACTATGGATAATAGGAATTTCAAATCTGGTATCTTCCATTTCAGGATTGTATTTTATCTTTAAAAATTACGAAAAACCACTATCCTGGAAATTGTTTTTACAAAATCATCTTTCTCAAGGGAAATGGTTGTTTTACAGTGCTTTTTTACAATGGAGCTCAAGTAATTTTTTCGTGTTAGTGTCAGGTATTTATCTGGGTATAGAGGCACTTGGAGCTTTGCGATTAGTACAATCCGTTTTTGGAGTACTTAATGTTGTTTTAATATCGATTGAGAATTATGTATTACCCAAAGTAGTTTTCCTTTATAGCGAATCAGTTACAAAAGCTAAAAAATATTTAGTCAAAATTTCGTTATTTGGAGTGCTGTTTTTAGGAGTATTACTCCTTCCAATTTTTGTTTTTTCAAATGAAATTATTATCCTAGCAGGAGGTGTAAAATACCAAGAATATGGCTATGTTGTGAAAATTATGGCTATTCTTTACTTTTTTATTTTCATGAATTATCCTATTCGAATCGCTATAAAAGTACTTGTTCTCAATAAAATATTTTTTTATGGATATGTAATCTCATTTGTGTTTTCAGTTATTTCCTTTCATTTTTTTCTTAAATATTTTGGACTTTACGGAGCTGTTTTAGGGCTTGTTATTAATCAATTTTTGATGTCCATATATTGGCAAAATCAACTTAAAAAGAATCAATTTTAGTTATGGATATAATTCACATAGTTTTAGGAAAAGCCAATCCAGAACGGATGAATGGTGTCAATAAAGTAGTCTATGAGCTCACAACGAAACAAGTAGAAGCTGGATTGAAAGCATCCGTATGGGGAATTACCAAAGACAAAGAAAAAAACTTTCAGGCACGTAACTTTGAAACACAATTGTTTTTACAACAACGCAATCCTTTTAGTGTTTCAAAAGAATTGAAAGCTGCAATAAAATCCCAAAAAAAACACACTATTTTTCATCTTCATGGTGGTTGGATTCCTGTTTTTTCTTCGGTGGCAAACCTATTGCATCAACAAGAAATTTCATTTGTTTTCACACCTCATGGTGCCTATAATAGTATTGCAATGCGAAGAAATTTTTGGATAAAAAAAATCTATTTCTTTTTATTCGAAAAAAAAATACTTAAAAAAACAACCAAAATTCATTGTATAGGAAAAAGTGAAATTACTGGATTGTCAAAATTATTTTCTGTTACAAAATCTATTTTATTGCCTTATGGATATGAAAATAATAAAGAAATATTAAATCAAGATTCGTTAAATGAAGCAGTTATTTTTGGATTCATAGGAAGATTAGATATTTATACAAAAGGATTGGATACGCTAATCGATGCTTTTAAAGTTATAATCAATACAAATCCAAAAGCCCAGCTTTGGATTGTTGGTGACAGCGATGAGAAAAATGATTTAGTTGAAAAAATAAAAAAGGAACATCTGGAAGATCATATTACACTTTTCGGAAGTAAATTTGGGCAAGAGAAAATTACTCTTTTATCAAAAATGGACGTATTTGTTCATCCTTCCCGTAATGAGGGGTTGCCGCTTTCAGTCATTGAAGCAGCCAGTTATGGAAAACCATGTGTAGTCACTGATGCAACTAATATTGGGGATTTAATTACTGAATATCAAGCAGGAAAAACTATTTATTCGCAGGATAGTAAGGAGCTCGAAGTAGCAATGTCATCATTGGCCGCCATTTGGAATAATCCAGCAGCTTTTTCTAAACTTCAAAAGAATGCTATGAATATGGTAAATGAAAATTACAATTGGAGTAAAATCATACTACGATTTAATGCTGAATTATATACTTAAAATGACACCAGAAACTACAATTATACATGCACCATTTTTAAAGAAAATCGACAAATACTTGTTTGTTATTCTAGTGTTGATGATCGCTTGTTTCTTTACTTGGAGCGAGAATATTATAATCACCAGAACAATAAAAGTAATAGGTCGTATGGGGATTATGATTTCTTCAATTATAGTATATCATAAAATCATTCGATATGGGTGCGTAAACTCTTTGGGGTATAAAAATATTTTATCTCCTATGTTTTATCTGTTTTATTTAGCTTTAGGATTTATTTCGTTTTTATGGAGCACAAAACCAGATTATAGTGCATTACAATGGCTAATGACTTTTCAAAGTTTAGTTTTTGCATTCTATTTTATAAAAAGCCTCAAAATTTTGGATTACTATTTTGAGGGTCACTCTATTCGGTTATATCATTTACTGGGTAATTCGGTTTTTGTAATTCAACTGATATTTGTTGTAGGAATGTTTATATCTCCTGTTACTTTTTTTCGATTAACAAATGGTGGTGAAGAAGCCAGATTAGGTGGAGTTATTATGAATCCTAATGAGTTAGGAATGCTAGCGGGAGTAGGTATTGCTTGCCTTATATTTGACTTGTATGTAACCAAATATAAAACATGGACTATAGTGAAAATTTTGGTTCTGTTTTATGCACTGTACATGACAGGCTCAAGATCATCACTGATTGGCGCTTTGTTGATTGTTTTTTTTCATATTAAAGAGACCGAAGGGAAAATGGTTAAAGTACTATTTTTAACAGGTGTATTATTAATTGCTCCTATTGCAATTAATAAAATGATTTTAAAAGGTGGTGATAGCTCCCGTTTAGAAGAAGTTATGAGTTTAACAGGAAGACTCCCTTTTTGGAAAGCTCTTATTACTGAGGGACTGCCCAGGGAACCATTACTAGGATTTGGATACATGCGTATTGATTACAAGGACTATTTTCAAGGCGTTAATACCTATCCCGGGAATATGACACACAATACCTTCATACAGGTACTTATGAATTTAGGTTTTATTGGATTTATAATAGCCATATTTCAATTGACCTTTACTATAAAGGCTATTATTGCACAAAATAATGAAACAAAATTGATGCTTATAGGAATATTTATTCCTGTTTTAATCAATTCGTTTACTGAGTTTGGAATTTTTGGGGACAGTAACTTCGGGATTTTATTCTACCAAATGATTATTTTCTCGGTTGCGTTCAAAAATAATTCTCACCTTACAACTATTCAAAAATTTTATTTAAAGAAAAGAAGACCGGAGTTATTGGTTTAATATTTTTCCAAAAAAATAATTATTTTCCAAAATATGGAATAATTGTATTTTATTTAATGTGTAACCTTTTGGTAATCAACTATTTTTAATTTGGCATATTTTTTCTTATAGCTTTAGTATAAAAATTTTGTCATGGAAAAAATTTTCGAAAAAATTGGATACTCATTGTCTTCTGTTAGCAATAAGCAAGAAGAGGTAAATATGGATTTATTATGTATTAATAATCCCGATGGCTTACCCAGATGGATTTGGAACGCAAATTGTAAGCAACCACTATTTTTAAAATTCTATAACATAGGAAGTGTCAGAGCGCTAATTTTTGCAACTTTAATAAGAGTAGTTTTTGTTATGAAACTACAAAAAATTGTTTTTCATAAAAAAAAATATTTTTTCTCTAAAGTGGGTACTCCTCTTTTTGGCACCACTGCTGATTGGGCTATATTTATGGGGACCATTGGTCTAAATAGTAAGGCCATTTTGTACGCTAATGATTGTTTTTACAAAATTGCCACAAGCGAAACGGTACAAAAAATGATTGCAACAGAATTAGAAATTTTAAATGAAATAAAGTTAAACAACACGGAGTTTATTACACCAATCGCTAGAGCTGTAAATAAAGACATTCTCCAGCTGACGGACATCTCCAGCAACGGAGTAAGAACAAAAACATTCAATGTTTCGCATCTAAATGCACTTGTAGAGATGAGCTTGATGGGGAGAAAAACTGTTTTTGTAAGTCAATGGGAACTATTCAATAACTTAAAAAAAGATTTTATAAAAATTGATGACAAAAGAGTTCCCACAAATATAATTCGAAAAATTAATACTATAATTCAAAATACTGCTCCTAATGAAACAGTAGAAATTTGCCTTTCTCAAGGTGATTTCACACAGTGGAACATGTATGAAAACAATAAAAAGTTAGCAATATATGACTGGGAATTAGCCAGTTTTGATAGAACAAAAGGATTTGATTATTTTCATTACATCATTCAACAGGGAATTCTTGTTGAACGTAAAAACTGGAGACTTATATACAGTGACATCAAGGAGTTTTGGCGAAAAGAAAATGGAAATCAACTTTTCAATACAGATTTAGATCATTATTTAAAGTGGTATTTATTGCTTACTTGTATGAATTACTTGAATGTTTATGCTGAACATCCCAAATGGTTTGCACAAATTCACTGGTCTTTGCAAGTTTGGGACGAGGCTTTGAATCTTTTTCTTGACGAAGAATATAGTCAACGACAAATGGTAATTATGGATTTATTTGATATGTTGCAAAATCAAGATTACGCCGCATTAAAATATCCTAAAGAATCTCCTGAAAAGTTCAGTATTAATTCGGATATTGATATGGTTATTGACAAAAAAACGAATAAAATAATTGTAAAATACCTTAAAAATCATGCTTTAGTTTCAAAAATAACGGTCAATCAGAAATCTTTTATGAATACTATTCAGGTTTTTACACTTGAGGGAAGTATTTTATCAATTGATTTAATATGGAAATTAAAAGTAAAAAATAATGAAATATTAAGTGCCAATCAAGTAATTGCAAATAATTATGTAAATAATTACGGTATAAAACATGCCTCTGATATTGATACGGCAAGATTCATCATTCTATTTTATGTGCTCAATAAATCAAGTATTCCTGAAAAATATTTATTCTACCTAGAGGCTATTAAAAATTCAAATGATTCACTGGATTTAATTTTACAAGACTACTTTAATAAAGAAACAAAAGATAGTTTGAACATTGAATACTTTGTAAAAAAAAAAAAGAGAACAATAATTTTCCCTTTATTAGAAACACCTTCAACTACTTAGTTGATTCCTTGAAAAACCTTAACCAAAGCAAAGGGTTTACAATTACTTTTAGCGGTGTAGATGGAGCTGGAAAATCAACGGTGATAGAACAATTAACCCATAGAATTGAGAAACAATTAAGAAAACCGGTGGTTGTTTTAAGGCACAGACCATCCCTGTTACCTATATTAAGTGTTTGGACAAAAGGAAAGGAAAAAGCCCATCAGGACTCCATAGATAAGCTGCCAAGACAAGGGGGAAACAAGAGTTTAATATCCTCTTTTTTTCGATTTTCTTATTATTATTTGGATTATTTGATAGGTCAGTTTGTTGTTTATTTCAAATATATTTTAAGAGGTTATGTAGTAATTTACGACCGTTATTACTTTGATTTTATAAATGACAGCAAGCGTAGTAATATTGTTTTATCCAAAAAAATTTCCTCTTTTGGGTATCAATTTTTGTTGCAACCAAAATTTAACTTTTTTCTTTTTGCGGATGCTTCTATAATCCTCAATCGAAAAAAAGAATTGAGCAAATCAACTATAGAGCAATTAACAAATGACTACACAAAACTTTTTAAAACATTAAAATCCAAAAACCCCTTAACTGTTTATGAAAGTATTAACAATGAGGATCTTGAAGTCACGCTGCAATATGTGGTAACAACTATAATTCAAAACGAAAAATGAAACGAATACTGGAAAAAATTATCCAATTAAGAAATGCAAATTTTAAATTTGATGACACACTATCTTTAGTTCCCATTATTCAGTTTGTCTGGATGCAAGTATGTTGTTTATTAAGAGGGTTTAAAGTGCTGTTTTTTTTACGGAAACCAAAAGGAATGATGCTGGGTAGAGGAGTTACTTTTTTTTATTTATCTAAAATAAAATGGGGTAAATTTCTTCGATTAGGTGATTTTGTATATGTATCTGCGTTGAGTAAAAACGGAATCCATTTTGGGAACAATGTGAGTATTGGAGCTTTTAGCCGAGTAATAGTCTCCACGACACTAAATAATTTAGGAGATAAAATGATTATAGGAGATAGTGTAGGCATAGGCGAGTACGCCTCATTAGGTGGAGCTGGCGGATTAGAAATTGGTTCGGAATGTATTATAGGTCCTTATTTTAGTTGCCATCCTGAGAATCATAATTATGGGGATTTAAACGTATCCATTAGGCATCAGGGAGTAAACAGGAAAGGTATAAAAATAGGTAAAAACTGCTGGATAGGCAGTAAAGTAAGTATTCTCGATGGAGTAGAATTGGGCGATGGTTGTGTGATAGCGGCAGGTGCCGTTGTAACAAAATCTTTTCCAGACAATAGCATAATTGGCGGTGTTCCTGCAAAACGTATTAAAACTAGAGATAATGAATAAGAAAACGATTTTAGCAACTTGTTACGCTGTCAATCCATACAAAGGTTCAGAAAATGGAATGGGATGGAATTTTGTTTATCAAATTGCAAGATTTAATAAAGTCATTGCGGTTACTCGAGAAAACAACAAGGAAATGATAGACAAGTATATGAACCAGAACCCTGATAAGGTATTTGAAAATATTACTTTTTTATATTTTGATTTACCGTATTGGATGCGTTTCTGGAAAAAAGGAAGCCGTGGAGCTATGCCTTATTATTATCTATGGCAAAAAGGAATTGTCTCTTTTATTAAAAAGCAAAACTTGAATTTTGATATTGCACATAATGTAAATTTTCATAATGATTGGACTCCAAGTTTTTTATGGAAATTGAATAAACCTATGGTTTGGGGACCAATAGGGCATCATCCTGAAATTCCCATCCAGTATTTAAAACCCTACTCCAGAAAATATTTATACATAGATAAAGCCACTTGGTTTGTTAAAAAATGTTTTTGGAACTATTCCTTTTCCTTGCGCAAAACCATAAAAAATGCGCATCATACATTAGGGATGAATTCGGGGGTTTCAGTAGCTTTAAAAATAAATAAAGTGCCATTTTCAATAATGCCATCTGTAGCTACTGAGGATAATTTTTCTGAAATTGATATTAAAAAACAAAATTTCAGTGTAATAAGTGTGGGTCGTTTTGTTCCACTAAAAGGATTTGATTTAACAATTTTAGCCTTTGCAAGTTTTATTAATTCAATTGACAAGGAAAAGAGATCCACTTGTAAACTAACACTTGTAGGAACAGGACCTGAAAAAGAATTTTATAAAAAAATCATTGCCAAAAACAATATTCAAGCTTATGTTGAAATAATAGAATGGATTGATCGAAAAGAGTTGATGAAACTTTATGGAAAATCATCCTTGTTTCTATTCCCATCTCACGAAGGTGCCGGTATGGTGGTTGCTGAAGCATTGTCATTTGCATTACCCGTTATTTGTTTGGATAATGAGGGGCCAGGAGAATTTATTAATCCAAAATGTGGCTTTGCTGTCAAACAATTAGAATATGACAAAACAGTTTTAGGACTGAAAGAAGCACTTTCTAAACTCTATTTTGATAAAAAATTACTAGATCAAATGAGTATTGAAGCACGAAAACATTACTTGGATAAATTTACTTGGGATAGTAGAGGAACGCATTTAAAAACAATTTATGCTCAATTATAAAATGAAAGTAGTTGCCGTTCATTTATTAAATAATTATAGTGGAAGTCCAAAGGTGTTAATGCAATTGATAAAGGGCTGGACTAAAAACAATATCGAAACGCACCTTTATACTTGTGGAGGTGAAGGTTTTTTATCCGATATACCAAAGGTTAACTCACATTTTTATTGGTATAGTTTCTCTAAAAACAGGATAGTCCGATTGTTATTTTTGGTAACAAGCCAGGTACTTTTAGCTTTTAAATTAGTATGTAATTTAAAGAAAAATGATGTTTTATATATCAATACCGTATTCCCCTTTGGAGCTGGAATAGTTGGTAAAATGATTGGCTGTAAAGTGATTTATCATATCCATGAAACGGGAGTGAAACCTAGAATATTAAATGAATTTCTTTTCGGAATTGTGAAATGGTGTGCTACTGAAGTGGTTTATGTGTCTCACTTTCTAGCGGAACAAGAATCTATTGAAATTAAAAAAAGCATCTTATATAATGCGTTAGAAAACAGCTTTAGAAGATTGGCCTTCAATTATTTAGGTAAAATAAAATCATCAAAAATTGTTTTGATGATTAGTTCCTTAAAAGTATATAAGGGGGTAAATTTATTTGTAAAATTGGCCCATTTATGTCCACAATATACCTTTAAATTAGTGCTAAATGCAAGTCAAAATGAGATTGATGTCTATTTTAAAAATGAGGATTTGCCTTCTAATTTAATTTTATACACAAGTCAAAAAGAAGTGCATTCATTTTACCAAGAAGCGAGTATTGTAGTTAATCTTACAATTACCAAATTATGCAAAGAAACATTTGGGCTGACCATTTTAGAAGCGATGGCCTATGGCTTGCCTACTATAGTACCGCCGGTGGGAGGTATTGTTGAGTTAATCGAGGATAAAAAAAATGGATACTTGATTGATAGTGAGGAATTAAAACTTATTTCTGAGAAAATAAATGAGCTGTTTGAAAATCCATCAGTGTACCATAAAATGAGTCAATGCGCCATAACAAAAAGTACTTTATTTAGTGAAGACAATTTTGAAAATGAATCTATGCGAATTATTTCCAATTAAAAGTAGTTTTTCCAAAATATGGAAGCATGTCAATGACACTTGATTTTTAATGTTTTAAAAGTTAGGCATTTAGAATTTAAGTATGGTTTTTGGCTTATTAATAATAGTAAAAACTAAACCATGAAAAAAGATAGAATAGCAATAATAGGAACAGTAGGTTTACCAGCTAAATATGGTGGATTTGAAACGCTGGCAGAACATTTGATAGCAAATTTATCTTTGAAATATGAATTCACAGTATATTGTTCTAAAAACAAGTACACTAAAGAAGAACGTGTTTCTAATTACAAAGGAGCTGCTTTACGATACATCCCGTTAGAAGCTAATGGAATTCAAAGTATTCCTTATGATACAATTTCAATACTTCATGCTTTAAAAAACAATGATGTATTGCTAATTCTAGGTGTTGCTGGTGCTTGGATATTACCTTTTGTTCGGTTTTTTACGAATAAAAAAGTCATTATTTCTATTGATGGTATTGAGTGGAAAAGAGATAAATGGCCACTGCTAGCAAAGCTATATTTATGGTGGGCCGAAAAAATTGCAGTAAAATTTTCTCATATTGACATCTCCGATAATGAGTCTATTCAAGACTATACGGCACTTCGTTACGAGACTTTAAGTAGGGTTATTGAATACGGAGCAGATCATACTTTACAAGTAAAACCCAACAACAAAGATTTTAAAAACTATCGTTTTTTAAAACTCGATTATGCAGTAAAAGTTTGTCGAATAGAACCCGAAAACAACGTTCATTTGGTTTTGGATGCGTTCAAAAAAATATCAAGTATGAATCTAGTAGTTGTAGGGAATTGGAATAATAGCGAGTATGGTAAATCCTTAAAAGAAAGTTGTAAAAATTTTGAAAATATTTTTCTTTTGGATCCAATTTATAATCAACGAGAAATTGATTTGATTCGAGGAAATGCGGCGTTATACATACACGGACATTCTGCGGGAGGTACAAATCCTTCTTTAGTTGAAGCTATGTTTTTAGCACTTCCTGTTATTGCTTTTAATGTTTCGTATAACAAAACAACGACTGAAAATAAAGCATTATATTTTTCTTCTTCAGAGGATTTAATAGGTCATTTAAATACTATTTCTGAGCTAAAATTATTAGAATTACGTTGTGAAATGAAATCCATTGCAACTCGAAGATACACTTGGAATGTAGTTTCAAGACAGTATGAATTATTAATAAAAGAAGCGCTCTCGATAGATCTGAAAAACAGTGTTTTTTCGGAAGTTCAAAAATTAAATTCAACGGTATTGCAGGAATATCAATTATCCCATTTTCAAAATAGTACTTTGTTTTACGAAAAATAGATAACCATGAAGATGATTTTAGAATATATTTCTTTGGGCACATTGTCATTATTATTGACTCTTTTATGTATCCCAATAATAAAAAGAATTGCAATTAAAGTGAATCTAGTTGACCGTCCTAACTCTAGAAAAGTGCATATTAATAATATTCCTCTTATTGGAGGGGTTTCCATTGCTTTTTCGGTTATTATAATAATATTAATATCAGGAAATAGTCTCATCTTTTTCAAGGAGTATCTGTCTATCTTGAGTGCTGCCTTTATGGTTTTGATAGTAGGTATAATTGATGATAAAAATGATATTAGACCTAAATATAAATTAACAATACAGTTGATATTATCTTTTATAATTGCTTTATCCGGAATTAGAGTTTTTTCCTTTTATGGCTTATTTGGAGTATATGAAATTACTATTTGGGCACAATATATTCTTACTATTTTAGTCATTACTGGTGTGGTAAATGCTTTTAATCTAATAGACGGTGTTGATGGATTGCTTGGTGGACTATCATTGTTGGGGTTTACCATGTTTTTACTGGCCGCAATTTATTATAAAGACTATCATTTAGGATTGTTGTGTGTTATATTTATTGGAGCGATTATTGGTTTTTTAAAATTTAATTTATCAAAAGAAAAAATCTTCATGGGTGATTCCGGATCTCTTTTTTTAGGTTTTATTTTAGTGACCATAGGTATTCAATTTATGGGTAAACAAGAAATAGGTAAAGAGTATAGTTATGGGTATGTTTTTCTGATTCTAGTAGCTTTTTTCTCTATCCCAGTTTTGGATTCCATGCGTGTGTATATGGGTAGGATAAAACGAGGTAGTTCTCCCTTTATAGCGGATAAATCTCATTTGCATCATTTATTATTGGGAGCAGGATTGACACATAAAAAAATAGCACTTTCAGTTGTTATACTTTCTTTAATTTTCTTTTTTATTGGATTTGGATTAATCTCTTCTTTCTCCATTACAATAATTATTTTATCAATTATGATTGTGTTTTGGATAGTTATTCGGTTGTTATTAGTGATCAATGATTTACACAAATGGAAAGGAATTATAAAAAAGCTGGAGCAGAGGTAAAATTTCAGTGTTATTTTCTTTCTATTCGAATGAGTTTAAAAAGCCAAGTTTTTTAGGCACATCAAGATTGTAAGTAAGTCGAAAGTTTAAAAAGCCTAAAAACTAAAGAAATAATAATATGTAATAGTTTAAAAGTAGTTACTTGTAATCGCTCGTGATTTTAGAATACAACATTATTCGATTACTACTAAACCTATTTTAACGATTGCGTGATAATTTTTGGGAAAGTATAATAGTTGTTTAAAATTTTTTTTTTCCACTCTTGCACTCATTCAATAATTTTTTGACAGAAGCTATAAAAACTCTTCCGTATTTTGGAAAAAGAAAACAATTACTAAATAGTAAATTAACTGATAGGCAACGTGTTGTTTTTTTTAGGTATAGTTTTTACTTAAAGATTTAATAGAAAATGTTTTAATAAAGTAATAAATTAATCAAATTAGAAATGAAAAATTGTATTGAATATATTTTGTCAAAAAATGAACAAAGAAATATAGGATTAGATTTATTAAGATGTTTTGCCATATTAGTAACCGTTTACGGACATGGAGTTTTATTGGTTTCTCCTAAATATCGTTCGATTCATAATGTGTTCACTTCGGCTTTTGACGGAGTATCGCTATTCTTTGTTTTGAGCGGGTATCTTATAGGTGGGATTTTAGTAAATGAGTTAAAAAAAAATAATTTTTCAATAGGGCAATTTTGGATGAGGAGGTGGCTTCGTACCTTACCTGCTTACCTTTTTACTTTTTTAATTTTGATATTGTTTGCTTTTGCAAATGGTACATTTCAAGTTGCTTATCTAAAATATTTGTATTTTTTTCAAAACTTATTTAGCCCGGCATTATTCTTTTTTTCAGAATCCTGGAGTTTATCCATTGAAGAATGGTTTTACTTATTATTTCCTTTATGTATTTTATTTTTTTTATTTTTTATGAAAAAAATAAAATCAGCTCTTGCCATTACTATTGCCTTATTTTTTATAGCTCCAATACTTTATACTTTCTATCAATATCATAACGCAATAGGTCTTGATAATTGGGATGCTTATTATAGAAGAATTGTTGCCACGCGTTTGAATTCAATATCATTAGGGATTTTATTAGTTTATATCCAAACGTATTTGCCATCGATGTGGTCGAAATTAAAAAAAAGCGGTCTCATGTTAGCGATTTTTTGTACTGTTTTATCATTTATTATACCAAAAATTAATTTTCACACATTACTTTATAATGTCTTTATACGAGCACACTTGGAGTGTTTGATCGCTTTCTTCGCCATTCCATATTTAACGACTATTAAAGAATTATCCAATCCATTTTTGACAAAATGGGTACGATTAATCAGCATAATATCTTATTCTATGTATCTTTTAAATCTATCCTTTATACTTCGAAATGTATTAGTTCCTTTTCAAAAAACTATGTTTTTTGTTGAACTCGGGAGTTTGGGGTATTTTTTGATTTATTTGGTCTATTGGGTTTCGCTTTTTGTGTTTTCAATTTTAATGTATCGGTACATAGAGTTCCCGTTTTTAAAACTTAGAGATAAAATAAAGATAAAACCTTTTTTTAAGAGCACACAAAGTCAAAATAGTAATATAAATCGTACAGTTGTTTGATTAACTATTTTTAAAACATCTAATTATGTAAGGTTTAATAATATACATGAATTTTAGGGAATCAACACCTTTTTAATGGTGCATTCGTAATTATAAAATACTCCAATAGTCATTAGAGCGCAAGGCCATTAAGTTAAGAGATTTTAGATTGAAGATTAACGATTGCTGATTTTTGATTTGGTGTTGGTAAATATAATACCGTTTGAGTTTTGAATTTACTGTAAAAGGATTTCAACAATTATAATTATTCTCGCAAAGTCGCCAAGACGCAATATAGAATATCTTGATGGCTTTGCGGCTTTTCTTCTTTGTGAGATTTCTTTCTCAAAACCTTTGTAAAAAAAGAATACCGGTATTTTCAAAGATAAATTGGTGTAAGATTGTTATTTTACGGGGCCTATCATATCTGAAATCAAAAATAAGCAATCATTTTAAATGTTTTTCCCTTAACTTAATGGCATTGCGCTCGATGTGACAAAAAAACAATTGGACCTTAATGAACTAATAAATGGTATTATCCTACGGATATTGTTATCTAATCAATGAAAAGTGAGATCGATATTCTTTAGCAATTCCGTTTTCTAAGTAAGTTATAACAAACCAATAATCATCTGTTGGTAAAGGCTGACCGTTGAAAGTACCATCCCAACCATCGCTGTTTATTATTAGTTGTTTTATTAGTTTGCCATATCTGTCATAAATGAATAATTTAGGATTATCTTGATTTTGTAATCCTGCAATATTCCAACTATCATTATAACCATCACCATTTGGGGTAAAAGATTTTGGACTACTGATTAACTTTATTGGTATCAGCATGGGAGTAGAACCACAACCATTGGCATCACTAACCGTTACTGTATGCGTTCCGGAACGAACATTTGTAAAAACATTACTTGTTTGAGGTGTTTCATTATCTATTGCATATAAAAAATTACTTTCGTACCCTGGATAAGGAACCGCATCCATTATAATCGTTTGACTGTCTGAAAACCAAGCGCTTGTTGTGAATGTCACTTGCGCTGGTCTTGATGATATTAATATTGTAAAAGGTATAACTTCTGAGGAACATCCTGAAACAGCTAAGTCACTGACAACTAGTGTGTATTTACCGGGTATTTTAGTCGAAAAATCAAAAGCTGTACTAACTGTCGTGCCATCTTCACTTTTCCATTCAAAGGAATACAAGGAGGGGCTATAATCACAAGTAACATAAGCGTCAATTATTACTCCCGTTTCTATATCAACACATATTGGTAAAAGTGTAATCGTTGGTTTGGGTTTGGATTTTATAGTAATTAATAAAGGCTTTTCATCAAAACATATTTTTGTTGTTGAAGTGCCAGTATCTGCATAGACATAAAGGGTAGTTGACGAAGTAATTACATCTCCCATAAATTTTTCAGTATTAGCTACATTAGGACCTCCAGGTGATGTGAAATATCTAGTCGCCGGAAGAATTAATGCTGGTAATGTGTAAGATTCACAGGCAATTACAGGGTTGACAGTTGCGATTACTGGAGTGTTGTAAATTGTTACTGTAAAAACATCTTGATCTGAACAAGCTATTCTATTATTGTCTTCTGCATATACATATAAAGTGGTGGTAGTTGTTAATGGTGTATAGGGCGGTGTTAGTTTTGTACCAGTACCATTTGGCCCGTCAGGAGCAGTATAATAATCTCCTATACCTATGATTGTAGGTAAATTATAAGTATCACAGGCAAAAATATCATCAATAGGATTGACTTTAGTATTTACAATAGTAACCGCTATACTATATTCTGAAATACAGGTGTTTGGTAAGGGAGCATCAGCATAAACATAAATATTTTTTGATGTTTTTATTTCATAACCAGGGGGTAAAACGGGATTTGTAATTGAAGGTCCGCCTGAGAATTCATAATACTCCCCATTTGTTAAATCATCAAGAGTATAACTCTGATTGCAATTTAAAACCTCTATAGGCCTTGCATCAACTAATGGAGATGGGTTAATAGTAATAAGAAAACTAGACTCTACGTAACAGGACCCAATTGAAGCTTTATCATAAAAATAGATGGTTTGAGTACTGGTAATAGGATAACCTACTGGTCTTATCACTCCAGTTCCTAAAGGTTTCGTATAATAATTTCCTGTATGCGCTACTGGGGGTAAATAATATACATCACATTGTGGGGGCGTATCTGTCAGGACAGGCAATGGTGAAATTTTGATTGTAATTGTAAAAGAGCGATTGTAAGTACAGTTTTGTCCAGTAAAATAAAACCAAAGTGTTGTAGTGCTATTTATAGGAGTTCCCGCCGCTACTGCTACACCGCCACCAGCAGCAGCTGTTCTATACTCACCTACTACCAAACTAGGTAATACATAAGTAGAACAGGAATTTATATCCGATGGGATAGTGATATTTGAAATCCCTACATACGCTGTAAATGATTTTTGAGAAGTGCAATTAATTGGTATTGAACCACTTTCTTTATATACGTAAATAGGTGTTGTGCTGTTTATGACTGTACCCGGCAAAAGTAAAGGAAGCCCTTTGTTAGGACCAGAATAGTAAACACCACCATTTGGGTCTATAGGTAAAGTATAATCATCACAACCAAATTGATTGATATAATCAGGCAATGGAGTAAACGGTAATATTGTGACTTTAAAAGAAGCCTCTTTGGTACAAGAAGGAATAACAGATGTATCTTCAAACCAAACATATATTTGATTTATTCCAACGGTATTAATAACTGTGCCTGCGGTTAATTTTGTATTGCCTATAGTGTTTGCGCCTCCACTTTGCGTATAATAATTTCCATAAGGTAACGCTGGAAGTATGTATTGAGTACAATACGTATTGCTTGGCGGGGTTACTAAAGGTAGATTAACAACAGTTACCTTAAAAAGATCTTGATTAATACAAGAACCAGATTTATTATAAGTATATAAATTTTTTGTTGTATTGATTACATTTCCAGCAAATAATTGGGTTCCGGTACCGTTTAATCCATTCCAATATTCAGTTCCAGGATTAATTAAAGCGGGTAATGTATAGGAGGTGCAAACAAATACATCCGGTAGGATATCTACTTTTGGGAGTGGTATTACACTAAGTTGAAAGCTTGTAGTAACAAAACAACCCGTATTCGAAGCGTTTTGTAATCGCGCCCAGATTGTTCGTGTTGCCGTTCTAATTATTCGAGTTGGAGACGTAGCTAAAATATTAGTATTACTATTAGCAGAAGCTAAAGTGGTGTGAAAGGAAATAATATTATAAGTAGAAGATTGTGACCCCAATATCAATGCTATTTGAGCAGTTAAATCAAAATCAGCTCTTAAATCAGCTAATGTTCTGGCACAAAGAGTATTTGGGCCGGGAACTGCAGCAATATATGGTTTAGGAACTATTTGCAACTGAAAAGACCGAATTTCAAAACAGGGAGACGTAGCACTACTTACTCTCACATAGATTGTTAAACCGTTTTGAGAATTTAAAATGGTATAAGGACTTGATAATGCCCCTATATTAGAAACGGCATCTGTATTAGAAAGATGATAAGTAACGAGTGTATTAGCGGGTAAATCATCCAAAATTCCTGCAGGTGTTGTAGCGGGATTAATCCCAGCCATTATAATAGGGGTGTTATTTGTCAAATCAAAAGCATAGTTTGGATTTCCAATATCGCATTTATAAATATTGGGTAGGGTTGTATTAATGTTTAATTTTGGATACACCTCTACCATAATTTCGTCAGTAATAGGCACGCAACCGGGCTCCGTATAAGTAACGCTGTAAGTTTGATTCCCAGTAGTAAGTAATGGTAAAACGGTGTTCAAATTTAAAGTATTACTAGTTTGTGCAGGAGAAAAAACAATACCAGCTTTTTTCCAAACAAAAGTAGTGCCTGGACTTAAACCTGTAGCTGATAAAGTTGGCAAAGGAGTACCAGAGCAAATACCAGTATTATTTGCAGCACTATAGTCAAGTCCCAAAACATTTTGCCCAATATTAAAACTATTGGCATTTAAAAATATAGCAGAATCATATCCTTCATTATTTCCACCATCAGCTATTACTAGCTTTATGTGATACGTATGGGTAATATCTAATCCTTTTGCCGAAGCGATCATTTTTACTGTTTGTCCGTTAAAATTTATCGCAGGCCCAAATCCAACGCCATTAAATTTATCGAAAAAACTGGCATTAACCGATGCACAATTGGAATTATAGAGATTATTTCTTATCGTTTCCACTGATATTGGGGTGTTGGGTAATGCAGGAGAAGGAACAACGGCTAAATTTTGATTTCCGCCTCCAGTTGTAACATCTTTTAAAAGAAATGCAAATGCATCAGAAAAATTACATTGAGAGGTTCCATATTCTTCAGAAGCAAAAATAAATTCAAAATCAAAATTGGAGGTCTTAGGCTTAAAATCAAACTCTATATAACTAGCATTGACAGACTTAATTGTAATTCCAGATTGAGAAAGTAAATTAGCCTCTAAATCACTGTCTCCTGTCCAGGTTGTACTTCCGTCACTAAGGATTGAAGTGTTAGGGCTAGGAATTTTTGTTACATCTCCCGTTGTTAATACCACACCTCTTGCAAAAGGAAAATTTGGATTTGTATTTTCAAAATAACCAATACCATTTGTCGATTTAAAATCAGTTCCCGTTATAGAAGTCACATTTGTACCAGAAACGCAGGGGGAATTAATTAATACTGAATTTACTAACTGATTTACGGTATAAGTACTAGTATTTACTGTCACTGACTGTGAGCAAATTTTTAAACTAAACAATAATGTTAGTAGAAGATTAGTTATTTTCATGCGTAAACTCTTTTATTGAAACTCTTTATTTAAAGCTAAATCCAATCTTGTTTATCTTTGTTACATTTTATAAATCAATCCACATATTGCATTTATAGCAATTTATATTTTGTTTATTATTCTAAAACAACTTTTTTGATTTTAGTCTAAATCCAAGAATCAATTAATATTCCTTTTTTTTAAATGCTTGAAAATTAGAAAATTAAAAAATCGATGTGATTGAAAATTTTCCAAAAAATGGAAATAAATATTGTTTTGTAGAAAGTAATTTTAGAACGAAACGTATTATATGGCATCACTGTGAATGCTGATAGTTATTATTTGATACTAATTTTCATCAACAATTTTTTTGTAGACAATCTATTTATAATTAAATTTTTTATATTAATATTAATAAATTAAAAAATATGTTTTGTGTTTTTAAACTTTGAACCTTTGTGTCTTAAAATATATCTTTGAAAAATGCAATTATCCGTCATCATTCTCAATTACAACGTTCGCTATTTTTTAGAACAATGTGTTTTAAGTGTTCAAAGCGCTTTAGAGGCCATTGACGGCGAAATCATTGTAATTGATAATAATTCTTCCGATGAAAGTTGTGAAATGATGAAACAGCGTTTCCCAAACGTAAAACTCATTCAAAACAATGAAAATCTTGGTTTTCCAAAAGGTAATAACATAGGAGTTGCTCAAGCTCAAGGAGAATTTATTTGCATTTTGAATCCTGATACCGTTGTCGCCCAAGATACGTTTACAAAAGTATTGGCTTTCGCCCAAAAACAATCGGATTTAGGAATCTTGGGTTGCAAACTCATCGATGGAGCCGGGAATTTTCTACCAGAAAGCAAACGCGGCATTCCAACGCCTTGGGTCGCATTCACAAAGGTTACGAGTTTATATAAATTAGTTCCTAAATTTAGAATATTTGGGAAATATTACGCGCAGTATTTAAGTGAAAACCAAACTGGAAAAGTAGATATTCTCGTGGGCGCTTTTATGTTCATGAGAAGAGATTTATACCTTGAAGTAGGAGGATTTGATGAAGATTGTTTCATGTATTCTGATGATATTGATTTGTCTTATCGAGTTTTGAAAGAAGGAAAAGCCAATTATTATTTTCATGAAACGACTGTAATACATTATAAAGGAGAAAGTACCATTAAGGATGAAACGTATATGAAACGTTTTCAGGAAGCAATGAATTTCTTTTACAAAAAGCATTTTAGTCCTGATGGTTCGGGATCTTTATTTTTCTCGCTTTTTATGAAACTGGGGATTGTATTTTTCTCTCTGGTAAAAATGTTTCAAGGAAAATCCTCCCAAAATTTTGGGGTAAAAATAACTCCAAAATCATATCAGCTGTATTCGGCTAACGAAAAATTAGCAAAAAAACTGGCTTTCGTTTTGCAAAAAAAAGTTGTGTTTCACGATTTGAAAACAGAAAAAATGGTAATTTCGTCTTCTATTAAAAGTAAAATAGGCACAGAAGTTATTTTAGATAACGAATTCATTTCTTTTAAAGAATGTATTGCAATTCTCGAATCTTCAAGGAATAAAAGGTTTACCTTTAAAATTATACCAAAAAACGCTAATTTTTTAATAGGAAGTAACAATAGTAACGGGAGAGGTGAGATTATAGAAATAGAGTAAAAAATTACATTTAATGTAATTTATATTTGAAATATTTAGTAATTTCGCAAACTGAAAATCAATATCACCTTTTAGGTTAACAATATGGCAAGATTTGAATTAAAACTTCCAAAAATGGGAGAAAGCGTTGCTGAAGCAACCATAACAAACTGGTTAAAAGAAGTTGGAGACAAGATTGAAGCTGACGAAGCGGTACTAGAAATTGCTACTGATAAAGTAGACAGTGAAGTGCCAAGTGAAGTTTCGGGAATCTTGGTGGAACAATTGTTTGGTAAAGACGATCTGGTTCAGGTTGGTCAGACTATCGCAATTATTGAAACCGAAGGTGGAGAGCTTGTATCAATTGTTAAAGAAGTCGTAGCTCCTGAGGTTATTGCTGAAGTAACAAAAACAGTGGATGCCGCTAAAGAAGCAGCTCCAGCTGATTTCTCTGATTCTGAAAAATTCTTATCGCCTTTGGTAAAAAACATTGCCAAAGAAGAAGGTGTTTCTGTAGCTGAATTAGCAGCGATTTCAGGAACAGGAAAAGAAGGAAGAGTAACTAAAAATGATATTTTAGAATACGTAAAAAATAGAACAAGCCAGCCTGTAGTTGCGGTACCAGCTGCAGTAGTTCAAAAACCAGTGATAGCTCCAGTAGCGCAAAAAGCGGCTCCGGTATCTGTAAGTGGTGGTGATGAAATTATAGAAATGGACAGAATGCGCAAGCTGATTGCGGGTTATATGGTCGCTTCGGTACAAACATCGGCTCACGTACAATCATTTATTGAAGTTGATGTGACGAATATTGTAAAATGGAGAGAGAAAAATAAAAATACTTTCGAAAAAAGAGAAGGGGAAAAATTGACCTACACGCCAATTTTTATGGAAGCTGTTGCTAAAGCCCTGAAAGATTTTCCTGGAATGAATATTTCTGTAGATGGTGATTATATCATCAAAAAGAAAAATATCAATCTTGGAATGGCGGCTTCGTTACCAAACGGAAACTTGATTGTTCCTGTTATTAAAAATGCAGATCAACTGAATTTGGTAGGAATGGCAAAAGCGGTCAACGATTTAGGAGGTCGCGCAAAAGCTGGAAAACTAAAACCAGACGACACACAAGGCGGAACCTATACGGTTACGAATGTGGGGACTTTTGGAAGTGTTTTTGGTACGCCAATTATCAATCAGCCACAAGTGGGAATTTTAGCACTTGGGGCAATCCGTAAAATGCCGGCAGTAATTGAAACGCCAGAAGGAGATTTTATCGGGATTCGCCAGAAAATGTTCTTGTCGCACAGCTATGACCATAGAGTGGTAGATGGCGCACTAGGAGGCAGTTTTGTAAAAAGAGTTGCTGAATATTTAGAAGCATTTGATGTAAACAGAGATGTTTAATATTATATAATTACAATTTAGACCCGATTGATTTTCAAAAATCAATCGGGTTTTGTTTTTTTGAGGTTTATGGGAACTTTAAACGTAGAACTTTAAACGAAATTAAACCCAAATTTCTATATTTGTATCCACACAAAATTTAAAAATGGAACTTAAACTCAATAAACCAATTTGCTTTTTCGATCTTGAAACCACAGGAATTGACATCGGGAAAGATAGAATTGTAGAAATCTCAATATTCAAAGTTTTTCCAAACGGAAATAAAGAAAGCAAAACCTGGTTAGTGAATCCTACGATTCCAATTCCCGCTCAAACTACTGCTGTTCATGGCATCACCGATGAAAAAGTGGCGAATGAGCCTACTTTTAATGAACTAGCGGCGCAAGTTTACAATATGATTAAAGACAGTGATTTGGCAGGATTTAATTCAGATCGTTTTGATATTCCGTTATTGGCCGAAGAAATGTTACGTGCCGGAGTAGATTTTGATATGAAAGGCAGAGTTTCAGTAGATGTGCAAACTGTTTTTCATAAAATGGAAGAGCGAACTTTAAGCGCGGCACATAAGTTTTATTGCGGAAAAACGCTTGAAAATGCACATTCAGCAGAAGCGGATACTATGGCGACTTACGAAATATTAAAAGCACAATTAGACCGTTATCCTGAACTGGAAAACGACATGAAATCACTATCAGAATTTACTACAAGAAAGAAAATTGCTGATTTTGCAGGAATGATAGCTTTTGATAAGGATGATGAAGAGATTTTTACTTTTGGAAAACACAAAGGAGTGAAAGTGGATAAAATTCTGGAAACAGAACCTGGTTATTTCAGTTGGATACAAAATGCGGATTTTCCGTTGTATACCAAGAAAGTTTTAACTGCAATAAAACTTCGAAAACTGAATAATAAATTAAGCTAATTTTAGAATCAATAAGAAATGAAAATAATTTGCATTGGTAGAAATTACACCAATCATATAGAAGAATTACAGAACGAAAGACCAACAGAGCCAGTTGTTTTTATGAAGCCGGATTCGGCCGTTTTGTTAAAGCAACATCCATTTGTGATTCCAGAATTTTCTGAGGATATTCACCACGAAATTGAAATTATTGTCAAAATAAATAAAGTTGGAAAATACATCGAGCCTAAGTTTGCGCATAAATATTATGAAGAGATTAGTGTGGGGATTGATTTTACAGCCCGTGATTTACAGGCAAAGTTAAAATCAAAAGGCTTGCCTTGGGAAAAAGCAAAAGCGTTTGACGGCTCGGCAGTTATAGGTGAATTTTTGTCAAAAAATCAATTTAGTTCATTAGAAAATATTACTTTTGAATTAACCAACAACAATAAAACGGTACAAAAGGGTAATTCTAGTCATATGTTGTGGAAAATTGACGAACTGATTTCATACGTTTCTCAATTCTTCACACTAAAAATTGGAGATATTATTTTTACAGGAACTCCGGAAGGAGTAGCTGCTGTAAAACCAGATGATGTTTTGGAAGGATTTTTAGAAGGACAACAACTATTTAGAATACAAGTAAAATAATGGCTATAAACTACAACCTTTCAAAAGTGTACGCACTTTCAGACAACGATGCAGAATTTGTAAATGAAATTTTGACATTGTTTGTCACCGAAGTTCCAGATGATTTAGTGCAAATCAAAGAAGGAATAAAAAAGAAAGACCATAAGCACGCTTATGCTTATGCGCACAAGATAAAACCTACGCTTGATTTAATGGGGTTAAACGTGGCTTTTGAGGAGATTCTTCAAATCGAAGCCTGGACTAAAGCAGAAGGTAAAAAGAAAGACATCAAAGAAACTTTTAAGAGCGTAAAAAACCAAGTTAATGACGCTATCAAAGAAATCAAAAAAGATTTCGATTTGTAATATTGGGGCGTGACCCGCTTTAAAAGCGGGTCGGGCTATCCGTTACAAACGAAGTTCACTGAACTCCTATGAAAATAATTATTAGGTAAAGTAATCTCTCTCGTTAAAAAAATCAGAGAGGATTTTCATTATTATTCCTCACGCAAAAAAAAACGGAATGTGCTGTTTTACACATTTTTCTTTTAAGATTGCAATCCCATAAAAAATATCACAAAAAAAATGAAAGCAACCATAGTTACCATTGGTGATGAAATTTTAATAGGCCAAATTGTCGATACAAATTCGGGTTTTATAGCCAAATCATTAGATAAAATTGGTGTTGAAATCAACGAAATGATTTCGATTAGTGATGATAAAAAACACATTTTAGATACGTTTGCAGCACTTCAAAACAAAGTCGATTTAGTTATTATAACGGGCGGTTTAGGACCAACAAAAGATGATATTACCAAGAAAACATTTTGTGATTATTTTGATGATGAATTGATTGTTGATCAAAAAGTATTGGCTCATGTTACGCAACTTATTGAAGGCTTTTATAAGCGAACAATTACCCAAATCAATAAAGATCAAGCGCTGGTTCCGTCAAAATGCATGGTCCTTCACAATCAGGTGGGTACTGCGCCAGGAATGTGGATGAAAAAGGAAAATACCGTTTTTATTTCTCTTCCAGGAGTTCCTTACGAAATGAAGTATTTAGTGGAGCATGAAATCATCCCAAAAGTAGTTCGGGAATACAAACGCCCTTATATTATCCATAAAACAATTCTCACCTACGGACAAGGAGAAAGTATGGTGGCGGAACGGATAGAGGATTGGGAAAATAATCTTCCTGAATTTATTAAGTTGGCTTACTTGCCTGCACCGGGAAGAGTTCGTTTGCGTCTTTCAGCCCGGGGCACAGATAAAGAAAAATTAGAAGATGCTCTTGAGAGAAATGTAAACTCGCTGGATGCTATAATCCATGATATTATAGTTGGTTTTGATGATGATGAAACTTTAGAGGTTGTGGTAGGAAAAATGCTTACAAAGCAAAATAAAACGATTTCCACTGCCGAAAGTTGTACAGGAGGTAAGATTGCGGCAGCATTGACATCGGTTTCCGGGGCTTCAAAGTATTTTAAAGGAAGTGTGGTTTCGTATGCAACTGAAGTTAAAATCGATGTTTTGGGTATTCCGGAAAGCCTCGTAAAAGAAAATTCTGTGGTGAGTAGAGAAGTAGTTTCTGCGATGGCTTTGAATGTAAAAAACATGATGAAAACAGATTATGCTATTGCGACAACCGGTAACGCTGGACCGTCAAAAGGAGACTCAAATGCTGAAGTTGGGTCAGTTTTTATCGCATTGGCAACACCAACCGAAGTAATTGTTGAAGAATTTAATTTTGGTCAACCACGTGAAAAAGTGATAGATAGAGCTGTAATTAAAAGTTTAGAACTATTACAGAAAGAAATTTTAAAAAATGTGCAATAAATTTGTTGCTTAATAGGTTTATTTTTCTTTTCTTTGCACCCTGATTTTGAATAACGATAAAAGATAAGTATAATGTCAAGAGTTTGTGACCTTACAGGTAAAAGAGCGATGGTAGGAAATAACGTTTCTCACGCTATGAACAAAACTAAGAGAAAATTTTCTGTAAACTTAGTTAAAAAGCGTTTTTATCTTCCAGAAGAAGATAGATGGATTACTCTAAGAGTAGCTGCATCTACGATAAAAACAATTAATAAAAATGGAATCGCTGCAGTTTTGAAAAAAGCGCAGTCAGAAGGATTTATTAAATAATCCATTCCAAAATAAAAAAATAGCAAGATGGCAAAGAAAGGTAATAGAATCCAGGTAATTTTAGAATGTACTGAGCACAAGACTTCGGGTGTTGCAGGAACTTCAAGATACATTACAACAAAGAACAAAAAAAATACACCAGACAGATTAGAGATTAAAAAATTTAATCCTATCTTGAAACGTGTAACTGTTCACAAAGAAATTAAGTAATAATTAGAGATTTTGATAAAATCTCAAATGTTCTACATTTGAAAATTTTATTTAAATTTAAATAACATTTTAATCATGGCAAAGAAAACCGTAGCATCGTTACAAACAGCTTCTAAGAGATTGTCAAAAGCCATCAAAATGGTGAAATCTCCAAAAACAGGTGCATATACATTCGTAGAATCTATTATGACACCGGAATCAGTTGACGAATTCTTGAAAAAGAAATAATTAACAATCACATTATATAGAAAAGCTACTTTCATTCGGAAGTAGCTTTTTTATTTTCTATATTTACCGTTAGAAAAACGTATTGGTTCTTTGGACTAAAATACTTCATTCTTAATACTATTTATACAATGAGTTTTTTTAAAAGAATATTTTCATCAGAGAAAAAAGAAACATTAGACAAAGGTCTTGAAAAATCAAAAACAAATTTCTTTTCGAAGTTAACCAAAGCGGTTGCCGGAAAGTCAAAAGTGGATGATGAAGTCCTGGATAATTTAGAGGAAATCTTAGTAGCCTCCGATGTTGGTGTGAATACAACCTTAAAGATTATTAAAAGAATAGAAAGCCGTGTAGCTTCAGATAAATATCTTGGAATAGTAGAACTTAATCAAATCCTCAGAGAAGAAATTGCTGCTTTATTATCAGAGACTAATACGGGTGAAGCTAGTGAATTTTTAATTCCAATTCAGACGAAGCCTTATGTTTTAATGGTGGTTGGGGTAAATGGTGTTGGTAAAACGACTACCATTGGTAAATTAGCATATCAATTTAAAAAACAAGGTTATAATGTTGTTCTTGGTGCAGCCGATACTTTTCGTGCCGCAGCCATCGATCAGTTGCAAATATGGGCGGATAGAGTAGGCGTTCCTATTGTTCGTCAAGATATGGGAAGTGATCCGGCTTCGGTAGCTTTTGATACATTGCAATCAGCTGTGGCGCAAAATGCCGATATTGTTATTATTGATACGGCAGGTCGATTGCATAATAAGATTAATCTAATGAACGAATTGACCAAAGTGAAAAGAGTGATGCAAAAAGTCGTTGGTGACGCGCCACATGATGTGTTATTAGTTTTGGACGGCTCAACCGGTCAGAATGCTTTTGAACAAGCAAAACAATTTACAGCAGCTACTGAGGTTACTTGTTTAGCAGTTACTAAACTAGACGGAACGGCAAAAGGTGGTGTTGTGATTGGAATCTCAGATCAATTTCAAATTCCTGTAAAATATATTGGTGTAGGCGAAGGAATTGAGGATCTTCAGGTTTTTAATAAGTATGAGTTTGTAGATAGTTTTTTTAAATAATAGTTAGAATGGATTTCTCTTCTTTAAAAAATACACCTCCGATGTATCTTTATTTAGTGAGTATTATTTCTTTTATATTGGCAAATCTTGTCCGAGATAAAAGTCTTGGTTTCTATTATTTTTTATTAATAATAGGTTTAGTTTTCTTTGTTTTGGGTTTTATGAGACGGTTGAAAACCAAGTAATTTTATTGATACAAAGCACTGATTTTTTGCCATAAAGTTTCATCAAAATCGGATAAAGCAAAAGTTGGATTATCTGGATTAGCAACATCTCCCATTCTGATAACAACCATTTTCTTGCTTGGAATAACATAGATTTTCTGGTCATTTTTCCCTAAAGCCATATACATATCGGCTGGAGCTGTTGGTATTAAATTACCGTTGAACTGAAGTTGGCTTTGTGGTAAATGATAACTTGATTTTCCGTTTAGCCACCATAAATAGCCGTATCCTAGATTTATATTTTGTGAGGTATTAGTAGCTTCATTAAGATAATTCTCATTCACAATGTTAGCGGTTTCCCATTTTCCTTTGTTGTAGATTAACAAGCCAAATCGCGCCATGGAGCGAGTATTGCTTCCATAAACGGAATTATTGCCTAATTGAAACCACGTACCATCCATTCCTATTTTATCTTTCAATTTGGTGTTGAAATAGGAATTCCAGGTTTGACCACTGGCTTGAGCAATCACATCCTGTAATTTTACATATACATTATGATACGCCCAACGTGTTCCTGCATCGGCTTTGTACTTTAGGCTTGCTGGATCAACATCATCCGTGCTATCATCTAATCCGCAAGTCATATTGAGCAGGTGCTTGTTTGTAATCAAGTTTTCTTTGGCTAAAGGCAAACTCGTCCAACCGGTTCCTATGTATTGCGAAACTTTATTGTTGATATTGATTAGGTTTTCTTGTTGTGCAATTCCTGTTACTGTTGAGGTCAGTGTTTTTCCGGCGCTTGCCCAATACCAAAAAGCATTGGCGTCATGACCATTGAAATAATTTTCCATTACGATTCTTCCGTTTACAAGAATGATGAAAGATTTAGATTTTTTTAGATGCAAATAATCTAGTAATGGTTGAACGGCGGTTTGTTTCCAACCTAAACTTGCAATAGATTTTGTTTCCCAAGTTGTACCGTTTAAAGGCGGGAAATAGAGTGTTTCTGCAGTTGTTGGACTAGGAGTTGGTTCGGTAGTATCGGAACTGCAGCTACTACAAAATAATACGATTAGGAAACTGTAGATTATTTTTGACATCTTGCTAATGATTTATTTCTAATTCCTTTAAGACCAAAAATATAGAAAATAGTTTAATGTGTTTCTACTATTTTTGTTTTCTTTGAATTTAATAAGAGTAACTTTGTATTTAGAATAACGTGATATAACTCGAATTCCCTAGCCCTGATGGAAGCGGCATCCCATCTCGTTCTCAAAACGAGATGGATATAGCGTACAGCAGGAAATAGCTCCTAAAAATAATAATTATATGAAAAAAACATTTAGCATTCTTTTTATAGCATTCCTTTTTGTAGGATGTCAGCAAAATATTAAGCCCGCAGATATTGCAAAAATAAATGGATATTGGGAAATTGAGAAGGTTGTTTTTGAAAAAGGAAAAGATAAGGAGTATGGGATGAATGAAAGTTATGATTTTTTTAAAATAAGCGACAATAAAGGGATTCGGAAGAAAGTAATGCCGCAATTGGATGGCACTTTTTTGGTGAATGATGTTTACGAAAACGTAACGGTGCGATTTGCCGATGATAAAGTATTTTTGGATTATTCGACACCTTATATGAAATGGAGTGAGGAATTGATTGCCGTATCAGCGGAAGAATTAGTATTGCTAAACAAGGAAAAAACGGAATATCATTATAAGAAAGCAACATCAATAAATTTACTAGGGGATGGCAAAACGACTAAATAATCAAAGTACAATAGGGGATGTTTTGAAGCAAATAATCCAGGTGAATAAACTGCAACCCGGAATGGACCAAATTGACGTGAAAGATGCCTGGAAAAATCTGATGGGAAATGGTGTAAATAATTATACTAAAAATGTGGTTTTGAAAGGAAGCACTTTGTATGTGGAATTGAGTTCTTCAGTATTACGGGAAGAATTAAGCCATGGGAAGTCTAAAATCGTCGCGATGATTAATGAGGAATTAAGGCGTGATGTGGTAAAGGATGTAGTTTTAAGATAGAGATTTGAGATTGTTGATTAACAGTTTGTAGATTTAAGATTTTTGGTATAAAAAAATCCCGTTTCAATTTTGAAACGGGATTTTCTATTTTTTACTGTTCAGATTAATATGTCACGGAACACTAAAAACGGAGCACTGTATACTAGAACTGCTCTCTTCCAGCAAAATGGAAAGCACCTTCGATCGCTGCATTTTCATCGCTATCAGAACCGTGAACTGCATTTTCTCCAATAGAAGTTGCGTATGCTTTACGGATAGTTCCTTCAGCAGCTTCAGCTGGGTTTGTAGCACCAATTAAAGTTCTGAAATCTTCAACAGCGTTATCTTTTTCTAAAATAGCAGCAACAATTGGTCCTCTTGACATGAATTCAACTAATTCACCGTAGAAAGGTCTTGCAGCGTGAACTTCGTAAAATGCTTGCGCATCAGCAACAGTTAATTGCGTTAATTTCAAAGAAACGATTTTGAAACCTGCATTAGTAATCATTGCAAGTATGTTTCCGATGTGTCCGTTAGCAACAGCATCAGGCTTAATCATTGTAAATGTTCTATTAGTAGCCATTTTTTTGTTTTTTAAATTTTTCGAATTGGGTGCAAAAGTAAACTTTTTTTATGTGTTTGTTTTAATAAATCACCAATTAAAAGGAGTTTATTTAAGATTAAACAGGTTTTTTTTAAAATTAAACCTTAAAAATTAATTTATGTTTATAAAAAAGCCCTAAAATTAAAGACCAAATAGTTACATAAATCAAAGCTCCGGCTAAGGATGCCGTCATAGGATTATTGAAAACCGGTGCAATCCAAAAACTATACAGATAATTTTGAAGATTGATTTGTTCAGAAGGAATTTCTGGATTTTGAAATTGAATCATTTCCAATCCTTGTGGGATTATTTCCGAAAAGAAGAATACAATCATTGGATTTACGCCCCAAACAAGAAATAGCTTTGTCCATTTTTTATAGTTTTCAATATCAATGACATAATAAAAAAGAGTTAAAGAAATTATTGCCAAACCGGATGTGTATAAAACAAAAGAGCTCGTCCACAATGATTTGTTTAGTGGAAATACGATAGACCATAAAAGTCCAAGAATAATAAGAATGATCCCAGCGATTCCCATTCTTTTTGCAATTTCCAGTTTTGGTAATGGACGATTGAGCAATTGACCAATAAGCAATCCTATTATTCCGGAAGCTATTGCTGGAATAGTACTTAGAATTCCTTCTGGATCCCAAGTTTTTGTAACTGCCCATACATGATCTTTTAATAAAATACTGTCAATCCATGATGCTAAATTAGTTCCTTTTTCAAGGTTTGCTAAACCAATTCCATGAACAGAAATCAGTGTCATTATTACCCAATATCCTAATAAAATCGTTGAAGCTACTATAAGTTGTGTTTTTTGAGTAGTTTTTAAATACAAAAGAGATATTATAAAATATACAATTCCAATGCGCTGTAAAACGCCCGGAAGTCTTACGTCTTGATAAGCTTCAATACCACTGTAAGCCAAGAATAGATAAACAACAAATATAGTTACGGCTAAATAGGTTTTGACTTTTGAATTGAAACTTCCCATCAGTGCATAGCCTACGCCAATTGTTATGATTAATCGTCCTATTAATAACGGGATTCCTTCCAGTCCGAAGAGTTGTATTTTTCCAAAAAAATTAAAAAACACCCCTAAACAAAACATGCGCAGTGAACGAACCATTATTTTATTAAAAGTAGCACCGTCAAAATTTTTTGTAGGCATTGCGAAAGAAACAGCTACGCCCATAATGAAAATAAAAAACGGAAAAACTAAATCGGTGGGAGTGCAACCATTCCAATCGGAGTGTAATAAAGGAGGGTAGACTGTTGCCCAGCTTCCTGGATTGTTGACAATGGTCATTAATAAAATAGTAAATCCTCTAAATACATCCAGTGAAATCAGGCGTTCTTTGATCATTAGTTTTTGGGTGGTTTTAAGGAAGTGTAATTATATTAAAATTAGAATGCAAAGGCTTGAGTTGATTAACCAATATAGGAATCAGATTTTCACCGAATTCCAAATAAAATTCCGAAAAATTAGTTTGTCGTTCCTGTAAGCTTTGGTTGGGGAATAACTTGTTTTGCAAGTCGGTAATGCGTTGTAAAATATCACCCAATTTTCTTTTTTGTGCTTTCAGCAAACGTTTTTCCAAATTTTCTAGACCTTTAATTTGTTTTACTTCCTGCGCTTTTAAAGCTCCAAGGAAAGATTCATCTGTTTTATTTGCCACTTCATAAAGCTCTTGAAATTGTTTTTGCAATTGTTTTTTTAGATGCGTTAAATCGACTGGGAAATCTGATAATTCTATGGTTTTAGTAGTTACTAAATGGGCTTGTTTCGAAAACAAATCTGACCAATTCAATTCTAATTTGTCTGCTTTTTTAGCTTGTTTTTCAGTAGCCAATAGTACAGAGTTTCTAAGCAAAAGCATTGGGAAAGTCACTTTTGCAGCAGCAAAAAAGGATTTTAATTCTAACCAATAAGCAATTTCTCCGCCCCCACCAATGTAACACAAATTGGGTAGAATCACTTCTTGATATAGCGGACGCATAATCACATTAGGGCTGAATTTCTCAGGATGATTTTCTAAAAGGGATAAAATTTCTGTTTCAGAAAATTCAATTTTAGTGTGGTTTACTTTGTATCTATCATTTTCAAAGGTGATTCGTTCTCGTAAATCATCTTCAATATAAAACAAATTGATTTCACGTGGATTTACCTGAACCGTATAATCTTTTAATTTTTCTGCAGTTTCCAATACCAATTTATGGGAGGATTGTTGCAGCAATTCTTCTTTTGCAAAAGGGATAAAGCTACGTTTTAAATCTTGATTATCAGCATCCAAAATAACTAAACCATACTCGCCAAAAAGTGCATTTGCCAAAAATCTTGTGGCATCGGCTAGATTATCGTGATTGATATATGAATTTTCAAATAATTTTTTTACAGTGTTTGCATTTAAATTGGAACCAATTTCTAATGTAAATATTTCAAGAAATTCATCCAGACCTTCAGTAGACAAACGACCCACAGGACCAGTGCTTTCTTTGTTCCAGCGGAATTTTTTGCCTTTAAAATTGAAATAATTGATTTCTTCAAAATCATGGTCTTCGGTTGCCATCCAGTAAATGGGTACGAAATTAGAGGTTGGATATTTCGCTTTTAATTCTGTTGTTAAATTAATAGTCGAAATGATTTTATACAAAAAATATAAAGGTCCGCTGAAAAGATTCAGCTGATGACCTGTTGTGATGGTGAATGTATTTGGATTATTTAAAGCTTCGATATTTTGTTTAGTTAAAACGGAAGTTTCAATTTTTGAATATTGTTTTTGTAAAGTAGAAACTAAAATGGATCTG
The DNA here is from genome assembly GCF_054343795.1 of Flavobacterium sp. GNP002. Lineage (NCBI taxonomy): Bacteria > Pseudomonadati > Bacteroidota > Flavobacteriia > Flavobacteriales > Flavobacteriaceae > Flavobacterium > Flavobacterium sp. GNP002. Next base: position 2,443,273 of record NZ_JBTGUW010000001.1, read on the forward strand.
TTGTTATTGTCGTAGTTGTTTTGCTTTTCAAGGATTTGATCTTCAAAGTTCTCAAGCTTTGGAAATCTATTGTATAGAGAATCTAAATTGTTCTTTTGATCTAAATAATCGTTCATCAAAGAAGAGAAATATCCGGAATTTTGATAGCTGATACAGTCGGTTGGCATATTTTGAGTTTCTAAATTTGTCGCTAAAGTAAGAAAAAGTAAAGTTATGTTTTTTTGGTTTAAGATATGTTTAGGAAAACTCTATTTTTAAATGACAAAGAATCCATTTTTAACCTTTATTTTTGCAAAAAAAAATCCTTTGAAAACCAAATTATTCGTAATAACGCCGCCTTTTACCCAACTGAATACACCGTATCCGGCAACCGCATATATCAAAGGGTTTCTGAATACTAAAAATATTGAATCTTTTCAGGCGGATTTGGGTATTGAAGTGATTTTGAAATTGTTTTCAAAAGAAGGATTAGAAGATTTGTTTCAAGTTTCAGGTTTAAAGTTTGAAGTTCCAAATAATACTATTTCGGATAATTCCAAACGTATTTATGCTTTGCATGACGAGTATCTAAAAACGATTAATCCTGTTATTGCTTTCCTTCAAGGAAAAAATCCAACATTGGCACTCCAAATTTGTCAGGAAGATTTCTTACCGGAAGCGTCCCGATTCACACAATTGGAAGAACTTGATTGGGCTTTTGGAACGATGGGAACGCAGGACAAAGCGAAACATTTGGCGACTTTGTATCTGGAAGATATTTCTGATTTTATCGTTGAATGTGTCGATGCTAATTTTGGTTTCAGCCGCTATGCGGAACGTTTGGGACGAAGTGCGAATTCTTTTGACGAGTTGTATGAAGCCTTGCAACAAGAACCAACGTACATTGATAACATTCTTCTTTCGATTCTAAAAGAGAAAATTGAAATCGTTCAACCTACATTATTCCTGATTTCGGTTCCGTTTCCAGGTAATTTATATTCAGCTTTTCGTTCCGCGCAATGGGTCAAAAAGCATTATCCGAATATTAAGATTTCAATGGGCGGTGGTTTCCCAAATACCGAATTGCGTTCACTTTCGGATGCTCGCGTTTTTGAGTTTTTTGATTTTATTACATTGGATGATGGCGAAACACCAATTGAAGAGTTAATTTCCAATATTGAATCCCGAAATTTCGGGACGGATTACAATTCCTATAAAAGAACTTTTCTGTTGGAAGAAGGAAAAGTCGTTTATAAAAATAATTCCCTAAAACACGATTACAAACAATCGCAAGTGGGAACTCCGGATTATTCGGATTTGCTTTTGGATAAATATATTTCAGTTATCGAAATTGTGAATCCAATGCACCGCATGTGGAGCGATGGACGCTGGAATAAACTCACCATGGCTCACGGTTGCTATTGGGGGAAATGTACGTTTTGTGATATTTCATTGGATTATATAAAAATTTACGAACCCGTTGCTGCCAATTTATTGTGCGATCGAATGGAGGAAATGATAGGCCAAACAGGCGAGAACGGATTTCATTTTGTAGACGAAGCGGCACCTCCGGCTTTGATGCGCGCTCTAGCTCTTGAAATTCTTCGCAGGAAATTAGCAGTGACGTGGTGGACAAACATTCGATTCGAAAAAAGTTTTACAAAAGATTTGTGTTTGCTTCTAAAAGCTTCCGGTTGTATCGCCGTTTCTGGTGGTTTGGAAGTTGCTTCGGACAGATTATTAAAACTAATAGATAAAGGTGTTACGGTGGAACAAGTAGCGAAAGTGACTAGAAATTTCACAGAAGCAGGCGTTATGGTTCATGCCTACTTGATGTATGGTTATCCTACACAAACCATTCAGGAAACGGTGGACAGTCTCGAAATGGTGCGTCAATTATTTGAAGTGGGTGTATTGCAATCCGGATTTTGGCACCAGTTTGCGATGACCGCGCACAGTCCTGTTGGCTTGTATCCAGAGAAATTTGGTGTGGTAAAGGAAACCGAAGCGATTGGAACTTTCGCCAATAACGATATTAATTATACCGATTCAACAGGAATCGATCATGATAAATTCAGTTTTGGACTCAAGAAATCCTTATTCAACTTCATGCACGGAATCTGTTTTGATTACGAATTGCAGGATTGGTTTGAATTTAAAATTCCAAAGTCGAAAATTTCTCCTGATTTTATTTTTGATGCTTTGCAAGAAGACGATGATTTCAATAGTAAACCTACGGCCAAAATCGTTTGGTTAGGAGGAAAGCCATTTGTAGAACATTTTACCAAATCCAAGAAAGGAAATTCATGGGAAATGATGACTTTGACTTTTCATGATAAGAAAGAAAGTTTTTCCATTCAAAGTAATAAAAATGAAGGAGAATGGTTGGTAGAAATGCTACAAAAAATTTCTGTTTCGAATGCTAAAATTTATAATTACCAAGAAATTAAAGCTGATTTCGAAATAAAATTGGAAGATTTTGAATTGTTTTGGTACTCAAAGCCAATTAAAACCCTTAGAGAGTTTGGATTATTAGTCTTATAAATTTATTTCATATAACTATATCTATTTAGCATAAAATTTAATTTTAGGTTTACGAAAACGTTTTCTTTTACTTATTTTTACGATTCTAAAATAGAAACAAATGAGTATTGGTTATAAAGTTAATGTAAACGACACTTTTCATTTTGATTTGGAAAAGGAAAGTGTTTCACAACTGGATGCTGTAAGTGTGGAGACTAACAAGTTCCATATTTTACACGAAAACACACCTTATCAAGCGGAAATCGTTACTTCTGATTTTCTTCAAAAAAACTACACCGTTAAGGTAAACAACAACACCTACACCGTTGCCATTTCAAATCCTTTGGATATTTTGATTAAGGAAATGGGATTCGAAACGGGACATACCAAACAAGTCAATTTTATCAAAGCACCTATGCCCGGATTGATTCTGGAAATCAGTGTGGTGGTGGGACAAGAGGTAAAAGAAAACGACAATTTAATTATTCTGGGTGCTATGAAAATGGAGAACAGTTTTCTTTCTCCGCGAGATGGTATTATCAAGTCGATTTCGGTTGCTATGGGAGATGCTGTAGATAAAGGTCAGTTGTTAATTGAATTCGAGTAGAGATAAAAGATACTAGATAAAAAGAACCAAGAATTTATATTTCTTTGCTCTTGCAGTGAAGCGGTCTTTATTCTTTTAGTCTTATTAAATATGAAAAAAATATTAGTTGCCAATAGAGGGGAAATCGCCATTAGGGTGATGAAAACCGCACAAAAAATGGGCATAAAAACTGTAGCAGTTTATTCAACTGCCGATAGAAATGCACCGCACGTAAAATTTGCTGATGAAGCCGTTTGGATTGGAGAAGCACCTTCGAGTCAATCGTATTTATTAGGAAGTAAAATCATAGAGGTTGCCAAATCTTTAAACGTGGATGCGATTCATCCCGGTTATGGATTTTTGAGTGAAAATGCAGATTTTGCTGAAGAAGCCGAAAAAAATAATATCATTTTTATTGGTCCAAAATCGAAAGCAATAAAAATCATGGGAAGTAAATTAGCGGCGAAAGATGCCGTTAAGCAATACAATATTCCAATGGTTCCCGGTTTTGATGAAGCCATTACGGATGTCGAAAAAGCAAAAGTCATTGCGAAGGAAGTTGGTTTTCCAATACTGATTAAAGCTTCTGCCGGTGGTGGAGGAAAAGGAATGCGTGTGGTAGAAAGCGAAGCTGATTTTGAATCTCAAATGGATCGTGCTATCAGTGAAGCGATTGCTGCTTTTGGAGATGGTTCGGTTTTTATCGAAAAATATGTGGGTTCGCCAAGACATATCGAAATTCAAGTTATGGCAGACAGTTATGGCAATGTGTTGTATTTATTCGAAAGAGAATGTAGCATACAGCGTCGTCACCAAAAAGTAATTGAAGAAGCTCCTTCTTCCGTTTTAACACCGGAATTGCGTAAAAAAATGGGTGAAGCGGCCGTTTTGGTAGCTAAATCCTGTGATTATTTAGGAGCTGGAACTGTTGAGTTTTTATTGGACGAAAATAATAATTTCTACTTCTTGGAGATGAATACGCGTTTGCAAGTGGAACATCCCGTTACCGAATTAATTACTGGAACTGATTTAGTCGAACTGCAAATTAGAGTGGCAAGAGGAGAAGAATTAATAATCAAGCAAGAAGATTTGAAAATAAAAGGACATGCGATGGAATTGCGTGTGTATGCCGAAGATCCTATGAATGATTTTCTTCCTAGTGTAGGTCATTTGGATGTTTATCAATTGCCGGTTGGTGAAGGAATTCGCGTAGATAACGGTTTTGAGCAAGGCATGGATATTCCTATTTATTACGATCCGATGTTGGCCAAATTAATCACTTATGGAGAAACCCGAGAAGAAGCGATTCAAATTATGATTAAGGCCATTGAAAATTATCAAGTGGAAGGCGTGCAGACAACATTGCCTTTTGGGAAATTTGTTTTTGAACATGAGGCGTTTCGTTCCGGAAAATTTGACACGCATTTCGTGAAGAATTATTACAATGCCGATGTGTTGAAAAAACAAATGGCTAAAGAAGCCGAAATTGCAGCTCTTGTGGCAATGAAACAATATTTTGAAGATCAAAAAATCGTACGCTTACCAATTCAATAAAGTATTGCATAAAAATTGAGCCACATAGAATCATAGAAAAAATAGTAGTAAAGTGTTTATTAAAAAAGAGATTGATAGATTTTTTTTTTGCACATAGAATTATGAAATCTATGAAAAAGTGAAACGTCTTAATATTCTAATTTATAAAAATCTATGTTTCTATGTGGTTATATTTTTTCCAGTAGCTACACGGAAATCAAAAAATAATAATTGACAACTGATGGATTCTAAAATAAAAACATTAAACGATAAAATTGCCGAAGCTCATTTGGGTGGCGGTAAAAAACGTATCGAAAAACAACATTCGAATAAAAAACTAACCGCAAGAGAACGCGTCAATTATTTGATGGACGAAGGTTCTTTTGAAGAAATTGGGATGTTGGTGACGCACCGAACGTCTGATTTTGGAATGGAAAAAGAACTGTACTATGGTGATGGAGTCATCACAGGATATGGAACCATAAACGGGCGATTAGTTTATATTTTTGCTCAGGATTTTACGGTTTTTGGAGGTTCTTTATCTGAAACGCATGCTGAGAAAATCTGCAAAGTTATGGATATGGCGGTCAAAATGGGAGCGCCCATGATTGGACTAAATGATTCTGGTGGAGCACGTATTCAGGAAGGTGTTCGTTCTTTGGGTGGTTATGCTGATATTTTTTATAGAAATGTACAAGCCTCTGGAGTTATTCCGCAAATTTCTGCGATTATGGGACCCTGCGCCGGTGGAGCTGTGTATTCCCCTGCAATGACTGATTTTACGATGATGGTTGAAGATACCAGTTATATGTTTGTAACCGGGCCTAATGTTGTAAAAACTGTAACCAATGAAACCGTGACTTCGGAGGAATTGGGTGGTGCAAGTACGCATTCCACTAAATCGGGTGTGGCGCATATTACTTCTACTAATGATGTGGAATGTCTGGAGGATTTGAAGCGCTTGTTGAGTTATTTACCACAAAGCAACAAAGAAAAAGCACATAATTTACCTTATGAACTGAATGATGAAGTTCGTACCAAATTAGCGACTATTATTCCGGATAATCCAAACAAACCCTACGATATGCACGAGGTGATTGGTGGAATTATTGACGAAGATTCCTTTTATGAAATTCATAAAAATTATGCCGAAAATATCTTGGTGGGTTTTGCTCGATTGGGAGGAAAAAGCATTGGAATTATAGCTAACCAACCGATGATTTTAGCGGGTTGTCTCGATGTTAACAGTTCAAAAAAAGCGGCTCGATTTACTCGTTTTTGTGATTGTTTTAATATTCCGTTATTAGTTTTAGTGGATGTACCAGGATTTTTACCAGGAACGGATCAAGAATGGAACGGAATTATCGTTCACGGAGCGAAATTGTTATACGCTTTAAGTGAAGCAACTGTGCCAAGAGTGACTGTAATTACACGTAAAGCCTATGGTGGTGCATATGATGTAATGAACTCGAAACACATTGGTGCCGATATGAATTTTGCTTGGCCAACTGCTGAAATTGCCGTGATGGGAGCCAAAGGAGCCTCAGAAATTATCTTCAAGAAAGAAATTAACGAAGCCGAAGATCATGAAGCGAAACTCTTGGAAAAAGAAGCGGAATACGCCGATTTGTTTGCGAATCCTTATACAGCAGCACAACGTGGTTTTGTAGATGAAGTAATTTTACCGCAAGACACAAGGCGTAAACTGATAAAAGCCTTTAGTATGCTCGAAAATAAAGTCAGTGTAACTCCGAATAGAAAACATGGAAACATTCCTTTGTAGCATTTTACAAGAATTGAAAAACCACCTGATGAAGGTGGTTTTTTTATTATGATGTTTCTAATACAAATCGAAACCCAATCCCGTGTAAATTTTCTATGGCGATTCCTTTTTCATTAATCAAAATTTTGCGCAAGCGAGAAATAAAAACATCCAGGCTGCGTCCCATAAAATAATCGTCGTCGCCCCAAAGTGAAGTTAGGATTTGTTCCCGTTTTAGAACTGCATTTTTATTGTCCAGAAATAATTTCAAGAGTTCGGATTCGCGTTGCGTGAGGGATATTTTTTCGTTTTCGTTGTATAGAATAAAATTTTTGGTGTCAAATTGGTATTTTCCAATTTCATAAATCGATTTCTCAACAGTATTATTTTTATGGGAACGTTTCAGGAAAACCTCTATTTTTAGGATTAATTCTTCAATACTGAAAGGCTTTACAAGATAATCATCGGCGCCCAAACGCAATCCTTTGATGCGATCTTCCTTTAAGGTTTTTGCCGAAAGGAATATAATAGGAATATCAATATTAACCTTTCTAATTTCAGTTGCTAATTCGAATCCGTCCATTTTTGGCATCATAATATCCAGAATGCAAATGTCGAAATCGCCTTTTTTGAAAATTTCCATACCTGTTTTTCCATCGCAACAATGTGTCACTTCATAATGGTTTTGCTCCAAATTATCTTTGGTAAGGAATGCTAATGTCGCATCGTCTTCGGCATAAAGAATTCTGGAAGTACTCATTATTTATTTGGAATTAAAATGGTTAGGGTAATGCCTTTTTCGAGATTATTGGTGGCGTTAATTTTCCAATGATGTAAATTACAAATCTTCTTTACGTAATACAAACCCAATCCAAAACCATTGACTTCATTACTTTTCTCACTTGGAATTCGGTAAAACTTATCGAATATGAAAGAGAGGTTTTTGTTGGGAATTCCGATTCCATTATCAATAAATTCAAGCTTTAGCATGTGATTTTCTTTTGATAATCGGATGACAATTTCGGATTTGCCATTACAGTATTTTGCGGCATTGTCTAGGAGATTGTAAACCAAATTGTTGAAATGAAAGGAGTCTGCAATTATTGTATAATCAGACGAATCTGATTTGATTGTTGTTGTAACTTCAGGATATTTTAGTTTGATATTTTCGATAGCATTTTCAATTATCGGAACTATCGCAATGTTTTCTGTATTCAATTCCAAAGGAGAATAATCGGATTTGGCTATTGTCAAAATCTTTTCAATATGCTGGTTTAGTTTATTGCTTTGATTGATAATAATTTCAGCGTAGGTGTAGAGTTTTTTATCCTTTTTGATGGGTTCTTGCTTGATTAAATAATTGGAAGCAATCAAAATTGATGATAACGGCGTCTTGAATTCATGAGTCATATTATTAATAAAATCCCGTTGCAAGTCGGAATATTTTTTTTGCTGTAAAAGCGTAAAAATCGAATAAACATAAATCAGTAAAATTAGGATTAACACCATTGAAAGTACAAACCAAAAACGTAATGAACTAAACAAATAAGTGGTTTCATTGGGGAACCGAATGGCAAAATAATATACTAAATTTTTATGCTTTGGGAAATAAATAGATTGTTTTCCTTTTGATTTGTCCGATAAAGAAATATAGTTTCCATACACCATTTCATCGCTTTGGCAATTGTACATAGCATATTCAAAATCGGTCGTGAGATTCATTTTCTTGAATTCAGATTTTAAATAGAATTCTAAAATTTCGGGTTCAAAATCATTATCAATATTCACTACATAATAATCATTTGAAATTTTTTTCACCGGATTTTCTGTGGGTAAATCGTGGTTGGTACCTTGATATAATTTTTTGGCAACTTCTAGTAAGGCGATATGTGTTTTTTGGCTGAACTTTTTTTCCTCAATAGTGAAAGCTTCTTTGGTCCAAAGGAGTTGTGCCACCAGAATACCAACGATGGCAATGATTCCAAGAATAATGATACTATTGAGTTTGTTTATTTTCAAGTAAAAAATGAGTTTAGAAAGTGTAATATTAATCAAAATTTCATTCAAATATAACCATTAACAAGTCGTTAACAAACATTTGAAACCGCTTAACAGGAAGTGAAAATTTTCTAATCTACTTTTGGTATGTTCAAATGAAATAATCTATTGTATAACTATTATAAAAATCAAATTATGAAAATTATGAAAATTTCAATGTTGGCATTAACTCTAGGATTAATGTCATTTTCAGCTATCGCCCCAGCAAATGCTTTGACGTCAAAAGTTTCGTCTGTTGCTTCGTCCATTTTATGGAAAAGTGAAAGTATAGATGTTGGTCAAATTCCTCAAAACACGCCAAAAGCCATTAATTATGAATTTAAAAACACAGGAAAAACTACATTAATAATCACCAACGTCAATGGTTCTTGCGGTTGTACGGCAACAGATTATACCAAAACGCCAATTCTTCCAGGAAAATCAGGAAAGGTTACCGCAACATACAATGCAGCTAGTAAAGGTGCTTTTACAAAAACAGTTACAGTTACAACAAATGTTGAAACAACACCAAAAGTATTGACACTTAAAGGAATTGTTATTTAGGTTTTAAAAGTTATTTATAATGTTGAAAACTCGATTTGTCTTAGATAAATCGAGTTTTTTTGTGGTTGAATCTGAATTTGTTTTTGATTGCAATGTGATGGTTTTTATATAAATCATTTTTAAATAAAATGTTTATCTTTCCTTTTTTAAATTAAAAAAATGAAATACAACAGATGTGGAAAAAGTGGTTTGTTACTGCCACAAATTTCTTTGGGATTATGGCACAACTTCGGTTCGGTGGATAATTTTGAAAATGGAGAGAACATTGTCAAAGCCGCTTTTGATAAAGGAATTACCCATTTTGATTTGGCCAATAATTACGGTCCAGTTCCGGGTTCAGCTGAAACTAATTTTGGGAAAATACTGAAAAATAATTTTCAAGGAAACCTGCGTGATGAAATCGTGATTACGACCAAAGCTGGTTACACTATGTGGAACGGTCCATATGGTGACTGGGGTTCCCGAAAATATTTGTTATCAAGTTTAGACCAGAGCTTGAAGCGTATGAATCTGGAATATGTAGATATTTTTTATTCGCATCGTTTTGATCCGGAAACGCCTTTGGAGGAAACCATGATGGCTTTGGATTATGCCGTACGAAGCGGAAAAGCATTGTATGCAGGAATTTCGAATTATAATGCAGAACAAACTAAGGAAGCTACTGAAATCTTGAAACGATTGGGAACACCTTGCTTGATTCATCAGGTGAAATATTCGATGTTTGTGCGAGAACCTGAAGCGGGTTTATTAGATGTTCTCGAAGAAAAAGGAGTGGGGTGTATTGCTTTCTCTCCTTTGGCACAAGGACTTTTAACGGACAAATACTTGAAAGGGATTCCTGAAAATTCAAGAGCTTTTAATCCAAATGGTCATTTAAAAACAGATGAAGTTTCGGCGGAAAGAATTCAAAAAATCATTCAACTGAATACTATCGCGCAACAGAGAAACCAATCATTGGCACAAATGGCTTTGGCTTGGCTATTAAAAGACAACCGAATCACTTCTGTTTTGATTGGAGCCAGTTCCGTAGGTCAATTAAATAATAATATTGAAAGTTTACAAAATCTGAATTTCTCCACATCCGAATTATTGGAAATTGGAAATATTTTGGGATAATTTGAAAAATTTGAACAAAAGTAGAAATATAGATTTTGAAGACCCAAAAACCAAGGTTTGGTCGCTTTTGCAAAAGTATAGTGTTGATAAATAAACCTTTATTATAATGAATTCCATCGGTTTAAACGGATGGAATTTTTTTTTATAATAAAAAAGGCTAACTTGCGCTACAGAAAAAAAGTGATATATCTTACAAAATGCGTAGTGCATTTTAGTTCTATTTCTTTTGATTCGAGTTTATTCCATGAAGAGATTGATTAATTTAAATACGTATTCTAAACTACTTTTGTTGATAATTTCGACAAGTATTTTCTTTTTTCTAATTTACATCTCGCTTTATCTTTATACCGTTCAAGAAGAAAGTAATTTTTACAAAACTACTTACAATCAGTACGATAAGGAAGTTAAGTCCTTGTTTAGACTTAACTCTAAAACGGCAACAGCCACTATTATAGATGTTACGTATTGGAATGAGTTGGTTCATTTCACAAAAACAAAAGATGAAAAGTGGTATAATCAATATATTTTAAGTGAATTTGAATCGTACGAAGCTGATTATATTGGCGTTTACGGTTTAGATAAAAAAATAATCAATAAAACAGTTTCTTCTAAGATTAAAACCTTTGATTTTATCCCAAAAGAGATGATGTCAGAGCTTTATAAATTTAAATTTAAAAGATTTTATATAAAAATCCCAGAAGGTATTGTTGAGGTTTTTGGAGCAACCATTCACCCTTCTAATGATCCTAAAAAGAATAAAACGAAGCCCTCCGGTTATTTTTTTATTGCAAGACTTTTAGACGAATCTTTTTTGAATACTTTAGGGAACATAAGCAGTTCAAAAGTTTACTTGGCTTCAAGTGATTATGTAATTGCAAATGAAGATGATTTTGTTACTGTTGGCTTAGATCTAAAAGATTGGAAAAATGAAGATGTAGTCAGATTACTTTTTAAAAGACCTTTCAATTTAAATTATACGAACACAAAAGAGATTCTTTTTATTGTTGTTCTGGTTTCCTTGATAAACATTTTTGTCTATGTTTATTATACTAAAAGATGGGTTTATAATCCATTAAAGTTAATTAAAAGCATTCTGGAAACGGGTAATACAAATTCAATAAATAGTTTAAAAAGGTCCGATGGAGAGTTTGGATACATTGGATACTTATTTGAAGAAAATAGCAATCAACGGAAACAACTAGAAATTTCCAAGCAAAAAGCTGAAGAAAGCGATACTTTAAAATCATCTTTTTTGGCTAATTTATCGCATGAAATCAGAACACCCATGAATGCTATAATGGGATTTAGTGATTTACTACATGATACAAATTTGGAAGAAAAGGAGAGGTTAGAATATTTGAAAATTATAAAAAACAGTGGTAGCAGCCTGGTTTCAATTATCGAAGACCTTATCGAAATGTCAAAGATTGATGCAAAACAAATTATGCCTAATTATAAAGGATTAGATGTAGAAAAGTGTATCACAGAATTGTATAATTCCATCAAGATTACGATTCCTAAAGACAAAGAAATTCAATTTTATATTCTTAAAAATCCAGAGAAACTTCAAGGAAATATTCTAACAGATGAAACAAAACTGAAACAGATTATCGTTAATTTAATCACTAACGCGTTAAAATTTACTGAAAGAGGTTTTGTTGCTTTTGGATATTCAATAAACAAAGAAAAAGAAGTTTTAGAATTTAAGATAGAAGATTCAGGTATGGGAATCAGCGAAAATTATTTAAAAGTAATTTTTGATAGGTTCAGAAGAATTGAAGGCGATGGATCTGTGGAATTATCGGGATTAGGATTGGGTTTGTCAATTACAAAAGCTTACGTAGAAATGTTGGGCGGAGAGATATCAGTGCGCTCTACAATTGGGTTAGGTTCAGTTTTCTCATTTACTATACCATTAAAATTTGATCAAACGAAAAAAGCAATAAAATCCAAAAAAGTAAAACCTTTTTACAGGAACTATGATAATGAAATTATTTTAGTCGCAGAAGATGATATCATTAATTTTATGCTGTTGAAAAAAATTATTGAATCAAGAAATCATACCGTTCTAAGAGCTAAAAACGGACAAGAAGCTGTAGATATTTGTATAGAAAATCCAAACATTATTTTGGTGTTTATGGATATAAAAATGCCTATTTTGGACGGCTATCAAGCTTTCGAAAAAATAAAAGAAATAAAACCAGAACTTCCAGTTATTGCCCAAACTGCTTATGCCTCATTTGAAGATAAAGAAAAAATGATGCAATTTGGTTTTATGGACTGTATTACAAAACCATTGGATAAGGAAAAAGTATTCGAAATGTTGGATACTGTTTTTATGGGAATTAATAAATAAAGTTTAGGGTATTTAAACTTGTATACTTTTGATTGTGCTCTCTTTGTTGATTTCTAATGTTTTCGAAATTTTTAGAATCTAACTTCTTTCACTCTTGCGATTTTTTAAACTTTTCCTCTCATTTATAGCTGTATTTTTACTAGATTTAAAACATTACTAAGCGTGCGTGAATCGTTAATCAATGTTTGAAATGATTTAGAACTGCTGCTTAATTTTCTAACATTTATATTTCAAAGAATTTAAATTACAAACACATGGTTTTTAAATCGATAAATCCGTTTACACAACTAATTATAGCTGAACACGAGGTTTTGACGAATGCGCAATTGAATCAAAAACTGCAATTATCTGAGCGAGCATTTAAAAATTGGAGGCAAGCCACATTTGAGCAAAGAGCTGATATGATGAAAAAGTTAGCTAACATTCTGAGGGAAAACAAAGCAGCGTTAGGATTGTTAATAACCAATGAGATGGGTAAAGTGCTATCTGAAAGTATTTCTGAAGTAGAAAAGTCAGCTGGAAATTGTGACTTCTATGCTGAAAATGCTGAAAAAATGCTGAAAGATGAATATTATGATACACCTTTCAAAAGCATGTCAGTTTATGATCCAATGGGAGCAGTTTTTGCAATAATGCCTTGGAATTATCCTTTTTGGCAAGTGCTGCGTTATGCGGCTCCGGCAATTATGGCTGGTAATGTGACACTTTTAAAACATGCGCCAAACGTTATTGGTTGTGCTAAAGCTATTGAGAACGCGTTTTTGGAAGCTGGTTTTCCTAATGGTGTTTTTCAACAAATTACAATTGATATTCCTCAGGTCGAAAGTGTAATTGCATCAGATATTGTACATGGAGTTACTTTGACTGGAAGCGAATTGGCGGGTTCATCTGTAGCTTCATTGGCAGGAAAGCATATTAAGAAATCTGTTATGGAATTGGGAGGCTCAGATGCTTTTATAGTTTTGAATGATGCAAATCTTGAAAAAGCGGCAACTGTTGCGACGCAATCCAGAATGCTAAATGCAGGTCAGGCGTGTATTTGTGCCAAACGATTTATTGTTACTGAGAAAGTAGCGGATGAATTTACGTCGCTTTTTACTCAAAAAATAAAATTATTGCAACAAGGAAATCCATTACAGGAAGGAATTAATATGGGACCGCTGGCTCGGCTTGATTTAGCGGAGAAATTAGCAAATCAATTGGATAAATCACTGCAACAAGGAGCAAAATTAATAGTAGGCGGGGAATGGGAAAATTGTAATTTTCAACCAACGCTAATTGATTTTGTTGATTCAAATAATATTGCTTTTCAGGAAGAAACATTTGGACCGCTAGCAACTATTATTAGAGCTAAGGATGAAAATGATGCTATAATTATTGCCAATAATCATAGATATGGATTGGCTTCTGCAATTTGGACTGAAGACCGTGAAAATGCGTACAGACTAGCACGAAAAATAGAAGCGGGAAATGTGTTTGTGAATTCATTAGTACGATCAGATTCCAGAGTTCCATTTGGAGGGATTAAAAAATCAGGTTACGGAAGAGAATTAGGTACAATAGGAATCAAAGAATTTATGAATATGAAATCATTGATTATAGAATAATTGTATTTAGGACATATTATAATAAAGAATCGAGAACAGTAATTGTGTTTATACAAATCTGTCCTCGATTTTTTTATTCAATCTATTTCTATTTATGAAAGGTCAATCTATGAATTTGTTACTTGATTTGCCTTTTTATTAATAGGTATAAATGACCGCCTTTAAATCTTTTGGTTTATTGGAAAGAATAACAATAAATTGAGATCCTTTGAGCGCGGCATTTTGTTTTAATCGTTTCTCACCGTTATCAGTAAACGATAATGAAGATTCTCCTTTCGTTCCTCCGTAAAAACTGGTAATCACCCCAGATTCTTTCAATCCAATAGTTTGGTGTTTTTTTAATACGACAACTTTTTTATAGTCTGATTTTCCATTCAGTTGAATTTTTTCAGATAAGATTTTAGAATCACTTTTTAATTTTTGGTTCAATTGCGCCACTGCATATTGACTGATCGTCTTTTCTTCAGCGCTTTGAGGTAAAGTGTAGTACACTAAATTATTTGCTGTTTTAATAAAGTTTATATCAATTGTTTCTCCATCATGTTTGATAATTTGATGTGTTTGCGCAATTAATGATGTGGTAAATAAAATAGTGAAGGCTATAAATAAATTTTTCATGTGTTTAGATAATAGTAAAGGTGTATGATGCCATTTTTAAATTGGGACATATTTTAATTATGTTTTTAGTAAAAAAAAAATAAGGACTAGACTATTTCTGGAGGAGGAGTCAAATCTTTCAGCACAAACTCTTTAACTACAAATGAATCGAAAGAATTAATTCGTTTTTTATTGAAAGGGTAAAATTCGAAACAATTAAAAATTTCAATTGAATCAATAAAAAGTAGTTTTAGTTTGCTCTCTAAATTGTTCTCTTGAGTATTGTTTTCAGCTAGTTCATAAAAATCATATTGCTTCTCATGAATAAGTATTGAAAGTTTATCACTTATCCAAATAATGGAAAAAGTGAGGAATACAAGTAAAACGGAGATTTTAAGTACTAAACGAAACATGTTTTAAATGTACTAAAAAAGGAATCTTTACACAATTAAAATTTTCATAAAATAAGTGTTAATAATAATGGGTTGTAGTTTTTTATAAGTGTTGATTCAGTCGCTTTTTCAATGTGGTGTAAATTGTACTTCTAAAGATGAAAATGTTGGATATAGATTTCTTAGTTAAAAAAAATCAATGAAGTTGTGTTTTTTTTTTTTTTTTTTTAATTACATTAAAAATATTTAAGTATACTTATTATTGGGGGTATGTGTGATATTTTATATAAAAACGATGTTAAAAAATGATTTTAAAATTTATTTTAGATGTTTAACTTAAAAAAATAGGGGGTGTTGTGTAAAAACTCATTATTGAATTTTTAAAATTGATACTTTAAAATACGGAATATCCATTATTTTTTATTCATTTTTCGTTATTAATAATTCTTCTCAAAACAAGGCAAAAAAGTGTCAAATAGTAATTCAAGTGAAATAAAAGTTAATAAATTCGCTTCAGAAACAAGAAAATTTCACATTAAAAAAAGTGCATTTCAAAGCAGTTTTCTTGATTATAAGTATCAGAATTTTTAAACCGTATAAACTAAGACCAAAATAATAACCAAACTAGATTACTAACTAAAATCAACTAAAGATGAAAAACCAATTAGCAGCCATAGCATTATTGCTAACAACAAGTTTAACTTTCGCACAAGACGCTCCAGTCGCACCTTCAACTACTTTTGCAGGATCTGCTGTTGCATATTATAAATATGATTTTTCTGGTGTAGACAACAGTTTGACCAGTTTCACAAATTCTCACAATTCATTTGAGTTAGGTATGGCCTCTATCGAAGCATCTCATAAAATGGGGAAAGCATCTGTTTTTGTTGATTTAGGGTTTGGAAACAGAGCTGCTCAATTTGCTTATAATGATGGTACTTCAACTTTCATGATTAAACAATTGAATTTCACTTACGAGTTTTCAGATAAATTTAAAGTTACTGCAGGTAGTTTTGGAACTCATGTGGGATATGAATTATTGGACGCAGTAGATAATAAAAACTACAGTATGTCTTATGCATTTACGTATGGTCCGTTCTTTAATACTGGAGTAAAAGCGCAATATACCTCTGGAAAATTCACTTTTATGGCTGGGGTTTCAAATCCAACAGATTTCAAAACAACAATTGAAGCGGGTTCAAGCCAAAAAACGTTCATAGGTCAACTAGGTTATGTTGGGGATACTGGAAGCGCATATTTCAATGTTACTTCTGGAAGTAGTAATCCTGCATCTGATGAGAACAAAACACAATTTGATTTTGTAGGTTCGAAAAAAGTGAGTGATTCATTCTCTTTAGGATTCAACGGTACTTATGCAATGACTAACAATGACTTTGATAGTTCTTTGGATGGAGAATGGTTTGCTTTAGTTGGATATGCTAATTTCGCATTGAAAGAATCATTAAGCTTAGCTTACAGATTAGAGTATTTAGATGCAAAAGATGCTACTGCTGGATTAGGTTCACTTGCTGGAACTAGTGTTGTAGGTAATACTTTATCACTAAACTACAAAGTAGGAAACTTGACTATTATTCCTGAGTTCCGTGTTGACACAGCATCAGAAGATATTTTTACAAACAGTGATGCAGCTCCAAAAGGTTTAACAGCTTATGCATTACTGGCGACTACTTATTCGTTCTAGTATTGAAATAATATTTTTTTTTTGCTGCCAAGATATTCTAAAATATTTTGGCAGTTTTTTTTAAAGTTTTCCCTGTTGGAACAAACTACATAATGTAAAGACTAGAGTTTCATGTGACTTTATTGCAAAAGAAAACGGTTTTTTGAAAGATTCAAAAAACCGTTTTTTATAGTTTGATTGTACTACTCGTTATTGTTTTTTATAAATAGAATAAATGGTGTTTCTTGTTTTTTCATCTAATACATCATTAACTTCTGTTTGAATATAATGTAGTTTAAAAGCAGTTATTGCCGCGGGTAGATTTTTAGTGTCATACCCTATAATTCGCAATCCTTGTTCAACATTAAAATCAATTGGAGCAGTTACTAAAAACTCATCAGACCAAAGACCAAAACCTTTCTCTGCTAATATTTTCCACGGAAACAATTGGCTTGGATCTTTTTTTCTGGTTGGTGCAATATCTGCATGACCAATAATGTTTTGAGCAGGAATATTGTAATCTTTTTTTAGCTTCGTTAAAAGTGCCAGTAAGCTATTGATTTGTAATTCAGAAAAAACTTCAGATCCATTGTTGTCTAATTCAATTCCTATGGATGTCGAGTTAATATCGGTATTTCTCCCCCAAGTACCAGCACCTGCATGCCAAGCTCTTAAATAATCATTCAACATTTGGACTACTTTACCGTCATCTGAAATTACATAATGGGAACTCACCTGAGATTCTATTTTAGTGAATGTCTTTAGCGTTTGTTGTAATGAATCCTGCGCAGTATGGTGAATAATAATAAAATTGGGCTTTCTTAAATTAAAATTTACAGTTCCTATCCATTCTGTATTAACACCGTTTTGCAAAGGCGTAGATCCCATTTTGAAAATAGTGTCTTTATAAGTATGCAGCTGTTTTTTGTATAGTGTGTCAATGTTTATTTCTACATGAGGAATTACAGGTAATGGCTGCGGATCTTTATTAGAAATGGTTTCTTTTAATGATTTAAGCTTAGTGTCATAAATTTTCTCACTCTTTTTATAAGGATTTGTTGAGCAGGATGCAGAGATAACTGCTAAAATAAGGTAATAAAAAATTTTTCTCATGAAGGTTTTCATTTAGCAACGGACTAAAATCGATTAATTGGATTTCTTTTTAGCTTTAGATTTTTTAGGATTTTTAGCTTCTTCATTCAAAGCAATATATTTTTCCTTTTGGTCTTTGTTTAGCAATTCCATTATTTTTCTATCAGTAGTTTCTGAAAGAGCTTTGATATTTTTTATTTTGTCATCTTGGCTAACTTCTGCTTTTATTAGCATGCCTTGTGTTTTTATGCTTTCGGTCAGTATGTTAGAGATTGCAATAACCTGAAGCTCATCAAGAGTGAGTTCTGGTTTTATGCGCTCTATGATTTTTTCAACCGTTACTTCAACAGGAATTTCTTTTGGTTTGTCCTGAGCTCTGGATTGATCCATTCCACTATTCATTCTGCGATTACTTCCATAACCATTGCCGTAACCGTTTCCATATCCGCCATTACCGTATTGTGCAGAAATTATATTTGTAGATAATAATACAAAAGCGATGATAAGTAGTGATTGAAATAGTTTCATATTTAGTTTTTAAAATCGATTAAAATCGTCCTAAGAAAATTATGCTGGTTCTCCGTACAGATCAAATTCTGTTGCTTCAATAATTTTTATCATTACAAACTCACCCGTTTTTACATAATGTTTTGATGCGTCAATCAATACTTCATTATCTACATCTGGGCTGTCAAATTCAGTTCTTCCTACAAAATGTCCACCTTCTTTCCTGTCGATGATGCATTTGAATGTTTGTCCCACTTTCTCTTGGTTTAAATCCCACGAAATTTGCGACTGTAATTCCATAATTTCGTTTGCACGTTCTTGTTTTACGTTGTCTGGAACATCATCTTCCAGTGCGTAAGCATGCGTATTTTCTTCATGAGAATAAGCAAAACAGCCCATTCTGTCAAACTTCATTTCTTGAACAAAATCTTTCAAGATGTTGAAATCTTCTTGCGTTTCACCTGGATATCCTACGATCAAAGTCGTACGAATAGCCATTCCGGGAACAGCAGCACGGAAATCTTTCAATAATTTTGTTGTTTTTGCTTGAGTTGTTCCACGACGCATTGATTTCAAGATAGAATCTGAAATGTGTTGCAACGGAATGTCAATATAATTACAAATTTTAGGCTCGCGCTTCATGATTTCCAAAACATCCATTGGGAAACCGGTAGGGAAGGCATAATGCAAACGAATCCATTCGATTCCTTCGACTTTTACTAATGCTTCCAATAATTCTCCAAGAGCTCTTTTCTTGTAAATGTCTAAACCATAATACGTCAAATCTTGAGCAATCAAGATCAATTCTTTCACGCCGTTTTTAGCTAATCCTTCTGATTCTTTAACTAATTTTTCAATAGTTTGCGAAACGTTTTTTCCTCGCATTAACGGAATAGCACAAAAGCTGCAAGGTCTGTCGCAACCCTCTGAAATTTTTAAATACGCATAATTTTTTGGCGTCGTAGTCAGTCTTTCTCCCAGTAATTCATGCTTATAATCCGCTCCTAAAGCTTTCAATAATTGCGGTAACTCTGTAGTTCCAAAAAACTGGTCTACATTTGGTATTTCTTTTTCTAAATCGGGTCTGTAACGTTCGGATAAACATCCGGTAACGAATACTTTATCAACCAGTCCTCTTTCTTTCTTGTCAGCATATTCCAAAATCATATTTACTGATTCTGCTTTAGCATTATCAATAAATCCACAAGTATTTATTACAATAATATTTCCCTCTTCTGCTTCCGGAGCTTCATGCGTGACGTCTTTTCCGCTTGCGCGAAGTTGTCCCATTAGCACTTCACTGTCATACACATTTTTCGAACACCCTAGAGTGATTACGTTGATTTTATTCTTTTTTAAAGACTTAGTTCTCATAACATTAGAATCCCGATAATTTGGGAATTTTGCAAAATTACAATTTTTATTTTTAGGACCATAAATCTTTGTGCTTTTTATGGAGCTATTCCTGCTGTACGTTACAATCTCCCGAAAAAAATGGGAGGATTTTCCCCGACGCTTCGGGACCATCAGGGCTAAAAAAAATCCGTTCCATGATAACGAAACGGATTTTAAGGTTTATTTTTCGGATTGATTACAATTCAAACAGTAATGTTACTGAAACATTGTTGTTTATGGCCTCAATACTAGCACCATCTGTAAATCCTTGGTTAAAAAATCCTTGTTGTGAGTTTCTCTTGGCATAAGAATACGCTAAATCTACTTTGGTAGAACCAAAATTGTATCCTAAACCTGCTGAATATCCGGTTAAATCACCTATTGTTACAGCGTTTTTATAAGGACTTTGTTCGTAACGATATCCTGCTCTTAGGCTCAAAGCTTCAATTTTATACTCAGCACCTATTCTTAGTTCGCCAGTAGTGTCTAAGATTGAATTCATATCGCTGTTTAAATCATTAAAATAAGGATCGTTTTCAGGTTTAAATTTAGTGTTTCTATAATCTTTAATAGCGTAATCAACGCTTATTAAGCCAGATTTTCCAAAAACATAAGCAAAACTTCCCGTTAATTTGCTGGGTGTTTGTAATTTATAAGGTTCGTAAATAATGGTGTAATTAGAATCTGGATTTACAGAAGTTAGACTTGGATTTGCAGAGGTGTTGTAATCATATATATTGGTTACAATATTTTGGTTTAATTCATCATTAAGATGGTACCATGTAGGAGATTCATATGCCAAACCCAAACGAACTTCATCGGTTACTTTCGCAATGGCTCCCAATTGAAATGAAAAGCCAGTTCCGTAGGTATATAAATTGTTATCAAAAGTTGCATTTACTAAATCAATTATATTTGTGTTTGCATTGTCATTTTCTTCGTAAAAGTTGGAAGATTGTCTGTAATCCGTAAAATGGGAGTTTAAGTTTATTCCCAGATACAATTTGTCTTTAAAAGAGGTTGCGGCATTAAATGATAATTTTCCATTATAACCGTTAGAAATTAGGGTGTTTTCATGATAATAATTCCCACCTGCTGGAACATTTGAAGTGTATTGTGTGTTATTTGGGTTATTCTCATCTACGGGGTTTATTATATAACCTTCGTAACCTAAAAAAGCTTGTTGTCCTCTGTGATCTAAATCTTCAAAGTTTGAATTTTGTATGACATTTAAAGGAATCCCATTGGCATAAGCTAAAAAATAGTTGTCAACTGAATTATTTGGATTCGTTCCGGCAGAAAAAAATCCGTTGTCAAAATTAGTAATGTTTTCATAATTAACGGCCAATGAAATCTTTTTCCAATTGCTGTTTGGGTTTCTGTTATTAAAAACAAAAACGGCGCCTGCTTGGTTCAAATCAAACGAATTGTTTTTTTCGCTTGCTGTGCTACCAAAATAAGTAGACTTATTTTTTGTGTCAAAATTACTTAAGGTAAGAGCCATTTGGTTGTTTGTAAATACTGCAGAACCCGCAGGATTTACATTTATAGAGGATAAATCACCTCCAAGAGCTCCAAACGCACCGCTCATAGCTCTAAATCGAGCTGTCCCGTTCAGGTTGTCCTGCGCGTAACGCATGGCATCTGCTATTTCTTGTGATTGTGCAACGCTTGCAGTGAAGCCTAAAGCTAATAAAAATATATATTTTTTCATTTTTAATTCGTAAGTTTTAATTTAAAATCAAAATTCGTAGGTGTATAGCGGTTATCATCCTCTTCCGCCTCTTCCGCCACCACCTGATGATCTTCCGCCACCACCAGAATTCCCGGAACTACTTGAGCTAGGGCTGTATGATCTTGAATTGTTGTCATTCCTTGAACTTGGAGTGTAAGATCTTTCGGGTCTGTTGTTTTCGTTTCGAGTGTTATTCGTGTTCGATCTTCTGCTAGGAGTACTATTGGAATTGTTTTGATATTGTCCTTGATTTCTTGAAAATGTTGGACTTGTTCTATTGAATCCGTTTGTAGTACTTCTACTTCTTAAATCAGTATTTGTATTTCCTCTGTAATTTGAATTGTTTCTGCGACTAACGGTATTGCTTTGGTTTCGAGAGTAATTTGCTGAATTTCGGGTGCTGTAATTTCTATCACTACTTGTGTTAGTAGTGTAGGAAGAACCTCTTCTGCTTGCGTTATAGGAATAGGCTCTGTTATTGTAGTAATTAGAGTGTACCCAATTATTGCCATACCAGTTATTCCAGCCCCAATTGTTTCCATACCAATTATTCCAACCCCAATTATTTCCGTACCAATTGTTTCCGTACCAATTATTCCATCCAAAACCAACGTTCAATCCCCATCCATAACCGGCATTCCATCCCCAGTTATTTCCATACCAATTATTCATTCCCCATCCGTTGTCGTAAATATTTACACTTACAGTTTGAGGATTACTGCCCCATCCCGGATAGTTGGTGTAGTCTTGCAGGCTGTCATTTTCGATGTTATAATCATTGTAACTATCTACATTTGTGAAAATTTCCACAGGCTGGTTATTGTTTTGTAAAGACCCGAAGTAGTCTTTGTATTGATTGTTTGGAGCATTTTGCGTCTCTACTTCAACAGCTCTTTTTGGAGCGTTACCATATATTCCATCAGAATCATAGTAAGAACTGTTTTGGTACGAGCCACAGGATGTCAACAGGACGCTCAAAAATCCAACAAAGTAATATATTGTTGGGTTTCGCAAGGAAAGAGTACTAGTTTTCATATATATGGAGTTTTTTATTGTTGCACATTACAAAAATAGTTAGTTTTGCTGAACTATTTACTTAAAATTATTAATACAAAATTTGTGCCAAACTATTCAGTATGAGTAAGAACTTAACTACAAGATCAGAAGATTATTCAAAATGGTATAACGAGTTGGTTGTCAAAGCCGATTTAGCCGAAAATTCAGGAGTTAGAGGCTGTATGGTTATCAAACCTTACGGATATGCGATATGGGAAAAAATGCAAGCTGAATTAGATCGAATGTTTAAAGAAACAGGGCATCAAAATGCCTATTTTCCACTATTTGTTCCTAAAAGTATGTTTGAAGCTGAAGAAAAAAATGCGGAAGGATTTGCTAAAGAATGTGCAATTGTAACTCATTATAGATTAAAAAATGATCCAGACAGGCCAGGAAACTTATGGTTGATCCTAATGCAAAATTAGAAGAAGAATTAATAGTTCGTCCTACAAGCGAGGCTATTATTTGGTCTACTTACAAAGGATGGGTTCAGTCTTACAGAGATTTGCCTTTGTTGATTAATCAATGGGCGAATGTAGTGCGTTGGGAAATGAGAACTAGATTGTTTTTGCGAACAGCAGAGTTTTTATGGCAAGAAGGGCATACTGCTCATGCAACAAAAGCAGAAGCAGTTGAAGAATCAGAAAAAATGATGAATGTATATGCTGATTTTGCTGAGAATTTCATGGCAATTCCAGTTATAAAAGGAATCAAAACCGAAACAGAACGTTTTGCAGGAGCTGAGGAGACCTATTGTATCGAAGCTTTGATGCAAGATGGAAAAGCGTTGCAAGCTGGGACTTCACACTTTTTAGGTCAGAATTTTGCTAAAGCGTTTGATGTTAAATTTGCAAATGCCGAAGGAAAGCAAGAATATGTTTGGGGAACTTCTTGGGGTGTTTCTACTCGTTTAATGGGTGCATTAGTAATGACGCATTCAGATGATCAGGGATTGGTGTTGCCTCCTAGTTTAGCGCCTATTCAGGTAGTAATTGTTCCTATTTATAAAACAGACGAACAATTGGCTGCTATAACTGCTGAGGTGAATGTTTTGACAGCGGCTTTACGAAAATTACACATTTCAGTAAAATTTGATGACAGAACCACTCAGAAACCTGGTTTTAAATTCGCAGAATGGGAATTAAAAGGTGTGCCTGTTAGAATTGCCGTAGGTCCAAAAGATTTAGAAAATGGAACTTTTGAGGTGGCAAGAAGAGATACGTTGACTAAAGAAGTAGTTTCTAAAGATGGAATTACAACTTATATAAGTGATTTATTAGAGCAAATTCAAAAAGAATTGTTCGAAAAAGCATTAAATTATAGAAATACGCATATTACTGAAGTAAATAGTTTTGAAGAATTTAAAGAGGTTTTAAATACTAAAGGAGGTTTTGTATCAGCACATTGGGACGGAACTGCAGCAACTGAAGAGAAGATTAAAGACCTGACTAAAGCTACCATCAGATGTATTCCTTTAGACAGAGTAGAAGAGGCGGGAAGCTGTGTTTTTACTGGGGAAAGCTCAGCGGGTAGAGTGTTATTTGCGAAGGCGTATTAAAAAAAAATAATTTTTTTTGCATGTACTATTGTACGTTTCAAAAATAGTTGTATTTTTGCATCCGCATTAGAGAAGCAGGGCCCGTTCGTCTATCGGTTAGGACGCATGGTTTTCATCCATGTAAGAGCGGTTCGATTCCGCTACGGGCTACTATTTTTTTGCATGCTAAAGTTTTCCTGAACTTAGAAGGAGAAATGGCCCGTTCGTCTATCGGTTAGGACGCATGGTTTTCATCCATGTAAGAGCGGTTCGATTCCGCTACGGGCTACAATTTCAATTTATATTGATAAAAACTTAGGAGGATAAGGTCCGTTCGTCTAGGGGTTAGGACGCCAAGATTTCGTCTTGGTAACAGGGGTTCGATTCCCTTACGGACTACAATTAGTTGTAAATAAGTTTTGTAAAACAGAGGTTGGTGTCTCCAATCGTTGTTTTATTAGTTAAAACCAAAGTGATTGATTAACAATTGTGGGAGGTTTTTCTTTTTTAACTAATAGTTTATAACAATTATTACAATTAAAAAAAAATAAAGTAAAATGGCAAATCATAAATCAGCTCTAAAAAGAATTAGAAGTAACGAAAAGAGAAGAGTATTAAACAGATACCAACATAAAACTACTCGTAATGCAATAAAAGCATTAAGAATAGCTACTGATAAAGTAGATGCTACATCTAAATTATCAAGTGTAATTTCTATGATTGATAAGTTAGCTAAGAAAAATATCATTCACGATAACAAAGCTTCTAATTTAAAATCTAAATTAACTAAGCACGTTGCTAAATTGTAATCAATATAATCGTTAAGATATAAAAAAGCTCTCATTTATGAGAGCTTTTTTTATATCTTAAAATTTTTTATTTTTCCATTTTGCTCTTAAGGTATTCAAGCATTGAACGAGTAATTGGTTTAGATAAGAAGTCAATTACCATTGGGTATTGTTTTGCTTTTTCTAAGTCTTCAGGATCTATGGTTGAGGACAGTACAACGACTTTAATAGTCTTGAATTCTGAAAATTCCTGGCTATTGAAATAATCCAAAAATTCCCATCCACCCATTACAGGCATATTCAAATCTAAAAAAATTAATTGCGGATGTTCGTTTGGTTTGTTTTTGGTATATCTGAAGGTGTTGAAGTAGCTTAGTGCTTCTTCTCCGTTTTGAGCTGTTATTATTTCATTAGAAAACGATGATTTGATTATTACTTTTTTGCATAACATAAGTGTTATAGGGTCGTCATCAATGCATAAAATTTGATCTAACATTATTGTTTGTTTTTGAATGTTAATGTAAACGTAGTTCCTTTATTGACTTCGCTTTCAATTTCAATTGTTCCTCCCATTGTTTCAACTTGTGATTTTACTAAGTAGAGGCCCAGTCCTTTGCTGTCAGGGTAATTGTGGAAACGTTGATAAAGCCCGAATACTTTATCTCTATTTCTTTCTAAATCGATACCTATTCCGTTGTCTTTAAATATTAATACCACAGTATCGTCCATTTCTTGGGAGGTAATAGTTATTTTGAGCTTTCTGCTTTCGGATTTGTATTTTATTGCATTTGTTAAAAGATTTAAAAATATACTTTCTATATATGCTTTATTAATGTTTATGATAGAAACTTTTTCGAAATTCAGTTTTATGATTGGTTTATATAATTCGATTTGAAAATTAAGCTGGTTAAAAACATTTTCAAAGATTTCTTTTATTAAAACTGCTTCTTTTTGAATCGAAGGATTGTCTTTTATGATAATAACTTTTACTAAATCATTGATTGTGTCATTTAATAAATGAGTAGATTTGTTAAAGCCGTTTACTATTTCTTTTAATTCTTGGTTTTCAATAGGGATGTCTTCCAATAGATTCAGTAATCCAGTTAAATTTGATAATGGAGCCCTCAGGTTGTGGGACGTTATATATGAAAACTGTTTTAAGTCTTTATTGTTTTGTGTTAGTTCACGAATAAGTTGTTCTTTTTCTTTTTCTTGCTTTTTTTCATCGGTAATGTCTCTTTGAATCGATATCCAGTGAGAAAGTTCATTCTCAGTATTATAAATTGGTATCATGGAGAAACGAACCCAATATTCTTCTCTTTTTTTGTTTAGGCTGATTGTCTCTATAAGACATTCCTGTTTGTTCTTAATGGAGCTTAAAAGTTTTTCAAGTTCGTTAATATCGGAATTTGGACTATTGAAAGGATCTGCAGGTTTTCCAGAAATTTCTTCAAAGTCATATCCTGACATAGAAGAAAAAGCTGGGTTGGCATAAATGACGTTAGGAATTTTTTCGTCAAAGGAATTGGCTTCGGTTATGATAATTGAATCTTTT
This sequence comes from Flavobacterium sp. GNP002, assembly GCF_054343795.1. Lineage (NCBI taxonomy): Bacteria > Pseudomonadati > Bacteroidota > Flavobacteriia > Flavobacteriales > Flavobacteriaceae > Flavobacterium > Flavobacterium sp. GNP002. The sequence continues at coordinate 2,469,671 of NZ_JBTGUW010000001.1, forward strand.
GATTGCGTAAATACCGTTTCTAGTAATTTAAGTCTTTGCTCTTCTTCTTTTTGTTTTGTGATGTCTTGTATAGCACCAATCATTCTGATGGCTTTTCCATTTTCATCTTTCAAGAGAAAGCCTCTGTCTAAAACGTATTTATAGGAATTATTCGCGCATTTAAAGCGATATTGATCCTGCCAGTTTTCAGTTTTTTGTTCTATAAACGAATAAAGTCTGATGGACATCTTAATGCTGTCTTCTGGGTGAATTTTATCAAACCACCATTTTGAGCTATTGCCAACTTCATCTTCAGTGTAGCCAAAAACATTTTCAATTCCTTTGTTCCAAGAAAAGCTGTCTTCTTGTATTTTCCAGTCCCAAATTGTATCGCTGGTAGCTTTGGCTACAATATCGTATTTTTCATTCGACTCCTTGATTTCGTTATTTGTATTTTTAAGTTTTTCGAAAATGGATTTATTTCGGTTGTCGTTTTTTGATAAAATAAGTTTAAAAATTATTCCAGTCAAAAATATAAAGAAGATGTCTTTAGTAAAAGTATAAAATTGATGGTTTGAATCAGAAATATATTGTGTTAATAATTTATGACTAACAATGGCTACAAACATTGAGATTAGAATGTAGACGGTGATTACTTGATTGGTTTTGCTTTTCATTACTCAAATATAAATAATTATTGCTGAATTATTAAAGAACATTCATAACTTATTTTTTAGAGATTTTTTTAAAAGCCTATTTTTGTGTCTAATGCGTTAAGAATATGTAAACTATTGCATAAATATTTTTTATATCAAAATAAAGTGTACCTTTGCACCCATTAAAAATCACAGATGGAATCTATTAGAAACATTGCAATTATTGCCCACGTCGATCACGGTAAAACAACTTTGGTTGATAAAATTATGTATCACTGTCAGTTATTTCGTGATAACGAAAACACAGGTGACTTAATCCTTGATAACAACGACTTAGAGCGTGAAAGAGGTATTACCATTACTTCAAAAAATGTTTCTGTAGTTTACAAAGGAACAAAAATCAATATTATTGATACTCCTGGTCACGCCGATTTTGGAGGAGAAGTAGAACGTGTATTGAACATGGCGGATGGAGTTTGTCTACTTGTAGATGCTTTTGAAGGTCCAATGCCTCAAACTCGTTTTGTATTACAAAAAGCTATTGACTTAGGTCTTAAACCTTGCGTTGTAATCAATAAAGTTGATAAAGAAAACTGTACTCCTGAAGAAGTACATGAAAAAGTTTTTGATTTAATGTTTGAATTAGGTGCTGAAGAGTGGCAATTGGATTTTCCAACTGTTTACGGTTCTGCTAAAAATAACTGGATGTCTGACCATTGGGAAAACGTAACTGATAATGTTGAAGCATTGTTGGATATGGTTATAGAAAATGTACCAGCTCCTAAAGTTTCTGAAGGAACACCACAAATGTTGATTACATCTTTAGATTTCTCAGCATTTACAGGTCGTATCGCTATCGGTCGTCTTGAAAGAGGTGTTTTGAATGAAGGTATGCCAATCTCATTAGTAAAAAGAGACGGTACTGTAATTAAATCTAGAATTAAAGAACTTCATACTTTTGAAGGTCTTGGTCGTAAAAAAGTACAACAAGTAATTGCTGGTGATATTTGTGCGATTATTGGTGTTGAAGGATTTGAAATTGGAGATACTATTGCTGATTTTGAAAACCCAGAAGCTTTAGCAACAATTGATATTGATGAGCCTACTATGAGTATGTTGTTTACAATTAATGACTCTCCTTTCTTTGGTAAAGAGGGTAAATTTGTAACTTCTCGTCATATTAGAGATCGTTTGACAAAAGAATTAGAGAAAAATTTAGCAATGAAATTAGGTGAAACTGATTCAGCTGATAAATTTATGGTTTTTGGTCGTGGTGTACTTCACTTATCTGTTCTTATTGAAACAATGAGAAGAGAAGGGTATGAATTACAAATCGGTCAGCCACAAGTAATCATCAAAGAAATTGATGGTAAAAAATGTGAACCAATTGAGGAATTAACAATCGATTTACCAGAAACACTTTCTGGAAGAGCGGTAGAGTTTGTTACTATGCGTAAAGGTGAAATGTTGAGCATGGAAACTAAAGGGGAGCGTATGATTGTTAAATTCAATATCCCATCTCGTGGAATTATTGGATTGCGTAACCAGTTACTTACTGCAACTGCAGGTGAGGCTATTATGGCACACCGTTTTATAGGATATGAGCCTTACAAAGGAGAAATTGCTGGACGTAACAAAGGTTCATTGATTTCTATGGAAAAAGGAAAAGCTATTCCTTATTCTATTGATAAATTACAAGATCGTGGAAAGTTTTTTGTTGAACCAAATGCTGAAATTTACGAAGGTCAGGTTATTGGAGAAAACTCTCGTGGAGATGATATGTGTGTTAACGTAACGAAAGAGAAAAAACAATCTAACGTTCGTTCTTCTGGAAATGATGAAAAAGCAAGAATCATTCCTCCAATTATTTTCTCATTAGAGGAAGCTTTAGAATACATTCAAAAAGATGAATATGTTGAGGTTACACCAAAATCTATTCGTTTAAGAAAAATATATTTAACAGAAACAGATAGAAAAAGATTTAAAATCTAATTCTATTTTTTATAAAATTGAAAGCCATTCGTTGATTCGAATGGCTTTTTTTTTAGGCTTTTTACTTTTTAGTAATTTGATATTTTGTATCCAAGTGTCTATAAAGAAATTATTTTTTTAGTGCTTTAAATTACCTAAAATTATTGGTTGAAATGTATAAGAAAGGTGTTTAAGTAATAAAATAGATTCTATATTACCTTTTCAGGCTAAAATGGCTTTTAGCTTCTCTTCCGTCTTCAAGTTTTATGGTGAACCAGTAATCATCTGCAGGTAATGGTTCCTTAAGGAAAGTTCCATCCCAGCCAAGGCTTGAAGGAGATAACAGTTTCAATAATTTTCCATATCGATCAAAAATGTATATTATTGCATTTTCGTAAATACTGCTATTTATTCCTTTCAGGTTCCAATAATCATTGTATCCATCACCATTAGGAGTAAAGAATTTAGGAGCATTTAATACAGCAAAGGCTTTTTTTATTTGTCCACATCCATTATTGTTTTTCACAATTAATTCGTGAAAACCACCAGGTACGTTTTCAAAAAGAGTTGAAGTTTGAAAAGAAGTTTCATTTCCATTTTCGTATTGAATCATATAATTATAATCACTTGGATTATCGAGTTCAATTATAACTTGATTTGTTTGCTGTAAATCATGCACAATTATATTATTTATTTTTGCCAAATAAGATAGAGTTACAATGCATTTTCGTGTAGTGGTACAGCCTGATTTATTTTTTACAGTTACGTTATATTCACCTTCTTTGTTAATAGATATGGTAGGAGTTGTCTCGCCTGTTGACCATAAATAAGTGAAATCACTAGTTCTAGTTGGGGCTGAAATCCCTGCATTTAATTGTATTGAGGGATTTGTTAATCCTTCGCATAGAATAATATTTTCTAAAAGATTAATTTTTGGAGAAGACTCGACTATAATTTCAAAATTTCCGGTTCCATAACAACCTTCAGCATTTTCAGCCCGAATGAATACTGTTTTAGATTCAGAAATAAAAGGCTCTTTCAGCTCATTTGTTCCCATAGCGGCATCTTCTGCACTTGAATAAAAAAACAAACGCACATCTGAAGGTAAATTCAATTCGGTTTTTATTAAATCTTTTTTCTGTTCTAAGTCAAATGATGCTTTTCCCTCACCAAGATCACACGCATGAATTGCTTCGGGTAATAATGATATGTTTTTATTAGCATGTAAAATAACTGTTCCAATGCTATAACAACTTGAATTTGGTTGAGTGACTTTTGCATATATAAGTTCATCTGGAACACTATTTCGATAATTTACAGGCATAGATTGAGTGTTTGTTAAATCATTTTCTGCATCTGTAATACTATGGTAATAATATACTTCAAAATCTTTTTCACCTAAACAAATAGGCTCATTAGCTAAAGCTAAATTAAATAAAGCTAATCCATCAGTAGGAGTACTGTCTTGTATGTCACATTGTGTTAACTTGTATGTTGTTGAAAGTATTTTCGGAACATCATAAATTGTAATTGTTTTTTCAAGAGGCTCTCTGTTTTCACCGTTTACAGTTTTTATTAGCGTTACTTTATAATCACCAACTTGAGCATAAGTATGATAGGCATCAATATCGGTGGAGGTAAATCCATCACCAAAATCCCAAAGTACACTGTCAATTTTTTCGACAGAGTTACTAAAAAAATGAGTAGCGTCACCTAAACAATTGAATTCATAATTAAAGGCATATAAGAATAAAGAAGTGATGAATGGGGGTAAGCCTAATTTGGCTTTTTTTCCACCTAAATCAATTTCGTTTTGTAAGTAATTACAGTTAGAACCATCTAATTCAGGGTTGTTTATAACAGATAGCTTATCGCTACTATCATTTCTAGTAGGATATCCAGAACGATATATTTTTTCGTCAAGTGCTAGTTGTAAAGCACCTGCAACGTTTGTGGAAGAGTTGATGATGGTTTTTGAACCTATAATATTAGCACTTTTAAGATCAAATTGAATTAATGAGCTTCCTAAAGAAATTCCTTCAGAATCGAATAAATTTACTGTGATATATAACTTTTTTGATTTTGAAGAAAATTCTACACCGTATGGATTAGTTCCGTTAAGAATAGAAGAACCATTACTTACTTTCCCTGTAGCTGCATCAAAATCAAATAACCATACATTACCGGTATTTCGTCTAATTTCACCTTTAGGACCTAATTCATCAGTCGCTTTCAAGGAAGAATTTGCCATAGCAATTTTTTTTCCATTTGGAGATGTTTTTAAATAGCCTATAGCATTAGAAATATAACCGCCTGTTGGTACATTTAAAGATGTGGTCGTTTGAATAGGTTTTTTATCAACACCAGACGTGCTTATTTTAAAAGAGTAAAAAGTGTTTTTAAAATGGGTTATCACCCAAAACGAAATGCCATCACCATGTTGAACAGCAGTAATTTTTTCGGAGCATTTAAATTTCACATCATCACTATCACTGGGGTCATAAGTAATGAGATGAATGTTCTTTTCTTTGACAGAGATATCTCCTAAGCCATTATTCAACCTCAAATCAACTAACGAATAATTTAATCCATTATTTGGTGGGTCCTCGTCATTTGTGAGATTATCGTCTACATTTTTTGGATTAGGCTGATCTACTGTAAATATATAATATAAGTTTAGATTGCTCGGATGTGGAACAATTATAGCTGACTGAGTACTTGAGTTATGGCCTAATAGACCATAGCCATTTGGCATTGCCTGATGTGATTTATCATATACTATTGATCCATCAGTATAAAATAATAGTTTTCCATTTTTATCAGAAATGGTTGTGCATCCTTCGGCAGTATTTAATTTACCATTGGTTAAAGCAACTGGACTTCCTGAATTGAAATCGAGACCGGCATTATCACCAAAATACCATATAGCCGCTTCTTTTTGTCCAAAAGAGGGGGTAGTTAGAAAAAGGAAAATAAACAGTAAATGGTAATAATGTTTCATAACTAACAAATATAGTCAATATCCACAAAAAAAAGTAATAGTACGAATCATGAATATGTTTTGTATATTATCTTTTCAAACTGAAATGTCCTTTGACTTCTCTACCTCCATCTAATTTTATGGAGTACCAATAATCATCTGCGGATAAAGGCTGACCTACAAATGTACCATCCCATCCTTGACTAGAGGGAACAATTTGTTTTAAAAGTTTACCGTAACGATCAAAAATATAAATGATTGAATTTTTATTGAAATTTTCATTTACTCCTTTTACATTCCAATAATCATTGTAACCATCTCCATTTGGAGTGAAAAATTTTGGAACACCAATCACAGCAATTGTTTTGCTTACAGTTCCGCAACCATTTTTATCATTAATGTATACTTCATGAATTCCAGCAGTTACATTATCAAAGAAATTAGAATCTTGAAAAGGCCCTGAAGGAGCGTCCAGACTATATTGATATTTTCCTTGTCCAGTTACATTAACTGTAACTGAGTTTACATCTGATAAATCAACAATTGAAATGGTTGTTATTTCTGCTATATCAGAGGCCGTGACTTTTATAGTTCGGATTCTGCTACAACCTGCTAGAGAGCTAACTTCTACCGTATAATTACCTTCTGCGTTTACATTCAATGTTGAACCAGTTTCAGACGTTAAAATTACATTGTCTTTTGTCCATACATAAGTATAGTCAGTACTGGGAGTTCCATCTTGAATTCCCGAATCTAATCTCACAAAGAAAGTGGGAAGGTTTGAGCAAACTAATTCGTTTTCTTCTAAATCTTCATTAGTATCAATATTTGGTTTTGGATTTACGGTTAATGTAACCTTTGGACTCAAACCATAACAGGCATTATCAGCCGTACTTTCTACGCGAACCCATATTTTTTGTTGATTTGGATATCCTTCATTTCTATAGTTTGAAGTATTTGTTATTGTATCATTTTCTGATAAAGCATCTTGCTGATTTTTGTAATATTGAATGGAGTAAGGTGTTGCGGAGGGTGGGAGAATGGCTATGATTTCTGCAGTAACGTTACTAAAATCAAAAGTTGCGATTCCGTCAGTATCATTATTAGCAACTCCTAAATCATCACACGTAGAAAAAGTACGACTGAATGAAGCTGGAATTTGAGTAGTAGAAACTATTAAGTTAATTCGAACTATACTAATGCACTCATTAGTGTTTTTTACCCTAGCCCAAACAGTCATACCTCCTGAAGTAGTATTTGTAAATGCTAAAGGATTAGAAATTAATTTCCCAGTATCAGCAGTTTCAGCTCCTAAAAGTGAAGTATAATACGTAAATGTTTCGGAAGTATAATTAGTTGATATCTCGTTGTTCTTTACCGTTAAATTAAAATCAGAGAAACCATCTGTATCGTCATCACATTGAACTATTGTGACCGTATTGACTGCAGGTAAAGTATAAATTGTCAAAGTAGTTTCGGAAGAAATCAAACCACATGAGTTTCCAATTTTATCCAGTTTCACTCTGTATTTGTAACCATTCATTTCGTTTTTTACGCTTGTTATAAGTAAAGTATTGGTTTTTCCTCCGGTATAAGTTGTGCCATCTATAATATCAGTCCAAATTCCGCTGGTTAAAAGTTGCCATTGATAAGTGTTTCCTCCGTTATCTACTAACGTAATTTCGGCGTTTTGTAATTCGCATGTAGAAGCAACTGTGGGCTGTTTTGATATTATAATTGGTGCCGAAATTAAATAATCCGGATTGGGTATTGTATACGGAGCCCCAATGACAAGCCCTTTTAAATCTACAGATATTGGTGAATTTCCAAATTTCCCATCATTATTGGGGTCTGAAAATCCCGCTTCATTGACATCATTACAAAGGTCGTTATCACTGTCCAGATCGCGGTAATTTCGTATTCCATCAGTATCAGTATCAACTCCCGTTTCTACTAAATCTAGAATTCCGTCGTTATCACTATCTAAATCTAGATAATCTTTACTACCATCATTATCATTATCAATAGGTGTAAATCCGGGTTCGAACGCATTGTCTAGCCCGTTATTATTAGTGTCTGAATTTGAAAAGCTAACTGAAATATTTTGTTGCGCTTCAATTGTATCGGGAATACCATCGTTGTCGCTATCTGTGTCTAATTGGTCGGGATTTCCATCACCATCAGAATCTTTGGGAACACAAGTGGCAAAAAACTTTAAAGTAGCTTTATTCGATATGTCATCTGTTAAATTTTTGTGTGTAAAACTGATCGTATTTGTTAAGTATGTTAAAAATTTAAAAGTACCAGTTCCAGCCGCTAATGCAGTTACACTGTTTAATCGAAATCGTATTTCAAAGGATGAATATTGTGTTATGCCACTTTCATAAATTCCATCATAATTAGTGTCAATCAGTAATTGATTGTCTGTATTGAGGATAGTTATGGTTTTGTCAATATCAGAATTTACAATATATTCTGCATTTGCATTCAATAAATCAGTAGGATTTGCAGTAGAAGCGTATTCAACTCCTACGCTCATTGGTTTGGCAAAATTCATTTTGTAAGTTACACTATTCCCTTTACCAGCAGGAACTTCGGTAATAAAACTACCGTTAGTATTTCCAGTAAATGTTCCCGTTGGCAATCCAGTTCCGAAGGTTATAACAGTTCCGGTAAAGGAATTGGAGTAACTTCCTACTGATATAGTGCCGGTTGCAGGATTTAAAAGATTTAAATTTTGATCGCCATAGGATTCAGTACAATTAGTTATTCCATCATTATCATTGTCAATATCAATATTATCATTAGTATTGTCATTGTCTAAATCAGTGGGACAACTGCTAACGGGGATTTTATCAGATGAAACATCACTGAGACAGCCAGAAATACTTCCTTTCACTTGATAAAAGCCTGGAGTGCTAGGAGTATATGTATTTGTAATTGCATCGGGATGTTGTATTGGGTCGATTGCTACGTCATTAAAATACCATTGAAAAGTATCATAAGCAGTTAAAGCACTGATTTTTAAAATTACATTAGGAATGCAATTAGAACTTGCTCCAATTTTTATTTCGGAAATAATTTCAGGCTTGGTGTCAAATCCTGAATAATAACCGCCATAAGTTGCAGCGCCATTTGTCCCAAAGTAAGAAACATACACTTGTTTCGTTGATTTTACGGCAATATTCCCTATTTGATTAAAGACTGTATATCTCACATATTGTGTATTACCTGTTACTGCTACAGGAAGGCTCGATATAGGAGTGTTGTTTATAGTTACAGTAGCACCCGCTTCTGTCACAATGTTTAACCCACCATTGTAAAACGTATTTCCTATCGATTCAATAGAAGGAATATTATCAACAATGCTAGGTGTAGCACAATTTAAGGGTGGTACAAAAAATAAATTTTGATTTGCGGATGAAAAATCCCCACCAATACTCTGATAAGCAGATACGTTTTCTGAGGTTGAAACATATAAATTACCATCTATGAATTGGCTTCCGTCAATAACGGTATATTGTCCTTTATTTAGAGTGGCAATAGGTACCGCAGAACCATTAACGAATACTTTAGTCATGTCGACATTTGCAATTAATAAGACCCGTTCTAATTCATCAGTTCCAAGTCCTTTTACAAATATATACTCTTTGCCCGTTTTTTCTGTTGGAACAATTTGATCAAAACCTACATCTCTACCAAGAGGATTTCCTTGCGCATTAACAATAGTACTGTTACTACCTCCAAAAGAACCTGAATTGACAACTACTGGTTTGTCTGATTCTACTAACGCACCAATCATTTTAGAGCTATTGGAAACAGTATTGATGTCGTTTTCCAAAGCCAAAACATAACTTTCATTTTTGTTTAAAATAACTTCTATTGGTCCAGTAATAGTGGTGCCATCTGACAGTTTTGACCCTATTGGAATGTTTGAAATAGTGACTTTATTATTATTCTCTGTTGACAGTATGGAAGCAAAATTTAATACAATTTGATCGTAAACTGGATTTAGCATTGCTCCTAATCTAAATTCTCTTCCCAAAGCACTATTTCCTTTTGACACCAGTCCACCAGCATGATTATATGAATTATTTTGAGAAGCAAATCCAGCATTAACTCTAACACTTACATAAATTAAATCTTCGGCTTCAACGATATATCCTTTGTTTTTAATAATTCCAATAGTAGTTTTTGGAGTGAACAATTGTGTATCTTGTCCTTGACCAATAGAATATCTATATGGAGTTGTATTTTTGACTACACCAGTTATTATGTTGCCTCCGTTTGCTATAATTTTAAAATTAACATTAGTAGTGCTTGGTGTAGATATGTATAAATAATGATCTCCTGCTAAATTTGTAGCACAGGTTAATGGCGGAATATAGTGTGTTTTGCTAAACTGCGAAAAACAACTTATCGAAAAAAGTGTAATGAGTAAGAGTAATGTTTTTTTCATGTGCTAAAAATAGCGAAATTTAGATTATCTCTTTAATGAAAAATGACCTTTTATTATTTTGCCGTTTTCTAAATTCAGATGAAACCAATAATCATCAGTGGGCAATGTAAATCCATCGAAAGTTCCATTCCATCCTAGGTCTGAAGCGATTAATTGTTTTAATAATTTTCCATAGCGGTCAAAAATAAAAAGAGTTGATTGGGGTAAACTATCCAGATTTTTAATTTGCCAAAAATCATTATAGCCATCATTGTTAGGTGTGAAATAACGTGGATAATCTATAACATATGCCACATACGGAATTGATAAGCCACATCCATTTTTATCTCTTACATAAACTAAATATTCACCGGGTGCAACTCCGTTAAACATTGGGCTATCTTGAAAATAAGATCCATCTATAGAAAATTCATAATCGCCAATTCCAGTATATTCAATTGATATTGAATTTTTATTACCTTCAAAATCATTCACTTTTACTTTGGTAATGGTTCCAATTCCAGAAACTTCAACACGGTATTTTTTTGTTTTTTTGCAACCATCAATACTCGTAACAGTTACAAAATAATCGCCTGGAGTAGTAACTGTTATAGTGTTTGAACTTGCTCCAGTACTCCATAGATAGCTTGAAAATCCTGAATTTACGGTTAAGTTAATCGAGCTTGCCTCGCACAAAACAAAAGTTTCATCTTGAAAATTGGGAGGGTCAAAGGTGTTCACTACAAGTGTAATTGGAGTAATTGCATAACAATCTGTACCATTTACGATTCGGGCATAAATGATTTGTTGGGTTGCCACACTGTTTTTGAAAATATTTGATAACTGATTTTGCTGGGCTATGGCATCTGTTGGGTTTAAATAATACTCTACGATTAAGCCAGCTGGTAAACCTGCAACTACTTGTGGCGTTACTTGAGTGTTTAAATCAAATTGTGACAAACCATCATTTGTACCATCAGTATCACAAGTTGAAATTGGATTTTGAACAGCAATAGCATTATTGGAGATAATTAGTTTTACTTCAGCATAATTGGCACAGTTAAATGAATTGCTCACTCTAGCAAATACTGACTGATTAACGAATTTGTTGCTATATTTTGTGGGATTTGTAATTGGGTTAGTTTTTGCCTCAGCATCAACCAAAGTTTCATAATAAACAACAGCACTTAAATTACTCGCATAGTTTTTTACAATGGCATCGACTTTAGTTAAGTTAAAAATAGATATTCCGTCGTTATCGATATCACATTGCGAAAGCGAGGTGTCATTCAAAATAATTTCTGGTGTATATTCGATTTTTATTTCTTCACTAGCGATACAGCTGGTTGTCAATTGCACTTCAACTTTATAAGTACCTGGACTTGTAGCTGTAAAAGTAGAAGAGTTATTCGTAAACGCTACATTATCCTTAAACCATTTGTAAGTATAGCCTAAGCTTGATGGTAGTTTTGTGTCAATAGTATAGCTTTCGCCAAAACAAATAGGATTGTTTGTTGTTAATAATCGATCTGAGCCCAAATCAATTTTTGGTAAAAAACTGCCTGCTTCAAGAAAAACTGCGGAGTCATAAGATTCATTTCTTTGATCAGCTATTACTAATTTTATGTGGTACGTTTTTCCTGGTTGAACATTTGTTTGAGCGGTTAAAACCTTAGTTTGCCCAGCATAATTTATAGGACTGCTAGCAGTGTTGTATCCGTTAAAGTAAGTTTCGTTTTCTGGTCCACAGCTTTTTATTGGTTCGAACGAATTAGGAATAGGATTAATTAATGGGTGAATATTTTTTGATGAAACCGGAGTTGAAGAGTTGGGGAGTACTGCTAAATTAATGTAGGAGGCTGTGTTTATTTCTTTGATTAAAAAGGCAAAACCATCAGAATAATTACAAGGATAGTCACCTTGGTATTCATTAGAAGCAAAGATGTAATTAAAACTTATGAAATCTGTCAAAGCAATAAAATCGAATTCTAAAATAGTTGCATTTACGGTATTTGTTATTCCTATTGCTTGCTCTAAATCAGAATCACCTAGCCAAGAAGAATTTCCTCCTCCTCGAGTTGAAACATAAGGTCCTTCAGAATTCTTGCTACTCCAAGTACTCAAAAGAACGCCTTGCGTAAAAGGAAAACTACTTGCTCCAGAATTAAAATAACCGTAGCTGTTTCTAGTTCCAGAAAAAGAATCTCCTTTTACTATGAAATTAGAGACATTGGCACAAGAACTGTTTACTAAAATATTTTCAACAAGTTGTTGCGCCGTATAAGAGTCATTTACTGAAATAGATTGTGCGGTTGCATCAAACACAACGCAATTAATAAAAATATAAAATAATATTACTTTCACACATTTCATCATGTGTAAAGATACTACAAATCTCTATTTTTTAATAATCGATAGGAAAGGAAAATAAATATCACGGTCCAGCATAAAACAATACCTACGGAAGAAAAATGAACACCATAATCTTTAATGTTATCTAACCCAATTTGAGTCCCCAGATTTTTCACGACAGATAATCTACTAAAAGGTTCTACGATTAAATTCGACATGGATTGTAACGGTAAAAACTGAGTAATAGATGCTGCGGTAGTACTGTTTGGGAATACTTTAAAAGTTAAAACCCCATTGATAACTCCTTCGATGATATTCCAAACTAAAAGAAATCCCAATGCAAAAGCAGAGCGTTTTACTAATATTCCTAAAAATAAACAGAAAGAGAAAAAACCTACCAGTTTTACAAAATAAGCCAAGAGATATTCTAAATCAGAGAACACGATACTAAATTCAGTATAGGAAGAATAGCTAAGTCCTAAAATGAGTGACATTATAAAAACAAAAATAGTTGAAACTGTAGCAAACAGAACGACTGTTAGAAATTTAGACTGAATAAATTCCTTTTTACTCATTCCATCAATTAAATTTTGTTTTAGTGTTCCGTAACTATACTCATTAGCCATCATGGAGACAATAACAATCGCTAAAAACAGTTTTAATATTGCTGCGATATAGGTGTTGAAATGCCATATAAAAGGGAAATTAAAAATTCCCATCTCAGCAAGATGAAATTTAAAAATGCCAAGATCAAATTTTATGGAGGCTATTAATGCTATAAAAGTTAAGAGAATAAAATAAGCCAATGTTAAAACACGACTGGCTTTGTTTTTCCAAATTTTTTGTAATTCTATCGAGAGTAATCTTTTCATGATTTAGTTTTTGAAAGTTGGGTTAGAATTAGTCAGTTCTAAAAATTGTTCTTCTAAGCTGTTTTTACGTTTTACCAAATGATTTAGTACGATGTTTTTTTCAAAAAGAAATCGATTCAATTCCTTTGCATCTAAATCATTTTTTAAATAAACTAAAACTTTCCCATCCTCATTTACTAAATTTTTAACTGCAGGATGAGTTTTAATCGCTAAGATTAAATTTTCAGTGTCATCAGCTTGCAATTCAAAAAATCCTTCATTAGCTGACATACCATCAACTAAACCAGTGTATAAAATCTCTCCTTTTCTTAAAACCAAAACATGAGTACATACTTTTTCTACTTCGTCTAATAAATGAGAAGCTAGTAAAATAGTAGTTCCTTTTGAGGCAATTTGTTTGATGATATCTCTAATTTGATGAATCCCTTGAGGATCTAAACCGTTTGTGGGTTCATCAAGAATTAAAATTTCGGGGTCATTCAGTAGGGCAGAAGCAATGGCTAATCGCTGTTTCATTCCTAAAGAAAAAGTACTGAATTTACTATTTTGTCGATCTACTAAACCTACTAGCTCAAGTTTTTCATTAACTTTTACATAGTTGATTCCTTTAATTTTACAAACCAGCTCTAAATTTTCCTTAGCAGTCATGTAAGGATAGAAATTAGGTCTTTCTATAATGGCACCTACTTTTTTTAGGGCTTCATGCGTTTCCATTGTACCGCCAAACCAGCTATATTCTCCAGAAGTTTTATTGACCACATTCAGAGCGATTCCTAAAGTTGTTGATTTACCGCTCCCGTTAGGACCAAGAATTCCGTATACATTGCCTTTATGTATGTCGAAAGAAACGTTTTTCAGAGCTTGAAGTGAGCCATAACGTTTGTTGAGATTTTTGATAGAAAGTATCGTTTCCAATGGGTTCATCTTTTACATTTTTATATAGGACGAACAAGAAAGGAATTTGTTACTATTTAATTGGAATTAGTTTATTTCTCCAATCAAGAGGCAGAGCGTATGTAATTTTTCGGCTGTTATGGGTTTCATAATATAATGTTTAACGACACTATATTTTTTTGCCATCTCAATATCTGCAGGGTCTATGGAAGAAGTCATTATGAATATAGAGATTTCTTTTTTTAGGCCTAATAAAATGAATTCATCTAAAAACTGCCATCCGTCCATGACGGGCATATTTAGGTCTAGCAAAATGGCATCGGGCAGAATCCCATCATCAAGAGTACTTGCTTTTAATTTCTCTATCGCATGTTGAGCGTTGTAAAAGGATTGGGTTTCCTCACAAAATTTATTTTTAGAAATGAGAATGCTCATTAGTTTCACCGTTAATTTATCGTCATCAATGATGTATGTCAATTTGTTTTTCATTTAAATAAATTTTAAAATTAGAACCCTCTCCAACAACACTCTCTACTTCAATTTTGCCATCCATGGCTTCGAGTTGGTTTTTGGTTATAAATAATCCAATTCCTTTTGCATCTTCGTTACCGTGAAAGGTTTTGTACATTCCAAAAAGTTTATGCCCGTTTTTTTTTAAATCTAAACCTAACCCATTGTCTCTAAAATTAATAACTGTATAGTCATCTATGATTTCGTAACTAATTTCTAAAGTAGCTTTTCGTTCGGGTGATTTATATTTAATGGCATTCGTGAATAAATTTAGCAAAATACTATCTAAGTAAGCGGGAATAGCAGTAACAAACAAATTATCGGGAATTGTGTCGGTGATTATTATTTTACTTTCTTTTATCGATAAACTTAAGGCAATTCTTGTTTTTTCAATTTCACTCTTTAAATGAATTTTAGTTTTTTCAATATTTGTTTTTTGTTGAATCGTAATAATTTCATTCAAATATTCAATTGATTCGGATAGTTTTTCAGTTCCTTCTTTGAATAAATCAAAATAGGAAAGCTTCTCATCAATATCATCTGCATTTTCAATCAAATCCACCACCATTGATAAATTACTGGAATGCGAACGTATATTGTGAGAAACAATGTGGGTAAAATTAAATAATTTATTGTTTTGGCTATTGGTTACATCCAATAAGCTTTTAAGTGCAAACTCTTTTTCAATTCTTTGGGTTACGTTTCGACCCACACCTACAAAATTAATTAAATTATTATTACTGTCAAATACAGTAGTTATATTGAGTTCAAACCAATATTTCTCTTTCTTTTTATTATAATTTAGTATCGTGATTTTGATACTTTCTTTATTTTTAATTGCTTTTCTCATTACTAATGAAGCGTTTGAATCAGTTTCAGGACCTTTGGATAAATAACCCGGTTTTTGTCCTATAATTTCCTCCATATTCAAACCGGTAAGATCTAAATAGGCTTGATTTGCCCAAACGGCCTCTCCTTTTTCATTTGCAATTACAATAGTGTCAGTAGTTTCAGAGGCAGCTAGTGATAATAAACTTAATTTAGCCTCAACATTTTTTCTTTCACTGATATCTCTAATAAAGCAAACCAAATAGGTAATGTTATCTACTTGAAATTTTTTCCCAGAAGCTATTTCAACAGGTATAGTTTCTCCATATTTTGTTTTTATGTGCGTTTCATTAACGGTATATTCATTTCGGTTAAGATTATATTTCAAGAATAACCTGAGTTCTTTTCTAAGTTCAACGGGGAATAATTTTGAATTGTGTAAACCAATCAATTCATAATTATCGTATCCTGTAAGTTCTGATGATCGAGGATTACAGTCACTGATTATGCCGTTTGAGGTGTCAATGATAAAAATTGCATCATTGGCACTAGAAAAAATCGAAGAAAATTTTTCTACATTTAATTGAAGTTCAATAATTAAATTTTGCTCTTTTGTAATATCCTGTAAAGTACCAATTAGTTTATAAGGCTTTTCGTTTTTGTAAACTATTTGCCCTATATTTTCTATATGTTTCAGATTACCCTTAGCGGTAATGATTTGAAATTTATCGTTAAATGGAATTCCATCACTAATGGTTTTTTCAGTTAAGCGTTTAATTCTCATTCTATTTTTGCCTTCAAGATAAAAAGAGAATCCTTTTTCTAAGCTTGGAATAAAATAATGTGGAACTTCATGTATATCTCTAGTAATGGCATTCCAATAAACTTGACTGGATTCTAAATTAATTTCCCAAATGCCAATCTTTGCTGATTTTGCAGTTTCTAAATAAAAGTCAAGCTTATCGTTCATAATAGGTTATGTATTTAATTGTCTTGGGGACAATCAAATATAAAGTTTAAATCTTGGTGCCAAACATTTTTAACATAAAAAACAACCTACTTATATTTTAGTTTCTATTGAATTGCATGTATTGTGTTCTTTTTTAGTATTTTATGTTTAATTTTAAAGAAATAAAAAAGTCGTTTTTTATCTAATAATTAAGTAGTTACAGTTTTCTCGAATTATACTCTTTTTGAATAAAAATAATTTGGACTTAAAATAGAAAGTTCAAAATTATATTTAAGGCACTTTATTTCTAATTACTCTGTAGTTTGAAAAACATTTATTTAAAAAGGAATACCCTTCAGCGGCTTAATTTATTGTAATTTTGCATTAAATTATTTTTCAAATGAGTAGTGAGCCAGTAATGCTTTTTAAAAAACCATCGTATCCAATAAACAAATCACTATTGGAATACTTGGAGCGTTTTGACCGTTTGTCAAAAGTTTCTATTTTTTACGATGATTTATTGCGTTTTTCAGGATCTGTGAACGTTTATGATAAAAATGACGAGGATACTTTATGGATTCGAGTGTATTATAATGAATTTGAAAGGCAAGAAATTGATTTGAATCTAAAAAAAATCTATTCGCTGTTGCATTCTGATGGTAATTTGGGGATTCTTAAATTTTTGAATGTGGATTCCATTGATTACTGCACTTTTGGAAACTCGAAACCTTTTCGAATAAAAGTCAGAAACATTCTGAATGATAATTACACTCATTTTTATATCAAGAAAGCAGATGCTTCTCGTGTTTACGGACTAGAATTAGAGCATATTTTATCTCCGGATAAGATAAATTTTTTAGTTTACAATGACACTTTGATAGAGGAACATATCATGGGAATTCCTGGGGATGTTTTCATAAAAACACTTTTGGCAGATTGTACTGAAACTGAAAAATCACAAATTGCTAAGGAGTTTGTAAAATTCAATGAGCGTTGTATGATACGATTGTTGGGAGATATGCGTTCCTATAATTATGTGATAGTTCCTACACATGATTTTGACCATGTTGTTTATAAAATACGCGCTATAGATTTTGACCAACAATGTTATGAAGGGAATTTTAAAGTCTACCGACCTCAATTTTTTAAAGAAAATTATCCAATGGTAAAATTGGTTAAGGATAAACTTCAAAACAGTTCAATCGAGCAATATAAAGATGAGGAAAGAGCGGTTCTTGCCAAAAGAATCCATTCTGCCGAGAATCGTATCAAAAGATTATTACAAATTATGGGCGATGATGTAATCGCTCCGGAGGAACATTTGAAGCAATTGCAATTAGAATTATACCGTTACACCAATGATTTGAATTTTAAAAAAGCAAAATCTATGGGTAATATTATGAGTGCTGCTTTTGAATTTATTACGAGAAACTTTAAAAACACAAATTTATTTAAAACGGAGTTTTAGTCTTTTATAAATTTATTATTTACATTAAATCAACTATGAGAAACTATATTTTCATCTTATCTGTTTTTACTTTTTTGTCATGTCAACAAGATTCAGGTGCTTTAAAAACGGTTTATTCGTTGCCTAAAAAGCTAAAAGAAGTTTCAGGAATCACCTATTCATCTACAAATAATTTGCTTTGGACACTGGAAGACAGCGGTAATGCAAATGAAATTTACGGACTGAACTTTGAAAATGGCAAAATCGAAAAAACGATTATCATTGAAAATACGGAGAATATCGATTGGGAAGATATTACAAAAGACAAAGAAGGAAATCTTTATATTGGAGATTTTGGCAACAATGATAATGAAAGAAAAGATTTAAGTATTTATAAAATCGATAAAAAATCCTTAGTTGCTGAAAGTGCAAATCCTGCTTATAAAGTTTCATTTGCGTATCCGGAACAAAAAGATTTTCCTCCAAAAAAAACAGAAATGTTCTATGATGTCGAAGGTTTTTTCGAATTCAAAAATAATTTCTATCTCTTCACTAAAAACCGAAGCAAAGGTTTTGACGGAACCGCTTTTTTATACAAAATCCCCAATACTGCAGGTTTTCATCAAGCTGTTTTAATAGGAGAATTTAAAACCTGTGACAATTATAATCATTGTGCAATTACGGCCGCAACAATAAGTCCAGATGAGTCCAAAGTAGCTGTTTTAACCCACGATAAGATTTTCTTATTCGAAAGCTTCGAAGGTGATAATTTCCTGAATGGAACAAAAACCACCCTAGAATTAGATCATTTTTCCCAAAAAGAAGCAGCTTCTTTTATTGATAATGACAGACTTTTTATTGCCGATGAAAGATCTAAAAGCATAGGAGGGAATGTTTATGATGTTAGTATCAAAAAACTAAAACCCAAACCCTAAACCAAAAGCAATTCGGGCTTCCTCATTGGCAGTTTTAAAATAGGTAATTCTGGCTGTAACTACATTTAGTCCGTTGAGCCATAATCCGCCTCCAAAAGATTGATGCCATTTATCTGAATTCTCGCCTTTTTGCCAAACTCTTCCATAATCAAAACCACCGAGAATTCCGTAAGTCATAGGCAAAACGCTCCTTCTGATTTTTCCTAAATTCCAACGTACATCACTACTTTGATAAAACGATTGATTGCCTAAAAAGCGTTCGTTTCTAAAACCTCTTAAATCATAATCACCTCCCAAAGTTGCTCCTTGGTAAAACTCAAAATTGTTATTCAACAGCATTTTTCCTTTTAAAATTGTAGCCAAAACTACTTTACCATTTGCATCAATTTTATGGTTAAAATTAAGCTTACTTTCTAATGAAGGAAAGTTTCTTTTAGCATCATTCAAATTCATTTTCCATGTTCCAGCTATAGAAAATCCCATTCCCATAGAAGGAAATGAAGGGATATCATAATTTTCAAAACTGTATTTAAGTGTTGCTCCAGCAAATTGCTGGCTGTCAAAAATAGCAGGATTTACAATTCCTAGAATGTTTATAAATCGATTATTGGTTTCCTCCACAGTGATTTGCTCAAATGAAGTTTGGAAATGGATTGTACTTCCATATTTCCCCACTTTTTTTATAGATGGCAGCACTTTCAACATTCGGATGCGCACACGATTGTAATCCATTCCGAAAATATCGTCATTATTTACGGTTTCATTTCCAGTGCCAAAATAATTGATTGTAAAATTTGGGCTTGTGAATTGGCTTTCTAAATCTAAATCCCATTTGCCAATGGACTTCGGAAAATGTGCATTGTAAACCAGTTCATATCCATTTGTCGCAAAAAAGTAATTTGCTTTCAAAATGTGTTTTTGCGTGTACGGATTTTGATTGAATTTATTGATAGTGTAGTTTGCAATAAAACCTATTTTGACACCATCATCAGGATTAAAACCAATATTTGGTAATCCTGAAAAGACATTGTATTTAGGTTTTTCATAATCATAATGACTTGCTTCATAATCATCAGACAAAAGAACTCTTGTTTTTGAATCTAAAGTGTAGGTATTCGTTTTTGATTTAAAATCATGAATTTTTACCTTTTTCCCGTTTTCTACAGTATATAAATCTTTGTCTTGTCCTCCAATTAATCGAATATTTATATCTGATTTTGCGTTTCCTTTGACTTCAAAAATATCGTCCTCATCCAATCCGTAAATCCAAATATTTTTTGTTTTTCCAGAGATAAAATCTTTTGCGTACAGTAATTCATCTCCTTCATTTTTGGAACGATATACTTCGACCTCAATCTTGTTTTTTGTTGCCTGACGAATTATAAATTTGTCTTTTTTGTCGGTACCAACAATCAGAACTGTTTTTTGTAATACGGTATAATAGTCTGAAGCGTAGCGCTGCAATTGCGTTTTTCGTATTTTTAATTTGCGTTTTATAGTTTCAATAGTTTCATCCTGAACTGCTGCAGGCAGATTATTAAAGGCACTGTCAATAGCACTATCCGAAAGGTTTTCTTGAATGAATTTGGCTTGTTTAAGCCACTCATTTTCATCAGCAGTTTTTAGAAAAGCAAGGTCCAAAGGATAAGGTTCACGATTCAGCCATTTTACATTTTTAATTTTCTCATTAAAGGTTTGCATGTGTCGCAATGAAGGCATATTCATCAAGATGGTAAGTAATGCGCCATCATATTTTGTAAATGCTTGATCACGATCTCTTGGGATGGGTTTGTAAATTACTTTTTTACCTACTTTATATTCTCCCCAGCGCCATTGATCTTCATGTCTGTCCCAATCTCCAATGAGCATATCAAATAAACGTGCTTTTATATATTCACTTTCATCAATAGTGTATTTTTCATCTTTATGCAGATTCTTCATTAGATCTTCCGTACTGATTATTACTGTAGGATTACCAAAGCTTTTTACGCCAATTTGGCTGTCAGTAGGGCGCTCTTCCACCATATACAATTCATCACCAAAATTAGCATTAAAATCTTTTAACGCTTTGTGTCTGGGAATATAATACAATACTGGATTTGAATGTGCGACACCAATTTTTTCGGCTAAGTTCCCAACAGCAAAAGGAGTGTAAGGATGTGAAGTGGTATAAAAATCAAGTAAAAAATTCTCAGCATATGTATCTTCAAATTCGTTTTCGATAAATTGGTCTTTAAACGCTACCGATTGCAGAAAACGAGGAGCACTTTTTTTCAAGGCGCGCATTACATATTCTTTTCCGTTTTTGTCAACAATTTGCAATGATTTTGATTGATGTCCGCCACCGGCACGTTTTGGTTTTAAACCGCCAAAAAGAGTATCAATAGTTGTCGTTTGTACTTCTATTGGTAAGCTGTAATACTTTCTATAATGCTTCCCAAAAAGGAATCTATAAAATGCATTTTTATCGGTTTGTTTTGCTGAATAGATAGTTGCAGTGGTCGTTTTAGCAAATGAAGTTTGAAAATTTTTGGTGCTGAAGTCGTCTTTTTCAGCTACTATAAATTGTTCGAAAATCAGTTTTTCTTTACTGTTTTCTTTTCCGTAGAAGGACACTTTTGCGGCTCCATTTTCATAAACTGTTAATGCGGCATACCCATTTCCACCATAAGAAAAATCATTTGAAAAAACGGCTTTTGCAGCCTCTGATTTTGATCCGGCACCACTTACAATTTGTTTGATGTTGTCTTTTTCAATGTATTGTAAATTATGGTCATGGCCAGAAACTACAATAACATTATCTTGGCTCTGTAATAGTGTTTTTATGCGTTTTATAAAAATAGTATACTGTTTGTTTTGAATGTCTTGCGGGCTAATTCCCGATGTTTTTCTGATGAGGTTAATAACGGAACCCAAGACAGGAAGTGGAATTTTTTGCTCTAATGGAAATAGTTGTTTTTCCAATGAAAACTGTCCGCCGTGTGTTCCATTGCTCATTAATGGATGATGCAATGCCAGAATTATTGTTTTCTCTTGATTTTTATTTAGAATGTCTTCTAATTCATTAAAAAAAGCTTCTCTTGATTTTATCGTGCAATCATCGTTTATAGTTGGGCTATTATCCCAGTCTTCCAGAAACCATTGACTGTCGATAGTAATCAAAGTTAGATTTTTATTGATTTCTAAGTCATCAATCCCACAGCCTTTTCGGGGTAAAAATGATTTTTTATCATTTAAATATTCGGTTACAAATTTTGACTGGCGTTCTAAACCTTTTATTCCGCTGTACCAATCGTGGTTTCCAGGAATAAAAATAGTTTGACCTTTGAAGTTTTTAGATAATTTTAGTTGATTTGTAAGCTTACTTTCGGCAATAATTCGCTCATTTGTGCGGTCAGTATTCGGCAATCCTTTTGGATAAATATTGTCGCCAAGAAATAAAAGCGTCGTATTCTTATTTGCTTTTTCTAATCGATCTTCCAGTAAACCAATTGTTTGTTGTGCTTTTTCTTCATTGGCGTTTCCTGCATCGCCTATTAAATAAAAAGTATGTGCAATTTTTGAGCTATCTATTCCGTTTTGTGATATCGGAGTTTTGATGTTTTTACCAAATTGTGCGTGATGTGTTGCACAAGATTGAAAAATGAATCCTGAAGCAAATAATATAAAAACTGCTTTATTTGAAGTTATAAAACGATTATCCGAAAACAATTTCATATTTTAGTAGTGTAAAAATTTCTTTATGAATCTTATAGAACAAGCCGAAAATTTTGTTAGTAAATTACTCAAAGATAAACTTTCTAATTCATATACCTACCATAATTTTAATCACACTTTTGACGTAGTTGCTGCCGTTAACACACTTGCCGAAAGCGAAAATATAAGTGCTTCTGATAAAGAAATTTTACTTATTTCCGGTTGGTTTCATGACACAGGATATATAAAAGGTTGCACAAATCATGAGGATTCAAGCATTGTGATAGCTTCTGATTTTTTAATGGAAAACGGGAAGTCTACGGATTATATTGAGAAAGTAGCAGAATTAATCAAAGCAACTAAAAAGGAATATGTTCCCCAAACACTTTCTGAAAAAATAATAAAAGATGCTGATTATTACCATATTTTGAATGATGATTATATTTTTAGCTGTGAAGGTTTAAGAAACGAATGGGAAAATATTGAAGGAAAATCTTTTACAGATAAAGATTGGGCTGTTGAGAATTTGAATTTCTTAGCTAATATTCATCGGTTTTACACGGATTATGCTTTAGAAAATTGGCAACCTTTAAAGGAGAAAAACATAAAACGTCTTCAGAAAAAACTAAAAAAAATGAACTTGAAAACGAACAACGAATTCGATAAAGAATATAAAAAAAGAGAAAAAGAAGATAAACCAGAGCGAGCAGTTGATACTTTATTTAGGGTAACATTAAATAATCATACCAGTTTAAGTGGTATTGCAGATAGTAAAGCCAATATTTTACTGTCCGTAAATGCAATTATTATTTCGATAGCGCTTTCTACGTTGATTCCAAAATTAGACAGCCCAAAAAATGTTCATCTCATGATTCCTACTTTTATTATGCTAATGTCCAGTGTAATTACTATTATTTTTGCGATACTTTCCACACGACCAAAAGTGACCAAAGGAGTTTTTACCCGAGAAGATATTGAAAATAAAAAAGTGAATTTACTCTTCTTCGGAAATTTCTACAAAATGCCTTTGGATGAATACCAATGGGCTATGAACGAAATGATGAAAGACAGGGAATACCTTTATAACTCTATGATTAAGGATTTATATTTTCTGGGATTGGTTCTTGAGAAAAAATACCGTTTATTAAGAGTTGCCTATAATTTTTTCATGATAGGAATTATAATCTCGGTAATTGCTTTTGTAATTGCTTTTAAAATGGTTGGTTCTTAATTCAATTCATCCAGTAAATCCTGGTAAGAAAAGTTTTTTGGAGTTTGTTCTTTAATATCATTAATCACTTTTACCCTGATTGCTCTTAGGCCTGAAACTCCTTGTAATTCTTCTACTTCAAATTGTTCGATGGTTGGTTCCAATACTTTTTTAAATTGTAGAAATTTGATGTAATTCAGATATTCTGTTTCCTCATTATTGTGGGAATAGACGATTGTGATTTTTTCTTTTTCGGTAATTCTATCTTTTGTTCCTTTGATATTGGCTTTGTCGATACGCTTTTTCACTACTTCATAACGTGCATTGTAGGTACCGTCAACATCAAAACGTTTTTCATCCATTCTAAATCGAATAGAAATGGCGGAACTAAACACTAAAATCAACGAAGTTACATCGAGTTCATAAGGCAAAGTAGATTTGAGCTGATGGTGTTCCAGTTCCATTTCGCACAACGTTTGCAATTGCCATAATCTTAAATTATGAAGATACATACTATCAAAATCTTTGTTTGGTGTAATTGACGCGCCTATATAAAGATTGTGTTCCACACCATCGGTTTTGAAACGTTCATAATAATGTGGAAAAATATTTTGTGCTTCAACTTGTTTTTTGTCAAGAATAGAAGCTAGTTTTTTATTAACAATAGACATGGCATTATCAAATTTCTTTCTCGAATGATAAAATAGTCCTGTTTTTTCGTCCAAACTTTCAAAGTAATTATGCTCCAGTGTTTCGCCTAGCTCGTTTGTTTTTGTATTCCTTAAAATAGGATGAATTTCTTTTTCTATATAAAGTTGAATCTGCTGTTCTGTATCCGCTTTCAAAGGCGATTTCAGTTGTTCGTAAAATGATTGCAATTCAAATTTCCGTTGTTCCAATAAAACCAGATTGGTATTTGATTTTTGATTTTCAAATATTTGAATAAGTGATTCAAGTTGATTTTTTAAATCTTCTTTTACGGTTTCATTTCTATGATTGGAAGAACCTTTAATATCTATTTGCCCATATAAAGGGTACACTTCCTTAAATACAATTTCCTTAAAAATATAGTCTTTATTTGGATTATTGGTCTGAAAATATTTAAGCGCTTCTCTTCTAAATTTCCAATAAACACTTGGGTGAATGGCAGTATATTCTCTCTGAATGATAGCTTCTACTTGGTATCGCATATCATTTTTATAGCGCTCTAATGTGTCTACCACATAAGGTAAAATCAAATCCAGATTGTTTACATTAATGCTGTTTAGTTCTCTAGGTTTCCCCGAAACTAATTCTATAATACCTAAAAGTTTATCGTTTTTTATTACCGGAGCAAGAATACAGCTTTTAATATTGAGTTTTAAAAAATGCTCTCCTAGCTTTTCATTCCCTTCAGTTTTGGCAAATTTTTCAACATTTGAAATTACAAAAGGCTTATTCTGTTCTAAAATATTTTCCAATGAGCAACCAAAAAGCGCATTTTTACAATCTACTTCTTGCATGTCATGTAGAATAAAACTGTCTATTTTGTTGTCTTCATAAGGAGGTTTTACAAATTTTTCGTCTTCTTCATTGTAAATGATAAAACCAACTTTTAAATCAGATATTTTAAAAATGGAACGGAAAATGGTTTCAAAATTACTATCGCTATCTGTATGTTCAGTCTTTGATTTCAAAAGGTTGCTTTTCAAGTTTGAAACGGCACTTTCAGTGGAGGCATCAAATAATGATACGATACCAAAGCCTTTTAAAATCCAGCTTTCAGAAGGAAATTTCTCTTTCCATAAATCGATATTATCATAATTATCCATCAATAAATCAATATCTTCAGCAGATAATTGTATCGATTTATCAGTAGGTACGATTTCCATAAAATCAGCATTATATAGAATTCTGTAATGCTTCATTACGCCATTTGCATCGGGAATATCGTAAAATAAAGGTCTGTTGAAATCAAAATGTTGATTATAAAAGGTATTCAAAATCAAAATGCAATTCATAATATAGAATTGATTTTGATCAAAATCCCTGATTGTCATGTCAAATGTTCTTCCTGCATTTTGAAGTATTTTTTTGAATCTTTCAGAGTAATTGAACGTAAAATTCTGAAAAGGAATAGTAACCGCTTTGATTTCGTTTTGAGTCAGCGCAGTAGGAAAAAGATCAGCTAGTAAATGTTGTATAAGAGTTTCGTTTTTTAGAATTACATTCAAATCCTCTATTCCTGTTCTAAACTCAGGAAAAGGTTCAGTTTCTTTCAATAAAGCTTTGGCATAATTTGAGCGATAATCGACATTAGTTACTGCGATTTTCTCTAAAGCTTCAATGAGTTTATGGAATGATATTAGAGTTTTGAACGGGCTTTCTTTAAACAAATGATAATCCATCTGATAGTTTATTTAGAATACAAAATTACTAATAAACGAAATTGGATAGCTATATTTCAGGTCTTTTTTTAAGAAATAGTTTGATTCAAATTTATAAAACCAATTTTTTTTTGATGTTTAATTGGAGTTTGTTTTTGAATCCTTCATGGGAATTATCTAATAAAAATGCTATTGTATCTTAGCAGTTTTTTTTGATTATTTTTCTGTCTCAATATCAGGATTGATTTTATTAATAGAAGGAATAGCATGTTTTACGTTTTTATAAGGTTAGGTATGAAAAATAACAATTTGTTATTCAGTAATCTAATGCGTTGTAATGAATCCAAAAATAATTTTATACGGAATGAATTCTTTTGTTGTAGAAACCAATGAGCGTTTCATTTATTTCTTTTAGTTCTGACGTAAGAAATGTTTTCCTGCCTTTTTAATCGTTAGTTAATTCAAGTTGACAAACTGTGCATTTAAACTCCTTGAAATGATTTGTTACATTTCAGGTTGTAATTATTTTATGACCAAATAGAGTGCACAGAATTTTTTTACTTAGAAATTTTTCTTTGATTTCGATTGTATTCATACTATTTGGTTATTTAGATTTGAAGATTAAAGGAAATTAAACTTAATTGATAATCGTTTAAATAACAAATAAAATCGACAAAATACATATTTAGTTAGTAAAAGAAATAAAATTCTGATAAAATTAATATATTTTCTATGAGTCTTTGGAATAAAGCGTTGTAAGGACAAAAAAAATCCTCAACTACTTAAGTAATTGAGGATTGAAAATTTAGAAGTATAAAAACTATAAACTAACTTTTCTCTTCTTTATTGAAATAAACTAAGTAGTAATACATTTGTTTCTCCTCGTCCCATCCTTTTTCTACAAACTTCTCAGCACTTTCTGGATTGATAAAATCCATTTTAATTTGAATGTGTGTATCCAAATTGATTACGTTTTTGATTGATTTTCTAGCATCAGAAACGGCTGCATTTGCAATAGGAAAAGATGTGACATCTTCAATACTGTATTTCTCTCCTTTATCAACTTTATAGTTTTTAAACTCAGGAATTAAGTCTGGATTGTCTAAAACTTCATTTAGAAAGTTAGTTTCTTCGAACTGATCGTTTTTGGCAAAATAGTTAACGGAACGGTTCATGAACATTACTTCTTCTTTCTTATCCTCAGCAGGAAAAACAACATCTTTAGCAAAGTTCTGACAGAATTTCAAATACTTTTTAGTGATAAAGTTCTCGTCCTCAAATGCATCCACAGATAAGAAATGTTCTAGCCAATATCTCGCATCATAACGGTTGCTGTCAACAGTCAGGATTTTGTATCCTTCTTCTTTTTTGTAATTAAAGATTAAACACCCTTTGTCCAGTTTATTCAGACTGACACCTTGTTGCAAAATCATTTCTAAGTGCGTTGCTTTTTCTTCAAACTGCAAAAAATCTGCTTGAATCTCACTCTTGAAAATCCCTATAGCATCCACCACATTATTGTCAATGCTCACGTTCGTTAAATACGTTACGTAAACTTCACCATTCTTGATGTGCGGATGATTGGATTGCTCAAATAAGTGTGAGGTAATTTTTTTTGAAACGTCATGAATTGAACTTGGATTGTCAAAAATTTCTGTTGCAAATTTGAACATATCATTGTAGTCCAAATCAATTTCATGAGCAAACTGAAAATAGTTTTCTTCTTTCTCTCTAAAAGGTTTAAAGAAAAACTCTTTCATCAAAGGAACAATCTCATCATTCAGATTAAAAGGTTGCTCCGATAAAAAAATCGCTTCGTTTCGACTTTTATTACCAACTCTGTGAATTGATAAGTTTTCGATGTGTGTATTATATAAGTTGATCATGTTTTTATTTTTTTAGATAAAAGAACCAAGATGAAAGACAGTAAAAAGGTCTTTTATCTTGGCTCTTGATTCTTAATTGTGTAATGTTTAATTCCAGTTCTCCTCAAATCCATAGTCTTCAAAACTATCATCGCCTTCAAACATATCCAAATCGTCTTCGTCTAATCCGTCTTCAAATTCGTCATTGTAGTCATCAGCATTATCTGATTCAAAGTTTTTTTCCATCGCTTCATCCGGCATTTCACCGTGTGAAAAAATGGTTTCCGGATATGTATTTCCAGCAAGTTGATCTTCAACAGCAGCCAGTTCTACAAGGAAAGTCCACATGTTGATAAAATCATAAACATAGAGGATTTTAGTATTTTCCTTATCTAAAATATCAGATAATTGGTAATCGCTCATGATTTTTTGCTCGCCTGGAACATCACCGGTATCAAAAAGTGAAATTTCCTCTTCTTGATTCCAAGTTTCATCACAAGTATAAAACGAAGCCACTTCCATTCCATCAAATCCAAAAGAATTGAAAATAGCATTGTGCAAATCTTCTAAAGTATCGTCTTCAAGTATTGCAATGTCTCTAAAAACATCTTCTTCCGCGTCTAGAATCACTCTAAATTTATAAACCATAATCTTTGTTTTTATTGAAAGCTCAAAGGTAAAATTTAATTTTTAGATTTAGATTTCAGATTTTGGATTTGTTGATAAGATTTTTGTGTATGCGTAAACAAGGAATACATCAATATCTAAATATTTTCGAAGAAAAGTAACAAAGCGAATCTTGTTTTAGAACTGAATATGTACCACCTAAGTTAGTGTTTTTGGTCGTTTGGTTTATTTTTAAAAATACTTGCGACTCTTTTTCGGAACTGATGGTATTTTTTATGAGTTGGATATTGTCGGTTTGATGTCATGTTATTTATAACTAATGCTACGGCCAGTAAAATAAACACACCTGTAAATACAGGAGAAAATACATACCAGTAGCCTAGATTTTTAATTTCGTTTGATCCAGTTACCGCTATCAGTGCGGTTGCGCCGCCGGGCGGGTGCAACGTTTTAGTCATTTGCATAAAAACAATTGAAAGGGAAACAGCAAGTGGAGCGGTTAACCAAACTATATCTGGAACGAATTTATATACTGTAACTCCTATAATTGCAGAAATTAAGTGACCTCCAATAAGATTTCTAGGCTGTGCCAATGGACTTTGGATAACACCGTAAACCAAGACGCTCGATGCTCCAAAGGACCCTATTAAATAAACCACATCAGATTCTGGCAGCGTTTGAGATTGTAAATAAGCGATTAATCCGATACCTATAAAAGAACCGAGAAAAGCCCAGAAATGTTCTTTTAAATCAACCAAAGTTTCTTTGTACAGAATGTACTTGGTTTTGCGGTAACTCCTTTTTGTTTTGGAAGATGGATACATTTTCAAAAATTGATAAACTATAAGAGTTGTTTTATCTTCGTCGAGGTATTTATTATTTTTCATAAAACTCTATCGGTAAATCATCTGGATCTGCAATAAAGAAAAAACGTTTTTTAGTGTGCTCATCAACACGAATTTCCTCTGAACTGATATTTTTGTTGACTAAAAAATCACGGGTTTCTTGAATGTCATCAACTTCAAAAGCTAAATGACGTAATCCTGCCGCCTCAGGTTTTGAAGGTCGTTGTGGAGGATTTGGAAATGAAAAAATCTCAACGATATAATTTCCGTTTAAGGCTAAATCCAGTTTATAGGATTGTCTTTCTTCCCGGTAAATTTCTTGAATTATTGTGAGTCCTAAAATGTTTGTGTAGAACGTTTTAGATTTTTGATAATCAGAACAAATAATGGCAATGTGGTGAATTTTATTAAGTTGTAGCATTTCTATTATAATGAATAAAGCCTAATCTGATGATTAGGCTTTGGGTTTTTACTTTTTTGCATCGGAACAAAGTCCCACAATTTCATGAAAAGTGTCGTGTAAGTCTGTAATTGATTTCACAATTGCTGCATCACCTCCGTTTGAAGTTACTAATTTATGAAGCGCTTTACTTTTTAGTTGCAGTCGTTCCGCCGAAGCTAATATTGCGTTTGTTCTAAATTCTGTTGGAATATCCGATTTTAAAACCAGCGCCGCTTTGTTCATCATTTCTTCTGAACGTGCTTTGATTGGTACAAGATTTCCTTCTTCAGCAGGATGAAATGTTTGTGACATTACTTCGTGAAATTCTTTTATGGCTGGCCATTTTTCGAAAGTGGATTGTGCCGAAACGGAGTTTGTAAGAACAATAAATGCCAAGACTAGAAATACTTTGAGATGTTTCATGATGATTTTATAAAGTTTAAATGTTTATAACAAAGATAAGAAATTTTAGTTTTTAGGTGTTGTAATTCGGCTTAGGATATTTATTTAACATTTAATTTCCGAATTACTTTTGCCGGATTTCCTACTGCCAAAGAATTGTCAGGAATGTCTTTTGTTACTACTGAACCTGCACCAATTACACAGCCATTTCCAATGGTTATACCCGGACAAATTACTGAATTTCCGCCAATCCAGCAATCATCACCAATGGTTATTGGCAATGCATTTTCCAAGGTTTTTCTCAGTTCAGCATCCAGCGGATGTGTGGCGGTGTACAATTGAACGCCCGGAGCAAAAAACACATTGGAACCGATAGTGACTTTGGCACAATCCAAAACGACACAATTTACATTGAAATAGACATTTTCTCCACAACTGATATTATATCCGTAATCGCAAAAAAATGGAGGTTCAATATAAAGATTTGCTCCTGCATTAGGAATGAGTTCTTTTAGAATTTCCCGTGCTTTTTTGGTTATTCTGTATTCGATAACGTTTAATCGGTGGAGTAAATTTTTAGATTTTCGCCTGTCTTTTACTAAAACAGGATCGCCTGCCAAATAATATTCTCCGGCAATCATTTTTTCTTTTTCGGTTATCATAGTTTATAAATTTGAGCAAAACATATAGTTGTTTTTGCTGTTATATTTTAGTTTTTGCTATTTTATCATGAATTTTCAGTGTTTCTTGCAAAGCGGCACTTCCATACCAAAGCGTTAATTCTGCTTCTAGAAGTTTCGATTGTACCGCAGGATCTGTCGCCACAAATGTTTTGGCTTCTTCAATACTGCTGGCATTAAAAATATAAATACCTCGATAATTTTTATCATTTTTCATGAAAGGACCTGCCACAACCAACTTTCCTTCTTTTGCTAATTGATTAATATTAGCCATGTGTCCTTCAAATAATTTTTTGGTTTCTTCTTTAGTTGCAGTTGTATTGCTTCCTGTTTTTAATAAACAAAAAACATATTGCTTCATTCCGTAATCATCTGCATTCAGCGATTTTGCCAGTTTTTCATCAAATGCTGATTCCGTTTCTTGAGAAAATAATATAGTGCTAAAAGAGAATAATAAAAGGAATACGATTGATTTTTTCATTTTTTCAGAATTTGATTGTACACAAATTTAAGGTTTTCATTAATAATATAGAAAATACGTGATTTTAAATTCGAAATGTATTAGATAAAACAACTCATCCTGTAATTTCCACAGTTCAGTAATAACTTTTTCTAGTTATGATTTTTGCGATAGATATTTGCTCCATCAAAATCAAACATCATGAAACCATCATTTACTCAGCAATCAAATCATTCGAAAAGAAGCCTTACATCAATTTTCACTTTTGCTATTTTATTTTTCAGTCTGACTATTTTTTCACAAAATACAATTTCGGGGAAAGTGGTGGATGAGAAAGGAAAACCGGTTTCTGGCGCTAATGTTTTTATCGAAGGCACTTATGATGGCGCATCGACTACTGAAATGGGTGATTTTAGTTTTACGACTACTGTAAAAGGAAATCAAACTTTGGTGGTGAGTTTCCTGATTTATGAAACTTCTAAAACAGTGATTGATGTGGCTAATTTCCAAAATAAAACCATCAAATTACGAGAAAGTGTGACATCGCTTGATGCAGTCGTTATTACGGCCGGAACATTAGAAGCCGGTGACAAAGCCAGAGTTTCTGTTTTGAAACCATTAGATATTGTAACTACAGCTGGTTCTGCGGGGAATATTATTGCGGCTTTGCAAACGTTGCCGGGAACACAAACGGTAGGTGAGGACGGAAGATTGTTTGTTCGTGGTGGCGAGGCCAATGAAACACAAACTTTTGTAGATGGAATTCGGGTGGCGCAACCGTATGGCGCAACCACAAATAATTTGCCAACACGAGGTAGGTTTTCTCCTTTTCTGTTCAGCGGAATTTCTTTTTCTACAGGTGGATATTCAGCTGAATACGGCGAAGCGTTATCCAGTGTTTTATTGTTGAATACACAAGATGATCCTGACCAAAACAAAACGGAAATCTCTTTGATGACTGTTGGTTTAGGAATTGGAAATACCCAAAAATGGAAAAAAAGTTCATTGAGCGTGAATGCGAATTACATCAATTTAGCGCCCTATCAAGCGGTCATTCCTCAAAACGTGGATTGGAATAGTCCTTTTCAATCATTGTCGGGAGAAACGGTGTATCGCTATAACTTCAATAATGGGATTTTGAAAGTATATGCTGCTTTTGATTCGTCTAAATTTGATATTAATCAGGAAAGCATCAATTCAGCGGAGAAAATCAGAGTTGATTTGAATAACAATAATTTCTATTTAAATTCTTCCTACAAAGGCGTTTTTGGGAATAACTGGCAAATTACTTCTGGATTAAGTTATGGTTACAGTAAAAACAAAATAAATTTAGATTCAGATAAAGTGGCGAATGATGAAAATGCTGCTCATTTGAAATTAAAATTAAGAAAAAGCTTTTCAGAAAGAGTGAAAATATCCTTTGGAGCGGATTATTTTGTGACCCAATTCAATGAAGATTTCAACGAAAATTCAGGTTCGGTTTTTACCAATGGGTATGATTCGAACATAGCAGCTATTTATACAGAAGCTGATATTTTCTTCTCTAAAAAATGGGCTGCAAAAGTAGGATTAAGGGCTTCAAATAATGATTTGCTGAATGAAACGGCTATTTCTCCCCGAATTTCATTTGCGTATAAAATGGCTAGAAATAGTCAGTTTTCATTTGCTTATGGCGATTTTACCCAAACTCCAAACTCGGAATACATCAAATATTCTAGCAACAATCAGTTTGAAAGCGAAAAGGCATCACATTACATTTTGAATTTTCAATACAATAAAAACGGAAAAACATTTCGTGCTGAAACCTATTACAAAGACTATCGCGATTTAGTAAAATTCGACACCCAAATGGCAGCTTATAATTCGGTTTATGATAATTCCGGTTCTGGTTATGCGAAAGGTTTGGATTTGTTTTGGAGAGACGGAAAATCAATCAAAAACTTAGAATATTGGGTTTCCTATTCGTACATCGACACAGAGCGAAATTATAAAAATTTTAGTTCGCAAGTGACGCCAAGTTTTGTTGCAGATCACAGCTTATCAATCGTTACTAAGTACTGGATAAATGATTGGAAATCACAGATAGGCTTCACGAATTCATACAGTTCTGGGCGTCCTTACAACAATCCAAATGAAACGAAATTCATGAATGGAAAAACAAAATCATACAACAGTTTGAGTTTCAATTGGGCGTATTTATTGAGTCAACAAAAGATTTTATATTTCTCAGTCTCCAATGTTTTAGGTTCTCAGAATGTATTTGGATACGAATACGCAAACAATCAAGACAACACAGGCTTTTACAACAGAAAAGAAATTGTTCCTACTGCAGATCGTTTTTTCTTTGTAGGATTCTTTTGGACGATTAGCAATGATAAAAAAGACAATCAGTTGAGAAATCTTTAAAAGAAGTCATAATGTCTTAAAGTCAAAGGTCTAAAGTCCTTGTAAACGAAAACTCTTTAAACTTTATGACTTTCGACTTTATAACTTTCGACTTAATAACAATTCATCCATCAAATTCTACAGTTCAGTATCAATAAATTTTAAACCAATAAAAACCGAGATACTTTTGAAGTATAAATTATTACAACGTTTCAATCATCAAAAAAATAACCATTTTAAAACAAGAAATCATGACAAAAATTATCACCACAATCGTATTATTTGTATGTAGTTTAGTATCGGCTCAAGGGCAATTCGAGCAAGGAATGGGAAAAGCGTTCCAATTATGGGGCGAAGGAAAAAATACCGAAGCTTCAGATTTATTCGAAAGAATTGCTGCTGCTGAAAAAACAAGTTGGTTGCCTAATTATTACGTTGCATTGGTAAATACGACGACTGCTTTTAGAACGAAAGATAAAGATCAAATGAATTTATTACTTTCGAAAGCACAAAAATCATTGGATATAGAAATGGATAAAAATCCAAATAATGCTGAATTATTGGTGATGCAAGCGATGATTCATACTGCTTGGATTGCTTTTGACCCAATGACAAACGGACAAAAATTATCTGGAACAGTGATGGAATTATACGGGAAAGCCCAGGCAATCGCTCCGGAAAATCCAAGAGTTGTTTTTGGTAAGGCCGAATTTGAAATTGGTGGAGTGCAATTTTGGGGAACTGACACAAAACCAATGTGCGCACAAATTGAAAAAGCTATTGGACTTTTTGCTACTTTTAAACCTGAAACACCTTTTTCTCCAAAGTGGGGATTGGACAGAGCTTTAGCAGCACAGAAAAATTGTAAATAGGGAATAGAAATAAGAGAAAGTGAATCAATCTTAAAATCTTTTTCTTAATTGTTGCACCGGAATAAATGTCAAAATAAAATGAGTAGAATATATAAAGAACTTCAAAGAGCGATAAAATTGACAATCCTAATTTTTGCAGTGATTCAATTAGTCAATGTGGTAATGGGAAGTGAGATTTATTTCGGTAAAAGGTTGCTAGTCAATTTTTTATTTACAATGATGTATACTTTTTCTTTATACGCTGCAAACATGTTTCTTTTTTGGAAATTAGACTCTTATTTTGAAGATAAATTTTCGGTAAAAAGACTATCACTGGGTTTTATAGGTTCATTTTTAGTTTCATTAGTAGTGATTTTTTTAATGCACGTATTTGAAGTAGTGGTGTATAATAAAAATTCTTTTGACTATTTCTTGGCTAATGAAAAACCTTCAAGCTATTTAGGGTCGATAATCATCACTTTTTTTGTCACATTATCCATTTACACCATTTCATTTTACAAAGCGTATAATGAAAACAAAGTCAAAGAACAGAAAATTATTGCAGGAACAGCTAACGCGAAATTCGAGAGTTTAAAAAATCAAATTGACCCTCATTTCCTTTTTAATAGTTTGAATGTCTTAAGCTCTTTGATTGAAGAAAATCCAGATAATGCACAACGGTTTACGATTTCATTATCAAAGATTTATCGCTATGTATTGGAACAAAAAGATAAAGAGCTTGTTTCGCTTGAAGAAGAATTGGTTTTCGCCAAAACCTATATGAACTTATTGAAAATGCGTTTCGAAAATAGCTTGTTTTATGAATTACCAACGACAGCTATAAATTCAGAAGCCAAAGTAGTGCCGCTCTCTTTACAGCTTTTATTAGAGAACACGGTAAAGCATAATGTGGTTAGTGAACAAAGGCCATTGCACATCAGAATTTATGTTGAGGGCGATTATCTGGCTGTTCAAAATGATTATCAAAAGAAAGAAGTATTACAGGAACGTCAAGGCGTTGGTTTACAGAATATCGTCAACAGATATGGAATTATAACCAACAGGAAAGTCCTGATTGCTCAAAATGAGAAAGCATTTACTGTCAAAATACCCATTTTAACTAAACAAATTACAGTTATGGAAACGACTACAGATTACAATGAAAACAACGCTTATTATAGAGCCAAAAAGAGAGTGGATGAGCTTAAAGGTTTTTACGGAAACTTGATTTCTTACTGTTGTGTTATTCCGTTTTTAATCTATATCAATTTAACTTTTTCACCACATTTTCAATGGTTTTGGTTTTCTGCAGCCGGATGGGGATTTGGATTGACGATGCATGCTTTAAAGGTTTTTGGTTACAGTTCTAATTGGGAACAAAGAAAAATTCAAGAAATTTTGCGCAAAGAAGAGCAGAAACAAACATGGAAATAAGAATCAGAGCTGTTATAAACGTAAAAAAAATTAAATAAGAAATTATGGAAAATACATATCAAAATGAAGAGCGCTATTTTAAAGCGAAAAAACAAGTGGAAGAAATTAAAGGATTCTATGGGAATTTAACAGCCTATATTGTCTTTAATATTGCTCTGTTGATTATAAATTTAGTGACATCTCCTGAGCATTTATGGTTTTTTTGGCCTATGTTAGGGTGGGGAATTGGAGTAATTTTTCATGGCATGAAAGTATTTAATTATATGCCATTTTTTGGTAAAGATTGGGAAGAACAAAAAATCAAAGAGTTTATGGATAAAGAAAATGAGAGAAAAGATACCTGGACGTAAAGTCACAATTCTTCCATTACAATTGAATTGCTTTTTTAAATAATAAATGACACTTAATATCATCAAAATGAAAAGAAATTTTAATTCTGGGTTTGAAGGATTTCAGCCAGAAGACAAATACGCTGCAGCCCAACGGGAAGTCAAGAGATTGAAAGGGTTTTATACGCATTTAATAGTATATATAGCCATAAATATAATGATTGTATTCCTCAATGTTAGAGATTTGGATCCAGGAGAAAGCTATTTCAAAATAGAGAATTTCTTTACTGCATTCTTTTGGGGAATAGGAATAGTGGTACACGGATTTTCTGTTTTCTTGCCCAATTGGATTTTTGGAAGAAACTGGGAAGAGAAAAAAATCAAGGAGTTGATGGAGAAAGAGAAAAGTGAAAAATGGGAGTGAAAATGAGTATTCAGAATTCATCCCTACGCTTCTGGAGCAGTTATCAGTTAAATAACCAGATAAATGATTTTACATAAATGACCACAATAATTATAGAAGACGAAAAACCAGCTGCAAGATTACTACAGCGAAAATTAGAAAAACTAAACATTCAAGTAGGAGTGATGTTGCATTCTGTAGAAGAAGCAATTGATTGGTTTTCTAAAAATGAACATCCGGAATTAATTTTTCTTGACATTCAGTTATCAGATGGTTTGTCCTTTGAGATTTTTGAAAAAGTTGAAATTAAGAGCGCCATAATTTTCACGACTGCTTATGATGAATATGCGCTTCGGGCTTTTAAATTGAATAGTATCGATTATCTTTTGAAACCTATTGACGAAGATGATTTAGAGGTTGCTGTTTCTAAATTTAAAGCGCGTTTACCAAAACAAGAAACGGTACAGTTAGATTTTGAGCAGATTAAAAAAATGCTTTCTAATCCATTTGAAAAAAATCATAAAAAACGATTTACGGTAAAAATAGGGCAACATTTAAAGGTGATTGCTACCGATGAAATCGAATGTTTTTTTAGTGAAAATAAAGGAACATATTTGCATACTTTTGACAATAGGAATTATTTAATGGAATGCACGCTGGAACTTTTGGAACAGGAATTAGATCCCGCAGATTTCTTTCGAATCAGCAGAAAATTCATAATTCCGCTGAAAGCAATTAAGGAAATAGTAGTCTATAGCAATTCCCGATTAAAGGTTATTTTGCCTTCTTATAAAGAAGACGAAGTGATTGTGAGCAGAGAAAAAGTTTCTGATTTTAAAAATTGGATTGGGTAGTTTTAGTATAAAAAAAAACTGTTTCAAATGCAGGTTCAAAAAATCCTAAAAGGAAATTTTGTACGCTAACAATTGAAACAGTTTTAAGTAAGTTTAGGATTTAGAAATTAATCAAATAATGATTTAATTTCTTTTTCTGTCTTGCCTAATTTTTGTTGTAATTTACCCCACATTTCATCTTCTTTTCCTTCCTCGTACAATAAATCATCATCCGTTAAATCGGCAAATTTCTGTTTAAGTTTTCCTTTCAACTCATTCCAGTTTCCTTCAATCTCTTTTGAATTTGGCATAATATCTAAGTTTTAAATTACTATTTGTTCTTTACAAATTTGGGAATTTTAAACTGTAAATATGTTATACAATTCTAGGAAACTATTGTATAATTCCAATGAATTGCACGTCTCTATTTTGATTTAAGTTGGTAAATGGAATTCAGATTAAAGTTAAATTAAAACTAAAGGTATTGGTTTTTAAAAAATTGATAATCTGTTTTTTGTGTTATGTATATAGATTATGTCTATGATGGTTTTAAACCTTGAAAAACACTTTTCGGATGCCAATTATCACAAAAATTAATACAGTGTAAATTATAAAAAATGGAATGATATATTCTATTAAATTCATAGGTAACATTACCGCAATTATCAATAGTTGAAAACCCAAACCGTAAATTGAAAGTACGGTCATAAACCAGTTTGGAAACGTTTTTACTTTGTATGCTTCTTTGTCAAGTATGTGAATTATTTTGTCAAAAGTACCATAGACAATCGTATATATCCGGAATAAAACATCCACTGATTTTTGGGTTTCTCCAGGTAAAGCTCTGGGTGATTTGTACTCAAAAATTTTACTTGTGGTATCTCCGCCAACTGATTTTGTACGCAAAATAACATAGTAATAATTGTATAATGTGCCTTGTAATTGAATGCCAATAAAGGCCAAAATAGTAAGCCAAAATGATGTTTTTGAGACATAACAAATGGTCATTAAAAATAGAAAATTCAAGATGATATCGAATACGCTGTCCAAGTATCTTCCGGTGTAGGAAGGGGTGTTTTTTAAGCGAGCCAGTTCGCCATCGGCAGCGTCGATTCCGGATTTTAGCAAGATGAAAAAACCAGCTAAAAAGTACGATCTATCAAGAATATAATAGATGGCTATCAGACCGGAAACACCAAAAAGTAGCGTGACATGTATGGGAGTAAAACGGGTATTTTTTAATTGATTGGCGAGAAATTTTCCGAAAGTTCTTCCATAATCTGATAAATCTAAAAATTTATCTTGAGCGGCAAGTTTAGACATTTACGTTAATAAGCAAAGAAATGTGACAATATAGTCAGGCAATATTGGTTTTGAATTATGATTTTATTTTGATAATCTGTGCAAAGAAAATGTCATTGCTGTCAGTAAAATGAAAGCCATTACTTGGTGTATTAATCCTAACCAAAGCGGAACACCATATAGTAAAGTAAAGACACCTAATGTAAATTGTAAAAATACAATAATCACCAAAGTCTTGATTCCTCTTTTCTGTAGCACGTTAAGCAAGTGTTTACGGCTTGTAAAATACAACGCCAAAATGATTCCTACTACAACATAAGCCATAGTACGATGAACAAACTGAACGCCACTTTTTCCTTCAATTAGATTTAAAAATAAGGTGCTTTTCTCTATAAAAACACTGTCGTGAATGAATTGTCCGTCACTCATCAAAGGCCAGTGATTGTGAATTAAACCTGCATTTAGTCCCGCAACAAAACCACCATAAATGATTTGGATAACTAAAAATACTAATGCAACACGTGCAAGATTTCGCAATGGAACTATTACTTTCGATCTGTTTGGGTAAATTAAATCCAAAGCAACCCAAAGTGTATAGGCAAATGTTATGAAAGCAAATGTGAGGTGTAAGGCCAATCTAAAATGACTTACATCTGGATTGTCAATTAATCCGCTACGTACCATAAACCAGCCCAAGAATCCTTGAAAACCGCCCATGAAAAGCAAAACAACACATTTTTTAATGGTAGCAGTCGAAAGACGTTTCTTGAACAAGAAATAAACAAATGGGACTATAAATGCCAGGCCAATTATTCTACCAATAAAACGGTGGAACCATTCCCAGAAATAGATTATTTTGTAATCGCTTAGCGTAAAATCATTGTGGATATTGATTTTTTGATATTCTGGAAATTTTTTATATTCTTCAAAAGCGTGTGACCATTTTTCTTCTGTTAAAGGCGGAAAAGTATCAGTTACTAAATGCCAGTCGGTCATTGATAAACCAGAATTTGTCAATCGGGTAATTCCTCCCACTATAACCATTATAAACAATAATAAGCATCCTGATAACAACCAAATGATAACGTAATTATTCTCTTTTTTCATTGTTTAAAATTAATTTTTACAAAGGTATTTGAAATGTAATTAAATGTTAATTCAACAAGCGTTAATCTTTAATCCGATTTTTGTGGCTCTTTTTAACATGTAATCATATGCTGCCTGATATTCATTAGGAATTTCTCCTTCTAAAATTGCTTCTTTTATCGCTTCTTTTAGCATTCCGATTTCTTTCGAAGGTTTTAGGTCAAAAATCTTCATGATTTCCTCTCCAGAAATTGGTGGTTGAAAATTACGTACTTGATCGCGCTCTTCTACTTCAACAATTTTCTTTCGAACAATTACAAAATTATTGTGGTATTTCTTGAATTTATTTGGATTTTTGGTAGTGATATCTGCTTCGCACAACGTCATTAAATTCTCAACATCTTCACCAGCGTCAAATACTAAACGGCGCACAGCAGAATCTGTAACTGTGTCTTGTGACAAAACAATCGGACGCGAACTCATCATGACCATTTTTTGCACAAATTTCATTTTGTGATTCAGCGGCATGTGCAAGCGTTCAAATATTTTTTTAGCCATTTTTCCTCCCAGGAATTCATGTCCGTGAAAAGTCCAGCCTTGTTTTTTATTAAAACGTTTTGTTGGAGCTTTTCCTATGTCATGCAACAATGCAGACCAGCGGAGCCAAACGTCATCAGTATTTGGGCAAATATTGTCAACAACCTCAAGCGTATGATAGAAATTGTTTTTATGCGTGTGACCTTCTATTTCTTCAACTTGATTCAAAGCCGTTAACTCGGGAAGAATAATATCTAAAAGTCCTGTTTTGAACAAATGTAAAAATCCTATTGAAGGTTGATCTGTCGAAAGTATTTTATTCAATTCATCCACAATGCGTTCTCCAGAAATGATTTTTATTCGCTCTGCATTCTTTGTGATGGATTGAAACGAATTTTCTTCTATATCAAAGCCCAATTGGTTCGCAAAACGAATGCCTCTCAACATACGCAACGGATCATCAGAAAAAGTAATATCTGGATCCAAGGGTGTTCTAATTATTTTGTTTTTTAAATCTTCGAGACCATTAAAAGGGTCTGATAATTCTCCAAAATTCTTTTCGTTTAAGGATAAAGCCAACGCATTTATAGTGAAGTCACGACGATTTTGATCGTCTTCAAGGGTTCCGTTTTCTACAACAGGATTCCGACTTTCAAAATGATAGGATTCTTTTCTGGCGCCTACAAACTCAATTTCGGTGTCCTCAAAGCGCAACATCGCTGTTCCGTAAGTTTTGAAAACCTGAACTTTTGGTTTATTAGGAAGTAATTGAGATACTTTTAAAGCCAATTCGATTCCGCTGCCAACGGCAACAATATCAATGTCTTTTTTAAAGTCTCTGTTTAAAAGTAAATCTCTAACAAAACCACCAATTACATAACTATCTACGTTAAGTTCTTGAGAAGCTTGAGAGATGACTTTGAAAATTTTATTATTTAAGGCTTCTTTATATGAAGTTTTAATGCTCATTTTAAAAATGTTTAAAGTCTAAAGTCTAAAGTTGCTAAACTGAAAACTGGAAACTGAATACTGCAAACTATTTTCGAATCACTTTCACCTGAGAATCATTCGTTAATTTTATTATTGTCGAAGGCTTTCCGCCAATTTTTTCACGATGCAAATTTACAACATAGTCTACACCTTTTATAATTTCTGGACTAATATCTTTGAAGGCAATAGGAGTGGGTTGGCCTGATATATTTGCAGATGTCGAAACCAATGGTTTCTTCATCTTTTCCATTAATTTAAAGCAAAAAGGTTCTTTCACAACGCGAATTCCCAGTGAGTTATCTGAAGAAATTATATTGGGAGCTACATTTCTGGGTTTGTCTAGTATTAGAGTAGTTGGTTTTTCGGATAAGTCAATGATTTGCCAAGCTACTTCGGGAATGTCTTTGAAAACATTGTACATCATTTTTTCGCCATTCATCAAAACAATCATGCTTTGTGTTTCGGCTCTTTGTTTGAGTTTGTATATTTTAGTAACAGCTTCAGGATTTGTGGCGTCGCAACCTATGCCCCAAACGGTGTCAGTAGGATATAGGATGATTCCGCCTTCTTTTATGACTTCGTAGGCTTTGTGAACTTCTTCGTTGATATTTTCCATATTTTTATTTTTTGCTTATGCAAAGATATTTATTTAAAGCTGAGTAAGAAGTATGTAAACATTAGACTTTGCAAACCGAAGATGATTCAAGTTGTCTCCCACAAATGAACAAAAGTTGACATCTTTTGTGTTACTAAATTATTTTCTTGTTGTGGAAAATTTGCAAGTGACTAATTTTATTTATCGAAAAACTGCATCCACCCAATTGCTCAAAGTATATTTTTTCAAGATTAATTCGGGGATTGCTTGATATTCATTATTGAAAAAATCTAAGGGAATTACAGGGCATTCTTCGTTAATAATTAAAATGTTATTTGGGTTGTAAAAATCATAGTTTTTTATATCACTATTTGTTGTGATTAACTTTTTTTCCAATCCTAAACTTTCAAACACTCTAAAAGTTAATCCTTTTTGTTCTTTTCGGCTGATATCAAGCAACAATTTAGCACTGTGAATATAATTATTTACATCAGCAATTTGGATGTGTTTAGAAATGAACTCGATGTTTGGGTCTATTGTTTTCATTTTCTTATCAAAGACCATGATTTTATAGATAATCCCTTTTGCTTTTAAATCTGCGGCTATTTTACTAATAACTGGAAATCGTTTGTCTTTAGAACTGATGTTAAAAACTTGGTATTCAAAAGGTTTGTTAGTTTCTGATTTTGTAGTGTATATCCAATTCGTAATAAATTTTAAATTGTATTTTTCACAATCTTCTTTTTCAAAAGAAAAAACTTCATCAAAATTAGGGATGACACGAACTATTTTAGGGCAACGATATATGTTGTCGTTAAAATAAGCTATGGATTTGTTTGTGAATTTTTTAAATTCAAGAACGCATTGTGGATCAATAAAATCTCCTTTAATGGTTAGTATGACATCTTGTTTTTCTTTATTTTTTTCAAGAATCTGGATGATTTGTTTACCAAAATGTATGTTTTTTAGGTTTTTTTTAAAAAATGCTTTTAAGAAAAAGTTGTATATTCTATAAAAAAAATTAGGGTACTTGTATTTCAAAGTACTAAAATTAATATTTGTAACAACATGCCCTTTTCTTTCTAGTTCATCAGCTATTTGTCTATTGAATCCCCAATCATCATGACTTATTAATGTTATTTTCATAGTAAAAAGCTAAAATTTAAACTTATTGCAAATATAGTTTATAGAATGATTATTAAATATTTATTTTTGTGGGAAATTAAATTATTATGATGGTATCAAAAGTTTCACAACCTTTTATTTCTTTTGAAGATAAGCTAAATAAAATAATCGTGAATTATGACTATGAAGGGTTAGTTTTAATAGACGGGGATAGAAACAAAATAAAACTATTTGAATTAGACAGCATTACCATTAATATAAAATCGTTCAAAATTCCAAATTTCATTAATAAAATTATTTACAGGTATTTTAGGGAATCTAAGGCAGCTCGTTCATTTTTAAATGCAAAAATCTTGATTCATAATTATATAGGTACTCCAGAACCTATTGCATATTTTGAAGAGGTTTCCTTTTTTGGGCTTAAAAGAAGTTATTACTTATGTAAACATCTTGATGCTGATTTTATGTTTAGAGATTTAGTTGAAAATGAAAATTTTCCTGATTGTGAAAATATTTTGCGACAGTTTATTAGATTTTCATTTAATATGCATGAAAAAGGAATTGAATTTTTAGATCATTCACCAGGCAATACTTTGGTAAAAAAAAGGGCGCATGGTAATTATGATTTTTTCTTAATTGATTTAAATCGAATGAATTTTCATGAAAAAATGGATTTTGATTCTCGAATGAAAAATTTGAGCAGGCTTGTTACAAAAAAAGAGATGATCTCTATTATGAGTGAGGAATATGCAGTTTTATATCATAAATCATATAGTGAGGTTTTTGAAAAGCTGTGGCATTACACTACTGATTTCCAAGAAAAATTTTGGCGAAAAAGAAAAATGAAAAAGAAGCTTATTTTTTGGAAATAAAATATTTTTTTTTCCAGAGATGTCTAAGTTCTTGATGTCTAATAAATACAGAGTAGGCTCTTAAATAACAAATGATTATTCCTTTTTTGCTATCAAGAAAACCTAAACGAATACAGTAATTATATAGAAAGTCGTAGGCAGGGTGCAGTATTTGATGTAAAGTTGAGCTTTTTTGCTTATTAATAAATTTCTCTTGAGCTTTAAGCTTACCGTAATGAACCATTTTTGCTTTATAAGATTCATAATTAGAATAGGAAAAATGTATTAGTTTATTTTTTAACGTTGCAATCTCTCCATCAGTAATTAATTTTTCATGTATTAATTTTTCATTTGAATATTTAGCAAATTTTTTATTAAATAATTTGAATATTTTGTCAGTTTGACATCCACTAAAATGTAAAACACTATTTTGAAACATAAATGTTCTGCGAAACATGAAAGCAATTTCATTTTCATTTTTTTTCAGAGTTTCTAATATTTCATGTGTTAGTTCGGGAGTTAGTCTTTCGTCAGCATCTAGAAAAAGAATCCAATCGTAAGTTGATTGTGATATTGCAAAGTTTCTTTGGGAACTAAAATTTTCAAATTTTTTCTGTAAAAAAATAACATTTTTAAAAGAATTTGCAATTTCCTTTGTTCTGTCTGTACTGAAAGA
Organism: Flavobacterium sp. GNP002; assembly: GCF_054343795.1. Taxonomy (NCBI): domain Bacteria; kingdom Pseudomonadati; phylum Bacteroidota; class Flavobacteriia; order Flavobacteriales; family Flavobacteriaceae; genus Flavobacterium; species Flavobacterium sp. GNP002. The sequence continues at coordinate 2,514,472 of NZ_JBTGUW010000001.1, forward strand.
ATCTACAACAATTATTTCATCTGCAAAACTTAAATCAGTTAAAAGCTGACGTATATGGTCCTCTTCATTTAATGTAATTATTAAGGCTGTTAGCTTTACATTGCAAATCATATAATTATGTTTTTTTATAAAATAAAATATTCAAAATGTTTACTATTTGACTTTAAAGGTAGATTTAAGTTTGTTTTAATTGTAGTAGATGATGTTTTATATTCTTTGCAAATTTATTGATTTTTTGATTACTATTTTTAAATTAGTTTTGTCTAATCTTATCGCATTGTCTATAATGTTATACATTTGCACCATATAATTTGTAGAGTTTTTTATTATGGCAATTAGTGGTTTGGTTATAACATTTAATGAAGAGAAAATGATTGGCGCGTGTATTGATGCGCTTTTAAAAGTTTGTGACGAGGTTATAATTGTAGATTCATATAGTACAGATGGAACGGTTGAAATAGCTAAAAATAGAGGTGCTGTAGTTATTCAACAAAAATTTTTAGGAGATGGTCCTCAACGTTCATTTGGTCTGCCATATTGCAAAAATGACTGGATATTGAATCTTGATGCTGATGAATTTTTAGATTACGATTCAGTTGGTTTCATTCAAGAAAAAAAGTATTTGAACACAGCGCATGATGCTTTTAGTTTTAGAGTTAAGAATTTTCTCCAAGATAAAATAATTGATTTTGCAGGATGGTATCCTGATCATAAAATACGTTTCTTTAATAAAGAATCAGCACATCCATCTAGTGATAAAGTGCATCAGAAAATTATTGCTACTAACCCTAAAAAATTAAAGACTCACATACTGCATTATGGTAGTCATTCTTTTTTTCAAATTATTGCAAAAAAAAATCAATATGCAGATTGGAATGCACAGCAATTATTTGATCAAGGTAAAAAAGTAAGTTGGATTAAACCAATATTAAATGGAGTAGTTTCGTTTATTAGATGTTATTTTTTCAAAAAAGGTATTTTTAATGGAATCGATGGGTTGACCATTTCTCTAACTCAGGGATATTTTTCCTATATTAAATATGCGAACCTTATACAATTACATAAAATTAGTAAGAAAAAATCATAATTTCAAAAGATTATTGTAAGAAGTAATCAACTGCTTTACTACAACTTCATCGTCAAATTTTTGAACAAATTCCCAGCCTTTTTGCGTGATTTCATCGCGCAAATCATCATTTTGAAGTAATTTCAGAATAGCGTTTTCCATTTCAGTAACACTTGTCGGATTCACGTAAATAGAATTTGGTCCTCCAGCTTCCGGGAAAACGCCATCACGAGTTGTTATTACAGGGGTTTTAGAATACAATGCTTCAATAATAGGAATTCCAAATCCTTCATATAAGGATGGATAAACAAATACTTTAGCTAATTTGTATACTATTGCCAATTCCTCAAGGCTTAATTCTTTTAAGAATAGGACTTTATCTTCTAAATGATGCTCTGAAATGTAGTTTTTAATTTCGTTTGTGTAAGCGGTTTCTTTGCCAACTATGACTAAATAAGTGTCTATGTTTTTTATTGCTTTTACGGCTAAAAGAATGTTTTTTCTAGTCTCAATTGTCCCTACGTTAAGTATGAATTTTTTGGGTAAATTAAATTTAGTAATAACTTCTTTATATTCCTTGTCTGAAAAGTCCTTTTTAAAAACAGCATGACAACCTTGGTAAATAACTTTTATTTTTGAAGCGTCAATTTTTAAAAACTCAACGATATCTTTTTTGGTCTGTTCACTAATTGCTATAACCAAATCTGCTTGTTGAGCGGATTTTTTGAATTTATAAAAATGAATTTTTCTGTCAAAGAAAGAATAAAGATGTGGGTATCTCACAAATATTAAATCGTGAATGGTAACCACACTTTTTATTTTATTTGCACGCAATCCGAGGGGTATTTCTCCTGATAAACCATGAAAAATATTGATTTGATCTTTTACTAAATCTTCTGTAACTCCTTTTTGTCTCCATAAATTATAAAATGTAATGAAAAAAAAAGATGATGGTTTTTTTTCAAAAACATTAGTATTATTGGCTTGAAATAGTTTTGTATCTGAAGGCTTAGGATTGTATAAGAAATAATTATTTTTATGAGAATATTGGCTGAGTAAGCGTATTAAATCCCGGCTATAATTGCCAAGTCCTGTTTTATTATGAAAAACTCTTTTTGCTTCAAAGCCAATATTCATTCTTTTTGTTTTTAGTATTTGTTACACAGCTACGTTATATTCGCGTAAAGCATCATTTAAAGATGTTTTCAAGTCAGTGGAGGCTTTTCTTTGTCCGATAATTAGTGCACAAGGTACTTGAAAATCTCCTGCAGGAAATGATTTTGTATAACTTCCCGGAATTACAACGGAACGAGCAGGAACAAAACCTTTCATTTCAACTGGAGTTTCACCTGTAACATCAATGATTTTTGTAGAGGCAGTCAGACACACATTGGCACCAAGAACGGCTTCTTTTCCAACATGAACGCCTTCAACTACAATACATCGCGAACCTATAAAGGCACCATCTTCAATGATTACCGGAGCCGCTTGCAAAGGTTCTAAAACTCCACCAATACCAACACCACCGCTTAAGTGTACGTTTTTACCAATTTGAGCACAGCTTCCTACGGTTGCCCATGTGTCTACCATAGTCCCTTCGTCAACATAAGCACCAATATTTACATAACTTGGCATTAAAATAACACCGCTTGAAATGTATGCTCCATAACGAGCCACGGCATTAGGAACGACACGGATTCCTTTTTCAGCATAACCTCTTTTCAATAACATTTTGTCATGGTATTCGAAAATCCCAGATTCCCATGTTTCCATTTTTTGAATAGGGAAGTACATAACGACCGCTTTCTTAACCCATTCGTTTACTTGCCAGGAATCTCCTTTTGGTTCTGCAACACGCAATTTTCCAGTGTCTAATAATTCGATAACGGATCTAATAGCGTCAGTAGTTGTAGTTTCTTGTAACAAAGCGCGGTTTTCCCAAGCTTGTTCTATAATCGGTTGTAATAGATTCATTTTTTGATAATTTTTGACAAAGATAGGATTTTTAGCCAAAAGCAAAAAAGCAAAATGATTCGAAAATGTTACAGATTTAACTTCTTGTTTAATTGTCTTTTTACAAGTGGTAAGATTTGATTTTTACTTTTCAAAAAGTATATCTTTGCATAACTTTAATAGAAAGTGTTTTCATGATAAAACAATGGAAAGGTTTTTTCATCGCAGTGGGTTAATTAATGGAATGAATTATTGATATCTAAACGGAGAACCATAAATTATAATAATGAATAAAGTAAAAAAAATTGCTGTCTATACTGCATTTTTTGGAGAAGGACACGGGCTGATAAATCAACCTAAATATGATAATGTTGATTATATTTGTTTTACGGATGCTGAAATAAAAAGTAAAACATGGAGGATTGAAAAAGTAGAGCCACCGTGTGCAAATGATAATACCAGAAATAATAGGTATTATAAAATTTTGCCACACTTACATTTAAAAAATTATGACTTAAGTATATACATGGATGCAAATTTCTTACTGTTGAAGGATCCTAATAGTTTTGTTTTCAGCGTATTAATGGATAAAAGTTTTGCCAGTTTTAATCATCAAGAAAATTTTAGAGATCCTATTAATTGTATTTATAAAGAATATGATCATATAATGGAATATGGCGCTAAAATTGGAAGTTATAAGGATGATCCTAAAGTAATGGAACAGCAAATGGATAGATTCAAGAATGAGGGGTATCCCGCAGATAATGGATTAATGACTGCAGGAGTGATGATAAGAAAACATAATGAACGAGATGTTATCGAAGTGATGGAATCATGGTGGGATATCGTAAAAAATGAAAGCAAACGCGATCAATTAAGTTTTAATTACGTAATCTGGAAAAAGAATTTCACTAATTATATTTATCTGAAAGGAGATATTAGAAAAGGAAATCCATGGTTTTATTTTGTAGGTAGCCATCGTAAAAATTATAAGACTAAAATGTTTAAATTAAAATTTAAGAGATTATTTTTAAAGTTTTAACAATTATGAAAAAGGAAGTGGTCAAAACAAGGCAGGTGATTTTGAATTATTAATCAAGTGTGAGGGGTAATATTTATCTTCTTTTTATATTTACAAAAAAAAAATGCCAAGAATTCTCTCTATAGATTACGGTCAAAAACGAACCGGTATAGCCGTTACTGATGAAATGCAAATCATAGCTTCAGGACTGACTACCATTCCATCTGCAACTGCAATTGATTTTTTGAAAGACTATTTTTCCAAAGAGAAGGTAGAAGCTGTTCTTATTGGTGAACCCAAACAAATGAATGGTGAACCTTCAGAAAGTGCTTCTATAATAAAAGGTTTTGTAACGCATTTCACGAATCATTTTCCGGATATTAAAGTCATTCGGGTAGATGAACGTTTTACTTCAAAAATGGCTTTTCAAACAATGATTGACAGCGGACTTAGCAAGAAACAGCGCCAAAATAAAGGACTTATCGATGAAATTTCTGCAACGATAATGCTTCAGGATTATTTGACTCGAAAGATGTTTTGAAAATCCAACTGCAATGCCTGTCAAGTGACTAAAATAGATTTGTAATTCTTTACTTTTTAACAATAATTTGTTATATTTTTTTTACATATATAAAGTATCTTTGCATTTTAAAATTTTGTTATGCCCGATACAACCATTCGTTCGCAAAGTGATGTAGTTCTTATAGGAGCTGGAATAATGAGCGCCACTCTTGGCTTAATCCTAAAAGAGTTACGACCAGATATAAAGATTGAAATTTACGAAAGATTAGATATGGCTGCTGCAGAAAGTTCTGATGCATGGAATAATGCCGGAACTGGACATTCTGCTTTTTGTGAGCTTAATTATACTCCAGAAAGTGAAGATGGAAGCATCAATCCAAAAAAAGCAATCAGTATTGCAGAATCTTTCGAGGTTTCTAGACAGTTTTGGGCCTATTTAGTGCAACAAAATAAAGTTTCATCACCTGAAAATTTCATTAAAAGTATTCCTCACCTGAGTTTTGTTTGGGGAGAAAAAAATGTAGAATACCTTAAAACAAGGTTTGAGGCTTTACATTCGAATCCTCTTTTTAAGCAAATGGTTTTCAGTACTGATTTTGCTCAATTAAAAGAATGGATGCCTCTGGTTATGGAAGGTAGAAATGAATCTGAGAAAGTTGCGGCAACGTCAATGGCTATTGGTACCGATGTGAATTTTGGAGAATTAACCCGAAATATTTTTAGTTATTTAACTAAATTGGAAGGAGTTACGATGTATTTCAATCATGAGGTCCAAAAATTAAGACAACGTGAAGATAAATCTTGGAGGATAAGAATTACTGATTTGGCTACTGGCCAAAAAAGAAAAGCATATACTAAATTCGTATTTATAGGTGCTGGTGGCGGCTCATTACCGTTACTAGAAAAAGCAAATGTTCCAGAAGGAAAAGGCTATGGCGGTTTCCCTGTGAGCGGACAGTGGTTAAAATGTACCAATCCTGAGGTAATTGCTAAACATCAGGCAAAAGTATATGGAAAAGCGAGTGTGGGTGCGCCCCCAATGTCAGTTCCACATATTGATTCCCGAATGATAAATGGAGAAAGACAACTGCTTTTTGGTCCTTTTGCAGGTTTTTCTACTCGATTTTTAAAAAATGGTTCCTATTCAGATTTGCCTTTATCTATAAAACCAGATAATATCATTCCTATGATTGCTGCCGGTATTAAAAATATACCACTTACAAAATATTTGATTGAGCAAGTGCGTCAGTCTCCTAAAGACCGAATCAATGCGTTGAGAGAATATGTTCCAGGTGCAAGATCTAAAGATTGGAAATTAGAGCGTGCTGGACAACGTGTGCAAGTGATAAAAAAAGATGAAAAAGAAGGTGGAATACTAGAGTTTGGTACTGAAGTCATCACAACTGCTGATGGAACTCTAGCTGTTTTACTTGGTGCTTCTCCTGGTGCTTCAACCGCAGTTTCTATTATGGTGGATTTAATTGGAAGATGTTTCAAAGATGAAATTGGAACTCCGGAATGGCAGGAAAAATTAAAAGTTATGATTCCTTCTTATGGTCAGACTTTAAATGATAATCCAGATTTATTAACCGAAATAAGAAAAGATACTGCTTCTGTTTTAAAACTGAATAATTAGAAAAGTTAGCAATAAAATACAAAGCGCTGGAATTAGAGAATATCTAATTCCAGCGCTTTTTTCTTTAAGATTCCATTAATTCTTTTGTAGTTTTTAAAATATTTTCAGAAAGATTAGTCAACCAGATTAATTGCTCTATAACTAATTGAGCCTCTTGCATTTTCAATTGAAATGCCTCTTCATCAATAGGGATTCCTTCTTTTAATTCCTTCGCTCGTATATTTTTTAATTCCGTAAATCGCATTGCTAAATCTTCTTTCGGGAGATTTTCTTTTAGAAATAAATCATTTTCTTTCAAAAGAACAATTGCATTATCCAGATTTCTAATCACAGTATCGACAACAACATTAAACGCTTCAGAAGCAGACGTAGTTTTGTGCGATTGGATGTACGTTCCCAACGAAGCTGATGACGATAGCAACGAATGATTAAGTACCGCTAATTTATAGACTTGTGGTAATTGCTTTTGTTTTGACTTTGGTTCTTGGACCATCCTTTGGAAAGAAGCCATCAAATTACCTATTTCGATAAAAGCATTTTTTCGAGCTAAACGATACGAAGTAGAAATAGTCCCTTTTTTATTATAAAAAATCGAAATTTCTTTTAAGTAATTCTGATTTGCAATAATCGATTTTTCTACGTGGGACGGAATATTTAAGAACTCCCACGAAGGCCATAAAAAGTGATTGGCAAGGAAAGCCAAAGTACAACCTACAATGGTGTCAAGTATTCTATATTGAACTACATCGCCAATATTAGGAGTTAATATCCCGTAAATAAAAACAACATACATAGTCACGAATATGGCGCTAACCTTATAATTTATTTGGGTAAATGAAAATCCTAAAAGCATGCTTAAAATAGAAAGTATACTAATTGTGATGTTGTCATGTACTAATGAAAGAATCCCAAAAGCGATTAATCCTCCTATGATAGTACCAAAAATTCGGTGAAAAGAACGCTGTTTTGTCAAACCATATCCAGGTCGCATAATAACTATAATAGTCAACAAAATCCAATAGACGTTGTGAAAAGGCAGTATGTTTCCGATGATAAAACCAATTAACAATGTTATGGTTAATCGTAGCGAATGTCTAAAAATAGTAGAAGAGAAACTGAGATTTTCAATTAAAGTGCTCAAAGGATAATACTGTGGCGTCAGGAATTTTTCTAAATCTTTGTCTTTTTCTTTAAAGTCCTGTGAATTGAAGGCTAGCGTAAAAGCACGCTCTACAATTTTTATTTTCTCTACTTGTTTTTCAGCATACTGCAGCATGGTGGTTAGCATAAAAACACCTTCGGAAGCAGCAATTTTTCCTAAATCATTTTCATAATCGGTAATGGCAAGTTGTAAAGCATTCAAATCACCTAGTAACGTATGTTTAGAAATATATTTAGTTCGGTTTTGTACGCTTTTGGATAATTTTTTTAAACTTGCGGCAAGATTGTATGCTAATTTTTGATATGTCAACAAAACCTTTGGATGGTCGTCAAATTTTTGATGCAATTTATCATGGTCGAATGAAGTAGCTAATGCAAGTTCCAAAATTTCCATCAATGAAATAAAAACGATTAACATTTTTCGGTTTTGATTAGAAGATCCAGAAGTCGTATGGTTGCTAATCAATACTTCTCTTATGTTTTGACGAATGGTGTTCAGTTCTACCTGAAGGTGTAGTTGCTTTTCGATAATTGCTTTTTTATCAGCATTAATCGTCCATAAATCGCCTCGAAGCTTTAAATATTTAGCCGTAAGCTTAATGCATTCTGCAATTTGTAATTCGACATAGCGATGAGGTCTTACATAATGAAAAACAAGCGAAATCATTAGGTAAAACAATCCTCCAGATAATATTAAAAGAGAATGTTGAACCATCGCCCAACCGGTATTGATGCTTGCAAATGCTAATGAAATTGAAATCAGAGCAGAGAAAGAAACCATAGTAGATCGTTGTCCATAGACAGAAAGCATAGACATCAGAAAAATTAATACCGCTAAAAAAGGATAGAAAATAAAAGAATAGGGATAGACAATATTTACTAACAAATTGACACCTGCAACAAGTAAAGCTGTAACCAGAATACCGTTTATTTTATGTTTTAGATTACTTGGAATGTCACTTGGATAAGTAAAAAAAGCACCTAAAGCAATGGTAAAACCTATTTCGAATTTGCCTAAAAAAGAAAGCACTACAACTGGAATAACTGCTGCTATAGTTACTTTTAGAGCATTAGTAAAATAAGTACTGTCAGTAAATTTTCGGATTTTGTAAATCATACACTTGGGTTACAAGCAAAGGTAAGAATTGAGTGACTCAATCAAAGCATAATTTGCCCTGTTTTTGCCTAAATGGTAAAAAAATACTAATTATCGATACAGGATTATTCATTGTCTATTTTTTTACTATTTTTGCGGACTGAATTAAAGGGAAACTTATTCTCATTTTTAGTATACAATGCTTAATACAAAAACAATGATTTTACCAATTATAGGTTACGGTGATCCAGTTTTAAGAAAAGTAGGCGAAGTTCTTTCACCAGAGCATCCTAATTTAAAAGAAACGATTGCTAATATGTACGAAACGATGTATAATGCCTATGGTGTAGGGCTTGCCGCACCTCAAGTAGGATTGGCACTTCGTTTATTTGTAATCGATACGACTCCTTTTAGTGACGATGAAGAATTAGATGATACAGAACAAAAGGAATTAAAAGGATTCAAAAGAACTTTTATCAATGCAAAAATGATAAAAGAAGAAGGTGATGAATGGAGTTTTAATGAAGGTTGCTTGAGTATTCCGGATGTTAGAGAAGATGTATATAGAAATCCAACTATAACAATTGAATATTGTGAAGAGGATTTTGTAATGAAAACGGAAGTTTTTGACGGATTGATTGCCAGAGTAATCCAGCATGAATATGATCATATTGAAGGAGTATTATTCACAGATAAAATTTCGACATTAAAAAAACGATTGATTCAAAAGAAACTTAAAAATATTTTGGAAGGAAAAACATTCCAAGACTACCGAATGAAATTTTTTGCTAAAAAAGGAAGATAAAACAGTTTTTATAGCTTTATCTTGGTATCATTTTTGGTTCTAAATGAAAAAATAAATAAGTCAAATTCTTAATAATAATTACACAAAACATGAATTTAGAAAAAATATTAGCCATTTCTGGGAAACCAGGTTTATATGTATTAAGAGTACAAACACGTACTGGGTTTGTTGCTGAATCATTATTAGATGGAAAAAAAATCACAGTAAACTTAAAAAGCAATGTGAGTTTATTGTCGGAAATTTCAATTTACACGTATGAAGGCGAAAAACCATTAGCTGAAATCATGCAGAAAATTGCTGATAAAGAAAATAAAGGTCAAGCGATTTCACATAAAGAAGATAATGCTACATTGACGGCTTATTTCAAAGAAATTTTACCTGATTATGATGAAGAAAGAGTCTATCCTTCTGATATCAAAAAAGTTTTAAACTGGTATAATATGCTTCAGGCAAAAGGATTGGTTACTGATGAAGCTCCATCAGCTGATGTGACAGAAGAGGTTGCAGCCGTTGCAGAAGAAACTCTTGTTGCAGAAGTTGAAGCTCCTGCTAAAAAAGCAAAAGCTAAAAAAGAGTAATTTTACACTACAATAATATTTAATCCTGTTCAGCTATTTTCTGAACAGGATTTTTTTATTTTTACCAAAAACATTTTCTGATGAATTCAAGACAAAACCAACTGCAAGCTTTCGAGAGATTATTAGATATTATGGATGATTTGCGCGAAAAATGCCCTTGGGACAAAAAGCAAACAATGCAAACCTTACGTCATTTGACTATTGAAGAAACCTATGAATTAGGTGATGCAATTCTGGATAATGATTTGAACGAAGTCAAAAAAGAATTGGGTGATTTGTTATTACATATTGTTTTTTATGCCAAAATAGGAAGCGAAACCAACGATTTTGACATGGCCGATGTATGTAATGAAATTTGTGAAAAGTTAATTCATCGTCATCCACATATCTACAGTAATGTCGTGGTTAAAGATGAAGAGGAAGTGAAACAAAATTGGGAAAAACTAAAATTGAAAGAAGGAAAAAAATCTGTTCTCGAAGGTGTTCCAAGAAGTTTACCCGCATTAGTCAAAGCGAGCCGAATTCAAGATAAAGTAAAAGGAGTGGGTTTTGATTGGGAAGAATCGCATCAGGTTTGGGATAAAGTTCAAGAGGAATTGGAAGAATTGCAAGTTGAGGTTGAAGCAGGTGACCAAGATAAAATTGAAGCCGAATTTGGAGATGTTTTATTTTCGATGATTAACTATGCCCGATTTTTGAATGTAAATCCCGAAGATGCTTTGGAACGAACCAATAAAAAATTCATCAAGCGATTTCAATATCTAGAAAGTAAAGCAGGAGAATTGGGAAAACCCTTAATGGATATGACTTTAGCTGAAATGGATGTTTTTTGGGAAGAAGCGAAGAAGTTATAGTATTCAGTATTCAGTGTTCAGTATTTAGTTATCAGTGCTCATATTTCAGTCCCGATATTTCGGGATTAGTGTTCAGTTTTTAAATAATTAATTTACCAATGTCAGAAAATAAAACCGAGTTAAAACGTTCTCTAGGATTAATAGATGCCACGAGTTTAGTTGCTGGTTCCATGATAGGATCCGGGATTTTCATAGTTACATCAGCTATGGCAAGAGATATTGGATCTGCTGCCTGGTTATTGGTAATTTGGTTGGTAACGGGATTGATCACTGTTGCTGCGGCATTGAGTTACGGAGAATTGGCAGGAATGATGCCCAATGCGGGCGGACAATTCGTTTACATTCAACGCGCTTACGGAAGATTAGTTTCTTTCTTGTATGGCTGGACCGTTTTTACAGTAATTCAAACGGGTGTTATCGCTGCTATTGCGGTTACTTTCGCTAATTATGCTGCTATCTTCTTTCCTATTTTAGATCAAACTCTTTTTACAGTTGGTACTGGTTTTGTTTTTTCGTACCAAAAAGTGTTGGCTATTTTTAGTATAATTCTGCTAACTTACATCAATACCAAAGGAGTTGAAAGCGGGAAAACGGTTCAATTGATTTTTACTTCGGCTAAATTGATTGCGCTTTTTGCATTGATTGTTTTAGGTTTGTATGTTGGTTTACAAACGGATGTTTTGTCGAATAATTTTGCAAATATGTGGGAAGCTAGTAAAACGGTTGTAAATCCTGACGGAACAATTACGGTTACAAAATTAGCAGGAATGGCAATTTTGGGCGCTGCAGGAGCAACAATTATCAACTCGTTATTTTCTAGTGATGCATGGAATAACGTGACTTTTATTGCGGGAGAAATTAAAGAACCGAAAAAGAATATTCCTCGAAGTTTGTTTCTTGGAACCCTGATTGTGACTGTTATTTATGTTTTGGCAAATTTAGCTTACTTGGCTTTGTTGCCAATGCAAGGAACTCCAAACGCTGCTGATATTTCCGGTAACGGAATCATGTTTGCTAGTAATGACAGGGTAGGCGCGGCGGCTGCAAGTATGATTATGGGAAATGTTGGTGTATTTGTGATGGCTGCGTTAATCATGGTTTCCACTTTTGGATGTAATAGTGGTTTGATTCTTTCGGGAGGAAGATTATTTTTTGCCATGGCAAAAGATGGATTGTTCTTCAAACAAGCAACAGAACTGAATAAAAATCAGGTTCCTGCAAAAGCACTTTGGGTACAATGTATTTGGGCGTGTGTGCTTTGTATTTCGGGAAAATTCGGGGATTTATTGACGTACGCAACTTTTGCATCGTTGTTATTTTATATCCTGACTATTTTGGGTGTTTTCATTCTTAGAAAAAAAGAACCCAATGCGGATAGGCCTTATAAAGCTTTTGGATATCCTATTGTACCAGCCATTTATATTACAGTGACATCGGCAATTTGCTTCACTTTATTGATTTATGATACGTTTAATACGGGATTAGGATTGTGTATTGTCGCCTTGGGTATTCCGGTGTATTATTTTGTGATGAATAAGAAAGAGCAAAATTAATGGAGCTATTCTGCTAATTTTTTTAGCGAATTGATATCTTTTAAAACAATTTTTTTGCCTGTTAATTCAATCAGACCTAATTTTTTAAAATCAGATAGCAAACGGATGCAACTTTCAGTGGCAGTGCCAATAATACTGGCTATTTCATCTCTTGAAAGTTGTACTTTTAAAGAGTTATCTTCGTTTTTTCCAAAAGTATCATTCAGATAAAGGAGCGTTTCGGCTAATCTTTCTTTGACTGTTTTTTGCGCCAAATTTACCATGTTATCATCGGCTTCTTTTAGATCACCGCAAATACTTTTCATCACATTCATTGAAAACTGGTTGTTCTTATCGAAATATCCCATCACTTCCGACTTTGGAATAAAACAAACCTGCATATCTTCAAGAGCTACCGCGCTCAAGTTTACCGGTTCATCACTAATCATCGAGCGTTGCCCTAGTAATTCTCCTTTAGTAACTAATTTTACAATGTGATCTTTACCATTTGCACTGAGTTTAGTCAGTTTACATACACCATCTTTGATACAATATATACCATTCACATTCTCACCTTCTTCAAAGATAACTTCTCCCTTTTTGATAATATGGGATGTTTTGCAGTCAGAAAGCTTGATTAATTCGTCTTTAGTTAAGGCTTTTAAAGAGCTAAATTCTCTGACGATACATTGTTCGCATTTGCTCATAATATATGTGATTTATATGTATTACAAAACTAACTCTTTAATATGACAAATATCATATTTTTAACTCATTCGATTAATGACCTTTGTTTCAGGTAAAATGAGCAAAGTTATGGACACACAAAACTGTTTCCATTGTGGGTTAGACATTATTAAAGAAGACGAAATTATTTTTGATGCTAAAAATTTCTGTTGTAACGGTTGTAAAACGGTCTACGAAATTTTCAGTATGAATGATTTGACGTGTTATTATGATTTTGAAAAATCCCCTGGAGCAACCCCGCAAGACATTAATGGTAAATATGATTTTTTAGACAATGAGAGTATTGTATCCAAATTATTGGAATTTCAAGAAAATTCAACCACAATTATTTCACTTAACATTCCACATATTCATTGTAGCTCGTGTATTTGGATTCTGGAAAATCTACAGCGTCTTCAAAAAGGAATAAGCACTTCGCAGGTTAATTTTCCTGAAAAAAGAGTCAGAATCACCTTTAATCCAGAAGTTGTTTCTATCAAAACGATTGTTTATTTATTGAGTTCCATTGGTTATGAACCCTACATTAGTTTAGAAAACTATGAAACGGGAAGTAATGATGTAGATAGAAGTTTGACTTATAAACTAGGCGTTGCTTTCTTCTGTTTTGGGAATATTATGTTGCTTTCCTTTCCGGAATATTTTGAAGTAAAAGAATTTTGGTTAGACCAATACCGTGGCTTTTTCCGATGGTTGATTTTCGCTTTAGCGTTACCGAGTTTCTTTTACTCGGCAAGTGGTTATTATGTATCTGCCTATAAAAGTATCAAAACTAAAATGCTTAATATCGATATTCCTATTGCTTTAGGAATTGTGGTGATGTTTGTGCGAAGTACGTTTGATATTGTTATGGATTACGGTTCCGGTTTTTTTGACAGCTTAACCGGATTAATATTCTTTATGCTTTTGGGAAAAATGTTCCAAATCAAAACCTATAGTTTTTTGAGCTTCGAAAGGGATTTTAAATCCTATTTTCCAATAGCGATTACCAAAATCAATTCGGATTTATCAGAGGAAAGTGTAGCTATTTACGAAGTAGAAAAAGGCGATCGATTACTCATCAGAAACCAAGAACTCATTCCCGTTGATGGGATTCTAATTTCGGAAAAGGCAGAAATCGATTATAGTTTTGTTACCGGAGAAGCAATTCCTATTGCGAAACAATCCGGAGACAAAGTTTTTGCAGGAGGAAAACAAATAGGAAAAGTAATTGAAATGGAAGTTTTGCATTCTGTTTCCCAAAGTTATCTGACGCAATTATGGAGTAATGATGTGTTCCAAAAAAATGTAGAGCAAAAACACAAAACGATTACCGATAGCATTAGCCGTTATTTTACACCTATTTTATTATTGATTGCTTTTGCAGGATTTGGCTATTGGATTTTTATTGATGCCAATACCGCTTTCAATGTGTTTACGGCAGTGCTTATTGTTGCTTGTCCTTGTGCTTTGGCATTGACGGCACCATTCACTTTTGGAAATGTATTACGAATATTAGGAAAACAGAAATTCTATCTCAAAAATGCTTTGGTTATCGAACAATTGGCGAAAGTAGATACCATAGTTTTTGATAAAACAGGAACGATTACCACTAATAAAAAATCGAATATTTCTTATGAAGGAACCGTTCTTTCCGATGAGAATTTATTGCTGGTAAAAAATGTGCTTCGCGCCTCGAATCATCCGTTAAGCCGCATGCTATATGATTATTTGCCTATTCCAATTTTGCAAAGTAAATCAGGAAATGATGCCAAAAAGTTAAAAGTGGATCATTTTGAAGAAATCACCGGAAAAGGAATTCAAGCACAAATTTTTGGTTACCAAATTCAAATAGGTTCTGCAGCTTTTGTAGATAAAATAGAAGAAAATAACATTCAGCAAACGTCGGTTCACATAAAGATAAATGATGTTTATTATGGAAAATTTATTTTCAATAATCAATATAGAGAAGGACTTGAAGAGCTTTTCAAGAATTTAAGCAGTAACTATCAAATCAAGGTTTTATCTGGTGATAATGAAGGCGAACGCGCTACTCTTGAACAACTTTTGCCGAAAGGCACGGAATTAATTTTCAATCAGAAACCGGAACAAAAATTAGAATTCATTAAAAATTTACAAAATAAAGGTAAAAATGTAATGATGGTAGGAGATGGATTGAATGATGCCGGAGCTTTGGCGCAAAGCAATGTAGGAATCTCCATTTCTGAGAATGTCAATGTTTTTTCACCGGCTTGTGATGCTATTTTGGATGCCAGCGAGTTTCAAAAATTGAATTATTTCTTAAAATTATCCAAGAATTCCATAACGACCATCAAAATGAGTTTTGCACTTTCTTTATTGTACAATGTAGTGGGATTATCGTTTGCTATAACAGGTAATTTATTGCCCTTGGTAGCAGCTATTATCATGCCGTTGAGTACAATAACCATTGTGAGTTTTGTAACGGTGATGAGCAGTTATTATGCAAATAAAAAATAGAATTGTATAAGTTTTTGAATTGCGCTTTCACATAAATTTAACATATATGAATAAGTATGACAAATGTCATATTTTACTCCAAAACGTCAAAGTAACTTTGTTAACACAAATTAAGGTATGAGTGTCATTTATTTATTAATCTCCATCAGTATAATTGTCGCCATTGGTTTTTTTATTGCTTTTATTCGAGCTGTAAAAACCGGTCAATACGACGACGATTATACGCCATCTGTTAGAATGCTTTTTGACGATGAGCTAATTCAGTCGAAAGCTAAAAAACCGAAAACCGAAAGTGCAACGACTTTATAACTTTCAACAAATCAATCAAATAATAAACAACTTTAATAATAATTATAAATATGGAAATGCAGCAGTTTTATTATGACAACAAAATTGTAAAAAAATTCATTTACGCAACCATTGTCTTTGGAGTGGTAGGAATGTTAGTGGGGCTTACATTGGCCTTTATGTTCCTTTTTCCAAATATTACTGATGGTATTTCGTGGTTGAGTTATGGTCGATTAAGACCTTTACATACTAATGCAGTTATTTTTGCCTTTGTAGGAAATGCAATGTTTGCGGGTATTTATTACTCGTTGCAGCGATTGTTAAAAGCTAGAATGTTCAGTGATTTTTTGAGTAATCTAAATTTCTGGGGTTGGCAATTAATCATTGTCGCAGCAGCCATATCATTACCGTTAGGCTATAGTTCTTCTAAAGAATATGCTGAATTGGAATGGCCAATAGATATAGCAATTGCATTGATTTGGGTTGTTTTTGGTATCAATATGATTGGAACAATCTTAAAACGTAGAGAGCGCCATTTGTATGTTGCAATCTGGTTTTACTTGGCAACATTCGTAACGGTTGCGGTTTTGCATATTTTCAATAGTTTGGCATTACCAGTTTCTGGAATGAAAAGTTATTCCGTTTACGCAGGGGTTCAAGATGCTTTGGTACAATGGTGGTACGGTCATAATGCGGTTGCATTTTTCTTGACTACACCTTTCTTAGGATTGATGTATTATTTTGTTCCAAAAGCGGCAAATCGTCCGGTATACTCTTATAGATTGTCAATTGTTCACTTTTGGTCGTTGATTTTTATTTACATCTGGGCAGGACCACACCATTTATTATATTCTGCTTTGCCTAACTGGGCGCAAAATTTAGGGGTTGCTTTCTCTATTATGTTGATTGCTCCATCTTGGGGTGGAATGATAAACGGATTATTAACCTTGAGAGGGGTTTGGGATAAAGTACGTGTAGAACCTGTTTTAAAATTCTTTGTAGTAGCAATTACTGGTTACGGAATGGCAACTTTTGAAGGTCCGATGTTATCCTTGAAAAACGTAAATGCTATCGCGCATTATACAGATTGGATTATTGCTCACGTTCACGTAGGTGCATTAGCTTGGAATGGATTTATGGCTTTTGGTATGATTTATTGGTTGGTTCCTAGAATGACTAAAAGCAATTTGTACTCTCTTAAATTAGCTAATTTTCACTTTTGGATTGGTACTTTAGGGATTATATTATACACGATTCCAATGTATGTTGCTGGTTTTTTACAAGCATCTATGTGGAAACAATTTAACCCTGACGGAACTTTAACATACGGTAATTTCCTTGAAACAGTAACTCAAATTATGCCAATGTATTGGATGAGAGCTATTGGTGGAACCCTTTATTTAATTGGAATGTTTACTTTGGTGTATAACATTATTCAAACGGTTCGATTGGGTTCTAAAATTGAAGATGAATTAGCGGAAGCTCCTGAATTATTGAAAATTAGTGCAGGAAGAGTAAAAGGAGAGAAATTCCACCCTTGGTTAGAAAGAAAACCTATCCAGTTAACTATTTTGGCAACGGTTGCCATTTTAATTGGTGGTGTTATTCAAATCGTACCTACGATTATGGTAAAATCCAATATTCCGACCATTGCCAGTGTAAAACCTTATTCTCCATTAGAATTAGAAGGACGTGATTTATACATCCGTGAAGGTTGTGTAGGGTGTCACTCGCAGTCAGTTCGTCCTTTCCGAAGTGAAGTGGAACGTTATGGACCACAATCTAAAGCAGGGGAATTTGTATACGATCATCCATTCCTTTGGGGATCAAAACGTACAGGTCCGGATTTATTAAGAGTGGGTGCAAAATACAATGATAATTGGCATTTTAACCACTTCTGGAATCCGCAAAGTATATCTGCCGGCTCTATTATGCCAGGCTACAAATGGCTTTTTGATAATAAACCGATGGATGTTTCTTTGACTCAAAAGAAAATGCAGGTTATGGTGACGCTGGGTGTTCCTTACACAGAAGCTCAAATTGCTAGTGGTTTAGATGATTTAAGAAAACAAGCTGTTGCAATTGAAGAAAGCTTGAAAAATGATCCTGACTTTGTGAAAAGTTATGACGAAAGCAAGAAAAAAGCCGAAGCCAGAGGAGAGAAATTTGTTCCAATGAACGAAAGGGAAATCGTAGCCTTGATTGCTTATATGCAAAGACTGGGAACGGATATTAAAGTAAAAGATGTCGCTAAAAAATAAAAGTTATGTTCGAACAAATAAAACACAATATGGAAACGATAGAAGGTGTGGCGATATATCCCATCTTATCATTATTAATTTTTTTCGTCTTTTTCGTGGGTCTAGGCCTATGGGTGTTTTCCTATAAGAAAGAAACGATAAATGAATTGAGTCAAATTCCATTGAGAGACAATTAAATAGTATAATTTTTTAAAATTTAGAAAATGAAAAAATTAATTCCAGTATACGTTAGAGTACCTGTTATTTTCTTTGCTGTAATGATGGCAATGGAATATTTCATAGACTCAGGAGATCGCCCTGCTTTTATAAAATTTCCAATGGTTTCTGTATTCTTATTCGTGTTTCTTTTCCTTTTAATAGCAATAGAAATCACGATGAAGGCAGTTGATAATATTACCTATCAATTATTGACCGAGGAACAAAAAATCCAATTAAATGAAGCAAATAATCTAAGTTTCAAGGATAGTGAATGGTACAAGAAATTGATGGCGAAATTGACTAAAACAGAGTCATTGGATAATGAAGATCAGTTGTTATTGGACCACGATTACGATGGTATTAAAGAATTAGACAACAATTTACCGCCTTGGTGGGTGTATTTATTCTATGCATGTATCGTTTTTGGGGTTGTTTACATGGTCCGATACGAAGTTTTAGGAGCTGATAATCAAGAAATGGAGCTTAAGAAAGAAGTGGCTCAAGCCAAAATTGATATTGCAGAATACATGAAAACTGCACCGGATATGATGGATGAAAAAACGGTGACCTTACTGACAGATCCTGCCGATTTAGCAGCTGGAAAAGAAATTTTCACAACCAATTGTGCGGCCTGTCACAGAGCCGATGCAGGAGGACAAATTGGTCCAAATCTAACGGATGATAAATGGATTTTAGGTGGCGGAATTAAAAATGTATTTCACACGCTGGTAAATGGAGGACGTGACGGAAAAGGAATGATTTCTTGGAAAGGCACATTGAAACCTAAAGAAATGCAGAAAGTTGCCAGCTATATTCTATCTCTAAAAGGAAGTAATCCGCCAGATGCAAAAGCTCCGGAAGGCGAAGTCTGGGTAGAAGAAAATGTTACTGTTGCAGTTAAATAACAATTAGAAACACACGTTTTTATTTAGCTTAAGAATTTTAATAATTATTTTGAACTTGTGTTTTAAATAAAAAAAAATGTCAAAATTACCAGACGAAGCTTTTAGAGATACTATCGGAACGATTGATGAAGAAGGAAACAGAAAATTTATTTTCCCTAAAAAGCCTTCAGGAAAGTTTTATGATTACAGGAAATGGGTTAGTTATTTTTTACTGATTGTACTTGTTGCGAATCCTTTTATAAAGATAAATGGGAACCAGTTCATGATGTTCAATATACTGGAGCGCCGATTTAATATTTTCGGTTTTCCTTTTTGGCCTCAGGATATTTATCTGTTTGTTCTTTTTATGATTATTGGCGTCGTTTTCGTCATCCTTTTTACGGTAATTTTTGGGCGGATATTTTGCGGATGGATTTGTCCGCAGACCATCTTTTTAGAAATGGTTTTCCGCAGAATCGAATACTGGATAGAAGGCGATCGTGGTGCTCAAATTCGTTTGGAAAAACAGGAATGGAATGCAGAGAAAATCAGAAAAAAAGCCTTCAAATGGACAATTTTCTTAATCATTTCTTTTTTTATAGCCAATGTCTTTCTGGCGTATCTCATCAGTAGTGACAAGTTATTTTTAATGATTGAGGAAGGGCCTGAAAACCATGTGAGCACTTTGATTTCATTATTGATTTTTACAGGAGTTTTCTATTTTATTTTCGCATGGTTTAGAGAACAGGTTTGTATTATAGCCTGTCCTTACGGAAGATTGCAAGGCGTTTTATTAGACGATAAATCTATAAATGTTGCGTACGATTTTGTTCGTGGCGAAAAAGAAGTAGGCCGTGCTAAATTCAATAAGCAAGAAGACAGGGCGACTACTGGAAAAGGCGATTGCATTGATTGTAAGCAATGTGTAAATGTTTGTCCAACTGGAATTGATATCCGTAATGGGACACAAATGGAATGTATCAACTGTACTGCTTGTATTGATGAATGTGATACGATTATGGATAGCGTTGGTTTGCCCAAAGGACTCATCAGATACGCTTCTGAAGATGAAATTGAGAAAAAAGTAACCTTCAAGTTCACGCCTAGAATGAAAGGGTATTCAGCAGTATTATTCATTCTAACAGGAATTTTGATTGGATTATTGTTTTTACGTTCTGATGTTGAAGCAAGTATTTTAAGATTGCCAGGACAATTGTTTCAGCACAAAGGCGATAATATTAGCAACATTTATACTTTTAAAATCATCAATAAAACAAATAATGACTTTGATGATATTCATTTTAAACTTGTTGGAATAAAAGGAAATTTGAAAGTGGTTGGAAAGCAAGAATTAAAAGTGCCTAGACAAGGGATGAATGGTGGAACCTTATTTGTTGAAATCAACCAAAATTTATTGGATAGCGATAAAACAAAATTGAAAATTGAGGTGTTTAATGGAAACAAAAAAATTGAAACGGCGACCACTAATTTTTTAAGTCCGCGTAGTTTTGATTAAATTGTATCCAATTTGAGGTTCAAAAAATTAAATATAATATCATGAAAATAAGCTGGGGAACAGGAATCGTAATCGCTTTTGGTTTGTTTATAACCTTCATTTTGTATTTTGTTTTTACGGTTCAATCCGATTCAAAATACGATAATGAGTTAGTTGTAGAAGAATATTATAAACATGATGCACATTTTGGAGATGAAATGGCTCGTGTACAAAATGCAGCTGATTTGGCTCAAAAGCCAATAATAAATAATGTGTCAAATGGAATTGAAATAATATTTCCAAAAGTATTTGTTCCAAAAAATATCAAAGGTAAAGTGTCCCTTTACAGACCGTCTAACAAAAAATTAGATTTTGAAATTCCAATTTCACTATCTGATGCTACTACTTTGCTCATACCTAAAAAAAGTTTGGCAGGCGGTCGATGGGACATTAATATGGAATGGCAATACGATGGAAAATCGTATTTGTCTAAAGAAACGATATATATCAATTAGTCTTACAGTAAAAATTTTTGAAGCCCATCTTTTGGCTTTAGGTTCTTTTAACTTTAACATTAGAATAAAAAAATGCTTTACACTGCCTTCATTTTCGGTTTAATAAGTAGTTTTCACTGCATTGGTATGTGTGGTCCTATTGCTATGATGTTGCCTGTAGACAGAACGAATCAGACTAAAAAAGCAACTCAAATCATCACCTATCATTTAGGAAGATTAACGGCATATGCGACAATAGGCTTTGTTTTTGGACTGCTTGGAAAAGGTTTTTTCATGGCCGGTTTACAACAGAATTTATCCATATTTATTGGTTTAGTCATGATTGTTGTAGTGGTAATTCCAGACAAACTTTTTGCGAAATACAATTTTTCAAAACCCGTTTTTAAATTAATCTCCAGAATTAAAACGGCTTTAGGAAGTCAGTTTAGAAACAAAAGTTATAAATCCCTTTTTACTATTGGTTTACTGAATGGCTTTTTGCCTTGCGGAATGGTTTATGTTGCCTTGTTTGGTGCTATTGCCATGCAAAGTGAAAGTTTGGGTGTTCTTTATATGATTCTATTCGGATTAGGAACAGTTCCTATGATGAGCAGCGTTGTGTACATTAATTCATATCTCACAATTCCTATTCGGAACCGAATCCAAAAAGCAATTCCTTATGTAGCGGTATGTATTGGTTGCTTATTTATATTAAGAGGATTGGGATTAGGAATTCCTTATATTTCACCATCTAATATGAGTCTGTTTATTCAAGCCAATCCAAACTGTCACTAGTTTTATAATAGTTTAGCATAGAAAAAGCACGCCATTCAGCGTGCTTTTTTATTTTTTTTATTTATAAAACATTAAATCGTCATTGAAAACAAAGCAGTTTCCGGCGCTTTTCTTTTCAAGCGTAAATCGAATGCCATACAAATATTACGAACATAAGGTTTTCCTTTTTCTGTAACGGTAATCCCATAGTCATTAATTATTAGTAATCCGTCAGTTTCCATTTCTTTCAATTGTATTAATACATCTGGAATTTCATTAAAATAATCCTCTTTATTTTTCCAGGAAGTTTCAAATTGACACATTAAATTCAGAATGTGTTTACGGATGATGAGGTCTTCATTAGTCAATAAATGCCCTCTAAAAACCGGTAATTTGTTCCATTCTAGTATTTGATAATAGTCCTCCAGATTTTTTACATTCTGGGCAAAACTATACCAACTGTCACTGATGGAAGAAACGCCCAATCCAATCATTAATTGTGTTTTGGACGAACTATAGCCCATGAAATTACGGTGCAATGTGCCGTTTTTAAAAGCTTCATATAAACTGTCAGTCTCCAACGCAAAATGATCCATTCCTATTTCATGATAGCCATTTTCATATAATAATTTTTTACCCGTTTCATAAAGCATTCTCTTTTTATCATCTTTTGGAATGTCTTCGTCGTTAAAACCGCGCTGTCCATTGCCTTTAATCCAAGGAACGTGAGCGTAACTATAAAATGCCAATCGGTCGGGTTGTAATGATTTTGTTTTCTCAATCGTATCAATTATATCCTCTATTTCCTGAAAAGGCAATCCAAAAATAATATCGTGACCTATGGAAGTATACCCAATTTCTCGAGCCCAAAACGTAACTTTTGCCACATTATGAAATGGCTGTAAACGATGAATTGCTTTTTGCACTTTCTCGGAATAATCCTGAACACCAAAACTCACTCTTCTAAAACCTAAATCATAAAGCTTTTGCAAATGTTCGTGTGAAGTGTTATTTGGATGACCTTCAAAACTAAACTCATAGTCTTTGGCTTTTTTGGCATGAACAAAGATACCATTTATTAAATCCTCTAAATTTTTAGTAGAAAAAAATGTGGGAGTTCCTCCGCCCAAATGAATCTCTTTTATAGTTGGCTTTTCTCCAAGAATCTTACAATATAAGGTCCATTCTTTCAAAACTGCTTCTATATACGGATTTTCAACGCCGTGATTTTTGGTGATACGCTTGTTACAGCCACAAAAAGTACATAAGCTTTCGCAAAAAGGCAAATGGATATACAAACTAATACCTTCGGAAGAATTACTCGCTTGAAAGGATTTTTTTAATGTTTTAGCCCAGATTTCATCCGTAAAATCCGTTTCATCCCAATACGGAACTGTAGGATAACTGGTGTATCTTGGTCCTGGAACATTGTATTTTTGTATCAAGGAATTTTTCATGGCAATATCATTTATCGTTGTTCAAAAGTAGAACGACTACTCAACTATTAAAATGATAATTATCATATTGAAGAAACCTTTTATAAAAAAAGAGGCTGTCCAATAAAGACAGCCTCGAGATTATTTTTGATGTAAATTTGAAATTTACTCTTGGTTTAGATTTCTCAGTTGTTTTAGTTTTTCTTTCCAAACATCAAGACTTTCTTTATGAATAGCGATGTTTTTACGAACTTCTAATACAATAGAATTTTCTTTTTTTGCATTTCTCGTATTGGTAAAGAATTGAATGTTGTTTTCTAATTGGAAAATTTCATTCTGAACTTCATCAATCTTACGCATTAGGAAAATCTTTTCGTTATCCAGTTTTCGAGTGTCGTTGCTTTCAGATAAATGATCCATTCTATTAGCAAAACGCATCATATCCGTATCTTTCTTACTCAAACTCAATTTTTCAAAAAGGGCGTCCAGGATTTTATTGAATTTCCCTTCAATATGTCTTCTTGGGAAAGGTACTTTTCCGAAGTTTTTCCAAGTTTCGATATGCAATTTGATAGCATCCAAATCTGTTTTGTGATCTCCGGTCAACTGAAATTCTCTCAACGTTTCCAAGTAGGCTTTTTTATTATCAAAAGCGGCTACTTCTTCACCGTTTTCCTCATTCTTTTGCTCTTTTACCTTATCAAAATAATGATTGCAGGCATCTTTAAACTCTTTCCAGATTTTATCCGAATATTTCCTTGGTACATGTCCTATCTGTTTCCACTCATCCTGAATTTGTTTCATGATAGGAGTAGTAGCAGCAAAATCAAGACTCTCTTGCAATTCTTTGGCTTTGGCAACAAGAGCCGTTTTCTTGCTTAAATTGTCGTTTTGATCTTTCTTTATGTCTTTATAAAATGAATTTTTGAAAGAGTTAAAGTTTCTGACAGCAGTTTTAAATCCAGCCCAAGTTTCTTCATTTACATCCGATGGAACTTTTCCTGCAGAGAAGAAAGCAGTACGCAAGGCTTCTACTTTTTCTATTTGGGCCAGCCATTGTGTATGTGCATTTACTTTTTCAGTTGCCAAAACTTCTATTTTGGCAATAATTTCTTTTTTCTTTTCTAAATTCTCAAGTTCCGTTCCTCTTTGATTTTCAAACAAAACCTCACGTTTGTCATGCATTTGTTTGGTCAAATCGCTAAATTTATTCCAAATTGTGTCACGATGTTCTCTGGAAACAGGACCTATGTCTTCTTTCCAGATTCGGTGTAAATCCTGTAGTTCTCTGAATGCTTTGTTGATATCGGCTTCATTCACCAATTCTTCTACACGCGCTACAATTTTTTGTTTTTGCTCTAAATTATGTTTGAAATCTAAATCTCGGGCTTCTCGGTCTAAATGCAGATAATCGTAGAAATTTTCCACATGAAAATGGAAGTTGTTCCAAACGTGGTTGTATTTATCCTTCGGAATCGGCCCGGCAGTTTTCCATCGTTCTCTTAAATCATTAAAATGCTTTAAAGTGTCTTTGATGTTTTCCTGAGGGTTAATCAACTCTTTCAATTCCTCAACAATAGCTAAACGGTTTTCTAAATTTGTTTTTAGATTCGTTTGTAAACTCTTGAAATGGGTATTTTTAGTATCTCTAAAAAGAGAATAATATTTATCAAAACTTGTTTTTAGTGGAGAATGATATTGAAATTCTTCATTTGGATCTTGATTTTCAGCTAGAAACTCTTCTTTTTTCTCTTCAAGAAGGTGATTGTATTTAGCCAAAAATGCTTTTTTGATTTCCTCAATATGTTCCTTAAAAGACATCACTTTCTCATTAGAGACTAAACTTTTAAGTTCGTCTACCAGTGCTTCAAGTGACAAGGTATCATAATCCTGCATTGGAATTTCATGACGCTCCTTCAGCGTTTCATCTTCACTTTCGGCAGCATTTGTTTCGGCAATAGCATCTAGAACAGTCTGGTTTTCAGTCTCTGTAATAGGATCGTTCGCAAGCAACTCTTCATCACTTAGAGATACAGCATTATCTTCTGCAGCAATAGTAGTAACAATGTTACTAGTTTCCGTTTCCAAAACTTCTGGTTCTAATTGCGTAGATTCAACAGAATTGTGTTCTAAATTTCCATCTGCGTCAAGCAGGTTATCATTCTTTTCTTCTAACATTTTTTCAATGTGTAAGGTTTCTATTTTTTTTATCGAACTCGAAAGATAGTAAAGGAGCACGAAATTTCAAAATAAATCCTTTATTTATAGTCGTTTTAGGTTAGCAAATAGTTCTTTTTGAAGCAATTTCCTGCTGATCACTGTATCTTTTTTGCCTTTGAAAAACGAGGCAGAAAAGGATGTCTCTCGATACTTCAGGGCCATCAGGGCTAGGTTTTTTGAATTTCAATGATAATTTTTTTCAAAAAAAAAGTCCCACCGAAGCAGGACTAAAGATTTTCATCTACGGCATATAGCCTTATTGTGATAAGATTAAAGATTAGAAATTTTAATCATTACAAACCTAAACAAAAAATAGTTAAGTTGCAATGAGGAAAACCGTAAAATGGATAACTATTTTCTCCGTAATTTTAAAAAATTCTTACAAAATACAGATTGACATGGCAAAAATATTAGGATTAGATTTAGGGACAAACTCGATTGGGTGGGCGATAGTTGATGATGTTGATAAAAAAATAATTGATTCTGGAGTGCGTATTTTTCCAGAAGGAGTTGTTGCAAAGACTATTGGAACTGGAGATAAAGAAGAAAGTAAAAATGCAAGTCGGCGAAATAGTCGTCAACAGCGACGTGGTTTTTATCGTAAAAGGTTAAGGAAAATAAAGTTATTGAGAACACTTATTAATCTCAATATGTGTCCTCTTAGAAATGAGGAACTTGATATTTGGAGCAAATGGGATAAACAAAAAAAGAAAGAAGGACGAATGGCTCCAGAAATACATTTGCTTGAAAATCATACTTATTGTTTGTGGTTGAAGCAAAATCCCTATTTGTTAAGAGATAAAGCACTAAACGAGAATTTAACTCTTCAAGAATTTGGTAGAGTGTTGTATCATTTAATTCAAAGAAGGGGTTTTTTGAGCAACCGTAAAGGGAAAGATGATGGGAAAATTTATAAAGGTAAAGATGGTGTAAAAGGTATAGAGGATACTCAAAAAGAATTGCAAAATTCAACGTTGGGAAAATATTTATTCGATATTTTGCCAAAAGAGGGAGAACCTTTTAAAATAATTCAAGATGAAAATGGTAATGAATTACGAGTTCGTTCAAGATATACTTTGCGTGATATGTATGTGGCTGAATTCGAAACAATTTGGAATAGGCAAGCTGCGAATTTAGGTCTTGAAACCATTGAATACACAAACGAGAAAAAAGTTTTGTTAAAAGGTGGTTTGAAAAACAAAAGAAATAATAGTAAAATTGAACATCTCAAAAAAACAAAAGGAGAAAGCAATATTGAAGTAGTTGAGTTGAATGATGAATTGTCAATAAATGATAAACAAAAATATTTGCTAAAAATTAAAACCAAACTTCCTTTAAAAGAATTTTTGGCGGGTAGAATAGATAATGATGAGGAAGGAGTCTTAAAATTTAAAAGTAATGAAAGTGTTTTGTTTTGGCAAAGACCTCTACGTTCTCAAAAAGGACTTTTAGCTAAATGCAGATTTGAACCCGATTTGAAAGATGAAAATGGGAAGTTTTTACAAAAGGGCAAAACGCCTTGTCATATATCACATCCTTTATATGAAGAGTATCGTGCTTTGCAATATATCAATAATATTGAATACGGTAAGAAACAGCGATTGGAAGAATCACAGCGTTTGCAAGTATTGGAACTAATTAACTCAAGAGACAAGAAATTTGATTTTATAGAGATAAAAAAGAAATTGAAATTAGAATATGAAACGTTTAATTATGAAGATGATGCTTTAGTTATAGGTAATTATACAACAAAAAATTTAAACGCTTTATTTACAAAATCGATACTTGAAAAAGAATATTTCCAATCTGTTAATGGCGAAAATGTAATAGAATACGGATATGAACGAATTTGGCATTTGTTTCATTATTGTGATGATAATGATATGTTGTTTAATAAACTCAACTATAATTATGGATTGTCTGATAATGAAAAAGAAAAGATATCTAAAGTAAATTTAAAAGAAGATTATTCAAGTGTCTCTCTGAAAGCCATAAAAAACATTTTACCCTATCTAAAAAAAGGATTGCGTTTAAGTGATGCTATTATATTAGCAGGTGTCAGAAATGCTTTTGGTAAGAAATGGGAATTATATAAAAATGACCACATCGACTTGGAAAAGGAATTACTAAAAATAAATCATGAAAAGTCAAACAAAGAAGGAGAAGCAATTGAAAAAATAAAAGCCTATTTGATTGAAAATAAATATGGATTTGTTGAAGATGATGTTCGATTTAAAAGACTATATCATCATAGTCAAGATGTAGTTCAAGTAAAACTAAAAGATAAAATTGATACTGTTCAAAATTTGAGAAATCCAATTGTGCAACAAGGAGTAAATGAAACTAAACGTCTTGTAAATGAATTGATTGCTCAACAAGGAAAGTTTGATCAAATTAGGGTTGAACTTGGGCGAGATTTAAAGAATAGCAAAACTAAACGGGAAGAGTTAGGTTATAAAATTAGAGAAAATGACAAGAAAAACGAAAAGGCAAAAGAATTATTGATTGAATTTGGTTTGAGACAAAGTAGAGAGAATATTCAAAAAGTGTTATTGTATCAAGAAATGCCAATTTCTATTTGTCCTTATACCAATAAAACGATAAATATTTCTGATTTACTCGGAAGGGGAAATAAATTTCAAATCGAACATATCATCCCAAAATCAATTTCATTAGATGATAGTTTTGCTAATAAAACATTGTGTGACTCAAAATTTAATGGCTTAAAAGGAAATAGATCGCCTCACGATTTTTATGAAATTAATAAAGACCCAAATCTTTGGGGAGGTGCAAAATCGTGGGAAGAAATTGAGCGACGTGCTTTTAAAGTTTTACCCTATCCTAAAGCAAAACGATTTGTGTCGAAAACAAAATTTGAAACCAATGATTTTATTCAACGACAATTAAATGACACTCGTTATATAAGTAAAAAAACGAGCGAAATTCTTTCGCAAGTTTGTTCAGATGTTCGTGTGATGCCAGGGAGTTTGACAGCTGAATTGAGGCGACTTTGGGGTTTGAATAATATTTTACATCCCATTATGACGGTGGATATTCCAAATTTGCATATTGAAGAAAATAAACACATACCGCACTATGTTGTATTAGATAATGATAAAAAACCTGTTTTATCACAACGAATTTATTATGACAGACCAACAACAAATAAAAATGAAACACTTTTGTCTGGAAGTATTGAAAAGGGAGTTTTTAAATCGAAAGAGCAGTATGTTAAATTTCAGGTAGATACACCAGATTTAGCAAATGGCGATTATTGGGCAAAATTAGTTTTGTCTAATCCACAAAACATTATACAAGTATTTAAAGACAAACCAAGTACTTTAGAAAATGAAATTGTTTTAAGAGGTAAGATTGAAAAGGAAAAATTCAAAAATGATGGATTGAATGCCATAAATGCTACTGGCAAGGAAAAAGGAACCTATTGGGCTACATTTTCAATAAATAATAAGGACTTTAAAAAACCAGTTAAAGAAGAGCAACCGAAGAAAAACGGAAAGCAAATACTTCTATTTGGAGAAGTAAAAGAAGGTCTTTTCTCCTCGTATATTTATGAATGCGAAGCAGAAATCGAAGACGGAAAGTATTGGCTCGTTTTAGATGTGGATTTTGAAAATGTAACTTTTGAAAGAGCATTAAACGAAAGACCTCTAGTTAAAGAAAATCAAATTTTGATTCAAGGCACTACAAATGATGAAAATATTTTTGTTTCGGATATGGACAATCAACATCATTTTGAAATGGAAGAAGGCAAAGGGAAATATTATGTGTTGTTTGATATCGTTTCTGAAGTAAATGAATTTTCGCCCGTAAAAACCACTAAACCAGTTCCCGAAGCAGGACAAACAATAGTTGAAGGAACAACTTGGGTTGATAAATATACTGGTGAAATAAAATTTGACCCAATCAAAAACCGAGAAGATCATCGCCATCACGCCATTGATGCTTTAGTTATTGCCTTAACAAAAGAATCCTTTTTTCAGCGGTTGAGCAAGCAAAATGCTTCAACTGAAAACAAGAAAAGAGGGAATGAACATGAAAAAGAACATTTAGATTTTCCAGAACCTTGGAATGGATTTCATACCGATGCTAAAAATATAATCAATAGTATTCTCATTTCGTTTAAGCAAAACAAAAGCATCCTAACAAAAATCACAAAGAAGATTACCAAAAACGGGCAAACTTTTAAAAGTGTAGGTATGGCTGTGAGAGGGCAATTGCACAAAGAAAATCTATATGGTTTTAGAACACCGCCAAGTGGGGATCCTGCATATCATATTAGAAAATCTGTTGAAAGTTTAAAAACGGATAAACAATTGGAAAAGATTGTTGATGTAAAAATTAAAGAGATAATAATTAAAGCTAGAAAAGCTGAAGTTAATTTGTGTAAAGAAATTGAAAAGTTAACAAAACTATTAAAATCTCCGAAAAACACCGAGATAGAGGAAGAGGAGATTAAAGAAAAAATTGAATCCTTGCGTACTAAAATTAAATCACTTTATACTTTGCCTAATAAAAACGGAGAACCAGTTCCTATTAAAAAAGTAAGGGTTGCAGAAGAAATGGGTAATGCACAGCAATTAAAATCAAAAATAAAACAATATGTAAACCCCAGAAACAATCATCACGCATTGGTTTTTGTTGATGAAAATGGTAGCTACAATTTTAACATTGAATCATTTTGGAATGTTACAAAAAGATGCAATAAAAGAGAAGATGTTTATCAAATTCCAAAAAAATATAATAGTGCAACATTGGTTGAAACTTTAGAACGAAATGATATGTTTTTAATGGGGCTTTCTGATAAGGTTTTTAGTGAAAATATATATAATGTTAAATTTTTAAGCCAGTACATATACAAAACTGAAGTTATTACAAGTACAAATAATGGCAAATCTCCTTTGTTTGAATTTAGGCATCATTTAGAGTCTTCACAGAACAGAGAATATTTTCCTCATTATGTTAGAATTACAAGTTTAGGTGAAGGGAAAAATGGATGGAGGACACAAAATCCTATAAAAGTAAAACTTTCAGCTACTGGTAAAATTGAAAAGTTGTAAATTTGGATGTTCTTTGACATTTCGTTCTAACTCTTAAACATCTCAAACCACAACTGAAAGGTATGGCATCCGCCCTGCAGGGATGCAGTAGCTTTCAGTTGTGGTTTGATTAAAGATTAGAAAACACGATATTTAATCGAAACAATAAAATGGGCGGGGTCCTGTTGTGGTTTGATTAAAGATTAGAAAACACGATATTATTGATGTGTGATAAAAAATACACACTTTTGTTGTGGTTTGATTAAAGATTAGAAAACACGATATTAAACATTCCTCTAGGTCGATATATTCTAGTGTTGTGGTTTGATTAAAGATTAGAAAACACGATATTACAATTGGGTCAAAACTAAAAGCTCTCATTGTTGTGGTTTGATTAAAGATTAGAAAACACGATATTCGTGTTTAAATTATAAGTCATGTTTACTCCGTTGTGGTTTGATTAAAGATTAGAAAACACGATATTCATCAGTTGAGGTTCCAGGATTGATTTCTAGTTGTGGTTTGATTAAAGATTAGAAAACACGATATTGGTACCGTAAAATTGGTTGCTGGTGTTCCTGTTGTGGTTTGATTAAAGATTAGAAAACACGATATTAAGAACATTTCAATTATTGATGATGTTACCGTTGTGGTTTGATTAAAGATTAGAAAACACGATATTTTGAGTATAGCAACATTGTTTTTGTTTTGCGTTGTGGTTTGATTAAAGATTAGAAAACACGATATTTATTTTACATTTTGGATAACTTGAACAACCGTTGTGGTTTGATTAAAGATTAGAAAACACGATATTGCATGATTAAAGACTGTAACCCGTATTGCGGTTGTGGTTTGATTAAAGATTAGAAAACACGATATTTAACCTACCGCAATTAAGGCGACTGCTATCGTTGTGGTTTGATTAAAGATTAGAAAACACGATATTGAATGCCGAAGCTCTTACTGCTTCTCAATTGTTGTGGTTTGATTAAAGATTAGAAAACACGATATTTTATTTTTTCAGTTCTTCCTGTACTGGAGAGTTGTGGTTTGATTAAAGATTAGAAAACACGATATTCTAATCTATCCGGTATTGTTGAAGCAATACGTTGTGGTTTGATTAAAGATTAGAAAACACGATATTTGGGTTTAATTTATTTCACATGGTACTACTGTTGTGGTTTGATTAAAGATTAGAAAACACGATATTTCATAGACTTACTTGTGTAACCATGTAATGGTTGTGGTTTGATTAAAGATTAGAAAACACGATATTGAAGGTAAGATTGTAATGTTCAAAGACCTCGTTGTGGTTTGATTAAAGATTAGAAAACACGATATTTATAATTAATATTTATGCGAATGCATATTTGTTGTGGTTTGATTAAAGATTAGAAAACACGATATTCATTCAAAGAAACCATCAAGGCTTACCTTGTTGTGGTTTGATTAAAGATTAGAAAACACGATATTTTTCATCTACGCATACATCGAGAGTGCTTAGTTGTGGTTTGATTAAAGATTAGAAAACACGATATTAGCAGTTGAGGGAATTATTAATAAAACATTGTTGTGGTTTGATTAAAGATTAGAAAACACGATATTTCAGATTTATCGAGATAAAAATTGCAGGTTGTTGTGGTTTGATTAAAGATTAGAAAACACGATATTATGCAGCTAACTAAAGAGGAACAAGAAAATGTTGTGGTTTGATTAAAGATTAGAAAACACGATATTCGTGGCAACTCAAAACATTTGAAGCAATGGGTTGTGGTTTGATTAAAGATTAGAAAACACGATATTAAAAAAGGGAAAGTTTTAAAACATACCAGCGTTGTGGTTTGATTAAAGATTAGAAAACACGATATTAGTTGGCTTGTTACCTTCTAATTATCAATAGAATAAGGAAGAATATCGTATAAAAAAATGCCTCTTTTTTGGATTGATACCCCAATATTGAGGCATTTTTTTATTTCTGGGCAGGGACAGTTCGAGATCTGTCCGTACATTATGCATATTATGATGTAATATCCACAGATTTTCAAAAAAAAGATATAAATTAATAAGATGTAATTTCCGTACACGGAAATTTATACTGTTTTTTAAATGATAATTTAATGAAAAATAGAAAGCGAAATAGAATGTTGGGATATGATTATTCGCAAAATAATTTATATTTCGTTACGATTTGTGTTCAAGATAGGAAATGTTATTTTGGGAATGTGAATACGGTAGGGACAGGTCGCGACCTGTCCGTACACGAGTCAATGAATAAATATATGGAATTGAATGAATGTGGTTCTATTGCACAAAAACAGTGGAATTGGTTGGGTAATCAATATGGGTATGTTGTTTTACATTCTTTTATAATAATGCCGAATCATGTCCATGCTATTTTGGAAATTGATAGCAATTTGATTTCTGATTGTGAAATTAAAATAAAATCATTATCTGAACTAATTGGTGCCTATAAAACCACCTCTTCAAAGCAAATTCATTTAGCCGGTTTCACTGGTTTTACTTGGCAACGTTCGTTCCATGATCACATTATTAGAAACGGTGGGTCTTATGAAAGAATTTCTAATTATATCGAAACAAATCCTGAGAAGTGGAACACAGATGTATTTTTTGAAAAATAAAAGTATTGTTTAAAATAACTCTAACTGTGTTGGTGCATCTATATTTTCTTGTTTGGACTTGCCTAAATAATTGATAATCATGCCAAATTGTTTATCTGTAATCCTTAAAACACTTACTTTTCCTAAGGCAGGAACAAGTCTGTTAATGCGTTTTTCATGAACATCAGCACTTTCGCCACTCGCACAATGCCTAATATAAACCGAATATTGCATCATACTGAAACCATCTTTCAATAAATTTCCTCGAAACTGAGAGGCATTTCTTCTGTCTTTTTTGGTTTCTGTAGGTAAATCGAAAAATACAAACAACCACATTATTCGGTATCCGTTAAGTTCCATAATTTTGGATATTTAATTTTTTTACGGTCTCCTGTAAAACATTGCTGGAGTGAACTTGCCGTTTTTTGTAACCCTACCATTAAGGGACTTTTCTCGTCCTTAAAATAAACAGTTTGGGTAAGCATTTGTAATAGTTCCGCTTTTATTGCCGTGTTGAGGTCTTGTTCTTGATATCGTTTCATAATATCAAAAACTTTTTCGTCAACAATGGGACGAAAAGGTTCCATAATATCGTCTGCAAGAGCAAAAGCATTGTATTTACTTTTATGATGAATTCCTAACGTATTCAATAATCCACTTCCTGATAGCGCACGGGCAGTAGCGGCTCTTAAAATAGCATAACCATAATTTAAAAAATTGTTGGGGTAATCGCCATAACGTTCTCTTTTGATGCCGTCTTTTTCATGATTGGGTAACGGGAAATTTTTCCAATATTGTTGTGCCGCAACGCCTTCCATATTTGTAGTATCACCGCTTAATACTTTACTGGCAAGAAATTCAAAGGTGTTCTTAT
Source organism: Flavobacterium sp. GNP002 (assembly GCF_054343795.1). Lineage (NCBI taxonomy): Bacteria > Pseudomonadati > Bacteroidota > Flavobacteriia > Flavobacteriales > Flavobacteriaceae > Flavobacterium > Flavobacterium sp. GNP002. The sequence continues at coordinate 2,548,517 of NZ_JBTGUW010000001.1, forward strand.
TTTTGGTGATTTTTTCTAATAATTCTCCTTGATTTTTAATTTTTTCAATAATGGTTTGTTGCCATAATTGTTTTTTTAGTGGTATCGAAGCTTCTATTTGATTTTTAAATATTTCTTGTTGAATGTGGTGGCTGTTGAGGTTAAGAAACATTCCGTTGGGCAGATGATTGCTACCGCAAATAATAATAGCAGTATTGTTTTCTACAATCAAGTTGATGGCAGGAATACTGAGATAAATTTCAGCATGATCGAGAACTAGGAAACCAATGTCTTCTATTGGTATGGCATTTTCCCTAACTTCGGATTTGAGTACTAATTGTTGATTTTTCGTCGTGATTGAGGATTTGTTTTCGACGAGGATTGTTCTTTTTATCATAATTTAAAGTGTTAAATTAAATTCAAGAATTTGATTGTTAGTCAAATTAACACAATAAATAACCAACTGTTTTACGGGAAACCTCAATTTGTCTTTTAAATTACTGACATAAAAAAACGTCTTGTTTTAAAATAGCATGACCCAAAACGAGTAATGCTAATTTTAAAACAAGACGATTAAAATATTCTTAAATTATTTTTCTACTTACTTATTCCAAATCTTCCAAGCTTTCTCTGCTTGAAAAATAAGCATGTCTAAGCCGTTTTTGATTTGGGCGCCTTGTTGTTTGGCTTTTTTTAGGAATTGTGTTTCAGCAGGATTATAAATCAAATCATAAGCTATATGCTTCTCTGTGAAAAATTCATAAGGAATTAATGGAAATGCTTCCACATTAGGACTTGTTCCTACCGGAGTAGCATTTATGATTATTTGGTAATTATCAAATGTAGTTGCGTTGATTCGGTCGTAATCAATTCCATTTTCTTTGGCTTCTCTCGAAACAAAAGTATATGGAATATCAAGTTCATCCAAAGCAAAAGCGACTCCTTTAGAAGCACCTCCAGTGCCTAAAATCAAGGCTTTTTTATGGTGCGGTTGCAATAACGGTTCTAATGATTTTTTGAAACCATAATAATCCGTATTGTAACCTTTTAGTTTTCCTTTTTTAGTGATTTTAATGGTATTGACAGCACCAATTAATTCCGCTTTTTTAGATAATTTATCCAGAAATGGAATTATCGTTTCCTTGTACGGAATGGTAACATTCAATCCTTTTAAATCCGAAGTGTTTTTAATTACCTCAGGGAAGGCTGCTATTTCTGGAATATCAAAATTTTCATAAGTACAACCGGCAAAGTTTTCGCTATTGAATTTATCTGTAAAATATCCTTTAGAAAAGGAATAACTAATGTTGCGTCCTAATAATCCAAAGCGTTTTCTAACTGTATCAACCATTATTGTTTTTTATGTTTTGCAATATAATTCTGCACCATTTTTTTTGCCCAAACTACTGGAAATAAATCTTCTAAAAGGATGTAATTGTCAAAATTCAATCGCAAAGCATTGCTTAAATGGAATTTTGCTTTGGTATTGTCCGTTAGCATAAAATACAATCCTGCCAAACGATATTCAATTTCATTTTCTTCCGGAAAATACTCAGATGCTTGCAATAAGGTTTGAATAGCACTTTCAAATTCGCCTAAAAACTGCAAAATATCTACCCAAAATAACCAAGTGTCTAAACCATAATCACCAAATTCCACTGCTTTTCTATATCCAAATTCTGCTTCTTCAAAGAAGTTCATTTGTTTATTGATAGTCGCAAAGCGTTTCCAATACAAGCGGTTTTGGTTGTCAATAGCTAATGCTTTGTTGACATAAAACAACGCTTTTTGGTAATTTTTTTGACGTACGTAAAAGTCAGTAATGGCAATCCAACCTTTATCTAAAAGCGGATCTTCATGAACGGTTTGGTTGAAATATTTTAATGCCAACGCTTTTTTGCCCAGTTTTTCATAACATTTTCCCATTCTAAGTAAAGCGTACGAAGTCGCATCATCTAATTCGATTGTTCTGCTGTAGCTTTCTATGGCTTCATCGTATTTTTTTAATCGCTCAAAAGCTTTTGCTTTTTCCATGAAAGCACCAAGGAATTCATCATCGATTAAAGTAGCATAATCAAAGGCGCGAATCGCATTTTCATATTCTTTAACGCCATAATGCAAACGCCCTAATTGATGCCAGGCAATTTCACTGTATGGGTTTTTGTCAATGTATTTTTTTAAATAACTGATTGCTTCTTGGTTTTGATCTAAAAACTCAAAACAATACACTACGTTGTACAATGCTGACTGGTCTTCTAAATCTTCTTCTAAACACTTGATAAAGCTTTCTTTTGCCATTTCAAGATTGTCCATAAAAAGGTATTCCATGCCTATTAAATTATAAACATCAGCAAAATCATCGGTGTATTTTAAAGCTATTTTTAATAATTCAACTGCCTTTTCGTGTTGGTCTCTTTTAGAGCAGATATTGGCTTTTTGAATGTAAATTTCTTCATTGGTTGGTTCAATGGCATACAACTCATTCAATAGCTTTTCGGCTAATTCGAGTTTGTCATCATAGACCAGCATTTCCACTTGAACTAATTTTAGTCCGGTAGATTTTGGGTGTTGTTCCAATGCTAGTTTGAGTGCTTTTTTTGCCAAAGCGGCCTTACCCATATCGAGATAATGAAGAATAATTTCTTCAAATTCTTCGGAGTCGAAAAAGAGCACTTTGTTGGTTTTCAACATGGACTCAAATTTAGACAGGGATAAGTTATAGTCTTCTTCTTCGTTGCTTAATTGCATACTGTGTTTTTTTAATTTGGCCTAAATAAATTTAGGTAATCGTGCTTGTACTGTGAGGGAAAGTTAGAATTGTTGTGAACAATTTAATTAACAAAAAAACTTTGTTTTAAGCGGATGCTATAGCCCTGATTACTTCACTATACTTTTATTTTAATTGGAGCTCAGTGAACTTCGTTTGAAGTGGGAATCATACACTTTCGCGTGGATTACAACGTATAGCACGATACGAGCGGAGCGAACTGACAAAATAAATAGCTCCAAATTGAGATATTTTTAACTATTAATTCTTGTTCATTATTTCATCCATTACCTCAAGTATGATACTGCAACCTTCTCGTATTTCTTCTTCAGAAATGGTTAGAGGAGGTGTTATTCTAATGGCGCAACCTTCAAACAGTAACCAGAATAAAATGAGTCCTTTGTCTTGACATTTAAGAATCACTTCGTTAGTTATATCGGCACTTTTGGTCATTGCTGCTAGCATCAATCCTTTTCCTCTTATTTCTTGTATCAAAGGATGTACCAAAAGTGATCTGAATAGCTTTTCTTTCTCCATCGCTTCGGCCATGAGATTGGTCTCAGTTATTTCCTGCAAAGTCGCCAAGCAGGCTGACGCAATGACAGGGTGACCTCCAAAAGTGGTGATATGCCCCAGTTTTGGATTATCGCTCAACAAATCCATCATTGCTGATGAAGCTGTAAAAGCGCCTACTGGCATACCGCCGCCCATTCCTTTTCCCATGACTACGATATCAGGAACGACATCATAATTTTGGAATCCAAAAAGTTTTCCGGTTCTCCCAAAGCCCGGTTGGATTTCGTCAAGAATCATCATCGCACCAACTTCGGTACAGCGCTCGCGCACTTTTTTAAGGAAACCATTGTGCGGCTGAATAAATCCGGCGCCACCTTGAATGGTTTCCAGAATAATTCCAGCTGTTTTAGTCGTTATTTTTTGTAAATCTTCTTCGTTGTTGAAGGTGATGAAATCAACATCAGGAATCAACGGACGAAAGATTTGTTTGCGTTCTTCAAATCCCATGACGCTCATAGAACCCATAGTATTGCCATGATATGCATTATGACACGAAATCAACTGGCTTCTTCCGGTGGTTCGTCTGGCGAGTTTTAAAGCACCTTCAATAGCTTCTGTTCCTGAATTGACTAAATAGGTTTTGTCTAAAGGAGCAGGTAGGAGTGAGGCTAATAATTTGCAATATTGTACCGCAGGACTTTGTGAATATTCGCCATAAACCATGACGTGAGAATATTTGTCTAACTGATCTTTGATGGCTTGATTGACTCTTGGGTGTTGGTGTCCCAAAGCGCAAGCGGAAACTCCAGCCACAAAATCCAAGTATTTCTTAGCGTTAGTATCGTAAATGTAAGAACCTACAGCATGTGATACTTCCATACCCAATGGATACGGTGAGGTTTGCGCTTGGTATTTTAAGAAATCGGTATTCACGGTTATTTGTTTAATCGTTTATTTGTTAATTTGAGAGAACTGTCATTGGATACTAATTACTTTATCTTCCCTTTTTTCTTATCATAATTCAATGTTTCTTTTCGGATTTTCATAGGAATATCCTCTTTGGCTTCAGCCGCCTCAGCAGCTTTTGCTATTTTGTCGTTGTCTTCATTTTCTTCTGGAGGAAAAATATCTTCCTTGGATTTTATTCGTTCTTCACCCCGCCAGACTAGTCCTCGCAGTTTACGGGCATTTTCTGGCAATTCTTTTTCGGGATAGATTTCGCCATCTACCTGCTGAAAAAAGGTGATAGTTTCGATTTCATTTTTTTCTAAAATAAGATTGATTTTACTGCTCACATTCTTATTGATACCAATGAGTTCTTGCGCTTCGTTCCGCATGTAATAGATGACTTCGGCATTTTTTACAATATCGACATCATGAAGTTTACCTTCCTCAAATTTACCATAGAGATTTTGTCCCTTGACTTGATTATAGCCGGTTCCTATCGTGTCTTTGGAGACTATAAATGTATTATTGAGGACTTTGAGCGAATCTAGTTTTTTGGTGTTATTGTTTCCTATAAGATGCATTACATCGCCTGTGATTTGATTTTCTGCGTTCCAAAGTATCGGATTGCCAATCATTTTTGTCAAAGCAGTTTTGGAACTCGAATGAATCGAATCGCATTTGCCACTCATATCTGTTTTGAAAAATCGGACATTATTGAACGCTCTTATAATTCGGTTTCCTTCTTTTCCAGTAACCATTAATTTTTTTCCGTGGATGTAAACCGAGTCATTTTCGACAAAATTCACTGCAAGGGCTCTTTTGGTAACGTACATCGAATCCAGTTTTTTATACACTTCAGCATAATGTCCTTTTACAATTCCGCGATTGATGGAATCCGTTATTTTTACATTTCGTGTTGCCGATGCAAATTCCCGGTTTCGATCATAATACAAACTATCGCCTTTAATCACTCGATCATCGTATCTGATGTAGGATTTATTCAGGAAATGCGCCAGATTTTTTTTGGTGTCATAAAAACCTTTTTCGGTATAAATATAATTGGCTTTACTGGTAATTGTTGAAGGTCCAAAAAGATACGAATGCCCGGAATTACTGAAATAATCCAAGTGATTTGATTTAATTACATACGTTGGATTTGTGATGGTAACTGCAGTAAGGAACTGGAATTTTTTTTGTTTAACGTAATATCTTCCTGAATTACTTTTAAGCGTATTGTCTTTGTTCGTAATTGTCCCTGGAGTATCGTAAAATACTTCTTGAATGTTTCGGTCAAAATTAATTATTTCTGTGGTCAAAGTTGCATCTGGGGAACTCATTACGGCATCTCCGGAAGCATACGCTTTTTTTACATTTCCGTTGTATTCCGCATATTTACTGTTCAAAAATAAAGTATCACCTTGCACCATTTGTACATTTCCAAAAGCTTTTATGTAGTTTTCTTTTTGGAAATAATAGGCTTTGTTACATGTCATTACAACGCCATCATGATTGACACGTACGTTTCCCATAAGCAATAAAGCATCAGGAACTTCTACTTGATTTACATCGGCAAAATCAGAGTTTTCTACAATAATTTTTTTGGGGGCTTGCGCCAAAACCAAATTAGTGACAAACAGTAGTAAACAATAACGAAGGAAAAACAGTGATTTCTTCAATGGATTTAATTTTTGTCAAATTTATGAAAAAGGAAACAATCCTAATCCATATTAGGATTTATTTATAATTAGTCAATGGGGAGTCAAAGCTATGACTTTTCCTCATTAAAGTTATCAACAAATGCCGTAACTCCTTCGTTGTAGTGTTCTTTTTTAAAAACAGAATTATTTAATTTCAAACGATATAGACTTCTTTTATTTAAAAAATATTAAATTTAAAAATTGATATTCTTTTTGCTATTAAAAGAATTGAAATCAGTATAAATAATTTTTTATGATGAAAAAAATAACTATTGTTGCAGGGATAAGCGCGATGCTTTTTGCAACGGCTTGTAAAACGAAAGATTTAAAAATGAACGTAGAACAGAAACAGTTAGTCAATAATAAAAAAGAAGTTGTATATCAGGTTTTTACCCGATTGTTTGGAAATAAAAATACTACCAATAAACCATGGGGAACCATTGAGGAAAATGGAGTAGGGAAGTTCAATGATTTTACGGAAACAGCTTTGCTGGAAATTAAGGATTTGGGAGTTACTTATGTTTGGTACACCGGAGTTCCGCATCATGCTTTGATTCGGGATTATTCGGCTATTGGGATTTCTAATGATGATCCGGAAGTGGTAAAAGGACGAGCTGGCTCTCCTTATGCCGTAAAAGATTATTACAATGTAAATCCAGATTTGGCCGTAAATCCTGCGAATCGATTGCAGGAATTTGAAGCTTTAATTGCGCGAACACACAAAGCAGGATTAAAAGTGATTATCGATATTGTTCCCAATCACATTGCGCGCAAATATGAAGGAAAGAGCAATCCGGTAGGTGTTAGAGATTTTGGTGCTGATGATGATGCAACTGTTGAATACAAAAGAGATAATAACTTCTATTATATTCCAAATACACACTTTGAAATCCCGGATACGGACAAACCGTTAAATGGAGAAAAGAATCCATTAATTGATGGTAAATTCGCAGAAAGCCCTGCAAAATGGACTGGTAATGGTTCCCGTATGGCAAAACCAGATCGTAATGATTGGTACGAGACCGTAAAAGTAAATTATGGTATTCGTCCGGATGGCTCCAAGGATTTTCCGGAACTTCCAGCTGGTTTTGATACCAAATCGTATCAGGAACATTTCGATTTTTGGAAAGGAAAAGACGTTCCGGATTCTTGGGATAAATTCAAAGATATTGCCTTGTATTGGACGGCAAAAGGAGTGGATGGTTTTAGATTTGATATGGCCGAAATGGTTCCGTATGAATTTTGGAGCTACATGAATTCAGCCATTAAAGTAAATAATCCGGATGCTTTTTTATTAGCCGAAGTCTATAATCCTAAAGAATATAGAAATTATATTCACCTGGGTAAAATGGATTATTTGTATGATAAAGTAGAAACCTATGATAAATTGAAAGATGTCATTCAAGGAAGATCTTTGCCTGATGGACTATCAGATATACAAAACGGAATGGCAGATATTGAGCATCACATGTTGCATTTTCTGGACAATCACGACGAACAGCGTTTAGCAAGCCCGGAATTTGCAGGAACCCCACAAAAAGGAAAGCCTTTGATGGTGGTTTCGACTACCATAAGCACTTCTCCTACGATGGTTTATTTTGGTCAGGAAGTAGGCGAGGCTGGGAATGAAAATGCAGGATTTGGAACCCATTCCAGAACTTCAATTTTTGATTATATTGGAGTGCCAAATCACCAACGCTGGATGAACGGCGGAAAATTTGATGGTGGTCAGTTGACAAAGGATGAAAAGGTACTGCGTGATTTTTATAAAAAATTATTGAATTTCTCTTTGAATAGTTCGGCTTTAATGGGTAAATACCAAGAAATTCAAACACTTAATCGTCAAACAACTCAAGGTTACGATCCTGGAATTTATGCTTTCACACGCTGGTCTGCTACTGAAAAACTAATAGTTGTCACTAATTTTTCTTGGCTTACCACCAGTAATTTCGAATTAAAAATTCCTTCAGATATCATTCAAAAATGGAATTTGAAAGACGGAAATTATACAGTAACGGATCAATTATACCATAAAAATTCTATTCAGCTGCAGGTTTTGAATGGTGAAGGGAAAGCGCAAATTACCATCGCACCTTCAGAATCATTCATTTATCAATTGTAAAAAGAATTTTTTTGTACTAACAAAAGGATAAAAAAAATGCTGATATAAATTTATATCAGCATTTTTTTTATGATTAAAAGCGAAAGTTATTTTTTTGCAATAGCATCATAATTTTCTTCTACTTTGCTCCAATTGATGACATTAAAAAACGCATCGATATAATTTTTTCTTCGGTATTGGTAATCTAAATAATATGCATGTTCCCATACGTCTAAAGCTAGTATTGGTGTTCCGGGAATAAGTGCATTACGCATCAAAGGATTGTCTTGATTAGGAGTACTGGTTACTTGTAGTTTTCCAGTTCTGTCTACTATAAGCCACGCCCAACCGGAACCAAATTGTTTTGTTGCTTCGTTTTTGAATAGTGACGTAAAGTTATCAAAAGATCCAAAATCTTTGATAATAGCTTCTGCTAATGCATTTGTTGGTTCTCCTCCAGCTTTTGGAGCCATACATTTCCAGTATAAAGAATGATTGTAAAATCCACCAGCATTGTTACGAAGAGCAGCATCATTAGGATCTAATTTTGACAAGACTTCTTCGATTGTTAAATTTTCTAAAGGCGTTCCTAATACCGCTTTATTCAGATTGTTTGTGTAGGTCAGATAATGCTTGGAATAATGCATTTCTAAAGTCGTAGCTGATATACTTGGTGCCAACGCATTATAAGCGTAAGGTAATTTTTCTAATTGAAAAGACCCTTCTTCTGCTTTTACGTCATCGGGTGATCCCATTATGGCAACAGTTTGTTCCGTTGTAGGTAAAGGGACTTCCACAACCTCAGTTAATTTCTTATTGTTGCAAGAAAGTAAAGTCATAAATAAAAATAAACCAGAAATTAAAAAATTCAGCTTTTTCATATGAAGATAATATTTGTTTTTTAGCGGAATATGGTATCGCCATTCTTCATTCCTATTTGTGATTTGGAATCATGGCGATTTCATAATTTGTATTATTTTTTGATCAGTGTGCTAATTATTTCTATGTATTGTTCCTTGGCTTGTTCAGCTGTCAGATGGCTAATTTGCATCCAGGCATTAGTTTTAAAAGCATCTCTCAAATGGTATGATGAAGTTTGTTTTAAATCTAAAGTTCCAAAAGTTGCTTGTTTGTAAAAAGCATAAAGTCGCAATTGAACATCTTGCGGTAAAGATGTCTGCGTCATTTCAGAAGCTATTTCTACTGCCTCTAAAAATCGAGTATCTAAATCTTTTTCAATCATGCTTATTTTGTAGCAATAATAGTTTTTCCTCCGATTGCTTTTTGATTCAATACTACATTTACTTCTGTTCCTAGTGGTAAAAAGATATCGACTCTTGAACCAAATTTTATAAAACCAGCATCAGTTCCCTGAATTACTTGCATTCCTTCTTCGGCGTAATTTACGATTCTTCGAGCTAAAGCTCCAGCAATCTGACGGTATAAAATTTCACCAAAGGTTTTGTTTTCGATGACAACTGTAGTTCTTTCATTTTCTTCACTGGCTTTTGGATGCCAAGCCACCAAGAATTTCCCCGGATGATATTTACTGAATTTTACAATTCCACTTAATCCATAACGCGTAACATGTACGTTTATTGGAGACATGAAAATGGAGATTTGTAAACGTTTATCTTTGAAATACTCGCTTTCAAACACTTCTTCAATAACCACAACTTTTCCGTCTACAGGAGCAAGAATATGATTTTCATTGATTATCACTGTTCTTTTTGGATTTCTGAAAAATTGCAGGATTATAATCAAAAGTAATAAAGTAGCTATTTGTATAGCCATTTTGATCCAGTTGGTGTCAATGAAATTGTCAGACAATAAAAGGACAACAGCAGTGAAAATAGTACCTAATAAAATAGATTGGGTTCCTTCTTTATGAAACATAGTTTAAAATTTGATAAAATAAAAATATAATTGGTGCTACAAATATAACACTATCTAATCGATCTAGTATACCTCCATGGCCAGGCATTATGTTTCCGCTGTCTTTTACACCGGCAATACGCTTGAATTTAGATTCAATTAAGTCTCCTATTGTACCTGCTATTCCAACAATAACAGCTATTGAAGTCCAAATCAAAATGGATCTGTCGCTAAATTCAGGATTAGCCTTTATGTAGTATTTTGATATTAAATAACCCGCTAAAATGGCAAAAAGTATTCCGCCTAAGAACCCTTCAATTGTTTTTTTAGGAGATATTTTTTCAAACAATTTGGTTCGGCCTATAGATTTACCTACAATGTAGGCAAAGGTATCATTGGTCCAGATTAAGATAAATAATCCGATTATAATTTTTGGATTGTAATCATTTATTCCAAACGAAATTTTTGTGATAAATACAAAAGGAAGAATAATATATCCTAATAAATAAAGGTATTTTGATGAAGTGCTTATTTTTTGAATGTTGTCATAAAATAAAAAAAGGATACATTTTATGGATACGACTAATGCTACAACTAATAAAACGACATCTAATTGTTGGATATTTATTGCTATTTCTAAATCAGTATTGAATGTCTGATTGATAGTGTCTGTAGTAATTTTATTGTAATGGCTTACTAAAGTTACTACTGTATAAAGAGCTGTTGCAAAAAGAATTGGAAAGACTTTATTTATTTGAATTAAATTACAAAATTCATAAACTGCAATAATAAGGAATATACCAAAAAGGATAAAAAAGCTTTCAGTAGAATATAAAATAGAAGCAAGTAATAATATAATATAAATAGCTCCTGATATACCTCGTTTTAGAGTTTCATTCATCTTAAAGATCTTCTAAAAGCAATAAATATAGATTTTTTGCCGAACTTCCGTATTGTGTGAAATCTTCTTCTTTAGCTTTCTCGAAATATTTTATTGTAGTAATATTGGTAGGATAATCTCTTTCGTATTTCTTTTTTATAGCACTAAGTCCATCGCTTTTTGCAGCAAGAATTTGGCTTGTATTAGCTATAATGATAATATTGGTAGGTAATTCGTTAGGTTTGTTTTGTTTAATTTGTTTTGATGAGAAAAGGATAGAACCTTCCTCAGCAATTAAATTCTCACAACTTGCAAGAAGAAACTTGGGGCTTACAGGTTTGTTGTAAGTAAGTTTGTTGTCATCAAGCATTTCAAAAAGGTTTGGTTCATAGCATAGAACTTCGCTTTCAAACCAATCGTTTTCTTCTAGTATATTTTCAAAATGTTCTTTTACTTCATCAGCGTTTTCGCAATACAAAAACTTACCACCATTTTTTTTAAAATTGTAGATGAATTTTTCATCTATAGAGGTTGCATTATCAGTATGGGATTTACTAAATTCACTTTCTTTATCTTCCTCAGAAGCCGGATTGCTAGAACCAAAAAATTTTCTAAAAAGACTCATATTTTTGTAAAATACTATAATTTGTTATTTGAAAACGTCCAAAGATAAAAAAATCTTAATTCAAAAGTAGTTTTTGAATTAAGATTTTAAAAATAATTAAATAATTTGTGTGTTTTCTAAGATACGACTTCCTCAAGATTTTTATCAAATGTTCTTTTTCCGAAAATAGCTTCTAAGTCATCTTTAAAAATGACTTCTTTCTCGATTAAGATATTTGCCAGTTGATTTAGTTTGTCTTTGTTCTCTTCTAATATTTGAATCGCTCTTTGGTATTGACCTTCAATTAGTAATGAAATTTCTTCATCAATAACTCTGGCTGTTTCTTCTGAATACGGTTTAGAAAAGTTGTATTCGCTTTGTCCTGTTGAATCATAATAGGTTACATTACCAATTTTTTCATTCAAACCATAAACAGTTACCATAGCACGTGCTTGTTTAGTAACTTTTTCCAAATCGCTTAAAGCGCCAGTTGAAATTCTGTTAAATGTTACTTTTTCAGCAGCTCTTCCTCCCATAGTAGCACACATTTCGTCTAGCATTTGATCCGGACGAACAATTAAACGCTCTTCTGGCAAGTACCAAGCGGCTCCTAAACTTTGTCCTCTAGGAACAATGGTTACTTTAATTAATGGAGCAGCATGTTCCAGCATCCAACTAACTGTTGCGTGTCCTGCTTCATGAATTGCGATTGCTTTCTTCTCATCAGGAGTTACAATTTTATTTTTCTTTTCAAGACCACCTACAATTCTATCTACAGCGTCAAGGAAATCTTGTTTGTCAACTGCAGTCTTATTGTTTCTAGCGGCAATCAAAGCAGCTTCATTACACACATTTGCAATATCCGCACCAGAAAATCCTGGAGTTTGTTTGGCTAAAAAGTCAGTATCTAATCCTTCAATTTTTTTCAAAGGTGCAAGGTGAACTTTGAAAATTTCAGCTCTTTCGCGAATGTCTGGTAAGTCAACAAAAATTTGTCTGTCAAAACGACCTGCACGCATTAATGCTTTATCCAATACATCAGCTCTGTTTGTCGCAGCCAAAACGATTACGTTAGAATTTGTTCCAAAACCATCCATTTCTGTCAGTAATTGGTTCAATGTATTTTCACGTTCGTCATTTCCGCCTGACATATTGCTTTTTCCTCTTGCTCTACCTACTGCATCAATTTCATCAATGAATATGATCGCAGGAGATTTTTCTTTGGCTTGTTTGAATAAATCACGCACACGAGAAGCACCTACACCTACAAACATTTCAACAAAATCAGAACCTGATAAAGAGAAGAATGGTACTTGAGCTTCACCTGCTACAGCTTTTGCCAATAAGGTTTTTCCAGTTCCTGGAGGCCCTACCAGTAATGCTCCTTTTGGTATTTTTCCACCTAGATTAGTGTATTTTTCAGGATTTTTCAAGAATTCAACAATTTCTTGTATCTCTTCTTTTGCTCCTTCTAAACCAGCTACATCTTTAAAAGTAGTTTTGATGTCTGTTTTTTCGTCAAAAAGTTTAGCTTTAGATTTTCCAATGTTAAAAATCTGTCCGCCACCGCCACCAGCACCGCCACCAGACATTTTTCTCATGATAAATATCCAAACGGCAATAATTATTATTATAGGCAATAAACTGATTAAAATATCTGACCAATTATTTTTTGGCAAGAAGTTAAAATCTTTCAATTTACCTTCAGCAACTGCTTTTTCTAGTTTGTTTTGGAAAATTTGATCGTTACCAATGTCAAAAGTATAATGAGGGCCTTTGTTAGGTCTGTCAAATACGTCTTTAGAAACTTTTTTGTGCGCAGCATCTTTCAATGCTGTTGCATTAAGAAAAACTTCAGCTTCAGTTTTGTTGTAAACTATAACTTTCTCAATCTGGCCTTTTTCTAAATAATCGTTAAATTTAGAAGAAGTTAATTGACCTGGTTCGTTTAAACTAGAACCGCCAGTTATAAAACTTATAAACAAGAAAATTAATAATATTGCAGTGTAAATTAACCAAGGGCTTACTTTAAACTTATTCGAATTTGGATTATTATCTTTAGCCATTACTAGGAGTTATGTTTCTTTAGTATTTGTTTTCAATGGTGGTTATTTTTGCATCGCCCCATAAACTTTCGATGTTGTAGTATTCACGGATGTGTTTTTGAAATACATGAACCACAATATTTACATAATCCATTAGTACCCATTCAGCATTATCAGTTCCTTCAACATGCCATGGCTTGTCTTTCAATTCTTTGGATACTGTTTTTTGTATGGAGTTTACTATGGCGTTAACTTGTGTATTTGAATTACCGTTACAAATTACAAAATAGTCGCAAACCGCTGTATCTATTTCTCTTAAATCAAGGATGGTAATATCATTTCCTTTTACTTCTTCTATCCCCTTAATGATGTTCGCTAATAGAACGTCATTATTTATAGTCTTTTTCGCCATGAATTATTTTTATATATAAGTTTGTAAAGTTACCATTTTTTGTGATTATTTTTGAACCTTAACACAATATTAAATTCTGTTTCACAAAAAACTGTATATGAAACTAATCAAACTCGATGCCATAGATTCTACAAACGAATTCCTTAAAGGCTTATCGAATAAACAAGAGTTGGAAAACTTTACTGTTGTAACTGCTGAGAATCAAACAAAGGGGAAAGGTCAAATGGGTGCTGTTTGGGCCTCTGAGACGAGTAAAAACTTAATAATGAGTCTTTTGGTTAAGGATTTTTTAGAAGATATTTGTCAGATTTTCAACCTTAATATTGCAGTTTCACTTGCTGTAATTGAAGTTTTAGAATCATTTAAGATTCCTGATCTTAGTATAAAATGGCCTAACGACATAATGTCATACAACAAAAAAATAGGTGGCATTTTGATTGAAAACAGTATCAAAAGTGACGGAACCATCATTTCTATTGTCGGTTTAGGGCTAAATGTGAATCAAACCAATTTTGATAATTTACCAAAAGCCTCTTCTTTGGCGGTGATTTGTGATGCAAAATTTGATAAAGAGGAAGTGCTTTTTTCTATTTGTGATACAATTGAAAAAAATGTTAAGGTATTCAAACACAATGCTGCCGTTTTGTGGTCAGATTACAGCAATAAATTATATAAAAAAGGTTTGCCAATGCCTTTTTCAGACCAGAAGCAACAAAATTTTATGGGAATTATTCAAGGCGTTTCTTCAGTTGGAAAACTGCAGGTTCTTCTGGAAGATGACAGTATTGCTGAATTTGATATTAAAGAAATTCAAATGTTGTATTAACAGCCAATAGTTGCAATTCAATAAAAAACCCTTTCAGTTTGCACTAAAAGGGTTTTATTTATTTTAAACTATTTTTTATAATTTGGTCATATTTCCAGCTAGAGTCTCGATAAATTTCCCAATTGGACCTTTTATCATCATAGCCATCATAGGATTAAAATCACCTTCGAAATCAAGTTTTACATCACTGGAGTTTTCAGAAACTGAATCTATGTTCGCTATCAATGTAAAAGGAAGTTTATCACTTGCAGCTCCCAAAACAATTTTGCTTGGAGCTACTTTTTCTTTCATTTTTAGCTTAATTTCCGGCATTCCTTTCAATCCAAAAATAAAAGCATCGTCACCAATAACTTCAAATTTCGCGATGTTTTCGGGCATTAATTTTTCAAAATTTTTGACATCACTTAACAAGTCAAATAATTCTTGAGCTGATTTTGGGACGCTAACTTTTGGACTTTCTAAGTTCATATTTCCAGTATTTTATTAATTTCTTTAAACTTCAATGTTCCAAGTGGATGGACTCACATTCCATTCTCTTAAAGTTTGTTCTTCCTCGTCTGTAATATATCTTTTGGCAACGGCTAAATTCAATAAATTTTGATAATTACTTAGCGTGTATAAATCCAGATGCGCATTTTTGAAATTTTCATCAGCAACATCAAAACCGTAGGTAAAGATTGCTGCCATTCCTTTTACATTAGCTCCAGCTTCACGTAAAGCTTCAACAGCAAGCAAGCTGCTGTTTCCAGTACTAATCAAATCTTCTACAACAATTACATTTTGTCCTTTTTGTAAAAAACCTTCTACTTGGTTTAGTCTTCCGTGTTTTTTTGGTTCTGGACGAACATACACAAATGGTAATCCTAAACTTTCCGCTACCAGCATTCCAATTCCTATTGCTCCAGTAGCAACACCGGCAATAACATCTGGTTTACCAAATTGTTTCTCAATATTTTTAGAAAATTCATCCCGGACATAATTCCTTACGGCTGGAAATGAGAGGATTAATCTGTTATCACAATAAATAGGCGATTTCCATCCAGAAGCCCATGTAAAAGGATTTCTTGGATTCAATTTAATTGCATTTATTTGCAAAAGAAATTCGGCTGTTTTTTCGGCTGTATCTTTATTAAAAATCATAGTACAAATGTATAAAGTTTTTGTTAACGACAAACCACTTTTTTTGACAAATCACATCTCTAAGGAGACCGATTTTCAATTGTTCTTATTAGAAAGTATTGACATAGAGCAACTTATAGTAAAAATATTTCAAAATAAAATTCAAAAAGCGTACTTATATCATCCTGATGAAAGCGTTATTTTAAAGACTTTGAAAGCAAAAATACCTGTTGCCAAAGCTGGCGGCGGTTTAGTTTACAATAAAAAAGGCGAAGTTTTGTTCATTTTTAGAAATGGAAAATGGGATTTACCAAAAGGTGGAATCGAAAAAGGAGAAGAAATTGATGCCACAGCCATGCGTGAAGTTGAGGAAGAGACTGGTGTAAATGGCTTGACAATATCCCATAAACTTCAAAAAACCTATCATGTTTTTAGACGTAATGGAAAATATAAATTAAAAATTACACATTGGTTCGAAATGCAATCTGATTTCGAAGGAACGCCACAAGGGCAATTAGAAGAAGGAATCGAAAAAGTAGCTTGGATGAATCCAGAACAAATAAAAGAGGCGTTAAAAAACTCTTACGAGAATATAAAATTATTATTTGAAGAAGAAAAGCTCCTGAAATAGGAGCTTTTTTTTATTTTAAGATGCGATACACAGGATATTGTAAATGTGCCTTTTCATAATAAACCGAATGTTTGTAAATCCAGTCCAGTTGCGCTTCTGGATTATTGATGAAGTTTACGTCGCTTTGTTTTTTTAGATCGAATTCGGTTTTCAGTTTTGGATTTTCTTTCAAAATCAGTGTTGCTGAATCTTCAAAAACATAATCTGAATACCCTTCTTTTTGTTGCAACATCGTATCGAAAAAGTTCCAGTTGAAGAAAGAATCGATTGCTTCTGGTTCTAATGTTTCTAATAAGTATTTCATTCCTTTTTGCTGAGTAGGAATAACGTAATCTCCTTTGGCGAAAGCCACTTTCTCCATTTTAGAAGTTACCGAAGTGTTTCGGTGCAAATAATGGCCTTCGTAAGCTGAATTTGTCGTTTTAAAATCCGCAATTTTATAGCTTTCAACTTCAATTATCGTATCATTTTTTAATTGGCGATACGTGATGGTATTACTTTTTAATAAATCGATAACAGGCCAAAATCCCCTTGGAATGATATACGCTTCTGGAATGATTATTTCTTTTACAGATTTGAATTCCTTGCTGTACGGAATGTCCTTTGTAAATGGTTTTGTACGGTCATAAAACAAGCGATTTCCAGACGTTACGTCACTTTTCTTATAACTGGCTTCATAGCCTAAAAACGAAAAAGGAGTAGTTTTTGTACTGTCTATTTCCCATTTTAACGTGTACGATTTTTGGGGTTTATACTGCTCTTCATTTTTCAATCGCAGCTGTTTAATTTTTTTGTAATTAGCATCCGTAAAGTCAATTGCGGAACGCATGTATTCATAAGTTACTTTTACGCGATCGGCATATTTTTTAAGCATGTGCGTTTCCACGACAAACCCTATTGTGTTGAATAACGAAGTGTAACCTGTTGCAAATCTTGGGCTTTCAAAAAATTGACCAAAACCTTTATCCGGTGTGTCCTGAAAAGCATTCACATAAGGTGTAGTTTCGATGTTCTTTTTTTGTAAATCTTGGACTAAAGCAGGCATCATTTCAGTATTTAAAAAATCACCTAAAATAGTTCCCAATTTGTTATGTTGGGTCATAATGTAGGTAAGTTTGTATTGATAATCTGAGCCATTACTAACGTGGTTGTCGATGAAAACATCAGCATTTATTTTATGGAAAATGTCCACAAAACTTTTCGTGTTTCGGGTATCGGACTTGATGAAATCGCGATTCAAATCGTAATTTCTGGCATTACCACGAAAACCATAAATTTCCGGTCCGTCCTGATTGGCTCTTGAAGTAGAATTTCTGTTTAAAGCGCCTCCAATATTATACACTGGAATACAAACGATAACCGTGTTTTTTGGTGCTTTTATTTTGCCCAAAGCTAAATCTCTAAATAATTGCATTGAAGCGTCAATTCCGTCCGGTTCTCCTGCGTGAATACCATTATTGAGTAATATTACGGCTTTGTTTTTTTGGATGATTCCAAAGTCAAATTGCTTTTCAGGATTAAAAATGACCATATGCAACGGTTCACCGCTGTCTGTCAATCCCATTTTTTGCATTTCGATAGTAGGGAAATCATCTGCAAGAAGTTTGTAGTAAGCAATTGTTTCTTGGTAGGATGCCGATTGATTTCCATTGCCTTTTTCGAAAAAAGTATCGTATTTATTCGTTTTTTGTGCAAATGAACTGATGGAGAATAGTAAAAAAAGGAATGTGAAAAATCTCATATTTCGGTTTTTAAATGGAATATCAAATGTAGCTTTTTTTCGATACGTATAGAAAAGATAGCAAAAAAAGGAATCTCTCAATTTTAAAAAATGAAAATTTTTAATTCAAAATTCATAACTCAGAATTAAAAATTACCTTTGCAAAATGAATAAGAAACACCATTCCAACAATATACTTTTGAATTTAGGCATCGAAAGCCTGAACGAAATGCAGGAAGTAGCACAAGATACTATCCTGAACGACAATAATGTTTTATTGCTTTCTCCAACAGGTTCCGGAAAAACTTTGGCTTTTTTGTTGCCTATTTTAGAAATGTTACAACCCGAAATTCAATCGGTTCAATGTTTAATTCTGGTTCCATCACGTGAATTAGGATTACAGATTGAACAAGTTTGGAAAAAAATGGGAACCGATTATAAAGTAAATGTGTGCTACGGCGGACATTCCATTGATACTGAAATCAAGAATTTAAGCAATCCGCCAGCGGTTTTAGTAGGAACTCCGGGAAGAATTGCAGATCATATCGACAGAGGAACTTTTCGTGTGGATAAAATCCAAACGCTGATTTTGGATGAATTTGATAAATCCTTACAATTGGGTTTCCATGAGCAAATGTCATTTATCATTGGAAAATTAACGAAACTGAACAAACGTGTGTTGGTTTCAGCCACTTCCGATATTGAAATTCCAAGATACACCCGGGTAGTGAATCCAACGATTTTAGACTTTATTCCAGAAAACGTAGCAGAAACGAATCTTTCCATGAAAATGGTCGTTTCAAAAGAAAAAGACAAAATAGGAAGTTTGTTCAACTTGATTTGTTCATTGAAATCACAATCTGCTATTGTTTTTTGCAACCATCGTGATGCTGCGGAACGCATCAGTGATACGTTGAACGAAAAAGGAATTTATGCCACGTATTATCATGGTGGAATGGATCAGGACGAAAGAGAAAGGGCTTTAATCCAGTTTAGAAACGGAAGTGTGAATTATTTAATCACAACTGATTTAGCTGCTCGTGGTCTTGATATTCCCGAAATGAATCACGTAATCCATTACCATTTGCCTTCTAAAGAAGATGAATTCACGCATAGAAACGGACGTACAGCACGTATGTTAGCTTCTGGTACGGCGTATATTGTTGCTCATGAAAGTGAGAAAAAAATGGATTACATTGATTACGGCATGGAAGTTTTGAAAATCGAAAACTCTACTTCATTACCAAAACCACCTGAATTTCAAACCATTTATATTAGTGGCGGAAAGAAAAATAAATTGAATAAAATTGATATTGTAGGTTTCTTTTCTCAAAAGGGAAAACTGGAAAAAGGCGATTTAGGATTAATTGAAGTGAAAGATTTTATCTCTTTTGCTGCCGTAAAATTCAACAAAGTAAAAGACTTGCTTCACGCCATTAAAGACGAAAAAATGAAAGGCAAGAAATTTAAAATTGAAGTCGCTCGAAAAGTGATTAAGAAAGAGGAAGAGTAGTAGGTGGTGAGAAGTGATAAAAATACTGATTTCTTTTCTAATGTTTATAAAAAAAAATCGTTAGTAGTAAAGTTTTACTGCTAACGATTTTTTATATTAAAAATGATTCTTTTGGAAGTCAGTGTACATCTGAGTTATTCACAATTCACGATTCACCACTCACTTTTCCCTAAAAAAAGAATTATATTTTCTTAACGTATTGTGTAATAATTACAATAGTTTGACCGTCAACTTTTCCTTCAATATATTCGGCGTTTTCGTGATCTAGTCTGATGTTACGCACTGCAGTTCCTTGTTTGGCCACCATGCTTGAACCTTTTACTTTTAAATCTTTGATTAAAACGACTGAATCTCCAATTTCAAGAATTACTCCGTTGCTGTCACGGTGAATTACTTTTGTTTCGTCTTCTTCTCCTTCGCCAGTTGCTTGTGCCCAAGCTAAAGTATCTTCGTCTAAATACATTTGGTCTAATAATTCTTGAGGCCATCCAGCAGCACGCATACGGCTTAACATTCTCCATGCGACAACTTGTACCGCTGTGTGTTCGCTCCACATGCTGTCATTCAAACATCTCCAATGATTTAAATCTACGTTATCCGGATTTTCGATTTGGTCAATACAAGTACTGCAAGCCATTATACTTTCGTCAAGTCCACCTTTTTTTGTAGGCAAAACTTGGTATACTTTTAGGTTTTCGGTTGCGCCACAAAGTTCACATTTTGATCCGCTACGTTTGCTTAATTCTCTTTCTATACTCATGTTTAATGGCTTTTATTTTAGGCGAAAGTACGGTTTATTGCCTCGTTTCGCAATTAATATTGGTACTGTTTATTTAGCAAGTCGAGCATAGTCGAGACCTAATCTTTTAGTCTTGACTGCGCCCGACTTGACAAAATCTCTTTAAAATTATTTCACCCGAACGGCATCGGGAACCAGCATTTCATATTGTCCGCCATTGCGGATTACATCTCTCACAATACTGGAACTGATATACGAAGTTCTTGCGGCTGTCAATAAAAAGACGGTTTCTATTTTTGATAAACGGCGATTGGTGTGGGCAATTGCTTTTTCGAATTCGAAATCGGCTGGATTGCGTAAACCACGAAGGATAAAATCAGCTTTTATTTTATGGCACAAATCAATTGTCAAACCTTCATAGGTAATCACCGAAACTTTAGGCTCATTCTTGAAGGTTTCTTCAATGAAACGTTTTCTTTCTTCAAGTGAAAACATGTATTTTTTTTCGGCATTAATACCAATGGCGATTACGATTTCATCAAATAACGAAATACTTCTTTTGATGATATCTTCATGTCCTAGGGTGATGGGATCGAATGATCCCGGGAATATGGCTTTTCTCATTTTGTAAGATATAATTAAATCGAACTTATATTTTTGGGGTTCAATTAGGTTTTTCGAAGTGTTTTTATCGCTTGGACCCATTCGGATTTTTTACACACGCGACACTCTGCATTTCCTGATTTGTGGGTTTCCGTGTTGCCGCAAAAGGTACAGGAATAAATCCCTTCTGTTGGGATAGTTTTGTTTTTTAGTTTAAATAAAAAAGGCAGAATAGGCAATCCTGGTTTAACTTCATGGTCTTCATAATAGAAAACACTGATTTCGCCACTGGTCTCCATAAATGCATTTTTGACTTGTCCTAAATGTTCTACTGATTTCAATCTAAGTTCCGAAAAGAATTCATCTTGTGCCAGACTTTCTTTTTTAAAGGTAGCGATAGAAAATTTCCCTTCGCTGATGATGCATTCGGTTTTTCCTTCTATAAACTCTTCAAAGCGCTTACTTTTTCCGGTGAGCCAAGTTACTAATCGGTACAAAAGTATAATAACTAGAAAAACGGTTATTGGTGGAATGATACCAACTTCTTCATAAAACATGGGATCACCGGCTGCTGATCCTAGAGCAATAATAATGACTGTTTCAAATACGGATAATTGCTTCACACCACGTTTACCAGCCACTTTTAATGTCAACAGTAGAACTGTAAACATTATTGTGGAACGGAAAATGACTTCTAAAAGAAAGGATTCTGGTAGATCATTGTATAATAATCGGTTCCATTCAAAGATTTCAGTCATAATGGTAAGTTAGTTATTTAAAGCCAATTCTATCGCATTTGTAAACAAATCCTCCAGTGAAATTCCGGCGGCTTTGGCTTGTTGCGGAATCAAACTTTCCGTGGTTAATCCCGGAATAGTATTCATTTCTAACATGTGTGGTTCTCCGTTTACCAATATAAATTCGCTTCGGGAGAAACCTTTCATTTTGAGGACTTCGTAAGCGCGTTTGGCTATATCACTTACTTTTTGGGTCATTTCATCTGAGATTCTTGCCGGTGTAATTTCTTGTGATTTACCCAAATATTTGGCTTCATAATCGAAGAAATCATTATCAGAAACGATTTCAGTAATTGGCAAAACGATTACTTTTCCTTTATAATTAATCACTCCCACAGAAACTTCGGTACCGTCAAGAAAACTTTCGATGATAATTTCGTTGTCTTCTTTGTAAGCGACTTCTATGGCGATAGGCAATTCATCGATGGTTTTTACTTTGGAAATTCCAAAACTGGAACCCGCTTTATTTGGTTTTACAAAACAAGGCAAACCAACTTTAGCGACAATTTCGTCCGTATTTATGACGTCGCCTTTGTTTAAGTAATAAGATGTCGCAGTTTTTATTCCGTATGGTTTTAAAACGGATAATAAATCGCGTTTGTTGAACGTTAATGCAGCTTGATAATAATCGCACGAAGTTTGTGGAATATGCAATAATTCGAAATACGCCTGCATCAATCCATCTTCTCCCGGAGTTCCGTGAATGGCATTGAAAACACAATCAAAAGTAATTTTATTACCATCAACAGTTACTGAAAAATCATTTTTATCGATAGGAAATTCAGCGTCATTAGCATCAACATAGACCCATTTTTCTTTGAAAATATGGATTCGGAATCCGTTGTATTTCGTTTTGTCCAGAAATTGATATACGACGTTTCCGCTGATAAGTGAGATTTTATATTCGCTGGAATATCCGCCCATGATGATGGCAATGTTTTTCATTTTGTATCGTTTTGTTCTTAGTTGTTCGAATAAATAATAAGGTGTTTATGGCACTAGATTCTAGCCCCGATAGTAGTGTAAATCCTTTTTATCAGCCTTTTCGGCGGATAAAAAGATTGTAACGTATAGCGGGAAATAGCTCCAAAAGGCATTAAACAAAATTATCATTTTTTTTGAAACGAAATAGCTTTATCTTTGCCACATATAAAAATAAATTTATGAGTTTACGTAAGTATCTTACCAGCCGTGTCTTTTTTGGGCAAGTATTAATTGCTCTTGCCATTATTGCCGCTTTGGGCTATTTGTTTATGCATTGGTTGACTTTTACAACAGATCATGGTCATGAAATTGCAGTTCCCAATTTGAGTAAATTAACTGAAGAGCAAGTGGAGGAAAAGCTGGATGAGTTGGATTTAGATTATGTGCTTTTGGATAGTGTAGATTATAGAAGTGATTTTCCGCAATTCAGTGTGGTAGAGCAAGATCCATCGCCAGGTACAAAGGTAAAAGTAGGACGAAAAATATACATAAAAATAAATACTTCGGGATTTTCATCTGTTCGAATTCCTGATTTAGTGAATAAAACATATCGTGAAGCGGTGCCTACTTTGAAAGCATTAGGGCTTGAGGAAGGAACGGTTACATATGTTCCAAATCTTGGAAAAGATATGGTTTTGGAAATGCGTTTCAAAGGAAGAAACCTAAAAGCAGGAGACCGCGTTTTGAAATCATCCAAAATTGATTTGGTTTTAGGAGACGGAAAAATGAGTTATGAAGAAGAAGAAAGTGCTGCGGATACTCTGGCTGCACCAATAGAAGAAGAAACACCAGTTGATGAACAATAATATAGATACAATAGATTTAGAAGACGAGTTATTTGAACATTTCAGGTTTGAAGTTCCCAAAGGCCAAGCGTCTTTGCGAATTGATAAATACTTGATGAGCCTTATTCAAAATGCGACTCGCAACAAAATACAGACTGCAGCTACCGAAGGAAATATTTTTGTAAACGACGCAACAGTAAAGTCGAATTACAAGGTGAAAGCCAATGATGTGGTTCGAGTGATGTTATCGCATCCTCCTTTTGAAAATAGGGTAGATCCCGAAGATATTCCGTTAGATATTGTCTATGAAGATGCTACACTTTTATTGATTAATAAGCCGCCAGGATTGGTAGTGCATCCCGGTCACGGGAATTATACGGGAACATTAGTGAATGCGTTGGCTTTTCATTTTGAGAATTTACCCATGAACAGCAGTGAACGTCCCGGATTAGTACATAGAATCGATAAAGACACTTCGGGTTTATTGGTAATTGCTAAAACGGAAGCGGCTATGACGCATCTTGCCAAGCAATTTGAAGCCAAAACTTCTGAAAGAGAGTATGTGGCTTTGGTTTGGGGAAATGTCGTGGCTGATAAAGGAACGATTGAGGGAAACTTAGCAAGACACTTGAAAGATCGCATGCAAATGGCGGTTTTTGCTGATCCGGAAATTGGGAAACCTGCCGTGACGCATTATAAAGTTTTAGAGCGTTTTGGTTATGTAACATTAATTTCGTGCCAACTGGAAACCGGAAGAACACACCAGATTCGTGCACACTTGAAACACATAGGACATCCTTTATTTAATGACGAGCGTTATGGTGGTCATTTGATTCTAAAAGGAACTACGTTTACCAAATACAAGCAGTTTATTGACAATTGTTTCAAAGCTTTGCCAAGACAAGCTTTACATGCTAAAACTTTAGGCTTTGTGCATCCTACAACCAAAGAAATGATGCGTTTTGATACGGAACTCCCGCAGGATTTTCAGGATTGTATCGAGAAATGGAGAGGCTATTCAAAATCCCATGGTACAGACGAAGCAGAAGAATAAAATATGAAAAGCCCCGGATTGGGGCTTTTTTGTGGAAAGTAATTTGTGTTATTTGTATTAAAAGACACGCAAATATTGTTATACTATAGGTTTATTGTTATGTTTATTGTTTGGCTAGTAGCATTTGGGCTTTTTTATTCGCTTTCACTTGAAATGATATAATTTAGCTAGATTTAGGGAGCTTTGTGGGATTCCATATTCTTCTTGTTTAAATATGAAATGCAGAATATAGGTATACCCATTGTACAAACTTAAAATATGCTAATTTGATTTTTTAGTATGAAATTTAAAAATATAAATATCATGAAATTGACATTATTCATTGGCGTATCGCTACTTGTTTTAAGTATTAGTACGTATGGCTCATCACAAACAGGTGGGTTTTCATCGCAAATAAATGAAATTACTGTCACTAAAACATTTTTAAATCCGACGAATGATGATGATTCCTTGGGAGATAGAATTGTAAGCTACGGAATGAAATTTTTAGGAACACCCTATGTTTCAGCCGGCAACAGTAAGAATGGCTTTGACTGTTCCGGATTTGTATACTTTGTGTACAATCATTTCAAAATTCAGGTTCCCCGAAGCTCTTCACAGTTTAAAAATTTTGGTAAAGAAATCCCGATTGGCGATGTGAAAAAAGGTGATATTCTGTTGTTTTTGAGTCCTACCAGAAATGTTATTGGCCATTTGGGCATTGTAATAAATCCAAAAGTAATGGACAGTGATTTTATCCACTCCACATCAGGTAGTGAAATGCAAGTGGTGATTACGAGTTTGAAAAAGCCTGGTTACACCCGTAGATTCGTAAAAGCAATACGCGTTTTGTAAATAAATTTTGTTTGAGCTTCAGAACTTGTTTTGTTTAGGGCAAATGTTTTTTTTAAACTAAAGATGTTAGTTTCGCTAATAATTTACCCTCACAAAACTGCTATTTTTTAAAACTAATTTCATCCAATCCAATCGTGTATTCTGCACGTTGATTGTCATTAACATCCCATATTTCCATTTTTATTTGTGGGATTTTCTTTTTCCAGTCTATGGTTAATAAACCAAAATGGTTTTCCATGATAGGACCTTCAATTCTGTTTTTGTTGGGTGTTGCAAAATGCCAAGTAGAGGAGAGTCCACTTGAGGTAAAGTCATAAATAGGATACAACCCGGGTTCCGCAAGTTTAGAGATTTCCCCATAATGCACGTCGCCTGTTAAAAATAAAACGCCGTTTGCTTTCGTTTTCTTGATAAGGTTTAGGAATTTTTTTTGCTCCAACGGAAAATTAGCCCAGCCTTCGTAACCGTTGTATTCAATTCCAAACTGCGATCCGGAACCAATAAGTCTGACATCAGCGGGTTTTTGCAATTCTGCTTCCAGCCATTTCCATTGAGCAGCTCCCAGATAGGTCGAGTCGGGGTTTTGTATTGGCGCATAATCCAAAGAATAGAAATACCGCTTATCATCCTTTGCTTCGCCGTTATATTTTTTGTGATTGTCTCTGAAAGTTCGGTTGTCTAGCAAGATAATTTGTACTTTTTTACCTTTGTTTTCATACATATAGGACGTGTATATTCCTTCATGTTTTCGTCTTTCGGAAGCTACAGGTTCATCAAAAAACTTCAAGAATAGTTCTTTTGATTCCTCCTTTTTTGGATAATGCCGACCCGCATCATTTTGTCCGTAATCGTGATCGTCCCAAATAGCAATGATGGGCACATTTTTTTTCAAATTTTGAAAAGTAGGTTTAGCCGCTAATCGGTCGTATTTAGATTGCAGTGTATTCATATTTTCGGTGTCTCCATAAATGTTGTCACCAAGAAATATAAATAAATCCGGTTGGTGTTTTACCACAACATCAAAAATAGGTAATGGGTTACTTTGATTCGAACATGATCCGAAAGCAATTTTTGAGATGTTATTTTGAGAAAAACTATTCCAAGAGACTAGTAGAACAGTAACGAAAAAGAAGGTTTTTTTAAGAATATTATTTTGAATCATAAATTGATTTTTAGTATTTTAAAGTCTCTCTGTAAATGGTAAGTAGTTCCCAAAAGAATTTCCGATTTCTATTTAATTTAAATACCGATTTCAATGAATCGTATTAATTGCAAAAAAACTATTCCCAAAAGTAATAAAAAAAAAATTCTAACTAAAATTAAGCTAGAAATAGAATAGCATTAAAACATCTTAAAAAAATTTTAACGGTTGTTAATTAAAAGTTAAACCAATGAATACTATTCAATTTACTGGCACTAAAATTTATTTTTGATATTGATTAACCACTAAATAACCAATAAATGAAGAAACTTTTCATTTTAACCGCAATCGCTGCAGTGATGCTTGTGCCCACCAACCAATTTGCACAGTCCAAAAAGAGAAAAGATAAAAATGCCGCTGTTGTTCCTCCTCCCGAAAAGAAACCAGAAACCACTATCAAGGAATACAGCAAGATAATTACTAAAGACGCCATTTCTGACCAAGGATTGTTTATGGTACATAAAGTAGATAAAAAATATTTCTTCGAAATCCCTAATAAATACTTGGATAAAGACATGCTTTTGGTGAGTCGGTTATCTAAACTGCCGTCTAATTTAGGTGGTGGATATGTAAACGCAGGTTCCGAAACCAATGAGCAATTGATTGTTTGGCAGCGTTTTCAGGATAAAATCCTTATCAAATTAAAATCATTTAGTGCTGTTGCTAATGACAGTTTACCTATCAGCATTTCGGTAAAATCCAATAATTATGAGCCTACTTTATTTGCTTTCGATATTGTCGCATTCAGCAAAGATTCAGCAAATACAGTCATTGATGTGACTAAATTTTATGGCACCGATGTGAGAGCTATCAGTGGTTTATCGGCAGAAATGAGAGAAACCTACAAAGTCAAAGGGATGGATGATTCCCGCAGTTTTATCAATACGATGAAAAGTTTTCCGATGAACATTGAAGTGATTCAGGATTTTACATATAATGCTTCTAAACCACCTGTTCAGGAAGATTCGGAAACGATCAGTATTCAAATGAATCAGTCGATGATTTTATTGCCTGAAAAACCAATGCAACCCCGATTAGCAGATCCGCGCGTGGGATGGTTTACAATGGATCAAATTGATTATGGAAGCAATGAATTAAAATCCGACAGCAAAACCTTTATCCGCCGTTGGAGATTAGAGCCTAAAGATCCTATCGCTTACGCAAAAGGCGAACTGGTAGAACCGATAAAACCTATTATCTATTATTTAGATCCTGCTACGCCTGAAAAATTGCGCAAGTACATCAAGCAAGGAATTGAAGATTGGCAAAAGCCTTTTGAAACAGCTGGTTTTAAAAATGCCATTATTGCTAAAGATGCACCAACAAAGGAACAAGATCCTGATTTTAGCCCGGAAGACATCCGTTATTCCGTAATTCGTTATGTGGCAAGCACGACACGTAATGCGGTTGGACCAAGCGTTTCTGATCCCAGAACTGGAGAAATTATCGAGAGTGATGTAATTTGGTACCATAACCATTTGCGTTCGTACAGAAATAGATATTTGTTAGAAACGGGAGCAGCAAATCCTACAGCAAGAACATTAAACACGAGTGATGAAGAAATGGGTGAAATGATGCGTATGGTTATTGCTCATGAAGTGGGTCATGCCCTTGGTTTTCCTCATAACATGGGTGCGAGTTGCGCGTATGACACTGAAAATTACAGAGATGGTGAATTTACACAGAAAAACGGAATAGCAGCGAGTTTGATGGATTATGCCCGTTTTAATTACATCGCACAACCTGGTGATAAAAACGTTCGTTTCATTCGCCAAATAGGACCTTACGATCATTATGCCACTAATTGGGGATACAGAGTTATCCCAAATGCGACTTCACCAGAGGTAGAAGTCCCAACATTAGACAAATGGATTATGGAAAAAGCCGAAAATCCTATTTATAAATTTGGGAAACAGAGCAGTAGTTTTGACCCGTCTTCACAAACAGAGGATATTGGAAATAATTCAATGAAAGCGGGTACTTACGGACTTAAAAACTTACAATATGTAGCGGCACATTTACCAGAATGGACGAGTGATGTGACTAATAATTACGAAGATTTAGATGAGTTGTACAAAGAGATGATGGACGTTTGGAGCAGGTATGTAGGGCATGTGGTGACTAATGTAGGAGGCGTTTATGAAGCTACAAAAAAACCCAACCAAAAAGGAAGTATTTACAATATTGTACCCAAAGCAAAGCAACAAGAAGCAATGCAATGGTTACAAGCCAATGCTTTTGCTTCTCCAACTTGGTTGGTGAATGTGAGCACGTTGAAAAACATTGATTACTCAGGATACACAGAACGTTTTAGAAATTTACAAGCCAGACATTTGAATAGTGTAATGAGTTTTGAGCGTATTGGCCGATTAATGGATGCGGAAATAATGGGTACTTCTAATTATAAAGCATTGGATTTACTGGGTGATATGCGCAGAGGAATTTGGAAAGAAGCCAGTTTAGGTTCGAATGTGACTATTTACAGAAGAAATTTACAACGCGCCTATATCGAAAGAATGGGTTATCTGATGAAAGAAGAAATTAAATCAGGTCGTCCTTCGGACTATTATAATGTAGCACAATCTGATATGAGAGGATTGGTCAGAGGCGAATTGACTGCTTTAAAATCTACTTTAACAGTTGCTAAAGCCAAAGCTGTAAATGCAGAAACGAAATACCATTATGAAGATGCGATTAAAAGAATTGAGTTAATTTTAAATCCAAAATAATCAGAATGTAATTTCTGTTTCATCAAAAAAATCCGCTTTCGAGCGGATTTTTTGGTTCCATAAAGTTGATTTTATAATAGCTGTGCGATTTATTTCATTGGAAAATTAGCTTCGAAAGTCTTAAATCTGGAGTCTAAATCTTTAAGTAATTGCTTTTTTACAAAAGCTTCTTTTATAAAACTGTAATTGATGCTATTATATACAAATTGCTTGATATCGGTATATGAAACGTCCTTGTATCTTTTGGCTAACAAAACATACTGTTCAGTCATATTGGTTCGTAAAATCCCTGCATCATCGGTACTGATTACAATTGGTACGCCAAATTCTTTATACAATTTTAAGGGATGACGGCTTTCTTTTACTTTCAAAATGAATTCGTTACTCACTAAGTTAATTTCGATAGGAATGGTTTTTTTAGCCATGTAGCGCAACAAATTATACGAATCTTTCTCGTATGCCATATCAACTCCATGACCGATACGATTGGCTCCAGCTGTATAAACGGCTGCTCCAATGTGCCATGTCAATTCTTCAGGTTGAACTAAACCTAGCGTCAGCTCACCGGCATGCATCGTGTATTTTACATTTGGATAACGGGAATGACAGTATTTAAACATTATCATGTGCAACCAATAATCTTTCATCGAAGTTTCGCCATCTTCCGGAGAAACAATGTTAACACCCGCCATCAGCGGACTTCCATCTGCCGAAATGAATGCGATTACCAGATTTTTGAATAAATCTACAGGTTCCATGAAACGCAAGACAAAATTTTGATAACGCATCGTAAATTGTTTATCATCAATTTTAAGGTCGTTGTGAAGCTTTGCTACAAAATCAGTATTGAATGTTTTAGCATACGATTCAGCATCTTTTTTTAGTAATGAATTGTATAGCGAATCAAGCGATTTAGTAATGGCTTTTTCGTCTTTTGCCAAAGCTAATTTTCGTAATCTGGAATTGAATTGCGTTAAATCATCCGTGTTCATTGCAGTTGGAATCGTAGAAAGTTGGGTTTCTATATAACTGACATTTTCTGAAATAGCTCTATTTTTTAGTTCTAATAATCCTTGTCCAAAATTCCCTTTGATGGCCGGTTCAAACTTCATAAAAGATTCAAAAAACAATTTATCTGATGGGTAATCCACATAATTATAGTCTTTTACAGACCATTTTTGCATGATTTTTTGCTTGTAAACGTCTAATGTTCCGTTGCTTTTTAATGTTGAAAATTGCTGCCAGTTTCCTGTTGATGGTCTTTCCTTTAAAACATCCATTGTTTCGATATTGAGATAAAAATTATCAGCAATAGCATGTTGTAATAATGGCTCGGCATAAATAGAACCAGAATAATGGTGGTGTAAATCGCCTCCTTTTGGCATTTGGGAAAAGAAAGCGGTTAGTTCCGCTTCATTGTCTCTAATCTTTTCAAAATAAGTATTGGTTGATTGTGAATAACCAACATTTAATACGATGGAAAGAAAAAAGGTGAGAAATAATTTCATAGAATATTTTTTATTGAAGGGATTGTTCTTGATAACCAAATTGGGTTTTTATTTTATTTTCTTAATTTTCAAAAAATTAAAATTGTGCAAAGATGAATATTTTTGATGGAATTTAAAAATTTAGTGCAAAAACTCTTATTTTTTTAAACATAAGCATTAATTTTTGCCAAATTAAGTAGTGATTAAAAAAAAAATATTGCTCCGGCCCGTACTAAAAAATAAGTATTCCATTTTTCGAATATTTTATGTACTTAAAATCTGAACCAAAATTATAATACAAGTTTTATTGGCGTTTAAAGAATCCTACGGATTATATTTTTTCATCGCTTCCGCTGCTAATCGCCCTGTTTTTAAAGCGGCATTGATCGAACCATTCAGAAGATGGTCTCCACAAATAAATAGCGTGTCAGAGATTTTTATCTCCCCAGGCTTAATTTCATTCTGCACACTTTTCTGATTTGGCAAAGCATATGCAATACGATACGCCTTCAGCATTTTCCATGAATTTACTTTTTCGCCATACCATTGTTTCAATTCATGTTTCATGTTTGCAGCTAAAGTAGCATCATCAAGAGTTGGGATTCCATTATAGGAAATGGAAATAAGTACTTTTCCTTTTGGAGCATAAGCTTTAGAAACATTAGACATCACAGTCAAATTATTCACCCATTTCTTTGTGGTTGAAGCATTCAAAATGACAACTGCTTTTTTAGTAGGCGCTTCATTTGCTTCAAAATAGATATTAGTGACCTGATGCGAAGTCATTTTTTGTTTCGGGAAGAATTTCTGGGTAAGGTTATTTGCGGTCGTAGCCAAAAGGATTTGGTTGGCTTCTAAAATGGTTCCATTTTCAGTAATTACTTTATTTCCGTCAATAGAAGCCACTTTTGTATTGCATTGAATACTGCCTTCGGGAAGCATGGCGACTAACTGTTTTGGTATTTCTTCCATACCAAATTCAGGAACAGCTACATCACCATCCGAAAACATTTTCATTACAAAGTCGAACATTCTGTTGGAAGTACTTAACTCATTTTCCAGAAAGATTCCAGAAAGGAAAGGCGCATAAAAACGTTGAATCATTTTTGTACTAAAACCATAATCAGCCAGTTGTTTTAGAGTAGTTTGTTCCGGTTGTTCGAAAATTTCGTCAATCGTTAATTTTTGAAGTTTATTTTTTAACCAAAGAGTATTGATTTTATCTTTTAAAGTACCAACGGGAGCAAAAAGCGTTGCCAATGCTGCAGAAGGTCTTCTGAATGGATCTGCAATTTCAAAACTGCCGCCGTCATAAAGTACGGTCGCTCCTGGCAACATTTTTTTCAATTTTAAATCGCTATAATTGAGTAACGCTTTAGTTTCAGGATAAGCCGTCAGCAGTACTTGGAAGCCTCTGTCTAAAAGAAAACCTTCGTGTAAATCAGTTTTTATTCTTCCACCCGCACGATCACTGGCTTCTAAAAGGAGTACACTTCGTCCTTGACGTTGTAAATGAACTGCTGCAGATAATCCCGCTAGTCCAGCTCCAACAATAATTATATCCTGTTTCATAGTTTTTGATACTGTTTGGTACAAAAATAAGCCAAATAGGTTTTTTAAGTTGCTTAAAAAAGTAACAATTTAAAATTATAAATTATTTTTTAGCATCAAGAAATTAAGTTTTATTGCTCACTGAATCTTAATCACGGAATGTTTAATTTTTTGATATTAAATAATACTATTTGAATTATGGCTATACAAAAGTTTGTGGTTCTTGTTCTGAGTAATTCAAATCCGTATGGAAGGTTTCTTTTAATTTCCAAAGAGCCAAAATTGAAATTATCGATAAGAGTGTTCCAACAATCATGGCAGATTTCAAGATGTCCCCATCAAAAACAGAGTCTCTGAAAAAGCCATAAATGATAATAATCAGTGGAAGTGAACCCCGAACAAAATTTGGAACCGTCGTGGTCACGGTTGCGCGAATATTGGTTCCAAATTGTTCTGCTGCTATAGTGACAAACAGTACCCAATATCCAACAGAAAATCCCATGATAAAACAAAGGAGATAAAAAGTGGATGCTGTAATTCCAAATGCATTTAGGAACATAAAAACCATAATCAGATTAAAAGCTAGAAACAAGTACATCACTTTTTTTCGACTTTTCAACCATTGACTTAACAATCCGCTGGCAATATCTCCAAAAACCAATCCACCGTAACACCAGGCAATTGCTTTTCCTGCTGCAATCGTTTCAAAACCCTGAACACCTAATGCTTTAGCAAATTCCGGTGAAAAAGTGATTAATACGCCTACCAAAAACCACAACGGAATTCCGATAAGAATGCATTGTACATATTTTGAAAAGCGTTTTTTATTGGTAAATAAAGAAAGGAAATCACCTTTCTTTTCGTCACTTTCTTGTACTTTTTTGAACATTCCCGATTCAGAAATACTGATTCGTAAAAACAATAATAGAAGTCCTAGAACGCCTCCTGCATAATAACACAAACGCCAATCTTGGAAAATCTGGTAGACTAAATAAGCAACCACCGCTCCAGAAACGCCTACAGATGCTACAATCATCGTTCCGTAGCCTCGTTTTTCTTTGGGTAAACTTTCGGTTACCAAAGTGATTCCAGCGCCTAATTCTCCAGCGAGACCAATTCCTGCTATTAATCTCCAAAACGCATATCCATCAACGGTGGTTACCATTCCGTTAGCAATATTGGCCACCGAATAAATCAAAATAGAACCAAATAAAACAGAAATTCGTCCTTTTTTATCACCTAATATTCCCCAAAGAATACCGCCAAAAAGCATCCCGAACATTTGCATACTAATTAAAAATTCTCCTTGATTCCTGATAGCATCACCAGTTATTCCTAAATCTTTTAGACTATCGGTACGAACGATTCCAAAAAGCAACAAATCATAAATATCAACAAAATAACCCAATGCGGCCACAATTACGGCAGCATTTAGGATTCGGACTGGCTTTTCTGTTTCAGAGGATAACGTTTTGGTCATGTATTATTGTATTAAAAGTTGCATCAATAAATCGGTTTGCTCATCATTTCCCATGATAAAAACGTGTTTGTCAAAGACAACAAATCCATTTTTGGTATAAAATCGAATTGCTCTATGATTTTCTTCCCAAACTCCCAGCCACACAGAATCAACACCAGTACTTTTCGCAATTTTTTTTACTTCGTCTAGTAAAAGCTGTCCAATATTTTTTCCGTGAAAATTTTGCAAAACATAAATCCGTTGTACTTCTAAAGCATTTTCATTGAAAGATTCGGTTTGCGCGTCACCAAAGTTTATTTTTAGATACCCCACTACATCATCATTTGAGTACGCGATATAAAACTGTGAGTTTAGATTGTTTAATTCAGCCGTTAACCGTTCCGTATTTAAGCTGTCTTTTATATAATTGTCAATATTTTCGGGTGTATTTACAGCTGCAAAAGTCTCTGTAAAAGTTTGAATACTTATCTTTTGAATTGTTTCTAAATCTGATAGTGTAGCTTTTCTAATTTCAATAAGGTTCATAGTTAAAGAAAGATTATTTGTTTTATTTGTAACTCAAAAATAATTAAATTAATAAACAATTTTCATTATCTATGGCACTATTAAACAAATCAATTTAAAGATTCTTGATTTCTTGATTTCAATTAGTACTTTTGGAACAATTAATAAAAGAGCTCGAAAGAGTATTGTGTATGAAAATTGTAATATCGCCAGCCAAGTCTTTAAATTTTGAAAAAGAATTACCAACTAAACTTCACACCGAACCCTTATTTTTAAAAGAATCGCGACAAGTTCACAAAGTTTTAAAAGATAAAAAGCCTGCTGATTTATCCGATTTAATGAGCATTTCGGATAAACTGGCCGATTTAAATTGGAAACGAAATCAAGATTGGAAAACACCTTTTACAACTTCAAATGCACGTCCAGCAATGTATACTTTTGACGGAGATGTATACAATGGATTAGACGCGTATTCGATTTCTGAAAAAAAAATTGAAACTTTACAGGATCGTTTAAGAATCCTTTCCGGTTTGTACGGATTGTTGAAACCGTTAGATTTGATTCAGGCATACCGATTGGAAATGGGAACAAAATTACCCATTGGCGAAAGCAAAAACTTGTATGAATTTTGGAAGCCAATAATTACAAAGGCTTTAAATAAAGAACTTGAAAATGGAGAGTTGTTTGTTAATTTAGCGAGTACGGAATATTTTTCGGCAATTGATGTCAAGGCGTTGAAAGTTCCAGTCATTACTCCAGAATTTAAAGACTACAAAAATGGAAAATTAAAAATAATCAGTTTTTTTGCCAAAAAGGCAAGAGGAATGATGGTGCGATATATTATTGATACCGATGCTAAAACGATAGAAGATTTAAAAGGTTTTAATTACGATGGCTATCAATTTGATGCTAATTTATCGGAAGGAAATAACTTGGTTTTTACCAGATAATAGCTTTTAAACAAATAAAAAAAAACGCCGTTTTCATTATGATAACGGCGTTTTTTTATGTTTTAATTTTTTGAATTAATGCATAGCATCGGCAGGATTGATTTTGTTTTTTCCTTTTTTTATCAAAAGTATAAAAGGAATACAAAATAAAAATAATGCTCCTAAGTACAAAAAGATGTCCATGTATGAGAGTACGGAACTTTGTACCATTACCTTATATTCGATTGCTTTATAGGCTTTTGCCAAAGCTTCATTTTCAGAATAGCCTTTGGACATGAATCCCATTTTCAGTTGTTGCACTGTTTTTTGTACTTCAAATGAAGTCACATTAAGATGCGAAATAAGATTTACACGGTGTTCCTGATTGAATCTGGCGATAAAAGTGGTGATAATGGCAATACCAAAAGAACCTCCTAATTGTCTCATCATTCCCGTAAAAGCGGCTCCTTCACCAATACTTTTCCCTTTTAAGGTAGAGAGAGAAAGTGTAGAAATAGGAACAAATAACAATCCGAGTCCAATTCCTCTTAATATCAACGGCCAATATAAATGCTCTTCACCAGAATCAGGTGTAATTACCTGTTGCATCCAATACGTAAAGAAGAAAAACAACAAAAATCCTGCAGCCACCATATAGGCTTGCGGTACGCCACGCTGAATCATTTTACCAATGAAGGGCATCATAATTCCGGTAGTAATGGAACTTGGAATCAACAATAAACCCGCATCCAAAGCACTCCAACCTAACACGGATTGTGTGTAAATAGGAATGATAAAGGTAGAACCATACAATCCGAAACCAAGTATAAAACACATGATAGTCCCTACTCTTAAGTTGGTATCTTTAAGAACTCTTAAGTTTACAATAGGATGTTTATAGGTGAGTTCTCTCCAAATAAAGAGCAATAAACCAAAAACTGAAATGACAGATAACAACACTATCGTACTATTATTGAACCAATCGTCTTGTTGTCCGTGTTCCAAAACATATTGTAACGAACCAATAAAAGCCGTTAAGAGAAATATTCCCCACCAATCGACCTGACTGGCTTTTAGTTTGTCGCCATATTTAGGGCTTTTTACAAAAGAGAGCGTAAGTAAAGTAGCGATAATTCCAATAGGAATGTTGATATAAAAGATATACGGCCATGAAAAATGATCTACAATATAACCTCCCAAAGGCGGACCAAGTGTTGGCCCTACAATAACTCCCATTCCATAAATAGCTTGTGCCATTCCTCTTTTGGCAACAGGATAACTTTCGGTAATAATGGTTTGTGCAGTAACTAATAAAGCGCCACCGCCTAATCCTTGTATGAATCTAAAAGCAACTAATTCCCAAATATTATTGGCATTGCCACACAAAAAGGAAGCGACCGTAAAAATAATAATAGAAACCGCAAAATAATTCCGACGTCCAAATTGTTGTGACAACCAACTGGTCATAGGAATCACAATCACATTTGCAATAGCATAAGCCGTTATCACCCAAGCCACATCAGTAAGGGATGCACCTAGGCTGCCTCGCATATTGTTTAATGCTACATTTACAATTGTAGTATCTACAATTTCAAGCATAGCACAAAGAACGGCTGTAATGGTAATTATGACTCTTCTAAAGCCATATTCTACTAAATCATCTTCTCCTGTTTGTACCATTTTATACTAAAGTGTAAACTATCATTTTCTTAAAAGTATTGCCGTTTTTGCCATTTTGGAAATTACCAAAAGGATGAATTTATTTTAAATGTACATCTACATCCACATTCATACCCGGACGAAGTAATTTTATTTTTTCAGGATCATTTGATGTGTTCAAACTTATTTTAACGGGTAATCTTTGGATTGTTTTCACAAAGTTTCCTGTAGCATTATCAGGTGGAAGCAATGAAAAACGAGAGCCAGTAGCCGGTGAAAATGAAGTGATTGAACCTTGAAAATCATATCCAGGATACGCATCCACTTTTACAGTTACTTTTTGACCAATTACCATTTTGTTCAATTGCGTTTCTTTGAAATTAGCAATTACCCAAGCTTCTTTGTTATTGATAATATAAAATAACGATTGTCCCGGTTGTACTAATTGTCCCGGCTGAATATCAATTTTTGACACCTGACCATCAATAGCAGCTGTGATAGCAGTGTAGGTTAAATTCAATTTTGCCGCATCAAGTAATGCTTTGGCTCTTTTGATATTGGCAGCAGCCACTTCAGTTTGTTTGCCTGAAACCTTTGATTTAGCTACAATAACCGATTTTTGAAAAGCAGTAGCTCTTTGTTGTTGTTGTAAAACGCGTACTTGGCTTTCTGCTTCCAGTTTTGCAGCCAGAGCTTGCTCGTATTGTTGTTTTGTAATCGAATGACTTTTGTACAAATTGTTATATCTGTTGTAATCACTCGTAATACGATCCAATCTAATTTTTGCCGATTCGATATTTCCACCCGCAGATTGCACGTTAGCATCAGAAACTGAAATGTTAGCCAAAGCACTTCCAATATCAGCTTTAGAAACTTCAAAACTACCTTCAGCGCCAACCATAGCAGCATTTGCCTCTTCAATTTTTAGTTGGTAATCTCTTTTGTCAATAGTAAAAAGGGTATCTCCTTTCTTTACAAAATCATTGTCTTTGATGTATACTTTATCCACATATCCGGAAACTCTTGGAATAATAGGATTCATATTTTTTTCAATTTGTGCATCGTCTGTTTCTTCGTGAGCTAAGGAATGCATGTATTTATAAGTTCCGTAAGTTCCACCTAAAACTACCAAAGCCACTAGGATAATAATAAATTTTGTATTTGTTTTTTTCTTTTCCATGGTAGGTATGATTAGTTTTTTGAAATAGTAAAGGTTTGAGATAATTGACCAGTTACCGATAGTAACTCGTAGTATTTTTGAATGGTATTTGCTTGTGCCAATGCTTTATTGATTTTTGAACTTAGTTGCTCTACATCAGCTTCCAATAAATCATTCGTATCCGAAAGTCCATTGTCATATTTATCTTTTATGATTCGATAATTTTCCGAAGATTGTTCTACTGCCTGTCCGTAAACAACATTTTGTTTTAAAGCCAAATCGTAATCTTCAATTGCTTTTTGTACTTGAACTTTAATATAATCCGTTAATATAGCTTCAGAGTTTTGTACTTCAAGAAATTTATTTTCAGCCAGTTTTACCAATGTTCCATTTTTAAGAATGGCGCTTAAGTCATAGGAAATACCCACACCAATATTCATCGCATTTTGAACTGTGATTACATTACTCAAATCTAATGCGGTGTAGCCGCCAATAATGGCAATTGCAGGGTAATAAGACCCTTTGGCGATTTTGATATTGGCTTCACTTGCTTTTCCCTGAAATCTAATGGCTTCTAAATCTTTACGATTTTCTAAAGCCGGCAATTCATTTGTTGGGATATTTGTCATTTGAAAATCAGCAAAATCACTTTCACGAATCTCCAGTTTGGTATCTGGATTTAATTTTAAAAGTGTAACCAAATAAAAATTAATAATTTTTAAATTATTATTTGTTTCGTCTAATGACAATTGGATTTTCGAGGCTTGTAATTGTGATTTTAAAAGGTCGTTTTTAGGAATAATTCCATTTTTTTCTAACTCAATAAAATCATTTACACGTTGTTGTGCACTTTTTTGATTTTCTTTCAGCAGTTCAATTGTTTTCTGTGCTTTGTATAAACCCGCATAATAATCAATTACCCGCAGCGCTATTTCTTCTTTTGTTTGTGATGCAGTTGCCATTTCAGCTTCATAAAGATTCTCATAAGCTTTGATGCTATTTTGGATTTTAAAACCTGAGAATACAGGAACACTGGCGTTTAACTGTCCAATCATTAGTTGATTAACAATAGGAAGCGGTTCTTGTGAACTGGAATTATTTTGATTGATTTTAAAATCTATCGATGCATTTGCCAATCGTTGGTATTGACCTGAAAGTTTCAAATCTGGATATTGATTGTTTTTTGTGGATTGCAGCTCGTACTTTTTAGTTTTCACTTTAGTATTAGCCAGCGTAACTTCATTGCTTTTGGTCCAAGCCAAATTAATGGCTTCGTTCAATGTTAAACTTGTTTTTTCTTGTGCTGCTGCAGATGAAATTCCAATAAAGAAAATCCCAAAGAGCATTAATTGACTAACTTTCATATATCAGAAGTGCTTTTATAGTTTGTTGAATGTGCTTTGTCAAATTGGTTTTGATGTAATTATTGTATAAATCTTCGGTTTTTAAGTTCAATAAATTTTCGAAGAAAGGTTTATTCATGTGAAAATGAAAGAAAGTCCCCAGAATTGTAGGTGTGATAAGCGGAATAATAACATCTTTTCTGAAAATACCTTTTTTCTGACCTTCCTCGATAATAGTTTCAAGGGATTTTAAATTTCCTTTTTTTAATTCAGAAAAAGCTTGGAGATTTTGTTCTGTCTTTTTAGAGGTGAATTCGAAATGTAAAATCCTATAAATACCTCTATTACTATTGATTCTATTGATGTAGAGTTCGATCAGCTTATTGATTTTGTCAATAGGTTCAAGGTCTTCCAGTAGTAAATTTTCCAATTGATTTTTAAGATCCGAAGTTCTGTATACAATAAGCGATTCCAGTAGTCGTTCTTTTGAACCAAAATAATACGAAACCATGGCAATATTTATTTTTGCCACTTTTGCTATGTTTCTAATGGAAGTACCATCAAATCCTTTCTCTGCAAAAAGTGTTTCTGCAACTTCGAGAATTTGAATTTGTTTATCGTTAAAATTACTTTTCAATGGAATTGAATTTTCGTTAAACAAAACTAAACAAGTGTTTAATTTAAACAAGTGTTTAATTTTTTTTTAACATAATTTTAATAAAAATTTAGACACTCAGGGATTTTTATTCTTTCGTTTTAAGAAAGTTATGCATTTTTGATAAACTGGTTCAGAGGGTAATTTTAATTAATATAATTTCCTTTTTACTATCCTCAGCTTAATTATAAAAAAGTCCCAAAATAGAACTCTATTTATCGAATTGATTTTCCTTTCCTTAACAAACTTTTAATATTAAACATATCATAATTTATGAACGTTCATTCTTTTTTATAGTATCTTTGCCTTTTAAAGGTGATTTTAGTGCAAATGTATTTTTGAGCATTTTTTGAAAGAGTACTTTTTTATTAGAAAAATAAAAACAATAACAAACATGGCGCAACTTCAAAAAAGTATAGATAAACGGGCTGCTCTCTTGAAAGCTACTTTGACTTTAGTTAATAATGGAGGGATTCAAGGAGCTTCAATGGCGAAAATTGCTAAAATTGCAGCTGTTTCTCCCGCCACGATTTATCTGTTTTTTCAAAGTAAACAAGATTTAGTTAGTCAATTGTACTTAACGGTAAAATCATCTTTTGCTGAAGCGGCCTTTTCAGATTATAATCTTCAGGAATCTGTGGAGGTTAGGTTTAAAAAAATTTGGTTCAACATGGCACAGTATAAATTGACTCACCAAGAAGAAGCTTCTTTTTTATCGCAATGTGATAATACGCCTATGATTGATGAAATAACAAGACTAGAAGGATTACAATTCCTGACGCCACTTTTTGATTTATGGATGAAAGGGAAAGAAGACGGTATTCTGAAGGATATTTCACCTTATCTTATGTATGCTTTTTCGATATATCCAATGGCTTTTTTGATGAATATGAAAAATAGGGGATTGTGTCCTTTAGATGAAAAAACATTGGAAGAAAGTTTTCAAGCGGCATGGGACAGTATAAAAGTGTAAACTTTTTGCAACATTATAAACGAACAATAATTAATACAATACAAATGGAATTATTAGACAAATTGAATTGGCGTTATGCTGCAAAAGCGATGAACGGAGAAAAAGTAGCTCAAGACAAAATTGATAACATTCTCGAAGCAGCAATTCTTGCACCTACATCAAGTGGTTTGCAACCTTTTGAAATATTGGTGGTAACCAATCAAGAAATTAAGGAAAAAATCAGAGCAATCGGTTGGAATCAATCCGTGATTACAGATTGTTCCCATTTATTAGTATTTGCTGCTTGGGATACGTATACTGCGGAGCGAATCAATAAAGTATTTGACCATACTAATGAAGTGAGAGGTTTTAAAAATGAAGGTTTTGAAAATTACCGTCAGATGTTGTTAAATGCCTATCCGCAAAAAGATGCCGAAGTTAACTTTCAGCACGCAGCAAGACAGGCTTATATTGCCTTTGCAATGGCTATCTCAGCAGCCGCTTTCGAAGGCGTAGACAGCACACCAATTGAAGGTTTTGAGCCAGATGCATTAGACGAAATTTTAGGCCTAAGAGCAAAAGGTCTTAGAAGTTGTGTAATTCTTCCATTAGGCTATAGAGATACTGCAAATGACTGGTTAGCAAACTTAGAAAAAGTCAGAAAAAACAAAGAGGATGTGGTTACTCTTATTGACTAATACTCAATTTTGAAGAAATATTTTTTTAAAACAGCCTTTGCTTATTGTAAAGGCTGTTTTTTTTATTTGAGGAATTAATTCTTTTAAATGAAATAAAAATCAATACCAACTTCCATCAAAAATTGTGAATATCTATTTTAGTAATGCTGTTGTTTTTTTTCTTTTAAATCTATCTTTGACATCCTTAAAAAAAAAGAAATGAGCACAACTTGGTACGAATGCAAAGTAAAATATAGAAAAACAGACGAAACTGGCGGACAGAAGATTACAACGGAACCGT
This sequence comes from Flavobacterium sp. GNP002, assembly GCF_054343795.1. Classification (NCBI taxonomy): domain Bacteria; kingdom Pseudomonadati; phylum Bacteroidota; class Flavobacteriia; order Flavobacteriales; family Flavobacteriaceae; genus Flavobacterium; species Flavobacterium sp. GNP002. Next base: position 2,590,573 of record NZ_JBTGUW010000001.1, read on the forward strand.
ACCTGGTAGACGCGTTGTCTTACACGGAAGCTGAAAGCAGAATCAATGAAGAGATGTCGGCGTATATCAGTGAAGAATTCAAAATCACGAATATTAAAGTCGCTAATTATGCTGAGATTCATCCCTTCGAAAATGCGGATCGCTGGTTCAGATCTAAAGTATCATTATTGGCCTATGACGAAGAAAGCGGTAAAGAACGCAAAACTAATATGTATTTATTAGTGCAAGCCAATGATGTAAAAGAAGCTTATGATAACACCATTAGCGTGATGAAAGGTACGATGGGCGACTACACCGTTCCCGCAATTTCAGAATCACCTATCATGGATGTTTTTCCATATTTCAGTGGGGAAGAAGGTGAACTGGAACAATTAGAAAGATTCAATGCGCTCAAAGCATCAAAACCGGAAGTAGCTGCGGAAATCGTGGACCACATGGAATTTGAAACGGCCCCTGAAGAAGAAGCTGTAGTTTAAGATTGTTTTAAAAAAAACTCACCGCAAATTTGCAAAGTATCGAAACAGTTGTCAGCTGTTTTTATTTGCAAATTTGCGGTTTTTTAATTTCAATCAGTCTTGTTTGTGTAATACTTTCTCGTATGCTTTTCTTGGGCTTCCTCTAAAAAAAACTTCCCCACAATAGGTATAACCTAAGTTTTCAAAAATTTTCATCATAGCGGGATTGTCAAAATTAGTGTCTGCTTTTACACTGTAAATATTGTTGCTTAACGCAAAATCTTCTATGTTTTTCAGCATCAATTTCGCCAGTCCTTTGCCCAAATATTTCTCAGAAATGGCTACACGGTGCATGACAACAAAATCATCATTCGTCAGCCACTTTCCTTCAATATTCTCATAAGCAGGTTCGTCATTGATTAGTACCGCACTGTAACCGATTATGGTTTCTCCGTCTGCCAAAACAAATCCTTCTCCTTTTTCAATATCTTTTTGTATTACTTCTGGATTTGGATAACCATCTTGCCATTGGCTACTGCCATCTTCTTTTCTGCGTTGTATAGCTTGTTGTAAAATTTTCCATATCTGAGCTATTTCAGATAGTTCCGCTTTTCTAAAGTGATAATTCATTATACTTTTCCGTTATAATTTGGGTCAAAATCTACCATCCATTCGATACCGAATTTATCTCTAAACATCCCAAAATAGGAACCCCAAGGGCTGTCGTCAATTGGCACTTCAATATTTCCGCCTGATGAAAGTCCGCTAAAAAACTTGTCGGCTTCTTCACGACTTTCTGCGCTAATGGATATTTTAGATCTGTTTTCATTTTCATTTACCGGACCCATACTTTCAGGAACGTCATTGCCCATTAAAATATTTTGGCCAATAGGCAAAGCAATGTGCATTATTTTATTAGCTTCATTTTCTGATACCTGAAATTCAGTACTTGCCAAGTCTTTGAAACGCATAATTTTTGTGAACTCTCCGCCAAATACAGATTTGTAAAAATTGAATGCTTCTTCGGCATTTCCGTTGAAGTTAATGTGTGGATTGATAAGTGCCATAATTTTAATCTTTTAAGTTGTTAAATTGTTTACTTTCTTAAAATTTTATCTAGAGTCTTTCCTTTTGCTAATTCATCTACTAATTTGTCTAAATATCTGACCTGTTGTGTTAGTGGATTTGCAATTTCTTCAACCCTATAACCACAGATTACACCAGTTATAAGTTGAGCGTTAGGGTTTATTGTAGCATTTTTAAAGAATTTTTCAAAAGTTACTTTTTCATCAATCTGTTTTTGAAGACTTTTATCATCATAACCAGTAAGCCATTTAATTACTTGATGTAATTCTTCTTTCGTTTTGCCTTTCTTCTCCACTTTTGCGAGATAAAGCGGATAAACCGAAGTAAATATCATTTTAGCAATACGCTCATCGTGATTAATTGTGTTTTTCATTTCCAGTTTGTTGTTACTTGTAGCGTTGTACTATGTTGAATTTAATAGCGCGAGCGTCCCGCTTGTGATTATTACAAATTTACAGTTATTTTTGTTAATGTTCACGAGCGGGACAATCGCGCTAGCAGCTGATAATTCATTATTGTAATTTAAGTTTTTAGTAAATGAGTATGTTTTAAAAGTACAAAACAAACTTTGAATTATGAACATTGCTCATTATAGGATATATTTATTTTTAGAAGAATAACTTGCGGAGAATAAGGAATATTTTTTTTGCTGCGATTGCTATCTCGAGCTCCAGAAGGGGGAAATCGCACTAACTGTTTGGGATTAAATTTTTTTCTCTTTTTCCAATACTTTAATTTCAGTTATTTCCTTTTTAATGCTTTGTCGAATAAGCGCATATATACTCATGTAACTGTTGGCTATCCATACTAAAGAGAAGCCTGCTATGATATATCCTCTCCAGTCAGTCAGCAAAAGTTTATAGTCAGTTAAAATAAGAAATAGGATTGTTATGTAATGACTAAAACAGTATTCGCAAGTAAAAAGGAAAAAAAACTTTCTTTTTAATAAAGTGCCGTCATGAAGACTTCTATTAACACAGTATTCCCTTGGCTCTTGAAACAATTCTTCATGGGTTACTGTCCATGAAACACAAGCAACCGGTATAGCCAGTATAAAGAGCCAAATAATCTGAGTAAATAGAGTCATAGGTTTTTGTCTAATAGAATTAAATAAAACAGATTATTAAAAATACGGATTAAAGTTTAATATACAACGCTTTGACGGAACAAGCAATAGCTTTTAAAACAGTACTTTAAATATAATGCTAAATAGTATGATACTGACGTTTTGAATATTTGCCAAATGGATTTACATTACCTATTTTTTGTCCGAAAATTAAATCTCGTCAATTATCCGTTGGCGACATTTGCGCAGTATTCACGAGAAATTTATTTTTTAGAAGAACACTTTGCGGAGCTGGTTTATTTTTTTAATTCAATTTTTCCATCAAATTCTCTCAATTCAGTGTAAAATTTTATTCCTAAAATTCTCCAATTAACTGTTCCTATTACATTATATTGGTAAGTATTATTCTCCAATTTAGAAACGTTTATGTTAGTTGTTTTCCAATCAGTTCCACTAACAAAACCATTTCTATAAACATTAGCATTTAAAATTTTTTTTTCATTTGTATTTTCGCCAAATGAAATTGAAAGACCAATATCCGTCATTAAATTATTTTCGAGTTTCTTTTCTCTTAAATAGGTGTCTCCATTAAATTTAGTGCGCTCTATTTTATCAGTTTCTTCTTGTAAATTAAAAGGTTTGTTTTTAGTGTTATCTTCACTTGGTTTTCCAATAAATGACAAAAGACCAAAAACAATAATAAGGTTGGTATTATTCCTAAATTCTCACGAATTATCTTTGTTGCTTTGAAACAGATAATTATAAAATAAACTAAAATTGCTATATTTAAAATTCCCCAAAATAATTCTAACATAGTTTATGTTTTTAGTTAATTTTCTTTTGTATTTCGTTTTCGAAAGTTTTGTGCGGACTAGCGTGTAGCCCGCTTTTATGAGTCCTATTACCGAAAAACTAGGTAGATAGGTCTGATAAAAATTATTGCGAAAGAAAAATGTGAATTTTGCACATTTTTCGCCATTTCTTGAAACGGCTGTTAGCAGAAGATTTTATATTTGTTCTAAAATTTTTTTTATATAATATTCACCTTTATAAAGAAAATATTTGCCATTTGGATAAATAATCAAATAACTCCCACACGGGTAATGTAATGGAAAAAAATTATTTTCAATTATTCTTTCGTTATCATAATACCATTTAATTTTCTTATCGTAAAATTCAGTTCCTTTTTTTGATTTATATATAAAATATTGGGTAATGTTTTTTTTCATTTCTATTTTTGCTTTAAAATCAATATATAAATCATTAACATAAGATTTGTCAGCAGTTGAATTACAATTATCTTTTCCTGGATGATAATTTATAATTATAGTTTTTGTTGAATCAGTTTTTTTATCACTAATACTATTTAGATAAGAAATTATTTCTTTATGTAATTCATTTTTAAGATTACCTTGTATTTTTCTCCTTTCTATAACATTTATTTTTGCAGTATCTTCAACAAAAGTTAGTTTAAGAAACTCAAAATTTTCATTTTTAAAATGATTATATTCCTTTTCTGTAATTATATTCTTTTTCTCGTCAAAAAAGCATTGCTTTTTCTGTGAAAAAGAAATATTCGAGAATAATAATAGTAATATTTTAATAATTAATATTTTTTTCATTTTGGTTTTTTTAATTTTCTGCTAACGTTTCGTAGCTACAAGAATTGGCAAAATTCGTAACCGAATATTTTCGGTTACTACTAAATTTCTTGCGAAAAATAAACGTAAATTTACTACAAAATTCGCAATCTTGCCAAACGCCTGTTGTATGCAGTTATTATTATTTAATTCTTTCAGCAATAAATTCTTCAGCAATTATGTAGCTTTGGTTTAAGAAAAAGTCATTTGGACTAACATCTTCATTGCCAAATATTAAAACTTTTGCTTTTGGTTTGTCAGCATAACCTTTGTCATCTCCAATAATTTCATTTTTTACAATAAAACTTAATTTATGTTTTTCGCAAACTTGTTTTATTGATTTTTCTAAAGATTTTGGAATACTAATTATTCTGTGCGAATACAATCTGAATTGTTCTTCACTATTCCAAAAATATTCATTTACCGTAATCCAGTTTCCAGTTTTTTTTTCTAAGACATTACTAATTTCGCCAATAAATTCATTCAGGTTTTCAGGTTTTCCTTTGATTTCGCATTCAAGTTCACTTTCGTGGAATTTTAATAACAAAGGATGATTTTCAAGAATTTTTAACTTTACGTAAGGCAACATAAGTTCGTGAAAAAAGCCATTAAAACTTTCTGTATTTCGGCAAGTTAATTTCCATTCTTCGTACTCAATTGGAACGTCGTAACTAATTTGATTAATTGACAAAATCATTTCTAAAGTATTATTAGAAGGATTATAACTGTACGATTCAAGTTTTAAATCAGAATCTTGATAAAATTCTGTTGTGTTAGTTCTGTCAATTAGCTTTTGAATCATTTTCGTTTAGTTTTCGTTTAGTTTTCGGTATCTCGCGGTATAATTGCATACAACGTCCCGCGGCTTTGCTCGGGTGGGACTAGGTTAAGATTTTACTTTCGGATTATCATTTTTAATTCAAGTACAAAACAAACTTCAAATTACGCCGAAAACCAAATCCGGCAAAACCGCTGTTATCTGTAATGTTTTTTAGTAGTATTCAATTTGTCTACTCCATTTAAAGAGGTCTTTTCCATCAACTTTTTTTATGATTTCAATCCAATTGTTGTATGAATCAAATTTATATTTAAATGACACTTTATACTTTTTACCTTCTTCAATGTATTCTAATTGTGAAATATAGCCATCGTTATATTTATATTTCTCAATTATCATTGCTTTTTGTTTATCGATGTCACAACAGTATCGTTCTGAAATACGATTAAGTTTGTCATAATTATAATGGTCATATCTTTCCATTCCAATTCCAAATCTTCTTTTAATAAAAACTAAATTATCATTTTTATATTCATTTTCGATCCGATTTGTTAATTGGGGAGTTATGTGGTTTTCCGAATCTTCATATAAATCAAAAGTTTCATTTTTTATCAATCTATTTTTATCGTCATAAAAATTTAAAATATCTTTATAAACAGTTAAAATTGAATCATGAACTCCATAAGACCAACTTCTTTCACCTTCTTGTTTCCAGGAGTTTGGATTTTTATAAATTCTGTAGATTAATTTTCCTTTTTGGTTATAAATATAATTATATTCGTCAACAGTGCCATTTTCGTCAAATTCTTTTAATGAAGTTAATCTTTCTTTGTTATATTTTTTATAGGTATGTCGGAAATAATCATTTTTGGAATTTTGTTCAATTATGTTTAAATCTCCATAGTCCGAGTAGTAATAAGTTGTAGTGTAATTTGAGTATTTAGTTGAATCAATCTCTTTAATTTTCTTATTATCTGTGTTATACGTTTTTGTATATGAATTTAAAAAATCATTTTTTTTACCATACCATACTTCATTAATTAAATTTCCTTTTTTATCGAATTTTCTTTCATAATTTATGTAATAACATAGATTTGAAGTATACCACGTATTTTTAAATCTTGCAATAGTCGATTCAGGACCCATAAATCCAGAATGCCCGTAATCATCATAAGAAACAAGTTGTGGGTTTTCCGTTTCTGTCAAGAAAATAACTTTTTCTTTAATAGTTTTAACATTTCCAAAGATTGTATCTTTTGGTAAATAGTTTTGAGATTTACAATCAATGTAAAACAAAAACGTAAAAGTTATAAAAAGTAAATATTTTGTCATTTACACTTGGTTTTGAGCATTACAGATAACTTGTATATATGTATGACAAAATCATACAAAGCCATCCAATTGTGGGTAGATATGTATGACAAACGTCATCTATTTTTTGCTTTTGCTAATATAGGAATAAAAACTTACAAATAATTTTAGTGTTTTATAAAATAGTGTATAAAAAAACGGCGCTTAAATGAACTTTAAACGCCGTTTATTAAATATATTAAGTAGTTATTTATCGAATTGCTTTTACGAACTCTTCAATTTTTCCTGTTCCGTTTTCGGTTAAATGTTGAATGAAAGCACTACCAATAATCGCTCCTTTGGCAAATTGTGTGGCTTGGTTGAAGGTTTCTTTGTTGTTGATTCCAAAACCAATTACTTGAGGGTTTTTTAGATTCATGTCGGCAATGCGTTTGAAATAATCTTCTTGAGCGCTTCCAAAACCAGTTTGGGAACCAGTTACACTCGCTGAACTTACCATATAGATAAACCCATCAGATACGCTGTCAATAAAATGGATTCGTTCTACTGAAGTTTGTGGCGTAATCAAAAATATATTCTTCAAGCCGTATTTCTCGAAAGTGGCTTTGTATTCATCGGCATAGACATCAACCGGAAGATCAGGAATGATTAATCCATCGACGCCAATCTCTGCACATTTCTGACAGAAATTCTCAATTCCATATTGCAACATTGGGTTGAAATAACCCATAATTACTAAAGGAATAGCAACCGTTTTACGAATGTCTTTTAGTTGGTCAAACAAAACTTGTGTTGTCATTCCGTTATGCAATGCTTCGGTAGAACTCGCTTGAATCGTTGGTCCATCGGCCAATGGATCACTGAACGGCAATCCGATTTCAATCATGTCCACACCATTTTTTTCTAAATCCTGAATGATTTGTACGGTATCGTTGAGGTTAGGATATCCCGCCGAAAAATAAATGGAAAGTATCTTTTTAGTCTCTTGTAATTTTTGATTTATTCTGTTCATTTTAATATAATTTTATTTATTCCTGCTAGGTTTCCATAACCTTGTGGGTATTAATTTTGTATTCAAAATTGGGTTTTAGAAATCGAGTAGGTTGTTTTAATCGGAACTATTTTTTCTGGATTATTAACTTTCAATATAAATCCAGGCTGTTAGTCCAGATTGCAATGTTATTTGAATTCTTTTATAAGCATTAGATTCGAATTGATCTGCTTTTATGAGATCTTCGTTGGTTACAGTAAAAGCGATACCATTTATTGCATCTGAAGGATTTTCACTTGGAATGGCTACAAAATAATCTTCCATTCCAAATTCTTCTTCTATTTGAAAATCTTTTAGTTTGTATCCTAAAAGCTTGTCCTCAGTTCCGCTTAATAGTTTATTAAAAACCTGCATCTGAATTTCTTTTGACTGCAATGTACCGTAAGAGAATAGCTGTTCCATAAATAGTGTTTTTCTAGTTATTTGTCTGCGTTAGGGATGGAAGCGGCATCCTTTTTTATGGCTTTTTCTGCCATGAAAAAGATATAGCGGACAGCCCGACCCTTTGGGAACGCCCAAATTATGATTTTGTTATAATTTAAAATAATCGATATACGTATTCAAATCTTTATCGCCGCGACCAGAAAGATTGATGACTACCACATCTTCCGGTTTGAATTTCATTTCGTCCAGAACGGCAAAGGCATGCGCACTTTCAATGGCGGGAATTAGTCCTTCCATTTGTGATAGTTTGATTCCCCATTGCATCGCTTGATCATCGGTAATTGAGATGAATTGCGCTCTTCCGGTGGCATATAAATTGGCATGCATAGGACCAACTCCCGGATAATCCAGTCCTGCTGAAATAGAATACGGTTCGGTGATTTGGCCATCCGTTGTTTGCATCAAAAGAGTTTTACTTCCGTGAATAACGCCCACTTTTCCTAAGGCAGAAGTTGCGGCACTTTCGCCGGAGTCAACTCCTAATCCCGCTGCTTCAACGGCAATAATATTCACATCCTCATCGTCCAGAAAATGATAATAGGTCCCGGCAGCATTGCTTCCGCCACCTACGCAGGCAATCACATAATCAGGGTTTTCACGACCTTCTTTTTCCAATAATTGTTCTTTGATTTCCTTTGAAATAACACTTTGGAAACGCGCTACCATATCCGGATAAGGATGTGGTCCCACGACAGATCCAATGATATAATAGGTGTCAACGGGATTGTTAATCCAATCGCGAATGGCTTCATTAGTAGCATCTTTTAAGGTTTTTGAACCTGACATTGCCGGACGAACTTCGGCACCCAACATTTTCATACGAGCCACATTTGGCGCCTGACGTTTGATGTCGATTTCACCCATGTACACAATGCACTCCAGTCCCATTAAGGCACAAACTGTAGCTGTTGCAACGCCATGTTGACCAGCTCCAGTCTCAGCAATGATTCGTTTTTTGCCCAAGCGTTTGGCTAACAAAATTTGCCCAATTGTGTTGTTTACTTTGTGGGCACCAGTGTGACATAAATCTTCTCTTTTTAGGTAGATTTTAGTGTTATATTGCTCAGATAATCGCTTGGCAAAATAAAGCGGCGTAGGACGACCTACATATTCTTTTAGCAAAGCGTCAAATTCAGCTTGAAATTCTGGTTCAGCCGTAATTTTTAAATAATTTTGGCGTAATTCTTCCACATTTGGATATAACATTTCAGGAATGAAGGCGCCTCCAAATTCTCCGTAATAGCCTTTTTCGTTGACGTTGTAACTCATTTTTTTTAAGTTTATAAGTTTAAAGTTATCAAGTTATTCTTGAAACTATCTAATTTTTCTATGTTTTTTAATCCCGGTTCTATTTCAAATTTACTGTTTACATCAATGGCGTAAAGCGGTAAATTGGTTTTTGCTATTTCTTTCACGGCATCCATTTCCTTAATTCCAATTCCGCCACTCAGAAAAAACGGTTTGCTCGAAGGATACTTTTCTAAAACTTTCCAGTCAAATGTGGTTCCGTTTCCGCCGGGTAGTTTTCCTTTGGTATCAAAAAGGAAATAGTCACAAACCGCTTCAAACGGCTTTAATACTTCAAATTCAAAAGAATCATCTACCGAGAATACTTTTATGATTTCAATCGAACTATCCATTTTATACTTTAATTCTTGACAAAACTCAATGGATTCGTGACCGTGCAATTGAACGGCTTGTAAATCGTATTTCAGGGCTTTCGCCAAAATAATTTCGATGGTTTCGTTTACAAAAACGCCTACTTTCTTGATTGATTTTGGTAATTGTGGAATCACACCATCAAAATAGCGAGACGATTTCTCCCAGAAAATAAATCCCATATAATCGGGTAGGAGCGCGCCCACTTCGAGAATATTATCGGGATATTTCATGCCACAGATTTTGAGTTTCATCGTTATAATTTTGATATAAATTCCATTGCTGCTTTACCGGCATTATCCGTTTTCATAAAGTTTTCTCCAATTAAAAATCCTTTATAACCAAAAGGTTTTAATTCGTTAATAGCTTCTATGGATGAAATTCCGCTTTCAGAAACTTTTACAAAATCATCTGGGATTTGCGCTGCCAATTGCTTGCTGAAATCTAAACTTACTTCAAATGTTTTTAGGTTTCGGTTGTTTACCCCAATCATGTCTAATGTAGGCATAATCGATTTTTCCAACTCTTCCAGATTGTGAACTTCCAGTAAAACTTCGAGTCCTAAACTTTTTGCAAATTCAGATAAGGATTTGATTTCCTCTCTTGTTAAAACCGCAGCGATAAGCAAAATTAAATCGGCTCCGTGGGCTTTTGCTTCTAATATTTGGTATTCATCAACAATAAATTCTTTTCTCAATAATGGGATGTTTACAGTGGCTCTTGCCAAAAGCAAGTCGTCTAATGAACCACCAAAATATTTTCCATCTGTCAAAACCGAAATTCCGCAAGCACCAGCATTTTCATATCCTTTAGTAACTTCTTCCACCGTAAAGCTGTAATTGATTTCGGCTTTGGAAGGCGAACGGCGTTTGTGCTCCGCAATGATTCCTGATGTGCTGTTTCTTAAATTATCACTCAAAGAAATAGTCTTTTTTTCAAAGAAAACAGAAGCTTCCAATTGTGAAACCGGAATAATCAATTTCTTGAGAATGACTTCTCTTTTTTTGTCAACTATGATTTTATCTAAAATGTTCATTTGTTTTAATTTAAAGATTGAAAAATTTAAAGATTGAAAAATTCCAATCTGAATAAAAATTAGTCTTTGATTTTAGTGCTTAAATATTTAATAAAATTGGATAAGTTTTGAGATATTTCAATACTTATTTTATAGCTTTTTTCAATTTCTGCTTGAGAACAAAAGCCTAGTTCCCTTGATAAGATTAGCATACTTCTAACCTCAGCACAACTTCCTTTTGAGATTTTCAAATATCTGATAAGTTGTTTGTTATTATTATATTCAGAACCTTCTGCTATATTATTTGTAATTGAAATGACAGCTCTTTTTATCTGATCTTTGAAACCAAATTCTTTTTCAAAGGTTTTATTGTTTAATAATTCAAAAACTAATTTAGCTAATACAATCCCTTTATTATAAACATCAAACTCTTCAAACGATTTTGTCATAATTTTTAAATCTTTAAATACTTAAATCTTTCAATTTGTTCAAAGCTACAAGTCCTTTACCGGATAATAAACTTTCTTTCGCTATTTGAAATCCTTCTAAAGGAGAACATTTTGTAACGGTTGCAATTGCCATTGCCGCATTGGCACAAACCACATTATTCTGGGCCTCGTTTCCTTTTCCCGAAATAATATCGGTAAACATTTGTGCCGATTCTTCGATGGTTGTTCCTCCTTCGATTTCGCTTTGTAGCAAAAGACGAACACCAAAATCTTCTGGATTTAACATTCCTTCCATGGAACTGGTAATTGTTTTTGTAGGACCTGTCAACGAAACTTCGTCATAACCGTCAAGCGAATGCAGGATAGTGAAATTAGTATTCGTGTTTTGATACAAATACGCATACATTCTGGCCAGTTCTAAGTTGAAAACACCAACCAACTGATTTTTTGGAAACGATGGATTTACCATTGGTCCCAACATATTGAAGAAGGTTTTTACGCCCAATTCTTTTCGAATAGGTCCCACATTTTTCATGGCAGGGTGAAATAACGGCGCGTGTAAAACACAAATTCCTGCTTTGTCGATACATTTCTCTAAGAAATCAGTATCATTACTGAACTTGATTCCTAGTTTTTCCATTACATTACTGGAACCTGAAATTGACGAAACCCCGTAATTTCCGTGTTTGGCTACTTTTATTCCCGCACCGGCAGCTACAAATGAAGCCAGTGTTGAAATATTGAAAGTATCTTTTCCATCACCACCGGTTCCGCACAAATCAATAGTATTGTAAGCGGATAAATCCACGCGAATGCACAATTCTAATAATGCTTCACGGAAACCGGCAAGCTCATCTATGCTTATGCTGCGCATCATATAAACGGTTAGAAAAGAAGCAATCTGGCTCGTGTTATAACTCCCGTTTGATATATTAACCAATACATCTTTTGCTTCTGCCGCCGAAAGCATTTCGTGATTGATTAATCTGTTTAATATATTTTTCATTTTTATATATGTCTTAAAGTTGAAAGTCTTAAAGTCTTAAAGTCTTTCGACATTATGACATTTGACTTTATGACTAGTTTTTCACCCAATTCTCTAATATCTTTTTCCCATTTGGAGTTAAAACACTTTCGGGATGAAATTGTACACCGCGCACATCATACGTTTTGTGGCGCAAGGACATTACTTGGCCATTTTCGTCGAATGAAGTTGCTTCCAGAACGTCTGGTAAATTAGAATCAACTACCCAAGAATGGTAACGTCCTACTTCAAATTCGTTTCCTAATCCTTCAAATAAAAGTTCATCATCAACAACGGTTTTCACATTGGTAGCCACACCATGATACACTTTGTCTAAGTTAGAAAGCGTTCCTCCGTATACTTCTCCAATAGCTTGTTGACCTAAGCATACGCCAAAGATACTTTTTGTAGGTCCGTATTTCCGAATTACATCTTTCAATAATCCTGCTTCGTCCGGTATTCCAGGTCCAGGAGAAAGAAGAATTTTATCGAAAACTGCAATTTCATCAATATCAAATTCATCGTTTCTGTAAACGGTTACTTCACAATCTAAATCTTCGAGATAGTGCACTAAATTATAAGTGAAACTATCGTAATTGTCTATGACTAGTATTTTTTTCATTTTTATTATTGAAAAATTAAAAGTTTTAAAGATTGAAAAATTCTAGTGTTTCAGCAATCTTTAAATTCTTAAATTATTGAATCTTTAAATTATTTTATATTGTCTCCGCTAAATCCAACGCTGCATTCAACGCTCTCAACTTGTTGTATACTTCCTGCATTTCGCTCTCTTCATCAGAACTGGCTACAATTCCGGCTCCGGCTTGAGAATGCAATTGGTGATTTTTACTTAGAAATGTCCGAATCATAATCGCATGATTAAAATTACCTTCAAAATCCATGAAACCAATCGCTCCTCCATAGAAATTTCGGTTTGTCTTTTCATATTCTTCAATCAGTTGCATCGCTCTGTGTTTTGGTGCGCCGCTCAATGTGCCTGCTGGAAAAGTATCGGCAACCACTTGCATCGTTGTAGCATTTTCATGCAAATGTCCCGTTACTTTTGAAACCAGGTGAATTACGTGCGAGAAAAACTGTACTTCTCTGTATTTCTCCACATTTACATCATGACCGTTTCTGCTTAAATCATTTCTGGCTAAATCCACTAACATCACATGCTCACTGTTTTCTTTTTTATCTATGGATAATTCTTTGGCAAGAATCGCATCTTTTTCGTCATCTCCTGTACGTTTAAAAGTTCCTGCGATAGGATGAATTTCGGCTTTACGGTTTTTGACAATAATCTGTGCTTCGGGTGAAGAACCAAATATTTTGAAATCGCCATAGTCAAAAAAGAATAAATAGGGTGAAGGATTAATGCTTCTCAATGCTCTGTAAACATTGAATTCATCACCTTTGAAACCTTGGGTAAACCTGCGGGATAAAACCAATTGGAACACATCACCACGGAAACAATGTTTTTTGGCCAAAGCCACATTATGTTTGAATTCCTCATCTGTAAGATTTGAAAAACCTTCACCTTCTTTCGAAAATTTATAAGAGGCAATATTTCTGGATTGTAATAATTGTTCGATTTCCGAAATATTATTTCTACCGTCTAAACTGTGACAGAAAATATAGGCTTCATTTTTGAAATGATTGATAGCAATGATGTTTTGGTATACGGCATAATACACATCAGGAATGGTATTGCTGTTTTCTTTTTTGGCAATAGTTACTTTTTCAAAATAACGAACCGCATCGTACGAAATATATCCAAAAAGGCCATTATTGATGAATTTAAAATCGTTTTTCTCTGATTTAAACTGACCTGAAAATTCTTGAATCACTTCTGGAATATTGGTAGTGTCGTCAATTGCAACTTTCTCAGAACTTCCATCAGGAAAAGTCTTGTGAATAATTTCGTTTTCTATTTTGATAGAAGCAATAGGATTACAACAGATGTAGGAGAAACTGTTGTCATTCCCATGATAATCGCTACTTTCCAGCAGCAGACTATTGGGAAATTTATCCCGAATTTTGAAATACACACTCACAGGAGTAATGGTATCTGCAAGGATTTGCTTATAATTTGTCTTTAAGTTAAATGATTTCAATTGCTATGTTTTTAATGTTGTGTTTTAGTGGTAAAATTGGCACAAAAAAAAGGCCTGTCGTGATGACAAGCCTTTTATATTTATAGTTTTAATAATACTATAGGAGCTTAGTTCACGACGACTGACGTAAATTGTTCCACCACCAAGTATTGTTTAAAATTGTTTTCATGTTTTATTTTGTTGGAACAAATATAGAAATGAAATTTGATTATTCAAACATATAATGCGTTAAAAAACAGTAAAAATGAAGAATTTTTGTTAAATAAAATTTTCATCGTAAAACCACAAAAAGAAAAAGCCCCAACAATTTCTTGTTGAGGCTAATCTTTGGTATGTGGTGAAATTAGAATTTCACTGCTACTGCTAAATTGAAATTGTCATTGATAGCTTTGTCTCCTAAGCTGTCAAAGAAACTTCCAGAACCATATTTAATATCGTATTTTGTTCTGTCAATAACTACATTCGTAGTAGCTGTATTTGCTGTTGTAGCAAGATCAAAAGTTACAGGTTTAGTGATTCCTTTAATAGTTAAATCTCCTGTTACAGTATATAAATTTGGAGATTTAGTAACTACTTTTTTGAAAACTAAAGTTGCTGTTGCGAATTTATCAGTTCCAAAAAAGTCATCCGCTTTCAAATGACCTTCTAGTTTTTCTTTACCTTGACCTGCTTTTAAATCAGTAACAACGATTGAATTCATGTCTACATTGAATGTACCTCCAACTAATTTTTTCCCTTTGAAAACTAAAGCACCATCTTTAAGGTTGATAGTTCCTTCGTGTTGTCCAGTTACTTTTTTCCCTGTCCAAGTGATTGAACTTGCAGCAGTGTTGATTTTTTTAGTCTGTGCTGTTACTGATAATGTAGATAAAACTACTACTAATGCTAATGCGATTGATTTGAAATTTTTCATGTGTTTAAATTTGAATTGAATTAATATTTGATTTTGAATTAGTAATTTATAATGTAATGAATAAGTCTTCGTTTGATTTTCTAACTTTTTTATAATGTTGCGTTGCATCCTCATCATGTCTGTAACCAAGAGTTGCAATTAAAGTTGCATTTAACCCTAATTTGTCAAGTCCTAATATTTCATTAACTTGAGCAGGAACAAAACCTTCCATTGGAGTAGCATCAATTTTAAGTTCTGCTGCTACGTTTAATAAGTTTCCTAATGCTAAATACGTTTGTTTTGCTGTCCAAATATTTTTTTCTTCAGGAGTTAAAGAAGTAATTTTAGATTTCATGAAGTCACCATACCCTGCTAAAGCTTCAATTGGCATATTTCTGGTTTGGCTTATGTTTTTAATATATTCATCTATTGCTAAATCATCAACTTTTGTTTCATTTGCAAAGATAATTAGATGAGAAGCTTCAACAATTTGTGATTGTCCCCATGCTGCAGGTTGAATATTTGCTCTTAATTCTGGATTTTCAACAATGATAACTTTGTACGGTTGTAGACCATAAGATGAAGAACTTAAGCGTAT
This sequence comes from Flavobacterium sp. GNP002, assembly GCF_054343795.1. Lineage (NCBI taxonomy): Bacteria > Pseudomonadati > Bacteroidota > Flavobacteriia > Flavobacteriales > Flavobacteriaceae > Flavobacterium > Flavobacterium sp. GNP002. The sequence goes on from NZ_JBTGUW010000001.1 coordinate 2,606,158, forward strand.
CGCTTCTTTCAGCGTACTTAAATCTTCGTTTGTTATTTTTTTTGTTGCATCAAATTTTTTTGTTGCGTATCTCCAATTTTGATTTTCTAAAAAAGTACTCATAATGTATTGACTATTTATTGGTTTCTATATTTCTCTAATAATTGATTTAACTGGTCTATTTCTTCAGCATTTAAGTTTTTTGAAAAAAACTGTTCGTGAGCAATCACTTTTGGATCTAATGCTGCTAAAACATCTAGACCTTTTTGTGTAATTAAGACTTCTATTTTTCGTCTGTTTTCAGGGCAAACTTTTCGAGTTACAAAATCTTTTAGCAATAATTTATCTACTAATCGAGTGGTATTACTCGTCCTGGCTAGCATTCGTTCTTGAATCACGCACATGTTTGCCGGGTTTCCTTTTTGTCCTCTTAATATTCGAAGCACATTGTATTGTTCTCCGGAAATTTCGTGAGGTTTTAATAATTCATTAAAATTTTCTGTAATCACGTTTTGCGTATATAAAACATTTAGAATAATTTTTTTCGAATTATCCATTGGTACAGTTGATTTTAAAATGTCTTCAATTTTCATATTTGTATATATGTAATTTGTTGGTACAAATGTAACACATTTTATTGTTGTATATACAAATGTGAATTAATTTTTTGTTAAAAAAAAATCACTAGATGGTTAAGAGCTGTTTTCTAGATTGTTTTGCGTTCAAAAAAAATCAGTATTCTCTATTTTGAATAAATAGTTACCAAAAATTAAGCCGAAATACATTTATTTTGTTCTTTTTTAGGAATGATATATATATATATATATATATATATATATATATTCATTTTTTAAGGAATGATTTTTTGAAATAATTAAATATTTTAAACAGTTCTGTGAAAAAATAAAATACGGGGAAGTGATTCGTGTTAAAACAATAGTATTGAATGTCTTGGAGTATTTTTTTAATGGCAAAGCTTTTTTTTATTTATAATTATAAATTTATTATATTTAAAACATATTTGAATATCGCCAGTATGAATAAAGACAATATATCTTACGACGCTCTACTTCTTAAAGTAAAAGAGCTAGAAATAGAAATAACTCGGTTAGATAAAAAAAGAAATACTTTAACCAATTTTGAATTCTATGTTAAAGAATCTCAAGATTTGCTATGTATCTCTGGCACTGATGGCTATTTCAAAGAAATAAATCCAGCATTTATAAAAAAATTAGGATACACTGAAAAGGAATTGCTTAGTAATTTGGTGACCTCATTTCTTCATCCTGAAGATGTAAATAAAACTATTGTCGAAATCGAAAGGTTGTCAAAAAGGATTACTTCGGTAAATTTTGAAAATAGATTTTTAAAAAAAACTGGCGAAATTGTTGTAATACAGTGGACAACTAGTGTAGATTTAACGGGACAATTTATTTATGCAATCGGAAGAGATATCACTGAAATAAGGGAAACTCAGGAACATTTATTAGCTAACGAAAAATTATTAAACGACGCTCAAAAAATTGCTAAGATTGGAAGCTGGGAATTTAATTTACTAACAAAAAAATTGATTTGGTCTAAGGAATTGTATTCGATTTATGAAATCGATATGAAACCGGACCAGAATTTATTCCAGGAGTTTTTAAATCTCTTTTCAAAAGAAGATGTAGCATTTTTTCTAAATAAAATAGATCAATCCATTGACGATAAAAAACAATTTGAAGTTGAACAAAGTGTCATTTTATCAGATAATAGTAAAAAATGGATACATGCAATTGTAATTCCAGTACTTGATAATTCTGGAAATGTTTATGCATTAAGAGGAAATACGCAAGATATCACTATAAAAAAGCATAAAGAGGAATCTATAAAAGATCAAGAAGCTGCTGTAATAGAGTATAAGTTAAAATCAATTGAAGAAGAAAGCAATGCTAAATTTAAGTACTACATAGAAAATGCCCCTGATGGTGTTTTTGTTTTAAATGAACTAGGAAACTATTTAGAGGTCAATGAAGCTGCTACCGTGTTGTCAGGTTATTCAAGAGAGGAACTTTTGACTATGAAGTTTGGAGATTTGTCTATAACACCTAATTATGAGGCCTATTTTCAGGATTACAAGAACCTAGTCCATGATGGAGTAGGTAAAAAGGAATTGAGAGCTAGGCATAAATTAGGGCATGTAAGATGGTGGTCTGTAGAGGCTATTAAAGTGTCTGAAAATCGTTTTTTAGGATTCGTGAAAGATATTACTGAAAAGAAAGATGCGGAAGAATTAGTAATAAAAAATGAAAAAAGGTTTAGAGCCTTATTAGAAAATAATCAGGATGTTGTCTCATTAGTGGACGAAAAGCTAAATGTTCTTTTTAGAAGCGAATCAGCAAAGAGAATTACGGGTTGGTCTCATGATGAGTTTGAAATATTATCAGCTATAGAATTTGTTCATCCAGACCATATTGAAAATGTACATAGATTTATGGAGCAAGCTATTGCTACTCCAGGTGTTCCTTTTCCTATTTCGCTTCAGGTAAAGCATAAAAAGGGACATTATATTTGGATGGAAGGTTTTGTTAATAATTTGTTGCATGATCCTGAAGTAGGAGGCATTGTGACAAATATGCGAGATGTTACTGAGACTAAAAAGGCACAAGAACAACTTAAATCCGAAAGAGATAAGTTTTCTAAAATCGCTCAAACCTCGCCTGGATTAATCTATTCCATGCGTCAAAACAAAGATGGCAGCTTATGTTATCCATATGCCAGTCATGCTGTTGAGGAAATCTATGGTTTTACTTTTGAAGAGATTGAGAATGATGCAGATAAAATTTTTAATCTCATTCATCCCGAAGATGTAGATTTTGTTATGAAAAGTATTATTACAACTAAATCAAAATTAATTCCTCTCAAAGGCGAATACCGTTATTTTCATCCAAAAAAAGGAATGGTTTGGCATGAAGTAAATTCTTTACCGGTAATTGAGCCAGAAGGAACAGTGATTTGCCATGGAATTATTACGGATGTTACTGAAAGAATTTTGGCAAAACAGAAAATCCTTAAAGCCAACCGACTTTATTTATTTATCAGTCAGATAAACCAGATGATCGTCCATACTAATGATCAAGAAACTTTATTTAGAGAAGCTTGTACTATTGCAGTTGATTTAGGAAAGTTTGGAATGGCATGGATAGGATTAATTGACGAAAGCACTCATAAAGTATTTCCTGCAATGATTGCAGGGAATGATAATGGTTATTTTTCTAAAATTAAAACGATTTCAATAGAGGACAAACCCGAAGGAAGAGGCCCAGTAGGTGCAGCAATTAGAGAAGTCAGATCAGTCATTTGTAATGATATTGAAAATGATCCTATAATGTTACCTTGGCGAAAAGAAGCTATGGAACGGGGATATCTTTCTGTAATGGCAGTTCCAATAAAAAAAATCGGAAAGGTAATAGGTGCTTTTTCTTTTTATGCAAATGAGAAAAACTTTTTTGACGAAGAGGAAATTGCCTTATTAGAAGAAGCTACCGGCGATGTAGTTTTTGCATTAGAAATTTTTGAAAAAGAAGCTTTACGCAAAAAAGCGGAAGAAGCTATATTTGAAAGTGAGCAAAGATACCATACGCTTACAGAAGTTTCTCCCGTAGGAATTTTTCGCACGGATGCAGCGGGTTATACTACTTATGTTAATCCATACTGGAGTCAAATTTCTGGATTATCTTTTGAAGAATCCATAGGAAATGGTTGGTTTAAAGCAGTTCATGAAGATGATAAAAAAACCTTGTTTGAAGCATGGGAGAACTCAACAAATAATCAAGAAAAGTCATTGTCAGAATACCGTTTTGTTCGACCTGACGGTTCTATAGCCTGGGTGATGGGTAAGGCTATTCCTGAAAGAAATGTTAGAAATGAGATTGTGGGATATATCGGTACAATAACGGATATCACTGAACGTAAAATTGCAGAAGATATAATTTTAAAAGAAAAACAGCTTTCAGAAACAGTAATTAATAATCTTCCGGGTGTTTTCTATCTTTATGACGAATTTGGAAAGTTTGTAAAATGGAACAAAAATTTTGAAGATGTAACAGGATATGATGAAGGAGAGATAGCCCAAATGATTCCACTTGATTTCTTTGATAAAGAGGAAAAAGAAAAAGTTAGAATAAGAATAGAGACTGTATTAGAAAATAATTTAAAACGTGTTAAAAATAAATTGCCGGGACTTGAAATTGAATTTTATACAAAAGCAAAAAAAATAATTCCTTATTATATTAATTCACTTGCCATCGAATATGAAGGGAAAAAATGTATACTAGGAATGGGCTTAGATTTAACTGATATCAAAAAAGCAGAAGAAAAAATCAGGATTGCTAATGAACGATTTGAACGAATTTCTGTGGCTACAAATGATGCCATATCAGAAGTTGATTTGTTGACCGGTCAAAGCTGGAATAATAAAGCATTTTTTGAGCTTTTTAATTTCGGTAATGATGGTGACTCAAGTACTATTGATGATAAAATAGTATGGCGGTCTAAACTTCACCCAGATGATAAGGAAAGAGTTATTAATAAGCTTGAAGAAACCTATGCTGGTACTACTAATGTATGGTCAGATGAATTCCGTTTTCAAAAAGCGGATGGTAGTTATGGATACTTTTACGACCGTGCTGTTATTTTAAGAGATGCATCTGGTAAGGCAATACGATTCATAAGTTCTATGTTAGATATTACCGAATTAATCAATGTAAAAGAGCAATTAATAGTTAGCGAGAAAAAATATAAAAGCCTTATAGAACAAGCCTCAGATGCTATTTTTATTAATGATATTTCAGGAAATTTACTTGAGGTAAACGAAAGTGCCTGCGTAATGCTTGGATATACCAATGAGGAATTGTGTGCCAAAAATGTTACAGATTTATACACTGAGGCAGAACTTAAAAGAAAGCCTATCATGTATAAAGAATTGATTAATGGTGAGCAAACGTCGCTTGAACGCAAGATGCTTCACAAGAATCGCTCTCTTATTTCGGTAGAAATTACGGCTAAAATGATTGGTGACGGCCGAATTGTTGCTATCGTTAGGGATGTCAGTGAGCGTAAAAAAATAGATGATGAGTTTAAGAAAATGCATAAAAAACTAGAAGCTATACTTGGCGCCATTCCAGATTTGTTGTTTGAGGTAGATTTGAAAGGTGAAATTTATAATTATCATTCTCGTCCAAATGATTTATTGGCAATGCCAGCCAATTTATTCTTAGGGAAAAATTTTACCGAAATATTACCTCTAGATTCTGCAAATTTGTGTCTATCAGCAATACGTGAGGCTTCAGAGAAAGGTTTTTCAACAGGAAGACAGTATTCATTACAATTAGAAACTGGTTTACATTGGTATGAACTTTCTGTAGCACCTATGCAGGAAAGCATGGATCATGATATCCATTTTATATGTCTTTCTCGTGATATTACTAATTCGAAACAGTCAGATTATGCGCTTTTCAAAAGCGAGGAAAGGTACCGTGGTTTATTAAATAATCTAGATGCCGGTATAGTGGTTCATGCATTGGATACTTCAGTTATTGTGAATAATCTAAAGGCTTCAGAATTATTAGGCTTAACCGATGATCAAATGAAGGGTATTACAGCTTTTGATTCGACTTGGAATTTTTTAAATGAAGACAACTCTGTTATGCTGTTTGAAAATTATCCTGTAAACCAAATTATAGCTAAAAAGCAAGCAATCAAAAATTTTAAAGCAGGCATTAATCGTCCTGCTAATAATGACATTGTATGGCTTTTAATCAATGGCTTTCCTGATATTGATGCTAACGGTAATATAAATGAAATTGTTATCAGTTTTATTGACATCACTGAGCAAAATACGATGGAAATGGAGCTGGTAAAAGCGAAAGAATTAGCTGAAGCCGCAAATAAAGCAAAGACTGATTTCCTAGCTAATATGAGTCATGAAATACGAACTCCATTAAATGGTATTATTGGTTTTACTCACTTATTAATGAAGTCAGATTTGAAAAAAAATCAGGCAGAATATATGACTACGGTCAATGAATCAGCAACATCATTGATGGAAATTGTTAATGATGTTTTGGATTTTTCTAAAATTGAATCTGGGAAACTAGAGTTAGATATTGAAGAAGTAAATCTGTTTAAATTGACAACTCAGGTTATCGATTTATTTAAATTTCAAGCAAACCACAAAAAGATAGATTTAAAACTTGATATTGGTAAAAGTGTTCCTCAATACATTCTTGCTGATTCAGTACGATTGAAACAGATATTGGTAAATCTATTAAGCAATGCCATAAAATTCACCAGTTTTGGAGAGATAAGATTGGATATTAATGAGATAGAGGTTTCAAATAAAAAATGGTCAACTATAAAGTTTTCTGTAAAAGATACCGGATTAGGAATAAAAACAGACAATAACGAGAAAATATTCAATTCGTTCGTTCAGGAAGATAATTCTACCAATAGAAAATTTGGCGGTACCGGATTGGGGTTGGCAATTTCAAATCAGTTATTGGCTTTGATGGATAGTAAGGTACAATTAATCAGTAAGTTTGGGGATGGAAGTGATTTCTTCTTTGTTATTAAATTCAAAAAGGCAAATCATAAAAAAAATGCAGATGCATTATTCGCTAAAACGATTCAAGCGGATGCCAATGCATCAGGAAATACTTTGAGTGGTCATAAAGTATTAATAGTTGAGGACAATAAGATTAATATGCTTTTAGCTAAAACATTGGTCAAAAGAATCATCTCTAATTGTATTGTTTTTGAAGCTAAGGATGGCAATGAGGCTGTTGAGCTTTATAAAAAAGAGCAACCAGATGTAATTTTAATGGATATTCAAATGCCAAATAAAAATGGATATGAAGCAACAGACGAAATTAGACAGTTAAAAGATTCTGAAAGTATTCCTATAATTGCAATCACTGCGGGGATAATGGTTGGAGATAAAGAAAAATGTCTTGAAGCCGGAATGAATGATTACTTGCCTAAACCCATTATTCAATTGGATTTAGAAAAAGTATTATACAAATGGTTAAGTAAGAATTGATTCTGTTTTTTTATAAATATAAAAGGTGTTCAATTGATGTTCACCTTTTTTTATGAAATTTAATTTTTTAAAATTAAGATGTAGTAGCCTCGTTTGTCACTTTTTTATGGAATGTTTATCTATTTAGCTTTGTGTTTGTTTGTGAGATATATATATATTTATTACATTTAACATAGTTTACGATTAATTTTAGTTAATTATTTTAATTAACACTAATATAGTGTCGTAAATAGAAAAAATATGTAATTAAGTTTAACGTTATTTTTTTAATTTATTTGAAAAAATAATAAACAATTGTTAAAATTAAATGATTTCTAACTTATCTATTACAAGTTTTTGAATCATTTTTACTTTCGTTAAAGGGTGAAAATTTAAAAAAAAAAACACTAAACCTGTAGTTCAATAGTACTGAAAGTTAAAAAAAAATAATTACTGAAACAGCAAGACTCAACTTATAATAAAGATGGAAATTCTAATTTAGAGATGATAAAAAACAATCAAATTAGCCAAGGGGAAGGCGGAATTCTTGATTTGAAAATAAATTCATGGGAGAATGTTGGTTTTTCAATCCGTGGTATTGGAGCATCAACAGACAACCTTGAGTCATTTGAGCGGATAGTAAAAAGTATTGAAGTCATTCACTTTGGAATGAAATTTAATAAAGATAGATATGCCTTTTACCTGTCAAAAACACTATTTTGACAAAATTTAAGAGCTTACACCGCAATGCAAATATAGCAGTTATGGCTATTATTGTTTCTTCTTTCAAAGATCTCCTAGCTAAACATTGTGTATTGCTCCACTATTTTGTTGAGATTAATTTGGTTTCTGAAACTCAAAATATAAGTAAAAAAAACCTAATTAAAACAGCATTGTTCTCATCTAGCTATCATGAAATATATCAACTAAAAAAAATGAATTACAACGATTGTCAATTTAGTATTAGTCATAATTACAGAAATAGTTAGTTTTTTATAAATATTTACCATTAGATAAATACAAAGTATATGTATTTAATTTTCAATTGTCAGGTAATAAATAAAAGTAGTCTTTATAAAGATAATGCTTATGGAAAATATTGAAAGTAAAAGGGGCGAATTTCAACAACAAAATCATTCAAAAGCTGGTTCTAAACAATCAGAAGAAGAAACATTAAAACTAATCCATGAATTAGAAGTTCATCAGGTTGAATTAGAACTGCAAAAAGTTAAACTTATTTTAGCCAAAGAACAAGCTGAAACAGCAATGCAAAAATACACTGAACTCTATGATTTAGCCCCTACAGGTTATTTTACAATTACAAATTCAGGTAAAATAACACAACTCAACCTTGCAGGTTCCCAACTTTTACGAAAAGAAAAATCAAAATTATTAAACAGTCAATTTGGTTTTTTTATATCGGATGATAAGAAGCTAATTTTCAATGAATTCTTGGATACTGTTTTTAATACTAATTTAAAAGGATCTTGTGAAGTTAAATTGCTTTTAGAGAACAATCTTTCCATAAATGTTTTCCTCACAGCAGTTCGTTCTGAAAATCAAAATGAAGCGCTACTCTCCACGGTAGATATTACACAACTTAAAGTAACCAAATCTGCTCTTAGAAAAAGCGAAGAGCGATATAAAGAATTAGTAAACAATCTTGATGTTGGGATTATCTTGCATGATAAGGATACTTCTATACTTTTTTCTAATCCAAAGGCTTCGAAATTGATTGGTTTGAGTAATGATCAGATGAAGGGGAAACAAATATTTAATTCAGCGTGGGAATACATAAAAGAAGATAATAAACCTTTAGTTTTTGAGAATTATCCGGTAATCGAAATTCTAAAAACTAAAAAAATCATAAAAAATTTAATAATTGGAGTCAAAAAAAAAGAGAATACATCTTTTAAATGGCTTATGATAAATGGTTTTCCTGTACTTAATAATTCAGGAGAAATAGCTGAAGTAGTAATCAGTTTTATTGAAATTACAGCATTAAAAAAGTTAGAAATTGAATTGATTAAAGCTAGAAATCAAGCCGAAGCGGCTAATAAAGCAAAATCCAGTTTTTTGACGAATATGAGTCATGAAATTCGTACTCCTTTGAACGGAATAGTAGGTTTTACGGATTTGTTAATGAAAACAAATCTAGATGAAAATCAGACAGAGTATATGAATACCGTTCATGAATCAGCTACAATATTAATTGAGATTATTAATAATATTTTGGATTTTTCAAAAATTGAATCGGGTAAATTTGAATTGAACATCGAAGAAGTTAATCTTTTTGAGCTGGTTCATCATGTAATCGATATTTTTAAATATCATGCAGACTTAAATAAAATTGCGCTAATCCTTACTATTGGCGCAACTGTTCCTAATTATGTATTAGTAGATTCCATACGATTGAAACAAATTTTAGTGAATTTGATAGGAAACGCATTGAAATTTACTAAGGAAGGTTTTGTTGAATTAAATATTTGCAACACGGTTATTTCTGAAAATGAAAACCAATGTCATTTAAAATTTTCGGTTAAAGATACAGGCATTGGAATAAAGGAAGAAAATCAAGAAAAAATATTCCATTCTTTCATGCAGGAAGATAGCTCAACCACACGAAAATTTGGAGGAACTGGTTTGGGACTGACTATTACAAACCAACTTTTGGCATTGATGAACAGTAAGTTAGAGCTGAATAGTCATTATGGGGAAGGAAGCGAATTTTCCTTTACCGTTGAATTAGAAAAAACAAATCATGGTTATGATTCAAAAGGCTTGAATAATAATGTTGAGGTAGCTGAAGAAATTCCTATTGTTAAAAATGTAACAAACAAGAAAATATTAGTAGTCGAGGACAATAAAATCAATATGCTATTAGTAAAAACACTACTTAAATCAATACTTCCGGGTTGTTCAATAGTAGAAGCTTCGGATGGTAAAAAGGCAATTAAATTGTATAAAAAAGAAAAACTGGATTTAATTTTAATGGACATACAAATGCCTCATAAAAATGGATATGAAACTACTGCCGAAATTAAACAGTTGAAAAATTATAATAATATTCCTATAATTGCCCTAACTGCCGGAATAATGTTAGGTGAAAAGGAAAAGTGTCTAGAATCCGGAATGGATGATTATGTTTCGAAACCCATTATACGGTCGAATTTAGAAAAGGTGCTTTTTAAATGGTTGTAAAATTAAAGTCTTTTATCCAAACCATCGTTTAGGTTTGTACTCCTGTTTTTTTAAACCAAATTTTTTGATTGCATGTTTTTTAATATGTTCAACCAATTCCTCTACTGAATCCGTTACAAATAACAGGCTCATATCTTCGTGACTGATGCTCTCATTTTGAGACATAACTTGAATATGATGGTACAACTCTTTATGATATTTAGTGCCAAAAATTACAATCGGGAAATTGTTGATTATTTTATTTTGAATCAGAGTCAGCGCTTCAAATAATTCGTCGAGCGTGCCTATTCCTCCTGGCATTACAATGAAAGCATAGGAATATTTTATTAAAATAACTTTCCGCACAAAAAAGTACGGAATGTAAATCCATTTGTGCAAATAAGGATTAGGTTTTTGTTCAATAGGAAGAACAATATTGGATCCCACGGAATAACCTCCTGCTTCATACGCACCTTTATTTGCTGCCTCCATAATCCCGGGACCGCCACCAGTCATTACTGTAAACCCTAATTTGGCAATTTCGGCACCAATTTTTTCAGCACTTTTGTAATGTTCTGTTTCCGGACCAAATCTGGCTGAACCAAAAACGGTAACGCAAGGACCAATAAAATGCATTTTTTGAAATGCTCTAATGAAGTTGTATTGAACTTTGAAAGTGAAAAACAAGTTTTTTAATCGTGTCAAAGGCCCTCTTACAAATAAAGATTCGGATTTTGAAAGTCTATATTGGCGTGGTTTTTCCATTGTGATACTAAGTTAGGAAAAATAATAGTTAAATTCTGAAAGTTCAAAAACAAAACTCAAATGCCACTTTATTGAAAAAATACAGGTACACAAAAATTCAACAGATACAACAAAAAACAACCTCCATGATGCAAATGCTTTGGGCTATTTATTGCTTTTTTTCCAAAATAATTTTAATAATTTCTTCTTTGGATAGCACACCGGATTGTCTCCATAATTGTTTTCCGTTTTGAAACAAAATCATGGTAGGAACACCACGAACCTGATACTGACTTGAAATTTGCTGGTTTTTATCCACATCAATTTTAATGATGGAAACGTTATCACCTAAGCTGTCTTTTACTTCTCTCAAAATAGGACTTAGCATTTTGCAAGGTCCGCACCATGTGGCAAAAAAGTCTACTAAGACTGGTTTGTCTGAATTGATAATTGTATCGAAATTATTCATCTTTATTGTATTTATTGTTAGGAATAGTACAACCATTAGAACCACAGCCTAAATTAAAAATGACCTGAATGAAGAAAAATAGTCCAAAACCAATGAACATCCACTCTTTTAAAATGTAGGCTTGAGCAAATAAAAATAAGGCAAACACCAGACGAACCCAGCGCATAACATGCCAATTTGTAAATAATAATGCTTTCATTTTTTTCGAAAAAAGGAATTTAGTTTTACTTGTTTATTTTTTTGATTTTATATTTCTCATCATAAGAAATCACTTGTTGTAACGCTTCGATTGCAATTTTATTTGCACTGACTATTAGTACCTCAGCAAAATTACTACTCATACTTACATTTAATATACCGTCAATTGCAGTCAATTTTTTTGTGATGGTTTCCATACAGTCATTGCACGTAATGCCTTCAAATTCATATAAATTCACAATAACCTGATTATTCTTTTTTAGTTCGATAAACAACTCTGAATTCGCTCTAGGTGCAATTGAATTTTTAGATACATCCATTTTCAAAAAGTCAAAAGCATCTTTGAAAAGCATTTCATATTCTTCTTTGCCTCCGCCAAAAGGGGGACCGGATTCAAATGTTCTATTGAACAGTAATCCTGCTAGAATTCCATAATCAGCCAAAAGTAGATGCATTTTCCACACATATTTTTGACGCATAAAAGGAGGCAAAGCACAGAAAAAAGTTTGCTCAATAATTAAATCATATTTTCCTTGATGTTCAAAGAAATCACCCAATATGATTTGAATATTAGAATTTTTTTTGAATTTTTCTTTTAAAACAGCAACTGGTGTTGGCGCTATATCAATTACGGTAATGTTCGTAAATCCTTGCTCCAAAAGATATTCGGCTTCATAGCTGTTGCCGCAACCAGGAATCAAAATACTGCAATTTTTATCATCAACCGTATCCACGTATATTTGTATGGGCGGCGATACTTTGCCTAAATCCCAACCGGTGGTTTTGGCTTCGTATTGCGATTCCCAATAAGATGCGTCAAGTGGTTTATCACAGGAAACGACACAACATTTTATATCTTCCATAATTTGATTTTTTTGAAATAGCCATTACTATTGTTATTGCCATTGTCATTGAAATTGTTTTTATTTCAAAACTTTACTTTGGCACACAAAATCTGTTTTTGGCACATCCGTTTTTGCAATAGCATTAAAACCGCCTTCAATTTCAGTAAAATTTCTAAAACCACGAGCTTCCAGTATCGAAGCCGCAATCATGCTGCGGTATCCTCCTGCGCAATGCAGGTAAAAATGTTCTTTTGGATTTATATCCTTTATCCATTCATTGATAACCGCTAAAGGCTTGCTGTAGGCTTCTTCAACATGTTCAGCACAATACTCACTTTCTTTTCGGATGTCGATTATTTTGCTTTCACCAATTTTCACCGCTGCAGCAAATTGTTCAGCTGTGATTCTATTTACGGTATCAATTTCTTTTCCGGCTTTTGCCCAAGCATCAAAACCTCCATCAAGATGACCAATTAAGTTATCAAAACCAACACGACTTAAACGCGTAACGGTTTCTTCCTCTTGTCCCAGTTCACAAACAATTAGAATGGGTTGTTTTACATCGGCAATTAAAGCACCTACCCAAGGAGCAAAATCGCCATCAATCCCTATGTTTATTGATTGAGGAATAAATCCTTTGGCAAATTCACCATTTTTTCGGGTGTCTAATATTAAGGCTCCGGTTTCTTCGGCAGCCACTTCAAATTCTACTACTGATAAAGCCCGCATTCCTAAGTGCAATACGTTTTCAAAACTGTCATATCCTTTTTTATTCATCGCCACATTCATTCCAAAATAGGCTGGAGGAGGCAATAAACCTTCGGTTACTTCTTGAATAAATTCGGCTTCAGTCATATTGGCACGCAACGCATAATTCGTAGCTTTTTGATCGCCAATAGTAGATACAGTTTCCTTGCTCATGTTTTTTCCGCAGGCACTTCCTGCACCATGAGCCGGATAAACAATCACATCATCTGCCAAAGTCATCACTTTATCTCTTAAAGAATGAAATAAAAGCCCCGCTAATTGCTCTTGTGTCATGTGCGCCGCTTTTTGTGCTAAATCCGGTCTTCCCACATCTCCAATAAACAAAGTATCTCCTGAGAAAATGGCTTGGTCTTTTCCGTTTTCGTCAATCAATAAAAAAGTAGAACTTTCCATAGTATGTCCCGGAGTATGCAATACTTTTATTTTGATGTTTCCAATGGTGAATTCCTGTCCGTCTTTAGCAGAAATACAATCAAATTCACAAGTCGCATTTGGACCATAAACAATTGGAGCGCCCGTTTCTCTGCTCAAATCAACGTGACCAGAAACAAAATCAGCATGAAAATGAGTTTCAAAAATGTATTTTAGTTTTACATCATCTCTGTCTAATCTGTCCAGATAGGGTTGAGTTTCACGTAATGGGTCAATAATTGCCGCTTCTCCATTTGAGGTTATATAGTAAGCACCTTGGGCTAAACATCCCGTATATATTTGTTCTATTTGCATGACTGCTTTTTTTAATTATGTTATACAAATGTACTTTTGTTTTTTAGGATAAACAGTGACAATTGTTACATTCCATTTTTTAATTGAAGAAAAATTCTTTGATAATAATATAAATTCCCATTACTAATACAAACCAACCAAAGATTGGTTTTAGTTTAGTTCCATCTATTTTTTTTGACAGTTTGATGCCAATAATCATTCCTATAAATGCCATACTTGAAATCATCAGTAAAAACGAATAATCTATAGGTGTACCAATATATAAATCACCTCCAAAACCGATACTAGAGTTTATAAAGATAATCAATAATGAGGTGCCAACGGCTTGTTTCATTGGCAAATTAGCAAAAAATAATAATGCAGGAATGATTAAAAATCCACCTCCAGCCCCTAAAAATCCAGTTACAATTCCAATCAAAAATCCAATTAGTCCCAGTTGTGTATAATTTGTTTTTGGTGGATTCGGTACTGTTTTTGTTTTGCGAATCATAGCTATTGCCGCAGCTATCATGAGTACTGAAAAAACAATCATTATCAGAAAACTTTTTGATACTTGGTAAGAAGCAATAGAGAAAATAGTTTCCGCAATTTTTGGGAAAATGACTTCTCGAATGATCAGTATCGAAAAAACCGAAGGAATGGCAAAGTATAATGCCGATTTAATTTTAAGATTTCCCATTTTATAGTGACTGATACAGCCAAATAAAGCCGTAATTCCCACTATAAATAGAGAATAACTAGTTGCAGTTTCAGGATCTATTTTAAAAAGATAAACCAGAATAGGAACAGTAAGTATAGATCCTCCACCTCCAATTAATCCTAATGAAAGTCCTATTATAATTGAAGCAAAATAGCCTAAATATTCCATCTTAAATTTTTTTGAAGTACCATTTTATCCATTCTATTTACAAAAAATGGACTTCATTGAGCTACTTTTATTTTAAAAGTTCAATGTTATTGCGATGTAAGGAAACTATTCCGCGTTGTTCCATTTTTTTCAATAAACGGGAAATTACTTCTCTTGAGGTATTTAACTCAGATGCAATTTCTTGATGGGACAATTTCAATTCTTTACAGCCACAAGCATCAGCATGACGTTTTAAATAAAATTCCAAGCGCTCGTCCATTGCTCTGAATGCAATACTGTCAATAACTTCCAATACTTCTTCAAAACGACTGCGATAAGAACTAATCACAAATTCATACCAGCTGCGGTGCTGCATCATCCACTTGTCCATTAAAGGAAGCGGAACCATTATTAATTCAACATCTTCCACAACTTTAGCCATTATCTGGCTTTTTTCGTTTTTTGTAGCACAAATCATAGAAATAGCACAGGCTTGTCCGGGTTGCAAATAATACATGAAAAATTCACCACCATTTTCATCTTCGCGGTAAATTTTTATTTTTCCGCTAATTACTAAAACCGTGTTTTTGATATACTGTCCTGTTCGTATAATTACATCACCTGACTGATAGGAATGAATAGTTGCACTAGCTTCTATTTCTTTCACTAATTCATTAGAAAATGAAGGAAAAATTTTCTTTATTGGGTCAAGCATTTTTAGTCTTTTTTCTATCGTTAGTATTGTAAATGTAGTTTAAAAAACTCAAAATAGAATGGGATTTTTTGGACTTAATAAAAATACAAGTCCTTGGTTAGGTATGAATTATTTACTCGTTTCCTATGGATTTAATAGGCTATTTTTCGTAAAAATATATGTCTATTTTATAGTTTATTGATAGTTAATGTTTTGCGAAAACGTTTTCTAAAGATTATTATCTAATTAACAATTGTTGCTATTAGTGTTCGGTAAAAACGTTGTATTTTTACAAAAAACACTATTATGAATTTAACACAAGAAGATTGGGTTTCTCAGTTTGAAGCTGATGAAAACGCACTGATTTTAGACGTGAGAACCGAAGCCGAATTTAACGAAGGAATTATAGCCAATGCCATTAATATCGATATTCATTTGGGACAAGGTTTTATCTCTGAAATTGAAGCGTTAGACAAAACAAAAAACTATTATGTTTACTGCCGCTCTGGCATGCGAAGTGCAAAAGCCTGTGAAATAATGAATGAGCTGGGTTTTGAAAATGCATATAACTTAGTTGGAGGCATTATAGAATGGGATGGAGAAGTAGTTGCTCCATAAAACGTAAAGAGGCAAATGCCTCTTTATTTATTTAAAACTTAAATTAAAACATAAAATACTTTAGTATGAATGTAATACCAGAAGAATTTCAAATTAGCACTTTATTAAATCAAGATACGTATTTAGTTGATGGAGAATTAAAAAAATGGACTGGCCAGACCACTCCGGTTTTTTCAACAATTTCATCTACTGAAGAATATGGTCCAACTATTTTAGGTTCAATCCCGTTTATGGGAGAAACTGAAGCACTTGAAGCAGTAAATGCAGCCAGCGCAGCGTATAATAACGGTCAGGGATTATGGCCTACCATGAAAGTGACGGATCGTATAAAATGCATGGAAAATTTTGTTACTCAAATGAAAACAACCCGTAAAGAAGTTGTTAAATTATTGATGTGGGAAATTGGAAAATCATTGGGTGATTCTGAAAAAGAATTTGACAGAACCGTAGAATATATCTACGATACAATCGACAGTTTAAAAGAATTAAATAGTCGTAGCGCTCATTTTTCTAAAGTGCAAGGAATAAATGCCATGGTTCGTAGAGGACCGCTTGGTGTTGTTCTATGTCTTGGACCTTATAATTACCCGTTAAATGAGACTTTCTCGTTGCTTATTCCTGCTTTAATTATGGGGAATCCCGTAATTTTTAAACCAGCAAAACACGGTGTTTTATTGATTTCACCTTTATTGGAAGCTTTCAGAAGCAGTTTTCCAAAAGGAGCCATCAATATTGTGTATGGTCGTGGACGTGAAGTGGCGTCGCCAATAATGAAATCCGGAAAAGTAGATATTTTGGCTTTGATAGGAAACAGTAAATCAGCGATTGCATTACAAGACCAACATCCTAATAAAAACAGATTGCGTTTGATATTAGGTTTGGAGGCTAAAAATCCTGCGATAATCCTTCCAGATGCTGATTTAGACTTGGCCATCCAAGAATGTATTGCAGGCTCTTTATCATTTAATGGACAGCGTTGTACTGCTTTGAAAGTCTTGTATGTGCATGAGTCTATTGCAGATGAGTTTAACAAACGTTTTGCTGCCAAAGTTGATGCGTTGGTTTTTGGTAATCCATGGGATGCATCGGTGTTTTTGACGCCATTACCAGAAAAAGAAAAACCAGCTTATATTCAAGAATTGATTGATGATGCTACCAGTAAAGGCGCTGCAATAATCAATGAAAAAGGAGGGAAACATTCTTCTAATTATATATTTCCAGCAGTTTTATTTCCTATAAATAAAGAAATGCGTGTGTATCACGAAGAGCAATTTGGTCCTGTTGTACCTATTATTTCTTTTAAAGACATTCAAGAGCCATTGAATGATATGGCTGAATCGAATTACGGGCAACAAGTGAGTTTGTTTGGAAAAGACATTAAAACGATTGCACCGCTCATTGATGCTTTAGTAAATTTAGTGTGCAGAGTAAACTTGAATAGTTCTTGCCAAAGAGGACCTGATGTTTTCCCTTTTACAGGAAGAAAAGATTCAGCTGTAGGAACATTGAGTATTCACGATGCTTTGCGTTCATTCTCGATTAGAACTTTTGTAGCATCTAAAGACAATGAATATAACAATGCTATTTTGCAGGAATTATTGAGCAGTAAAGAATCTAATTTCATTAATACTGATTATATTTTATAATCTACTTTAATTAAAAAATTTAGCCGTCCGTTTTTGCGAGACGGCTTTTTTATGTAATTGAAGTTTGGCGATGAGATTTTTATGCTCACAAAATTATGTAATGGGTCAAGTCTTTTTTTATAATTATAAAATTTTCATTGCTTTACGGGAAACCGTAAAGCAATGAAAATGAAATCATTTAGATTTGCTGATATAGATTAATTTATGGTTAGTTATCTATACATTAGCAGAAGTCATTTAATGGCACGAAGCCTTCCAAAAGGAAGGATTAGTGCCACTTTATGGCTGCCAGTTGAGTGATTAGGAAAAATGATAAATAGGCCTTAATCGAAACTTATAAAGTTTGATTAATCTGCAAATCAAACTATAAAATAAAAAAGGTGATCCGTTACCAGATCACCTTTTTAAACAAATTATAAATTCTAAAATTAAACTAAGTCGAAACGATCTAAGTTCATTACTTTAGTCCATGCAGCAACAAAATCAGTTACAAATTTTTCATGTGCGTCATGGTATCCGTAAACTTCTGCAAGTGCTCTTAATTCTGAGTTAGAACCAAAGATTAAATCAACTCTTGTTCCAATCCATTTTAATCCACCAGCCATTCTATCACTTCCTACAAAAGCATCATCAGATTCTGAAACGGCTTTCCAAGTAGTTCTTAAATCTAATAAGTTTACAAAGAAATCATTAGTAAGTGTTTCAGGTCTGCTTGTAAAAACTCCATTTTGAGACTTATCAAAATTAGTGTTCAATACACGCATTCCACCTACTAATACCGTCATTTCTGGAGCTGTTAAAGTCAATAACTGCGCTTTGTCAATTAACATTTCTTCTGCAGAAACGGTATATTTTGTTTTTACATAATTTCTAAATCCATCTGCTTGTGGTTCTAAAACGGCAAACGATTCAACATCTGTTTGCTCTTGAGAAGCATCAGTACGTCCTGGTGCAAAAGGAACTTGTACAGATATACCAGCATTAGCTGCTGCTTTTTCAACTGCTGCGTTTCCTGCTACTACAATTAAATCGGCAATAGATACTTGCTTGTTGGTATTGTTAGAGTTGAAATCATTTTTAATGTTCTCAAGTGTTTTTAAAACACGATCTAATTGAGAAGGATTATTTACTTTCCAATTTCTTTGTGGCTCTAGTCTAATGCGTGCACCATTTGCTCCACCACGCTTATCTGATCCTCTAAAAGTAGATGCTGATGCCCATGCGGTACTTACTAACTCTGAAACACTTAATCCAGATGATAAAACAGATGCTTTAAGTGCTTCAACATCTTGCTCGTTGATTAATTCATGTGTAACATTAGGAACTGGATCTTGCCAGATTAATTCTTCGGCTGGAATTTCATTTCCTAAATAACGTACTTTTGGTCCCATATCTCTGTGAGTCAATTTAAACCATGCTCTAGCAAAAGCATCGTTAAACACATCAGGATTTTCAAAAAAGTGTCTTGAAATTTTCTCATATACTGGGTCAACTCGTAATGATAAGTCAGTGGTCAGCATAAAAGGTTGGTGGCTTTTTGAAGGGTCGTGAGCATCAGGAACTGTACCTGCACCAGCATCACCTTTTGGTTTCCATTGATGTGCTCCGGCCGGGCTTTTTGTTAATTCCCACTCAAAACCAAACAGATTTTCAAAATAATTATTACTCCAGTTTACAGGTGTAGTAGTCCACGCTCCTTCAAGTCCACTTGTAATAGTATCAGCACCGTTTCCAGTACCATATGTATTTTTCCATCCTAAACTTTGCTCTTCAAGAGATGCTCCTGCTGGCTCAGCACCTACATAAACATTAGGATCTGCAGCACCATGAGTTTTTCCTAAGGTGTGCCCTCCAGCTATCAAGGCTACAGTTTCCTCATCATTCATTGCCATACGTGCAAACGTCTCTCTAATGTCGCGTGCTGCTAATAGCGGATCAGGATTTCCGTCTGGTCCTTCTGGGTTTACATATATAAGTCCCATTTGTACTGCTGCAAGCGGATTTTCAAGCTCACGATCTCCAGAGTAACGGCTGTGCGGCTCTGTACTTAATGACAACCATTCATTTTCTGGTCCCCAGTAAATATCTTCTTGTGGTTCCCAAACATCTACGCGACCTCCAGCAAAACCAAAAGTTTTAAAACCTGCTGATTCTAATGCACAATTCCCCACTAAAACCATTAAATCTGCCCATGAAACTTTGTTGCCGTATTTTTGTTTTATTGGCCACAATAGTAAACGAGCTTTGTCTAAGTTGGCATTATCTGGCCAGCTGTTTAGTGGTGCAAATCGTTGTGTACCAAAACCAGCACCACCACGACCATCAGCAATACGGTATGTTCCTGCACTGTGCCAAGCTAGTCTAATAAAGAAAGGTCCGTAGCTACCATAATCAGCTGGCCACCAATCTTGAGATGTTGTAATTACTTCTTTGATATCATTTTTTAAAGCCTCTAGATCAACTTTTTTAAATTCTTCGGCATAATTAAAGTTGGCACCCATTGGGTTGTTCTCTAATGAGTTTTGACGCAGAACGTTTAAACTAAGTTGGTGAGGCCACCAGTTGCGGTTACTTGGACCGGTACCCGTACTTTGTTTTGGAGCAGTTGCACCAGAAAATGGGCATTTGCTTTCTCCGTTGACATTGTACGATGTTGGGTTTGTGTTATTTTCCATAGTATGATTGATTTTTTATTTACTTAAAGCGAATTTACCAAAAAGTATCCTTACCTAATTTTATTTTCAATAGATAAAAACTATAGCTATTGATGGTGTTTGTGATTGATAAATTTACTAAAAATGTTTACTTAAACGAGCATCAGTTCATCAGGATATTATTAAGCCAGTATTAAATTCATAAATTAGTGAGAATCGTTGTCCTAAACTTTTATTGTTTTTGGTATGGATGTATTAAAGGTTATAAAAATCTGTGAATTGGTTTACTGTACAATTTAGTCGTCTTGTATTTGAAAGTTTAATGATGACTAAAAATAAATGGTAATTTATTCCCAAACTCGAACAATGTGTAGGAAAGTTAGCAGTAACTTTAACAAAAAATAAAAAATATGAGTTCATTTGAAGATAAAAATAATAGTAGCCAAAATCAGGTAAGCTCTGATTTTGAAGCTTGGGTTGGAATTTTATACTCTTGTATATCTGCAGATAACCAAATTACGGATTCGGAAAAAGCATCATTATCAAGATTGTTGCATTCTAAACAAAAATTTATTGGAATTGATATTGCGCCTCTTTATGCAAAATCATTCAATTTAAGAACGGAATTGGGGCAATTGAAATACATTTCAGCCTGTTGTGAACTAGTTGAAGATGAGGATAAAGAAACTTTATTTGCTCTTGCATTAGAAGTATTGCTTGCTGACGGAACATTGGAAAAAGAAGAAAAAAATGTGATCGAAATTTTATCAAATCGGTTAAAAATTGATGCAGAAATGACCAGTAAAATAATTGAAGTGATTTTCTTGAAAAATAAAGGAAATATCAAAGGGATATGAACCGGCTTTTCTCATATAGTCAATACTTAAAGCAGATTAAATCTATTTTATAACTTCTTTATCTTAAAAATATTACGTAATTTAGAGTATTCAAAATAGTAAACCACAAAACAATAATGACAATTTTATCACTATTGTCTTTAAAAATTATTTATTATCAAAAAGAAAATCAAAATAGCTAAGGAAAATATTCACCAAAGACTGCATCGGGAGCCTTTCATCACACATCCTAGATTGAAGTTTATTCCTAATATCGTGCTCAACCTGATTAGCTTTGCCATTTCACTTGCTGTGGTAGGAACTTTGTTGTATTTACTGCTGAATTATTTGATAATGAAGTTTTATCACTTGGATTAAAAGGGTTTTAAAAATTAAAATTGACAATAAAATTGATAGTACTCATGTTTGTCTTATTAAAAACATCATTTTTATTACCGTAAGTTTCACCCACATTAAATTTGTGAACATACAATAGTTGTGTATCAAAACCCTTTAAGAATCCTTGAAATTCATATCGAATGTCAGCATTAGTCTGCACATAAGAAGGCAAACCGTATTTATTTAATGCAACGTTTTTCACATCTGGTAAATTAATATAACCAACTGCAAGTTGCGATTTGAATGTTTTTTTAGGATTTGTGTATTGTATTTTGGTCATCACGGCATTTACATCTCCAAAGCCTTCATTGCGTTCCCTTGGCATAAATGTATAAAAAGGATCTCGTCCCCATTCTCGTGGCATTAAATACCTTCCTTTGGCTGTAATTCGGTTGTAGTTTACAGTTAACTCCACCGTTTTATTTTTCCAACCGAGCCTTCCGCCAAAGGTTTGTGAGTTGTCATTTTTTTGAAAATAAGTTTTGCTTTGATTTTGATTTCCACCAAAATTTAGCGCGTTTTGGTATATCGTCTGAAACCCAAAAAGCAGTTTTGAGTTTGTATTTAAAGAGTAGGTATAGTCCATTTGGAACAATGCCGAATTGAATATGTTTTCCGCGTACTGATTCCATAAAAGTGTTTTTAGATGCTGTATGGATTCGTTTTGCACACCAAATATATAAATTCCGTTACTGTCCAGATTCCCAGCATAATCAGATTTTGTTCCATCAGGATTCGCTCCGGCTGGGTAGATTCCTATTGATTCTCCCACTTCAAAATATTTTAACGTGCTTCGTGGTGAGATTCCGTAGAGATAGCCCAGATTAATTTTAGTTTTTTTGATTTCATTAAAATCTACCCAAATTCCGTTTACTTCGGTAGGACGCATTCTGCCGTCTTGTAGGTTTACAAAGGAAGTATTCAGGAGCTGTTTTCCGATGGTTATACTCGAATTTTTATAATTGTATTTCAAGTACAATTCTTCTAACCGACTTAAATTGTCTTTGTTTGATGGGTTTTGAATGTCAAAAAGTGCCACTTCATATCGATTTGGTGCATTGGTGATGGAATCTTTTTCAATAAAATCAGAGGAACCAATATTAAAAATATAGTAGCCGCTTACGCCAAATTGAAAATTATAAAATTTTGCAGTTTCAAATTTCACGCCTCCGCCAAGGGCATTCGCATAATAATCAGACAATCCCTTTTCATTATTTGTGTTCATAAAAAAATAGCGAAAATGTCCACTGAAATTTCCCTTTTTGAAAGCATTTAAGATCGACGTGGAATCAATTTTTTCGTTGCTTTTTTCTTTCCAAACTGTTGGCTTTTCTGAAACTTCCTGGTGTTGCGCTTTTGTATTTATAGAAAAAAGGAGGGAGGTAAGTATATAAATTATTGCGAAAAATTTTTTCATTTTTGAAGGTTTAGATTTGGTACAAAAATAATCCCATCAATATAAATGGGAAGTAACTTTTATCACATTGACCCAAAATAACTAAGCCGAATGTTTTATATATTCGGCTTTATAACGTTAGACTTAACGACTTAAATTTTATCTGAAAGTATAATCAACACCTGTAACCTGGGATAACAGTGTTTCTGCAGCATCCAGAATTATAGCATTTTTTTCGGGCGTTGGCGTTACGGGAGAATTCTGTTTTAAATATTCTCTCATTACCGTATGTAAGGTTGAAGTTGTATTTTTGGCATCCATAACGCCTTTCATTCTGCAAAGCATATCTACAGGATCGCCATCACGTTCACATGCCATGATAGTATATATTTTTTCAGGATCGATTGGAATATTTTTTATGGTAATACTTTGCACTCTTTTGTCCATTTCTGCAAAAGCGTTAAATTCTACTTCCATTCCTTTGAATTTCACGACCCAACCGCCAAAACGTTTTGAAGCATCTTGCGCAAAGACATTATTTAATTCTTTTTCGAGCCAGTTTTTCAATTGTTTTCCAGTTACTTTAGCGGTTCTTACAGTGCTGTCCACGGGAAGCATATCAAAGATAAATCCGTTTGTAATTGGAATATTTCCAGTTTCGTCCGGAGTAGTTTTTGGTGGACAAAAACGGAATCCATTAGAAAGATTAATATCTATTTCAGGAAATTTCCAGTTTAGTGCATTCAGAATCATCGTGTCAATAGGATTTTCCACCACAAAATAGCGGTACAAAGGAATCGTGCTGTAACCAATAACCTGATTGATTTTTTCGTGATAAACGGCCTCCTTTTCTTTTAATAATTTCTCGATTGTAGCATCTGGTGTTATTTTTGGAGAATCAACTTCTATTAATTCATAATTGTCTTCAATGACTTTACCGTTCAAAATTGTCAAATCTAATTTTCCAATAAAAGAACCAAATGCTCCCGGTTCTACCACTTTCGAATATTTACAAACAATAGGTTTTCGGACTCTTTCGTGCGTATCACCACCTAAAATATAGTTTACACCTTCACATTCTGGTCGGTTTGCCAATGCTATTTGCTGGGATAAACCTAGATGTGCAATTATAATTACATAACTGCATTGTTCCTGATTTCTTAGCACATCCACATAATGAGCTAGATTTTCTTCGGGATTGGTATATAAGATTCCTTTGCTGTAATTTGGACTTTGTCGCAATGGTACCAAAGGATCTGTGTATCCTAAAAAACCAATTTTTGCTCCAGCAATTTTCCAAATCGTATACGGCTGAAAAATAAGTTCTCCTCGTTTTCCTTCCCCTAAATCATGGTACATATTAGTGCAAATTTTTGGGGCATCGAGAGAACCCATTAAGGTTTGCATTTTTCTTTTTCCGTAAATTACTTCCCAATTTCCCGGAAGATACAAGTCGTAATGCAACGCATTTAAAATGGGAACAAAAGCTTCACCGGTTGTTTCCACGCTTAATTCGCTGCCTTGAAACATATCGCCGGTGTCTATAAGATAGGAATTTGGGTTTTTCTTTTTAAGTTGTTTCAGTAAAGTTGCCATATAAGCATATCCGCCCGTTTTTCTAAAAACTACTTTGTCATTTTCCCAAAATAACTCATCATGCGGATGAATTTGGCAATGTACATCGGTAGTTTGAAGGATAGAAATTGCTTGAGGTTTGCTTCGGTCAATTGCTGTATCCAAGTTTATTTCTTCCGTCTGAGTTGTATTTGCAATAGCGGAAATAGGCGAAATAATGGCAGCACCCAGACCTAAAGTCCCAACTGATTTAAGGAAATTTCTTCGGTTATTGCTCATGGTTATTAGGTTTTCAGGTTAATAGCAAATTTTACAGGAAAAACTATAGTTAAATCTATGGTGTCGCTAGATGCAAAATATAGTTACATTCTTATTTTAGAATCCGCCTTTGATGTACGTCCAGCCTTGTTCTTGTTTTTCAACTATTTCGGCTATTCCTACCGGTACATATTCTACTCCCGGAATCATTTGATCTTTGCTTACTTTTTGACTTTTCATCGTGTTCTCACATACTAAAAAACGAACACCTTTAGCCTTAAGTGCCTTGATTGCTCCTATTTGCTTTGATTTCTCAGACATTACAAATGGTAAACCCATGCTGTGAATCACAACTTCGTATTTGGCATTTGGCCAATGCGTTGTCATATTTTTTAGCTGGTTTACAATTGCTTTCTGTTGTAAAGTATCAGTGGCATTGGTAAACTGAAAAACAATTTTGTGGTTGTTCGGTTTTTTTTGTGCGAATGCAGCAATTGAAATCATACTAAATACAAGAATAAATAAAAGCGTTCCGTTTTTCATAATTGAGTTTTAAGATTGTTTTTTTTCGTTTTTCGTTTTTTCTTCTTTTATAGGTTTGAAAGGTCCGAATTTATGTTGAGCTTCCGTAAACGAATCTGAAAAAGGACCAAAAGGATGATCCACTGGTTTTTTTGAAATATTAGGCCAGTCTTGACTTAAATCTTTCGATGGTCTGTCCAGACTTTCCACATAAGCTGCAATATCCCAGGACTCTTCATCAGATAATTGAGGGTTTTCATAGGTTGCTCCTAGAGGCATATTGTATTTTATGTAGCCCGCAAAACGACTGATTCTAAAAAGCCCCGCCCCGTTATTGTATGAATTTTTGCCCCAAAGTGGCGGATACGTATATTCTTTTTTATCTACTGCTAAAATTCCCTCACCATTCACTTGATGACAACTCGCACATTTGGCATTATAGAGTGCTTTCCCTTTAAGAGGATTTGCTGCACGATCTAAATATTCGAGATCATAGATTCCGGAGGCATTTGCTTCTTTGCCATTGGGAACATTACTGCCAATATATTCTATATACGCAATCATAGCTTTCATCTCTTTCTCGTCTCGTTTCAGAGGCTGGCCATTTAAGCTTCGTTCCATACAATCATTGACTCTTTTATAAAGGTCTTCCACTTGTCCGCTTCGTGCTCTCATTTTTGGATACATCGAATATACGGAACCATAATTGTTTCCCCAAGGTTTTGTTCCGGCATCTAAGTGGCAATTGTTGCAATTCATGCCATTAGTGATTTGTTTCAAACTACCATTTGGGCCCAAATATTTAGCCGTATGTGCAATTAAATCTTTGCCATATTCCACTTCCTGCTTTAATGTTGCATCGGTAATAAGTTTGATATCAGTTGGTTTCCAGAAATTTGCCATTTCATTTTGTAAAATCACTTTTTTCTCTGCTTCAACATACAGGGAATCGAGATCCGATCCACTATTTTGAAACCAAGCGGTGATTGATGAATTGAAAAACACAAGCAAGAACAACCCCATGACTAAGAAAATCATAGTCATAAAGAGATAAATCAGACTTTTTACAAGCGATTTAAATTGGACGATATTTTGTTTTTCTGGAATCATAAATTTATTAATGAGGCAGTTTATCTCTAAAATAGCCATAAACCCAAGTTCCTACTATTGCAAAAAATAGGGTTACAATCATCACGGTTGCACCCGTTCCAATTTGTGCAAACAACGGTCCAGGACAAGCTCCTGTTACTGCCCAGCCTAATCCAAAGATGAGTCCACCATAAATCTGACCTTTGTTGAAGGTTTTGTCATGGAACTCAATTTTTTCTCCATAAATGGTTTTAATATTGAATTTTTTTATCAGAAAAACGGATATTATTCCCACTACAACGGCACTTCCTATAACGCCATACATGTGAAAAGATTGGAAACGGAACATTTCTTGAATGCGATACCAACTGATAATTTCTGCTTTGATGAAAACAATACCGAATAAAATACCAATGGCTAAGTATTTTAAATTATGGTACCACCTGTGTTCCAATTGACTCTCGTTGATACAAACCGTGTCTAAGGAACGCGTTTCGAAATCTGTATTTTGATCTTTTATATTCATAATTAGTAATTTAAAGTGAAAGAATAAATGGTAAAATAATGTTTGCCATAATCAATCCGCCTATGAAGAAACAACATGTTGCAATCAATGATGGTATTTGTAAATTAGACAAACCAGAAATAGCGTGACCACTGGTGCAACCTCCCGCATAACGAGAACCAAAACCAATGAAAAAGCCACCAATGACCATCATAAAAAATCCTTTGAGTGTAAACAAACTTTCCCACGAGAATAATTGTTCTGGTAACATTCCGTAAATTTCAGTAATACCGTAGCCTGCCAATTCGGTTTGTAGATTTCCATCAATGATAATTGGATTAGGATTTGATAAGAAACTAAAGGCAATTACACCACCTAATAAAATACCGAAAACGAAAAACATATTCCAGATTTCTTTTTTCCAATCATATTTGAAAAACTTTATGTTTGCCGGTAAGCACATGGCACAAGTGTGACGTAATGAGGCGCTAATACCAAATGATTTGTTGCCAATAATTAACAAAGCCGGAACTGTAAGTCCAACTAATGGGCCGGCAATATACCAAGGCCAAGGTTCTCTGATTAATTCTAAAATTCCCATATTTATATTTTTGTTACTACAAAGGTTATATTTATAAATGAGTAGTTATGTTACTTTTGTCACACAAGAAAAAAAAGTTAAAAATGACATTGATTTTATTTTTTTAATAACTCATCTAACTTTTCTCGGAACGAATCACTATTCCAATTAGCTGTTCCAATTTTAGCTACAATTACATTTCCTGATTGATTAATAAGATAGGTTGCCGGAATTGTTGAAGATTCCATTTCTACTGGAGGATTGCTTAGTGATTGATAAACGGGAAGAGTCAAATTTTCTTTGACCATAAAAGCATTTGCTTTGTCAAAAGAATCTGTTGTCACAAACAAAAAGACCATTTTGTCCTGATAATCAGTATATAATTTTTGAATGCTTGGCATTTCGGCAATACAAGGCGGACACCATGTGGCCCAGAAATTAATGAATATTATTTTTCCTTTGTATGCTTCTAATGACACAGTTTTTCCGGTGGCATCTTTTAATTGCCATTGATAACTGGAAAGGATTTTTTGTTCTGTTACTGCAATAGTTTTAGGTGAAAAAGCAATTAATCGGTTCAGTTGTACTTTTACAAAAGTGCCCAAAGGACTAAACAAAAGAAGTGCTATTAATACGATAAAAACAATATTTTGAATAGTCGATTTTTTTGATTTTTTTGGTTCCATTTTTTTAATTGTTGTTCTCTAAAAAGAGATGATTTTAGATTAAAATTTGCGGCTTGCTTTTTATAAAGAGTCTTTCGGCATTCGGATTTTAATAATCAGTGACGATACAATGGTGATGACACCAATCAATATAATAGCGTAATTCACTCCAAATAAATCAGCAGTTATTCCTGAAATAATGGCACCTATCGCATAACCTAAATCCCTCCAAAGTCTAAATGTACCAATACTTTCAGCTCTTTGAGTTGGATTTGTGGCTTGGGCAATGGCTGATAAAAAAGTAGGATAAACCAAAGCCGTTCCCAAACCTAAAAAGGCTGAAACGGTAGCCAATTGATAGAATTGTTCTGCAAATGGAATAAAAAGTATCGCAATTCCTTGTAGTAACATTCCCCAAAAAAGCATCTTTTTTTTCGAATATATGTCTGACATTTTTCCGGTTATCAATTGTCCAAAACCCCAAACGGTGGGGTAAATGGCAGTTATAACACCAATGTTTTGTGAATTGTAGTGCAACGAAAGTAAGACAATAGGCAAAAGCCCCCAAATCATACCGTCATTCAAATTATTGACTAATCCAGCTTGGGTTACTGCACTTAACGTTTTGTTTTTGAAAGTAGTTTCCAGAAAAATATTATCTAATTTTTCAGTTGTATTGGTCATGTTTTCTTGCTGTACAAATACTCTTGTATCTTTCACAAAAAACAAAGTCAATAAAAAACCAATTATCGAAATTCCAATTCCCAGATAAAAAGGGTAGGGCGTAATGCCATATTTTTCAGCAATAAAACCCGATAGAAAAGCAACTAGCCCAACGGCAAAATAACCGGCAAATTCGTTAAGTCCCATCGCTAGCCCGCGATCTTTTTCTCCTACCAAATCAATTTTCATCACCACAGTACTGCTCCAAGTGAGTCCTTGACTAATGCCCAAAAGGATATTTGCAAAAATCACCCAATTCCAAGATTCTGCATAAATTAAAATAAAGGGAATAGGTATGGCCAGAATCCAACCAAATAAAAGCAGATTTTTTCGACCAAAGCGATTCGCCAACTTGCCCGTAAAATAATTGGTAATGGCTTTAGTGATACCAAATGCGGTGATAAATGAAAGAATAGCCGTTTTTGAAGCTATACCAAACTCAATCTCAGCAAATTTTGGAATAATGGTTCTTTCCATTCCTATCATTCCACCAACAAAAGCATTTACGATTACCAAAATGGTAAATTGTTTCCAATTTTCCTTTAATCCAATTTTCTTAGTATTCATATTCTATTGTTGAATGGTTCATTTTTTAGTCCAAAAAAAATCAATATTTTTCAATTTATTCTTGATGGAGCATAGGGGAGAAGGTATTATAAAGAGTTGTAAAGGAATCATTCATAATATTCTAATTGGTAATCGCCAATGTGTTTTTTGTTTTCGGAAATGGATTTTTTATGCTTGAAATAGTTTAGAGTTCCAAGTAAAAATATCACGAAAGAAATGACAAAAAGGGCAATTTCAATCAGGAAACTATTTTCCACTTTTAATAAATTTCGCAAACTCAATCCTGCAATTAAAAAGTACATTGCCGTTCTCAGGAAGGCAAGAAAAGTAGATTGATTCGCTAGCACTGTTCGTTGTAACGCTAATCTTTCTCTTAAAATCAAGTCTTTGTTTATTGCTTTTGTGTCTTTCATATCCGTTTTTTTGAATTAAATTCAAAAGGTAGTTCAATAGTTTTTGTTAAATTCAAAGGAATAAATTCATTAGTATCTCTTAAAAGATAATCAAATTTACTTCTTTATTTGAATCAATTTGGAAAATAAAATTTTCTAATAATTGTATCAAATTTCGATTTATAAAAAAATAAACGTGCCGTTTAAAACAAGTACTTTTTTGTTTTAAACGGCACGCTACTTTAATAGTATTTAAAATTTATTTATTGCTTCGTTCACATCCATCCAAGTACCGCCATTAGTGACATTTTTAAAACCGTTTTGTTCCAAACTCATTTTGGCTTGACCGCTGCGATTCCCACTTCGGCAGAAAACAATAATATGCTCTTTTCCTTTAAATTGATCCAATT
The DNA here is from genome assembly GCF_054343795.1 of Flavobacterium sp. GNP002. Classification (NCBI taxonomy): domain Bacteria; kingdom Pseudomonadati; phylum Bacteroidota; class Flavobacteriia; order Flavobacteriales; family Flavobacteriaceae; genus Flavobacterium; species Flavobacterium sp. GNP002. Next base: position 2,636,500 of record NZ_JBTGUW010000001.1, read on the forward strand.
GATTGGGTACTTGATCCAAAGGAATATTTGTTGATCCTTTTACGTGACCTTCTGCAAATTCTGCAGGTGTGCGAACATCAACAAGGTACGCACCTTCTTTTAGTAATTTTTCCATTTGTGTGGTGTCTTTTTTTGAAAACATATTTTTAAAAATTCCGAACATGATTATTTGTTTTATTATTTTAATACTTTGCTTTGACAAACGAAATCAGTTTTAGGGACAGTAGTTTTAGCTATCGCTCCAAAACCACCTTCGATTTCTGTAAAGTTTCTATATCCTCGTGCTTGCAAAATTGATGCGGCCATCATGCTGCGGTATCCTCCGGCACAATGCATGTAAAAATGTTCTTCAGGATTGATGTCTTTTACCCAATCATTGATGTACGCTAATGGTCGGCTATAGGCTTCATCAACATGTTCTGCCTCATACTCACTTTCTTTACGAACATCGATTATTTTGCTTTCACCAATTTTGACTTCTTTTCCAAATTGTTCCGCCGTGATGCGATTTACAGTGTCGATCTCAAAACCGGCTTTTTTCCAAGCTTCAAAGCCACCTTCTAAATGTCCTATTAAATTATCAAATCCAACTCGGGTTAAGCGCGTTACAGTTTCTTCTTCGAATCCTGGTGCAGTGACTAAAATGATTGGTTGTTTAACATCGGCAATCAAAGCACCTACCCAAGGGGCAAAATCGCCATTGATACCAATGTTTATAGACTGAGGCACATATCCTTTTGCAAAATCACCATTGTCTCTCGTATCCAAGATTAAAGCACCGGTTTCTTCTGTAACAGTTTCAAATTCAGAAGCATTAATTGCTCTCATTCCGTTATTGAAGACATTTTCAAAGCTTTCAATCCCTTTTTTATTCATGGCAACGTTCATCCCAAAATAGGCTGGTGGAGGTAACAAACCTTCCGTAACTTCTTGCACAAATTCGGCTTCAGTCATATTAGCGCGCAAAGCATAATTTGTTGCTTTTTGTTCGCCAATAGTTGAAACAGTTTCTTTACTCATGTTTTTTCCACAAGCAGAACCCGCACCGTGAGCCGGATATACGATTACGTCATCAGCCAGTGTCATTACTTTGTCTCTTAACGAATGGAATAATAGACCTGCCAACTGGTCCTGTGTCATGTGTGCTGCTTTTTGAGCTAAATCTGGACGGCCAACATCACCAATAAATAAAGTATCTCCAGAGAAAATGGCATGCTCTTTTCCGTTTTCATCTATTAATAAGTATGTGGTACTTTCCATAGTGTGACCAGGCGTGTGCAACACTTTTATTTTGATGTTACCAATTGCAAATTCTTGGTTGTCTTTGGCAGAAATAAATTCAAATTCAGGATTGGCATTGGGACCATAAACAATTGCCGCGCCTGTTTTTTTACTTAAATCTAAATGTCCGGAAACAAAATCAGCATGGAAATGGGTTTCGAAAATGTATTTCAATTTCACACCGTCTTTTTCTAACCTTTCCATATACGGTTCAGTTTCACGTAGCGGATCAATTATGGCAGCTTCACCATTTGAAGTAATGTAATAAGCACCTTGTGCTAAACATCCTGTATATATTTGTTCTATTTTCATATTCTTAAATTTTCTTTATTAAATTATAATACAAAGATATAGCATGAATTTAAAGAAGATAGTGACAAATGTTACACAACAAAAAAAGTTGCTGCTATTGTGAAATTTTAAAATATTAATCGTGTGTTTTCGGTGGGTTGCACTACATAACTACTTTTAAAAAATAAAAAAACACCAGCTATTCAACTGGTGTTTCTATTATTAATTAACCAAACTAAAAAATTAATCAATAACTATTGTATGCGTTACAAACTCAGTAGCCGTTTTTTTAAATTTTAAATTGTAGGTTCCTACAGCAGTAGATTTGAATTTGTAAACAACAGTTTTACTTGTTGGCGTCGTTCCGCAATCAGCTCCTTCATACTTAGATTCAACTTCAATCGTTTTTGTGTTTGCAGCTGCAGTTTCGATAAACTTGTTATAAGATCCACAATTGTTGTCCACTGAAAAAGTCACAGTTAATGGAACTTCTACATTTATGTCTCCTGTTACGGCGCCTTCAACTTTTGTTACTAATGAAGTTTTAGTAACTAAATTTGGTGTGTTGTCATCATCGCTACATGATGTGAAAGCTGTTGAAACTAATAATACAATGACTGCTGCTTGTAATCTGAAATTTTTCATAATTATTAAATTTATTTGTTACTCTAAGGATGTTAAAGAGAATGAAAGGTTGCTTTTTGCATTCTGTTAAAAAATGCTTTGGCAATTATTAAACGGTTTATAATCCTTTGAATGAGTCAACTAAAAAAAACATTTTTTTTAATTATTTATTTACGAAATAGGTTTATTACTATGTTTTTCTTCAGATATGGAGCATGTTATTTTTTGTAAAGCACAATTATAACTAAAAAATCCATCCCGATTTTAGTATTAAAAGGAGATGGATATTGGTTCTAAAATGACTCTTACAATTCAACTTATTTTTGACTTTTAGTACTACAGGTTTTATTTTAGAAAAAGCTCTTTGGTTATAATGTAGATTCCCATCACTAAAACAAACCAACCAAAGGCAGGTTTGAGTTTGTTGCCATCAATTTTTTTAGATAATGCTGTTCCAATGAAAATTCCAACAATTGCAAATGCTGAAATGGTAAGAAGAAATTGCCAATTGATTACATTTTCTCCACTTTCTCCAAAGAAACCAATCAACGATTTAGCAGCAATAATGACTAATGAAGTCCCAACAGCTTCTTTCATAGGAAGTTTACTCAATACAACTAATGCCGGAATAATTAAGAAACCGCCACCGGCTCCCACTAATCCTGTGATAACGCCAACAATTGCTCCTTCGATAAGTATGAGTGGGTAATTGAATTTTTGCACTTCAGACTTTTCGGCGATTATTTTTTTATCTTTTTTGATCATGCTGTATGATGCGGCAATCATAATTACGGCAAAAAGTAGCATCATCAACAGGTTTTTTGTAACTATAAATTCTCCTATAGAAAACACTTCTTTTGGAATTGCAGGAACAATCAAAGCTCTTGTGGTAAAAACAGCAATAATTGACGGAATGCCAAAAACAATAGCCGTTTTGATATTTATCAACCCTTTTTTGAAATAGCCCACAGTACCCACAGCACTTGTTAGCCCTACAATAAATAAAGAGTAAGCAGTTGCTATAACGGGTTCGATAGCAAATAAATAGACTAAAACGGGTACGGTAAGAATACTGCCGCCACCGCCAATCAATCCTAGAGCAACGCCAATGAGTATTGATGTAAAATAACCGATATATTCCATAAGTTGTAAAATTTTATACTGCAAAGATTGTCAGTTAAAATTCCACGTACAGTAACATTTATCACATTGGTAATTTTTTTTCAAAAAATAAATTTATCAGGAATGTTTATCAACCAAAAATACTTATAACAGATGTATTTTTTTTTGTTTCATTTTACAAAAAATATAAAACTTAAGTTCTGAATAATTAGACACAAACGGTTAACAGTTTATCTTTTTGAGGTAATTGTTGATCCAGCAGAAGCTATTACCACAAAAATTACCGCTAAAATTTCATTAAAAGTAAGGTATTCTTGTAAAAATATAAAAGCACAAATTGATGCGGCAGCAGGTTCTAAACTCATTAAAATACTGAAGGTGCGAGCAGGAAGTTGTCCCAGTGCTTTCATTTCTAATGTAAAAGGAATTGCACTGGATAATAAAGCGAGAGCTACTCCTAATCCTAAAAGTTGAGGAGTAAGGTTGCTTAACCCATTTCCTAGAATTCCAAAAGGAACAATTAATATAGAAGCAAATAACATTCCTATAGTAACAGCATCTCCACCTTTCATTATTTTTGAAATTTTCCCTCCTAATATTATATAAGCCGCCCAAAGTGCACCAGCCAAAAGAGCAAAGACTACCCCTAGAATATCTAATCCATTATTTGACCATGGAGCAATCAAAACGATTCCAGCTGCAGCAAGAAGTACCCAAAAAAAATCTATTGTGCGTTTTGAACCCAAAACAGCGACTAATAATGGACCTATGAATTCCAGCGTGACTGCAAGTCCAATGGGAATTCTTTCAATTGAAAGATAAAAAATCAAGTTCATTGCACCCAAAGACAAACCGTAGGGGATTACTAATTTCCATTGATCAACAGTTATTTTTTTTAGGTTTGGCCTGTAAACTGCCAATAGGATCAATGCTGAAATACCAATTCTTAAAGAAGCTGTTCCGGCAGCGCCAATAGCAGGGAAAAGACCTTTCGCTATTGCTGCCCCAGATTGCACGCTTATGATTGCCAAAAGTACAGCAGGTAAGGGAGGAATATTGATCTGTTTAAGTTTCATGAAGGGTTGAATATAGGCGGGTAAAACTACAAAATTTATAATTTAAAGTTGGTAATGTTGTAAACAATCATAGAACAATAAAAATCAAGAGCAATGACTTTTGAAGACTAATATGCTAATTTTAATAAATTATATGACACTCCGTTACTAATACCAATGTATTTTATTTTGTCATTTCGACGAAGGAGAAATCTCATTAGTTGCTCTCGTTATGTGATTTCTTCTTCGTCGAAATGACAATACAGCTAAATTTTACTCATAGAGTCTAGCTTGGTACAAATAGCGGACAGTCATATAATATAGTACTAAAATCAAACAATTAATAACTTTAAAAAACATTGGTTTTATAAACAAGAAAGAGAACGATGATATAAATAAATACCATCGTTCTCTTTACAATTCTATTATAGCGTATGGCTAAAAGTAGTGTGTATTTTAGCTTTTTAGCGAAGCCATATCAATTACAAAACGATAGCGAACATCGCTTTTCAACATTCTTTCATAGGCTTCGTTGATATCCTGGATTTTGATTACTTCAATTTCAGAGACAATATTATGTTTCCCACAGAAATCAAGCATTTCCTGAGTTTCTGCGATTCCGCCAATTAAGGAACCAGCTACTGATTTTCTTCCCATAATCATTGGAACAGTATTCAAAATAGGTTCCAAGCCACCTAAATAACCTACTAAAACCAAAGTTCCATTAGTGTTTAAAGTTCCTACATACGGATTGACATCATGAACATAAGGAACGGTATCTATGATTAAATCAAATTTTCCGTTTACAGCATTCATGTGATTTTCATCAGTTGAAATAACAACAGCATCTGCACCCAATTCGAAAGCGTCTTTTTCTTTATCTGGTGTTCTGGAGAAAAGAGTAACTTCGGCGCCTAAACCTTTGGCTAGTTTTATAGCCATATGTCCCAATCCGCCTAAACCTACAACCGCAACTTTGCTTCCTTTTCCAACTTTCCAGTGGCGAAGTGGTGACCAAGTTGTTATTCCCGCACATAATAAAGGAGCTGTAGCGGCCAAGTCAAGATTAGCGGGTACTTTTAAAACGAAGTCTTCGTCTACTACAATATTTTCAGAATAACCTCCAAAAGTCATTCCGCCCAAATGCTTATCTTCTCCATTATAAGTCCCAATCCACCCGTTAGAGCAATATTGTTCCAGATCTTGTTTGCAATTATCACAGGTCTTGCAGGAATCTACTAAACAACCTACCGCAGCAAAATCACCTACTTTTAGTTTAGTAACTTCATTTCCTACTTTGGTCACTTTCCCAACAATTTCATGACCCGGAACCGCAGGATAAGTGGTAAATCCCCAATCATTTCTTGCAGTGTGTAAATCAGAGTGACAAACACCACAATACAAAATTTCGATTTCAATGTCTTTTGCAGTAGCATTTCTACGTTGGATATCCATTTGTTTTAAAGGAGCATCGGCAGCTACTGTACCGTAAGCTTTTACATTTGTCGTTGTGTTCATTTTTAAAGAGTTTTATTAAAAAATAGTATTTATAGTTTTTGTTTTACCGTATCATTTATAATTAAATAAATTTAGTAAATAGTTTGATTATTAGCGTAATAAAAAAAAATATTGTTTACTGAATATCAAATATTTCTAAATTTGACAGGGCTTATTTTAAGTGTATTTCGTTTATAAAGTCAGTGATTTTTTTATGTTATTCATTTTATAAAATAACTATGTTTTAAAGGATTACACCCTATTATGTTAAAGGAGCTGTTCGTAAAACAAAAAAGAGAGAAATTACTATAACGTCTCTCTTTTAGTTGTTGTGATTAAGGCAGTTGATAAAATAATGTAAACTTATTTTTAGAAAGTAATCATTTATAATTCGCTGAATTAATTTATTCTAATACTAATTCACTCAATGCTTCTTTGCTAAAGCCTTTTAGTTGATCGTTGTTACCTGCTTTTATTTTGCTAACCCAATTCGGGTCTGATAAAAGAGGTCTTCCTACAGCTACAAGGTCAAAATCACCTCTGTCTAAACGCCTTGTTAATTCATCCAAAGAGGTAGGTTGTGAACTTTCGCCTGTAAAAGCTCCGAAGAAATCTCCAGAAAGCCCAACAGAACCTACTGTAATAGTCGGTTTTCCTGTGATTTTTTTAGCCCAACCTGCAAAATTAAGATCATTTTCTTCAAATTCTGGTTCCCAAAAACGGCGTTGTGAACAATGTAAAATATCGACACCAGCATCAATCAAAGGACTAAGCCAAGCTTCCATTTCTTGAGGTGTTTTTGCCAGTTTGAAGTTATAATCCGATGGCTTGAACTGAGAGAGTCTCATGATTACAGCAAAATCTTCACCTACTTGTTTTCTGATTTCTCTAATCACTTCTACGGCAAAACGTGTACGTTCTGCTAAGGTTTTACCACCATAATTATCAGTACGCTGATTTGTGGCATCCCAGAAAAATTGATCAATCAAATAATCGTGAGCACCATGAATTTCGATACAGTCAAAACCTAATCTCTTGGCATCAGCGGCAGCTTTTCCAAAAGCTATAATAGTATTTTCGATATCATTTGTTGTCATCGTGGTACCATTGCTAAAACTTGGTCTGTTTAGTCCTGATGGTCCTTCAAAAGGTACTGGTGGAACCCAACCGGAATGGTGATTGTCCATGATTCCCATGTGCCATAATTGTGGTCCCATCTGTCCGCCTGCGGAATGTACGCCGTCAATCACTTGTTTCCATCCTGCCAGAGATTGGTCACCATAAAAGTGGGGTACATTGGCATCATTAGATGAAGAAGGTCTATTAATTACAGTTCCTTCAGATAATAGTAAACCTACTTCGCCTTCAGCTCTTTTTTGATAATAAGCCGCTACAGCATCTGTTGGTACTCCATTTGGAGAAAATGAGCGCGTCATAGGCGCCATTACAATTCTATTTTTAAGGTTTAGCGTCTTCAATTGGAAGGGCGTAAACAAACTATTAGTATTCATATTGTTTTTTATAGATTCGATTCAATTATTTTGCTTAGTGCTGTAAATGCTTTTTCGTTGCGTTTGTAATAGGTCCATTGTCCAACACGTGTAGATTCTATAAATCCAGCGCGTTGTAGAATTGATAAATATTCTGATACTGTTGATTGGGTGAGTCCTGCTTTGGCCTGAATTTGTCCTACGCAAACACCGTTTTCAAAACCGGCAGCTAGTTGTTGAGGAAAGTTTATTTCAGGTTCTTTTAACCATTCGAGCATCTGTAATCTCGACTTGTTTGATAATGCCTTAAATATTTCTATATGATCCATGGTGTAAATATATCGACTTTTCCCGATATACCAATTTAAAGCAAATCATTTAGGATATATTTAAGAGATGGAGATGTTGAGTATTTTGGTTCCCTTATTGTTTTACAGGATGAATTTGTCTGATACTATGAAAGAGAAGTACCTCAAGGTATTGGATAATAGGATAAAGAGATTCTAAATATTTACTTGTTTTTTGTGGCTTTCCGTAAATTTATAAATTATTTAGTCTTTACATTTGTTAATAATCAGGAGTATCTACGTATAAATAATCGTGTTAAAATCATTTATATTTGGTAGGTTTGATAAATAAAGCGAATCAAGAATTGAAATCCTTTTTTTGTGCCTAAACACACATTTTGAACTCTTGATAAGGATAATTAATAAATTGCAATCATACTATGGCTTTAAGCTGGAATGAAATAAAAGATCGTGCAGTACGATTTTCTAAAGAATGGGAAAATACTACCAATGAGGAAGCAGATGCTAAATCATTTTTAGATGCCTTTTTTGACGTCTTTGGTATCACCCGAAAAAAAATTGGAACCTTTGAACATAGAGTAAAAAAACTTTCTGATGCAGATGGTTACATTGACTTACTCTGGAAAGGAACGATACTTGTTGAAATGAAAAGCCGGGGCAAAAACCTGAATAAAGCTTTTCAGCAAGCCATTGATTATACCCATGGATTAAAACAAAACGAATTACCAAAATACGTTTTAGTATGTGACTTCTATTATTTTAGATTGTACGATACAGAGGAACAAACTACAGTAGAATTTACTTTAAATGACTTAGTCCAAAATGTTCAAAGTTTTGGCTATTTGTTGGGGTATCAAAAGAAAACATACAAAGAACAAGACCCTGCCAATATAAAAGCGGCAGAATTGATGGGAAAACTGCATGACCGCTTGGAAGAAATTGGTTATGAAGGACACCCGCTTGAGGTTTATTTGGTTCGAATATTATTCTGCTTGTTTGCAGAGGATACTACCATTTTTGATAAGCAACAATTTCAAGATTTCATAGAAAATAGAACTGCCGATGATGGTAGCGATTTAGCAGGAAAAATTCAAGAACTGTTTCAAGTGTTGAATACACCCAAAGAAAAACGCTTTAAAAATCTGGACGAACAATTAAATGATTTCCCGTATGTAAATGGGAAGCTGTTTGAAGAAGTATTGCCTTCTGCTAGCTTTGACACTAAAATGCGATTGGCTCTTTTGGATTGTTGTTATATCGATTGGAGTAAAATTTCGCCAGCCATTTTTGGTTCGATGTTTCAAAGTGTGATGAATCCTAAAGAACGTAGAAACCTTGGAGCGCATTACACTAGTGAAAGCAACATCTTGAAACTCATTAAACCCTTGTTTTTAGATGAACTTTGGACAGAATTTGAAAGTATCAAAGGAAACAAAAACAAATTACCCGAATTTCATAAAAAAATCAGCCAATTAAAATTTTTAGATCCCGCCTGTGGTTGTGGTAACTTCCTTGTGATTACCTACCGTGAATTGCGGTTATTAGAACTGGAAGTATTGCGGGCAACTTATAAATCTGGACAAGGAGTTTTGGATATTCGGGAGATTATGTGGCTCGATGTAGATATGATGTGCGGCATTGAATACGAAGAATTCCCCGCCCGTATTGCCGAAGTAGCCATGTGGTTGATGGATCACCAAATGAATATGATGATTAGCAATGAATTTGGACAATACTTTGCCCGTTTGCCATTGAAAAAATCAGCAAGAATTGTTCATGGAAATGCGCTTGAAGTTAATTGGGAAGAAGTTATTTCAAAAAAAGACCTTTCTTATATAATTGGAAATCCACCTTTTATTGGTTCACGAATAATGAATAAACAACAAAAAGAAGATTTGACTAGAGTATTTAATAATTCAAAAAATGTTGGTGAATTAGATTATGTGACAGGTTGGTATTTAAATGCTGCAAAGTATATTCAAAACACAAAAATTAAAGTTGCTTTTGTTTCCACAAATTCAATTGTGCAAGGTTTACAGACTGCTATTCTTTGGGGGCAAATGATTAATAAATATGATATAAAAATACATTTTGCACATAAAACATTTAAATGGAGTAATGAAGCAAAGGGTAACGCTGCGGTTTATTGTGTAATTGTTGGTTTTGCTAATTTCGAATCAAATAACAAAAGTATTTTTGAATACGAAGATATTAAGGGCGAAGCACATGAAATAAAAGCAAAAAATATCAATCCTTATTTAGTTGACGGAAAAAATATCTTTGTTGAAAAAAAATCATATCCCATATGTAATGTACCTAAAATGAATTTTGGTAATATGCCTGCTGATGGTGGAGAGTTATTATTTACTACTGAAGAGAAAAATATATTTATTGAAAGAGAACCACAATCTAGAAAATATTTTAGAAAAATATTAGGTTCACAAGAGTTAATAAATAATATAGAACGATGGTGTTTATGGTTGGAAGATATTGAACCGAATGAATTAAAAAAATTAAAATTAGTTTTAGACAGAGTTCAAAACGTAAAAAAAATTAGAGAAAATTCTTCAAGACCGCAATTGGCAAGTATACCTCACTTATTTGCACAAATAACACAGCCAAAAGGATTAGATTTTATAATAATCCCAAGTGTTTCATCGGAAAGAAGAAAATATATTCCTATTGGATTTGAAAATTCAAATGTAGTAGCTAGTAATTTATGCTTAATAATTCCAAACGGTAATTTATTCCATTTTGGAGTTTTAATGTCACAAATGCATATGGCGTGGGTAAAAACCACTTGTGGAAGATTAAAAAGTGATTTTAGATATTCAAAAGATATCGTTTACAACAACTATCCTTGGCCAGAAAACCCAACTGAAAAGCAAATAAAAACTATTGAAGAAAAAGCGCAAAACGTTTTAGATGTTCGAGCATTATTCCCTGCGAGTTCTTTAGCAGATTTATACGACCCGTTGACCATGCCACCAGCATTGGTAAAAGCGCATAATGAATTAGACAAAGCTGTAGATGCCGCTTACAGTAAACAAACCTTTAGCAGTGAAGCCAAACGGATGGAGTTTTTGTTTGAGTTGTATGAGAAATATACGGCTGGGTTGTTTGTAAAAGAAAAGAAAGCGACGAAAATTAAAAATTAAAACAAATAAAAAACCCTGTAAATTAATTGTTTACAGGGTTTTTTGTGGAGTCGCCGGGAATCGAACCCGGGTCCAAACAAGCAACTAAAAAGCTTTCTACGCGCTTATTTCCTGATTGGGTTTTCGATAGTGTGCTAGGCCAGAAACAGCCACACAATACTTATCTTCTTAATTTCGAAATCCACCCGAAGCTTATGGAAATCTAGGTTTAAATTTACGATTCACCTTTATCAACCGCTATAAACCAAAGCTTTCGAGGTAAATCCTGCTTCCCTATCTGATAGGGACGAGGCTAATCTTACTATGATTCAGATTATGCAGCAAGAGCGTAGTTTCCTTCGCCGTGTATGTGTTTTGAAACCTTTTATTAACGAGAATTGTCCCAGTTCTCGACGTGCTTACTTCTCAATTCGACTTGCTGTCAAAACCAGTCGACCCCTTTTTTATTTCAAAATCCAAAATTTGAATTTTGAGTTTGCAAATGTACACTTTTAAACTTGAATTACGACTGCTAAACTTCTAACTCTATTTCAAAAATCATTCCTAAATACTATTCATCACTTATTTTGAACGGATAGTCTCCAAATAAAACTGCTAACTTCCTTACATCGTACGTTTTTCGGGTAAACTTATTGGATAACGCAATAATGGTAACACTTTCTTTTCTTAAGGTAATGTATGATGAGGTATTGCCGTGCCACCAACCATTATGAAAATAAAAGTTTTGACCCGTCTCCCAGTTAATCATTCTGATACCCAGGCCATAGTTTTTTGTCCCTTTACGTTCATTGCTGTAGCCTTTATATACAAGGTTTAGCAACTTTGGTGTTAGGAAGGTGGAACTATTTCTTGCTCTGTCAAATTTTAATAAATCTCGAGGCGTAGAGTAGATGTTTTTATCTCCATAAATCGCATCTAAATAATCCTTTCCAATTTCGACCTTATTGCCTTTATAGGAAGTAACAGCAGTATCTTTATCTCTGTCATAATCAAAAACATAGGTGTTTTTCATGCCTAATGGTTCAAAAATGATTTGTTTCATTGCATCTTTGTAAGGGAGTTTTGTAATCTTTTCAATAATTAATGCTAACATGGCATAATTAGTATTACAATAACTAAAACGAGTGTCGGTTTTGAATTCTAAACCAATATCCTTTGTGGCCATGATAGTCAGGATGTCTTGATTGGTCAATATGTTGTGTCTATCCCAGATGGTTTTGTCACGATCCGTAAAATAGGCATAATTACGCATACCACTTCTGTGATTCAACAATGTTTGTATCGTAACATCAGGATACGGAAACTCTTTCAAGATGGTATTTACCTTTTGATCTAAGTCAAGCCTTTTTGCATTTACGAGTTTCAAAATAGCGGTTGCTGTAATAACCTTGCTTACTGAAGCAATATGTAAAGGCGTATTTTTCGTAATTAATGTTTTGTCTCTAAAATTAGAGTAGCCTTCGTATTTTTCATAAATAATTTGACCATTTTTAGCAACTAGAAAACTTCCGTTTGCACTATTGTTTGGCCAGTTTTTTTTATAAAAAGAGTCAATGGATATCTTTTTTGAATTAATGTATTCGGCAGTTAGTTTTGTCTCCGTTTCACTTAACGGCTTCATCTTAGGTAATATACTCTTTGGGAGCTGAGCATCATTTAATTCTATTTTCTTTTTCTCTTTATTGCAAGAACTTAAAACCAAAAAGAGGAGGAATATATATAGTATATTTGTTTTTTTTATAAAATTCATTTCAGTAGGGCTAGAAGGGCAAATATATAGAAACAATGTGCTTTGATGAGGTTTTTTCTGAAACCTTAACACTATTTTATCAGTACAAGAGAACACTATTTTTGTATTATTTTGGGGTTCAGCTAATAATAGTTTCTTGTTGGTTTTTTTATAAAAAAAAATAAATTGAATTTAGTTTAAATTGTTATATTTGTAACAAATAAACCAAATAAAGTTATAATAAAACAAACCAAAAGCATTGAAAAATATGAAATTCGGAATTTTAAAAGAAAGAAAAAACCCGCCTGACAGAAGAGTTATTTTCTCACCAGATGAATTGGCCAGATTGAAACAGCTGTATAAAGGTGCTTCTGTAAATGTAGAAAGTTCCGATATTAGGGTTTTTACAGATGAACAATATAAAAACTTAGGCATTGAAGTGACTAATGATATCAGTGATTGTGATGTTTTATTTGGAGTTAAAGAAGTTCCGGTAGAAAATTTAATTCCAAATAAAGCCTATTTCTTTTTTTCGCATACCATAAAAAAACAGCCATACAATAGAAAATTATTGCAAGCCGTTTTAGAAAAAAACATTGATTTATATGATCATGAAACCATTGTAGATTCTCATAATCGTAGGTTAATTGGTTTTGGACGTTATGCGGGAATTGTGGGTGCTTATAATAGCATTCGCGCTTTTGGAATAAAATTCGAATTATTTAAATTACCAAAAGCAGAAACACTATCCGGTAAAGAAGCCTTAATCACGCATTTAAAACGATTGGTTTTACCTCCATTAAAATTTGTAATTACTGGAACAGGAAAAGTGGGTAACGGCGCAAAAGAGATTTTGGATGCCATAAAAATAAAAGAAGTTTCAGTTGAGAATTATTTGACAAAGAACTACACACAACCCGTTTACACTCAGATTGATGTTTTAGAATACAACAAACGTATAGACGGACAAGTATTAGATTTTACAGATTTTTATGACAACCCACTGGAATACGTTTCTGATTTTGAGCGATTTACTAAAGTTTCGGATGTTTACATTACAGGACATTTTTATGCCAATGAAGCTCCAGTAATTTTGACCCGTGAAATGCTTCAATCCAAAGATTGTAAAATTAAGATTGTTGCTGATGTTTCCTGTGATGTCAATGGTCCAATAGCCTGCACGCTTAGATCATCAACAATTGCAGAACCTTTATACGGGTATTTGCCAAGTGAAGATAAGGAGGTTGATGTTTTTCATCCTGCGGCAATTGTAGTGATGGCAGTTGATAATTTACCTTGTGAGTTGCCAAAAGACGCTAGTGAAGGATTTGGAGAAATGTTCATGGAGCATGTAATTCCTGCATTTTTCAACGGCGATAAAGATGGAATCTTACAAAGAGCCAAAATAACTGAAAATGGAAAACTGACTCCAAGATTTAGTTATTTACAAGATTACGTTGATGGGAAATAAATCCTTTTCTTTATAAATAGTAAACCTGCAATATAATGTTGCAGGTTTTTTTTTGGAAATTTATTGGCTAACAATTAGCTTCATTTTTAAATATTATAAATCAATTAACACCTCAGAATTTAAGGACTTTATGTAATTGCCTAATTTTGTTCAAAATTTAGAAATTTATAATGACTAAAGATATTCCAATTTCCCTTCTTGAATTAGCAATAATTACCGAAAATAGCAATGCAAGCGAAACATTACAAAAAACAAAAGCGTTAGCGCAACTGGCAGACAGTTTAGGGTACAGCCGTTTTTGGTTGGCCGAACATCATAATATGGCACACGTTGCGAGTTCTGCCACGGTAGTTCTGATAGGTTATATTGCCAGTCAAACGCAAAATATCCGTGTGGGTTCAGGTGGTATCATGTTGCCGAATCATGCTCCGTTAATTATTGCGGAACAATTTGGTACGCTCGAAATACTATATCCCAATAGAATTGATTTAGGATTAGGAAGAGCACCAGGAACAGATGGGTTAACCGCACAAGCGATTCGGAAAGATTTTTTTGAACAATCACAACGATTCCCTCAAAATGTTGCCGCGCTACAGGAATTTTTCTCGGAGGATAATGCTACTGCAAAAGTGCGTGCTTTTCCTGCCGAAGGAACAAATGTTCCCATTTGGATTTTAGGTTCTAGTATGGATAGTGCTGCTTTAGCTGCTGCCAATGGATTGCCGTATGCCTTTGCAGGACATTTTGCACCAAAACAAATGTATCAGGCATTTCAGTTTTACCGAGATAATTTTGAACCATCGGAGTATTTAGACCAACCCAAAACGATGGCATGTGTAAATGCAATAGCCGCGGATACGGATGAAGAGGCCGAAAAATTATCCACCAGCTTGACTCAAATGTTCTTGAATTTGATTCGGAATGATAGAAAACCATTACAACCGCCAGTTGATTCCCTTGATGGGATTATGCGTGAAGAAGAACATTTTCATGTAAACCAAATGACTGCTTGTTCTTTTGTGGGAAGCAAAGAAAAATTAGTTGTAGAATTAAAACAATTTATCGAGTATACACAAATTGATGAATTGATGATTACGAGTCCAATTTTTAATCATGACGATAAATTGAAGAGTATTCGAATCATGAAAGAAGTAATGGATACAATTAGTAAGCAATAGCATTTGATAGCTTTTTAAAAACAAAAAAATCCCTGCAATGTAAATTGCAGGGATTTTTATAGAACTCATAATTAACAATTCATCATTGATAATTAATTATTTAAGGCTTCCCACCATATCTTCGGGTTTAACCCAAGCATCAAAATCTTCTGGAGTTACGTATCCTAAACGTACTGCTTCTTCTTTTAATGTTGTTCCGTTTTTATGTGCAGTTTGAGCAATTTCGGCTGACTTGTAATATCCTATTTTAGTATTCAAAGCTGTAACTAACATCAATGAATTGTCAACCAATTCTTTGATGCGTTTGTAGTTAGGTTCAATACCTTGTGCGCAATGCTCGTCAAAAGACATACAAGCGTCACCTAATAATCGTGCTGATTGCAAGAAATTTGCAGCCATCAATGGTTTGAAAACGTTCAATTCATAATGACCTTGCATTCCTCCAACAGCTATTGCAACATCATTCCCCATAACTTGTACGCAAACCATAGTCAATGCTTCACATTGTGTTGGGTTTACTTTTCCGGGCATGATAGAAGAACCTGGCTCGTTTTCCGGAATAAGGATTTCTCCAATTCCTGAACGTGGTCCAGAAGCTAACATACGTACATCATTGGCAATTTTATTCAATGAAACTGCTAGTTGTTTTAAGGCTCCGTGTGTTTCTACGATGGCATCGTGTGCTGCTAACGCTTCAAATTTATTTTCGGCAGTTACAAATGGATGTCCGGTAAATTCAGCAATATATTCCGCTACTTTTACATCATATCCTTCTGGGGTGTTTAATCCTGTTCCTACTGCAGTTCCTCCTAAAGCCACTTCAGATAAGTGTGCCAATGTATTTTTGACCGCTTTCAAACCGTAGTTTAATTGCGCTACATATCCTGAAATTTCCTGTCCTAATGTAAGTGGCGTAGCATCCATTAAATGTGTACGACCTATTTTTACCACATTATTGAATTCAGCTGCTTTTGCATGAAGTGTATCTCTTAGTTTTTCAACTCCGGGAATGGTAACTTCAACAACTGCTTTATAGGCTGCAATGTGCATTCCGGTAGGAAATGTGTCATTTGATGATTGTGATTTATTCACATCGTCATTGGCTTTAATGAATTGTTCGCCTTCGCCAATGTTGAATCCTTTAAGAACTTGAGCACGATTTGCAACAACTTCATTTACGTTCATGTTACTTTGTGTACCTGAACCCGTTTGCCAAATCACTAATGGGAATTCGTTATCTAATTTTCCAGCTAGAATTTCGTCACAAACAGCACCAATAGCATCTCGTTTTTCGACTGGTAAAACACCTAAATCACAATTAGCATAAGCCGCTGCTTTTTTAAGATAAGCAAAACCTTCAATAATTTCTTTTGGCATAGAAGCCGATGGACCTATTTTGAAGTTGTTTCTTGAACGTTCTGTTTGTGCACCCCAATATTTATCAGCTGGAACTTGCACTTCACCCATGGTATCTTTTTCTATTCTGAATTTCATTTTTTGTTATTTAAAAATAATTATGTCGTTTAATACGTTTTAGCCCCGATGATCCCGAAGCTTCGGGAGAAATCCTTTTCTTTTTTCTGTCAAAAAGAAAAGATTAGAGTGTACAGCGGGAAACAGCTCCAAATTCTGAGCTTAAAAATACTGATAATTCCTTTTTTATAAAAATTGATTGGTAGTTTTTATGTTTTTTTATTGGTACGAAAAGGAATTAAACTTACATTTGTGGCTACATTCAAAAATTCTGGAAAACATGTTTGAATTTTCACAGTACTTAGGCTTTTTACTTTTCTTAACCATTCTTACTATAGGGTTTTGGTTGATGTTTTTTCTTGTAGGTTTCGTTCAATATTGGATTGGTGGAGCTTTATGGGAAAGATATAAAGAAAGAAAAGCGAAGAAAGAACAATCAGTTTAATCTGTTTGTTAAATAAAAAAAGGACTCATTTTCATGGGCCCTTTTTTTTATGCTTTATACGATCTGCTATTTTACTTTTTGACTAAAAAGAAAAAGGACCCGTTTTCACGAGTCCTTATTTTTTTATCCTTGATAATCTCCTTCATTTTCACCTTGATTTCGCTTAGGTTGTTGTTCTCTTTCGTTTTTCTGTTTGTTAAAACGATATGTGAACGATAAGCTGAACTGTCTTTCTCTCCATTGCATTTCGCTGTATGAGCTTACTATTCCAGGAAGATTACTTTCCATGATTCTTTTTCTGGAATTTAATATATCACTTACGTTGAATGAAAGCGTTCCTTTGTCTTTTAATACGTCTTTACTGAATGCTATGTTTGCTGCAAAAATCCCTAAGCTTCTTCCTTGTGCATTATTTTGCGGACCATTATACGTTGCATTTGTCTGCCAGTCAATTTTGTATGGCAATGTGATTTTAGATGTTAGTCTTGTGGACCATGAAGTTGCTATGTTATCAAAATTTTGTACAATTTCATTATTGTTAAAATCTGTATAGGTAAAATCTCCTTGTGTTTCGTTTCTGAAAAAATTGAAATTACTGTTTAATTTCCACCATTTGTATGGAGAATAGTTTAATGTAAATTCAAATCCTGTTCTATATTCAGTTGCCAAGTTGATTGGAGAACTGATTAAGATAGGTGTTCCGTTAATAAAATCACCTGATTCTCTTCTTGCAAATTGAAAAACATCAGTAGTTTTATTTACATACAGGGAAGTATTGAAGGTTAATTTGTCCCATCTTTTGATGTAACCAAAATCAATAGCATCTGAAAATGCTGGATCTAAATCTGGATTTCCAACAAAAATATTGATGTTACTGGATAAGTTACTGAACGGATTCAACATTCTTCCTCTTGGTCTTTGAATTCTTCGGCTGTAGCTTAAAGAAGCGCTGCTTTTATCTGATATTTCATAAGTGAAAAAAGCACTTGGGAAAAAGTTATTGTATTTTTTAGTGTTGAAATCATTGGTTGCTAATTGATTGATTTCAATATTAGAATCCTCAAAACGCAAACCAAATAAAGCTGAAAATTTATTGATTTTTACTCCGTATTGGGTGTAAAGCGCATTTACTTTCTCCTTGTATTCTAATGTATTGGTAAAATTTTTATTGATTACTCCGTCATTTTCAACTCTGTAATCTGTAAGTAATTCTGAGAAATCACCACGATATCCTGCTTCAAACTGGCTTCCTTTTCCAAAAGGCAATACATAATCCATTTGAAGTAAATTTCTGCTTTGAGTTTGATTGTTGATGGTATTGTCAAATTTCACCACACTTGTATTTGTGGCTGTATCTGTAATTAACGCATCGTTGATGTCATCATTAGTTGAGAAGGAACCGTCAAATGTTAATTTATGACCGTCTTTTTTAAATTTCTTAGTGAAGTTTGTTGCAAATTCTACGTTTTCACTGTCGCTATTTTCTAAATTGATACGATTACGGGTGTAGTCATAATTAAATCCTGAATCATAATTATTTTGGAAAACGTTATCAACGTTGTTACCATTACTTTTTCGATAGTTGAAGGTATTGGTCCAGGAAATGCTTTCGCTTAGATACCATTCCATTCCAAAGTTTCCATTATACCCTTTATTATCTCTTTCGTTATCTCTAGTTTCATTTACATAATTTCGAGTTGAATTATCAGCGTTTAAATATCTTGAATCTGTAAATGCATTTCCAGGATTGCTACGATCATTGTATCCTTGAGTAGTAAAAAGATTAAAGTCCTTAGATTTATAGTTTAAAGTACCGCTTAAACCGTACGTTTCAGGATATCCTGTTGAAGCTATAAAAGTTCCATTTAAACCTTGATTTTTTCCTTTTTTCAAGATAATATTTAATAAACCACCACCACCTTCGGCATCATATCGTGCAGATGGATTGGTAATAACTTCTACTTTGTCAATTGCATCGGCTGGAATTAATCGCAAGGCTTCAGCAATATTTATAGCATTTGAAGGCTTGCCATCAATAAGAACTCTAACATTTTCATTTCCTCGTAGGCTTACATTTCCTTCGACATCCACAGCAACAGAAGGGATGTTGTCTAAAACATCACTTACAGTTCCTCCCTTTACCATTAGGTCACTACCCACATTGTAAACTTTTTTATCTAATTTGATTTCAACAGTTGTTTTCTCAGAACGAATAACTACTTCATTCAATTGATTCGCATCCTCATCTAAACTAATTAGACCTAAACTAGTACTTTTTTGAAGGTTCTTTTGTTTAATTTCGCTTACTTTAAAAGATATAAACTCAATTTTTATATCATAAACACCCGGTTTAATCTCAATATCAAATTCCCCATTTGGATTTGTAATTCCACCAGCAACTGGTTTTGGATTGTTTGGAATTAAAAAAGTAATTGTTGCGTATTCAAGTGGTTGTTTGCTTATTTTCTCAATTACCTTACCTGTTATTTTAATTTTTGGAATTGCAGGACCTTGTGGAGCTTGTGCAAAACTGAACAGGGTCGTAAAAAAGAGAACAAGAATTAAAACGGATTTCATTTTTTTCATTTTTAAAAAACTTTGGTTACAAACTTTAGATTGTAAAAGTAGGATTTGGTTTAATACTACAAATCACAAAAAAATGTTAATTACAGCAACCCAGTTTTTTATAAAATAAATGATTCCACTTTTTCTAAATCACGCCCTATTATTGCTGATTTTCCATTGATTACAATAGGTCTTTCAATTAGAATTGGATTAGAAATCATGGCTAGAATAATCTGTTCATCAGTCAATTTTTGGTTTTTAAAATTTTCTATCCAAATTTTTTCTTTTTGACGAACTAATTCAATTGGTTTCATGTTTAATTTTTCGATAATAGTAGACAGTTCTTCAAATGAAGGAGGGGTAGTCAGATAATTGATGACTTCAAACTCTTTTTTTGAGTTTTCCACAAATGCGAGACAATTCCTGGATTTTCCACAGCGTGAATTATGGTATATTTGTATCATATGTATTAATATTGGATTATTGTAAATGGGTATTTTAAGAATTAGTATTGATGTAACAAAAGTACTATTTGATCAACTAATTAAGTATAAAAATAAAACGAAAATAGATGTTTATAGAACAAGGAATAAAATCAGATAATAAGTTTTGGAAATATATTTTAGGTTCGTTCATAATAATTTGTGCTTCATTTGTGGGGCAGTTGCCGCTTTTGATAGGCGTTTTATACGAAACAATGTATAATGGAAAGCCTTATCCAACAAGTAATGAAGCGGTAATGCGTTTTTTTGACCCTAATCTGACTTTGTTTTTAATACTGATTTCATTCGTTTTTATTATGCTTGGTATTATGTTAGTTGTCCGTAATTTACACGGTCAAACGATGCTTTCAGTAACCACAGCAAGAGAAAAAATAGATTGGAAAAGAGTTGGATTTTCTTTTATGATTTGGTTCGTTTTTACAATTGTATCTACTTTACTATTCTATTTTTCTAATCCAAACGATTTTGTAATCAATTTTAAACCAGTACCATTTGCAATATTAGTGGCAATAGGAGTGCTTCTAATTCCTATTCAAACCAGTTCCGAAGAATATATTTTTAGAGGATATTTAATGCAGGGATTCGCTAATCTTGCCCAGAATAAATGGTTTCCGTTATTGATGACTTCGGTTATCTTTGGAGGAATGCATATTTTTAATCCTGAAGTAGCTAAAATAGGTTATATAGTACTTGTTTATTACATAGGAACTGGGCTTTTACTGGGAATTATTACGTTAATGGATGAAGGAATGGAGCTGGCTTTAGGATTCCATGCTGCCAATAATTTAGTTGGTGCATTACTCGTTACATCAGATTGGTCTGCATTTCAAACCAATTCTATTTTTAAAGATATTTCGGATCCCTCAGCCGGATTAGATGTTATACTTCCAGTTGTTCTTATTTACCCAATACTTTTATTTATCTTTAGTGAAAAATACAATTGGACCAATTGGAAAGAAAAATTAACTGGAAATATTTAAACAATAAAACTGTTCAATAAATTAAAATAAACCTATCATGATCGATACAATAACATATCATAATGTCCACAATCTATTTAAACTAAATGGGTTTCATCTGAATCGAAATGATTTATGCAGAGTTGCGTACAGTTTTATAAAAGAGGGAGAAGAATTCGAAAAATCAGTGGGAGACTTTATACTCGATTGGTTTGATAACAAATTGTATATTGAAATGAATACTTCCGGTACTACAGGAACCCCTAAATTGATTCGTGTCGATAAACTAGCTATGGTCAATTCGGCCATTGCTACTGGGGATTTTTTCGATTTAAAACCCGGAGATAAAGCACTACATTGTTTACCTACTAAATATATCGCTGGAAAAATGATGTTTGTAAGGGGTTTTATTCTGGGTCTTGATGTTGATTTTGTTGCTCCAAGTTCTCATCCTATGAAGCAAAATGATACCAAATATGATTTTGTAGCGATGGTTCCTTTACAAGCTCAAAACTCTTTATCTCAATTGAAGAATGTAAAAAAGATGATTGTTGGAGGTGCAAAAATGAGCAATATTCTTGAAAAAGGACTCTCTAAATTGAAAACAGAAGTGTATGAAACCTATGGTATGACTGAGACCATTACTCATATCGCCGCTAAGAAAATAGGAGAGGAGGCTTTTTCAATTTTACCAAATATTAAAATTAGACAAGATGACAGAAATTGTCTGGTGATTGACGCTTTTAAAATTTCAAATGATTCGATTGTTACAAATGATTTAGTGGAACTTTTAGGTGAAAATCAATTTGTTTTTTTAGGACGTATTGATAACGTAATAAATAGCGGTGGAATCAAATTGATTCCTGAAAAAATAGAAGATAAGTTATCCGATAAAATTAACTCAAGATTTTTTGTAGCTGGAAAACCAGATGTTGTTTTGGGTGAAAAATTAGTTATTGTTATTGAAGGGGAACAACAAATATTGGATGACACTATTTTTGATGGTTTAGATAAATATGAAAAACCGAAAGAAGTATTTTATGTTTCTAAATTTAGTGAAACCGAAAGTGGAAAGATTAAACGCAACGAAATTGTAGAAAGTATTTAAATTGTTTTTAATAAAAAAGCATCCGCCAAAATGGATGCTTTTTTATTAAATTATTGTTGCATTTTAAAATAATAATCAGCTGAATTTTTTCCACTTCCGTAGAATAAGAAAAATATACAAGCTCCTAATATCAGCAATGCCAAAAGTAAATTTTGGGATTGCATTTCTCCCATAAAATTTACTACAATAGCACCAATCAATATAGGGAGTTGTTCTATTATTGCCCATCTTGTCAGTAAACCAAAAGCAATCATTATACCACCCACCAAGAGTAGAGGAGTTAAATTTTAAAAGGATTTAGTAATTTTTAATAATTAAAGTCATCTTTTTTAATTTAGGAATCGATAATTTATTCTTAAACCAAGACTGTTTTCAGCATGGCCAAGAGCTAAAAATTGAGTAAAATTAAGAGATAAATTAACTTCATTTTTATTGGAACTTGTGACAAATGATTTTCCAAAATAAATACCTGAACATAATTCAAATTGTTGGTCACTGTCATATTCAGAAACAAAACCTAGTCCAATTTTTCCATCTTCATCCGAAAGTGCGTAACCTAAACCAGTTTCGACTCCCCAAAAAGTAATTTGAATTTAAATTAAACTGAACATTTGGTTTAAGACTGAATAAACTAAAATTACTGTTTAAAGCCCTTTCTGCCATTGTGCTTTGAGGGGTAATAAGTGTTTGGGTATCGTTTTTTATGAACCTATAATCATAATCGAATCGAAATCCGTGTTCTAATTTTTTAGAAATTATTTTTCCAGCTCTTATATTTATATCTACTGCAAGTTTATGACTTCGATACCTTTATATGTGTAAAGGCAGCGATACGTTTGTACCCGTTTCTAAATAAAAAGGTCTCTTATCCTTCGACAAAATAGTATTTTCCGTTTTAGTTTGTGCATCTATAAACTGCCACACTAGCAATAATAGTGTTGTTAGTAAAACCAAAATCTTTTTCATTTTCTTTTAATTTTAGATAATTAAAAGGAATTAGGGTAAGACTTTTTAGGGTGCTAAAAATGCTTTTAGGAACTATTAATATAGTTCCTAAAAGCATTATGAACATACGAAATATAGGGTTAAGTGTTTATAAATGAGCAGTTAGACTTGAATTACGCCCAAGTTAAATTTTTTCTCAATAGGTGAGTGGTTTGCCGCTTCAATACCCATAGAAATCCAGGTTCTGGTGTCTAAAGGGTCAATTATCGCATCTGTCCATAATCGTGAAGCTGCATAATAAGGCGAAACTTGTTCGTCATACCTGGCTTTGATTTTATCAAAAAGAGCTTTCTCTTTGGCTTCATCAACTATTTCTCCTTTTGCTTTAAGCGAAGAAGCTTCAATTTGTGCCAATACTTTTGCGGCTTGTGTTCCGCCCATAACAGCTAATTCAGCACTTGGCCAAGCAAAAATTAATCTAGGATCATACGCTTTTCCACACATGGCATAATTTCCTGCTCCATAGGAATTTCCTACGATGACTGTGAATTTTGGCACAACTGAATTGGATACTGCATTTACCATTTTGGCGCCATCTTTTATAATTCCGCCATGTTCAGATTTGGACCCAACCATAAAACCGGTAACATCTTGTACAAAAACTAAAGGAATTTTCTTTTGGTTGCAATTAGCTATAAAACGCGTGGCTTTGTCCGCGCTATCTGAATAAATTACGCCTCCAAATTGCATTTCGCCATTTTTGGTTTTTACCACTTTTCGTTGGTTGGCAACAATTCCCACTGCCCAACCATCAATTCTTGCATAACCAGTAATAATAGTTTGTCCGTAACCATCTTTATATGCTTCAAATTCAGAATTATCAACCAGACGATTAATGATTTCCATCATGTCGTACTGTTCATTTCGGGCTTTTGGCAAAACGCCATAGATTTCTTTTTCGTCCAATGCTGGTTTTTCTGCTTTAATTCGGCTATAACCAGCTTTGTCAAAATCACCTATTTTGTCGACTATATTTTTTATTTTGTCTAATGCATCTTTGTCATCTTTTGCCTTGTAATCCGTAACTCCCGAAATTTCACAATGTGTTGTAGCTCCGCCTAACGTTTCATTATCGATGCTTTCGCCAATGGCTGCTTTGACTAAATAACTTCCTGCTAAGAAAATACTACCTGTTTTATCTACAATCATGGCTTCATCGCTCATGATTGGTAAATAGGCACCACCGGCAACGCAACTTCCCATTACGGCAGCAATTTGAGTGATTCCCATGCTGCTCATTTGGGCATTATTTCTAAAAATTCGACCAAAATGTTCTTTATCAGGGAAAATCTCATCTTGTAAAGGCAAATAAACTCCGGCACTATCCACTA
The DNA here is from genome assembly GCF_054343795.1 of Flavobacterium sp. GNP002. NCBI lineage: Bacteria > Pseudomonadati > Bacteroidota > Flavobacteriia > Flavobacteriales > Flavobacteriaceae > Flavobacterium > Flavobacterium sp. GNP002. Next base: position 2,661,093 of record NZ_JBTGUW010000001.1, read on the forward strand.
AATAGATTATTGGCAATCTGTTTTCCATTGCAATTTCTTGTGCACGTAAGTTTTTCTTTGCGGTGATAGGAAACCAAGCACCCGCTTTTACGGTAGCATCATTGGCCACAACAATACATTGTTTTCCTCTGATATATCCTATTTTCACAACAACCCCACCAGATGGACAACCACCATGTTCTGCATACATTCCTTCACCAACAAATGCGCCAATTTCGATAGATTTTGCTTTTGGATCCAATAAATAATCAATACGTTCACGTGCCGTCATTTTGCCTTCGCCATGTAATTTCTGAATGCGTTTTTCACCACCTCCTAATTTGACTACGCTTAATTTTTGTCGCAATGCAGAAAGTAAAAGTTTATTGTGGTCTTCGTTTTTGTTGAAGTTCAAATCCATGATGAAATAGTGTTAAAAAATTTTGTGCTAAAATACAAAATCCAACTAAATAAATTTTATTATTTTAATTGGTTTTTGATGAAAATCGAATCTATGTTTACTATTAAAACAAAAAAACAGAAGTTTATCTCTGTTTTTTTATGAATTTAATAAAAAAGTAAGTGTTTATTTTTTAGACTCATTTACAAGTCTTTTTAAAATTGCCCATTGTTTTAATGCGTCTCGAGCTTCTACTGCAGGATATCCTAACATAGTTTTTCCTGCCGGAATATCTCCCGTAACGCCAGAGCCAGCACCTACAATAGCACCATCACCTATAGTGGTATGGTCTTTTATAGAGGCACTTCCGCCAATAATTACGCCGTTCCCTAAAGTTACGGATCCTGCAAGTCCACTGTTTCCAGCCATAATACAGAACTTACCTAATTTACTGTTATGACCTATTTGAACTAAATTATCAATTTTACAACCATCACCTAAAACAGTAGAACTAAATTTCCCTCTATCAACACAGGAGTTAGCGCCAATTTCGACACTGTTACCAATAATTACATTTCCAATTTGCGGAATTTTGACTAAACCTCTTTGTGGGTCAGGACGGAAACCAAAACCATCGGCACCTATTGTCGCATTAGGATGCAAAATACAATCATTCCCAATGTGACAGCGCTCTCTAACAACAGTTCCAGACCAAATCACGGTGTTTTTTCCTATTGTGCATTCGTCAAGTATAGTCACATTTGGATAAATGGTCGTATTATCACCAATTATAACTTTAGGTCCTATGTAACAACCAGCACCAATTCGTACACCATTACAAATAGTTGCCGTGGTGTCAATCACAGCGGTTGGATGAATGTCAATATTGAATAGTGGGGCAGGAGGAGCAAAAAGTTCCAATACTTGAGACATTGCCAAATCAGCATTTTTTACTTTTATAAAAGCCCTGTCTTCTCCTGGTTCGATAGCAATATCTTCATTAACAACTGCAACACAAGCCTTAGATGTAGCCCAAAATTTTTCATATTTTTTGTTTCCAATAAATGAAATTTCAGATTCATTAGCGGCTTCAAGTTGTTCAGGTGCAGTAATACTTTGAAAAGTATTCCCGACTATTTCTCCTTTTAGAATCTCATTTATTTCTTGAATTGTGTAGGATTTCATTAAGTATATATTGGATTTGGTTGTTTAATAATTATCAAATAAAAGAATTTAGTGTTAAAATTCCTAATCTTAATAATTTCTTTAACAAGATAAAAAAGTGTTAGTTATATAACTAATAAAAATAAATTTACAACAAAAGGGAGTATTAAAAAATTAATTTTGCTAGTTAATGTACGCTTGTATTTGATGAAATCATTCCAACTAAAATTTTCAATTCTTATAATCTTCTTTTCTTTTTGTTCAGTAAATGCTCAAATTCAGGCTTTGTTTAACAGTAAAACACAACTTCGGGATTTGACTGAACGTTGGGAATTAGATACCACTTCGGTTAGAGGGACATTTTTGCTGACTCCCTATAAACCCATGTATGTTTTACCGGTTAGATGGACAAATAATCCAAATGAACAACCTATTTCAGGAAATGTAGATCCTGATTATGTTGCTCCGCCTGGAGTTAATTACAATAATATTGAGACTAAATTTCAGTTGAGTTTCAAGGCCAAAGTCTTGCAGGGGATTTTTTGGGGACATGGTGATTTATGGGTTGCTTATACACAAATATCACATTGGCAAATCTATAATAATGATCTTTCAAGACCCTTTAGAGAAGTTAATTACGAGCCGGAACTAATTTTAAATGTTCCTGTTAAATTTAATTTTTTGGGTTTTAAAGCCCGAATGATTGGAGTGGCTTTCAATCACCAATCAAATGGGAAGAGCGAGCCCTTTTCCAGAAGTTGGAACAGAGTTATTCTTCATGCAGGATTGGAACGCAAAAATTGGACAATTTATGTGAGGCCTTGGTTTCGTCTTCCAGCAGAGAAAGATGATAATCCGGATATTTCAGAATATGTAGGGCGAGGAGATGTGAATGTGATTTATACCAAAAATGGTAATATATTTTCTTTTATTGGTAGCCATAATCTAAATTTTAATTCAAAAACAAGAGGTAATTCATCCTTTTCCTGGTCGTATCCCATAAAAGATAATCTTAAGGGATATTTGTTGATTTCTCATGGATATGGTGAAACGCTAATTGATTATAATAATTTACAAACAACAATTGGAGTAGGAGTATCTTTGATAGAATGGCTTTAAATTTTAAAGGAGCAATTCTTAAAATATCGTAAAAAATTTACAGAACGGTAATTGGTACACCAAGTTTTACAAGTGTTTCTTTGCCATCTATTTTACCAGGAGCCCGTCTCGAGGTAGTACGTTGTTCGTAATGTTCCTTCTGGACTCTCTTCATAAATAGTATAATAAATCGCATTATCTGCAGATTGTAATTCTTTAATGTACTCAGTAAAATATACTTTTTCTTAGCAAAAAATTATACCGAAAAAAATAAGACAAATAATGATAGAGAATTTTTCATCTTTATATAATTTTTTGGGTAAAAGCAACAAAAAAAATCCTACAATATAGCTTTAGCCTACTGTAGGATTAAATTTAATAGTAGAATATTGTTACTCTTCTTTTTGCCCCATCATCATTAGATAAGCTTTCAGAAATTCGTCAATTTCGCCATTCATAACGCCATCCACATTACTGGTTTCATAACCGGTTCGAACGTCTTTAACTAATTTATAGGGCTGCATCACATAATTCCTGATTTGTGAACCCCATTCTATTTTCATTTTTCCCGCTTCGATATCAGCGCGTTGTGCCTGTTTCTTTTTTAACTCAATTTCGTATAATTGAGATCGTAACATTTGCATGGCACGCTGTCTGTTATCTTGTTGCGAACGTGTTTCAGAACATTGTATTTGAATTCCGGTTGGTTTATGAAACAATTGTACTTTAGTTTCTACTTTATTTACATTTTGTCCTCCCGCACCGCTAGATCGCGAAGTAGTAATCTCGATATCAGCAGGATTTATATCAATTTCGATACTGTCGTCTACAAGCGGATACACATAAACGGATGCAAACGAAGTATGACGCTTAGCATTACTGTCAAAAGGAGATATTCTAACTAATCGATGTACACCGTTTTCACCTTTCAAGTAACCAAAAGAATAATCGCCTTCAAATTCGAGTGTTACGGTTTTTATACCCGCAGCTTCTCCTTTCTGGAAATTCAGTTCTTTGATTTTGTAGCCGTATTTTTCGCCCCACATCATGTACATGCGCATGAGCATTTCGGCCCAATCACAACTTTCGGTTCCACCGGCACCAGCGGTTATTTGTACCACAGCACTCAAAGTATCACCTTCGTCAGAAAGCATATTTTTGAATTCAATCGCTTCAATATGATTGGCTGTAATCGAATATTGTTCGTCTAATTCTTCGGCAGTAAGTTCACCTTCTCTGTAAAAATCATAGGCGAGTTGCAATTCGTCCGTCATTTCGACCGCTTTATTGTAATCTTCAATCCATTTTTTCTTGTTTCTAAGATTTTTTACAATGAGTTCCGCTTCTTTTGCATTGTTCCAAAAGTCGGGAGCAAAAGTTTTCTCTTCTTCATTAGAAATTTCAATTAGCTTGGCATCAACGTCAAAGATACCTCCTCAACGCACCAAGGCGCTCTACAATACCTTTAATTTGTTCGGTAGTTGTCATAAAATTATATTAATTTGATAGGTCTGTTTTCAATATTTACAAAAAATTCCATTGTGTAATATATTTAGTTCAGTTTTAACTGAACTAGTTTGAATTAACAAACGGTATTATGTAAATTTGTGGCACAAAAATAGAAAAATTTTACGAAGAGACAATTTAAGAATTGTCCTTACTGATAATAAAAAAAATATGGAAATAAATTTAATTAGCGATACGATTACAAAGCCTTCACGCGAAATGTTGGTACACATGTTGAATGCTGTGGTAGGGGACGATGTTTATAAGCAAGATCCGACAGTTATTGAACTTGAAGCTAAAGTTGCCGAGATGTTCGGAATGGAAGCGGGACTTTTTTTTCCATCAGGAACTATGGCAAATCAAACGGCGATAAAATTACATACACAGCCTGGAGAACAATTGATTGCCGACAAATATGCGCATGTTTATCATTACGAAGGTGGTGGAGTTTCCTTTAATAGTGGTGTTTCGTGTTGTTTATTAGATGGAAATCGCGGAATGATAACTGCGGAACAAGTGGCAGGAGCTATCAATGATCCGGAATTTTACCACAGTCCATTAACGAGTTTAGTTTGTGTTGAAAATACAACAAATAAAGGTGGTGGTGCTTGTTATGAACTGGAAGATTTGCAAAAAATAAAGATGGTTTGTGATGCTAACAATTTGAAATTTCACATGGATGGTGCTAGAATCTGGAATGCTTTGGTTGCTAAAAATCAAGATCCAAAAGCATTTGGGAGATTATTCGATACTATTTCAGTTTGTTTGTCAAAAGGGTTGGGAGCGCCTATTGGTTCGGTATTATTAGCCGACAAAGCGACGATTCATAGAGCATTACGTATCCGAAAAATATTAGGTGGCGGAATGCGTCAGGTAGGTTATTTAGCGGCTGCCGGAATTTATGCTTTGGATAATAATATAGAACGTCTCGCTGAAGATCATCGAAGAGCTAAAGAAATAGGAGAAGTTTTGAAAAATGTAAGTTGGGTTGCATCAGTGGAACCTGTTGAGACTAATATTTTGATATTTACATTGGTTCCAAATTGTATTGAAAAGAATTTAATTGAATTGTTGAAACAAAAAAATATTTTAATCAGTTCCATGGGCCATGGAAAACTACGAATCGTTACGCATCTTGATTATAAAGAAGTAATGCACACGTATGTTTTGGAAACATTGCAAAAGTTAGTATAGTTCTTCTTGGAGAATTTGTTTAAAGTTTAAGGTTTAAAGTTTTTATCGTGATCAAAAAACGTTAAACCTTAAACTTTAAACTTTTTTATTTAAACAAATTATCCATTCCTGGAATCATTGGTATATCCATTTTTGCAACAGCATCAAGTTCAGCTTCATTTACTTTAGTAGCTTTTTCGATAGCTTTGTTTAGTACCAAAATCATATAATCTTCTAATTGTTCTTTGTCTTCCAGCAAGGAATCGTCAATAGTGATTGATTTAATTGAGCGATTAGCAGTAAGTGTCACTTTCAATAAACCATCTGTACTTTGCTCATCTATAAGGACTGTATCTAAACGTTTTTTTGTATCTTCTATCTTTTGTTGGGTTTCTTTAAGTTTACCCATCATTCCCATTAAATCCATGTTTTAATTTTTTTAAATTAATTGAATTACAAAATTAGTATATTGCATAGTCATATTCAACAAAATATTCATGAAAAATAGACTCATCATAACTTCTCTTTGTGTTATTTTTGTAACTTCATTTACTAATACAAAAGCACAACAAATGTTAAAAAAAAGTCCAATTCCAGTAGCTAAAATAATTCCAAAATCATTAGAAAAACATAATGAAACAAGAATTGATAATTACTTCTGGTTAAATGACAGAGAAAACCCCGAAGTTATTGATTATCTGAATAAAGAAAACACGTATTATGATGCAATGACTGCACATACTAAAGATTTTCAAAAAGAATTGTTTGAGGAAATGAAAGGAAGAATTAAGGAAGATGATCAATCAGTTCCTTATTTATATAATGGCTATTATTACATCACCCGTTTTGAAAAAGGGCAGGATTATCCCATTTATTCGAGAAAAAAAGGAAGTCTTTCTGCCAATGAAGAAATTTTATTCAACTGCAATGATTTGGCCAAAGGACATTCGTATTTTCAATTAGGAGGTTTGAGTGTGAGTCCGGATAATAAATTTGCAAGTTTTGGAATAGACATTGTTGGGAGAAGAATTTACACGATACAAATAAAAAATCTTGAAACTGGAGAAATCTTTTCTGATAAGATTGAAAACGCTACTGGAAACTCCGTTTGGGCAAACGATAATAAAACCATTTTTTATACCAGACAAGACAAAGTTACCTTGCGATCTGATAAGGTTTTCAAGCATAAATTAGCCACAGATGCTAAGGATGATGTTTTGGTTTTTAATGAAAAAGACGATACTTTCAACGTTTCGGTGAGTAAAGAAAAATCAAAAAAATACATTGTAATAGGATCTGGAAGTACATTAACTACTGAATATAGAATTTTAAATTCAGATAATCCAGATGGAGAATTTGTTGTTTTTCAACCAAGAGTTCGTGGTTTAGAATACAGTATTTCTCATTTTGGAGATTCTTTTTATATTCTTACCAATAAAGATAAGGCGACCAATTTCAAGTTGATGAAAACGCCTGAGAGCGCTACTGCAAAAGAAAATTGGAAAGATGTAATTGCTCACAGAAAAGAGGTTTTGCTGGAAGATATCGAGATTTTTAGCAACTATTTGGTTGTTGAAGAGCGTTCGAATGGATTGAATCATATTCGAATAATGTCTTGGAGTGGAGAAGGAGAGTATTACTTGCCTTTTGGAAGTGAAACGTACAATGCTTACACGACCACAAATGTTGATTTTGACACTGATATCTTGCGTTACAGCTATCAATCATTAGCAACGCCCTCTTCGGTTATTGATTTTAATATGAAAACCAAAGAGAAAGAAATCAAGAAAGAGCAAGATGTTCTTGGAGGCAAATTTGATAAAAATAATTATATAGAAGAACGCGTTTGGGCCACGGCTACTGATGGAACTAAAGTGCCTATTTCTTTGGTGTACAAAAAAGGATTAAAGAAAGAAGGTAATAACCCTTTATTGCTTTATGCGTATGGTTCTTATGGCGTTACGATGGATACTTACTTTTCATCGACACGTTTGTCTATCTTAGATAGAGGTTTTGTATTCGCTATTGCACACATTCGTGGTGGTGAAGATTTAGGAAGAGAATGGTATGAAGATGGAAAATTATTGAAAAAGAAAAACACATTCACTGATTTTATTGATTGCTCTAAATTTTTGATTCAGGAAAAATATACGTCACCTGAACATTTATATGCCGAAGGTGGTTCAGCAGGAGGATTATTAATGGGAGCAGTAGTAAATATGGCACCGGAATTATACAACGGAGTGATTGCTCAAGTTCCTTTTGTAGATGTAATTACCACTATGCTTGATGATACTATTCCGCTTACAACAGGAGAATATGACGAATGGGGTAATCCAAACGTGAAAAAATATTATGATTACATGCTTTCTTATTCGCCTTATGACAATGTAAAGGCTCAAAAATACCCTAATATGTTTGTTTCTACAGGACTACATGACTCTCAAGTGCAATATTGGGAGCCTGCAAAGTGGGTTGCAAAGCTACGAACTCAAAAAACAAATGACACTGTTTTATATCTTAATACGAATATGGATGCCGGTCACGGAGGTGCTTCAGGGCGTTTTGAAGCCTTAAAGGAGTTAGCAAAAGAATATAGTTTCCTATTAGATTTAGAAGAAATTAAAAACTAATTAGATTTTTTTGTTAAATTTGTAACATTCGTGTTTAGTGTAAGATTGCCACGACTAACTATTTTTTTATGAAAAAAGAAATAACTGCTTATAATAATGTCTTAGAATTAATAGGTAATACTCCACTTATTAAGCTAAATAAAGTTACTGAAAATTTAGAAGGAAATTTTTACGCTAAAGTAGAAGCTTTTAATCCGGGACATTCTTCAAAAGATAGAATAGCATTATACATAATTGAAGAAGCTGAAAGGAGAGGTATTTTATCTCCTGGTGATACCATAATTGAAACAACTTCCGGTAATACGGGTTTTAGTTTAGCAATGGTAAGTATCATAAAAGGCTACAACTGTATTCTTGCTGTTAGTTCTAAATCATCTAAAGATAAAATAGATATGCTTCGCAGCTTAGGTGCTAAAGTATATGTTTGTCCAGCACATGTTTCTGCTGATGATGAACGTTCTTATTATAATGTCGCTAAACGTTTGCATGAAGAAACGAAAGGTTCGATTTATATTAATCAGTATTTTAATGATTTGAATGTTGATGCGCATTATAAGTCTACCGGTCCAGAGATTTGGAAACAAACTAACGGAGCAATTACACACTTAATAGCTTGTAGTGGAACAGGCGGAACTATTTCAGGTACTGCAAAATATTTAAAAGAACAAAATCCTACTATTAGAATTCTTGGAGTGGATGCTTTTGGTTCTGTATTGAAAAAATATCATGAAACTAGAGAATTTGATAATGACGAAATTTATCCATACAGAATAGAAGGTCTGGGAAAAAATTTAATTCCATCTGCAACTGATTTTGATATAATTGATAAGTTCATGAAAGTAACAGATGAGGAAAGCGCTCATGCTGCACGAGAAATCACCAGAAAAGAAGGTTTATTTGTTGGATATACTTCAGGAGCAGTGATGCAAGCAATTAGACAATATGCGGAAGAAGGTGAATTTGACACTAATAGTAATGTAATAGCAATTTTCCCGGATCACGGTTCTCGTTATATGAGCAAAGTATTTAGCGATGATTGGATGAACGAACAAGGTTTCTTTGACAGCATCAACGAAGAAGAAGTTCAGAAAATAGAATTTATAAAATAAATTTAAAATTATATATTTTTAGTCCCATTTGCCTCCGCAAATGGGACTTTTTTATTGAATATTAAATTTGAATACTTTTTATTTAATCCAATAATTCAGAATTATTAAGTATCAATTCAATTTTTTTAATAGTGATTGTGATTTGACTCATTTGTAATTCTATATTTCTAAAAAAGAGACTAATATCTCTATTTACCCAACTTTCAGAAATAACTCTTGCGCCTAAACTAATTCTTAAAATAGCACTTTCAATTTCTGTAGTATATTTTACATTAACTGCTTGACCAATATGACATTTTTGGGCAGCAAGTCGTATGATTTCTAAAGAAGAACCTTCAAACTGGTCAGATAAATCAGAATTTAATAACGTATATAATTTTTTTACTTTATCAACAGATAAGACCTCATTGTTTTTAAAAATAAAGAAAGGAAAAATGGTACGAATATTTCTTATTCCAAATTCTTTACTGCTGTACGTCTTGGTTTTTGTTTCATCACCATAAATTGGCTGTAAAAAAGTGGCCTCTTTTATGGAGTCGTCCACAAAATTGCAAAACATCTCAATACCCATATTTCGATATAAAATAGGTGTTTTGTAATACCTGTCCATTTCAACCACCGCAGCATTCCAGCGCATATAGGAACCATAGTTATAGCCTTCAGATAATTGATTGGAACAAAACCAGGAAGTCGGCCAGTCAGAACGATTATAATACTGGTTTAATCCTTTAGGTAATGTATTTTTTACAGATTGAATTAATTTATTGACATTTTTAGGTAAAATTAATGCACCGCAATATGGAGGACCAGTAAAGAATTTACTCCCCGTTATGGTGACAATATACCCTTTATTTAAATAATTTTGTATGTCTTTTGGATCTAATCTTAGCTGTGATCCATCTACAATTATTTGAATTGATAAATCTTCCAGTGTATTTAGTTTTTTAATAAATTCGTCGCTAGGAGATTGATACCCTAATTTTGATTGGTCCATAGTATGTAATACTATATGCCTGCCTTCATTTCTGGTCTTAACAACGGCATCAAATACTTCCTGATCTAATTGATTAGAAGATTTTAATGCACCATTTTGATCTCTAAAAGGGATTTGTATTAAATCAACATCTCTAAATCCTTCAATTTTACTGTCTTTTTTAATTGGGTAATTTAATGCTGTAGTGTTTTCAAAATGACACCCTTTTAAGGCCGCAGCTACACCGCTACCAGTTTCATCAGAGGCCACCAAAATATGTGTAATTTCTTTGTCAGAAATAATTTGTGTTATGGCTGCTATTTGAAGAGAAGAATCAGTACCTGATGGTGAAAAAATTATTTCACATTCCTCATTTAATTTAAAGATATGTCTAAGATTATTTTTTAGCAATTCTGAAAACTCGATTGTAGTATTTTGAAAACCTTTTTTCAGGCTATTTCTAATCAATATACTTCTCACTTTATCTGTTTTATCAAAAGCAAAATTAGAAACGCTTGACGCCGTCGACGAAGCAAAGGTAAATGCATCAGGTCTTGGGAATGGACGGCATCCGTACTTGTTTAGCAAATGAATTTCGTCGATATTCAATCGAAGATCACCTCCAGACATCAACATGTATTCTGTCGGTTTTGCAAGATTTTCGATAATAGGTTTCCAAGATTCTTTGCGTTCAGTATCAGAGTTTTTTAAACCATGAAAAGATTGAAGCTCGTCATTTATTAATGAAGATTCAGTATTTAAAGAGGTATCATTTTTAATTAAGTTAATTAGAATATAATCAAGATTTTCTAATTTTTCCTTATCATCTTTCGGTAGTAAATTATAAAAAATTCGAATCACTTCAAGAGCTGCAATATCGCATAAAACAACATCTTTTTTCTCGGCGTTCAAAGCTTTGTACCAAAGCTGCCATTCGATTCCATATCTTAAATAGACTAATGCTAAAATGGGTTTGTCTAAAAATGAGGAACCTATTATAATTGATTTGTTGGGTACAATTTTGAAAACAGTAGGCTCACTGGTTGAAGTGATAATATTGATGTTATTTATCTTTGGTACGGTATTGAATCTTTTTAAGATGCGTACTAAATAGTTCACATTTTCTTTTTCAAATAAACTGGTTCTTTTATATTGATTTTCAATTAGAATGTTGTTTGTCATAAGTGTTGTAATTTAAAACGTTCCTTAGAACGATATTCTGTATTTGGAAATTTAGATTGCTAACTAAACTCATTCAATCAGAGACTATATTTTTGTAGAAGATCATAACAAAAAATAATTGTGCTCCTAACGGTTTGATGTTTCGCTTGTTTTTGAGGCGTAGCATTTCGCAAAAGTCAGCAAATATAAGAAACTTGGTAGCAGTATAAAAGATATTAAATAATACTCGTTTGCTAAATCTTCTATTTTTAGATAAAGTCAGTAATTTAAACGGTATTTTTAAAATAATTAGAAGGCAAATGTCTTTTAAAAAATTATTTGTATACTATTGATTTATTGCTTGAAAACTTCAGAAAAAGATAAAAGTCTTAGGAAAACCTATTATTACAAGAAACTATTTGGTTTGTTTTATAAATATGTTTTCAGCCGATTTTAAAAAACAGCTCAAAGAATACTTTAAACGATAAATCACAGAGGCATTATTCTTAGTTCATAAATTGTGCAACAAAAAAACTCTAGCCAAAGCTAGAGTTTAAAGTATAATTGTATCAAAGTCTATTCTTCTTCCATAGTGTGATATACGTTCATCACGTCATCATCTTCTTCAATTTTTTCGATAAGTTTCTCTACATCCGCTACTTGAGCTTCTGTAAGTTTCTTAGTAATTTGTGGAATTCTTTCAAATCCAGAAGAAAGAATTTCTAACCCTCTGTTTTCTAATTCTTTTTGAATGGTTCCAAAACTTCCAAAAGGAGCATAAATCAATATACCGTCTTCGTCTTCAAAAACTTCTTCAGCACCAAAATCGATTAATTCTAATTCTAATTCTTCAGGATCGATACCGTTTGCTGGAATTCTAAAATTACAGGTATGGTCAAACATAAATTCAACCGAGCCTTGGGTTCCCATAGTTCCATTACATTTGTTAAAATAACTTCTAACATTTGCCACAGTTCTGTTGTTATTATCAGTAGCAGTTTCAACTAATATTGCAATTCCATGAGGTGCATATCCTTCAAATAAAACTTCCTTATAGTTTGCTGTGTCTTTATCGGTAGCTTTTTTTATGGCACGTTCTACATTTTCCTTTGGCATGTTCACTGCCTTCGAATTTTGAATAACAGCTCTTAATCTAGAATTGGCTTCAGGATTTGGACCGCCTTCTTTTACGGCCATTACAATATCTTTACCAATTCTGGTAAATGCTTTGGCCATTGCCGACCAACGTTTCATTTTTCTACCTTTTCTAAACTCAAACGCTCTTCCCATTTCTATTTTTTATTTTGAACTGCAAAAATACAGTTATTAGTTATTTTTTCAAAAATTTTTATTAGTCAATTGGCACATGCTTTGAAATAAAATTATCGCCTGTTACATTCCAAAAATTGATAGCATTGGCTCGCTCTGAATTGAACTTGTTATTGATAGCATTATAACTTCCTACTTCTTTATTCAACTCGTTTACCAATTTATTGAAATTATCCACTTCTTCCTTTGATCTGGAAGTTGCTGATTTGTTATCCATTGTTTTTTTACTCTCTTGAAATTTTTGATTGAGCATCATAAAGGCAACTACTTTAGGACTAAATTCCAGTGCTTCTTTTTTACTGAATTCTAATACCTTTTTGGTTGCATTCACTAGTATTAAATCATTATTGAAAGCTTTAAATGTTTTTAATTTATCTAAACCTTCGTTCGAATATTGCTCTAATGCATTACTGTTTTGTTGAATGGCATTCAAATTGTTTTGAGCAATGGCATTCATCAAAAGCGATTCTGTGAAATTTACTTTGAAAAATATCAAAAATAATTGGGTGTGGTTTTCAAAAACTTCGTTGGATATTTTCATTTTTTTGCCCAATTCACTTTTCTCTTCTCCAATTTGGATACCATATTTATTAGCAAATATTTTTTGGTTGGCATTCAATTTATTCACTTCCTCATTGATTTTAGTATTGACTAAATCTCTTGCCAAAATAAAAGCTTCCATAAAATCATACGATTGTTCCGCCACTTCCTGCATGTTTATGATTTTTTCATATTCCTGATTGATTTGTTTTTCAGAAATTGATAAATAAGCTAGTAGTTGGTCTTTATATTCAACATCACCTTTATAACCATCCTTTAAAGCTTCAATTTTTTTAGTGGCATTTTGGATACTTTTTACCAATGTTTTACGTGTTACATCAATTCTTCGGGCATTTTTACTATGCGCAACTGCCGAAGTGTATTTCCAAGTTGTTCGAGAAATAGCATCAGTTTCTTTGCCAATATAATTTAAATAGTCAACAGGAGTTTTGAATTCTTGAGCATTAGAAAAGGTAATCGTAATTAAAAATAGGAGCGAAGTAATGGTTAATTTCATTTTTTTGGTTGGTTATTTGTTCAAATTCTTATAATCGTTTATTATGGCAATTGCTTCTTCTAAATAAGGATTGTTTTTTACCTCTTTAATTTTATAGCGATTAATATCCTGTTGGAAAACATCAAATTTTAATCGTTCCAAATCATAGGAATTATTCGAAATTATATTTTTACTTTCACTTTCCACAATTTTTTTGACTTTTTTCCAAAGTGAATCAATTTCATGAATATCGTTGAATACATCTTTAAAAACTAATCGTGTCGGTTTTTTGGGATTGTTATAAAGTACATTAATCTGCTCATTAGCCAAACTAATGTCATTGAAGATAGAGGTGTTTTTTACTCTTGATTTACTTAATTCGATTATTGTGGGAAAATAATTTTTTGTGAACGGATTGAATCTTGCTTTTGTAGTAATTACATCATATTTCAAAGCTGTTTTAAAACTGATTTCCCGCGGAATTATACTGTCAAATAAAACGGGTAGAGCAATATCTGGAACAATTCCTTTTATTTGATGGCTGTCACCTGTAATTCTGTAGAATTTTTCAATAGTAAGTTTTACAAATCCCTGTTGGTTATTTTCGTCCAATGGTAAAATGGTCTGCATAGAAGCTTTACCTAATGATGTACTGCCAATAATGATTGCTCGATTATAATCTTGCATTGACGCTGCAAAAAATTCGCTAGCCGATGCTGAATTTCCACTTATTAACAGCACGATTGGACCATTATAAACACTACCACGATTGCCGTCTTTTAAAATGGTTTGTTGGTTTTTATTATTAACTAAAACAGATACAGGACCAATATCTAGAAACATTCCAGCTAATTTAGTGGCTTCTTCCATCGATCCGCCACCATTGTTTTGAAGATCGATTACTAAACCTTCAACATTGTCTTTTTGAAGTTTCACGATTTCTTTGGCAACATCATCAGCGCAGCCTTGAATAGAATATCCGTCAAAATTAGAATAAAAACTAGGAATGTTGATGTAACCAATTTTTGTTTCCGCTTCGGCAATATAACTGAAAACCGCATTTTCAGTGGCTTTCATTACTTGCTTTCTGAGGAGTACAGATTGTATGGTTCCATTTTTTTTCTGAATGGTCAATTCTATTTCTACATTCGAATCAGAAAGAATCAATTCTCCAATTTTTTCTATTGAGGCACAGGAAACAGAATATTCATCTCCTTTAGTATTGGATACTTTTAGGATTACATCGTCTTTATCAAACTTATCTGTTTTGGCAGCTGGACCACCCGGGACAATTTCTTCGATAATAATTTCCTCTTTTTCATTAAATCCAATATTCAATCCCAACGAAAGATTGCTGGTTGATAAACCCGACATGAAACTGGATTTGGCATCCATTGAAAAATAATTGGAATGAGGATCAAAATAAGTGCAAAAAATATTTAAAAAATTATTTTGAAGGTCATTTTCTAATCTGTTAGTGTCTGCAAGAATACTATTTACCTTGCATAAGTTGGTGTCAAATATTTTTGTTTTAGCGGTTTTCTCCAGCTTTGAAAAATTCTGCGTAAGCGAATCTAAATTGGAACTCAATTTCGAAATATCTTCTAGAATATCGTATTTAATTCTCTTTCTCCAGACTCTTTCGATATCGGTTAAAACCAAATCAAAAGGGAAGTTTTTCTTCGAAAATTTCACAGAGTCATTTGAGTTATAGTCAAAATTTTCCTTTTGTATTTTCTCTAAAATTTTCTTTTTTCGAATCAAAGCTAATTTATAAACGGCAACAAAATCACCCATAAACGAACAATTGTTCTGTAAAATATAATTGTCCAGTTGGAGTCTATGCTCACATAGTTTTTGATATTCAATCTTGGTAAATAAGTTTCGGTTAGCATCCAAAACATCCAAAAAGTTATCAAAAACAAAAACCGATAAACTGTCGTCTACCGGTTTTGGTTGGTAATGTTCACGTTGTATTAACGTATTTATTTTAGAAAGTGTTTCACAAGTTTTTGCCTCATTTTGACCTAAAAGTGAAAATGTTGTGAGTAACAATACAAGTGAAAGTTTCTTCATTTATTTTTATTTCTTGTAAAAAGGTAATTTTACCACTTTGGCAGGAACATCATTTTTACGGATTCGGATAAAAATATCACTCTCCAAAGCACTGTTTTCAACAGTTACATAACCCATACCAATTCCTTTATTCATCGATGGCGACATAGTTCCCGAAGTTACAATCCCGATTACATTTCCATCTGCATTCACAATCTCGTAATCGTGTCTTGGTACCGCACGTTCCTGCATTTCAAAAGCAACTAATTTTTTAGTAACTCCTGCTTCTTTTTGTTTTTTCAGGTTTTCTGAATTGGTAAATTCTTTAGTGAACTTCGTAATCCATCCCAAACCAGCTTCTAGTGGCGATGTCATGTCGTTGATGTCATTTCCGTACAAACAGAAACCCATTTCTAGTCGCAATGTATCACGAGCCGCAAGACCAATTGGTTTAATACCAAAAGCCTCACCCGCTTCAAAAACTTTATTCCAAATTTGTTCTACTTCTGAATTTTTACAATAAATCTCAAAACCTCCAGAACCTGTATATCCTGTAGCCGAAATAATTACGTTTTCGATACCGGCAAAATCACCCACTTCAAAATGGTAATATGGAATCGCAGATAAATCTTTGGAAGTCAACGATTGCATTGCTTCAACCGCTTTTGGTCCTTGAATTGCCAATAATGAATAATCATCTGATAAGTTTTTCATCTCTACACCCAAATCATTTTGAGCCGAAATCCAATCCCAATCCTTGTCAATATTCGATGCATTTACAACTAATAAATACTGCTCGTCTTTCATTTTATAAACCAGCAAATCGTCTACAATTCCACCATCAGTATTTGGCAAGCAAGAATATTGCGCTCTTCCAATAGTCAAAGTAGAAGCATCATTTGAAGTCACTTTTTGAATCAAAGCTAATGCATTTGGACCCGTAAGCAAGAATTCACCCATGTGAGAAACGTCAAAAACACCCACGGCATTGCGCACCGTTTCATGTTCTGCATTTACTCCTTCATATAAAATTGGCATATTGTATCCGGCAAACGGAAGCATTTTTGCTCCCAAACTCTCGTGTATGTGCGTAAGCGCAGTATTTTTCATTGTGTTTTTATATAAAATTTGAAGTCGCTAATTTATTGATTTTATTTCGGGTGACAAAGGCAGAGCGAAGCAAAGTTTAAAGTTTCAAACGTTTTCGGAAGAACACGTACTGTAGGATTTATAATAAGTATTTTTAGGAACTATTTCCTGCTATCCGCTGTATTCCCGCTTAACAAAAACTACGGCTAAAAAACCTTGTTTTTATATAGCGGGAGAAGCCGCTTTAAACGAAGTTCACTGAACTCCTATAAAAATAAAAGTATTGTGAAGTAATCAGGGCTAGGGAATTTAGGATCAATTAACGAATTTGTTTCCTATAAAATTCGTAATTTTAAACAAACAAATTTCAATGAAGAATCCTATTTACATCGACCAAAAAGAAATCCTGAAACGCTACAAACAACCTGACAAAAATACCCACAAAGGAATTCAGGGTCACGCTTTAATCATTGGCGGAAGTTATGGCAAAATAGGAGCAGTGAGTTTATCTTCCAAAGCTTGTTTGAAAACCGGTTGCGGATTAGTCACCGTTTTTATTCCTAAATGTGGGTACACTATTCTTCAAACCGCCATTCCTGAAGTCATGGTTTTGACGGATATTCAGGATAACATAATTTCTGATATTACTTTCGAAATTGAACCGAAAGCTATCGGAATTGGTCCAGGTTTAGGTCAGGCCGTAGAAACCCAAAATGCGCTGTATCAATTTTTAAAAACGAATAAAACGCCTTTAGTAATCGATGCTGACGCATTGAATATTTTATCCAAAAATAAAGAATGGTTTTCTTTAGTACCGCCCAAAACAATCTTAACGCCACATCCTAAAGAACTGGAACGATTAATAGGAAAATGGGATTCCGAAGAAGAGAAAAGGAGTAAAGCAATCTCCTTCTCTAAACAATACCAACTTATAATAGTTATGAAAGGTGCACCCACCCAAATCATTGATGGTGAAACTGTCTATGAAAATACTACTGGAAATGCCGCTCTCGCAACTGCGGGAACTGGCGATGTTTTGACGGGAATGATTACCAGTTTATTAGCACAATCCTATGAACCTGTTAGTGCCGCAATTCTTGGTGTGTATCTCCACGGATTAACCGCTGATATTGCGTTGCCAGAAACTGGCTATCAATCGTTTATTGCTTCAGATGTAATTGCGAATATTGGGAAAGCCTTTTTGAGCTTAGAAAGTTGAGATATTCTCTAAATTAACTACTTTTAAGAACTCAACAATTAGAAAATGGTCATCAACATGAACAAATTAAAATTATTGTTTTTTGTATTTATCCTTATTTCATGTTCTCGAAACGAAAAAATTATTGAAGGAGATTTGGCTTTTAAGTCGATTGATCTTTTTAACTATTATAATCTTGATCAGAAGAGTATTGATGAGTGGGAAAAAGTACTTAATGGTACGCGTCAAATTAAAAACCCTAGTGCGGATGATGTGTTTATTTTGAATTATTTTGATGCATTAAAAAAACACAAAGTAATAAAGTCTCCTTCTATTAAACTCAAAACAAAAGATTCAATTATAAGAGTCTATTTAAGCGAGAATGATTATCAAAAAGTAAAGAATTATAATTCAAATGATTTGATTTCAAATAATAGAAAAGTAAGTCTTAAAATGAACATTGAAACCAGAGGAAAAGAAATTTATTATTGTAAAGAGTTAATTTCTATAAAAGAAGTTCATGGTGAAACTTACACCAGTAAGTAGCAATATTATTTACTGTTTTAGTAATTACTAATACAAAATCAAACTACTTATTTGTAAGTTTGTATCCAAGCAAAATTGCTTTATCCAATTCGATTATGGAAAAAATACCTCATCTTAGAACCGTAAATGTTACGCGATACATCACTCCGTTGCGGGAAGGCGGTTCTTTGCCTGCGCTCGCTGAAGCCGATGATGATTTTAAATATGTACTGAAATTCAAAGGTGCCGGACATGGCGTGAAAGCTTTGATTGCCGAATTAATTGGCGGAGAAATAGCTCGTATTTTAAACCTAAAAATGCCCGAACTCGTTTTTGCAAATCTCGATGAAGCATTTGGCCGTTCAGAAGGCGATGAAGAAATTCAAGACTTGCTTCAAGGCAGTCAGGGACTCAATTTGGCGTTGCATTATTTATCTGGAGCTATAAATTTTGATCCAGTTGTCACTTTAGTAGAACCAAAACTTGCCTCGCAAATTGTTTGGTTAGATGCTTTTATCACTAATGTCGACAGAACGTTTAGGAACACCAATATGTTAATATGGCATAAAGAATTATGGCTGATCGATCATGGTGCAAGTCTTTATTTTCATCATTCGTGGACCAATTGGGAAAAGCATGCGCAAAGTCCTTTTGCACTGATAAAAGACCATGTATTATTGCCTCAAGCTTCCTTATTGCCAGAAACGGATGAAATATTCAAAAAAATATTGACGAAAGCGGTATTACAGAGTATAGTGAATCTGATTCCGGAAGTATGGCTCCATTGGGAAGATACCGATGAAACTCCCGAAGACATTCGGGAAGTCTATTTTCAGTTTTTATCGATACGTTTAAACCATTCCGAAATTTTTATAAACGAAGCACAAAATGCAAGAGAAGCACTTATATGAGTATGCCGTAATCCGCGTTGTGCCTAGGGTAGAACGCGAAGAATTCCTCAATGTGGGTATTATTTTGTTTTGTAAAAAAGCGAAGTTTATAAAAGTACTCTGCTCGATGAACGAAGCCAAATTGCAACTATTCTCAGCCGATTTAGATCTGGAACAATTGCATCTAAATTTACAGGCATTCGAGAAAGTGGCGCATGGCGAAAAATCAGGTGGACCAATAGGACAATTTGATATTCCATCGCGTTTCCGTTGGTTGACTGCACTTCGCAGCTCTGCCATTCAAACCTCAAGACCACATCCGGGTTTGTGTGATGATTTGGAACAAACAGCACATCGTTTGTTCGAAGAAATGGTGTTATAAAAAAAATTTAAAACTATTGGAAAGTCATTTCACAATCAAAATACTTTTTTGGAATCCACACTATAATCCATAAAATTTAAGGAATGCTGTTCAAGTGACGAGCAAGATGCATCCCCATACTAAAGCAAGCCTGAAGAAGGTAACCGCCAGTGGGCGCATCCCAGTCTAACATTTCACCGATACAATAATTACGATTTTTGTTTTTCAATTGGAAATTTTCATCCACAGCATTCAGTTGAATACCGCCTGTTGTAGATATCGCATCGTTCAATAGGGCAGAACCTGTGATTTCGACAGGTAGTTTTTTTATGTTTTGAGTCAATAACTGCGGGTTTAAATATGTTTCTTTCGAAAGGTATTTTTTCAAAAGGCCAATCTGTGCAGGACTCAATTTAACTTCTTTTTGTAATGTTTCGCTTGTCTTTTTAAAAGTTGATTTTCTAATTTTGTCAAGCAAATCTTCATAGCGCAAGGTTGGTTTTAGATCTAAGAAAATTGTAGCTTTTTTTTGGCTCTCCATTTCCTCCCTAATTTGTGGACTAAGCGCATAAATAGCATTTCCTTCTAAACCAAAATGTGTGATAACCGCTTCGCCTTTTTGCCTTTTATTCAAACAGCTAATCGCAATATTTTTAAGCGGACTGCCTTCATGTTCTAGGATAAAATCTTCCGGCCAATTCACTTGATATGCACAATTAGAAGATTGAAAAGGAACGATAGGAATACTTTCCTTTTCGAATAAATCAAGCCAACTACCATCAGAACCGGTAACTTTCCAGCTGCCTCCGCCCATAGCAAAAATTGTATAGTCTGATTTTATTACTGTATCCGAATTAAAAACAATGTCATCGTTACTCGTCCAACCAGTCCAATTATGTTGGTATTTAATAGCGACACCTTGCTTATCCAGAACATCCAGAATTGCGTTGAGAACTGTTATGGGTTTAATGCCACTTTCAGGATATACCCGTTTGCTACTACCTATGTAGGTTGGGATGCCAATAGTATCAATCCACTTTCTAAAGTCTTCGTTATCAAAATCAAGCAATGCTTTTTCCAGAAAATGAGGCGGTGTATAACGTGCAATCAATTCAGAAATAGGTTCCGAATGGGTGAGATTGAATCCTCCTTTTCCGGCCACCAGAAATTTCCTTCCCAGTGTCTTATTTTTCTCGTAAACAGTAACCTTGAATTTCTCACAATCTAATAACGCAGCAAGTATAAGTGCTGCGGGTCCTCCTCCAATAATTGAAACTGATTTTTTCACGCCACAAAAATAGGTTTTGTTTTACCCATATTCCCTGATATTGGATTTTATATTAGGGTTTGGGCGTAACCCCAAAGCAGAAAATTCCATTTTCCATTACCGTATCTGCAGCTTTGGGGTCGGGCTTTTGGCTGTATCTTTATTTTTTTAAAGAAAAAAAATAAAGGATGCCGCCGCAATCCCTTACGCTAACTACCCGAGGACTAAACGAAATCTTGCTTATCGTTAGATTTTATTTTCTTGAAATAACGTTTCTAATTGCTCAAGACAAACGGTAATGCCTTGTTCAAAGCCCATTTCAATCATAGTTTCAATCTCTTTTTCATTAGAATAAAACATTTTGAATTCAACCAATGTACCAGACTCTGTTTTAGCAAAAGCAATAGTTCCTATAGAAACCGGTACCGAAGTATTTACGATTCCCTCTTCATCACAAAAACTATCTTTAATTTCAAAACTTAAATATGGTGTTATGGCAGTATAGTCCATTCGTCCCCAATGTTTTTCATTTTCGGGACCCACCATTGCGTACAACCAATAGCCGCCAACGGAAAAATCCATAGTTTTGGTTTCGGCTTTCCAAGGTTGTGGTGCCCACCATTGTTCTAACAATTCACTTTCCGTAAACGCAAGCCAAACTTTTTCAGGTGGCGCAGAAAATGTTCGCGATACCAGAATTGATTTTTCTTCTAAATCTTTTACAACAACTGTTTTATTATTGGTTCCCATTTTATTTTGATTTAAGATTGATTATTACTAATTAGAAACCCTTTTTTCCAAAACGATAAATTCCAAAGGCACTTCCGTAATTGGAATATGAACATCGCTTGCTGGAAACGGTTCTCTTGCTCCGGTATCTTCATAACCGTTGCGTTTGTACCAAGCAATCAGTTCATCCCGAACGGAAATTACTGTCATTATAATTTTTGGCAATCCTAATTCGAAGGCATGAATTTCTGCTTGTTGTAATAACTTTTTACCAACGCCACTATTTTGTAATTCAGGTGAAACGGTCAGCATGCCTAAGTACAATTCCTGTTTTTTTTCAATCAACAATACACAACCTATAATCTGATTTTCCTGCGTAAATTTTAGAATGGTATTTTTTGTATTCTGAATCGTTTCTGTGAGTTCTTGTTCTGTGGTTCGTAGTCCTTCTAATATGTTGGCTTCAGTGGTCCATCCTTTTTTAGACGATTCGCCCCGATACGCTGAATTGATTAATGTATTTAAAAGGGAAACGTCTTCTATTGTTGCTTTTGTAATCATGTATAATACTTCTATTCTTGGGTTATTGCTTTGTGTTTTTCAAAGGTAGAAAAAAGGGAGTAATCACTTCATTTTTTTGATGAAATAATTATTCTTTAAATGTATAAAATAATTTATTATAGTATTGATAATCAGTATATTTAATCATTAAACAATAATTTTTTTTATCTTTGAACAAAGAAATTTTATAGTAATTTAAAAGATATGATTATGAAAAATTTAAATATTTTTTTGGTAATAATGATGACTTGTGTACTCAACATAGCGCCTGTATTGGGACAATCGACCGCTAAAAAAAATAAAATTATTGCTGATAGTAAAATAGCAAAGGCCGAGTTCATTAAAAGTGATCCGTTGATGAAGGCGCTTTTTGATAAAGCTTACGGTTATGTTATTTTTCCAAATGTAGGTAAAGGAGGTCTTGGCGTTGGCGGTGCAGCAGGAAACGGGGTTGTATATGAGCAGAACAAACGAATAGGAATGGCAAAATTGACGCAATTGAGCATAGGATTTCAAGCTGGCGGACAAGCGTATCGGGAGGTGATATTTTTTGAATCAAAAAATGAAATGAACCGGTTTAAAGAGAGCCGATTCGAGTTTTCCGCACAAGCTTCTGCTGTAGCTGTAACAGAAGGCGCCTCAGCAAATGTAAAATATACCAATGGCGTGATGGTGTTTACCATGCAAAAGGGCGGACTCATGTACGAGGCATCTATTGGTGGACAGCAATTCAAGTTTAATAAATTGTGATACAACCAAAACGGCTGAAAAAATTTCCAGCCGTTTTGGTTTTTAGTAGTATTTTGAAATACTATAATTATTTCTTTTTTGTCTCTATTAAAATGTATTTTCTGAATACATATTTCCAAGGCATGAAGAGTATTGGTATGATAATTCCGGAGAACATATATGCCATTCCTTCGGCTGGTGAACCTTTGAGCGTGCCGGCTGACCATAAAGGATAAGCGACAACAATAAGCCAAAGTCCTTTGTAAAAAATCATAAAAAGCATAATGGGTAACATTCGTAACGTATGGAATACACCCAAAAGAGCCAGTGTGGAGTAAGCCGCCCAAGTGCACCAAGCTACAGCTCTTGTTGGATCCCATTCCCCTTCATGATTAAGAATAACGGTCCAGGAATCTGTGGCAACAAAAATAAACATTAACGCGAAGAACAGCCGCATCACATAAATATTGATTCTGCGAACTCCTTCGTAGTTTTCGTAGTCAGGAAGAAAAATATTTTTGATACTGAACTTCGATTGCTTCAGCTGTTGTGACGCTTGCTCTGTTGTGTTCATAGTTTTTCTGTTTGGTTTTTATTGTAGAGCCAAGGTATAAAAAAAGCTACATCCTTTAAGGCAGTTGCTTATTTTGTTTTTTAGGTTGTTCGGTAATTTCATTAGCTAACGCCAAGATAGGGAATGCGAAAAAGCTATTTGTAGTTTTTATGTTTAAAGAGTACATCAGTCCAACCCGCTTTATTATTTTTATATTTAATCGGATATATGGCAACTAACTCAAATCCATGATTAACAGCAAAATCATATAATGTTGAAAAAGAAGGAAGTCCTTTATACATATCAATAAAGGTAACTTCAAAATAGAGTAAGCCAATTCTATTCTCTAGTATTGAGTTTACAGCTCCCTTAAACACCTCATGTTCATATCCTTGAGTATCTATTTTTAAAATATCAATTATTTCAATATTTTGGTCTTGACAAAATTGGTCAATCGTGGTTACCGCCACCTCTGTCTTATTCTTAATTTCGCCCCAGCCTGCTTGCCCTAGTTCAAGAAAGGAACTCATATCAGACCCTGTATTTTCATTTAACAGTAATGTACTTACTGAAGAACCAATCCCTGTATTCCAAATTTGTACATTTTCCATTTTGCTACTGTTCTTTTTTAATATTTCAAAAGTAGAAGGACTAGGTTCAAAAGAGTTTATAGTACAATTTTTAAAAACTTCTCTAAAATTGGTTATTGTTTGACCTGTGTTAGCTCCTATATCAAAAATCATAGGTTTTTCACAATTAATTATTTGAAAAATATCATGATAGGAATCAATTCCCCTTGTGTCAGCGGTGTATTTTGCTATATCAATGCCAAAATTCCTAACAAATTCTCTGATTTTTCTTTTTAATTTCATGTTTAATTATTGGTAGTTTCAAAAATTAATTGAGTTATTATTATATTAATTTATTACAGTTTGCATTTTGTTTGCTATTCTTACAATCGCAACAGTTTTTGATTGTAAAGAGAATGAATAGAAACTTAGCAGCTTATTCTTTGTGGATAAAATGGTATTAGCATTTGGGAAATTACATTTTTCAAATTTTATTAGATTTATAGGCAGATAACTGTGCTCGGCGTACAAGTTAATATTTTTAAAAGAATCAAGTTCTCTTACTCTAAAAAGATAAGTAGAAATTTACTAGTTTTAAATAACCTTAATTGATTTAGAATAATTTTGAATTCATTGAAAATGATTTTTTTGTATATTTTTAAATGTAATCATCGATAAATATATCTTTTTTTAAAATTAGCTAATCAACTTTTTTAGTTTTTCTATAGCCTCATTTGTTTCATTTAAGGTAGGATAATTTGAATAATTTTCTTCTATCTTGTATTTATCAGTGTGTCCCCTTATCTTGTAAAATCTTCAAAAACTGTCACATAAATCATTTATACTAGCGATTAAATAACTCCAATCCATCGAATATTGGTTGGCTTTGCGCTATAATTTTTTTATGCTCAACAAATTTAATAATTTACTTAAAAAAAGCTAATCTGTTAAAAAAAAGCAACTAAAAATCACTTCTCAGTCGGTTTGTATTTGAAAAAATATTTAATTTTTATCCAAAAAAACTTTTAATTCCTTATAAATCTTAATGTACACACTTCCTTTTCTTTTGGCAAAATAGTACTCATTAAATGCTGTTTGGCATTATTAGTTTTTAAAAATAGTTCAAAAAAAATCTAAAAAATAATGGTGTTCTGTGGTGCTCTCTTGGTTGTTTTTAGTATTTTGGCAGTAGAATCATTTATAATTAACTGATTAGTATGAAATATAGAGTCGCTACTCCGTCATTAAATCTAAGAGATTTTCCGGCAACGCAGGATAATTCCAAAATTTTAATACAAATACCTTTTAGACATACCGTTAAATTAATTGAAAAAACAGCATCAGATTGGTGGAAAGTAAAACTTTTAAACACTGAAAAAGAGGGGTTTGTGTTTTCAAAAGATATCGAGCTTGTTGATGAAACGAATCAAAAAAGTATGGATATTGAAGTGCCTAATTTTGAGCCTGGTTCAAAAGCAAGTCTAGACAGTAAAGAGGAAACGTACAAACCTATTGGCGATCCTTCAATTCCGTTTAGAGATTTAACGAGTCTCGGGTCTAAACTTACATCAATTAGCAATATCATCAAGGCGCTGGATGTTTCAAAAAGTTTCCGTTATCAGAAAGACGCCTCGGATACTTATTGTAATATTTATACTTTTGATTATTGTTTTTTTGCAGGGTCTATATCCCCAGATTGAGATGGACTGATTCAGCAATCGAGCAACTGGAGAAAGGGAACGAAGTAGCAGTAGTTTTTGACGAAACGGTAAGGCCTTTTTATTCCAATTATATCTATGATTGGTTTTTGCTATCGGGGAGTGAGTTTGGTTGGGAAAGAATCGATGATGTTGATGAACTTCAGAAGAAAGTAAATGCTACTGGAGGAGTAGGAATCATCTGTGCCAAAAGATTCATCTTGAATAAATCAGGGCATATAGTAGTGGTGGTTCCAGAAACGGATACTGATAAAGCCTTTAGAAAAGACGGTAAAGTTATTTATCCTTTGCAGTCCCAGGCAGGTGCTGAAAATTATAATTATTTCTCAGAAATTAGAGAAGATTGGTGGGATAATAAAGATCTGGAAAAAGGATATACCTCCGCTATCTTTTATTATCACGATTAGTTAAAAAAACTTCTTGTGAGTAATTACACTTCTTGTAGGTTTATAGTCAACAAGAAGTGTTTTTATTTACGGGTTATTTTAAAAAGATGCTATTGCATTTGCAGTGCAGGCTTGTTTTTTAATTAGTAAAGAACTACAAAAGCCTTTTTCGTAATAACGAGCATGTAAGCTGCTGTATATTTGATCATAGATTAATAAAGGATCATTCGACTCTATGGTGATAGATAATATGTTTTCTAAAAGGCTGATGAATTTTGATGGTACATGGGTTTCTTTGCCGTGGATAATAGATTCGTAGACAAAGTTATTCCATTCTAAATCGCAAATTGGATTTTCGATTTCGTTTAATAAGGCATGATCCATAATAAAAACAAGAAAATTCAAAACCTCCTGTAGGTGTTTTTCGTCGAAATAATCAAATATTCGAAACTCAATGCCATGATTTTTGTGCTTGTGAAAATTAATGTCAAGACCAATTTTATCAATTTTTTCATAATCCGATATTTCAGAATAACGGTTCACCCACCATAACGGGTTATCATGCATTGGATGCTCGTCAAAATTCATTTGGACAATTTTCCCGGTTTTCATCACATTAGTATCATAAGTGCCCACCCCAATATATCTTGACATGGCACATCTTTGTGATGCTTTTGTTAAATTGACGCTGCTGTCATTGTGCGATAAGTAATCAGAAGAACCGAATTTTGTCATAAATAATGGACTCAGCCATTGGAATAATCGAATTGCTCTCTGGTGTTTTTTTATAAAACCTGTTTTGTCCTTAATTTCACCTTCATTATTTAACTCAGTAGGAATAGTTAAATTGAAGTGATAGGTCATATTATTAAAAACAGAATAATTAGTGTTGTTTGAAATAAATATGGCAAAAGGATGGTTTTTAGAACATATTTTTATAGTGCCAAATTCCGTAAAGATTTTATCTTTATCAAAGGCGCTTTGTAAGTTGTTTATGAAACCTTGTTTTATTGTTGCTAGCTCAGCAATGGCCGAGTCAATATCTGTTTTGTAAAATTTTTGCGTAACAAATTCAACTGTGTCACCGTCAAAAATAAATTCTTTTTGAAGCTCGTCTATAAAATATGGATTGTTTTTTTGTAATATTTCAAAAATACTTTCCCCTAAATATTCAGGATTTGGTTCGTTAGCTATGGGGTCAAAAGTCTTATGCTGGTTGTTAATGTCCGTTTTTGTAAACGAATGGGAGTTCATCAGTACAGGTAAATAATATTCTTTATCGGATAATATTTTCAGTAATGAATTCTGGTAAACGTTTTCTTTGTAATTCTTAAAATGATTCACACTATACTTTTCATGAAGCCCTTTAGTCAGCAAAAAATCTTTGTCTACCACGCGATGGTTTTCAAACTCTAAATAACATTCATTTTCGATTCCTACGCCCCAATACAAATCATTTGACTTATATTGAGTCCTGTAATCTTTGTGCTTATCCAATAATTCAATTTCAAAACTAACAGCATTCATGCTATGATCCGTCATAAACTTTTTTCTCCTTCTTTTAATAAATTATGTTGATATGGGAAGCTACTTTATCAGGTAGTTTTTTAAAGTATTTTTTAATCTGTTGATTTTAGTTAAGATTCAAACAGCGTCTTAAATACTTAGTTGTTTTTTAATGGGGTTCAGGTTTGTTTTTCACTCGCAAAAAACCTGAATAGAGACAACTCAATTTTTTTGCAAAACTAAGTATAATTTAAATCATATTCAAGCTATATTTTCAGATCTGGAATTTTATTTTTTTGTGGCGTAATTTATTGTTATGCTTCGCTGTAAATTACTCATAATTATATATTTAAAATAGAAGTCCAAAATGTATAGAATTATTTTGTTGTTCCTAAATACAAGTTTAAGAGTACTTTTAAATCAAATTTATTTAGGTACAAAAAAAACGACTAAAATTAGATTTTTAGTCGTTTTTTATTTGTTTAGACCGACATTTTTATCCCAAAAAAGCTTTCAATTCCTCGTACGTTTTAATTTTTACGCTCGCTTTATCCTTTCCTAAAACACTTTCAATTTGTGTAGGAATCGGCAGTTTTACCTTTAATGTTGGTTCCACCGTATCTAAAAACTTAATAGGATGTGCAGTTTCTAAGAAAATACCAAGTGCATTCGGGTGGTTTTGTAATTCTTTTTTCAATCCGAGATATCCAACAGCTCCGTGCGGTTCTGCAATGTAACCGTCAGTATTGTAAATGGTTTTCATAGCTTCAATCGTTTCAGCATCAGAGAACGTAAACGAAGAAAAATCTTTTTTGAACTGCTCCAAATCATTGTGGTACATTTCCTGAATTCGGATAAAATTACTTGGATTCCCAACATCCATCGCATTCGAAATCGTAGCTATAGAAGGTTTAGGCTCGTAAACTCCGTTTTCTAAAAATCTCGGAACCGTATCATTCACATTCGTGGATGCTACAAAATGTTCGATTGGCAATCCCATTTTTTTGGCAATGATACCCGCGCAAATATTTCCAAAATTTCCACTTGGGCAAGAGAAAACTAATGGTTTGTTTTGTTTCTTTAATGCTTTGTACGCAAAGAAAAAATAAAACATTTGTGGCAACCAGCGCGCAATATTTATCGAATTTGCCGAAGTCAGATTTTTATGTTTTAAACTTTCGTCAAGAAAAGCTTTCTTTACCATATCCTGACAATCGTCAAAAACACCATCTACTTCAAGCGCTTTAATATTCTGACCCAAAGTAGTCAATTGTCGTTCTTGAATATGGCTCACTTTACCGGATGGATATAGGATGATAACTTCCACACCTTTTACGCCAAGAAAACCACTGGCTACTGCTCCGCCCGTATCTCCGGAAGTCGCTACTAAAACCGTGTTTTTACTATCTGCGTTATCTTTATTAAAATACCCCAAACAACGAGACATGAATCGCGCTCCTACGTCTTTGAAAGCCATCGTTGGGCCATGAAATAATTCAAGGGAATAAATATCTTTTTCTACTTCGACCACAGGGAAATCAAAACATAAGGTTTCGGCAATGATTTGTTTTAAAGTAGCTGCTGGGATTTCGTCACCTACAAATTGTTGGATCGCTTCAAAAGCAATTTCTTCATTGCTTAAATTTTCGATGTTGTCAAAAAAAGACTTTGGAAGCGGAGTAATTGTTTCAGGGAAATACAAGCCTTTATCAGTTGCTAATCCTTGTATTACGGCTTCTTTGAAAGAAACTTTGGGTGCGTTATGGTTTAAACTGTAATATTTCATTTTTATTTGCTTTACGCAGTATGCTTTATGCAGTAAGCTTTTTGCCTAATGCCTAATGCTTAATGCTTATAAAATTATTTTCATTCCTTCATCATTCACTTTAGAAACGTGAATTTCATACATTAAATTCATTTCGTCGTACACAGCGCTCATTGCTTTGGCGATTTTATTAGCGGTTGCTTCCCCTTTGCTTAAAGCAAAAATGGAAGGACCTGAACCTGATATTCCGGAACCTAAAGCTCCGTTTTCGTACGCAGTTTGTTTGATTAAATCAAATCCTGGAATCAAAACACTTCGTAACGGTTCTACGATTTCATCATGCAACGAGCGACCAATTAAGTCATAATCTTTAGTGTACAAACCTGCAACTAATCCGCCTACATTTCCCCATTGTGTGATAGCACTTTTTAAGGAAACAGTTTGTTTCAATACCGAACGCGCATCCGATGTTTTCAACTCAATTTGCGGATGAACCACGGTTGCGTACAATTCGGATGGGCTTTCTATTTTGATAATATCCAAAGGATTTGAACTTCTTACTAATGTAAAACCACCCAAAAGGGCAGGAGCAACGTTATCGGCATGGGCATTCCCACTCGCTAATTTTTCGCCTTGCATAGCGAATAAAACCAATTCTTTGCGTGTAAATGGACGTCCCAGTAATTCATTGATTCCAAAAACGGCACCAGCTGAACTTGCGGCACTGCTTCCAATTCCGCTTCCGGCTTTGATGTGTTTGTAGATTTCGATTTCGAATCCGAATTCGGTTTCAACAGCTTCCAGCATCGCTAAAGCAGATACTCCAGCCACATTTTTTTCGGTTTCCAAAGGCAAATCGGCGCCCACAATTTTAGTGATGCGAATCCCTTTTATATCTGATTTTCGAATAATCATTTCGTCCCCCGCAGTTTCTAAACACAGTCCAAGGACATCAAATCCGCAGGAAAGATTGGCGATTGTAGCGGGGCAAAATATTTTTATTTCATTCATAATTTTAGTCTTAAAGTCTAATGTCATAAAGTGGTAAAGTCTTAGGAATGTTCATGAAATCAAGTTGGTAACTTTGAGACTTTATGACATTTGACTTTACGACTCATTTATACGTTTCCAATTCTAATTACATCAGCAAATATTCCTGAAGCAGTAACTGCAGCTCCGGCACCAGCTCCTTTTATCAATAAAGGTTGGTCAACATAACGGTCCGTAAAAAACAATACGATGTTGTCTTTTCCTTCCAAATTGTAAAACGGATGATCTTTAGGAATGAATCTTAAACCAACATTTGCTTTTCCGTTTTCAAATTGCGCTACGTATTTCAAACGAGAATCTTTGCTCAACGCTTCTTTATAAATAGTTTCAAAATGAGCTGCATGTTCTATTAAAGATTTGAAAAAGGCTTCATTATTAGTCGTGTCTAAACATTCAGCAGGCATGAATGATTCGTTGACAATCTCGTCAATTTCCATTTTGTAACCGCTTTCTCGTATCAGGATTAATATCTTTCTGGCAACGTCAATTCCGCTCAAATCAATTTTTGGGTCTGGTTCTGTAAATCCTTGTACACCAGCTTCTTTAACGACATCATGAAAAGTGTTGTTTTCATTAAAATTATTAAAGATAAAGTTCAGACTTCCAGATAAAACGGCTTGAATTTTATTGACTTTGTCACCTGAAGCAATCAGGTTTTTTACGGTATCAATGATTGGTAATCCAGCTCCAACATTTGTTTCAAAAAGAAAAGGAGCATTGAACTGTCGGGATAATTTTTTTAGTTTTTTATAATTGTCGTACTCTGATGCGCAGGCAATTTTATTGCAAGTCACTACTGCAATATTGCGTTTTAAATACTGCTCGTAAGTTTTAGACACACTTTCATTTGCAGTAATGTCAACAAAAATACTGTTGCGTAAATTGAGCTCTTTTACATTGTAAAGAAATTGTTCTTTGTTTGCCGCTTCGCCATTTTCTAAAACAGATTGCCAGTTTTTTAAGGAAATTCCGTCCTCGTCAAAATGCATTTTTCTGGAATTAGATAAAGCAATGACTCTCACATTTATTTTTAGATTATCTTTTAGGAATTTGTTTTGTTGGTAAATTTGCTCAATGAATTTCTCTCCGACATTTCCAACACCCATTACAAATAGGTTCAACTGTTTGGTGTTTTCTTCAAAAAAGTTTTCATGCAGCGAATTCAGTGCTTTTTTGACATCTCTTTCGTTTATTACTGCTGAAATATTTCTTTCGGAAGCACCTTGAGCAATCGCTCTGATGTTTACGTTATTTTTACCCAAAGTGCTAAACATTCGACCACTTAAACCTTGGTGGTTTTTCATGTTTTCGCCAACCAAAGCAATAATGCACAGGTTTTTTTCAACAATACAAGGATCGATTTTATTTTGTAAAATTTCTACTTCAAAAGCATTGTTGATGGCATCTTCAGCCACATCAGCATCAGAATTTAGAATTCCGATACAGATTGAATGTTCCGATGAAGCTTGAGTAATAAAAATCACATTGATGTTTTCGTGTGATAATACTTCAAAGAGCCTTTTGGATGAACCGGTAACACCAATCATTCCCGGGCCTTCAAGTGTAATCAAAGTAATATTGTCAATATGGCTAATTCCTTTTACGGGATTAGTGTGATCCATTTCCTGATTTGAAATATAAGTTCCTTCGGCTTCCGTTTCGAAAGTGTTTTTGATAAGAATTGGAATGTTCTTTCTCAACACAGGCTGAATAGTTGGCGGATATAAAACTTTGGCGCCAAAATGAGACAATTCCATCGCCTCCTGATAGGAAATGAATGCAATAGGTTGTGCTTGTTTTACAATTTTTGGATTGGCAGTATACATTCCGTTGACGTCAGTCCAAATTTCCAAGTCAGTTGCGTTCAATGCTCCGGCAAGAATAGCAGCAGTATAATCAGAACCGCCGCGACCTAAAGTAGTATTGATTCCGTCGATTGATGCGGCAATAAATCCGGGCATTACAACCACTTGATTTTCATTCGAAGCAAAAAATTCAGCAATTAATTGATTTGAAACTTCAAAGTTTACTGTGGCTTTTCCAAAATGATTGTCAGTTTTGATTAATTCACGGCTGTCTTTATAACTGCTGTTTTTTAGATTTTGTTTTAATGCTTCTGCAATAATATAAGAAGACAATAATTCACCAAAACTCAATATAGTATCCGAAGTTCTAGGCGATAATTCTCCTAAAAGATAGCATCCATCCAACAAAGTTTCAAGATGATTGATGATTCTTTTTATATGACTTAATAAGCCACTTTGTTCGCTTACAGGAATAAGTTCTTTTAATGCATCTAAATGTTTTTTCTCTAAATCGGAAAGAATTTCTTTAAAGCTTTCGTCACCGGCAGCTGCTTTTTGAGAAGCAAGTTGGAGCAAATCTGTAATTTTACTAAAAGCAGAAACCACAACAATTAATTTTTCCTCTTTTGCTTTATTGATAATGATATCTAAAACTAGTTTTATATTTTGTGCATTGGCAACCGAAGTTCCACCAAATTTTAATACTTTCATTTTTGTTTGTTTTATGTAAAAAATGCAAATGTTTATTATATACCCAAGTACTTTCTTTCTTCAGAAAAAAAATATAATAATAGGATTATATGTTAAATGTATACCCCTAAGGGGTAGTAGTTGTTGTAGTAAATGTAACAGAAGAAACAACCCAAATTTGAGTTGAAATCGAAGAGTGATATTTTGTTCTGTTGTTTATCATTAGATTTTTTCAAAAGTACAGTTTTTTATAAAAACGAAAGCCTTTAATTTCGTTTTTGCGAATATTTTAATTTTTCAATACCATTCAGAAGAATATTGAATATTGTTTAGTTTTCAAGGTCTATGTTAAAGCTATTCGTATTTTTATGAAAAAATTAAACGGTTTGTGATTCGTTTTATAACTATATAGAAATAATTAATTCCATTAATAAAGCCGTTTTGAGGAGTTTTAGTAACTATTTCTGAAGTATATTGTTGCAATTCGTACTATTCATAGCTCTTTATCTCATGGATTTTAAGTTAATTAGTTTGTGACTTTTTAAGCATAAAACTTAATGTTAGTTTGTCTTTAGGTCTGAATTTTAAATTATAGTCAATAAATGTTGTTTATTAATATAGATTTATTGAATTTTACCCTTTAAATAGAAAACAAAAATGGACAATACACATTACATAAGCACACAATTACTCAGTTTTGAAACATTAGAAGAGATTATTTCTCATGGTAAATTATTGGCACTTTCTGAAGAGGCCAAAGTTAATATTCAAAAATGCAGGGATTATTTAGATAAAAAAATGGCTTCTCATTCAGAGCCTATTTATGGAATAAATACGGGATTTGGCTCGCTTTGTAATGTGAAAATATCTAACGAGAACTTATCAAAGTTGCAAGAAAATTTAGTAAAATCGCATTCTTGTGGAACAGGAGAGGAAGTGCCAACTGAAATTGTAAAATTGATGTTGTTGCTTAAAATTCAGTCCTTGAGTTA
Source organism: Flavobacterium sp. GNP002 (assembly GCF_054343795.1). NCBI lineage: Bacteria > Pseudomonadati > Bacteroidota > Flavobacteriia > Flavobacteriales > Flavobacteriaceae > Flavobacterium > Flavobacterium sp. GNP002. Next base: position 2,695,092 of record NZ_JBTGUW010000001.1, read on the forward strand.
TGGACATTCCGGAATTCAATTGCAAACGGTGGAGCGATTGATTGCGTTTTATAATAATGATATTCTTCCTGTAATTTATACGCAAGGATCTCTTGGAGCTTCGGGAGATTTAGCTCCTTTGGCGCATTTATCGTTGCCTTTATTAGGTGAAGGCGATGTATATTTTGAAGGCAAGAAAGTACATTCTGCTGAAGTTTTGAAGCATTTCGACTGGAAACCAATTGTGTTGCAGTCTAAAGAAGGATTGGCTTTATTGAACGGAACCCAATTTATGAGTGCTTACGGGGCGCATATTTTAATGAAAGTCAGCAAATTTTCTTATTTGGCAGATTTGATTGGAAGTATTTCATTAGAAGCTTTTGATGGAAGAATTGAACCTTTTCATGAATTAATTCATTTTATCAGGCCTCATAAAGGACAAATTGTAACGGCAAATCGTATAAAAGGATTTTTGGAAGGAAGCGAAATCATCGAGCAAGTAAAAACACATGTTCAAGATCCTTATTCCTTTAGATGTATGCCGCAAGTTCATGGTGCATCAAAAGATGCGTTTGATTATGTAAAGAAAGTTTTCAAAACAGAAATCAATTCGGTGACGGATAATCCTAATATATTCATTGAAAGTGACCAAATCATTTCTGGAGGTAATTTTCATGGGCAACCATTAGCTTTAGCTTTAGATTTTATGGCAATTGCGTTATCGGAATTAGGAAGTATTTCCGAGCGTAGAACCTATCAGTTGATTTCTGGTTTGCGTAATCTTCCTGCATTTTTAGTTGATAATCCAGGATTAAATTCCGGTTTAATGATTCCTCAATATACTGCTGCCAGTATTGCCAGTCAAAATAAACAATTGGCAACTCCTGCCAGTATTGATAGTATTGTTTCGAGTAACGGACAAGAAGATCATGTAAGCATGGGAGCAAATGCAGCTACAAAAGCCTTACGTGTTTTAGATAATTTGGAAAGGATTCTAGCGATTGAGCTGATGAATGCTTCTCAAGCTATTGAATACAGACGACCGTTGCAGTCAAGCGATTTTATTGAGATGTTTTTAAGTGCGTATCGAGAGGAAGTTCCATTGATAAAAGAAGACCGAATTTTGCATTATGATATTGAGAATACCGTTTCTTTTTTGAATACTTTTCAAATAGAAAATGATTTGTTAATATTAACTTAACATTAAGGTTAAATAATGCAGTAATTTTGCCGAACTAAATTTTAATAAAATGAACATAAATAATTTTTTCCAATTTTTGGTTCCTAAAGACAAAAAGTTCTTTCCTCTTTTTGAGGAAGCTTCTAGTAATTTAATTGAAATTGCTACAAACTTGCACGAAGCTGTAAATCTTCCTTTGAAGGAACGTGAGGTTCTTTTTCAAAAAATAGATGCTTTAGAGCAAAAAGGAGAAGATATTACTCGTCAAACAAATTTAGAGTTAAGTAGAAACTTCATTACTCCATTTGATAGAGAAGATATACACTCATTAATTACTTCTATTGATAATGTTGCGGATAACCTTCACGGTGCAGCAAGTAGAATGAAGTTGTATCAGGTGGATAAAATCACAAAATCGATCAGAAAATTGACTGAAATCAATCTTGAAGCTTGTCAAAACATTGATATTGCTGTAAGAGAATTAAGAGATTTAAAAAAAATAAAGAATATCACTGATGCTTGCGTTAGAATTAACAAGTTAGAAAATAAATCAGATAATGTTTATGATAAAGCAGTTCTTGATTTATTTGAAAACGAAACGGATGCAAAAAACATTATCAAGTACAAAGAAGTATTGTCAGTTTTAGAAACTGCTGCTGATAAATGTAAAAGTGTTGCTAGTGTTTTAGAATCAATTTCTGTAAAACATTCTTAATTCAATCGGTTTTATTCTGAAGTTATAATTATGGAATTTACTCTACTTATAGTTATTATAGTCCTGGCTTTAATTTTTGATTACATTAATGGTTTTCATGATGCAGCCAATGCTATAGCAACCGTTGTTGCCACAAAAGTATTAACTCCTTTTCAGGCGGTAGTTTGGGCGGCTTTTTTTAACTTTTTGGCGTATTGGGTTTTTGGTTTTGGTGTAGCAGATACTGTTGCAAAAACTGCCAATACTTTAGAAATTGATTTAGTTGTAATCCTTGCAGGGGTAATAGCTGCAATTATTTGGAATTTGTTCACATGGTGGCAAGGGATTCCATCCAGTTCTTCACATACTCTTATTGGAGGATTCGCTGGAGCAGCCATTGCACACGCTATCGCTGTCCATGGTTTTTTTGGGTATGCAGTAATTGAAGGAACAGAAGTTCATACCGCATATTGGTATGATACTGTAAACTGGTACACCGCAGGAAAAAATGGTGGATTCCCTTCTGGGGTCTTAATCATTATTGCCTTTATTGTTTTGGCTCCTTTAATTGGTGCTTTGATGTCGTATTTAATCTCTATTTGGCTTCTTAATGCTTCGAAAAGAAGTATCTATCCTAAAATTTTTACAGTTGTTTTAATGCTGTTAACTATTTGGTTTGTGGAAAGTCAAATGATATACTTTGATGAAATCAAGAAACCACGTTTCGACTCCCATCTTTGGAGTGTTGTTTTTGAATCACACAATATAAAGTGGTTTTTAGTTGCATTTATTATAATGTCAATAAGTTCTTTTTGTTTGATTTTTAGTAGTTTAAATCTTCATCAGTCAACATATTGGTTAAAGAAAATGCAATTATTGTCATCAGCTGCTTTTAGTTTAGGGCATGGTGGAAATGACTCCCAAAAAGTAATGGGTATTATAGCTGCGGCTGTTACTGTATATATTCAAACAAGTGGTATAGCACAGGAAAGTTTACCAGATTGGTTAGATGTAGTTCTTCCAGATGAAAATGGAGCTTTCAAAATGCCAGATTGGATTCCGCTAGCATGTTATTCTGCAATTGCTGCAGGTACTTTGAGTGGTGGTTGGAAAATTGTAAAAACAATGGGCTCTAAAATTACAAAAGTAACTTCTTTCGAAGGTGTTGCCGCAGAAACTGCAGGAGCATTAACCTTATATTTTACGGAGCATTTTAAAGTTCCTGTAAGTACAACGCATACTATTACTGGATCTATCATTGGTGTTGGACTTACTAAAAGAGTTTCAGCTGTACGATGGGGAATGACCGTAAGCTTGTTGTGGGCTTGGGTTCTAACTATTCCAATTTCAGCAATATTAGCAGCAATAATTTATTATATTTTCAGTATTTTTATTTAATACTAAAATAATATTCATAAAAAAACCATTCTTAGAATGGTTTTTTTATGCTCTAAAATTTCTATTTATTTAAAACAATAGATCTTGTATTTCTTTCGTTTTATCAAATACACTTTTCGCGAAAGGACATAATGGTATAATTTTAAGATTATTTTCCCGTGCATATTGTACGGCTTCCATCACCATTTTTTTACCTACACTTTGTCCTGCAAAATCAGGATTTACTTCGGTGTGGTCAATAATAAATTTATCAGTTCCTGCCCAAGTATAGGTCATTTTTCCTGCTTCGATGTCGTTATCAACGGCTCTAAAGTAGCCATTTTTAGTTTCGTTTATTTGTTCAATTGTCATGTTTTTCTAATTTGATGCTGTTGCAATTTCGATTGGGTTGGTTAAAATTTTGTGGATCGGGCATTTATCGGCAATGTTTACTAATCGGGCTTTTTGATCAGCGTCTAAAGCTCCAAATAATTGAATGTTGCGCATTATTTTGAATTTATTTTCTAATGAATCAGTTTCAAAAGTGACTTCAACTTTTACATCGGTTAAATTCCAGCCTTTTCGGTTAGCATACATGCGTAAAGTAATGCAGGTGCAGGCTGCCAAAGAGGACGCAAGTAATTCTTTTGGCGTAAAGCCTAAATCTTTTCCTCTGCTACTTTCAGGTTCATCAGAGATGATCAAATTTGTTTCGGATTGTATTTCTGTTTTATAAAGTTCAGTGCTAATACTTGCTGTTATTTTACCCATATTATTGTCTTTTATTTTGATCAGGAAGTGGAACAAATTCAGTTTCTCCGGGTACTTTATCAAACGTTTGTGCCAACCATTTTTCTTTTGCATTTTCAATCAGCTCTTTGGTTGAAGCCACAAAATTCCAATAGATAATTCGTTCTTCCAGAAAAGGTTCTCCTCCAAAAATATAAATAGTAGTGTTTTCTGCCATATCAAAGGTGCACAGTTTACTGTCTTTGGCAATCAAAATTTGCTTTGGACCAAAAACATTTCCCTCACTTTCAATACTGCCTTCTAGAATGTATAAAGCACTTTCGCCAAATAGATGCTCGCCTATAGTGATTGTTTGATGCGTAGTGCTTTTTAGTTCTAAAAGATACAGCGGACTGTAAACTGGAACGGGTGATTTCTTGCCAAGTACTTCGCCTGCTATAAGTTTATAGGCAATATCATCCGTTTTCCATTCTGGTATTTGATTTTCAGGAACGTGGAAAAAAGAAGGCTCCATTTCTTCTAATTCTTTCGGTAATGCCACCCAAATTTGAAGTCCGTGCAGCATTTTATTGGAACTACGCAAATACTCAGGCGTTCGTTCCGAGTGAACGATTCCTTTACCTGATGTCATCCAATTGATTTGCCCGGGTTTGATTTCCATTTCAGTTCCCAAACTGTCTTTATGTTTAATACTTCCTTCAAACAAATAGGTTAAAGTGGAAAGCCCAATATGTGGATGTGGCGGAACATCTAAATTTTCGTAGTCGCTCATGCAAGTTGGTCCCATATGATCAATGAATGCAAATGGTCCAACCATTCTTTTTTCTCGAAAGGGAAGCAATCGCCCAACCATAAAGTTGCCAATATTGCTCGGGCGTTCTTCTATTATCAGTTTGATGTTTGACATTTTTATGTGTTTTAAAATATAAAAATAAGGATTATTCTTCTAAATAACCGAATTTCCCCATATTCACATCATTGAATGCTTGCATGATTTCGGCTTGACTATTCATTACAAACGGACCGTGTGCTACAATAGGTTCATTGATAGGTTCTCCGCTTAAAATTAAAACGATTGCATTTTCAGTAGCTTCAATGGTAAATTCTTCACCATCATTTTCGAATAATGCAAAATGGTCAGCAGGAATATTTTCGCTATCATTTACTTTTATACTTCCTTCAATTACAAGTAAAGCAGTGTTGTAATTTGCTGGAAAATGAAAAGATGCTTTTGCTCCATTATTTAATTTAGCATTCTGTAAATGTACGGGTGTAAAAGTAGAAGCAGAACCTTTCAAATTTTCATATTCCCCAGCTATAACTTCAATCACGCCACCTTTTCCAGGAATCTCAAATTTATTTATTTGGTCGTTAGTAATTCCCTGGTATTTTGGTGTTGACATTTTGTCTTTCGCCGGAAGGTTGACCCAAAGCTGTACCATTTGAAAATCACCACCATTTTTACTAAATTCTTCTTCGTGGTATTCTTTGTGTAAAATTCCCGAAGCAGCAGTCATCCATTGTACATCTCCTTCGCCAATAATACCACTGTTTCCAGAACTGTCATGATGCGCTACTTTTCCCTTGTAAGCAATCGTAACGGTTTCAAAACCTCTGTGTGGATGAACGCTTACACCTCTGGGTTGGTCCGTTGGTGGAAAATAAAATTTAGAATTGTAATCCATCATGATGAATGGACTCATTCTTTTCATGTCTAAATGATACCCACTTGGGATAAAATTGTGTACTCTAAATCCATCACCTACCATGTGTGGTGGAGGTGGAGCCAATACTAATTCGATATTTTTTGTTTTCATTGCGTAGTCAAGTTTTAATTATAGTACAAATTTACTATGGATTAAAACCAGATGCATTGATGTAGAATAAGAAATGAATTTGAAAAGAATTAATAGAGCTTAAAATTTCTTTTGGCTAATTCCTTGCGAACTCTGCTCAAGGTTTCGGGTGTAATACCCAGATAGGAAGCAATCATCCATTGTGGAATACGCAAAGTAAGACTCGGATAAATCCTTATGAAATCTAAATACCGTTGTTCAGCTGTTGCTCCCAGTAAGAGGTTCACTCGTTTTTGAAGCTGTCGAATGTGATTGTGTAGCGCAATATTGTCCTGCTCTCGAAAAAGAACACTGATTTCAGCCGCGGCATTTATGAAGTTTTTGTCGATGAACACAATTTCAGTATCTTCAATGGCATCAATAAACAATTCAGAAGGCTCATTGAAATAAGAACTACTTCTATCTGAAATAATCCAGTTCTCAGCCGCAAATTGAATGATGTGTTCTTTTCCGGTTTCGTCTATGGTGTAGGAACGCAATAATCCTTTGGATACGAAAAAAGAATGATGACAAATATCGCCCTGATGGAGTAGGACAGTTCCTTTTTCTATTTTTTTTGATTGCAACGTATCTGTAATCAAATGAAACTGTTCGTCCGTTAGATTCGTTTTGGATTGAAAGTATGTTTTGAAAGAATCGAGCATAATTATTTTGACAAAATTCGTTTGTTTTAAACCGATTAAGCTATTTTTTGAGTTCTTTAAATCTAATTTATTCCACCTAAATTTTTATGAATGCGTCTGCGTTTGTAATGGGTTTGTTTCAAATTGGCGTCTCCAGATATAATGCTAATATTTCCGTCTATTTCTAACATTGCCAATTTTACATCTTTAAAGTATTCAATACCATGTTCGCGCATGGCTTCTTTTAATTCATCAGAAGTGATGTTTAATTTGCTAAGAGTTTTAAAATCCAAACTGCCGTTGTGTATAAGAATTTCTGGTTTTTCTTGCATGAAATCACTGAATCTTGGGTATTTAAACATCAATTTTTTTAAAATAAAATTGATAGTAAAAAGTACAGTTGCCGCGGCTAAACCTCCCAATAAACTTGTATCGTTTCCTACCATTGCATTTTGAACGGAGTTGCTTATCAGCAATATCAATATCACGTCGGCAGTATTCAGTTGAGACAATTCTTTCTTGCCAAAAAGGCGCAAGGCGATAACCATGAAAAAATAAACGGCTGTGCTTCGAAGAATAATATCAAGATATTCGTTCATTTTTTAGATTTTAAAGCATAAAGTTCAATGTTTCTTGACGGGCTAAAGTCTGTAATTGGTAGCTATTTTAGTTTAAAATTCTTCTCAATCGCTTTTATCATTTCACCGGCTATATCTTTATTGGTCGCACCTTCAATTCCTTCCAATCCGGGAGATGAATTTACTTCTAATAATAATGGCCCTTTTGAAGAACGAATAATGTCAACGCCTGCGACTTTTAAGTCCATTGCTTTCGTAGCTTTTATGGCAATACGTTTTTCTTCTGGGGTTACTTTTATAACTGATGCTGTTCCTCCAAGATGGATGTTGGCTCTAAATTCGCCCGGCATTGCTTCGCGCTGAATGGCGGCGACTACTTTTCCATCAATTACAAAACAACGAATGTCTTTTCCATTGGCTTCTTTAATGAATTCTTGAACTAATATATTGGCATTTAGGCTTTTGAAAGCATTAATTACGCTTTCTGCAGCTTTTTTTGTTTCAGCTAATACAACTCCTTTTCCTTGTGTTCCTTCGAGTAATTTTACGATTAAAGGAGAACCTCCAACCATTTTTATCAAGTCATCAGTATCCAATGGAGAATTTGCAAAACCAGTAGTAGGAATTTCTACACCGTGATTCAGTAGTAATTGCAAAGAATATAATTTATCGCGTGATTGCGTAATGGCGTTTGATGAATTCAAGCAAAATACCTTTAAGGCTTCAAATTGTCGTGTCAAAGCGCATCCGTAAAAAGTGATACTAGGTCTTATTCTAGGTATAATGGCGTCAAATTGATTTAATATTTTACCGCCACGATAATGAATTTCAGGTGTTTTTGCATCCAGTTTCATATAGCATTCCTTGATGTTCAGAAAGTGCATTTCGTGACCACGCATTTCGCCTGCCTCCATAATACGCTTGTTGCTGTATAATTCAGGATTACTTGCTAAAAGTCCAATTCGTAAACCAGAACTTGCTTTCTCGGAATTTTTATATAATTCTTTTAAAATGTCAGTTGTAGGCTGTCCCAAAAGATATTTTTGTTCCGGATCAACAAGAACTCTTCCACTCATGGCTTCACGTCCTAAAAGCATTCTGAAACCCATCGAATCTCGATTGGTCAGAGTCATTTCTATTGGCCACTGAGAGCTTCCAATTTGTAGATTTGTTTGAATGACATAGCGTTGTTCTCTAAAACCACTCGAACTTTTAACGATGCGTTTGTCAATTAATGGTGCTTCACAATGAATTACCGTTTTTTGATTATTTTGTATTGGGTTGATGTCAAATTTTACCCAGTTGCTTTCATTTTTTATAAATGGAGCAATGTTTATAGCATGTAAAGCGGATGTTTTTGCACCGGAATCTACTCGTGCTTTAATTGTAGGAATTCCTAATTCTGGAAAAGAACACCATTCTTCACTACCTAAAATAACTTTGTTATCTGACATAAATTAATTTTGTTTAACCTTTTTTATAAAGACCAAATGTAAATATTTGTTTTCAAAAAAAGTATGTTTACTGTAAAGAATAAACCCGTTATGTTATAAAAACGTAACGGGTTTATTTTACTATAATTGTTTTAATGAATTTAAGGATTTGTAGGTTCTCCAGCTTTATGAATTTGCACTGTTAACTCTTGTGAGCCATCTTCAATATCCATAAAAATCTCATCTCCTGAAGTAATTTTCGAAGTGATAATTTCTTCTGCAAGCGCATCTTCAACATACTTTTGAATCGCTCTTTTTAATGGTCTTGCGCCAAATTGTTTATCAAAACCTTTCTCTGCAATAAATGCTTTTGCTTTGTCAGAAAGATTCAATTGGTATCCTAATTCAGCAACACGGGCGAATAATTTTTTCAATTCGATTTCGATAATCAAATCGATGTCATGTTTTTCTAAAGCATTGAAAACAATTACATCGTCTATTCGGTTTAGGAATTCAGGAGCAAAAGTTTTTTTCAATGCATTTTCGATGATGCTTTTTGAATTATCGTCAGCCTGAGCTACTTTAGCGGCAGTTCCAAAACCAACGCCTTGTCCAAAATCTTTTAATTGTCTGGCTCCAACATTTGAAGTCATAATGATTATAGTGTTTTTGAAATCAATTTTTCGACCTAAACTATCTGTTAAATATCCGTCATCCAAAACTTGTAATAACATATTGAAAACATCAGGATGCGCTTTTTCTATCTCATCCAATAATACTACACAATATGGTTTTCTTCTTACTTTCTCTGTCAATTGACCACCTTCTTCATATCCTACATATCCCGGAGGTGCTCCAACTAAACGAGAGATTGCAAATTTTTCCATGTATTCACTCATGTCAATACGAATCAATGCATCTTCAGAATCGAATAATTCTTTAGCTAATACTTTGGCTAATTGGGTTTTACCAACACCTGTTTGACCTAAGAAAATGAAAGAACCAATTGGTCGATTCGGATCTTTTAATCCGGCACGATTTCTTTGAATAGAACGAGCAATTTTCATTACTGCTTCTCTTTGACCAATAACCTTGCCCTCAATTAGTTCTGGAAGCTTAGCTAGTTTGTTACTTTCAGTTTGTGCAATACGGTTAACTGGTATTCCACTCATCATAGAAACCACGTCAGCTACATTGTCTTCGGTAACTTCAATACGGTTATTTTTAGCGTCTTCTTCCCATTGTTCTTGAGCAATAGCTAAGTCTTTTTCAATACGTTTTTCATCATCACGAAGTTTAGCAGCCTCTTCGTATTTCTGTTTTTTTACCACAACATTCTTCAATTCACGTACGTCCTCTAATTGACGTTCGAGATCTAAAATTTGTTTTGGAACTTCAATATTGGTAATGTGAACTCTAGAACCTGCTTCATCTAATGCATCAATAGCTTTGTCCGGTAAGAAACGTTCAGACATATATCTATCCGTTAATTTTACACACGCTTCAATAGCTTCTTGTGTATAGGTAACATTATGATGGTCTTCATATTTGTTTTTGATGTTATTCAAAATAGTAATTGTTTCAGAAACTGATGTTGGTTCCACAATTATCTTTTGAAAACGTCTTTCTAATGCGCCGTCTTTTTCTATATATTGTCTGTATTCGTCTAATGTTGTTGCACCAATACATTGAATCTCTCCACGAGCTAATGCTGGTTTAAACATGTTAGAAGCGTCTAGTGAGCCAGTTGCTCCACCAGCACCCACAATAGTGTGAATTTCATCTATAAAAAGAATGATATCATCATTTTTTTCCAATTCATTCATTACCGCTTTCATGCGTTCTTCAAACTGCCCACGGTATTTTGTACCTGCAACAAGACTCGCTAAATCCAAGGTAACGACACGTTTATTGAATAAAGTACGCGATACTTTTTTCTGAATAATTCGCAACGCTAAACCTTCGGCAATAGCTGATTTTCCTACTCCAGGTTCCCCTATAAGTAATGGGTTGTTCTTTTTACGGCGGCTCAAAATTTGTGAAACACGTTCGATTTCTTTCTCTCGTCCTACAACAGGGTCTAGTTTTCCTTCTTCGGCCATTTCTGTTAAATCTCTTCCAAAATTATCTAAAACTGGTGTTTTAGATTTTTTATTTGATTTATTGGCTGGATTGTTGAAAGTTCCTTCTTTTAGACTGTCATCTTGTCCTGAATCGTCATTATATGATTCGTTTCGTGGTAAATTTTCTATAAAATCTTCTTCGTTTGGAGTCATGTTTAAATATTGTTCTTTAGCTATATCGTAATCAATTTTTAATTTATTCAATAGCTTGGTTGTTGGATCGTTTTCATTTCTTAAAATACACAACAATAAATGTGCTGTGCTGATAGACGAACTTTGAAAAACTTTTGCTTCAAGAAAAGTAGTTTTCAATGCTCGTTCTGCTTGGCGTGTCAAGTGTAGGTTTTTCTTCTCAACATTTACTTCTAGGCTTGGACTTGCAGGGCTTAAGATCTCTACTTTTCTGCGTAAATGGTCTAAATCAACAGATAGGTTATTCAATATTTGAATTGCTTTCCCGTTACCGTCTCTTAAGATACCCAGCATTAAGTGCTCAGTTCCTATAAAGTCATGACCTAGGCGCAAAGCTTCTTCTTTGCTGTAAGTAATAACGTCTTTTACTCTTGGTGAAAAATTATCATCCATAATATATATTTGATATCGTAAATTTAGTGAATTAGTAATTGAAAAACAAAAACCATTCCTATAAGAAGTGGTGTCAGCTAATAGACAAAAATAAAAATAATATTAGAGTTAAAATTCGCTTAATTTATTAACTAAAATGACTTTAAAATTTGTTAATAAATCATTGAAATAACTAGTGCGAAATAGGGTTAAAAATTTCAAAAAGGCGTATATTGGCACGTTTTGAAACTAATATAATTTTTTAATATAACAACTTATGTCTGAAGGAGAAAAGTTAATTCCTATTAACATTGAAGATGAAATGAAAACGGCTTACATCGATTATTCGATGTCAGTAATTGTATCAAGAGCGCTTCCAGATGTTAGAGATGGCTTGAAACCAGTACATCGAAGAGTACTATTTGGAATGCATGATTTAGGGGTTAACTCCAGATCAGCCCACAAAAAGTCCGCAAGAATTGTTGGGGAAGTTCTTGGTAAATATCACCCTCACGGTGACACCTCTGTTTATGATGCCATGGTTCGTATGGCGCAGGAATGGAGTATGCGTTATTTATTGATTGATGGCCAGGGTAATTTTGGTTCTGTAGATGGCGATAGTCCAGCAGCAATGCGTTATACAGAGGCTAGAATGCGTAAGATTTCAGAAGAAATTTTGGCAGATATAGATAAAGAAACAGTTGATTTTAAATTAAATTTTGATGATACACTAGAAGAGCCAACAGTTATGCCAACTCGTGTTCCTACCTTATTAATAAATGGGGCAACAGGAATCGCAGTAGGTATGGCTACTAATATGCCGCCTCACAACTTAACTGAGGTAATCAACGGTACATTGGCTTTCATGGACAATAATGATATTGAAGTTGACGAGTTGATGACGCATATCAAAGCCCCAGATTTCCCTACTGGTGGTATAATATATGGATATGAAGGAGTCCGTGAAGCATTCAAAACTGGTAGAGGACGTATTGTAATGCGTGCTAAAGTAGGTTTTGAAGAAGTGGACGGAAGAGAATGTATCATCGTTACCGAAATTCCGTATCAAGTCAACAAAGCGGATATGATCAAGCGTACAGCTGATTTGGTTAATGACAAAAAAATTGATGGAATTGCAAATATCCGTGATGAGTCGGATAGAAACGGGATGCGTATCGTTTATATTTTAAAACGTGATGCGACACCAAACGTAGTTTTAAATACACTTTATAAGTATACTCAATTACAATCTTCGTTTAGTGTAAATAATATTGCGATTGTAAAAGGGCGCCCGCAAATGTTGAATCTGAAAGATTTGATTCATTATTTTATCGAGCACCGTCATGATGTTGTAATCCGTAGAACTCAATTTGAGTTGAAAAAAGCGGAAGCAAGAGCGCATATATTAGAAGGTTTGATTATTGCTTCGGATAATATTGATGAAGTTATTGCTTTAATCAAAGCTTCAAAAAGTACGGAAGAAGCTAGAGAAAAATTAATCGAAAGGTTTAATTTATCAGATATTCAATCGCGTGCCATTGTTGAAATGCGTTTGCGTCAATTAACAGGCCTTGAACAAGATAAGTTAAGAACAGAGTACGAAGAAATCATGAAGTTAATAGAGCATTTGAAAGCTTTATTAGCGGATGTAAACTTGAGAATTGCCTTGATTAAAGAAGAGCTAACTGAAATTCGTGATAAATATGGAGATGAGCGTCGTTCTGTAATTGAATATTCTGGAGGAGATGTAAGTATTGAAGATTTAATCGCCGATGAAAATGTGGTAATTACTATTTCTCATGCAGGTTATATTAAACGTACTAATCTTACGGAATACAAAACTCAGAATAGAGGTGGAGTTGGACAAAAAAGTGCTGGAACAAGAGATCAAGATTTCTTAGAGCACATGTTTGTAGCAACGAATCATCAATACATGATGTTCTTTACTCAAAAAGGAAAATGTTTCTGGATGCGTGTTTATGAAATACCGGAGGGAAGTAAAACGGCTAAAGGAAGAGCGATTCAAAACTTGGTAAATATAGAAAGTGACGATAAAGTAAAAGCGTTTATCTGTACTCAGGATTTAAAAGATAAAGAGTACATCAATAGCCATAACCTTATTATGGTAACTAAAAAAGGTCAGGTTAAGAAAACCTCTTTAGAGAAGTATTCTAAACCTAGAGTTAATGGTGTTGCTGCAATTACTATTAAAGAAGGCGATGAATTATTGGAAGCGAAATTAACAAATGGAGAAAGTCAAATTATTTTGGCGGTAAAATCCGGTAAATTAGTTCGTTTTGAAGAAACTAAAACCCGTCCGATGGGAAGAACTGCTTCTGGTGTACGTGGAATTACTCTTAAAGATGATACTGACGAAGTAATTGGCATGGTTACTGTTGATAAGGAAAATATTAATGATTCACAAATTTTAGTAGTAACTGAAAATGGATATGGTAAACGTACCAAATTAGTCGATGAAGATGGTGAAGATGTTTATAGAATTACTAATCGTGGAGGAAAGGGTGTGAAAACACTTAATATAACAGAAAAAACAGGAAAGCTTATTTCGATAAATGCAGTTACTGACGCCGATGATTTGATGATTATTAATAAATCTGGATTAACAATCAGAATGGCTATTGAAGATTTGCGTGTAATGGGACGTGCTACTCAAGGGGTTAAATTGATAAATCTAAAAGGTAAAGATTCAATTGCAGCAGTTACCAAAGTAATGAAAGACGATGTAGCAGAAGTAGTTGTGGATGAAGAAGGGAATGTTATCGAAACGGAAGCTATTGAAAGAGTCAAACCAGTCTTAGAAGTTCTTGAAGACGAAGGTACTGAAGAGGATGATGACGAAGATGATTCTGAAGAAGAGGAAGCTGATGATGAGACTGATGAAGGCGATGATGAAGATGACGAAGCGTAAATTAAAATTAGAAAACCAAGAATAATTATTAAACAAAAATAGAATATTATGAAAAGTAAATATGTATTACTAGCATCAGCATTATTGATATCAGTAGCTACTTTTGCTCAAAAAGATCAAATTAAAGCCGCTGAAAAAGCATTGAAAGCTGGTAAGTCTCAAGAAGCAGTAGCCATTTTGATGGAAGCTGAGTCTTTAATCGCGAATGCTCCAGATGCTGAGAAAGCACAATTTTTCTTTGTAAAAGGAAACTCTTTATTGGATTTAGCAAACAAGAGTGTTGATACTAATACAAATCTTTCGCTTGCTGCAAAAGCGTATCAAGATTTGATTGCTGCTGAGAAAACTTCTGGAAAAGTAAAATTTTCAACTCAAGCTGCAGCTTCAATTACAGATATTAAATTCAAATTAATTAATAGTGCAATTGCTGATTCAAAAGTGGATAAGCATGCTGATAGTGCTAAAAAATTATACGACGCTTATTTGTTAGATAAAAAAGACACTATCAATTTATACTACGCAGCTTCTACTTATGTAAATGCTAAAGATTATGATGCTGCGCTTAAGTTGTATGATGATTTGAAAAACTTAAACTATTCAGGAAAAGGAACTAGCTATTTTGCAGTTAATAAATTAACTAAGGAAGAAGATTTTTTTACTACACTTCAAGAAAGAGACAGAATGGTAAAATTAGGTACGCATGAAAAGCCTAGAACTGAAGTGATTCCTTCTAAAAGAGGTGAAATTTATAAGAATATGGCCTTGATTTTAGTTGAAAAAGGTAAAACTGAAGAAGCAAAAAAAGCAATTTCTGAAGCGAGAAAAGCAAATCCTGAAGATACTTCTTTGACTTTGACTGAAGCTAATCTTTATTTGGAAACAAAAGATTTTGACATGTATAAAAAATTAATAGCTGAAGTATTGGAAAAAAATCCAAATGACGCTGATTTGATTTTTAACTTGGGTGTATTAAGTGCAAATGCTAAGAATGTTGCAGATGCTGAAAAATATTACAAAAGAGTTATAGAAATTAACCCAAAATATATTAATGGGTATATTAATTTAGCTGCCTTGAAATTAGAAAATGAGAAAGCGATCATTGATGAAATGAACAAGCTGGGAACATCTACTAAGGATATGAAGCGTTATGATGAATTGAAAAAGAAAAGAGAAGAGCTTTTTAAAGCAACAATTCCTTATCTTGAAAAAGCTGTTGAATTAGACTCAAAAAATGTAGATGTTTCTAAGACTCTTTTAGGAGTTTACAGCGCATTAGAAATGACTGCTGAATACAAAGCTTTGAAAGCAAAAATGTAAGCGAATTACTCAAATAAAAAAAAACCTGTCTAAATTTTTAGACAGGTTTTTTTTATACTATTTTTTTGATGACTCTTAATTTGTGAGTATGCTTGTTTGTCTCAGCATTAAATATTCCTAAATGATCAATGCGGTCAATTCGTACTTTTCCACTGGCGTGAATGATGTAATTATCGGCCATTATAATTCCTACGTGAATAATGTTGCCTTCGTCATTGTCAAAAAATGCTAAGTCTCCAGGTTCGCTTTCTTCAATAAAACTTAAAGCATCTCCTTGTGTTGATTGTTGGGAGGCATCTCGTAATAATTTGTAGCCATTGAGTTTGTATACCATTTGGGTAAAACCGGAACAATCAATTCCAAAAGGAGTTTTTCCTCCCCAAAGATAAGGGCTGTTTAAATACATAAATGCAGTATTTATTAAGCTTTCTTTGCTTTTCTCTCCACTGGTTTTTGTTCCTTCAAAATCAAAATTCGAAATATTTATATCATTATGATGTATAAAAGATACCGAAGAACCAAGTGGGATTGGTATTAATACATTATTTGGCGCAGTAATATATTCTATTAAGTCAGCATTTAGAATGATGGCTTCGGTAGATAATTGATTAAAATTGGCTTCGGAAATCAATTGTAACTGTTTAGAATCGATCCAGCCTTCG
The DNA here is from genome assembly GCF_054343795.1 of Flavobacterium sp. GNP002. NCBI lineage: Bacteria > Pseudomonadati > Bacteroidota > Flavobacteriia > Flavobacteriales > Flavobacteriaceae > Flavobacterium > Flavobacterium sp. GNP002. Next base: position 2,711,157 of record NZ_JBTGUW010000001.1, read on the forward strand.
TAATCATCATATTGCATTCTGATTCTGGACCATTGTCTCAATTGTTCTAAAATTTCAAAATGTTCACCAAATAAAACTTGAGAAACGATTTCGCTTCTATCACTGGGTTCAAAGCGAAGTGGGATTATGGCTAGATTACAAATTCCGAACATTTAGGTTCTTTTATGAGTTAAGAATTAAGAGTTATAGGTTTTAAAGCCATAACTCTTAACAGATAATTATTTAAGCTCTTTCAATTACAATTGCTGAAGCACCGCCACCGCCATTACAAATTGCAGCAGCACCAATTTTAGCATTGTTTTGTTCTAAAACATTTAATAATGTAACAATGATTCTAACCCCTGAACAACCAAGAGGATGTCCTAAAGATACAGCACCACCATTTACATTTACTTTGTTGTCTTCTAATCCAAGAATTTTTGAGTTAGCCAAACCGACAACAGCAAATGCTTCATTGAATTCAAAATAATCTACATCATTGATTGTTATTCCAGCTTTTTCTAATGCTTTAGGAATCGCTTTAGCAGGACTTGTAGTAAACCATTTAGGCTCTTGAGCTGCATCAGCATACCCTTTGATATACGCCAAAGGTTTTAATCCTAAAGCGATTGCTTTTTCCTCACTCATTAATATTACTGCTGCTGCTCCATCGTTGATAGTTGATGCATTAGCTGCAGTTACGGTTCCGTCTTTTGTGAAAACGGCATTTAATGATGGTATTTTATCTAATTTTACATTAGTGAATTCTTCATCTTTGGAAACAATAATAGGATCTCCTTTTCTTTGTGGAACAGGAACAGGAACAACTTCATTATCAAATTTTCCTGAATCCCATGCTTTTGCACTACGCTCATACGATTGAATTGCGAAGTTATCTTGATCTTCACGAGTAAAGTTGTATTCTGTTGCGCATAAGTCAGCACACACTCCCATAGCGCTGTTATCGTAAGCATCAGTAAGTCCATCTTTCTGCATTCCGTCAACCATGGTTGCAGGGCCAAATTTAGTTCCATTTCTTAAATTCATGTAGTGTGGAATCAAACTCATGTTTTCCATTCCACCGGCAACTACAATTTCGGCATCACCGCATTGAATAGCTTGCGCGCCTAACATAACTGCTTTCATTCCTGAAGCGCATACTTTATTTATTGTGGTACAGGCAACTGAATTTGGTAAGCCGGCAAAAAGTGCAGCTTGTCTTGCAGGAGCTTGTCCTACACCGGCTTGAACTACATTGCCCATGAATACTTCATCAATTAAATTTGGATCTAACTTTATTTTATCTAAAGCACCTTTAATAGCGATTGCTCCTAATTTTGGAGCAGTAACTGTAGATAATCCCCCCATAAAACTTCCGATAGGTGTCCTAACGGCAGAAACGATAACAACTCTTTTGTTCATGACTTTTTTATAATGTTGGTTTATGTAGCAAATTTAATCTTTTTTAAACAATTTCAAATTTTGATTTTGCCATTATCTTTTTTTAAATTTATTTTCATTCTATATATTTGATTGTTAAGTGTTTTTGTAAAAATGATAAAAAATATTAAAAAAAAGGTTCTAAATAGTTGTGAGAAACGTAAAGATGTCTTAAATTTGCAACCGCAAAACAGAACACGTTTTCTTGAGCTTGGAGGGGTGCCAGAGTGGTAATGGAGCAGTTTGCTAAACTGTCATCGAGTAATCGGTGCCAGGGTTCGAGTCCCTGTCCCTCCGCTTTATAATTTGCTTTTCGGGGTGTAGCGTAGCTCGGTTATCGCGCCTGCTTTGGGAGCAGGAGGCCGCAGGTTCGAATCCTGCCACCCCGACTAATTTTTTTACATGAGCAATGGAGGCATAGCTCAGCTGGATAGAGCACCTGCCTTCTAAGCAGGCGGTCGAAGGTTCGAATCCTTCTGCCTTCACGTTGAAAATCAAGCCCTTACAAATTTGTAAGGGCTTTTTTTATGCCTTGTAACGAACATTTGACGAACATAATAGTCAATTAAAGTAATTCATTCTATGCTTATTTTTTCTTATGTTTGAGTTTTAAAATCTCAATTATGGCTGATAGAAGATATGTTTATGAAATTGTATTGACCTTATTCTTTCTATACGGAACTCTAAAGTATTTAAAAACCTCGAAAGTAATATCTATTCTTATTGATAAATCTTTTGGAGATATAACAGAGTTAACTTCAAAATCTAATTGCAGAAAAGCTGTAATGAAAACATGGTTTTTTGCACTTTTTGGTATTTCATACTGGGCGACCGTTTATACTTTTAGATCATATAATAGAGAAGATTATTCATATTTAAGTGAGGGGACTATTAATGGAATTATCTACATTATAGGTGTACTTTTTATGCTTTCGTTTTATTTTTACCCGTTAAAGCTCGCTAAAAGTGAGTACTATAAATTTCAAAGAAGCAAATCACCAGAAGATGTTATCTTACTTAAACTTCAACCGAGTTTTATGGTTGAAGAGAATGAGATTTTAAAAGAGTTTAAATTAGCCAGTGACTTGAACTATTTTATTTGTGAAATATCACGATTCAAAGATTTATTACAATTGAATGAACCCATCGAAAAAATTGTTTGGAAACCAATTATGCACACAAAACTTAAAGACAGACAATTGCTTTTAACTTTTTTAAATAAAATATTTCAAAATCAAATGGTTACAATTCCAAGAAAAGAAGTTTGTCAATTTGTAAATAAATATTTTGAATTCAATGAAATTAGTCACTTAAAAGAAGAAAATCCTTTAAAACCTGATAATATTGCTACTTGGATGAAAAAAAACTAAAGACGTTTTAAAGACGTAAGTCTTTAAGTCTTATTACATCCCATATTTCTTATGCTTTCCTTTGCATTGCATTCCTAACTAAAGGAATACATAAAAAGCAATGTATTATGAGCAATCTACAAATTGAAGAAAAATTATTCAGTATTGAATCTAGTATCCAAAAATTAAGCCTAGCAGTAAAGACCATTTTATCTGTTGAAGAAGCAGCTGTATTTTTAAATATGAAGCCGTCGTTTCTATATAAAATGACAAGTGCAAAAAGGATTAAATTCTTTAAACCAAACGGAAAGTTAATTTATTTCCAAAAGTCTGATTTAGAGGAATTTTTACTTCGTAATGAAAGTCCTGCTATCTACGAGCAACAATCAAATGAAAACCATTGGAAAAAATAAACACAATCATTCTAGCTTCCGACTATAATGATTGTGCTCTAATTTATTTGTAATCCATTTGTATCCTGCAAAGATACAATTTATCCTTTGTTGTATTATGAAAAACGTATCAGATAATGAACAGCTAAACGAAAATTTGGCTGTTTTTGAACCTCCAAAAAAAAATCAAAAAAAATCAAAATCAAATCCGACTATTGATTTTCCAGATGATTTAAATGTATCTTTTAAGGATGTGGAAGATGACATCAATAGATATAAAATATTTATGTCAAATAACAAAATCTATGTCCGGAGGAAAAAAGAGAAAGAGGATGATATATCTTATTACTTTCAAGACATTTCGAATTTTGAAATTAAAATTTTGCAGCATATTCAAGATGAAAGATTTCCCATCAAGCTATTGAAGATCAAAAATGTTTTCAATTTAGAGAAGATTTTTGATATACCTTCTGATCTCTTCAATACTTTGGGCAGTTTTGAGAACTGTATTGCTCGACATGGAAACTACCTTTATAGTGGTAGTGTCCTTGATTTCAAACTTCTCAAGGCCTATCTATTTGATAAAATGGGTAATGGTCATAAGATTGACAGTTTAGGATATCAAGCTGGTTTTAACTTTTGGCTATGGAATAACAAAGTTAATTTGCTAAACGGAAAATGTTTAGAAATTGATGAAAATGGGCTTTTTACGCACAATGACAAGTCATTCTACGTTGCTTCTGCTAATAAAATTTATTTAAATAATTTGTCAGCTTATTTGCCTCAAAAAAGAATGATTGCAATCGAATCTGAGGTAACTGTGCATGTTTATTTAGCAAAGATGATGGAAGTACATAAAGACTATTCCATTACCGCAATTTTGTTTACCATTAGTAGCATATTTCAGGACATTATCGTCAATGAGATTGGTAATTTTCCAATCCTTTTTCTATATGGCCCTGGATCAAGTGGGAAGGATCAGTTGGCAGACTGTTGCCAAAGCTTTTTCGGTATACCTCAATCGGCTATAAATTTAGAAGGAGGAGCTTCTACGTTGAAAGGACAAATTAGGAAGTTTGCTCAATTTACAAACATTATTTGCCACCTTTCAGAGTACAAACGCGGTGATATGAAGCTAGATGGCACAATTAAAGGGTTTTGGGATCGAAGAGGGTATGAGTTTGGAACCATTGATAGCAAAGTAAGTACCGACACTGTTCCGATATTATCATCGACTTTGCTCACGGGAAATGATTACCCTGAGTCTGAAGCTTTGATTTCAAGGCTACTATGGCTGGAGTTTCAATCTAAAACATTTACCCTTGAAGAGACTAAAAACTATGATATTTTAAAAGATTACACAAAGAAAGGTATATCTCATTTTACAGACCAACTGTTAGTTCATCGATCGTTAGTTGAAAGGACTTTTCAAGCTAAATTCAGGCAGTGTAAAGAAAACTTTATCCCTATGTTCGAGGTTAAGCATACTCGTGTTATCAGTAATTTGGCTGTTCTCGGGTCGATATATGAGATTTTCAAAGACATTATTTCTTTTCCCTTTAACTATAGCCAAATGATTAGTCATTTTGAAAAATGTACTGATAACCAAAATAGAAAATTGAACTCTTCAAGTATTGGGACTAAGTTTTGGGATTGTTTTTTAGCATCTATGCGTGGTAATAAGGATGATCGAATTGTAGTATTTAGAGACCTTCGTTTGGACGGAAATAAACTCTCATTTCAGTTTACCTCTTGCTACAATAAAATACAAAGGCAGTGGATGCAGCAATATAGGGAAACAGCTCCCAATAAAGCTGCTATACAAGACTTTATCAAAAAAGATTCTTGTTTTCTTACAGAAGTGAAGAGTATTAAGTATGCCAAAGGTAAAGATGCAAGGAATACATCAGGTTATCAAATAGATGTTTCAAAACTGCAGATCCAAGATGAAATCATAAATGCCATTGAGTGGCAAATTTGCGAGCAATATCCTCTTTAATGCTTTTTTGGTTTCCTACACTACCTACTATTTGTTAAGTTCTTTATTTTTAGCTGTTTAAGATTTAAAAGTAGTAGGAAGTATAGTAGGAAGTAGTAGGAAATAGTAGGAAGTTTAATTTAGGTTTCCGACTACTTCCTACTCAAACCTACATTTTTATTGCTTTTTTTAAAATTAACTAATTATAAATCAGTGTGGTAGGATGTGTAGGTAGAGTAGGAAGTGATATTGCTTTAAATACAAACTTCTTTCACTAAATGATTTTGTCCAAGTTAAAGGGAAAGAAAAGTTTATGTGGCCAATAACCAAATGTAAATCCCAAGGGTAAGCTCAATTTTTATTTTTTGAACTATAGCTTTTAAAGAGCTGAATATTTAAAAAGCTTACCATAATTACCTAGAAAATCTTTCTCTTATTCACTGAATAAAAAATGGTTTTAAAAGAGACAAATTTTACAGTTTACAAATAGCAAGGTGGGGAATCCGATGTACAATTTCGCACGCTCAATCGTAAATCGGTTCCCATTCTTGCCCTTTGGGAAGTCTTTGACGACTCTACGAGGTAGTATAATTTTAATTAATTTTTAAAAGATATTGACATGAATAAATCCGAATATATCAGAGAGAAACTAAAAGTTAGATTTTTAATCAGAATGACTGAAACTGAAAAAAAAGAGTTAGAAATAAAATCTGAAAAATTAAATATTTCACAAGCAGAATGTCTTCGTAAGTCTATTCGAGAAATTCCAATTGCTGATAAGAAAGAAAGTGATTTTAAAGGCGTGCTATCAAAAGATGAGTATTTTTTGCTTTTGAACATCGCTAATAATCTAAACCAGAATACAAAATTCGCGAATGTACATAAAATGATTTCTGATAAATTAGTCGAAACCATAGATCGAGTAATGCAGTTTGTTGAATTAAAATCTTAAAGGGAAAAAAGATGATTGGAAATATTACCATGGGAAATTATTTTCGAGGCGCGTTAAACTATATTTATAAAATTGAAGTCGATTTACCAGAGGATAAAAAACCGGTACAGATTGAAACAAATAATGTAGTGGGAAATATCAAGCAGATGGCTTGGCAGATGGCAGAACACGCCCAAAACTCCAGACGTTTACAACAACCTGTATTGCATATTTCGGTTTCTTTTGATCCTCAAGATAATTTAACCCAAGAAAAGGAAGTCGAGGCTGTAAAAGCATTTATTAAATATTTTGGTATTACAGACACTAAACACCAATGGGTGATGGTAAAACATTTCGATAGCGCTATGAGCCATTATCATGTCATAGCAAATAAACTTAATCTAGACAATAAAAGTCTAAATGTAGATTGGTATAAGAACGATGCCGTAGGTATAGCAGATCGGGTGGAGCAAGAGCTTAATTTGTTTCGTGTGCAAGGTAGGGGCAGAATTTTTGATAGTTTGAAAGGCGTGTATAGAAATGTACCTAAAGCTAAACTAGAGAAAATCATAGAGAGTCGTCAGACAAAGGAGTTTATAGATAAATCTTTTAAATTGAGCGAATACAAAACGACTGTTAGAAATACAGTCAATAGAATGACTAACTATGCAACCAGTCTTGATGACCTTAAAAAAGAATTGGCTGAAGTTAATATTCAAGCTACATTTAGGTTTGATCCTGTAGATGGAAGTTTGATTGGAACTGCTTTTCGCTTTGCTGATAAAATTAGATTTAAAGGCTCCGAGATTGGTTTTAGTGCCAAATGTATTAGTCAACGGCTGGCCGAGAACAAAAAAAATGCAGAAAGTAATACCCTTTCACCGGTTTTTAATTCTTTGAACAGAAGCGAACCAATAGAGCTGAGAAACGCAAAAGAGTATTATCTGGAATATATCAATTTAGGAAATGGTAAAGTGGAACTAACTAAACAATACTATTTTGAACCAGATCCAGAAAATGAGCGATTGGCAAAATATTATGCAGACGAAGTCGATGATAAGACTACCATTCAAAAAAATAAACCAAAAGTTAATACTAGAACTACGCAGTCCAAAAATAGGTTTGATTTTATTAGAATGACCATAGAGGCAGCGCAGCCTCAACCGACACAAAGTACTAATGATACAGAGGAATTTAAAGATATTTTCATTACTCAAGAAGAAACTCCAGATTTTGATAATTATTCAATTGCGGATGCCGATAAGAAGAAAAAGCCAATTATAAAAAGAAAAATGAGACGGTAGAACTGTGAAAAATCATTAAAATTAAAATAAATTATTGTAGTCTATTGCTTGTTAAATGTAAAAACTGTAGATTTGTACCATAGATGAAGCTTAAAGAACTTTGCAGAAAAACGGGTATTCGTTTTTTTCCCTTTAAGAAATAGTAATCAATCATCCTCTCGCCTACTAAGAGAAATAGATAGATACGACTTGAACACTGTGCTAATGGTAAAATCCTATCAAGTGATTCAAGCGGATTAAAAGCTATCGGCGACGATTCTGAAAAGAACAATGTAAAAAAGCACTAAAAAACGCATCGTTTTTTTAGTGCTTTTTGGGTTTTATAGACCTTGCGTGACACGCTAATTGCCTGAAACAGTAAACGGAGACAATGATTTAAAAATAATTAGTTATCTAAAGTTATGATTCAATAGCCAACTATGTCCATCAACATCAATTATAAGAAAACAAAATATACATAAACGCAAATATCTTTGTTGGTTCTTGCACTGCTTAAAATTATTTTTTTAATATCTTAGCAAAGTGAATTTCTTACATAATTAAATTTCCAAAAACACTTTTGGTTGTAGTAACACAATACCACAAATTGCAATCAAAAAAATACCACACACCAAAAGCTTAAAGCAAAGAAATTAATTAACTAATTAATTATAAAACTAATTAACTAATTAATTAATAAGAAATATTTACGTCAACATAAACAATACGATTATATATCATTAATGGCAGCAGAACAAAAACAAAAATTAGAACAACAACTTTGGAACATCGCAAATACCCTACGTGGGAAAATGGATGCTGATGATTTTAGAGATTACATATTGGGTTTCATTTTCTACAAGTACCTGAGTACTAAAATGGATTTGTATGCCAACACCATCCTACAACCCGACGGTTTGACTTTTCAAGAAGTAGTAGGACATCCTGATGAAGCACTCTTGATGCAAGAAATAAAACAATTGGCCATTGACAAATTAGGCTTTTTCTTAGAGCCTGCCGATTTATTCTCAGAACTAGCACGCAGAGGCAACGCAGGCGGAAAAAACAATTTCATCCTGGGCGATCTAGCCAAAGTACTCACACACATTGAGCAAAGTACCATGGGATCTGAAAGTGAAGAAGATTTTGGAAACTTATTTTCGGATTTGGATTTAACTTCTCACAAACTTGGTAAATCAGAAGCAGACAAAAACGAATTGATCGTAAAAGTTTTGATTCATTTAGACGAAATTGACTTTGATTTAGAAAATACAGATAGCGATGTACTGGGCGATGCTTACGAATATTTAATAGGACAGTTTGCCAGTGGCGCTGGCAAAAAAGCAGGTGAATTTTACACGCCGCAACAAGTCAGTAGCATTTTGGCGCAACTAGTAACCGTGGGCAAAGACAAACTAAAAAGTGTGTACGACCCAACGTGTGGATCGGGTTCCTTGCTGTTGCGTGTAGCCAAAGAAGTAAAAGATGTAAGTGCTTTTTACGGTCAGGAAATGAATCCTACCACCTACAACTTGTGCCGCATGAACATGATCATGCACGATGTACACTACAAGCGTTTTGATATTAAAAACGAAGATACCCTAGAACGTCCACAACATTACGATTTGCGTTTTGAAGCCATTGTGGCCAATCCGCCATTCTCGGCCAACTGGTCTGCGAGCCCACTGCACATGACCGACGATCGTTTCTCGGCCTACGGCAAACTCGCACCAAGCTCAAAAGCTGATTTTGCTTTTGTACAACACATGGTGCACCAGCTTGACGATAACGGAACCATGGCCATTGTTTTGCCACACGGCGTTTTGTTTCGTGGTGGTGCCGAAGGACACATTCGCCAATATTTGATCCAAGAGAAAAACTACCTCGATGCCGTAATAGGTTTACCCGCCAATATTTTTTACGGAACCAGCATCCCAACCTGTATTTTGGTCTTAAAGAAAAAACGCGACAATCCAGATACCATTTTGTTTACAGATGCCAGCCAACATTTTGAAAAAGTAAAAACCCAAAACGTATTGCGTACCGAGGATATTGATAAAATCATTAGTACCTACGAAAACCGTTTAGAAGAACACAAATACAGCCATTTGGCGAAGCTAAGCGAAGTTGAAACCAACGATTACAACCTAAACATTCCCCGTTATGTAGATACGTTTGAAGAGGAAGATACCATAGATTTAACAGCAATAACGACCGAATTACGGGAATTAGCTTCGCAATCTAAAACGACCGATGCTATTATTGCCGATTTTTGTACGGAATTAGGAATAGAAACTCCATTTTAATGAGTACAATAACTTTACATATTGAAAGGAAAATAACCTCTGTCCCTAAATTGCGATTTCCTGAGTTTGATGAGGAGTGGGAGAATTCTGTATTAAATAAATTTGCATCATTGAATCCTAAAAATTCATCACTACCAGAATCATTTGTATATATTGATTTGGAAAGTGTTACCGATGGACATTTAGTTAAAGAAAATATCATTTCAAAAAATGAAGCTCCTAGCAGAGCTCAGAGAGTCTTGAAAGAAATGGACATCCTTTATCAAACTGTACGTCCATATCAAAAAAACAATTTATATTTTAATAAAGTTGGACACTATGTAGCTTCAACTGGATATGCACAAATTAGAACAAAAAATGATTCGCAATTTTTATTTCAATTTTTGCATACAGAAAAATTCGTTGCCAATGTTATGTTGAGATGCACAGGAACAAGTTATCCTGCAATTAATTCAACGGACTTGTCAAGTATTGAAATATTTTTTCCCACACTCCCAGAGCAACAAAAAATAGCTTCTTTTTTAAATGCAGTCGATGAAAAAATACAGCAATTATCCCGCAAAAAGGAATTATTAGAACAATACAAAAAAGGGGTCATGCAACAATTATTCTCAGGCAAATTGCGCTTCAAAGATGAGAATGGAAAGGATTATCCGGATTGGGAGGAGAAAAAATTGGGGGATGTTTGTGATGTCAGAGATGGAACTCACGACTCTCCCAAATATGTAGATAAAGGATTTCCATTTATTACTTCAAAAAATTTAATGAAAAACGGAAGTATTGATTTTGAAAATGTTTCATTTATAAATGAACTTGATTACAATAAAGTCAATCAAAGGTCAAAAGTCAATATTAATGATATTCTATTTGGAATGATAGGAACCATCGGAAATCCAGTGTTAGTAAAATCTGAAGGATTTGCAATTAAAAATGTTGCATTAATCAAAGAAAAGAAGGATTTGCTGAATCTGTTTTTAATTCATTTTTTAAAAGGAGATTCAATAAATCAGCAGTTTTTCGAACAAAATACAGGAGGAACACAAAAATTTTTGTCATTAAGTGTGATTAGAAATTTAATAGCTATCGTTCCATCCTTACCCGAACAACAAAAAATCGCCAATTTTTTATCGGGCATCGATAGTAAAATAGAACAGGTGAATGGGGAATTGGTAAAAACGCAAGAATTTAAAAAAGGATTGTTGCAGCAAATGTTTTTGTAAACAAAAAATATGAGTGATTTAATAAAAAAATACTTCCTGTTTATTGATGAAAGCGGAGACCACGGTTTAGCAAGCTTGGATGCTTCTTTTCCTGTTTTTTTATTATGTGGTTTAATCACCAGCGAAGAAAACTATATTCAAACAAAGGATACAATTAATGCGATCAAAAAAGAATTTTTGCAAAATAAAGAAGTCATTCTGCACTCTAGAGACATTAGAAAATGTGAAAAAGAATTTCAAATTTTATTCGATTTAGAGGTTAAGGGTAATTTTTATCTAAGAATTAATGACGTAATTGAAAATTCAAAATATAGAATCTTAGCTTCTGCTATCAATAAGGAAAAATATATTAAAACGTATGGCAAATTATCTAATGATGTGTATGAGTTAGCCTTATCCTTTATTATCGAAAGAGCTATCTTTAGTCTGGATGAAATAAAAGATGTTAGAAAGCAATTAGAAATAATTATTGAAAAAAGAGGTAAAAAAGAGGACAAAAAATTAGGTGAACATTTTCAACGATTGGTTTCAAGGGGAACCACTTATGTAACTTCAGAACGCTTACAAGAAGTAGGCATAAAGATTACATTTAGAGATAAAAAAGAAAACATAAATGGATTGCAATTAGCTGATTTAATAGCGTATCCAATAGCGCGCTATGTTATTGAGCCTAAAAGAGCCAATCCAGCATTCGAAGTTTTAGAGAACAAAATATATAATAAAAACGGCAAAAGATATGGGCTTAAGATATTTCCATAAAAAACAAAAGCCAAACAAATTGTTTGGCTTCTGCTCGACCGGGGACACCCCAATCCTTTTATTTTTGAATCGTTTGTATTGTATTTATGTTGCAAATGTATTACTTTTTTAAATAAATGCAATAGCAATAAACATATTATTAACTATTTGAGGATAGTAAGACAAAAAATATAACACCTTTTAAGTAGATGAGCCACCAATCCGAAGCCACATTAGAAAACAACTTAATCAAGCAATTGATTGGTTTGAATTATACGTCTGTCAAAATTCAGGATGGAGACGCTTTAGTTTCCAACCTCAAATGCCAGTTGGAAGTTTTTAATGAAACCACTTTTACTCCTAAAGAGTTTGATGCTGTTTTGAATCATTTGGCCAAAGGCAATGTTTTTGAAAAAGCCAAAACACTTCGGGATCGCTTTCAATTAACAAAGGAAGACGGCACTTCGCTTTATGTTCGGTTTTTTAATGCAGAGGATAATAGCAAAAATTTATATCAAGTTACCAATCAAATAGCATTAGAAGGAAGCTATAAAAATCGTTTTGATGTCACACTTTTGGTCAACGGTTTGCCATTGGTACAAATAGAATTGAAACGTTCCGGCATTGAAATCAAAGAAGCCTTCAACCAAATCAATCGTTACCAAATGCACTCGTTTTGGAGCAACCACGGTTTGTTTCAATACGTGCAATTGTTTGTTATAAGCAATGGCGTTAACACCAAATATTTGGCCAACAATAAATTGCAATCCGTCAAACAAACCTTCTTTTGGGCTGATGCCAATAATAAAAACATCACTGAGTTACCCGAGTTTGCAGCTGCATTCCTTAACCCAAATCAATTGGGTAAAATGATAGCACATTACATCGTGATCAATGAAACTCATAAGGTAATGATGGTCTTGCGTCCGTATCAATTTTTTGCTACCGAAGCCATTATACACCAAGTCAAAAACTCGAATGACAACGCTTACATTTGGCACACCACAGGATCGGGTAAAACCTTAACTTCCTTTAAGGCTAGCCAAATTTTGATGGAATTGCCCGAAGTCTATAAAGTCGTTTTTGTTGTAGACAGGAAAGATTTGGATTACCAAACCATGAATGAGTTCAACGCGTTCAAAAAAGACAGCGTTGATGTTACCAATAATACCCAATCGTTAGTACGACAATTGACTGACAATACCAAGCTGGTCTTAACTACAATTCAAAAATTAAACAATGCCATTTCGGAACGGTTCTCGGGCAAAATAGAAGCTTTAAGACACAAGAAAATCGTTTTTTTATTTGATGAGTGTCACCGTTCGCAATTTGGTGAAACACACGATCGTATTACCAAATTCTTTGAGAAAAGCCAGTTAATCGGTTTTACAGGAACACCCATTTTTGCCGAAAACGCTTCTAAGAATGATTTAGGAAAGCGCACCACAAAAGATTTGTTTGGCAACTGTTTGCATAAATACGTCATAACCGATGCGATTCGGGATCAAAATGTTTTGCGTTTTGGGATTGAATATGTAGGGAAATACAAGAACAAGAGCAATGCTTTTATTGACATAGAAGTAGAGGACATTGACAAGCAAGAAGTTCTAGATTCCGAAAAGAGAATCAACAAAATTGTAGATTACATCATTGCGTATCACGATCAAAAAACGTTCAACAAAGATTACTCAGCACTTTTAGCAGTCAGTAGTATTGATAATGTGATTCAGTATTACGACCTTTTTCAACAAAAGAAAGAAGCTGGAGCACACGATTTGCGCATTGCTACTATTTTTACCTACGGTACCAATGAAGATTCAGAAGAAGCGCAAGATTATTTACCAAGTGATGAGGTTGACTTTGATGTTTTAGCGGAAAAGCCAACGACCTATCAATCCAAACACACCCGAGACAAGCTAGAAAAATACATTGGTGATTACAACAAAATGTACAATACCAGTTTTTCGACTAAGGACAGTCAACAGTTTGAGAATTACTTTAAAAACATTAGCCAACGACTAAAAGACCGAGAAAAAGAAAATTTCAATCACGAGAAAGACCGATTGGATATTGTGATTGTAGTCAACATGATGCTAACCGGTTTTGATGCTAAAAAAGTAAATACACTTTATGTAGATAAAAACTTGAAGCAACACGGCTTGATTCAAGCGTATTCCAGAACCAACAGGATATTAGGCGAACAGAAGTCACAAGGAAACATTTTATCCTTTAGAAATCTTAAAAAAGCTACTGATGATGCTATTACTTTGTTTTCGAACAAAGAGGCCATTGAAGTAGTGACCATGCCCGATTACGAGGCCATTGCGGAAAAGTTTGACGAAGCCTTGAAACTTTTAAGGGAAATTACACCCACGTATCAAAGTGTAAATGATTTAAAAAGCGAAGAAGAAGATGCACAATTTGTGCAAGCGTTCAGAAAGTTGATGCGAGCCATGAATGTACTGCAATCCTACACTGATTTTGATTGGGAGGATTTAGGAATTGATGAGCAAGAATACGAAGACTATAAAGCCAAGTATTTGGACATCTACCAAAAGGTGAAACAGGATAATGAAAAGAAAAAGACATCGATTCTTGATGACATTGATTTTGAATTAGAATTAATCCATACCGACCAAATCAACGTGGCGTACATCCTGAAATTGTTAACGCAACTAAAAGGGGAGAAAACACCAACCGCTGCTGCAGCCCAAAAGAAAGCCATTATTGATTTGCTGGGAGGAGACATTCTGTTGCGAAGCAAAAGAGAATTGATTCAAAAATTCATTGATGAGAACATGCCCAACATCAAAGATGGTGATTCTATTCAAGATGAATTTGAAAAATACTGGCAAGATCAAAAAGTCTTGGCATTAGGCAAACTCTGCGAGGAAGAACACTTGGACAAAGCACAATTCAAATCCTTAATCGATGCTTACATCTACAGTGGTCGAGAACCCATAAAGGATGAAGTCTTTCAATGCCTAGACAACAGACCCAGCATCTTGCAAGCTAGAACCATCGGTGACCGAATCATTGCTAAAATGAAGGAGTTTGTGGAGGTTTTTGTGAAGGGGATGATGGCTTAGTAAACGTAAGATTATTTATATAAAAATATTTTTATTTGTAATATTTTAATTATAGATTAGCAAAAGTGAAAGAATGACTTATATAAGACAAAGACGTCGAGTTTAAATAGCTTAGTCCTATATTGTCAGAGCAATCGGTAAGTTAGCTGCTATGGCACCGCAAAACACAACTAAAAATGGAATCAATAGAAAATTATAAAGGAGCAGTCTTCTTTGTCGACATTTTAGGAATATCGGCATTGACAAACGGCGTAGTCAAACTGGAAAAAGAGGATTTTGAACCTTGGTTAAGTGGAAATAAAAAACAGTACAAAAATCAATTTCTCGGGGCTTCTATTCTTGCTGAATTTCGAAAAATTTTGATGGAGCTCGATTTAGAAAATGAAAACATAACTATTACGCAATTGTCTGATTGTGCGTTTATTTGGTCCAGGAATATCACGGATATATTAATCGCTGCATCAAACTTTATGCACAGATCTATTCATAGAGGAATATTATGTCGTGGAGGAATATCTTACGGAGAAATAATAGAAACTGCACAAAGCCACAAATTAGGACGTTTTATTTTAGGGGATGCTGTGACTAATGCAGCGAAATTGGAATCTCGCTCAAAAGGATGCCGGGTTTTAATAAATCAAAATGTGCCCTCTCAACTGTGGACTGAAAACGAGAATCTTTCAAATAGTATTTCTGAAATGTTCCAGCCATTCACTAATCCCGTAGACTATTCTATTTTTGATGAATTTAAATGGTATTTAACGCCTGAGTTAGACCACAAAAATGAGATAAATGTAAATTTCGCATCTTTTGAACAGCGTATTGAGTTTACAAAGCAAAGACTTGTTTTAGGAAATATTGTTAGAGCATCACCCAAATTTCGATGGAATTCAAAAAACTCCGAAGGTTTGCAACAATTACGAGCTAGCATAAACTTTTTGACTGAAAACAAATTACTAGATGTGCTTCACAATTTCGACTCGAGTGATGTATTAGCAAAACGAGACGAAGGATTTGTAAAACGACAAAACAATAGAATAAATGATTACAAAGATTATCGCAAAATAAAACCTGAAATATTTCCAGACGATTGGGATGAATAAGCTACAGCAGCTAACCGCCGTTTGGCAATATAGCGGGATTAGGCTTAATTAAAAGATGGTTTTGTGTTTGGAAAATTAGTCATTGACCGAAAGTTTACCTTTCTTAATCCGCCACATCGCCAAACGGCCAAAAGTTACCGCCAATGCTAAAAACAACAACAAATATATGACAGCAGACGAATATTTAAAAAACATTATCGCTAACAAAAAGGCTAACAATATCACTATTGATGACTGGAGGTTATCTTCTGTTAAAACAACATTGACAACTTGGGCGGGTCTTCAATTATCGTCTATTAAACAATCCGGTTCAATTGCTAAAGGAACAGCATTAAAAGGCATTGCTGATTTTGATATTTTCATTTCATTAAAAGCCGATACAACAAATTCACTAAAGGACATTTATGATAAATTAGACACAACGATAAAAAGTGCTGGTTGGGTGACAAGACGACAAAATGTTTCAATTGGTATTACGCATAATAATTTAAAAATCGACTTAGTTCCTGGTAAAATACAATCAGGCTACCAAAATTATCATAGTATTTACAGTAGTAAAAAAGACACTTGGATGCAAACAAATGTTGATTTACATATTACAAAAGTGAAAAACTCAAATAGAGTAAATGAAATCATACTAACAAAAATTTGGAAACATATTCATGGCTTAGATTTTCCTTCTATTTATCTTGAATTGACTGTATTAAATGCTCTAAACAATAAACCGACAAATAACCTTGCTAGCAATTTTTTGACAATTCTTACTTATCTAAAAGATAAGCTTGTTGATAGCTCGGTAACTGACCCTTCAAACACTAACAATAAAATATCTGATATGCTTTACAAATATGAAAAAGAAACAATTGCATTAAAAGCAAAAACTTCATTAGAGAATAAAACTTGGGGGGAAATAATTTGGTAATGGGAGATATAAATTTACATCAAATATTCCTGAACTTACAAAAGCAGATGATTCAAAAATTATCATCTAACAGGGAAATAATTTTTCATCCAACTTCAAAAGGGGATGCTTCTGAAATTAATTGGATTGAGTGGTTAAAAACATATTTACCAAGACGTTATGAAGTAGATAAAGCTTTTGTAATTGACAGTAATAATAGATTTAGCCAACAACTTGACTTAGTAATTTATGATAGACAATATTCACCTTTCGTATTCAATCAGGACGGAGCTATTTATATACCTGCTGAAAGTGTTTACGCAGTTTTTGAAGTTAAGCAAGAACTTGACAAAGCGAATTTTTTATATGCTTGCGAAAAAATAAAAAGTGTAAGACTGCTTAATAGGACTTCAGCACCAATTGTTCACGCTGGCGGACACATTCAAGAACCTAAACCACCTTTTAGAATTATGGGCGGTATTTTGACTTTAGCTTCTGGTTGGGTTGATACATTTGGTGTAGGCTTTCAAAACTGCACCAATTCACTTGACGAACATTCTCAAATTGACATTGGTTGTATTTTAGAAAAAGCTTCTTATACTTTGACATATCAAGAATCCTCATTTTCGTTAGAAACGAGTCAAAATGAAGAAACATTAATTTACTTTTTTTTAAAATTGCTAATTAATTTACAGAAACTTGGGACAGTTCCCGCGATGGATATTGAAGCCTATGCAAGAGCAATTAAAAGTATATAATAAATAAGAAAAGAAGCACTGGCGGTAACAACTGATTTGATATATCTGGAGTTTATTGGAATAACCGTTTCGCATCAAGTTTTAGTTAAACCGAAGAACTAAACTTTTACTAATTTCCAGCCATCTCAAAGTGGCATAACGTTATGCGTTATTTTGTAAAAAACAGAAACCAACCAAAAAACTAAAAATTAATCATTAAAAATAAAATATGTCAAATTTTTATTGTGAATATTGCGGAACTAAAAGTTCAAGCATCTCGGGTTTAACGGCAAATTCTTGCCATCGCCATCCGCTAGGTGCGAGTAAAGGAAAACACAAACTCTATGAGGGAAGTGAAAAATCACAATACAGTTGTAAATATTGTGGCACATTGGCTTCAACTATTATCAGCTTGACAGGAAATTCATGTCACAGACATCCTAATGGAAGTGGGAAAGGGAAACATGCTCCAGCTTTGTAATTTTAAATAATAAAAAATGAAATATAATTTTTCTAAAATGGAAAATCTTATAGGTGTTACAAATGTATATACCGATAATTTCCCAAAACCTCTATTAAAAAATGCACTTCTAGATTCAAAATTAAACGAAAATATAGAAGTTAATTATTTATGGAAAAAGTATGGTTTTAACGAAGCATTAATTATTACATTAGATTTTATTTCTTTTGTAAATGAAAATAAATATCCAATTATATTTCATTTCAGTAAGATTTCAAGAGTATATTTTAGTACCGACTCTCTTTTGTATATCTATGATTTAAAAGGAGATAGATGTGGAACAATTCCCGCACGCTTTTTTGGGTTAGAATCAAGAAGTGTCCTTACTGATGTAAACCGTGATTTCATAAAAGATTTTATTAATTCCAGAATTAATAATGGAACATTTGATTTTGATGCTGACGCACTTTATGAAATTACTTTTGGTAAAATAATTGAGTTAGGGGAAATAAGCGAAATTGAAAAATTAGACATTCATAAACAAAATGACTATGCTGATAAAGTACTTGAAATTTATGATGATTTTATAAATAAAATCGGTAAAGAATTTGTTTACTATGATTTAGAATTATACTTCGCATACGCATTATTTTTAAAAGGTGATTATAATCAAGCATTGAACATTGTTAACGATATGCTTGAAAATCATTTTGATGATATTAATCAAGAAATCTGGTTTTACTTTAAATCAGATATTTTATTTAAATTGAATAATGAGTACGAAGCAATAATATGTTTAAAGCAAGCTTCTAGTTTTTCTAATAGTTCAATAGAAAAAATAAAACTTAAAACTGAAATTAATGAATATCAAAATCGCTTTAACGATAATTTTATCGATCTGCCATTTCAAAAAAGAAAACTAATTTTAATTGACAACGAATTAAAAAGCACACCTTTGGACACTTTTATTGTTTTGGATAAAAACAATTTACCTCAAAATTTAAAATTCCCAAATAATGATCCTAAAAATAGAGAACTATATATTGCACATCCCTACATAAAAGGATCTTATCTTCCCTTTTCTACTTATGAAAAAAATTTATCGTCGGATAAATTCGATGAGTTTTTCTATTTTGTTCAATGTTTGGGAGCCAAAAAAATCACTTACAGCATCATAAAAGGAAATAATACTAACCAAACTAAAAATTCTAATTTAAATACAGATTTATCAGTTGGTCTAGGGAAAGGTCCAGTAAAGAATACTGGTAGTGGAGCATTTGAAAGAGATAAAAAACAAAACCAACAAGAAGATAAATTTGACTCACGAGCAAAAACGCAAACATTTAATCCTGTTAAGGTTCCATATGTACCAAATGATTTACTTTGGTATCCACATGAACAATCATGGGACAGATTATACCAGCAACGCATGAATGGTAATATACTTGATCATCACGAAATTATCAGTTCAAAAAGCGCTGTTTCTATAAGTAATAGTGAGAAAATCAATTTAAAATTAGCTTTCAAAAACTATTTTGTAGATGCAGGTCTAAATGTAAATCATTCCATAGAAGAAACATTTGAACAAAATGAATCTGCAGAATGGGAAATATCAATCGAGTTTGAATCCATTGATAAATTAACTGAACAATCAAATGCTTTGCAATCTACAACTGCTATCATAGAAGCTTCATCAGATATTGAAAAAGAGTATGTCGAAGAAGTTAAGTTCATGCTCGAGGATGATGGCATAATTGATGAAAAAGAAAGAAGGATTTTGGAAAGGTTTAGAGTAAACAAAGGGATATCTCATGAAAGAGCTATCGAGTTGGAAAACAAATTAACTTCTTTAGCAGATTTAAATGAAAATGAAAAAGAATATTTAGATGAATACAAAGAATTGTTGAACGATGGGGAAATTACAGAAAAAGAAAGAAGAATTTTAAACAGAATGGCAACTCGATATAATATTTCGGAACAAAGAGTAATAGAATTGGAAAATCGATAAATACAAAAAAACACCGAACTGCCGGCAGCTGTTTTGAGCTAGCTGAAGTTTAGTGGAATTGCCATTTCGCATAAAGTTTTCGTTAAGCCGAAAATTGAGCAGTTACGAACATCTAGCCATCTAAAAGTTGCGATCCAAATGCGGTGATTAATTAACTTAATCACCGCATTTTTGCAGTTTATTAAAACAATTTACACCGCAAAATTACTTTCATACGGTAATTAAACACTATATTTACCGCAAAAATGCGGTACTATGTATATTTATCAAAAGAAAGAGTGGCCAAATTTCACTTGGGATGCAGCTATTATTACGCCATTGCTTGGTAAAGTAAGGCATCAGCAGGGTATTATACTAGGTGTTATGCAAGGGCTTGGCTTTCGTCTACAAGAAGAAACGGTGCTTCAAACATTGACTCTTGATGTTATTAAATCAAGCGAAATTGAAGGCGAAAAACTCAATCATGATCAGGTACGATCTTCAATAGCAAAACGACTAGGCATTGAGATAGCAGCTGCTGTGCCAGCTGATCGTAATGTAGATGGTGTTGTCGAAATGTTGCTAGATGCTACACAACGTTATGAAGAACCACTAGACGAGGAGCGTTTATTTGGATGGCATGCAGCGCTTTTTCCAACAGGTAGAAGCGGAATGTATAAAATTAAAACTGCGGACTGGCGAGATGGTGTGATGCAAGTAACATCGGGTGCAATGGGGAGAGAAATAGTTCATTTTGAAGCTCCAGTAGCGGATAAAGTACCCCATGAAATGGATCTCTTTTTTAATTGGTTTAACGATGAACAATCACTTGATCCTGTATTGAAAGCGGCTTTTGCACATTTATGGTTTGTTACCATACATCCTTTTGACGATGGAAACGGTCGTATTACTCGAGCTATTACTGATATGCAGTTAGCACGAGCCGATCAAAGTAAAAAGCGATTTTACTCTATGTCAGCACAAATTCAAATTGAGCGTAAAACATATTATAGCATTTTAGAAAAAACGCAAAAAGGAGATCTAGATATAACAGATTGGTTGGACTGGTTTTTGAACTGTTTGTTACGTTCTATGAAGCAAACAGACCAAACTATTGCCATGACTTTAAAACGTGCTCAATTTTGGGAAATTAATCACAATATTGATTTTAATAATCGCCAACAGAAAGTTACTCAAATGTTACTGGATACTTTTTTTGGAAAACTGACCGTTTCTAAATACGCAAAGATAACTGGCGTTTCTACTGATACTGCATTAAGGGATTTACAAGATTTAATATCTAAAGGTATTTTAGTACAGGAAGGTGCAGGAAGAAGTACTAGTTATAAATTAATTGATATAACGTAAGTCTTAGTTATTAAGTGAATTACCTTAAGCACTAATTGATGCTATTTGAGTACTAGTTTTGAAGGAAAAAATATTGTTTTTATGTAAATATCAAGTTATTTGCTCAAAAAACTTGACATTTTAAGTTCGATTATTACAAGCATTATTTTAGAAATATTTTGAATTTTCAAAAACATCATCAATAATTTTGTCAAGCTTTTTGTTGGGTAGCTTATTTAAATAAGCCTGAGTGGTTCTAATATCGGTATGACCTAACATTTCGCTAATAGCATCGATAGGAATGTTTTCAAACTTTAAAAACGTAGCAAATGTATGGCGAGCAGTATAAAAAGTGATGTGTTTGCTAATTTTTAAAATTCCCATCATTTCTTTTAGCGCTGGATTTATTTGCCCAAGTAATTTATGACTTCGGTTTTTAATTTTTTTTGTGGTCATGTTTTCATCTAGTAAAAGAGGAAATAGATAGGAGTTCATGGATTTTTGGTTGTAAACTTCTAATATCTTGAGCGAGTGATCTCGAAGCTTAAAATCCAAGTGTACTCCAGTTTTTGTTCTTAAATAGGATAGTCTTTCATCGTATAAATTTGAATTGTTTAATTTTAGTAAGTCAATAAAATTCATTCCTCTACAGTAAAAACTAAACAAATACATGTCTTTTGCAAATTGATGATTCTTATTAGAGCTGAAATCTTTAGCAATCAATTTTTGCAACTCTTCATCAGTCAAATACTCTCGTTTTGCTTCTTTCTTCAGCGCTGATATTTTATAGTGCTTAAAAGGGTAGGTGTTGGAAGAGATTATTTCTCTTTTTATAGCATTATTAAATACCGCTCTAATCGTTCTCATCTTGATGCTTATTCCACTATCAGACCCCCCGTTACTTCTTAAGAAAGAATCATATTTTTCTAAGAATTCAAAATTTAAATCTTGAAATTTTAGTTCAGTCTTTGCATGGAATTTCTTGAGGGAACTCAGAGTTTCTTTATAGATTTTTGCAGTTCCAATTTTATTAGAATTTAGAAACTCATCTGTGATTTCTTGATGAAATTTGTAATAATCTAATGCTGGTGCTTTGGTTATATCATCTGCTTTAATTTCATTTGCAATATCCTTGATTGTAAAATCTACATTCAAGCGACGTTTCTCTCTTATAAAATCTTCAATCTTAAGATTTGTTTTACTAATGAAATTATTTATTTCAGTTATCCTTTTTAGTTCTTGACCTTTTTTATTCGTCTTTAATGTATTGCTCTCAAAGCTCCACGCATCAAAATCACATGCGTAGTTGGTGGCCATTGAGGTATTGCGTCTGTTCTTTATTAAGACCAAAACGATAGAATGTTTCCCATCCTTATTTGCATTCCTTTTTATTGTAAATTTGATTGAAGCCATATTTTAATTTTTTTGACGAACATTTGACGAACATTTGACGAACATCTGTGTGACAAAAGTATAAAATAATCAATAATAAGAATAATTTATTAAATATAATATGTTAAAAATCAACAAAGTAAACAAAAAGAATAAAAAATAAAAAATAAAACACCTGCCTTCTAAGCAGGCGGTCGAAGGTTCGAATCCTTCTGCCTTCACTTAAAACGATACTAGAAATAGTATCGTTTTTTTTGTTTTTATATTTCCTGAAATCCCTTTATTTATTCTATTTTTATAAAAAATAGCGTTTATGACTTCCTGCTTCAAACCATTTGCACTTGTTTGTACCTTTTTGTGTATTGTTTCCTGTAAATCACAAACTATCGTTTCTGATGCTAAAGAAAATAATGGTTCAATTATCAATGACACTACATTTGTAAATTTAAAAGAGTATAGCCAAGATTTTGTCTATGAGATGAAGTATGCAACGTCTGATAATTTTCTAAAAGCAAAGGTGTATGATTGTGCTGAATGTTTTTTACGCTTAAAAACCGTTAATGCACTTGTTGAAGTGAATAAAAAATTCATGAAGAAAGGCTATAAAATAAAAATTTTTGATTGCTATCGACCTTTGGACATTCAAAAAAAAATGTGGAAAATTGTATCTAATCCAGAGTATGTTGCAAATCCTGCCAAAGGTTCTATTCATAATAGAGGAGGAGCCGTAGATATTACTTTGGTAGACAGTAATGGAAAAGAATTGGATATGGGAACTTCTTTCGATTTTTTTGGAATTGAAGCGAGTCACAATTATCCGAATGTTTCACAAGAAGTGAAACAAAACAGGATGGTCTTGAAAACAATTATGGTAAATAGTGGTTTCAATTCTTTTGATTCAGAATGGTGGCACTACAATTTGAAGTCAGGTTTGAGTGATAAAGTTTCTAATGCTAAATGGGATTGTAAATAACTGTTATTCAATACATTTTAAATTGTCAATGAAATACGTTTCCGGTTTGTAAATTTCATTCGTTAATTCAGATTTAAACTCTTTTTTGAGGATGTAATCTTCTGTATCCGTAAAATATTTAATACGCATCATTGACACTGGAGAATTTTTTAATTCTTCAAAGCTATCTTTCATAAACATGAAAATCCCTGAATTTACTCTATTGTCGAATCCTTTATCGTCG
This sequence comes from Flavobacterium sp. GNP002, assembly GCF_054343795.1. Taxonomy (NCBI): domain Bacteria; kingdom Pseudomonadati; phylum Bacteroidota; class Flavobacteriia; order Flavobacteriales; family Flavobacteriaceae; genus Flavobacterium; species Flavobacterium sp. GNP002. Next base: position 2,734,985 of record NZ_JBTGUW010000001.1, read on the forward strand.
CGTAGCATGGTACCGCAATTTTCTTGATCGATATGGATCAAAGTGATTATTTTTCCATTATTTAACTGTAAAAATAATTTTGAATTTTTATCAAAACAATTCGCTTTCAAAAAGTCTTTACTTTTTTGGATTATTTGTAGATTCAATGTAGGTAGTCCATCTGTTAATGCCAAAGAATAAAAAATGTAACTGGAATTTCCTGCAAAATTTTTCTCGCTAATCATGTATTCTTTTGTCGATTTGTAAGTACCTAAAGAATCGGTAACATTTGTGTTGTATTCACATGGTTTTTGAGCAAATATATTTAAACTGAAGAATAATAAAGTTAGTGTAATAACGTATTTCATTTTTATGATATTTTGGTGCAAATTAAAACTATTTTATGATTATTTTCATCAGTTGTGAAAAAACAATAGACATTTCCTCCGTCTTTTATTTTCCATTTTTTTCGAATACTTTCTACGCTGTCAGGAAAATTACGGGTGGTGATATTTGCTTGATTCTTTTCTAAATGATTTTTCATTTCCGTTTTATTATAAGGAAATGTATTTTGAATTTCAAAAACGCGACCTGGAAATGATATTAAGGTTGTTGATGTGTATAAATGGGAGTGTTTGTGCAGTTTATTTAGATTAAATGATGAGCTTACTTCATCAAATCCGCCTGATTTCATGATAGCACTATTGGGTTCATATAAATATTTTTGCGGCGAACTAAAGTTTGGAAATTTAGAATCATCATTCAAAATAAAATCGAATGTTTCCGTTTTATCCTTTACAATATTGACAGTTTTGATGCTTATATCTCCAGAATAGCCTTTGTGCAATTCCCATAATAATTCTTTTACTTCATTCTCTAAGGCTACGATATGAATCGTTTTTACGTGTTTTAATTCTGACAAACCCGCCGAAATATCAAGAATGGGCGCTGTTTTTATTAGGACAGCATTTGAATTGGTGAAATAAAAATCGAGATTTTCAGGAACATTGGGTAAGCAATCCTTCAGCATAAATACTTTGCCTTTGGCTTCATTTCGTCTGGAAGGATCAATGTAAATCCAGTCCCATTTTGCATTTAAAGTGTTTAATGTAGTTAAACTATCTCCAGCATAGCAGGTGATATTAGAAACATTTAATTGCTCAAAATTGTGTTTTACCAGACTTGACAGTTCAGGATTAATTTCACAATGTACCACCGTCTTTGTTTTTTTTGCAAAATAAAAATCATCAACTCCAAAACCTCCCGTTAAATCGATTAGCGTTTCACCGGATACAATTGAAGCTTTATACGCTGCCGTTTTTTCCGACGAAGTTTGTTCTATTGAAATTTTACTTGGATAAATAATATTTTTTGTAACAAACCAATTCGGTAATTTATCTTTAGATTTTGTTTTGGCTTCTATTTGGTTCAAAACGGAAATCCACTCCACATCTTGAAAGGGATTTTTTTGTAGTGCTAATTTCGAAATACTTTTGCCAATATTATTATTGATAAACGCCTGTATTTCGGCATTTAGAATCCTTAAATCCAAAATTAAATATCTTTAGTTAATAGTTGAATGATTTTGTTGTCAGGAAAGAATTCTTTTCCAAATACTTTTAATATAGTGTACAAAGGAACAGCCACAATCATGCCTAATATTCCAAAAAGGAAACCTGCAATTAAGATGACAAGAAATATTTCTAAGGGATGTGAGCTAACGCTTTTGGAAAAAATTATAGGTTGCGACAGGTTATTGTCAATTATTTGTACAATCCAAAAACCTATTAACACATAAATAGTTGTAGGTAAAATTTCAGATTGAAAATCACTTCCTAAATTACTCATCATAGTTAAAATTGCAGCTAAAAAAGAGGCTATTAATGGACCTATATAGGGAATGATATTTAGCACAGCACATAAAAAACCAATAACAATTGCATTTGGAACACCAAAAATAACTAGGACTATAAGGTATAAAATGAATACAATAAACAATTGAAGCAGTAAACCAATAAAATAACGAGACAGTAAATAATTTATTTTTTCCAATGAATTCAAAATTTGATCTTCATGACTGTCTGGAATTAATTTTTTAGCACCAACGATAAACATTAATCTATCTTTGAGAAAGAAAAAAGTAATAAATAATACTGAGCCTAATCCTACACCCAAACTACTAATTGTACCTAGAATTGTATTTAAAAAGTTAGGGATGAAATTAAAATTTATTTTAGAAGTAATGTTTGCTTCTTTTAAAACCTTTGCGGAATCAATTTGGTGATTGTCTAAAAATACCGTGATTTGATTGATTAACTGGACTATGTTTTTCTCAATTTCACCAGTGTTAAGAAGTGATAGATTTTGTCCTTGAGATAAAATCAAAGGAACGAACATCATTATAAACCCAAATATGATTAGTATGAAAATAAACAAAGTTGCTATTGTTGCAAAAACATGGTTGAACTTCAATCGCTTTTTAAAAAAGTCTAAAATAGGATTTCCTATTAATGTAAGTATAAACGATACAACTAGATAAATTAGTACAGATTGAATTTGATAGAAGAAGAACAAAATTAAACCAACGAAAACTGTTGTTAATAATGCTCTGATAATGCCATTTGAAATGGTTTTAGATGTAATCATATTGCTATTTTAGGTTATAAAGATAAAAAAAACTCGCTAACTAGTAGCGAGTTTTAAAATCTAAAAAAACTAAAAATTATATTCCAAAACTAGCTCTTGATCCGCCAGAAACAAATAAAGCCGCCATTCTTGATTTTTGACCGTTAGAGAACATGTACATTCCTCTATCATCTGTATAATCCATGTAGTTCATTGTCATTTCTACTGGAGTTCCAGTACAAGTGCTGTAATGTGGATACGCTGGAACACCGTAGTTAGCAGTATTGTGTGTAGGTGTATCAGAAACTAAATCGCTTCCACAAGTTGCATCACCCCAAATATGGCGTAAGTTCATCCAGTGACCAACCTCGTGAGTAGCAGTTCTTCCTAAGTTATAAGGATAAGTTGCAGTTCCGGTAGTTCCTACATATTTAGAATCAATAGCTACGCCATCAGTTGAAGATGATCCTCCAGGAAACTGAGCATATCCTAAAATTCCGCCACCAATTGTACAAACCCAAAGATTTAATTTTGTAGTTGGAGATGTTGGAGCTAAACCGCCTGAAGTAGTTTTTTTCATTGCATCTGTTGTTCCCCAAGATGTTTTAGTGGTTGATTTTCTAATTACTTGATCTAAAACAAAAGAGATACCTACATTGGCTTTAACTCCAGAAAATAATGTAGGAACACTATTAAAATCGGAGTTAGCTGCGTTAAAGTCTTTGTTTAATACATCAATTTGTGATTGAATTTGTGCTAATGAGATATTTTCGGCAGTAGTTCTGTAAAGAACATTTACAACCACAGGAATTTCAACTTTTCCGTTTACTAAACGGGCTGTTGACATTGCTTTTTGTGTGAATGCTTCAATTTCATTCATTCTTAAGGCTAAAGTTGGGTCAGCTTTCATTTGTGCAGCTAACACCTCTTGAGATGCGCAACCACGTTTTGTAATTGCATCAGCTGAGGGAGTAATTTCTGTTGTTTCATTTTGACAAGAAAAAAGCATCAATAATGCTACAGCAGATAAAAGAATTTTTTTCATAATAAATTTGTTATAAATTAATGGTTTTGGTTAATTATATAGCAATTTTATAACAATTTTTCCGAAAAACAAATTTTTTAAACATTTATTTAAAAAATAATTTAAAAAATGAGTTAAAATTATGCTTTTAGTATAAGAACATGAAATGGGTAAGTTTTACTATTTTAGAATAGAGTCAAAATATCTTTTAAAAAAAAGAAGCGACTTATTAGGTCGCTTCTATATATTGAGTTTGAAGGGGAATTATATTCCGAAACCTGCTCTTGCTCCACCAGAAACAAAAATTGCAGCCATTCTTGATTTTTGACCGTTAGAGAACATGTACATTCCTCTATCGTCTGTGTAATCCATGTAGTTCATTGTCATTTCTACTGGAGTTCCAGTACAAGTGCTGTAATGTGGGTAAGCTGGTGCACCATAGTTAGCAGTATCATGTGTAGGTGTGTCAGAAACTAAATCACTTCCACAAGTTGCATCACCCCAAATGTGACGTAAGTTCATCCAGTGACCAACTTCGTGAGTAGCAGTTCTTCCTAAGTTATAAGGATAAGCACCTGATCCAGATAATCCAAAATATTTAGAATCGATTACAACACCATCAGTAGTTGTTGATCCTCCAGGAAATTGAGCATAACCTAAGATTCCACCACCAATAGTACAAGCCCACATGTTAAGTTTTGTTGTAGGTGAAGTAGGATCTAAACCTCCTTGTTTTGTTTTTTTCATTGCATCTCTAGTTCCCCAAGATGATTTAGTAGTAGATTTTCTATTTACTGTTTCTAAAACGAAAGTAATACCCACATTTGCAGCAACTCCAGAGAATAAAGCAGGAGTACTACTGAAATCTGAATTAGTTGCATTAAAATCTGCATTTAATACATCAATTTGAGATTGAATTTGAGCATCAGAAATGTTTTCTGCAGCAGTTCTGTACAATACGTTTACTACAACAGGAATTTCAACTTTTCCGTTTACTAAACGACCAGATAGCATAGCTTTTTCAGTAAATGCTTCAATTTCGTTCATTCTTAAAGCTAAAGTTGGGTCAGCTTTCATTTGTGCTTCAAGAACTTCTTGAGATGCACAACCGCGACGTGCCAATACACTGGCTTCTGGTGCAACTTCTGTTGTGTCGTTTTGACAAGAGAAAAGCATCAATAATGCTACGGCAGATAAAAGAATTTTTTTCATAAAAAATTTGTTATAAATTAATAGATTTGGTTAATTATTTCACAATTCTATAACAATTTTTTCACAAAAAAAATTTTATTGAAAAAAAAATCTAAAAAAAAAACCATTCCATTGATTTTACTGCTTTTAGTTAATTTTAGGGGCTTATAATTTACAAGTACTTTCATACAATTTTTTTTTACCAAATTCCAGCAATCAAAATTGTAGAGATAATGTAGTTATTTAAGAGATAATATGAGATTTAATAAAGTAATGTTGTAAATGTATATGAAATTGATGTTTTGTATTTTTGGAGTAAAAAGCATTTTTTGTGGTTGTTGTTTTTGTTTTTTCAATAACTTTGAGGAGAAATATATGATTTTTGAAACGGTTTTATATAAAAATAGCCTATTCAAATCTAAATATTGAATAAGCCGTTTTAAAATAGAAATTGGCAGGCAGAATTCTTAATTATTAAAAATATAATTAAGGATATTAGCACCCATTTTTAAAGCTTTCTCCCTAACGTTAATTGGGTCGTTATTGACTCCTGGATCTTCCCAACCGTCACCTAAATCGCATTCGTAGGTGTAAAGCAATACTAATTTGTTTTCAATAAATATTCCAAAAGCTTGTGGTCGTTTTCCATCATGTTCGTGTATTTTTGGTAATCCGTTTGGGAAAGAATATGGTTTTTGAAAAATGGCATGATTGGCAGGGATTTCGATCAAGTCATTATTTGGAAATATTTTTTTTATTTCTTTTCGAATATATTGGTCCATACCATAGTTATCATCAATATGGAGAAATCCTCCAGCGAGTAAATAATTTTTAAGATTATTCCTGTCAGCATCATTAAAGACTACATTTCCATGTCCTGTCATGTGAACATAGGGATAGGAAAATAAATCAGGACTGCTGGGTTCAACGGTGGATGGTTTTGTTTTTATTCGGGTATTGATATTGGTATTACAATATTTTATCAAATTTGGTAAAGAAGTAGGATTTGCATACCAATCACCGCCGCCGCTATATTTTACCAAAGCAATTTCTTGTGAAAATATTGGAATTGAAAACAATAACAGTAGATAAAATAGTTTTCTCATAATGATTTAAATCAGTTTTTATTCCTCCTCATTGACAAAAACTATGCTATGACAGGCTACAATAGCGGCAGTTTCAGTTCTTAATCTAGTATTTCCTAATGAAACAGGATTAAAGTTGTTTTCAAGAGCTAAAGCGATTTCTTTTTCAGAAAAATCACCTTCCGGGCCTATGAGTAATGTCACATCTTCATTGGGCTTCAAAACTGATTTTAGTGTTTTTTTATCCGTTTCTTCGCAATGTGCAATCAGTTTTAAACCTTTTCTTTCAAGTTTAATAAATTCTTTGAAGGTTATGGCATCATTTAATTTTGGTAAATACAATTCATTAGATTGCTTCATGGCAGCTAATAAAATTTTATCAAATCGCTCGTTATTGATGACTTTTCGTTCAGAATGATCACAAATAATAGGTGTGATTTCGTGTATGCCTATTTCAGTTGCTTTTTCCAGAAACCATTCGTAACGATCATTCATTTTTGTAGGTGCTACCGCCAAATGCAAATGAAATTTTGAAGCTGCTGCTTTTTCGAATGAAAGGATTTTAACGGTGCATTTGCTATCCGAAGCTAATGTTATTTCAGTTTTAAATAAAAATCCTAAGCCATTGGTTACAAATAATATATCAGTATCCTTCTTGCGCAATACTTTAATTATATGTTTACTTTCTTCTTTATCAAAAGAAAAGGTTTCAGTAGATTCAGTAATATTTGGATTGTAAAATAATTGCATAATTTAGAATTGTATTCTTGCTTTAGAAACCACAGATGAAGTTTCAAATTTTTGAGATAAAAACTTTTGATAACCTACAATTCCAATCATTGCAGCATTATCGGTAGTGTATTCAAATTTAGGAATAAAGGTTTTCCAACCATATTTATTCTCTGTTTCTTTTAATGTATTTCGGATTCCAGAATTTGCAGAAACTCCTCCGCCAATCGCAATTTGTTTTATTCCGGTTTCTTTTACAGCTAATTTTATTTTGTCCATTAAAATTTCAATAATGGTGTGTTGAATAGAAGCGCAAATGTCATTGAGGTTTTCGTCAACAAAATTTGGGTTTTCTAATTTTTTCTTTTGAATGAAATATAAAATTGCCGTTTTTAGACCTGAAAAGCTGAAATCCAATCCTGGAACTTTTGGTTTTGTAAATAAAAAGGCTTTCGGATTTCCAAGTTGCGCATATTTGTCAATTAATGGACCGCCAGGGTAGGGAAGACCCAGTATTTTTGCGCTTTTATCAAAAGCTTCGCCAACCGCATCATCAGTGGTTTCTCCAATTACAGTCATTTCAAAATAATTGTCCACTTTTATAATTTGAGTATGTCCACCGCTTATGGTCAACGCCAAAAAAGGGAAAGTAGGTTTTTCATATCCTTCTTCATCTATAAAATGTGCTAAAACATGTGCTTGCATATGGTTTACAGCAATCAAAGGAATTTGTAAGGCCAAAGCAATTGATTTTGCAAACGAACTTCCTACTAAAAGGGATCCCATGAGTCCAGGACCTTGTGTAAAGGCAATTGCCGATAGCTGTTCTTTTTGTATATTTGCATTACGAAGCGCTGCATCGATTACCGGAACTATATTTTGTTGATGCGCGCGCGAGGCCAGTTCAGGAACGACGCCACCATATTGATTATGTATAAGCTGATTTGCAACAACATTTGACAACACTTTATCGTTTTGTAAAATAGCAGCTGCGGTATCATCACAGGAACTTTCGATGGCAAGAATAAAAACCTCGGGATTTTGCATAAAAAGGCACTAATTTTGAATTACATTTGACAAGTCGATTATAAAAATCACTTTGTAGCAGCCAAAATTAAAGAATTTTTATTTAAGGTGCTTCCGTTTCCAAAGGCAAAATGAAATATTAGAAAATTTAAATAGTATATAGGTATCAAAAAAATAAAAAAAATAGTATTTCGTTCTCTACTTGGACTAATCCTACTTTTGTTGGTACTCGGTATTGCTCTTACCATGCCATTTGTTCAAACAAAAATTGCTCAATACTTTACTAATAGTATCAACAAAGATTTTGGGACTAATATCAATATTGATGAAGTTGCCATTTCAGTTTTTGGAGGTGTAAAATTTAAAAAAGTATTGATTCGGGATCATCATAAAGATACTTTAATTTTTGCCAATAGAATTTCAACCACTATTTTGGAAGGTAAAAAAATGCTCGATGGAGATTTAATCTTTGATGATTTAGATTTGCATGGGTTGCTTTTTAATTTGAGAACGTACAAAAACGAAAAACAATCCAATCTCGATAAGTTTATTGCAGCTTTTGAAACAGGAAAACCATCAAGCAAGAAATTTTTACTAAAAGCGAATACATTAAAAATTTATGATGGTCATTTTATTTTGACGGATGATAATCGTGAAAATCCTAAAGATTTAGATTTTACTAAACTGAACGCTTCGGTAACTGATTTTAAAATATACGGCCCGGATGTTACCACAATGATTAATAAAATGTCATTTTTGGATTTTCGTGGTTTGTATGTTAAAAATTTAAGTTCCAAATTCAGTTATTCAAAAAAGAATATAAAACTGGAAAATCTTGATTTGTTGACAAAAGAATCAACCTTGAAAGGGACTGTTTTATTAAAATATAAAATTGAAGATTTTTCTAATTTTACGGATAAAGTTCAGTTTGATATAAAATTAGATGCAGCATCAATTGCTTCAAATGACATTCGTTATTTTTATAAGGAATTAGGCAGGAATCAACATTTTTATACCAAAGCAAGTATAAAAGGGACTCTGAATGATTTGAAATTTAAAAATTTAGAATTAGTTGATGATCGCAAGACACAAATTAACGGCGATATAAATTTCAAGAATTTGTTTGCCAAAAAAGGGCAAAAATTTTCGATGTATGCTAAGTTTGATAAGTTAACTTCCAGTTACGATGATTTAATTGTAATACTTCCCAATATTTTAGGGAATAAATTACCTACTTCTTTAAAAAAATTAGGGAGATTTACCGCTGCGGGAACGTCTAATGTTTCAACAACTGCTGTTGAAGCTGATTTTTCTATGATTACTGCATTAGGAAAAGTAACTTCAAATTTAGAAATACAAAATATTGATGTGATTGACAAGGCTTCCTATTTTGGGAATGTGATTTTAGAAAATTTTGATATTGGGACATTATTAGATCAGAAGGAATTAGGCAGTGTGAGTTTGAATATTGATGTAGATGGAAAGGGATTCAAGCAAAAATATTTGGATACTGCTATAAAGGGCGATATTAGTCAAATGGATTATAAGAACTACAATTATACTAATATTGTTGTCAATGGAACGCTGAAAAGTCCTAATTACAAAGGCCAAATTACGGTTAATGACCCTAATTTGAGTATGACTTTTGACGGTTTATTGGATTTAAGTAAAAAAGACAGCCGATACGATTTTCATATCAATGTTGAAAATGCAGATTTAACTAAACTGAAATTAGTAAAAGATTCTGTTTCTATTTTTAAAGGGGATGTTGTAGTTGAGGCTTCTGGAAATAATATAGAGAATTTTCAGGGAAATGTATACATCAATAAAACCTCTTATCAAAATACAAAAGGCACCTACAACTTTGATGATTTTACAATAATTTCCAGTTTTGACCAAAATAGAATTAGAACTATAACTGTAAACTCTCCTGATATTGTTGAAGGTGAAATTGTAGGTAAATATGAATTCAATCAATTGGAGAATTTAGTAAAAAATTCTTTGGGAAGCCTTTATACCAATTTCAAACCAAGTAAGGTTAAAAAAGGGCAGTTTCTTAAATTTAATTTTTCGATTTATAATAAAATCATCGAAATATTTTACCCTGATATTTCAATCGGTTCTAATACAATAATTAAAGGAAATATAAATTCTGATAATCAGGAGTTTAAGCTTAATTTTAATTCGCCTCAAATAATAGCTTCTGATAATACATTTGATAATATTAGAGTTTCGGTAGATAATAAAAACCCACTTTATAATGCTTACATAGAATTAGATAGTATAAAAACGAAATATTATAAAATTCGTGATTTTAGTGTAATAAATGTTACAATGAAAGATACTTTGTTTTTTCGTTCTGAATTTAAAGGCGGATCACAAGGCGAGGATTATTATAATCTGAATTTATATCATACGATTAATAAGGACAACAATAACGTAGTTGGTATCAGTAAATCAGAAGTTAAATTCAAGGATTATCTTTGGTATTTAAATGAAGATGAAACGCCAAATAATCAGATTGTTTTTGATAAATCATTTAAAAACTTCGACATTGACAATATAATTTTGTCGCATGAAAATCAGTCTATTTCGTTAATGGGTGCTTTTAAAGGCTCAAATGTCAAGGATTTGAAATTAAGCTTTAAGGATGTAGATTTAAACCAAATTACGCCCGCCAATAATAAGTTTGTGGCGCATGGAAATATAAATGGCGAGGTAAATTTCAAGCAGAATAATAATATTTATCAGCCTACATCTTCTATAGTAATCGATAATTTAAATGTAAACAAAACAGATTTGGGTACTTTGAATTTTGAAATTGAAGGGGATGAAAGCCTGAGAAAGTTTACTATCAATTCTAATTTAGAAAATAAAAATTTAGAATCCTTTAATGCTAATGGAAGCTTTGAAATTGTAAACAAGGAAACCATCCTTGATTTAAAACTAAAATTCGAAAAGTTTAATATTGCAACTCTTAACTCTCTTGGTGGGGAAGTTTTATCAAATATTAGAGGTTCTATATCAGGTAATTCCACGATTGAGGGAAATCTTAAAAAGCCCAATATTAATGGACGATTATTTTTGGATGATGCCGGTATAACCATCCCGTATTTGAATGTTGATTATGCATTGAGCAACAATACAATTATTGATCTTACCGATGAGAAATTCCTATTTAGAAACAATACACTTACGGATACAAAATATGGAACTGTAGGTAAATTGAACGGAAGTATTGAGCATAATAATTTTGCAGATTGGAAATTAGATTTAGCCATTAATTCCAAAAGGCTTTTAGCATTAGACACTCAAGATAGTGAAGATGCGGCCTATTACGGTACTGCTTTTATTGATGGTATTGCCACTATAAAAGGACCAACGAATTCTTTGTTTATAAAAGTTGACGCAAAATCTGAAAAAGGAACAGCTGTTAAAATTCCTATTAATAATGCCGAAAGCGTTAGTGATAATGTTTTTCTACATTTTGTGACTGCTCAAGAAAAATACAATTTAAAAAATGGGATTACGGATAATACCAGAAATTATAACGGACTGGAATTAGAGTTTGATTTTGATATTACTCCGGATGCCGAAGTAGAAGTGATTTTAGACCGAAATACGGGTCATGGAATGAAAGGAAAGGGTTTTGGATCTTTATTGTTTAAAATAAATACTTTAGGGAAATTTAATATGTGGGGAGATTTCCAGGCGTATGAAGGAACCTATAATTTTAAATACGGCGGACTGATTGATAAGAAATTTGCAGTTAAAAAAGGAGGTTCTATTTCTTGGGAAGGAAATCCGATGAGAGCGCAATTAAATCTAGAAGCGGTATATAAAACGACAGCAAATCCTGCCGTATTATTAGATAATTCATCTTTTAATACTAAAGTTCCTGTTGAAGTAGTTATTGGTATTCGAGGCGATTTGACCAGTCCGGAGCCTGATTTTAATATTGAATTTCCAACAGTAAGTAATGTTTTGAAATCAGAAATTCAATACAAGTTAAATGATAAGGATGTAAGACAGACTCAAGCCTTGTATTTATTATCCTCTGGTGGTTTTTTAAGTCCGGAAGGAGTGAGCCAATCTGATTTTTCAGGAAGCTTATTTGAGACCGCTTCAAGTATATTAGGTGGAATCATACAGTCGGATGATGAGAAATTTAAAGTGGGTCTTAATTTTATAGGTGCCGACAGAAGAATAGGTAAGGAAACAGACGGGCGATTTGTAGCTACAATTTCATCAAAAATTAATGAAAGAATTACTATAAATGGAAAACTCGGTGTTCCTTTTGGAGGGATTAATGAATCAGCAATCGTAGGTGATGTTGAAGTTTTATATAGAGTTAATGAAGACGGAACACTTAATTTACGTCTTTTTAATAAAGAAAATGACATCAATTATATAGGTCAAGGAATTGGATATACGCAAGGTTTAGGGGTTTCTTATGAGGTCGATTTTGATACTTTCAAAGAGTTAGTCAATAAAATTTTTAAAAACCTAAAAATAGACCGAGCTACCGTGCCTGTTGCTGAAGATCAAGATTCTGATATGTCCCCTGATTATATTAATTTTTCTAAATCAAATAAATCTATACCCAAAATGATTAAGAAAAACCATGAAGGTTTGCTTCCTGAGGAAAACTAATAGTCATTCTTTTATTATACAAAAGCTGCGATTCTTTGTTAATAATACGGTTTAATGTTGGCTTACTATAAGTAATTCCAATAGTCAGGTATTATATCAAATCACAATTATTTTTTAAAGTTTACAGATGAAAACTCTCTTTTTGTATCTTAGTAACAAATAGTTAATGTATTCTGTTGGTTTGCAATCAAAAAAACAAGCTAATTGTTAATTATCAAATAAAAATCGATTATTTTTTAATTTTGTTAAATAAAATCCTTTTTATTTTGTTTTTCCAAAAACTTATCAACGAAAACGTTTGAATTTGGAACGCTTTACTAATTTATTAAAAACACAGCTTTAAAAGTGCTGAATGTTTGCTAATTTTACACTTTAATACTTAAATAATGCCAAAAACAATAAAAAAAGTTGGCGTTCTAACTTCGGGAGGAGACTCACCAGGAATGAATGCAGCTATTCGATCAGTTGTTCGAACATGTGCTTATCATAATATAGAATGCATAGGGATTTATAGAGGATATCAGGGAATGATTGAAGGCGACTTCAAAGAAATGGGACCTCGAAGTGTAAACAACATTGTAAATAAAGGAGGGACGATTCTTAAATCGGCTCGATCTTTAGAATTTAAAACTCCAGAAGGAAGAAAAAAAGCACACGAAAATCTTACTAAAGCAGGAATTGATGCTTTAGTGGTAATAGGAGGTGATGGTACTTTTACAGGAGGTTTATTATTCAATACTGAATTTAATTTTCCAGTAATGGGAATCCCGGGAACTATTGATAATGATATTTTTGGGACGAGTCATACTTTAGGTTACGATACGGCATTAAATACTGTAGTTGACGTAATTGATAAAATTAGAGATACTGCAAGTTCTCACAACCGATTATTCTTTGTAGAAGTAATGGGTAGAGATGCTGGTCATATTGCTTTGAATGCTGGTATTGGTGCAGGAGCAGAAGAAATTTTAATTCCTGAAGAGGATTTAGGTTTAGACAGATTATTAGAGTCTCTGCAAAAAAGTAAAGCTTCAGGTAAATCATCAAGTATAGTTGTTATTGCTGAAGGAGATAAAATTGGGAAAAATGTATTCGAATTAAAAGATTACGTTGAAGCTAATTTGCCTGAATACGATGTTAGAGTTTCAGTTTTAGGTCACATGCAGCGAGGTGGTTCCCCTTCTTGTTTTGACAGAGTCTTAGCCAGTAGATTAGGTGTAAAAGCCGTTGAATCGTTATTGGAAGGAAAGTCAAGTTATATGGTTGGATTGCAAAATGATAAAGTAGCTTTAACGCCTTTAGAACAAGCAATCAAAGGTAAAACAATGATTGATAGAGAATTATTAAGAGTTTCGGACATTATGTCCACATAAGTGGTTAAAGTTTATTGTGAGGAAATTAGACTTTAGATTGAGTTAATAAAAATAAACAAAAAAATTAAAGTAAAATGTCAAAAGTAAAATTAGGAATAAACGGATTTGGAAGAATTGGAAGAATTGTATTCAGAGAATCTTACAATAGAGATAATGTAGAAGTTGTAGCTATCAACGATTTATTAGATGTAGATCACTTAGCTTACTTATTAAAATATGATTCAGTTCACGGTCGTTTCAATGGAACTGTTGAAGTTATAGATGGAAAACTTTTTGTAAACGGAAAAAACATTCGTATTACTGCTGAAAGAAATCCTGCAGATTTAAAATGGAATGAAGTTGATGTTGATGTAGTTGCGGAATGTACAGGTTTCTTCACAACTATTGAAACTGCAACTGAGCACATTAAAGGTGGTGCTAAAAAAGTAATTATTTCAGCTCCTTCTGCTGATGCTCCAATGTTTGTAATGGGAGTAAACCATGAGGAAGCTTTAGCAACTGATATGGTTGTTTCTAATGCATCTTGTACTACTAACTGTTTAGCTCCATTAGCTAAAGTTATTAATGATAACTTTGGAATTGTTGAAGCGTTGATGACTACTGTTCACGCAACAACTTCTACTCAAATGACTACTGATGGTCCTTCAAGAAAAGACTGGAGAGGTGGACGTGCTGCTTCATGTAACATCATCCCATCTTCTACAGGTGCTGCTAAAGCGGTAGGTAAAGTTATTCCTTCATTGAACGGAAAATTAACAGGTATGTCAATGCGTGTTCCTACAACTGATGTTTCTGTAGTTGATTTAACTGTAAAAGTTGAAAAAGAAACTACTTACGAAGAAATCATGGCTGTATTGAAAAATGCTTCTGAAACTACAATGAAAGGTATCTTAGGATATACGGAAGATTTAGTTGTTTCTCAAGATTTCGTTTCTGATTCAAGAACATCTATCATTGATGCTAATGCTGGAATTGGATTGAACTCTACTTTCTTCAAAATCATCTCTTGGTATGATAATGAATATGGTTATTCTAGCAAATTAATTGATTTATCTGTACATATTGCAGGTTTAAAATAATTCTTTATATTTACAAATCCCGTTATATTATATTTAACGGGATTTTATTTTTTGTTCCATTTTTTAAATGCAGATTTTATACGGCACGTATTTTAAATTAGAAAAACAAAATACAAAAAAACCAAAAAAACCAAAAAAAAATGAGATTATTAGTTGATAGTGGTTCTACCAAAGCTGATTGGATAGCGATTGATGATGCCGGAAAAGTATTGTTTACCACGCAAACATTAGGGTTGAATCCAGAAATTCTAGATGGAGATGAAATTATTGAACGTCTAAATGATCGTTTCGATATTTTACAAAATAAAAAAGAGGCTACTCATTTATTTTTCTATGGCGCAGGTTGTGGAACTGATAGAATGAAAATTTCGCTTTCACAAATTTTTCAAAACTATTTCCCTAACGCAATTATTGTAGTTGAAGAGGATACATATGCTGCAGTTTACGCTACAACTCCTAAAGGTGAAAAAGCTATTGTTAGTATATTAGGAACCGGATCTAACTGTAGTTATTTTGATGGAAAAGAATTGCATCAAAAAGTACAATCATTAGGTTATATCGTTATGGATGATTGCAGCGGTAATGTTTTTGGAAAAGAATTAATCAGAAAGTATTATTTCAATAAAATGCCAAAAGAATTGGCAGTAGAATTTGAGAAAGAATACGATTTAGATCCTGATGCTATCAAAAGTAAACTATACAAAGAAGCAAATCCTAATGCTTATTTAGCAACATTTGCTAAGTTCTTAATTCAACATAAAGATACTGAATTTTGTAAAAAAATAATTTTCAAAGGAATGAAGTCTTTTGTGAAAAATTATATTAAACAATATGATAATTGTAAAGAAGTACCTGTTCACTTCGTAGGATCTATTGCATTTTATTTGAAAGATGAATTGCAAGAGACTTTCGATAAGTATGAATTAAAATTAGGTAACGTACTTAGAAGACCTATTGATGGTCTTATAGCATATCATATTGCCAACAAATAAAAATCTAAATAATTGCAATACTTAACTAAAGTATTGCAATCATTGAAATTTCTACATTTACATTTTTTGGCAAACATGCCACTTGAACCGTTTCACGAGCTGGAGCGGTTTTTTCGTTAAAATAAGAACCATATACGGTGTTTATTTTTCCAAAATCATTCATGTCCATGATGAATATAGTTGTCTTTACAACGTTTTCAAATGTCATTCCTGCTGCTTCAAGTACGGCTTTCATGTTTTGCATTACTTGTTCTGTTTCTACTTCAATGTTGTCAGTAACCAATTCTCCAGTTGCAGGATTAATTGCAATTTGGCCAGAAGTATATAACGTATTTCCTTTAAGAACTGCTTGGTTGTAAGGTCCGATTGGAGCCGGAGCATTCTCTGTAAAAATTATCTTTTTCATAAAACAGTTTTTTTGTATAGTAAAAAAATTAAGAATCAATTATCGGTTTATGGTACTTCGCTTGTCCCATTTGATATCACTAAGAACACCAGATTTTATCCCGATAAAGAAACCCCAATTTGCATTTGTTCCAAATGGAGACCAGTTAAAATCCATTCTCCAGCTCAATAAATCCCTCTCAAAACGAAGCTGTGTGAAAGTAACTCCTTTTTGTACAAAATCATAACCTGTAGATACTCCAGCTTTCCATTTTGGTGTTATATCAGCATTTGCTGAAATCATTATCGAATTTCCAATGATTTTATTTTCTCTATTGTTATTTCCGTAAGTTAAAGAGTAGGCAAATGTCATGTCCCAAGGTAACTTTGAATTGAAAAATTCCGCGATTTTATCTTCGCCTTCGTCTTCTTCCTCTTCTTCAAATTGACTTCTTCGGCTGTCGCCTAAATCTGTATTTGTTCCAAATAGATCATCTTCTCGACCACCATTTCTCTGACTCTGGGTGTTTTTCTCCTTATCTGTTTTGTCTTTTCCTTGGCTCGAAATAGAATAATTTAAGGTCATATTAGAACTAGTCATTCTAAAAAGACTTCCGCCATTATCAATATTAAACACATTAATTCGGTTTCCAGAATTGTCAATGGCATAAGGATCTAATGTTGCTCCAAAATTGACATTCATTTTGTTATCTAATAATGTAGTACCACCGCTAACTCTTATTGGTGAAAAAGCTAGAGAAGTTACACCATCGGCATCAAGATTATAACTAGTGGAAAGGTTTAAGTTGTTAAGAAGCATTATTTTTTTAGGCTCGACCTTAGTACTGTCTTTGTCTGTAACTTTTGCTTCAAAAGTATTGCTCAAATCAAAACCTAACGTATTGGAATTATTTAATCCCGGAGCACCAAAAATTCCATTTTCAAATCTTGAATATTGCTTTATCATGGTTCCGGTTGCATCAGAAGCATAAGTATCATAATATTTTTCAAAACTAGGAGTGTAGCCATACGAAACAGATGGTCTCATGACGTGTCTTATCGATTTGATTTTTTTGTCTTTACCAAAATTAAATGTTCCATATATTGTAGTTCCTACACTAGATGAAAAGGAGTAAGTTCTGAAAGCATCAAATCCATTTATGGTTTTATCAACAACTTTGCTTTGGTCAACATCATAACTTCTTTCAATTGATTTGGTATACCAAATTTCCTCATAGTTCATGGAAGTAGAAGCACTGAAATATTTGAATAATTTAAAATTGGTACTTAATGGAATACTATGTTGAAA
Organism: Flavobacterium sp. GNP002; assembly: GCF_054343795.1. Classification (NCBI taxonomy): domain Bacteria; kingdom Pseudomonadati; phylum Bacteroidota; class Flavobacteriia; order Flavobacteriales; family Flavobacteriaceae; genus Flavobacterium; species Flavobacterium sp. GNP002. The sequence continues at coordinate 2,752,434 of NZ_JBTGUW010000001.1, forward strand.
ACCAACTTTTGCATCTCTGAACATTTGCGGTTTAAAGAATAAAGAATCATTTGTTACAATACTGTTTCTACCGTTTAAATTATATTGTAAATTGATGTTTTTGAAAAAACCTTTTTTGACTCCATCTTTGCCTACAAAAGGATAAATCCTGTCCACACTTAATTGAAGTGTTGGCAAAGTCATATTAATTTCTTCTGTTTGAGTATTTTGTGAATGTGTTGCGGTCAACGACATTCTGACTTGTGGAACTGAAGTAAATGTTTTTGAATACGATATCGAAGAGCTTAAAGTGTTATTAAGATTCGACCCAATATTTACTTGATTGATGGATTGCTTAAAATATTTACTGCTACCAAGATTCACAGATGCTGAAAAACTGGAGTTAGGATTTGATTTAGAGTCTTTGGAATGAGACCATTGAATGTTGTAAATGTTTTGTTTCAAATAATCTGGATAGCCTCTTTCGCTGGTAATCAAGTTTTCGAATCTAATGTTTAAGTTTCCTCTGTAATTGTATCTTTTGGCATAACTGGATTCAAAACGCAACCCATAACTTCCATTAGTATAATAATCTCCCAACACGGTTAAATCATAATTGTCGCTAAGGGCAAAGTAGTATCCAAAATTTTGAAGCGAAAATCCCCTGTTATTAGAATCGTTATAGCTGGGCAAAATCAATCCTGAAATACTGGTTTCTTTGCTCATTGGAAAAAATGCAAAAGGTAAAGCTATAGGAGTAGGAACATTTGCAATAACCATATTAGTCAATCCGGTAACTACCTTTTTACCCGGAATAAATTTTACTTTATTCGTTTGGAAATAATATTCAGGATTATCAACATCTTTTGAAGTGGTAAAACGAGCTCCTTTTAAAAAATAGACAGAGTCATTTTCTTTTTTTGTTATAGCAGCTTTAATTTTGAATTCTCCTTGATCTGATCTGGAATTCCAGATTAAGGCTTTTTTTGTTTTAAAATTAAAACGGATAGAATCTGGTTCTACTACATTTGCGCCTTGTTTGAAGTTTGGGTATTGAGTATAAGCACCTGTTGAATCTTTGATGCGTCCGGCATACACTTCATTTTTTTCATAATCCATAACGATTATTCCAGATTTCAATTCTACATCTTGATAGTATAATTCCGCTTTATCATATAAGGTAATCAGCTTTTTCTTTTGGTCAATTTTAGCATATTGATCCGCCTTGTATCTCACTTTTCCGTCAAGAAATGCTTTTTTAGGCTTTACACTGTCTTTTTTTATGGAATCGGTTTCTTTTGTAACCGTTATAATAGGTGTGTTCTTTTTATTAGTATCTAAATTGGTCGTGTCAGCTTGTTTGTTTGCGGATATAGCTGTCTTTTTTTTTGATATATCTTGAGAATATAATTTACCAGACCCTAATGACAGGAAAATTGATAATAAAACGATATTAAATAAGTTTGTATGCAAAGGTTTAAATGCTATTTTTGTAAAATTATGGCCTGTTTTTTGACATGTCAAACTTACATATTATTTTTTGTCAAAAATAGCCAAATAAAAAATTTTATGACGGTAGTGTTTTAATTAAATTAACTTTTGGATTTATGCGTATTATATATAAAATAAAAATAATATTAACTTTTATTTTGACGATAACTTCTTTATCGAGCTTCAGTCAGTCTAATGTTTTCAAGGTGACTTTAGATGCAGGTCATGGAGCACATGATTTTGGAGCTGTTTATGAAGGACGTGTAGAAAAAAACATTGCTTTGGCAGTAGTTTTGAAAGTTGGAAAAATATTAGAAACTACACCACAGATTAATGTCAATTATACCCGAAAAACAGATGTGTTTATTGATTTAATTGAAAGAGCCAATATTGCCAATAGATTTAACGCTAATATTTTTGTTTCGATTCATTGTAATGCAAATAGAAATACGGCCGCAGATGGAACTGAGACATATGTAATGGGTTTGAGTAAAGTAGCGTCAAATCTTGAGGCTGCTAAAAAAGAGAACTCTGTAATAACATTAGAGAAAGATTACAAACAAAAATACGAAGGATTTGATCCTAACTCACCGGAGACTATGATAGGAATGACCTTGATGCAGGAAGAATATTTAGACAATAGTATTTCATTAGCAAGTAAGGTAGAAGATTCTTTCGCAGATTTAGGAAAAAAAATAAGAGGAGGAGGAGTAAAGCAGGCGCCTTTTATGGTGCTTCACAAAGCTTACATGCCAAGAGTATTGATAGAAATGGGTTTTATTTCAAATACTATTGAAGGAAATACATTAAATTCTGACGACGGTCAAAATGAAATTGCCAGAGCTATCGCTGATGCAATTATCAGTTATAAGAAAGAATATTTTGGAAATGGTGAAACTGAAATTTTTGAAGAATTGCCTTCGCAAAAAATTAATGAAAAACCTATAAGAGATACGGTTGTTCCTGGGAAACCGAAAATGATTCCGCAAGCCGCAGCAGAATCATCACAAGTAAAAAAAACGGTTGATAATACTAAGCCTCTTTTTAAGGTGCAGCTTTCAGCCAGTAGTAAAAGATTAGATTTAGTTCCAAGAAATTTTAAAGGACTTAAAAATATTTCTGTAACCTATGAAAACAGGGTTTACAAATATATGTATGGAGAAACTTCTGATTATGATGAAGCAAAAAAGCAATTAAGCGAGGCAAAAGAAAAAGGATATGATTCCGCATTTTTGATTGCATTTAAAAACGGAGAGAAAGTTAATATTCAAGACATAATTAAATAATAGCTTATCTTTTTTATATTAAATTCGTAAAAAAAAAACATACCCATTTTGAAAATAACCGTAGGATTCAAAGCCACAATTTTAGCTCTATTTCTATTTTTTTACTCAAATACGTTTTCTCAATCCAATCAAAAGTTTACTGTTATTTTAGATGCGGGTCACGGAGGGAAAGATCCAGGGAATTCCTATCATGGCTTTGTTGAAAAAGAAATTGCTCTCAAAACGACTTTGAAATTAGAGAAATACCTCAAAAGAGATAATAATATTAAAGTTGTTTATACACGAAAGTCAGATGTTTTTATAGAATTAAAGGATAGACCAAAAAAAGCAAATAGTATTGATGCTAATTTATTTGTTTCTATACATTGTAATTCTGTTGACAATCCAATTCCCTTTGGCACAGAGACTTTTGTAATGGGTTTGGCAAGAAGCAAAGGTAATTTAGAAATTGCTAAACAAGAAAATTCAGTGATCTTATTGGAGAAAGATTACAAGCAAACCTACAAAGGTTTTGATCCTAAGAATCCCGAAACATTGATTGGATTAAAAATTCTGCAAGAAGATTATTTAGATCGAAGCATAAATCTAGCTTCCAAAATTGAAAGTAATTTTAAAAATAAATTACATCGAAAATCAAGAGGGATTAAACAGACTCCTTTATGGGTTTTGGATGCGGCTTATATGCCAAGTGTATTAATTGAATTGGGTTTTTTATCAAATAGCGAAGAAGGACGTTATTTAAATTCAGAAGAAGGACAAAATAATATGGCAGAAGCTATTGCATCAGCTATTATTGCTTATAAGAAAGAATATTTTGGAATGCAATCTAATGATAATTATGAAGAACTTCCATCTAAAAAAGTAGTCGAGAATGAAGTAAAAGATTCTTCAAAGAGTACTAAATCAAAACGAATTATAGAAAAACAAGTTTCACAAAAGCAAGAGTCGAAAACACAAAATTCTGATGTGGTTTTTAAAGTTCAATTTGCAGCAGGAAATAAAAATATTAAATTAAATCCGTCAAATTTTAAAGGATTAAAAAATGTTTCTATGACTACAAGCAATGGGGCTTTATATAAGTATGCATATGGCTCAACATCAGATTATAAAACTGCAAAAGAGGATTTGAAAGTTGTAAAATCCAAAGGCTATACTTCAGCGTATATAATAGCAATTAAAGATGGAAAGAATATTAGTATTCAAGAAGCGCTTAAATAATTACAACAAGTCAAATATTTTATATTAAATTTGTAAAAAATACTTAAATTTTGAAAATAACACGAGAAATTAAAACTGCTATTCTAGTAATTGCATCTATATTATTATTTATCTGGGGCTACAGTTTTTTGAAAGGAAGAGACCTTTTTACTAATTACAAAACATTTTATGTAGAATACAAAAGTGTAGAAGGTTTAGCGACATCTGCGCCTGTTACGTTAAACGGATTAGTTATTGGTAAAGTCAGCAGTATAACAATTGATGAAAATACAGGTGTATTATTAGTTGAATTACAATTAAAAACTGATTTCCCAATTTCTAAATCGAGTACAGCTTCTATTTATGAGCCTGGATTTATTGGAGGAAAGCAAATTGCAATTATTCCTAATTTTGATGATAAAACATTAGCTGTTGATGGTCAAAAATTGCAAGGCGGAGTAAAACTTGGTCTGACTGATAAAGTTGGAGATCAATTAGCACCACTTCAAGAAAAATTAGAAAAGTTATTGGGAAGTACTGAAAAATTAATTTCAGGGTTGAATAATGTTTTGGACCCAAAAGGGCAACAGGATTTAAAACTTACCTTAGCGGAATTGAGTAAGACTATTGAACAATTTCATAAAGCTTCTTTAAGTGTTAATACCTTGTTAGATGCGAACAAAACTCAAATAAACGGAGTTGTTACTAACTTTAATAAAATGTCTGGAAATTTTTCTAAAATATCTGATTCCTTGAATAAAGCTGATCTAGGTAAAACAGTTAAAAATCTTAATGCTACTCTGGCTAGAGTCGATGGTATTATGACTGGTTTAGAATCTGGAAAAGGATCTATCGGAAAATTATTGAATGATGAAGCTTTTTACCAGAATATTAAAAGTTCCACAAAAGAATTAGAGCTATTATTGCAAGATGTTAGACTTTACCCAACTAGATATGTAAATATTTCTTTGTTTGGAAAGAAAAACAAACCTTATGTTAGTCCTACGAACGATTCTATACCTAATGTGAAAAATTAGTAATTATGAGCTATTTAGATAATATTTTATTTGCAATCCTATTGGTAATTGGTTTTGGATATTTTTTCAACAGTGTTAAAAAAATTAGACGGAATATAAATCTTGGAACCGATGTAAATCGTTCAGATAATCCTAAAGCACGATGGACAAATATGGCCATGATTGCTCTTGGTCAATCTAAAATGGTGAAAAGGCCTATTGCTGGAGTATTGCATATTATAGTTTATGTAGGTTTTGTAATTATAAACATAGAATTATTAGAAATCATTATAGACGGGCTTTTTGGTACGCATCGTGTTTTTGCTTTTTTAGGAACAATTTATGATGTGTTGATCGCTTCTTTCGAAATTTTGGCCCTTTTAGTTTTGGTTGCTGTTTTTGCTTTTTGGAGTAGAAGAAACGCAATCAAACTAAAGAGATTTGTGAGCTCAGATCTAAAAGGCTGGCCTAAAAGTGACGCAAACTATATCTTATATTTTGAGGTAGTTCTAATGACATTGTTTTTATTAATGAATGCATCTGATTTGCATTTACAGAATGTCCCTGGAGGTTTTTCTCACTTTATTAAAGCTGGTTCATTTCCAATAAGCCAATTTATTGAGCCATTATTTAATGGAATGTCAAATGAATTAGTAATGCTTCTTTCTGAAATATTTTGGTGGTTGCATATTGTGGGTATCTTGATATTCATGAATTACCTTTATTTTTCAAAACATTTACACATTCTGTTAGCTTTCCCAAATACATATTTTGCGAATCTAAATCCACAAGGTCAATTTGATAATTTAGAATCCGTTACTAAGGAAGTAAAACTAATGATGGATCCCAATGCCGATCCTTTTGCAGTAGCTCCAGTGGATGAAAATGCGGTTCCAAGTAAATTTGGTGCAAGTGACGTTCAGGATTTAAATTGGGTTCAATTATTGAATGCCTATACCTGTACAGAATGTGGTCGTTGTACTTCATCTTGTCCTGCGAATATAACTGGAAAAAAATTGTCTCCACGTAAAATCATGATGGATACAAGAGATCGATTAGAAGAAGTAGGAAGAAATATTGATGCCAATAAAGGTGTTTTTATTCCGGATAACAAAACATTATTGAACGATTATATCACACCGGAAGAACTTTGGGCATGTACATCATGTAATGCGTGTGTTGAGGAATGTCCAGTAAATATTAGTCCGCTTTCAATTATCATGGATATGAGACGTTATTTAGTAATGGAGCAAAGCGCTGCACCAATGCCCATTAATGCAATGATGACTAATATAGAGAATAACGGTGCCCCATGGCAATACAATCAACAAGATCGATTGAATTGGAAAAATGAATAGTCGTTAAATCGTTTAATTTGTTATTTGTTTAACGAATAACCGATTTATAAATTAAGAATTTGTGATTAAGTAAATAAGCAAATAACCGAATCAACAAAATAGTATGTCAGAGAATTTAATAGTGCCAACTATGGCCGAAATGTTAGCTCAAGGGAAACAACCAGAAGTTTTATTCTGGGTAGGTTGTGCTGGAAGTTTTGATGATAGAGCAAAGAAAATAACTAAAGCGTTTGTTCGAATTTTAAATCGTGCAAATGTTCCTTTTGCCGTTTTAGGTACTGAAGAAAGTTGTACTGGAGATCCTGCAAAAAGAGCCGGAAATGAGTTTTTGTTTCAGATGCAAGCCATGATGAATATCGAGGTTTTGAATGCATACGAAGCAAAAAAAATTGTTACTGCTTGTCCGCATTGTTTCAATACACTAAAAAATGAATATCCTGAATTAGGAGGGAAATATGAAGTAGTTCACCATACGGAGTTTCTGAAATCATTGTTAGATGAAGGAAGATTAACTATTGAAGGAGGACAATTCAAGGGAAAGCGAATTACTTTTCACGATCCTTGCTATTTAGGAAGAGCCAATAATGTTTATGAAGCACCAAGAGATTTGATTCTTAAATTGGACGCTGAATTAGTTGAAATGAAGCGTTCGAAAGCAAATGGTTTATGTTGTGGTGCCGGCGGTGCCCAAATGTTTAAAGATGCTGAGCCAGGAAATAAAGAAGTCAACGTTGAAAGAACTGAAGATGCATTAGAAACTAAACCAGAAATAATTGCTGCGGGTTGTCCTTTTTGTAATACTATGATGACTGATGGTATTAAAAACAAAGAAAAGGAAGGCGAAGTAAAAGTTATGGATATTGCTGAATTGATTGCTAATGCACAAGATTTATAAATCAATTAAAATTAAAAATTTTGATTATCTAAATCAAAATTTATAACTCATAATTCATAATTACCATGTACGTTCCATTTGAAAATTTACCCGAAGAATCTAAAATCTGGATTTATCAATCAAACAGAAAATTTTCGGATGCCGAATTTTCTGAAATAGAAACAGCCTTGCAATCCTTTCTTGAAGGTTGGGCTGCACACGGCACGAGTTTAGAGTCATCGTATCAATTAAAATACAACAGATTTATCATTATCGCCGTAAATCAGGATGTACAAGCAGCAACAGGTTGTTCTATCGATTCATCTGTTGAATTTATTCAAAGTTTAGAACAAAAATACACCGTTGATTTATTGGACAAAATGAATGTTACTTTCAAACTTGGAGAGCACATTGCCCACAAGCCTTTGATTGATTTCAAGAAAATGGTGAAAGATAAAGCTGTTACTGAAAATACTATAGTTTTCAATAATTTAGTTAATAATATAGAAGAATACAATGAATCCTGGGAAGTTCCTGCCATTGATAGCTGGCATAGTCGCTTTTTTTAAACAAAACAGTTCAATGAGAAAAATAGGCGTCAAAATTGTTTTATTTTATGTCTTAATTTTCTTTGTAGCTTCAAGTTGTGTTGGGACAAAAATTAATAAGAATAAAGTAATTATAACCAACGTTCCGTCCAAAACAGAAAATTTGGACAGTATAAAATCGAGTAATATCCCCACACTTTTTGAATTATCTCCCCAAGGAAATAAATGGGTTGATAGTGTTTACAATGGTATGACTTTAGAGGAAAAATTTGGGCAATTATTTATGGTTGCCGCTTATTCTAATAAAGATACTGTACACTTCAACGCTATTGATAAACTGATTCAGGAAAATAAAATAGGCGGATTAATTTTCTTTCAAGGAGGTCCCGTTCGTCAAGCTAAATTAACCAACCGTTTTCAATCGAAGTCAAAAATTCCCTTGTTTATTGGTAGTGATGCCGAATGGGGTTTGGGTATGCGATTAGATTCAACCTATCGATATCCTTGGAATATGACACTTGGAGCCATCCAAGACATGAAATTATTAGAGAAAGTTGGTGCTCAAATGGGGAAACAAAGCAAGCGATTGGGGTTGCAATTTAACTTTGCACCAGTTCTTGATATCAATACAAATCCCAGAAATCCCATTATAGGTTTTCGCTCTTTTGGCGAAGATAAATTCAAAGTTACAGAACGTGCCATTGCTTTAATGAAAGGTGTTCAAAGTCAAGGAATTCTTTCTACCGGAAAGCATTTTCCCGGTCATGGTGATACCGAAACGGATTCTCATAAAGGATTACCAACCATTAATTTTTCTAAAGAAAGATTGATGGACGTTGAGTTTTATCCTTATAAAAAAATGTTTCATGAAGGACTTTCGTCTGTAATGGTGGCGCATTTAAACGTTCCCAGTTTAGAATCAAGGCCCAATTTTCCTTCTTCGATTTCCTATAATGTGGTAACGGATATTCTTCAAAAAGAATTGGGATTTAAAGGTCTTATTTTTACCGATGCTTTAAATATGAAGAGCGTAAGTAACTTTAAATTACCAAGTGAAATTAATTTTGAAGCTTTTATGGCTGGAAACGATGTGCTTTTATTTCCCCAAGATGTTCCATCAGCAATTGAAAAATTTAAGCTTGCCTATTCGGCTAATTTATTTTCTGAAGAAAGATTGGCTTTTTCTGTAAAGAAAATTCTAAAGTTCAAGTACAAAGCCGGTTTGAATAGTTACAAACCAATTATAACAGAAAATTTATTCAACGATTTAAATACATCTGAAAATGATGCTTTACAATATGAGCTGTATGAAAATGCAATTACTGTTTTAAAAAATACAGCTGCAGTTTTGCCAATTAAAAATTTGGAAAAACAAAAAATTGCCTATGTAAAAATAGGCGATGACAACAATGGTGCTTTTGTTTCAACTCTAAAAAAATACGCTGAAGTCACTGTAGTTGCAGATGCTAATCTGGATAGTTTGCAAATGAAATTGCAACCGTTTACAACTGTTATTATTGGATATCACAAATCAGATGTAGCTTTTAGAAATGATGATTTAAAATCAAATGAATTATTTAAAATCAATTTTTTAGCCAAAAATAATAATGTAATTCTGAATGTTTTTGCTAAACCATATTCGTTATTACCTATTACAAATTTTGATGATATTGAAGGATTAGTTGTTTCTTATCAAAATAGTACTATTGCACAAATAGTTTCTGCAGAATTAATTTTTGGAGCTATTGAAGCCAAAGGAAAATTACCAGTTTCTATTAATAATAATTTTAAGGTAAATGATGGTTTATCAACCGAAAAGTTAAATCGTTTGGGATTTACTACTCCTGAAAATGTGGGAATGAATGCTGAAATTTTATCAAAAATTGACGGCATTGCTAATAAAGCGATTAATGGTAAAATGACGCCGGGAATTCAGGTTTTAGTTGCTAGAAAAGGAAAAGTTATTTATCAAAAATCATTCGGACATCATACGTATGATAAAACGATAAAAGTGCAGGATTCTGATATCTATGATGTGGCATCGTTAACAAAAATTCTGGCTACATTGCCGAATGTTATGTTGCAATACGATCAGCTAAAGATAAATCTGGAAACTACATTAGCAACAATGTCTCCCATTTTTAAAGATTCCAATAAAGCGAATATTATTTTTAAGGATTTATTGTCTCATTACGCAGGACTTGCCGCAGGAATTCCATTTTATAAAGCGACAATAGATAAATCAAAATTTCCTTCGGAAGTTTATTTTAGAAAAATTTCGGAAGAGCAGTTTTCTAAACGATTGGCAGACAGTCTTTTTATAAGAAATGATTTTAGTGACACCATTATGAAAATGATTGTTAAGAGCAAGCTTTCATTGAAAAAAGAATACAAGTACAGCGATCTTACCTTTATGATTCTGAAGGATTATTTAGAAAAAACAACAGGTAAAACATTAGATGTTTTGATTCAAGAGAATTTCTACGGATCACTGGGAATGAATAATTCAAGTTTCAATCCGTTAGGGAAATTTGATAAAAACAGAATTCCACCAACAGAAACTGATACTTATTTCCGTCATCAACTTTTACAAGGATATGTCAATGATTTATCAGCAGCTTTAGAAGGCGGAGTTTCCGGGCATGCCGGAGTTTTTTCGAATGCTATGGATGTGGCTAAAATAATGGAGCTTTATCTGCAAAAAGGAAATTATGGCAATCAGCAGTATTTTTCTGAAAAGACATTTGAAGATTTTAATACGTGTTATTTTTGTGCGGCAGGAAATAGGAGAGGTGTTGGTTTTGATAAACCACAATTGGGTGCAGAAGGACCTACGTGTGGTTGTGCTTCGATGACCAGTTTTGGTCATACCGGTTATACCGGAACAATGGCTTGGGCTGATCCCGAAACACAAATTGTCTATGTGTTTTTATCTAACAGAACTTTTCCAATTGCTGGTGAAAATAGATTATCCAAAGAAAATATTCGGGAAGATATCCAAAAGGTGATTTATGAAGCGATTATAAATTAACATAAGTTTGAAGGAATGATATAAATAGTCCAAATGAAATAATTGAGAATTTCATTTGGACTATTTATATTAAAAACGTTTCAATACTTTTATTAGAAATATTTAGTTACAAATTATAGCTGTATTATAGTATATTTGAGATAAAAATAGTTTGATGAAAAATTGGAATACCGTTTTTACAAAAGTCAATTTAATTGTATTGCTTTTTTGCATGACTTTTGTAAATGCTCAAAATATTGATATTGATATTCTACGAGATATCAATGTTGATAGGAATAAGAATTTAGATCCTACTTTTAAATTAGTAACGAATAGTGCGGTTCCAATAAGTGTTGCAACTCCCATTATTTTATATTCGGTTGCTTTAATAAAGAAAGATAGTACCATCAAGAAACAAGCAATTTTTATAGGAGAAACATTTTTAGTAAATGCATTTATTACCACTGCATTGAAACATACTATAAAAAGGAACAGACCATTTGAGACCTATCCTGATATTGATCAAGCTGCATCATCTTTGGGAAAATCATTTCCTTCGGGACATACTTCTTTAGCTTTTGCAACAGCAACATCACTGAGTTTAGCTTATCCCAAATGGTATGTTATTGCACCGTCTTTTGTGTGGGCTGGGGCAGTGGGATATTCTCGAATGCATTTAGGGGTTCATTATCCAAGTGATGTATTTGCAGGGGCAATTATTGGCAGTGGTTCGGCTTATCTTAGCTATAAAGTGAATAAATGGATTAATAAAAAAAGTTCTAAAAAGGACAAATAGCGCTTGAAGTACTGTAATTAACGTTTGAAAATGATAAAGAATTCAAGTCTAAATCATTTAATTGTAAATAAATAATTGTCTGGCTATTATTAACGGTAATTTTATGTGCTATATCAAAAGATAAAACACTAAAATCAACTAACTTTACAGTAATAGTAACACTTTTGATTGTTATTAGTTCTTTTTTTATTAAAATAAATTATCTAAAATGACACACAAACATGTTATAGATGATGAACAATCTTGCTGTGCTTTAGAAGAAAAAAAAGCCAATAAATCAGACCAAGACTCAGGATGTTGTTCTTCTCACAGTGAGTCAGAAAACCATAATGAGCAAGATCACGATCATTCTAATGGTGATGAAAGTACCTTCAGAATGTTTTTACCTTCCATAATTAGTTTTATAGTATTACTAATTGCTATACTATTTGATAATTACGTTCCTCAATCTTGGTTTAATGGTTGGGTTCGAATTGTTTGGTATGTTATAGCTTATATTCCGGTAGGTATTCCGGTTTTGAAAGAAGCGTATGAAAGTATTCGCAAAGGAGCTGTTTTTTCTGAATTTTTCTTGATGGGAATTGCTACGTTAGGCGCATTTGGAATTGGTCAATATGCCGAAGGTGTTGCAGTAATGCTATTTTACGCCATTGGTGAATTATTCCAGATGTTAGCCGTAAAAAGAGCAAAATCGAATATAAAATCATTAGTAGATCAAAGACCGGATGTAGCGAATGTTCTTAATGGGGTTAGTATTGTTTCCAAAAAAGCTTCGGAAGTAACTATTGGAGAAATCATAGAATTGAAACCAGGTGAAAAATTAGCATTAGATGGAAAACTACTTTCTGATTACGCCACTTTCAATACTGCAGCATTAACAGGCGAAAGTAAACCTGATACCAAATCAAAAGGAGAAACAATTCTTGCAGGAATGATTAATCTTAATACGATTTCTCAAGTTGAAGTTACTACAGCATTTACGGATAGTAAATTGTCTAAAATTCTGGAAATGGTTCAGGAAGCTACTGCAAAAAAAGCACCAACCGAATTGTTTATTCGGAAATTTGCTAAAATATACACGCCAATTGTGGTTTATCTGGCAATAGCAATTTGTGTGCTTCCAATTATATTTATAGACAATTATATTTTTAAGGATTGGTTATATCGAGCATTAGTTTTCTTGGTAATCTCTTGCCCTTGTGCGTTGGTAATTTCTATTCCTTTAGGATATTTTGGGGGAATTGGCGCAGCAAGTAAAAACGGAATTTTATTCAAAGGATCTACATTTTTAGATATAATTGCATCAGTTAAAGTAGTCGTTTTTGATAAAACAGGAACATTGACTAAAGGGGTTTTTAAAGTTCAAAAAGTAGTAGCTGTTGGGATTTCAGAAGCTGATTTGATAAAATACACAGCCGCAATAGAAACTAAATCGACACATCCAGTAGGTTCAGCAATTATAGAATTTGCCAAAGAGCAGGCAAAAGATAGCATTGTAACTGAAGTAACGGAAATTGCTGGTTTAGGATTAAAAGGGTTTGTGGATGGAAACGAAATTTTGGTAGGAAATGCTAAGTTGATGAAAAACTACAATATCGCTTATGATACTGAAATTGATACAATTCCATTTACAATTATACTTGTTGCTGTCAATCAAAAATATGCAGGTTATTTTATTATTGCTGATGAAGTTAAAGAAGATGTAAAAGAAGCAATTCAGAGCTTACACAAATTAAATGTAGCAACCATTATGCTTTCTGGGGATAATCAATCAATAGTTTCTGTTGTTGCCAAAGAGTTGAATATTGATCAGGCTTTCGGAAATTTATTGCCTGAAAATAAAGTTGAAAAATTAGAAGCTCTATTGAAGCAAAATTTAAGTGTTGCATTTGTTGGTGATGGAGTAAATGATGCTCCCGTAATTGCTTTGGCAAATGTTGGAATCGCAATGGGAGGTTTAGGAAGTGATGCCACCATTGAAACTGCCGATGTTGTCATTCAAAATGATCAACCCACAAAGATTTATACAGCAATTAATATTGGAAAAAAGACAAAAGAAATCGTTTGGCAAAACATTTTTTTAGCCTTTACAGTTAAATTGATTGTATTGGTAATGGGAGCAGGAGGATTAGCTACGATGTGGGAAGCCGTTTTTGCTGATGTTGGTGTGGCTTTGTTGGCTATTTTAAATGCTGTAAGGATACAACGTATTAAGTTTTAGACTTGAAAGGATTTAACTTAAATTTCCATAAAACACATTCCTATTTTTAGTAATTTCGTTTCATTAAAATACATAGATGAAAATTGCAATAGTTTGTTATCCTACCTTTGGAGGAAGTGGTGTTGTCGCTACAGAATTAGGTCTTGAATTGGCAAGACGTGGTCACGAAATCCATTTTATAACGTATAGTCAGCCTGTACGTTTGGCTCTTTTAAACCCAAATGTGCATTACCACGAAGTGAATGTTCCTGAATATCCGTTATTTCATTATCAACCTTATGAATTGGCTTTGTCAAGCAAATTAGTGGATATGGTAAAACTTTATAAAATCGAATTATTGCACGTGCATTATGCTATTCCTCATGCTTATGCAGGTTATATGGCCAAACAAATGCTGAAAGATGAGGGAATTAATATTCCGATGGTAACTACACTTCACGGTACAGATATTACATTAGTTGGGAATCATCCATTTTACAAACCAGCGGTAACTTTTAGCATTAACAAATCGGATTTTGTTACTTCGGTTTCCCAAAGTTTGAAAGATGATACCCATAAATTATTTAATATAAAGAATGAAATTGAGGTAATTCCTAATTTTATAGAATTAGATAAAAATCTGAATGATCCTAGTACAGCCTGTCATCGTTCCGTAATGGCTAATAAAAATGAGAGAATCATTACACATATCAGTAATTTCAGAAAAGTTAAACGAATTCCAGATATAATTAAGATTTTCTATAATATTCAAAAAGAAATCCCTGCTAAATTGATGATGGTAGGAGATGGACCTGAAAAAGAAAAAGCAGAAAGTTTATGTAAGGATTTAGGAATTCAGGATAAAGTCATCTTTTTTGGAAACAGCAATGAGATCGATAAAATTTTGAGTTATACTGATTTGTTCTTGTTGCCATCTGAAACAGAAAGTTTTGGACTTGCAGCTTTAGAGGCAATGGCTTGGAGTGTTCCTGTAATTTCAAGTAAATCGGGAGGTTTGCCGGAAGTGAATTTTGACGGTATTTCTGGATATTTGAGTGACGTGGGGAATACGGATGAAATGGCACAAAACGCTTTGAAAATTTTAAAAGATGATGCTACTCTTAATAAATTTAAAGAAAATGCGCTGTCAGTTGCAAAACAATTTGACATCAAAAACATCTTGCCACTTTATGAAGCATTATATAAAAAAGCCATAAAAAAATATGTATAGATTTTACATTTTTCTATTATAGAATGTAGTAAAACTTTTGAATTTCATCTATTAATCAATATAATCCTGCAATGAAAAAAATAATAGTATCACTAGTGGTTTTGGCTTTATTTTCCTGTGGTGCAACAACTACAAAAAGTTCCGATAAAAATTCTTTATACGAAGTCTTGACACAACAGTCAAATGGTGGTGCGAGTATTCGTTTTTTTGAGATTCTTTCGGAGCCAAATGAAATTGCAATGTTGCAGAATGATGAAAATTTAAAAAATAAAATTAGTCCAAATGATATTCAGACTTCTAATTTTTTAGTTTTGAATATGGGAGAAAAAACATCAGGAGGTTATAGTATAGGAATTGATAGTGTAGTTGAAACCGATAAAAATATTGTTATCACCATAAAAGAAACTAGTCCGGAACCGGGTAGTATGGTTACACAAGCTTTTACAAATCCTTTTTGTGTAGTCAAAATAAATTCTAAGAAAGATATTATTTTTAAATAAAAAAACGCCACTATTGCTAGTGGCGTTTTTAATATATTTTCTAAAATATTAGAATCTATATCTAATACTTAAGGCTAAGTCTGGACCAAAATTATCTTCCCTAAAATTATCAGAATTGAAATAAATTTCGGGTCTAATATCCAGAGCTAATTGTATTGGAGCTTCATTAAAATTATACTCAATACCAAGATCTCCTGCAACAAAAACAAATGCACCACTATCATCTATGTTATTGTTATTATCGAAATCATTATCATAACTCCAGCTACCTATACCACCACCAACTCCAGCGTACCAGTTGAATCCACCTTCGATGTTCCAAACCCATTGATATATCCCTGTTAATTTTAAAGCATCAACATTGTTGCTGTTTCTCCAACCTAAGTCTAATTCTAAACGGTTGTTATCGCCTAAACCTCTTTGGTAAGAAAGTTCTCCACCAAATCCGTCATTATCACCTAAACGTAATCCCAATGCATTTTTTGAAATATCTTGTGCTTGTGCGGTAAATGCTAATCCAATTAACATTATTGCCGATAAAATAATTTTTTTCATAAGTAAGTTTTTATAGGTACAAATGTATAATTAAGTAGGGCATGAAGTTTATAAAATTTTATAGAAAAGTTATATAATTTACGTTTTTTAGGATTTTGATATTCTTCTATATTAGTATTACATTAGGATGTTTTGTTTGGAGAAAAGCGCTGAAGACACTATTTGATTACTTAAAATATCTTCCATTTCAAAAAGGTTCTCTTCTTCGACATAGTTTACTTCGGAATAATTATATAATTTCCAACGTTTTTTGTTGTACTCCAATGCTGTTAAATTCTCAACCCAATCTCCAGAATTTAAATATAAGGTAGTTCCATTTTTGGTTTCTTTATGAATCATTTTTGGTTCATGAATGTGTCCACAAATAACATAATCGTATTTTTTCTCGATGGCTAATTCAGTTGCAGTTGCCTCAAAATCAGAAATGTGTTTTACTGCTTTTTTTACGCTGGCCTTTATTTTTTTAGAAAAAGAATATGGTTCTCTTCCTATTTTGGACAAACACCAATTGACAAAACGGTTTGAAAGTATTAAATAGTCATAGCCTAAGCCACCAAGTTTAGCTATCCATTTTGAATGTTGCACTGAGGCATCAAAAACATCACCATGAAATATCCACGCTTTTTTGTCATCAAGATCTAAAACTAACTTGTCTACTAAAGCGAAATTACCCAGATTCATGTCACTAAATTTTCGGAGCATTTCGTCATGATTTCCTGTGATGTAGTAAACCTTTGTCCCTTTGGAAGCAAAGCTTATAATTTTTTGTATAACTTTTAAATGCGCTTTTGGAAAATATGATTTTCGGAATTGCCATACATCTATAATATCACCATTCAAGACTAACGTTTTAGGTTTTATAGAAGATAAATAATTATAAAGTTCTTTAGCATGACTGCCATAAGTTCCTAGGTGTACATCAGAAATGACCACTAACTCGACTTTTCTTTTTTTCAATGTATTTGAATTTGAAGTTTACCAAATTAATAGAATTATTAGCAATAGAAATGGAATAAAAGGTTAAGAAATCTAAGACAAGATTAAATTAATATCAATAAATGTGAAATGTTTCTTAAAACTTTATCCCGAAATCTCGGGATAAGCTTTTAAACTTTAAACTAAAATGGTACTTTTGTTAAAAACTAATTATAATGGCAGGAAATAGCTACGGAACACTATTTAGAATAACAACTTTTGGAGAATCACATGGTGAAGCATTAGGCGGTATAATAGATGGTTGCCCTCCTGGAATAACTATAGATTTAGATGCAATTCAATTTGAAATGTCAAGAAGAAAGCCGGGTCAATCGGCTATAGTTACCCAACGTAAAGAGCCAGATGATGTACAATTTTTATCCGGAATATTCGAAGGAAAAACTACAGGAACACCAATAGGTTTTATTATTCCTAATACCAATCAAAAATCAGACGATTACTCTCATATAAAAGATAATTACAGACCCAGTCATGCTGATTATGTATATGAGAAAAAATATGGTGTTCGTGATTACCGTGGTGGCGGACGAAGTTCTGCACGCGAAACGGCCAGTAGAGTAGTTGCTGGAGCGGTAGCAAAGCAAATGCTGTCAGAAATAAAAATCAATGCTTACGTTTCTTCTGTAGGTCCAATATTTTTAGAAAAACCATATCAAGAATTAGATTTTTCAAAAACCGAAAACAACCCTGTTCGTTGCCCTGATGAAGCATCAGCGGTAATCATGGAGGAGTATATACGAGATATTCGTAAACAAGGTGACACTGTAGGTGGAACCGTAACTTGCGTGATTCAAAATGTGCCTATTGGTTTAGGAGAACCTGTTTTTGACAAACTTCATGCTGAATTGGGTAAAGCTATGCTCTCTATTAATGCCGTAAAAGGATTTGAGTTTGGAAGTGGTTTTGATGGAGCAAGAATGAAAGGAAGCGAGCATAATGATTTATTCAATGTTGACGGTACTACTAAAACCAACCTTTCAGGTGGGATACAAGGCGGAATTAGCAATGGAATGGATATTTATTTCCGTGTGGCCTTCAAACCTGTGGCTACCATTATGCAAAAACAAGAATCATTGGATAACAAAGGTAATATTACTGAAATGACAGGAAAGGGACGTCATGATCCTTGTGTAGTACCACGTGCTGTGCCTATCGTTGAGGCTATGGCTGCAATTGTACTAGCTGATTTTTATTTGATAAACAAAACCTATTAATATTAATTTTTGAAGTTTTTCCTGCTTTACATTTTATGTTTCCTTGCTTGGTAGCAAACAAGAAATTAATTATTGTAAAGAAAATTCACTAAACACATATATTGTTGAGTGAAGTAACGGGTTAAAACTAAAACCTAACAATCAATTTAATGAATACCAAAACAACTAAAAAACCATCTTTTTTTTCAGGATTAACGGGACAAATATTAATTGCGATGGTTTTAGGTGCTATTTTAGGCATTGTAATTCACAATTCTATTTCCCCAGAAGCAGCCCAAGGCTTTAGCGCAAAAATTAAAATTCTGGCAACAGTTTTCATTCGATTAGTACAAATGATTATCTCGCCATTAGTTTTTACAACACTTGTTGTAGGAATTGCAAAGTTGGGCGATATTAAAGCTGTTGGAAGAATTGGAGGAAAAGCAATGGGTTGGTTTTTTACAGCTTCATTCATCTCTTTATTATTGGGAATGTTTTTTGTAAACATCCTTGAACCGGGAGTTGGCCTTAATTTATCAAATGTTGATTTAGCTTCTGTTTCTGAAGTTACTGCAAAAACTCAAAATATATCTTTTGAAAATTTTATTGAGCATATTGTTCCCAAAAGTATTTTTGAGGCAATGGCTACCAATGAAATTTTACAAATTGTGATTTTCTCTATTTTCTTTGGTTTGGCAGCAGCATCATTGGGAGATTATGTTAAGCCAGTTACAAACGCTTTAGATAAAACGTCACACATAGTTCTTAAAATGGTGAACTACGTAATGAAATTTGCTCCAATAGGAGTTTTTGGAGCTATTGCCGGAGTTTTTGCGGTAAGAGATTTTCAAGAATTAGCGATTACATATTTCAAATTTTTTGGTTCATTCTTAGTTGGAATTTCATCACTTTGGTTGGTATTAATAGTGGTGGGTTACATTTTTCTAAAAAGTAGAATGACTGTTTTACTTAAAAGAATTGTAAGTCCTTTGATTATTGCTTTTGGAACAACCAGCAGTGAAGCAGTTTTTCCAAAATTGACAGAGGAATTAGAACGTTTTGGAGTAAAAGACAGAATCGTTTCTTTCATGTTGCCATTAGGTTATTCATTCAATTTAGATGGAAGTATGATGTACATGACTTTTGCAAGTATTTTTATTGCTCAAGCCTACGGAATTGATTTAGATTTAGGAACACAAATGACTATGCTTTTAGTTTTAATGCTTACCAGCAAAGGAATTGCAGGCGTTCCAAGAGCAAGTTTAGTTGTAGTTGCCGCTACTTGTGGTATGTTTGATATTCCAATCGAAGGAATAGCATTAATTTTACCTATAGATCATTTTTGTGATATGTTTCGTAGTGCAACAAATGTTTTAGGAAATGCTTTGGCTACATCAGTCGTTGGGCAATGGGAAGGTGATGATGAAAATGAAACTGTAGATTCAGAATAGTTATAACGTTACATTTTTACAGTAAATAATATAGTTAAAACCTGTTCAATTAGTTGAACAGGTTTTTTTTATTTAAATTTTTTAATTATTCCTTATTTTAAAGGGAGGCATTGCTGTTTTTTAAAATGTGATTATTTAATTTATTTTAATTGATAATATGCATATTTCCCTCTTTTTTTATCAATAAAATGTATATTTGATAAACTTTAATTGTTTATGTATCATTTACGTATTGTTTTATTACTGTTGTTTGGGTTAAATTATTTAGGAAATAATTCAATTGCACAGACAAGAACATATTCTAAGAAAGAAATCACTAGACTAACTGATGAGGCTTCTCGATACCTAAAGGAGGCTAATTTTGAAAAATCTCTGGATATTTCTAAATTGGCACTTCGTTCCTCTATTAACGCTAATGATTTATATTTAACAGCTATTTCCTATATTACAATTGCGGCAAATTATGCTGAGATGGCTGAATTTGATAAAGCAATATTCTTCTATAATAAGAGTTTGTCTTATGCTGATGAGACCAGTAATGACACCTTAAAAAAACGGATAAATAATAATTTAGGCAATATCTATTGTTTTGAGAAAAAGCAATATGAAAAAGGGATAAATTTTTATGAAAACTCTCTTAAGTACAGTCAGAAATTAGCAGATACCAATCAGGTTTTTATGACTAAGCTTAATATTGCTTGGGCTTATTTTGATATTGGTCTTTTTGAAAAAGGATTTCCAAGTTTAGAATTCATCAACAAATACAATAAAAAATATGGTAATGAAACAAACGCTGTAGCGGTAAACATGCTGAATGGAATGTATTATAGTTACAAAGGTGACCATAATAAAGCTAAATTATCTTTTATTAATGCTATAAAATTTGGAAATGAAGGGGTTGAGAAGTCAGATTTATCTTTTTCATATCTTGAATATTCAAAATATTTATTAAAGAAAGGCGATTATAAAAATGCCTATGAAAATCTCGCACGTTACAACATCATTACTGATGAACTATATAACGAGGAAAAAATTAAAAAAGCTAATGTAGCCGGAATAAATTTAGAATTAGATGAATATAAAAGAGAGATAGATATAATTGAAACGGAGAAAGATGCTCATCTTCAGAGTTTAAGGAAGTCAAAAGTTATTGTATTCCTATTTGCAGTAGTTTTTTTCTTTTTGTTATTATTACTCTATATTTTATTTAAGAATAATAATTTTAAGAAAATAACCAATGCGGAGCTTTCTCAAACTAATATAGAATTACTGGTTGCAAAAGAAAAAGCAGAGGAAGCATCTATACTAAAATCACAATTTGTCTCTACAATCAGCCATGAATTAAGGACTCCTTTATATGGTGTGGTAGGAATTACAAATATGTTGCTTGATGAACATAAAGAATTAGCACATAGTCCACATTTAAGTTCTCTTAAATTTTCAGCCCGATATTTATTATCATTAGTAAATGATATTCTTCAAATTAATAAAATTGAAGACAATAGAATTATTCTTGAAAATTTAACTTTTAATATTTCTGATGAAATTAATATGATTAAAAGTTCCTTATCTTTTATAGCTAAAACAAATGATAATGTAGTCCATGTAAATGTTGATCGTAATATTCCGGAATATTTGATAGGTGATAAGTTAAGACTTTCTCAAATTATTATGAATTTAGTTAGTAATGCTTTGAAGTTTACAAAAAAAGGCGAAGTAAGTATTAATGTAAACTTGGTGAAAGTAGAGGGGACATCTCATTTTCTGGAATTTCAAATTCAAGACAATGGAATAGGAATTCATACTGATGATCAGAAAAAGATTTTTGATAAATTTGTTCAAGTTAGTAGAAAAGAAACTGATTATCAAGGGACTGGTTTGGGGCTTTCTATTGTTAAGCAACTGCTAGGGTTGTTTGATAGTGATATTTCACTAGAAAGTACCATAGGAAAAGGAACTTCATTTAAATTTGTGATTGCATTTGAATTTAACCCTGAGCGAACAACTGAAATAATCAATAACATTCAAGTTGATATGAGTTCAACCCAAATCGTCAATGTTTTAGTAGTAGAGGATAACCGTATAAATCAAGTTATTACCAGAAAAACAATCGAGAAGAACAACTACAAGTGCAGTGTTGTTGACAATGGTTACGCAGCATTGGAAATATTAGAAAAAGAGAATTTTGATGTGATATTAATGGATATTAATATGCCATTAATCAATGGTTTTGAAACCACAAGAAAAATTCGTCTTAAAGGTATTGGAATTCCCATTGTAGCGTTGACGGCATTTGATAAAGCTGAAATAACCGAAGAAGCTCTTTCTGCGGGAATCAATGATATCATCATTAAACCATTTGATTCGATTAAATTATTTGAGATTATCAGTATTCTAATATCAAAACCTAAAAGTATAGCTTAATCTATTTTTTCTAATCCTATTTTGAAAAATTGCCTGATGAGAATTTTAATAAATCTTATATTAAAATTAAAATCGTTAAATCTTTAAAACCAATTACTGATTCTAAGGATTTAACGATTTTAATATAATTATTTAATGGATATGGTTTTGTGTGCATTTTTCTTGCCATTTTCATTTTTGGATATGTCCACATGTAAAATTTCATCTTTATAACTAGCTTCAACTTTACTTTGATCAATGTATTTAGGTAAAGTAAAAGTTCTTCAGAATGATTGGTAATTAAATTCTTTACGAACTTAATTATCTTTTTTTTCTAGTTTCTTCTTTTCCTTCCTTTTTTTTGATGAAATCATAAGCATATTATTGTCAATTTCAACTTTGAAATCTTCTTTTGTCATTCCCGGAGCTGCTAATTCGACTTGTAATTCTTTAAAAAAATCATCGAAGAAGTATTTACATCGGGAAATAAACTGTTTCTTTTCACTTAAGTTTTAATTGTTTGAAATAAGTTGAATCAAAATTAATTATATTATTTATTTATAAACAGTATTTAGTTTGTAAAAATTTGTAAATTAGGTGATTAGTTATTAAAAACGTTTTTTACATAAACTTAAAAAGGCGTTTCTTACGGATGAAACCGGTATTAAATATTTTAATACCAGCGTTTTTTATTTTGTTTTGAAACTTCAGATTTTCTTGATTTATGAGCTCCACCACTACGGTTTGAATTTTTTTGTTGAGAACCAGGAGCAGTTTCCGGACTTCCAGAATGCCAATGATACGGATGATCATTTACCGTTTTTACATCCACTTTTATTAGTTTTTGGATGTCTTTCCAATAGGTATGTTCGTCTTTACTGCAAAAAGAGATTGCAATCCCTCCATTTCCAGCACGACCGGTTCTACCAATACGGTGAACATACGTTTCAGGAATATTAGGTAAATCAAAATTGATTACAAAAGGCAATTGGTCAATATCAATTCCTCTAGCTGCAATATCAGTAGCTACGAGAACACCAACTTCTTTGTTTTTGAAAGCATCCAAAACGCGTTGTCTTGCATTTTGTGATTTGTCACCGTGAATGGCTTCTGCGGCAATATTGTTTTTTCGTAATGCTTTTACAACATTATCAGCACCGTGTTTTGTTCTGGAGAAAACCAAAACATCTGATAGGTTTTCATTTTTAATTAAATGATATAGTAAGTTTCTTTTTTCTGCTTTTTCAACAAAATAAACGCGTTGCTCTACATTTTCAGCAGTTGAAGATACAGGAGAAACGGTTACTGTTGCAGGATCAGTCAAAAACATTTCAGCTAATTCTCGAATAGCAATTGGCATTGTAGCTGAGAAAAATAATGTTTGTCTGTTTTTTGGCGTAAGCTTTACAATTTTCTTTACATCATTTACAAATCCCATATCAAGCATTTGATCAGCTTCGTCAAGAACTAAAGTATGTAAATGGTCTAAATCAATAAAACCCTGTTTGTGAAGATCAAGCAATCTTCCAGGGGTTGCAATCAAAATATCTACACCATTTTTTAAAGTATCTACTTGTGGATTTTGTGAAACGCCACCAAAAATGGTAAGTTGTGTCAAGTTTGTGTATTTTCCGTAAGTATCAAAGCTTTGTCCAATTTGGACAGCTAATTCACGCGTTGGAGTAACTACTAAAGCACGAATTTGTTTAGCTTTTTTGGATGAGCCTACAATTCTGTGTAATTGATGTATGATAGGAATAGCAAATGCTGCTGTTTTTCCAGTTCCGGTTTGTGCGCAACCTATTAAATCTTTTCCCGATAATACAATTGGGATAGACTGTTCTTGAATAGGAGTAGGGTTAAGGTAGCCTTGTTCAAATACGGCTTTTTGTATACTTTTTGAGAGCGATAAATCTTCGAATAACATATTTTTGGTATTAAATATCATGTATTAAGTACATAGATAGCGCAACAAAGATAGTATTATTATTTTTGATGATAATTTATATGGTATTTAGGATTAGAACTTCTGGAATTTAAATCCAGAAATCCATCAATAAAACAGACTAAATAGTATTAGATTTAATAAAATCAGTTACTAAATATCCTATAAGTTTACCTATTAAATGATTGTTTTTTTCTTCACCTAAATCAGGTGCGCCTTCGCAAATGTGTAAATAGGCTGCATTTTTATTTTTTGCAAAATAGGAAATAAATTGACGAAGTTGCTCCACTGAGAAACCACTCAAAGTCATTGCGCTACAAGCAATATTAGGAATCGAATCTAAATCTATCTCAATTCCAAAAAAGTCGTCATTTATAAACTCTGAGGCTAGAGCCATTTCCTGATTGAAATCTTTTTCTTTTCGAATGTTTACACTATCATAAGTATTGTAGCGTACGCGGTCTTCTATTTTTTTAATGATGTCCAATACACTTTTGGAAGTATAATTTTCGTGTAAACCAAAAATAAAATATTTTTTTAAAAAACCTTCTTCAAATGCATAAGAGAAACCATTACCGCTGTGTCGTCCTTCTAAAATTCTAAAATCGGAATGAGCATCAAAGTTTATAGCATTGATGGGTTTTCCTTTAGCAAGCGCAGTTCCTTTTATGTTTCCATAGGAATTATTATGTCCGCCACCTATAATTATAGGTGTTTTCCCCAGTTTTATAATGCTGAAGATGATATGAGAAACATCTTTATCAATTTTTTCTACTAATTGACTTAATTTAGATCGATCATCAATATCATTAAAATCCAAATGTTCCACTTCTTTCATTTCGACGCTAACATTCAATTGGCCTAAAACAAAAAGTTGACTTCCTTTACAAAATCGATTATGCTGAATATTAGCGATGCTTTTAATGGCACTATCCCAGGCTGAGGCTGCACCAGGCCTGCCAAAATTAGCTCTTATGCCTATATCTTCCGGAATTCCAAACAATACATATTTTGCTTCACAAGTTTTAAGAAACTCAACAGGATCGGTCTCTTTTGGAACAGTTATCATTTTCTCTCCAAATTTTATTTCACCACTTCTATGGTTCGTAATTTTTGCAAGATCTTTGATGGTAAATGGGATAATTTTTTCCATTAAAAAAAATATTTTTTTTCCAAAAATAATATAATTACGTTAACTTACGTTATTACGTGGTTATATATTGTTAAATTTGTAAAATAAATTAAAGTAAATTAAAAGATGGAAAATCAAAAAAGCAGTTCAAGTCTTAAAGCGGTTATAGCAGTATTAGCTATTTTATTAGTGGGAAGTTTAGTTTATATTTTTAAAATGACTTCAGATACCGAAATCGTAAAAACAGAATTGAAATCCACATTAACTGAGAAAGAATCAGTTATGAAAGATCTACAA
This sequence comes from Flavobacterium sp. GNP002, assembly GCF_054343795.1. Lineage (NCBI taxonomy): Bacteria > Pseudomonadati > Bacteroidota > Flavobacteriia > Flavobacteriales > Flavobacteriaceae > Flavobacterium > Flavobacterium sp. GNP002. The sequence goes on from NZ_JBTGUW010000001.1 coordinate 2,777,892, forward strand.
GAATTGAAATCAACATATGATGCTGCAATTGCAGAAAACACTTCTATGTCTGAAGAGTTAATTCAAGAAAGAGATAAAGTGGTTAACTTAATGTCTGATTTAAGTAAATCTAAAGGCGATGTAGCTTCATTATCTAAATACAGATCTCAATTCAATGCTTTGCAAGGGAATATGAAGGTTTTAATGGCTGAGAATGATAACTTAAAAAAGGCCAATACAACACTTACTACACAGCGTGATAGTACAGTTGTAGTATTAGGAGAGACTAAAAAGAATGTTGAAGCATTAACTGGTCAAAATGAAGAGTTGGCAAAAGCAGTTGAAATTGGTTCAAAATTGACGGTTTTAAACACTAGAGGTTCGGCTTTTAAATTAAGAAGTTCTGGTAAACAAATTGAAACTGATAAAGCGAGTAGAGCTGACGTTCTTAGAGTTAATTTTACAATTGCTGAAAACCAAATTGCTAAATCTGGTGATAAAACATATTATGTTCAAGTAATTGACAGTAAAAACAATGTTTTAGGAGACAAAAAAACAGAGACTTTTGGAGACAATACTTTAACATATAGTTTTTTAACTAATGTTAAATATGAAAACAAAACAATTAGTGTTACTGAAGATTTAAGAGGTAAAGATTTTGCTAAAGGAACATATTATATCAATATTTTTGATAGAGATATATTGGTTTCTAAAACAAGTTTTGTTTTAAGATAAGAACAATAATTAGACATAACAAAAAAGAGGAATATTATGTTCCTCTTTTTTTATGCGAAAATTTCACCTTCGATTAATACAGTATCAATTAGATTACTGCCGAAAGCGTATGGTAATTGATAGTACGAGGGAATAGGTTTAGTGAGTATAAGGTTAGCTTTTTTACCAATGGTTATGCTTCCGTGGGTTTCAGAAATCCCCATAGCATAGGCTCCGTTTATTGTGGCCGCATTTATGGCCTCTTCTGGAGTCATTTTCATTTTGATACAAGCAGTTGCAACTACAAAGTTCATATTTCCGGAAGGAGTAGAACCTGGATTATAATCTGTTGCAAGGGCTAGAGGAAGTCCAGCTTTTATCATTTCTCGTGCTGGCGTATATGGAATACTTAAAAAATAGGAACAGGAAGGCAACGCCACTGGCATTGTTTCAGTATTTTTTAAAGCCTCAATATCTTCTGTGCTCATAATTTCTAGATGATCTACAGAAAGCGCATTGTATTTTATTCCGGCCTGAATGCCTCCAATAGAGTTAAACTGATTGACATGAATTTTTGGCTTTAAGCCAAATTCAATTCCAGCTTCCATGATTTGTTGGGTTTCTTCAACAGTAAAATAACCGGTTTCACAAAATACATCGATGAATTCTGCCAGATTATTTTTGGCAATTTCAGGAAGTATTTCGTTAATGATTAAATCAATATATCCTTGATGATTTTCTTTATACTCTAATGGGAAAGCGTGAGCACCAAGAAAGGTTGCTTTAATGGTTATAGGATAGTTTTGAGCTAAACGCTGAATCACACGAAGCATTTTTAATTCTCCATTAACCGTCAATCCATATCCAGATTTAATTTCAACGGCGCCAGTTCCTAAACGCATGACTTCTTCAAGCCGTGCTTTGGATTGATCATAGATTTCGGCTTCAGTAGCTTCATTGAGTTTTTTAGCTGAATTTAAGATTCCACCGCCACGATTAGCAATTTCTTCATAGGTCATACCGTTGATTCGATCGACAAATTCTTGTTCTCTATTACCGGCATAAACAATATGAGTATGACTGTCGCACCAAGATGGTAAAACCATTTTCCCAGTGGCATCAATCGTTTTATCAGCATGTATTGGAGGTAAATTCTCCATAGCACCAAAATCAGCAATTAAATTGTCTTTAATTACTAAAAAGGCATTTTTAATCGTTGGAAGAATAGCCATTTCGGCACCAGAAACTTTAGCTTTAGCTGTTTCCCGAACCTGAAGTAACTCTTTTATATTGATAATTAACGTTGTCATTTTATATGATAATTACTCTGAAACTTTGATTTCAAACATTTTATTCCAGTTTTTACCGGTAACAAAAATGGTTTTTGTTTTTGGGTTGTAGGCGATTCCGTTTAAAACGTCAGTATCTTCTAATTTAGCAATTTTTGTAGTCAAATCTGCTAGATTGATTATTCCTTCTACCGCCCCGTTTTTAGGATTAATGACAGCAATAGCATCTTTTTGGTACACATTTCCATATATTTTTCCATCAATCCATTCTAGTTCATTAACTCCTTTTACTTTAGATTTTAGAGAGTAAACATTGATATGGTCAATTGCTTTAAAAGTTTCTGGATTTAATATGTGTATGGTTTCGGAACTATCAGTCATATATAAGTTTGTACCATCATTGACTAAACCCCAGCCTTCCATATTTTTGTAATATGGAACTGTTTTTTCTTTTTTGAAAGTATCTGCATTATAAACATACCCTTCATTATTTTTATACGTCAATTGATATACTTTGTTGTTTAGAATTGTAATTCCTTCGCCAAAATATTGAGCATCTAGTTCTACTTTCTTATAAACTTCCCCAGTTTTATAATTTGTTTTTCTTAAGCTGGAGATTCCTCTTTTTCCTGATGGACCTGAACCGTTCCCAGTTCCTTCATACAGTGTATCACGGTAAAATTCTAGCCCTTGAGTGTACGCCTGAATATCATGTGGATACGTATTTACGATGGTATACTTCAATAATTTTGGTGCAATATCAGAAACTAATTCTACTCTTGTGGTAGCTTCTGAACTTTGTCCCTCATAATACACTAGAGCCTTTAGGTTTTGATAGCCCAATTTTTGATCTTTTAATTCAAAAGTTAATTTGTCAACTCCTTTTTTGGAACCAATTTTTTTATCGTTCACATAGTAAATAATGCTGTCGATTGTTTTTGAATTTGAGTTCAAAATTTCCAAAGAAAGTGCCTCTTGAGGTTGATATTGTTCCTTAAATTTTGAATTATCAAAAGTAAATAAAGAATTTTCACCTTTTTTTGTATCACCACAATTAACCAGTAAGGTTCCTAATAAAATGATAGATAGTATGTTATAATTTTTCATAGCGTAAAATTTGAATACCCCAATATACAACGTTATTTTAATAGCTGCAAAGCACTTGCAAAAATATAAAAAGGTTGTATATTTGCACCGGCAAGTCCTACACGACCAGCTCCTGCAGACTCCCCCAGGATGGGAACATAGCAAGGGTACGTGGTTGAGCGGTGCGATGTAGGTCGCTTGCCATTTTTTTATTTCTTACAAAAGTAGTCTTCCTTCGGGAGGATTTTTTTATTTTTGAACCTTTCGTACAACAAACATCAATAATCATGAATAAAGTAGTTTTAATTACAGGAGGTTCTTCGGGAATAGGAAAATCTATTGGCGAGTTTTTGCATCAAAAAGGTTTTGTTGTTTACGGAACCAGCAGAAATCCGGAACGAGTTTTAAATTCGATTTTTCCATTGGTTGCTTTAGATGTTAGGGATACTGATTCGATTCATGCGGCTGTTGCCAAAGTAATTGCTATTTCAGGAAGATTGGATGTTGTAATTAACAATGCAGGAGTTGGAATTACAGGGCCTTTGGAAGAAATTCCAATGCATGAAATCAAGAATAATTTTGAGACCAATTTTTTCGGTCCAATTGAAGTGATGAAAGCCGTGTTACCACAAATGCGTTCGCAAAAATCAGGATTGATTATCAATATTACTTCGATTGCTGGTTATATGGGTTTGCCGTATAGAAGTGTTTATTCAGCTTCTAAAGGTGCTCTTGAACTCATCACGGAAGGATTGCGCATGGAAGTAAAATCTTTTGGCGTTCAAATTACGAATGTGGCTCCGGGTGATTTTGCTACGAATATAGCTTCGGGACGTTTTCATGCTCCGGTTATAAATGGTTCTGCTTATGAAAGTCCTTATGGAAATACATTAAAAACTATGGATGAACACGTGGATAGTGGGAGTAATCCTAATGAAATGGCTGAAGCGGTATATAAAATCATACAAACTCCGGAACCTAAAGTCCACTATAAAGTAGGTGTTTTTATGCAAAAATTTTCGATTGTCTTGAAGAGAATTCTACCGGATAAAGTATATGAAAAAATGCTTATGAATCATTATAAACTTTAGTCTATGAGTATTATTGCCGATTATTTACCAATTTTTTTTAGCATATTAATTATTGCTGGAATATTTTTTACTGTATTTTATATACTGAAATCATTAAGTGATAAAATTAATAATGCTGAACTTTATAGAGAAGATACACTTAATTTATTAGAGGAAATTAGAAATGAATTGCAAGAATTGAATAAAAAGAATTCTCTTAAGTAATTATAAGTTGTAATTTTGCACGAAATTTGCGTGAAGGATTGAAGCGACATCCCTCGCTTTTTAGCGAGGATATAGCGGAAAGCCTGACCCGAAGTTTTTCACGTAGGGTCACGCCCAAAGTATTAGAAACACACAATTAAATAGATATATTATGAAGTTTTTTATTGACACGGCTAATTTAGCTCAAATTAAGGAAGCACAAGCATTAGGCGTTTTGGATGGTGTTACAACTAATCCATCATTGATGGCAAAAGAGGGAATCACAGGTAAAAACAGCATTTTGAAACATTATGTTGACATTTGTAACCTAGTTGATGGAGATGTTAGTGCCGAAGTAAATGCTTTAGATTACGACGGAATGGTTAAAGAAGGTGAAGAATTAGCTGATTTACATGAGCAAATCGTGGTAAAATTGCCTATGACTAAAGAAGGTGTTATGGCTGCTAAATACTTTTCGGATAAAGGAATTAAAACAAATGTAACTTTAGTATTCTCTGCTGGTCAGGCTTTATTAGCTGCAAAAGCGGGTGCTACTTATGTTTCTCCGTTTATTGGTCGTTTAGATGATGTTTCTACGGACGGATTGGCTTTGATTGAAGAAATCAGATTGATTTATGATAACTACGGTTACGAAACTCAAATTCTTGCTGCTTCAGTTCGTCATACAATGCATATTGTAAACTGTGCAAAAATTGGTGCTGATGTTATGACTGGACCATTATCTGCTATTTACGGTTTGTTGAAACACCCATTGACTGATATTGGATTGGCACAGTTTGTTGCTGATTTCGAGAAAGGAAATAAATAAGAGTTGAGTATTTAATGTTTAGTTAAATACATTTAAGTTCTAAATAAAAAAATCCCATCAACCTAGATTGATGGGATTTTTTATTGGTTTGGTTTTGGTTAGTTTGTTTTGAAATTAGTGTCCTCCACCAACTTCTATTTCTTTTCCGATTCCTTGTTTTTCTAAAATTCCGATTACTTTCCAACCGTAAAATGCGATGAATGCAAAGCATAAAACGGGAATAAAATAGGAAGTATGGATACCAATGATATCAGCTAGTTTACCTTGTAACGGCGGGATAATTCCACCACCTAAAATCATCATTACTAAGAATGCAGATCCTTGAGATGTATATTTTCCTAATCCTGCAATTGCTAATGAGAAGATAGAAGGCCACATAATACTTAAGAATAATCCACCGCTCATAAAAGCAAAAATAGCTATCGTTCCTGTAGTAAATAAACCTATTAGCATAGCAGCCATTCCCATTAAACCAAAAATCATTAATGTTCTTGACGGTTGGTCTTTTCCTAAAAAGAAACCAGCGATTTGGAACAAAATTACAAATGCGTAGGCGTATAAAGGTGTTACATCTTGTCCTGAAATGGCATTTGCAGTCAATACAACTCCAAATGCTACATAAGGAACAACGATAAGTAAAATTTTCTTTAATTGTGATGATGGATTGAAAACCGTAATAGCTCCCGCCCAACGTCCAATCATTAAACTTCCCCAGTACATTGACATATACGGCGCTAACGCTGGACCTGAAATAGAACCAAAATCAGCTGTTACTAATAATTCTCCAAGATTACTTCCAATGGTTACTTCGACACCTACGTAAGCGAAAAGGGCTAACATTCCCAAAACTAATTGTGGGTATTTCATTGCTCCCCATCCTTCAGGATTTTTTTGTGCAGTTGCATTAGCAAAAAACAATCCAATAACAACTACCAAAAGAGTAGAAACCGTTAAGGCCAATCCTAAGTAATCTTTTTCTTTATTCTCAATAAAACGAGTGATAAATTCAGCATCTTCATAACGAGAAAAGATATAAGCAAAAATGGCAACTAAAATTACTGTGATGGCAATCAATGTTTTCATTGCCTTGTTAGCCGTTTCAAAAGTAGAATCGCTTTTTCCAGACGGTAACTTTTTAGAAAAATGAAATAAGGCTGCTGCCAATAAAAATAGACCTCCTACAAATACATATAGGATTCTCATTGAATCTAATGAATCTGGTTTCTGAGCAAATTCTTCAATATTTACACCTGCAATAACTCCAAATAAGGCGATAGAAACAACTATTGGTCCTATAGTAGTTCCCAATGAATTGATTCCTCCAGCTAGATTTAATCTACTTGATGCAGAATGTGCTTCTCCTAAAGAAGCCGCAAATGGTTGTGCAGAAGTTTGTTGTAGTGAAAAGCCTAATGCAACTATGAATAAAGCTCCTAAAATAAATAAATAACTTCCTTGTGTTACTGCTAAGATCATTAATACAGCTCCAAATGTACTGATTAATAGTCCGTAGATTATTCCTTTCTTGAATCCCCAAGCATTTAAAATATCCTTTTTTGCAATGCTACTAAAAATAAATAAAAGTAATGCTCCAATATAATATGCTCCGTAAAAAGCAAAATCTATAAGTTGACTTTGAAATTGATCTAAGCCAAATTTGGCTTTGCAAAAGGGGATAAAAATACCGTTTGATGCTCCAATAAATCCCCAAAAGAAAAATACGGTAATGAGCGTATAAAGCGCGGAATTATTAGACTTTGTTTGTTCTGAATTCATAATTTTAAATAGGTTAATGATTAAGTTAATGACTTTTTTAGCTGCAAGACCGTAAATATATTTGTTAAGTAAATTAAAAAAAAATTATTTAGAATAAATATTGTTAAAATTATAGAATAATCACTTTTTGTTAAAAAAAGATGCTTTTTTTTCGAATTTTTTGCTTTTTCAAATAAAATATTGAATTGGAAATTATTCTAAAATTTTACTTTTTACATCTTTAGCGTAATTTCTACCAATTGGAAGCGTGTAAGAAAGGATTTGTATTCTGTTGCCTTCAATAGATTTTACTTTATCAATTGCTATAGTGTATGATTTATGAATACGAATGAACCTGTCTGCAGGTAATTCTTCGGATAAAGAGGTTAATGATTTGTGGGTAATGTATGTTTTATCTGACGTTACTACTTTTATATATTCCTTCATTCCTTCAATAAACAGGATTTCATCGATTGTTATTTTTACCATTTTCTTATCGACTTTGATAAAAATATGAGGTTCAATTTTATGAGGTTCAATTTTGATATTATTTTTTAAATTGAAATCGGCTTCAATTTTATGAATGCATTTTATAAATCTTGGAAGTGGTATTGGTTTTACTAAATAATCTAATACATCTAAATCATAACTTTCGGCAGCAAATTCTCTAAAGGCTGTAGTGATAATAATTCTGGTCTTATATTCTATCAATCGGATTAATTCAAAACCAGTCATCATCGGCATATTAATATCCAAAAAAACGGCATCAACTGTATTGTTGTTTATAAACTCCAGAGCCTCTAGGGCATTATTGAATGTAGCAGTAATTTCAAAGTCTGCAAAATTATTAAAATAATTCTGCAATACTTTTATGGCTAATGGTTCGTCGTCAATCAAAACACATTTAATCTTCATTAGATAGCGGTATTTGTAAGCGAATGATATAAAAATTGAACTTTACCTGTTGTTCTAATTTATATTTTTTCTTGAAAATTAACTTTAATCTCTTTTTAGTATTCGTTAGTCCAATTCCTTTTTTTTCTTTTGAATTTGGTGACAGTACAAAATTATTCAGTATTACAAAATCAAGTATTGATCCATCAATAATTTTGCAATTTATCTTTATTTTAAGATTGTTATTATTTACCCCACCGTGTTTAAAGGCATTTTCCAAAAAAGAAATCAGCAGTAACGGTGGTACTTTGACCTCATCAATATTCGATTCCAGGTTTATACTTACTTCTACGTTTTCAAACCGAAGTTTTTCAATTTCAATATAATTTTGAATGTAATCAATTTCTTTTATTAATGGTACAAATTTAGTGTCTTCGATATCATATAATACATATTCCATCAATTTTGACAACTTAATTATCACATCGGGAACCTTATTAGAGGATTCCAGTGACAATGCGTATAAATTGTTTAAGGTATTGAAGAAAAAATGAGGCTGAATTTGAGTCTTTAAATACTTTAGTTTCATCTTGGATTGGTTCTCAATTATGGCTCTGTTTCGTTCTCTTTCTTTGAGCCAAATTTGAGTAAGGTAAATGGATGAGGCGATTGCAACAACATACAATTCACCAATGCATACGGCAACAATATGATTGATTTCAAATGGCGTATATTCTCTATCAGCTTCGGGCCAAATATCCTCAGAAATGATATAATAGGTTAATCCTGTTTTTAATAAATAGATAATCATTAAACTCAAAAGTAAAGCAAATGTATACTTGTAATATTTTGATGTTAATACATAGCGGGGAATTAGAACAAATAAATTGAAATAGACTAATGGAATATGAAGCGAGAATTCTAAGACGTTCGATTTAAATGAATATTCATAATCATTGAAATACGCTCCCCATCGAAGAAAGTTCATTAAAAAAAATAGTCCCCAGAACCAAAAATGATTTTGAAGCTTGATATCGAATTTTTCCTCTTTTGTATACTTCATTATCTGTTGGAATTATCTTTAGTAGTGACTATTTGTAAAAAAGTAAATTTTGTGCAACTTTAATCAATTTGATAATAAAAAAGAACTTTTTTTAAATAAAAATATCAAAAATATGCAAATTGGTAAAAAAAACTCATAATTATTACGGTTGGAAAACGCATTATTGACAGAATTGTGTCGTTGGTTTAAAATAAACTACCGTTGGTATAAATTATTTTTTTTAGAAAACCCATAAAGATAAATTTACGCCATAACTAACAAAAACTTAAAAAAAATGAAACAAATTATCTTAATCTTTATGATTGTTTTTACTTCGCAAGTTACCCTTGCGCAAGCGAAAACTGTCAAAGGTTCAGTAACCGATGCTGTCGGTTCACCACTGCCTGGCGCATCTATTGCAGTTCAAGGAGAATCAAATGGAACTATTACCGATTTTGATGGTAATTTTTCTATTGAAGTGCAAAAAGGCAAAACCTTGATAATTTCGTATTTGGGTTTAGAAACTCAAAGTATTGTAGTAGGTGATCAGGATACTATTACAGTTCAATTGAAAGAAGCAGCTTCAAATGCTTTAAATGAAGTAGTAGTGACTTCGCTGGGTATCAAGAAAACGCGAAAATCTTTGACTTATGCTGCTCAAGAACTAAAAGGAGAAGAATTAACCCGTGTCAAAGACGCTAATATTATTAACACTATAGCAGGGAAAATTGCTGGTGTAGCTGTGACAAAAAGTACTGGAGGAACTGGAGGTTCTACTAAAGTTGTTATTCGTGGAAACTCTTCAGTTAGTAATAACCAGCCGCTTTATGTTATTGACGGTATTCCTTTGTTTAATGGAACTTCTGGGCAACCAAATAGTGCTTTTGGAGATACAGCCGGAGGAAACCGTGATGGTGGAGACGTAGTTTCTCTTATTAATCCTGATGATTATGAAGGTATGACAGTTTTAAAAGGTGCAGCTGCATCTGTATTGTATGGAAGTCAAGGTGCAAATGGGGTTATTTTACTTTCTTCTAAAAAAGAAAAAGAGGGAAGATCAAATCTTAAAGCATCTTCAGTAACCACTTTCGAATCGGCAGCTTATTTGCCTAAATTTCAAAATGAATATGTTGCAGTTCCTAACGGAGAAGAAACTTGGGGAGCAAAAGGAGCTAGTGATGATCATGTAAAAGATTTCTTTGAAACAGGAAATACTCAAATTACTTCATTGGCTTTTTCATCTGGATCAGCAACATCTTCAACAACTTTATCATATGCTAATACAAGCGGTTCAGGAATTATTCCGGGAAACAGTATTAAGAAAAATAATTTTGGTATTCGTCAAACTGCTAAATTCTTCAATGATAAATTGAATGTTGCGGCTAATGCCAATTATACAACTCAAACAGTTTTTAACAAACCTGTGAACGGACTTTATTTCAATCCTTTGACAGGAGTTTATTTGATGCCAAGAGGAAATGATTTTAATGAATATAAAGAGAATTTTGAGGTTTTTGACCCTACGAGAAATCTGATGGCTCAAAATTGGATGACGGATAGAGATATCCTTCAAAATCCATTTTGGGGAATCAATAGAAATAAATCAGAAGATACTAATCAATTTTTTAACGGATCAATCGCTTTAGATTATAAAGTTAACAGTTGGTTTTCTATAGCTTCTAGATACAGTTATAACCGTGTTGAGAGTGGTTTTGATAAAAAAATATACGCAACAACTCAAGGAACACTTTCTCACATAAATGGTAGATACATAAATGTTAATACATTAAGTACACAACGTTACGGTGATTTGATTGCTACAATCAATACAAAATTCAATGATGACTTTAGTTTTAATGCAAACATTGGAACCAGTATTACAAATACATTAGGAAATCAAAGAACAACACTTGATTCCGGCATTGGTGGTGGTTTACAAAAAGCAAACTGGTTTACATTAGGGAATTTTGTTAATAATGCGGGTAATTTGCAAACTTTAGATTCCTCAAAAGAAGTACAGTCTTTATTTGCAGCTACAACTTTGGGATATAAAGACATGTTGTTTTTAGATCTTGCAGCTAGAAACGATTGGTCTTCAACATTAGTAAATACAAATAATCCAGGATTTTTTTATCCTTCGGTAGGAGTTACGGCTATTATTAGTGAAATGACAACTTTACCGGAGTTTATCAATTACGGAAAAGTTCGTGCAACTTATGCCAGAGTAGGTAATGATGTGTTTTCTTTTGTGACATCGCCAACTTATGGATTTACTTCTGAAGGGAATAAACCTCCATTAGTGGCTCCAAGACCAGGGGAATCATTGAGACCGGAATTAAAATCAGAGGTTGAGATTGGTACCGAATGGAAAATGTTTGATAACAGACTTGGATTTGAATTATCCTATTATAATTCAGAGACTAAACACCAATATTTGCAAATCCTTGCTCCGTTAACAAATCCTCTTGGTGTAAAATATTACGGTATAAATGCAGGTAGTATTAAAAATGTAGGTTTTGAAGCTGTAGTGACTGGAAAGATTGTTAAAGCGGATAAGTTCTCTTGGGATGCTACTGTAAACTATTCTCAAAATAAAAATACGGTACAAGAAATTCCTGCAGAACTAGGAGGAAAAGTAATTTTGACTGAAGCTGGAGTAAATAACTACAGATATGTTTTAGAGCAAGGAAAACCTTTTGGTGTAATTGAAGGCGTAAACATAAAAAAAGATGCTCAAGGTAGAGTATTGTTAAATGCAGACGGAACGATACAAAAAACTGGTTTTGAAGAAGTGGGTAATGCAAATCCAGATTTTATGTTAGGTTTCTCGAACTCGTTTAAATTTGGTTCCTTCTTTGCAAATGTATTGATAGATGCTCGTTTTGGGGGTGATGTAATGAGTTTAACCGAAGCTGTGAATGATGAGTTTGGAGTTTCGAAAGTAACAGGTGATGCCAGAAATGCTGGTGGAGTTACAATTAACGCAGTATATCCTGATGGAACTCCTTATGCAGGAAAATATCCGGCAGAGAGTTATTATAAGCAAACTGGCGGTAGAGCAGGAGCAACAGGAGAATATGTTTATGACGCGACCAATGTAAGTGTAAGAGAGGTTTCTATTGGCTATACTTTTAATGTCAAAAAAATATCTTTCTTACAATCGGCAAGTTTGTCATTAATTGCCAGAAATTTAGGTTTTATCTACAAAGACGCTCCATTCGACCCTAACATTTCATTAAGTACAGGTGAAGGTTTGCAAGGTATTGACGTTTACGGAATGCCATCTACAAGAAGTATCGGTCTTAATTTAAACGTAACTTTCTAATCACAAAAAATCATGAAATTAAATACTATAAAAAGAACAGCTATTTGTGTTTCTTTACTCGCAGCAGTAAGTTGTACAGATAATTTTGAAGATATCAATACCAATCCTAACGGGATCACGCCTGAACTATACGAACAAGATTTTAATCATATAAAAGGTTCATTTGATCCTATGTTCAATAACATATTAGTTCTTACTCCTGAATGGAAATACCAAGTACAGCAAGGATTGCAAGGAGATATTTGGTCGGGCTATATGGCTACCGGAACCGCTTTTAGAGGAGGAACTAACAATACGACATATGATTTAGTTGATGGTTGGAACGGTTTCGCTTGGGCTTCTGGTTATGGAGATGTAATGTATAATGCGTATTCAATTGAGCAAAAAGCAAAAGGAAAATATGATCAGTTTTATGCTTTGTCTTTGATTTTAAAAGTAGAAGGAATGCATAGAATAACGGATACTTACGGACCTATTGTGTATTCAAAATTTGGCACAACAGATCCTGTTATTGAATATGATTCTCAAGAAGAAGTCTATAATTTAATGTTTAAGGAATTAGATTTAGCAGTTGCAGAGTTGACAAAAAGAGCTGATGCAAAAGAGCCGTCAACTTTCTTAACTACTGATTTGTCAAGTTATAAAGAAGCAGAAAAAGCAGGTCCCGGAGAGCATTACAAGCAATGGGTTAAATTTGCTAATTCATTGCGCCTGAGATTAGCAATGCGTATTGTGAAAAAGAATCCAACTTTGGCGAAAGCCGAAGCAGAAAAAGCGATTGCACATAAATTTAGTGTTATGACTGTTAATGCTGATACTTTCAAAGTGATATCTCCCACATACAATAATCCTATTGCTACTATAAGTAATGCTTGGGGAGACATTCGTATGTCAGCTGATATGGAATCTATCATGGGCGGTTATTCTGACCCTAGATTATCTGTATTTTTCAATACATCAGTACAATTTCCTGGAGAATATAAAGGAGTTCGTACTGGAATTGAAATCGCTGCCAAAGCGGACCATGTAGATTTCTCTGGTATTGGTCCAATTGTCAATTCAAAAGAAATTGTTTTGATGAATACTGCCGAAGTATATTTACTAAGAGCTGAAGGTGCTTTAAGAGGTTGGAATATGGGTGGAACGGCTCAAAGTTTGTATGAAATGGGAATCACTGCTTCTTTCAATCAACATGGAGTTTCTGGAGCAGCTACTTACATTACTGATAATGTGAAAAAAGCAAAAGCTTACGTAGATCCAAACTTCCCTGTAAACAATGGAGCAGCTCTTAATAACGTTACTGTTGCTTGGGACGGTTCCGCGACAAATGAGGTGAAATTGCAAAAGATTATTACTCAAAAATGGATTGCCGGTTTCCCGGAAGGTCAAGAAGCTTGGTCTGAATATAGAAGAACAGGATATCCAAAATTATTACCGGTACTTAAAAATACCAGTGGAGGAACAATAAATTCTGCTTTGGGAATACGAAGAGTAAATTTTGTTCAATCTGAAAAAGATGGAAATCCAGGTGGTGTAGCTTCAGGAGTTGCTAAACTTGGTGGAGCAGATAATGGAGGAACTAGACTTTGGTGGGATACTACCGGACCTAATTTTTAATAAAATTAGTACAGATTAAAAATGGTGTAAGTAACTCATAATTATTTGCACCATTTTTTTATCAAAGACCTTTTAAAGGGAGAATGACTAATTAAATAATTTTGCTACTTACATAATAAAACAAGTCTTTCTTTTAAAACGGATTATGTATTAAATCATGTCGTTTGTTGAAATTCCATGACCGTTGGTATAAATTATTTTTTTAGGTAAATCGTTTTAGTTAATTTTATGCTATAGATTAAAACAATTAATATCAACGAAGTAATTAACTCGAATAAATATAAATAAAATGAAAAGTGCTTTAGAAATTAAACCTGACATCAGCTATAAAAGTGCCGGTAAATTTGAAGAAACGAGATTTGAAAAAATTCATAATGAAATTTTTAAAAACTCAGTAGAAGCGTCTGTCATTGTCGCTCAGGAAATTGCACAATTAATTAGATCAAGACAAGAAGAAAGCAAACCTTGTGTTCTAGGTTTAGCAACAGGTTCTTCGCCTATAAAAGTATATGAAGAATTGGTTCGAATGTATAAAGAAGAAGGTCTAAGTTTTAGTAATGTAATCACTTTTAATTTGGATGAGTATTATCCAATGACAAAAGAGAATAATCAGAGCTATCATTATTTCATGCACCAGCATCTTTTTAATCACATAGACATTAAACTTGAAAATGTCAATATTCCAGACGGTACAGTGGCTATTGAAGAACTGAACCAATACTGTATTGATTATGAAATGAAAATAAAAAATGCAGGTGGTCTTGATTTTCAATTATTAGGAATTGGGCGTACAGGTCACGTTGGATTCAATGAACCGGGTTCGCACATCAATTCAGGGACTCGAATAATTACATTGGATCATATAACAAGAGTAGATGCTTCATCGGATTTTAATGGTATTGACAATGTTCCTAAAAGAGCAATTACCATGGGTGTTTCTACGATTCTTAGATCTAAAAGAATTGTATTGATGGCATGGGGACAAAATAAAGCCGATATTATAAAAAGAACTATTCAAGGAGATATCAGCTCTGAAGTTCCGGCTACTTTTTTACAAAATCACACCAATACAACTTTTGTTTTAGACCAATCGGCAGCTTCAGAATTAACCCGATTCAAAACACCGTGGTTAGTGGGAGAATGCATTTGGACACAAGAGTTAAAAAGTAAAGCTATCGTTTGGCTGTGCCAAAAAACAGATCAATCTATTTTAAAACTGACAGACAGGGATTACAATAATAACGGAATGTCTGATCTTTTGGCTTTAGAAGGCTCTGCCTACGATTTAAATATTAATATGTTTAATGTGTTGCAGCATACCATAACTGGATGGCCGGGAGGAAAACCTAATACTGACGATACTTACAGACCAGAACGCGCGAATCCAGCTAAGAAAAGAATAATCCTTTTTAGCCCTCATCCAGATGATGATGTGATTTCTATGGGTGGAACTTTTTCAAAATTGATAAAACAAGGACATGATGTTCATGTTGTGTATCAAACTTCAGGTAATATTGCTGTTACAGATGATGAAGCTTTAAAGTTTGCCGAAGTTTGTAATGATTTTGTTGGTACAGATGAAACTAAAATTAATTTTAAAGCAGTAATCAATTTTCTAAATAACAAAACAGAAAATCAAATAGATTCTCTTGAAGTTAGAAAATTGAAAGGTCTTATTAGACGTCGTGAATCGTACGCAGCAACAAGATATATAGGATTGAAAGATGAAAATATTCATTTTTTAGACATGCCTTTTTATGAAACAGGACAAGTAAAGAAAAATCCAATAGGCGAGGATGATATTGCCATTGTAAAAGATATAATTGCAAAAATTAAACCCCATCAGGTTTTTGCCGCAGGTGATCTTGCTGATCCGCATGGAACTCATGAAGTTTGCTTGAATGCAATTTTCGCGGCAATGAAACAACTGAAACCGGAGCCATATATGAATGAGTGTTGGTTGTGGTTGTATAGAGGTGCTTGGCATGAGTGGGATATTCACGAAATAGATATGGCAGTTCCTTTAAGCCCAGATGAGGTTTTGCTTAAAAGACATGCGATTTTGTACCATCAATCCCAAAAAGACAGGGTAATGTTTCAAGGAAATGATTCCAGAGAGTTCTGGGTAAGAGCTGAAGACCGAAATAAAAATACAGCAAAATTGTATGATAATTTAGGTCTTGCTGAATATGAAGCTATCGAAGCTTTCAAGCGTTTCGACTACTAAATAAAATAATAGGCAGATTTTTATTTTGACAGCTGTGAGAAAAAAAATCTGCTTATAAATTTGTTCCTAACCAAGTTCAAATACTTTTCTATACTATTGTAATTACCCAAAAAAAGCATGAAATATATTTTAATTCTATTGTTCACAGGCATTGTTGCAAATGCTCAATTAAAAACTACATCATTAGATTTGATGCCATGGCCTCAAAATATTAATTTGACTCAAGGTACTTTTGCTTTAAGCAAAAACTTTAAAGTTAATATTACAGGTAATCCTAACCCTCGAATTTTTGTTGGTGCGACTAATTTTTTACGAAGATTAGACAACAAAACTGGTTTGTTTTTTGAACAAGGATTTTTAACAAAAAAGAATGAAGCGCCAGAGGCGCAAGTACAAATAAATTGTGTTAAAAACGGAAAAATAGGGTTGTATGAAGATGAAAGTTATCAACTTGAAATTCAGTCTAATAAAATTATTATTAATGCTACGTCTGACTTAGGAGCCTTACATGCACTTGAAACTGTATTGCAATTGTTGCAAAACAATGGGACTTCTTTCTATTTTCCAACAGTTATGATTACTGATTTTCCAAGATTTACTTGGAGAGGCTTAATGATCGATGTTGCCAGACATTTTCAACCAATAGATGTTATCAAAAGAAATCTTGATGCTATGGCAGCCGTAAAAATGAATGTTTTTCACTGGCACTTAGTCGATGATCAAGGTTGGAGAATTGAACTGAAAAAACATCCAAAACTAACAGAATTGGCTTCGGATGGGAATTATTATACCCAAGAAGAAATAAAAAATATTGTAAAATATGCTGATGATCGTGGGATTCTTGTAGTTCCTGAAATTGATGTTCCAGGCCATGGAACGGCGATACTTACAGCTTATCCGGAAATAGGCAGTAAAACAGTGAATTTGAATTTAAACTCTATTGAAAGTAAAACGCAAGTATCCGGAATAGCATCCTATTCTTTAGAAAGAAATGCTGGAATTTTTACACCAACATTAGATCCTTCAAATCCTAAAACGTATCAATTATTGAGTGAAATTTTTGATGAGGTTTGTCCCTTGTTTCCGGGGAGTTATTTCCATATTGGAGGTGATGAAAATGAAGGGAAAGATTGGGATTCTAATCCTAAAATTCAAGAATTTAAAAAGAAAAATAAACTGGCTAATAACCATGAATTACAAACTTATTTCACCATGCAATTAGTTCCGATGTTAAAAAAACATAATAAGGAATTAATGGGTTGGGAGGAAATAATGACTAAAAACATGTCCAAAGATGCGATAATTCATTCTTGGAAAGGAGTAAATGAAGGGGTTTCATCAGGGAGTTCATTAATTAATGCAGCAAAAAATGGATATAAAACCGTTTTATCAAATGGATATTATATTGATTTAATGCAAGGTGTTGCAGATCATTATTCAATCGATCCATTACCTAAAAACAATATGTTAACTGATGCTGAAAAAGCTAGGATTTTAGGAGGAGAAGCAACCATGTGGAGCGAATTAGTGACACCTTTGAACATTGATTCTAGAATTTGGCCAAGAGCGGCAGCAATTGCCGAACGATTGTGGTCAGATGAAAATATTACGGATATAAATAGCTTGCGCACAAGATTGAAAGGCATTTCTTTTAGATTAGAAGAGATTGGAATTACACATATAAGAAACAAAGAAGTCATTTTAAGAAACATCAGTAACAATCAAAAAACAGACGCATTAAATGATTTTTCTAATGTTTGTGAACCACTAAAAATATATTCGCGTAATAGCGGCGGAACCGAGTATCAAATGTATTCCCCTTTTACTTTATTTGCTGATGCTTGTACACCGGACGCAAGTGATGCTTTGGCTTTTGATGCAGTAGTGAGTCTTTATTTAGAAAATAAAAGTTTAGAAAATCAAGTTTCAGTTACTCATTTTTTAAAAAAATGGATAGATATGAATGCTAAGTTGATTGATTTGAGTAAAAATGCACCATTGGTTCAACCACTTTTACCTTTGTCAAAAAGCTTAAGTGCCATATCAGAACAACTGTTATTAAGCATAGAAAAAAAAAATCTTTAAATTCAGTTGTCTTTAATGATTTATTGGAACAATGCAATTCAAAAAAACATGCCGATGTAGAAATAGCAGTGTACAATAGTTTGAAAAAATTAATCAAATAATGAAAGTTCAAAAATAGAATAGGTTTGTTAAAATTGAGTTTGGTTATTTATATTTTGATTTATTTTATTTTGAATAAATATTAGTTTCTTTATAATTTAGAAAGTGGTTTGTTTTAAAGAGAATGATATTATAAACCTGGCATTTTGTGTCAGGTTTTTTTTTGATTAGTCTTTTAATGGTAAACTAAATAGAATTCATAAAAATGAACTTTTTTGGATTAAAAAAATTAGTATTTTTTTCGTATTTTTGCAAAAATTTTATAAAATAAATATTCATGTTAACAGTAAATAATTTATCAGTTCAGTTTGGCAAACGAATTTTGTTTGACGAAGTAAATACTACCTTCACACACGGTAATATCTATGGAGTTATCGGAGCCAATGGCGCTGGAAAATCTACTTTTCTTAAAATAATTGCAGGTGAAATGGATCCAACATCGGGACATATTCATTTGGAACCAGGAAAACGTATGTCGGTTTTAAACCAAAACCACAATATGTTTGATGAAAGCACCGTTCTTGAGACCGTTATGATGGGTAATAAAACCTTGTATGCGATCAAAAAAGAAATGGATGCTTTGTATTTAGATTACAATGATTCAAATGCTGACAGAATAGGCGAGTTGCAAGTGCAATTTGAAGAAATGAACGGATGGAATGCCGATTCTGATGCTGCATCGATGTTATCGAATCTTGGCATTACCGAGGAACATCATTATACTTTAATGGGAGATTTGGAAGGGAAAATAAAAGTTCGTGTTCTTTTGGCACAGGCGCTTTTTGGAAATCCTGATTTACTTATTATGGATGAGCCTACCAATGATCTGGATTTTGAAACCATTGCTTGGTTAGAAAATTTCTTGGCCAACTATGAAAACACCGTAATCGTAGTTTCTCACGACAGACACTTTTTGGATTCCGTTTGTACACATATTTCTGATATTGATTTCAGTAAAATCAATCACTATTCAGGAAATTATACTTTCTGGTATGAGTCAAGTCAATTAGCAGCGAAACAACGCGCGCAACAAAACAAAAAAGCAGAAGAAAAGAAACAGGAATTAGAAGAATTTATTCGTCGTTTTAGTGCGAATGTAGCCAAATCAAAACAAGCTACTTCGCGTAAAAAAATGATTAGCAAGTTGAATATTTCTGAAATAAAACCATCAAGTCGTCGTTACCCGGCTATTATTTTTGATCAAGAGCGTGAAGCAGGAGATCAAATTTTGAATGTGCAAAATTTAAGCGCTTCCATCGACGGAGAAATTTTGTTTAAAGGAGTAGATTTGAATATGGCCAAAGGCGATAAAATCGTTCTTTTCTCGAAAGATTCACGTGCGACAACTGCATTTTATGAAATATTAAACGCAAATCAAACCGCAGATTCTGGAACTTTTGATTGGGGAGTTACAACTAACCAAGCCTATTTGCCGGGTGATAATCATTCATTTTTCGAAAGTGATTATTCTCTTGTAGATTGGTTGCGCCAATGGGTAAAAACGGAAGAAGAGCGTGATGAGGTAAATATTCGTAGCTTTCTTGGGAAAATGATTTTCTCGGGAGAAGAAGCTTTAAAAACCTGTAGGGTATTATCCGGAGGAGAAAAAGTGCGTTGCATGTTGTCACGAATGATGATGGAAAGAGCCAATGTTTTAATGCTTGACGAGCCTACAAATCACTTGGATTTAGAATCGATTACGGCTTTTAATAACTCATTAAAAAACTATAAAGGTTCCGTAATCTTTACTACACACGATCATGAATTTGCTCAAACTGTTGGAAATAGAGTTGTCGAATTGACACCAAATGGTGCTATTGATAGATATATGACGTTCGATGAATACTTAGATAACGAAGGTGTTCAGGAATTAAGAGCTAAAATGTATACAATATAAAAGTAATACAGTTTTTATAACAGAAAATCTCCCGCAATTTGTGGGAGATTTTTTTGTTTAATGGATATTCACTAAAATAATTATAATTATTTCTGTCTATTTTCTGTTGAAAATTTTACTCACAATAAATGCGATAATGGCTAGCACAGCAATCACAATAAAAATACCTACGCCAACTCCTGCTTTAAATATACCTTCTATAATTGAACAACTTGTAAACGATAGTAATACTACTAAAAGCATTAACAATCTGGTTAGTTTTTTTTGCATGATTTTTTTCTTTAATTAGAAATATAAAATTACTAAATAGGAGCGCTTATTTGTTATATAATTTTTACTGTTTATTGTAAAATTTTTCAATAGTTTTAAAAAAAATCACAAAATGCACCTTTATAAATATTTTTTAAACCACTATTTATGTAAAAAAAATATATTTTTGAGTTTTATAATTTTTATTTAATCCAAGCTATTAATATGACCAACATTACTTTAAATTTAAAATCTCCGAGAATAGAAGTGGTAGATGCCTTACGTGGTTTTGCAATTATGTCTATTATGTTACTTCATAATGTAGAACATTTTGAATATTATCATTTGCCTGAAAATTTTCCAGCTTGGCTTGTCGATATGGATAAAATAGTTTGGGACTCTATGTTTTTCATTTTTGGAGGAAAATCATATGCCATTTTTGCGCTTCTTTTTGGGTTTAGTTTTTACATTCAAAATGATAATCAAGCTAAAAAAGGAAATGATTTCCGAGGTCGATTTTTTTGGCGTATGGTGCTATTATTAGTTTTTGGACTAATAAATACGGCATTTTATCAAGGAGATATTCTGACTTTATATGCTTTTCTGGGGCTTTTACTGATACCGGTTGTTAACTGGAGTAACAAAGCTATTTTTATTACAGCTGTTATTTTGATGCTGCAACCTTTAGAATGGGCAAGATGTATTTATTATATGCTAAATCCAGATTATGTTGCACCACCTAATTTGTCTAATGGTTATTATGAAAGTATTGCACTTTTTATGAAAAATGGTTCTTTTGTAGATTATGTAGTAGGAAACTTGACATTAGGAAAAATCGCTTCTTTATTATGGTCATGGGAAAATGGTAGGTTTTTTCAGGCTCCGGCTTTATTCTTATTTGGAATGTTACTGGGTCGAAAACAACTTTTTAACACAACCGATGCAAACCAACAGTTTTGGAAGAAAGCATTACTCTATTCAAGTATTTTATTTGTACCATTATTTGTTTTAAAAACTCATACGGTAGACGTAATAGCAAGAGTAACATTATCTAATAAACTCACCATTATATTTGCTTCTTGGTCAAACGTAGCATTTATGTTAGTTCTTGTTTCAGGATTTATTTTATTGTATCAAAAGGATTCTGTTAATAAAGTGTTTTCTAAACTGATTCCTTTTGGAAAAATGAGTTTGACTAATTACATCATGCAATCCATGATTGGTTCCTTTATTTATTACCGATACGGATTGGGGCTTTTTGAATATACAGGAGCAACATATTGTTTATTGATAGGTATTGTTTTATTTTTTATACAATTAACATTTTGTACTTGGTGGCTTAAAACGCATAAACAAGGACCTTTAGAAACGATTTGGCATAAAGCTACATGGATTTCTTGGGGCAAATAATAAATGCCTCTATTTTCTCTCTTTATTATTATAAAATCATAAATCGGAATTCGTATATTTGCAAAACCAAACAACACACTTTACAATGAGTCAAAAAGTATTACTTACTGCAAAAGAAGTTACTATCATATTACATCGTTTGGCTTGTCAATTAATTGAAAAACACTTAGATTTTTCAGACACTATTTTAGTAGGTATTCAACCTAGAGGCGTTTTTTTAGCAGAACGTTTAAAAGAAATATTAGAAAAAGAATACCAAACGCCTGAAATTCAATTAGGCTATTTGGATATTACCTTTTTTAGAGATGATTTTCGAAGAACAGATAAGCCATTAGAAGCAAATAAAACCAAGATTAATTTTATCGTTGAAAACAAGAAAGTTATTTTCATTGATGATGTTTTATTTACTGGACGAAGTATTCGTTCGGCTTTGACAGCTATTCAATCTTTTGGTAGACCATCAGAAATTGAACTTCTAGTTTTGATTGACAGACGTTTTAGCCGCAATTTACCTATTCAACCGGATTATAGAGGAAGACAGGTAGATGCCATCAATAACGAAAAAGTCAAAGTGAGTTGGAAAGAAAATGATGGTGAAGATGGTGTCTATTTAATTACAAGTTAGATTATAATTTGTTTAAAAGTCTAACATTAAAAACTAATAATCGTATATAGAAATGAAAGAATTAAGCGTAAATCATTTATTAGGAATAAAATACATCAACAAGAATGATATTGACTTAATTTTTGAAACAGCCGATCATTTTAAAGAAGTTATCAATCGACCAATTAAGAAAGTACCTTCCTTACGAGATATTACCATTGCCAATATTTTTTTCGAAAATAGTACTAGAACAAAACTCTCTTTTGAGTTAGCACAAAAACGTTTATCAGCGGATGTGATTAGTTTTTCGGCAGCACAATCTTCAGTCAAAAAAGGGGAAACTCTAATAGATACCGTTAATAATATTCTTTCGATGAAAGTAGATATGGTAGTCATGCGACATGCAAATCCAGGTGCTGCTTATTTTCTTTCCAAAAACGTAAAAGCCAGTATTGTAAATGCGGGAGATGGCGCACATGAGCATCCTACACAAGCCTTATTAGACAGTTATTCGATTAGAGAAAAATTAGGCGAAGTGGCCGGAAAAAAAGTAGTGATTGTAGGTGATGTTTTGCATTCAAGAGTTGCCTTGTCCAATATTTATGCTTTGCAGATGCAAGGCGCTGAGGTGAAAGTTTGCGGGCCAAAAACACTTATTCCAAGACATATTGAATCGCTGGGTGTAACGGTAGAACCTGATTTAAGAAAAGCATTAGAATGGTGTGATGTTGCGAATATGTTACGCGTGCAGAATGAACGTATGGATGTCAATTATTTCCCGTCCACAAGGGAATATGCACAGCAATATGGAGTTGATAAACCGCTTTTGGATTCGCTTAATAAAGAAATCATAATTATGCATCCTGGACCAATAAATCGTGGTGTCGAAATTACCAGCGAGGTGGCTGATTCTAATCAATCGGTGATTTTAAATCAAGTTGAAAATGGTGTAGCGATTAGAATGGCCGTAATTTATCTTTTGGCATCAAAAATCCAGTAGTTTGATATAAAACTTTGTAAATTAGCTATTTATAAACTTCTCTACCTTGAGTAGACTTAGAAATTAAAAAGATGAAAGTAGATCAAAAAGGACACACAATTAGCATTAGAGATACGCAAGGTGATTTTACCTCTTTTTTAATGAAGGTTACTCATCAATATAAGACATTTGAAAAGCATAATTTAATCATAGATCTTTTGTTGTACAAAGATTTATCGGCAGGTAATATAAAATTATTTATGCCTTTATCAAAACTTCATAAAAAAGCTAAAAAATCATTTGTTATTGTTACTTCTGATTTTGATTACAATGCCGTTCCAGAGAAATTAACTGTTGTTCCTTCTTTATTAGAAGCACATGATATTATAGAAATGGAAGAGATTGAAAGAGATTTAGGCTTTTAGATAAGTTTATTTGGTTACTTGTTTAGCCGCCTGATTTATTTAACCATATAAGCATAACCGATTAAACAGTTAAACAAATAACCGAATAAATTTAAATTGAAACTAACAATCCTTGGTTGCTATGCTGCAACACCCCGAACTTTTACGAATCCAACCTCACAGATTCTAGAAATAAAAAACAGACTTTTTCTGATTGATTGCGCAGAAGGAACCCAAGTGCAATTGCGAAAAAATAAAATCCGATTTTCTAAGATTAATCATATTTTCATTTCTCATTTACACGGAGATCACTTTTTTGGATTAATAGGTTTAGTCTCTACTTTTACTTTACTGAACAGAACAACTGATTTGCATATTTATGGTCCAAAGGGAATCCAAGAAATCATCAAGTTACAATTGAGATTATCTAATTCTTGGACTAATTATGGTTTGTTCTTTCATGAACTGGAATCCAATGAAAGCGTGGTTATTTTTGAAGATGAAAAGGTTTTAGTAAAAACCATTCCTTTAAAGCATCGTGTTTACACAAATGGGTTTTTATTCCAAGAAAAAACAGGAGAACGCAAACTTAATCTCGATGCCGTCCAAAATTATGAAATTGATACGTGTTATTATCAAAAAATAAAAAATGGAAAAGATATTACTTTAGATGATGGGCGAGTAATTGAAAATGACAAATTAACATTTGATCCTATTCCTGCAAAAAATTATGCTTTTTGCTCAGATACCGCATATAATGAAGCGATAATTCCAATCATTGAAAACATTGATGTTTTATATCATGAATCTACTTTTCTGCAATCTGAAGAAAATTTAGCTAAAAAAACCTTGCATTCCACGGCAAAAGAAGCGGCTACAATTGCTTTGAAATCTAATGCAAAGCAATTAATTTTAGGGCATTATTCTACTCGATATGAAAATATTGATCTTTTTAAAGAAGAAGCAGCAACTATTTTTCCGGAAGTGCTTTTAGCTGATGATGGGAAAAGCTTTGAGTTTTAATATAAATAATTTATTTTATCTGAATTCACATTTGGATATTTGAATCTTCCTAAATTGGATCATTCAAATATCGAATAATCATAAATTTAAAAACATGAACGATTTAAGTAACTACAGAAAATCTTACGAAAAGAGCGAACTATTAGAATCAAATATCCCTGAAGACCCAATAAACCTTTTTAATAGATGGTTTCATGAGGTAGAGGATTTTGGTGGGGATAGCGAAGTTAATGCTATGACGGTATCTACAATAGGTTTAGATGGATTTCCAAAGGCCAGAGTTGTTCTGTTGAAAAAATTTAATGAGGAAGGGTTTATTTTTTACACCAATTATAATTCAGAAAAGGGTAGGGCTATTGCCCATAATCCTAAAATTTGTCTTTCTTTTTTTTGGCACACTATGGAGCGTCAGGTTATTATTAAAGGTATAGCTCATAAAACTACTGAAGTCATTTCAGATAATTATTTCGAATCCAGACCTGATGGCAGTAAATTAGGAGCAATAGTTTCTAATCAAAGTGAAATTGTACCTTCACGTGAATATTTAGAAAATAATCTAAAACAGTTGGAAAAGGATTTTGATAGTATGGTAATTCCTAGACCGAAACATTGGGGAGGATTCCTAGTAACACCTTTAGAGGTAGAATTTTGGCAAGGAAGACCTAATAGATTGCATGATAGAATTAGATATAGTAGTCAGGAAGATTTTTCTTGGAAAATAGATCGATTATCTCCTTAGTGTAAGAAAAATATATATTTAATTATTTTTATAGTGTAGTTCGTCGATTTTTTTTGGTAGTTTAACGATAAAATAAGTATGTTTGAATAAGAAATAAGAACATATTATTTATTTATTAAAGAAGTTTGCCCCACAATCTACTTTAAACTTAAACTACTATATTATGAAAACAAAATTACTTCGTGCATTATTCCTAGTTACTGTTATTTGTACATTGAATTCTTGTTCTTCAGATGATTCTGAGACTCAAGCTACAGAAGCATCTGCAGAAAAAGTAGTTAGTTATTCTTATAATTCAATTGAATTAGAAACAATGACTTTAATTAACAAACACAGAATTAGTGTTGGATTAAAACCTTTGGAAAAAATCAATCACATGTCATTTAAGTCAGAAGAGCATGATAATTACATGATTGCAAATAATGTAGTTAATCATAATGATTTTGTAGCTCGTTCTCAAAATATCATTAAAACTTTAGGGGCTAAAACGGTAAGTGAAAATATAGCTTACAACTATAATACTCCTGAGGCTGTTTTAGATGCTTGGTTAGCTAGCCCTAGTCACAAAGCTAACATTGAAGGTGATCATACTCATTTTGGAATTGCAATTAAGGAAAATCCTGCAAATGGTAGAAAGTATTACACAAATATTTTCGCAAGAATATAGTTAGAGTTTGTTTTTTAAAACTAAAAGGCTGTCTTCTCCCCAAAAGGCAGCCTTTTATATTTAGCAGAATCTAAAAAGATAATTAATAATGTTTAGCTAATTTAGTGTGGTTGTTTGAATAAAAGTCTAATGAAATAATTTTCATTGGACTTTTTTGTTTTGAGTAATTATCTTAGTGGTTTTAGTTAACTCTAAAAAGAGATTATTTTAAGGTCTTAGAGCAAAATAAATTGTACTTAGTTTATATAACAATTCATTATTTTTAAATAGTGGTATTCAAAAAAAAAATAGGCTATCTAATTAAAGATAGCCTATTAAGTTTTATGATAAGAATTACAAAGCAGTAATAATAAATTCGCTTCTTCTGTTGAGTTGGTGTTCTTCTTCGGAACAAACTACATCATCAGCACATTTGTTTACTAGTTGAGTTTCACCATATCCTTTACCTGTTAATCGGTCAGGATTTACGCCATTTTTAACTAACCAGTTAATGGTTGATTTGGCTCTTCTATCAGATAATGCTTCATTGTATTTGAAGGTTTGTCTGCTGTCAGTATGAGAACGGATGTCGATTTTCATTGTTGGATTCTGATTTAATACATCTAATATTTTTTCTAAATCCAGAGCTGCTTCTTGTCTGATATTCGATTTGTCTAAATCAAAATAAATCATTTTGATACCAAAACATTTACCCAAATCATCACCAACGGCTACTTTACATATTTCTTTTTCTAATGCAATAGGTAAATATGTTTTACCGGTTGTTGTGTTGATAGTGATTTTTTCTTCTTTGGTTGTGTATTCTGGTTTTTCAGCTCTTACATTGTAACTCTTTCCACATTCAACCATAAAGCTATATTTTCCTTTATCATCAGAAGTGCCACTATTGACAATCTTGAATTGATTGTCGTATAATGTTATTTTAGTGTTAGCCAGTAGTTCACTTGTTTTGATATCGGTGATTTCGCCATAAAGAAGTTGCTCGCAAATAAGTCTTCTTGTTTCCAAAAATTTATAAATATCATCATAACCTTGACCACCGTCTCTATTGGAAGTGAAAAAACCTCTTCTTGATTTTGTATCGATTAAATAAGCAAAATCATCTTTAGGAGAGTTGACATCGGCCCCTACATTTTGAACTTCACTCAAAGTACCATCTTCATTTATTTTAGACATAAAAACGTCTAATCCTCCAAGTCCAGGATGTCCATCAGATGCAAAGTAAATTTCATTTTCATCATTAATAAAAGGGAAAGTTTCTCTTCCTTCGGTATTAATTGTATTTCCTAAATTTTGCGGTGTTCCAAAAGTATCATCTTCATTTATGGTTACTTTGAACAAATCAGACTGTCCTAATGTTCCAGGCATATCAGAGGCAAAATACAATGTTTTTCCATCAGGACTTAATGCAGGATGTGCAGTACTATAATTGTCACTATCAAAAGGGAGTTCGGTAACATTAGTCCATTTGTCATTCTCCAGGGTGGCTTTGTATATTTTTATTAAAGTTATTTTATTTCCATCTTTTCCTTTTTTTCCATCCAGATAGTTGTTTCGTGAAAAATACATAGTTTTTCCATCACTGCTAAAAGTAGGAGTGGATTCGTGAAATTTCGAATTTATGGTTCCATCAAACTTTTTTGCAGCACCCGGTGTCATGTCTTCTCCTAAATCAGCCGAGTATAAGTTTGTGAAATATTGATTGGTCCATTTGTGCTTTCTTTGTCCAAGACTTCCTGTATCTCTAGCAGAAGCAAAAATTAATTTATTCGAATATAGTGCAGTTCCATAATCGGAATAGATAGAATTTATTCCAGCATCTTCAACGTTGTACCTTCCAGAATTTGCTTTTATAGCTTCTAAATAGTTGGTATTTTTTTTAAATAGCTTAGCTCTGCTATCGCTTCCTGATTTTTGGTTGAATAGTTCCATCATCTCATTTGCCTTATCATTTTGATCGATTGCTCTTAAAGACTGAGCATAACGATAATAATATTCAGGTTCTAAATTGGCGGTATCCATAGTAAACAATTCACCATACCATGTAGCGGCTTTATCGAACTGTGCATTAAAGTAATAAGAATTGCCCAACTTTTTGAACATATCAGCTGATTTATATCCTTTTTCAGCAACTCTTTCATAAGTTTTGATGGCGTCTATATAGGCATAGCCATCATACTTTTTATCGGCTGTAGCCAATTTTGCTTTTTGGGAATAAATGTTAATAGAAAAAACACTTACTATTGTTATGTAAAGGAGTATATTTTTGTTCATAATAATTGTTTTTAAAAGAATTTTTGGAGTTGTAATTTTATCGTTATTTTCGATTCTTTTTATCTTTTATTGCCCCTGATTTTTGTTTTAATTTTTCCAATATTTCATTGGAACTATCATTTTGACCAATAAATAGTAAACACTTAGCATATTGATAATAATATTCAGGTTCTAAATCATTGCTTATGGCAAATAATTCACAATACCATTTAGCAGCTTTGTCAAAATCTGCATTTGAGTAATAGGAATCTCCAAGTTTTTTAAATAAATCTACAGATCTATATCCTTTTTCAGCAATCCTTTCATAAGTTTTGATGACATCTACATAAGCATATTTATCACTTATTTTATCCGTTACATAAAATTTAGAATCTTGTGCATTTCCTTTAAAAGAAACAAGACATATTATTGTTATGTAAAAGAATATAATTT
This sequence comes from Flavobacterium sp. GNP002, assembly GCF_054343795.1. NCBI lineage: Bacteria > Pseudomonadati > Bacteroidota > Flavobacteriia > Flavobacteriales > Flavobacteriaceae > Flavobacterium > Flavobacterium sp. GNP002. The sequence continues at coordinate 2,806,785 of NZ_JBTGUW010000001.1, forward strand.
TTTTCATATACTGAATCTCTAGAAGAATCTAGGAGTTATAATTTTATCATTATTTTTAAATATTTCATAACGTAAAAATATTTCATGAGAACCAGAACTGTAGTTATTCAAATTAGTGGTTTCATGATCATAACCATATCCTATATACATTCCGTCAGTAACTTGAAACCCAACCATCGCACTTATTGCAGCAGACCATCTATAAGCTAGACCTACAACAAATTTATCATTGAACATAAAGTTCCCTGATACATCCATTTGAAGTGGAGCTCCCCCAACGACTTTAGTCAAAAATGCGGGTTTGAATTTTATGGATTCATTGACATCAAATACATAACCTGCGATTAAATAATAATTAATTTTTTCTTTAAAAATGGCAACTTCATTATCGTCATAACGATTGCTTTCAATGAAATTTGGTATTGAAAACCCCACATAAGCTTTGTCAGAATGTAAATAAACCCCAGCTCCAATATTAGGAGTAAATTTATTATTGAAATCATGCAGACTAGGATCATCATCAACAGGATTCAATCGGTTGACATCCAAATTGAAAAAGTTAGCAGTTGCTTTTATTCCAAAAGATAGTTTAAAAGTTTCAGAAGTAGGAACGGTGTATGATAAATCAGCCGAAATGGTATTTTCAGTGGTAGGCCCAATTTTATCATTTATAATCGATACCCCTAAACCTAAATTACTTCCGTTGAGAGGTGTATTGACAGATGCAGCATTAGTTACTGGAGCACCATCAAGTCCTACCCATTGAGTACGGTGTAGCGCAAAAATACTTAAAGCACCTCTTGATCCAGCATAAGCGGGATTAATATTGATTGTGTTGTACATGTATTGAGTAAATTGTGCATCTTGTTGCGCATAACTTACAAAGGCTGTAAACATCAAAACGAAAGAAAATAATTTTGTTTTCATAGTAGATATTTATTATTTTAAATTATCTATCGAACTCATTTATAAGAATCCGGCAGGTCGGCTTGATAAATTTCCTCAGGGTTTATTATTTATAATAATATGGGCTAAAGGTATTGTTTTTATTATACCTGAGGATTTTTTTGACCTCAGGTATAATATTATTTATTTTGTTAAGTATAAATATCCGTCTTTTTTATTGGTAATGATTTTTCCATTATTGTCAACAGAAGTATAATTCAATATATAGAAGTAAGTTCCTGTAGGTAAACCCGAAGATTGTTGAACAGTTGATCTACCACCAGAGATTCCATCAAATGAATTACTAGTATTATTATATCCTTTGGTTTCAAAAACCAATACTCCCCAACGGTTATATATCTCTACCGTGTTTTCTGGATAACAAATAGTATCATCAATATTATCGATTATGAATTTTTCATTAATTCCGTCACCATTTGGAGAGAAAGCATTATGAACCACCACAAGTCCACAAGCTAATACAATACTATCACAACCAGTATTTACCGTCATTGTAACTCTTACAGTTCTTGGGCAATTTGCATCATTAATTTTATATTCAAAAGTATAATCTCTAACCGAAAGACCATTAGCATTAAGTGTGCTTCCTTGTAGCCCACCAGAATTATTTACATCTACCCAAGTCCCGTTTGTTGGAGTTCCAGCTGGTAACAAATCATTTAGATTGGTAGTTGTTGTTTCTCCATCATTACAAATTGAACTGCTTATTGTCACAATGCTATTAGGAATAGTAACATTGATAATTTGAGTAAATTCAGATGCATTTCCACAAGTATCAGCTACAGACCATTTTCTTACAATTGAATAAGAATTTTCTGTTCTGTTAATGATATTTTCAGTAAAAATAGCTGGTGAAACTGTGGAGCAATTGTCAACAAATACAAGTTCAGGCTTAGCAGGAATTGCATCACAATTTACATTAATTGTTGAATTGAACGGAGAGGCAGTTGTTGGACCAACAGTATCTACTATATTAACTGTTTGTGAAGCCGTACTTGCATTTCCACAAGCATCAGCAGCAGTCCAAGTTCTCGTTACAGAATAAGAACCCGCACATGATCCGTTTGTAGTCACATCTGCAAAAGTTAAAGTTACAGTTGAACCGCATCCGTCAGTAGCAATGGCTTGAGCGAACACAGGCGTTGCAGGGCAAGATATAGTTGACGTAGAAGGTAACGCAGTAATAACAGGAGCAACTGTATCTTGAATATTTATGGTTTGTGAAGCCGTAGCAGTATTTCCACAAGTATCAGTAGCAGTCCAAGTTCTCGTTACAGAATAAGAACCAGCACATTGACCGTTTGTAGTCACATCTGCGAAAGTCAGAGTTACAGTTGAACCACATCCATCAGTTGCAATTGCTTGAGTAAATTCAGGCGTTGCAGGGCAAGAGATTGTTGACGCAGAAGGTAACGAAGTAATAACTGGAGCAACTGTATCTTGAATATTTATGGTTTGTGAAGCCGTAGCAGTATTTCCACAAGTATCAGTAGCAGTCCAAGTTCTCGTTACAGAATAAGAACCAGCACATTGACCGTTTGTAGTCACATCTGCGAAAGTCAGAGTTACAGTTGAACCACATCCATCAGTTGCAATTGCTTGAGTAAATTCAGGCGTTGCAGGGCAAGAGATTGTTGACGCAGAAGGTAACGAAGTAATAACTGGAGCAACTGTATCTTGAATGTTTATGGTTTGTGAAGCCGTAGCAGCATTTCCACAAGCATCAGTAGCAGTCCAAGTTCTCGTTACAGAATAAGAACCCGCACATGATCCATTTGTAGTCACATCTGCGAAAGTCAAAGTTACAGTTGAACCACAACCATCAGTTGCAATTGCTTGAGTAAATTCAGGCGTTGCAGGACAAGAGATAGTTGACACAGAAGGTAACGCAACAATAACTGGAGCAGTTGTATCTTGAACATTTATAGTTTGTGAAGCTGAAGCAGTATTTCCACAAGCATCAGTAGCAGTCCAAGTTCTCGTTAAAGTATAGTTGTTGGCACAGTCACCATCGGTTCTAACTTCCCCAAGATAAGCTACTATTGGTGTGGCATCACAATTATCTGTTGCATTTATGTTTACTGCTATTTCTACCGCAGGTATTGCATTACATTCAACAGTTACATTCGCAGGCACACCTGCCAATATAGGTGGAGTAGTATCTTCAACGGTAATGGTTTGCACTAATTTAGTTACATTGCCACCACAATCGGTCAAAGTGTAGGTTCTAGTTAAGATGTATGGGTTTCCTTTACAACCGGAAGCGTCATTGTTGGAATCAGAAACAATAACGTTTACCGTTCCGCTACAGTTATCGGTTTCATCAATTATAGCATTAATATCTGCAGGAGGTATGTCAGCAATACATTGTAAACCAGTAATATCAGTAGGTGCTGTTGCTGTCGGTGCAATAGTATCATCAATAGTATAAGTATAAACCCAGTCGTGTGTGTTTCCTTCACAATCGGTGAATTTGTAAGTATAAGTTACATTGCCCTCACAGGCAGGAGTTTCAGAAATCACAGCAGGAGAAGCTGTTAAAGCGTTCCCGCAATTATCGGTAACCACAGGAAGAGTCGGAGCAACGATATCAGCGGCACAAGCGACAATAGAACCAGTATTAGCTGGCATAGTGAAATCTAAACTTTCGATGGTATAGGTATACACCCAGTCGTGTGTGTTTCCTTCACAATCAGTGAATTTGTAAGTATAAGTCACATCGCCCTCACAAGCAGGATTTTCAGAGATTACTACAGCGGCAGGAGACAATACATTTCCACAATTGTCTTTTACTTCAGGAACAATTGGTTCTGCTAGAGAAGCTGCACAAGCAATAGTTGAACCAGTATTAGCTGGGAAGTTAGTTGTGAAATCTAAACTTTCGATGGTATAGGTATACACCCAGTCGTGTGTGTTTCCTTCACAATCAGTGAATTTGTAAGTATAAGTTACATTGCCCTCACAAGCAGGAGTTTCAGAGATTACTACAGCGGCAGGAGACAATACATTTCCACAATTGTCTTTTACTTCAGGAACAATTGGTTCTGCTAGAGAAGCTGCACAAGCAATAGTTGAACCAGTATTAGCTGGCATAGTGAAATCTAAACTTTCGATGGTATAGGTATACACCCAGTTGAGTGTGTTTCCTTCACAATCAGTGAATTTGTAAGTATAAGTTACATTGCCCTCACAAGCAGGAGTTTCAGAGATTACTACAGCGGCAGGAGTCAATACATTTCCACAATTGTCTTTTACTTCAGGAACAATTGGTTCTGCTAGAGAAGCTGCACAAGCAATAGTTGAACCAGTATTAGCTGGCATAGTGAAATCTAAACTTTCGATGGTATAGGTATACACCCAGTTGAGTGTGTTTCCTTCACAATCAGTGAATTTGTAAGTATAAGTTACATTGCCCTCACAAGCAGGAGTTTCAGAGATTACTACAGCGGCAGGAGACAATACATTTCCACAATTGTCTTTTACTTCAGGAACAATTGGTTCTGCTAAAGAAGCTGCACAAGCAATAGTTGAACCAGTATTAGCTGGCATAGTGAAATCTAAACTTTCGATAGTATAGGTATACACCCAGTTGAGTGTGTTTCCTTCACAATCAGTGAATTTGTAAGTATAAGTTACATTGCCCTCACAAGCAGGAGTTTCAGAGATTACTACAGTTGCAGGAGACAATACATTTCCACAATTGTCTTTTACTTCAGGAACAATTGGTTCTGCTAGAGAAGCTGCACAAGCAATAGTTGAACCAGTATTAGCTGGCATAGTGAAATCTAAACTTTCGATGGTATAGGTATACACCCAGTTGAGTGTGTTTCCTTCACAATCAGTGAATTTGTAAGTATAAGTCACATCGCCCTCACAAGCAGGAGTTTCAGAGATTACTACAGCGGCAGGAGACAATACATTTCCACAATTGTCTTTTACTTCAGGAACATTTGGTTCTGCTAGAGAAGCTGCACAAGCAATAGTTGAACCAGTATTAGCTGGGAAGTTAGTTGTGAAATCTAAACTTTCGATGGTATAGGTATACACCCAGTTGAGTGTGTTTCCTTCACAATCAGTGAATTTGTAAGTATAAGTTACATTGCCCTCACAAGCAGGAGTTTCAGAGATTACTACAGTTGTAGGAGTCAATACATTTCCACAATTGTCTTTTACTTCAGGAACAATTGGTTCTGCTAGAGAAGCTGCACAAGCAATAGTTGAACCAGTATTAGCTGGCATAGTGAAATCTAAACTTTCGATAGTATAGGTATACACCCAGTTGAGTGTGTTTCCTTCACAATCAGTGAATTTGTAAGTATAAGTTACATTGCCCTCACAAGCAGGAGTTTCAGAGATTACTACAGTTGCAGGAGACAATACATTTCCACAATTGTCTTTTACTTCAGGAACAATTGGTTCTGCTAGAGAAGCTGCACAAGCAATAGTTGAACCAGTATTAGCTGGCATAGTGAAATCTAAACTTTCGATGGTATAGGTATACACCCAGTTGAGTGTGTTTCCTTCACAATCAGTGAATTTGTAAGTATAAGTCACATCGCCCTCACAAGCAGGAGTTTCAGAGATTACTACAGCGGCAGGAGTCAATACATTTCCACAATTGTCTTTTACTTCAGGAACAATTGGTTCTGCTAGAGAAGCTGCACAAGCAATAGTTGAACCAGTATTAGCTGGGAAGTTAGTTGTGAAATCTTCGCTTTCGATGGTATAGGTATACACCCAGTCGTGTGTGTTTCCTTCACAATCAGTGAATTTGTAAGTATAAGTTACATTGCCCTCACAAGCAGGAGTTTCAGAGATTACTACAGCGGCAGGAGACAATACATTTCCACAATTGTCTTTTACTTCAGGAACATTTGGTTCTGCTAGAGAAGCTGCACAAGCGACAGTAGAACCAGTATTAGCTGGCATAGTGAAATCTAAACTTTCGATGGTATAGGTATACACCCAGTTGAGTGTGTTTCCTTCACAATCAGTGAATTTGTAAGTATAAGTTACATTGCCCTCACAAGCAGGAGTTTCAGAGATTACTACAGTTGCAGGAGTCAATACATTTCCACAATTGTCTTTTACTTCAGGAACATTTGGTTCGGCTAGAGAAGCTGCACAAGCAATAGTTGAACCAGTATTAGCTGGGAAGTTAGTTGTGAAATCTAAACTTTCGATGGTATAGGTATACACCCAGTCGTGTGTGTTTCCTTTACAATCAGTGAATTTGTAAGTATAAGTTACATTGCCCTCACAAGCAGGAGTTTCAGAGATTACTACAGTTGCAGGAGTCAATACATTTCCACAATTGTCTTTTACTTCAGGAACATTTGGTTCTGCTAGAGAAGCTGCACAAGCAATAGTTGAACCAGTATTAGCTGGGAAGTTAGTTGTGAAATCTAAACTTTCGATGGTATAGGTATACACCCAGTCGAGTGTGTTTCCTTCACAATCAGTGAATTTGTAAGTATAAGTTACATTGCCCTCACAAGCAGGAGTTTCAGAGATTACTACAGCGGCAGGAGACAATACATTTCCACAATTGTCTTTTACTTCAGGAACAATTGGTTCTGCTAGAGAAGCTGCACAAGCAATAGTTGAACCAGTATTAGCTGGGAAGTTAGTTGTGAAATCTAAACTTTCGATGGTATAGGTATACACCCAGTCGTGTGTGTTTCCTTCACAATCAGTGAATTTGTAAGTATAAGTTACATTGCCCTCACAAGCAGGAGTTTCAGAGATTACTACAGCGGCAGGAGTCAATACATTTCCACAATTGTCTTTTACTTCAGGAACAATTGGTTCTGCTAGAGAAGCTGCACAAGCAATAGTTGAACCAGTATTAGCTGGCATAGTGAAATCTAAACTTTCGATGGTATAGGTATACACCCAGTCGTGTGTGTTTCCTTCACATTCAGTGAATTTGTAAGTATAAGTCACATCGCCCTCACAAGCAGGATTTTCAGAGATTACTACAGCGGCAGGAGACAATACATTTCCACAATTGTCTTTTACTTCAGGAACAATTGGTTCTGCTAAAGAAGCTGCACAAGCAATAGTTGAACCAGTATTAGCTGGCATAGTGAAATCTAAACTTTCGATAGTATAGGTATACACCCAGTTGAGTGTGTTTCCTTCACAATCAGTGAATTTGTAAGTATAAGTTACATTGCCCTCACAAGCAGGAGTTTCAGAGATTACTACAGCGGCAGGAGACAATACATTTCCACAATTGTCTTTTACTTCAGGAACAATTGGTTCTGCTAGAGAAGCTGCACAAGCAATAGTTGAACCAGTATTAGCTGGGAAGTTAGTTGTGAAATCTAAACTTTCGATGGTATAGGTATACACCCAGTCGTGTGTGTTTCCTTCACAATCAGTGAATTTGTAAGTATAAGTTACATTGCCCTCACAAGCAGGATTTTCAGAGATTACTACAGCGGCAGGAGACAATACATTTCCACAATTGTCTTTTACTTCAGGAACATTTGGTTCTGCTAGAGAAGCTGCACAAGCAATAGTTGAACCAGTATTAGCTGGCATAGTGAAATCTAAACTTTCGATGGTATAGGTATACACCCAGTCGAGTGTGTTTCCTTCACAATCAGTGAATTTGTAAGTATAAGTTACATTGCCCTCACAAGCAGGAGTTTCAGAGATTACTACAGCGGCAGGAGTCAATACATTTCCACAATTGTCTTTTACTTCAGGAACAATTGGTTCTGCTAGAGAAGCTGCACAAGTAATAGTTGAACCAGTATTAGCTGGCATAGTGAAATCTAAACTTTCGATGGTATAGGTATACACCCAGTTGAGTGTGTTTCCTTCACAATCAGTGAATTTGTAAGTATAAGTTACATTGCCCTCACAAGCAGGAGTTTCAGAGATTACTACAGCGGCAGGAGTCAATACATTTCCACAATTGTCTTTTACTTCAGGAACATTTGGTTCTGCTAGAGAAGCTGCACAAGCAATAGTTGAACCAGTATTAGCTGGCATAGTGAAATCTAAACTTTCGATGGTATAGGTATACACCCAGTTGAGTGTGTTTCCTTCACAATCAGTGAATTTGTAAGTATAAGTTACATTGCCCTCACAAGCAGGAGTTTCAGAGATTACTACAGCGGCAGGAGACAATACATTTCCACAATTGTCTTTTACTTCAGGAACAATTGGTTCTGCTAAAGAAGCTGCACAAGCAATAGTTGAACCAGTATTAGCTGGCATAGTGAAATCTAAACTTTCGATAGTATAGGTATACACCCAGTTGAGTGTGTTTCCTTCACAATCAGTGAATTTGTAAGTATAAGTTACATTGCCCTCACAAGCAGGAGTTTCAGAGATTACTACAGTTGCAGGAGACAATACATTTCCACAATTGTCTTTTACTTCAGGAACAATTGGTTCTGCTAGAGAAGCTGCACAAGCAATAGTTGAACCAGTATTAGCTGGCATAGTGAAATCTAAACTTTCGATGGTATAGGTATACACCCAGTTGAGTGTGTTTCCTTCACAATCAGTGAATTTGTAAGTATAAGTCACATCGCCCTCACAAGCAGGAGTTTCAGAGATTACTACAGCGGCAGGAGACAATACATTTCCACAATTGTCTTTTACTTCAGGAACAATTGGTTCTGCTAAAGAAGCTGCACAAGCAATAGTTGAACCAGTATTAGCTGGCATAGTGAAATCTAAACTTTCGATAGTATAGGTATACACCCAGTTGAGTGTGTTTCCTTCACAATCAGTGAATTTGTAAGTATAAGTTACATTGCCCTCACAAGCAGGAGTTTCAGAGATTACTACAGTTGCAGGAGACAATACATTTCCACAATTGTCTTTTACTTCAGGAACAATTGGTTCTGCTAGAGAAGCTGCACAAGCAATAGTTGAACCAGTATTAGCTGGCATAGTGAAATCTAAACTTTCGATGGTATAGGTATACACCCAGTTGAGTGTGTTTCCTTCACAATCAGTGAATTTGTAAGTATAAGTCACATCGCCCTCACAAGCAGGAGTTTCAGAGATTACTACAGCGGCAGGAGTCAATACATTTCCACAATTGTCTTTTACTTCAGGAACAATTGGTTCTGCTAAAGAAGCTGCACAAGCAATAGTTGAACCAGTATTAGCTGGCATAGTGAAATCTAAACTTTCGATGGTATAGGTATACACCCAGTCGTGTGTGTTTCCTTCACAATCAGTGAATTTGTAAGTATAAGTTACATTGCCCTCACAAGCAGGAGTTTCAGAGATTACTACAGCGGCAGGAGACAATACATTTCCACAATTGTCTTTTACTTCAGGAACAATTGGTTCTGCTAGAGAAGCTGCACAAGCAATAGTTGAACCAGTATTAGCTGGGAAGTTAGTTGTGAAATCTAAACTTTCGATGGTATAGGTATACACCCAGTCGTGTGTGTTTCCTTCACAATCAGTGAATTTGTAAGTATAAGTTACATTGCCCTCACAAGCAGGAGTTTCAGAGATTACTACAGCGGCAGGAGACAATACATTTCCACAATTGTCTTTTACTTCAGGAACAATTGGTTCTGCTAGAGAAGCTGCACAAGCAATAGTTGAACCAGTATTAGCTGGCATAGTGAAATCTAAACTTTCGATGGTATAGGTATACACCCAGTTGAGTGTGTTTCCTTCACAATCAGTGAATTTGTAAGTATAAGTTACATTGCCCTCACAAGCAGGAGTTTCAGAGATTACTACAGCGGCAGGAGTCAATACATTTCCACAATTGTCTTTTACTTCAGGAACATTTGGTTCTGCTAGAGAAGCTGCACAAGCAATAGTTGAACCAGTATTAGCTGGGAAGTTAGTTGTGAAATCTAAACTTTCGATAGTATAGGTATACACCCAAGTACTTACTAAGTTACCACAATCAGTATATGTATATCTATATGTTCTTGTACCTTCACAAGTTAAAGGACTAGGGGAGTCAACTATAGATTCTAAAACACCTAAAATAGTACCCGAACAATTGTCTGTTGCGGTTGGAACAGTTGGAGGAATTGCTAATGCTAAACAATTCACTATACTGGCTCCATTCGAACTATTTATTAAGGGAGGGGTTGAATCTAATACATTAACAGTTTTTGTTGTTAATACTATGTTGCAAGGTACAGGTGTACCAGAATCTGAAATTCTTAGTGCGACTATATATGAACCACATGTTGTAAACGTTTTATTAATATTAATACCAGTGCCTTCGTTATTAAATGTTATTCCATCGTATGAAAAATCCCATTCATAAGTAAGATTATTTGGTAATGTTTTATCTATGGATGAACTAGCATCAAAAGAAGTTGCAATATTACAACTTGGATTTGATGAAAAAGTAAAGTTAGCTTGTGGCGCATCATATATTATAATATTTTTTGAAGTAATAATTTTACAACCGTAGGAATCGGTTACTTGTAGTGCGACTGTATGTGTACCGGCTGAAGTAAATACATGATTATTATTTACACCTGTAGCTTCAATATTAAAAGTTATTCCATCATAACTATAATCCCATTGATAAGATACAATACTATCTTGAAAATCAGGAGCATTACTAGAAGTATAAATATTAGAATTATAAAATGTTGAAGTACTGGCATCAAAGCTCATTTGTGAATTTAAACATGTAGCTGTAGATTGAGTGAATTTAGCAGTTGGGATTGAATTAATACCAACATTAAGAGGAACATTAAACGTATCTTTTAAAGCTGAATTTGGAGAACCACCAGCTAAGGAAGATCCGACTTCAATAGTTAAATTATTACAATTTGTTGTGCTGCATAAATTAAAAATAGTACTAAATTTTATTTTTAATTCAAAAAATAGACCAACACTTCCATCACATTTTTCTTTCCCTAATTTTGCTTCATAAACGATTCCGGTATCAACATATTTAGTGCCATTCCATTTGTATAATGTATTATCTGTAATTGAAGGACTAGCACCAGGGCTTATAGAAAAAAATGTGGCATAATCACTCCCATTTTTTGTAGGATCACCTGTTGAAGCACTACAATCAGTATTCATGTAAAATGAAAATGAACTGTTCCCTGTTGCAACCCGATCAAATGCTAAATAGAGGTAATCATGGTCTTGTTGGTACCAAAAGTTTAAAATGTCAGCTGTTCCAGTTGAAACATCTTGTCCGTCGACAACATCTGGGATTCCCCATTCTACACCAGTCGCTGTAGAATTACAATTATTTCCATCAAAAATGATAGTTTGTGAATATGTTTTACTGGTAAACATGTAGAAAACTATTAATAAAAGAGTAATTTTTTTCATAATATCAATTTTAAATAGGATTTGAGCTTACTATTAAAGAAATTATTTTAAAAATTAATGTAGCTAATTTAATACGAAGCTAATTACATTAAATTATTATTATAAATTTTATCATCGAATAGCCAATAACTCGTTAAACGATGATTTATACCAAATAAATACTTAAAAAAAAATAACTAATTTTTGGCATTTGTATTTCTTTTTGTTTAAAATTTTGTGTTAATTTTTTAGGACAATTAAATAAGTTTATTACTTTCTTAAAGATAATATTTAGAATATTTTAATAGTAATAATACTAATAACATATTAATTGTATCTTTCTATTTCGATTAAATTCTAATTTTTTCAGGTTTTAAATTTTCTTTTTTTGATTTAAAGAGCCTTTGTAGCTTGATTAATTTTAATATCATAATATTTAAAAACACATTTATTCTTTATGAAATTAAAATTACAAAGAATTAGTAGTATTGATTTTTATTCTCTATAACTAACCTAAAAAATCGTTTAAATGTGTTTTTTTATGAAAAATTTAGTTGTTAAATTAAAAAATTAACAGTTATTTTTTTTTTTTACAAGTAGAATGGTAATACTTTTTATAATTTAACTTAATTTTTTTAGGACTTTAATTGCATTACCTAATTTAGCTTACTATAATTTTATGTTTATTCTTAAAATAAATAAACCTCGAAAGTGAAACTCCCGAGGTTTAATTAAGTGAATAGTATTAACTATTTTAAGTAAAGAAAGATATTACAAAGCAGTAATAATAAATTCGCTTCTTCTGTTGAGTTGGTGTTCTTCTTCGGAACAAACTACATCATCAGCACATTTGTTTACTAGTTGAGTTTCACCATATCCTTTACCTGTTAATCGGTCAGGATTTACGCCATTTTTAACTAACCAGTTAATGGTTGATTTGGCTCTTCTATCAGATAATGCTTCATTGTATTTGAAGGTTTGTCTGCTGTCAGTATGAGAACGGATGTCGATTTTCATTGTTGGATTCTGATTTAATACATCTAATATTTTTTCTAAATCCAGAGCTGCTTCTTGTCTGATATTCGATTTGTCTAAATCGAAATAAATCATTTTGATACCAAAACATTTACCCAAATCATCACCAACGGCTACTTTACATATTTCTTTTTCTAGTGCAATAGGTAAATATGTTTTACCGGTTGTTGTGTTGATAGTGATTTTTTCTTCTTTGGTTGTGTATTCTGGTTTTTCAGCTCTTACATTGTAACTCTTTCCACATTCAACGGTGAAGCTATATTTTCCTTTATCATCAGAAGTAGCAGTATTGACCACCTTAAATTGATTATCGTATAAGGTAATTTTAGTGTTAGCCAATAGTTCACCTGTTTTGATATCGGTGATTTCACCATAAAGAAGTTGCTCGCAAATAAGTCTTCTTGTTTCTAAAAATTTATAAATATCATCATAACCTTGACCACCATCTCTATTGGAAGTAAAAAAGCCTCTTCTTGATTTTGTATCGATTAAATAAGCAAAATCATCTTTAGGAGAGTTGACATCGGCCCCTACATTTTGAACTTCATTCAAAGTTCCCTCTGCACTTATTTTAGACATAAAAACATCTAATCCTCCAAGTCCAGGATGTCCATCAGATGCAAAGTAAATTTCATTTTCATTATTAATAAAAGGGAAAGTTTCTCTTCCTTCGGTATTAATTGTATTTCCTAAATTTTGCGGTGTTCCAAAAGTACCATCTTCATTTATGGTTACTTTGAACAAATCCGACTGCCCTAAAGTTCCAGGCATATCAGAGGCAAAATACAATGTTTTTCCATCAGGACTTAATGCAGGATGTGCTGTACTGTAATTGTCACTGTCAAAAGGGAGTTCGGTTACATTTGCCCATTTGTCATTCTCCAGAGTGGCTTTGTATATTTTTATTAAAGTTATTTTATTTCCATCTTTTCCTTTTTTTCCATCCAGATAGTTGTTTCGTGAAAAATACATAGTTTTTCCATCACTGCTAAAAGTAGGAGTGGATTCATGAAATTTCGAATTTATGGTTCCATCAAACTTTTTTGCAGCACCCGGTGTCATGTCTTCTCCTAAATCAGCCGAGTATAAGTTTGTGAAATATTGATTGGTCCATTTGTGCTTTCTTTGTCCAAGACTTCCTGTATCTCTAGCAGAAGCAAAAATTAATTTATTCGAATATAGTGCAGTTCCATAATCGGAATAGATAGAATTTATTCCAGCATCTTCAACGTTGTACCTTCCAGAATTTGCTTTTATAGCTTCTAAATAGTTGGTATTTTTTTTAAATAGCTTAGCTCTGCTATCGCTTCCTGATTTTTGGTTGAATAGTTCCATCATCTCATTGGCCTTATCATTTTGATCGATTGCTCTTAAAGACTGAGCATAACGATAATAATATTCAGGTTCTAAATTTGAGGTATCCATAGTAAACAATTCACCATACCATGTAGCGGCTTTATTGAACTGTGCATTAAAGTAATAAGAATTGCCCAACTTTTTGAACATATCAGCTGATTTATATCCTTTTTCAGCAACTCTTTCATAAGTTTTGATGGCGTCTATATAGGCATAGCCATCATACTTTTTATCGGCTGTAGCCAATTTTGCTTTTTGGGAATAAATGTTAATAGAAAAAACACTTACTATTGTTATGTAAAGGAGTATATTTTTTTTCATAATAATTGTTTTTAAAAGAATTTTTGGAGTTGTAATTTTATCGTTATTTTCGATTCTTTTTATCTTTTATTGCCCCTGATTTTTGTTTTAATTTTTCCAATATTTCATTGGAACTATCATTTTGACCAATAAATAGTAAACACTTAGCATATTGATAATAATATTCAGGTTCTAAATCATTGCTTATGGCAAATAATTCACAATACCATTTAGCAGCTTTGTCAAAATCTGCATTTGAGTAATAGGAATCTCCAAGTTTTTTAAATAAATCTACAGATCTATATCCTTTTTCAGCAATCCTTTCATAAGTTTTGATGACATCTACATAAGCATATTTATCACTTATTTTATCCGTTACATAAAATTTAGAATCTTGTGCATTTCCTTTAAAAGAAACAAGACATATTATTGTTATGTAAAAGAATATAATTTTTTTCATATACTGAATCTCTAGAAGAATCTAGGAGTTATAATTTTATCATTATTTTTAAATATTTCATAACGTAAAAATATTTCATGAGAACCAGAACTGTAGTTATTCAAATTAGTGGTTTCATGATCATAACCATATCCTATATACATTCCGTCAGTAACTTGAAACCCAACCATCGCACTTATTGCAGCAGACCATCTATAAGCTAGACCTACAACAAATTTATCATTGAACATAAAGTTCCCTGATACATCCATTTGAAGTGGAGCTCCCCCAACGACTTTAGTCAAAAATGCGGGTTTGAATTTTATGGATTCATTGACATCAAATACATAACCTGCGATTAAATAATAATTAATTTTTTCTTTAAAAATGGCAACTTCATTATCGTCATAACGATTGCTTTCAATGAAATTCGGTATTGAAAACCCCACATAAGCTTTGTCAGAATGTAAATAAACCCCAGCTCCAATATTAGGAGTAAATTTATTATTGAAATCATGTAGACTAGGATCATCATCAACAGGATTCAATCGGTTGACATCCAAATTGAAAAAGTTAGCAGTTGCTTTTATTCCAAAAGATAATTTAAAAGTTTCAGAAGTAGGAACGGTGTATGATAAATCAGCCGAAATGGTATTTTCAGTGGTAGGCCCAATTTTATCATTTATAATCGATACCCCCAAACCTAAATTACTTCCGTTGAGAGGTGTATTGACAGAAGCAGCATTAGTTACTGGAGCACCATCAAGTCCTACCCATTGAGTACGATGTAGCGCAAAAATACTTAAAGCACCTCTTGATCCAGCATAAGCGGGATTGATATTGATTGTGTTGTACATGTATTGAGTAAATTGAGCATCTTGTTGCGCATAACTTACAAAGGCTGTAAACATCAAAAAGATTAGAAATATTTTTGTTCTCATAGTAGTTTTATTGTTGGGGTTAAACTAGTTCTTTTGAAAGACATACAATTCCGATTAGAATAATGTTATTAGTACTAAATGTATTAGCTAATTCTATATTTTAATCCTGAGGAAAATTTAGTAATCCTCAGGATTTAAAATTAGTTAAAATTATTTGGCAAGGTATAAGTACCCGTCCTTTTTATTAGTTTGAATATCACCATTTCCATCAACGGAAGTGTAATTTAAAATGTAGAAATACGTTCCAGTTGGTAAACCAGTCGATTGGCTAATAGTTGTTCTTCCACGAGAGATACCTTCGAAATTATTACTCTGGTTGTTATAGTTTTTAGTTTCAAAAACTAATACACCCCAGCGGTTATAAATTTCAACTGTATTCTCAGGATAACAAGAAGTATCACCAATGTTATCAATTGTAAATACATCATTTATTCCGTCTCCATTTGGAGAGAAGGCATTATGAACTAGAATTGTTCCACAACCTAATACTAGAGACTTTTCAACATCTACAGAGTCTGAAGCGCTGATACTAGTGTTATTTGGTGTAAATCCATTTGCAGTAGCAGTATTAGTAACAATATTATTTACTAGATCAATTTTAGTTATCGTATAGTTTTCGTTAAATAGTTGAGAACGACCAGGCGCTAAGCTCGCTATAGTTGTACTCAATCCAGTTAATGGGTCAGTTACTAGTATTTGATACAAAGTTACAGTACCCGTGTTTTTCACTTCGATAGTATAACTAATTACATCTCCTGCTAAACTATAACCATCTGTCGAAGCGGTTTTAATAACTTCTAATTTTGCACTTTGTACTAATGGAGTAGTAGTAGCCGTATCATTTTCTACAGTAGTTCCAGAAATATCTTTCACATCTTTTCCGTTAGGATCTTTACCAGTTGCTAGAGCCGAGTTAGTCACTTTACCACCATCAACATCAGCTTGAGTAAGGATATATGTTCCAGTTACTGTTGCATTTGCTCCAGCTAGGAGAGAAGCGATTGGGCTATTCGTGATAGTCAATCCTGGCATTGGATCGGCAATAGCGATATTAGTAACTGTTACATTTCCAGTGTTTGTTATTGTGAAACTATAATTGATTTTTTCACCCGCTTGAGCAAAACCATCATTATTAGTGTCAGCAAACACGCCTTTTTTCACCAAGACAATACTTCCTTTTTGCGTTAGCGGAGTGTCAGTAGATGTGTTGTTATCAACTGAAGTACCAGAGATATCTGTTACGTCATTTCCTTTTGGATCTTGAGCCGTAGCTAAAGCCGTGTTGACTACTTTACCCGCATCGATATCTGCCTGAGTAATGGTGTACGTTCCTTTGATAGTGGCATTAGAAGCGCCTACTGCAAGAGTTGCAATTGGGTTTCCAGTAATGGTTAAACCTACCATTGGATCGGTTACTACTACATTCGTAAGCGAAGTATTTCCAGTATTGGTTACTGCAAAAGTATACGTAATTACATCACCCACTTTACCCGTTCCACTCACTGTTGCTGTTTTCACAAGAGCAATACTTGGATTTTGCGTTAGCGGAGTGTCAGTAGGGGTGTTGTTATCAACTGAAGTACCAGAGATATCTGTTACGTCATTTTCTTTTGGATCTTGAGCCGTAGCTAAAGCCGTGTTGACTACTTTACCCGCATCGATATCTGCCTGAGTAATGGTGTACGTTCCTTTGATAGTGGCATTAGAAGCGCCTACTGCAAGAGTTGCAATTGGGTTTCCAGTAATGGTTAAACCTACCATTGGATCGGTTACTACTACATTCGTAAGCGAAGTATTTCCAGTATTGGTTACTGCAAAAGTATACGTGATTACATCACCCACTTTACCCGTTCCACTCACTGTTGCTGTTTTCACAAGAGCAATACTTGGATTTTGCGTTAGCGGAGTGTCAGTAGATGTGTTGTTATCAACTGAAGTACCAGAGATATCTGTTACGTCATTTTCTTTTGGATCTTGAGCCGTAGCTAAAGCCGTGTTGACTACTTTACCCGCATCGATATCTGCCTGAGTAATGGTGTACGTTCCTTTGATAGTGGCATTAGAAGCGCCTACTGCAAGAGTTGCAATTGGGTTTCCAGTAATGGTTAAACCTACCATTGGATCGGTTACTACTACATTCGTAAGTGAAGTATTTCCAGTATTGGTTACTGCAAAAGTATACGTAATTACATCACCCACTTTACCTGTTCCACTCACTGTTGCTGTTTTCACAAGAGCAATACTTGGATTTTGCGTTAGCGGAGTGTCAGTAGGGGTGTTGTTATCAACTGAAGTACCAGAGATATCTGTTACGTCATTTTCTTTTGGATCTTGAGCCGTAGCTAAAGCCGTGTTGACTACTTTACCCGCATCGATATCGGCCTGAGTAATGGTGTACGTTCCTTTGATAGTGGCATTAGAAGCGCCTACTGCAAGAGTTGCAATTGGGTTTCCAGTAATGGTTAAACCTACCATTGGATCGGTTACTACTACATTCGTAAGTGAAGTATTTCCAGTATTGGTTACTGCAAAAGTATACGTAATTACATCACCCACTTTACCCGTTCCACTCACTGTTGCTGTTTTCACAAGAGCAATACTTGGATTTTGCGTTAGCGGAGTGTCAGTAGGGGTGTTGTTATCAACTGAAGTACCAGAGATATCTGTTACGTCATTTTCTTTTGGATCTTGAGCCGTAGCTAAAGCCGTGTTGACTACTTTACCCGCATCGATATCTGCCTGAGTAATGGTGTACGTTCCTTTGATAGTGGCATTAGAAGCGCCTACTGCAAGAGTTGCAATTGGGTTTCCAGTAATGGTTAAACCTACCATTGGATCGGTTACTACTACATTCGTAAGCGAAGTATTTCCAGTATTGGTTACTGCAAAAGTATACGTGATTACATCACCCACTTTACCCGTTCCACTCACTGTTGCTGTTTTCACAAGAGCAATACTTGGATTTTGCGTTAGCGGAGTGTCAGTAGGGGTGTTGTTATCAACTGAAGTACCAGAGATATCTGTTACGTCATTTTCTTTTGGATCTTGAGCCGTAGCTAAAGCCGTGTTGACTACTTTACCCGCATCGATATCTGCCTGAGTAATGGTGTACGTTCCTTTGATAGTGGCATTAGAAGCGCCTACTGCAAGAGTTGCAATTGGGTTTCCAGTAATGGTTAAACCTACCATTGGATCGGTTACTACTACATTCGTAAGCGAAGTATTTCCAGTATTGGTTACTGCAAAAGTATACGTAATCACATCACCCACTTTACCCGTTCCACTCACTGTTGCTGTTTTCACAAGAGCAATACTTGGATTTTGCGTTAGCGGAGTGTCAGTAGGGGTGTTGTTATCAACTGAAGTACCAGAGATATCTGTTACGTCATTTTCTTTTGGATCTTGAGCCGTAGCTAAAGCCGTGTTGACTACTTTACCCGCATCGATATCTGCCTGAGTAATGGTGTACGTTCCTTTGATAGTGGCATTAGAAGCGCCTACTGCAAGAGTTGCAATTGGGTTTCCAGTAATGGTTAAACCTACCATTGGATCGGTTACTACTACATTCGTAAGTGAAGTATTTCCAGTATTGGTTACTGCAAAAGTATACGTGATTACATCACCCACTTTACCCGTTCCACTCACTGTTGCTGTTTTCACAAGAGCAATACTTGGATTTTGCGTTAGCGGAGTGTCAGTAGGGGTGTTGTTATCAACTGAAGTACCAGAGATATCTGTTACGTCATTTTCTTTTGGATCTTGAGCCGTAGCTAAAGCCGTGTTGACTACTTTACCCGCATCGATATCGGCCTGAGTAATGGTGTACGTTCCTTTGATGGTGGCATTAGAAGCGCCTACTGCAAGAGTTGCAATTGGGTTTCCAGTAATGGTTAAACCTACCATTGGATCGGTTACTACTACATTCGTAAGTGAAGTATTTCCAGTATTGGTTACTGCAAAAGTATACGTAATTACATCACCCACTTTACCCGTTCCACTCACTGTTGCTGTTTTCACAAGAGCAATACTTGGATTTTGCGTTAGCGGAGTGTCAGTAGGGGTGTTGTTATCAACTGAAGTACCAGAGATATCTGTTACGTCATTTTCTTTTGGATCTTGAGCCGTAGCTAAAGCCGTGTTGACTACTTTACCCGCATCGATATCGGCCTGAGTAATGGTGTACGTTCCTTTGATAGTGGCATTAGAAGCGCCTACTGCAAGAGTTGCAATTGGGTTTCCAGTAATGGTTAAACCTACCATTGGATCGGTTACTACTACATTCGTAAGTGAAGTATTTCCAGTATTGGTTACTGCAAAAGTATACGTAATTACATCACCCACTTTACCCGTTCCACTCACTGTTGCTGTTTTCACAAGAGCAATACTTGGATTTTGCGTTAGCGGAGTGTCAGTAGGGGTGTTGTTATCAACTGAAGTACCAGAGATATCTGTTACGTCATTTTCTTTTGGATCTTGAGCCGTAGCTAAAGCCGTGTTGACTACTTTACCCGCATCGATATCTGCCTGAGTAATGGTGTACGTTCCTTTGATAGTGGCATTAGAAGCGCCTACTGCAAGAGTTGCAATTGGGTTTCCAGTAATGGTTAAACCTACCATTGGATCGGTTACTACTACATTCGTAAGTGAAGTATTTCCAGTATTGGTTACTGCAAAAGTATACGTAATTACATCACCCACTTTACCCGTTCCACTCACTGTTGCTGTTTTCACAAGAGCAATACTTGGATTTTGCGTTAGCGGAGTGTCAGTAGGGGTGTTGTTATCAACTGAAGTACCAGAGATATCTGTTACGTCATTTTCTTTTGGATCTTGAGCCGTAGCTAAAGCCGTGTTGACTACTTTACCCGCATCGATATCGGCCTGAGTAATGGTGTACGTTCCTTTGATAGTGGCATTAGAAGCGCCTACTGCAAGAGTTGCAATTGGGTTTCCAGTAATGGTTAAACCTACCATTGGATCGGTTACTACTACATTCGTAAGTGAAGTATTTCCAGTATTGGTTACTGCAAAAGTATACGTAATTACATCACCCACTTTACCCGTTCCACTCACTGTTGCTGTTTTCACAAGAGCAATACTTGGATTTTGCGTTAGCGGAGTGTCAGTAGATGTGTTGTTATCAACTGAAGTACCAGAGATATCTGTTACGTCATTTTCTTTTGGATCTTGAGCCGTAGCTAAAGCCGTGTTGACTACTTTACCCGCATCGATATCTGCCTGAGTAATGGTGTACGTTCCTTTGATAGTGGCATTAGAAGCGCCTACTGCAAGAGTTGCAATTGGGTTTCCAGTAATGGTTAAACCTACCATTGGATCGGTTACTACTACATTCGTAAGTGAAGTATTTCCAGTATTGGTTACTGCAAAAGTATACGTAATCACATCACCCACTTTACCCGTTCCACTCACTGTTGCTGTTTTCACAAGAGCAATACTTGGATTTTGCGTTAGCGGAGTGTCAGTAGATGTGTTGTTATCAACTGAAGTACCAGAGATATCTGTTACGTCATTTTCTTTTGGATCTTGAGCCGTAGCTAAAGCCGTGTTGACTACTTTACCCGCATCGATATCGGCCTGAGTAATGGTGTACGTTCCTTTGATAGTGGCATTAGAAGCGCCTACTGCAAGAGTTGCAATTGGGTTTCCAGTAATGGTTAAACCTACCATTGGATCGGTTACTACTACATTCGTAAGTGAAGTATTTCCAGTATTGGTTACTGCAAAAGTATACGTAATTACATCACCCACTTTACCCGTTCCACTCACTGTTGCTGTTTTCACAAGAGCAATACTTGGATTTTGCGTTAGCGGAGTGTCAGTAGATGTGTTGTTATCAACTGAAGTACCAGAGATATCTGTTACGTCATTTTCTTTTGGATCTTGAGCCGTAGCTAAAGCCGTGTTGACTACTTTACCCGCATCGATATCGGCCTGAGTAATGGTGTACGTTCCTTTGATAGTGGCATTAGAAGCGCCTACTGCAAGAGTTGCAATTGGGTTTCCAGTAATGGTTAAACCTACCATTGGATCGGTTACTACTACATTCGTAAGCGAAGTATTTCCAGTATTGGTTACTGCAAAAGTATACGTAATTACATCACCCACTTTACCCGTTCCACTCACTGTTGCTGTTTTCACAAGAGCAATACTTGGATTTTGCGTTAGTGGAGTGTCAGTAGATGTGTTGTTATCAACTGAAGTACCAGAGATATCTGTTACGTCATTTTCTTTTGGATCTTGAGCCGTAGCTAAAGCCGTGTTGACTACTTTACCCACATCGATATCGGCCTGAGTAATGGTGTACGTTCCTTTGATAGTGGCATTAGAAGCGCCTACTGCAAGAGTTGCAATTGGGTTTCCAGTAATGGTTAAACCTACCATTGGATCGGTTACTACTACATTCGTAAGTGAAGTATTTCCAGTATTGGTTACTGCAAAAATATACGTAATCACATCACCCACTTTACCCGTTCCACTCACTGTTGCTGTTTTCACAAGAGCAATACTTGGATTTTGCGTTAGCGGAGTGTCAGTAGATGTGTTGTTATCAACTGAAGTACCAGAGATATCTGTTACGTCATTTTCTTTTGGATCTTGAGCCGTAGCTAAAGCCGTGTTGACTACTTTACCCGCATCGATATCTGCCTGAGTAATGGTGTACGTTCCTTTGATAGTGGCATTAGAAGCGCCTACTGCAAGAGTTGCAATTGGGTTTCCAGTAATGGTTAAACCTACCATTGGATCGGTTACTACTACATTCGTAAGCGAAGTATTTCCAGTATTGGTTACTGCAAAAGTATACGTGATTACATCACCCACTTTACCCGTTCCACTCACTGTTGCTGTTTTCACAAGAGCAATACTTGGATTTTGCGTTAGCGGAGTGTCAGTAGATGTGTTGTTATCAACTGAAGTACCAGAGATATCTGTTACGTCATTTTCTTTTGGATCTTGAGCCGTAGCTAAAGCCGTGTTGACTACTTTACCCGCATCGATATCTGCCTGAGTAATGGTGTACGTTCCTTTGATAGTGGCATTAGAAGCGCCTACTGCAAGAGTTGCAATTGGGTTTCCAGTAATGGTTAAACCTACCATTGGATCGGTTACTACTACATTCGTAAGTGAAGTATTTCCAGTATTGGTTACTGCAAAAGTATACGTAATCACATCACCCACTTTACCCGTTCCACTCACTGTTGCTGTTTTCACAAGAGCAATACTTGGATTTTGCGTTAGCGGAGTGTCAGTAGGGGTGTTGTTATCAACTGAAGTACCAGAGATATCTGTTACGTCATTTCCTTTTGGATCTTGAGCCGTAGCTAAAGCCGTGTTGACTACTTTACCCGCATCGATATCTGCCTGAGTAATGGTGTACGTTCCTTTGATAGTGGCATTAGAAGCGCCTACTGCAAGAGTTGCAATTGGGTTTCCAGTAATGGTTAAACCTACCATTGGATCGGTTACTACTACATTCGTAAGTGAAGTATTTCCAGTATTGGTTACTGCAAAAGTATACGTGATTACATCACCCACTTTACCCGTTCCACTCACTGTTGCTGTTTTCACAAGAGCAATACTTGGATTTTGCGTTAGCGGAGTGTCAGTAGGGGTGTTGTTATCAACTGAAGTACCAGAGATATCTGTTACGTCATTTCCTTTTGGATCTTGAGCCGTAGCTAAAGCCGTGTTGACTACTTTACCCGCATCGATATCTGCCTGAGTAATGGTGTACGTTCCTTTGATAGTGGCATTAGAAGCGCCTACTGCAAGAGTTGCAATTGGGTTTCCAGTAATGGTTAAACCTACCATTGGATCGGTTACTACTACATTCGTAAGTGAAGTATTTCCAGTATTGGTTACTGCAAAAGTATACGTAATCACATCACCCACTTTACCCGTTCCACTCACTGTTGCTGTTTTCACAAGAGCAATACTTGGATTTTGCGTTAGCGGAGTGTCAGTAGGGGTGTTGTTATCAACTGAAGTACCAGAGATATCTGTTACGTCATTTTCTTTTGGATCTTGAGCCGTAGCTAAAGCCGTGTTGACTACTTTACCCGCATCGATATCTGCCTGAGTAATGGTGTACGTTCCTTTGATAGTGGCATTAGAAGCGCCTACTGCAAGAGTTGCAATTGGGTTTCCAGTAATGGTTAAACCTACCATTGGATCGGTTACTACTACATTCGTAAGTGAAGTATTTCCAGTATTGGTTACTGCAAAAGTATACGTGATTACAT
This sequence comes from Flavobacterium sp. GNP002, assembly GCF_054343795.1. NCBI lineage: Bacteria > Pseudomonadati > Bacteroidota > Flavobacteriia > Flavobacteriales > Flavobacteriaceae > Flavobacterium > Flavobacterium sp. GNP002. The sequence continues at coordinate 2,830,370 of NZ_JBTGUW010000001.1, forward strand.
CACCCACTTTACCCGTTCCACTCACTGTTGCTGTTTTCACAAGAGCAATACTTGGATTTTGCGTTAGCGGAGTGTCAGTAGGGGTGTTGTTATCAACTGAAGTACCAGAGATATCTGTTACGTCATTTTCTTTTGGATCTTGAGCCGTAGCTAAAGCCGTGTTGACTACTTTACCCGCATCGATATCGGCCTGAGTAATGGTGTACGTTCCTTTGATAGTGGCATTAGAAGCGCCTACTGCAAGAGTTGCAATTGGGTTTCCAGTAATGGTTAAACCTACCATTGGATCGGTTACTACTACATTCGTAAGCGAAGTATTTCCAGTATTGGTTACTGCAAAAGTATACGTGATTACATCACCCACTTTACCCGTTCCACTCACTGTTGCTGTTTTCACAAGAGCAATACTTGGATTTTGCGTTAGCGGAGTGTCAGTAGATGTGTTGTTATCAACTGAAGTACCAGAGATATCTGTTACGTCATTTCCTTTTGGATCTTGAGCCGTAGCTAAAGCCGTGTTGACTACTTTACCCGCATCGATATCGGCCTGAGTAATGGTGTACGTTCCTTTGATAGTAGCATTAGAAGCGCCTACTGCAAGAGTTGCAATTGGGTTTCCAGTAATGGTTAAACCTACCATTGGATCGGTTACTACTACATTCGTAAGTGAAGTATTTCCAGTATTGGTTACTGCAAAAGTATACGTAATTACATCACCCACTTTACCCGTTCCACTCACTGTTGCTGTTTTCACAAGAGCAATACTTGGATTTTGCGTTAGCGGAGTGTCAGTAGGGGTGTTGTTATCAACTGAAGTACCAGAGATATCTGTTACGTCATTTCCTTTTGGATCTTGAGCCGTAGCTAAAGCCGTGTTGACTACTTTACCCGCATCGATATCGGCCTGAGTAATGGTGTACGTTCCTTTGATAGTGGCATTAGAAGCGCCTACTGCAAGAGTTGCAATTGGGTTTCCAGTAATGGTTAAACCTACCATTGGATCGGTTACTACTACATTCGTAAGTGAAGTATTTCCAGTATTGGTTACTGCAAAAGTATACGTAATTACATCACCCACTTTACCCGTTCCACTCACTGTTGCTGTTTTCACAAGAGCAATACTTGGATTTTGCGTTAGCGGAGTGTCAGTAGGGGTGTTGTTATCAACTGAAGTACCAGAGATATCTGTTACGTCATTTCCTTTTGGATCTTGAGCCGTAGCTAAAGCCGTGTTGACTACTTTACCCGCATCGATATCGGCCTGAGTAATGGTGTACGTTCCTTTGATAGTGGCATTAGAAGCGCCTACTGCAAGAGTTGCAATTGGGTTTCCAGTAATGGTTAAACCTACCATTGGATCGGTTACTACTACATTCGTAAGTGAAGTATTTCCAGTATTGGTTACTGCAAAAATATACGTAATCACATCACCCACTTTACCCGTTCCACTCACTGTTGCTGTTTTCACAAGAGCAATACTTGGATTTTGCGTTAGCGGAGTGTCAGTAGATGTGTTGTTATCAACTGAAGTACCAGAGATATCTGTTACGTCATTTCCTTTTGGATCTTGAGCCGTAGCTAAAGCCGTGTTGACTACTTTACCCGCATCGATATCGGCCTGAGTAATGGTGTACGTTCCTTTGATAGTGGCATTAGAAGCGCCTACTGCAAGAGTTGCAATTGGGTTTCCAGTAATGGTTAAACCTACCATTGGATCGGTTACTACTACATTCGTAAGTGAAGTATTTCCAGTATTGGTTACTGCAAAAGTATACGTAATCACATCACCCACTTTACCCGTTCCACTCACTGTTGCTGTTTTCACAAGAGCAATACTTGGATTTTGCGTTAGCGGAGTGTCAGTAGATGTGTTGTTATCAACTGAAGTACCAGAGATATCTGTTACGTCATTTCCTTTTGGATCTTGAGCCGTAGCTAAAGCCGTGTTGACTACTTTACCCGCATCGATATCGGCCTGAGTAATGGTGTACGTTCCTTTGATAGTGGCATTAGAAGCGCCTACTGCAAGAGTTGCAATTGGGTTTCCAGTAATGGTTAAACCTACCATTGGATCGGTTACTACTACATTCGTAAGTGAAGTATTTCCAGTATTGGTTACTGCAAAAATATACGTAATCACATCACCCACTTTACCCGTTCCACTCACTGTTGCTGTTTTCACAAGAGCAATACTTGGATTTTGCGTTAGCGGAGTGTCAGTAGATGTGTTGTTATCAACTGAAGTACCAGAGATATCTGTTACGTCATTTTCTTTTGGATCTTGAGCCGTAGCTAAAGCCGTGTTGACTACTTTACCCGCATCGATATCGGCCTGAGTAATGGTGTACGTTCCTTTGATAGTGGCATTAGAAGCGCCTACTGCAAGAGTTGCAATTGGGTTTCCAGTAATGGTTAAACCTACCATTGGATCGGTTACTACTACATTCGTAAGTGAAGTATTTCCAGTATTGGTTACTGCAAAAATATACGTAATCACATCACCCACTTTACCCGTTCCACTCACTGTTGCTGTTTTCACAAGAGCAATACTTGGATTTTGCGTTAGCGGAGTGTCAGTAGATGTGTTGTTATCAACTGAAGTACCAGAGATATCTGTTACGTCATTTTCTTTTGGATCTTGAGCCGTAGCTAAAGCCGTGTTGACTACTTTACCCGCATCGATATCTGCCTGAGTAATGGTGTACGTTCCTTTGATAGTGGCATTAGAAGCGCCTACTGCAAGAGTTGCAATTGGGTTTCCAGTAATGGTTAAACCTACCATTGGATCGGTTACTACTACATTCGTAAGCGAAGTATTTCCAGTATTGGTTACTGCAAAAGTATACGTGATTACATCACCCACTTTACCCGTTCCACTCACTGTTGCTGTTTTCACAAGAGCAATACTTGGATTTTGCGTTAGCGGAGTGTCAGTAGATGTGTTGTTATCAACTGAAGTACCAGAGATATCTGTTACGTCATTTTCTTTTGGATCTTGAGCCGTAGCTAAAGCCGTGTTGACTACTTTACCCGCATCGATATCTGCCTGAGTAATGGTGTACGTTCCTTTGATAGTGGCATTAGAAGCGCCTACTGCAAGAGTTGCAATTGGGTTTCCAGTAATGGTTAAACCTACCATTGGATCGGTTACTACTACATTCGTAAGTGAAGTATTTCCAGTATTGGTTACTGCAAAAGTATACGTAATCACATCACCCACTTTACCCGTTCCACTCACTGTTGCTGTTTTCACAAGAGCAATACTTGGATTTTGCGTTAGCGGAGTGTCAGTAGGGGTGTTGTTATCAACTGAAGTACCAGAGATATCTGTTACGTCATTTCCTTTTGGATCTTGAGCCGTAGCTAAAGCCGTGTTGACTACTTTACCCGCATCGATATCTGCCTGAGTAATGGTGTACGTTCCTTTGATAGTGGCATTAGAAGCGCCTACTGCAAGAGTTGCAATTGGGTTTCCAGTAATGGTTAAACCTACCATTGGATCGGTTACTACTACATTCGTAAGTGAAGTATTTCCAGTATTGGTTACTGCAAAAGTATACGTGATTACATCACCCACTTTACCCGTTCCACTCACTGTTGCTGTTTTCACAAGAGCAATACTTGGATTTTGCGTTAGCGGAGTGTCAGTAGGGGTGTTGTTATCAACTGAAGTACCAGAGATATCTGTTACGTCATTTCCTTTTGGATCTTGAGCCGTAGCTAAAGCCGTGTTGACTACTTTACCCGCATCGATATCTGCCTGAGTAATGGTGTACGTTCCTTTGATAGTGGCATTAGAAGCGCCTACTGCAAGAGTTGCAATTGGGTTTCCAGTAATGGTTAAACCTACCATTGGATCGGTTACTACTACATTCGTAAGTGAAGTATTTCCAGTATTGGTTACTGCAAAAGTATACGTAATCACATCACCCACTTTACCCGTTCCACTCACTGTTGCTGTTTTCACAAGAGCAATACTTGGATTTTGCGTTAGCGGAGTGTCAGTAGATGTGTTGTTATCAACTGAAGTACCAGAGATATCTGTTACGTCATTTTCTTTTGGATCTTGAGCCGTAGCTAAAGCCGTGTTGACTACTTTACCCGCATCGATATCTGCCTGAGTAATGGTGTACGTTCCTTTGATAGTGGCATTAGAAGCGCCTACTGCAAGAGTTGCAATTGGGTTTCCAGTAATGGTTAAACCTACCATTGGATCGGTTACTACTACATTCGTAAGTGAAGTATTTCCAGTATTGGTTACTGCAAAAGTATACGTAATTACATCACCCACTTTACCCGTTCCACTCACTGTTGCTGTTTTCACAAGAGCAATACTTGGATTTTGCGTTAGCGGAGTGTCAGTAGGGGTGTTGTTATCAACTGAAGTACCAGAGATATCTGTTACGTCATTTTCTTTTGGATCTTGAGCCGTAGCTAAAGCCGTGTTGACTACTTTACCCGCATCGATATCTGCCTGAGTAATGGTGTACGTTCCTTTGATAGTGGCATTAGAAGCGCCTACTGCAAGAGTTGCAATTGGGTTTCCAGTAATGGTTAAACCTACCATTGGATCGGTTACTACTACATTCGTAAGCGAAGTATTTCCAGTATTGGTTACTGCAAAAGTATACGTGATTACATCACCCACTTTACCCGTTCCACTCACTGTTGCTGTTTTCACAAGAGCAATACTTGGATTTTGCGTTAGCGGAGTGTCAGTAGATGTGTTGTTATCAACTGAAGTACCAGAGATATCTGTTACGTCATTTTCTTTTGGATCTTGAGCCGTAGCTAAAGCCGTGTTGACTACTTTACCCGCATCGATATCGGCCTGAGTAATGGTGTACGTTCCTTTGATAGTGGCATTAGAAGCGCCTACTGCAAGAGTTGCAATTGGGTTTCCAGTAATGGTTAAACCTACCATTGGATCGGTTACTACTACATTCGTAAGTGAAGTATTTCCAGTATTGGTTACTGCAAAAGTATACGTAATTACATCACCCACTTTACCCGTTCCACTCACTGTTGCTGTTTTCACAAGAGCAATACTTGGATTTTGCGTTAGCGGAGTGTCAGTAGGGGTGTTGTTATCAACTGAAGTACCAGAGATATCTGTTACGTCATTTTCTTTTGGATCTTGAGCCGTAGCTAAAGCCGTGTTGACTACTTTACCCGCATCGATATCGGCCTGAGTAATGGTGTACGTTCCTTTGATAGTGGCATTAGAAGCGCCTACTGCAAGAGTTGCAATTGGGTTTCCAGTAATGGTTAAACCTACCATTGGGTCGGTTACTACTACATTCGTAAGTGAAGTATTTCCAGTATTGGTTACTGCAAAAGTATACGTGATTACATCACCCACTTTACCCGTTCCACTCACTGTTGCTGTTTTCACAAGAGCAATACTTGGATTTTGCGTTAGCGGAGTGTCAGTAGGGGTGTTGTTATCAACTGAAGTACCAGAGATATCTGTTACGTCATTTTCTTTTGGATCTTGAGCCGTAGCTAAAGCCGTGTTGACTACTTTACCCGCATCGATATCTGCCTGAGTAATGGTGTACGTTCCTTTGATAGTGGCATTAGAAGCGCCTACTGCAAGAGTTGCAATTGGGTTTCCAGTAATGGTTAAACCTACCATTGGATCGGTTACTACTACATTCGTAAGTGAAGTATTTCCAGTATTGGTTACTGCAAAAGTATACGTGATTACATCACCCACTTTACCCGTTCCACTCACTGTTGCTGTTTTCACAAGAGCAATACTTGGATTTTGCGTTAGCGGAGTGTCAGTAGGGGTGTTGTTATCAACTGAAGTACCAGAGATATCTGTTACGTCATTTTCTTTTGGATCTTGAGCCGTAGCTAAAGCCGTGTTGACTACTTTACCCGCATCGATATCGGCCTGAGTAATGGTGTACGTTCCTTTGATAGTGGCATTAGAAGCGCCTACTGCAAGAGTTGCAATTGGGTTTCCAGTAATGGTTAAACCTACCATTGGATCGGTTACTACTACATTCGTAAGCGAAGTATTTCCAGTATTGGTTACTGCAAAAGTATACGTGATTACATCACCCACTTTACCCGTTCCACTCACTGTTGCTGTTTTCACAAGAGCAATACTTGGATTTTGCGTTAGCGGAGTGTCAGTAGGGGTGTTGTTATCAACTGAAGTACCAGAGATATCTGTTACGTCATTTCCTTTTGGATCTTGAGCCGTAGCTAAAGCCGTGTTGACTACTTTACCCGCATCGATATCGGCCTGAGTAATGGTGTACGTTCCTTTGATAGTGGCATTAGAAGCGCCTACTGCAAGAGTTGCAATTGGGTTTCCAGTAATGGTTAAACCTACCATTGGATCGGTTACTACTACATTCGTAAGTGAAGTATTTCCAGTATTGGTTACTGCAAAAGTATACGTAATTACATCACCCACTTTACCCGTTCCACTCACTGTTGCTGTTTTCACAAGAGCAATACTTGGATTTTGCGTTAGCGGAGTGTCAGTAGGGGTGTTGTTATCAACTGAAGTACCAGAGATATCTGTTACGTCATTTTCTTTTGGATCTTGAGCCGTAGCTAAAGCCGTGTTGACTACTTTACCCGCATCGATATCGGCCTGAGTAATGGTGTACGTTCCTTTGATAGTGGCATTAGAAGCGCCTACTGCAAGAGTTGCAATTGGGTTTCCAGTAATGGTTAAACCTACCATTGGATCGGTTACTACTACATTCGTAAGCGAAGTATTTCCAGTATTGGTTACTGCAAAAGTATACGTAATTACATCACCCACTTTACCCGTTCCACTCACTGTTGCTGTTTTCACAAGAGCAATACTTGGATTTTGCGTTAGCGGAGTGTCAGTAGATGTGTTGTTATCAACTGAAGTACCAGAGATATCTGTTACGTCATTTTCTTTTGGATCTTGAGCCGTAGCTAAAGCCGTGTTGACTACTTTACCCGCATCGATATCGGCCTGAGTAATGGTGTACGTTCCTTTGATAGTGGCATTAGAAGCGCCTACTGCAAGAGTTGCAATTGGGTTTCCAGTAATGGTTAAACCTACCATTGGATCGGTTACTACTACATTCGTAAGCGAAGTATTTCCAGTATTGGTTACTGCAAAAGTATACGTAATTACATCACCCACTTTACCCGTTCCACTCACTGTTGCTGTTTTCACAAGAGCAATACTTGGATTTTGCGTTAGTGGAGTGTCAGTAGATGTGTTGTTATCAACTGAAGTACCAGAGATATCTGTTACGTCATTTTCTTTTGGATCTTGAGCCGTAGCTAAAGCCGTGTTGACTACTTTACCCACATCGATATCGGCCTGAGTAATGGTGTACGTTCCTTTGATAGTGGCATTAGAAGCGCCTACTGCAAGAGTTGCAATTGGGTTTCCAGTAATGGTTAAACCTACCATTGGATCGGTTACTACTACATTCGTAAGTGAAGTATTTCCAGTATTGGTTACTGCAAAAATATACGTAATCACATCACCCACTTTACCCGTTCCACTCACTGTTGCTGTTTTCACAAGAGCAATACTTGGATTTTGCGTTAGCGGAGTGTCAGTAGGGGTGTTGTTATCAACTGAAGTACCAGAGATATCTGTTACGTCATTTTCTTTTGGATCTTGAGCCGTAGCTAAAGCCGTGTTGACTACTTTACCCGCATCGATATCTGCCTGAGTAATGGTGTACGTTCCTTTGATAGTGGCATTAGAAGCGCCTACTGCAAGAGTTGCAATTGGGTTTCCAGTAATGGTTAAACCTACCATTGGATCGGTTACTACTACATTCGTAAGTGAAGTATTTCCAGTATTGGTTACTGCAAAAGTATACGTAATTACATCACCCACTTTACCCGTTCCACTCACTGTTGCTGTTTTCACAAGAGCAATACCTGATTCTGTAACTGCATAAGTATAATTTGTGGTACAACCATTTTGGTCTTTAATTTCAACGCTATACGTGCCTTTTGCCAAATTAGTAAGATCTTTTGTTGTAGCACCATTTGACCATAAGTAGGTATATGGAGAAGTTCCTCCAGAAACAGTTTGCGTTATGGTGCCATTACTACATCCCACACAATTGCTATTATTTGTTACAATAGCTACTGAAGTAATTGCTGCTGCAGGTTGGGTAATAGTTACCGAAGCCGTAGCTTCACAACCATTGGCATCTTTCACTTTATAGGTATAGGTTCCAGCAGTTAAAGCAGTGATTGCAGGATTAGCAGCATCGTAGGTATAAGTACCCGTACCACCAGTTGTATTTAAAGTCACCGCTGTAGTACCACCAAAACATAAAATTGGAGCAGCCGTAGCTGTTAACACTACTTGAGTAGGAGCAGCACTAATAGTTACCGAAGCCGTAGCTTCACAACCATTGGCATCTTTCACTTTATAGTTATAGGTTCCAGCAGTTAAAGCAGTGATTGCAGGATTAGCAGCATCGTAAGTATAAGTTCCAGTACCACCAGTTGTATTTAAAATAACGCTAGTTGTACCACCAAAACATAAAATTGGAGTAGCTGTAGCTGTTAACACTACTTGAGTAGGAGCAGCACTAATAGTTACCGAAGCCGTAGCTTCACAACCATTGGCATCTTTCACTTTATAGGTGTAGGTTCCAGCAGTTAAAGCAGTGATTGCAGGATTAGCAGCATCGTAAGTATAAGTTCCAGTACCACCAGTTGTATTTAAAATAACGCTAGTTGTACCACCAAAACATAAAATTGGAGCAGCCGTAGCTGTTAACACTACTTGAGTAGGAGCAGCACTAATAGTTACCGAAGCCGTAGCTTCACAACCATTGGCATCTTTCACTTTATAGTTATAGGTTCCAGCAGTTAAAGCAGTGATTGCAGGATTAGCAGCATCGTAAGTATAAGTTCCAGTACCACCAGTTGTATTTAAAATAACGCTAGTTGTACCACCAAAACATAAAATTGGAGTAGCTGTAGCTGTTAACACTACTTGAGTAGGAGCAGCACTAATAGTTACCGAAGCCGTAGCTTCACAACCATTGGCATCTTTCACTTTATAGGTATAGGTTCCAGCAGTTAAAGCAGTGATTGCAGGATTAGCAGCATCGTAAGTATAAGTACCCGTACCACCAGTTGTATTTAAAATAACGCTAGTTGTACCACCAAAACATAAAATTGGAGTAGCTGTAGCTGTTAACACTACTTGAGTAGGAGCAGCACTAATAGTTACCGAAGCCGTAGCTTCACAACCATTGGCATCTTTCACTTTATAGTTATAGGTTCCAGCAGTTAAAGCAGAGATTGCAGGATTAGCAGCATCGTAAGTATAAGTTCCAGTACCACCAGTTGTATTTAAAGTCACCGCTGTAGTACCACCAAAACATAAAATTGGAGCAGCCGTAGCCGTTAACACTACTTGAGTAGGAGCAGCACTAATAGTTACCGAAGCCGTAGCTTCACAACCATTGGCATCTTTCACTTTATAGTTATAGGTTCCAGCAGTTAAAGCAGTGATTGCAGGATTAGCAGCATCGTAAGTATAAGTACCCGTACCACCAGTTGTATTTAAAATAACGCTAGTTGTACCACCAAAACATAAAATTGGAGCAGCTGTAGCCGTTAACACTACTTGAGCAGGAGCAGCACTAATAGTTACCGAAGCCGTAGCTTCACAACCATTGGCATCTTTCACTTTATAGGTATAGGTTCCAGCAGTTAAAGCAGTGATTGCAGGATTAGCAGCATCGTAAGTATAAGTACCCGTACCACCAGTTGTATTTAAAGTCACCGCTGTAGTACCACCAAAACATGAAATTGGAGTAGCTGTAGCTGTTAACACTACTTGAGTAGGAGCAGCACTAATAGTTACCGAAGCCGTAGCTTCACAACCATTGGCATCTTTCACTTTATAGGTATAGGTTCCAGCAGTTAAAGCAGTGATTGCAGGATTAGCAGCATCGTAAGTATAAGTACCCGTACCACCAGTTGTATTTAAAATAACGCTAGTTGTACCACCAAAACATAAAATTGGAGTAGCTGTAGCTGTTAACACTACTTGAGTAGGAGCAGCACTAATAGTTACCGAAGCCGTAGCTTCACAACCATTGGCATCTTTCACTTTATAGGTATAAGTTCCAGCAGTTAAAGCAGTGATTGCAGGATTAGCAGCATCGTAAGTATAAGCACCCGTACCACCAGTTGTATTTAAAGTCACCGTTGTAGTACCACCAAAACATAAAATTGGAGCAGCCGTAGCTGTTAACACTACTTGAGTAGGAGCAGCACTAATAGTTACCGAAGCCGTAGCTTCACAACCATTGGCATCTTTCACTTTATAGGTATAGGTTCCAGCAGTTAAAGCAGTGATTGCAGGATTAGCAGCATCGTAAGTATAAGTTCCAGTACCACCAGTTGTATTTAAAATAACGCTAGTTGTACCACCAAAACATAAAATTGGAGTAGCTGTAGCCGTTAACACTACTTGAGTAGGAGCAGCACTAATAGTTACCGAAGCCGTAGCTTCACAACCATTGGCATCTTTCACTTTATAGGTATAGGTTCCAGCAGTTAAAGCAGTGATTGCAGGATTAGCATCATCGTAAGTATAAGTTCCAGTACCACCAGTTGTATTTAAAATAACGCTAGTTGTACCACCAAAACATAAAATTGGAGTAGCTGTAGCTGTTAACACTACTTGAGTAGGAGCAGCACTAATAGTTACCGAAGCCGTAGCTTCACAACCATTGGCATCTTTCACTTTATAGGTATAGGTTCCAGCAGTTAAAGCAGTGATTGCAGGATTAGCAGCATCGTAAGTATAAGTACCCGTACCACCAGTTGTATTTAAAATAACGCTAGTTGTACCACCAAAACATAAAATTGGAGTAGCTGTAGCTGTTAACACTACTTGAGTAGGAGCAGCACTAATAGTTACCGAAGCCGTAGCTTCACAACCATTGGCATCTTTCACTTTATAGGTATAGGTTCCAGCAGTTAAAGCAGTGATTGCAGGATTAGCAGCATCGTAAGTATAAGTTCCAGTACCACCAGTTGTATTTAAAATAACGCTAGTTGTACCACCAAAACATAAAATTGGAGCAGCTGTAGCCGTTAACACTACTTGAGTAGGAGCAGCACTAATAGTTACCGAAGCCGTAGCTTCACAACCATTGGCATCTTTCACTTTATAGGTATAGGTTCCAGCAGTTAAAGCAGTGATTGCAGGATTAGCAGCATCGTAAGTATAAGTTCCAGTACCACCAGTTGTATTTAAAATAACGCTAGTTGTACCACCAAAACATAAAATTGGAGTAGCTGTAGCTGTTAACACTACTTGAGCAGGAGCAGCACTAATAGTTACCGAAGCCGTAGCTTCACAACCATTGGCATCTTTCACTTTATAGGTATACGTTCCAGCAGTTAAAGCAGTGATTGCAGGATTAGCAGCATCGTAGGTATAAGCACCCGTACCACCAGTTGTATTTAAAATAACGCTAGTTGTACCACCAAAACATAAAATTGGAGCAGCCGTAGCTGTTAACACTACTTGAGTAGGAGCAGCACTAATAGTTACCGAAGCCGTAGCTTCACAACCATTGGCATCTTTCACTTTATAGTTATAGGTTCCAGCAGTTAAAGCAGTGATTGCAGGATTAGCAGCATCGTAGGTATAAGTACCCGTACCACCAGTTGTATTTAAAGTCACCGCTGTAGTACCACCAAAACATGAAATTGGAGTAGCTGTAGCTGTTAACACTAATTGAGCAGGAGCAGCATTGATTGTAACTGACAATTGTGCAGACGAACAATTATTTTTATCTGAAACAGTCACTACATATACACCAGCTGATAAGTTATTGATATCTTCAGTTGTTGCACTGAATGGATTACCATCTTTTGTCCAAGTATACTTATATGGTGCAGTTCCACCAGTTGTATTAATATTAATACTTCCTGTTGCAGTTCCAAAACATTTTATTTCTGTTTTACTTGTAAGACTTAATGATGGTTTTCCATTAATAATTACTTTAAAAGCTTTTTTTGGACCGATACAAGAATTAGTTTGTCCTTCAGCAACATAATAAGTTACTTCTCCTACTGTATCTGTTAGCGGTATTATTGATGACTGCGCTGACGAAGTTAGACTTGTGTAATAATAAAGTGAAAAAGCAGGATTGGTAGGAACAGCTGTTAAAGCAATAGCCGTATCACCTACACAATATTGCACATCTGTAATTGTAGGGGTTGATGTAATACTTGTTACAGTAATTGTGAATTGAAAATAACAAGTATTACTTGCTCCGGCAGGAATCGCATAATAGGTTTTAGTGCCCACCGTGGCTGGGAATGGATTAGTAGATGTGTACTGATTCGTTTTTTCAAGTGAATCATAGAATGCTGATCCAGCGGGAAAAGCACCCGCTATGTCTGTAATAGGAATTGTATTTCCTTCTTTGCAAAATGTGAATGCAGTAACAGTAGGCGTAGCCTGACAATTGGCGACAATATAAGCATCAGCATCTATAGCGATTGACAAAGGAGTAGGTATTGCAGTTCCTTCGCAATTTCCACTAGTTGTATAACCTTGAATTAGCGCCTTATCTGCAATATTCACTAATGAATTATTTCCAGTACCACTCATTAGCCCAGTTACTAAAATATTGTTATCGCAGCTTGTATTTTTTAGTAATGCACAGTTTTCAGTTATCTTGAATTTAAATGTAAGTTCTGCTAAAACTGTATTTGGATTTGTAGGTAGTGGTAATGTGCCAATGTCCCAAACAATAGATCCATTTGCTCCAAGAGTAGGATCAAATGTCAAACTATTTGGCGTTGGTAACGGAATAAAATTAACAGTTTTTGTAGCGCTGTTAGCAACATAGGTTGCATTATATGGAACAGGAATTACAATTTTTGAATTCTTTATAATTTCGGTTCCTTTATTTTTAAATTGAACTTTATATCCTAATTCTTGCCCTGGTTGTGCAGTAAATGGACCAGCTCCTACGGCAGGAACACCATTGATTGTTGTAGTAGAAAGAACACCTTCCATTTCCGGAACATAGGCATCAACAGCCATTGCGAGAGCGAAAATTACATAGGTATCTTGAGCTGAACCATATTTGAAATTTGTTGAAGTCTGATTATTTCCTATAATACTATTATCAGTATTTGGAATTTTAAACATACTAATGTCCAGACCTGTATTGTTAATCAAGTTTGGATTTCTTACATTTCCACCCGTTTGAATGGAAGAGTTAAAGAAATTGTTGACAGTATTTCCGGTATGGTTAAGGTCTATAAAGGTAGTGGTATTTTTTTGTTGAATTTTAAAATAATCTCCAACGATACTACGATCCCCTTCACCTGCAATTACTCCTACTTTAATACCTACGTCACCTGTTTGCACAGCATTAAAACCAGAAACAGGAATGTTATAAGAATCAACACCTTGCTGAACATATGCGTGTCCATCAAAGACTGTGATGTCGCGGTTTTTCATGGCAGAATTTTCATAAATCACAATCATTGACCAACCACCGTAGTAGCCAGTACTTCCACCATTTCCTTCTACTAAAGCAATGTCAGCGGCAGTATATTGTCCAATACCACGATTTTTTACAAAATTGGTAACATCAGCATATGCTGAATACATCAATCCATCTGCTGTTGTTGGGTAATAAATTTCGTCATTACTCCCATTTTTGTTTGCTGAAATTGTGGTGTAACTACCGTCATTAGGACCTTTTAAATAAATTTTACTTTGATCAAAAGCCTTAGTAACGTTACCTTTAGTTACAGAAAAAGTTTTACTGCTTGTATTACTATTCGAAGATCTACCTGTCCAATACAAACCAGCAAATACAATATTGGAGCAATCAGAAGCTTTACCATCGTCCGTAGGTAAAACTAAGGTCGCAGAGGATGAATTCAAAGTGTTAACATCAGTGTCCACGTCAACATATACCATCGGAGCTGAGTTGTTACCATTTTCCGTGTAATTCTGTAAAGTTAAATTAGTGTTTCCCATCAGGGTAAAATCCCCTTTAACTTTATAGTTTTTTGTAAACGGAGCAGTAGTAGAAGCTCTTTGTGTAAAAGGGATTCTAACCTGAGCGTTTGCAGAAAATAAATTCCCAACTAAAACAGTAATAATTACTATTAAGTGAAGAAATTTGGAATTTAACGTTTTAAGGTATAGATTCTTCATATTATAATTTTTTATCAAAGGTATAATTATTCTGCTTCGTCTATTTTATAAAATATGCTATATTGGTTATTATAGTTTACTATCATATTTGCAATTTCCTTTTCGGTTATAGTAAAATCACTATTGAAATAGAAATATTTCAAGCTACTAAATTCTGAAAATTGCATCAGGTCAACTTTATAATTTAAGTCCGATCTATTTTTTATTTTTATATTAATTATTTCTATATTATTTTTAAAAATAGTTGGATCTCCAATTCCTGACAAAGACTGAGCATCAGTGTAAATACAAGAGGGATAATCTCCAAAGGTTTTTATAATACCATTAGTTAAATAAACCGCAGACTGCGATTTAAAAACTAGATCTTCTATGCTTTGACTACTTGAAGCTGCCATTCTCTGTTTGTTTGCCTCTGGTTTATTAAGAAGATAAGAACTCAATTCAGTTATTTTAATAGGTGAAGATTGAGCAAGTAGCTGACCTGAAAAAGTAAGTAATACTAAAAAAGTGAGAATGCTCTTTTTGATGCTGTTTAATGATGTATTCATGATTTCTTATAGTTTATATTGTTTTTTTGGATTTTAACTAGGAAATTTTAGTTTTTATAGTTATTGTTTATTTTTAAAATCTTAAATATTCGGATTTTAAAAATAAAGAACTTACTACTTTGTTAAGCTAATGTATTGGCTGAAAATGTGTACTTATTTAATTTTAGAAAATTTGTTATACGAGCTTTAGAAAACAAGAAAGAATTTCTGGTTTTCAAAATGATCGATAAAAACTTTAAATTTTTGAAGGATAGTATCAGATTGCTTGATTGATACGTTTGTGCGACATAAACATTTGCTATTCTCTTATAAATTTTGAATAATTTGTTTTGCGATAAGTAAGAGTTTTGTTGTAGGTCAACAATTTGATTTGGGATACTTATTATCATAAGTTATATTTTAAAAATTGGGCTATTTATTCTGAGCTAGAATGAATAACAGTATAAAAGTATGCAAATTCAATTACCCCCCAATTTTTTTTTCTACCAATTACTTAAATACTCGTTTAAGTACTCTATTCGCTGTTTTAAAACGTTATAAAAATCTTGAAAATCAGTATTTTAGTGAGTCAAACTTAAACAAACGTTAAATTCAGCTATATTGTCTTACAAGTGTTAGTGTATAAGTTCACCATAGCTTGCTTTTTTAGAACTGTTAAATAATCGATCAAAAAAGAAGCACATTTAGTCTTTCTTTCGTAAATTGTGATTTAATTTGTACTACTTCAACCTAAATTTTTTAATGTTTAATTAGAATTTCGATTATGAAAAATTTAATATTAGTTCGACATGCAAAATCAAGTTGGGAAGTCCTAATGCATGATAAAGATCGTGGTTTGACTTGTCAAGGAATGAAAGATGCGCATCTTGTTTCTACTCATGCAAAAGATTTTATACCCAAAACGTATATTATTTGGGCCAGTTCTGCAAAAAGAGCAACAAACACGGCGTTAATTTTTGCTCAAAATTTAGCCTATCCTATAGAAAGTATCGTTTACAAAGACGACCTTTATACCTTTGACGAAAAGAAATTGGAGGAAGTTATTAAATCATGCAGTAATCTTTTCGAAAGTGTTATTGTTTTTGCACATAATGGTGCAATTACAAATTTTGTTAATAAATTTGGGGATAATTATATTGATAATATTCCTACAAGCGGTTTTGTATCCTTAGAATTTGATACAGATGATTGGAAAAAAATTAAAAAAGGTAAAATAAAAAAAATAATATTTCCCAAAGATTTAAGATGAATAAAGTATTAGAATACAAATACATTGATAGAGAAAAAAGTTGGTTAGCTTTCAACGCCAGAGTGCTTCAAGAGGCTGGTGATAGTTCAGTTCCACTATTAGACAGATTACGATTTTTAGGTATATTTTCGAATAATTTAGATGAGTTTTTCAGAGTTCGTTTTGCAGCCATCAGACGATTAAGTCTTACAGGAATCACTGGAGAAAAGTATCTTGGAGGGATTTCTGCACAGCAATTAGTAAAAGATATTACCGAAATTGTAATCCAACAACAATCTGAAAGTTTACGAATATTAAATATTATTGAAGCTGAACTTGAGACAGAAAATATATTTATTATCACTGAAAATGATATTACAATTGAGCAGGAAATCTTTTTGAAAGACTTTTTTATTCAAAAATTAAGCCCTGAATTAGTAACAATAATTTTGAATGATTTAGCAGAATTCCCTGTTTTAAAAGACACTTCGGGATATTTAGCCATCAAGCTAGTTATGAATAAAAATTCAGAAGTTCGTTATGCCGTAATCGAAATTCCAAAAACAATTAACCGTTTTGTTGTTTTACCATCAAATAATGAGAAACAGTATGTCATACTTCTGGATGATGTTATTAGACATAATTTGAGCAGTATTTTCAATATTTTTGACTATGAAAGTGTTTCTGCACATATGATAAAAATTACCAGAGATGCTCAATTAGACATCGATAGTGATTTAAGCAAAAGTATGATTGAAAAAATATCATTGAGTGTTAAAGATCGTAGAATTGGTGAACCGGTTCGCTTTATTTATGACCAATTAATTGAAGAGGATACCCTGCAATTTTTTCTTGATAAAATGAAAATCGTTTCTACTGACAGTATTATTCCTGGTGGAAGATACCATAACAGACGCGATTATATGAATTTTCCAAATCTAGGTCGATTTGATTTATTGTACAAAACCAATGATCCGTTACCAATTCCAGGATTAAGTCTTGAAGGAAGTATGTTAGAAAAAATAAGTGAAAGAGATTATTTGCTCAATGCTCCATATCAATCCTTTTCCTATTTGACTAAGTTTTTGCGTGAAGCGGCATTAGATCCAAAAGTAACTTCGATAAAAATTACTTTATACCGATTAGCAAAAAATTCTCAAATCATTAGTTCACTGATAAATGCTGCCAAAAACGGAAAAAAAGTAACTGTTCAAATCGAATTGCAAGCTCGTTTTGATGAAGCCTCCAATATTTCGTATGCAGAGCAAATGCAAACAGAAGGCATTGAGTTAATCTTTGGAATAAAAGGACTAAAAGTACACAGTAAAATATGTGTTATTGAAAGAAATGAACATAATAAAATAAAACGTTACGGCTTTATTTCAACAGGGAATTTCAATGAATCAACCGCAAAAGTGTACACTGATGTAACTCTTTTTACGAGTCATCAGCAAATCCTGAAAGATATTATGCGAATATTTGAGTTTTTTGATATCAATTACAGAGTGCATCGCTATAAGCATCTTATAGTTTCACCGCATTACACCAGAAGCCGATTTATAAAATTAATTGATAGAGAGATTACACATGCATTAGCGGGAAGAAAAACACATATAAAGCTAAAAATGAATAGCTTATCTGATTTTGAAATGATAGATAAATTATATGAGGCCAGTAGAGCAGGAGTGAAAATTCAACTCGAAGTTAGAGGAATTTGTTCCTTGATTCCAGGAATTCCAGGTATGAGTGATAATATTGAAGCTATAAGTATTGTAGATAATTATTTAGAACATTCCAGAATTTATATTTTTGGTAATGCTGGACAAACTGAAGTTTATATTTCATCAGCTGATTTTATGACAAGAAATCTTGATGGTCGCGTAGAAGTTACCTGTCCAATATATGATCAGGAAATAAAAAATGAATTAATAGATAACTTTGATATAGGTTGGAAAGGGAATGTAAAAGCCCGTTATCATTCTTATAAATTAGATAATAAGTATAGAGTTCGAAATCATAATCCAGTTTTTAGGGCACAATTAGAAACCTATAAATACTATCAAAGTAAAGTTGAGTTAGAGTCAAAAACGGAAAAAATAGTATAATAATTTGTTCCAGTTTAGTTTAATGTTTTCAATAATTTTTTCATTTTAGAATTAATAAATAGGCCAATTAATAACTAAAAGAATAAACGAATCAAATCCAAAATGATTAAGATAAAAAAATATGCCGCAATCGATATTGGTTCTAATGCCATGCGTTTATTGATTGTAAATATTGTAGAACAAGAGGGAAAAGAGCCGCAGTTTAATAAGAGTTCATTAGTGCGTGTTCCAATTCGTCTTGGACAAGATGCCTTTACCGTAGGTGAAATTTCAGAAGAGAATTTGGAAAGAATGTGCGATGCTATGAAAGCTTTTAATCTTTTGATGAAGGTGCATAAAGTTGAACGCTATATGGCTTTTGCAACTTCAGCGATGCGCGAAGCCTACAATGGCAAAGAAGTTGTTGCTCTAATAAAGAAAAAAGCCGACATAAAAATAGAAATTATTGATGGTAAAAAAGAAGCGGCAATAATCGCTTCAACAGATTTACATCACTTATTAAAAACGGATCAGACGTATCTTTTTGTGGATGTTGGCGGTGGAAGTACCGAATTCACTTTATTTTCGAATGGTAAATTGATCAATTCAAGATCATTCAAAGCAGGAACGGTACGTTTATTAAATGATATGGTTTGTGATGTGGTTTGGGATGAAATTGAAAAATGGATCAAAACAAATACGGAAGAATATGAAGAAGTCATTCTGATAGGTTCAGGGGGGAATATTAATAAGCTTTTCAAGATGTCCGGAAAAATACAAGAAAAACCATTGTCTTATATTTATATGAATTCACAATATGCTTTCTTGAATTCACTTTCTTATGAACAAAGAATTTCAGAATTAGGATTGAATCCGGATCGCGCCGATGTAATTATTCCTGCTACAAGAATTTATCTGAACGCCATGAAATGGAGTGGAGCAAGAAATATTTATGTTCCTAAAATTGGGCTTTCTGATGGAATTGTAAAAGCGATGTATTACGGAAAGATTTAATTTCTTTTTGATTTTACATTTTAAGCATCTAAATCTAATCCAAATGTTGTTCGTAAAAGTTCAATATTTGGATTTATTTCATGAAGTCTGTTGTATCGATCCTGATCATTAAAGCTTCTTTTGCTCTCAATACTTTCATTCACAATAACCTCAATTGTGATATCATGATTGTGTAAATGTCCTTTTAAATGTCCTAAAAGTCCATTCAATTCTTTTTCGAAGTCTAATTTAGATCCTTCATTTGGCAATTCAATTGTGATGGAAGTTCCGTTTAATTTAGGATCGTTAATAAGTAATAACGACTCCATAATTTTATAGCCTTTATCTCCTAAACGTTGTGCATATTTGTTCCAATGCAATAACATTTCTGTTTCAGTAAAAGATTCTGTAGGTAAGTGTGCCACTTCTTTTACAATCCCTCTGGTGCTTTCTTCCAATGCTTTTTTGGCACGAATACTAGCTAATGAAAACGCAGAAACCTTTGGTTCATTAGATTGTGGAATATCAATTTTTACTGTTGGAGTGGGAACTGAAGGAGCACTAACAATAGTTTCCGATTCTTTTTCTTGTGTTGCTGCTACAATTGGATTAATTGTAGTGGTTTCTACTTTGACTTTTGGACTTTCTACTATAGAGTAATCGCTCTTTCTAAAGTAAGTAGGAGGAATTATAAATTGGTTAACTTTTTTTTTTCTCCATCAAAAGTGATAGAGGCAAGTTGCATCAGGCAAAGTTCAACAAGAAGTCGTTGGTTTTGGCTCAGTTTGTATTTCAAATCACAATCATTAGCAATTTCAATTCCTTTTAAAAGAAAGTCTTGACTGCATTTTTGTGCTTGGACACCATACATTTGCTGCGCTTGTTCTCCAACTTCTAATAAAGATAAAGTTGCGGGTGTTTTAGAAACCAATAAATCCCTAAAATGGGAAGCTAATCCGGATACAAAATGGTGTGCATCAAAACCTTTAGCAAGAATTTCGTTGAAAGCCATCAATAAATCTGGGATTTTGTTTTCCAAAATCAAATCGGTTACATTGATGTACGTTTCGTAATCCAACACATTCAAGTTTTCCGTAACGGCTTGACGTGTTAAATCTTTTCCACAAAAAGAAACTACTCGGTCAAAAATAGACAAAGCATCACGCATTGCGCCATCAGCTTTTTGAGCAATAATATGCAAAGCATCATCTTCAAATACTACGCCTTGACTTGTGGCCACTTCGGCAAGATGTTCTTTGGCATCTTTTACGGTAATTCTTTTGAAATCAAATATCTGACAACGAGAAAGTATCGTTGGAATAATTTTATGTTTTTCGGTCGTAGCTAAAATAAAAATGGCATGTTTTGGCGGTTCTTCCAATGTTTTCAAGAAAGCATTAAAAGCTGCCGAGGACAACATGTGAACCTCATCAATAATGTATACTTTGTATTGTCCCGTTTGTGGCGGGATTCGAACTTGGTCAATTAGATTTCGGATATCGTCAACTGAGTTGTTTGATGCAGCATCTAATTCGAAAACATTAAAAGCGAAATCTTCATTGGGATCATCATATCCAGGCTGGTTAATTTTACGAGCCAAAATACGGGCACAAGTTGTTTTTCCAACGCCACGTGGTCCTGTAAATAACAAGGCTGAAGCTAAGTGATTGCTTTCTATGGCATTCAATAAAGTATTAGTAATGGCTTTTTGTCCTACAACATCTTTAAATGTTTGAGGACGATATTTACGAGCCGATACAACAAATTGTTCCATAGAAATTTTATTCGAAAGCAAATATAGGTTTTAATTTAATGATGCAAAAATTTAAGTATTGAAAGATTTTATAATTTTCAGAATGGTTTTTGTTTCCCAAATTTCCTAGCTCAGATTACTTTACAGTACTATAATTTTAATGGAGTTCAGTGAACTGCGTTTGAAGATATAATCCTTATACGCTGGTCCCGAAACCTCGGGATGGCGGATAAGATTGTAACGGATAGCTGGATATAGCTCCTAAAAAACAATTGATTTAAGTTCTTGATTTAGTTTTAAATTATTTTAGAAAACGAGCTTACTTGTCTCTTCCTTTGATACTAAGATCAATTAAAACTCTTGCTGCACCATTATCTGAATTTGCTGCATATCCCGCTACAAACACACCTTTTTTACCAGAAGTTGATTTTATACCATAAACTGTTGCTTCGTCATCTGGATTTGAATCTCCTTCGTAACGATAAATATGTTGAATTTCATAGTGGCTGGGATTTTTTACAATATCTTCCTCATGAAGATTAAAATCAAAGGTAAATCCCATCTCATTCAAATCGTCTAAGGCTTTAGAAACGGTGGCATAGTGATACATATTTGACATAATAGAGATTTTTAGTTATTTACTAAAGGTAACTAATTTATTATGAATTGATTGTAAAAGGCTTGTTAAAGTAGATAACAGTAAATGAAAAAAAAGAATTAAATAGTGTAAATTTGCACCGCAGACCGCCTTATCGCCGTTTTGAGTAATCAAGAGGGAGGAAAGTCCGGACACCAAAGGGAAGCATAGCGGGTAACACCCGTCGGTTCCGATTTATCGGGATTAGGACAAGTGCAACAGAAAGTATGTACAGGTAATGCTGTAGTGAAACCAGGTAAACTCTATGCGGTGAAATATCAAGTATATCAGCATTTAAGGGCGTCTCGTTCGTTGCTGAAGGGTAGATAGCTTGAGTCACGCAGTAATGTGTGATCTAGATAAATGATAAGGCTCTAATTTATTGGAGACAGAATCCGGCTTATAGGTCTGCATTTTTTATTAAAAGATTTAATAAAACTAAAGATTGTGAAATCTAAAAAAGAACCATTAAGAAATTAAGTTTCATTAAGTCGCAACGCTTAATTTTCTAAATTTCTTAATGGTTTAATTTTTAAATAGTAGTTATGAAATAGCCAATAACAACAAGTTTGCGTAAGTAAACACCAATAAATAAAAAGGCGATACTATATATGACTGCTAAAAAATAATTTTTACCTATATGAAAACAAGAATTGGGATTTTAGGATTGGGTGGAGTAGGTGGTTACTTCGGAGGATTATTAGCCAAAGCTTATTTTGAATCAGATGCAATTGAAATCGTATTTATTGCAAGAGGCGAAACCCAAAAAGCAATAGCCAAAAATGGATTAAAAATTATTGCTGATACTACTGAAATAAGTACTTTTCCGAGTTTAGTTTCTAACAACCCAGAAGAAATTGGGAAACTTGATTACCTTATTTGCGCTACTAAAACCTACGATATTGAAACCAGTTTTGAAACCATAAAAAATTGTATTACCCCAAACACGATAATCCTACCTTTATATAATGGTGTCGATGCCACGGAACGCATCCAAAAGTTGTTTTCTGAAAATACTGTTTTGCAAGGTTGTGTTTATATTGTTTCAATGATTGAATCACCTGGAATTATCAAAAAAATGGGTTCTTATGAAAAACTATTTTTTGGTTCTAAAAATGCTCCGGTTTCCAAATTAAATGTATTGCAATCCATTTTCGAAAAGGCTTCTATCGAAAGTTATCTTGTGGAAAATATCGAAGAAACGGTTTGGGAAAAGTTCATTTTTATTTCAGCGTTAGCTTCAGCTACTTCCTATTTGAACGTAAACATAGGAGGGATTTTAAAAAATCCTGAAAATAAAGCAATTTATAGTTCACTGTTAAACGAGATTACTGCTGTCGCTGTTGCAAAAGGGCTAGCGTTGCCATATGATATTGTGAATCAGACGATTATAAAACTCGAAAAAACTCCAAAAGATGCTACCTCATCTATGCACAGAGATTTATTGGCAGGAAGAAATACTGAAGTAGTTTCCTTGACAAAATATGTGGTAGATCAAGCAATAAAATTTGGAGTTGCAACGCCTATTTACCAAATGGTATTAGAGAAGTTAACGATAAATTGAGTTTATTATTAAAATAAAATTCTGACAAATTAGAATTTAGTATTATGTTTGCGTCCGATATAAAACAAATGATATATCGAGAACTTAATAATAACTATACATGCAATTATCGGTATCTAACAATGGTAAAGCAGCTCTTGCAGCTCTTTTATTTTAATGACAATTTCACATTCTAACGCACAAGAAAAACCAGTCGTAGAAAAAAGTCAATTTAAAATTAATGTATTACTTCCCGGATTTGTTTACGAACATGGTCTAAGTGATAAAAACACACTTTACTCAGAATTGAGTTCAGGTTACGGATACACATCTAATAGTTTTGGGAAAACCTGGACCTTCTATCCTTACATTAATGAGCAGTTTCGTCATTATTACAATTTAGAGAAAAGGGTAGGAAAAGGAAAACTTACGTCCCATAATTCAGGAGGATTTGTTGCTATGGCCGCTTTATATAATTTCAGATCGATTTCTACTAATGATAACTTTTTACCTGAAAATGCATCGATCACTATAGCGCCGGTTTAGGGTTTTCAACGAACGTACAAAGGGAATTTTAATCTTGATTTGAATATGGGTGTTGGTTATAATTTTGACAAAAATGACAGTGATTTAGTACCGGTTTTAAACTTTACTTTGGGTTGGGTAATTGGCAAATAGTTGCTTTAAATGGTTACTAAAAACAGAAAAGCTCTTGTAATTACAAGAGCTTTTCTGTTTTATATTCTATCAAGATTATTCTTCTTCACCATCATTTTGGTCTGATTCATTTTCAGAATCTTCTTTATCACCAGAACCAATTTCGAAAAAACTAAAAATAGAACCACCATAACTTTTCTGGAACGAAAAGTGAATCATGTGATCTAGTTTGGTATATTTAGAATGCTCAATTACCATCATTCCATCTTCATTAAGTAATTCTTTTTCGAAAACTAATAAGATAATTTTTTCGAAAGTTTTTTGGTCCAAAGCATAAGGAGGATCTGCAAAAATGATATCGTACGAGGTTTTACATCTTTCTAAATAAGCAAAAACATCACTTTTTGTGGCGGCAATATTAAAATCATATTCGGCAGCAACTTGCTTGATGAATTTTACACAACCAAAATCACCATCAACAGAAGTTATTGGAGTACTTCCCCGTGAGGCAAATTCGTAACTGATGTTTCCGGTTCCGGCAAATAAATCTAATATTTTAAGTCCTTCAAAACTGAAATGGTTGTTCAAAACATTAAATAATGCTTCTTTAGACATATCGGTTGTGGGACGAACGGGTAATCCTTTTGGTGGAAAAATGCGTCTTCCTTTGTATTTTCCTGAAATGATTCTCATGAGTTGAAAAGTATAAAATGATTTCTGTTTTCGGCCTCAGAAAAATAATTGTTCCATCGCAAATCTTCCACATCAATAAGGGAAACGTTGCGAATGTATTTGTAAGCGATTTTGAAATAATCACTTTCGGTATCTATATTTCCGATTAGTTCCAATGCGAAGTTTTCGGGATTTAAGTTCAATTGCTCAGCGGTGAATAAAATGTAATACAAGAAATCTTCCGGCGTTTTATAATCAAAAGAATTAAAAAGTAATAATTTTTGGTTCTGAACCACAATGATTTCAAAATGACCTGTATTAACATGTACAAACATTTTTTTATCATCCTTGTTTTTGGATGCAACCAAAAGTTTCGAAACCAAAATACTATTGGCATGTTTGTAATCGAAAGCGCCAAATTGATCAATGAAAAAATTATTGATATTCACATACGGAATGTAAACTGCATTCATTTGATAGTTTGGAATTTCATCAAAAGCGAAAAAATCAGTTTCAAAAACTTTTGTGTTGTATTGCAGATAACTGCCTAAAAAATTTTCGTCAAATAATGGTTCAGGTACAAATGTTGAAAGATTATTATTGTGAATCACCAGAATTTCATCATAAGAATCATTCAATTCCGGATGTTCTCTAAAAGCATCACCAAACAAATCTTCAATTTTTGTGGCTTTACAAAAGGTATCAAAATGAACTTCGTTAAATGAAGTTACCGTATTATTTAGCGTATCAAAACAACAAAAAGAAAGTCCTGTCAAGGAAACTTGAATGGAAAGTTTTTTATATTTTTTTTCGGCTATGTTTATCATACTATTGATTTTTTCAACAACGCAAACTTACAAATTTTAAAATCAATAACAATATCAATTGCAATGGCAATGGCAAAAATCAATTACAAAACTCAATTGCAATGACAATAACAGTAGCAATGACAATAGCAATGACAATGGCAAAATTCAATGACAAAATTCAATGGCAGTAATTGAAAATTGAAATTGCTATTGACCTTGAAATTGAAAAAACATTCTTTACTTTGCAGTCAAATAACACGAAATGAATTCCTCCCTGTTTTATAGTCTTTTACAAAAAAAATTCCCTTTTCAACCCACCTATAAGCAGGACATTTTTTTTCAAAAAATTGCTATTTTTTTAACCGAAACCGATAACCGAACTATTTTTGTTTTAAAAGGATACGCAGGAACTGGAAAAACAACCGTGATTTCTACGATTGTAAATAGTTTATTAGACATCAATAAAAAATATGTTTTGCTGGCGCCAACGGGTCGTGCGGCTAAAGTAATTGCCAATTATTCGAACAAACCGGCTTTTACGATTCATAAAAAAATCTACTTTCCAAAGAAATCTTCCGGTGGCGGCGTTTCGTTTACGTTGCAACAAAATAAACACAAGAACACGATTTTCATAGTCGATGAAGCATCGATGATTTCCGATACAAATTCTGATTCTAAGTTGTATGAAAACGGTTCTTTATTAGATGATTTGATTTCCTATGTCTATTCAGGAACCAATTGCAAAATGATTTTATTGGGAGATACCGCTCAGTTGCCTCCGGTGAATTTAGATATCAGTCCCGCTTTGGACATTCGTACTTTAGGAATGAATTATGATAAGGAAGTAGAACATATTGAGTTGGATGAAGTCATGCGTCAGGAAGAAAATTCCGGGATTTTGCATAACGCTACGGAACTTCGGGAATTATTGAAAGATTCCTTTATCGATGAATTCAAATTTGATGTCAAGAAATTCAAAGATATAGTTCGGTTGACCGATGGCTATGATATTCAAGATGCCATCAATTCTGCCTACAGTAATTATAGTATTGAAGATACCGCGTTTATTGTTCGTTCCAATAAAAGGGCGAATCAATATAATGAGCAAATCAGAACCAAAATCCTGGATAAAGAAAGCGAACTATCAACTGGAGATTTCCTGATGGTGGTAAAGAACAATTATTTTTGGTTGAAAGATTCTGATGAAGCCGGTTTTATTGCCAATGGTGATATTATCGAAATATTAGAAATTTTCAATATCAAAGAATTGTACGGTTTTAAGTTTGCCAAAGTAAAAATACGAATGATTGATTACCCCAATCAGATTCCATTTGAAACGGTATTGTTAATGGACACCATAAAAAGTGAATCGCCATCTTTAACCTATGAAGAATCCAATAGATTGTATCAGGAAGTATTGAAAGATTATGAAGGTGAAACCAAATTCCAAAAGTTTCAAAAAGTGAAAGCAAACGAATATTTCAACAGCCTTCAAGTGAAATTCTCGTACGCAATTACATGCCATAAATCACAAGGTGGACAATGGAATACTGTTTTTATAGAACAACCGTATTTGCCGGACGGCATCAATAGAGATTATATTAGGTGGTTGTACACGGCAATGACCCGAGCCAAAAATAAATTATATTTGATAGGTTTTAAGGATGAGAATTTTGTAGAGTAAATTTATAAATAATGAAACAAAGAATAGCTCACATTGCCTTGGTTGTTGCTGATTATGATGAGGCGATAGCTTTTTATACTCAAAAATTACATTTTGATTTAATTGAGGATACCATTTTAACTGATACAAAGCGATGGGTTTTGGTTGCGCCAAAAGGTGCCATTGGATTTAGTTTACTTCTGGCTAAAGCGGCAAATAAAGAACAGTCAGAAAAAGTAGGAAATCAAACTGGTGGACGCGTATTTCTATTTTTAAACACTGATAATTTTGAAAGAGATTACCAAAATTTATTGGATAATAAAGTTGAAATTATTAGAGAACCTATCCTACAAGCGTATGGCAAAGTAGCTGTTTTTGCTGATATTTACGGCAATCTTTGGGATTTAATAGAACGAGCTGATAACTAGAATAAATAAATTTCATTCACATGAACACATTAAACGACTTACATAAAATATCTGGCTCTTTTTCGAATACCGAAAAAATGCCGGTTTTGTTTTTGGGACACGGAAGCCCGATGAATGCAATTGAAGAAAATCAGTTTGTGACGGGTTTTAGAAATTTGGCAAAAACGTTACCGCAACCAAATGCCATTTTGTGTATTTCGGCGCATTGGTATACCAAAGGGACAAAGGTTACCGCAATGGAAATGCCACGAACGATTCACGATTTTGGAGGTTTTCCGCAAGCGTTGTTTGACGTGCAATATCCTGCAAAAGGAAGTCCGGAATTAGCGATAGAAACCAAACAATTGTTGACTCCGGTAGAAGTAGAGCTGGACGAACATTGGGGTTTGGATCACGGAGCGTGGAGTGTAATTAAACATTTATATCCAGAAGCTAATGTTCCCGTGATCCAGTTGAGTATTGATTATACAAAATCCGGGCAATACCATTTTGAGTTGGCTCAAAAACTAAGTGCGTTGCGAACCAAAGGAATCCTGATTGTAGGCAGCGGTAATATTGTGCATAATTTAAGGTTGGTCGATTTTCAGAATTTCGATAAAGATAATTACGGTTATGATTGGGCAATTGAAGCAAGGGAATCAGTAAACAATTATTTATTGGACGGAAATTTTCAACCATTGATTGATTTTGAAAAACAAAGCAAGGCGTTTCAATTAGCGATTCCTACGCCAGAGCATTATTTACCTTTGATTTACACTTTAGGATTAAAAGGAAAATCCGGAGAACTCAGTTTATTTAATGATAAGTTATTGGGGGGTTCTTTGAGTATGACTTCGGTGAAGATTATGTAGGAATGTTTTGTGAAATAAATCTTATATTTGGACTATCCACAAATTATTTAAAAACTAATAAAATATTTAACATTGAGAATTGATCAATTAACATTTACTAGATTTATAGCCGCTCTTTCCATTATTATTTTTCATTATGGAAAAAATTGTTTTTTGTTCAATAATGAATATGTATCATTTATTTTTAAACAAGCAAATATTGGTGTTAGTTACTTTTTTATTTTGTCAGGCTTTGTAATGATTATAGCTTATAACGATAAAAAAAATATAAACTTTTTTCAATATGTTAAAAATAGATTAGCTCGTATTTATCCTGTATATTTATTAGCCATTTTTCTAATATTATTCAAAGAAAGATTAAGTATTGATTTAATTTTAAATATCTTAATGTTACAAGCGTGGATACCAGAAAAAGCGCTAACGATTAATTTTCCTGGATGGTCATTATCAGTAGAATTATTTTTTTACTTTTCTTTTCCATTATTGTTTAATCTTATTTTTAAAAAATTTACTTTAAAAAATATTGCAATTTGGATTATATCATTTTGGTTAATCAGTCAAGTTATATTTTACTTAATTGTAGAAACTGATCTGATAACAATTCCAATATATAGTTCTAAAGATTTACATTACAATCCTTTGATGCATTTTAACGAATTTTTAATTGGAAATTTAGCTGGATTGTATTTCATCTATGAATTAAAAGAAAAAAGAAAAAATTATTCTGTACATATTTTATTTACGCTTTTAATTTTACTTTTATTATTGAAATTTCCATTCGGGCTTAATTATCATAATGGATTGCTCTCTATAATATTTGTTCCTTTTATTCTTTTCCTTTCATTAAGTACAGATAAATTGACTAAATTATTTAGTAAAAATATTTTTGTCTTTTTAGGAGAAATTAGTTTTGGGATGTATATACTGCAAAAACCTATTTGGGATATATTATCAGATTACAGAATGAACAAATATTTTAGAATTGATAAAGAATCGGATTTTAGTATATCATTTTTTATTAGGTTATTAGTTCTAATTGCAATATCATCGATAAGTTATTTATACTTTGAAAAACCTCTTAGAAATAAAATAAAAAATTTTCAAACAAAACAGGTTTCACTAAATCCAGTTTCTTACTAATTTTATAAACTAAAATCCCCAGCTAGCGCGAGCATCTTCCTAGTGAATACAAAATAAAATATCATCACCAACCCCTCAAAAACTACTTATTGTGAAAACACAAGATGATAAAAAATTAGATAATCCAGTTTGGTTTTCGTTATCAGAAACGCATCAAAGTTTTGCGCTAGATTATGGCAGTGTAAAATTCTATCATCCGGATTATTGTCCGTTTGGCGGTTTTGAAAAGGGAAATGCGATTGCAAAGTCTATCGATGAATATTCTGAGATGGTTGATAGTTTTTTTATTGTTGGAGAAAAACCGGAACTTTCAAATCTATTGAAGTTAAATAAAGAATTGGTTTGTCTTCAAATGATTGTTTGCTATCCAATCGACATTGCTATTAATGACCCAATCATAAAACTGACTGACGAACATATTGATGCTTTATATGAGTTGGTGAACTTGGTGCAACCGGGATATTTTAAAAAGAAAACCGCTTTATTAGGTAATTATTATGGTATTTTCAAAAATGGTGAACTTGTTGCCGTAACTGGTGAGCGCATGCAAATGAATGGCTTTATTGAAGTAAGCGCAGTAGTCACACATCCCAATCATACCGGAAAGGGATACGCCAAACAATTAGTGGTCCATACCGTAAATGAAATTTATAAGCAAAATAAAACTCCTTATTTACATGTGATTGAAGACAATAAAGGTGCAATACAATTGTACGAGAAGTTGGGTTTTACAATCAGGCGTAAAATTAGTTTCTGGAATATCACCAAGCAAATTTAAGGATTGAGAACAATTTTGTAAATCCTAAAAACATACTAACTTAGCACTTTAGCAATTCCATATAAAATGAAAATAATAGCAGTCATCCCCGCACGTTATGCTTCGACACGATTTTCCGCAAAACTGATGCAGGATTTGGGAGGTAAAACGGTCATTTTAAGAACCTATGAAGCAGCCATAAATACGCAATTGTTTGATGATGTTTTTGTGGTAACAGATTCTAATTTAATTTATGACGAAATCCTTTCTCACGGTGGAAAAGCCATCAAGAGCATCAAAGAACACGAATCAGGAAGTGATCGAATTGCAGAAGCAGTCGAAAATCTGGACGTTGATATTGTGATTAATGTGCAAGGAGACGAACCATTTATCGATGCGGAACCGTTGGCAAAAGTCATTGAAGTTTTTAGAAATGATTTGGATAAAAAAGTAGATTTGGCTTCTTTAATGCGCGAAATCACTAATGAAGAAGATATCAATAATCCCAACAATGTAAAAGTGGTCGTGGATCAAAATGGATTTGCATTATACTTTTCACGTTCGGTAATTCCATATCCAAGAGAGAAAAATGTGGGTGTTCGCTACATGCAACACATCGGGATTTATGCTTTTAGAAAACAAGCATTATTGGATTTTTACAGTTTACCAATGCAATCTTTGGAAGCATCCGAAAAATTGGAACAATTGCGTTATCTGGAATTTGGAAAACGAATTAAAATGGTGGAAACGACTCATGTCGGAATCGGAATTGATACTCCGGAGGATTTAGAAAGAGCGAGAGAGATGCTTTAAAATCAACCGCGAATTCACTATTTATTTAAATTTTATTGAATAATATTTGCGAATTCGCGGTAAAACTAGTGTTTTTTTTTAGGAAAGCTTTTCAATTAAAATGAGCTCGTTATGAACTTCAAGTCTGGGAATAGTCTTAATCTGAAATTGATCTTTGTAAAACTCGGAAACGTATTTTTTATTTCTTAAATTTTGACTTTCATTCAATAACATGGTATTGAAAAGTATAAAACCATGACTTTTTAAAAGAGAGCAAACTCTATTAATAAAAAAAGTTTCAAATAAGAAATTTGGCATTGTGGTATCTTGAAAAATATCAATAATAATTAAATCGTATTTGGTTTTGGTTTTTAGAACAAATTCGAAAGCATCATCAATTACAATTTCAAGATTTTTTACTTCGTCTAACTTGAAATAGGTGTTGGCTATTTTAATTATTTCTTGATCAATTTCAACTCCGGTAATTTTTCCTTTGTATTTTATTTCGTCCACCAACGTTTTGATAACGCTTCCGCCGGCAACTCCCAAAACAAGAATATGTTTCATGGGAACTATTTTTTCATAGCCAATATTTTTTAACCCCAATCTTAAAATGCGTTGTAAACTGCCATACGAATAATTAGCATTTTCTGAGTCTAAAACTAATTCACCATTAGTCCAAGTTACTTCAATCGATTTGCTCAATGAAGATTTTGTTTCATAAATTTTTATTGGAATGAGATAACTGAATATTTTTTTAATCATTAGTGACAGTTTTACTCAAAAATAAGATTTAAATTATTTATTTTGTGCGAAATAAGAAAGAATGAAGAAACAATTTTACAAATGGATATTTTTCAGATTCATGGGATGGAAAATAGTTGGAGGAATTGATGCAAATATTAAAAAATGCGTCATGATGGTGATGCCGCATACAAGTGCGCATGATTTTTATTTGGGAATTTTCACCAGAGGAATAACCGGATTAGAAATGAACTGGGTGGGTAAGAAGGAATTGTTTCGTTTTCCTTTCGGATTTTATTTTAGATATATGGGCGGCGAACCACTGGACCGTTCCGGCGGTCTGAATAAAGTGGATTCTATTGCTGCTATTTTTCAAAGAAAAGAAATTTTTCGTTTGGCTGTTGCTCCAGAAGGAACCCGTGAAAAAGTTACCGAATTAAAAACAGGATTTTATTATATCGCTTTAAAAGCAAATGTTCCTATAATTCCTGTAACATTTGATTTTGGAAGAAAAGAAGTGAATTTAGGAAATCCAGTTTCACCAACTGGAGATATCGAAAGTGATATGGCAATTTTGAAGAAACACTATAAAGGTGTAAAAGGTAAAATCCCAGAAAAAGGATATTCATTTGAATAAATAATAGTGTAAAAAATAAATTCAATTTATTGTAAAAATAATTGATTCATGAAAATAATATAAGAGAACCCCATTTCGAAATTCCGACATGGGGTTATTTTTTTAATCGGGAACATAACTTTTAAAAGTTCCATTCTTATAAAAAATAACAATTTTATCTATTTCAGTAGAATTGGATTCTTTAGGGCTATTTTGATTTTCTATTTTTTTTGTTTCCAAAGTTGGGATCACAGATGGAATTTTAATTTCGGAAAATAAATTCTCAGATATTATTTCAGCAGAAGAAGGAGCAGGAATATTTTGTTTTATAACTTGCTCAACATTATTTTCTTTTTTGTCTGACTGTTGTGAATTTTTAGGAAAATTTCCTTTTCCATTTAAAATCCAATACAAATCTACATCAGGAAAAACCTCTAATATTTTAAGAATAAAATCCAAGCTCGGTTTGTTTCTTCCTGAAAGTAGGTGAGACAAACTAGAGCGCTGTACACCAATTTTATCAGCAAAAGAAGATGCATTCAAACTGTAGTAATCCAGTATAATTTCTAATCTTTTTATAAAATCCTCTATGTTTACCATTGTAAATTAATATTAAAAATTAACTATTTACAAATGTAATCAAAATAGATTAAAACACCAAAATTACAACTGTAAATAGCATATATTATATTAAATAACATAAAGTATAAAACGATATAAATATACATAACTAATTGATATTTAAATATTAAACTAATATTATAAACATAGATAACAATTGTCAATTATAAGAAGTGAGTTAACAGAGTCTAACCGCTAAATATTGTTTACATCATTGAAATATTTTGAATTTAAATAGTTTACAAATGTAAATATAAAGATGTTTACTTTTGTAAATCAAATAAAACATCATGGATTTAGAACAATTATTCAGTCAATATAAAGAAGAAACTATTCACGGTCGTTACATTACTTTAGATTCTATTGAACCATTATTGCAAAAATTAAACACCAATAATCAACTTCAAATTATTGGAAAATCAGTTTTAGGAAAGTCGATTTATTCGTATGAAATAGGAGAAGGTAAAACTAGAATTTTCCTTTGGTCGCAAATGCATGGAAATGAAAGTACAACTACAAAAGCACTATTTGACTTTTTGAATCTATTACATAGTGGTTCGGAATTAGCACAGAAATTACTCAACGCATTTACTTTTTGTAGTATTCCTATGTTGAATCCTGATGGTGCAACATTATATACCAGAGAAAATGCTAACAAAGTAGACTTAAATCGCGATTCGCAAGCGCTTACGCAGCCAGAAAGTAAGCTTTTAAGAGAGACTTTTGAGTTTTTTAAACCCGATTATTGCTTTAATCTTCATGATCAGCGTACTATTTTTGGCGTAAGCGATACTGGTAAACCTGCTACATTATCATTTTTAGCGCCGTCCTATAATGAAGAACGAGAAATAAATGAATCGAGATTAAAGGCTATTAATTTGATTGCGAGCATAAATGAAGAGCTTCAGAAGTATTTACCGAACCAAATAGGTCGTTTTGATGATTCTTTCAATATAAACTGCATTGGTGATACGTTTCAATATTTGGGTGTACCTACATTATTGTTTGAAGCGGGGCATTTTGCTAATGATTATGAAAGAGAAAAAACTCGTAAATACGTTTTTATGGCGCTAATTTCAAGTTTCACGTCACTTTGCGAAAACGTTATAGTTAGCAACGGAATTAATAAATATTTGAATATTCCTCAAAATAAAGTCGTTTTTTATGATTTTATGTATAAAAACATCAAAATAAATTATGATGGTATCGAAATAATCACCAATTTTGCATCACAATACAAAGAGGAGTTAATTGAAAATCGGGTTTGTTTTAATGCCTATGTTTCACAAATAGGGGATTTAGAAAATTATTTTGGTCATTTTGAATACGATGCTAAAGGAGCTTTATATAAAGATGATTTTGGTAATATTCCTAAATTAAACCAAAAAGCTGATTTTTATTTAGATAATAACATAAAAATTGTTAACGGAATGATAAAAATATAATATTTATGTCTTTTTATTGTTTTTATGTATATTTTTATGCTTTGTTAAAGCAATTAATAATATTAATTAAAGAGTTATGAGTAAATTTCGTTTAGATGAAGTAGATCACCAGATTTTAGATATGTTGATAGACAATACAAGAGTTCCATTTACGGATATTGCAAAAAAATTATTGATTTCTGCAGGAACTGTCCATGTCAGAGTTAAAAAAATGGAGGACGCCGGTATTATAATGGGATCTTCATTAGTGCTTGATTATGACAAATTGGGATATTCTTTTATCGCTTATGTAGGTGTTTTTCTAAACAATACGTCACAAACAAAATTTGTTTTGGAACGAATCAATGAAATTCCTTTTGTAACGGTAGCCTCTGTCACTACTGGAAAATTTAATATCTTTTGTAAAATTAGAGCAAAAGATACTAAGCATGCTAAAGATGTTATCTTTATGATTGACGATATTGATGGAGTTTACAGAACTGAAACGATGATCTCACTGGAGGAAAGCATAAATGATAAGAAGCGGTTGATGCATACTATTTTCAAAAATATGTAATTAATCTTGAATGCGCTATATATAAATATAACCTCAAGTTAATTCTTGGGGTTTTTTTATGAAAAATTAACTAAACCAACTACAACTAGACTATGTACACATTACCTAAAATTGAACGTTTCAACCAGGATGTTCTTTCTAAATACAATATTTACAATAGTGTGTTTATTACATTGCCCTTTCAATCTATAGACAACACAGGAGCTTTACTGCCTTTATTTACAGATGTTTGTGATACAGGATTTAAAAAACAAGAAACACCTAAAGAGATAGTTGATTTTTTTGCTGAAAGGTATTTACACAATGCTTCAGAATCAGAGAAAATTGATATCATGTTTCGTTTTATTCAATATATAGAACGTCAGATTGTTCTGTTTGATGCTATTGAAGATGCTGCTTTCCCAGTTGTTAATAATATGGAGGGAAGAGGATCGTTGAGGGATATTAAGGAGAAGTCAGATGCAAAAGATAAAGAAGACGAATTGGTCGATTTTCTGGAAGATTTCAATGTTAGAACGGTTTTGACTGCGCATCCTACACAGTTTTATCCTGGAGCTGTGCTTGGAATTATCAATGATTTAACAGAAGCGATTCGAAAAAACAACCTGCTTGATATTAAGCAATTACTGGCTCAATTAGGTAAAACTCCCTTTATTCAAAACGAAAAACCTAATCCTTTTGATGAAGCAGTAAGTTTGATATGGTATCTTGAAAATGTATTTTATCATACTTCCGGTGAGATGGTGCACTATCTTCAAAAAAATATTTTTAACGGAAACTCGATAAAAAATCCTTTGATTAAACTTGGTTTTTGGCCTGGTGGTGATCGTGATGGAAATCCATTTGTAACTACCGAAATAACTTTGAAAGTAGCGGAACGCTTGAGAACTTCGATTTTGAAATGTTATTACATCGAAATGAGGGATTTGAAAAGAAAACTAACTTTCTCTGGAGTAGACACTTTGGTTACTGAACTGGAACAAAAACTTTATAGGTCTGTATTTTATTCCAAAGGAGAAATCTTTATTACACTTGACGAATTTAAATTGCAATTGAGTAAAATAAAACAAATTGTTATTGATCAACATCAATCGTTATATTTAGATGAATTGGACGCGCTTCTTATAAAAGTAAACTTATTTGGTTTTCATTTTGCATCTTTAGATATTCGTCAGAATAGTAAAATTCATGATGCTGTGTTTAATGACGTTGTTGAATTTTATCTGAAAGCTAATCCTGATGTTTTTCCAAAAAATTATTTTGAATTAAAAGAAGAAGATAAGCTAAAGGTCTTATCAAATGTAAGCGGAAATCTTGATGCGGCTGTTTTTCCGAATGAGATGACTCGTTTGACAATCGAATCTATTCAAGCGATTAAAACAATTCAGGAAAATAATGGTGAATTTGGCGCCAACCGCTATATAATTAGCAATAATGAAAGCGCGCTGAATGTTATGGAAACCTTTGCGTTATTCCGTTTGAGTAATTGGGAGAATCCTCCAGTTGATATTATTCCGCTTTTTGAATCGGTTGATGATTTGCAAAATGCGCATGAAATCATGGAGAAATTGTACACCAATCCAACTTATGCGGCACATTTAGCCAGTAGAAACAACAAACAAACCATCATGCTTGGTTTCTCTGACGGAACAAAAGACGGAGGCTATTTAATGGCGAATTGGAGTATTTATAAGGCAAAAGAAGAACTTACTGCGATTTCCAGAAAATATGGTGTAAAAGCAATTTTCTTTGACGGTCGTGGAGGACCCCCGGCCCGTGGTGGTGGAAAAACACATAAATTCTATGCTTCATTAGGTCCAAATATTGAAAACAATGAGATTCAAGTTACAGTTCAAGGACAAACGATTAGTTCTAATTTTGGAACTTTAGATTCCTGTCGTTATAACTTGGAGAATTTATTAAGTGCCGGTGTAACCAATCAGGTTTTTAGCAAAGGACAAAATGAATTGACCTTGGACGAAAAAAATATATTAGATCAATTGGCAGGATTTGGTTATGAAAAATATTTGAGTTTCAAAAACCACCCTAAATTTATTCCGTATTTGGAACAAATGAGTACGTTGAAATATTATGCTAAAACGAATATTGGAAGCCGACCATCCAAAAGAAGTAAATCAGAACATTTAGATTTTGCTGATTTACGTGCGATTCCTTTTGTGGGTTCTTGGAGCCAGTTAAAGCAAAATGTACCCGGATTTTTTGGTGTAGGGACGGCGCTGAAACATTTTGAAGATACAAATCAGTGGAGTAAAGTGCAGGATTTATATGACAATTCTTTATTCTTTAAAACCTTGTTAGAAAACAGTATGATGTCATTGGCTAAGTCATTTTTCCCACTGACAGCTTACATGAAAAAAGACCCGCAATTTGGTGCTTTTTGGCAAATTATTTATGACGAATTTTTAGAAACAAAACGATTGCTTTTGAAAATTGCGGGCCATAAAGAATTGATGGAAAATTATCCTGATGGTAAAGCATCGATACAAATAAGAGAGCGTATTGTATTGCCATTGTTGACAATACAACAATATGCTTTATTGCGAATTAATGAGTTAAACAAAGAAGCTCAACCAGATGAAGCGTTAATAAAAGTGTACGAAAAAATAGTGACTCGTTCTCTTTTTGGAAATACAAATGCTAGTAGAAACTCTGCTTAAACGATAAAAAAATGATGTCAACACAATTGCCAACAAATGAATATGCTCCTTTTTATGCTCCTTATGTAAACGCTTTGAGAGACGTGAATTTGATAGAAGAATTAGAAATTTCATTGCATGATTTTATCCGTTTTGTTCAAAATATCCCAATGGATAAATTTGATTATAGATATGTAGAAGGGAAGTGGGATATCAAAGAAATTATTCAGCATGTCATAGATACCGAGCGTATTTTTGCGTATCGTGCCTTGCGTATTTCCCGAAATGACCAAACGCCTTTACCAGGTTTTGATGAAAATAATTATGTAAACAATACTCATGCTACCAATAGAAGTATTCAAGATTTGCTAACTGAATTTTCAGCTGTGCGACATTCGAATTTGTTTCTTTTTAAAAGTTTATCTGAAGAACAATTAAAGAGAATTGGAACTGCTTCGAATGCAGCCGTATCGGTTCGTGCGATCGGTTTCATTATGATTGGGCATCAGAAACACCATCAAAAGGTTTTTCAGGAAAGATATTTATAATTTATTGAAAACCGGCTAACCAAATTTTCAGCTTGTTGTCAAATAACATAGTATTTGCAGGACTAGTAGAAGGCATCACATAATACGTGATGCCTTTTATTTGCCCAAATTTTTTCAGAAAGTATTTATGACTTTCCTTTCCATTAAAAACAATTTTCGAAATTCCG
Organism: Flavobacterium sp. GNP002; assembly: GCF_054343795.1. NCBI lineage: Bacteria > Pseudomonadati > Bacteroidota > Flavobacteriia > Flavobacteriales > Flavobacteriaceae > Flavobacterium > Flavobacterium sp. GNP002. Next base: position 2,868,479 of record NZ_JBTGUW010000001.1, read on the forward strand.
GGGAATTCTTTGAATAATGTTTCAAAATCATTTTCTTTTTGATTTTTGATATGGATGTCCAAGCTTCCTTTTCTTTCGCAATTTTCTAAAACATCCCAAAGCCCAATGTTGTTTGCCTGGAGTAATTGTATCTTTTCTTCGAAGATTTCAGATATTGGTAAATTATCCAGCAACGTGTACATTATTTTCCAGAAATGATTTCTTTTGTGTGCATAATATTCCTGTTTTTCCAGTGATGCAATGCCAGGCATAGTTCCTAAAATCAAAATTTTGGTTTGAGAATTTACAAAAGGAGGAAAGGATTGTATCATATAAATGTATTAAAGCACAGCATTCTCTTTTTCTATTACTGCTAATGCTAATCGGATTTTACCATAATCTATTTTTTCTTCAAAATAATCAAAATAGGGTTTCAAGGCATTAGGTGATTCCAGTTTTATTTGCGCTTCGGCAATTTGCGATACTTCTTCTTTTGAGATAAACGAATCTAAATCTATGTCAGCGCCATCAACATAAAGTTTCGCTAAATGGGACATAATAGTACTTAATCCTAATTTTCTTTTTTGAGCAATTTCCTCAACAGAAAATCCGTTTTTATAAAGTTCCAGTGTTTCTTTGTAGGTTGTGGCTTCTTTTTTCTTTTTAGTTCCTTTTGCTTTTTGGAAATCTTGAATAACTTTTATAAAAGCATCGCCATATTTTTCCAGTTTTGCTTTACCAACACCATCAATTGCTAGTAATTCGGTATCACTCATCGGTCTTTCGGTTTCCATTTGGCGTAAAGCTGCATCACTGAAAATTACATAAGCAGGAACAGACTCTTCTTTAGAAATTTCATAACGTAATTTTCGTAAGGTTTCAAAAAGCGAATTAGCTACTGTTTTGTTTTTCGTTTCTTTGATTTCTTGCTTCTCGATATTGATTTTCTGAACCGTCGTCAGTTGTACTTTTTCGCCTTCAAACAATACTTTTTTAGCCAGAGAAGTAAGTCGAATTTTGTTTTGCTTATGAAAAGCAATCTCACAGTACCCAAGATTTATCAATTGTATCAAATATTGATTCCAGTCATACCATGAAAGATCAACACCAACGCCATACGTTTTTAGGTTTTGGTATTCTTTTTCATAAATATAAGCATTTTTTGAACCGCGTAAAAAGTCAATAATTACAGGCAGTGGTTCGGTTTCCTGTAACCAAATAATTGCCGATAATGCTTTTTGAGCAATTATTGATCCGTCGAAAAAAAGCGGCGGATTTTTACAGATATCACAATTTTCACAATTTTCTGTAACGAGTTCGCCAAAATAGGATAGCAATATTTTTCTGCGACAACTCAACGCATCGGCATATTGTTTCATTCGCTCCAATTTAGCCAGTTGTACTTCGGCGTTTAAACCTTGAGAAGCAAATTTTTGCAATTGTATCACATCGCCATAACTTTCGAACAATACGGTTTCTGATGGCAAACCATCGCGACCTGCACGACCAATTTCCTGATAATAACCTTCAATATTTTTCGGTAGGTTGTAGTGAATTACCCACCGAACATTTGATTTATCAATTCCCATCCCAAAAGCAATGGTTGCACATACCACTTTGCAATCATCATTGATAAATTCATCTTGTGTTTTCGAGCGAATTTTATTGTCTAAACCGGCGTGATAGGCCTTAGCACTAATGCCTATTTTTTGTAACTTTTCGGCCAGTTCTTCGGTTGTTTTTCTGCTCAAGCAATATACAATCCCGGATTCGTTTGGTTTTTCTTGGATGAAATCTATTATTTGTTTGACTCTGTCCAAAGCAGGACGCACTTCTAAACTTAAATTTTTCCGATCAAAAGATGCTACAAATAGTTTTGGATTTTTAAGATTTAATTGTTCGCTAATGTCTTTACGTGTAGCTTTATCGGCAGTGGCAGTTAAAGCTAAGATTGGAGTAGAAGGGAAGCGATTTTTTAGATATCCAAGATTTGTGTATGCTGGTCTGAAATCATGTCCCCATGATGAAATGCAATGCGCTTCATCAATAGCGATAAGACTTATGGTCAAACTATTGAAAATATTGTCCAGAAAAGATAAGCTTTCCGGAGCAATATAAACTAACTTAATTGTATTAGATTTTAAGCGTTCTATATAAAATTGTCGTTCCTCTTCGGTTTGACTGCTGTTGATAAAACACGCTTCAATTCCATTGGCTTTCAAGCCATCGACTTGATCTTTCATCAAAGCGATAAGCGGGGAAATTACGATTGTAATTCCGGGAAAGAGTAATGCTGGTAATTGAAAACAAATTGATTTTCCACCACCTGTTGGCATAATTGCCAGAGTATCTTGCCCAGAGAGAATACAATTTATTATTTCCTCTTGGTTGGGTCTGAATTTTTCAAAACCAAAGTTTTCTTTGAGTTTGGCATATAAAATTTGATTAGTCATTTTGGCTTATATTTAGAATTATAAAGTTATAAAAAAAGGAACTCGTGAATGAGTTCCTTTTTATAAATATATTTAAATGGGATTAATTAATCCTCATCTTCGTCATCGTCTTCATCTGAAAAATCTTTTTCGTCAGAATCGTCATCGTCCTCATCATCTCCTGAATCAGAATCTGGTTTGTCGATAGCGTCTTCATCATCGTCATCATCAATATCGTCATCTAAATCAAGACCTTTGATTGGTTCAACAACATCGTCTAAGATTATTTCATCATCCTCATCATAATTTTCAATTCTATCAGCAAGTTTAGTGCTCACTTTTACTAAATAAATAGTGTCTTCAGTTCGTACTTCAACTGCTTCAACTAATTCATTTTTAGCGTTTCTAAAACTTATAATGTTTGAATCATCATAACCATCTGGAAATTTATCCACCAATAGGTTTAAAATTTCATTGGTAAGTTTTGCGTAATCAACAATTACTCTCTTCATAAAAATATTCTATAAATCTAATAAATAAGCGAAAATTAATGGTGCTACAATGGTAGCATCCGACTCAATAATAAACTTAGGGGTTTTAATGTCTAATTTACCCCAAGTTATTTTTTCATTTGGTACAGCTCCAGAATACGAACCATAACTGGTTGTTGAATCTGAAATCTGACAGAAATAGCTCCAAAATGGAATGTCATGCATTTCCATATCTTGGTACAGCATTGGTACCACACATATTGGAAAATCTCCAGCAATACCACCACCAATTTGAAAGAAACCTACACCATTGGTACTATTTTTTGGATACCAGTCAGATAAGAAAACCATATATTCAATACCGGATTTCATTGTAGAAGCTTTCAAATCTCCTTTAATTACATACGATGCAAATATATTTCCCATGGTACTGTCTTCCCATCCCGGTACAATAATAGGTAAATTTTTCTCAGCAGCTGCATACATCCAACTGTCTTTTAAGTCAATTTCATAATATTCTTCAAGAACACCTGAAAGTAACATTTTGTACATAAATTCATGCGGAAAATATCTTTCGCCTTTGTCATCTGCATCTTTCCAGATTTTGTAAATATGCTTTTGCAAACGACGGAAAGCTTCATGTTCCGGAATACAAGTATCTGTAACACGATTTAAACCTCTTTCTAATAAATCCCATTCGTCCTGAGGGGTCAAATCACGATAATTTGGTACTCTTTCGTAATGAGAATGAGCTACTAAATTCATGATGTCTTCTTCAAGATTTGCACCAGTACAAGAAATAATATGAACTTTGTCCTGACGGATTATCTCGGAAAAAATCTTTCCAATCTCTGCTGTACTCATAGCTCCAGCCATGCTTACCATCATTTTTGCACCATTGGCTAATTGTTGTTCGTAAGCCTTAGCTGCGTCAACTAAAGATGCAGAATTAAAATGCAAATAATGCTTTTCAATAAACTGACTGATTGGTCCTTTGCTCATTTTTTAAAATTTAAATACTTAAAAACCATTATATCAGAAATAACATTTCAAATTTAACGAATTTTTAAATTGACTAATTGAATTATTGTGAATTTATTTTTTCTTGTCGTAACCTAATATTTTCAAGACATCTTCAGAGGTTTGTTGTTCCGAGAAGACCTCAGTTGCTAAAAATCCGTTCTCATCTCTGTCTATCAATATGTGTTTCGGCTGTGGAATAAGGCAGTGATGTAAACCTCCGTATCCACCAATTGTTTCTTGATAGGCACCCGTATTAAAGAATCCAATATATAAAGGTTTTTCTTTATTATACTTTGGCAAATAAATAGCATTCATGTTTTGTTCTGAGTTGTAATAATCATCGCTATCACAAGTCATTCCGCCCAATAAAACCCTCTCGTAAGCATCATTCCAACGATTTACTGCCAGCATGATAAAACGTTTGTTAATTGCCCAAGTATCTGGTAAAGTAGTGATGAATGAAGAGTCAATCATGTTCCACTTTTCTCTATCATTTTGTTGTTTTTGATACAATATCTGGTAAATAGCTCCGCCGCTTTCACCTACAGTATATGAACCAAATTCAGTAAAAATATTTGGAACATCAACTTCGGCTTCATCGCAAGCTATTTTTATCTGATTGATGATTTCATCAATCATATATTGATAATCATATTCAAATGCCAAGGAATTTTTTATTGGAAAACCTCCACCAATATTTAATCCGTCAAGAGTAGGGCATTCTTTTTTCAATGCCACATAAACCTTGATACATTTTACTAATTCATTCCAGTAGTAGGCATTGTCATTAATACCTGTATTGATAAAAAAGTGCAACATTTTCAGTTCCAATTTCTTATTTTCTTTGATTTCCTTTTTGTAAAACGGAACAATATTTTTGTATCCAATTCCCAATCTAGAAGTATAAAACTCAAATTTAGGCTCTTCTTCTGCGGCAATTCTAATTCCTATTTTGAATTTATTTTTTATCTGACCTTGAAGCAAATCAAGTTCTTCATAATTATCAATAATTGGAATCGTATTTTTATGACCAGTATTAATAAGTCGCGCTATGTTCTCAATATATTGATCTCTTTTGAAACCATTACAAATTACATACGTGCTTTTATTTATTTTACCGTTTGCCAATAAATTTTCAACTATATTAATGTCAAAAGCAGATGACGTTTCAATATGGATGTTATTCTTAAAAGCTTCATTCATTATATATTCAAAATGAGAACTTTTTGTACAATAGCAATAGTAATATTTTGCCTCATACTTGTTTTTTTCCATTGATTTACGAAACCAGCTTTTGGCTTTGTTAATGTTGTTGGAAATTTGAGGTAAATAAGTAAATTTTAATGGAGTACCATATTTCTCTACTAGTTTCATCAAATCAATATTGTGAAACTGAAGATTATCTTTGTTTAAAGTAAATTCTTCTTGTGGAAAGTAATAGGTTTGATTTATTAAATCAGAATATTTTGTATTCATTGTTTTTTAGAATTATAGATTAAAATAGTGTATGCAATTTAATCTAAAATTCAAACTCTGATATTTGCATAAACGATTTGAAGCTTCTCGTTTTCTGCTTTCATATATTGGAAAATGTCAAAACTGAAGTTTCCTTTAATAGAATAAAACCGCTTCAATATTCTCAGAAAAGACATATTGTTTCGGGTTTTATTAGAACTATAATTTCGCTTGTTTTGACTTTTTTTCATTGATGCAAATGTAAAAAATATTATATACGCAATGCAATCCTTTTTATAAAAAATAATTAAGATTTATAATCTTGAAACGCTTCAAGAATTAATTCATTTTCAACCGATTGATTGATTTTTATTTTTCCGATACCTTCTATTAAAGCAAACTGAATGTTACCATACTCATTTTTTTTGTCGTGAATCAGTAAATCTAAAATAGGTTCGATGTCGTTTTCCTCAAAAATGATATCGTCATATATAGACTTTATGCATGATTTTATTTGAGAATACTCTTCTGGACTAATTAGGTTCTTATGTAATGAAATGTAACTTTCTAATATCATCCCAATGGCAATCGCTTCTCCGTGTAATAAAGTAGTTTTATTTTCATTTTCCAGAAAATAACTTTCAATGGCATGACCCAATGTGTGGCCAAAATTCAATGATTTTCGGATATTTTTCTCAGTAGGATCTTGTATTACAATTTCATTTTTTATTTCAACAGAACGATAGATTAGCGTGTCAAAATCAGCAAAATCTATTGATTTTAAATCCAAGAATTGTTCCCAATATTCCTTATCAAATATTAAACCGTGTTTTAACATTTCCGCAAGACCGGAACGCATTTCATTTTGTGGTACCGTTTCAAGATATTGCGTATCGATAAGTACCATTATTGGAACATTTATAACACCAATTTGGTTTTTTAAATTTCCTAAATCAACCCCATTTTTCCCACCTACAGATGCATCAACCATCGATAGTAGCGTAGTAGGAATGTGAATAAAATCAACTCCGCGCTTGAATGTTGAAGCAACAAAACCACCTAAATCTGTAACAACGCCACCACCCAGATTAATTACAAGACTTTTTCTGTCAGCACCAAGTTCTGTTAACACATTCCAAATTTGGACGCAAGTCTCAATGTTTTTATTTTCTTCACCGGCATCAAATTCAATAATTTCAATAGTAAGATCGGTTTCTAAAAAAGGAAGAAATTTTGGTATACAAAACTCATTTGTATTACTGTCTACAATAATAAAAAGTTTGGAATACTTATTTTCTGTCAAATGAAGGTTTAAGGCTTCATATCCTTTTTCGTTGAAATGAATCGGATAACTGTTGGCTTGAATTGATTGCATCTGTATTGATTAATTGGAACCGCAAAATAAGGCAATTTTTGCTAAATAATATTCAAAACTCTGTCTATATTTGTACAAAAATTTAACAAATAATGGAAAAAATATTCAATAATACTCAAGTTGCATTTTCATTAAAAAGTGATACGGAACTTGATAGAGCTTATTTTCTTTTCAAAATGATTGATAATCAGCCTCTAGTTCGAATAGGAACTGCGGTTACTAATTTTGCCCTAAAAGCGAATCTTCCGGTGGAAGGTTTAATACGAGCTACGGTTTTTGACCATTTCTGTGGTGGAGTAAATGAAGTGGACTGTCTTTCTGTAGTTGATAAAATGTACACTAAAGGAGTTTCATCTGTTTTAGATTATTCTGTAGAAGGAAAAGAGGAAGAAGAGCAGTTTGATGCTGCGCTTGAAATGACTTTAAAAACCATTGAATTTGCCAAAGAACGCCAAGCGATTCCTTTTGCAGTTTTTAAACCAACCGGTTTTGGTCGTTTTGAATTGTATGAGAAATTGGGAGAAAAACAAACGTTAACTCCAGAAGAACAAGCAGAATGGAATAGAGTAGTGGCCCGTTTTGATTTAGTCTGTAAAGATGCTCATGCAAAAAATGTTGCCTTGTTGATTGATGGAGAAGAAAGTTGGATGCAAGACGCAGCGGATGATTTAGTTACCGAAATGATGCGTAAATACAATAAAGAAAAAGCAATTGTTTTCAATACATTGCAAATGTACCGTTGGGATCGTTTGGATTACTTGAAAAAATTACACGAACTAGCTAAAAAAGACGGATTCTTCATTGGAATGAAATTAGTTCGTGGCGCTTACATGGAAAAAGAAATTGCACGTGCGGAAGAAAAAGGATATCCATCGCCAATATGCGCTTCAAAAGAAGCAACAGATGAAAATTATGATGCTGCAGTTCGCTATATGATTGATCATTTAGATACCATGTCTATTTTTGCAGGAACCCATAATGAGTTAAGTACCTATACGTTGATGGAATTAATGCAGGAAAAAGGAATTAAAACTAACGATGACAGAATCTGGTTTGGTCAATTGTACGGAATGAGTGACAATATCAGTTACAATCTAGCTGCTCATGGATACAATGTCGCTAAATACTTGCCTTTTGGACCTGTAAAAGATGTGATGCCGTACTTAATTCGTCGTGCTGAAGAAAATACTTCGGTAGCCGGACAAACGAGTCGTGAATTGACATTGATCAAAACAGAACGCAACAGAAGAAAAGGGAAATAGTCAATCTAAAATATAACACGGATTTACTTAGTAAAGACACGGATGAAAACTGATTTTAGTTGTATTAACAACATGAGAAAATCAATTTTTGTCCGTGTTTTCGCTTTTGCGAATCCGTATTATCAGTGTCCAAAAATAATGGTAATGTAGTTTAAATTTAAGAATTGCTAAACTGCAGATTACTTAAATTTTTATAGATACCATTTTCTAAAGCTATTAATTCCTGATGTGTTCCTTGTTCTGTAATTTTTCCTTTATCCAAAACCAAAATTTGATCTGCACTTCGAATGGTTGAAAGACGGTGCGCAATAATGATGCTGGTTCTTCCTTCCATTAAAATCTCTAAGGCTTCTTGAACTAGTTTTTCACTTTCGCTGTCTAATGATGATGTGGCTTCATCCAGAATCAAAATACTTGGGTTTTTCAATAAAGCTCTGGCAATTGCAATACGTTGTCTTTGTCCTCCAGAAAGTTTAATGCCTCTTTCTCCCACAATAGTTTCAAATTTTTCAGGGAAACTTTCGATAAAATTATAAGCATTAGCTTGTTTTGAAGCGGTAACAATTTCTTCTTCGGTGGCATTTGGTTTTCCATAAGCTATATTCTCTCTGATGGTTCCTCCAAATAATATCACATCTTGCGGTACAATACTCATGTTTCCACGAAGACTTTCTAAATCAAAATCATAAATATTTTTTCCGTCAACCAATATTTCTCCTTCATCAATATTATAAAAACGTAATAGAAGCGAAGCAATCGTCGATTTTCCAGTTCCACTCGGGCCCACAATAGCTATTTTTTGACCAAAATTAGCCGTAAAACTGACGTCTTTCAATACTTTGATTTCTTTTCTCGAATGATAACTGAACGCAACATTTTTGAAGGTAACATTACCTTTTATCTTCTGGGCTTCAGCAGTATTTTGAATGGAATTAATTTTTTCAGGAGTTTCATCTAATAATTCAAAAACACGTTCCGTTGCTCCAATTGCTTTTTGGATTTGGGCATAAAGCTCTGCAATTCCACCAAAAGAAGCACCTACAAATGTGGAATACAATACGAAAGAAATCAATTGTCCCACGCTCATTTCTCCGCTGATGCTCAATCTAACGCCATACCAAACTACGGCTACTATAGCTCCAAAAAGACAGAAGATAATGAATGAAGCAAAGTAGCCTCGGTATTTTCCACCTTTAATAGCTATTTTAACGACTTCTTTTATTTTTCCGTTGTAACGGGCAATTTCGTACCACTCATTGGCGAAAGCCTTGACAATACTGATGCCTTGCATGGTTTCTTCAACAATTACTTGACTTTCGGCAACTTTATCTTGAACATTTTTTGAATATTTCCTGATGAACCGTCCAAAAATAACGGCGGCTACAGCGACTAGCGGAACTACGGATAACATTAATAATGTCAATTTGATACTTTCGTTTGCCAATAAAAGAACACCACCAATTATTAGAATAAATTGTCTTAAAAATTCGGCAATTGTAGACGTTAAAGTGTCTTGTATTTGTGTTATATCAGAACTTATTCGACTGTTTAATTCCCCTACACGCTTTTGCGAAAAAAATGACATCGGTAGTTTTACCAAATTACTGTAAAGTGCTACTCTAAGATTAGCCAATGTATTTTCAGTGAAATTGACAAATAAATACAGTCTGAAAAACGAAAATATAGATTGTAGAAATAAGATTATAATTAGTCCACCTGCGATCATATTTGCCTGAGAGTTATCTTTGTTTTTTACACAATCGATAAGCATTCCCATTAATTTAGGAAAAGCAAGAGCAGTCGCTCCTGTAAATAATAAAAAAATTAAACCTATATAAAATTTCCAACGGTGATTTCCTGCATATTGAAATATTACAGTTGCTTTTTGGAGTGAACTTGCAGTAATTTTTGATTTTGGTAAATCGTTTTCTTTGAACCTGGCCATTATCTATTGTTTATGTCACAAATGTAAGACTATAACGAATCAATACAAAAAAATACTAGAGTTTCATGCTTAGCATAAAGTGCTATAATAGAGCGTTAAAGCAAATGATGTTAATATTTTATTGATTTTTTTTACAATTCTGCTTGCAGATATGAATTCTAGCTGTATATTTGCACTCGCAATAAGGAAATGAAAATAACCAAATTGTACTAGGGCGATTAGCTCAGCTGGTTCAGAGCACCTCGTTTACACCGAGGGGGTCGGGGGTTCGAACCCCTCATCGCCCACAAAAAACTCCATTAGAAATAATGGAGTTTTTTTTATGTCTTGACTTTTTTAAAACCTCTGAGCTATAAATGGCAGATAACAGGATTATGTTATGCGTCTTTTTTCTTTAGAATTCGTCCCCTTGGCTCATCACCCTCATAAAGCACAATTTCAGAATGTAAAAACTGTGCTGCTGCCGCTGAATCATTCACTTTTGTAGCACTGCGTTCTAACATTTCTGATTCAAACTCCGTTAATACGCTTTCCCTTATTCCAACTTTTCTCCATTGAGATAAAGGCCTGCATCCTCTTGAGATCACGCGAGCCAATGATAGTGCATCTAGCAGCGCTTGATTTGCACCTTGTCCTTTGAATGGACTCATAGGGTGAGCTGCATCTCCAATCAGAGTTACTTTCTGTGTTTTTGACAATAATCCTGGTTCGAGTAATTCCCGGTCATACACAGGATAGCCAGAAATCTGTGCTTCTAGTGTCGCTTCTAAAATTTGAGGAATAGGATTGTGCCACTGAGTTCTACGACACGCTTCTTCCTTTAGTGCTTGAGGTCCTTGAGCACTTAACGCCTTAGCATCTTCTTCTGGCATTGGGAAACTCAATTGCCACATTACGGAGTCTGAAGCATAAGGCATCATATAGATTCGCTCATTACCATTGGCAGTTTGAAATACTGTGGCCGAATCCAGTAATGGACTATTAAGACCTTTGAGTGCTTTCAAAGGACAGATGCCTAATATCACAATACAACCGAGATAGCGTAAAGGACTACTATCATCACCAATCAGTAATCTTCGTACAGAACTTCGAATTCCATCGGCTCCAACTACGAGATCCGCCTTGGCAGTCTTGATTTTCCCATCCACTTGAAAGCTTAGATCAACACCTTTGCCCTCACATTCCTTAAAATCTATTAACTGATGTCCCCACTGTACCGAATCCTGTCCGCCAAGTTGTTGCAGTAACGCTAATCGCAAAGATTGTCTTGAGATATGCACATTGGTACGTTTTTGAAAAGTTTTAGCATCCGATTGGATCCACTTTCTTATTCCCCATTCACCAATAACTTTTCCTTCTGTAGTATGAACCACATGTCTTGTGGAAATCACACCTTCCTCTAATGAAAAAACACCCAGTCCTTCAATTGCTTTACTTGCTTGCTGCAAAGTAAGTCCATATCCCTGAGACCTGGCTTCAAAATTATCATCGCGCTCATAAAGTGTAAAAGGAATTCCGCGGTGCAAACAAGCGACAGCAAGAGCTACGCCTCCAATACCTCCTCCAATAATGGCAAGGTGTGGATAGTTTTCTTGATCTGCCATAGGAGAATTGGCTGCTGGAATTAAACCTGATCCGGAACATTTTGGGCAGGAGTGAAGGTGCCCTTTAGGAAGGACAGGAAAACTCCCCTCGCCATTCGTCTTTTTAAACTGATCTAATGCTATCTGATAGTGGAGTCGCGCTTTCTTAGTTAGTCCTCGACTTTTCTTGCCTCTTCCTTGACATTCTAGGCACATAGTCCAGCTTATTTCTTCATTTCCCACTTTTTTCACTTCATTATTCATTTAACTAATGCTGGTCCTAATTATTAACTTCTATACAATTTAACGGCAGAAATATATATTTTTCAGCGTTTTGCCACTTGTGGCAATTGCGTAACTTTAAAGCAAAAGATTTACAACACAAAACTACTTTTTCAAATTGAAATAGAAGGATTTTATAAAGCTATTTTATTAAGACATACGAAAGAATAATTATCATACATATTTATAAGAATATAGTTATAATAATGTAATTTTCTTATTTCGGAGTTTAGCAATTGTAAAGTAAAAAAATACTAATAAAATAAAGGGTTTTTAAATAGATTTGAATATAGTATAAAGCTTCACAGTCATTTGATTTTGGAGGTATTTATTTATAAAAGCGTATATTAATAGTAGTTAGTCTTTTAATATGTTTTATTTACTTACAAAAATTGGCTTAAATTTCATAAAACAATGTGTATTATTGAAGGATTATATTTATTTTTGAAATTAACATTGTTTTATGTTAAATTGTTAAACCTATATTATTTCGATGCTTCCAGAAATTCAAAATTTGTATAATGTTTGGCACCCAAACAGAATAGCTAAGGACAATACTAAACCTCAAATTTCTTTTGATGAACTTACTAATTCAATAATTAGTACAGGACCATTTTATTTTTACATTATAGATTTTTTTGACATGACGCTTTCTCATATTAGCCCAAGGATAGCAGAAATTCATGGATTTGATCCCAAAAAAATTTCTTTTAATGATATATTAGGAGCTATTCATCCTGAGGATATTGATTTTGTTACCAAAGCTGAAAAATATTCAACCGAATTTTTTTACGAAAAAGTGGGTTTTGAAAAAATGTTAAACTATAAAGTAAGTTATAGTTTTAGATTTCGGTTAAAAAATGGAGAATATGCGATTTTTAACCATCAATCGCTTATGCTTTCATTAGATGATAGTGGCGGTCTAGGAAAATCATTAAATATTCATACTCGAATAGATCATTTAAGTAATTTTAATACCTACAAGGTTTCTTTTATTGGACTTAATGGTGAACCATCTTTTATGAATCTAATTCCGGATAAAAAAAATCAGGATTTAAAAGAATTTTCTAAAAGAGAAATTGATATTATAAAGTTGATTGCAAGCGGTTTAAATAATATCGAAATAGCAGATAAATTATGTATCAGTAACCAAACCGTAAAAAAACACCGCGCCAACATTCTGAAGAAATCTGACTCCAAAAACACTGCCCAATTGATTAAAAATTGCACCCTTCAAGGAATTATTTAGAATTCAATTTCAAAAAAAAATACTCCTTTTGGGGTATTTTTTTTGATTTAAAGTTTCTTTAAATTTGATTCTTAAAAAAAAAATCTCAAAATATAAAGAGGATGGTCAAAATACTAATAAAAACCATTATACTTTTTATTTTTTTAACAAGTGCAAATGATATTTCGTAATTAAAAATAGTGAATCTTACTTTTTATTTAAAAAACATTTAGACATTCTTATGGTGTCAAATAGTAATATATTTTGGAATACAATCAAAACTAATTTTATTAGTAATACCATTACTCTTACTCTATTTGAGAAACAGCTCTTATTCCCCTTCAAAAAGAGAACAAATCTTTCGCTTAATAAAAAAAACACAAGATACCGTTAATAAAAAAATATTGAAAAAGAAAATGGATACTGAAAAATGGAGATGCATTCAACCCAACCCAAAAATAATAGCAGCCAAAAAAGCGGAGGAAGAGGAATTTAAAAAAAAGTAAAAATTAAAATTATGAAAATTATGAAAAACAAAATTGCACTACCCGTTATATTTTTAATAGTTCTATTTTCAATAATATCTTGCTCAAAAGATGAAAGCCAAGAAGTTGCAGATACACAATCTTCAAGTGTTTTGCAATACACACTTGTAGAAACAGAAGCAACACCTGGTGATATAGTGGAGATTAAATCTGAGCAAAAAATCATAGAAGAGGCAATAAATATTACTTTAAATAATAATACTGTTAACGCCTACGCTACAAGTGAATATTCCTATAAATTTATTGTACCTGTTTTAAATTCTGGAAACTATGACATTAAGCTTTCAAATTTAGATAAAAATTCAATCCTGACCCTAAAAATTAATACCTACACATCTATTACCAAACCTGAAGAAATAATTGATGATTTTATTCTAAAAAGAGATAAATGTTTTGAGGAGATAAAAAAAATAGGTTCATCACTAGAAACAATAACATTAATTGATCAAATTAAACAGGAATGGGATTTACAATATGGTAAATGTAATAACGAAGAAAAAAAGTTATTGGCTTATTTGTTACAAAAAAACAGTATTAACCCTGAATGGTTTAATAATACAAAACCATTTCCTGATAGTTATTACAGTAGACTGAGTAATACAAATAGCGATATAGGAGACGCATTAGTTGAAGAAGCCCTAAATTTTGTTACTGCACAATCTATTTGCGTTGCTTCGATTGGTTTTACTACAGTATCAGCAGGTCTTTTTTACAAATGGCCAAATGGTTATACAGCTGCTGCTACTGCTGCTAGTTTATCAGTATTCATTATTTCCAGAGAAATAGCAATTAAGAAGGGCGTAGAAGTAGCCACACTAAAAGGTTTCGCAAATGCGATTTCTGATGTATTTACTCAAAAAATGGCTAGTTCAGAATTAGTTAATAATATAGAAAATGACATCAGTCTGTCAGTGGATTTTAGAAATTTAAGTGGTGCTGACCGCGCTATTCAAGCGGATATTACAAATGCTTTTAATGGGGAAAGTAAATTAACTGAAGAAGACTCCAAAATAAAACTGATCTATGATAATGCTGTCAAATTTACTGAAAAATTAAAAGGATTATATCCAAGTTATACTCCCGTTATTGGTAACAAACCTCAACGTAAAATGAATCTAACCGTTTTGGACAAAGATATAATTATTAAAGGATCTAGTGATCCCAAGATTAGTATTAGCACAAGTTTAGTGGATGGAGTCAGAAAGATTAAAGCAACTTCAGATAGTAAAGATGATCTTAATTTTTATTTAAAAATTGGCTATAGGCGCTCTATAGATGGCAAAGAATTAACCAAAGATATTCCCTATATATTTAAAGCTATAAAACCTATTGATTCAACAACATATTACACTAAATTAATGATAGGAAATTGCGTTTTAAATTTTGGCACATCAAAAGAAAAACAATTTTATATTTTAAAAGACGATGGCTCTTTCTTGCAAACTGGTGGAGTTGATGGAAATGGGAATAGTTATACAACTCATGAATGTGTTTCAAAATTTAATACTTGGAATGTGTATAAAGGAATAAAAGGTTATTCAATAGCTTTGAAAAAACCTTATGAATCTAGAAATTATGATTCTCTAATTATTAATAAAGGGAATATAGAATTTACCAATGCTTTTAATACATGTTCTAGCGGATGTAGTCCTCCAAAACCTTGTTGGTAATAAAATGTCTTGTCCTGAATAACCGATACAGATTATTAGATAAAAAAATATTTAATTAAACACTTGCAAAAACGTTTTTGCAAGTGTTTTTTGTTTTATATGTCCTCATTTTAATTTGACTTTGTAAATGTATTTTGTTTGGAGTGAGCAAGAAATTAGAGGTTTTAAAACAATTGTCGTTTTTAATATTATAATTTACAGCTTGATATTAATTGTGAAATAATTAAAATTATAATATTATACTTGTTAAAATTTATTATTTTAATAATTTAAAAAACTAGAACTATATTGTAAATGTCCAATTACTTAAAATAGTTTAATAACGGAAGCGTTTTCACTTTAGAAAAGCATTCTTAACCTGAAGAGTTTAATTTTTTTTAAGTAGAATCATTCCAATGTCAATGCACCGAGAATTTCTTCTGACATAAAAGGTCCACCCGGATATTTGGCCGTATAATCCAGATTCATCCAGATTTGACCGCGCTCATCAACGTGATAATGAAGTTTATTTTTATTGCTTTCATTTACAAATAGTACATTTTTAATTAGAAAATTGACTTTTTCTAAATCCGTCAGAGAGCCTATCAGTATTTCTGGGTAAATATGTCCAGTAGTATGGATTAAACGGGGAGTTCCACCGATAGATTTGATACTGGCAGCCATTAGTATCGAATGATCATCACAATCTCCGGAAAAATAAAGCAGTGATTCCGTAGCCGTTGCGATATAATCTCGTGCTTTTGGGTCGCTTACGTAATTCCATCGGCTATTTATTTCTTTGAAAACGGCGAAGCATTGTATGATGGTTCTGTAATCAGAATACCCTTTTACATCTTTAAAATGCTTAGATGTAGCCATAACTGCAAAATTCCTGATTTTAGGATTTTGATATTCTATGGCATTGATAATTTTTGATTTATTGGGAAACGGAAGTAACTTGGCGATAATAATATCTTGTGGATATGGATTATCAGACATCGTGTACATTATCGAATTATAATCTTCAAAAACACTGTTAAATCCATAGTTTCCAATTGTAGAGCCGTACACTAAAACCAATAAATATAGAATAATACAAAAGAGGATAATCGTTCTTAAGAATCGAAGGATGATTTGAATTATTACAATCATCACCAAAAACAGCACTACTCTGTCAATATTCAAAAACCAGTTGGGGTTAATTAAATTTTGATGAACAATGATAAATAATGGAATAGCAATTAATATGTTCAGGATAAAAATAATAACGTCATCCCAAGGTTTTTTGACCTGGAATCGCTGTTTAATACCCTGAAAATTAATTTCTTTTATTTTTATCATAGTAAAATAAAAACAGAAATCTAGACTGTTTTTACAATATCCTCAAAAGTACCTTTTTTATCGATAATTTTAAGTTGAAAAAGTTGATTTTGAACTTTGTTTAACATTTCAGTTGATAATGGCTTTTGTGACCATTGTGTTAACGATAGCCATTCTTGAATATCTTCTGTTTTTTGATGGTAATTTGAAGCTAAGGTTTTATCAATACTTGGAATATCTTTAAAATCTTCTGTAGTTTGATTAATGATTGCAAGAATTTTTGAAATAAGCACTGCATTATTTTCTAAAACTTCTTCACGAACCGCAATTACAAAACAGGGCCAAGGAGTAGGGCAATCAGCAATTCGTCGGAAAATACCTTTATCGACTAATGGTTTGGTCATGAAGCGTTCCCACATAAAATAATCGGCAGTTCCGTTTGTCAAAGCTTCAACAGCGCCGTCGATAGTATTTATAATTTCAAATTCCAAATTATCAGTATTCCATCCTTGATTGTCAGCATTGACATACGCCATTAATTGAGAACCTGAACCCAATCTGGAAATGGCAACTTTTTTGTTTTCTAAATCAGCCAATGTCTTATAATTGGAGTTTGCCGCTACATGAATTCCCCAAATCAATGGGCTTTCCACATACACTTGAAGTATTTTGCTCGGGTTTCCGGCAACGATATCTTTTACAATTCCTTCGGTGAGAATTACGGCAATATCCGTTTCGCCCTCTCGAAGCATTTGGCACATTTTTCCGGTTCCTTCAGGAACATCAGTCCATTGTAAATCGATATTTTCTTTTTCGAAATCTCCGTTTTCTATGGCTAAATGCCAAGGAAGATTAAAATGTTCCGGAACTCCAGCTATTTTTATTGTTTTCATTATAAGTTAGGATTTTTTAATTCGTACCAATTCCAAGAAACGTCGTCTTCCAGATATTTTTCGGTCATTTTCAGTCCAATTTTTTGCAATATTCTGTTTGAAGCGATATTATCCGTATGAGCTGCGGCTTCCATGATTTTGATTTCCATTACATTAAAACCATAATCCAGCCATGCAAAACTAGCTTCACTAGCATATCCTTTTCCCCAGAATTTTTCGTTTAATCGATAGCCAATATCGTAGAAATTAATTTTGTTATTGACCATTTCGGTGTTGTATTTTAATCCGGCCCAACCAATTAATTCTTCGGTTTCTTTCAAAATAACAACAAATCGTCCAATATTATTTTGAACATACTGTGTTCTGACAGATTCGATATATGAATGTACTTCGCTGATATCCGTCAATGGTTTGTTCCAAAGATATTGATGTACCTTAGGATTGCTGTCCATTTCAAATAAAGCTTCTGCATCTGAAACGAGCATTTCTCGTAAAATTAAGCGGTCGGTTTCTAAAATAAGATTCATGTTTTTATTGAAAATTTGATGTTGAATGATTTAGCCCTGATAGCAGTGAAAATCCTTTTTCTTTTTTCTTTAAAAAGGAAAAGATTAAAACGTATAGCAGGAAATAGCTCCTAAAATTACACATTAATATCTTTAAAATTATTTAATATCGCATACCGAATCATATTGGTGAATGCCTTCTGATCCAGTTTTGGTATTTCAAGAATGGAATTCAACAAAGTGGTATCGTATTCATTCGCAGCTGTTGTAAAATAAGGGCTTAAGTGTTTTCCAATACTTTCATAATACAATTTTTCGATTGTGTTTTTATATTTAAAGTCTAACGAATTTTGTATTAAAGTAAAATTGGTATAGCCAACTTCCTTCATAATCAATCCCAATCCATTTACCATATTGAAACTTTTATTATGAACAATATTAAGCTGTTCTATATCGTCTCTTTCAAAAGTATTTACAATCACTTTTGCGACATAATCGACAGGAATAATATTCAAAACGGTGTCTTCATTGACGATAAAACGCACATTTTCTTGATCTCCTTTTCGTTGGGAAGTGAAGTGAAAGAATTTAGCCAAAAGATAAAAAACCATATATTTCGATATAAAATACTGATTCTCTGTTCCTAACATTTTGCCTCCAATCACACTTGGACGCAGAATTTGAAATGGCAAGCCTATTTTTTTAGATTCTTGTGCTATAAAATTTTCCGAGTGGAATTTTGCATTTTCATACGCATTGCGATGCTCTGGTTTGAATCCTAAACTATGAAAATTATTGTCAATCAATCCATTTCGGTTTCCAGACGAAAAAGCAGTTCCTATGTAAATGAACTTTTTTATGAAAGGATGAAATAGATTGAAAAGGGATTTTGTAATTTTGGTATTTTCGTCAAAAATCTTTTCTCGTTGCTCTTCATCGGTAGATAAATTTACGAATCCAGCCGAATGAATGAAATAAGCATCTTTTATTTGGCTTGAAAAAGTGTCCTGAATAACAGCCAAATCAGTATCAATGATTTCAATGTATTCGTGCAGTTTTGCGATGCCTTTGTCTTTTATGATTTTTGGTGTATAACTGCTGGATAAGAGCTCGTTTATGCGATCTAAAGCAGATTTTTTGCCTTTATTTCGTGCAATTATAAAAAGTTTTCCATCAATTTTAGTAGTGATGAAAAGCTCCAGAATTTCGTACATGATGTGAGATCCCAGAACTCCTGTTGCACCTGTAAGTATTATTTTCATTATCGTTTTGTTCTAAAAACAAATGTAGTTTTAAAAAAATTAAAAGCACTTTTTTAAAACTACAAATGGGTACGCTTTTGAAAATTAATTTCTCTATCCTAAAGCAATTTTTTCTAATGTATACACAATCAATTCATCAACTGCTTTGTATGGATCTTCACTAAACGTTCCCGAAGCACGATTGGCAATTATCGCGTTTAATGACAATGCGTTGTGTCCTAAAAGCGCCGAAAGTCCATAAATTGCTGCTGTTTCCATCTCTAAGTTTGTGATTTGGTTGTCACCAAATTTAAAATTATCCATTTTAGAATTCAATTCTTCATCTTGAATATTCAAACGCAACACTCGACCTTGTGGACCGTAAAAACCACCTGCAGTTGCGGTAATTCCTTTGTGCATTTTGTCGCTTTCAATTATTTTTTCCAGTTTTTCGGAACAAGCAATCACGTATGGTTTTCCTTTTCGTAAATCCCAATTGGTGTGTTTCACAAAAGCATCTTCCATCTCAAGATTTGAAACTTCGTCAATTAGATAGGAGCGGAGCATGTTATCCAGTCCTAATCCAAATTTTGACATCACAAAACTATCCACAGGAATATCGGCTTGTAAGGAACCCGATGTTCCAATTCGGATGATGTTTAAAGAAGTCAGTTTTTCTTTTGGTTTACGGGTTTCTAAATCAATGTTTACTAAAGCATCCAGTTCATTGATAACGATATCAATATTGTCAGGACCAATTCCCGTAGACATTACAGTAATTCGTTTGCCTTTGAAAATTCCGGTTTGGGTTTTGAATTCTCTTTTTTGAGTCGAAAATTCAATGCTGTCAAAAAATTGAGTGATTTTCTCCACGCGATTTTGATCACCTACAAAGATGATATCGTGTGCAATATGTTCTGGTTTTAAGTTCAAATGGTATACGCTACCGTCTGGATTTAATATTAATTCTGATGATTGTATCATTACTTTTATATTTTTTTCCTCTCCCAAGCCCTCTCCAAAGGAAAGGGAGCCAGTTCCTGATTTAGATTATATTTTTTATTTTGGTTTGGTTCCTCCCCTTCGGGGAGGTCAGGAGGGGATTAACCACCAACTCGTTTTACTTTAAATCCTTTTTCTTTTAAAATAATCATTATTTTATCACGGTAATCACCTTGAATAATAATAGAATCGTCTTTAAAAGTGCCGCCAACACTTAATTTGGTTTTGATTTCCTTGGCAAGAATTTTAAAATCCTCGTCGCTTCCTTCGTAACCCTCAATTATAGTTGTTGCTTTTCCTTTACGCTTTTCGAATTTACAAATCATTGGCTCTTTTTGAACATATAATTCGTGTGCCACTTCATCAACCGGCTCTTCAGGTGATGGTTCGTGATCAGGAAAAAGATTTTTTAATTGGTCTTGTAAGTCCATTTTTTAAAAATTAATTGATTATTAAACCATTAAGAAATTAAGAAAATTAAGTTTTTATTGCTCATAAAGGACTTTAATTTCTTAATGGTAAAAAAACAAAAAGACATCAAGCGAACTCGATGTCTTCCTTGAACTATAAATTAAGTATTATTTTTTAATAAGCCCTAAATCTACTAAGCGCTCGTATAAATAAGCTCCTGCAGTAATATCGTCAAATTGTTTTGGATGGTCTGCATCAATACAGTTTTCTAGACAATCCAATTTCATATCACTCACCGGATGCATAAAAAATGGAATAGAATAACGCGAAGTTCCCCATAATTCTCTTGGTGGGTTAACAACTTGATGAATCGTAGATTTCAATTTGTTATTCGTATGACGCGATAACATATCACCCACATTAATGACTAATTCATCCGGTTCAGCAATGGCATCAATCCATTCTCCGTTGTGATTTTGCACTTGTAACCCTTTTCCTTGCGCACCCATCAACAAAGTAATCAAATTGATATCACCGTGAGCAGCAGCACGAATTGCATTTGCTGGTTCAGATGTGATTGGTGGATAATGAATAGGTCTTAAGATTGAATTTCCGTCTTTAGCATATTGGTCAAAATAAAACTCATCTAAACCAAGGTGTAAAGCCAAAGCTCTTAAAACATAAACACCGGTTTTTTCGAGCATTTGGTAGGCTTCTTTACCTACAACATTAAAACGTGGAAGTTCTTTAACTTCAACATTTTCTGGGTATTCCGAAGCGTATTTTGAATCTTTAGACACATATTGTCCAAAGTGCCAAAATTCCTTTAAATCGCCTTCTTTTCTGCCTTTGGCATGCTCTGTCCCAAAAGAAACATACCCTCTTTGTCCGCCAATTCCAGGGATTTCATAACTGTGTTTTGTTTCTAAAGGTAAAGCGAAAAAATTTCTGATTTCACCATACAATTCATCAACAAGTTGGTCGTTTAAAAAATGCCCTTTGAGTGCTACGAAGCCAATATCTTCAAATGCACTTCCGATTTCATTTACAAATTTTTGTTTACGTTTCGGGTCGTCCGAAAGGAAATCACGCAAGTCAACACTAGGAATGTTTTGCATACTTTTAAATATTTTTTAATAACATGAAGGCTAAAAACCTTGCAGATACAAATGTAAAGAATAATTTTATATCTGAATTTTAAAACTTATAAACAATATAAAAAAATATAACAAAATAACACTAAACTGTTATATTTTTTTATCTTTGAACCATACAATAAAACCAAAAAAATGATCTTCGACAGAAAAAATCTTACTGACAATCAATTATTAGATTTATATAAACGAATACTAAAACCGCGACTTATAGAGGAAAAAATGTTAATCCTTATTCGTCAAGGTAAAGTCTCTAAATGGTTCTCTGGAATTGGTCAAGAGGCAATTTCTGTTGGTGTCACAGCAGTTTTAGATTCGGATGAGTACATTTTGCCAATGCACAGAAATCTTGGTGTTTTCACCGGACGAGACATTCCGTTGTATCGCCTTTTCTCGCAATGGCAAGGTAAAGCTAATGGTTTTACCAAAGGTCGTGATCGAAGTTTTCACTTTGGAACCCAACAATACAAGATTATTGGTATGATTTCGCATTTAGGTCCGCAATTAGGCGTTGCTGACGGAATTGCTTTGGCCAATAAACTCAAGAAAAACGGAAAAGTAACCGCAGTATTTACAGGAGAAGGAGCAACAAGCGAAGGCGATTTTCATGAAGCATTGAATATTGCTTCGGTTTGGGAATTGCCGGTGATGTTTGTCATAGAGAATAACGGTTATGGACTTTCGACACCAACCAATGAGCAATATCGTTGTGAAAACCTGGCCGATAAAGGGAAAGGCTACGGAATGGAAAGTCATATTGTTGATGGAAATAATATACTGGAAGTGTTTAATTTGTTATCTGAATTGAAGGCTTCGATGAAAGAAAATCCACGTCCGGTTTTATTGGAATTCAAAACTTTCAGAATGCGTGGGCATGAAGAGGCGAGTGGGACCAAATATGTTCCGCAAGAGTTAATGGATATGTGGGCGATTAAAGATCCAGTAGAAAACTATAAAAAATACTTGGCAGAAAACGGAGTTCTTACCGCTGATTTTGATGCGGCTTTACATGCTGAAATAAAGAAGGATATTGATGAAAGTTTGACTATTGCCAATGCCGAACCTGAGATCGAATCTTCATTAAGTGAAGAGCTAAATGACGTTTACAAACCTTATGTATTCGAGCAAGTTAATCCTTCAAAAGAAAAAGAAAATATTCGTTTTATAGATGCGATTTCTACTAGTTTGAGACAATCAATGGAACGCCATGAAAACTCCGTAATCATGGGCCAGGATATTGCTGAATATGGTGGTGCTTTCAAAATCACGGATGGTTTTGTAGCACAGTTTGGTAAAGAACGTGTTATCAATACACCAATTTGTGAAAGTGCAGTCGTTTCGGCAGGAATGGGATTATCTATTAATGGATACAAAGCGATTGTGGAAATGCAGTTTGCCGATTTTGTTTCCACAGGATTCAATCCAATAGTCAATTTATTAGCCAAATCTCATTACCGTTGGTTAGAAAAAGCAGATGTTGTAGTTCGAATGCCTTGTGGTGGAGGAACTCAAGCTGGGCCTTTTCATTCGCAAACAAATGAAGCTTGGTTTACTAAAACCCCAGGTTTAAAAGTAGTTTATCCGGCATTTCCGTATGATGCCAAAGGACTTTTGAATACTTCTATAAACGACCCGAATCCGGTATTATTCTTTGAGCACAAACAATTGTATCGAAGCGTTTACCAAGATGTACCAAAAGAATATTATACCATTCCATTAGGAAAAGCGGCTTTGTTGAAAGAAGGAAATGATGTTACAATTATTTCGTTTGGAGCAGCGGTACATTGGGCTTTGGAAACTTTAGCAAAAAATCCAGAAATTTCGGCTGATTTATTGGATTTAAGAACTTTACAACCTTTGGATACTGAAGCTATTTTTGCATCGGTAAAGAAAACGGGAAGAGTAATTATTTATCAGGAAGACAGTATGTTTGGTGGAATTGCCAGCGATATTTCGGCAATGATAATGGAAAACTGTTTCAAATATCTTGATGCTCCTGTAAAACGAGTAGCAAGTTTAGATAGTCCAATTCCTTTTACAAAAGCATTGGAAGATCAATATTTGCCAAAAGGTAGATTTGAAAATGAGCTGAAAGAACTTTTGACATACTAATAGTTAAAATTATAATTGGGTTATTTTTAGAGTTTTAATTCTAAAAATAACCTAATATCCAATAGATAATAATAAAAATTAGAATTGTGCCAAAACAGCCACCACCTAATTTTTTGGCTCCGTAACCTGCTAGTATTGTTTTGAAAAATCCGTTCATGATTTTAATTTTTAAGTATTCCTTAAAAGTAATGAATATTTTTTAAACGTAGTGTTTTAATTTAATTTCAAAAATATTTTCTTAATCAGAGCTATTTCTTCGAGATACATTGTTTTATTATCAAATTTAGTTTAGAGCAATTGTATTTTTTAAAAAATTAAAGTCTTATCGATTAATCAATTTCGCTTTTTCCTTAATAATAGTACTGATTTTTCGGTTTTCAATTTTGCTTTCGAGCCAAGAAATAATATCGAGATAAAGGAAAGCTCTTTTTTCATAGGTGTTTTTTTCCAATTCTATAAAGCGCGCTCTCATTTTTACAAATTCCTTTTTGATATCTGTTGGATAAATGGAGTTTAAATTCTTCAAAAACTTAATGATTTCTTTTTGCACTTCATGTAAATCATTCATTTTGATTAGGAATTTATAGGTGTTCTTCAACTGATTTTCCAGATAATAATCTTTCCCTAATTCATAATGCGCAATCAAACAGAGTATTCGGGCAAAACACATCAAATCTTCTCGCATGGAAAGATTTTTGTTGTTTATGATTTTCTCTAAATAAAAGATACACTCCGCATATTTTTCGTTCCCAAAATAAATTGACGCAAATTTATAATAGAACAACATTTCGTGATGTTCATCAAGATGGTCCGTGTGAATTTTTAATTTATTCAATACTTCAGGAATTAAGTATTCGCTTTCGGCAAAAGTACCTTCCAGAATATGGTAATTCAATTTATTATTATAGACATATAAAAATGATAAAGACGCAATGTTGTCATTCACTGGGAAATGGGAATCTTTGATGGTATCTTCAAGCAGCGCTAAATATTTTTTAAATTTAGATTTGTACTTCAACATGTATAAAGATTCTAATAAATAATGGTTTCCTTTTAGGAAAAAAACAGGATTTAAATGAATCATACTTGGATTATCATAAAACAGGGCCACCCATTTTAAAGAATATTTATAGCAGGAAAGAAAATCCTGCACCAGAAAACTTCTCCAAAGATTAGCGTTATAAAACCAGTATTTCTCCCTAAATCCGAATTTTTTCTCATCAAATTTAGAAATATGCTTATGGAAATAATCGTCTATATATTTGTATTCTTCGTCACTTTTTACATAACCGGTTTTAAGCATTATACCATACAATTGCAGGGATAAGTTAGATAATTTACTGGAAATGGTATTGCGATAATTTAATTCTTTAGCTTGAACGACTAATTCATCTGCTCGTCCTTGAATACTTCGTGTTATGTATTGTGATTCAATAAGTTTTTCAAATTCTACAATTTCATAAGCCATCAGTTTTTCGTCATTCTCTAAAGCTAAAATTTTTGTTTTATCCAAAATTTTTAAACTCTGCTTGTATAACCCTTTATTGTACAATATAGCAGCAAAATCAATTTGTTCTCTTAGTTGATACCGAATGTTCTGGCTGGGAATATTCAATCGGATGCTCACTAAAATTTGTTTGTACAGGTATGATTTTAGATTCGATAATTGTACTTTTTTAATGATACCGCTTTTCAGAATGAGTTTCTCATCATAGACTTCTGATTTGTCTAAAATATTGAATAATTCGATGAATTTTGTATTAGAACTTGTTTCTAATCGGCTTGCAAAAATCTTGAATTGTCTTTTTTCAGATTTTGAAAGTGATTTTATTAATACAAATAAGAAATCTTTTTGATGGTTAGCCATTGTAAAATATAGTAATGTAATTTACTGTTAATCAATAAGTTATAAACTTATTATTTGCTTTATAAGCAGTATATTTCATTAAATTGAGTTTTATAATAAAGTAATGAAAGATATTTTTGTTATCAAGATGTGAAATTACATTAAATAAATGAAAATGAATAGAGAGAAAGTTCAAATTTTTGATACCACTTTAAGAGATGGCGAACAGGTCCCAGGATGTAAATTAGATACCAATCAAAAACTAGTTATTGCAAATCGACTGGACGAAATGGGTGTTGACATTATAGAAGCTGGTTTTCCTGTTTCTAGTCCAGGTGATTTTTTATCTGTTTCAGAAATAAGTAAAGTTGTTAAAAATGCAGTTGTCTGCGGATTAACTAGAGCAGTGAAAAATGATATTGATGTTGCTGCAGAAGCTTTAAAATATGCAAAAAGACCTCGAATACATACTGGAATTGGAACTTCTGATTCGCACATAATACACAAACTAAACACAACCAGAGAAGATATTATTGCCAGAGCAAAATTTGCCGTTTCACATGCTAAAACTTATGTTGAAGATGTAGAGTTTTATGCTGAAGATGCTGGTAGAACAGACAATGAATTTTTGGCTCGAGTTTGTGAAGAAGTAATAAAATCAGGTGCTACCGTACTTAATATTCCGGATACTACAGGTTATTGCTTACCGGAAGAATATGGTGCAAAAATTAAGTATTTAAAAGAAAACGTCAAAGGGATTGAAAACGTAATCCTATCGTGTCACTGTCATAATGATTTAGGAATGGCTACAGCTAATTCAATTGCAGGAGCTGTAAATGGAGCGAGACAAATAGAATGTACAATAAATGGAATAGGCGAAAGAGCTGGAAATACTGCTCTTGAAGAAGTAGTGATGATTTTCAAACAACATCCTTATTTGAATTTAGATACTAATATCAATACACGTCAGCTGAATGAAATGAGCCGATTGGTTTCTGAAAGTATGGGAATGATGGTACAACCCAATAAAGCGATTGTTGGTGCTAATGCTTTTGCACACAGCTCCGGAATTCACCAGGATGGTGTGATAAAAAACAGAGCAACTTATGAAATCATGGACCCTTTAGAAGTAGGTGTAAATGAATCTTCAATAGTGTTAACGGCCAGAAGTGGTAGAGCAGCATTGGCATACAGAGCCAAAAAAGTAGGATATGAACTTACAAAGATACAATTAGATGTGGTTTATGTTGAATTTTTAAAGTTTGCCGACATTAAAAAAGAGGTTCTTGATGATGACATTCATCAAATAATTGAAGCATGTAAAATGAATAAGGAGTTAATCCTTAATTAATATATTTTGATTTCTAATAAAATCTAAATCCTACTATTATGAACTTAAAAATAGCAGTACTTTCAGGAGACGGAATAGGTCCAGAGGTAATCTTACAAGCAAAAAAAGCGCTGTATGCAATTGGTTTGGTTTTCGATCATGAGTTTGTTTTTGAGGATGCGCTTATTGGTGCTGTTGCTGTTGAAAAAACAGGAACACCGTTGCCAGAGCAAACATTAAATCTTTGTTTGAATACAGATGCCATATTATTTGGAGCTGTTGATGACTCAAAATATGATGCTGTTTCAGATTCGAAACTGCGTCCCATACAAGGATTATTAAAATTGAGACAAGCTTTAGGATTATATGCCAATATAAGACCTATTAAACCATACAACGACTTATTAGATTTGTCGCCTTTGAAAAGAAAAATAATCGAAGGTGCTGATTTTATAATTTTCAGAGAAATTTCTGGAGGATCTTATTTCAGTGAAAAAAAGATCAACGAACAAGGTACATTAGCCTCTGATTTATGCGAGTATTCTGAAGAAGAAATTATTCGTATCAGTCATTTGGCTTTCAGAACGGCTCAGAAAAGAAAAAAGAAATTGACTTTGGTTGACAAAGCCAGTATTCTGGAAACGTCAAGATTGTGGAGAAAAGTAGTTACAGAAATTGCTGAGGGATATCCTGATGTAACTCTAGAATTTCTTTTGGTGGATAATGCTGCAATGCAAATCATCATTAATCCAAAGCAATTTGATGTCATTTTGACCGAAAACTTATTTGGTGATATTTTATCAGATGAAGCAAGTGTAATTACAGGTTCAATTGGATTATTGCCATCCGCATCTTTAGGAAATTCAAATGCACTTTTTGAACCTATTCATGGATCTTATCCAGAAGCTAAAAGAAAAAATATTGCTAATCCTATTGCTTCAATAGTATCAGCAGCAATGCTTTTGGAACATTTTGGTCTTCATATCGAATCGCAAAAAGTTTACGAAGCGGTTCATAAAGCAATCGAATTAAATGTCGTCACTGCCGACTTGAATCCATATTCAAAATTTGGCACTAATGAAGTGGGAGATTTTGTTTCGAATTATATTCTAAGTAAAGACGACTTATATTTTAAAAGTGACAATGTCTACATAGGCCAATCGACCATAGTTTAAAAAATAAATAATTGATGGTACCTATAATTTTTCAGAAAAACATATTACCTACAAACTAACATAATAATGGAATTAAATAAATACAGCAAAATAATCACGCAAGATGAAACACAACCAGCTTCTCAGGCCATGTTGTACGGAATTGGATTAACTGAAGAAGATCTTAAAAAAGCGCAAATAGGAATTGTGAGTATGGGTTATGATGGAAACCCTTGCAATATGCACTTAAATGATTTGGCTAAAGATATTAAGACAGGCGTCTGGGCAGTAGATTTAGTTGGTTTGATTTTTAATACTATTGGTGTCAGTGACGGTATTTCAAATGGTAATGATGGAATGCGTTTTTCTTTGGTTTCTCGTGATGTAATTGCAGATTCTATTGAAACAGTTATGGGAGCACAATGGTATGACGGAATGATTGCTGTTCCGGGTTGTGATAAAAATATGCCAGGAGCGCTAATGGCTATGGGTAGAGTCAATCGCCCATCTATTATGGTTTATGGAGGTTCTATACATCCAGGAAAATGGAAAGGCGAGGATTTGAATATTGTTTCTGCTTTTGAAGCATTAGGAAAAAAATTCAATAACACTATTACACCTGAAGATTTTAAAGGTGTGATTCAAAATGCTTGTCCAGGTGCAGGTGCTTGTGGTGGAATGTATACTGCTAATACCATGTCATCTGCGATTGAAGCTTTAGGAATGAGTTTGCCTTATAGTTCTTCTAATCCTGCTTTGAGTCCAGAAAAGAAACAAGAATGTGCTGATGCTGGTAAAGCCATCAGAATATTATTAGAAAAAGACATCAAGCCTAGAGACATTATGACTCGTAAAGCATTCGAAAATGCGATTACAATTGTGGCTGTCTTAGGAGGTTCTACTAATGCGGTTATGCACTTAATTGCAATGGCACATTCAGTAGGTGTTGATCTTACCTTAAAAGATTTCCAAGATATTAGTGATAAAACCCCATTACTTGCTGACTTGAAGCCAAGCGGTAAATACTTAATGGAAGACTTACATAATGTAGGTGGAGTTCCAGGAGTAATGAAATATTTATTGAAAGAAGGTTTCTTACATGGAGATTGTTTAACGGTAACCGGAAAAACAATTGCTGAAAACTTAGCTTCTGTTCCTGATTTGAATGATGGACAACAAGTGATTCATGAAATCCAAAAAGCGTTAAAAGCTACTGGAAATATTCAAATTTTATACGGAAACATAGCTTCAGAAGGGTGTGTGGCTAAAATTAGTGGTAAAGAAGGTGAGTTTTTTGAAGGTACAGCAGTAGTTTTTGAAAACGAGCATGATGTGATTAAAGGAATTAGAGGAGGTGAAGTAAAACCAGGAAATGTGGTTATTATTCGCTACTGTGGTCCAAAAGGAGGTCCGGGAATGCCTGAAATGCTTAAACCAACATCCGCAATTATGGGAGCTGGCTTAGGAAGTACTGTTGCTTTAATTACTGACGGACGTTTTTCTGGAGGCTCTCACGGTTTCGTAGTAGGACACGTTACACCAGAAGCCTATGAAGGTGGAGGAATTGCTTTAATAGAAAACGGAGATGTTATTTCAATTGATGCTGTGAAAAATACTATCAATATGAAAATATCTGACGAAGAATTCGTAAAACGTAAAGCCAATTGGAAAAAACCAGAATCACCAATTAAACAAGGAGTATTACTTAAATATATGCGTTCGGTCTCAAGTGCCTCTGAAGGATGTGTAACCGATAAATAATCCCCACCCCATCCCTCCCCAAAGGGGTGGGAGTTGAGCAACAAATAATAACTATAAATTCCCCTATGCCAGTTTCGGCTCTCCCTCCTTCGGAGGGGGTAAGGGGGGAGGAAAATAATAAACGTACCCATGGGAACAAACAAAATATCCGGCGCAGAAGCCGTTATTAGATGCTTATTAGAAGAAGGAGTAGATTTGGTTTATGGCTATCCAGGTGGAGCTATAATGCCAGTTTACGACGAATTATATAAATTTCAAGATCAATTACAGCATGTTTTAGTACGTCATGAACAAGGCGCTACACATGCTGCGCAAGGTTTTGCAAGAGCAACAGGAAAAGTGGGAGTGGCTATTGCAACTTCGGGTCCGGGAGCAACAAATTTAGTTACTGGAATTGCTGATGCTCAAATCGATTCGACTCCTATGGTTTGTATTACAGGACAAGTAGGAAAGCATTTACTAGGGTCTGATGCATTCCAAGAAACAGATATCATTGGAATTTCGACTCCAGTGACCAAATGGAATTATCAAATTACCGAAGCTTCAGAAATTCCGGAGATTATTGCAAAAGCATTTTATATTGCAAGATCAGGTCGCCCAGGTCCAGTTTTAATTGATATTACAAAAAATGCTCAGTTTGACGAAATTGAATTCAGCTATAAAAAATGTACCAGTATTAGAAGTTACAATCCGAAACCAGTTTTAAATCATGAAAAGCTTAAGGAAGCGGCATCAATAATTAATACTGCTAAAAAACCATTTATCATATTTGGTCAAGGAGTAATTCTTAGTGAAGCGGAAGCTGAGTTAAAAGCTTTGGTTGAAAAATCAGGAATTCCGGCTGCTTGGACTATTTTAGGACTTTCGGCAATGCCAACAGATCATCCATTGAATGTAGGAATGGTAGGAATGCACGGTAATTACGGACCTAATGTTTTGACGAATGAATGTGATGTTTTAATAGCACTAGGAATGCGTTTTGACGATCGTGTTACGGGAAATTTAGCTACCTACGCCAAACAAGCCAAAGTAATTCATTTTGAAATTGATCCTGCAGAAGTAGATAAGAATGTAAAAACTACTGTAGCAGTTTTGGCTGACTTAAAAGAGTCTTTAACAGCTTTACTTCCTTTAATTGAAAGTAACTCTCATGAAGCTTGGCACAATGAATTTAAAGAGAAATATGAAATAGAATTAGAAGCGGTAATCAATGACGAGTTAAAACCAAAGAGAGAAGGAATTTCTATGGGAGAAACGATTGAAATGATTAACAAACATTCTAAAGGAGATGCCATTATGGTTTCGGATGTGGGACAACATCAAATGTTTGCTTGTCGTTATGCCAAATTCAATTCGACAAAAAGTAATGTAACATCAGGTGGTTTAGGAACTATGGGATTTGCTTTACCGGCTGCAATTGGAGCCAAAATGGGAATGCCAAATCGTGAAGTTGTAGCCATAATTGGTGATGGAGGTTTTCAAATGACTATTCAGGAATTAGGAACTATTTTTCAAACTAAAGTTCCTGTGAAAATTGTGGTATTAAACAATGAATTTTTAGGAATGGTTCGTCAGTGGCAACAATTGTTTTTTGACAAAAGATACGCTTCTACGGAAATGATCAATCCTAATTTTATAGCCATTGCTGAAGGCTATTATATCAAAGCTAAAAAAGTAACCAAAAGAGAAGATCTTGATGCTGCAGTTGCCGAAATGATGGCTTCAAAAGAATCCTATTTCCTAGAAGTTATGGTAGAAAAAGAAAATAACGTATTCCCAATGATTCCTACAGGAGCATCGGTTTCGGACATTCGTTTGTCCTAAAATAGTTTAAAGTTTAAGGTTTAAAATTGTTGGAACCTGAAAATAATGTTGCACAACTTTAAACTTTAAACATAAAAACTTTAAACATAAAAAAATGGAAAATAAAACATTCACCATTTCTGTTTATTCAGAAAACAACGTTGGCTTATTAAACAGAATATCTGGTATATTCTTGAAACGCCATATCAATATTTTGAGTTTAAATGTATCCGAATCTGAAATTGAAAATGTTTCCAGATTTATCATTGTAGTCAATACAACCGAAAAATGGGTACAAAATATAGTAGGACAAATCGAAAAACAAATCGAAGTAATTAAAGCATTTTATCATATTGATGAGGAAACTATTTTCTTAGAAAATGCATTATTCAAAATTGAGTCGAGCTTGCTTTTTGATGAAAAACAAATTCAGAATATAATCAAAGAAAGCCACTCTGAAATAGTTACAGTTTCAAGAGACTTTTTTGTGATTTCAAAATCAGGACAACGTGCTGAAATAGAATCGTTATATGAAAAATTAAAACCTTTTGGTATCATGCAATTTGTACGTTCCGGAAGAATATCAGTTTCCAAAGAAAAAATGGAAATTTCAACTTTGTTGGAAGAACTTAAACAAGAACCAGTTTAGTTTTCAATTAGTAAACCTATCAATTATAAAATTTACAATCATTAAATAATAAAAAATGGCAAATTATTTCAATTCATTACCACTTAGATTACAATTAGAACAATTAGGCGTTTGCGAATTCATGGACCAATCTGAATTTGTAAATGGGATAAAAGCTTTAGAAGGAAAAAAAGTAGTCATTGTAGGATGTGGAGCACAAGGTTTGAACCAAGGTTTAAACATGAGAGATTCTGGATTGGATATTTCTTATGCTTTGCGTGCTGAAGCAATTGCACAGAAAAGAGCTTCTTTCATGAACGCCGCTGATAATGGATTCAAAGTGGGAACGTATGAAGAATTAATCCCAACAGCTGATTTGGTTTGTAACCTTACACCAGACAAGCAGCATACTGCTGTAGTTACCGCAATCATGCCTTTGATGAAAAACGGATCAACTTTGGCTTATTCTCACGGTTTTAATATTGTCGAGGAAGGAATGCAAATTCGTAAAGACATCACAGTAATTATGTGTGCGCCAAAATGTCCAGGATCTGAAGTACGTGAAGAATATAAAAGAGGTTTTGGTGTACCAACTTTAATTGCGGTTCACCCAGAAAATAATCCAAACGGAGAAGGTTTTGAACAAGCAAAAGCGTATGCAGTTGCTACTGGTGGTCATAAAGCAGGAGTATTGAACTCTTCATTTGTTGCCGAAGTAAAATCGGATTTAATGGGAGAACAAACCATTCTTTGTGGAATGTTACAAACAGGTTCTATTTTATGTTTTGATAAAATGGTTGAAAAAGGAATTGAGCCTGCTTATGCTTCAAAATTAATTCAGTACGGTTGGGAAACAGTAACTGAAGCCTTGAAACATGGTGGAATTACAAACATGATGGACCGTTTATCAAATCCTGCAAAAATTGAAGCGTATGAATTAGCAGATGAATTAAAAGACATCATGCGTCCGTTGTTTCAAAAACACATGGATGATATTATTTCTGGTGAATTTTCAAGAAATATGATGATTGACTGGGCTAATGATGATATTAATTTATTGACTTGGAGAGCTGCAACTGCAGAAACTAATTTCGAAAAAACAGCTCCAACAGCAGCACATATTTCAGAGCAAGAATATTTTGATAATGGTGTTTTGATGATTGCAATGGTAAAAGCTGGTGTAGAATTAGCTTTTGAAACAATGACTCAAACAGGAATTATTGAAGAATCAGCTTATTATGAGTCTTTACACGAATTGCCTTTGATTGCAAATACTGTTGCAAGAAAAAAATTATATGAAATGAACAGAATCATTTCGGATACAGCAGAATATGGTTGTTATTTATTTGACCATGCTTGTAAACCGTTATTAACTGATTTTATGAAAACGGTAGATACTAATGTTATAGGTAAACCTTTTTCAACTTCAAATGGAGTCGATAATGCGGTTCTTATTGCGGTAAACAAAAGTATTCGTCAGCATCCAATTGAAGAAGTAGGAGAGTGGTTGAGAGAATCGATGACAGCCATGAAAAAAATAGGATAATATAATAGGAATTACCACACATGAGGGTGTGCAGGGATTAGCACTATATCATTTGATTTCATAATATCTTGGATTAGTTAAAAAATATTAAAAAAGATAAATGGATATGGATGCTTGTACATTCACTTAACTTTAAACACCAATAAAGTTAAGTGAAGTAGTCCCTATAAAAAAGATTGGGAAGTAGTAGAAATATCCATGTTTATTTTCTAAATAAATATGCTAAAAAATTAGTAGTAGTATTCCTTGATTGGAACCAAATAGTTTTGGTTGATTATTGTTCAAAAAATCATCGTTTTTAGTACTAAAATAATTGTTGTTAAATTTTGTTGATACATAAGGTGAGATGGATTTAAATCCATCTCGCCTTTTTGTGTTTTACTTATTTTAGCAAAAACAGCAAAAATTAAACAAATTAGGATTAAAAGTGCTTTTTTATTTGAGAATCTATTTTTTTTAGCAAGTATTTATGATTTAAATAATTTTAAGAATAGCGAGAGATTTAATACTTTTATAAAAAATTATAACATGAGCTACTACAAAATTGAAAATCTAGAACAATATTTTAAACATTACAATAAATCAGTTCGTGAACCTAGAAAATTTTGGGGTAAAATTGCAGAAGAAAATTTCACTTGGTACCAACAATGGGATAAAGTTGTTGAGTTCAATATGGCAGACGCCGATATCAGATGGTTTACTGAAGCAAAAGTTAATATTGTAAAAAATTGCATTGACAGGCATCTTGCTAAAAGAGGAGAAAAAACAGCAATTATTTTTGAACCAAATGATCCTTCGGAAGCAGCATTACACATAACATATAATGAATTGCACCAACGCGTTTGTAAAATGGCAAACGTATTGCGGGAGCAAGGAATAAAAAAAGGCGATAGAGTTTGTATTTATTTGCCAATGATTCCTGAATTAGCAGTTTCAGTATTGGCTTGTGCCAGAATTGGCGCTATACATTCCGTTATTTTTGCAGGATTTTCATCTACAGCAGTAGCGACTCGTATCAACGACAGTGAGTGTAAAATGGTAATCACATCTGATGGAGGTTTTCGTGGTAACAAAACCATTGATTTAAAAGAAATCGTTGATGAAGCATTAGAAAAATGTACTTCTGTCGAAAAAGTTTTGGTTGCCAAAAGAATTCACTCTGATATTTCTATGAAAGAAGGACGTGACCAATGGTTACAACCGCTATTAGATCAAGCATCAGATAATAATGTAGCTGAAATTATGGATGCTGAAGATCCTTTATTTATACTATACACTTCAGGATCAACTGGAAAACCAAAAGGAATGGTGCATACTACAGCGGGTTATATGGTTTATACCGCGTATACGTTTAAGAACGTTTTCAATTATGAAGAGAATGATGTTTTTTGGTGTACTGCTGATATTGGTTGGATTACAGGACATTCGTATATTCTTTACGGACCATTATTGAACGGAGCGACAACAGTAATTTTTGAAGGAGTTCCTTCATATCCTGATTTTAGTCGCTTTTGGGAAGTTATTGAAAAACACAAAGTAACACAGTTTTATACAGCTCCAACTGCGATTCGCGCCTTAGCTAAAGAAAATATAGAATTTGTACAAAAATATCCATTGAAGTCACTCAAAGTAATTGGATCTGTAGGTGAACCAATCAATGAAGAAGCTTGGCACTGGTACAATGACCACGTAGGTGATAAAAGATGCCCTGTTGTAGATACTTGGTGGCAAACAGAAACTGGAGGTATCATGATTTCGCCTTTGGCATTTGTTACACCAACAAAACCTACGTATGCAACTTTACCATTACCAGGAATCCAACCGGTATTAATGGATGAAAAGCGCAATGAAATAGAGGGAAATCAAGTAGTTGGAAGTTTATGTATTAAATTTCCATGGCCAGGAATTGCCAGAACTATTTGGGGCGATCACCAGCGCTATAAAGACACGTATTTCTCTGCTTTTCCTGGTAAATATTTCACTGGAGACGGAGCTTTGCGTGATGAAGTAGGATATTATAGAATCACTGGTCGTGTGGATGATGTGGTAATTGTTTCAGGACATAATCTAGGAACTGCACCAATAGAAGATGCCATCAATGAGCATCCAGCCGTTGCTGAATCAGCTATTGTAGGTTTCCCGCATGACATCAAAGGAAATGCTTTGTATGGATTTGTTATACTTAAAGAAACTGGAGAAACGAGAAATAAAGAAAACCTAGCGAATGAAATTAATCAACATATTTCAGATCATATTGGACCAATTGCTAAGTTAGATAAAATTCAGTTTGTTTCTGGTTTACCAAAAACCCGTTCTGGAAAAATTATGAGACGAATTCTTCGAAAGATTGCGGAAGGGGATTATTCTAACTTTGGAGATATATCAACTCTTTTAAATCCTGAGATTGTAGAGGAAATAAAAGAAGGAAAACTATAAATTAATTAAAAGCCGTTTGTAACAAAACGGTTTTTTTTTTGAATGGAAAATATTAAATCAGAGTTTATAATAAATCAAATAATTATGTAAGTTTTATTTGTAATAGTATAGTTTCTTTATCAAACAAATCCATAAATTTACTACCTATGAAAGATAAAGAAGTTATAATTATCGGTGGTGGTTTAGCGGGATTGACTTCGGCTATACATTTATCTAAAATTGGACTTCAGGTTACGGTTATCGAAAAAAATAGTTATCCTAAACATAAAGTTTGCGGCGAATATATATCTAATGAAGTTTTACCATACCTCAATTGGTTAGATTTAAACATAGCCGATTTACAACCTACAAATATCACAAATCTTGAGTTTTCGACAGCAAACGGAAAAACAATTAAAAGTGTTCTGCCTCTTGGTGGTTTTGGTATTAGTCGTTTTACTTTAGACGAATATTTATATAAAAAAGCACTTGAAAACGGCTGCAAAATTTTGCAAGACAATGTTGAAAACATAGCCTTTGACAACAATCAATTTACAGTTACGACCGCTAATAAAAACATTTTAAAGTCTGAAATAGTTATTGGCGCTTTTGGCAAACGTTCTAATGTAGACCAAAAATTGAATAGGGATTTTATAACTAAAAAATCATATTGGTTAGCTGTAAAAGCACATTATTCTGGCGATTTCCCAAATGATATAGTTGGACTGCATAATTTCAAAGGTGGATATTGTGGTGTTTCTAAAGTAGAAAACAATATGATTAACGTCTGTTATTTAGCGGATTACAAAACTTTTAAACAGTATAAAAATATAGAGGAATATCAAAAAAGTATAGTTTCTGAAAACCCTCATTTAAGAGTAATTTTCGAAGAAAGTAAATTGCTTTTTGAAAAACCCTTAACTATAAGCCAAATATCTTTCGAAAAAAAACAAGCAGTTGAAAATCATATTCTAATGATTGGCGATACCGCAGGATTAATTCATCCTTTGTGCGGTAACGGAATGGCAATGGCAATTCATAGTGCCAAAATTGTTTCAGAATTAGTGCAAAAATATTATACCAAAGAAATCAAATCCAGAAGTGAATTAGAAGAAAAATACATTTACGAATGGAATGTAAACTTTAGAAAAAGACTTAAAATGGGTCGATTATTATCGAATCTTTTACAAAAGCAAAAACTTTCAGCAGTATTGATGCGTTTATTAATTATATTTCCGTTTTTACTGCCTAAAATCATTAAAAAAACGCACGGAAAACCAATCATTCTCGACTCATAAATGGCGATAAATACAAAATATAGAACTGATAAACCGGAAATTATGGATGATTTTGCCATGGAAGGCGAAATTTTGCGTGATGCTTTGGACAAAATTGCTAAAATTAATCAACTTTTAGGAGGAAATCAGTTAACTTTAAAAGGAGTACAAGAACTGATTCAGGATTCTAAAAAAAGGGAAATTGTAATTGTGGACGTTGGCTGTGGCAATGGCAATATGTTGAGGACTTTAGCTGATTTTGGACTTAAAAACGATCTAAAATTTCAGTTGATAGGTATCGATGCCAACAATTTTACAATTTCGCATGCACGGAAATTATCAGATAAATACGCTAATATTAGTTATCGTTGTGAAGATATTTTTAATGAATCTTTTAAGGAATTAAAGTATGACATTGTTTTATGTACTTTGACATTACATCATTTCAAAAACGATGAGATTGTACAATTATTGAAAGTTTTTTATAATAATGCATCCATCGGAATTGTAATCAATGATTTACACCGAAGTGCGGTTGCCTATCGTTTATTTCAAGCTTTATGTTTCGTATTTCAATTGAATGATATGTCTCGAGAAGATGGATTGACTTCAATTTTAAGAGGTTTTAAAAAAGAAGAGTTAATCGAATTTTCTAAAAAATTAAATTTTAAAAACTATAAAATTCATTGGAAATGGGCTTTTCGTTACCAATGGATAATTTCAAAAATATGAGTGTAAAAATCAAAACCGTAACCAAACAGTTACCTAAATATTCCAGAAATACAGATGAAATTATTCCTTTTTTGGATGCTTGGCTCGTTGGACAAGACGAGCGTTTCATTAGAAAAGTAAAGAAAATTTTTGAAGGTGCAGCAGTTGACAAACGGTATTCCATTATGGATCCAATTGAAGTGTTTACCAAAACTTCATTTGAGGAAAGAAACGATATTTATGTTCGTGAAGTGATTGATTTAGGCGAAAAAGTATTGGAAAAAGCGTTAGAAAAAGCCACTTGGAACCCTGAAGATTTAGATTATATCATCACAGTAAGTTGCACTGGAATTATGATTCCGTCATTGGATGCTTATCTTATTAACAAGTTAAAATTGCGTCAGGATATCGTTCGGCTTCCCGTTACTGAAATGGGTTGTGCTGCCGGTATTTCAGGAATTATTTACGCTAAAAACTTTTTGCAGGCTAATCCCGGAAAACGTGCTGCTGTAATTGCAGTAGAAAGCCCAACGGCAACCTTTCAATTAGATGATTTCTCGATGGCAAATATCGTAAGCGCGGCAATTTTTGGCGATGGAGCAGCTTGCGTTTTACTTTCATCACATGAAGATGATGAGGGACCGGAAATTGTATCAGAGGAGATGTATCATTTTTATGATAATATCCACATGATGGGGTTTAAACTTACCAATTCTGGTTTGCAAATGGTATTGGACATTGAAGTTCCAGAAACGATTGCTTCTCATTTTCCCGATATTATTCATCCATTTTTAGAAAAAAACAATTTAAAAATAGAAGATATTGATCATTTGATTTTTCATCCAGGAGGAAAGAAAATTGTCCAAACTGTAGAAGGTTTGTTTTCTAGTTTAGGTAAAAATATAGACGATACTAAAGAAGTTTTGCGTTTGTATGGAAATATGTCAAGCGCAACGGTTTTATATGTTTTAGAGCGAATAATGGACAATCAGCCTAAAAAAGGAGAAAAGGGTTTAATGTTGAGTTTTGGTCCGGGTTTTTCGGCGCAAAGAGTTTTGTTGCAGTTTTAACTACCTAACTCCAAATGGGAATTGAAAAAATATGACTAACCAAGAAATTATATCAAAATTACCGTATTCTAAACCCTTTCTATTTGTAGACGAAATAATTGCAATTAATGAAAATGGAGTAGAAGGAACCTATACTTTTAATGAAAATCTTGATTTTTACAAAGGACATTTTAAAGATTATCCTGTAACTCCAGGAGTGATTTTAACAGAAACTATGGCGCAAATTGGATTGGTTTGTTTAGGGATTTTTTTATTAAATTATTCATTTAATAAAAACACTTCAATTGCTTTAACATCAACAGAAATAGAGTTTTTAAAACCTGTTTTTCCTAATGAAAAAGTAACCGTAATTTCAAAAAAAGTATACTTTAGATTCGGGAAATTAAAATGTAAAGTAATCATGAAAAACGATAAAGGAGAAGAGGTTTGTACAGGAACAATTGCAGGAATGATAGTTTCAAAGAGTTAAATAACTTAATATTCTTAATGCCTTAATGGTTTAAAATTAATCTTTTGTATGGAAAAAAGAGTAGTTATAACGGGTCTTGGTGTTGTTGCTCCAAATGGAGTAGGACTTGATGCGTTTACACATGCCATCAAAAACGGAATTTCAGGAATTAAGCACGACGCTGAGTTGGAACGATTGCAGTTTTCATGTCAAATAGCTGGAAAACCAGCCATTTCTACTGAACTGGCATTGCACTATTTCTCGGAACTAGAGTTGCGTAACTTCAATTCTACGGGGATTTTATATGGAGTAATTGCCGGAATAGATGCTTGGAAAGATGCAGGATTATCTTTGGAAATAAAAGAAGAACCGGATTGGGACAGCGGAACTATTTTTGGCACAGGAACATCAGGAATTGATAAATTTCGCGAAAGTATTTATAAAATAGATGATTTTCAAACGAGAAGATTGGGTAGTACCGCAGTAGCGCAAACCATGAATAGTGGCGTGAGTGCTTATCTGGGAGGAAAATTAGGATTAGGAAATCAAGTCTCCACTAATTCGTCGGCTTGTACAACTGGAACCGAAAGTATTTTGATGGCGTATGAGCGTATAAAATCAGGTCAGGCTAAACGCATTTTAGCAGGAAGCACCAGCGATTCAGGCCCTTATATTTGGGGTGGCTTTGATGCTATGAAAGTCTGTACTTTTAAACATAATGAAAATCCAGAGCAAGGCTCAAGGCCTATGTCAGCAAGTGCTTCAGGATTTGTTCCCGGAAGTGGAGCAGGAGCTTTAGTTTTAGAAGATTTAGAAAGTGCATTGAATAGAGGTGCTACAATTTATGCTGAAGTTTTGGGAGGAAATGTAAATTCTGGCGGGCAACGCGGTTTAGGAACTATGACTGCTCCTAATCCTATTGCTGTGCAGAAATGTATTCAAAATGCTTTGGCAAATGCTGGAATTTCAGCCAATGAGATTGACGCAATCAACGGACATTTGACAGCCACTTCCAAAGACAGTTTGGAAATTCAGAATTGGAGTGAAGCTTTGGGCAGGAAAGGAAAAGATTTTCCATACATAAACTCTTTGAAATCAATGGTAGGTCATTGTTTGTCTGGAGCGGGAAGTATAGAAAGTGTGGCTTCGGTAGTGCAATTGCATCAAGGATTTGTTTTTCCGAACATCAATTGTACCGATTTACATTCTGAAATTACAGCAATAATTGATGAATCAAGAATACCACAACAACTGATTGAAAAGGAATTAAATATAATTGCAAAGGCCAGTTTTGGTTTTGGAGATGTGAATGGATGCGTAATTTTTAAGAAATACATTTAATCACAAATTTACAGCTAATCTCGAACTGAAAACAGTAACAAAAAGTAAAAAATTATGAATAAAGAACAAACAATTGAAGAATTAAAGAACATAGTAAAGCCGTATATTCAAAATCAAGAAGCTTTTGATGGGCTTACAGAAAACACTGATTTTATAAATGATTTGAAAATCAATTCTGCTAATTTAGTAGATGTGATTTTAGATATCGAAGAGAAATATGACATTGTAATTGATAATGAAGCTATGGAACGCATGGTTAATGTAAAAGCAGCAATGGAAATTATTGAGAATAAATTATCAGAAAAAAATTCGTGAATTAGCAGTAAAAAAATGATTGGAAACGACATAGTAGATTTGGCTTTAGCCAAAAAAGAAAGCAACTGGCAACGAAACCGATTTTTAGATAAAATATTTACTAAAAACGAGCAACAAATTATTTTGAATGATGCGAACCCAGAAATAATAGTTTGGAATTTATGGTCCAGAAAAGAGGCGGCTTATAAAATCTACAATCGGGAAACAGGAATTCGCGGTTTTTTCCCTTTACAATTAGAATGTTTTTATGAAAATGAAAATTCAGGCTCAGTTTCGATAAAAAGAAAAATCTATTTCACCCAAAGCAAAATCGAAAACGATTCAATTTACACGATTGCTGTTGTCGAAAAAGAATATTTTAAAAAGATTAAAAGCATTAATCCTGCTATTGAAATTTTAAAAAAAAATGGAATTCCTTTTATAATTAATGAGCAAACCAAGTTGATTCAACCAGTTTCTATAAGTCATCACGGACGATTTTGGGAAGGAATTAGTCTCTGATTGACTAAACAAATATTACTTTATTCCCAGTCTAGATTTTAATTTCAAAAACAACAAAGCTGTTTTGTAAGCATCTTCTGCAGATGAATTTCGGTCACTTTTAGGAATATTATATACGGTACAAAGCTCATCAAGAGAGAATTGTTTATCATTTATATCATGCAGTTTTCTGTGCATAATATCAACATCCAAAGCTTCGTTTTTCAATCTTCCACAGTCTAGTCTTTCTAATGCTGCATTAATCATTTCTACATCAAAATCAATATGATGGCCTACTAAAACCGAATTTTGGATAAATTCAATTAACAATTTTATAGCTTCTGATTCTCCTAGTTTTTTCATTTTACTCTCTACCAAAAATTCATTTGAAAGACCATTGTCATGAAAAAATTTGTATTGTAACAAAACTGCTTCAAAACTATCACCAATAACAATGCTATTGTCTATTACTGAAAAAGAACCAATTGATAAAATAACATCTTTGTCTGGATTCAAACCCGAAGTTTCTGTTGATAAAACAACAAAACGTGTTGATTTCTTATCAAATTTAGAAAGATAAGTTTTCCAAAATTCTGGATATTCTTTATTAATATTTTTTAACCAGTCTAACATAATTATGAAAATTGAGTAAGTTGAAATTTATTTTTTATTAATTCTTCCAATTCTCTCATAGGAGCTAAAGCATTTTTTAATTTTTCTTTATCAATTTTTGATAATTCATTCAAATTTATAAATTGGCCTGAACTATCATTTTTCAAACCTTCCAATGTTCTTAATTTTGATAAAACCAAAAAGGCTTCAGCGCAATTAAGATAAATTTCAGCATGTTTAGGATCAGCAATTGCTAACTGCTTGAATCGCTGAAAGGTGTTATTGATTCCTCGTATGTCAAAATTTAAGGTAAATAAACGGGCACCATCAATCAATGGCATTAGTGCACGTGTTTTTATGTCAAATTTATCTTTGTTAGGACCTTCTTCTTCAACATTAAAATTTTTGAAAAAAGTCAAAGGTGAATTTTTTCTTAAAGCATCATTTCCTAAGAAGTCAAAGAACAGAGTGTTGTTTTTTGCATTTTTGAAAACAACATTTCCAATGGCATCTTCAATTCTTTGTTCTCCAAAAGTGATTTCGTAATCAAAGAAAATACTGCTTAAATCATTACTATTTTCACCTGGAGTATTCATCCAGCTATCATATTGTTTAGTCCAATCAGTCAGTGATTTACACCAAAGCATATTGCTTCCCATATGCCCGTTTGGACACAATTCATAACCTATTTTTTCTAGTGTTGCAGTTGTCTTTTTTCCAAGTTTAAGGAAATAATCTTTTACTTCACGATATTTTTCAGCAGCAACATCTTCAAAAATTAAAATGCTGTCCTGATCCGTCAACAGTAACTGTTCTTTTCTTCCTTGACTTCCAATACTTAACCATGCAAAACGGGCAGGAGGTGAGCCTAAATCTAAAATAGATAAT
Organism: Flavobacterium sp. GNP002; assembly: GCF_054343795.1. Taxonomy (NCBI): domain Bacteria; kingdom Pseudomonadati; phylum Bacteroidota; class Flavobacteriia; order Flavobacteriales; family Flavobacteriaceae; genus Flavobacterium; species Flavobacterium sp. GNP002. The sequence goes on from NZ_JBTGUW010000001.1 coordinate 2,911,992, forward strand.
TCTACAGAACGTTTAATTATTGCTAAATTAATTTCGCTGGTAATATTAAAAACGTGAGAAAGCGGTATATTTTTAGAAATAGAAGTTTGAACCAAATCTGTTAAACGCTCTCGTATTTGTTTTAATTCTTTAGGGTTTTGCGACCGCTTAATCTCTTTAATTAAAACACCAGGATTATTCGCTTGGGCAGCTATTAAATCATGTTCGGAAATGATTCCTTTCACATCAGATTTATCAGTCCCGTCTAGCGTTACACATAAATGAGTTACATTGTGTTTCAACATCAGTAATTGAGCTTCGGCCAAGGAAACATTCTCCACAACAGTAATTACTGGGGATGACATGATTTTATCTACAGAAACGGTTACAGGAAATCGGCCAGTTGCAATTTTGGAACGCATATCACAGTCAGTCACAATTCCGATAGGGAAATTATTGTCACAAATGATAATGTTGTTTTTTAATGTTTCTGTCATTAACTGAGCAACTTCTTGTACAATTGCAGTAATTGATGCTTTTAATGGAGAAATATTATAGGATAAAGATTGAAAATATTGCATTTCTGATTGTTGGTCAGAATAGAAAACATTGTCAGATATGAGTTTGCCTTTTAGATTTTCTTTGTCATTTGGATTTCGTGTATTTGTTGCAAAACTCTCCAGCAAAAAGTTTAGAACTTCTGAATTATTGACTACAAAAGGACGGAAAGTAGCGATTGGTATAGCATAAACAATGCTTTCTTCTCTGGCTTTGGCGGTCATCATGTAATTATTCTTGGCAAAAAAGGGACGTAGCCCAAAAATATCACCTTCATGACACTTATTTAATAAAGTTTCTTCGGCATCTGAAATCACAGATAAATTAATAGTACCTGAAGCAACAACATAAAAACTGTCGTGCAATACATCATTAATTTGGAATAATGTTTTGTGTTTTTCCAAATTTACAACGCGAATGCTGATTGCAATTTCAGATAACTCTTCAAATGTCAAGTGATTAAATGGTGGATATTCCTTTAAAAAATCAGCAATGTGCTCAGCAATTGTATTCATAGTTTGACAAATAAATAATCTATATTTCTGTAAAAATAACAAATTTTAAAATTATAACACTACCAATAATGAGGCAAAACAGTTAAATTATACATTACTTAATTTTTTCATAAATTAAACGGGCAATATGATGAATTATAGCTACTTTATTTAATTTTATAGCTTAACTAATATATTTAAATTATGAAATTATTTAGAAAAATACATTTTTCTCTTATTGCATTATTGATTGTGAATTTTATTAATGCGCAGGAAAAACCCACATCAACAAAGGAAGTTGTAACAGGTAAAATTGATGGAGCCACAATCACCATTAATTATGGAAGTCCTTCGGTAAAAGGCAGAGAGATTTGGGGGAAATTAGTGCCATTTAACCAAGTTTGGCGTGCCGGAGCGAATGACGCAACAACTTTTGAAACTGATAAAGAAGTAACAATTGAAGGATCAAAATTACCAGCTGGAAAATATTCTTTTTTTGTTATTCCAAATGAAAAAGAATGTGTAATCATTTTCAATAAAGAAGCCAAACAATGGGGCGCTTATAAATACAAAGAAAAAGAAGATCAATTAAGAGTTACGGTTAAGCAAAAAGTTGCTAAAGCAAAAGCTGAAAAATTAGCTTACGTTATCGAAAAAAATGCGGTTTCGTTAAATTGGGATAATTGGACGATACCATTTTCAGTAAAGTAGGTAAATTAAATTTCTTTTATTTCATAAACAGCATCGACAATAATTGATGCTGTTTTTTTATTGTAAATGTATTGGTTTTTACAAAGTCTATTTTACATAATATAAATTATAGAGCATTTAAATACATGAATATAATATTACTTTAGACTATACTTTCAATCATCAAACTCTTATTTATGAAGTATCTGTTTAAAACAAAAAGACACGAACAATGAGAATACATTATTCGTGTCTTTTTTAAACTTAAAATGTAACTACAATTTTCCTGGATGTTTTAAACGTACTAAAACCATAATATGCAACTACAGCCAAACATATCAATGGCAAAATAAAAGAAAAATTAACTTCAGGAATAAAACCAAATAATTTGATATCAGCAAAACCCGATCCGCCTAAATCCAGAATACTTCCTTGTAAAACTGGCATCAGTGCACCACCAACAATAGCCATAACTAAACCTGCAGAACCAATTTTTGCTTCGTCTTCCATATCTTTTAGTGCTATTCCATAAATTGTTGGAAACATAATCGACATAAAAATAGAAATACAAACTAGCGAAATTAGTCCTGGCATTCCTTGTAATACAATGGCTCCAGCTGCGCAAATAACTCCTCCAACACCAAATAACATTAATATTTTTGAAGGATTTATGGTTTTCATTAAACCAGTTCCAATCCATCGGCCCATTAAAAATAAAATCATGGCCGCAATGTTATAATATGTAGCTGTCAATTCTAATCCAAATGTTTTATTGATGTTGTCTACATATTGAAAAATAAAGGTCCAACACATAATTTGCGCACCAACATAAAAAGCTTGCGCAATTACGCCGTGTTTGTAATTTTTATTGGCAAATAACTTTTTAAATGATTCCGATACTGACATTTTATCTTCTTGTGCCGTTTTAGGCATTTTTGTTAAAATAATAATTATTAAAATCACTAAGACAAAAATTCCTAATCCAATGTATGGAATGCTAATAATATCTAAATCATTTTCACGAATACTGGCCAATTCACTTGAAGTTAAAGCTTTATACGCTTCTTGTGTATAGTCATCTGATTTTATTTCTTTAATCACTAAAAACTGTGCCATCACCAGTCCAGTTATTGCTCCAATTGGGTTAAATGCCTGCGCTAAATTCAAACGTTGCGTTGCGGTTTCTTTATTTCCAAGGAATAAAATCAAAGGATTTGAAGTGGTTTCCAGAAACGCTAATCCACAAGTAATCACCCATAATGAAACAAGGAAAAATGTATAACTTTGGTAATGTGCGGCTGGATAGAATAAAAATGCTCCTGTTGCATATAAAATAAGCCCTAAAATTATTCCAGATTTATAGCTGTATTTTCTAATGAATAATGCAGCCGGCAATGCCATGAAGAAATAACCAAAATAAAAAGCAAATTGTACTAATGATGCTTGTGTATTTGAAAGTTCCGGCATCACTTTTTTGAAAGTAGAAACCATCGGAGTTGTTAAATCATTGGCAATTCCCCACAGCGCAAATAATATGGTTATTATGATAAATTGAAAAACGTATTCCTTACTGACTACAGGGATTTTTTTGAATTGATTCATTGTTATATTGGTTTAATTGGTTAGATATGAATAGTTGCTGATTCCTTGATTTTCGTTTCTATTTTATCAAATCCAGATAAAAAATCTTCTATTTCAGATGGAGAAATCACAGGGTTTGCGCCTTCGTTTTGGGCAACAATTGCACCAACGGCACTGGCAAAATTAATGGCGTATTGTGGGTCTTCTTCATTGAGCAACATTATAATTAATGAAGCTATAAATGAATCCCCGGAACCTACAGTATCAACAACATTTACTTTGAAACCACAATTATGATAAAAAGTATCATTACAATATAAAACTGCGCCATGAGATCCAAGAGTAACACAAACCGTATCGGTGTTGGTTTCCTTTGCAATGAATTTGATATTTTGCTCCAATGACCTTTTATTTGAATTTAAATCTTCGCAAATTTCATTTAACTCATCATCGTTAAACTTAATGAAATCAGCTGCATGCAATAAATCCAAAACATTTTTTTTGGTATAATGTGGCACTCTTAAATTGACATCAAATATTTTATATTTGGCTACCGCTAAAAGTTGTTCCAATGTTTTTCTGGAAACTAAATCTCTTGAAGATAAACTTCCGTAAACAAAAAAATCTGCTTTTTCAACAATAGAAATATTCTCATTTGAAATTTCAATTTTATCCCACGCCGATGGATAATTGATATCATACGAAGCATTTCCTTTTTCATTCAAAATAACATTGACTAAACCCGTTGGATAATTATCCTTTACTTGAACAGCATCAATGTTAATTCCTGAAACATTCAAATATTCTATTAATTCTTTTCCGTTTAAATCGTTCCCTACTCCACTAATAACGGAAACCTCCCCTCCTAGCGAATTTAATCTTGAAGCCACATTTAGCGGAGCTCCACCAATTTTTTTGTGCTCGAGAAATACATCAAAAAGGATTTCTCCAAAACAAACACCGTTTAATTTCTTTTTCATTTTTTTGATTTTTATTTTAAAAAAGCATTGATTAATTACTTTTTTCAGGTTTAATTATAGTTGATTGGTATACCATTTGTCTACCATTTTCTTAATAAAAGCAAGACTGCCTTTGGCGAGATTTTCCGAGTTGTATTTAGAAGGTCTCCACAAGGATGTTGGGCCAACCAATGCTGTAATTTCTGAAGAAAAATTCTCCAAAACCAGCGGACCTTGATAGTTATTGGCTGCCAAGGCTTTAAAAAAATCATCCCAATGCACGTTGCCTTCGCCAGTCATACCGCGATCACTTTCTGTTATATGCACGTGTTTCAATCTGTTTCCTGCACGACTAATGGGATCATAAAAATTTCGTTCTTCAATATTCATATGAAAAGTATCTAGATGCAATCCTATATTAGGTTTTCCAATAGATTCAATCATATCCAATACTTCATCTGCAGCAGTAAAAACGTAACTTTCATACCGATTAATGGGTTCGGGAGCAATAGTGATATTTCTTTTTCTGGCATAATCAGCAACTTCCGTAAACACTTGTTGAATGATGATTTTCTCCTCTGTGGTACAAGGATTTCCGGTAAAAGTTCCAATGGCGGAATGCAAAACTCCTCCTAAAAAATCACCGTCCATTTCGGCTACTTTGTCAAGAGCTGATTTAATAAGCAATGTCGCTTGTTCCGGATATAAAGGAATGTGACAGTTTGCGGGTAAATTCAACGTACAACGACCTGAAATGCGGTTTTCGTCAAGTAATTTTTTTGTTTTTTTAGCATCGAAATCCAATGAAGCCGGTAAAATAATTTCAAGCATATCAAAACCATATTCAGCGGTCTTTTCTATTGCAAAACGGCCTCCTTCAGCAGTCCATCCGGGGATAAATGATAAAATTGTTGTTCCAAAAATTGGCATATCTATATAATTTTGAATTTATTTCTTAAAATAACCACCATTCCGTTTTTACTCCAATAAAAGAGCCCCAACGTTTTTGGTTCACTTGTAAAAAAGGCGAATAGTTATTATTGCTGGCGTAATCGTTGTAGTGTGCTAACGTGGCTATAAGTCTGATGTGTGGACGGCTCCAAGGGTCTTTTTTTCCTAAGGGCACAATGGTAGGAACAAAAGAGAATTTCCACATATTGGCTTCTGGATTATCACCATCTTTTCGTACTGCATAATGCACTTCTTCGATTAAGTGCAACCACTTCGTTACATAATAAAAACTTCTGAAACCAACTACGAAATCCGTTTTTTGATTATATAATTGATTACCATTGAAATACTCGTCCGTATTCGTATTGGCAGAACCGCCTTTACTTTTTGTGAAAACGCCATATCCATTGATACTGAATTTCTGCGAGAGGTTTAGCAGAAAATGCTCTACCATGGTAAAGGAATACGCATTTGTATATTTTCCTTCAGAATCTGGAGCTCCGTAAGTTGCCCAAGTAAAAGTGTTTCCGTTATCGCCTCCATTTGCAATTCCGGACCCATATCGCACCGAAAACTGATTGAACGAACCCGGTAAAGCAGTTTTGAATGATTTATTGTATTTGATTCCAGCGACCCAGCCGTTATCCGATGGATAATTTTTAGAAGCATTTTTCGAATTGGCAGAAACATAATGAAACTCCCCTAAAAGTTTAATTACATTATCATTTCTTAAATGAAAACTGTGTTCGCCAATCCAAACCATGCGTTGGCGAATAGCAGGATTTGTTGCGCCGGCAACAGTAACTTCATAATTATAAGGATACACATTTGTTGAATCAGCAGAAGCAGGCATCAACATGGTTAGTTCTGTATTTTTATGGCTTACGCCAAAACCTTGCGCGGAATGATCATCAAAATAAAAGTAATCACTGATATGAATGTCATCATAGCGACGAAAACGAGAACCAGCCCAAGCAGACCATTTACTTCCCATGATATTTCTGGCTTCAATATAGGCTTCGGGAAGAATAAAAGTCAACCCATTATTAGAACGGGAACTTACATTTCCCACAAACTGACCATTGGCAGAATACATCCCCAAACGCATTTGGAACGTTATGTTTGTGCTGTCTTTACCGTCAATTTTTGGAGAAAAGTGTATTGCAGGTAAAATATCGATATAGTCCGTTTGTTCTAAACGTCCGCCTAATGATCCTTGACCGGAAAGATTCAAAGGTTTCCACATGTTTCCTTCACCATTTGGCGAAAGCCCAACCCCGATTCGACCCGTTGTTCCTAATGAAAAATTCGAATTAGTTATAACCACCTGTGAATAAATTGGCATGAACAGTATTGAAAATAAGAATATAAAAAGTGGTTTTTGCATAGAAGTTTTATTTTAAAAAATGTCTCAAATAAGTTTTTGGTGGTTTTAAATTTTATGAACGTTAACTATTATATACTTAAATTTTATTTTTTTTATGTTCTTAATATATCAAATGCTTGAATCTATTTCAGGCCAAAAATTTGATTTTACAATATTATAAAAGCTTTTTAATATTAAGCGTCATTTTGATTATTATTTTTCAAATGTATTATTTTTTTTTAATTAGCAATAAAAAAAACTTAAAAATTATCTATATATGGCAAATATTAGCATAATAATGTAATTTTTTAATAAATATGAATTAATTTGTTATAAAATATATATAACGTAATAGTGACGTTTAATTATAAAAGTAATTCGTATTTTAGAAAATATTTAATTATAAATAAATCATTAGTTTTGTAGTAGGAAAAGATGTTGCGTAACATTGCCTTTCTCAAAAATTATTTATATTCTCACTCTTTATTATGTCTAAAATAATTCCAAATATATCTGTAGACTGCGTCGTTTTTGGTTTTGACGGCACTACTAAATCTCTTAACGTATTATTGATAAAACGCTATTTAGAATCTAAAGAAAATTTAGAACCTCTTGTTGACGATTATGTTCTTACGGGCTACCATACATTTGAGCAGGAAACCATAGATGAAACTGCAACCCGAGTTTTGAAGGAGTTAACAGGACTTGATAATGTTTATAAAAAACAATTTAAAGTTTTTGGAGATCCAAATCGGTTGATGAATGAAAAAGATATTATTTGGGCCCAAAATGAAAATTTCAACCAACGTACCATAACAATCGCGTATTATTTTTTATTGAAAACTCAAGAAGTGAATTTAGAAAATAACAGATATGAAGCACAGTGGTTTCCTGTGAATGATTTACCGGAATTGGGATTTGATCACAAAGATATTATCAATGAAGCCTATGCTGATTTAAAAGAAAAAGCACTATACAAACCTATTATTTTTGAACTTTTACCAGACAAATTCACCTTCAATGAATTGCAGGACACTTATCAATCTATACTAGAAAATGAAATTGACAATCGCAATTTCAGGAGAAAACTGCTAACGAAAAAGTATATTATTGCCTTGGATGAAAAACAAGTAGGTGTTTCAAAAAGACCATCCCAACTCTTTATGTTTAGCAAAGATGTTTATCAAAAAATGTATAAGGAATCTTATTTAATCAATATTTAAATTGCTGTTTTCTTTTTAATGATTGATTGATTTCAATTTGTTATATAAAGTAGGAAAGTGTCTCGATTCGGGTCTTAATTATTTACCTTTGCAAAAAATTAAAAAAACCCAATTTTCATGAGCAATTCCGAAATGACAAAAACAAGATATATCAAATTGATCCTGATTTTAGGCTCACTAACAGCTTTAGGTCCTTTTTCAATTGATATGTATCTACCGGGATTTGCTGGGATTGCTAAAGACTTGAATACTTCGGTTGCCAATGTTTCGATGACTTTGTCCAGTTATTTTATAGGAATTTCCGCAGGACAATTGCTTTACGGACCATTATTAGACCGTTTTGGCAGAAAAAAACCTTTATTTATAGGGCTATTAGTTTACATATTAGCGTCATTAGGTTGTGTTTTTGTAACTGATATTGATACTTTTATTGGATTACGATTTATTCAGGCTATTGGTAGTTGTGCAGCGACAGTAGCTTCTGTATCTATGGTTCGGGATTTGTTTCCAGTAAAAGATATTCCAAAAGTATTTTCTTTACTAATGTTAGTTGTAGGGCTTTCACCAATGTTAGCGCCTACAGTTGGAGGTTATATTACCGAAGATTATGGCTGGCATACAGTCTTTTTTATATTGATGTGTATGGGGATTTTAATTCTTTTAGCAGCTCAAATTGGTTTGCCAAACACATTTAAACCAGACACTTCAATTTCATTAAAACCAAAACCAATTATTACAAATTTCATCAGTATTGTAAAAGAGCCTCAGTTTTATACCTATGCTTTTACTGGCGCCATAGCTTTCTCCGGCTTGTTTACTTATGTTGCGGCCTCTCCTATTTTATTTATGGATATTTTTAAAGTTGACGGAAAAACATACGGTTGGATATTTGCTTTTATGTCATTAAGTTTCATTGGTGCAAGCCAGCTTAATTCATTCTTGCTAAGAAAATTCACGAGTGAACAAATGATTTATGGTGCTTTAATTTCACAATCTTTCATTAGTATTTCATTTCTTATTTTGGCCATGAATGATCTTTTAGGCTTATACGAAACTATTGCTATGTTGTTTTTATTTTTAGCGTGCTTAGGAATTTCAAATCCCAATACAGCGGGACTTACCCTTGCTCCTTTTTCAAGAAATGCGGGAAGTGCTTCTGCATTAATGGGTGCGATTCAGTTAGGATTAGGTGCTTTAGCATCTTTTGCCGTTGGTATTTTTGTAAAAAATTCGATGTTGCCAATGGTTATCATTATGGCAGTTACAACAATTCTAGCATTGATAATTTTAATTTTCGGAAAACGAAACATAAAAAAAACTATCACAACTTCTCACGATGAGGGAATTGCGATAGTTCATTAATTATAGATTTGATTTATTGTTGTTTTGGCTCCGTTTTGATTTTTTTATCAGGTCTGATAATCATACGTAAAGATTGATCTTTTGCGAAATAAGCAATCATCCAATTAAAGAACGTTTTCACTCTGTTGCGATACGTTATTAATGAAATCAGGTGAATAAACAACCATATTATCCAGGCAAAAAAACCTTTGAAATGCATTTTTGGTTTTGGTAAATCAACTACAGCCTTATTTTTCCCAATTATAGCCATAGATCCTTTATCATTATATTTAAAGGGTTTTAATGGCTTTTTTTGACTCATTCGTTTAAAGTTATTAGCCAAATTTATCCCTTGTTGAATCGCAACTTGTGCTACTTGCGGATGTCCATTTGGGAAATCAGCATCTGTAAGTTGAATACAAGTATCCCCTATCGCATAGATATTTTCAGTAGCATTCACTTTGTTGAAGGCATCAGTAGCCATTCGTTTTCCGCGGCCATAACTTTCTGCTGGAATTCCTTCGAAAACTTTTGCAGAAACTCCCGCGGCCCAAATTAAGTTCTTGGTTTGAATGGTTTCACCATTTCCAAAATACACGGTGTCATCAATATAATCCACCACAGTAGTGTTTAATTTTACCACAACACCTAATTTTGTCAGCGCTTCCAGCGTATCTTCCTGCGACGCTTTACTCATTGGAGATAACACAGCATTGGCGCCATCAACCAGATAAATATTACTTGCTGTAGTACTTAATTCAGGATATTCTTTTAGCATAATATTTTTACGCATTTCAGCAAACATTCCTGACACTTCAACTCCTGTCGGGCCGCCACCGGCAACTACAATCGTTAACAATTTTCTGCGTTCGCGAATGTCTTTGCAAATGGCTGCTTTTTCCAAATTTTTTAGTAATGTATTACGCATCACGATTGCATCATTCAGCGTTTTCATTGGAATAGCATTTTTCTTTACGTTTTCCATTCCAAAATAACTTGTTTCGGCACCAGTGGCAAAAACTAGGTAATCGTATGCTAATTCTCCATTGTTGAGAATGATTTTATTTTCAGAAGGATTTACTTTTAATAAATTTCCCAGACGGAATTGTAGATTCTTTTTTCCAGAGAAAAATTTTCGAAAGGGATAACTGATACTTGACGGTTCCAAAAAAGCGGTAGCAACCTGATATATTAGTGGTGCAAAAAAATTATAATTGTTTTTATCTACTAAAGTTACATTAATTCCTTTTTCATTTACCAGTTCTTTAGCAAGATTAATTCCTGCAAATCCTCCACCTATTATTACAATTTCCATAAAGTATTATTTAATATTCAATCAAAAAAAACATCCATAAATATAAGCTATTTATGGATGTAATTAAATTAACAAGTATTAAATAACTTATAAATTTTACTTCATTTTTTGTCTTTTAACCGGTTTTTCAGTTGGCTCATTTTTGTTTTGCAACAAATAGTTAGCTAATAATTTTTCGATTAATTCATCTTTAGTCAAATGATGAAAAACTGTTTTTATTTTTTCTTTTAATTCTGCAGCAACATCATGGTTGGGTTTTGTCTTGAAAATTTGCTTCGCCCATAACAAAGTATTGTTTTCTTCGATGCTGGCAACAGTTGGTTTTTTGAACTGGGTAAATTTAATTCCTAATTCTTTTTCGAAATCAGCAATTTCAACTACCTCTTCTGGCTGTAAAACCGTTAAAGAAAGCCCCTTTGCTCCTGCTCTTGCCGTTCTACCACTACGATGTACGTATGCTTCGTAAACATCTGGCAAATGATAATTTACCACATAAGAGATTTCCTTTACGTCAATTCCTCTTGCAGCTAAATCTGTCGCAACTAATATATTGATATGTCCATCACGGAATTGCTCCATGATTCTATCTCTAATTCCTTGCGATAAACTGCCGTGCAATGCACCTGACGAAAACCTATTGATAGCTAAGTTTTTAGCTAATTTATTGACCGCTGCTTTTGTTTTACAAAAGATAATTCCGCGCTCTCCTTCTTTAGAATTCAGGAAATGCATCAAAACATCTAGTTTTTCAATAGGATCCACCACAATATATTCATGGTCAATCCCTTGGTTCCCTATCGTTTCCATGTTGGCGCTAACTTGTACAACATTTTTATTCAAATAGTTTTGAATTAACTGTTTTATGGTTCCAGGCATGGTTGCCGAGAATAAAAAAGTATTATGAGTTGCAGGTAACTCCGCAACAATTTCATCTAAACTTTCTTTTAAAATAGTCACCATTTCATCCGCTTCATCGAGCACAAGAAATTTGGTTTCTTTTAAGTTTATTGCTTTGCGCTGAATTAAATCAATTAATCTTCCTGGAGTTGCCACAACAATGTGCGTTGGCAATGAAAGCCTTTCGATTTGCGGTTTTATTGGGATTCCTCCACAAGTTGCTGCAATAGAAACTTGAGGTAAATATTTAGCAAAATCTTCTAAGTTTCTAAAAATTTGGTGCCCTAATTCACGAGTTGGAACCAAGATAACAGCTTGTATCACTGGTAAGTCAGTGTCAATTAATTGTAAAATAGGCAATCCAAAAGCCGCCGTTTTTCCTGTACCGGTTTTTGCTAGTCCAACCAAATCCGTAGTGTTTGATAAAAGTAACGGAATTGTTTTTTGTTGAATCTCTGTTGGTACAACAATTTTCAATTCGGTAATCGCTTTTAATATTGGTGCTGAAATTCCTAAATCAGAGAATTGTTTTGGCATTTTTTTGGATTTTATATTTTATAAAAAATAGTTGTTTTGTAAACGTAATTTTAGCCCCGATGGAAACGGCATCCTGTTGTGGTCTCGTTTTTCTACGAGACCACAACAGATATAGTGTACAGCGGGATTAGCTCCTTGAAAAGAAATTAATCTTCATCTGGTTCGTTCATGATTTTCTCACGATATTTTTTCCCTGTTAACAATACCAGTTTTAATTTGTAATCGTCAACAAGCCATTCGCGGTAATTTTTACTGCACTGACTCAAACATTTTGAATAACGCTTGATGCGGCAATCGATATCATCATCCAGCAATTTTCCTAATGCTTTTGCTTCTTGTAATGTATCCGAATTGTCTACGCACATGGCCGCGTGCTGCTCTAATGATTTTTCCAAAACTTCTTTAGAACGCAAATTTTGTTTGATAATGAGTTTATGTTCTTCATCAACATCAAAAGTTACTACTTCGGTTTTACTAAATTTTGCACGGATTTCAGGAGGCATACTGTATTTGAAGTACAATTCAATCTCCGTATCATCACGTAAATTTTCTAAATAAAACTCCGGTGATTTAAAGATGTGTTGCCAGTTTACCGGCTCACTCCATAGTCCAAATCGTGCTGCATTATTTCCTAAATCGATAACGCTAAAAGTATCTTTATTAGGTAATTTTCTGGAACCACGACCAATCATTTGGTAATATAATGTCAATGATTTTGTCGCTCTGTTTAAAATTATAGTTTCTACAGTAGGCTCATCAAAACCTGTGGTAAGAATTCCAACTGAAGTCAAAATGGCATCCGGCGTGTGCTTAAACCAATGTAAAATATCTTTTCTTTCCTCGTTATTACTGGTGTTATCTAAGTGACGGATGGCATAACCTGCTTCTCTAAACGTTTCATATACATATAAAGAGGTATTAATACCATTATTGAAAATTAAGGTTTTCTTGCCCAAAGATTTCTCAGTATACGCATGCAATAATTTTTCCTGCATAGCCATATTCGTGTATAAATCATCCGATGATTTAACCGTGTAATCCCCGTTGATACCTACTTTTAGAGAGGTTAAACCCACATCATAGCTATAGGTAACCGCTTTCGCTAAAAATCCATTTGCAATCAACGAGCTAATGGTGTCGCCTACGATTAACTCATCGTAGCTTTCATGCATTGGCAATTTAATATTTGAACTTAAAGGTGTCGCGGTAACTCCTAATATAAACGCATTTTTGAAAGAGCTTAATAATTTTCGGAATGAATTGTAATGTGCCTCATCGATGATTACTAATCCTACATTATCCAAATGTAATTTTTCATCGTTGATACGGTTTTTCAAAGTTTCGACCATGGCCACAAAACAAGAATAATCGTTTTGGTCCGGAAGTTCTTTTACTTTACTGTTGATGATTTTGTTTTTTACATCAAAACCTTTCAACATTTTTGATGTTTGCTTACACAACTCTATTCGGTGTGTTAAAACAACTACTTTTTTATCGTGTTGTGATAAATAACGGCGTACTATTTCTGAGAATACTACTGTTTTTCCACCACCAGTAGGCAATTGGTATAACAAATGGTGTTGTGGCGGAGCATTATCTATACGTTCAAATATGGCATCAATATCGCCTTGTTGGTACGCATAAAGTTCTTTTTTGTCTTCGATTTCTATTTCTAAAGTGTTTTGGGACATTGCTTATTATTGGATTTTTGCAAAAATACACCTAAAAAACAGTTTAATTGTCAATTTTAATTAAAAAAAATAGGATTGATTAAATAAAATTGAATTATGCAACTGTTCAATATTCAAATCGTTCTATTATAGCATTGAACTCGGGTTCGTTGTACCATTTTTGTTCAATAGTTTCGGTATGTATTCTTATTATTCTTGTTTTGAAATCATTGAGGATTCCATTTGCAATCAAGAAAATAACGGCTTGCTCAAAAGAATTGAACATACTCTTAAAAAACAAGTCTTGTTTTACAATATGTTCTGAGGAGAATGTTTGTGCAATTTCAATATTATACAGCATTACATCAGCAATTATGAATGGATCTACACCTAAAAGTATGAAATGCTTAATGTACTTTTGAGCAACAGAACGCCTCATTTTGGGTTTACTGCGTCTTCCTGCTTTTTTCAAAGGATAATATTCATTGGAAATTTTGAGTTTGCATTCCTGCAAAAGCGTTTCTTCCTTTGGATTAAAAACAAAATTATAATAGACTTTTACGGGACTGAATTTCTCGTACAATTCAATAATTTGCTCTTCGAGTTGCTCTTTATTAAGTTCAGCCAAGTATTTTTTTAAATCGCGTTTGCTCATTATCAAAGTTTAAGAATACAAAAGTAATTTACTTTGGGAATCCATGCCTCGAAAATCAATGATAATACTTAATTTTGTCAATTATTACTTAAAAAAAAATAAATGCTTAAGATTTTTAAGATTACAGCAATAGTAGAAGGTATATCTGCCTTACTGTTATTTTTCTTTGCTATGCCAATGAAATACATTTTTAATGATCCTATTTATGTCAAACACATTGGAATGGCTCACGGCGTATTATTTACTGCCTACATTATTTTGGCAACAATTTTAAAGTTTAGTGAAAAGTGGGATTTCAAAAAGTATTTTATCATTTGTATTGCGTCAATTCCTCCTTTTGGGACTTTTTACATAGAAAGAAAATACTTGAAAAATGTATAAATTAATAGAAAAAATATTCAATTTTCTATATCCTATATTCAGAAAATGGGGATTGGGGAGCAGTTTTGCTTCTTATCTGAGTCTGCTTATAAATATTGTTATGCTTTGCGTATTGGCATATGCAATTTATGTTGTTTTCCGTCTTATTTTGGTAACGATTATGGCGGTAATCGCCCAGAAAACTAAAACAAAATTTGATGATTTATTAGTATCCAATAAAACGGCTAAATACATTGCACATTTAATTCCGCTATTGTTTATTTATAAATCGGTTCCAATTATTCTGGAACGATATGAATATTGGGAAGGTGTTTTTGGAAAACTTGTAGGCATTTATATAGTATTACTTGTTTTATGGATTGTCCGAACCATTTTCAATGCTTTACGTGATTATTTAAAGCTAAAACCAAGATACAGCGACAAACCTATTGATAGTTTTATTCAGGTAATCATGATTGTCTTATGGGCTGTTGGGATTACGGTTATTATTTCTAAATTATTTGATATTGACCAAAAAGAGCTTTTAACCATTTTGGGAGCTGTTTCTGCTGTAATAATCTTGATTTTTAGAGATACGATTTTAGGTTTTGTTTCCAGCGTTCAAGTATCCATAAATGATATGGTTAGAATTGGTGACTGGATTACGATGGATAGATTTGGTGCCGATGGAGATGTAATTGAAATCAATTTGGCAACAGTAAAAGTTCGAAATTTTGACAATACCACTACCACAATTCCAACATACAGTTTAAGTTCCGATTCGTTTCAAAACTGGCGCGGAATGCTAAATTCAGATGGAAGACGTATCAAAAGACATATTCTTATTAAAACTAGTAGTATTCGATTTTTGGAAGAAGCAGAATTAAGTGACTTGAAGAAAATACATCTTATATCGGATTATATAGACTCTAGGAAATTAGAAATTGACGAGTATAATGCTCTCAATAAAATCGACAAATCAATCGCTATCAATGGTCGAAATTTGACCAATTTAGGCTTGTTTCGAAAGTATATTACGGAATATTTATTCAATTATCCGGGATTAAATAAAGACATGCTGATGCTTTGTCGTCAATTGCAATCAACTTCACATGGAGTTCCACTTGAGGTTTACGCATTTTCACATGACAAACGATTTGAGAATTATGAGTACATCATGTCGGATATATTCGATCATATTATTGCTTCTGTTGGATATTTTGACTTGGAAATTTTTGAAACGGTATCCGAAAATGATTTCAAAGTATAAAAAAAATTAAATACATTCTACATTAAAATGAGCGGAGAAAAAGACTTAGAGAAGTTGCTTAAAACAATGAAACCGGAACATATTTTAGGAGAATATGTTTTTTGTGTGGTTCATGATTTGGCAAATCTAAATCTTAACGATATCATGATGACATTCAAAGAGCAGGAAGGTACTACCATAGTGATCAAGAAGGAACTTGCCGATAGTCTAAAATTAGAATATTCTTTTATTGCTTCTTGGGTTACTTTAACAGTTCATTCTTCACTGGAAGCTGTTGGATTAACCGCTGCTTTTTCTAATGCTCTTTCGCAGGAAGGAATAAGTTGTAATGTGGTAGCCGCTTTTTATCACGACCATATTTTTGTAGATAAAAAAGACACTGATAAAACAATGGAAATCCTTAATCGATTTTCAAAGTAAAAGCGATAATATCAAATCTAATTACAAACGATTCTTAACAAATTCAATTTCGGTTTTACCGTGTGCCTTTGGTTTTCCGTTATCATCTAAATTTACCATTGTAGTGTGATCAATCGTGATAATTGTTTCGCGTGTCATCATGTTTCTAGCTTCACATTTTAGTGTTAGCGAAGTATTTCCAAATTTTAAAACATCAATCCCAATTTCTATAATATCACCTTGTTTTGCTGAGCTTCTGAAGTTGATTTCCGACATGTGTTTGGTTACAATTCTGGTGTTTTCTAATTGGATGATGGTGTATAAAGCCAATTCTTCATCTATCCAAGCTAATAATTTACCACCAAATAAAGTTCCGTTAGGATTTAAATCTTCTGGTTTTACCCATTTCCTAGTATGAAATCGCATATTTTTTCTTTATATCTACAAAAATAAACTTTTCTTATGGCTATTTTCTCTATTTTTAAAGAAAAAAACATGAGCGAACGCGATACTTTTTTAAAAGAATTTAGAGGACAAACTATAGGCTCTGTAACCAATCAATCCTCAACAGAAGAATCATTTCAAAATGAAGTACTTAGACCTGTTTTAAAGTTGCAAAACGATTTGTTTATAGCTTCATTCATTAATTATGTAGCAAAAAACAAAGCTGACTTTTATAGCTATACCGTTGAAAAAAAATTATCGGTGATAGAAAATGCAGTCCAAAAAGACATCAAGTTTAGAAATGCTTTGAAAGGAATGATAATCGCATTATTTACTTTAGATGAGTATGCCATTTACATAAAAAACTCATCTAATATCAATAAAAGAATGATGAGTATGCTAATTGAAAGACTAAAAAGTCAAGTCCAATTGTTTGAATCAAAACAATAATTAAAAAAAAGTAATCCTATTTTTTTGCATTATTTGGTTAAAGGGATGTAAAGTCCTAATTTTAGTACAATCCCATCGGTTTTTTTTGAAATTGTTAGATTTTTTTGTTTTTAGAAATATGTTAAAAGGAATCGATTTGTTGTTTATAATTTAAAAAACAGCAGGAAATTGATTCAAATTTTACAATTTAATTAAGATTTGATAATCGTAATGTTTTATATAATAAATCTTAATTAAGCATAAATATTTATGTTGTTTGCACGATTTTTTTCATTATAATTGTTAAAAATAAAGTTATGAAGGAAGAATATTTCAAATGGCATTCACACAATCTTAACAGGGATATTGAAATGTTAGTTTTTGGACACGCAGGATATCCTATTATTTTATTTCCTACTTCGATGGGTAGTTACCATGAAAATAAAGATATGGGATTGATTGATTCCGCAAGGTGGTATATCGATCAGGGTTTAATCCAAATATTTTGTCCAGACAGTATAGACAAAGACAGTTTTTACAATAAAAATATTCATCCCATACATCGTATAGAAAATCATGTCAGGTATGATAAAATGATTTGTCATGAAATTGTTGAAAAGGTAAAAAATAATACTTCCTCAGGAAAAGTTGCTGTAGCAGGTTGCAGTTTTGGAGGTTATCATGCGGCAAATTTTGCTTTTCGTCACCCTGGTTATGTGAGCCATATGTTCTCGATGAGTGGTGCTTTCAATATTAAAAGTTTTATGGATGGTTTTCACAATGATGATGTTTTTTATAACAGTCCTGAAGACTATCTGTACGGACTTGATGATTATGAATTGTGGAATATGGATATCGTTTTAGGAACTTCTAATTGGGATATTTGTTTTGATGCTAATCTAAAATTAAGCAAAGTTTTAAGTGACCGAAACATACATCACTGGCTGGATATTCGCCAGGAACGAAAGCACGACTGGCCTGTTTGGAAAGAAATGTTTCCACATTATTTGTCAAGAATTAAATTTTTTTAAAATCATAAACACATCAAGATGAAAAAAATAGGAATTTTATTTGGAATGGAAGACACCTTTCCGCAAGCATTTATTGATCGTGTCAATTCAAAAAACGAAAAAGGAATCATTGCTGAAGCGGTTGCTATTGATAAAGTGGTTCAAAATAAAGACGGAGAATATGCTGTAATTATTGACCGAATTTCGCAAGACGTTCCTTTTTATCGCGCTTATCTAAAAAATGCTGCTTTAACAGGAACTAACGTAATTAACAATCCTTTTTGGTGGAGTGCTGATGATAAATTTTTCAACAATGCTTTGGCTGATACCCTTGGAGTTCCGTTGCCTAATACGGTAATTCTTCCTTCAGCGGAACATCCTACTGATACCACCGGAAAATCATTCCGAAATTTAAAATACCCAATGGACTGGGAAGGAATCTTTGATTACATAGGATTTCCAGCTTATATGAAACCCTATGCTGGTGGCGGTTGGAAAAATGTTTACAGATTAGAAAACAAAGAAGAGTTTTGGGAAAAACATCAGGAAACTGGGCAACTAGTGATGATGTTACAAGAAGAAATTGTTTTTACGGAGTATTTCAGGGTGTATTGTTTGGGGTGTAAAGCTGTTCGAATTATGCAATACGAACCAAGAAATCCACATCATTTGCGTTATGTAATTGATGGTCCGCCGGTAGATAAAAAATTATTAGCAACTATAAAAGACTACACTTTACGCCTTTGCAAAGGTTTAGGATATGACTTTAATACGGTAGAATTCGCAGTTCGTGGCGGAATACCATATGCTATTGATTTTGGAAATCCCGCGCCTGATGCTGAATTGACTTCGGTGGGTGCTGAGAATTTTGAATGGGTGGTTGAAGAAGCTGCAAAAATGGCTATCGCTGCCGCAAAAAAACAAAAGCCAGGAAAGATAAATTTGACTTGGGGAACTTTTATAAAAGATGCTGCTGGAGGGAAATAAGAATCTATCGATTGTCGAATGCCCTAGCCCTGATTGCAGTGAAAATCCTTTTTTGTCCTGAACTTTTTCAGGACAAAAAAGATTGAAATAGAAAGCAGGAATTAGCTCCTAAAAAAATAAATTAATGAAAAAATTACCCATTTTCACACTTGGTGTGGAAGAAGAATACCAAATTATTGACCCTGAAACAAGAGATTTGCGGTCGCATTTATCAAAAATTGTTGATGGTGCCAAAATAATTTTGAATGAGCAAGTTAAGGCTGAAATGCATCAATCTGTGGTGGAAGTAGGAACTAATATTTGTCATAGTGTTAATGATGCCAAAAATGAGATTCGGTTTTTACGTTCTAAAATTGTTGAATTAGCGGATAAACAAGATCTTATTGTTGGTGGTGCCGGAACGCATCCTTTTTCAAAATGGCAGGATCAACCCATAACTGATGACCCCAGATACCACGATATTGTTAATGAATTGCAGGATGCGGCACGATCTAATTTGATTTTTGGAATGCATTGTCATGTAGGAATTGAAAATCGTGAAATTGGTTTGCAGTTGATGAATCAAGCGACCTATTTCTTGCCTCACATATTTGCACTTTCGACAAATTCCCCTTTTTGGGAAGGTAGAAAAACAGGCTATAAGTCGTTTAGAACTAAAGTTTTTGACAAATTTCCAAGAACTGGATTGCCGGAATATTTTGACTCGGTAAGTTCCTATGAGAACTACTTAGATACTTTGGTAAAAACAAATTGTATTGATAATCCAAAGAAAATTTGGTGGGATTTACGATTGCATCCGTTTTATAATACGATAGAATTCAGGATTTGTGATATGTGTTTAACGGTTGATGAAACTATTTGTATTGTAGCAATTATTCAAGCAATTGTGGCTAAACTCTACAAATTAAATATGAATAATACGAGTTTCAATATTTATCGATTGGCTTTGATAAAGGAAAATAAATTTCGTGCAGCTCGTTATGGAATTGATAATAATATGATTGATTTTGGATTGCAAAAAGAAGTGGAAACCAAAATGCTTATCTTAGAATTGTTAGATTTTATTGATGATGTTGTTGATGAATTAGGAAGCCGTGAAGATATTAATTATGTTCATGAAATTTTGAAAAATGGAACCGGAGCAGACAAACAATTAACCGTTTTTGAAGAAACAGGTGATCTTTCCAAAGTGGTAGACTTTATAACTGGCGAATTTACAAGGGGATTATAAAATATAAATTATCTTTGCGCATTGTTTTTTAAAAATAGTTATGTCGAATAAAATTATAAAAATAGCGCTTTTAGATATGTACAAAGGGGAACCTAACCAGGGGATGCGTTGTATAATTGATGTTGTAAACAGGTTTAGTCCAGTAGTTAGTTTTGAAATATTCGATGTTAGGGTAAAATGTGAATTGCCGGATATTAAAGAATTTGATATTTATATTTCAACCGGAGGTCCGGGAAATCCTTTGATTGGTGATGGAAATTGGGATGTGAAATATTATGCTTTTATTGATTCGTTGAATAAATGGAATAGTGAAAATGTAATTAAAAAACACGTACTGTTTATTTGCCACTCTTTTCAAATGGCTTGCTTGCATTTTGGGTTGGCAACAGTAACTAGAAGAAATGATACTTCTTTTGGTGTAATGACCATTCATAAAACCAAAGAAGGAGTTACAGACCCTTTATTTGAAGGGCTAGCGGATCCTTTTTACGCAATAGATTCCAGAGATTATCAAGTTGTACAGCCAAAACTTAGTGTTTTTGCCAAAAAAGGAGCTAAAATTATTTCACTGGAAAAAATTAGAGACCATGTTCAATACGAGCGTGCTATTATGGCGGTTCGTTTTACGGACTATTTTGTAGGTACACAATTTCATCCCGAAGCAGATCCTATAAGCTTTGTCTCTCATTTGAGAAACAAACAGGCAAAAGAAAAAATTAGGGCTATGAAAGGGAAAAGAAAGTTTAGAAACATGCTGGAAGATCTATTAGATGATGATAAAATATACAGAACTAATGAAACCTTGATTCCAAATTTTCTAAGAACTGCTATCAATGACTTGATGAAAACTAAGAAAATACTTTCTAATTAATAAATTCATTTAAAGATGATTTCAAAATATCGGGAGTTATTTAATGCTCAATTTACAGAAAAAAAATATCAGAAATTTAAAGATGATATTGCTTCCGATTTTAATTATATGCCTACTTTTAGATTAGGTGAAACTCCTTTTTTTATTTCGAATGAGCTAAAAGCACAATTGATTGAAGGCTGTAATGAAGTTGTAGCTTTCATTCAGAAAGAATACTTTAAATCGCTTACAGATAAATCATTAGAACTTAATCATAAAGTTCCAAATGAGGATAAACATAGTACTTTTTTAGCAATTGATTTTGGAATTTGTGAAGAAGACGGAGTAATTATTCCCAAATTAATTGAAGTGCAAGGATTTCCTTCATTGTATAACTATCAGATTAATTTGTATGAAAAATTCAAGAATCACTACCCTTTCCTTGGTGAGTTAACACCATTTATCAATAACATTGAACCGCAGGAATATCTTGATATTTTAGAGGATGCAATTTGCAATAACCATCCAAAAGAGAATGTTATTCTACTTGAAATAGAACCTGAAAAACAAAATACCAAGATTGATTTTTATTATTGCAGAAGAGATATTGGTATACCCATAGTTTGCGTTACTGAACTCATAAAGAAAGGCAAACAACTGTTCTATAAAAACGAAAAAGGTGATGAAATCCGAGTAAAAAGAATCTATAACAGGGTTATTTTTGATGAATTGGATTTGCGAACCGATTTAAAATTAAACTTTCATTTCTCTGATGAACTTGATGTAGAATGGGCAGGACATCCCAATTGGTTTTTTCGAATCAGTAAATTTATCTTACCTTTCCTAAAAGGTAATTATTTTATTGAAACAACTCTATTAAGTGACCTCAAAGAAATACCGCAGGATTTAGAAAATTATGTTCTAAAGCCACTCTTTTCCTTCTCAGGAACTGGAGTTATTTTTCATGTAACAAAAGAGGATATTGAAGCAGTTGTCGAAAAAGAACTTTATATTCTTCAAAAAAAGGTAAACTATCTTCCTATTGTGCAATCTCCTGATGGAAAAGTAAAAGCCGAAGTGCGTGTGCTTTGTGTTTGGAAAAAAGACGACGTTGCACCTACTCTACTTTGCAATTTAGTTCGATTGAGTCGTGGAGAAATGATAGGCGTAAAATTCAATAAAGACAAAGATTGGGTTGGCGGGACGCTTGGATTATTTGAAAGATAGATCTTTTTATTAAATCAAGTTTTAAACGTAGTTACCTCTCAACACTATTTTCATTCCATTTTTTACTTTTATTCCGTTTCAAATAAGTAATTCAATTCTTAATTGTAGTGTATAATTATGCACACTATTTAAAATTTACTTTTAAGTTTATTTTTTGGTGATAATGTCATTTTAACGCATTGAAGTTCTTTAAAATGGAAATTTATTTAAATTTAATAAGTTATAACTTACTAAATTAAACTAAAAACCCCAGTAAAACAGATTTTTAAGTACACTGAATTTTTTAAAACATATTTTTTTTCTTGTTTTAATAGATTTGAGATAGTGTTTAATGAATTTTTTTATGTGATTCCCTTAATAATTTGAAAAAAATGGAATTATTCAATAAATTAACATAAAAAAAATTAAGCTGTTTTTTTTTTCTTTATTATTGTAAGGTTATAATAATTTAAGAATAGTAAACAATTTTAATAATTAACAAATGAATAGAAGAGAAGCACTTAAAAGCGTTGCGTTTTTGATGGGAAGCGCAATCTCAGCAACTACTATGGGCGTTTTATTTGAAAGTTTTACTTTGCCTGAAAAAGAGAAGAATCGAGTATTTTTTTCTGCTTCGGATGAGGAAGTTTTAGCTGAATTTGCCGATATCATTATACCGACGACAGCATCTTCACCAGGAGCTAAAGCCGCAGGACTTGGCGCTTTTATTCCTATGATGATTAAAGATTGTTATCCAGCACAAATGCAAGAGATTTTTGCTTCTGGAATGAAAGATATGCAGGCAAAATGTTTGAAAGATTTCAATAAAGATTTCTTGGCAATGTCAATAGAAGAACGTCAGAAATTGATGGGAGCTTTAAGAGACGAAACAATTGCAAATCAAAAAGCACCTTCTTTCTTTTTGATCGCAAGAGATTTGACCCTTCTGGGTTATTACTCTTCAGAAATAGGATGTACACAAGCACGTGAATATCTTCCTGTTCCTGGTAGATACGATGGAAGTGCTGAATACAAACCTGGACAAAAAGCTTGGGCTACCAACTAATTGTTATTGGATCTTTTGTTTTAAACTATTTAATTAAATAAAAAAACTAGACGTGAATATAAATACCAATTTAAAAGCGGAAAATACATACGATGCTATTGTAGTAGGATCAGGAATTAGTGGTGGTTGGGCTGCAAAAGAACTTACCGAAAAAGGTTTAAAAGTTTTGATGTTAGAACGCGGAATGAATATTGAACACATTACAGATTATGAATCTGCAATGAAAGCTCCTTGGGAATTTGAGCATGCCGGAAAAATGACCGAAGAACAAAAAAGAACACATCCAGTACAAACTCGGGATTATCCATATAATGAAGCTACCGAAAAATGGTGGGTTAATGACTTGGAATGCCCGTATACAGAAGACAAACGTTTTGATTGGTACAGAGGATTTCATGTTGGAGGAAAATCTTTAATGTGGGGTCGACAAAGTTACCGTTTCAGCGATCATAATTTTGAAGATAATGCCAAAGATGGGCATGGAAATGACTGGCCTATTCGCTATAAAGATCTAACCAAATGGTATGATTATGTCGAAAAATTTGCTGGAATCAGTGGGCAAGCTGAAAACTGGCCTCTTTTGCCGGATGGTAAATTTTTACCTCCAATGGATTTAAATTGTGTAGAAAAATCAGTTAAAGAAAGACTTGAAAAACATTATAACAAAACACGTATCCTGACTATTGGCCGTACGGCTAACTTAACTGTACCTCACAAAGGACGTGGTAGTTGTCAATATAGAAATTTATGTAGTCGTGGTTGTCCGTTTGGAGCTTATTTCTCAACACAATCATCTACATTACCTGCTGCTATGGCTACTAATAGATTAACGGTTAGACCCTACTCTATTGTAAATCATATTATTTATGATAAAGACACCAAAAAAGCAAAAGGGGTGATGGTAATTGATGCAGAAACAAATGAAACAATGGAGTTTTATGCAAAAATTGTTTTTGTAAATGGTTCAACTTTAGGATCAACATTCATTTTATTGAATTCTACTTCTGAGGCTCATCCAAATGGAATGGGTAATGCTAGTGGACAATTAGGACATAATTTAATGGATCATCATTTCCGTTGTGGTGCCGAAGGAAGTGCTGAAGGTTTTGAGGATAAATATACGTACGGTAGAAGAGCCAATGGAATTTATATTCCGAGGTACCAAAATGTTGGAAATGATAAAAGAGACTATTTAAGAGGTTTTGGATATCAAGGTGGCGCCAGCAGAGGATTATGGCATAAGGAAGTTGCTGAATTGGCTTTTGGTGGTGATTTCAAAGATACTATGTCTTTACCTGCTGATTCCTGGAGTATGGGATTAGGTGGTTTTGGTGAAATGTTACCTTATTACGAAAACAAAGTCTACATTGATCACAACAAAAAAGACAAATGGGGACAACCTGTTTTGGCTATTGATTGTGAATACAAAGAAAATGAAGCAAAAATGCGTGAGGACATGATGAATGATGCTGCCGAAATGCTTGAAGCGTCAGGAATCAAAAATGTAAAAACATACGATAACGATTGTTACCCTGGAATGGCTATACACGAAATGGGTACTGCGAGAATGGGTAATGACCCTAAAGATTCAGTTTTAAATAAATGGAATCAAATGCATGAAGTTAGTAATGTATTTGTTACCGATGGTTCTTGTATGCCTTCTATCGCTTGTCAAAATCCATCATTAACATTTATGGCTTTAACGGCTCGTGCTTGCGATTATGCAGTAAAAGAATTAAAAAAAGGAAATATTTAGGTTCATCATTATGAGAAAATTAAGAATGGGTATGGTCGGTGGTGGCCAAGATGCATTTATAGGCGCAATTCACCGATTAGCCGCCAATATGGATGGACTAATTGAATTAAGTTGTGGTGCATTAAGTATAAGGCCAGAAACCGCAATTGCATCTGGTAAAGCCTTGTTTCTTCCAGAATCAAGGACGTACTTAACGTATGACGAAATGATTAAAGCTGAAGCAGCTTTACCTGCTGACGAAAGAATAGATTTTGTTACTATTGTTACTCCAAATTTTGCACATTTTGCACCTGCAATGATGGCTTTGGAGCATGGTTTTAATGTAGTAATTGAAAAACCAATGACTTTTTCATTGGAAGAAGCAAAACTATTGAAACAAAAAGTAGAAGAGACTGGATTAATACTTTGTTTAACACATACCTATTCAGGCTATCCAATGGTCAAACAAGCGAAAGCAATGATCAGAGAAGGAAAACTAGGTAAGATTAGAAAAGTTTTAGTAGAATATCCTCAAGGATGGTTAAGTAAACTGTCTGAAAGAGAGGGGAATGCACAAGCTGCTTGGAGAACAGATCCAACAAAATCAGGAAAAAGTTCTGTAATGGGTGACATTGGAACACATGCATCACATCTAGCTGAATATATTACGGGTGCTAAAATTACAGATGTCTGTGCTGAATTGAACACATTAGTCGAAGGTCGTGTAATGGATGATGATGGTGCAGTATTATTGAAGTTTGATAATGGTGCAAAAGGAGTTTTAATTGCATCGCAAGTAGCTGCTGGAGAAGAAAATGCTTTAAAAATTAGAGTTTATGGTGAAAAAGGTGGAATCGAATGGTTCCAACACGACCCAAATACTTTAATGGTTAGGTGGTTAGATGAACCTGCACAAATTTTAAGAGCGGGATCTAATTATGGATCTCATTTATCTTCATTTGCAACCCATAATTGTCGTACTCCCGGCGGACATCCAGAAGGTTATTTAGAAGCATTTGCTAATATTTATCGCAACTTTGCATTAACACTGGGCTGTAAATTAGATGGTACAGAACCTACCCCTGAAATGTTAGATTTCCCTTCTGTTGAAGATGGATTAAGAGGAATGGCATTTATAGACAACGTAGTAGCATCATCACAATCTGATAAAAAATGGACTCCTTACGTTTTGTAATAAAAAGGAATTCATAAAAGTTTTAGACAAAATATAATATGACAACAATACAAGGTCCTGCAGTATTTTTAGCCCAATTTATCAGTAACGAAGCTCCTTTTAATTCCTTAGATGGAATATGTAAATGGGCCGCTGATTTAGGTTTTAAAGGTATTCAAATGCCAACATTAGATACTCGATTCATTGATTTGCAAAAGGCTGCAGAAAGTAAAACGTATGCCGATGAACTTAAAGGTACAATTACTTCTTACGGATTAGAAATCACGGAATTATCAACGCATTTACAAGGTCAGTTAGTTGCAGTTCATCCGGCTTATGATGACTTTTTTGACGCTTTTGCTCCGGTAAATGTACATGGTAATTCTAAAGCCAGACAAGAATGGGCTGTTCAACAATTGAAATATGCTGCAAAAGCATCACAAAATTTAGGTTTAAATGCTCATGCAACTTTTAGCGGATCTTTGCTTTGGCAATATTTTCACCCTTGGCCACAAAGACCTCCCGGCTTAGTTGAAGACGGTTTTGCTGAATTAGCAAAACGTTGGTTGCCAATTTTAAATGAGTTTGATCAAAATGGGATTGATCTTTGCTATGAAATTCATCCAGGAGAAGATTTGTTTGATGGAGAAACCTATGAAATGTTTTTGAAGGCTGTAAATAACCATTCCAGAGCTTGTTTGCTGTATGATCCGTCACATTTTGTATTGCAACAGTTAGATTACATTCAATACATTGATTTTTATCATGAAAGGATTAAAGCTTTTCACGTAAAGGATGCCGAGTTTAACCCTACAGGAAAGCAAGGAACTTTTGGAGGATATCAAAGTTGGGTAAACCGTGCGGGACGTTATCGTTCACCTGGAGATGGCCAAATTGATTTTAAAACTATTTTTAGCAAGCTGGCACAATATGATTTCAAAGGTTGGGCAGTTATGGAATGGGAATGTTGCATAAAAAATCAAGAAGATGGAGCACGCGAAGGTGCTGAATTTATAAAAAATCATATTATAAAAGTTACAGACAAAGCATTTGATGATTTTGCTGCTGTGGAAACAAATAAAGCTTTTAATAGAAAAAACTTAGGATTATAAAACTTAAATTGAAATGAAAATGAAATTAAAATATTTGCTTTTTGGGGTTGCTTTAATTAGCTTAACCTCATTTTCTAATGATAATTTAGACACAAAATATAGTAAGGCGGCTACTAAAAAAACGAATGCCATTTTTCAAACATCTGATGGTGAAAAATTAATTGCTAAATCTGATTGTGTTGGATGTCATAAATTAGACAAGAAACTTATCGGTCCCTCCTATTTAGATATTGCAAAAAAATATCCTTTTAATGAAAAAAATGTTGCTTATTTATCCGGTAAAATAATAAAAGGAGGATCTGGAGTTTGGGGAACAATACCAATGGCAGCCCATGCATCTCTAAAAAAGGACGATGCAAAGTCAATGGCTAAATATATTTTATCCTTAAAAAAATAATTCTATAGTGCTTTTCAATATTCTATAATAATTTTAGAATATTGAAAAGCACTTCATTTATAAGACTATTTTATTACTATTAACATAACCGTATTAAAAATAAATGAAACAAAAAGAAGAAGAGAATAAAATCATAAATAACCGTCGTGATTTTATAAAAACTACGGCTATAGCTGCTGCAGCTTTTATGATTGTTCCACGTCATGTTTTAGGAAGAGGATTTGTTGCACCAAGTGATCGTTTATCAATAGCAAGTATCGGTGTTGGTGGAAAAGGAAAATCTGATATTGCTATGTTTGCCAGTAGCGGAAGAGCTGATATTTCATTTTTATGTGATGTTGATACTAGAAGAGCCGCTGCAAGTGTAAATGCATTTCCTAAAGCTAAATTCTATAAGGACTGGCGTGAAATGTTAGACAAAGAACATAAAAATTTCGATGCAGTTTCTGTTTCTACTCCAGATCATAATCATGCTATACAAGCACTAGCTGCAATGCAATTAGGCAAACATGTTTATGTTCAAAAACCTATGGCACATGATATGTACGAAGCACGTATTTTGACTCAAGCTGCTAAAAAATATAAAGTGGTAACCCAAATGGGAAATCAAGGTGCCTCAAATGATGGTACGAGAATAATGAAAGAATGGTATGAAGCTGGTTTAATTGGAGATGTTCACACGATTCATGCTTGGACAGACAGACCAGTTTGGCCTCAAGGTATTCCTTGGTCTGCCAATAAAGCTGACATTCCAAAAGAATTAGATTGGGATCTTTGGTTAGGAACTGCTCCTTACAAAGAATACGTAAACAAATTAGTACCATTCAACTGGCGCGGTTGGTGGGATTATGGTACTGGTGCATTAGGAGATATGGGTTGCCATTTATTGGAAGCTCCTTTTAGTGTATTAAACTTAAAATATGCAAAAGATGTTCAATGTAGTGTTGGTTCTGTTTATGTAGATGAATTTCAAAGAGGTTATTTCCCTGAAAGTTGTCCTCCTTCAAGTCACGTAACCTTAACTTTTCCAAAAACGGAAAAAACGAATGGTGACATTGCAGTACACTGGATGGATGGAGGAATTCAACCTGAAAGACCTTCTGAATTAGGACCTAATGAAATTTTTGGCGATGGTGGAAATGGAACTTTATTCACTGGAACTAAAGGAAAAATGATGTGTGATACGTATGGTTTAAATCCTCGTTTACTTCCTCTTAGTAAAAATGAAAATCTCAATGTTGCTCAAAAATATAGCAGAGTAAAGGATGGCTCCGAAGGTCATTACAGACAATGGGTTGAAGCCGCAATTGCAGGTTACGGAAAAAAAGAATTAAGTTCTCCTTTTGAAATTGCCGGACCATTAACTGAAGCTTTATTGATGGCAAATCTTGCAATCAGAGGTTACGATGTGATGAGAGAAGAGCTTGGAGAAGAAGTGTATCCAGGACGTTCTGCAAAATTATTATGGGATAATGATGCTATGAAAATTACCAATTTTGATGAAGTTAATCAATTTGTAAAACGTGATTATCGTCAAGGTTGGAAAGCTTTAACTTTATAAACAAGATTAATTATTAATTCAAAAAATTAAAAATGATTAAAAATATTTGTACTTCATTAATTGTTATGATAATGATTCAAACCGCAAATGCACAACAAGCTCCAATAGCAAAAGGATTTAAATCAATATTTGATGGACAATCTACAACAGGATGGCATACTTACGGAAAAAAAACTGCTGGTTCAGGTTGGAAAGTTGAAGATGGTGTATTGCATTTTGATCCTACTGCTGCACAAAATGGACAAGGAGGCGATTTAGTAACTGATGTAGAATACGAGAATTTTCATTTAAAATTAGAATGGAAAGTCGCATTAAATGCCAATAGCGGTATTATTTTTTATGTGAATGAGGATTTGACAAAGTTCAAAAACACCTATGAAACAGGATTAGAAATGCAAGTATTGGATAATAATGGTCATCCCGATGCTAAAATTGAAAAACACAGAGCTGGTGATTTATATGATTTAATCAAAAGTACTTCGGAGCCTGTTAAACCCGTTGGAGAATGGAATTCTGTTGATATTGTATGTAAATTCGGAAAACTGACAATGTTATTGAATGGAGTTAAAGTAGTTGAAACTACACTTTGGGATGCTAATTTTAAAACTTTGGTAGCAGGAAGTAAATTTGCTACTTGGCCAGGTTTTGCAGCATTCAAAAAAGGGAAAATAGCACTACAAGATCACGGAGATAATGTATGGTTCAGAAACATTCAGATAAAAGAATGGAATTCTATGAAAATTACAACTGGATGTGAAGCGGGTATGTAACAGACTGTTTAACATTAAAAATTAACCAAAACCAAAAAAATAAAAACCAAAAAACCAATGAATAGCACCATCCGAATTAAATTATCCATAATGATGTTCCTAGAATTTTTTATCTGGGGAGCATGGTTTGTAACCCTTGGTACTTTTCTGGGGAATAATCTAAAAGCATCTGGATCAGAAACTGCCGCAATTTTTTCTACACAATCATGGGGAGCAATTATTGCACCTTTTATTATAGGATTGATCGCTGACCGTTATTTTAATGCAGAGAAAATTTTAGGAATACTTCATCTTATCGGGGCATTTTTAATGTATCAAATGTATCAGTCAGAAGAGGTTGGGATGTTTTATACCTACGTTCTAAGTTACATGATTTTATATATGCCAACATTAGCATTAGTAAATTCAGTTTCTTTTAATCAAATGAAAGATCCGGAGAAAGAGTTTGCAAATATTAGAGTTTGGGGAACAATTGGCTGGATTTTAGCAGGATTGTCTATTAGTTTTATTTTTCATTGGGATACTGCAGAAGCAATTTCTCAAGGATTTCTTAAAAATACGTTTCTTTTAGCAGGAATAGCCGCTTTAGTTTTAGGTATATTCAGTTTTTCTTTACCAAAAACACCACCAAAAGTAAGTGACGAAAAAATTAAAATAGGAGATATTATTGGTCTTGATGCTTTAAAGTTATTGAAAGATAAAAACTTCGCCATCTTTTTTATATCGTCTATTCTTATTTGTATTCCTCTAGCCTTTTATTATCAAAATGCACATCCATTTTTAACAGAAGCAGGCGTCGAAAATCCTACAGGAAAAATGGCAATCGGTCAAATATCTGAAGCCTTATTTTTATTATTGATTCCTGTGTTTTTTACCCGTTTTGGTTTCAAGAAAACCATCTTGGTAGGAATGTTAGCATGGGCAATACGTTATGTTTTATTTGCGTATGGTAATGGTGATGATTTAAGTTTTATGCTTATTGTAGGTATTGCTTTACATGGTATTTGTTACGATTTCTTTTTTGTTTCGGGTCAAATTTATACCAATTCAAAAGCAGGAGAAAAATATAAAAGTGCTGCTCAAGGTCTAATCACACTGGCTACTTACGGAGTTGGTATGTTGATTGGTTTTGCAGTTGCAGGTTGGATAACAGACAATTATAAAATGTTAGACGGCGCTATAAATTGGGAAATGGTTTGGATAATTCCTGCCGGTATTGCTTTAGCAGTATTCCTTCTTTTTGCACTTTTATTCAATGAAAAAAACAAAGTTGAAGATACTTCTTCTGCTGTATAAAAAATAAAAAATGAGCACTAATTTAAATAGAAGATCTGCCATAAAAGGAATATTAGCCGGAACAGCCGCTATGGGAATTCCTTCTGGATTTTCTCTTTTGGCTATGCCAATGAATACTACAGAAACACAATTAGGTACGTTGAAAGGAAATATAAATCACTCCGTTTCTCGCTGGTGTTTTGATAGTCTTGATTTGGACACGCTTTGTATAGAGGCTAAAAAAATAGGGATTACAGGTATTGATTTAGTTGGCCCAAAAGATTGGCCTACACTGAAAAAATATGACTTAGTTTCTACTATGTGTAATGGTGCAGAGATTAATTTAGTGGATGGTTTCAATGATATTAAGTTTCATGAAACGCTATTAAAAAACTATACTGAAATGATTCCGTTAGTGGCTAAAGCCGGTTATAAAAATCTAATTTGCTTTAGCGGTAGCCGAAGAGGAAAAACAGATGAGCAAGGTTGGGATAATTGCGTTGTTGGTTTACAGAAACTACTTCCACTGGCTGAAAAGCATAATGTGATTTTAGTGATGGAATTGTTAAACAGTAAAATTGACCATAAAGATTACCAATGTGACCGAACATCATGGGGAGTAGAATTAGCAAAACGTTTAAACTCCGAGAACTTTAAACTTCTTTATGATATTTATCACATGCAAATTGATGAAGGTGATGTGATTAGAAACATAAGAGACAATCATCAATATATTGCACATTTTCATACTGCCGGTGTTCCGGGACGAAATGAAATTGATAATACACAAGAATTAAATTACGAAGCAATAATGAAAGCAATTGCAAAAACTGGTTTTAAAGGTTTTGTAGGACAAGAATTTATTCCTAAAAACCCAGACAAACTAGCTTCATTGAAACAGGCCATTGCAATTTGTGATATTTAACTAATCTAAAAAATAACCCATGATTAAAAGAAGAGAATTTTTAATAAATACTGGTTTAGCATTAGGCGCATTAGCCATTGCCCCTACATTTGCTTTTGAATCAAAAAAGAAAGCTATCGGAATTCAGTTATGGACGCTACGCGATACATTACCAAAAGATGTCAAAGGAGTTTTGTCCCAAGTTGGTAAAGCTGGATTTTGTGAAGTTGAAACTTTTGGTTACTCAGCCGACAAAGGTTTTTTTGGAACCTCAGTTCGTGATTTTAAAATGATATTGGATGATAATGATTTAAAAGCCACAAGTAATCATTTTGATTTTAATTCGATGATCAAAGATGGTTCGACGGATTTAGTTCAAAATTACATAGAAACTGCTAATATATTAGGTAGCGAGTACGTAACAGTACCTTATATAGTTTCAGAATTGAGAGGAACTACCGGTGATGCCTACAAAAAATTAGCAGTACAAATTAATAAAGTGGGTGAACTTTGTAAAGCTGGCGGCTTAAAATTAGCATATCACAATCATGATTTTGAATTCACAAAATTTGGTTCAACCAATGGATATGAGATTTTATTAAATGAAACTGATAAAAATTTAGTTGATTTTGAATTGGATTTATATTGGGTAGTTCGTTCAGGAAATGATCCATTACAATTATTCAAAAAATATCCAGGACGTTTCACAATGTGGCACGTAAAAGATATGGATAAAGGAAATCCAGATTGGAATGCTGAAATAGGAACGGGAACTATTGATTTCAAATCGATTTTTGCAGAAGCTAAACTATCTGGAATGAAACGTTTCTTTTTGGAACACGAATCCAACTATAAACCAAATCCAATAGAATCTGCTGCAACAAGTTTTAATTACATTAAGAAAAATTTAATTTAAATATTTTTAGAAAAATAGAATAAAAAAAGGGATACAGTAAGTATCCCTTTTTTTATAATTTATTCTTTAATTTACTCCGTAACATTAAAACTAGCTACATAAAAGTTTTTATCTATTTCCAGTTTTGAATTTTCATTATTTGATGGAAGATTTTTCCATTCTGTCTCAGGTTGCAGCAATTCTTCTTTTCCATTCAGCATTACTTTCACTGGCATATTAAATCCAGCAACGCAATTTGTCCATCGATAGCCCAACTGATTGTCCTTTAAAAAATATTCTAAGGTAGGAATTCGTGTATCTCTTAAATACTGATTAAAAACGGTAGACAAATCAATTCCAACTTGTTGGCTTAAATAATCTTCAATTTGTTTTGTAGTAACTGTTTGGTGATAAAAAGTACTGTTTAAGCCTCTTAATATGCCTCTCCATTTTTCATCATTATTTACAATTTGGCGTAAATTATGTAACATGTTCCCTCCTTTTGGATACATATCACCAGAACCTTCGTTGTTAACATCATAATTTCCTATAATTGGTTTGTCATTTTTTATTCCTTTTCTGGTTCCCAGAACATATTCATATCCAGCTTCTTTTCCATAGTAATATTCTACAAAAAGACTTTCAGAATAGTTGGTAAAACTCTCATGAATCCACATATCAGCAATATCTTTATACGTGATATTATTGGCGAACCACTCATGTCCAGATTCATGAATAATAATAAAATCAAATTTTAATCCCCAGCCCGTACCACTCAAATCGCGTCCTAAATATCCGTTTTGAAATTTATTTCCATAGGTCACTGAACTTTGATGTTCCATTCCCAAATATGGAGCTTCAACTAATTTATAACTGTCTTCATAAAATGGATATGGACCGAACCAGTGTTCAAAAGCTTTTAGCATCCTTGGAACATCTTGAAATTGTTTTTTAGCTTTCGCCAAATTGTCTCGCAAAACGTAATAGGTACAATCTAAATCTCCTTTTTCTCCTTTATACTTTTCTGAAAACGAAACATAATCCCCTATGTTTATGTTTACTCCATAATTATTGATTGGATTAGAAACATACCAATTGTAGGTTTTAGTACCATCCTTTAATTGCTTTTCACTTAGTAAACGTCCATTGGAAACATTTGTTAAATTTTTAGGAACATTGACACTAATCAACATATTTTCCACTTCGTCATACATGTGATCTTTGTTTGGCCACCAAACACTGGCTCCCAATCCTTGACATGAAGATGCAATAAAAGGGTTACCGTTTTTGTCTTTCTTCCAAGTAATTCCTCCGTCCCAAGGCGGATTTACAGCAACTTTTGGCTTGCCTCCGTAAAATACTGTCAGTTCTTTTACCGCACCTTTGGTTTGTGGAGCAATTAATTCGACAAAAAAAGCATTTCCTTCTCTGCTGTATTTTAAAACCTTACCATCTTGAATGACTTTATAAATTTGCATTGGATTTTGCAAATCAATTTGCATCCTATAGTATTCCTGAACAACTTGATATTTTATTGTATTTGAGCCTGAAATTGTGCTATCAGCAGGACTTACTTTTATATCAAGATGGTAGTTTTTTACATCCCACCACATTCTTTCTTTAGTGATGCTGCCACGCAAAGTATCTTGTCTGGTGAATATTTCCTCTTTTTTTTCTAAAAGTCCTTGCGCTTTTGCTCCATTAAAAATAACAAAAGAGATAAAAATAAGACAGAATTGTTTTTTCATAGTGAATGTGCTTTTGACAAAAATAAACTTTAAAATTTAGAAATAAACTTCCTGAAATTTATTTTCTAGGATAGATTTGAACATATTCTTGCAACAGCTTATTATTTTTCCCTCTAATTTGCATGATTACCTTATTGTTTTCAAAATCAAATTTTAATAAACCAAAATTAATATCTTTAATTACTTGTCCTTTCACATAAGGATTTTCTTCACCTGAAAAGGAAGCGTAAGTATGCGTTAATCCGCTTGAAGTAAAATCTACTAAAGGATAGGATAATCCAGTAACATTTTTTGAAGAAAAAGTAGCAATATGGCGGTCTCCAGAGATTATAAAAGTACCTTTTGCTTTTGAAGAAACAATTAATTTTTCTAGTTTTTCTATTTCATGAGGGAAATTTCCCCAAGCTTCAAAACCATGTTTATCTGATAGAAATTGAATACTGCTGACGATTACATTAAATTGTGCATCAGAATTTTGAAGTTCTTTTTCCAACCATTTCCATTGTGCATTTCCTAACACCGTTCCTTCACCGTATTTATTGGGTTGAAAACGTTTTTTAGAATCGTTGGCTTTCGCTAGCTTAGTTCTAAAAAAACGGGAATCCAATACAATTATTTTGACTTTATTTCCATTTACGGCAATAGTTTTGGCTGTATAAACACCATCTCTTTTTCGC
Organism: Flavobacterium sp. GNP002; assembly: GCF_054343795.1. NCBI lineage: Bacteria > Pseudomonadati > Bacteroidota > Flavobacteriia > Flavobacteriales > Flavobacteriaceae > Flavobacterium > Flavobacterium sp. GNP002. The sequence continues at coordinate 2,947,708 of NZ_JBTGUW010000001.1, forward strand.
TCAGGAGTATTCTTTGAAGTATCTAAAAAATCCAGTAATAACTGCTGGCTTTTTCTTTTAAAAGGATATTCTTCCCCGCCGTCATTCGCTCCATAATCATGATCATCCCATGTTCCTAATATAATTTTGTCTTTAATGAACTTGAGATAATCTGAATCTTGTTTCTGAATTTCATAATTTTTTTTAAGAAACTGCATATCCTCAGTATCCGAATACACATTATCACCTCCCCAAATCCATACAGACGGATGATTTTCATCTATCACTGGCCAAAGCTCATTCTTAATTTTCTGGTCGTCGCAAGAACCAAAAGCAACCGTGAAGAACTTATTTTGAATACATTTTTCAGTTATAATAGTTGGTTTTGTATACTGCGTTTTACAACCAATAAAGGCCAAAAAACTAAAAATAAAAAGTGCTTTTTTCATGTGGAATTGGCAGTATAAAAATCTGTTTAATTTTTAAATTTTCTACGAAGATATAAAAATCAGTTCAGTTCAACTTTAAGTAAAGTATAATAAAAAAGCGACTATTCTTCATGAGATAGTCGCTTTTTTTATAGATTTTAAGCCAATGATTAATGCAGGTTAGTCACTCTACTTTGTTCTACTACAGCAGTAAAATCAATAGCTAAGCGATTGCCATAATCCTCCAATAATTCTAAAACTCTTTCTTGTTTATCTGATTTTACAATAAGACCCGCATGATATTCTAGTGGAACTTTAAAGCAAACTTCAGGATCTGAAAACGAAGATAAATTAGGATGCTGGAATTTTGACAATGTTAGAACAATCCCTGCATATTCTTTTTTGACTTTTGGTAAAACATATTTGGTTCCTTTAGCCAATGCATCTTCAATAGCAGCCCATTCTTTCCATAAATTGATATTAGAAGCTTCAGCTACCATTTCTGCCAAATGTGCTCCTCCTACTCTTGAAGAAGTTTCTAGAAAATAAATTTGACCATCTTCATTACTTTTTATAAATTCTGTATGAGCAGCCCCATGTTTCAGTCCGAAGCCTTTCATCACTTGCTCATTTAATTTTTTTATGGCTTTATCATCTTCTGAATTGTATTTAATATTTGCAGAACGGAAAACACCACCACCTTGTGAAATTTCCATTGGTGTGGCTAAATATTTCGAAGTTAAACTAAAGATTACTTTGCTATCAGAAATCAAACTATCGCAATGATACACATCGCCAGGTTTGAATTGTTCTAATAAATATTTGAATCTGTTATTACCCATTTCATTAATCTGAATCCACAAACTCTCTTTCTCATATACTTTTATAATTCCTGCAGCCGAAGCTTCTGAACGTGGTTTCAAAACCCACGGAGCTGGAATTGTATCTGCAAAAGTATTGATGTCATGATCGTTAAATAACGAACAAAAAGCAGGAATAGGAATTCCACAACTTTTGGCTCTCATTCGCATGGCTAGTTTATCTCTAAAATAACGTCCCGTAGTTTGTCCCATTCCGTCAATACGGAGATTTTCCCTTAGATAAGTAGCTTTTTCAACATCATAATCATCTAGTGCTACAATGGAATCAATTTTAGTCGACTTCATAAAATTACCCACACCTAACAGCAAATGTTCTAAATTCCAATCGACATCTTGGCCTTCCATAAAAAAAATCTCATCAATATGTTGATGTGGCCATGGTTTGTCTCTCAGTTTTTCGCTTGTCACTAAATAGACTTTGTTGCCTAACTTTTTTAAATTAATTAAAAAATCGGCACCCTTGAAATAATTTGAAATACAAAGGAAGGTTTTAGAGTTTTCCATACGTTATAAATTTTCAATGAATTTAGTTAATAAATGAACTCCATATCCTGTAGCATGCTTACTTTTAGCAAATTCATCATCGCCAAATGCTACACCTGCGACATCAAGATGAGCCCAAGCTTTATGCTCTTGGGTGAAATATTCTAAAAATTTAGCGGCACTTATTGCTCCTGCAACTGGTTTTCCACTATAATTTTTTACATCAGCAATATCACTTTCAATATCTGATTTATAAGCGTCCCAAAGCGGTAAAGGCCACAAACGCTCTCCTATTGCATCGCCATTTTCTTGTAGTTTTTTAGCCATTTCTGTATTCTTGGTAAACAAAGCACCACATTCATAACCAAAAGTACCAACGCTGCTTCCGGTTAGTGTGGCGATATCCACAATATATTCCGGTTGGAAATTTTTAATTAAATACGATAATCCATCTGCTAAAATGAGTCTTCCTTCAGCATCTGTATCGATGATTTCAATCGAATGTCCGCTATAACTATGAATCACATCACTTGGTAAAAATGATTTAGCATCAACAGAATTTTCAGCACAAGGGACAATTGCAGTTACTTTTACGGGCAATTGCAGATCAGCAATCAATTGCATAGCCCCAAAAACAGCACCACCACCAGCCATATCACACTTCATATGAAGCATTCCGGATGTTTTTATATTTAATCCTCCAGTATCAAAGGTGATTCCTTTCCCAACTAAACCAACATGTTTTAGGTGTTCCACTTCGGTTGTAGGAGTGTAATTCATAATGATAAATTGAGGCTCATTTTCACTTCCTTTTCCAACTGCTAAAAATGCGCCAAGACCTGCAATTTTTGAAGCTTCATAACCAAGAACTTCTACATCAAAGCCATATTTTTCTCCAGTTTCTTTTGCCCAATTTGCGAGATATTTTGGATTAACAGTATTGGGCGGTAAATCGACCAAATTATAAGTTGCTAATTGCGCTTTGGCAATTTTAATTCCTTTTTTTGCTGTAGCCAAATAATCTTTTTCTGAAACTAAATTCAAGCTAAAATCTGGTTCTAAAAAAGGATGCACATTTTTATCCGATTTAAAATGACCTAAATCATACGTTCCTAAAAGCAAACCCGAAATCATAGCTTCAACATGATCCTGAGTGAATTGTTCTGGAATAACTAAAGCAACATTTAAACTGAAATTTTCTTTTTGTTTCGATGAAATACGGCGAAAAGTAGTTTTCAATGATTTATAATCTATCTCTTTTCCCAAGCCTATAAAAACATATGTATTGTTATCTTTTTCGGCTAAATAATGCGTGTCTTTTTTACCGAAAAAAACTTTTGATGTTACTTCTAATCCATTAAAAGTTATAGGAACAATACTTTTTGAGTATGTTTCAAAAACCGGAATCAAAATTGTTCCTGAAAAATCAGTTACGTTTTGTAATGTATATGTTTTCATTTGTTTTTTAATTTTTTGTCCCTTTTAATTCAAGACCTTATAAATGGAGTTTTATGACTCTTTTGTATTAAAAAATAACCATTCTATTGCTTTAGGAAATTCATCACTCCAGTAGGTTTCACTATGTTTTCCTTGCCTGTTAATACTTAGGTTTATTTTTGATTTGTCTTTTACAAATTCACTTGAAATCAAATTATCTTTAAAACTTTTTATATCTTCAATCATTGTTTTGCTTTCATCGCCACCGGCATACAAATAGATTTTAGTATCGGCAGTATTGGCTTTCTTTGGGTCAATTTTCAGTTCTGGAACTACCCAAAGCGATGGTGAAAAAATCATTAATTTCCCATACACTTCCGGGTTTCGCAATCCACTAAAAATACTAACCAATCCACCCATCGAGCTCCCTCCTATTCCGGTAAACTCTCGTTCTTTTTTAGTTCTAAAATTGCTGTCAACAAATGGTTTTAATGTATCGGTCACAAATCGGATGTATTTTTTTCCTTGTCCCTTTCCCAATACTGTTTTCCCAACATTATATTCTTTTATTCGATCTTCTTCAGCGTGCTCAATTGCTATAATTATAATTTTCCCAATTTTATACTCAGACATAACCGCCAGTTTTTTGTCAATTTCCCAATTGCCAAATTCAGCCTTTTCATTAAATAAATTTTGGGCATCCTGCAAATACATGACTGGATAACTTTCACTTGAATTATCATAATCATGTGGTAATAAAGCCCAAATCTTTCTTGTTTTATTGAGTTGCGGGATTTCAAATTCATCCGATATCAACTGAACTTGTGGCAAAAAAGATTGTTTAAATGGCAACCAATTTTTTCTCCATCTCGCAACATGTTCTTTTTGAATACCAGTATGCGCTAAAGTTGAACGATTTTCGGTTCGATTACCATGACTGTCGATTTCTACTTCACTCCAATCGCCTTTAGTAAATTTATACAAAAGCTCGGCAGGATAATCAAAATCATGCAAAAATTTATAATGGTATAGGTTATTCCCAATTTTCTCCATCATAAACTCCTTGTCCTGAGTACGCCAATTATTGAAATTTCCTGAAATATAAACAGGTCTTGCATCGTCTTCGTCAGTCGTAAGTATTATATAAAGTCCCGTATTTAATATTGGATCGTTTAGTTCTTGTATCAATGTGGTATTATCTAAATTCATCACTTGCATTGTGGTACTCTTATTTTAAAATAATAGTAAATATAGTGGATTACCATTTGAAATAAAAGAAAACCCAATAGTATATTCATTTACTATTGGGTTTTATTAATGGAAAATCTTTAAAAAAATTTCTATTTCTGACGACTTTTTAAGACTTCAACAACATCATTTAGCTTAAATCCTTTGGCTTGCAGTAAAATAAGATAGTGAAAAAGCAAATCGGCACTTTCACTCAAAAACAAATCATCGTTGTCATCTTTTGCTTCAATAACCACTTCTATCGCTTCTTCGCCTACTTTCTGCGCGATTTTGTTCATCCCTAATTTAAATAAAGAAGCAACATAACTTTTCTCAGAATCAGCATTTTCTCTTCGAAGTTGGATTGTATCTTCTAAATCCGAAATAAAGCCATAATCAGCTTTATTTTCATCCGCCCAACACGTATCAGTTCCTTTGTGACATGTTGGTCCTTCTGGTTTTACCTGAATCAACAAGGTATCGTTATCACAGTCATTTTTGATGTCAATCATATTTAAAAAATTACCACTTTCCTCGCCTTTTGTCCAAAGTCTTTGTTTTGTGCGACTATAAAAGGTTACTTTTTTAGTATCAACCGTTTTTTGATATGCTTCGGCATTCATGAAACCCAACATCAAAACCGTTTTAGTTTCGCTGTCTTGAATTATGGCTGGAATTAATCCGTCTGTATTTTTTGAGAAATCTATGTTCATGTTTTTTAAGTATTAAGTTGTAAGTCTTAAGTATTAAGCTATATGGGTAAATAAGTAACTCAATACTTAAAAACTCATACTTAATACTTATTCCTTAATTTAAATTCGCACTTCAATATTGTTTTTTTTAAGGGCTGTTTTTAATGTCTTGATTTCAATTTCTTTAAAATGAAATACGCTTGCCGCCAATGCTGCGTCAGCTTTTCCATATAAAAAAGTATCTACAAAATGTTTTATGTTTCCCGCACCGCCAGAAGCAATAATAGGAATATTAACTAATTCCGAAAGTGTTGCCAAAGCTTCATTGGCAAAACCGTTTTTAGTCCCGTCATTATCCATTGATGTAAACAGAATTTCACCCGCTCCACGTTCTTCGACTTCTTTTGCCCAATCAAATAAATTTAATTCGGTAGGTACTTTTCCACCCACCAAATGAACAATCCATTGGCCATCAATTTGTTTGGCATCAATCGCAACAACAACACATTGACTTCCAAATTTCTGTGCCAAATCATTAATCAGCTGCGGATTTTTCACTGCTGATGAATTAATAGAAACTTTGTCAGCTCCGTTTTGCAATAAAACTTCTACATCTTCAACGGAGGAAATTCCTCCACCAACAGTAAACGGAATATTAATTGTAGAAGCCACCTTGCGAACCAAATCAACTAAGGTTTTTCTTCTTTCTTCCGTTGCCGAAATATCCAAAAAAACCAATTCATCAGCACCTTCATCCGAATATATTTTGGCTAATTCCACCGGATCTCCTGCATCACGCAAGTCTACAAAATTAACACCTTTTACGGTTCTTCCGTTTTTTATATCGAGACAGGGAATAATTCTTTTTGTTAACATCTAAATTAAGTATTAAATTGTAAGGATGAATTATTAAGTTTTTTTGATATTGTTTTTAGAAGTAATAATTATACTTTTTATTAATTTTAAAACTTCTACACCATCATTATTTAAACTTAAAAATTCTTCATTTGAAATATAATTTGTTGCTTGTAAAAGCTCAAGCCAATATAATGTTTCGTCAGCTTCTTTTTGAGAAATACCCATTTTATGAATGAAATCAGCTTTACTTTCTGCATTTTTAGCTTCTCTAATATTTGCACCTACAGAAGTTCCTGAACGTAAAATTTGTTTGCTCATTACATATTCACTTCTACTATTTAAAGTTTTATATAAATTAACAATTCTAATAGCAAAAGAAAAACTTTTTATTTTTATTACGTCTTCACTCATATTTAATGCTTAATAATTCATACTTAATATGTAGTTTTCCAATTGTTTCAATGAAATTCGTCCTTCGTAAATTGCTTTTCCGATTATTGTTCCTTCACAACCTAATTCGGCTAGTCTTGGCAACTCGTCAAAAGTAGAAATTCCTCCAGAAGCAATTAATTTTATGCCGTTGGCTTCCGCCAAAATTTTCGCATATAAATCAAACGATGGCCCTTCAAGCATACCGTCTTTGGCAATATCCGTACAAATTACATACTGAATTCCTTTATTTTGGTAGTCTTGTATAAACGGAATTAAATCTTCGTTAGAATCTTCCAACCAACCTGAAACAGCTACTTTTTCATTATTAGCATCTGCTCCCAAAATAATTTTATCCGAACCATATTCAGCAATCCATTTTTCGAATAGTTCTCTGTTTTTAACGGCAATACTTCCACCGGTAATTTGATTGGCGCCACTTTCGAACGCAATTTTTAAATCGGAATCCGATTTTAATCCACCGCCAAAATCAATTTTCAATTTGGTTTGTGTTGCAATTTGCTCCAATATTTTATAATTAACAATTTGGCTCGATTTGGCTCCGTCTAAATCAACCAAATGTAAATATTCAATTCCGTGTGCTTCAAATGATTTTGCCACTTCAAGCGGATTTTCATTGTATATAATTTTGGTATTGTAATCGCCTTTTGATAAGCGAACACATTTTCCTTCTATGATATCTATTGCAGGTATTATTCTCATTTATTTTTAATTTAAAGATTTAAAAATTGAATTATTTAAAGATTGACATTGCTGATTAAAGAATTTTATGATTCCCTAGTTTTTCAATCTTTGAATTTTTCAATCCTTTAATTTTAAGAAATTTGCCAAAATTTGTTCTCCAATATCGCCACTTTTTTCCGGGTGAAATTGTGTTCCGTAGAAATTATTGTTTTCCAATGCAGAGGAATATTCAAGCTCGTAATTAGTTGTGGCAATGGTTTCGACACAAAGAGGAGCATAAAAACTATGTACCAAATACATGTATTCGTTTTCTGAAATTCCTTTGAATAAATCCGATTTTAGATTATAAATAGTATTCCAGCCCATTTGTGGCACTTTGACTTTTGAAGTAAATTTCACAACATCTGCATCAAAAATTCCTAAACCTTTAGTATTACCTTCCTCCGATTTGTTGCACATCAATTGCATACCCAGACAAATTCCTAAAACGGGTTGTTTCAAAGTTGGAATCAAAGTTTCCAAACCGCTTTCTAAAAGCATTTTCATTGCTGAACTTGCTTCACCAACGCCTGGAAAAATAACTTTATCGGCAGCTTTAATTTCGTCAGGATTGTTACTCAAAACTGCTTTGAATCCCAATCTTTCGATAGCAAACATGATGCTTTGAATATTTCCTGCGCCGTAATTTATAATTACTATTTTCATTTTATCTTTGTTTCAAGTTTAATGTTTAAAGTTTAAAGTTGCTCGAGTCAACCTGAAACTTTACACTTTAAACAATTTTACAATATCCCTTTCGTACTAGGCAAAATCATTTTTTCCGTATCCCGTTTTACGGCTACTTTTATTGCTTTTGCAAAAGCTTTAAAAATGGCTTCAATCTTATGATGCTCATTAGTTCCTTCTGCTTTGATATTAATGTTTGCTTTAGCACCATCTGAGAATGATTTAAAGAAATGATAAAACATCTCTGTTGGCATTTTCCCAACCATTTCGCGTTTGAATTCGGTTTCCCAAACCAGCCAGTTTCTACCTCCAAAATCAATCGCAACTTGTGCTAAACAATCGTCCATTGGTAAACAAAAGCCATAACGTTCTATTCCTAATTTATTCCCTAATGCTTTCGCAAAAACTTCTCCTAAGGCAATCGCAGTATCTTCAATCGTATGGTGTTCATCTACTTCTAAATCTCCTTTTACAAGAATTTCCAAGTCCATTTGTCCGTGACGCGCAATTTGGTCGAGCATGTGGTCAAAAAAAGCAATACCTGTTTCGATTTTACTTTTCCCGATGCCATCAAGGTTTAAGTTGATATAAATATCCGTTTCATTCGTTTTTCTTTCAATTGAAGCCGAACGTTCTTCTAATTTCAAAAACTCATAAATAGCTTTCCAATCAGTAGTTTGTAAAGAAATAACCGAATCCAATTCGTGTCTTTTAGAAGATATTTCATCTCCTCCCAAAGCTTCATCTCTGTTAATAAAAATAGCTTTTGAACCTAAGTTTTTTGCTAATTCCACATCAGTTATTCTATCACCTATTACGAATGAATTTATTAAATCATATTCTGGATTGTCAATATACTGTGTCAACATTCCAGTCGCAGGTTTGCGAGTTGGTGCATTTTGGTAAGGAAAAGTCTTATCGATAAACACTTCTTTGAAAACCACTCCTTCATTTTCAAAAGCTTTCATGATTAAATTATGAACCGGCCAGAAATTGGCTTCTGGATGAGAATCTGTTCCCAAACCGTCTTGATTGGTCACCATTACTAGTTCAAAATCCAATTCTTTTGCTATTTTACCAAGATATTGAAAAGCATTTGGATAAAATTCTAATTTTTCGAAACTGTCTAATTGATAATCATTTGGTTCCAAAACCATTGTTCCGTCACGATCTATAAAAAGTATTTTTTTCATTAAAAAAAAGTTTAAAGTTTAAGGTTTAAAGTTGTTTTAACACCTCAATTAATTTCATGTTTTCTTTTTCTGTTCCAACGGTTAAGCGCAGACAATTATCGCATAAAGGTTGGGTTGTTCTGTTTCGAATTACGATTCCTTTTGCAATCAATTCAGCATATCTCTTATTGGCGTCATCTACCTTTACCAAAATAAAATTTGCTTCTGTTGGATAGATTTTTTCGACAAAATTTACATTAAGTAATACTTTAAGTAATTCGTCTCTTTGATTTATAATAGAATCAATTTCAGATTTTATTTTAGCTGTATCATCCAGTCGTTTTAAGGCTCTTTTTTGAGTCAATTCATTCACATTATACGGTGGTTTAATTTTATTTAAAACCGAAATTACTTCCGCAGATGCATAACAAATTCCCAATCTAATTCCTGCCAAACCATAAGCCTTTGATAATGTTTGGGTAATAACTAAATTTGGATACTCATCTAATTCATTAATCCAACTTTCTTTTTTAGAAAAATCGATATAGGCTTCATCAATTACTACTAATCCTTTAAAATTTTGTAAAAGATACGCAACACTTTCATCCGAAAAGGAATTCCCGGTTGGGTTATTTGGAGAACACAAAAAGATGATTTTAGTGTTTTCATCAACAGCTTCCATGATTTTCTCAATTCGCGGTTGAAAGTCTTCTGAAAGCAATACTTCTTTATTTTCTACTGCGTTAATATTAGCCAAAACGCCATACATTCCGTAGGTTGGTGGCAAAGTAATTACATTGTCCGTTTTTGGTTCACAAAAAGCTCTGAATAACAAATCCAATACTTCATCACTTCCGTTTCCAAGCAAAATTTGATTCGTTTTGACATTTTTTTGTTTTGCCAAAATTTCCTTTACATTCATTTGTTGTGGGTCCGGATACCTGTTTACGCCATTTTCAAACGGATTTTCATTGGCATCCAAGAAAATCATATCTGCAGTATCAAAATCCTCAAATTCATCACGTGCGGAAGAATACGGTTTCAATTGCTTTACGTTTTCTCTGACTATAGTATTTATATCAAAATTATTTTCCATCTTCAATCGCTTTTAATCGTAATGTAACTGCATTTTTGTGTGCTTGTAAACCTTCGGCTTCTGCCATGATTTCGATTGCTTTACCAATGTTTTGTATGCCTTTTGGAGATATTTTTTGAAAAGTCATTGCTTTAGTAAAACTATCTAAATTTACACCGCTATAATTCTTGGCATAACCATTAGTTGGTAACGTATGATTGGTTCCTGACGCATAATCTCCAGCACTTTCAGGTGTATAATTCCCGATGAATACAGAACCTGCGTTTTGAACACCATTGCTGTAAAAATCATCAAATTCAGAACAAATAATAAAGTGTTCCGGTCCGTATTCATTGATTAATTCCAAGGCAATTTTATCATTTTCAACAAAAATTAACTTTGAATTCGCAATTGCTTTTTCAGCGATGGCTTTTCTTGGTAAAGCTTCTATCTGCATTTGGATTTCAGACTCTACAGCATCAATTAATTTTTTGGAGGTTGAAACTAAAATTACCTGACTGTCCGCTCCGTGTTCTGCTTGAGACAATAAATCCGAAGCTACAAAAGCTGGGACTGCAGTATCATCAGCAACAATTAATAATTCTGATGGACCGGCTGGCATATCGATTGCTACTCCAAACTGAGTTGCGAGTTGTTTAGCCACAGTCACAAATTGATTTCCAGGACCAAAAATTTTATACACTTTAGGAATTGTTTCCGTTCCAAAAGTCATTCCTGCAATAGCCTGAATTCCGCCTACTTTTAATATTTTAGTCACACCACATAAATTTGCGGCATACAAAATAGCGGGATTTATAGCTCCGTTTTTATCTGGAGGGGAACATAAAACAATTTCATTGCAACCTGCAATTTCTGCAGGAACAGCAAGCATTAAAACAGTAGAAAATAATGGAGCAGTTCCTCCAGGAATATACAATCCTATCTTTTGAATAGGTCTTTTTTCCTGCCAGCAGTTAACCCCTTCGATTGTTTCTACAGCAACTCTTTCTGTTTTTTGAGCAATATGAAATTTTGAAATATTAGATTTGGCTAATTCAATAGCTTCTTTTAACTCTGGAGAAACGGAAGCAATTGCTAAATCAATTTCAGCTTTTGAAACTTCAATGGTATCGATTTTTGCACCATCAAAAAGCGACGTGTATTTTGCAACAGCAGTATCACCTTTCTTTTGAACTTCATTGAAAATTTCTTTTACAGTGGCTTCAATGTCGTCAATAGTTTTGGTAGGACGCTCTAAAATTGAGGGCCAAGATTCTGCTTTTGGATTGTATATTTTATTCATTTTTAATTTTATTCAAAGATTAAATAATAGAATTATTCCGTTTTTAAACTCATAATTCTTAAAGTACCATTTTTTCAATTGGACAAACCAAAATCCCTTCAGCTCCAACTTCTTTCAACTGATCAATCACATCCCAGAAAGTATCTTTATCGATTACAGAGTGTACGCTGCTCCACCCTTCTTGTGCCAGTGGCAAAACGGTTAAACTTCTAAGTACAGGAAGAATTTTTCCAACAGCATCAATTTTGTCATTTGGAATATTCATCAAAATATACTTCGATTTTCTAGCTCTCAAAACGGATTCGATTCTGAATTTTAAAGTGTCGATTATTTTTTGAGATTCAGGACTTACTTTTGGAGAAACAGCTAAAACTGCTTCACTTTTAAAAATAACTTCAACCTCTTTCAGATTATTCTTGAATAAAGTGCTTCCGCTGGAAACAATATCTACAATAGCATCGGCTAGACCAATGTTTGGAGCTATTTCAACCGAACCTGATATCTGGTGAATATCGACTGTTACGCCTTTAGAATTAAAAAAATCAAGTACTGTTTTAGGGTATGAAGTCGCAATACGCATACCTTCTAAATCCTGAACAGATTTGTAATCAAATGCTTTTGGCACAGCAACAGATACTTTACATTTTGAAAAACCTAATTTTTGAATTACTTCGATATCCCCGCCTTTTTCAACTAATAAATTATCGCCAACTATAGCAATATCTACAACTCCATCAATCAAATATTGAGGAATATCTGAATTTCTTAAATATAAGACTTCTAATGGGAAATTTGATGCTTCGGCTTTTAATTGGTCGATACCGTTATCAATTGAAATGCCTGCATCTTTTAGAATTTGAATGCTGTCTTCGTTTAAACGTCCTGATTTTTGAATTGCAATTTTTAATGTACTCATTTTGTCTTTTTTTTTGTTTAAAATATTTTGATTGAGTACAAATATTGGGTAATAAAAAACCCGTTTGATGTACTCAAACGGGTTTTTAGAATATGATGATTTACACACATACCATTAACACATCGCTTGAGAGCAATAATGAAAATGATGATGATGTAATTGATTTGTAAACATTTTAGTGTGCTTGTTTTAATTCTTCTACAAAGATAATAGATTATTTTTTTAAAAAGCAATTTTAATTTTAACTTAACTAGTGATTTTTGTTATATTAAAATTATTTGTCATCCTCTTTGTATTCTTTTGTAGCAGATGGATTCTCATTCAACGGTGCAGAAACGGCGCTGTCTTCCCTAATCTCAGTGTGACGAATTTCTCCTCCGGATGTGCCAACATTTATTGACAAAAGACCACTTATTAAAGCTAAAATAAGCGTAATAAATGAAAATATTTTAGCTAATCGAAACTTTTTTATAGCTGCGCCCAATGAAATCAATGCAAAAATTCCGGTTACATAAAGTACTAAAGCAAATTTCTCTGCGAGTTCTTCGTGTTCATGGATAATTGCTTTACCAATATTTGGAAAATCTTCAACCATCTCCTCTGCTCCTTCGCCAGTTCCCATACTAAATGCACCAAAAATGGCTGCAACAATAAATAAAACGTAAGCCGTATTTTTTACCGAATCATTCTTTAAAAGCATTCCAGCGATTAAAATTCCTATTCCAAAAAAAGCCCCAATAATTGGGAAATGGTTAACAACCATATGTAAATGAGCATCGTTCATAATTTTTTAATTTAAAGTTTATATTCTATTGATTTATAAAAAGCTAATTTTTTATCCTGCTAATGAAACTCCAATCAAGGAACCAATTCCATAAGTTACCGCTGCTGCTACCAGTCCAAAAGAAACTTGCCTAAATCCAGAAAATAAAATGCTTTTTCCTGTCAATAGAGTAATTGCGGCACCTATTCCAAAAAGGCCAATAACGCTGCTTCCGACACTCAATAAAATGGCGTTTTTTCCGTCTAAAAACATAAAAGGATATAATGGAATAATAGCTCCAATGGCAAAAAGCACAAATGAAGCTGTTGCTGCTTCCCAGGCTGATCCTCCTAATTCTTCTTTGTCAATTCCTAATTCCTCCGTGATAATGGCATCAATCGCCGTTTGAGGATTTTCAAAAGCTTTGTCAGCCAGTTTTTGTGCTTCGACAGCATTCATTCCTTTGGCCTGATACAATAAAACTAATTCTTTTTTCTCTTCTTCAGGAGAAGCTTCCAATTCTTCGGTTTCCAAATCAATTTGGCGCTGGTTTAATTCTCTGGAACTTTGTACCGAAAGCCATTCGCCTAATGCCATTGAAATTGCTCCTGCCAAAAGTCCCGCAATACCAGTTAATAATATCGTATCATTAGAAACAGCCGCACCAGCAACTCCCATGACCAAACTCATATTTGAAACCAATCCATCATTGGAACCTAAAACAGCGGCACGCAAGGCATTTCCACCTACTGATTTATGCCTGCTTTCAAATTTAGACAATAAGCCTCCGGAAACATTCAAAGCAGCATTATTATTTACTGCTTCAATAATATTAAGATGATTGTGCTCAAAACCTGTTGGTTTCTCTCCGCTTTTAAGTTTATTTTTAATTGAATTTACTGCAAATTGTTTTTCAATATTGGAAAGGCTGCTAATTATAGAACTGTAACCAAAGATTTTACCCAACTTCAATTGAAATTTAGCTCTTCCTGATGGTAAAGGCATTTTGTAATTTGGTTCCAAAGTCAACACTTTATCAAACATATGTTTCGCATGTCCTTTTTCAATTTCACCCAAACTCAATAATACTCTTGAAAGATTATCATCCGATTGAATAGCGGCAATACTGTCATATAAAAAAGCAGTATCGACTTCTGTTTGTAATTGATCTTTTAGTTTATTCAAGTCCATTTTATTTGCTTTTTATTAATTAACCAAATCGAAAACACCCTTTGTCAAAATTTTCGAAGAAGAATTGATTAAAGTATTTGGAAATATTTCGACAAAATTTTCAGACTTCTCGCCTATTGTAACACTTACTTTCTTGAATGAATACCCGTTTTTTTCATTGCCCAATAAAAGTACGAAATTTTTGTTATTTTCAGTAACTAATGCTTCCGAAGGAATGGCTAAACCTTTTTTTGAATCGATAATTATTCCAGCTTCTACAAACATTCCCGTCAACAGTTTTTGTTTTATCGCATCGTCTAAATGTCCGTGAATATTAATCGTTCTGTCATTTCCTTCAATTGATTTTCCAACCAAATGTACTTCGGCATTAAAAACATCTTTTGAAGCTTCAGGAACTTTAAAATGAATTTTTTGCCCAATTTTTACATTCAAAATATCTTTTTCAAAAACGGCTAATTCTAAATGTAAGTGATCTGTATCGACAATTTCTAAAATCACATCCGAAGGTGCTACATACATTCCCACATTGGCGTTCATAATCACAATATCACCTGTTATTGGGGAAAAAATAGTGATTGTTGAAGTCAAAATTCCTCTTTCTACATTTCTAGGATTAATGTTCAAAAGCATCAATTTGGTACGTAAACTTTGATGCATGGCTTTTGCTCTTTTATAGTCGCTTTCGGCTTTTAAGTAGTTTTTTTGCGAAGTAATTTTCTCATCGTACAAAGTTTTTTGGCGGTCGTATTCTGATTTCAAGAAATTAAGTTGCTCCGCTACTTCCATATACTCTTTTTGAATATCCAGAAATTCAGTGTTTTGTAAAGTCAATAAAGCTTGTCCTTTAGTGACTCTATTTCCAACCAAAAGCGTTGTGGATTTCACATAACCACCCATAAAAGTGTTCACTTTGGCTCGATTTTGCGGCGGTACATCAATTTTTCCGGATGCTTTTACCGTAACATCAAAATCCTGTTCTGTTGGACTCGCAATCTCCATTCCCGAAGACTTGAATTGGGCGGAAGTTACAGTTGTCAAACCGTTGTCTTTTTGTTCCACTTCTTCTGTTTTTGATTCTTTACAAGAAAATAAAACAAGTGATAAAGCAATTATATAGAGAGATTTTTTCATTAGTTGTATTTTAAAAATTTAAGTATTGTAAATCTAATTGGGTTTGGTTGAATTGTAAAATAGTATCTAAATAGTCCACCTGAATGGTTGTCGCATTTTCTAAACTTTGTATGTATTGAAAAAAATCAATCTCACCATGTTTGTAGCTATTGTTTCCTACTTTTATAATCTCATCCGATAATTTTTTTCCGTACAGATTGTAGTAGTTTATCGCTTCCTGATACTTTGCTAATTCATTCTTTTTTTGATTGATGAACTTTTCTATTTTTACTTCCTCGTTTTGTTTTTGTTGTTCCCAACTTTGTAATTCAAGTTGTGCGACTTTACTTTTAGCAACTTGTCCCGAGAATAAAATCGGTACTGCTAAACCAACTTGAAAACCATACAACGATTGTGATAAACCGTTATTTCTTCCTTGAAAATAATCCAGGTTAATATCCGGTAGCCAATGCTGTTTTTGTAGCTTTATTTGATTTTTATAATTATCAGTAACACTTTCTAAATAAGTAGAATAAGTCAATTTACTTGTTTCAGCAGTAAAAGTATTTAATGGTGTAATTGAATTGCTATTTATTACTATTATTTCATCGGTTTGAAGTAAAGATTGCAACAGCTCGTATTGTGCTTTTTTATCATTCTCAATTTGAGAAAGTTTGGTTCTTATTTGTCTGAATTTAGCTTGAGCCGTAATTTTTTCTAGATAATTGGTTTCTCCTAATTCAAAACGCCTGTCGCTTGCTTTAGAGAAATTTTGGTACAAACTATCCAAATATTGATATAGTTTTTCTTGATGTTGCAAATAAACGATATGCTGATACGATTTAGAAACAGCTAAAGAAAGTTTGTTTTTTTGAATATCAAAATTGGCTTTTTCCCTTTCATATTCAGAAGAAAATACTTTTTTCTGCGCTCCGTAGACCGTTGGAAAAGAAAAACGTTGCTGTACACCAAATACTCGTAAAGGCTCGTTATTCAGTGCCAAATTATTTTGATCGTAACTGTAATAAATATTGGTTTTATCAAAAGTATTTGCCGTTTTGATGTTGGCTTTTGTTTTATCCACTTGCAATTGAGCCGCTTTAATTCCTTTATTATTTTGAATTGCTTTTGACAATAAACTATCTAATTCCGGATTAGAATTTTGTGAAAAAGCCAAGGAAGAACTCAACAATAACAAAATGATATAAGTGGAACTTTGATGTTTCTTAAACTTTGCTTTTTTGAAGTATTGACTATCAAAAACCTTATATAAAATAGGCAGCACAATCATCGTCAAAATAGTTGCCGTAAACAATCCGCCAATGACTACCGTTGCTAATGGTCGTTGCACTTCGGCTCCAGCCGAAGATGAAATTGCCATGGGTAAAAATCCTAATGCAGCCGCAGAAGCGGTTAATAAAACTGGACGTAATCTATCTGTTGTTCCTTTTAAAATTAATGCATCGATATCTTTCATGCCTTGGTGTTTGAGTTCTTTAAAATGTTCGATTAGGACAATTCCGTTTAATACTGCAATTCCGAAAAGCGCAATGAAACCAACGCCTGCCGAAATACTAAACGGCAAATCTCTCATCCACAAAAATAGAACCCCACCAACTGCTGATAAAGGAATCGCTGAATAGACCATTAAGGCTTCTTTTACAGAACCAAATGCAAAATACAAGAGGATAAAAATCAAAAATAATGCGATAGGAACTGCAATCATCAATCTGGCTTTGGCACTTTGTAAATTTTCAAATTGTCCACCATATTTCACGTAATATCCTGCTGGTAATTTGATTTTGTTTTCAACAATTTGCTGAATATCAGTAACTACACTCTGTAAATCTCGGTTTCGAACATTGATTCCCACTACAATTCTTCTATTAGTATTGTCTCGAGAAATTTTTGCGGGACCCTCAGTATATTCGATGGAAGCCAATTCGCTCAACGGAATTTGTTCTCCGTTAGGTGTTGGCACATATAAATTACGTAAATCTTCAATGTCGTGACGATTTGCTTGATCCAAACGGATTACCATATCAAAACGTTTCTCCCCTTCAAAAACATTTCCAACGGTTTTTCCGGCAAAGCCCAGCGCAATCATTTCATTCAAATCGGCAATATTCAACCCATAACGGGCAATTTTAGAACGATCATAAACTACGGACATTTGCGGTAAGCCTTCTGTTTTTTCGATGATAATATCCGAAGCGCCTTCTACCTTTGCAATCGCATTTTTTATTTCCTCAGCTTTTTCAGCTAAAATAGTTAGGTCTTCGCCAAAAACTTTAACCGCCACATCAGATCTTGTTCCAGAAATTAATTCGTTAAAACGCATTTCGATAGGTTGCGTAAATTCGATTTCCATATTCGGGATTTGTTTTTCCAATGCTGCTTTTATTTTATCTGCCAATTCATCTTTGGTGGAAGCCGAAGTCCATTCTGATTTGGGTTTCAATTTTACAATAACATCACTTTCTTCCATAGACATTGGGTCTGTAGGCACTTCGGCAGCTCCAATTCTGCTGACAACTTGTGTGACTTCCGGGAAATTCTTAAGGATTATTTTCTCTATTTTGGTCGTTATCGCTATTGTTTTTGTCAAAGAAGTTCCTGTTTTTAAAACCGGCTGAATTACAAAATCTCCTTCATCAAGCGTCGGAATAAATTCTCCTCCCATCGTTGCAAATAATCCTACGGCCAGCAATAACAATCCTAATGCACCATACAATACTTTTTTGGTATTGCTTATTGCCCAAGTAATTATGGGTAAATACCAGGAGTTGAGTTTGCGAATTAATTTACTGGATAATGAATTTGGATTTTCTTCTTTTGGCTTCAAAAATAAAGAAGAAACGACTGGAACATAGGTAAAACAGAAAATCATCGCGCCTAATAATGCAAAACTAAATGTCATAGCCATCGGTTTGAACATTTTACCTTCAATTCCAGATAAGGATAGGATTGGAATGAAAACAATCAGAATAATCAACTGGCCAAATATAGCCGAATTCATCATTTTGGAAGCACTTTTATAGGTGATTTGATCAATTTCTAACTGACGTTCTTCCTTGCTGAGATTTACTAAATGAGCGGATTTACTTGCGATTTGGAAAGCTATGAACTCGACAATAATTACGGCACCATCGATGATAATTCCAAAATCTATCGCTCCCAGACTCATTAAATTGGCATCGATACCAAAAATATTCATAAACGAAATGGCGAATAATAAACACAACGGAATCACAGACGCCACGACTAATCCGGAACGCCAGTTTCCTAATAACAAAATGACAACAAAAATTACAATTAAGCATCCTAAAATCAAGTTTTCGGCAACTGTAAAAGTTGTTTTTCCTACTAACTCGCTTCGTTCCAAAAATCCATTAATGTACACGCCATCAGGTAGTGATTTTTGGATTTCGGCAACTCTGTCTTTTACATCATCAATTACCTGTTTAGAATTTCCGCCTTTTAGCATCATCACTTGTCCCAAGACTTTTTCACCTTCGCCATTACCCGTGATTGCACCAAAACGGTTGGCATGACCAAAACGAACTTGTGCTACATTCTTGATATAAATGGGTAATCCATTAGCATTTGCAACAACAATATTCCCAATTTCCTCCAGTGAATTTACTTTTCCTTCACCCCTGATAAAATAACTTTGGTTCACTTTTTCGATGTAGGCGCCTCCTGCAATACTGTTGTTTTTTTCGAGAGCGGTGAAAACATCAGCTGTTGTAATGTGCATCGCTTTTAAACTCGATGGACTAATCGCGATTTCGTATTGTTTTAAAAAACCACCCCAAGTATTAATTTCTACAACACCTTTGATTCCTGATAACTGACGTTTTACCACCCAATCCTGAATGGTTCGTAAATCAGTAACGGAATAATTATTCTTAAATTCTGGTTTTACTTCTAATGTATATTGATAGATTTCTCCAAGTCCTGTGGTAATTGGACCCATTTCAGGTGTTCCAAAACCTTGAGGAATTTTTTCCGAAGCAGTTTTTATTTTTTCGGCTATAAGTTGTCTTGGAAGATAGGTTCCTAAATTTTCATCAAAAACAATCGTGACAACAGATAAACCAAATTTTGAAATAGATCGAATTTCTTTGACACCTGGCAAATTTGCCATTTCAATCTCAACCGGATAGGTTATAAACTGTTCGATGTCCTGTGTAGAAAGATTACGAGAAGTGGTAATTACCTGAACTTGGTTATTCGTGACATCTGGAACTGCTCCAATAGATATTTGGAAAACAGAAAACAAACCAAATCCAAAAACTCCTAAAGTAAAGAGTAAAACTATCAGTTTATTTTTTAAGCTAAAAGCAATAATTTTTTCGAGCATTTTTATCTTATTTATACTTCAAAAGTAAAGTTTAAAGATAAGGATTTCCTTAAGAATTACTTAAGGTCTGCTTCAAATAAACTTAAAATTACTGTAGTTCCAATATTTTCCTTGCTGGTAATTGCAATTTCAATATTGAGCAAGGAACACAATCTTTTTACGATAGATAACCCTAATCCTGTTCCTTTAATTTCTGGATGATTACTGGATTTTGAACGGTAAAACTGATTGAATATTTTTTCTAAATCATCTGCGGGTATTCCAATTCCGGAATCACTGATCTGGCATTCAATTTTAGAACCAATCGCTTTTATAGTAACTTGAAGATTCCCATTTTGATTTGAATATTTTAATGCATTCGATATCAAATTATTAATCACTATCGAAAATAAATAACTATCCGTTTCTAAGTAATAATCCTGCGCAAATTCAGTCGAAACTGTAATATTTTTAGATTGAACAACAGTGGAGTTTCGGGCAATAGTATCTAAAAATAAAGCATTTAGATAAACTTTCTCTGTTTTTAAGGTTTGCTTTTGGTTTTCAAATCGAGCCAATAAAAGCAACTGATCTACTAAATGATTCAACCGATTCACTTCTGTGACACAAAAATTAATTTTTTCTTCATATTCAGCGTGATCTCTAGGTTTGCGAATCAAAACTTCCAAGGTTCCTTTGATTACAGTTAATGGCGTTCTTAATTCATGCGATGCATCAGAAGTAAATTGCTTTTCGCGTTCAATGGCAGTTTCTATTCGGTCTAATAAATTGTTTATCGTTTGAGATAAAACAAACAATTCATCACGGTTTTGCGGTAACGGAATTCGGGAAGTAAGATTGTCTTTGGTAATAATATTAGAAGTTGTAATGATGGAACTAATCGGTTTTATACTCTTTCCGGCAAAAAATCGAGCAATAAAAAACAATACTATCAGAATTACAGGATAGGCAATTATCAATACTTCCGATAAATTGTTGAGTACCATTGTTGCATCTTCCAGTGACATGGCAATCATGACATATCCAATTCTTTTGTTTTTTTGATAAATAGGAACCTGAATTTGACGGATTGCGTTATTCGCTAATTTGGTGTCAAAAAGTTTGTTCTCCGCGTTCTTTTTATCAAAAATTAAAGTAGATTTTTTAAGATTAGGTGATTTTTCAATCACATTTCTATTTTGATCTACAAACTGAATAAAAACTGGATTTACGTCGAGCGTGTTGTGTTCCCTTTCCTTCCATTCTTCCTCATGAATCAGACGAAAACTATCGCCAACAATTACAATTTCACTGAGATGTTTTTCAACTTCACTGGTAACATCGTTGTTAACATGGCTATAAACACTGAATTTAACGATAGAATAAATGATACAGAAAACCACAAAAATCAATAAAGCTGTGGTAACAATATAGTTAGAAGCAATTCTATTTTTAAAGGAAAGTTGTTGCATTTTTATTTAATCGTTAGCAATATAACCTACACCACGAACGGTTTTTATGTAGTCTTGTTCAATTTTCAAATTCAATTTTTTGCGAATCGCATTCATAAAAACATCAATAACGCCGGTATCGTATTCAAAATGAATGTCCCAAACATCCTCTATAATCTGGGTTCTGGTACACACTTTTCCTTTATTTTTTACCAAATACGTCAATAGTTCAAATTCACGCTGCGTCAACGCCACTTCAATTTCATTTACTAAAACACGATGTTGTGGAATATCAATTTGAATTGTTCCAAGAGTCAGAATTTCATCTTCATTTTGGTTTCTGAAATGAATTTTGATGCGTTCTACTAATTCATCAAAACTAAAAGGTTTCTTGATGTAGTCATTGGCACCCGCTTTCAATCCTTCAATTGTTTCCTGAACGGTATCTTTTGCTGTGAGAAAAATGATTGGAGTTGTACTGTTTTTCAATCTAATGGATTTACAAAGTTCTAATCCAGTCATTTTTGGCAACATCCAATCTAATAAAATCAAATCGAAATTATTTTTTTGAGTCAGCTCAAATCCTTTTAAACCATCCGAAGCACTAGTGATTGTATATCCTTCTTCTTCTAATCCTTGCTGAAGAAATTGAACAATACCAGCTTCATCTTCCACGATTAATATGTGCATAATTGAATTATTTAGGCTTTATTGCATTACAAATTTAAATGCAATTGTACCAATGTTAGCATTTAGATTATCACTTCTTTCATAATGATTGAATCTAAAATCAATGTTTTTTAAACCAAATTTCCAAATTTTTGCACCAGTAAAAATATCGGTATAATTGATACCAAAACCATATTGATTCGCATCAAATGTAGCTAAATCTGCATCAGAGGTATAATATCTTTCTGTTGATAAATGGGTTTCGTAAGGTGCATAGTATTTTGAAGCCGTTTGTGTGTAATAGCGATACATTGGAAAAACAGTAAACTTATCGGATAATTTTATAGGAAGTTCAATAGTTGCGGTGTGCGATTGAATATCCCAATTATCAGAGTAAAAACGATAATAAGTTCTTAATATAAATCGCTCATTTATATAATAATTCAAACGCGCTCCAACGGGAAGTTTAAATCTGGAATCCGGTAATCTTTCGATATCATCCGCCAATTTGTAAACTCCAGCGTTAGTTGGACTTTCGTATGTATTAATATATTGTGCCTGACCGATGTAATAATTAGCTTTATCAGCAAAATAAATTCGGTGATAAGGAGATGACAATAAACCTTGTTGTTGCAAAACATCAAAGAAGATTGAAAATTGCAGTTTTTTAGTTAAAACCTGAGAGAAACCTACAGAAGCTGAATAAGAGTTTCTATTAACGCCACTAACCGTTTTAAATGCTGAAGGCAAATAATTTGTTGTAGTTTGTCCATTTTGATCCAAAACTGAAACACCATTAAAATACCCTTGGGTTAAGAAATTAGTACCATATTTTGAATATTCGTGAAGCTCTGTTGGATAAATAGGTCTCCATTGATCAAGATATACATTAGCTTTCAAACTTAATTCGGTGTTTTTTTCATTAAAAAGAGTAGCAATTCCTCCTCCAAAACCTACCGAAGTATAGTCATACTCATTTGAAAAAGAAACATCAGTATTCCAAATAAAATTTCTGGAATCACTACTATGGCTGTAATTAGCAACAATTGACACTAATTGATCACTTTTAGAAGCACCTGATGAAGCTTGCCAAGGAGTTCCACTAGGCGTTGCAGCAGCTAATCTGTCATCATCACCGCCAGAAGCTCCTGTAGCGTTGAACGGATTTATATTACTCGACGAAGCTGAGGAATAGGCTGATATTCCCAAATCAATGGTTAAAACATCGTCTTCATTTAAAGGCATCGCTACCACAATATTTGAAGCAACATCAGTTAATTTTTCAGAACCAATACCTCCTGAAACAGCTGATCTTGAGCCGTCCTGATTGTAATAACTGGCTAAAAAATCGACCTCAGTACTTTCTAATACTCGTTTTTTAAATGCTGGCGCGGTAGTTTTATCCTGCGAAAAGGCAATGCTACTGATTAATCCTAAAAGAAATAAAAATTTTATTTTCATTGTATAGAAATTATTATTTACTATCTAAATCGTTGTTTTGTAAATTAGTTGCAACCGCAACCACCGCCTGATTTACCACCATTTGCTCCAGCGGCAGCTTCACGATAAACTTGAAAAGAAGTTTCGTAACGTTCTGCAGTTCTTGCAGATAGTTTCATATCAGGATCATTTATTTTTTCTTTTTCATATTCTTTTACTGAACTACAGGATTGTAAAATCAGCAGTACAAAAAACAAAACTGTTATATTCTTTATCATTTTAAATGTCTTTATATTAATTATATTTTTTGATGTCAATTCCTTTTGATGAATGAATCTTGCCTTTATCATCAACAATAATGCATTCAATTCCTTTAAGTTGATTTACTAAATCCAATCCCACTTCTACTCCAAGAACAAAAATTCCTGTAGCCAAAGCGTCAGCAATTTCAGTTTGCTTTGCAAATACAGATACACTCACCACACCAGTTGCCGGATAACCAGTTCTGGGATCAATTATATGGGAATACCGTATTCCATTAAAAATGACATACTTCTCATAACTTCCTGAAGTTTCTACAGCACTATCTTTTAATGGAAATGTGGCAAAAACTTTATTTTTATTCAAAGGATTTACAATTCCCACATTCCACGGTTTACCATCGGGTTGTTTTCCCCAAGCATTAATATCTCCGGAAACATTTACTATTCCTGATGTGCAACCTTTTGAAACCAATAAATCTTTCGCTTTATCAGCAATATAGCCTTGACCAATACCGCCCAAACCTAATTTCATTCCTTCTAATTTTAGAAAAATGGTTTGTTCCTTCTTGTTTATAATAATATTTTTATAGCCAATTTTTGCAACTGATTTTTTTATAGCTTCTTCCGTCGGCATCACTTTCATTGAGCCATCAAATTTCCATATCTTGTCCATAGAAGCATAGGAAATATCAAAGGCACCATCTGTAATTTGGGAAATTTTAATTGCTCTTTCGACCAATTCCAAAACTTCAGAATCCACTTTTATAGGTTTAATACCTGCATTTCGGTTGATTTCTGAAATTTGTGTGGTGGGAATCCAATCTGAAATTAAATTTTCAATTCGTTTTACTTCGGCTACAGCCAAATCAATATATTCATTGCCTTTCAGAGTGTCATTTGCAACAGCAGTAACCTCAAACGGACTTCCTAACATCGACAACTTTCTCTTATGGGCGATTTGACCAACAGAAATGAAGGTTGTAAATAATAAAAATATTAAAAGTATACTCCTCATTATTTTTCAAATGAATGAATTAGTTTGATATAATCAGCTGGAGAAAGGTTTTTGAAACCTGTGATTCCTAATACATTCCCCGTTTTGTCCAAAAGTAACACTAATGGAAAATTTCCTGATTTATTGTATTTTTCAGCCAACTTTTTATTGCTCTCCATTAACTCTGGCGTTAGTTGATTTGCTTTTTTCTTTGGAAAATCAGCTTTATAAATGACCCATTTTTGATCAGCATCCTTTTTAAATTCTTCGGATTTCCAAATGGTATTTTCTAATTTAATGCATGGAGCACACCAGTCTGACCCTGAAAAGACAAGAAGGATATTTTTGTTATCAGAAATTGACTGCGCTTTTGCTTCTTCAAAATTGGTTTTCCAGTTTTGAGAATACCCTATCGTTCCTATAAAAAGAAACAAGAATAAGACCTGTTTTTTCATCTTTTAAATCTGTTTTAATACTGTAAAAGTATTTATTTCTAGTGAAGTATAGTTTTCTTAAAGTGAAAATTAAGACAGAATTAATTTAACGACTTTTTTATAGGTATCCACAATTCTTTTATTTCTTGAACTAGACAATAACAGTTAAAGTTGTTCCAGACAATGTAGTCTGATATTGTTTCAAATTGGATGGTGCTGGTCCAGAAATTACAGTACCAGTACTTGTAAACTGAGAATTATGTCTTGGACAAACAAATTGATTCCCTGATTTATCATAACCAAGCGTTACACCTTCGTGAGTACATGAAGAGGATACTGCCAGAAAAGTTCCTGTCGTGGTTCGTGCAATAATAATTCCTTTGGTTACTATGAAACCACCATTTGTCGCCAAAGGTCCTGTGCTGATATCAACTGTAAAATTACTTGTAGCTGTTGGTGTTGAAGAATCACCAGTACTGGAATCGTCTGAGCTACAACTCGTAGCCAAACCGGCTAAGCAAGCAGGTACTAAAACAGTTGCTGCTCCAAATCCTACTCTCGCAAAAAATTCTTTTCTAGTCATGATTATTTTATATTTAGATTAGTTAATATAATTACATACGCAAAAAAAATAGTTATAGTTTTTATCAAAAAGAAAATGAACCTTTATAAATGTGCGAAATATTTCTATGATTGTTTTAAAATTTAATAGTATTCATTCAAAATTGATAAAATTATTTAAATCGATACTGCATATTGAAAAAATATTAAGCAATTCTTAAAAATTAAGGTTAAAATTATATCTACTTTTGCCTGTAAAAATAGCATCATGAATTTTCTTAAAAAATCATCCCCTTTTTATTATTTATTGCTTTTCTACATTGTAGTGAGTTTCGTTTTAAGGTTAATTCTTTTTTTTCATCCTATAACGCAAACATCATTTACTTGGACTGATACGCTGTCTTTGTTTGTTTTTGGATTCATATCGGACTTTTTTATTTTTGTTTTACTTAGTGGCTTTTTATGGCTTTATCTTATTTTTATATCTAATTCTAAATATTTAAAACCCTACGGTTATATCATTTTTGGAATGCTGGTAATCATGTTGCTTTATGTTTCATCGGGAAAAACTATTCTAAATGAATATGGTGGTGCTTTGCCAACAATTGGTATAGCTTTCATTTCCATAAAAACAATATTATTTGGAACATTGCTTTTCTTTCCTACGTACCGAAGCCAAATCAGGTTTTGGTTGTTCTATTTTGTGATTTTTCTTTACGTAGTTTTAATTTTACAAAATGGAATCAGTGAATACTTTTTCTGGAATGAATTTGGCGTGAAATACAATTTTATAGCGGTAAATTATTTGATTTATACCAATGAAGTGATTGGAAATATCATGGAATCGTATCCTGTCATTCCTCTATTTTCCGGACTGTTTATCATTGCTGGAATTGTAACCTACCTAATTGTAAAAAAATCAAAAAACTATATTGAAAGCATTCCTGCTTTTGTAGAAAAAATAAAATTATCCGGGATTTATTTAGTGTTGTTTGGTCTTTCTTTATTGGCAATACCATTTTTGTCTACCAAAGAGAATGCTCATAATGTTTTTGCAAATGAACTTCAGGCAAACGGTATTTACAAATTCTATCTGGCATTTATGCATAGTGAGTTGGATTATTTCAAATTTTACAAAACAGCTCCCAGTAGTGAAGCATTTGCACAATTAAAGCAACAAATTCCTTCCATTTCAGGTGAAACAACTTTGAGACAAATAAAAAATGAAGCTGCAGAAAATCATAAAAACGTCGTTTTGATAACTATTGAAAGTTACAGTGCTGAGTTTATGAAGATGTATGGTAACGAAAAGAATATTACTCCGTTTTTAGATAGTTTGGCAACCAAAAGTTTAGTTTTTACAAACTTATATGCTGTAGGAAACAGAACGGTTCGCGGACTTGAAGCCGTTACGTTGTGTTTTCCTCCTACACCCGGCGAAAGTGTGGTAAAACGAGAAGACAATAAAAATAAATTTTCTACGGGTAACATCTTTAAACAAAAAGGATATACTGTAAAATTCATGTACGGAGGCGATGCTTTTTTTGATAATATGGAAGATTTCTTCACAGGAAATGGGTATGAAATTGTGGATAAAAAAACATTTAAACCAAATGAAATCACTTTTGCGAACATTTGGGGGGTTTGTGATGAAGATATGTATACCAAAGCCATCAAAGAAATGAACAAAGAAGCAGCGGCAAATAAGCCGTTCTTCAATCATATTATGACCGTTAGCAATCACAGACCATTTACCTATCCAAATGGTAAAATTAATATTCCAGGAGATGCAAAATCTCGTGATGGCGGTGTAATGTACACGGATTATGCGATGAAAAAATTCTTTGAAATGGCAAAGAAACAGCCTTGGTTTGCCAATACCGTTTTTGTGATTTTAGCCGATCATTGTGCTTCGAGTGCAGGAAAAACAGAACTTCCGGCAGATAAATACAGAATTCCGGCAATGATTTACAGTCCTAGTTTTATTGAACCAAAGAATTATACTAATCTGATGTCACAAATAGATATTATGCCAACGGTATTTGGACTATTGAATTTTGATTACCAAAGTAAATTCTTTGGTCAGGATGTTTTAAAACCAGATTACAAACCCAGAGCTTTAATTGCTACATATCAGGATTTAGGATTGATTAAAGACAATGTTCTAACGATTATTTCTCCTAAACAAAAAGTAAAACAATTTCAATTAACTTTGAAACCCAACCAAAAAGTAGTTTCTGATTTTCAAATATTTTATGATCAAATACCGTTGAAAAAAGAAAGAATAGATTTAGTAAACGAAACAATTTCATACTATCAAACTGCATCGAATATGTTAAAGAAAAAGAAATACCAAAAAATTAATTGACATAAAAAAACGGGTGAAACTAATGTCTCACCCGTTTTTTAATTAAAAATATATCAGTTATTCTTTTTCATTTATTAAACCAAAAAGAGTTCCTTTTTCAAAAGTTTTTAAGTCCTTTTTCAAATTTTTGCTGTTACGTTTTGTAAGTTCGTTAGCATCAAGAGTACTTAAATCCGGTTTTCCTGCATTAACCCATGCAGTGTACCAAAAACTTGCAGTTGCTGTAATGGCTTTTTTCATTTGTTGTTCAACCATTCCGTTTAAATCAGTGTGTAATTTCCCTGCATATTCATCAGAATACAACGTTCCACCGTATTTGTTTTTGACAACATTTCCATCGGCATCAGTTACATACATCTTGCTTTCAGCAGTTGCAATTCTTAGTTTTTTATCTATCGCTAATAGAGGTTCTACTAAACTATGCGTGTCAAAAATCATGTCCCATGTTGCTTTTTCTACATTTTCAAGATAAACGCCTTGCGGTACGTTGAACTTATAATCTTTTGCAAACAATTCAGGCAAACGACTTTCCCACAACGAATGAATTCCTTTTTGGTTGGTATTTTGCCCGTCGTGATTATCAGATGTGTGCAATGGCATGTGCGCATCAGCAATATAATGCCCTAAATCAGCTGCAATGAATAATATTTCGTTCTTTCTTTTATCCTTGAAAGCTTTTGTTAATTTCACCATCATATCCTGAATATACCAAGGTAAAATTCCGTTTTTGGTCAAGAATTTTTCGTCGTATTTTAGCTTCGCTTCGTCCATAGTTTTGGGAAAAGTTTCCACAGCACCAAAATTCTCCATATCAAAATAATGACGCGGTGGTTCCATTTTATCATTCAAAACGTTGCGTCTTAAATCTGGAACAGTAGATTCTTGAGTAATAAAATCAATATGATTGTAAAAAAAAGTTTGCAATGGTTTTGGCAATGCCATCACCGCTGCTCTATTAATTCGTTCATGTCCAATAACTCCCCATGACAAAAGAAAAAGTGCAACTCCAAGAACAGATAAAGTGATTAGTGTAGGTCTAATTTTAAAATTTTTCATTAAATTTATTTTTTGAAGTACAAATGTATTTCTTTAAATCGTTATTAGAAAAAATTGGGTTTAAGATTCTGTTAATTAAAAAGAAAACTTACAAATATGTTTCGACATCATGGAAAAAACAGAACTTTTATTCACAATCTTCGTTTAGCCACTTTATTATCTTTTGTTGCCGGAATTGTAAATGTTACGGGAGTTTTATCGATACAAACATTGACTACAAATGTTACAGGGCATTTCGCATACTTTGCCGAAGAAATAATGAAACGAGATTATGCAGCCGCGATCACCTTTTTTGTATTCACTATTTTCTTTTTATTGGGCGCTTTTACCTCTAATTTTTTAGCAGAATTGATTTCGAAAAAACATCCAAATTTATCTCATGTTATCCCGATTTCATTAGAAATGATTGTTTTAATTAGCGTTGGGATTTTCGGAGCACAATCATCATTGTCAAGCACAGAAGGAAAATGGATTGCTTTTTCGATGCTTTTTGCCATGGGAATACAAAACTCTTTGGTAACAAAAATTTCTCAATCTACTGTTAGAACAACCCATTTAACTGGACTTTTTACTGATTTAGGAATAGAACTGTCGCAATTATTCTTTTATAAAAAACCCGATGAAAAGAAAAAATTAAAAACCAGTATTTATCTGAGATTATCGATTATCACATTCTTTTTTATTGGCTGTTTTTCAGGTGGTTTTCTTTATAATTCACTAAAAATTAAAACCCTTTTTGTTGCTGCAACCTTTTTATTGCTAGCGCTTTTGTATGATTATATTAGATTACAATTTCATGTCATCAAACGAAAAACCTTTCATCATAAAACTATTTTAGATAAATAATCGATACCAAAGTAGCAATTGCAATGAATGTCCAAAGCAAAACGCCCTGCGCAAGTGGTTTTAATCCTACTGACTTCAAGACATTTCTATTTAGTCCGGCTCCAATAAGAAACAAAGTTACTGTCAAACCTATTTTAGAAACTGAAACCAAGTGTGGCGCTACACTTGCCATTTGTGGCAGATAGGTATTGGCAATCATCGCCAAAATAAACAATCCAATAAAATAAGGAATTTTTATTTTACCTGATTTATTCTTGAAAATAAATGCCGTAATCAATGCTACCGGAATAATCCATAACGCACGGGCTAATTTTACTGTTGTGGCTATTTGCAAGGCTTCAGGGCCAAATTTACTCGCTGCTCCTACTACAGAACTCGTGTCATGAATAGCAATAGCACACCATAATCCAAACTCTTTTTGTGTTAAATCAAACCAATGACCCACAGCAGGAAATAAAAACAGCGCCACCGAATTAAGAATGAATATCACTCCTAAAGCAACTGAGGTTTGTTTTTCATTGGATTTGATTACAGGAGCAATCGCCGCAATGGCACTTCCTCCGCAAATTGCAGTTCCACAAGAAATTAAATGCGAGGTTTTTGTATCCGTTTTAAACCATTTCCCCAAAAAAGTTCCTAATACTAGAGTACTCACAATAGAAATAATAGTAAACAAAAAACCTTCTTTTCCTGCAGATACAGCACTGTGAACATTCATTCCAAATCCTAAACCAACGACTGAAAACTGCAACAGATAATTAGTGGCTTTATGATTCAACTCTAAAAAAGGATGTCCAAAAAGGTTGGCGACAATCAATCCTAATACTAAAGCAATTGGCGGCGAAACAAAAATTGTGGTGCAAAACAATAGCAATGCAACAAAAATGAGTTGCTGCAACGTGGCATTTACTTTAAAAAAAATAAAAGATTCCTTTTGAATTGATTTTTGATGCGTTTCCAATGTAAAGTTGTTGAATTATTACAGTACAAAGGTGGAACGATAAATCTATTTATGCTAATCGCAAATTATAATCCGCTATAACTTTAAATTATAATGATTATAAATGTTTTGGATAAACAAATCGGATAGCGAATCCGTTTTTCCTTGTAATGTAATAATATAAAAGAAACGTTCTATAACTAGGTCTTTAATATCTAATATCGCCAGTTCATTGTTTTGAAGTTCTTTTTTTACCGCATGAATAGATATAAAAGCCACACAATCAGAGTTCATTAAGTAGGATTTTATACTTTCAGTACTTCCTAATTGCATTTCAATTTGTAGTTCTGATAGTTTAATTTCAAATGGTTTTAACGCATGTTCAATAACTTCAAGTGTTCCTGAACCTTGTTCCCTCATTAAAAAATGCATCTTTTTAAGATCTTCCTGAGTCACTTCATCAAGACTTACTAACGGATTGGAACTCTTACAAACTAAAACCAATTCATCTTTTAAAAACTCGGTATATTTAATGGATTTATTTTTGGATTGTCCTTCTACAATACCTATTTCAATTTCCTGGTTTAGTAACACATTTTCTATTTGTTCCGTATTACCATTTAGCAAACTCACTTTTACATCTTGTAATTTTTGGTGAAAACGAGCTAAAAGTGGCGGAATTATATACTGAGAAATCGTTGTACTGGCGCCTAATCGCAACAATCCGGAACGTTGATTAATAAGCGTGCTCATATCAAAATCAATTTCTCTATATAGTTCGAAAATGTTTTTGGTATGTTTTAATAATACTTCACCTGCAGGTGTCAATGCGATTTTAGAACCATTCCTGTCAAACAGTTTGATTTTATATTGCTCTTCTAACTCTTGAATATGTTTGGAAATCGCAGGTTGCGTAATGAATAATTCGGTTGCTGCTTTTGTAAAACTCAAACGATTTGCAACGGTATAAAATACTTTCAGTCTAAAATCCATGTTGTTTAATTGTATTACAGTAATCCGTTGTATTTTCGAACAAACCATTCCGTTGCTAGCAAAATTGAAATTAAAACCAACAACCAAATCCAATCAATTAAAGGAGTTTTAGTAACAATGTTCTTCTCTATTGCTTTGTATTCCTCATTTTCTAAAAGCGTTTTAATCAACACATCAACTTGGTCTGTGAAAAAAGCTTTTCCTTGCGTTTGCGTGGCTAATTGCGTCAATTTCTCCACATCTGGATTTACAAATTGCTTTTCGATATCAAAATCAAGAATTTCAAAACTACTGGAATAAGTCGTTTTAGAATTTAATTCTTTTACTGTAAACACATAAGAACCCGCTTTCAATCCATCAAGATTGACTTTGTAGGAATTGTTTCCTTTTAATAAATCGTAATTTTTCGTTTGCCTGTTTTTTGTATTTGTTATCGCAATTGTCAAACGGGCTTTTTCATCAAACTCGTAATTTTTATTGAAAAATTGAGCGGTTATTTCAATGGCTTCACCTGAATTATAAAAACTTTCATGTTCAACCACAAGTGATTTTTTAGAATTATTAGAAGCCAGAAATTGAATAATCTTATCGATGAAAACATCATATTTTTCAAATGACTGATTGTTGACATGGGTTTGCAAACGCCATTTCCAACTATTTTCTCCTAAAAGATAAGCGGCTCGTTTCCCCTGATTTTCGGCAAAAGCCAACAAAGGTGAATTGGTATCTATAGCTCTGATTTTGGACGAAAGCAAAACAGACACCGCTCCTTTTGTAGTTATGGTTCCAAAAGCATTTTGCAAAGGCGGAAAATTTTCAAACCCGATATTGTCAGTTGCAAACAAATTAAACTGCCCATTAAAAACCGACAAATAATCTTCTTTTTGTCCGCTCATTTTAAAGTTCAAATTATCCTGCTGCTGATTCAGAAAATTAAAATCAGTGTTGTTTCCGGTAATAATAAACGTATTGATTCCGGTACCTTTATTATTATCAAAAATAGTTTTAAACTCTGTTGTCGGTTGATATAAAATCAAAACATTATAATCCTGTAATGATTTGATTTCATTTGGTTTAATAATCGTTACTTTACGCTGTACATTCGATTCAATTGCTCTTTTCATCGCACCTAAATCAGGATGATTTATAGCTGAAATAATAGCAATATTTGTTTTTTGGTCAATGACTTCAACCGCAAAATTCTTAGTGTTATTATATGTGTTTTTTTCTTTTTCTTTAGATGATATTGTAGCTTTAAAAACCTGTAATCCTATTTTATCAGCCGGTAAAAGTATGTTTATAGTTGCTGTTTTCTTAGATGGAGAAAAAGTTATTGATTGTTTACTAAATACCGATTTGCCTTGCGAAATAACAAAATCAGCTGTTACACTTTTAGTTCCTGAATACTGTAAAAAAGCTTCTACAGGAAATTTATTCTTATGAAAAGCGTACTTATTAACGTTTAGTTGATTGATTTTGAAATCTAAAAAAGTCGTTGTATCACCTACAATCACAGGATATACTTTATTTACAGCATCAAAACTATAGACATAATCATTCCCGGAAGTTTGATTTCCATCTGTAATTAAAACCGTAGGATAGATTGTGTTTTTATAAATGCTTTTTAAATTTTTGGCTACAACATCAATATTAGTTTGCGTTCCGTTAAAATCAAATGTTTCAGTAGGTTCAAAATCATCCGAAAACTGATACGATTGCACATCAAATTTTTCTTGTAAATCTGAATTTGATTGTATTCTTTTATACAGTTCTAATGCTTTTTCATTGGCATTCAAGAAAGAGATAGAACTCGAATTATCAACAACAATGGGCAAAGGCGTTTTTATCGTTTCAAGCGTATTTTTTGTTACTATTGGATTAATCAATAGCAATAAAATTCCAAAAATGGATAAAAAACGCATAAAAGCCAAAAACCAACCGACTTTCGATTTGTTTTTGGCTTTGTATATATATTGAAAAAACGACAATCCGCCAGCTATTAGTAATGAAAGAAGTAATAATAGTATCGTGTTTGTTGTCATTTATTCTTTATTAAAAGATTGAAAGATTTAATGATTAAAAAATTAATTATGTAGATCAAAAATCTTTAAATCTTTGAATTTTACAATCTTTTAATTAAATTTTAAGTAAGCATTCCCCCACAAACATTCATAACCTGTCCAGTTACATAAGCGCTCATATCGGAAGCGAAGAAAAGACACGCATTAGCAACATCTTCAGTCGTTCCGCCACGTTTCAACGGAATTCCGTCTCTCCATCCTTTTACAACATCCTCGTTTAATTTAGCCGTCATTTCTGTTTCTATAAATCCTGGAGCAATTACATTACAACGAATATTACGTGATCCTAATTCCAATGCTACAGATTTAGAAAAACCAATAACTCCCGCTTTAGAAGCTGCATAATTCGTTTGTCCAGCATTTCCTTTTACTCCTACAACTGAACTCATATTGATAATTGAACCTGAACGTTGTTTTAAGAAAGTACGTTGAATGGCTTTGGTCATATTAAAAACCGATTTCAAGTTAACATCAATTACTTGATCAAAATCGCCTTCAGACATACGCATCAAAAGGTTGTCTTTAGTAATTCCGGCATTGTTTATTAGAATATCAACCGTTCCAAATTCAGCTATAACCGCGTCTACAAGAGTTTGCGCTTCATTAAAATCGGCTGCATTCGATTGGTATCCTTTGGCTTTAATTCCAAGAGCGTTCAATTCGTTTTCCAATGCCAAAGCAGATTCTACAGATGAACTATATGTAAAGGCAACATTTGCACCGTGTTTTGCAAAAACTTCCGCAATTCCTTTTCCAATTCCACGACTCGCACCAGTAATTATGGCAACTTTTCCTTCTAGTAATTTCATATTCAAAAATTAGTTTAAATTTTATTTGGAGCTATTCCTGCTATCCGTTTCAATCTTTTATGACCGCTATCGCTTACATAAAAGGATTTTCACTACTATCAGGGCTATCTTACACTCGTCAAATATATAATAATTCCCTTTTTAAAAAAAATTCAAAAGCAATAACAGTCAAAATTCAGTTCTTAAATATTAAAGAATCGCTTTGTCCATTTATCCCAAAACGAACTGTAAATAGCCACTAATGTAAAAACTAGTAGAAATAGATGATACCAAGCATTACTAATTAAGTCAAAGAAATCTAATTTCCCGTTAGCGTAGCTCAATATAAGCAATACTTGAGCGCCATAAGGTAAAATCCCTTGAATTATACACGAAAAAATATCCAGAATTGCAGCCGTTTTTTTAGGATTTAATTCGTACTCATCATTAATTTCTTTAGCAATCGGTCCGGTAATTACAATAGAAACCGTATTATTCGCTATAGCTAAATTAGCAAAACCTACTATAGCGCCAATTCCCGCTTGAGCCGATTTTTTACTTTTAATTCTTTTTCTAATTTGAACTAATAAATACGTTATTCCACCCGCTTTATCTACCATAGCTGCTAAACCTCCAGTTAGCATTGACAATAAGAAAATATCAGTCATACTAGTAAAGCCTTCATATATCTTTTGTGTGAATTCCATCAACGTAAACGAACCACTAAAGTATCCAATAATACCAGCTAATAATGTACCAATAAGCAATGTTGAAAATACATTAACACCCACGACTGCCAATACGATTACTAAAATGTAAGGTACAATTGCAATCCAGGAAAAATCGCTTTTTGCAATGGCAACGGTCACGATATCCGAGTTTAAACCAAGATAAAAGAAAACCAGAATTGTAAAAACTGCAGCAGGAAAGGCAATGAACAAGTTAATTTTGAATTTGTCTTTTAGATCACATCCTAATGATTGCGTTGCTGCAATAGTAGTATCAGAAATCATGGAAAGATTGTCACCAAGCATAGAACCACCTAATAAAGCGCCAGATATAAGCGGTAATGAAGCACCACTTTTATCAGCTAATGCGACAGCTATTGGACCAATCGCTACAATTGCACCTACTGAAGTTCCTGTAGCAGTTGATAAAAAAGAAGCAATCAAGAAAATCCCTAACGGAAAATAGGCAACGTCGATAGTATTTATCCCAAGATTCACAACTGCGTCAACTCCGCCCATCGCTTTACTTACCACTGCGAACGCTCCAGCTAGCAAGTAAATTAAACACATGGTCATGATTTTACTTTCGCCACAACCTGCGATTAACGTTTCAACTTTATCCTCAGTTGAGGATTTGAATAATAAAAAAGCGGCGATTATACCAACTAAAACAGCTACTGGAGATGGGAAAGCATAAAAATCATTCAAAATAATTCCCGCTCCCAAAAAAGTAAAAATAAAAACAAATAAAGGAATTAAAGCAAAGGCATTCCCTTTTTCTTTAGAAAATAAAGTCATAAAAATAATTTTAAATTAAAAATTATGACGAAAAACAAAGCTAAATATGGGAATGTAAACAACATTTTTTCCAAAGGATTTGGCTTATCGTTTTAGCACCTTGCTTGTTGTTGCAGGTTGCTATCCTATTGCAGGATTCGTGATAACGGGTGCAAAAGTAATTAATATTTTACGATATATTCAAACAAACACTCAAAAAATTAAAATAACTTACAATAATTAGCAACAGGAACTTTGTAGTAAAATCAACAATTTGCTTAAAAAAAAAGAGTCGTTAAATTAAATATTATTACAAATTAAACTATTTTTGATTAACATAGTCTAATAAATATCCAAATAAAAAGTATAATTCCTAAGGTATTAACATTTATAAAATAACTATGAGCAACAAAATTTTATTATTTTTCTGTTTAATTTTAGCTTCAAGCTGTAGTAAAAATGACGACTCTAGTGATTATTTAGCTATTGATCCGTATCCAAATGTTACAGCTACATTTACTGGTAAAATAAACATAAACAAACTTGATAATTATGCTAGTCAAGCCATTCCTGCCTATATTACTAAAGATAATACTGCGGGGAATACCATTACAGATAAAGGCGCCACTTTAGGCCGCGTTTTGTTTTATGATAAAAATTTATCATCAAAAAATACCATCTCCTGCTCCTCTTGCCACATACAAGCAAATGCTTTTGGAGATGTTGCCGTGGCCAGCACAGGCATAAATGGAACCACTAGCAGGCACTCCATGCGATTAATAAATACTAGATTTTCAAATGAAAATAAATTCTTTTGGGATGAAAGAACAACAACTTTAGAAAATCAAACCACCCAACCCATTCAAGATCATATTGAAATGGGATTTAGTGGTACACTAGGTGATGGTAACTTTACCTCATTAATTACGAAACTACAAAATATTGGGTATTACAAAGAATTATTCAAGTTTACTTATGGCTCAGACGATATAACTGAAAACAAAATTCAACTGGCATTATCACAATTTGTAAGAAGTATTCAATCATTCGATGCTAAATATGATGTTGGCAGAGCACTCGTTGCGAATGATAACCAGCAGTTTCCAAATTTTACTATACAAGAAAACCAGGGTAAAAACTTATTTTTAACACCACCAGTATTTGACGCAACAGGAAATAGAACGGCTGGCGGGGTTGGTTGTGCAGGTTGTCATCAACCACCAGAATTTAGTATTGATCCTAACAGTAGAAATAATGGCGTAATAGGAATACTAAACGGAAATGGAATTGACATTACAAATACTAAATCACCCTCACTTAGAGACTTAGTAAAAGCAGATGGCAGTACCAATGGTGCTTTTATGCATACCGCTAATTTGAATACGCTTCAAAATGTTCTTGGCCATTATGGTTCAATTAACCTAGCTCCAGGAAATACAAATCTCGATCCTAGGTTGAGGCCAAATGGTTTTGGTCAACAATTAAATTTAACTGATACAGAAGTAGATGCTTTAATCGCCTTTCTAAAAACGTTAACTGGAACAAATGTCTATGTAGATTCAAAATGGTCAACTCCTTTTAAATAACAAAAAAGTCCCCAAATGTAAATTTGGGGACTTTTAATTTTTAAGTAAAATGAACTTAGAAAGCTACATTCCATTTTGGCAACCTTCCATTTTCGTCAAGGAAGTTTTGTAAAACTTGCCCTTCTACGAATGTTGGAATCACTTTAGTTTTATCATTAAATGTTTCATACCAAACCACTTCAAGTGTGCTGATATCTTCAATTTTCATTTGTGCTGGCCAAGAATATTTTCTTCCTGTTTTTGCAAATTGGTGTCCTTCAACAATTTTATCTTTCAAACCACCATTTTTAATTTTCAAAGTTCCATTATTTTGAACAGTTCCAGTAGAACCAACCATAATTAGCTCTTTTTCATCACCTATTGAATACACTAAAAACACTCCAGAACCTTCTGATGCGTTGCAAACTTCTGCTAAACTATCTTCTGTAGTAAATGAAAACTGATTGGTAACTTTGAAATTTTTTAACTCTTTGTACATATTATTTTATTTTAATTTGAATTGGCTTCGACAAAAAAATACCCCACAAAATCGTGAGGTCCATTAGAAACCATTCGTTTATGTTTATTCTTATTACAATTGAATCTGCAAAAACAGAAATATTTAATAAAGTGCAAAGATATTTCTTTAATTCAATTAATAATAAAAAAGCCCCACAAATTGTGAGGCTTCTAGAAATATTTAATAAGAGTTTAGATTAACCTAAAACTTCTTTTACTTTTTTACCAATTTCAGCTGGAGAATCTACAACGTGAATTCCACATTCTCTCATGATTTGTTTTTTAGCTTCAGCTGTATCGTCAGAACCTCCAACGATTGCACCAGCATGTCCCATTGTACGTCCTGGAGGAGCAGTAACTCCTGCGATGAAACCTACAACTGGTTTACGGTTACCATCAGCTTTAATCCAATGAGCAGCATCAGCTTCTAATTGTCCACCAATTTCACCTATCATTACGATACATTCTGTTTCTGGGTCATTCATCAATAATTCAACCGCTTCTTTTGTAGTTGTTCCAATGATTGGGTCTCCACCAATACCAATTGCAGTAGTGATTCCTAATCCTTGTTTTACAACTTGGTCAGCAGCTTCATACGTTAATGTTCCAGATTTAGAAACAATACCAACAGTTCCTTTCTTGAAAACAAAACCTGGCATAATACCAACTTTAGCTTCACCTGGAGTAATAATTCCAGGACAGTTTGGACCTATTAATCTTGCGTTTCTTTCTTTAACATAACTATTTGCTTTTATCATGTCAGCAACAGGAATTCCTTCAGTAATAGCAATAATTACTTTAATACCTGCATCTGCAGCTTCCATAATTGCATCAGCAGCAAAAGCTGGCGGAACAAAAATGATAGTTGTATCTGCACCCGCTTGTTCTACAGCATCTTTTACAGTATTGAAAACTGGTCTGTCTAAGTGAGTAGTTCCCCCTTTTCCTGGAGTTACACCACCAACAACGTTAGTACCGTACTCAATCATTTGAGAAGCATGGAAAGTTCCTTCACTTCCTGTAAAACCTTGAACAATTATTTTGGAATCTTTATTAACTAAAACACTCATGATATATTTTTTATGTAGTTTTTAAAATTGTTATGCAAAAGTATAAAATAGTAATCAGTAATCAGTATTCAGTATTCAGTTTTTTGATACTAAATTATGATAATTGACTCATTTGATACCCTCGAAATAGTTTATTGTCTTTAATTTGCCAAATAACCATAAAATGCGCCAATAACATTTCTTCTCTTGGATTCTCAATCGTTTTCACAAAATGAGAATATCGCACCGAAATGGTATCATTTTCACTTACAATATGACTAATTCTAACCTTTGAACGCACATAGGCTTTACTTAGATCATTGGACAGGCTAATTAAAGAATCATAATTCAATTGAATTAATCCTTTACTGCTATTCCATTCAACGATAACTTCAGGATGCAAAAAATCTTTTATGACTTCGCTATCAATTAGGGCATCTGATTTGTAAAACTTCTGAACGATTTCTTTAGCAGACATATTACTTTAGTTTATTAAGAATTTCTGGTATCTTCTTGATATTAGCCAGTTGTTTCAATTTTTCTCTTGATTCTTCTATTGGTGTTCCAAAATATGATTTACCACCTTCTACTGATTTTGTAACTCCGGTTTGACCAAGAATGACAGCCTTTGCTCCTATTGTGATCCCGCTGGTAGTTCCTACTTGTCCCCAAATAGTAACTTCATCTTCAATAATTACACAACCCGCAATTCCGGTTTGTGAAGCAATTAAACATTTTTTACCAATAACGGTATCATGACCTACATGAACTTGGTTGTCAATTTTTGTCCCTTCGCCAATAGTAGTATCGCCAGTAACACCTTTGTCAATCGTACAAAGCGCTCCTATTCCCACATTATCTTTGATGACAACTCTTCCACCGGAAAGTAATTGATCATATCCTTCAGAACGTTTTTTATAATAGAACGCATCTGCACCAAGAACAGTTCCTGCATGAATCATTACATTATCACCAATAACGGTAAAATCATAAATCGAAACATTTGAATGAATTAAACAATTCTTTCCAATAACTACATGATTTCCAATAAATGTATTAGGCTGTATTACAGTTCCTTCACCTATTGAAGCTGAAGTAGCTATTGAAACGTTTGAGAATTGAAATGGCTTGAAATAATTTGTCAATTTATTAAAATCTCTAAAAGGATCTTCAGAAATCAATAACGCTTTTCCATCTGGACAAGCTACATTTTTATTGATTAAAACTATTGTAGCCGCTGAATTTAAAGCTTTGTCATAATATTTAGGATGATCTACAAAGACAATATCTCCAGATTCAACAACGTGAATTTCATTCATTCCAGTCACTGGAAAATCTTTATCACCAACATATTCGCAGTCGATGATAGTAGCAATTTCTTCTAAAGTATAAACTTTTTGGAATTTCATAAATTTAATGTTCGGTTTCAATATTCAGTATCCAGCTCATTTTTAAGCTGAATACTGAACACTGTAATCTACTCTTTTACACGTTCCATGTAAGAACCTGATGCAGTATCAATTTTAATTTTATCTCCTTCATTAATAAATAAAGGGACATTTACAGTTGCACCAGTTTCAACAGTTGCTGATTTTGTTGCATTTGTAGCCGTATTTCCTTTAATTCCTGGCTCAGCATAAGTCACTTCAAGAATAACAGATGCTGGCATATCTACAGAAAGCGGTAAATCAGTCTCTGTATTGATACTTACCATTACATTTTCTCCTTCTTTCAATAAATCCGGTGAATCTAAAATATTTTTATTCAAAGTAATTTGTTCGAAAGTCTCTGTATTCATAAAATGAAATTCATCACCTTCTGGATATAAAAACTGGAATTTATGGTTTTCTACTCTAACTTCTTCGATCTTATGACCTGCAGAAAAAGTGTTGTCCAATACTTTTCCGTTAGTCAAACTTCTAAGTTTTGTTCTAACAAAAGCAGGACCCTTTCCTGGTTTTACGTGAAGAAATTCAATGATTTTGTAAATATCGTTGTTGTATTTAATACACAATCCGTTTTTAATATCTGATGTAGATGCCATTATATTGTTTGTTTTTTATTACTATTATTATTTTTTGGTAACTGAAATTACTTTATTTTTAGTAGTTCCCAGAATATCCTTTCATTACTCCTCTTGATGAATTTCTAATAAAATCAATGATTTCATCTCTTTCTGGCGTAGCTTCCATTTCTGCCTCAATAATACCCAAAGCTTGTGTGGTATTATAATTTTTTTGATACAGAATTCTGTAAATATCCTGTATTTCTCTAATTTTTTCAGTTGTAAAACCGCGTCTTCTTAATCCTACAGAATTAAT
Source organism: Flavobacterium sp. GNP002 (assembly GCF_054343795.1). NCBI lineage: Bacteria > Pseudomonadati > Bacteroidota > Flavobacteriia > Flavobacteriales > Flavobacteriaceae > Flavobacterium > Flavobacterium sp. GNP002. Next base: position 2,989,271 of record NZ_JBTGUW010000001.1, read on the forward strand.
TCCAACATACGACAAAGGCTCTTTTGCTGCTTTTGTAAAAGGTGGAACATCCTTTCTTACCAAAGATCCACCTGATATCATCGCGTGATCTCCAATATGAATAAATTGATGAATTGCTGCCAAACCACCGATAACCGCAAATTTTCCTACAGTTACATGACCTGCCAAAGCGACTCCGTTTACAATAATAGCATTATCACCAATGTGACAATCGTGGGCAATATGCGCTGTTGCCATTACTAAACAATTATTTCCTAAAGTAGTTTGTCCGGATGCTATTGTACCTCTATTGATAGTTACACATTCTCTAATTGTACAATTGTCTCCAATTATTGCTAAAGAATCTTCTCCACCAAATTTTAAATCCTGCGGAACCGCCGAAATAACTGCGCCTGGGAATATATTACAATTTTTTCCAATTCTTGCGCCTTCCATAATGGTAACATTCGAACCAATCCAAGTCCCGTCCCCAATAACTACATTATTGTGAATGGTTGTAAATGGTTCAATGACAACATTTTTAGCGATTTTGGCGCCTGGATGAACATAGGCTAGTGGTTGATTCATCAGCTGTTTTTTATTTTTATATTTATCAGACTAATAAAGAATGAACGGCATTTTCTCAAATACAGTATTCAATTTTAATCTAAATCTATTGTTTCTTAGCAATTTGTGCCATTAATTCTGCTTCAGCAACCAGTTTTCCATTTGCGTAAGCGTTTGCTTGCATGTGACAAATTCCTCTTCTGATAGGCGTAATTAAATCACATTTAAAAATCAAGGTATCACCAGGTAATACTTTATGTTTGAATTTAACATTATCTATTTTCATAAAATAAGTCAAATAATTTTCAGGATCCGGAACCGTACTCAATACTAGTATTCCACCTGTTTGCGCCATTGCTTCAACAATTAAAACACCAGGCATAACCGGAGCTTCAGGAAAATGTCCTACAAAGAAATTCTCATTCATTGTAACATTTTTCATACCTACTACATGAGTTTCAGACATTTCAATGATTCTGTCAATCAATAAAAACGGTGGTCTATGAGGAAGAACAGCCATAATTTTATGAATGTCCATTAAAGGTTCTTGATGTAAATCATAAACAGGAACATAATTTCTTTGTTCTATTTTTATGATTTTTGCCATTTTTTTAGCAAACTGTGTATTTACAAAATGACCTGGTTTATTAGCAATTACTTTTCCTTGAATTCTTGTTCCAATTAAAGCTAAATCACCTACTACATCAAGTAATTTGTGTCTTGCAGCTTCATTTGGATAATGCAATGTAAGGTTGTCTAAAATACCGTTTGGTTTAACCGTAATTTCGTCTTTTCCAAAAGCAACTTTTAAATTCTCCATCGTTGCCGCAGAAATTTCTTTATCGACATAAACAATAGCATTATTTAAATCACCGCCTTTTATCAAACCATTTTCTAACAATGATTCTAATTCATGTAAAAAGCTGAAAGTTCTTGACTCAGATATCTCTGTTTTAAAATCTGAAATGCTTTTCATTGTAGCGTTTTGAGTACCAAGTATTTTAGTGCCAAAATCTACCATTGCAGTAACAGAATAATGATCGTTTGGCATTACCAATATCTCACTACCAGAAGCTTCGTCTGTAAAAGAAATAACTTCTTTTACTACGTATACATTTCTTTTAGCGTTCTGTTCCTCTATTTCTGCTTTTTCAAGTGCCTCAACAAAATATTTTGAAGAACCATCCATAATAGGAAGTTCAGAAGCATTTAGTTCTATAATTACATTATCTAAATCACAACCAATCAGTGCTGCTAAAACATGCTCAGGTGTTTGAATTTTTACACCTAATTTTTCTAAATTGGTTCCTCTTTGGGTATTTACAACATAATTTGCATCTGCTTCAATAATAGGTTGTCCTTCCAGATCTACTCGAACAAAAGTAAAACCATTATTCACTGGAGCAGGTTTAAAAGTCATTTTTACTTCTTTTCCTGTGTGTAATCCAACTCCAGTTAGCGAAATTTCTGTTTTGATGGTCTTCTGTTTAACCATTGTTTCCATTTTTTTGGTTTAATATTTGTTTTTTTAATTCTTCTATTTCTGCAACAATCTTTGGCAAATTCTTGAAATGAACATATGATTTACTAAAATCATTGTATCCAAATGTAGGGCTTCCTTGCAAGATTTCATCATCTTTTATATTTCGACCTACACCAGACTGCGCTTGAATTCGAACATTATTACCAATGGTTAAATGTCCCGAGATTCCAACTTGTCCACCAATCATACCGCTTTTTCCAATTTTTGTAGAACCTGCAACTCCAGTTTGAGCTGCAATTACGGTATTCTCACCAATTTCAACATTATGGGCAATCTGAATTTGATTGTCAAGCTTCACTCCTTTTCTAATAATTGTAGATCCCATTGTAGCTCTGTCTATTGTGGTACAAGAACCTATATCAACATTATCTTCAATAATTACATTTCCTATTTGTGGAATTTTAGTGTACGTTCCATCTGGATTTGGTGCAAAACCAAAACCATCAGCACCAATAATAGCTCCAGAATGTATCGTGCAATTATTTCCAATTACGGTCTCCGAATATATTTTTGCGCCAGCGAACAATATTACATTATCGCCTAGTACCACATTATCGCCAACAAAGCAATTCGGATATATTTTTACATTTTCACCTAAAACTACATTCTGTCCCACATAACTAAAACTACCAAGATATAAATTATCTCCGTATTTTACACTTTCTGAAAGGAAAGAAGGTTGCTCTATTCCACTTTTATTCAACTTTACCTGATTATAAAACTCTAATAATTTAGAAAATGCGGCATACGCATCTTGTACTTTTATTAATGTAGTAGTCAAAGGGAATTCTGAAACAAAAGTCTCGTTAACAATTGTTACTGAGGCTTTTGTAGAATATATATAATTAAGATATTTAGGATTTGATAAAAAAGTAAGTGAACCCTCCGTACCTTCTTCGATTTTTGACAATCTAAAAACTTCCGCCATGGGATTACCAACAACTTCTCCTTCTAAAATCCCTGCTATTTGTTCTGCTGTAAATTTCATCGCGACAAAAATATAAAAAAATAGATTTTAAATAACCTTTTTATAACAGTTGTTTTGGGAAACATATATAATACTTAGTCACTAATTTAGATAACGATTTTAAATTCAGCTGGTCAGAAGATTCTATGACGTCCTCAACTGTGCTGTCTTTTTTCAAAATACGTATCGGTTCCGCTTCTTTACTATACGCTTGATTTTTTATTTTCCCTTTAAAAATAAAATAATTAGTTTCTAATAATGAAATATTGTTTTCCAATGCAAAACGCTCTTTTAGCGGCTGTAATTCTTCAATTGCTACTTTTTCACTCGTTAATTTTATTTTCAATAAATCTCGATTTACTATCATTTTACTTAAAGACGACAGAATAAAATCATCCTGTTTTTGCCAAGCTTTTAAAGCTCCAATAATATCAAAATCATCTAATTGAGCAAATAAATCTAAGGTTTCAGCATCAAAAGTGTCAATCGTAACTTTGTTTTGCATGAAAAACAATAACGGCTCACTACAAGGCAATTGCACACCTTTTAACGTTAATTCTTTGGCGCGTTTTAAGATTTTCATCAAAATTAACTCTGCCACTAAACTTGTTTTGTGCAAATACGCCTGCCAATACATCAAGCGTCTGGACATCAAAAACTTTTCGACAGAATAAATTCCTTTTTCTTCAATTACCAAATAATCGTCCACCACATTCATCATTTGAATCAGTCGTTCTGAGTTGACATTTCCTTCTGCCACGCCAGAATAAAAGCTATCGCGTTTCAAATAATCCATTCGATCCATATCCAACTGACTAGAAATCAACTGCAACATGAATTTTCTGTTGTATTCTCCTTTAAAAACCTGAATAGCCAAGCTTAACTGACCGTTGAATTCTACATTCAATTGGTTCATGAATAGTAGCGATATTTCTTCGTGATGCACATCTTCTACAATGCTTTTTTCCATAGCGTGCGAAAACGGTCCATGACCTATATCGTGCAATAAAATAGCAATATACAATGCATTTTCTTCTTCGGGAGAAATTGAAACTCCTTTGAAACGCAATACATCGACTGCTTTTTGCATTAAATGCATACAACCTAAAGCATGATGAAAACGGGTGTGATTGGCGCCAGGATATACTAAATACGACAATCCCATTTGGGAAATTCGACGCAATCTTTGAAAATAGGGATGCTGAACTAAATCGTAGATTAAGGCATTTGGAATGGTAATAAACCCATAAATGGGATCATTGAATATTTTCAGCTTATTGATTTGACTCACTATAAGTTTGTTTTTAAGGTCAACAAATATAAGTAAATTAGATTTTAAAACAGAGACGTTCCTTATTCTGATTTAGAGCCAAAAAAAACGGAGCGTTAATTGCGCTCCGTTGGTAAACTTTTTAAAGTTTTCTAATCCAAATATTTCTGAATTGATTTTTAGAATCATGATCTTGAAGCGAAATAGCATCTTCACCATGAGAGGACGGATAATTATGTAAACCAATATAAAGTGTCAACCCGTTTATGGTAGTATTATTTTGTACCAAAACCCCATTCAAAAATACGGTTATTCTAGCCGGAGCATCAATTCTACCATCAGCTTTGAATTGAGGCGCTGTATAAATTACATCATAAGCATTCCACTCTAATGGAGTTTTTACAACGTTTACTAATGGCGGATGGTCTTTATAAATACTTCCCGCCTGTCCATTGCTGTATGTTCTGTTATTGTAGGAATCCAATATTTGCAATTCATACCTATTTTGGAAAAATACACCACTGTTTCCTCTTGCCTGTCCGCCATCTAAAACGACATCTGGTGCGCTCCATTCTAGGTGTAATTGGCAATCACCAAAAGCCATTTTGGTTTGAATGGCTCCAGAACCTGGAACAACTTCCATATAATCTTTGTCGACAATTTTCCATCCTGCAGGTTTGCTTGCATCTTTTTGACTTACCCACTGATCTAAGTTTTTACCATCAAATAAAATAATGGCATCCGAAGGTGCATTTCCAAGAGTTTTTGCAGGTGTAATAACTTTCACTTCCGGTTCCCAAATTTCAGTCATTTCGGGTTTCATAGGCATTGGGGAAACCTCCGGTGGAGTATTCACATATTTGTGTTGCGCCATAGCTGCTGTTGCAGAAAACAAAGCAATCAATAAAAAAGAGTTCTTGAAGTTTTTAGATTTCATAGTTACATTCATTTGGTTTAATAAAATATAGGGTAATTGTTCTCTTTTCAATATTAAGCATTTTTTTTTCACAAACTAACTTTTAATTTAAATATAACTAATTGATCGTTAAACTTTAGATTCCACACGAAATCATCCCAAATAAATTGCTTAATCAATTTTAAAAATGGAGTGTATTTTTCTATTGATATGTATCAGTTGCTAAAATAGCGTAGCCGTAATTATCAGACCAACCAGATGACAACGGCAATAGTTTTCGGGTGTGGGCTTCTCTTGTCATTCCGGTTTTTTCCAAAACGTTGATGGAACCTATATTTCCCACTGCACAACCCGCTTCAATCCGATGTAGATTCAGTTCATTGAAACCAAAACGGAGAATTTCTTTTATAGATTCTGTAGCGTAACCTTTGTTCCAATGGTCTATGTGAAATTTGAACCAAACTTCGGCATTTTTATATTTCGCTTTCCCCAAATTGATTCCAATTAATCCTATAATTTGGTTTCCCGTAATTAATTCGACCGCAAAAGTAAAATGAGTCGTAAGTGCTTTATTGTTTTCAAAAATCCACTTTTCTAACACCCGTTTTGTTTCTTCGATATTTGCCGGAATTCCTAACGTATTGAATTCATCTGTTTCTTTCAACAAATGCAATTCATGAATATAATCCAAATCCAATATGGTAACTGGCCTTAAAATCAATCGTTCTGTTTTGAGAATTAGAGTGTTCATTCTTTGTTCTTTATAATACTAAAATAACTTATATATTCTGTGAATAGGAATCATCACACCTTGCTTTAAAATAACATTTTTGTCTGTAACAGCCCAAACCGTAGTATCTACAACTTTTTTGGATTCGCTGTCTTCAAAGAATATTTTAATTTTTGAATGCTCTAAATTACCCAATGATAAGGCCCTGTTGATTTCACCTATTCTAGTTTTTATTTCGTCAACGTCGTTTAAAACATCTGTTTTGGGAAATTTAAGAAGCGCAATATCTTCTTTATCAATAAGTTTAAAATCTTCTGTCATAATAATAAAAATTTAATTAATAATAAATTGCAGTACTGTGGTTATACAAAAAATTGACCAATTTTATTCGCCATAATACTACAATACAAAAATAAAAGCTCTGCGATTTGTTACTGCCAATTTTATATTAATTTTTCTCTGTGTAATGTCTTATTTTCTTAATGTTGTCAAGGTTATTATTCAAAAAAATAAGAACTTAATATCCCTAATTTATAATTTTCCGAGACTTAATAGAATTACTCTTTTCTTAAATAATTCTTATAAGATTAATTGACAGCTATTAAAAAATGAAAAATTACAAAAATGAAATTTACTGCTTTAAAAATACTAAACAACCGCTTTTTAGAAATGCTGAAACTTTTAATTAAACTATCGCTTTTTTATGATTTTGTCTTTTTCAAAAGTCTCTTCATTTTCAATTAGGTCGTTTCTGCAATACCTAATAAAAGAACCATTTTTTTTTCTGTTTTTGAAATTTCCAATTTGCCAACGCTGTACTATTTCCCGATAGAAGGTCCACTCGCTTTCCATCAGCCCATTGACAAAAGCGCCTTTTGCTTTCACTTTTCCATGCGCATCGGATTTAAAATTCTCAAGGCGTTAAAAATAGCTTGATGCGTAATCGTGGCGTGGTCTTCCTTTGGCAAATAGTCAAAATTGACTTGTATTGTTTTAGACTTTGTACTTTTTAATTTTTCTGTTAATAGATTTGCATCTACTTCCATAACATGCGGAATCTCACTTGGTGCAAGTCCTTCTTTTCCAACTCCTATGTAAATATCAATTTTTTTATTAAAGTTTTCTTGATAAATAACTGAATTTTGACGAAATAAAGAGCCATTATCCCACCACAAACTGGGACTTATGATGATGTACTTATTAAATAAATTGGGTTTTTGAAGCAAAATTTCGGTGGCCAAAAGTCCACCTAATGATTGTCCAATAATGGTTTTTGAATCATTTGTTTTGTATTTCTTTTCAATATAAGGCTGTAATTCCTTTTCTAAAAATGAAATGAAATTTGCCGATTTCCCCGCAGTTGTATATTTTTTTTGGTCCGCTTCGATCGTAGTTTGATATGTAAAATCTCTTTTACGATCCACATTTGCGATTCCCACAACAATTGATTTTGGAACTCTATTGATCCATGAAAAACTGTTGAATTGAAAAAGCCCAACAACGTGAATAAAATCTTCGTCTGCGGAACCATCCAGCAAATAGATTACCGGATAAGTAATGGTATCATTTTTTTGATATCCTTCCGGTAAATAAATGTTTAGTATTCTTTTTTCGGATAATACTTTTGAATGTATTTCTTCGATGCTTCCCAGAACAAAAGGTTTACTATTCTCTTTTGGATTGTTATTTTGCGAATTAGAAGCTACTGTAATAAAGAGCAGTATTAAAATCAGTATTGGTTTCATCATTTTATTTTTCATCGAATATTTTTAAAAGCGAATGTGTGTGGCATTCTTTTATATTGTTCGTTTTTTGTAATTGTATTTAATTTTGTTAGCTGTCAAGAGCGTTATGCCTAATCAGTATTAGGTATAAAAAAATGTCCGGAATTGATTTCTAAACAGCATCTTTTTTGCTAAATTATTTAAAAATACTTGAATGTAATAATTTGTTGAGATTAATATTGTGTTCGATTTACGTTGATTTTGATTTCCAGATGTAATATCAATTTTAATGTTTGTCTTATCTTCATACACTTTTTCAATATTTAAATTGATATAATCCTCCAATAAATATAATTTACAAACTGGAAGTTCTCCGAACTCGCACTTTGATAAATACAGATTATTTGAAACTTCTCCTGATTCTTTATTTTTTGGACTCCCTGACAGATTTTTAACAATAACTATATTGACAACATTATCGGTTAAGGTGTAAGTTTTGAAAGTGCTCATATTTCCGAATAAATGATTTAATTCAAAATCGTTTATTTCTTTAGTTTCAATTTTTTGCGATTTACAACTTAGAGTTGTCATAATAAATAATACTAAAATTAGTTTTTTCATGATTATTTTATTTTGACTATTAATTTTGTAGAAATACAATAATACCAAATATATAATAAATTCATTACAAATAATACAATACAGTTTTGTTTTCTGAGAACTTTTCTCATCAAAATATAGTACTAACCCCCAATCATTCTCGCAACTGCGTGAGGGATGGAAGCGGCATCCTTTCCTTTTTTCTTTAAAAAGGAAAGATACAGCGTACAGCCCGACCCGGACGGAGTTTACGGAGGATGGGGCACACCCAAAAGCAAACATAAAACAAAACGGACGCGAATTGTATTTTTGTAAAATGTAGCGAAAGTGTGTTAAAAAATTATCATAATATTAGCAGGTAGCCGTTACAAAAAAATGTAATTTGGCACTTTAATTTAGTACGTTAGTACACTTGTTGATACAATTATGGATAAAATAAAAATACTTTGGGTTGATGATGAAATCGACCTTTTGAAACCACATATATTATTTCTAGAAAAGAAAAATTACGAGGTAACAACCTGTAACAACGGGCTTGACGCTATTGGGATTTTTGAGGAAAATAATTTTGATATTGTTTTTTTGGATGAAAATATGCCCGGAATGAGCGGCTTGGAAACGCTATCAGAAATGAAGGAGAAAAAATCTTCCGTTCCCATGATTATGATTACAAAAAGCGAGGAAGAATACATTATGGAGGAAGCCATAGGTTCTAAAATTGCCGATTATTTAATCAAACCCGTGAATCCGAACCAGATTTTGTTGAGTTTAAAGAAAAATCTGGATCATTCCCGATTGATTTCGCAAAAAACAACGCTGGATTACCAGAAGGAATTTAGAAAAATCACTATGGAAATGGCGATGGTGAATTCCTATGAAGACTGGATTGAGTTGTACAAGAAATTGATTTTTTGGGAACTGGAATTGGAAAACATCGATGATCAAAGCATGATTGAAATTTTGGAATCCCAGAAAACAGAAGCCAATTCGCAATTTGGAAAATTCATTGAGCGCAATTATGAAGATTGGTTCGCTCCAAAAGCTGATAAACCGGTTCAATCGCATACTTTATTCAAAGAATTAGTGCTTCCTGAACTCAAGAAAAAAGACAAACCCATTTTGTTTGTCGTGATTGACAACCTGCGTTACGACCAGTGGAAAACCTTTGAAAGTGTAGTGGGAAATTACTATAAATTAGAAAAAGAAGTACCCTACTACTCTATTCTTCCTACGGCGACGCAATATGCGAGAAACGCGATTTTCTCTGGTTTAACGCCATTAGAAATGGAAAAACAGTTTCCGCAATACTGGAAAAATGACCCGGAAGAAGGTGGAAAAAACCTTTTTGAAGCAGAATTTTTGACAGCGCAATTGAAACGATTGGGCTTGAATATCAAGGAAGATTATTTTAAAATCACCAGTCTTGCCGGCGGAAAAAAATTATCAGAAAGTTTTAAAGCCTTAAAAGATAATGACCTTGTGACAATAGTTTACAATTTCGTTGATATGCTTTCGCATGCAAAAACAGAAATGGATGTAGTGAAAGAACTGGCCTCTGATGATAAAGCGTACCGCTCACTGACGTTGAGTTGGTTTAAGAATTCCCCGCTTTTGGAAATCATTCAACAGGCTCAAAAAATGGGTTTCAAATTGATTTTAACTACCGATCACGGTACGATAAACGTAAAAAATCCATCGAAAGTGGTGGGTGACAAAAACACGAGTTTGAATTTACGTTACAAAACAGGACGCAGTTTGACGTATGAACAAAAAGATGTTTATGCCGTGAAAGAGCCAAAAAATATTGGTTTGCCTGCAATAAATATGAGTAGTTCTTATATTTTTGCAAAAAATGATTTGTTTTTGGCGTATGTCAACAACTACAATCATTATGTGAGTTATTACAAAAATACGTATCAACACGGTGGAATTTCATTGGAAGAAATGATTATTCCGTTTTTAGTTTTTAATCCAAAATAAAAAAAGAAGTCAGGCTTAGTTTTCAGTGTACGGCAAGAACCTTAAACTTTAAACATTAAACAATTTTATAAGAATGAATATCATTTTTTCTATAGACCAGCTCGAAGAAGTAGCGCAAAAAATTATAGCCAATAATCCTAAAAAAGTGATTCTTTTTCATGGAGAAATGGGCGTTGGAAAAACCACTTTGATTAAACAATTGTGTAAAACGCTTGGTGTAACTGGTGCTACAAGCAGCCCAACCTTTTCTTTAGTTAATGAATACGAAGCCAATGATAATCAGCTAGTTTATCATTTTGATTTTTATCGATTAAACAAAGAAGAAGAAGCTCTAGATATGGGAATTGATGATTATTTGTACTCCGGAAATTGGTGCTTTATAGAATGGGCGGAGAAGATTCCAAATTTGATTCCTGAAACACATTCCGTTATAACTATTTCACTGCTTCCTGACGGAAAACGTTCTTTAACCTTAAGCTAAAAGTAATTATGAGTTTAGATAATACTGTAGAAATCATCCCTTTTTCAGCAACATTAGCAGCGCCTATAAAAACCTTAAACTTGGAATGGCTGAAAAAATATTTCAAGGTGGAACCCAAAGATGAACTTGTGCTTTCGGATCCGCAAGGTCAGATAATAGACAAAGGTGGAATGATTTTTTATGCGAAATATAACGATGAAATCGTTGGAACGGTATCCTTAATAAAAATTGACGATACGACTTTTGAACTGAGTAAAATGGCAGTTACAGATGGTGTACAAGGATTAGGAATTGGTAAAAAACTGATGCTACATTGTCTTGCTGTTGCCGAAGCAAAAGGAATGGAAAAACTGATTTTATATTCGAACCGGAAATTACTGTCGGCTATACATTTGTATGAAATTTTTGGTTTCGTAGAAATACCGTTGGAAGATGGCGTTTATGAACGAGCCGATATAAAAATGGAAAGAATCATTCGCTAATTGTAAATGAAAGTTAACTTATATTTATCCCCACAAATCGTGTGCTTTTTTTAAAAGTTTTTACGTAAATTGTACACCTTAATTTAACATCATCAATGTCAATTACTATAACGCCATTCACAAAACAACAGCTATTACCTCAAGAAGAAAAACTAGAGGTTGCAAGACAAAAAAGCGAACTTTTTATAGGTATTCCAAAGGAAACCAGTTATCAGGAACGCCGAATTTGTCTTACCCCAGACGCTGTGAACTCGCTTACTTATCATGGCCATCGCGTAATGATTGAAGCGGGAGCGGGATTGAGTTCGAGTTATACCGACAAAGAATATTCTGATGCAGGTGCCGAAATCACTAATGACACCAAAAAAGTATTCAGTTGCCCCATGATTTTGAAAGTGGAACCAGCCACACTCGCTGAAATTGAAATGATGAACCCGCAGACAATTCTGCTGTCCGCCATTCAATTGAAAACACGCAAGAAAACATATTTTGAGGCGTTAACGAAAAAGAAAATTACTGCTTTAGCTTTTGAATACATCAAGGACGAAGACGGAACGTATCCTGCGGTGAAATCCTTGAGCGAAATTGCAGGAACAGCATCCATTCTTATTGCTGCTGAGTTGATGATTACCAATGAATTTGGAAAAGGATTATTATTCGGGAACATTACCGGCGTCCCTCCTACTGATGTGGTTATTTTGGGCGCAGGAACCGTTGGGGAATTTGCTGCTAAAACCGCAATTGGTTTAGGCGCCAGTGTGAAAGTTTTTGATAATTCTATTACCAAATTGCGACGTTTACAAAACAATTTGAATCAGCGTATTTTTACTTCTACCATACAACCAAAATCCTTACTAAAAGCATTAAGACGATGTGATGTAGCCATTGGCGCCATGCGAGGCAAAGAACGTTGTCCTGTTATAGTTACAGAAACCATGGTGGAGCACATGAAAAATGGAGCCGTAATTGTGGATGTAAGTATTGATACAGGCGGTTGTTTTGAAACTTCAGAAGTGACGTCACACGAAAAACCTACTTTTATCAAAAACAATGTATTGCATTATTGTGTACCCAATATTCCTTCCCGATATTCTAAAACGGCATCACTTTCCATAAGCAATATAATTTCCCCGTACCTGATGAAAATAGCAGAAGATGGCGGCATCGAAAGTGCAATTCGTTGTGATAAAGGATTGAAAAATGGCGTTTACATGTACCACGGAATCCTCACTAATAGTTCCATAGGCGAATGGTTTGATTTGCCTTATAGCGACATCAATTTAATTGTTTTTTAAGAAAACTTTCTTCTACCTTTGCCAAAAAATATAATTCATGAAGTTTATACATCGTTTTGCCTATTATCTAGTAGGTTTAGTAATAGGACTGTTTTTTGTAGCATTAGTTTTCAGTGGTAAAGACACCCGCTGTAATTATTTTCCAAATGCAAGAGTTTTAAATGATTTGAGAAACAAACCTTTCCATTATTCGGATAAAGCATCGCAGATTTTGGCTGAAAAATGGATTGACACTGCCGATATAAAAAACACATTACAATATGGTGATGTAGATTTTGACAACAGTAATATTGAACTTAAAAAAGGAAAGCTATATATCATCGATGGAAAAACAATCAAAAACCAAGAGGTAACTTTGAAAGTCATTAATTACACTGATAAAGCCGTTTTAGAGGATATTATTAAAAAATAGGCATTTTAATTAGTGTTATTTACGGTTAAATTTTTCAAATAAAACTATTTTAATTTGGGCGTGACCCTACAGATTGCTCCGTCGTTCCTCCTCGCAACTTCGGGTCGTGCTGTACGTTCCCGCTTTTTTTGGAGGCTAAAACGCCTCTCAAAAAAGAGCTCCACTTCCATCACTCACGCAAAGTAGGTAAAATACCAATTTACGCTTTCAAAAAACACAATTAATCTACTGAAATCCAATTAATTAACCCTAATTTGTTTTGTTTTAAATACGCATTCGTTTTACTAAAATGTTTATTCCCAAACCATTTTCCCTGATTGGCGCTCATTGGCGAAGGATGCCCGGATTCTAAAACCAAATGTTTGTTTCGGTCTATTTTGAGTCCTTTTTTATGGGCGAAATTCCCCCAAAGCAAGAAAACAACATGCTCTTTTTCTTCCGAAATTTTCTGGATAACTGCATCCGTAAAAAGATTCCATTTCAAATGTTTATGACTATTCGCATTGTCTTCTCTGACCGTCAGCGAGGCATTCAATAACAAAACGCCCTGCTTTGCCCAAGATTCTAAATTACCGGAAGTGGGCATGAAAATAGTTTCCAAATCCTCACTCATTTCCCTGAAAATATTGCGTAAAGAAGGCGGAATTCGAACACCATCATTCACAGAGAAACACAAACCATTGGCTTCGCCCTTGCCGTGATACGGATCTTGACCAATAATAACCACTTTTACATCTTTGAAACTACAATAATTAAACGCAGCAAATATCAATTCTTTCGGAGGATAACACGTATGACTTTTATATTCTTCGTCAACAGTTTCCATTAATTCTTGAAAATAAGGTTTCTTGATTTCATCAGATAAAATGGATTGCCAAGTGGGATTGAGATTGATTTGCATAGTTAAATATTAGAAAGCAAAGATACAGAGAGAATATTTTTTTTGAATCATAAAAAGGATAATAAACATTCATTAATTCTTTGTGAAAGTCTGTTAAATAGTCTTAACTATTAGCTATTTTTGTGTTGAAAAGAATTATACGATAAATGATATCCATCACTGAAAAAACATTACAAGATTTACAATTTCCAACTGTTCTTGAAACCATTTCGACAATTTGTAATACAGACATCGGAAAACAAAAAGCATTAGAAATTACCCCTTTTAAAGACAAGGAAACATTGATGCAAGCATTAATGCAAACCTCAGAATATGTTTCGTCTTTCCAAAATAACAATGCGATTCCCAATCATGGTTTTGATGCTATCACGCATGAAATAAAGTTTCTGGCCATCGAAGACAGTTTCTTGGAAGTGGGCAGTTTTAGAAAAATTGCTACCATTTCTACAACGGTAAATTTCTTGTTGAGTTTTTTGAGAAAATTCGAGGATTATTATCCAAATATAAACGCAAGAGCAAACCAAGTCGAACTGACTAAAGAAATCATCACGATGGTGGACGAAGTAGTCGATAAATACGGCGAAATTAAAGACAATGCCTCCCCGGATTTATTGAACATCCGACGTAGCATGAATGCTGTTCGCGGAAAAGTTAATCAAAGTTTTGGAACTGCATTGACGCATTACAATTCGCTGGGATATTTGGATGATATCAAAGAAAGTTTTGTGCAAAACAGGCGAGTTTTAGCAGTTTTAGCTATGTATCGCCGTAAAGTCAAAGGATCTATTTTAGGCAGTTCAAAGACAGGAAGTATCGCCTATATCGAACCCGAAGCTACTTTACAATATTCCCGTGAATTGAGTAATCTTGAATACGAAGAGAAAGAAGAAATCACCCGAATTTTAAAACAGTTATCCAATTATATTCGCCCATATTTACCGCTTTTAATCAAATACCAGGATTTTCTTAGTGATATTGATGTAATTGCTGCTAAAGCAAAATATGCCAATAAAATCAATGGAATTTTGCCAACAATTACAGAGGAACGCCGCCTTTATTTTAGAGAGGCCTACCATCCTATTTTGTATTTGAACAACAAACAAAAAAATGAAATTACGCATCCGCAAACTATTGAATTAAGTCAGGAAAGTAGAATCATAGTGATTTCCGGGCCTAATGCGGGAGGGAAAACTATTTCGTTAAAAACCGTAGGACTACTGCAATTAATGCTGCAATCCGGAATGTTGATTCCGGTACACGAACGCAGTGAAACGTTTTTATTTGATAGGATTTTAACAGACATTGGCGACAATCAATCTATTGAAAATCATCTAAGTACATACAGCTACCGATTAAAGAACATGAACTACTTTCTAAAGAAGTGCAATAGAAAAACCATGTTTCTTATTGATGAGTTTGGTACGGGTTCAGACCCTGAATTAGGAGGCGCTTTAGCCGAAATTTTCTTGGAAGAATTCTACCATCGGGAAGCTTTCGGGATTATTACAACGCATTATTCAAATCTAAAAATTTTGGCTAACGAATTACCTTTTGCCACCAATGCCAATATGATTTTTGATGAAAAAACATTAGAGCCATTGTACAAGTTGGTTTTAGGTCAAGCAGGAAGTTCCTTTACCTTTGAAGTGGCTTTGAAAAACGGAATTCCTTTCAGCTTAATCAATCGGGCGAAAAAGAAAATTGAAGTTGGAAAAGTACGTTTTGATAAAACGATTGCAACACTTCAGAAAGAACGTTCTAAAATGGAGAAAACTTCGCAAACGCTTAAAGAAGAAGAAACGAAAGCGCGTGAAGAAGGCAAGAAAATGGAAACCATTAATGTAAAAATCAAACAGAAACTGGAAAGCTATCAAGAATTGTACGACAGCAACCAAAAGACAATTTACATAGGTCAAAAAATTGAAGACATTTCGGAGAAATATTTCAACAATAAAAACAAGAAAGAACTCCTTGGTGAATTTTTGAAAATAATTGAAATCGAAAATTCAAAGCGTAAGAAAGCTACAACCAAAGAGTCGAAAGCTTTAATTGAAAAGAAAAAAGAAGTCATTCAAGAAGTGACTGTTCAGGTGGAGGAAATCAGAAAAGAAAAGAAAGAGAAGAAATTGAAAGTCGTGATTGAAAAACCAAAACCAATTCTAAAAGTAGGCGATCGCGTGCGAATGTTTGATGGAAAAGCAGTAGGAACCATCGATTCTATTGAAAAAAACAAAGCAACCGTGAACTACGGGGTATTTACTTCAAAAGTCAGTCTGGAAGCACTGGAATTTGTGGAAGCCGGGAAAAAGTAGATTAAAGTTATTGCGAGGAATGAAGTAATAACACTAATAATATACAAGTTGAGTAACTTAATGCGATTGCTTCGTTCCTCGCAATGAAATAACAAAACAAAAAAAAATGCTCAATATTCCTAAAGGCAAAAAAATAATTCTCTTTGACGGCGTTTGCAATCTGTGTGATTCCGCGGTGCAAACGATTATTAAGCATGATAAAAAAGATGTTTTCCGGTTTGTAGCCTTACAATCTGATTTAGGTCAAAAAATAATCAAACACTTGGGAGTTGATACCAAAAAAACAGATAGTATAATTCTGTATCAGCCTGGTT
This sequence comes from Flavobacterium sp. GNP002, assembly GCF_054343795.1. NCBI lineage: Bacteria > Pseudomonadati > Bacteroidota > Flavobacteriia > Flavobacteriales > Flavobacteriaceae > Flavobacterium > Flavobacterium sp. GNP002. The sequence goes on from NZ_JBTGUW010000001.1 coordinate 3,005,744, forward strand.
TTGCTTACTATTATAAATCCGAAGCTGCCTTAGAAATTGCTAAACATTTGGGAGGAATATTTTATTTTGCTTCACTGTTTTCAATATTACCCACTTCTTTCAGTAACTATATTTATGATTATATCGCTAAAAACCGGTACAAATGGTATGGGAAAAAGGAAACCTGCTTGATTCCCACAAAGGAGCTTCAAGCCAAATTTTTAGATTAAACACCCAATCATGATAATTATCATACCTTTTATTTTACAAGAATAATATATTTGAACAATCTTAAAAATAAATGAATTATGAAAGACACCACACTTTTTTCTTGGGATAACGGAACTTTTATAATGGTTGTCGTATTCGGATTAGTTATAGTAGGAATTATTTCAGCAGTTTTCATTATGATGAATTCCGACAGAAAAAAATAACAGCATAAAAAAGAGGATGCCTTTGTGGACATCCTCTTGCTGCTATTATCTATAAATAGAAAACTTAACTTCTAATTAATTTTCTGTATTTCAATCGTTTTGGAGTTAAATCACCACCTAAACGTTTCTTTTTGTTTTCTTCATATTCAGAAAAACCACCTTCAAAACAATACACTTCAGAGTTTCCTTCAAAAGCTAGAATGTGCGTACAAATTCTGTCCAAAAACCATCTGTCGTGAGAAATAACTACCGCACAACCTGCAAAACTCTCCAAACCTTCTTCTAACGCACGAAGTGTATTGATATCCAAATCATTTGTAGGCTCATCCAGCAAAAGTACGTTTCCTTCTTCTTTCAAAGTCATAGCTAGGTGCAAACGGTTACGTTCTCCACCGGAAAGCATAGAAACTTTCTTGTTTTGTTCTCCACCACCAAAATTAAATCGTGACAAATAAGCTCTTGAATTTACTTGTTTTCCGCCCATCATAATCAATTCCTGACCGTCAGCAAAGTTTTCCCAAATCGATTTATTAGGATCTATGTTAGAGTGCGCTTGATCAACATAAGCAATCTTTACAGTATCACCTATTGAGAATTCTCCTGAATCTGGCTTTTCCTCGCCCATTATCATTTTGAAAATAGTTGATTTACCAGCACCGTTTGGTCCAATAATCCCAACAATTCCTGCTTGAGGCAATGTGAAATTTAAATTATCATACAGTAATTTATCTCCAAAAGCTTTAGCAACATTTTTAGCTTCAATTACATTCGTTCCTAAACGTGGACCATTTGGAATATAAATTTCCAGATTTTCATCCAATTGCTTTTGGTCTTCATTCAATAATTTATCGTAGTTCTGCAAACGCGCTTTTTGTTTCGTTTGACGTCCTTTGGCACCTTGACGAACCCAGTCCAATTCGCGTTCTAAGTTTTTTCTGCGTTTCGAAGCTACTTTTTCTTCTAATGCCATACGGCTTGATTTTTGGTCTAACCAAGAAGAATAATTTCCTTTCCAAGGAATACCTTCACCTCTGTCTAATTCCAAAATCCAACCAGCAACATTATCCAAGAAATACCTGTCGTGCGTTACTGCAATTACAGTTCCGGCATATTGTGCTAAATGTTGTTCTAACCAAAGTACACTTTCCGCATCCAAGTGATTCGTAGGCTCATCCAAAAGCAAAACATCAGGTTGTTGCAACAACAAACGACATAAAGCTACACGACGACGCTCACCACCGGATAAATTCTTAATTGGCGTGTCACCTTCCGGAGTACGCAACGCATCCATGGCAATTTCAAGTTTGGTATCGATTTCCCAAGCACCCAATGCATCAATTTTATCTTGCAAAAGCGCTTGACGATCCATCAATTGCTCCATTTTATCAGCATTTTCATAAACCTCAGGTAAACCAAAACTATCGTTGATTTTATTGAATTCATCTAAAACTGCCATCGTTTCAGCAACACCTTCTCTTACAATTTCAATAACCGTTTTACTATCATCTAAAATAGGTTCTTGTTCTAAATAACCTACTGTATAACCTGGTGCAAATACTACATCACCTTGGTAGTTTTTATCAACACCGGCAATAATTTTTAATAACGAAGATTTTCCAGAACCATTTAAACCCAAAATACCAATCTTAGCTCCATAAAAGAAACTCAAATAGATATTTTTAAGTACTGGTTTATCTGCTCCTTGATAGGTTTTACTCAATTTTGACATTGAGAATATTACTTTTTTATCGTCTGCCATCTTTATTTTTTAATTTAAATTATATTTATATTATCTATTTGATCTTAAGTCTAAGATCTACATTAAAAATAACTACTAAAGTCTGCCTTTAAGCGAACTAAACACCCAAGCATTAGCCAAAAAGCCAACACCTACAGCTGCAAATCCCCAGCCTGCTACGTCATCATATCTAAAAGCGCCTAATGCGATAAGCAATAAACCCATTACAATCATTATCAAAGTAGCCCAACCTAAAATAGTATTTTTATTCATTCCCATAATTGTGGTATTTATTTTTAATAATCCAATTCCGAATCGTCGGAACGGGAGTGCAAATATCGGAAATTTTTGTCCTTTAATTAAATATTTTATAAAGCATTTCTCGTAACAAATCAGATTGAGACATTGCATTTGCGCCAACTCCTTTACTTTTTACATCAATATCTCTTAAAGCACCTACAATTTGACTTACTTTTTTCATTGGATAGTTTTTCAAAGCCACATCATATTCTTTCAAAAAAAATGGATTTACGCCTAATACAGCCGATACATTTTTTAGATTTCTGTCTTTCAAACCGTGGTATTTCAGTAATTGGATAAAAAAACCAAAAACCAGACTTGTAGTTACCACCATTGGATTGTCTTTTGGATTTTGAGCAAAGTTTTCAGCAATGGTATAAGCTTTTAATTGGTTGCGTTCGCCAAGAGCTTTTCGCAATTCAAATACATTAAAATCCTTACTGAAACCTATATTTTCCTCGATGTGTTTGGGAGTTATAGTGCTTCCAACCGGAAGAATGATTTGTAATTTTTCTAATTCATTGTTTATTTTACTTAAATCTGTCCCAAGAAATTCTACCAACATGGCATTTGCTTTAGGCTCAATCGAATATTTTTTACCGGATAAAACGCGCTTAATCCACTCTCCTACCTGGTTTTCATATAGTTTCTTGCTTTCATAAACGATACCGTTTTTGGCTAACAGTTTGGTTACTTTTTTACGTTTATCAAGCGTTTTGTATTTATAACAAAAAACTAAAACTGTTGTTGCCATTGGGTTTTCAGCGTAACTTTCCAGTTTATCTATGGTTCTGATTAAATCTTGGGCTTCTTTAACAATAACCACTTGACGTTCCGCCATCATTGGATAGCGTTTTGCAGTCGAAATGATATCTTCTATAGAAACATCTCTTCCGTATAAAACGGTTTGATTGAAGCCTTTTTCTTCTTCAGACAACACTTTTTCCTCAATATAATCTGAAAGTTTGTCAATATAATATGGTTCTTCACCCATCAAAAAATAGATTGGTTTAATGTTCCCGCTTTTTATATCATTTACAATTTTTATGACCTCGTCCATTCTTTTTTGTTTAAAGTTTGAAGTTTAAAGTTTGTTGCTTCGAATGAAACTTTTAAACCCTAAATTTTAAACTTATTTAATACTTTTGCTTTATGCAAAAACTAAATTTTCAGCTTTATAATTTTCGTTTCAAAAATAGCGAAAATAAAGTCTCCATTTTTGATGAAATCAGGAAAAAATTTATCATTCTTACTCCCGAAGAATGGGTTCGTCAGCATGTAGTCCAATTTTTATTGGAAGAAAAAAAATACCCAAAATCATTGATTAATGTAGAGAAAGTTTTAAAAGTCAATGGCTTACGCAAAAGATACGATGTCGTGGTTTTCAATTCTGATGGTTCTATTTTCATTTTAATTGAATGCAAAGCACCTGAAGTAAAAATTGCACAAACAACTTTCGACCAAATTGCAAGGTACAATATGACAATGAAGTCCGAATTTTTGATGGTAACCAATGGATTGAATCATTACTTTTGTCAAATGGATTTTGAAAATGAAAAATATCAATTCCTCCCTGAATTGCCAATGTATAAAATTGTATAATCAAATAATCTAAATGAAAATAGCTGTTGTCATCCTGAATTGGAATGGAATTTTATTGTTAGAAAATTTTTTGCCTTCAGTGCTAAAATATTCTCCGGAAGCCACAGTTTATGTAGCAGATAATGCTTCTACAGATGATTCTGTTTCTTATGTGAAAGCTTTTTTTCCTACAGTTAAAATTGTAAACAACGATACTAATTTAGGATTTGCAGACGGATACAACCAAGCTTTAAAGCATATTGAGGCTGATTTATATGCGTTAATAAACTCTGATATTGAAGTGACTGAGAATTGGTTACAACCCATTCTTAAAACGTTCGAAAATGAACCAAAAACCGCTATAATTCAACCTAAAATACTGGATTTCAAAAATAAAGAATACTTTGAATATGCTGGTGCTGCCGGTGGTTTTATAGATCAATACGGATATCCATATTGTCGTGGTCGTATTTTTGACACTTTAGAAAAAGATAACGGACAGTACGATGATAACTGCGAAATATTTTGGGCAACCGGAGCTTGTTTTTTTATTAGAAGCGCCGTTTATAAAGAATTAAAGGGTTTTGATGATGTTTTTTTTGCACACCAAGAAGAAATTGATTTGTGTTGGCGTGCCATTAATAAAGGATATAAAATAAAATATATTTCAGAATCAGTTGTGTATCACGTAGGCGGAGCTACTTTACAACAAGGAAATCCGAAGAAAACGTTTTTGAATTTTAGAAACTCCTTATTGATGCTGACAAAAAACCTTCCTAAAAATAAATTGTATCCAATTCTTTTAGGCAGAATGGTTCTGGATGGAATTGCTGGAATACAATTTCTTATGAAAGGAAAATTCAATCATTTTGTAGCAATATTGAAAGCACATTTTTCTTTTTATAAACTATTTTTAGTTCATTATAAAAAAAGAACAAAATTTCAAGAACAAAAATACTATCACACAAAAAGTATCGTTTACATCTATTTTATTAAGAAAATCGTTGTTTTTAACGATTTATTTAGAACAAAACAAATATAAAAAAGTAACTTTGTCTTTAACATTTAATTAAATTAATACCATTTATGAAAAAAATAGTAATTGCCTTATCTGTATTAGCACTATTGACTTCATGTGTTTCTAAAAAGAAATACACTGATTTAGAAGCTAGAAATAAAGAAACTCAAGACTTGTTAAATACTGCAACAGTAAAATTAAATGCTTGTTTAGAAGAAAAAGCAGCACTTTCTGCTACAGCGTCTCTTTTAAAAGAACAAAACCAAGGATTAATAAGCACTTCTAAAGACATGACTATCTTGTCTACAAAAGGAGCAGAAAATATTGAAAAAGCTTTAGAATCTATCAAAGAGAAAGATTTAAAAATCAGCAGAATGCAAGATGCTTTAACTAAGAAAGACAGCGTAACACTTGCTGTAGTTACTAGTTTGAAAAGCGCTGTAGGAATCTCTGATCCAGATATCGAAATAAATGTTGAAAAAGGAGTTGTATTTATATCTATTGCTGATAAATTGTTGTTTAAAACGGGAAGTTACGATGTAACTGATAAGGCAAAAGGTGTTTTAGCAAAAGTGGCTAAAGTAGTAAATGATAAACCAGATTTTGAATGTATGGTTGAAGGTCATACTGATAATGTTCCTTATAATGGTTCAGGTATTTTATTAGACAACTGGGATTTAAGTGTGAAACGTTCTACTTCTATCATTCGTGTATTAACAACTCAATTAGGTGTTAAACCAGAGCAATTGATTGCAGCAGGAAGAAGTTCATACATTCCTTTAGTAGCTAATGATTCAGCTGAAAATAGAGCTCGTAACAGAAGAACTCGTATTGTTGTTTTACCTAAAATCGATCAGTTTTATGAAATGATTGAAAAAGAGATGAAAAAACAAAGACCATAATTTTTTCTTTATATTCAAAAATAAACGCCTCAAAATTGAGGCGTTTTTTATGCTTATTTTTTTTTTAAATTATACAATTATTTAAACTCGACCAATATAGTAACAAAAAAAGCAGGTCGTAAGACCTGCCTTTATGTATCCTCAATTGTTCTTTAACAACCAATTAAATATAATTAAGAATAACATGCTATGATTTTGTAGTTAATGCAATGTAAATTCTAGGTAAATATAAAAATTTATATAATAGAAGCAAATATTTTGCCAAAGATTTAAATTTTACAATATATCCAAACTTCCCTTACCTTCTCTAACCACAATAGGTTCATCTCCCGATAAATCAATAATCGTTGATCCCATATTATCACCATAACCGCCATCAATAACCATATCGACAAGGTTTTGCCATTTCTCAAATATGAGTTCCGGATCAGTCGTATATTCAATCACATCATCTTCATCGTGAATGGAAGTGGAAACTATTGGATTCCCTAGTAACTTCACAATTTCTAATGCTATGGCATTATCTGGAACCCTAATTCCGACAGTAGTTTTCTTTTTGAATTCCTTAGGCAAATTATTATTTCCAGGTAAAATAAACGTATAAGGTCCAGGCAAAGCTCTTTTTAATAGTTTAAAAGTAGCTGTGTCAATCTGTCTTACATAATCAGATATATTACTCAAATCGTGACAAATAAAGGAAAAATTAGCTTTTTCCAGCTTTATCCCTTTAATCTTTGCAATTCGTTCCAAAGCTTTGGTATTGGTAATATCACATCCCAAACCATAAACGGTATCGGTTGGATAAATAACTAACCCACCGTCTTTTAAAACCTTCACTACTTTGGCAATTGCCGCTTCATTAGGTTTGTCTTCGTATATTTTTATAAATTGAGCCATTTTTTTTAGTTTAAAGTTTTAGATTTAAAGTTTCAGGTTCTACAGTTCTTCAACAACTTTAAACTTTTTTATCCAATAATATCCAGTTTTGCAAAGCGTAACAATAATTTCTTTATTCCACCAACCTCAAATTTGATTTCGGCTTTTTTATCTGCTCCCACTCCTTCAAGGTTCAAAACTTCGCCTTTACCAAAACGTTCGTGCATTACAATATTTCCGGCTACTAATTTATTATCAAACAAATTTGCACTCCCGCTAGCTGCAGCGTTACTGCTAACAGGTTTCAATTTACGAATATTTATATCCGATTTGGGTTCATTATCTGAACTATATTTGGTCGGTGGCGTCCCATTAGCTGGTTTTGCCAGACGCAATTTGGATTTATCTACATCTCCAAAAATATCACTGTCAATCATTGGTTTATACCTATAATTTGACTCAGCCGGAGTTAGATATTCTAAATACTGTGCATCAATTTCCTCAATAAATCTGGAAGGTTCACTATCAGTCAATTTCCCCCAACGGTAACGCGATTGTGCATACGTCAAATACGCCTGATGCTCCGCACGCGTCAAAGCCACATAGAACAAACGACGCTCTTCTTCGAGTTCACTTCTCGTACTCATACTCATTGCACTCGGGAACAAATCTTCTTCCATTCCCACCACAAAAACATGAGGGAATTCCAATCCTTTTGCCAGGTGAATCGTCATTAATGCCACGCGGTCTTCATCACTGGTGTCTTTATCCAAATCTGTTGCTAAAGCCACATCTTCCATAAACTCAGACAAGGCGCCACGAGCACCATCAATTTCTTTTTGACCTTCGGTAAAATCTTTAATACCGTTAAGTAATTCCTCTATATTTTGAATCTTTGCCATTCCTTCCGGAGTAGCATCTTTCTTTAATTCTTGTACTAATCCGGTTTTTTTAGCAACGTGATCGGTGATATAAAACGCATCTTGATTTTGATCAATAACCTGAAAACTCTGAATCATCGTTACAAAATCTTGCAATTTTTGTTTGGTTCCCGAATTCAGTTTTAAGTCAATTTTATCAATATTTTGCATCACTTCCCAGATAGAACGTTTGTAGTGATTGGCAGCAATCGTAAGTTTCTCGACTGTTGTATCTCCAATTCCACGAGCTGGATAATTGATTACACGCACCAAAGCTTCTTCATCTTTTGGATTGATAACCAATCGTAAGTAACACAATACATCCTTAATTTCTTTCCTTTGATAAAATGATAAACCACCATAAATGCGATACGGAATATCTCTTTTTCTAAGCGCATCTTCCATCGCACGGGATTGCGCATTGGTACGATATAAAATTGCAAAAGAACCGTTACTAAGCTGGTTTTGCATTTTTTGTTCGAAAATAGTGCTGGCTACAAAACGCCCTTCCTCGGCATCGGTCATGCTGCGGTGCACTTTTATTTTTGGACCAAAATCATTCGCAGTCCAAACTATTTTATCTAGCTTTACCTTATTCTTATCGATAATGGTATTTGCTGCTTCTACTATGTTTTTTGTCGAACGGTAATTTTGTTCCAGTCTAAAGGTTTTCACGCCTTCATAATCTTTCTGAAAATTCAAAATGTTATTGATATTCGCACCACGAAACGCATAAATACTTTGCGCATCATCACCCACCACACAAATATTCTGAAATTTATCTGATAAAGCACGGACAATCAAATATTGAGAGTGGTTTGTATCTTGGTACTCATCTACCAAAATATAACGAAAACGGTTTTGATATTTAGCCAAAACTTCTGGAAAACGAGTCAATAATTCATTGGTTTTCAACAACAAATCATCAAAATCCATCGCGCCTGATTTAAAGCATTTATCAACATAATTTTGATAAATTTCTCCCAATCTTGGCTTCTTAGCCATTGCATCCGCTTCTTGTAATTCAGGATTATTAAAATAGGCTTTTACGGTAATCAAGCTATTTTTATAACTGGAAATTCTGCTTAAAACCTGTTTTGGTTTATACACATCTCTGTCCAATTGCATTTCTTTGATAATCCCCGAGATACAACGCAAAGAATCCTGGGAGTCATAAATCGTAAAATTCGAAGGATATCCCAAATGATCTGCTTCGGAACGTAAAATTCTGGCAAAAACTGAGTGAAATGTCCCCATCCAAAGGTTTTTGGCCTCACTTGCCCCAACAATTTGAGAGATTCGGGTTTTCATTTCCCGTGCCGCTTTATTGGTAAACGTAAGCGATAAAATATTGAAGGCATCAACGCCCTGATTCATCAAGTAAGCAATTCTTATAGTCAACACACGCGTTTTCCCGGAGCCCGCACCAGCAATGATAATCATTGGCCCGTCTTTTTGAAGAACAGGTTCACGTTGGGCTTCGTTGAGTTGATCGATATATTTATGCATGGAGAAATTTAAATTTATTATGCAAAAATAAGAATTTAAGATTTAGAAAACAGGTTTAAATTACAATCATAATGAGTTCTGATTTAACCAAAAATTTACTTGCTACAAAGCCATTAGAAAAGTTGCTAAACTTTAAAAAAGACATCGTATCCAAAACGGATTAAAGTCCCTACAACCACGACCAAAAAGAAAATTCGGATAAAACTATTTCCTTTATTGATGGCCAGTTTAGCCCCAATCCAACCACCTAAAGCATTACTGACAGCCATAGGCAATGCAACAGCCCAAATTATTTTGCCTTTTAAAATAAAAAGACAAATGGAACCAAAATTAGTCGACAGATTCACCATTTTAGCATTTGCTGAAGCGTGCAAAAAATCGAATCCCATAATGGCAATAAAAGCCACAACTAAAAAACTTCCGGTTCCCGGTCCAATAAATCCATCATATAAACCAACTATGAAACTGATTGCAATCGCATTCCAAATTTGAGTTCTTGAGGAATGATTTTTTTCAATATGTTGTCCAAAATTTTTCTTGGCGTAGGTATAAATCACTAAAAAAGAAAGAACAACCAGTAATAACGGTTTCATGAAATCATTGCTCACATATGTCAACAAAGTAGAGCCTAAAAATGCCGAAGGAAATGCCAAAAGCATCATGATAGCAAGCAATCTCCAGTTCATATCCACTTTTTTAAGATACTGATACGCTGCAAAAGATGTCCCACTAAAAGCAGGAACTTTCAGGGTACCAATTACGGTTGAAACAGGAAGATTAGGCAATAAAATCAAACCCATGGGAGTTTGTATCAATCCGCCTCCACCAACAATTGCGTCAATAAATCCTGCCGCAAAAGCAGCCAAACAAAGTAAAACTAATATGTAGGTTTCCATTTAAACTATTATTTTTAGTTTTCTCGTAGTGATTGGCAAAAATACTATTAGTATTGATTTATTGCTATTAAAATGAAATTGATTTATAGTCAAAAAAGTATATTTTTGCTTTTATAAATTTCATCAAAACATGGATACTACAAAAATTATAGAATTACTAAGTTATACGTTACCGGCAATTGTCACGGGTCTTGTTGCCTATTATTTTTTTGATCTCCATACCAAAAACGAAGAAGGAAGACGTCGTTATTTACTAAACAAAGAAGCTCAAAAAAATGCTTTACCATTGCGCTTACAAGCTTATGAGCGTATGTCATTATACATGGAACGCATTAATCCTACTAAATTATTGATTCGGATTGCACCGATTTCTAACGATAAAAACGATTACGAAAACATGATAATTGCGCATATCGAACAAGAATTTGAACACAATTTAACCCAACAAATATACATGACAGATGAATGTTGGACAATTATTGTCACGGCAAAAAATGCTACAATCCAAATGATTCGAAAAGCGAATATGAGTGATCGTGTTGACAATGCCGATAAATTGCGTGAAGTAGTTATAAGTGATTTGATGGAAAAACAATCACCTAGCAATGCTGCATTAGCCTACATTAAAAACGAAGTGGGGCAATTGTGGTAAAACATTCTAAAGCAATGAAAATAATCAAATTCACTAATTTCAACATAAATAATCGTTTGAAATTAGTGAATTTGCGTTTTTAAATCCCTGTTGATTCTGACTTATTCCTTCAACAACCGATTCAATTGAAACTGTTCCGCTTCATTTAAATCAGGAACTATTCTTTCCAAAGAAACTCTCATTTCCGGGTTTATCAATAATTTTCTTAAGTTATCTCTACCAAATTTAGTGAATTGCCACATGTGATGCGTGGTAGCATTTACGAGATTTTTCAAAACAACGTTATTTATCATTTTGAAAGCGAGTAATTTCTCTAAAGCATTTTGTCTGGTATTCGCCTCATAATTTATGGATGAATATTGTATTAATTCGGTTTCTAAAGCTTGCTTGTCAAGAGGGTAATTTGGTGTCGAAAGTGCTAAAGTCAGCCATAAGGTTCGCAAATTATAATCATTGAAACCTATCCAATTTTTTGATTTATCCAAATACTGACTGCGTTGCTCTGGAAAATTATTCCATAAATTATACAGCGCCAGTTCTTGTGTTTGATATGATTTATCCTCTAATAAAGTTTCATAATGCGTTCTGAAACTCTCTGGAATTTCATTCAATGCTGCAGCAACATTTTGGCGTAATTGTATATTTTTAGTTTCTAAAGCTAAAATAAAAAAACTCTTTTTATCTTCCCATTTTTCATTTTTCAATTGATTCAGAATAGATTCTTTTACCGAAAAATAAACGTCAGATTGCATTGTTTTTTCCAGAAAATCTCTTTTCTCTGACAACGGTTTGTTTTTTAATTTTTCTACTTCAAACAATATTTGAATTGATTTATTTTTAAGCAATAAACTATTGGCTTGTTGTGTATTGAAAACGGTAGTTTCAAGCCATACTTTACTAAAACTATCCAAATCATATCTTGATACTTTTTTGATTTCAGCAAAGAAATCTGGGGTATTCACATTCTGAAATGCATGTTTTTTCAAATAGTTTGATACCGCTTTTTTAAACGCCTTATCTCCTATTTCTTTCTGTAAAACAAAAAGTGCCCAAGCTCCTTTTTGATAAAAAGTCAACGAACTGGCTTTGGCATTCAAAACAGGAATGGTATCTGTTCGGGAAGCAAATTTCAGTTGTTGAGCCGTTTCGTATAATTTGGAATAAAAATAATCTTCACCATAGATTTCCTTTTCGGCCAGCAACGCATAATAGGTTGCGAAACCTTCCTGCAACCAATGGTGTTTTCCGCTTTCGGCAGTGACTAAATTCCCAAACCACTGATGCGCTAATTCATGTGCATTGACATTCGTGTAACTTCTGTCCTCAAAACCTGTAGAATCGACCACATAACGTGTGTTGAAAAGTGTTGCCGATGTGTTTTCCATTCCGGCATACAAGAAATCCCGAACAGGCGCTTGTTTGTAAATTCCCCAAGGATACTTTACTCCTATTTCCTTTTCTAAAAAATCAAACATTCTTTTAGAATCACGATAGGTTGGTTCAAATTTAGTTGCATCTTTTGTTTCCAAATACATTTCTAAAGGAATTCCTGAATTTGATTTTTGGCTGATTTTTTTAAATTTACCAATAGCAAGCATCAATAAATAAGAACTCATTGGTTTTTGCATGTTGAATCTCCAATAGGTCATTGTATCATTATTAACCTTACTTTTTAAAATTCCGTTAGAAATTACTTGATATTTTGAATCAACTACTATTTCCAAACTAAAAATCATTTTCTCATTGACATCATCAAAACTTGGCAGCCAATTGCTGGTGTTTTTTCCTTGCCCCTGCGTCCAGATTTGCACATTATCTTTTTCTTCAGAACCAACAAAATATAAGGCTTGCTTTGGTTTGGCAACATAATTAAAACTAACATTATTTTTTCCTTTTTTGAAATGTGAAATCAATAGAATTTGCTTTCCATTTGTAGTAAATTGAATTTTTTTCTGATTTAATTCTACTTCAGAAAAATCCATATTTTGCGCGTCAATTTTAATGGTATCTGCTTCTTTTAAAACATTAAACCAATAACTGACTGCTCCGCTAACAGATTTAGCCTTAGAATTAATTGTTATCTGTCCACCAACCGATTTAAAATCGACAGATTTAGTTTGTTGCGCAAAAGTGATGGCAGATATTAAGAGAAAAAGGTATTTCATGAATTTCAAAGGTTAAAACTGCGATTTCCAAAGTTACAAAGGTTTCCCAAACTAATCCGACTAATTTTGTAAGTTTACCTCCAGAAAATTACAAGAAAATTACATTGAAAAAGAAAGCCTTATTTAATTGGAGCAGTGGAAAAGATTCTGCGCTGGCCTTATATAAAACCCTACAAAATCCAGAAATTGAAATTACCTGTTTACTCACCAGTGTAAACCAACAGTATCAACGTATTTCGATGCACGGCGTACGAGTAGAATTATTGCAACAACAGGCCGAAAGCATTGGATTACCACTTGAAATCATGCAAATTCCCGAAATGCCTACGATGGAAGTCTATGAAAATGTGATGCGCGAAACATTGGCTAAACTAAAAAAACAAGGTGTAACGTATTCTATTTTTGGTGATATCTTCCTCGAAGATCTGCGTAAATACCGTGAAGATAAATTAGCCGAAATAGGTTTTGAAGGAATTTTTCCGCTTTGGAAGATCCCAACTCACGAACTAATTCAAGAATTTATCAGTTTAGGATTCAAAACGATTGTAGTTTGTGTAAATGAACGATTTTTAGATAAAAGCTTTGTTGGTCGCGTTATCGACAAAGATTTTATCAATGATTTACCTGAAAATGTAGATGTTTGTGGCGAAAACGGTGAATTCCATACCTTTACTTATGATGGTCCTGTTTTCTCGAAACCAATTGATTTTGAAATTGGTGAAATTGTGTATCGAAAATATGAAAAACCCGAAAAAGAAGATTCATCCGATACCGCTTGCGATACCAGCGCTTCTGATGCCTTCGATTTTGGATTTTGGTATTGTGATTTGGTTGGAAAATAATTTAAGCAAAAAACTCCGAAATCATAAGACAACGGAGTTTCATTTTTATAGAATCTTAAAGAAATTACTAATCTAAACTTGGTACAGAAAAAGTATCCAAAACACTTTTTTCATTCATAAGGGCTTCAATTTCATTTGATTTCCTTGGTGCTTCCGCAGATAAGTTTACGGGTCCATTTGTAGTAATCAAAATATCATCTTCAATTCGTACCGCAATTCCCCACCATTTTTTATCGCAATCACTACCTATAGGAATGTAAATTCCCGGCTCAACAGTAACTACCATATCGGCTTCAAAAGCATTATATAAACCCGGATCGTGAACATCTAACCCAATGTGATGCGAGGTTCCGTGCGGAAAATATTTTCGGGATTCTTGTTCTGTTTTTACAATTCCTAGTTTCACTAAACCGGCACTGATTATTTTACGTGCCGCAACATCAGGAGCATTGAAACTATTTCCAATTTTCACAGCAGTAATTCCTGCTTCTTGGGCTTCATAAACTAAATCATAAATCAGTTTTTGCTCGGTGGAAAATTTTCCGTTAGCAGGAATTGTTCGAGTTACATCAGCTGTATAGCCATGATATTCAGCACCTAAATCCATTAAAACCAATTCATTTTCGACTTTCATTTTGCTGTTTTCAATATAATGTAACACGCAACCGTTATTCCCTGCACCCACGATTGATGGATAACCTTCAAACTCGCTGCCGTACTTTTTGTATACAAATTCATGAATTCCTTGAATTTCCGTTTCAGACATTCCAGGATGCATTGCTTTCATAATTTCTCGTTGACCCATTGCCGAAATCCGAACCGCTTTAGTCAATAGAACCAACTCTTCTTTGGTTTTTTTCTCACGCAAACTTGCCATATAAGTCAAAATCGATTTGGTATTTATCGTAGCTTTTTTTGAAGTGATGCTTTTTTTAGCATTAATTTCATTTTGCACATTCGAATCCATTTGAGATTTCACTTTTTCGTTGTAGCCGATTTGGGATTTGAAAGCTCCAATTAACTTGTATAAATCTGCTTTTTCATTTTTCGAATTACGGGTATCTTCTTCAAATTCTTTAAAGAAAACAGTGTCAAAACTGGCATAATCAATCCCTGAATTTAAAAACGCTAACCCATTGAAAGCATTTTCAAAACCCAACTCTTTTTTGGCGCCTTCCGTTCCTAAACGCACTCCTGTCCATTGCTCTGCTCTTGGATTTTTCTCTTGAACATAAAGCAATTCATTGAATGATTTTCCATCTTTATTGGTTTGATTGTTCGAAAAAATTACCAGAACTGAATTAGGTTCTTTATATCCTGTCAAATAATAAAAATCGGGATCTTGATGGTAGATAAAATCCACATCATTGGCTCTGTTCCGAATAGGATTTCCAAAAAACACCGCCACACTATTCTGAGGCATTTTAGCACGCAAGGCTTCTCTACGCTCTTTATGGAATTGAGCCGACAAATGATCATTTGGATTTCCGTTTTGCGCTATGGAAACACAAACAAAAAAGACAGTAAAAACAAAAGAAAGTTTTAAATTCATAGCGCTACATTTTAGGGTTTTGCAAAATAAATAAAAGATTTTGATAGCATTAATTAGTACGTAAATATAAATTTTTTTGTTCGTACCAACTACTTTTTTATTGAAAAGACTAATCCTACTATTTGATTAATAATAGAAAAAGAGCACCAAAAGTTTTTCAACTTCTGACTACTCTTTAGCAAAAGTGCTTCATCATTCTAAAATTAACCAAAACTAAATTTTATGAAAAATGTTTTACAATAAGCACTTATAATTTACTTTTTATATTTTAATCCGGGACCATCACAATAATTCCAAGTACTGGACAAAGAATTATTGGCATTTAAAAACAGAACTTCTTTTTGGTTTCCATAACAGCTGCCTATAATTTCGCTGTCATTGGGATATGTTAATTCAAAAAATATTCCGTCAGATTGAGTTGTGGTCGTATAAGTACCCGAAAGTGTTGTTTTTATTGAATTTTCTTCTCTGGATTTTGTAAAAGTTCCGTTGGTGTTGAATAAATAAAATTCTTGCCAAGCCATTGCTGCGCCTGTAGTTCCTGAATTTTGTAAACTACCCTTCATCGCAACCAAATTCCATTTTCCGTAATAACCAGTGCTATCCATTGTTACAGCATCATCCTTTGAACAAGAACTAAAAATTGTAAGGAAAGCAACAAGAATAATTCGTTTTTTCATGGATCAGATTTTACATATATTCTTAGATGCTACTTCTTGCAAAAGGTTGCGTCAAATTATAATTATTTTTTTCTAAAGTTAAAAAAGTTAAAAATAGATTCTGAAACATCCATGTTTTGACTTTAAAAAAATACCGCTAATTCGCAAATTTCAAATGGATGATAACATTTAAAAATTAGCAAATTAGCGGTTAAACTAGACTTTAAAGTCTTATTATCTTTCCTCGTACATTTTCAGCAGTTGAGTCACCGTATTCCAATTGCGGATTGTTGCGGTAACATTCAGTTTTTTCTCAATGTATTTTTGATCGAACCTTGTTTTCCCTGCTCCAACAGCGTATTTAATAAAAATCCTGCTGCCATCAATACTGGCTTCGTCCGGCTTAAATTGACTAATTTTCAAATCATTCATACTGGTGCTTTGCAAAGTGGTCGAAATAAAAGCCACATATAACTTCTTAGTATCAATGTCTTTTTCCTTCAAGAAAGGATTATTCTTGAAACACGCTTCTAAATCGGCAGAACCAATAACTACAACAGGTACTTCATGACCAAAAGCCTTGAAAATTTCCTGCTTTATTTTAAAACCAACAGCTGCAGGATTTTCCTCCTCAGCGTCTACGAAAACATTTCCCGATTGAATATACGTTTGCACATTTTGAAAACCAATGGCTTCTAGAGTCGTTTTTAACGCTTCCATTTTGATCATACTATGACCCGAAACATTGATACCACGAAGTAATGCGAGATGAGTTGTCATGATTTAATTCTTTTTTTGCAAATGTATTATCTATTTAGCATAAATAATAGGAACAGCAGCTCAATATTCAATCATTGCTTTTTAAAGTAATAATTGTATAAAGTAAACTCTTATTTAAATTGAATTGGAATCCATACTTCCTCCTCAGAATTGGGATTGTTTTTTTGATATTTTTCACCAAGAATTTCAAAATGCGGACGATCTGCCAATTCGTAAATAGAATTTGGCAACCAACTGCTAAAAATCGATTCAAAAAAAGCGGGTGCAGTTGCTCCGTCTCCTTTGTATACAAATACAGCATACAAGCCAGTTGGAATAATTAATGTGTCCATTTCGGCAGGAACATCCTCTAAAACACTTACCTCGACCGCTGCCCATTTCTGAAAAGTGTTATCTGCATTAAAAGCATTCCAATACGAGTTCCCAAATACCTGAATGGATAGATAATCAGCACCTACTCTATTTTTGATTTCATTACGCCTTGGCATAAAACGTTTCCAAACTTCTTGCGCTTGATAATCAGTATAGGACATGTTTTGGTTCAGACCAATACATTTTTTTTCAGTGAGTGTAGTTATTGTTGGATTCATCTATTAAGCGATTTATTTGTAGGTAACATCATGAAACCATTTGTATTTCATACTATTATTTAAAGTAAAAGTAATTAACCTCAATGACAACAAAAGAACATTGTCTTCTTTTGTCGTTTTTTTGATTTTGTATTTTATAATTATCGAAATAAGGTTGGTTCTTTTAGGTATTTTTTCTTTTCTGATCGACTGAATTCAAGAGTTAACAGCTCTTCATTGCAAAGTGCCTCATACTCATTGGTCGACACTATTTGTTCTACACCATTTTCAGTAACAAAATAGGGTGCTAAATAGGTATATTTAGAACGATAATTTTGAAAAAATTGTTTGGATGCATTATTAATTTCTTTGTCGGACCAATAAAAAACAAAAAAATCTGCTCGATAAACACCTAGATTAAACTCTTCTATTACTCCTAACTCAGATTGAGGATAGACGGTTTGACCTAATTTTACAAATATTAGATTTTTTTTAAATCCATTGTATATCGCTATTGTTCCATCTGAATGTTCCACAGTGATAGAATTTCTTTTGCTAGTAAACGACATGTCTAAAGAGGAATTTTGGTATTGATTATCAATTTTAACCACAATTCCTTTTCTCATACTACAAATTGTATCAGGCGTTGTAGAATTGATTACATACGACTTCCAATTTTTAGGTTTTTCTTGTCCAAGATATTTTTCACCTAAATTAGATGCTTCAACTATTTTATGCCTCTTCCCTTTCTTGAAAGGTAAAACGTAATGAAATAAGCTGTCAACTTTTGGATTAGGCTTGCCAAATATTACATAATATTGTAACGCATAACCAATTGATTGTTTGTCGTTTGATGGTTTAAGTGTGAGTAGATTTCCTGAATAGCTATCGATAATTGTTTTATAATTCGAAACATTACTATTGGTAACATTTGAAAAATTTAAATAGACAAAATAACTACCCGGTTCTTCCTTTTTATAACTCAATACGACACTATTATCAGTATTAACACTTCTCTCAATAGTGATTTGTGGAGCTTGAGCAATTACACTTGAATTGATTCCTACTATAATTATAAATAGCAATAAATAACGTATTTTATTTTTCATTTTAATTGGGGTAGTTTATTTTTTTTTCAAATATACAATTTTTCCTACTCAATTTCCAAGCCTTCCCATTTCCAAATTTCCAAACAAAAAACTATCTTCGCTTCATCAAATTAAAAATCCGTTTTAATCTGCGTTTTTGCTTTTGCAAATCCGTTTTATCTGTGTCCAAAAAAATCTAAATGCAAAACCTCCTGCTTACTCCCATTGAATACCTAAAAGGCGTAGGTCCCAATCGGGGCGAATTGTTACGTAAAGAATTGGGTATTTATAAGTACGTGGATTTGGTTAATTTTTTTCCAAACAGATACATTGACAGGACGCGGTATTACAAGATTAACGAACTGCAGAACAACATTGCAGAAGTTCAGATTATCGGTAAAATCATCAACATCAAAACTGTGGAATTTGGTAGAAACCAAAAAAGACTGGTAGCGACTTTTGTGGATGATACAGGCCAAATGGAACTCGTTTGGTTTCAAGGTCACAAATGGATTCGGGAGAGTTTAAAACTTAATGAAATGTGTGTGATTTTCGGAAAATGCACGTCTTTTGGGAATGCTTTTAACATGGCGCATCCGGAAATTGAATTGATGAGCGAGCACGAACAAAGCCTACGTTCGGCAATGCAACCCGTCTATCCTTCGACAGAAACCTTGACGAATCGCGGGATTTCGAATCGAGTGATTAATAAATTGATGCAACAATTGTTTCTGGAAACGCAAGCGTTGTTCACAGAAACTTTACCGGATTATTTAATCAACGAACTGAAGCTGATTCCTAAAAAAGCAGCTTTATTCAACATTCATTTTCCAAAAAGCGCTGATGTATTGGCGAAAGCCAAATTCCGATTAATATTCGAAGAATTGTTCTTTATTCAGTTGCAATTAATCACGAAAAACCTGATTCGAAAACACAAAATAAAAGGACATCCGTTTACAACCGTAGGCGAATATTTCAATGATTTTTATCAGAATCATTTGCCTTTTCAACTGACCAATGCCCAAAAAAGAGTTATCAAAGAAATCCGAACCGATATGGGAAGCAATGCCCAAATGAACCGATTGCTGCAAGGCGATGTAGGTTCTGGGAAAACGATTGTGGCTTTTATGAGCATGCTTTTGGCACTTGATAATGGCTTCCAAGCGTGCTTGATGGCGCCCACGGAAATCTTGGCAAACCAGCACTTTGTTGGTTTATCCGAATTAGCACAAACATTAAATATAAATATCAGAATCCTAACGGGTTCTACCAAAATAGCTCAACGTAGAATTATCCATGAAGAACTGGAAAACGGCACATTACACATCCTCATCGGAACGCATGCTTTATTGGAAGACAAAGTAAAATTTAAGAATCTAGGACTGGCAGTAATTGATGAGCAACACCGTTTTGGCGTAGAACAACGCTCTAAATTGTGGAAGAAAAATGTAATTCCACCACACGTTTTGGTGATGACCGCCACGCCTATTCCACGAACTTTGGCGATGAGTTTGTATGGCGATTTAGACATTTCAGTAATTGATGAACTGCCTCCGGGACGAAAACCAATTCAGACCGTACATCGATTTGACAGCAACAGATTAAAGGTTTGGAAATTCCTTCGAGACGAAATTGCTTTGGGAAGACAAATCTATATTGTTTATCCTTTGATTCAGGAATCTGAGAAAATGGATTTCAAAGATTTAATGGACGGTTATGAAAGCATTTCCAGAGATTTTCCGTTACCACAATATTCGATTTCCATACTCCACGGAAAGATGAAACCAGCGGATAAAGATGCCGAAATGAAACGGTTTTCAGAAGGAAAAACCAATATTATGGTCGCTACAACCGTGATTGAAGTTGGCGTGAATGTTCCTAACGCCAGTGTAATGATTATCGAAAGTGCAGAACGTTTTGGATTATCGCAACTGCATCAGCTTCGTGGTCGCGTGGGTCGTGGTGCGGAGCAAAGTTATTGCATCCTAATGACGAGCCACAAATTGAGTTCCGACAGTAAAACCCGAATGGAAACGATGGTGCAAACAAACGATGGTTTCGAAATTGCCGAAGTCGACTTGAAGCTACGTGGCCCGGGAGATTTAATGGGAACGCAACAAAGCGGGGTACTTAATCTTCAAATTGCCGATTTGGTTCGGGACAGAGATACTTTGGCATTAGCTAGAAACTATGCCTTAAAATTACTCAAAGAAGATGCGGGCATGCAAAAACCAGAACATGCGGCTCTAAGAGCTGTTTTTATCGAAATGACCAAAAAGAAAAACATCTGGAATTACATAAGTTAAAACACTGCTTGATATACATTTCTTAACTGTTTCAAATTACGCTACTAAATTTATTTTCTTAAAAAAGATCTCTTTTTTACAATTTTGGATTAAACCATTTGCCTTTTTAGCAGTCAATATACTTTATGAAGTGTTATTGCTTTTATTTATTTGTAAATATTTTTTTTTCTAATTGTTAATATTTGTATGTACAAACGTTAAATAAAAATTAACAAGATCACAATTCCCATTTCTAAAACCTAAATTTGTTTTTAACTAAAATTACGCAAACCTAATCCTACATTATTCTATACCTATGAAAATTAAATACCTAGTTTATGGCTTGTTAACCATCGGAATCATTGGATTTATTGGCTACCGAATCACAGAAAATAAAAGTAAAAATGCCGATTCGAAAGACCAAAAAGGGAAAGGTAAGTCCATGAGCGTTAACGGAATTGTGGCAACACCACAAACTTTTGACAATAACTTATCTCTTTCCGGTTCTATTGAAGCCAATGAACAAGTAGAAATTCGTAGTGAAGTATCTGGAATTGTAGAGGCTATTTATTTTCAGGAAGGAAGTAATGTGAGCAAAGGGCAGGTACTTTTTAAAGTAAATGATTTAGAATTAAGAGCACAATTGAGACAAACTTCCACCAGAGAAGGATTGGCTTCGGAAAACGAAAGAAGAGCCAAATTGTTACTACAAAAAGAAGCCATCAGTCAAGAAGAATATGATTTGGCCAGAGCCGATTTAAAATCCGCACAAGCACAAAGTCAGTTGATAAAAGCACAAATCGCCAAAACATCAGTTAGAGCTCCATTCTCAGGAAGAATCGGATTGCGATCTATATCTCCAGGAACCTACATTACACCTACAGTTTTGGTAGCGAAATTAGTAAATACAGGAAAATTAAAAATTACTTTTTCAATCCCTGAAAAATACGCCAGTCAAGTAAAAACGAATACCAATATAAGTTTCACCGTTTCGGGTTCTACTGAAAAGTATACCGCAAGAGTATATGCTATCGAGCCTGAAGTTGCCGTAGCCACCAGAACATTACAAGTTCGTGCGATTGCCGATAACAAAAACGGAAAATTATTACCAGGGACATTTGCTGATGTCGAATTGCCTTTAGATATTATAAAAGATGCTATCGTCGTGCCTACAGAAGCTATTATTCCCGTGCAAAACGGTAAAAAAGTTTTTATCTCCAGTAATGGTCAAGCCAAAGAAGTGATGATAGAAACTGCCACAAGAACGGATGCCTCTATTTTAGTTCTTTCTGGTTTGAAAGCGGGTGATACCATTATTACCAGTGGTGTTATGTCTCTAAAAAATGAAACTCCTGTGACTGTTAAAATTAAATAATTTTAAAAGTTATAAATTATGAATTGTGAGTTTACATCCAGTAACTCATAATTCATAATTTATAACTCATAATTCAAAAAAAATGAGTTTATCCACAACAAGTATTAGAAGACCTGTATTTACTATAGTAATCAATTTATCCATCGTATTGTTTGGAATAATTGGTTATACTTTTCTGGGGGTTCGAGAATTTCCATCGATTGATCCTGCACAAGTTTCCATTAGTACTCGATATGCCGGCGCAAATTCTGATATTATTGAGTCGCAAATTACGGAACCGTTAGAAAAAGCAATCAATTCCATTGATGGGATTAGAAACGTTACTTCTTCGAGTGCGCAAGGAAGCAGTAACATTACCATAGAGTTTAATCTGGATAAAGATTTAGAAGAAGCTGCTAACGATGTGCGAGATAAAGTTTCTCAAGCCGTTAGAAATCTTCCACAAGATATTGATTCTCCGCCTGTTGTTTCTAAGGCTGATGCCAATGGTGAAGCGATTATTTCAATGACGGTTCAAAGTGATACGAGAAACGCATTAGAATTAAGTGATTATGCCGAAAATGTAATTTCACAACGATTAGAAACGATTCCTGGTGTGAGTGGTGTCCAAATTTGGGGACAAAAAAGATATGCCATGCGTTTGTGGATTGATCCCGTGAAACTGGCTTCTTACGGTTGTACCGTTTCTGAAGTGAGAGATGCTTTAAACAAACAAAATGTAGAATTACCTTCGGGGAAACTAACGGGAGACAATACCGAATTAACGGTAAAAACAGTGGGAAACCTATCTACTGCTGAAGAATTCAACAATATTATTATTCGTTCCGAAGGAGAAAAAGTAGTACGTTTTAGTGATGTAGGATTAGCAAGTCTTGGACCTGAAAATACAGAAACCAAAATGACGCAATCTGGAACGCCTTTAGTTGGTGTTGCTATTGTGCCGCTTCCCGGAGCAAATTATTTAGATATTTCTACTGCTTTTTACAAAGAATTTGAACGTTTAAAAAAGGATTTACCAAAGGATATTCAACTAAATATTGCCATTGACAATACTGTTTTTGTAAAAAAATCGGTTATTGAAGTAGCGGAAACATTAGGAATTTCAATTGTTCTGGTAATCTTGATTATCTATTTATTCTTTAGGGATTGGGCGATTGCTTTTAGACCATTGATTGATATTCCAGTTTCGTTGATTGCTACTTTCTTTATCATGTGGCTTTTCGGGTTTTCCATCAATGTATTGACATTATTGGCTATTGTTCTGGCAACGGGATTGGTAGTTGATGATGGAATTGTGGTCACCGAGAATATTTTCAAAAAAGTAGAAGAAGGAATGACGCCTATCGAGGCTGCTATCAAAGGATCTAACGAAATATTTTTTGCGGTAATTTCGATTTCAATAACCTTGGCAGCGGTATTTCTTCCTGTGATTTTCCTCGAAGGATTTGTCGGTAGATTGTTTAGGGAATTTGGAGTCGTCATAGGTGCTGCGGTATTAATTTCGGCTTTTGTATCATTGACATTAACCCCAATGTTAAACGCCTATTTAATGAAAGGCGGCGAACAAAAAAAATCAAAATTCTACATTCGTACAGAACCTTATTTTCAAAAACTAAACAGTGGTTATGCTAGTGCATTAGACCGTTTTATGAAGAAAAAATGGTTGAGCTTCCCTATTTTGATTGCTTGTTTTGGATTAATTTATTTATTTTTCAACCTTTTGCAAAAAGAAACCGCGCCATACGATGACCGTAGTGGTTTTGTGTTGCGTATGTCTACACCCGAAGGTTCTTCTTATGAATACACGGATCGTTTTATGCAAGAAGTTTCAAAATTGGTAGATGACTCGATTCCTGGTAAAAAAGTAGCCTTAGTTATTACGTCACCTGGTTTTGGATCTTCATCCGTAAATAGTGGTTTTATTCGGGTATCATTGGTTCAACCAGATGAAAGAAAAGATTCTCAAAAAGAAATTGCTGAGAAATTAACCAAATGGACTAAACAATATCCAGATGCAAAAACCTCCGTAATTGAGCAACCTACTATTGCAGTAAACAGACGCGGTGGATTGCCTATTCAATACATCATACAAGCTCCAAACTTTAAAAAACTGGAAGAAAAAATTCCTGTTTTTATGGATGAAGTAGCTAAAAATCCAACTTTTGCGGTTAGTGATGTGAATTTAAAATTCAACAAACCAGAAGTTAATGTTACCATTGACAGAGAAAAAGCCGAAAGTTTAGGAATTTCAGTTATTGATATTGCACAAACCTTACAACTTTCATTAAGCGGACAACGTTTTGGTTATTTCATGAGGAATGGAAAACAGTATCAGGTTATTGGACAATTTGACCAAAAAGATCGTTCGAAACCATTGGACTTAACGTCGATGTATGTCAAAAATAATTTGGGGCAATTAATCCAGATGGACAATGTTGTCACCATTGAAGAAAAAAGTAATCCGCCACAATTATACCACAACAATCGATACATGGCCGCTACTGTTTCTGCAGGTCTCGCTCCAGGCAAAAGTATTAGCGATGGAATTGATGCGATGAACGAAATTAAAGCTAAAGTTCTTGACGATACATTCACTACCGATTTAGGTGGAGAATCCAGAGATTTTGTTGAAAGTAGTTCGAATACTGCTTTTGCATTTGGATTGGCTTTGGTATTAATATTTTTGATTTTAGCGGCACAATTTGAAAGCTTTATTGATCCTTTTATCATTATTTTAACCGTTCCAATGGCCGTTGCAGGAGCATTATTCTCATTATGGTTATTTGACCAGACTTGGAATATTTTCAGCCAAATTGGAACCGTAATGCTTATTGGTTTGGTAACCAAGAACGGAATCTTAATTGTCGAATTTGCGAACCAGCTTCGAGAGCAAGGCAAACCGAAAATGGAAGCTATTTTAGAAGCTTCGGAAGCGAGGTTACGACCTATTTTAATGACGAGTTTAGCCATTTCATTAGGAGCATTGCCAATTGCGATGTCACTTGGTGCAGCTTCAACTAGTAGAATTGGGATGGGAGTTGTGATTGTAGGAGGAACCATTTTCTCTTTAGTTTTAACATTATTTGTTATTCCAGCTATGTATTTAATGTGGTCTAAGGCCAGAAAACATTACCCTGAATTTGATCATATTGAAGAATATGAAAAAGAAGTTAAATAATTTTAATGGAATGCTGATGACGCGAATTAAATAGATTTACGCGAATTTTTATCTAAAATTCGTTGATTCGTGGCTAAAAAATATAATTATGACACATACTAAAATACTATTTCAAAGCTTTGTACTACTCTTATTTTGTGTGGTAAAAACCAATGCACAAGAAGTTTTGACATTGGAAAGCGCAGTGAAAATTGCATTGGAAAACAATTACGAAATAAAAATTGCCACCAATAATTTAAGCATTGAAAAAACAAACGTTGCCATTGGAAATGCTGGGATGTTACCCACAGTTACTGCAACCGTCGTGGATAACAACAGCATTCAGAATAGTTCCCAAACGCGTCAGGACGGAACAGAAACTGAATTAGACAATGCCAAAAACAACAGTTTAACCTACGGCGTTGGATTGGATTGGACAGTTTTTGACGGAATGCGAATGTTTGCCAGACTGGATCAGTTAAAAGAATTACAAAAACTGGGTGAAGCACAATTAAAACTAACAGTAATCACGCGAATCAGTGACGTGAATGCAGCATATTACAATTTGGTGCAACAGCAACAACAATTAGCCGCTTTGGATACAACAATTGTGATTTCAAACCAGCGCTTGACTTTGGCACAAAACAGATTTACCATTGGAAAAGCATCTAAATTAGAAGTTTTGAATGCCCAAGTTGATTTGAATACGGACCAAGTTGCGTTGTTAAGACAAAAAGAATTGTATGCTAACAGTAAAATTTTATTAAATCAATTATTGGCAAGAGATGTTGCGACTGATTTCAAAGTTATTGATGAACTTGAAGTGGATGCATTATTACTGCTGCCTGAACTAAGAGCTTTAGCCGAAAAGCAAAATCCACAATTAGAAGCCCAGATTATTAATAAAAGAGTAGCTGAATTAGAATTAAAACAAATCAAAGCGGCACGTTATCCGACAGTTCGAGTGAATACTGCCTATAATTTTTCAGAAAGCCAATCTAGTCTTGGGTTTGTGGCACAATCACAATCCAGAGGTTTGAACTATGGTTTTAGTGCTTCTTTGAATATATTTGATGGCTTTTCACAAAATCGAAATGAGAAAATCGCCAAGATTCAAATTGAAAATTCTAAATTAAATATTGATCAACAAAATTTAGCTTTAAACTCACAATTAGCAACTTCCTATCAAACGTATTTGACCAATTTAGAATTGATTGCTTTAGAAGAAAAAAATGAATCGATAGCCAAACAAAATCTGAATATTACTTTAGAAAAATTCAGAATTGGAACAATAACAACTTTAGAATTCAGAACTGCACAATTGAATTATGTGAATGCAAAAGTGCGATACAGCAATGCACAATTTCAAGGAAAATTATCTGAAATTGCACTCCGAGAATTGGCCGGAAATCTTAATTTTTAATTTAAATTTGCTAAAAAAGCTTATTAAATGGTTTCATATAATACAAAAGACTGGTTTACTTTTATTTTTCGTTTTCACAAAGCAGACACTTTTAGAACGTTAATGCCAATAATGCTAGCTATTGGAATTTATTCTGGAGTTATCGGTTATTTAGAGGTTGAATATTGGAAATTAGCTGACAACAGTTATGTAAAGAATATTACAATTATGCACGGAATGCTTGGTTTCGTGATTTCATTACTACTCGTTTTCAGAACCAATACTGCGTATGACCGTTGGTGGGAAGGACGTAAAATGTGGGGAGCATTAGTCAATAACAGTCGTAATTTTGCCATCAAATTATCTGCCATTTTGCATGAAGAAAAAGATCGCAAATACTTTCGAAAAATGATTCCCGGTTATGCTTCTATTTTGCATAAACATTTGAATGATGATGATACTAGCAAACAATTGTTTGAAGATGTGGATTTAGAAATTGATCATCACAAACACAAACCCAATCAGGTCGCTAAAATGTTATTTCAAAAAATTAATGATTTGTATGATTCAAAAAAAATAAGTGGTGATCAACTGATTATTTTAAACGAAGAAGTAAAATCATTTACTGATATTTGTGGTGCTTGCGAACGAATCAAAAACACGCCTATTCCCTACTCCTACAGTGCTTTTCTTAAAAAATTCATCTTCTTTTATGTGATGACACTGCCTTTTGGATATTCTTTTAGTTTGGGTTATTATGTAGTTCCGGTTGTGGTATTTATTTTTTATGTTTTAGCAAGTTTAGAATTGATTGCTGAGGAAATTGAAGATCCTTTTGGAAGCGATGAAAATGATTTGCCAACTCATAAAATTGCTGAGAACATCAAAAAACATGTGGAAGAATTAATTTAAATTTTGTTAAACAGTGTTCTGGTTCTAATTATTTTCATTAAATTTAAACTTTGCCTTTTTTAAAGTTTAAAACTATGAATAGTACCCGCGCTTTTATAAATCCACCTCATTTATCAAACGAGAAATCTTTAAAAACATTAGTAGAAAATAGAACTGTTTACTCTTTAAACCATTGTGAACTGAATCTTTTTGAAACGTATGAATCTTCGGCATTAGTTCCTTTAAAATTTAATGATTTTGTAGTGACCAGCATGTTGCGAGGCAAAAAAATAATGCATCTTTTTGATGACCCCAGTTTTGTCTATTTACCTGGCGAAACGGTTGTGATTCCTTCTAATGTTGAGATGAAAATAGATTTTCCTGAGGCTTCAAAAAACAATCCGACGCAGTGTTTAGCTTTGGCGATAGACCAAACTAAAATTACCGATACTTTACAATTTTTAAATGAACGCTACCCAAAAGAAGGAAAAGACCAGTTCTGGCAATTGAACTACCAAAATTATTTCTTTTACAACAATGTGGAATTGGCAACGACGATTAATAAATTGATCAAAGAATGCATGAGCACTTCAATAACTAAAGATGCTTTGGCTGATTTGACTTTGCAGGAATTATTAATTCGAATTATTCAGACACAAACAGCAAAAGCAATAGATGACGGTTTATTTGCCGATCCAAAAAATCCCATTACACAAGTTGTAGAATTCATCCGCTTGAATTTGAAGGAAAACATCAGCATGAAACACTTGAGTGAGAAAGCGTGTATGAGCACAACATCTTTCTATCGTTTTTTCAAAAGAGAATTAGGCATGAGCCCCATCGAATTTGTGATTAGCGAGAAAATGAGATGTGCCAAACAATTGCTAAAAAATCCATCAATACAAATCAATGAAGTCTGTTATTTATCAGGATTTGAAGATTGTAATTATTTTATTCGTTTGTTTAAAAAACACGAAGGAATTACTCCAAAACAATATCAATTATTGTTCGTAAACTAGCTTATTCAATAAATGTCACCGGCTCAAGCGATAATTCTTCTTCCGGAGTAAAGAGTCTATATTCAATTCGGAATGTTTTTTTCAATGGCGTTTCTAATGAAAATCCACCCACTCCAAAAGCATCAATTACATCCAAAGTAAAATGAGCATGTTTCCAATATTCGAATAAATCTTTGTCAACCCAAAATTCAGTATCTTCAATTGTGCCAATGCACACATCACCCATTCGCTGATAAAATCCGCCTTTTTCAAAACATTGTGGTTGCGTTCCTTCACAACATCCTCCCGCTTGATAAAACATTAAATCACCGTGCTTTTCCTTTAGAATTTTGATTAATTCTATTGCTTTTTCTGTGGCATCAATTCTTTTTATCATCTTTTTTAATTTGATTTGTCGAAAAAATATTTCAAAATGTGTTTATTTTTTAGTCTATAAAATTACCGCTAATTCGCAGATTCATTACTGTTCAATAAGTTAAATTTATTTCAAAATCTGTATAATCCGTGTACCATTTTAAATGATTTCACCCATGTATTTCCCTTTAAAATAAAACCTGACAAATTATACAATCTGTCAGGTTCAAGATTAACCAATAATCTGTAATTAATTAAAAGAACCCTAATTTCTTTTTATCGTAAGAAATCAACATATTTTTTGTCTGACGGTAGTGTCCAAGCATCATTTTATGATTTTCACGACCAATACCTGATTGTTTATAGCCTCCAAAAGGAGCACCTGCAGGATAAGAATGGTATTGATTAATCCAAACACGACCTGCTTGAATCGCTCTTGGAACCTGATAAATTTCGTGTGCATCACGTGTCCAAAGTCCGGCTCCCAAACCATACATCGTATCATTTGCTATAGCAATAGCTTCTTCGGTAGTTTTGAAAGTAGTAACGGCTAAAACTGGTCCAAAAATTTCTTCTTGAAAAATACGCATTTTATTGTGTCCTTTGAAAAGCGTTGGTTTGATATAATAACCTCCTGCTAAATTCCCTTCCAAATGATTTTCTTCACCTCCAATTAAAACTTCCGCACCTTCTTCTTTTCCTAATTTTATATAAGTCAGGATTTTTTCTTTTTGAACTAAAGATGCTTGTGCTCCCATCATAGTAGTTCTGTCTAAAGGATTTCCTAATTTGATTGCGGCTGTTCTTTCGATTACTCTGGCAATGAATTTTTCATAAATATCTTCGTGAACTAATAATCTGGACGGACAAGTACAAATTTCTCCTTGATTCAAAGCAAACATTACCGCACCTTCAATTGCTTTGTCAAAGAAATCATCATCAGCATCACCAACAGACTTCATGAAAATATTTGGAGATTTTCCTCCAAGTTCTAAGGTTACTGGAATAATATTTTCAGTAGCATATTGCATTACTAAACGACCAGTTGTTGTAGAACCTGTAAAAGCTGCTTTTGATACTTTTTTATTGGTTACCAAAGCTCTTCCAAGTTCAGCACCAAAACCATTAACAATATTTATAACTCCCGGAGGCAAGATATCACCAATCAATTCCATCAAAACCATAATAGAGATTGGCGTACTTTCTGCAGGTTTTAAAACTACTGTATTTCCTGCTGCTAATGCTGGCGCTAATTTCCAAACAGCCATTAAAATAGGGAAATTCCAAGGGATAATTTGAGCAATAACTCCCAAAGGTTCGCTTAAAGCAATAGAAACCGTTTGCGAATCCAATTCGGCGATTGAACTTTCCTCAGCACGAATTACACCTGCGAAATATCTGAAGTGATCAATTGCCAAAGGCATATCGGCTGCCAATGTTTCACGAATGGCTTTTCCGTTGTCAATTGTCTCAACAGTAGCAAGATATTCAAGGTTATCTTCCATAACCTGAGCAATTTTATTCAATAAATTACTGCGTTCCGTAACAGATGTTTTTCCCCATGTTTGGAAAGCTTCATACGCAGTATCAACAGCTAAATCTAAATCTACTTTAGTAGAATGTGCGGCTCTTGTAAATACTTTTCCGTCAACCGGTGAAACTACGTCAAAATACTGCCCACCTATTGACGCAACAAATTTCCCACCTATATAATTATCATATGTTGCCTTAAAATCAGGTCTTTTTACCACGTTATCCATGTCGTTATCTATTTATGTTTTATCAAATATACCCTCATCTTCATAGTTAGAATAGCACAATTCATTCAACTAATAGCATTAAATTTTCATATGTGTTTTTTTAACCTAAATTTATTATTTAATTCATATTTATTTATAACTAACACTGTTAAATTCCTATTTTAAATACTTACTTAATACATTAAATCAGTTATAAAAAACCAAAAAAATTGTTTCTTACTCCAAACTGCAATCCTTATATTTGCACCCGAGACCGAAGGTCGAACTGACGAAGTAATCGCATTAAAATTGACAGATGAAAATATCTTACAACTGGTTAAAACAATTCATTAAAATAGACTGGAAATCCGAAGAAACTGCAGCACTACTTACCGATTTAGGTCTGGAAGTAGAAATTGTTGACAAATACCAATCGGTAAAAGGCGGATTAGAAGGCATTGTTGTAGGGCATGTTCTTACTTGTATCCAACATCCGGATGCTGACAGACTAAAAATAACTACTGTAGATCTAGGAAATGGCATTCCTGTGCAGATTGTTTGTGGTGCCAATAATGTTGCTGCAGGACAAAAAGTACCGGTTGCTACAATTGGAACTACACTTTACGATGCGGCCGGAGTTGCTTTTTCAATCAAAAAAGGAAAAATACGCGGACAGGAAAGTCACGGAATGATTTGCGCCGAAGATGAATTAGGTCTTGGTGAAAGCCATGACGGAATTATGATATTAGACGAAGCCTTAGCACCTGGAACTCCTGCTGCAAAAGTTTTCAAAATTGAAAATGACGAAGTTTTCGAAATTGGACTAACACCCAATCGTGCCGATGCAATGAGCCATTTAGGAACAGCACGTGATTTAAGAGCCGGAATGCTACAAAGTGGTATAAACGTTGAATTAATCACACCTTCAGTGAGTAATTTCAGAGTGGACAAAAGAACTTTGAAAATTGATATTGATGTAAAAGAACCTAAACTTGCTCCTAGATATTGTGGTGTAACTATTTCCGGAATTGAAGTAAAACCATCTCCAGCTTGGTTGCAAAATAGATTAAAAGCGATTGGATTAAATCCAAAAAATAATATTGTAGATGCCACTAATTACGTTTTACACGAATTAGGCCAACCACTTCATGCCTTTGATGCTTCAAAAATTAACGGTAAAATAGTAGTTCAAACACTTCCTGCGGGAACAAAATTTACAACTCTTGATGACATAGAAAGAACTTTACACGAAGAAGATTTAATTATTTGTGATGAAAAAGGTCCTTTATGTATTGCTGGAGTTTTTGGCGGAAAAAAATCAGGAGTTTCTGAAAGTACTAATTCTATATTCTTAGAAAGTGCTTATTTTAATCCAGTGAGCATTCGTAAAACAGCCAAAAGACATCAATTAAATACTGATGCTTCTTTCCGTTTTGAAAGAGGAATTGACCCTACTATTACTGAATACGCATTGAAACGTGCAGCCTTATTGATTCAAGAAGTAGCTGGTGGAGAAATAACATCTGATGTTATTAATGTGTATCCAAAGAAAATTGAAGACTTTTCTGTGTTTTTAAACTTCGGTAAAGTAGCTAAAATTATTGGACAGGAATTACCAAAAGATACTATTAAGAAAATATTAGTTTCATTAGACATTAAAGTAAACAGCGTTTCAGATGCAGGATTAGGATTGACTATTCCTTCTTATCGAGTTGACGTGCAAAGAGAAATAGATGTTATAGAGGAAATATTGAGAGTATACGGATACAACAACATTAATTTTTCTAAAAAATTAAATGCGACGGTTTCTAATTCTCCAAGAAATGAAGATTACAAAATACAAAATGTGATTGCTACACAATTAAATTCTCAAGGATTTAATGAAATGATGGCTAATTCATTGACTACCGCGTCTTATGTTGAACTTTCTGAAGTTTTGAATCAAGCAAATAACGTAACAATGTTAAATCCCTTAAGTGCTGATTTAGCTACAATGCGTCAATCTTTACTATTTTCCGGGCTGGAAGCAATCTCTTATAATATCAATCGTAAAAATTCCGATTTGAAATTATTTGAATTTGGAAAAACGTACCATAACTACCTTGCCGGTTACGAAGAGAAAAAGCACTTGACTTTATTCCTTTCTGGAAATAGAAATCAAGAAAACTGGACCAGCGCTCAAAAACCATCTGATTTCTTTTTGTTCAAAGGATATGTAAACGGAATTCTTTCCAGATTAGGGATTCAAAAAACTCAAAACGTACCAGTAACAACAGATGTGTTTTCTGAAGGGATTGCTATTAGCGTTGGAACCGAAATATTGGTAGAATTAGGAGTAGTTAAAAAATCAATATTAAAACATTTTGGAATCAAACAAGAAGTGTTTTTCGCTGATTTTAACTGGGCTTTGATTTTAAAATTGATTGCTGCCAAGATAAAATATACTGAGATTCCTAAATATCCTGAAGTTCGTAGAGATTTAGCGTTGCTAATTGATCAAAACGTAACGTATGACAACATTTACAATATTGCACGTCAAACAGAGAAAGCACTCTTAAAGGATATTAATCTATTTGATGTGTATGAAGGAAAAAATCTTCCTGAAGGTAAAAAATCATACGCGCTAAGTTTTACTATTCAAGACAGTTCTAAAACTCTTACCGATATACAAATTGATAAAATTATGAGCAAACTGCAAAATAATTTTGAAACTGAACTTGGAGCTAGCTTGCGATAATAGCTCTTTTTATAAAAATATTAAGTCCCAATTCTAAGTTTAGAATTGGGACTTTTTTATACAAAAAAGCCCTGCGAGTAGCAAGGCTTTTAAGACTAACAAAATATTAACCTCTAATCCAAAAATTATTGTTTAGGTAATACAACAGCATCAATCACGTGAATCACACCATTTGATTGGTTAACATCAGCAATAGTTACTTTAGCTTTATTCATGTTCTCATCTGTAATGTATAAATCTTTTCCTTGCATCCAAGCTGTCAAAGTTCCTCCACTAACCGTTTTCATTGTAGCTTTTCCATTCCCCATTTTAATAGCTTTTGCTATATCCGAAGCGTTCATTTTTCCTGCAACAACATGATACGTAAGGATTGTTTGTAATGTTTTTAAGTTTTCTGGTTTTAACAATGTAGTTACAGTTCCAGCTGGTAATTTATCAAACGCGGCATTTGTTGGGGCAAAAACGGTGAATGGTCCTTTACTTTGTAATGTTTCAACTAAACCGGCTGCTGTTACTGCTGCTACTAAAGTTGTGTGATCTTTTGAGTTTACAGCATTCTCAACAATATTTTTAGAAGGATACATCGCTGCTCCACCAACCATAACTGTTTTTTGAGCGAAAGAAGTTGCTCCTAATACTACTGTGAATAATGCAATTGATAAAAATTTTCTAGTTTTCATAAAATTTAATTGTTTAAGTTATATAAAGTCATTTACGCTCTTTTTGTAATTATGGTTTTAATAAAAAATATAATAAAAACCAACAAAAACACAAATACTTACAAACCAGTATGTTAATCGCTATCTATGAAAAAAAATTAAGACTTTTTTAACAATAATAAAGTATTTTTACTAAATTAGGTTATAAATATTTGAGCTATGAAAAACCTAACTAAAAAAATTAGAAGCAAAAAATTGGAGTCTAGAGTAGATCTAACCGCCATGGTTAGCGTTTCGTTTCTTCTAATTGCATTTTTTATGGTTACTATTGATTTGGCAAAACCGAAAATGATCGAATATTATTCTGGAGAAAAAGGTGGTTGTGGTCCTGAACCAATATGTAATAATCCAGATGAAACCAGAATTTATACGGTATTGCTTGGCGATAATGATAAACTAGTAACTTATCATGGTTTGTTATCAAACCCAATAGAAAATCCAAAAACGCTGTTATATGGTGTAAATGGTATTCGGCAAGAACTGCAAAATAAAAACAAAATAAAAACAAAATAATTCAAGAATATACTAGTGATTCAGCTAGAGGCGCCATAGTAATCATAAAACCCAGCGCAAAATGTAATTATAAAAATTTAATTGACATTCTGGATGAAATGGCAATAGCTAAAATTGAAACTTACAGTATCATTAATGACTTTACTCCTGAAGAATCTCAATTATTGGCCGCTAATTAGAAAATAGTGAGATTTTATTGTCTTTTAAATAGAAAGCAACATTAAAAAAGGTGTTATAACTGAAAACAAATTCCCTAGCCCTGATAGCAGCGTAAATCCTTTTGCTTTTTTCTTTAAAAAGGAAAAGATTGCAGCGAATAGCAGGAAAAAGCTCCTGGAAAATATAACTACAAAAAAAGCCCCGTCTCGTTTTGATAACGAGACAGGGCTTTCTATATTCAAAAAATTTCAAGAAATTATTTTTTCTCTGATTTTTCCATTTTAGCTTTCAATGCAGCTAACATATCATTGTTATCACCTAAAGTTGCAGCTGGTGCATTTGTAGATGAATTAGATGAAGTGTTTTCAGAAACTGATTTCACATTTTTCTCTTCTTCTTCACGGAAGATAGCAGTGTGAGATGCAACTACTCTTTTGAATTCTTTATTGAATTCGATTACTTTGAAATCAGCTGAATCACCTTTTTTCAATTTCTTTCCGTCTTCTTTTTCAAGGTGACGAGTAGGAATGAAAGCAACGATATCATCTCCGAATTCTACAGTAGCTCCTTTGTCAACAATTTCAGAAATTTCACCTGTGTGGATAGTTCCAACTGCGAAAGAATCTTCATACTGATCCCAAGGATTAGCAGTAGTTTGTTTGTGACCTAAAGATAATTTACGTCCATCAACATCCAACTCTAATACTACTACGTCAAGTTTTTCACCAACGTTTACAAACTCAGATGGGTGTTTGATTTTCTTAGTCCAAGATAAGTCAGAGATGTAAATTAATCCATCAATTCCTTCTTCTAATTCTACGAAAATACCAAAGTTTGTAAAGTTTCTAACGATACCTGTATGTTTAGAACCTACTGGGTATTTAGCAGTGATATCAGTCCAAGGATCTTGAGACAATTGTTTGATACCTAATGACATTTTACGATCATCTCTATCTAAAGTTAAGATAACAGCTTCAACAACATCACCTACTTTTACGAAATCTTGAGCAGAACGTAAATGAGTAGACCAAGACATTTCAGAAACGTGGATTAAACCTTCAACACCTTCGGCAACTTCGATGAAAGCACCGTAATCAGCGATTACAACTACTTTACCTTTTACTTTGTCTCCAATTGCTAATTTAGCATCTAGAGCATCCCAAGGGTGAGCATTTAATTGTTTCAATCCTAATTGAATTCTTGTTTTCTCATCATCGAAATCAAGGATTACAACATTTAATTTTTGATCTAATTCAAGAACTTCAGATGGGTGGTTGATTCTTGACCAAGAAAGGTCAGTAATATGAATCAATCCATCAACTCCACCTAAGTCAATAAAGACACCATAAGAAGTAATGTTTTTAACAACACCTTCTAACACTTGTCCTTTTTGTAATTGACCGATGATTTCTTTTTTCTGGATTTCGATATCCGCTTCAATAAGCGCTTTATGAGAAACAACAACATTTTTGAATTCGTGGTTGATTTTCACAACTTTAAATTCCATCATTTTGTTTACATATACATCGTAGTCTCTAATTGGTTTAACATCAATTTGAGATCCTGGTAAGAAAGCTTCAATTCCGAAAACGTCAACGATCATACCACCTTTAGTTCTGCATTTTACAAAACCATTAACGATTTCTCCTGTTTCGTTAGCCGAAATAACTCTATCCCATGATTTGATAGTACGTGCTTTTCTGTGAGACAATACTAATTGACCTGTTTTGTCCTCACGGATGTCAATTAATACTTCAACAGTATCACCTACTTTTAATGCTGGGTTGTAACGGAATTCATTTAATGAAATAACACCTTCCGATTTTGCGTTGATATCAACGATAACGTCTCTATCTGTAATTCTAACAACTACACCATCAACCACTTCTTCTTGATCAGTAGCGATAAATGTTTTTGAAACTAGTTCTTCGAATTCTAATAAGTTTTTCTCATCAACAGCATCAATACCTTCTTCGAAATTGTGCCAGTTAAAATTTGCTAAAAACTCTTCTTGTGATTTTAATTGTTCAGACATGCTGATTAAAAATTTGTATTCTGTATTCTCTCGAGTTTCTTAATGTGCTAGAAAACAACAGAAGTTGTTTGTATAATTAGTTGAACCCTAAAGGAAACTCTTATTCACCAAAAGGACTGCAAAAGTAGCACATTTATCTTAAACTGCAAAATTTTATAGCCAAGATAATCGATTGAGAATCAGGAGCGAATTAATTGGCTTTTTTGCAGGCAAAGTTCCCGCTCTCGCCTTTATCTCTCCTCTCATCCCAAAAGACGAGTTGTAAGGATATCAGCTCCATGGGGGCTAAATAGGTTTTATCCTGATTTTCAGTATAAAAAACCCGATAACTTTTTAACTGTTATCGGGTTATATATTTTAATGACTTATATTTTCAACATCCAAAGGATTGTGTTTGTGTTTGAATAGAACAGCAAATGCAACCGCAATTATCAATGCGTAAATAGCAAAAGCCAACCAAATCGTATGCCAGTCTTTCATAAAAATAACTTTGCTAAACAATCCATCTGTTCCTATAGAATTCCCTTGACCAGTAACAAATTCTAACATTTTTGGATTAGTCGCTTCTGTTTCCAGAAAACCAGCTAATTCAGTAGAATTGTTAAATGATTTTGTAAAATATTTATCAATTGCCCATCCAGAAGTAAAACTTCCCAAAACCGCTCCAAAACCATTGGTCATCATCATAAACAAACCTTGCGCCGAAGAACGATTTTTTGAATCCGTATTAGTTTCCACAAATAATGATCCTGAAATATTAAAGAAATCAAATGCCATTCCGTACACCACGCAAGACATAATAATCATCCATAATCCGCTTGTAGGATTTCCGTAAGCAAATAATCCAAAACGCAATACCCAAGCCAACATACTAATCAACATCACCTGTTTGATTCCAAAACGCTTTAGGAAAAATGGAATTGCAAGAATAAATAAAGTCTCCGATATTTGAGAAATGGACATAATGATTGTAGAATATTTTACAACAAAGGAATCAGCATATTTGGGGAAATTCTTGAATTCATCCAAGAAAACATCTCCGTACGCATTTGTCAATTGCAGCGCCCCTCCTAAAAACATAGAGAAAACAAAAAACAAAGCCATTTTATAATCAGCAAATAACTTAAAAGACTCTAATCCTAATGTTTCCATTACAGAAGCATTCTCTTTCGATAAGCGCTGCGGTTTACATTTTGGTAAAGTAAACGAATAAATCCCCAGAACTATAGCGGCTAAACCGGCGATGTAAAACTGATATTCAGTTGCTTTATTTCCAGTTAAATTGGTAATCCACATCGCAACAATAAACCCAACTGTTCCCCAAACGCGTATAGGTGGGAAATTTTTAATAATATCTTTATTGTTTAATTTGAGTGCATTATAAGATATAGAATTACTCAAAGCAATCGTAGGCATGTAAAAACACATCGCCAAAAGCATAATATAAATAAAAGAATTTGGAGTGGTAACTTGAGGAATATAGAATAAAACCGCGGCATATAAAATATGTAGCGTTCCATATAATTTTTCAGCATTTATCCATCTGTCAGCTATTATTCCTGTTAGTGTTGGCATAAATAAAGAAGCAATTCCCATAGTTCCAAAAACCAACCCAAATTGAGTTCCTTCCCAGTTTTTTGTACCAAACCAGTAATTTGCAATGGTAATCAACCAAGCTCCCCAAACAAAAAATTGAAGAAAACTCATTATTATCAATCTATTTTTAATTCCCATGCGATGAATTGTTTTTTATTTTAAAAAAATTTACAAGGCGTAAATCTACTATTAAAAATGCGATCTGCAAATAATTATATTGTTTTAGTAATTTCATTCACCAATTCCAATACCAGCTCGAATTGCTCCTCACGATTCAAATGTGAATTATCTATTTCTACTGCATCTTCAGCCATGACTAAAGGAGAATCTTCGCGGTGCGTATCAATGTAATCTCGTTCTTCTACATTTTTGAGAACTTCTTCAAATGTGACTGTATCGCCTTTCGCAACTAATTCATCGTAACGTCTTTGTGCTCTTGTAGTTGCACTTGCTGTCATGAAAATTTTAAGCTCAGCATCCGGAAAAACTACAGTACCAATATCTCTTCCGTCCATTACTATTGCTTTGTCTTTTCCCATTTCTTTTTGCTGTTCGACTAATTTGGCACGAACTTCAGAAACTTCAGCTACTTTACTCACAAAACTAGAAACTTCAATCGTTCTGATTTCTGTTTCAACATTTACTTCATTCAAATACATTTCAGCAAAACCCAAATCAGCATTGAATTTGAATTGCAATTTTATATTTGGCAAACTGTTAATTAATGTTTGTTTATCAAAAGATTCCGCATTTATATATCCGTTTTGCATCGCAAATAAAGCTACTGCACGGTACATTGCTCCGGTATCCACATAAATATATCCTAAATGATTCGCAAGTTGTTTGGCTAACGTACTTTTTCCAGTAGATGAAAATCCGTCAATTGCGATGGTGATTTTTTTCAAAATATTGTATTTAAATTTTAATAATTAATCAAACTGTTCTGCTGTCAATTTCAAATGAGAAAATTATTCTTGAAAGTTAATGGTTAACCCAAAAAGGCTTGTATTTCCTGCCAATGTATACCTGGAATACGAATAATTAAATTTCAACTTATTCAATTTAAGTCCGAAACCTAATGAAACCCCCGAAAAATTACGTTGTTCCTGAAGGCGTAATTCCTCTGCTCTTCTAAAATTATATCCCACACGCAAATTAAATGCTTTTTTTGGAAAAAGCTCTACCCCTACAATTACATGTCGCAACGCATTATTTACAAATGAAACTCTTTCTTCGTTATCAGTTCCGTCAAATGATGATTCTGACCTAACCGGATTTGAAAAAGCTATATTCCATTGCTGCAAATTTTCCAAAGTAAGATGCCAACGAATAGGCACATTTTCTAATTCTTGCGAAACGCCAGCAATGATTTCGAGTGGCAGTTTTTCATTTGTACCATTATAAGTGGAAAATTGAGTTCCAATATTTCGAATAGCCAAACCCCAATTCACATCATTTTTTTCATCGATAAAAAGCGCTCCAATATCAATTGCTCCTCCTAAAGAATTATAACTTTCTAAAGTCGAAGATATCAATTTGGCACTGGCTCCAATATGAATGTCGGTATACGGAATATTGTACGCATACCCAAAAGAAAGGGCTATTTCGCTTCCGGTAAATTCTGATGTTGGCTGACCATTCTCGTCATAGCCTTCAAAATTACCATAATTCACATAATTTACTCCAGCCTGAAATGTTTGTAAATGTCTATCGTAGGTGTACGCATAAGAAGCAGTTCCGTAAGTTACTTCCTTGAAATAACTTCCATAATTTAAAGCCAAACGGTTGTCCATTTCAGCATTTATAGTTGCTGGATTAAAATGGGCTTGATTGACGTCATCATCATAAATCGTAATTACTTTTCCGCCCAGCGCGGCTTGTCTTGGCGAAGTGACCAAGTTCAAAAACTGATAGGTATACTTACCTCCTATTTGACTGTAAGACACAGAACAAATAAAAAATAAGGAGTATAGTAAAAGTTTTTTTAACATGCTTTAAATTGCAACTTATGTAAGGTAAAACGTAGATGCGAAGATAAAATTATAAATACAATAAATGGTAACTTTGAATCTCGTAATTACAAATAAAAATTCCAAAATCTAAGCACTGAAAATCAGCATTTAGAATTTGGAATTTTAAAATTAATAATTAATTTTTATTATAAATCCTTGGCGTTCTTCACCTTCTGATCGGTTAATGCATATTTCAATACTTCACTCATTTCTTTTACATAATGAAAAGAAAGTCCTTCCAGATATTCAGGTTTTATTTCATCAATATCACTCTTGTTTTCGTGACATAGAATAATTTCTTTGATATTTGCTCTCTTAGCAGCCAATATTTTTTCTTTGATTCCGCCTACTGGCAAGACTTTTCCACGAAGGGTGATTTCTCCAGTCATAGCCAAGTTTTTCTTCACACGTTTTTGTGTAAACAAAGAAACCAAAGAAGTTAACATCGCAATTCCCGCACTTGGACCGTCTTTTGGAGTAGCTCCTTCAGGAACGTGTAAGTGAATATTATATTTAGAAAGAATCTCTGAATCCAATCCCAAAAGTTTTGCATTCGCTTTAATATATTCCAAAGCAATTGTTGCAGATTCTTTCATGACAGTACCTAAGTTTCCGGTAATAGTCATAGTTCCTTTTCCTGGAGAAAGTAACGATTCAATAAAAAGAATATCACCACCAACAGAAGTCCAAGCCAAACCAGTTACCACTCCGGCAACATCATTATTCTCGTATTTATCTCTTTCTAATCTGGGAACACCAAGCGTTTTTATGATATCTTCGTCAGTTACTTTTTTGTTATACTCTTCTTCCATCGCTACAGATTTTGCTGCGTTACGGATTACTTGAGCAATTTTAGCCTCTAAACCACGAACTCCAGATTCACGCGTATATCCTTCAACAATTTTTTCTAATTGTTTTTTTCCAATGGTTAAATCTTTAGTAGTCAAACCGTGTTCTTTCAATTGTCTTGGAAACAAATGCTGACGCGCAATTTCTACCTTTTCTTCAATTGTGTAACCTGACATTTTGATGATTTCCATTCTGTCTTTCAACGCAGGTTGAATCGCAGCCATATTATTAGAAGTCGCAATAAACATCACTTTCGATAAATCATATCCCATTTCAAGGAAATTATCATAAAAAGAATTGTTTTGTTCCGGATCTAAAACTTCCAATAATGCCGAAGATGGATCACCTTGATTACTGTTTGATAATTTATCGATTTCATCCAAAACAAAAACTGGATTTGAAGTTCCCGCTTTTTTCAAACTTTGGATAATTCGTCCCGGCATGGCACCAATATACGTTTTTCTATGTCCACGAATCTCCGCTTCATCGCGCAAACCACCAAGGGAAATTCTAACATATTTTCTACCCAATGCTTCTGCAATGGAACGTCCAATTGAAGTTTTACCAACTCCCGGAGGTCCTGTCAAGCAAATAATCGGAGACTTCATATCATTTCGCAATTTTAAAACTGCCAAATGTTCTATCATTCTTTTCTTAACATCTTCAAGACCAAAATGATCTCTGTCCAATATTTTCTGAGCTCTTTTTAAATCGAAATTATCTTTAGAATATTCGTTCCAAGGCAATTCTAAAAACAACTCTAAATAATTTCTTTGAATTCCAAAATCTGGCGCTTGCGGATTCATGCGACGCATTTTAGACAATTCTTTTTCGAAATGTTTTTTGGTTTTCTCGTCCCATTTCTTGGTCAAAGACTTTTGCAACATTTCGTCCATTTCTTCTTCTTGAGAAACACCACCCAATTCTTCCTGAATGGTTTTCATTTGTTGGTGCAAGAAATATTCACGTTGTTGTTGGTCTAAATCGAAACGAACTTTAGATTGAATATCATTTTTCAATTCAAGTTTTTGCAACTCAATATTCATATAACGAAGCGTCTCTAAAGCTCTTCCTTTTAATTCATTAATTGCTAATAAATCTTGTTTTTCTTTAACAGAAAGATTCATGTTAGAAGTAACAAAATTGATCAAGAAGGATTGGCTCTCAATATTTTTGATGGCAAAAGTTGCTTCGCTGGGAATATTTGGACTTTCTTTAATAATCTGAATGGCTAGTTCTTTGATAGAATCTAGAATTGCGACAAATTCAGTATCATTTTTCTTAGGTCTTTTCTCAGGAACTTCTTTAATTTTAGCTGTCAAGTAAGGTGATTCCTCAACGATGTCATCAATTTCGAAACGCTTTTTACCTTGAAGAATTACGGTGATATTTCCATCGGGCATCTTTAACACTCGTAAAATACGGGCAACAGTTCCTATTTTATGAATATCATCTTTAGTTGGATCTTCATCTTCTTCGTTGATTTGAGCAACGACTCCAATCGTTTTTCCAGCGGCATTGGCATCATTAATCAATTTGATTGATTTATCTCGCCCAGCAGTAATTGGTATTACAACCCCAGGAAATAAAACCATATTTCGCAAAGGTAAAATAGCCAATAATTCCGGTAAAGCCTCATTATTCATTTCCTCCTCGTCTTCAGGAGTCAAAAGTGGAATTAAATCTGCTTCTGAATCAAATTCCTGAAGTGACAGATTGTCAATAGTAAGTATTTTATGATTTGACATATATTATTTAAGTCTTTTTGTCATTAAAAATTTCATTATTTAAGCAAATATAAGCTTTCAAAGTAGTCTTTTTATATAAAATCTATCTTTAATCCTCATTATTTGCATAACGGTAAAAGAGTCAATCTCTGTGCCAAAATATAATCTTTTTATCCTATTTTCTATTAGAAAGGGATATTTTAGACACAACAAACTACAACCAAATAAAACAATTTAGAACATGTCAAAAGAAAAAATGTAATTTAGTTTTATAAAACTGTAACAAACGTAAAAAGGCCAAGTCCTTATAATAAACTAAAATCAGCTGTTTGAGTTTAACCAACTATAATATCGAAGAATTAATCTTGCTTTGCAGGCAAAAAAATCAAAAAGCACAGTGCGAAGTTTACAATCGCTATGCAAAAGCGATGTATAATGTGTCGTTTAGGATTGTCAAAGATGTCCATTTTGCTGAAG
The DNA here is from genome assembly GCF_054343795.1 of Flavobacterium sp. GNP002. NCBI lineage: Bacteria > Pseudomonadati > Bacteroidota > Flavobacteriia > Flavobacteriales > Flavobacteriaceae > Flavobacterium > Flavobacterium sp. GNP002. The sequence continues at coordinate 3,049,250 of NZ_JBTGUW010000001.1, forward strand.
ATGTAATGCAGGAAGGTTTTTTAAAGGCATTCATTAAGATAAACGACTATAAACAGGAAGTTTCTTTTGGTGCTTGGTTAAAAAGAATTGTAGTGAACTGTAGTATTGATTTTTACAAAAAAAACAATCAATTCAAACCAGAAGATTTTGATACCACGCTTTATAAAATTGAAGAAAAGGAATCCGCTTTAACTGAAAGTATAAACTTCAATGAATTAAAAGTAAAACAAATTTTAGAGGTCATGAACTCTCTGAAATATAATTACAGAATGGTTTTAACTTTATTTTTTATTGAAGGATATGATCAAGAAGAAATCAGCGAAATCCTAAATATCAGTTATGCCAATTGCAGAACTACATTGAGCAGAGCCAAAGATTGTTTAAGAAAAAAATTAGAGGAAATATGAAAAAGGAAAATAAAAAACTAGACAAATTATTTGACAAATTTGAAAATCATTGGGACATCGAGACTCTTGAAAACAATCATGAGGAACGATTTGTACAAAAATTAAAATCTAAGAAATCGAATTGGAAACGTTTTGTTTCTATTGGAATCGCAGCTTCTATTGTAGTTATGTTAGGACTTTCAATATTCAATAACACTCCTAAAAAGACAGAAGAGTTGCGATTTGCATCAAAAGAAACCAAACAAACAGATTCAATTTTTACGGTTTTAATTGAAAATGAGTTAGAAAAAATAAGAGAGAAAAAATCACCAGAAAACGAAAAAATAATTTCCGATGCGCTCAAACAAATGAGAACATTAGATAGTGATTACGAAAAAATAATTAAAGAATTAGAAACAAATGGAGAAAGTAAGCAAATTATTAATGCGATGATCAGCAATCTTCAAACGCGAATTTCTTTTTTACAAAATGTACTATTACAAATTGAAAACAATGAAAAATTAAAAAATATTTCTGATGAAAGAACAATTTAAACTACTCCTCTTATTGGCTTTAATTCCATTTTTAGGATTTTCAAACAATGCTGATTACATCCATACGAAACAAAAAAATATTAAAAAAGCCTATTTCGTAAATTCGGATGCGGGTCTTTATATAGATAACTCATACGGTAATATTTCAGTAACAACTTGGGATGAAGATAAAACCGAATTGGATATTGTTATAAAAGTGAGCGGTGACAACGAAAACTGGGTGAGCCAACGCATCAATGATATTGATGTTGATATAATAGCACTCAAAGGAATGATTACTGCAAAAACCATTTTAGGAAACTCTAGTTATAAGAGTAATGGTAAAAACAATAGTTTTCAAATTAATTATATGCTCAAAATTCCTAAAAACGGAAGTGTAAAACTCCACAATAAATACGGAAATATCACCACATCAGACTTGTTTTCTGAGGCTGAAATTAAATGTAAATACGGTAAAATAGCTTTAGGCCGATTATCCGGAAGCTCCAGTAACATACAAGCCGAATATTGCTCTAACTCGACTATTTCATTTTTAAAGAATGCAATTATTACGGCAAAGTATTCGAATTTAAAAATTGGAGAAGTCACAAAACTCGATTTAGCTTCTGATTATACAGATGTAGATATTCAAGAAAGTGATGTCGTTAAATACATCAGCAAATACGGAAATATTAAAATTCAGAATGTAAAATCATTAGATGCAACCGGAAATTATTTAACACTTAAAGTTGGTGAATTATCTAATACTTTAAAACTATCAACAAAATACAGCAATGTAACTATTGGAACTATTAGTGCAAAAGCCAATAATATAACTATTGCAGCGGGTTACACCGGATTAAACATTGGATTTGATGCTAATTATGCTTTTGATTTTAATGTGACTGTAAAATATGCTAATTTTAAATATGATAATGAACTAGAGATAAATTCTAAAGAAGACTCAAATAACTTGAAAAAATACAGTGGTTTCTACAAGAAAAAAGGAGTCAACAACATCACTATAATTTCAGATTACGGAAATGTAATGCTAGTAAAAAAACAATAACCTTAAAGCTTTATTTATGAAAAATTCAATCAAATTATTTATTAGTTGTTCACTATTACTAACAACTATGTCTTATGCTCAATGGTCATCAAACGAAAAAATAAAAGGAAATGGCAAAGTAATTTCTGAAAAAAGAACAACAGCTTCTTATGATGGAATTGCAATAACAGGTTTTTTTGATGTCGAATTAGTTTCGGGAAAAGAAGGGAATATTACGATAAAAGGGGAAGAAAATTTATTGTCTTACATTAAAGTCGAGGTTGTCGATCAGGTATTGAAAATTTCTACTGAAAAGAACAAATATATCAGCGTAAGCAAAGGACAACAAATTATCATAACTGTACCTTTCGAGAGTATAAATCAAGTTTCTTTGACAGGTTCAGGTGATGTAATGACTAAAAATAGCATTAAATCGAAATCATTTTCAGCTAAATTAATTGGCTCTGGCGACATGAACTTAAATGTTGAATCAAATGACTTTGATGTTAACTTGAGTGGTTCAGGAGATATGGTTTTAACTGGAAAAACTGAAAATTTCAACAGTAATTTAAACGGTTCTGGTGATATTGATGCCGGTGATTTGAAAGCTAAAAATGCAAAAATTACGGTTTCTGGTTCAGGAGATAGTAAAGTTTTTTGCAGCGAAAGCCTTCACGCCAGGGTTTCTGGTTCCGGAGATATTGAATACATTGGTGACCCCAAGAAAAAAGACACGAAAGTAAATGGCTCAGGAGCAATCTCGAAAGCTTAATTTTCAAAAAGTAAACTAGACGAAAAGGTGTTTTATTAATTTAAAACGCCTTTTTTTGGAACTCTTTTTAGCAATAAAACACCCACTACAAAGAATACACCAAGAAATACAATTGCTAACCTTGGACTTCCTGTGATTTGATCAATAATTCCATAAATACACATTCCTATAACAATTCCGATTTTTTCAGCAACATCGAAAAAACTAAAAAACGAAGCCGTATCATCCGTTTCAGGTAATAATTTAGAATACGTTGAGCGTGATAATGCTTGAATTCCACCCATTACAAGTCCTGCAATTCCTGCCATAACATAAAAATGTATTGGTAGAGTAATAAAAAATGCAATTGCACAAAATGCTGCCCAAATACAGTTTATCACAATTAAAGTTGGAATATTTCCGAATTTTTCTGAGGCTCTTGAAGTTATAACTGCGCCCAGAACAGCAACTAATTGTATTATCAAAATACAAATAATTAAACCCGTTGTACTTTCAGCTTTAGATGACCAGGCAATTTCTTGTGCTCCAAAATATGTGGCAACAAGCATCACGGTTTGTACGGCCATACTATACACGAAAAAACTTCCTAAATACCGTCTTAATGCGATGTTTTCTTTCAATAAAAACCAAACTTTTTTTAACTCTTTAAAACCATTAAATATAACATGGTGTGTTACTTTACGATTGGCATTTATATTTCCATTTGGCAAATAATAATACGAGTACTGACTGAATAAGATCCACCAAACTCCTACCATAACAAATGAATATCGCATGGCTTTCATGGCTGCTTCTCCATCTGTTCCTGTTATTCCAAAAAGTTTTGGTTTCATGATCATCGCTAAATTGATTATCAATAAAATAACACTTCCAATGTATCCAAATGAATATCCTTTAGCACTAATTTTATCTTGTTGCTCTACATAAGCAATGTCTGGTAAATAGGAATTATAAAAAACTAAACTTCCCCAATATCCAATCAATCCCAAAAAATAAAATGCTAATCCGATGTATATATTTTCAAGATTAAACCAATACAATCCCATACATGACAAGGCTCCCAGGTAGCAAAAGAATTTCATAAATGATTTTTTATCCCCTACATAATCTGCAATACCAGATAATAAAGGCGAAATAAAAGCCACCAATAAAAATGCAAAAGCGGTAACAAAGCTAATTAAAGCTGAATTTTTTAGATGCAAACCAAAAACATCAATGTAATGATCTCGTTCAGAAAACAAAGCTTCATAAAAAATAGGAAATACTGCAGATGCAATGGTAAGTGTATAAACTGAATTTGCCCAATCATAAAAAGCCCAAGCATTTAATAATTTTTTACTCCCTTTTTCTAAATCTGCCATATTTATTTTTTTATTATACGAATTTATTTATTTTTTGCTAAGAACAATATAAAAAGTAAATAATTTATACATTAACAAATCATTAATGAATTAACGGCATATAATGATTATTACTCATATTCAAAAAAAACAGGCTAACCATTTTAAGGGCAGCCTGTTTAGATATTTTATAATAATAAGTTACTATTTGTAAATAATACCAACTTTAGTCGCTAGAGCTTTAGCTTCAGGAATTAATGCTTTTAGATTTGCAATTCTGGTAGCATCAGATGGGTGCGTACTCATAAATTCTGGAGGTGCTTGACCTGAAGATTTTGCAGCCATTCTAGACCAAAAAGTAATAGATTCCTCCGGATTATAACCTGCAATTGTCATTAAAGTCAAACCAATTTTATCTGCTTCAGTTTCGTGATTTCTACTAAAAGGAAGCATTACACCAAACTGAGATCCTAATCCATATGCTTGACCCCATATTTGCTGTGTTTGTTCACTTTTACCTCCAGTCGCTACTGCAACACCTACCGCTCCTAATTGTTGCAATTGAGAAGCACTCATACGTTGAGCACCATGATTAGCTAATGCATGAGATACTTCGTGTCCCATTACGGTAGCTAAGCCAGAATCATTCAATGTTACTGGCAAAATCCCTGAATAAACAACAATTTTCCCTCCCGGCATACACCAAGCATTCACTTCTTTATTGTCAATTAATTTGTATTCCCAACGGTAATCAGCCAAATATTGTGATTGACCTAAATAGGTTAAATATTTTTCTGCTGCCGCTTTAATTCGCATCCCAACTGCTTCCACTTTTCTAGCCTCGGCAGTTCCAGTAATCACTTTATTCTCCTTTAAAAAAGTACCATATTGTTGAAAAGATGTTGGAAACAACTCACTATTAGAAACAAAATTTAGACTTTTTTTCCCTGTAATAGGATTAGTAGCACAAGAATAAACCAATCCTGCTGCAAAAATCCCTATTAGTAAATGCTTTTTCATAATTTTAGAATTAAATATTAAACAAAAATACAATTATTATCAACATTTAGATTTACATAATTAAATATAAAAGTATCAACTTTTTTTGTTATTCTCCAGTAATATGAAATGACGTAAACCCTTTATCAACAATTAAGTACCCCTCTTGTTCTAAAGTAATTTTATCAAATGATACTTCTACATTATCAATTTCGATCATTTTAACTTTAAATGGTAATCCGATAAGATTTATTTTATATTTCGAATAATTCGTATCGTATTTTCCTTCTTTATGCAATTGAATAATCAATTCTTTCTCTTTACCGGTTGTTTGAAATGATAAGAAGCTGTATCTCCCTTTTTTGTAATCATATCCATCTTGCGCATCTTCATAAACTACTGATTTTTCTTTTCCTTCTTTGTAGTAAATATTTAATGTTAACTCATCAAATTCTAACTCTCCAACATATTGTTGAACAGGATATTTAGGAATGATTGCACCTGCTTTCACAAAAATTGGAATCTGATCAAATTTAGTGTCAACCCAAATTTCTTTTCCTCCTTTAACTTCTTCGTTGGTCCAATAATTATACCAGTGACCACGAGGAATATACATTCTTCTTCCTAAAGCATTTGGCTCTAAAATTGGGCATACTAATATTTGATTACCAAAAACAAATTCGTCATTTCTGTAATGCGTTTGAATATCATCTTGGTCATAATATACCAATGGTTTCAGCATAGGAATTCCTTCCTCAATATATTGCCAAAACATAGTATATAAATACGGTAATAATTGATATCTCAAATTGACAAATTTTCTGGTGATATCAATAACTTCTTCATCAAAAGCCCATGGCTCCTGGTCTCCGTGATCTCCTGAAGAGTGCGTTCTGCAAAAAGGATGGAAAACACCTAATTGAATCCAACGTGCATATAATTCCCCCGAAGGTTGTTCTGCAAATCCACCAATATCAGAGCCTGTGAAACCCATACCAGAAATTGACATGCGTTGTACTTGAATATTTGCAATCCATAAATGCTCCCAAGTGGCAACATTATCTCCTGTCCAAGAAGAAGTATAACGTTGTGCTCCAGCGTATGCTGATCTTGTTATTACAAAAGGTCTTTTTGGATACGCAAATCGTTTTACACCATGATACGTTGCTCTCGCCATTTGGGTACCGTAAATATTGTGTGCTTTTCTATGACTGCATGGATTTCCATCATAATCGTGACGTACATCCATAGGAAACGTTTTATTAGGAACCTCCATTACCGCGGGTTCATTCATATCGTTCCACACTCCTTTTACTCCAATATCTGAAATTAATTCTTTGAATAATCCTGCCCACCATTCTCTTACTGCAGGATTTGTATAATCTGGAAAATTACATTCTCCAGGCCAAACTTTCCCCTTCATGTAGGGGCCATCAGCTCTTTTACAGAAATAATCTTTTTCTAAAGCTACTTTGTATATATCGTATTCTTTGTCAATTTTTATTCCCGGATCAATAATTACAACTGTTTTGAAACCATCTTCGGCTAAATCAGCCACCATTCTTTTGGGATCGGGAAAATATTCTTTGTTCCAAGTGAAACATCGAAAACCTTCCATATAATCAATATCTAAATATAGCGCATCACAAGGAATTTTCAATTCTCTGAATTTGGCTGCCACTTCTTTTAAATTACTTTCAGGATAATAACTCCATTTACATTGGTGGTATCCAAGTGCCCATAGTGGCGGTAATTCAGGTTTTCCTGTCAAATCAGTATAAGTGGTAACAACATCTTGCATTTGTGGCCCATAAATGAAATAGTAATTCATTTCTCCACCTTCAGCCCAATAACTGGTTACGTTTCTTCTTTCGTGACAAAAATCAAAATAGGTTCTAAACGTATTATCAAAGAAAATACCATAAGATTGCTTGTTTTGTAATCCAATATAAAACGGAACTACTTTGTATAACGGTTCTTGATCTTTTTGAAAAGCATATTGATCTGTAGCAAAATTTTCCAGTCTCTTCCCTTTCAAATTCATTTGGGTTGCTTTATCGCCAAGTCCGTAAAAACATTCCCCATCTTTTGAAGCTTTACTCATTTTTACGATATTACCACCGTATTCATAGCTTTCTTCCCAATGGAAACCCAATTCATCTTCTAAAATAATAGTGTCTTCTAAATCAAAAATAGATAACCTCATATCTATTTTTTGAATTCTACATTTTACTTTACTGGTTTTTATCTGATAATAATCTTCCACTTCAGAAACCTCAAGAAAATTATATCCATGAGAATGACTTTTATCAACTGCATAAGAAAAATCGTTACTAAAATACCCTTTTGTGGTAAATCTAAACCGGATTAAACTATCTCTTAATACCGTTACTTTTAGTATGACACTATTATCGGTATGAAAACTTATAGAATCAACTTCATGCTCAAAAGAAACTATTTTTGTGGGATATAGATCCCCTTTATATTCTAATTCTGTATTTGTAATCATTTTCTATGGTATTAATTTTAATCCTTTTCTAAAGCTAAAACTTACAAAATTACTTTGTAAACAGCTATATATCTGGGGAATATTAGCGAAAACGTTATAGTACATTTCAATGTAACAATCAATAATATATAATAATGGTTTCCATTATAAATGAAAACCATTAGTTATGCTTATCTGCAAAAAAGAATTTTGTACTTATTAAATTTTAAAAACGGTAACACTTAATGGTGGCAAAAGCAACTCAGCCGAATAATCTCTTCCATCATAAGGCATAGCCTCAATTACTGTTTTTTTAGCATTAGAAACTCCGCTACCTCCATAATTTGAAGCATCACTATTAAAAATTTCTGTCAATTTTCCTTTTTTAGGTAAACCAATTCGATAATTAGGACGAACCACTTGAGTGAAATTACAGACTACAATTACATCGTTTTTTGGGTCATTCCCTTTACGAATAAAAGACATTACTGCATTTTGATGATCGGAATAATTAATCCATTCAAAACCTTCAGGACTGAATTGTTTTTCGTGCAAAGCAGGCTGTGTCTTATATAATTTATTCAAATCTGTTATCAATATTTTTACTCCTTCATGATATGGATATTGCAACAAATGCCAATCTAAACTTCCTTCAAAATTCCACTCGCTACTTTGTCCAAATTCACTTCCCATAAACAACAATTTAGTTCCGGGATGCATAAACATATAGCCGTATAGTAATCTTAAATTCGCAAATTTTTGCCATTCATCGCCTGGCATCCTTCCTGCAATTGATTTTTTTCCATATACCACTTCGTCATGCGAAAGCGGCAACATAAAATTTTCTGAAAAGGTGTAGGTCATTGAAAAAGTCAAATCATTCTGATGGTATTTTCTGTACACAGTATCTTTTTGAAAATATTCTAAAGTATCGTGCATCCAACCCATCATCCATTTCATACCAAAGCCTAAACCACCAACCGATGTAGGTCTGGAAACCATAGGAAAAGAAGTACTTTCCTCTGCTATAGTTTGAACTCCTTCATAATTTAAATAAACTGCTTCATTAAATTCCTTCAAGAAACTAATCGTGTCTAAATTTTCTCTTCCTCCGTAAATGTTAGGTTCCCATTCGCCATCATTTCTGGAATAATCCAAATATAACATCGAGGCAACAGCATCAACACGCAAAGCATCTGCATGATAATAGTGTAACCAAAATAAAGCATTGCTTATTAAGAACGAACGAACTTCATTTCGCCCATAATTAAAAACTAAACTTTTCCAATCAGGATGATAGCCTTTTCTGCGATCAGGATGTTCAAAAAGATTCGATCCGTCAAAAAAGCCTAAACCATGTGCATCATCTGGAAAATGAGATGGAACCCAGTCGAGAATTACACCAATTCCAGCTTCATGTAATTTATCTACCAAATGCATGAATTCTTGCGGATTTCCAAAACGGGAAGTTGGCGCAAAATATCCCACTAATTGATATCCCCAAGAAGGATCATACGGATATTCCATGATAGGCATAAACTCTACGTGAGTAAAGCCTGTTTCTTTTACATAGTTTACTAAATCTTCGGCAAATTCTAGATAGGTCAAAAAACGATTTTCTTCTGCATGGCGTTTCCAAGAGCCTAAATGTACTTCATAAACAGAATAAGGTTTGTCTAAACCATTATGATTTTGACGCGTTTGCATCCAGTTTTTGTCATTCCATTTATAATCTAAGTCCCAAACTACAGAAGCTGTATGTGGTGGTTTTTCACAATAAAAAGCAAACGGATCGGCTTTCTCAGTTATTATTCCAGCATTATTGGATTGTATTTTATATTTATAGGTTGTCCCTTTTTTGATGTTTGGAATAAATCCTTCCCAAATACCAGAAGAATCCCAACGTACTTGCAACAGATGCTCTCCTTGTGTCCAAAAATTGAAATCCCCAACCACAGATACAGAATGAGCCGAAGGAGCCCAAACGGCAAAATAAACGCCATCTACTCCGTCAACCGTAATAAGATGGGCACCTAGTTTTTCGTATAGTCGGAAATGTTTCCCTGATTTGAATAAATCGATATCAAAATCGGTAAAAAGGGAATGCGAGATAACTTTACTCATATAACATTTGTGTAATTCTATTTTTTATAAAAAAACAGAATATTATTTTAAGAAAAAACAGTTTATAAATTTATTTTATGATGTAATTATCCGGTATAACTGCTCCTTTTTTAATAACAACAATTCCGTCTTTAATGGCGTATAATTCATTCGAAAAATCTTCTAAATGACTTCCTCCATTAATGTAAACATCATTACCAATTCTGCAATTTTTATCCACCAGAGCATTGCTTATAAAACATCTTTCTCCAATTCCCACTAGTTGTCTCCCCGTTTTAAGATCTTCATTCATATCATCAATATTCTGATAAAAATCATTCCCCATGACATAACAATTCTGAATGATTGTTCCCTCGCCTATTCTGGATCGGATCCCAATCACAGATCGATTTATTTCTTTCGCATTCAAAATACAACCTTCTGAAATTAACGATTTATCAATCATTGTTTTTTGGAATTTGGACGGTGGCAATAATCTTGGTCTGGTAAAAATTTTATTGTCGTTGTCAAATAAATTAAATTTTGGCAAGTCATCGGTTAACCCAATATTAGCTTCAAAAAAGGAATCAATATTACCAATGTCTGTCCAATATCCTTCATATTGGTAACTCAATATTTTTTTGTGACCTACTGCTTGTGGAATAATTTCTTTACCAAAATCTTTGGTTTCTTTATTTGACATGATGTCTACCAACAATTTTTTGTTGAAGATATAAATTCCCATTGAAGCTAAATAATTCTTTCCTTCACTCTTCATTTGCTCACTCACATCCGATTCCCAATCTGGCAATAATTCCTTTGCCGGTTTTTCGATGAAAGATTCAATACAACTTTCGGAGTTTGTTTTTAATATTCCAAATTCAGGAGCATCTTTTGCATTTACTGGCAAAGTCGCAATAGAAATATCGGCTTCATTCTTAATGTGCTCCTCTAACATATCGTTGAAATCCATTTGATACAACTGATCTCCGGAAAGAATCAAAGCATAATCAAAATCATGATTCAAGAAATGAGGCATACATTGTCTTACAGCATCTGCTGTACCTTGAAACCAAGTTGGATTATCGGGAGTTTGTTCTGCTGCAAGAATATCAACAAAAGCATGGCTAAAAATACTAAAATTATACGTGTTTTTTATATGAGCATTTAAAGAAGCAGAGTTGAATTGCGTCAGTACAAACATTCTGTAAATATCTGAATTCATACAATTTGAAATTGGAATATCAACTAATCTATATTTACCTCCTATTGGTACTGCAGGCTTAGACCTTGTTTCTGTCAATGGATATAATCTGGATCCTTGTCCTCCACCTAAAATTATTGCAATAACATTTTTCTTTTTAGCTTTCATTTTTTGTTAATTATTAAATTGTACATTTCTATATATTCCTGACAAACCCTTTCCCAAGAATGATCAGTACTCATTCCTTTTTTTATAATTTTAGTTAAGTGTTTTTTATCGTCGTATAAATTTACTGCCCTTTGAATCGAATAACAAACATCACCTACAGTTGCCTGGTCATGACAAATTCCATTTCCATCATCTCCAAAATCGATGACAGTATCTTTCAATCCCCCAGTCCTGCGTACTATAGGAATTGTTCCGTAGCGCAACGAGTACATTTGGTTCAAACCACAAGGTTCAACTCTTGAAGGCATTAATAAAAAATCAGAACCTGCATAAATTAAGTGCGCTAATTCCTCATTATAACCAATAAACGTATTGTAATTCCCTTTGTAATCCGATAACAAGCCATTCAATTCATTCTCAATAGCTGTATTTCCTGAACCTAAAATTAAAATATTAATTTGTTGATAATTTTCAGATAAAGCTAACGCTGCAGCATGTGGTAATAAATCGCCTCCTTTTTCTTCTAATAACCTACCAATGAAACTAAAAAGTGGTTTTGTTGGGTCTAGATTAAAAAGGTTGCATAATTTTTCTTTATTTTCTTGTTTTCCTTTTTCGAAATTTTTAATCGAATAGTTTTTTTCTAACATCATGTCTTTAGCAGGATCCCAAACTTCGATATCAATTCCGTTTAAAATTCCTCTGGATTTATAACGCACCAGATTAAATAAAGACTCTAATCCATTAGCTGAATAATTAATCTCATTCAAATAACTTGGTGATACTGTTGTTACACCCCAAGCACATTTTACGGCTACTGCTAATGAATTAATACAATTATCCCATTCTAAAACTCTAACATGAGCTAAATCAAATTCTGGTAAATAATACAATTTATCAAAACCAAATTGCCCTTGATACAAACCATTATGAATGGTAATCATGGAAGGGGTATTACGCAATTTTTCGTATTTATAACAATACAACATCATAAATGGAATTAAACCAGTATGATGATCATGGCAATTGATTACATCAGGAACTTCATTTCTACCTATAATCCAATCCAAAGTTGCGATTTGAAAAGACAAAAAACGTTCAATATCATCTTGATATCCATAAACATCTTTTCTGTCAAATAATTCTTGGATTTCAACTAAATACAATTCAAATCCTAACTTGTCTGTTTTTTCTTTGAGAATACTAAAAGGAAAATTAAAATTCCCCAATTTCACGTGTCCCCAATGAACACATTCAAAATCATTTTCTTTTTTGAATTTTGTGTCATAACATGGCATCACTACTCTTACTTGATGTCCTGCGTTATTTTGATATTTTGGCAATGCACCCACAACATCAGCTAAACCTCCTACTTTAGCTATGGGGTAACATTCTGCACTGATATGAAATATTTCCATTTATGAAATTTTGGTGTTTTTAGTTAATTATAACACTATTCGAATTATTTAATATTTCCGTCTTTTATGTTAATACCAATAAAAACTTTATAAAAAATACTACTTTTATGTTTTTCTAAATTTACTAAAAAAATTATAATATATTAACGCGCTTGAAAATTTATTGAAATGACAAAAAAAACTTCTAATCATACCCAATCATTGAAAATTCCTAAAATTATCTTATTAACCAGTAAATTAATCTCTTTTATTTCTCCAAAACTAATTACATTATTTGCTGCTAAACTTTTTACAACTCCCATAAAACATAAAATTCCAAAAAGAGAATTAGAAATGGATCGAAATAGCATTCAAAAATTAATCCTGGTCCCTGCTATTAATAAAGAAGTTGTTTTGTACCAATATGGAAAAAGCAAGAAGAAAATTTTATTAGTTCACGGTTGGTCAGGACGCGGAACACAATTATTCAAAATAGCCGATGAACTGCTAAAAGCTGGATATTCAACCGTTAGTTTTGATGCTCCTGCCCATGGAAAATCTCCGGGAAAAGATACTATCATGGTCGATTTTATCGCTACAATTTTAGAAATAGATCGACAATTTGGACCATTTGAAGCAGCTATTGGTCATTCATTAGGAGGAATGTCAGTTTTGAACGCGATAAAAAAAGGATTAAAAGTAAATCATGCTGTAGTTATTGGCAGTGGAGACATTGTAGAAGATATTATGGATGATTTTGTAGCAAAATTAGGGCTCAAACCAACTGTGAGTACTCTTTTACGTTTGCATTTTGAAAAAAAATATGGAGAAAAAATGAATAGTTATTCTGCTTTTCTGGCCGCAAAGGAAACCACTATTCCAGTTTTAGTAATTCATGACAACAATGACCCTGAAGTTCCTGTAAAAGCAGGAATTCACATTTATGAATACTTAAAAAATGGGGAGTTATTATTAACCGATGGATTAGGGCATAGAAAAATTCTAGGCAATCCTAAAGTAATTGAAAGAACAGTTCAATTCATTCAAAATAAATAACTGTTTCACAACATCATAAAGAAATTAAACTCTTATCCGCAAGAAATAAAAAATAAAGAATACTAATTTTTAATAAAATTAATAAATCATGAAATATCCTGTAGAAAAAACCGAACAAGAATGGAAAGAACAATTGGGAGAAAAACGCTATAGAATTCTTCGACAAAAAGGAACTGAATATCCACACACAGGATCTTATAACTTACATTACGAAAAAGGAACCTACTGCTGTGGTGCCTGTGGAGAACCTTTGTTCGAAAGTAATTCTAAGTTTGATGCACATTGCGGTTGGCCTTCATTTGACGAATCTATACCCGGAAAGGTAGAATACATTTCAGATGTTACCCATGGAATGAAACGTACTGAAATCCTTTGTGCTAATTGTGGCAGTCATTTAGGGCATGTATTTGATGACGGACCTACAAAAACCGGACAACGCTATTGTGTCAACTCCTTATCTGTAGATTTTAAAGAATAATGCTATGGATTTATTTGGAAATTCTGATGATTGGGCTAAAAATTTAAAACCTATCTTAACTAAATATAAAGGACGAAAGCATCCGCTGGAGTATCATAATTTATATCAACTTATGTGATGGTCATTTTATCAGCGCAAGATTCCGATGCTAATATTAATAAAATTGCACCAGTCCTATTTGAAGCCTATCCTAATATGGAAAGTCTAGCTGTTTCTAATGTTGAAGCATTATTTCCATACATCTCTAAAGTCCGAAATTTTGGAACCAAAGCAAACTGGCTTTTAGAAATAGCGCAAACCATCCAAAAAGACGAAAATATCCCACTTACTATGGAAGGTTTGGTTGCATTAAAAGGCATTGGAAGAAAATCAGCTAATGTAATTCTACGCGAAGCAAAAATTCCCGCAGAAGGAATCATAGCTGATTTACATGTTATTAGGGTTGCACCAAGAATTGGATTAATCCCAGAAACCAAAGACGGGATTAAAGCTGAAAAACAACTCATGCACGTTTTACCAAGAGAAATCTGGGGCGAAATTGGAATGGCAATTTCATTTTTAGGAAGGGAAATTTGTCGACCACAACCCAAATGTCTAGAATGTCTTATTAACTCCAATTGTGAGTATTATAAAAAAATAAAAGGGTGAAAAGTGATTCACTCTTTACCCTTTTAAATATTTCCGAAATGTAATTTATTATAAAAAAGAAGCTTTAAATTCTGGTTTTAAACGCTTTTTAGAGGCTTGTTCGTAAGCATAACCCAATCCTATTAATTCCCCTTCCGTATAAGGAGTCCCAAAAAATGATAAACCAACGGGTAGATCATAAACCATCCCATTAGGAACCGTAATATGCGGATATCCACTTGCCGCAGCAGGAGAAGTTAAAGAATATCCTCCCCAACGATCGCCATAAATCATATCAATACTACAAGCAGGTCCCATTGTGATTCCACAAATAGCATCTAACTTATTATCCTCAAAAACAGCATTTAAAACACTTTTACTTCCTTCAAAACTTACATTTAAAGCATCGGTATATTTTTTATCATCCAATCCTTTTTTTGTATTTGAACTCTCTAGTGTTTCTTGTTTAAAATACGGCATTGCTTTATCTTCATTAGCAGCATTAAAATCAATGACCTCTTTCAGATTTTTTACTTTTGCATTTGCTGTAGCCAAATAGCTGTTCAATCCGTCTTTAAATTCATATTGCAAAACTTCAAATTCAGCTTGACCCAGAGCATTAATTTTCTCCAAATAGTCAATTTCGATAATAATAGCACCTTGTTTTTTTAGAAGGTTGATGGCATCTGCTAAAAGTGCATTAATGTATTTATTATTTCCCTGTGGTTTTTTTTCAATACCAATACGTTTGCCTTTCAAAGCATTTATATCTAGAAACGTAGTATAATCTTTCTGCGCTTTTCCTTTACTTTCAAGAGTTACAGAATCATCTTCGTCAATCGCCGTTATTGCACCTAATAAAATGGCAGCATCAGTAACGGTTCTCGCCATTGGACCAGCTGTATCTTGTGTTTTTGAAATTGGAATAATTCCAGATCGACTAACCAAACCAACTGTTGGCTTAATCCCTACAATTCCGTTTACCGAAGCTGGACAAACAATAGAACCATCCGTTTCGGTTCCAACAGCAACAACACAAAGATTAGCTGAAACTGCCGCTCCAGAACCCGCACTTGAACCACATGGATTATGATCTAAAATATATGGATTTTTAGTTTGACCGCCTCTGCTGCTCCATCCGGAACATGATTGAGTTGAACGAAAATTTGCCCATTCGCTTAAATTTGTTTTTCCAATGATTATTGCTCCGGCCTCTCTCAGTTTTTTAACTATAAAAGCATCTTTTGAAGCAATATTTCCTGCCATTGCCAAAGATCCTGCAGTGGTTTGCATTTTATCTGCTGTATCTATATTATCTTTTATTAAAACGGGAATTCCATGTAAAGGGCCTCTGTTTTTACCCGCTTTCAACTCTTTATCCATTGCAACAGCAATAGCCACTGCATCAGGATTGACTTCGATAACAGAATGCAATTGAGGTCCAGTTGCATCAATAGTTTCTATGCGTTTTAAATATAATTGTACTAATTGTTCCGAAGTATACTTTCCAGAAGCTAATTTCTCCCTTAAACTGCCGATGGTTTCTTCATCCAGTTCAAAGACTACAGAATCTTCAACTGATGCTAAATCTTCATCCTTTTTTGTATTAGACGTGCAACCTGCAATTAAAAGTGTGGTAAGACCTGCAGACGCTAAAGTTGCAGTAGTTAAAAAAGATCTTCTTTTCATAGATTAATCATTTATTTGGATAACTATACATTAAGTTATCAACTAAAGTACTTTATTTTTACCAATTACAATAAATAATCAAATTGAACAAATGTTAAAGTGGAAATTTAATTTCTTTTCTGCTTCAATTATTAATTTTAGGAAAAAGAATTTTAACTAAAAACTATATTACTAAACAAGAAAAAACGAAACTAAAATGAAAGTCAAAATTAGGTACGTAAACGCATGCACAAACTTTCGTTGAGGATGTTTGTAATAAATGACATCATTTTTAAAAAAAATTCTAACGACCAACATAAATTCGCTTTCAAATAGTTTTGATAAATTATTTTTTAAAACATGAATAGCAGTTAATCGAGTGTTATTTTCAAGTGAGAAATTTTCCTTATTATTTTTATCTGCAGTTTCATTAAACCCAATAATACTATCATTATAATAATTTCTTAAAAATCCTCTATCCTGATCTTCTTCCTCTTCAATATTCTTTAAAACAAAGAACCAGGAACAAATCAAAAAACTGAGTAGAATAAAATATATTGGAAAATCAAATTCTGAACCAGTCAATAAATTAAAATGGTATATTCCAAAGCCAATATTAGAAAGGAAAAGCGACTTATAGGGTGAATTTGATTTAGCTTCAATAATGAAACTTATCAAAACGATACCAAAAGCGCTATAAGAAACAACATTAAAATTTTGCAGATGCAAAAAAATAAAATCCATAATTAACACTGTATTATTCAATTTATAATAATGTGATATTTTGAAAGAACGGGAAATGCTTTCCCTGACAATTCCCTTTAGGATGAAACGGACATAAAAAGCTTGTTGAACTCAAAATGCTATTGCTTTTGGAACCACAATTTTCACAGTAATACTTTTCCATGCGATTTGGACTTTAATTTATCTACTTTATATCAAAAATATAAGATTACAGCAGGCATAATTAAAACATCTTATGAAAGGTACTTTTTAGGCTATGAAAGAGTAATATTGGTTCGTAAACATAAAAGGCTCCTATCCAAAATTGGACAAGAGCCTTTTAAAATTATTCTTTTAAAAATTTAAACCTTCAACCTTATTGTAACTGTCGTTCCATTATTTTCTGTTAACTGAATGTCTACAGGATTCACATTCGAATTTTGCAAAAGAGAAAGTCTTTCTTTAATCAACTGAATGCCTTTTGACTGATGAATTTTTATTTTTTTAGAAGCTTTTAAGCTCATTCCATTGTCAATAATTTTACATTCTAAAATATTTTTAGACAACATCTCAAAAGAAATAGTCAATTTTGGAGCAGGATGAGAAGCATTAAAAGCGTGAACAAAAACATTTTCAATAAAAGGCTGTAGCAACATCGTTGGAATTTTGGAATGATAAAGGTCAACTTCATTACCTATGTTAAATTCAGTTTCAATCCGGTTATCAAAACGCATATTTTCAATAATAATATAAGACTTCAAATAATCAATTTCCTCTTCAATAGTTATTGTTTGTTTAGAGGAATTTTCTAGTGTTTTACGAATTAACTTAGCAAACCCACCGATGTATTTTAACGAATTATCTATGTCATTACTGATAATATAATCTTGTATAGCATTCATGGCGTTAAAGGTAAAATGAGGATTCATTTGACTTAACAATGCCTCCAGTTTGGTTTCTGCAATACGCTTTTGAATAACTGCTTTTTCTCTTGATTTCTTTTTAGATTTAAAAATCAAATAGACTAAAATATTAAAAAGAACCAATACAGCAAGAGCAATAAACCACCAAGTCATCCAAAATGGAGGCTCAACCTGAATTTTTAATAATTTAAAAATAGTTGCTTTTCCTGCATTCGAATCAAAAACTTCAACCTCTAAATTATAATTACCATAAGACAAATAAGGCAAAAATAGGTTTGTTTTTTCGCTATATGGACTCCATCTATTTGAACACTTTAGACGATATCGAAATTTTAATTTATTAGGAAAAGCATGTCCTTTTGGAATAAAATCAATAGAAAAGGAATTGTCTTTATAGTCACAAATTAATTCTTTTGATTTAAAGCGAAACCATTTATAATTAGAGGAATTTATGGGAATATTATTTATTGCGATTGATGAAATTACCATCTCTGACACTGTCATTTGTGGTGCTATTAATCGCTCTAAATCAATTGTATAATATCCTTTTTTAGTTCCTAACCACAATTGTTTATCAAAAATTTGCGAAGTGGTAACTGCTGCATCTTTTAATCCTTGTTCCTTATCAATCAATCGGACAATACCTCCCTTATAGAGGTTAACTCCTTTTTCAGTACCAATTAGAATAAAATCTTTATATGATTCTAGAAATAGAATCGTGTTACCTACTATCTCTTTTTTATAAATAGTTTTTAAAATTTTAAAAGCCTTTGAATCATCGACAATAAAAACATTTCCAAATTCGGCAGCTAAAATAAGTTGCCCTTTACTGTTAGTAGTAATATGCTTGAATTTATTCTCTTTCCAGATGCCTTCCGATAAATAAGAATGAAAGTCATTATTTTTATAGACATACAATCCGTTAAAAACGGATAGCAAATACGTTTTATCTTTGTTAGTAAGAATCTTAACAATATACTGAGGAGTGTTTTTTTCAAATTTTGAAAAATGCTTATTAACTACGCTGTGAATATTGTCATATAGCCTGGTACCTGCATAAGTTATGGTTTCTATGAATTTACCATCATAAGTAAAACCAATTTTCAAGCTGTGTTTAGGTAAATAATTTATAATATTTCCTAAACTGTTAATTTCAAATATCCCTATATTACTTCCTATCCAAAAAGAATTATTGTTTTTAACGATTTCATAAAATTCGATGCCACTGGCTGGAATAGCAAAATCCAATTCAAAATCTCTCGACTCAATTCCTTGCTTATTGGTAACTTTATGTCCTTTTTTTAAAAAATTTGATTCAAAATTTTTAAAATCAAATAAAGAAATAGTTTTTGCAATTTTACTATTTGAATCTAAAATAGTTAAACCCTTATTGTGCAAAATCAATTTCTGTTTTCCTAGATTTTCAAAATCTATTACTGATTTAGTATGAAATAAATTGCAATCAATTATTTTGTCTAAGCGAACTTCATAAATTCCTTTATCATTGGAACCTACGTACAAAATATCCTTAGATCTATCATACACTACATTTAGCAAAATTTTAGAATCTATTCCATAAAATTCCGAAACATCAACCATTTTGTCATTCTCAACTTTATAAAGTCCGCCATCTGGCTTGTATACTCCCCAAGCCGCTGCAAAAATTGAGTTTCTCTTATCTTTAGCGTATTGCCAAACCATCGATTTACCAAATTTAACTGAGGATGAATTGCCTTTTAAAACTTCGTTAATACCAAATTTATCTATAGAACCCTCATTGCTACTATAAAGAGTTGATCCATAAAGTCCTAATCCATAAGTGTTTTTATGCAAAAGAACAGGAATAATTATTGGAAATGCACCAGATTCGTCAATTTTAAACAAACCATCAAAAATAGTTGCAAAATATACTTCATTACCGTATTCAAAAAAGGATATACTAATAAAATCTTCTTTGTGAGGCGGTATTTTTGGATTGACTAATATATTAGTATTAATATCAATAATCGAAACCCCTTGTTCTGTACCTACATACATTTTATTTTTATAAGGAAATACTTTTCGGGTTTTATCAGCTAATAAACCATTTTTTGTCGTAAAAATAGTGAACTTTTTACCATCAAATTTACTGATTCCTCCACCATAACTGGCAAACCACATGTTTCCATTTCCATCTTGATTAATATCCCAACAGCTGTTGTGACCCAAACCATCAGTTTCATCTAGATTAGAAAATGAACCATTCTCCATCCTGGAAACACCATTTTCAGTTCCAATCCATAAAATATTTTTTGAATCCAAAAATAAAGAACGAACAGCATTATTAGGTAATCCATCTGTAGTAGAATAGTTCTTTGAAGGATAATACTGTCCTAAAATAAGATTTGGAAAAAATAGAAGGCCGAAAAAAAGAATTAACTTATTTAGAAATCGCATCAATTAATTCTTTTTTGGTAAATGATTTATCCGATACAGGAATTTTATCACCAGTAATCATTTCTAAGATAAACTCATCAGACCTAAACTAACTACAAAATTGATGTTAATTAGAAAACTTCTGTGAACTCTTAAAAAATTAGCGGAATGAAGTAATTCACAGGTCTCTTTAAACGATTTCGAAGTAAAATAATTTTTATCCAAAGTATGGACTGTAGTATAAGCCCCATCCGATTTACAAAAGACAATTGTATTAGCTTGAACTACTTCAAAACCCGTTTTTGAGGGAAAAACAATTCTCTCTTTACCTGTATTTTGATTGGCAATATTTTCAGCTAATAATTTATAACGATTAAAATTATTTTTTTCAGATTTTGCACTCTCAACGCGAGTAATAGCTGATTTAAAATCTTCAATATCAATGGGTTTAATGAGATAATCTATAGCGCTATTTTTAATAGCATCTATAGCATATTCCTTATGAGCTGTCGTGAAAATAATTTCAAATGGAATAGATTCAAAATTTTTTAAAAGTTCAAAACCATTTTCCTCTGGCATTTGAATATCTAAAAAAATAATATCTGGATTGTGTTTTTTAATTGAAGTAACTGCTTTTTTAACAGAGTCACATTCATCAACAATTTCAATTTTATTATTGTATAAATGGTTACATAATTTTTTCAAAAAACTACGTGCATGTGATTCATCGTCAACTATAATTGCTTTTAGTTTCATTAAATGGAATATTTAAGCTAAAAATACTACATATAAAAGAAGAAACCTATCTATTGGGAACATTAAAAACATTTATAAACAAAAAAAACTATTTAACTGAATTGATATGATTCTTAAAAGAACTAAATTGTAGAACTAGTTACAATAAAAAATTTATAGTGATTCTTCAGTTAAAAATGTGCAAAAAAAAACTTCACCAGCATTAAACTGATGAAGCTTCTTGTACTCAGAGCGGGACTTGAACCCGCACGAACATTGCTGTTCACTGGATTTTAAGTCCAGCGTGTCTACCAATTTCACCATCCGAGCATTTTGTGGTACCTCCAGGGATCGAACCAGGGACACATGGATTTTCAGTCCATTGCTCTACCATCTGAGCTAAGGTACCATTATACTTTTCAATAATGAAGAAGTATGAATAAAAAAGCCCATCTTTTCAGATAGGCTTTTCAAAGAAAGGCGACGACATACTCTCCCACATAACTGCAGTACCATCTGCGCAGGCGGGCTTAACTACTCTGTTCGGGATGGGAAGAGGTGAGCCCCGCCGCAATAACCACCTTAAGAGGTTATAATTGCTTTGGGCAATTATTGTAATGTTGTTTATTGTATAATAAACATCAATCACATAATATCTTAACATACTGAGATAAAGAAAAGTTTTTTTTATTAGAAAGTTTCTCCCCCCGACTTGCATCGGGGGAAAAGCGTACATAAGCTTACGGGTTATTAGTACTACTCGACTATGACATTACTGCCTTTACATCTATAGCCTATCAACGTGGTCATCTCCCACGACCCTTAAAAGAAATCTCATCTTGTGGTGGGTTTCGCGCTTATATGCTTTCAGCGCTTATCCCTTCCAAACGTAGCTACTCTGCGATGCCACTGGCGTGACAACAGATACACTAGAGGTTTGTCCAATTCGGTCCTCTCGTACTAGAATCAGATCCACTCAAATTTCTTGCGCCCACAGTAGATAGAGACCGAACTGTCTCACGACGTTCTGAACCCAGCTCGCGTGCCACTTTAATGGGCGAACAGCCCAACCCTTGGGACCTTCTCCAGCCCCAGGATGTGACGAGCCGACATCGAGGTGCCAAACCCCCCCGTCGATATGAGCTCTTGGGGGAGATCAGCCTGTTATCCCCGGCGTACCTTTTATCCTTTGAGCGATGGCCCTTCCATGCGGAACCACCGGATCACTATGCTCTACTTTCGTACCTGATCGACCTGTATGTCTCTCAGTCAAGCTCCCTTATGCCATTGCACTCTACGCACGGTTACCAAGCGTACTGAGGGAACCTTTAGAAGCCTCCGTTACTCTTTTGGAGGCGACCACCCCAGTCAAACTACCCACCAAGCAATGTCCCCCGTATTACGGGGTTAGGCCTCAGATAAACAAAGGGTTGTATTTCAACAATGACTCCACAACGCCTAGCGACGCCACTTCACAGTCTCCAACCTATCCTACACATCATTTATCCAAGGTCAATACTAAGCTATAGTAAAGGTGCACAGGGTCTTTTCGTCCCACTGCGGGTAAGCGGCATCTTCACCGCTACTACAATTTCACCGAGCTCATGGCTGAGACAGTGTCCAGATCGTTACACCATTCGTGCAGGTCGGAACTTACCCGACAAGGAATTTCGCTACCTTAGGACCGTTATAGTTACGGCCGCCGTTTACTGGGGCTTCAATTCAATGCTTCTCCGAAGATAACATCTCCTCTTAACCTTCCAGCACCGGGCAGGTGTCAGGCCCTATACTTCATCTTACGATTTTGCAGAGCCCTGTGTTTTTGATAAACAGTCGCCTGGACCTCTTCACTGCGGCCAGCATTGCTGCTGGCGACCCTTCTCCCGAAGTTACGGGTCTATTTTGCCTAATTCCTTAGCCATGAATCTCTCGAGCACCTTAGGATTCTCTCCTCGACTACCTGTGTCGGTTTGCGGTACGGGTACTTATTACCTGAAGTTTAGAGGTTTTTCTTGGAAGCCCTTAGGCGCACTATCTCTTTGTCCGAAGACTCCGAGTACTATCGTATTTCCCCAAGCCGCGTGGATTTGCCTGCGCAGCTTATAGGTAGGTACTTCAACGAACTATTCCGTCAGTTCGCGGCGCTTTCATCACTCCGTCACCCCATCACAGTAATAACTAGTACGGGAATATTAACCCGTTGTCCATCGACTGTCCCTTTCGGGTTCGCCTTAGGTCCCGACTAACCCACAGCTGATTAGCATAGCTGTGGAAACCTTAGTCTTTCGGTGTGCGGGTTTCTCGCCCGCATTATCGTTACTTATGCCTACATTTTCTTTTCTAACCAGTCCAGCATCCCTTACGAAACACCTTCTACCCTGTTAGAATGCTCCCCTACCACTTAGAGTAAACTCTAAATCCATAGCTTCGGTAATATACTTATGCCCGATTATTATCCATGCTCGTCCGCTCGACTAGTGAGCTGTTACGCACTCTTTAAATGAATGGCTGCTTCCAAGCCAACATCCTAGCTGTCTGGGCAGACAAACCTCGTTCTTTCAACTTAGTATATATTTGGGGACCTTAGCTGATGGTCTGGGTTCTTTCCCTCTCGGACTTGGACCTTAGCACCCAAGCCCTCACTGTTATGAAACATTATATAGCATTCGGAGTTTGTCAGGAATTGGTAGGCGGTGAAGCCCCCGCATCCAATCAGTAGCTCTACCTCTATATAACTTTACGCATAACGCTGCACCTAAATGCATTTCGGGGAGTACGAGCTATTTCCGAGTTTGATTGGCCTTTCACCCCTACCCACAGGTCATCCGAAGACTTTTCAACGTCAACCGGTTCGGACCTCCACACTGTGTTACCAGCGCTTCATCCTGCCCATGGGTAGATCACACGGTTTCGCGTCTAACACTACTGACTAAAGCGCCCTATTCAGACTCGCTTTCGCTACGGATCCGTGGCTTAACCACTTATCCTTGCCAGCAACGTTAACTCGTAGGCTCATTATGCAAAAGGCACGCCGTCACCCCACGAAAGGGCTCCGACCGCTTGTAAGCGTATGGTTTCAGGATCTATTTCACTCCGTTATTCACGGTTCTTTTCACCTTTCCCTCACGGTACTGGTTCACTATCGGTCTCTCAGGAGTATTTAGCCTTAGCGGATGGTCCCGCCAAATTCAGACAGGATTTCTCGTGTCCCGCCCTACTCAGGATACCACTATCGTTATCTTCTATTACTTATACAGGGCTATCACCTTCTTTGGCTTTACTTTCCAGTAAATTCTAATTCTATCCGCAACAAATGTCGTGGTCCTACAACCCCAATATTGCCGTAACAACATTGGTTTGGGCTAATCCGCGTTCGCTCGCCACTACTTACGGAATCACTTTTGTTTTCTTCTCCTCCGCCTACTTAGATGTTTCAGTTCAGCGGGTTTGCCCACCTATCGGTGTACTATGTCTTCAACATAGTGGGTTGCCCCATTCAGGTATTTACGGATCATATCGTGTGTGCCAATCCCCGTAACTTTTCGCAGCTTATCACGCCTTTCATCGCCTCTGAGAGCCAAGGCATCCCCCATACGCCCTTATTTTGCTTATTGTACCAATCTCGTTAGTTAAAACAAGACCGTTTCTTTTACTTGTCTAATGATAAACAAGCAAAAAATGCTTTCTACTTTTTATTATTTTCTTATCTCAATATGTCAATGAACTTGTATCCTTTCGGATTTGTGGAGAATAACGGAGTCGAACCGTTGACCTCCTGCGTGCAAGGCAGGCGCTCTAGCCAGCTGAGCTAATCCCCCAATCTAATTATGAATTGTGAATTATGAATTATGAATTTATACTTCATAACTCCTCAACTCTAGAATTTCTTCTTTTTTTAAGTCTAAAATAGTTGTCTCGGACAGACTCGAACTGTCGACCCCTACATTATCAGTGTAGTACTCTAACCAGCTGAGCTACGAGACACTCTTATTCTTAAATGGTATTATTTGAACTAACAGCAAGAGTAATATAATGTTGAAACTTGTTTCCAACTCGAACTTTCGTCTTCTTTCCCTAGCGTGTATTAATACTAACACTAAGGCTCTAGAAAGGAGGTGTTCCAGCCGCACCTTCCGGTACGGCTACCTTGTTACGACTTAGCCCTAGTTACCAGTTTTACCCTAGGCAGCTCCTTGCGGTCACCGACTTCAGGCACCCCCAGCTTCCATGGCTTGACGGGCGGTGTGTACAAGGCCCGGGAACGTATTCACCGGATCATGGCTGATATCCGATTACTAGCGATTCCAGCTTCACGGAGTCGAGTTGCAGACTCCGATCCGAACTGTGACCGGTTTTGTAGATTCGCTCCTGGTCACCCAGTGGCTGCTCTCTGTACCGGCCATTGTAGCACGTGTGTAGCCCAAGGCGTAAGGGCCGTGATGATTTGACGTCATCCCCACCTTCCTCTCAGTTTGCACTGGCAGTCTCGTTAGAGTTCCCGACATGACTCGCTGGCAACTAACAACAGGGGTTGCGCTCGTTATAGGACTTAACCTGACACCTCACGGCACGAGCTGACGACAACCATGCAGCACCTTGTAAATTGTCTTGCGAAAAGTCTGTTTCCAAACCGGTCAATCTACATTTAAGCCTTGGTAAGGTTCCTCGCGTATCATCGAATTAAACCACATGCTCCACCGCTTGTGCGGGCCCCCGTCAATTCCTTTGAGTTTCATTCTTGCGAACGTACTCCCCAGGTGGGATACTTATCACTTTCGCTTAGCCACTGAGATTGCTCCCAACAGCTAGTATCCATCGTTTACGGCGTGGACTACCAGGGTATCTAATCCTGTTCGCTACCCACGCTTTCGTCCATCAGCGTCAATCCATTAGTAGTAACCTGCCTTCGCAATTGGTATTCCATGTAATCTCTAAGCATTTCACCGCTACACTACATATTCTAGTTACTTCCTAATAATTCAAGTTTAGCAGTATCAATGGCCGTTCCACCGTTGAGCGATGGGCTTTCACCACTGACTTACTAAACCGCCTACGGACCCTTTAAACCCAATGATTCCGGATAACGCTTGGATCCTCCGTATTACCGCGGCTGCTGGCACGGAGTTAGCCGATCCTTATTCTCACAGTACCGTCAAGACGCTACACGTAGCGTTGTTTCTTCCTGTGCAAAAGCAGTTTACAATCCATAGGACCGTCATCCTGCACGCGGCATGGCTGGATCAGGCTTGCGCCCATTGTCCAATATTCCTCACTGCTGCCTCCCGTAGGAGTCTGGTCCGTGTCTCAGTACCAGTGTGGGGGATCTCCCTCTCAGGACCCCTACCCATCGTTGCCTTGGTAAGCCGTTACCTTACCAACTAGCTAATGGGACGCATGCTCATCTTTCACCGTTGTGACTTTAATTATAAAGTGATGCCACTCTATAATACTATGAGGTATTAATCCAAATTTCTCTGGGCTATCCCTCTGTGAAAGGTAGATTGCATACGCGTTACGCACCCGTGCGCCGGTCTCTAGGTCCGAAAACCTATACCCCTCGACTTGCATGTGTTAAGCCTGCCGCTAGCGTTCATCCTGAGCCAGGATCAAACTCTTCATCGTATATTATTTGCTTGATTGCTCAAGCTATTGTTATTCGACTAAATTCTAGTGGTTTTTTCAAATCTCTCGATTCTATTACTCTTATTCTTTTGTTCCGATTTTCATCGGAACGGCTGTCAATTCAATATGTCTAGGAACGTGTTCTTATCTCTTTTTTTCAACTCCGTTAACACTTGTTATAGTGTTTCTCGAAGCGGGTGCAAAAGTACAACTTTCTTTTTAACTGGCAAGAAAATTTTGAAGTTTTTTTGGAAATTTTTATCTCCGTTTAATTCTTATTTTCTCATCAATCTTTCAAGGAACTTTGCGCGTTTTGCGGGGTGCAAAGGTAACATCTGTTTTCTAATCTCACAAGCTTTTTTTAATCTTTTTTTGAAAATAAATTTTCTAATTTGATTAACTTTACTTGTCAGTATTTAAAAGAACGTCTGCGTCATTGCGGGTGCAAAACTACACCGTTTATTGAGTTATTCAAGCTTTTTAATCACTTTTTTTTGATGTTTTCTTAACTTAAACTTTAACTCGCTGAAACCGTGAATTTTGAAAGTAAATTATTTTACTCTCCCTGGCCCTATTCAAAGGAAAGCTTGGCTTTATCCCCAGAAAACTGTGAATCATATTACCTATAGACAACCTGATCACACCTTTCTTTACCTATACAACCTTATTGCACTTTACCTTTATTCCCTTTTTTACAACCACTTTGTCCATCTTACTCCTGAAAAAAGCTCCAGCTCTCTGCCTACTAACTAAAAAATCGGCTGAATCAGTGTAATGAGTATATACTATAATAATATACCTTTTTTTTATTCGCTCCTATATATAGCCTCTCCTATATATAAGGAAACAAAAATTTATCCTGTTGATTTAAATATTAATTTATCATACAGTCATCAATGCGATAAAGTAAACAGGGCCGCGTTAGGGATAGCAGTGGAAAGCCCACAGATAAGTGGAGTGTAACGGAACTTAACGAGGACTTGCAGCGGATAGCCCGACTCCTTATATATAGAAAGGGAATTATCTTTTTTAGATAATTGCCTTTCTATATAAGGAGGAACGCACAAATGAATTTTATTTTTTAAGTTTTTCAGCTTTGGATTCCCAAGAATCAGTTAAATTATCATAATCAACTGGTTTAGCCGGATTTTGATTTTGTAATCTTCCGGAATCAAATGCTCGCACTAATATCGTTTCTATCAGATAGTCTTCATTAACATCGAAAGGCGCATACTTTGTTTTCAAATTAATGTCAAACATACTTGCTGCTGTATTAGACCAAAATGCTTTCCAACCACTTTTGAGATTTTTCACCAACTCATATGTTGTAGTGCCTGTTTGACGATGTATTAACTTTACCAATATTTGACCTTGTTTACGCGAAAGTTTTTTAAGTTTAGCTTCGAACTCATCACTCAAATAATTCTCTACTATCTTAAAGTATCTTTTTTTCTCCTTATTTGTTTTAAGGTTTGCCATTCCTTTATTTAGATTCGACAATCTCTCAGAAGCCAGCTTTGCATAAGGATAGGTTTTATAAACACGATTTTGAAGGATTAAGAATTGCTTTCTTGCTTCGGGATCCATTTTCTCCTTATATATTAAGACTTCCGGTAACTGGATCGTATCATTAAGAATAGATTCGCTATCTTCTAACTCATACCCCATCTTTATTGTATCCTGAGGTATTGCCTGTGCATTAACAGACAGAGTGGTAAATAAACAAAACAACAAAAATTTAATTAGCTTCATATAGGGAAATTTAATTGCCAAAATTATACATTATATACACAAGTGTAATGCCAAATTTATAATTTAGCAAAAAAATAATTTTATGAGCACTAAATCAATATTAAACAAGTCATCACTTGAGTTTTTAGAAAAATACCTTAATAATGCATCACCCACAGGTTATGAAAGTGACGGGCAAAAATTATGGATGGAATACCTAAAACCTTATGTTGATACTTTTATAACGGACACTTATGGTTCTGCTGTTGGAATTATAAATCCAGATGCACCTTATAAGGTAGTGATTGAAGGTCATGCTGACGAAATTTCATGGTACGTCAATTATATTACGGATGATGGATTAATCTACGTGATTAGAAACGGTGGTTCAGATCACCAAATTGCACCTTCAAAACGCGTTAATATTCATACTAAAGCAGGAATTGTAAAAGGTGTTTTTGGCTGGCCGGCTATTCATACCCGCAATAGAGGAAAAGAAGAAGTGGCAAAAGTTGACAATCTATTTATTGATATTGGTTGTGAAACTAAAGAACAGGTAGATAAAATGGGAGTGCATGTAGGTTGCGTGATTACGTATCCTGATGAATTCATGATTTTAAATGAAAACAAATTTGTTTGTCGCGCCATTGATAACCGTATGGGTGGGTTTATGATTGCCGAAGTGGCTCGTTTGTTACATGAAAACAAAATAAAACTTCCTTTTGGACTGTATATCACTAATTCGGTTCAGGAAGAAGTAGGCCTTCGTGGTGCCGAAATGATTACCAAAACCATCAAGCCGAATGTTGCGATTGTCACTGATGTTTGTCATGACTCTACTACTCCAATGATCGAAAAGAAAATTGAAGGTGACACAAAAATTGGTAAAGGTCCAGTAGTAACTTACGCTCCTGCAGTTCAGAATAATTTGAGAGAATTGATTTTAGAAACTGCTATGGCAAAAGAAATCCCGTTCCAACGATTGGCTTCTTCTCGCGTTACAGGAACAGATACCGATGCTTTTGCATACAGTAATGGCGGTGTGGCTTCGGCTTTAATATCCTTGCCGTTGCGTTATATGCATACTACGGTTGAAATGGTACATCGTGATGACGTTGAAAACGTGATTAAATTAATTTATGAAACCTTATTGAAATTAGAAAACGAAGAAACATTCTCTTATTTCAAATAGTTTTAGGAGCTAATCCCGTCTCGTTCTAAAAACGAGATTGCAATCTTTTCCTTTTAAAGAAAAAAGGAAAAGGATTTCCACTTTTATCGGGGCTAAAAAACCGCAGTTCAAATTATGAATTGCGGTTTTTTTGTTAACTTTACTCAAACAATTCATAAAAATGCAATCAACCGCCACATCAATAGAAGCGTATTTACAAGAAATTCCACTGGAAAGAAAAGAAGCTTTTACAAAACTTAGGGAAACTATTCTAGAAAATATTCCAAAAGGATATGTTGAACAAATGTCCTACGGTATGATCGGTTATGTAGTGCCACATTCCATTTATCCAAACGGATATCATTGTGAACCAAAACTCCCGTTACCCTTTACTAACATCGCTTCTCAAAAAAATTTCATTGCGCTATACCACATGGGAATTTATGCTAAACCCGAATTACTGAATTGGTTTGTCTCCGAATACCCAAAACACAGCAAACAAAAATTAGACATGGGAAAAAGTTGCATCCGATTTAAAAAGATGGACCAAATCCCTTTTAATTTAATTGCTGAGCTCGTCCAAAAAATGTCAGTGCAAGAATGGATTACTTGTTATGAATCATCATTCAAAAAATAAAAAAAAACCGCAATTCAAAATTATGAATTGCGGTCTTGTTTATTTTTTATAGAAATTGTTTTATCTGTTCGCTAGATATTCCAAAACATTTTTCTCTATTCTTTCATCTATATTGGTGATGTCTGCTTTTACAAATTTCTCTCCTAAGATATTTTCGTATAATTCAATATATCTTTCAGAAACAGTTTCTATATATTCGTCAGTCATATTAGGTATTTGCTGCCCTTCCAAACCTTGAAAACCATTTTCGATTAACCAACGACGAACAAACTCTTTCGATAATTGTTTTTGTTCTTCTCCGCTGTTTTGACGTTCCTGGTATCCTTCCGCGTAAAAATAACGAGAAGAATCCGGTGTGTGAATTTCGTCAATCAATACAATAACCCCTTCTTTAGTTTTACCAAATTCATATTTGGTATCCACCAAAATCAAACCACGACTTGCAGCAATTTCAGTTCCTCTTTGAAACAAATCTCTTGTGAATTTTTCTAAAACAAGGTAATCTTCTTCAGAAACGATTCCTTTCGACAAAATATCCTCACGAGAAATATCAGCATCATGTTCTCCGTTATCTGCTTTAGTAGTCGGCGTAATAATAGGTTCTGGGAATTTATCATTTTCTTTCAAATAATCTGGCATTTTCACGCCGCAAATTTCTCTTTTGCCAAGAGCATATTCACGAGCAGCATGACCTGAAAGATATCCACGAATCACCATTTCTACTTTGAAAGGCTCACATAAATGACCAACAGCTACATTAGGATCAGGAGTTGCAATTAACCAGTTAGGAACAATATCCTCTGTCAATTCCATGAATTTAGTAGCAATCTGGTTTAGAATTTGACCTTTATATGGAATTCCTTTTGGCAGAACTACATCAAAGGCTGAAAGCCTGTCTGTAGCTACCATAACCAAAAGTTCATCATTGATATTGTACACTTCTCTTACTTTACCGCGGTAAACAGATTTCTGGTTTGGAAAATTAAAATCAGTAGTTGTGATGGTGTTGCTCATTATACTAGTTGTGTGTGTTTATTTTTTGTTTCTGCAAATTTAAAACTATTTCATAGAGTTTCGCAAAGAAAAGAACGGAACTATTGCATTTTATTTTCATCTCTACAATTATTTTTTAAGCAACGTATCGTTGAATAAATTTAAGATTCGGCTGTACTCATCTACCCAAGAATAGGTTTCTTTAAATCCATGTGCTTCCACCGGGAAACTTGCTAAACTCCATTTTTTCTTACCTAATTCGATAAAACGCTGAGACAAACGAACAATATCTTTATATTCTACATTGTCATCAACCATTCCATGAAGCATCAATAAATCGCCTTGTAAATTATCTGCAAAATAGATTGGAGAACTTTTTTTGTAAGCATCCGGATCCGTTTCAGGGAAATTAAGAATGTTTCCAGTATAGCCATGATTGTAATGTGCCC
This sequence comes from Flavobacterium sp. GNP002, assembly GCF_054343795.1. Taxonomy (NCBI): domain Bacteria; kingdom Pseudomonadati; phylum Bacteroidota; class Flavobacteriia; order Flavobacteriales; family Flavobacteriaceae; genus Flavobacterium; species Flavobacterium sp. GNP002. The sequence continues at coordinate 3,080,916 of NZ_JBTGUW010000001.1, forward strand.
AATCAGTAACAGAACGTAAAGCTGCACCCGAAGCAAACTCTTTTGGAGTCGTCAGCATTCCCATCAACGTGATGAAACCTCCATAAGAACCACCATAAATCCCAACTCTTGACGCGTCAATTCCGTAATTTTCGACTAGATATTTCTTGCCGTCAATTTGATCTGTTAAATCTTTTCCGCCCATAAAACGGTAAATTCCTGTTCTAAAATCACGTCCGTATCCATCACTTCCTCTATAATCAATATCCAAAACGGTATAGCCTAAATCGACCAATAAATTATGAAACATATATTCTCTGTGGTATGTACTCCAATAGTTGTGTGCGTTTTGCAAATAACCTGCACCATGAACAAACAAGATTGCTGCTTTGTTCGCATTGGCAGTTTGCGGTTTGTACAACCTGGCATTCACCGAAGTTCCATCCTGCGCTTTGAAAGTAATTACTTCAGGTTCCCGCCAAGAATATCCTTTAAAACTTTCAGATGTTGAAAACGTTATCTGATTTAAATTTGTATTCTTTTTATTAGGCGCTACATACAATTCCCAAGGTTTATTTTTATACGAATATCTAACCAATACCATACTTTCATCTGGCGACAAACTCACTTCATGAGCGCCATCTTTAGTTAAAATAGGTTGCAAAACGGCATTTGCAACGTCTAATTTATAAAAGTTTCTGTTTCCCGGATGAGTAGTCGTTGTGGTTAAATAAAAAGACTTTTTGTCTTTTGCCAAAGTCACGTTGCGCACTTCCCAATTTCCTTTAGTGAGTTGGATTTTCTTTTTTGACTTTAAATTATAAGTGTATAAATGAGAATAACCGGTCTCTTCGGATTGAAAATAAACTGTTTCATTATCTCCCAAAAATCCAAGCGTTCCTCTTCCATAAGAATTAGAAGGAATTCCGGGCCCGCCAATCCAAGCTTCATCATGTTGATGATCTAATTCTTGAAAGGTTCCTTTCTCAAGATTTAAACTGACAATCCATCGGTCTTTGTTATCCTGACTTCTTATTTCGCTAATTGCATATGAACCATTTTCATTGTAAACAGGTTCCTGAACTACAATTAGTTTGTCCTTATTTGCTGCAGTTTTAGATTTTTCATAGGTCTCAAAATATTTAGGAACATCCTGAATGTGACTCAATGATGAAAAATTTACAAAATAAACAGAATCCTTGGCGATGTTATAAATCCCGAATTTGGTTGCCAATAAATTATCTACAGAAACTTTTTCCTTCGTATCTTCAATTTCATTGTAGCCATCAGCAGTTATGAAAAGTTCCATTTTTTCACTCTTGCGTTCTGAATCTTCCATTAATCTGAACGTAGCGAAGTTTCCTTTTGGATCCACTTTCAAGCTTCCAAAGGTATTTTTTCCATAATAATACGGTTTTGGAAAATCAGATTTTGTAGTTTTTGATTTTGCCAAATTCCATTTTTTCAGTGCTTCCTGATCTCTGACAAATTGAAACAATTCCTCCTGTTGGCTTTTCAAAAATGATTCTTTATCAGTTGCTTTCTCTTCTAATTTTCCTTTACGGAAGTTCGTGATTTGAATAATCGAACCTTCATTGGTATTGACCTGAAAAAGGTTTTCATTTTGTCTAAAATAAAGCACTCCTGGCACTGAACCCATTTGTAAATTAGCAATCGGACTGCTTTGTTGGTAGAGTTTTTTAGAAGTTTTACTTTTCAAGGAATACGAAAATAGTCTTCCTTTATCAATGTAATAATACAAATCCGGATTGGTTGTTTTTTTGAAATCTAATTTCGAAAAAGCAGCTTCATTTGGTAATACCAATTCAGGTTTTGACATTCCGTTTTTCCAAAAATAAGTACTTGTACCCAATTCATTATTTGGATTCCAATCAAAATAAACTTTTTGTCCATCTAAAGACCATCTTTCATTTTCTGGTTGCGCACCAATGAAAGCGTTACCTTTCATGATTTCTTCCAGTTTTAGCATTTGACTTTGCATTGTTATGGCAAACAAAACAGAGATGGCAAGGATTATTTTTTTATTCATTTAGTTTTAATTTTATTTGTAAATTGGAAAGTATGGTTAGTTAAAAAATTAATTATTCAATAATTCCTGAGCTATATATTTAGCAACACCTTCATTATCATTAGTCGAAATGACTTCTAAATGGGAAAGTTTATCTTTCAAACTATCTGGTGCATTCCCCATAACTAAACCTTTACCAGAAGATGTAAGCATATTTTCATCATTATATCCATCACCAAAAGAAATAGTTTGTTCGAAAACAAAATTCTCTTTTTCCAGAATTTTAGCAATCGCAACACTTTTGTCCACTGATTTGTCCATAAATTCTAAACAAAAAGGCAAACTAAACGCATGGCTAAAAAGTCCTGTATGATTTTCTAAAATTTTATCCCGTAATTCAATTAATTTTGAATGTTTAGGATGTGTAAAAAAAACTTTTATAGCATTCAAATCCTCCAAACTGGAAAAATCTACCAGTTCAGGATGATAATTTACTTCTGGTTGAAATTCGTTTAATTTTTCATTGTGCTTATTTGTTTGCCAAACATTTTCTCTGAACAATACGGTTGTTATTTCAGGATCAATATCTAAAGACAAGACTGATTTAACAGCTTCACTTTCCATATTAAAAGAAAAAAGAAGTTCTTTTTCAGGAGAATGTATCCGTGCTCCATTTGAAGTTACTAAATAAAGAGGAACATCCAATCCTGCCACTATAGGCATTGCATCCAAGTGATGTCGGCCAGTTGCTACAATTATTAAATAATTTTGATTGTGGAGTTCTTGAAAAACAGTTTTGGTATATTGGGATATTTTGTGATCTGAATTAAGTAAAGTTCCGTCTAAATCACTAATAACTACTTTAATTTTTTCTTTTAAAATCATTTCTTTTTAACTGAAATTTAATTAATTCCAAATTTATTGCATTTTCAAGAGATACAAAAGGAATCGATTGATTTTTATTTTAAGCAGTTCACGAAAATCCATTATTACTTATAAATAATAAAGCGGAAAGCAAATCCATTTTTTAATGAAAATGAACTCGCTTTCCGCTTCAAAAAAATTTTCTGTATCTCCTAATCGTTATTTTCAATCATCTTATACGCATCAATCACTTTTTTAACTAATCGGTGTCGTACAATGTCTTTATCATCCAAATAAATAATTCCAATTCCATCAATATCCTTCAAAACCAATAAAGCTTCTTTGAGTCCGGAGATGGTTCTTCGTGGTAAATCGACTTGACCAGGATCACCTGTAATCATAAATTTAGCACTTTTACCCATACGTGTTAAGAACATTTTCATTTGAGAATGTGTAGTGTTCTGTGCTTCATCCAAAATTACAAAAGCATTATCCAGCGTTCTACCTCGCATGAAAGCCAAAGGGGCAATTTGAATAATTCCCTTTAGAATATAATCTTCTAATTTTTCGTTGGGTAACATATCTCGTAAAGCATCGTAAAGAGGTTGCATATAAGGATCTAATTTTTCCTTCATATCTCCTGGCAGAAAACCAAGATTTTCCCCTGCTTCTACTGCTGGACGCGTGAGTATGATTCGTTTCACTTGCTTTTCTTTCAGTGCTTTCACTGCCATGGCTACCCCAGTATACGTTTTTCCAGTACCGGCTGGCCCTACAGCAAAAACCATATCATTTTTTTCCATGGTATCAACCAGTAATTGCTGGTTGGGTGTCATAGGTTTGATGATCTTCCCACCTACTCCATGTACTAAAATTTTATCGTGATCGCCCATTCTCTCAATCTGTTTCCCATCACTTAAAATTACTCGTTCAATAACATTATTATCAATAGTGTTATAACGTGTAAAATGAAGCATTAAACGTTGAAAACGTTTTTCAAACTCGTCTAAAACCTCTTTTTCTCCAAAAGCTTTTATGGTTGTTCCCCGAGCGACAATTTTTAATTTTGGGTAGTATTTTTTAATTGTTTCAAGATGAGTGTCTTGAGCGCCCCAAAAGTCTTTTGGAGCGATGTCTATGAGCTCGATTATTCTTTCGTTCAAATGAGGTAGTTTTAAATTAGAATTAATTTTTTTATAAATCAATTGGCTGTCGGGTATATTTCTTTTATTTAAATAGAATTTGTTTTTTGTTTTTCGTTTTTTGAGTTTACTATTATTAGCTTTGCACTTCTCAAATTTAATAAAATTAGGTTTACATAACACCAATAGTTATAAACAAATTTATGTCAATAATTACCCTCACTACCGATTACGGCTTGAAAGATCACTTTGTAGGTGCGTTGAAAGGGAAAATCTTATCTGAGTATTCCGAGGCTATAATTATTGATATTTCACATGACATTGACCCATTCAACACAGTAGAAGCAAGTTACATTATTGGAGCATCGTATGCGAGTTTTCCAAAAGGTACAGTTCACCTTGTAGGAGTCGATATGGAATCGAACAAAGAGAATCAACATATTGTGATGCAATGGAACGGTCACTATTTTATTGCTGCAGATAATGGCATTTTAAGTATGCTTTCGCAAAAAATTGTTCCACAAAAAATAGTGGCGATTAACATTCATGATCGTTTGCCAAGCGAAGCTACTGATCTGGATGTGTTTGTAAAAGTGGCCTGCCATTTAGCCAAAGGTGGTTTGATGAATGTCATTGGTAAAGAAATAAATACGATTAAGCAAGTTACAAATCTGCAAGCCACTATTTCAGATGATGGAAATTCATTAAAAGGTCATGTGATTTACATTGATCATTTTGGGAATGTAATTACCAATATTTCTAAAAAATATTTTATCGAAGTTGCCAAAGGAAGACCTTATGAAATTGTTTTGAAAACCAAAAATATCAAAACCATTTTGCCCAACTATTCCGCAATTGCCAGTTCCGATAAATATCCGATAAAATCGTATGAAGGCGAAAAATTAGCAATTTTCAACGAAGCCGGTTTTCTGGAGATTGCCATTTTTAGAAGTAATCCTTCTAAAGTAGGTTCTGCGAATAGTTTATTAGGATTGAATTATAGAGATATTATTATTATAAAATTCATTTAAAGTTTAAGGTCTAAAGTGGAGCAACTTTAAACGTTACGAACTTTGAACTTTGAACTTTAAACTTTAAACAAAAAAAATCTAATGTTTGTACGTATAGTAAAATTGAGTTTTCACGAGGAGCACATTCCTGCATTTTTAGAAAACTTCGAGTTAATGAAAGATAAAATACGAAATGCACCCGGAAATCGTTTCTTAGAATTGTATCAGGATAAAAATAACAAAAGCATTTTCTTTACTTACAGCTATTGGGAAACCGAAGCTGATTTAGAAAATTACAGGAATTCCGAACTTTTTTATGATGTTTGGACATTCACCAAAAAATTATTCAATGACAAACCAGAAGCGTGGAGCGTGGATAAATTAGTTACTTTAGAATAAAAATAGTTTAAAGTTTAAGGTTTAAAGTTCTTGGATTGGGAACTTTAAACCTTAAACATTTGAAACTTTAAACAAAAAAATAAATGAAATCAATAGTATTACGAGAAATAAAATCCTTTTTCGGTTCGCCCATAGGTTATTTAGTTATTGCCATTTTTCTAATTATCAACGGATTGTTTCTTTGGGTTTTCGAAGGAGAGTACAATATTTTGAATACCGGTTTTTCTGATTTGACTCCATTTTTTACTTTGGCACCTTGGATTTTGATTTTCTTAATTCCCGCGGTAACCATGCGCAGTTTTTCGGATGAGAAAAAACAAGGGACATTAGAATTATTGTTGACTAAACCATTGAGTATTTGGCAAATTGTAAACGGAAAATTTCTTGGAGCTTTACTTTTAATTGTAATGGCGATTATTCCAACATTCATTTATGTAGCCGTTATTTCTAGTTTAGGAATGCCTGAAGGCAATATCGATATGGGAAGCACAGTTGGTTCTTATTTTGGATTATTGTTCTTGATTGCTTCCTATTCAGCCATCGGAATATTCACATCAACACTCTCAGATAATCAAATTGTGGCTTTTATTGTTGCGGTATTTTTATGTTTTTTCTTCTATTTCGGATTTGAAGGTTTAGCTTCAGTAGTTCCAAATGTATCTTCCATAATCGCATCATTAGGAATGCAAGATCATTTCAAAAGCATGAGCCGAGGCGTATTAGACACAAGAGATATCCTTTATTTTACAAGCATAACCGTTGTCTTTCTTTCATTTACTGTTTATAATCTAAAATCTTTCAAATCGTAATGAATACTTCTAAGAAAAATAACCTAAAATCAGTATTGACTATCATTGCTATTGTAGTGCTTGCGAATGTGATAGGAAGTTCCTTTTTTCATCGTTTTGATTTAACAAAAGATAAAAGATACACCCTTTCCCAGACCTCTTTGAACATCATTAAGCAAGTTCAAAATCCGCTGTCCATAAAAGTGTATATGCAAGGCGATTTACCTGCCGAATTCAAACGTTTACAACAAGAAACAAAACAATTACTGGAAGAATTTCAGGCTTACAACAAAAATATTGTTTTTGAATTCGTAGATCCTTTGGAAAACGAGGACGCCAGCATGGACAATATTAAAGACTTGTATAGAAAAGGGCTTACGCCAATAAACATAACCGTTGACGACAAAGGAAAGCAATCACAAGCTATGGTTTTTCCTTGGGCGATTGCCGTTTATGACAACAAGGAAGTAAATATTCCATTGCTGAAAAACATTATGGGTGCGTCAACTACCCAAAAAGTAATTGGTTCCGTTCAGCATTTGGAATACTCAATTGCCGAAGCGTTGAATAAGATTACCAAAGCCAAACAAAAGAAAATCGCTGTCATTAAAGGAAACGGTGAATTGCAAGATATTTTGATGGCTAAATTTCTTTTGCAAGTACGCGAAAGCTATCATATTGGACCTTTTACTTTAGATTCGGTTGCTAAATACCCTATTGGAAGTTTAGAAGCTTTAGAAAAATATGACTTGGCTGTTATCGCTAAACCAACTGAAACGTTCACCGATGCTGAGAAACAAGTTTTGGATCAATTTATCATCAACGGAGGAAAAACATTGTGGTTGATTGACCAAGTTACGGCAGAAATGGATAGTTTATACGATTCATCTGGAGCCACTTTGGCCTATCCAAAAGATTTGAATTTGAATGATATGTTCTTTAAATACGGAATCCGAATTAATCCTGATTTAGTAAAAGACGAACAAGGAAGTCCCATAAAACTAGCCACAGGAGAACAAGGAAGTGCGACTCAATTTCAGGAATTCAATTGGAAGTTTGCGCCACAAGTGTATCCAAACAGTTTGCATCCGATTGTGAAAAATTTAGGCGGAATCAAATTTGATTTTGCGAATCCAATCGATACCTTGAAAAACGGAATTAAGAAAACCATTTTGTTGCAATCGTCTCAATATTCCAAGAAAATAGGAACCCCAACAGAGATAAACCTGAATATCGTTGCCGAGGAATCGGCACCAAACGATTACTTAAACAAAGGAAAAATTCCACTTTCGGTTTTATTAGAAGGTTCATTTCATTCCATGTTTGAAAATCGCGTGTTGCCATTTGAACAAAAAACATTTCAAGCGGCAGGAAAAGAGAACAAAATGATTGTGATTTCGGACGGCGATTTGATAAAAAATCAATTGGATAAAAACTTTCAACCGGTAGAATTGGGTTATGACCAAAGGTCTGGGAATTTGTATGATAATAAAGATTTCCTCATAAATTGCGTCAATTATCTATTAGATGATACCGGACTTATTAACATTCGAAGTAAAGATCTTGATTTACCTTTACTGGATAAAGAAAAAGTTTATGAAAACTATACCCGAACACAAATCCTAACTATCGGGCTTCCAATTCTTATTTTGGTGCTTTTTGGAGTCGTATTTACTTTCCTTCGAAAAAGAAAATATAGCAAATAGATGTTAATAAAAAAGTTTCCAAACTAAAATAGTTTACAATATATTTGTAAAATGTATCGTATTTCGGATTTAAAGAAATACCTTAAAAAATAAAACATAACAGATGAAATTTATAGTATCGAGTTCGTACTTATTGAAACAATTACAAGTTTTAGGTAACGTTATCAACAGCAGTAATACTTTGCCTATTTTAGATAACTTTTTATTTGATTTAGACCATAATGTGCTAACGGTTTCTGCTTCTGATTTAGAGACAACTATGTCTGCTACGTTAGGAATTGATTCAGAAAGTAAAGGAAGCGTTGCTGTCCCTGCAAAATTACTTTTGGAAATCCTTAAAACATTCCCAGAACAGCCTTTAACTTTTACGGTTGAAGAAAACAGTACGATAGAAATCAGTTCTAATTCTGGAAAATATGCTTTGGCTTATGCTCCTGGAAATGAGTTCCCAAAATCGGTTAACTTAGATGATCCATCTGTAACACTTGTTCCTGCTGATGTTTTGGCAACAGCCATTAGCAAAACTATATTTGCTGCCGGAAACGATGATTTACGTCCGGTAATGTCTGGTGTATTCTTCCAGTTTTCGCCACAAGGATTGACATTTGTTGCCACTGATGCGCACAAATTAGTAAAATATGCCCGTACGGATGTAACGGCTTCTCAAGTGGCTGATTTCATTATGCCAAAGAAACCTTTGAACATCTTAAAAAATATTCTTGGAACTTCAGATGCTGAAGTGAAAATTGAATATAACGATTCGAATGCTACTTTTTCTTTTGACAATTATGTTTTGATGTGTCGTTTAATTGATGGAAAATATCCAAATTACGAAGCGGTAATTCCAAAAGAGAATCCAAATAAATTAATGATTGACCGTTCTCAATTTTTGAGTTCTGTGCGTCGTGTTGCCATCTTTTCGAATAAAACAACGCACCAAATTCGTTTGAAAATCGCTGGTGCTGAATTGAATGTTTCTGCTGAAGATATTGACTATTCAAACAAGGCCGAAGAAAGATTGACATGTGATTATCAAGGTGATGATATGCAAATAGGTTATAATTCTCGTTTTTTGACTGAAATGTTGACTAACTTGCAATCCGATATGATTATGCTTGAAATGTCATTGCCAAACAGAGCCGGAATCCTTACTCCTGTTGATGGATTAGAAGAAGGTGAAACGGTTACAATGCTTGTAATGCCAGTAATGCTGAATAGCTAGTTCAGTTTAAAATACGCTATTAACCAAACCATTTTTATATTTAAGAAACCGTCCCGATAAATCGGGACGGTTTTTTGCTTTTATTGATTTCATTTTTGTCATTCCAACGAAAGAGGAATCTCATATTGTATTTCCCGCTTCAATGATTAACTAGGATTGCTCATGTTAGTGGGTTTGCTTCGTTCCTCGCAAAGACAAACTGAACTCTGAATACTAATTAAATCACTCCCATTTTCTTCATCAAGAATGTAGCGCTTCTATTTTTACAAATTCCGTCGCGCAGTTTGTAATCAAAATGAAGTTCATTATTGATAATCTCCACTTCAAAACATTTATTGGTTAGTATATTCGGATACTCATTTGTGGTCAAGCAAACTTCAATATCATGTGTTGCAATAGCTCCAATGGCTTTCTTACCAATTACTTTTTTGACCACTTCAATTGTTCCGTTGCGCTTATCATCTGAATTGGTTCCGCGTAATATTTCATCTAATAAGACAAATGCGGGTCTGTTTTCCAATTCGTCCATGATTTGCTTTAAGCGCTTGATTTCGGCAAAAAAATACGATTCACTATCGGACAACGAATCGGATAATCGCATGGAAACCAAAACTGGTAACGGATGCACATTCGCCTGCTTGGCACAAACTGGTGAACCAATTCCTGATAAAACCATATTTATTCCTAAACTTCTCAAAAAAGTACTTTTACCGGACATATTTGAACCCGTTAAAATCATAAACGATTCGGGATGAAAACGCAAATCATTTCCTATTCTGGTTTTTTCATTCAATAAAGGATGACTTAAATCCTTGAAATCTATTTCAAAATTGGTGTTCAATGTTGGAAACACAAACTCGGGATTGTTATACGAAAAATTAGCCAAGCTGTTCAGCATTTCGAACTCACCAATAACTTTTAGCCAATTTTCTAAAGCTTCGTTATGGTCTTTTTTCCATTGAATTAATGATTTTAAAACATGTAAATTAAAAAGAAACGTTCCATTGAATACGATAGCCGTAACGAAATTACTGATGCTGTCCATATTAGAAAACAAACCTGCTAATTGTTTCAAATGAATGCTGGCATTTTCTTTTTTGAACATTAGTTTTTGCTGTAAATCGATTAATTTTTGTGATTGAAAAGATTCGTTTTCAATTTTTTTCAACAGCAAACTATATTGATGAATGGTTTTATCAATGTTAGTAGAATTAGCTACTTCAGCTTGGATTCGCTTTATAAAACGTCCTAAAATCATTAAATTAATAACAAACAAATACGACAAAACAGAAGCAAAAAAAGTATTAGAAGTCACTACATAAGCAATCAGAACTCCCAGAAAAAGAAGTGGTGAAAAATAGGAAATAAAAACACTCATTTTAGACAAAGGCGTACTATTGAATGTACTCCACTTGAGTAGCGTCTCATAATTTGATTGATTGTCATTGCTTACTTTGGCGAAAGCCAAAAATTCCTGACGCCAATCTAATTTTTCGGTTAATTCTTTTACTGCTTGATGATTTCTGGTAATTTCATCATTTGGCAAAATGGATAACAATTGGTTTGCAAATGTTTTTTTACCAATAAAAGTAGCGGTTCTATTCAAGTTTTGAAACAAGGAATGCTCGCCAAAAATATCTAAATCATACGCATACGGATGAAGAAAATCATTAAATTCCTGTCCGTTTTCAAAAGGGATTTTATTTCTTTCCAAATAGGAAATTTCATTTTCATTAATATCGAATAAGGCTTTATTGACTTGCTTTTCGAAAAGTAATTTGGTGTGAATGCGCATCAAGAAAACAAATAGTCCAAAAAGAAAAATAGTGACAACTACAAAAATAATTTGGCTGTTTTTGATGTAATAATAAATAGAAACCAAAAAAAGCACAATAGTAAAAAGTCTTAAAATACTTACACTATTGTACTTTTTATTGATTGCAATTAATGCCGTTGAAAAGCGAATCTTTTTTGCTTTGTATATTTCCATAATTCAATTTGATGAATTGCAAATATAACGAAATAGATTACTTTGAGGTCTAAATTAAAAGGCAATGGCGATGCCAAACTACATAGAAATCAAGATTTCAATTGAATCAACACGGAATCAATCAATGTGAATAGCTAAAATTGGGATATCAAAATTTGTAGCTATTTTTTTTGTTAAACTAGGTTTGAAAATCCCTTCAAAAAAACCTCTTTTATACGTCAGCATTGTCAAGACATCTACTTCTTTATACATTATAAAATCCAGAATTGTTTCTTTGACTTCGTCGCTATTGATAACAAAAAACTCAATGGGTTCATTAATGAATTCATCTTCCCACTTAGCGACTGTATCTTTAGAGACATCAGAATCACTGGTTTTTACATAAAGACATTTCACTTTGGCCTTTGTTTTTTTTGCTATATCCAAAACCATCTTTAGTGCCTTTTTATCTTTGGTTCTAAAACGGGTTGTAAATCCTATAATTTCTGTTTTTTTGAATTTTGCTTCAGCAGGTACACATAACATTGGAACTTCTATTCCAGAAATTACAGCTCCTGCATTAGTACCTACAAAAAAAGCATCCCAACCTGTAGCTCCGGAAGTACCCATTATTACAAAATCTATTTTGTCTTCTTTAATCGATCTTTTGATGTTAAAAAGTAAATCTCCATCCATAAGCCTATGTGACATTTTAATTTTATCCAAATGGCGTTCTTCGGCTATAGCGCGCAATTTTGGGATTTCATCCTTAAACATATCAAACTGAGACAACTCTAAAGAATCATAAATGACAGCATAATTTTCAGGAAAAAACTGATTGTCATATATTGGCAGTTCAAATGTGTGCAATAAAACGAGTTCACCCTGAACTATTTTTGCGAATTCTAAAGCATGGACAAATGCATTTGCAGCCACTTCAGAAAAATCTGTTGGAAATAGAATTTTTTTCATTTTATTAAGTATTAAAATAGTTCGTTTATTAAAATAAATTGCTGAATTATTTTTTTCGATTATTTAAATAAATATCGAAATTAAATTCATTCGTGGATCGCCAAAATAGGTACATTGACATGAAATGCTAATTTTTTTGAAAGACTGATTTCAAATAATTTTTCAAAGAAATTTTTATGATATACACGCATCGCAATCATATTAATTTTATACAAATCAATGAAATTCAAAATAATACCTTCAATATCATCCCCTGAAATTGAATGTAAAGCAATATTATGGTTTTTAATTAATTCATTCCAATCTTCCATATCGTTTTTCTTATTTTTATGATGTAGCGGTTCTACGTGTAAACAATCAATATGTGCCTGAAACACTTTGGCAAAAGCCATAACGCGCATAAAAGATTCAATATCTGTAGAATTATATTCAGTAATATAAAGTAAATTTTTTATAGGTTGGTATTTACAGCGCTCAGGAATAGCTAAAACAACTGCTTTTACATCATTCATTACTTTTGTTGCAACAGTTCCTAAAAAGGTTTCTTTTAAACTGGTCGCACCTTTAGTTCCCATTACTATAAAATCTATATTTTCATGTTTAGTAATTTTTTGGATTTCCTCAATCAAATTACCCAAAATTAAAACATGACTTATTTTTACCTTATCTAAATTATTTTCTTCGGCAATATGCCTTAAAATGGGAACTTCATCTTTGTAGTTATCAAAATTACTCAACTCCGTAACATCATAAATTTCATGCAAGTATTCCGAAACATTTACATAGTTTGCCTGTGGCAGTTGATAAACATGCATAGTAATGATTTCAGCATCTATGGAATCTGCCAATTTTAATGTGTAAATAAATGCATTTTTGGATACCTCTGAAAAGTCTGTTGGAAATAAAATTTTTCTCATAACATATAGTAATTTACTACAAATCAATAATCTATATAAAATTACGAAAGAAAAAATAAATTAATATGATAATTATCAGTTTGGCGAATTTTTAACAAAAATAAAGTTACTGGTTTAACAAGCAGGTCTTGTTGCGTTATCAATTTTACTTACTTTTGCATTAAATTGAATTTTAATATGATACCTCACGATTCCATAGTGGCACTGGCAACTCCTTCGGGAGCGGGTGCTATAGCCGTAATCCGAATTTCCGGCCAAGATGCCATTACTATTGGAAATTCTGTTTTTAAATCCATCAAAAACAAAGAATTAACGACCCAAAAAACGCATACCTTACATTTAGGACATATTATAGACGACTCCAAAACTTTGGATGAAGTCCTAGTGTCTATTTTTAAAGGACCAAATTCCTATACTGGCGAAAATACGATAGAAATTTCGTGTCATGGTTCTACTTATATCCAACAGCAAATTATTCAATTATTGCTTCGAAAAGGCTGTCGAATGGCTGATGCCGGTGAATTTACATTACGCGCATTCTTAAATGGAAAACTCGATTTGTCACAAGCAGAAGCTGTTGCCGACTTAATTTCATCTGATAATGAAGCTTCACACCAAATTGCGATGCAGCAAATGCGTGGTGGTTTTTCTAATGAAATAGCTAAACTAAGAGAAGAACTCTTGAATTTCGCTTCACTTATCGAACTCGAATTAGACTTTGCAGAAGAAGATGTAGAATTTGCTGACCGAACCCAATTTCATGAATTATTGAATCGAATTGAATTTGTCCTAAAACGATTAATCGATTCATTTGCAGTAGGAAATGTGATTAAAAACGGAATTCCTGTGGCTATTGTGGGTGAACCCAATGTAGGGAAATCGACACTTTTGAACGCTTTATTGAATGAAGAACGCGCCATAGTTTCGGAAATTGCTGGAACAACGCGTGATACTATTGAAGACGAATTAGTGATTGGCGGAATCGGATTTAGATTCATCGATACGGCTGGAATTAGGGAAACTGAAGATGTAGTAGAAAGCATTGGAATCAAAAAAACATTCGAAAAAATAGAACAAGCACAAGTAGTCGTTTTTCTTTTTGATAGCTCTGAGTTTAAAGTTTCTGGTTTAAAGTTGAAAGTGGAACTTGAAAAAATTAAAAATCAATTTCCATTAAAGCCACTTGTAATTATTGGCAATAAAGCTGACAAATTAGAAGAAAGTGAAATCCAGAATATCAAATCTGAAATTGCGGAAATCTTACTTATTTCAGCAAAAGAAAAACTAGGCGTTGAGGAGTTGAAGAATCAATTACTTTCATTTGTTAATACTGGTGCTTTACGAAATAATGAAACAATCGTAACTAATACAAGACATTATGATTCATTACTAAAAGCTTTAGATGAAATACAAAAAGTAAAATTTGGTCTTGAAACAAACTTATCATCAGATTTGATGGCATTAGATATTAAAGAAGCTTTGTATCAGTTTGGGATGATTACCGGACAGGTGACTAATGACGAATTGTTAGGGAATATTTTCGCTAATTTCTGTATCGGGAAATAAAAGCACTTTCTTTAAGTATTCTTAACTTTCTATAACTTGACTACCATTGATTTAGCTGTGTTTTAGCTTTCTTGTAATAACTTTAATTCATACATTTGTCACACTCGATGTACACCTCAGGACAAAAAAGGTGTAAAAATGTACACCTATGAATATTACTTTAAAGAAAAAGAAGTTAAAAAATGGTAAGTTCAGTCTATACCTTGAGTACTATAAGGGTTCTACTCTAAACTTAGATGGCAAAAGGATTCATTTAAGAGATTTTGAGTATCTAAAATTATATCCAAATCAAGATCCAAAGACTGCTGCTGAAAAAAAAGAAAATAAAGAAATTGACACTTTAAGTGAACAAATATTATCTATACGTAAAGCGGAATACTTTCAAGGTAAATTTGACATCAAAAACACTTCCAAGTCAAAAAGATTGTTTTTAGATTACTTTATAGAGAAAACAGAGGAAAAAATTGACTCTCCTAAAAACTACGGTAACTGGACGGCAACTTCTCTGCATCTAAAAAGATGCATTTCATCAAATCTAACATTTGATGAAGTTGATGAAAACTTTGTCAAGCGAGTGCGTTTATACTTTGACAAAGAAGCTAAAACAAAAAGTGATACTCCTTTATCACTTAACTCAAAATATTCTTATTACAACAAGTTCAAAGCCTGTCTAAGGGCTGCGTTTGATGATGGCTATTTATCAATAAATTATGCTTCGAAAACAAAATCATTTGAACAAGCTGAAAGTCAAAGAGAATATCTAACGCATCAAGAGCTACAATCACTAGCTAGTACTCCTTGCAAATATGAAGTTTTAAAACGAGCCTTTATCGCTTCTGCATTATCAGGTCTTAGATGGTCTGATATCAATACACTTGTCTGGTCAGAAATAAGAGATGAAGACAATGGTGTGAGTAGAATAAATTTTCGGCAACAAAAAACTGAAGGAGTTGAATATCTTTATATTTCAAATCAAATAAGAGAGTTGTTTGGAGAACGACAAGACCCCTCAGAAAGAGTTTTTAAAGGCCTAAAATACAGTGCTGTGTACAATAATGAAATAGTACGCTGGTGTAATCGAGCAGGAATATCAAAACATATAACGTTTCACAGTGCCAGGCACACGAATGCAGTTCTTTTACTTGAAAATGGAGCTGATATATATACCGTTTCCAAAAGATTAGGACACCGCGAAATACGCACGACAGCAATCTATGCTAAAATTGTTGACCAAAAAATGAAAGAAGCTGCTAACTTAATCCCAAACATTAATATTTAAATTTTCTTCTATGGAAACTCTAAGTTATTTTATAGTAATATTCATTTTCCTGTGTCTTCTGTCAATATTTATTATTGTTATTGAATATTTTAGTTCTATTCTTTTAGATTGGTTATTAAAAAAAGAATATAGATTTTTTTCATTTTTATTTTTATCCCTTATTAGTGTGAGTTCATATTCTACCTACCTCTTAATAAAACCATCTACTGATATTCTTTATTGCTATTTTTATGTATTGGTAATTACTTTCTCAACATTAGCATGCTTTTTCATTTTTTTTAAAATAAGAAAAACTGCGCATCCTCAAGGAAGATTAACAACTAATAGTATATGTTCAAGCGAAACTATACTATTAAACAAAGAAGCCCTGGTTACATATAATGACAAACTTATTGGAAAATTAAACGACGAGAATATTTCGAAAGATCCGAAAAAAACAAAAATCATAAATTACAACTCATCTTTTACTATTAATCAGCTTAACTATTTATGGACAAAATTTAGAGAGTATGGAATTATTGATGATAATTATTCAAAAGATGATTTTTGCAAAAATTTTCTATCCAATCCAATTATGTTGACTCTGAATGCAATTAGTTTATATTATTTACGCAAGGAAGTAATGAAAATAGTTGGCGAAAGAATAAAAATATCTGATTTTATTATTTATTTTAGAGATCAAAATAATAATAAATTTATTAGCGGTTCTGTTAGAAACGGCAGCAGAACTCCAAATCATAAGCTCCTGATAGAGTTTGAAAATATTTTTACGAATTTCCCCATATGAACTTTCATTACATGTAACGAATGTAATCTCGCAAACACTTGTCTTTAGTGATATTTGCTACCATAATGATAAAATAACAATATAAAAAGTTACTTATGGAAAGCAATGCGATTATTCAAAAATTAAGCCAATTAGAGAAACTTATAATTGGGACAAACAAACAAATCTTCACAGTTGATGATGTTGTAAACTACACTGGGTTTTCTAAAAGTTATGTTTACAAGCTTGTACATAACAACATACTCCCCTACTCGAAACCTAACAATCGAACGTTGTTTTTCACTAAAACAGAGATTGATGAATGGTTACTTCAAAACAAATCAAAATCGATCTCTCAGATTGAAAAAGAAGCTGAGAATTATGTAAACTCAAAAAAATAGTTTTTGAGTTATGATGGATCTAAAAAACAATACCCTTCTTACTAAGGAAAGTAAAAAGGGTAAAATAATCTTTGATTCGCAAAGCAAAGATATAGAAAAAGAAGGACAGATTGATATCGTTGATCTGGAAATAGATTTTTTGAAACATAAAGAAACCAACGGAAACTTATTCCCAATACAAATTTATCCTAAGGCTATTCAAGAAATCATTATTGAGATACATAATAAGCACCTCTTTCCTATAGATTATCTTGGTGCAGGCATCCTTTCGGCTGCTTCCGCCTCTATTGGTAAATCACATAAACTTGAAGTAAAACATGGATGGGAAGAAAAAGTAAACTTATTTATGGTAATTGTAGGACAACCAGGAGACGCTAAGACACAAGCTTTAAAATTTTGCTTCAACCCCATTCAAATCAAAGAAAGTCAATTGTTTGCTGAATATGAAAATCAATTACTTGAATACGAAAAAAATAATTCTGAAAATTCAGATACTAAAAACAAGGAGAGAAAACCAATTTTAAAGAGATATTTATTAAGTGATTTTACTCCTGAGGCATTAATTCTAAATCACAGTTACAACAAACGAGGTATTTGCATCTATGTGGATGAATTAAATGGATGGTTAAAGAATTTTAACCGTTACAATAGTTCTGGTGAAGCTGAAACCTATTTAAGTTTATGGAGCGGAACACAGATAACAACCGATAGGGCTTCAGGTAAATCATTGAGACTAGAAGATCCATGTTTAAGTGTTATCGGTAGCACTCAAATTTCGGTTTTAAAGGATTTTGGAAAAGATGGAAGATTAACTAATGGTTTTATGGATCGATTGCTCTTTGTTTACCCAAACGATGAAAAAGTATTACGTTGGAATATAGAACAAGTGAACAAAGTGCTTTTCAATAATTACACCACACTCATTCATAATTTAATTGATCTCGGTGATAATGATCCTAGCATATCTAATGTTTTCACAATGGAAACTGAAGCAAAAGAATTCCTATTCAGATGGCAAAATAATAGACCCGACAAGTTTTTATTTGACTATGAACGAAGCGTAGAAATAAAACTACAGCAATATGTTTTAAGATTTGCATTAATTCTTCAATTGATTAACTCAACAGTAGAAAGTAAATCTACAAACCAAGTGAATATCTATTCAATCAAAGGTGCTATTCAATTATTTGACTATTTCTACCATAATGCTATTCAAGTACGAACAGAGATTTTAAAAAAAAATTACTTTGAAACTCTAACTGAGCTTCAAAAAAATATTTTAAACGAACTCCCAAAAACTTTTACTACCGCAGAAGGATTAATAATAGCTTGTAAATTGATTGATGGCAGACCTCGTATATCTGACAGGCAATTCAAAACTTACTTAAAAGACCTAAAATTATTCAAAAGACTTGCATATGGGAGTTACGAAAAAATAGTATAGACTTCACTCTCTTCATTCTCTTCATTCTTACATGTAAAAGACTGAATTGCATCAATTTAAAAAATGGTATTTGTGCAAAATTAGTGAAGAGAGTGAAATTCGACAGCTCACTAATAATAATCAAAGTGAAGTCAAAATGAAGCCAAAATGAAGTAATATACCTTACTTAAAGCCTTACCAATGCTGGAGAGTGAAGAGAATGAAGAAAATGAAATCATAGTAAATTATGCATAAATATTCATTACATAAAAAATCAATAAAACACCTGTGCCCAAACTGTAATAAAAAAACATTGGTACTCTATATTGATGTCGAATCAAACGAATATGTTTCTAACATAGTTGGAAGATGCGATAGAGAAATAAATTGCGGCTATCACTACACTGCAAAATCTTATTTTATGGATAATAACATAGAATACAAAATTTATGTGCCTTACGGCGCTAAATCAGAAAAACCAAAGCAAATTTCATATCACAACGAAAAGGAATTGCTGGAGACCTTAAAATACTATTCAGAAAATAATTTCATATCCTTTCTATTATCAAGATTTGATATTCAAAAAGTAGAAAAAGTAGTCAATGATTATAAAATAGGAACCGCCAATTTCTGGCATTTCGGAACTGTATTTTGGCAAGTTGATTCAAACAAGAAAATCAGGGGTGGAAAAATGATTATTTATAGTAGATCAGGTAAGAGGACGAAATACATAAATTGGGTTCATTCGATACAAATAAAATCGAATGAAATAAATGATTTCAATCTCAATCAATGTTTTTTTGGAGAACATTTAATCAATACTAGCAACAATACAATTGCAATAGTTGAATCCGAAAAAACGGCTTGTATTATGAGCTTATTATTCAAAAAATACTTGTGGTTAGCAGCAGGTAGTTTGAATGGGTTAAATGAATTAAAAATGGAAGTTCTAAAAAAACGAAAAATTATTCTATATCCAGATTTGGGTGTATATGGTCCTAATGGGAGTCCGTTTAGTATTTGGAAATCTAAATGTGACTATTTTAAAAGTAAAGGCTTTGATATTCAAATTTCCGATTTATTAGAATTAAAAGGCACTATTGAGGACAGAGCTAATGGTTATGATATTGCGGACTATTTTTTAAAAAACCTTACTTACAACCCAAAAAAAATTAATTCAAATGAACAAAATGTAATAAACAAACTGTATCAGAAAAATAAAAATTTAAAAATTCTAATAGACATTTTTGATTTGAGAGATCACTATGGCAATGCAATTACATTACCTGTAAAAGATTAGCTAACAGAGCTACGGAACTAACTAAGTTTCTGATTAAGGAGTTCTTTACAAGAGTAAAAAGACTTAAATGAATGCTTGTTAAGTGGTAGTGAAATTAAAGATAGAATTTGAAGATATGAGGGAGCAAGAGGGGATTGCGCTACACGACAATCCAAACTACAACTGACTGATTTTTAATGTTTTAATTTATTTTAGTCTTAACAAATGCGTGCAATCTTTCTCCTTTTTTACTAAAAAAGACAAAAATCAACTAATAATCAACACTTTACGATGAATAATAGTAAACATAATTACATGCAGAAGGATGTAAACATCAGAATTAGTAACGAATGTAAAACCCAGCTTGATTGGTTGAAAAAAACTTATTCGTTTACAACTTTTAACGACTGCATTTCTCAAATCCATTATTTTTTTAAGGTAAATAATATAGCTCCGAACGAACAAATCTCAAACATGTTTTTGAAAAATTTCGAAGAATTAAAATTTGAAATCAATATTTTAAAAAAGGTAATGAAAGACGATTTTAAAGCGAACGAGAAAATTTTAAAAATAAGCGAGAGAGATATTTTGACTCCTATGAGCCGAAAAATAAATGCTCTTTTTGAAAATAGAAACATTCAATCTATTGATAAAAGAAACGAATCTTTGATTGAAAAAGCGGAAGAACCTAATAAGATTTGGGAGCTAGATAAAAAAATAATTAGCCTCACACGGGACTTATCATCGAAAAATCAACTGCTTATTTCCATGGAAAAAACTATAGAAGGAATAAATGAGGATTTGGGATTTTACAGAAGATTACACCAAATATTAAGGGAAAATACAAAAATAGAAAAGCAGCTTATCAGTAAGGATAAAGTGGTAATTGAATGGGATATTGACGATTGGAAAGATATTTTAGAATATAGAGAAGTCTTTAAACGAAAACGATAAAATCATGAATATAAAATTTATCGCGCACGATGCCAAATCAAGTTCCAGTTGTTCAGGGCTTGTTGAGTATTTGAATAAGGAAAACGAAATCGACACTGACAAGGTAAGACTACAGGAGAATTTTTTCAATCAAGAATATACAGAGTCACAACCATTGCAAAATATAGAAATGGATGATGTCAAAGATGCTATCGATTCGAATCGAGGTTCACGGAAACTAAAAGAATCTAATTTTTACATGCTAAATATTTCGCCGAGTAAAGATGAATTAAAACACCTAGAAAAAATTGCAGTTGCCGAATTAACCCAAAGAGGATACGATAAAAACAGTCCTGTTCATGAAGAAAGCAAACAAGAGCTTATCAAAATGCAATTGAAGCTTTACACCAAAAATCTAATGTCTGAATATGCTTCAAATTTCGAAAGGGAGGTCTTTATTAACCCCCACAAGATTCCGAACAATGATGAAAAGAAAGCTCTAGAAATGGAAACTAATAAAATTTACAAAGACTACTTGAAAGAAAGAGGAATAGAGATCAAAGAGAATACAAATCCGAAAGAATGGAAGGAATTGAAAGATTTGAAAATTATTTCGGAAAATAAAAAATCTTTGAAAGTTGAACTGAGTTTGGAAGGTTTTGGATGCAAAGAGGTTTCTATTCCAAAAATACTTTTACATGAACAAAAAAATGGAACCTATAAAATTCCTCAAACATTGTATGATAACAAAGTAAAAGAAGCAATTGAGAAAGAATACGGAACCAAAAAAGAAAGTATTTACAAAGACCTCGCCCATCAAAAAGGGTTCGATTTGAGCAAAAGACAGCTTACAGGGGATGATTTACTTTGGTATGGAAAAGTAGAGACACAAAGGCATTACAACCACAAAGACAGGGAAGTAATAAGAAATAAGGAGCTTTTACGAGAAATTAAAATCGAAAAAAATAATCCTGAAAAAATAAAGGAATTGGAAGCCAAACTAAACAGAGATCCATTTACCAAGGAAGTAATCAAACACGACACTTTGAAAGGTGGCGACAACTTTCACGTACATGTTTTAGTCTCTAGACATGATAAAACCAATCATAACGCACGGGATAAAATATCACTGTCTCCCTTGTCAGCCGCAAGGGACAAAATGCTTTTAGCTGGAAAAAATCAAGTTGGTTTTAATCGCAGTGCTTTTTTCAAAACCGCAGAGCAAACTTTCGATAAAAAATTCGACTATGCCAGACCCATTCACCAATCGTATGAATATTTTAATGATAAAAAGAACAATTATAAAATTGAAAAGTCCGAAAAAGAATTAGGAAGTAAAATATCCAATGGAGTAAAGAACGAGGCTAAAAATTTCATATTTAAGTACACTGGGTTAAATGAGGTAAAGCAACAATTGAACCCAATTCAAAGTATAAAAGAGCAAATCCCATTTGCTAAGATACCGACTAGTTTCCCAAAATCCATAACGGATTTGTCAATAAAAGTTGTGAGGAAAATTCTTGATAGTGGTAAGGATTTGGGCTACTAATCCCCTCGCTAAGTTTACAAAAATAATAACCGTTTAAATTTTAAAACATGCCGAAAATTATATTAATAACACACCAAAAAGGTGGAGTTGGTAAAAGCACTCTTACTTTTAATCTTGCACAAAATATTGCTGCAAATTCTAGAGTTGCTGTATTAGATTTTGATTTACAAGGAAGTTTGAGCCAATTAGAAGAATTGGTTACTGATTTTAAAATAATTCCCTATCAAGATAAATTGGAAAGTATTTTGGAACTGCAATATGATTTTATATTCATAGACACTCCCCCTTATTTATCTAATCATTTAGCTAAACTGATTTCAATATCAGATTTAATTATTGTGCCAACTAAAGCCGGTATTCTAGATCTGCTTGCCATAAAAAGTACCCTTGCCATTATTGAACAAGAGAAAAGAACTATAGATACCTTGGTTGTTTTCAATATGATAAAACCAAACACGACTTTAACCCTAGATATTTTAATTGGCTTAGAAGAATATAACGTGAAAACAGCTACTACGCATATTAGTGATTTGGTCGCTTTTACACGCTCAGTTCTGTTAAAAGGGGTTTCAAATGATAAAAATGCACAAAAACAGATTGACCAACTTACAGAAGAAATTTTAACCAAGCTAATATGATTATGAAAATATATAAATCTATAAATCTATAAGTCTATAAATCTATAAAAATACAAATCCATCATTATGGAAAAACAAAACATCAATGACCTAATTAACAAGGCGAAATCAAGTAATCAACAAAAAGCAATTCAAAAAATTGTTCCTATTGTTACCAAAGAAATAGAAGAAGTCCAATTTTCTTTTTATATTGAAAAAGAACTACTTAAAAAGTTAAAGCTTAAAGCCCTGCAAGAAGACACTAGTATGAAGCAAATTGTCAACGAGGCTCTAAAATCATTTCTTATTTAAACTCGACCTTTGATAGATTAATTATTTAAAAATAGATATCGCTCTTTAAAAACTTTGACTAAATTTGAAACCAATATAAAATGTAACAAAATACAGTTTTAGAAATAAAAATATAAAGTGTTTAGCTTTTGAATTAGTACTATAAAATCTCCAAAATTAATAGCACGCTAATATCAAAACTAAGACGCCCATGCCTAGCGTGGGCTGTTCTTGTTTGGTGTGCTGGTGTTTGGAGATACCTATAGTGCTAACAGGAGACAGTTCCACGCTTTTTTTAAAAACGTCATGGGAAATATAAACGAAAAAATCTCTAATATTCGAGTTCAAGTTTCAGAAAAATGTACTGAAAGAGAGAAATCAATCATTGAACTGTACTGGAAGTTTAATGGTTTTGAATTTTTAAATACAGCCAAAAGTATCATGGAAACTTTTGAAATTTCTCAAAGTCAGCTAAACAAACTTATTTCTTCACGTGGTTTACTAATGTTTTCAATTCCTTGTGGGTCTTGTCCTAAATTTGATGATTTTCAAGCATCTAGTAGATTGAATTTTAAATCAATTATAAATCAAGCATTGACAAGTAATCTTATTTCAACTTATAAGTGCAGCTTTTGCATCAGTAAAGAACAGGAAGAAGCTTATTTGAAAAATGTTCAAGAACAAAAAAAAATAAATGAAAATTTAGAAAAAGCCATTGAAACTGAAAATTGGCTACACCTTTCTAATTTTCAAAAAGGAATGCTATGTAATTGCTTCAAAATGAATTTTGTTGAATTAAAAAAACATTATCGTCCCATATTAGGTTCAGATAATTGGATTCTATTTATTGAATCATTGGAGACTATTGAGTCTTATAATCTTTTGAGTTTACAAAGAGACTCAACCACGAAAGAGATCATAAATTATCGCTACTTAGATAAACTAAATAGTTTTAAAAATGAAATTTCAATAAAAGAAGCTACTGCTAAAAGCTCATTTGATATAGATATTGAAACAAATGAATTAAAATTTAGATTAACCACTAATAAAGATCAACATTACCCTGATCGACCTTCACATACAGGAACTATAATCTTCAATCAAAAAATAGTCATTGAACCTGGATTAGAATATATTTATGGACTATGGCCAAGAGCCAATAACAATCTATATTTAACTTTGATACCACAAGAGAATTTAGAAAGGTTGCCAACCTATGGAAGTTCGCGTAAAAGGAAATAATTGCAAAAATTGAGTTTCCTTTTGATTGGTAAAAAAAAATACATTTCTATAAAACTAGATTTATAGAATTATATAATTCTAGTTTTATAGAATAGAAAATATACTGCAAACTACAGAAATCCAAAAGCCTAACAAAATATTTAAAAACATTTGGTTCAGTCTTTTCCTTATCATCGTACTTTTCAATTAGTTCATAACTCAGTACCATATTCATTTAAGAAAAATAAATAGAAGCGTAATGCTTAAAAACTATTAACTTTTAGTAATCTTTATTAGCTTTTATCAACTTTAATCCTTTCAGATTAAATTGATTTTTTGTATTATTGTAGTTAAATATTTATTTTTTTAAAATTTTTCTGAACCCACTTAAATTGCAGTAAATTAGAAAAATTTGAAAAAAAATTAACTCAATAAAAACTAGATTGCTTGTAAAAGATTGCAAAAATAAAAATGAAACTAAAACTAGAAAACCTTAAATATCAAGACATAGCTGTTCAATCAATAATAAAAGTTTTTGAAGGAACAGAAAAAAACACATTTGATAGTGCTTGTTTTGAAGGTATTCGTTCCAATGTTTCTCGATTATCTATAGAGGAAGTTCAGGAGAATATTAAAAATATTTGCCTAGAAAATGGAATAAATCAAGACGTGGCAAACCTTTCCGCTGAAAATGATATTTGTGTTGAGATGGAAACCGGAACAGGAAAAACACTAGTTTATATCAAAACCATCTATGAACTTTTTAAACATTACGGTTTTACAAAGTTTATAATTCTTGTCCCGTCAGTAGCTATACGACAAAACATAATCGGGACTTTCAAATCATTTGATAAACAACTTTCTGAACTTTATGGATTTACTCCAAATTCTTTTGAATACGACAGTAAAAAACTTCCCAAAGTAACTCAGTTTATTGAAGACCAGCATCCGCAGGTTATGATAATGACTTTGGCTTCTTTTAATTCAGAAGACAAAATTTTAAATCAGGCACAACGCGAAGACTTGTTTAATAATATCCCGTTCATTGAGGCAATAGGCAAAACAAATCCAATCATCATCATGGATGAACCGCAAGAAGGAATGGATACAGATAATTCCATAAAACAAATTGCAAAACTTAATCCTTTAATCAAACTGCGTTATTCTGCAACGCATAAAGTGTTTAAAAACCTCTTGTTTAGATTAACTCCTTTTGATAGTTATAAAGAGGGATTGGTAAAGAAAATTGAAGTACTTACAGTTACCGAAAAGAATGACGAAGCTTCACTTAAAATAGAATTGACCGACATTCAAATTGGTAAAGGAGACCCAAAAGTCAAACTCAAAGCTTGGCATCTTAATAATTCCAGCGGGAAGATTGATTTTAAAAATACGGCTTGGTTAAAGGAAGGAGATAATTTAGGAGACAAAACAAACAATCCAAGTTATTTGAATTATAAAATTTCTCGAATAAATAAAAGCTTAAAAACACAAAAGTGGACTGTGGTTTTTACTAATGGAGCTGAAATTTTAGAAAAACAAATAGCTGGTAGTTTAGAAAATATTTGGGCACTGCAAATAGAATGGTTACTTCACCGACATTTTGCTAAAACACAAAAGCTTTTAGAGAAAAATATAAAATGTTTGTCATTGATCTTTATTGACAGAGTCTCTAATTATGTAGGCGAAACACCTATTATTAAAAACTTATTCGTTCAAAAATATAAAGAAATATATCCTGAATATTATGGAGGAAAAACTCCATCTAGTGAAGAAATTCAGGCAGTTCAAGGGTATTATTTTGCTCAAAAAGCATCTGGAGAATATGCCGATAATGAAGGCGGTGTAAAAGAACAAAGTAAAATTTACGATTTAATTTTAAAAGGAAAAGAAGAACTTTTAACCATTACAAATCCAGTACAATTCGTTTTTTCACATTCTGCTTTAGGTGTGGGTTGGGATAATCCAAATGTCTTTAATATTGCGACTTTAAATAACTCCTATTCCGAAATTAAAAAACGTCAAGAGATTGGACGCGGTTTGCGTATTTGTGTAAACCAAGACGGACAAAGAGTTTATGATGCTTTAAATGTAGCAGAAAGCGATAGAATCAACCAATTAACTGTAATCCCAAATGAAACCTACGAAACATTTGTTACGCAGTATCAAGAAGAAATAAAATCGGTTTATGGTTCTACCAACGCTGGCGCAGGACTGTCACACTCTCATAAAGGGACTCCAACAGATAAAGTAAGTTTCAAGCGCAATACTTCAAGTGAAATCGACCAAGCTTTTAGAAAATATTGGACCGCTTTAGCTCGAAAAACAGAATATACCATGTCTTTTGATGAAGATAATTTGATTGCGGAATCTGCGGCGAGAATTAATAAAATTGAAATACCTGATTTTGTTATTGAAGCATCCAGTTTTTTAATCAATACAATTACAGAAGAAGGTCAAAACGATACTTTTCAAGGTTCAGAAAAGGTAATTCAAAAATCAACGTTTACGCCCTTAGATCTAATTGAGGAAATAAGTGAGAACACAGGAGTCAGCTATAATACTTTATTTAAGATTATTAGTCGTTTAAATAATTTAGATCAAATGATAAAAAACCCACCTCGATTTATTCATGAAACTTCGGTTATTATCCGTGATGTAGAACTTAATGAAATGATTAGAGGCTTAGATTACCAAATTACGGGCGAGAGTTATCCTTTTGATTTTAATGATTTTGTAAAGAATATTTCTAAAGATGGATATGTTGAAACACCATACAAAGGAGTATTTGATAAAATGCTTGTGGATAGTGATGTAGAAAGAGATTTTTCATTAGATGCTGATAAAGATGCAGAAGTAGTTTGTTTTTTAAAATTACCGAGCTGGTACAAAATAAAAACACCTATTGGTAATTATGAGCCAGATTTTGGATTAGTGATGAAGCGAAAAAGTTTAAAAACAGGGAGTGAAAGTGAATTTTATTTTGTGATTGAAACCAAGGGAACAAACGATATTCATGATAAAAAAGCACTTAAAGAAAGTGAAATTTACAAAATACGTTGTGCTATGAAACATTTTCAAAAATTAGGATTAGAAGTACAGTACAAAGCTCCCGTAAAAGAGTTCTCTTATTTTAAAAACGAAGCAGATAAAATTATAAATGCAAAAATGTAATTACTTATCACTTTCCTGACATCAGGAAAGTGATAAGTAATAATAAAAATATTAAGAAAATATCAGATTATGAAAAGCCAAGAAATAATAGAACTTTTTCAACAATTTGAAGCAGTTGCCTCTAAAATTGAAGGTGTTGAATGTTGGAGTGCACGAGAGTTACAAAAATTACTAGGATATAGTAAATGGGAAAATTTTGAAAAAGTAATAAAAAAAGCTAAAGATGCTTGTGCAAATGCAGGTGAGGAAATAAGTAATCACTTTCCTGATGTCGGGAAAGTGATAGAAGCAGGAAAAGGGGCTCAGCACAACATTGATGATATTGCACTAACTCGTTATGCCTGTTATTTAATTGCTCAAAATGGAGACAGTCGAAAAGAGGAAATTGCTTTTGCTCAAAATTATTTTGCTGTTCAAACCCGCAGAGCAGAAGTGATAGAACAAAGATTACTTGAATTTGAACGAGTAAAAGCACGAGAAAAATTAACACAAACCGAAAAGCAATTATCCGGAATATTGTTTGAGCGAGGCGTGGACAATAAGGGATTTGGATTAATTCGTTCTAAAGGAGACCAAGCATTATTTAGATTATCAACTATACAGCTCAAAAAGAAAATGGGCGTTCCTGACAACAGACCAGTTGCCGATTTTTTGCCAACCATTAGTATTAAAGCCAAAGATTTGGCAGCTGAAATGACAGGATTAAATGTTCAAAGCAAAGATTTAAGAGGTCAAAATAGAATTGAAAATGAACATGTAGAAAATAATAAAGCAGTACGAAATATGCTTACTCAAAGAGGAATTGTGCCCGAAACATTACCTCCTGCTGAAGATGTTAAAAAAATACAAAGAAAATTAGATAGTGACGATAAAAAAGTTTTGAAAGAAGCTAAAAAGAAAAAATAGTATCATGGAAACTATCAATGACTATATGCCATTAAGCAACGACTGGAATAAAGAGCGTTTACAAGTATTAAAACAACAATTTCCTGATTGGTTTACCAGTGAAGGAAATCTCAATATTGATGAAGTAAAAAAAGCAATTAATCCTGACACGGTTAACGAGACCGAACGTTACGAATTTCGTTGGTTTGGCAAAAGCCAAGCAAAACGCAACGCTTTTACAC
The DNA here is from genome assembly GCF_054343795.1 of Flavobacterium sp. GNP002. NCBI lineage: Bacteria > Pseudomonadati > Bacteroidota > Flavobacteriia > Flavobacteriales > Flavobacteriaceae > Flavobacterium > Flavobacterium sp. GNP002. The sequence continues at coordinate 3,109,539 of NZ_JBTGUW010000001.1, forward strand.
CAAGTAATGCTACTTTAGTTTATGATGAAGCCCGCAGTATTAATCCTGAAAACAGCGAAAACCTAATTATAGAAGGCGAAAACCTAGAAGTATTAAAATTATTAAGTGGTAGTTATCGTGAGAAAATAAAATGTATTTATATAGATCCTCCTTACAATACAGGAAAAGATTTTGTTTATAGTGACAATTTTTCCCAAGATAAAAAAGCATATTGGGAAGATGCAGAATTTATTGAAAACGGATTGAAAATTGACACGAATGCAGAAACTGATGGGCGATACCATTCTAATTGGTTAAACATGATGTATAGTCGATTACTTATCGCTAGACAGTTACTTAAAGAAGATGGTGTGATTTTTATTTCTATTGATGATACAGAAGTACACCATTTACGTAAATTATGTGATGAAGTTTTTGGACAAGATAATTTTGTAGCAAATATTATATGGGAGAAAAAATTTGCACCCTCTAACGATGCAAAGTGGTTTTCAGACAATCATGACCACATATTAATCTATGCAAAAAACAAAGAAATATATCGACCAATTCTTTTAGAAAGAACAAAAGAAGCCTTAGCTAGATATAAGAATATTGATAATGATCCCCGTGGTGTTTGGGTTTCGGGAGACATGACGGTTAAAACGTATAGTGAGAAAAATGATTTTGAAATAATAACACCCTCAGGAAAAAAAATAAATCCACCAAAAGGAATTTGCTGGAGATTTTCCAAAGAAAAAATAAATGAATTAGTAGATGATAATAGAGTTTGGTTTGGTGAATCAGGCGATAATGTTCCTAGAATTAAAAGATTTCTAACCGATGTTAAAGATGGTGTAACACCACTAACCATTTGGTATCACAAAGAAGTTGGACATAATCAGGAAGCAACTCAAGAATGCAGAAAACTTTTTAATGGGGAACAGTATTTTGACACACCTAAACCAACGAGACTTATTAAAAGAATAGCTGAACTTTCACTAAATGAAAATGACATAATTTTAGACTTTTTTGGAGGTTCTGGAACTACAGCACATTCCATTTTAGAATTAAATAAAGATGGTAATAAAAATAAATTTATTTTAATTCAAATACCTGAAGCTACCGATGAAAAAAGTGAAGCTTATAAAGCAGGTTATAAAAAAATAAGTGATATCACCATTGAGCGCAACAAAAGAGTAGTTACCAAAATAGAAAATGAAATAGCAGAAAATACTAGAAAAAAAGCAGGAGAATTATCTTTGGAGGAGGAAATAGCTCCAATGACAAATTTAGGTTTCAAAGTATACAAATTGCAAAAATCCAATTTTCCAAGAGTGGAGTTTGCTCCTGATCCAGAATTATCAGATGCTGAAAATTTGGCACAACTAAAAAAATACATTGCTGATAAAGAAAGCCAGTTAGTCAATGCCTTCAATAAGGAAGAACTTATGACCGAGATATTGCTCAAAAATAACTTCTCATTAAATTACAAAACGGAAGTACAATCCCAATTCAAAAAGAACGAGATTATCCTAGCTTTTGATGATGAAAAAGAAACTCTAATTTGTTTAGATGTTAGCATTGATTTCGATACAGTAGATTATTTTAAAACCAATACGGAGCAAAAATTCATTTGTTTAGAAAGAGCTTTAGATACTACTAAAAAATATAATTTGAAGCATTATTTAGGGGATAAATTTAATGCGTTTTAAAAGGTAGATTGAAAATGGGAAAAGAATATATTTACCATAACTTCATTTGGAAAGGAATTTTTGGTAGTATAAATACCAATAAAATTTTTCCTAGATTTAAAAAAGGAAAACAATTTGAAAACGGTTTCTTTGGTATTGCTCACAATTGCGTAGCATTACCTAATTATACTATCAAAAATTCTGAAACTAAACTTTTTTTATCGATTAAGAACATTGGAGACATTTTGGAGTTCAAAAGCATTTGGATTACTACCAAAGTAAAAGGTGCTTTTTTGGAGACCATATTTGAGGAGATAGTAAACCAAAATAAAAAAACAAATGAATATGTAAACTGGAGAGGTTCATTATTTAACGCTTTACTTGAAATTAAAGAGAAAGCCACAGATTTAAAACTTATAAAATCCTCAGAAAACAAAATTGAACTAGATTTCAAAATTCATTTGAGCAAATTACAGGCTCCATTTGAACCAATTGAAATTATTGATCCCAATTTTATAATTGAATTAGGTACTAAAAGTCCTCATGAGGTTTATAAAATTGGTTTAGATTTTTTAGATATTAACAACAATAAATGCATTGGTATTCTAAAAACAATAGTGGAAGAAATACCGTTTGTAGGATTAATTATTGGAATTGCGCATTTCTATGAAGGTAGAGGCGAACTCTCAAACGATTATATTAAAAAAGCAATAAATGAAGTTAATTCTATTGATTTTTCAGATGATTTCACTGGATTATTAGCAGAAATCATTGCGACCAACGAGTTTAATTTAGGCATTTCAAATGATAGAACTATTAGGCTTTTTTTCAATGTACTGGACATAAATCAAAGTCCAACTGCATTAATAAAATTATCGTACCTTATTTTAAGTAATAATATTAAACATTTAAAAGAATTTGCTTTAGAAAATGTTGCAATTGCAATTGAGTATAACTTAAATGATACAAACCAATCCACCAAAATTTCTGGATTTCATATAATATGTTCAATCTTATTATGGAATGATAAATTTAATGAAGCTGAAAAGTATCATCACTTTTTTTTGGAAGAGAATAACGATTTCTTTAAATATTATTTTGAAAATATAGAAGCCTACATATTATTAGCATTGGCTAAAGATAATACCAACTTCATTTCTAATTTAATTTTAGATTTTCCTTACGTAAAAAATAGAGCCTCAAGTTTATTTAATGCCTGGAGTTTTGAGAATTTAGAAATAGAGAATAAAGTATGGGAAACTCAAAATGTCTATAACTATGCTAAAATATTAAATACAAGAAAGATGTACTGCAATTAAAAGATTATTTTTGAATAAATGATATACATCAAATCGACAAAATATGTTTAAGATAAATTTAAAGTTTTTTTCAAAAAAAGTAATAGCTACAACTTAAAGACTTACCAATATGAAATGTTTAACTCAAAAGTACAACTGATTTTAGATTTTGAGCTAGTAACTGTTTTACAGTAAAATGCTTGACTAAAAAAAACAATTCCAACTGTAACAAGTATTATGAATAATATTTAAAATTTTATCTTTCTACTACATATCAGGTCTAGCAAAAAACTTGTAGAGGAATTTTACAAATACATTTTTTATTACATGAGTCAATACCTTTAAAATAACATCCAACAAGTTTCAAATACAAAAATGAGTACATCACTACAAAATATTTCAGTTAAATACACAGACCTTCTGAGTGAAATAGAAACAGGTCAGGTTAAAATACCACAATTTCAGAGGAAGTTTGTTTGGAGCATAAAAGATTCAGCAAAATTATTAGATAGTATTATTAAAGGTTATCCTATTGGAACTTTTATTTATTGGAGAACAAACGAACGATTGAGATCTGTTCGTAATCTTGGTAATATAGTATTGCCAGAACCTAAGCATGGTGAATTTGTAAATTATGTACTAGATGGTCAACAACGTTTAACTTCATTGTATGCTGCTTTAAAAGGAGTTACAATTGGGGAAGACGATGGTAAAACTACCGATTATTCAGAAATCTATATTAATTTATGGGCTGAACAAGAAGAAGATATTGTAACAACCGAAATAGAAAAATGTGGTACCGAAAAAATAATCAAGCTCACCGACTTAATGAAAGGTGGATATGCAATTTTTAAAAATTATCCCGAAGAACTTCATGAAAAATTAGACCATTATAAAAATGTACTTTCTGGTTATACTTTTTCAGTTATCAATCTCAAAAATGCCCAAATAGATGTTGCTACCGAGGTTTTTACAAGGCTAAATGTAGGTGGCAAATCATTATCCCTTTTTGAAATTATGGTTGCTAAAACCTATCATATTTTTGAAAAGAAGAACGATCTTGAAAATAAGGAAGAAATATTTGATTTATCAGTTAAGTACGAAGAACTTTCTGCAGAACTGAGTGCAAGCCACTATGATACAATCCCATCAGCTACGATCCTTCAAGTTATATCCATATTGCTAGAAAAAGACTGTACTAGAAAGACCATCCTAAAATTAGACAAAATGGCTTTTATCAATATTTGGGATGAAGCAGTGAATTGCATAAAAAGTAGCATTGATTTCTTTAGAAGTTACGGAATTGTTGTTGGTAGGATATTACCCTATAATGCTCTTTTAGTACCGTTTAGCTATTTTTACTTTCAACACAAAAATAATCCTAGTGGGATTATGAAAAAGAGATTAGAAGATTTCTTTTGGAGAGCCTCATTAGGTTTTAGATATTCATCCGGAGTTGAAGGTAAATTAGTTCAGGATATTGCAAAAATTGATAAAATTATCGGTAATGAATTACCAAAATATGAATGGGCAGTTATTGTAAATAAAGAATTTGTTGAGGCAAATGGCTGGTTTAGCACAGGTAAATCTTTTACTAAAGCAATTTTATGTTTGTATGCAAAACAAAAACCAAAATCATTTGATAATAACCTAGATGTGATAATTGATAATAGTTGGCTAAAAATTGCTACTAGTAAAAATTATCATCATTTTTTCCCTAAATCTTGGTTAGCAAAAAACAGAAAAGATTTAGAGTATTATTATGTAAATCATATAGTCAATATTACAATTGTAGATGGATATTTAAATAAAAATGTAATAAAAGCAAAGAGCCCTGCTACATACATGAAATCATTTAATTCCAAAAATGAAGAATTAGAAGAGACTATGAAAACGCACTTTATAGATATAAATAATGATGGAATTTGGAATAACGAATATGATACTTTTTATGAAAATAGATTGGAAAGAATTACAGCGGAGTTAAATTCATTCATTATTCCTCAGGACACATCAAATGTAGAACTTGAAATATATGAAGACTTGGAAGAATCAATCCTAGAATCTTAAGAGTAGGATTAAAATACAGTTTCACAGAAATTAAAATAATAAACTATTACTAAAATGTCCGAATTCATTACCGAACAACAACTAGATGACAAGCTAACTGACATCATCTGGAATGCAAAAAAAGAGCTTATCATCCTCTCCCCTTTTATTAGGCTTGATGATTATTGTAAAAGTATATTTAAAAAACTGAAAAATAATCCTGAACTCGAGATCATTCTTGTTTTTGGTAAAAATGAGGCAGAAACTCAACGCAGTTTAACGCCAGCTGATTTAGATCTCTTTAAGGAGTTTAGCAACATTGCTATTATTTATTGTAAAAATTTACATGCTAAGTACTTTGCTAATGAAAATGAAGCTTTATTAACCTCATTAAATTTATTAGGCAAGTCAATGACTGAAAATATTGAGTATGGTATCTATTTTCAAAACTCGAAATTAAGTCTAGACAAATTATATTCTGATTCGATTGCTTACACTAATAGAGTGATTGTTGAAAACCCATGTGTGTTTTTAAAACGTCCAGTATTTAAAAAAACAAATCTAGGATTGACCAAAAAGTATGTAGAATCAAAAATTCTATATGATGTGACAGAAAATCTATATCGAAATAGCTCTTTCAATAAAAAATATTACAATGACTTTGAAAATGTAATTTTAGATTCAGATGTAAAACCCACGAGAGAAGAATTTATTCCTGAGAGTAATAACATTTCCAATAATCAACCAGTCAAATCAAACAACAGATTTCATCAAGTAGAAAGTTTTGACGAGACAGATAAAAACGCTTCAAATTATTCAAATTACAGAAGTAATAAACATCAAGAGTTTGGCTATTGTATCAGAACTGGTCAACAAATTCCTTTTGACGTTAAACGTCCTTATAGTCTGGAAGCTTACCGCTCATGGGCTATGTTTGAAAACTGGAATTATAAAGAACGTTATTGCCATAAAACAGGTAGAGAATCAAATGGAGGAACGTCAATGGCAAAACCGATTTTATATTAGTAATAAAAATGTAGTTTAATCAATAATATCTAATTTTTATGATAATCGCATAGTAGATTATAATAGGCAAAAATATATATTGTAAGACTTGCGGTAAAAAATCAACTTAATCACCGCGTTTTTGCGGTGGTTATTAAAACATCCCTACTCTACTTTCCAACAACTCAAAATACTTCTCTTTCATATCATCTGAAAGAAAAGAAATTTCAAGCAGCTCCTTCCATTCAGAAGTTGCTTTTTTCATTTGTTCTAGAATACTTGCTATAGTTTTTTCATTGAGTTGTAATCTTTCCTTGCCGTAGTAAGCTATGAAATCAGTTGCTTTTAAATTACTTTTTTTTCCCTTTAAGGTAAGTGCAATTTCCTCTACTGGATTTTTAATAGCTATGGTAGAATTTAGAAAGTCGTAAATTGGTGCTAGTGAGGTTTTGTTATTTTTGGTAATTAGCGAAAAATTTTTCAAATGCATGTCTTCATTTCCAGTTACATAACAAAAAAGAATTCTTTTAAAAAAATCAGCTTTCTCAATTGCGGGAAATGAACAGTACTCGTCAATTACAGGAATCAATTTTTCCATCGTAAAACGATACTTTGTGTCTCTTGTATTCCCTGTCAATTGCGCAAAATCTTCTGTTGCGAACTTTCTTCCCTTCCCATAACGATCAAAACGTTTAATGAAATAAGACAAACTACCATCTTTACCATATAGCATCCCGTGAAATGGCACTTCTAAACCAAATACTTTTGCCATTCGCATAGTTACATCTTCATTTTCTGGCAATTGAGGGAATAAATCATTTTGAGGCTTTATAATGTAAGTTCCAAATTGGTCCACAATTTTAAATTCTTGATCCACTATTGAAATAGCAGCACTAAGCTTTGGTTGTACACCCTGAATGGATAGCTTTTTAGCTCTATTTGCGGCTTCCTGACGAAGCTCAACAGCCGTATAGGGTAAATCATTTAAATATGTAAATTTAGGAGCTATCATTCGAAGTCCTTTTTCACTGTACTTATCCATACCGCACAATTCATATGTAATAGGACATCTATTCATCTTTCATCAATTTAACCGTTACTGAACCTACTAAATCATTGCCGGTTGCAATCAGTTGAGAGAAATAATCTTTCTTATCAATTTTCACAATTCGTAGTAATCCCTCTAACATAACACCTTCAGGCAATAGCCCTTCAAAAAACGGTGGAAAGAATGTATAACTATATTTTTTCTGAGTTATGGGCATGGTCAACGAAACCGCTTCACCATCATAATTTTCATCATACTCAAAATGGTAGTCGTTAGCAGCAATCTCCGTTAAAATTCCAGCTCTTTTTCCGTGTGCGAATACAATTGCTCTTCTCATAATTATTTATTTAAAGGACTTTTGAATTCTACTTTAATATTTAGCACTCGGAGTACTGCAAAAAGATTGTTCAAACGAACTGTTTCTTTATTTTTTTCAATATCAAAAACAGTGGTCTTACCTACTCCAGCTAAGTCCGCTAGTTCAAGTTGTGTCAATCCTGCTTTTTTTCGATGGTCTTTAATGAAAGTACCTAAATCAAAATCATTCATTTTATACTGTTTTAACGGTAAAAATAAACAATTTAGATATTACAAAACATTTATTTAATATAAATAGCCCTATATTACTGTTATAGCAGTAAATAAATCGGTAAAAGATGATTTTACAATTTAAAAATTAAAAAAAAGAACACAAAAACTGCTATAACGGTAATTATCACCGCAAATATGCGGTGATTAAAAACAATTACCACCGCATCGATCTCCGTATAAACAAAAATGTTTACATTTGTACTATGGATACATTAATCGAAAAATATAAAGGCATACATCCTGGAATAGTATTGGAACGCTTACTTAACAAAAAAGCGATTTCACAGCGTCCTTTTGCTATTTCTATTGGGGAGCATCCACAAACTATAAACGCAATAACAAAAGGAAGAAGGAAACTCAATGTAGCACTGGCATTGAAAATTGAAGAAAAGCTAAGTTTAGAGGAAGGCTCACTAGCTTTGCTACAAACCTATTTTGATATTCAGGAACAAAAAAGTAAAACAAAACAAGAAACTCCAAACTTAAACCTTTTAAGAAAGGTGTTGTTTTGGGATACAGATATAACTAAAATTGATTGGCAGAAACAAAGTGCAGCGGTAATTCTTAGAATATTCGAACGAGGAAATGATATTGAAAAAGAAGAAATAAAACGTTTTTATAAAAGTGAACTTATTAGGTCTACACTTGAGCAAAATACTCGTAAACCCTATACTGTTTATAAAAATAAAGAACAAGCGTAATGTTATACTATTCCACTGTAAATAAATTGCTTAAAGAAAGTTTGATTCAATTAATGCAATCAAAAATTTTTGATAATTTTAGACTTGTAGGCGGTACAGCATTGAGTTAACAAATAGGTCATAGAGAATCTATCGATATTGATCTGTTTAGTGATGCTGACTACGGATCATTAGATTTTAGAGTCATAGAAATTTATCTAAAAGATAACTTTCAATATGTAGATTTTTTAGACACCATTCCAGCAATGGGGAAAAGTTATAGTATTGGAGAAAATAAAGAAAATACCGTAAAACTCGATTTGTATTACACAGACGATTATATCCAACCCGCTATAGAAGTTGATGGTATCAGAATGGCAACTATTGAAGAAATTATCGCCATGAAGTTAAAAGTTATTCAAGGAGGAGGGAGAAAAAAAGACTTTTGGGATCTACATGAATTACTTCGGTCTCATGATTTAAGCCAAATGTTAGATTTACACGAGCAAAGATATCCTTATTCACATGACAAAGATTTAATAATTAAAAAACTTTACATCCTTTGAACAAGCTGATGAAGATTTTAATCCAATTTGCTTTAAAGGAAAGTATTGGGAGTTTATAAAGGAGGATTTTGAAGAAATTATTATCCAATTTAAATAGCTACAATTTCTTTTACTGTCTTTACAAATGAGTATTCTTCTATTTTAAGTACTCTTTTTGTACACCTCTACCCTGCTAAAGCCTTACAAATACTGATAAATTAGATATTGTATTGGAAAGTAAGTTCAATGGCGATTTCAATTTGAACTAACAAGAAAGAATAATTTAGGCAATAGTAACCAATCCTTAAAGTTTAATTTTCTTCATCATCGTCAAAATCAAAAAAATATTTCGGATTAAAAGGAATATCATCATCGGGGTCTTTGTCATGGGCAGAAACTCCCGATGGATTGAATAATCCTCATTCATCTTTGATATAATTCCACATGTCAAAACCCGTCACCCACTCAATGAATAGCAAACGGAATTCATCAATTTCTTTACGCAATAATATGATGTAGTCTTTGTCTGTGACACCTTCCTCAAAACGCAAACTTCCGGCCTGAACTTATAATTCACGTGCAGCTTATCTAATGCATAAGCGGCATTATTCGTGTATCATCTAATCTAGACATATTCTATATCTCGGATCTTTTTTAATCGACACTTTCAATAGTTCTGTTCACTTTTTTAGTCTTTTTCCTTTAAACAAATTTCGACTCAAGGGCATTAACCCAAATTCCATTCTTTTTATAAAAACTATGCCAAGATATGACGTTTATCACTTATATTTTGCTATTCCCTAAGAGGTTAGCTATTTTTTTTATTGGTTAAAAAATGCATGATTAGCCAGGCCAATAAATAGGCGGAACCACACATAATAAATATAATATTGTAACCAGCAGTTATATTACCCAAAAGCTTAAAATGATCTAAAATCATACCGATGGCTAAAGGAAAAAGGATGCCGCCAACGGAGCCTGCCATGCCGCCGATACCTACTACTGAGCTGATGTCCTTTTTTGGGAAATAATCTGACACTGTCGTGAAAATATTGGCGCTCCAAGCTTGATGGGCTGCCGCTGCCAAACTGATTAATCCCACTGCAACCCAGATATTTTGGGTAAACTGTGCCAGCATGATAGGCAATACGCAAATGGCAATGATAAACATGGTCGTTTTACGGGCTCTTTGTACATTCCATCCTTTTTTGATTAAATAGGAAGATAAAAAACCACCTCCTATACTGCCAATAGTTGTGGCAGTATAAACTAAAACTAAAGGTAAACTGGGTTTTTTTAAATCAAGATTAAAAGTTTCGGCAAAATAAGAAGGCAGCCAAAACAGGAAAAACCACCAAACAGGATCGGTTAAAAGCTTGCCAAAAATGAATGCCCAGGTTTGTTTTATTTTAAATAATGTAATCCATTTAACCGGAGCTTCCGTTTCCAAGACTACTTCATTATCGCTGTGAATATAATCGAATTCTTCTTTGGATATTTTTTTTTGTCTTGCAGGAGTTTCATAATATTTCCACCAAAAAATTAACCAAATAAAACCAATGGCACCAGTGATGACAAAAGCTTCTTGCCAGCCGTAAGCACCTAAAATTGCGGGAACCATGATGGGAGCAACAACGGCACCCACATTGGCACCCGAATTGAAAATTCCGGTAGCCAGCGCACGTTCTTTTTTAGGAAACCATTCCGCTACCGATTTTATTGCAGCCGGAAAGTTACCAGCTTCCGCCAAACCTAACCCTACCCTGGCCAAGCCAAAACCAAAGGTACTTTTGGCAAATGCATGTGCAACGGCGGCAATGCTCCAAAAGAAGACGGATACTGAATAACCCAGCTTAGTTCCAATTTTATCAATCCATCGTCCGAAACCCAAAAGGCCAATGGCATAGGCTGCCGAAAAAGCCATCACAATATTGCTATAATCCGTTTCTGTCCAATTGAATTCTTTTTCCAATGTAGGTTTTAGTAAACCAATCACTTGCCTGTCGATATAATTAATGGTAGTTCCGAAAAACAATAAGGCCAGTATGCCATATCGAACTCTTTTTTCTGAAGATATATTCATTTTAGGATTGTTTACAAGATTGAATTAGAATAGTAGCCTTTGTTATATAATCGGAGAGGACTTCAAAATTGCCTTCTTCGATTAGGTTGGTTTGCAGCAGTTTGCTGCCCATACCTACAGCCGATACACCGGCTCCAAACCAAGCTTTCAAGTTTTGTTCTTCAGGCTCCACCCCACCGGTAGGCATAAATAGGAGTTCGGGAAAAATATCTTTTATGGATTGAATATAAGAAGGCCCCACTAAATTGCCTGGAAATATCTTTACCAATGTGGCTCCCAAAGTTTGAGCTTGGTGAATCTCTGTAGGGGTTAAACAGCCTGGAATCCAAGCTAAGTTTTGTCCCAGAACAATTTTAGCCACTTCAAGAGAAACAATTGGGCTCACGATAAAATCAGCTCCTAAATTCAAGAATTCTTGTGCAGTTTCAGCAGTTTTTATGGTGCCAATGCCTAATAATAAATCGGGCATTTCCTGTTCAGCTACAGTCTTGAGCGCTTTAAAATTGCTCAAAGCATTTTCTCCGCGATTCGTATATTCGAGTATGCGGACACCTGATCGATACAAAGCCCGTAATATGTTAATGCTTACGTCTTTATTTTCATGGTAGTACAAAGGCAACAAGCCCGACTGTATGATTTGCTGTATGACACGTTCTTTTTTATTCATCTTGCTGTATTAACTGTTCGATTTCTTCTGCTTCAGATGTGGTAGCATCTCCTTTTATAAATAATTTTTGATAGGCAGCCCTTGCCGCAAATTCAACTATTTGTTGCGGTACTTGTTTATGTAGTATTCCATAAATAAGCCCGGCCATAAAACAATCTCCTGTTCCCACTTTGTCGATTGTTTTTGTTGCAAATAAAGTTTTGCTCTTATAGATATTTCCTTTTTGGTATAAAGCCGCAAAATACTTTACGGATTCTTGATCATTAAAGCGAAAGGTATTTGCAACGGTATTGCAATTGGGATATTTCGCCAAAATTTCTTTGGAGGTATTATTGGCTTGTTCCACTAAATCTGATTCGCTTCCCGACCCTATTAATTTTGGATTAATTGCGATGCCTAACATTTTTTCGGCGGCCCAAATGTTACCCATAATTACTTGGGCATACCTAGCCAGTTTAGGAATTACATCTATAGGCTCCACACCATATCTCCATAGTTTTTCCCTGTAATTTAAATCCAAGGAAATGGTGATTCCTTTTTTTGTGGCCACAATCAACGCTTCTTCGCAAAGTGTCGCGATATTTGCATTTAGCGCTGGCGATATGGCGGTGAAATGAAACCAAGAGATGCCTTCAAAAACTTCTTCCCAGTTGATGCTTGAGGGTTTTAATTCGAAAAACGAGGAATGTTTGCGATCGTAAATCACGCCTGCATTTTTAACATCGGTACCTTGATTGAGGTAATAGGCGCCAATGCGTTCACCTGACTTAATAATAGTATTGATTTCAATACCCATTTGCTGATAATATGCAATAATGGTATCCGACAAGAAATAATCGGGCATAGCAGTACAATAAGCAACAGGGATTTTCCATTTGGCCAAAGCCAAGGCAACATTGCTTTCCGCGCCTCCTATATAGGCAGCCAAATTCGGTTGTTGTGGGAAGTTTTCCCCCATACTATATCTCAAAAGGATTTCCCCAAAACAAAGTACTTTACCCATAATTAAAACAAAATATTTTTTAGTGATGAAACGTTAAAAATTGCTTTTAATAATTGAATCGGTTGTTTACCTTCCCATCCATCCGCCATCTACGGTCAATAAAGTACCGTGCACATAGTCGGCTGCTTTTGAGGATAGAAAAACGACAGGGCCTTTGAAATCTTCCGGTTCTCCCCAGCGATTGGCAGGAATACGTTCTAAAATGGAACGGCTTCGGTTTTCATCGGCACGTAGGGCTGTGGTATTATCGGTAGAAATATAGCCAGGTACAATTGCGTTTACATTAACGCCTTTGGCTGCCCATTCGTTGGCGAAAGCTTTTGTCAATTGGGCAACAGCGCCCTTACTTGCGGCATAACCAGGGACGGTAATTCCACCTTGAAAGGAAAGTAATGAAGCGGTAAATATGATTTTTCCCTGTTCCCTTTTTAGCATTTCCTTGCCAATTTCCCGCGTAAGAATAAAAGGAGCGGTTTGATTTACGGCTATAACTTCATCCCAATATTCATCAGGATGTTCGGCAATAGGTTTACGTAAAATGGTTCCTGCATTGTTTACCAGAATATCTATTTGAGGATGGTCTTCTTTTACTTTTTTAATGAAGGTATATAATGCTTCCCGATTGGAAAAATCACATTGATAAGCGTAAAATTTTCTTCCGCTAGCCAATACTTCTTGTTCTACCTCACTACTGGCTGCTTCTAAACTGGCCGAAACGCCAATAATATCTGCGCCAGCTTCAGCCAGCGCCAGCGCCATTGCTTTTCCAATTCCTCTTTTGCAACCGGTTACTAAGGCTAATTTGCCGTTTAATTGAAACATATCTAGGGTTTTCATTTTGTTTTTAATTAATTGAGGTTATTCTACGGTTATGACCAAAGGCTCCTTAATCTGCTGATAAAAATTATCTAAATACTTGAACCATTGTTTGGCATTGGTTATTTTTCCGGCCTTATTCCAAGCGGCTCCGGTGTAGTAAACGATAGGTTCATTATTTTTAACTGCGGTTTTGGCTAATATTTGTGCATTGCCCACAAGCATATTGCTTACCGGAGTGGTTAATATGGAGCCTACGCCTGTGGTGCCATCTTCACCGTGTGTAGGTTCCCAATAGCCCATGATTCCTTGTTGTTCGTTTAAAGAAATGATTCCGGTTTCAGGTCTTTTAATTATCCCTACAACAACGGGCATTGGTTTGCTGTCTTCAAAGGAATAAACATTTTCTATACGGTTGAGCTGCGAACCGGCATCCAAAGAAATGTTTTTTGTGGCTCTTACTTTTATTCCGCCCGCATCCCACGAGTCATAAGTTAATTGGAAAGAGGAGCGTAAAGGCCCGTTATCCAATACTTTCCATTGATGATAATTTGCTGAGTATCGAATGGTATCGTTTACATATGGCGCCATATTACCTGCACCCAGTGAAAAACCAACATGATAATAATCCATTCCATTGCCGATGTCTATATGATAATTTCCAAGTTTATAACGCTCGTTGATTATCAATTTATCAGTTCGTTTAACCCAAACGTCCAAGCCGTAAGCATCTTCCTTTGTTTTTTCTATGGCTTTGCCGTAAGTGCGAAATGCGATTTGATCATTTTCCCAAGCAAAATCATCTTTGCGTTCCGGTACGAAACGGGCATAGGTTTTGGCAACAAAAACTTCCGGGTTCCCTTTTTGTATCAAAAGTGAAAGTGTAGATTTTGATTTGACATTAACCTGAATTAGTAAGTTTTGGATAGTTGAGAATCCCCGATGTTCCAGCTGAAAAGGTACTTGCTTTTTGGTCACCGCATCAATCACCACAAAATTAGTGGTATCTATTTGCGGATAATGAAGTAAAATAGTTTCCCATTTTAAAGCTACAACGGCTTCTTTTCGTTCCAAAGTCGAATTGTTTTGAATACGAATGGTAGCTTTCGTTTGTGCCAAAATAGCTATTGGCAGGATAAGGGCAAGTAAAAAAAAGGATTTGATAAATTTCATAACCAATTATCTTAATTCATTAATAGCGCAATGATCCATGTCGCCATAGTCTAAATTCTCGCCAGCCATACCCCAAATGAAAGTGTAATTAGAGGTTCCTGCTCCCGAATGGATGGACCAATTGGGTGAGATTACAGCCTGTTCGTTCTGCATCCAGATATGTCTCGTTTCTTGTGGTTGACCCATAAAATGGCAAACACTTTGATTTTCGGGTATTTCGAAATAAAAATAAGCTTCCATGCGTCTGTCGTGGGTGTGGGCTGGCATGGTATTCCAAACACTTCCAGTTTTTAGTTCGGTCATTCCCATTTGAACCTGACAGGTCTGCACCACACTATTCACGATTAATTTATTGATGACACGATGGTTAGCCGTTTCTGCTGATCCTAATTCTACAATCTCTGCATCGGCTATTGTTATTTTTTTTGATGGATAAAAATGATGAGCCGGAGCGGAATTTAAATAGAATTTTGCAGGGTTGTTGGTATCAACCGATTCGAAAAATACTTCTTTTATTCCTTTTCCTAGATATAAAGCTTCTTTGAAATCAATTTCAAATCGCTCTCCATCAGCGGTGACCACTCCTTTCCCTCCTACATTTATCATCCCAATTTCTCTTCTTTCCAGAAAATATTTAGCTTTTAAATCAGTAGGATTTGGTAGCGTCAATTTTTGTTTTATTGGCATGGCGCCCCCTATAATATATCTGTCGAAATGAGATAAAGTCAGTCTAACCTCATCACCACTAAAAACGGTTTTAATTAAAAAATTTTCGCGTAAAGCTTCAGTATCCATTTGTTTTGCTTCTTTTGGACTTACCGCAAAACGGCTTTCAAAATTGGAATTCATAAGTATTTTTTTTTATTTTTTTGTATTCTTAGGGTTTGATTTTAGCCCATTATTTAGGTGAAAAATCTCCAATACTGATTTTTCGGCATGAGATTTTTCTACTGAATTCTTCAAAAATGAAGTATTTTAGGTTGACATTCTTCTTATCAACTGCACAGGTATTGTTGTAACTTCAGTTTGTACAGTAGTCTCGACTTCATTTGTTTTCTCGGCTAATTTTTTCATCAATTCATCGACTATTTTATTGCCGACCAATGTTGGAAATTGTTCTACTGTAGTAATCGATGGCCTGATGATTTCGGTTCTGGAATCATTGGAATAACCAACAATTTTCAAATTTTCAGGCACGGCGATATTGTGTTCGCGGGCAAACTCCAATACCGCAATGGCGCTAGTGTCATTGGATGTGAAAACGGCATCAGGTTTTATGTCGTCTTCAAATATTTTTTCCATCGCCTTGCGGGCATTTTCATGTGTTAGTTCTTGATAGAAAATTAGGTCTTCATTAATCGGAACGTTGTATTGTGCCAGTGCTTTTTTATAACCTGTAGAGCGGTCGATATAAAGATTGGAAGTCAGCGGTCCTGAAATATGGACTATTTTTTTGCAGCCCAATTCCAATAAGTGTTGGGTAGCCAAATATCCTCCTCTGAAATCATCGCCTTTAACAATCGTTGCTTTATAAGGTTTGGTAGGTACCCTATCGTAAAAAACCAAAGGAATATTGTTGTTGACAAACACATCAAAATGGCTGAAATCCTCGGTTTGGAGTGTACAGGCAACAATCAAAGCATCAACCCGAGAGGAAAACATAATGTTGGCCAGTTCTTTCTCTAATTGCAAAGAATCATTAGACTGGCAAATGATCAAGTTATAACCCAGTTTATGCAATTGGTTTTGTATAGTCGTAATTACTTCAGCATGAAAAAACATCGATATGCGAGGAACCATTAAGCCTATAGTATGGGTTTTGTTACTGCGCAGACTTGAAGCCATTAAATTGCGACGGTACCCCAATTTTTCAGCCATATCCAACACTCGTTTTTTAGTTTCCGCTTTTACATAGGTCCCATTATTTAATGCTCTAGAGATTGTTGCAGGAGAGAGTTTTAAAGCCTCTGCAATATCGAGTATGGTATTGTCTTGATGTTTTTTTTCTTTTGGCATGATATGTTATAGTAACGGGTTGATTTTAAAATATTGGTGTATTATTATCAATTAATTCTTATAAAAATACTAAAATTGCAGCAATAGTATAATGATTTTCAAAATGGACGTTGTTTTTTATTCCAGAATTATTAATACTCCACATGATAATCCTTTTTAAAAGGCTGGCTACTCCATGCTTTTTTTGAAGTCCAGTCAGTCGCGGGGTCGGTCCAGAATTTATTGTCTGCCGGTAAACCCAATGTTAAAAATCCCAATGTAGCCATATACAAACTTCCGGTAGAGGTATAATAATCTGCTATCATGGGCTGATGACCACAAAAACCAAGTATCAACCATCCGTTGTTGTCAAAATTATTACAGTTGTCATACATGCGGTGCATTACTGCACTTAATGCACAACGAACCTGTGCTGGCGCGACATATTCCGGTAATTTTTCCATCAATGCTGTTTGTGCCAAAGCTTGGAAGGCTGCGGTACGATAGGTAATGGAACGTCCAAAAGCGGGGTAAGTTCCATCAGGTGCAATAAAACGTTCTGAAAACTCTGAATAACGCACCATTCTTTTTACGGCGGTTTCATATTCCTCAATCTTAATTTTTTTCTTATCCAACAGCACTTTAAAAAAGTCCACCAGCATTGGATGTATTACATAACTATTGTAATAATCCATGCTGAAACTGGGACCATCGCTATACCAGCCATCACCCTGGTACCACTCAATCATTTTTCTTTTGGCAAAATCAATACGGACAGGATCCGGTTGTTCGCCAATACTCAGCAGGAAAGCCTCATTAATACCGGCAAACAAAAGCCAATTGTTATAAGCACCTGTTCTGGTACGCAATGCTTTAAATTCTTCTACTACTCTTTTTTTTGTTACGGAATCCAATGGTTCCCACAATGCTTTTGGAGCCCTTAAAAAAGCCTGAGCCATATAGGCAGCATCAACTATCGGTTGGTTTTCGGTTCTGAAATTGAGATAATCCGGATTGTTAGGGTCAACTGCATTGACAATTCCTTTCAGCAAGGCCTCCCGTAATTCTTTCCGCTGTTTTCCTTCTTTCGTATCATCATCGGGCAGTTCAAGCCAGGGAGCCACACCAGCCATGGTACGGCCAACAGCTTCTAAGTATGTTACTTTTTCCACCTGCAAGCCGTAACCCGGACCCTTTTCTAAAGGCATGTTTTTTTTCAAGGTGCCCTGTGCCAAGTTTAAAATAACAGGCGAGGCTATTTTATATAACAGGTTGCTCCAGTATTCCCGATCCTGTGTACCGGTTACCATTGCAACTACCTGTTTTTCAGATTTTTTTTTGCTTTTTTGTGCCATCACATTTGTTACTGGCACACATACTGCCAGTAATACTATTGCAGCAATAGCAGGAATGGATCTTTTTTTTATGCAATTTTTCATTTAACTATTCTTGATTAAATTTGATTAGTTCAATTCCCTAACATGCTGTCCTTTCTTAGTTTCTAAATTAATAATCAACCGCATAATCTTTCTCAAAAGGTTGGCCACTCCAAGCTTTGCGTTGTGTCCAATCTGTAAAAGGTTCTGACCAAAATTCATGAGTGGCAGGTAAGCCCAATGGTAAAAACACCAATGACGTAATGTACATACTACCCGTGTTGGAATAATAATCAGCAAGATTTTTTTGTTTATCGCCAATCAATCCCATTGTAAGCCAATCTCCTTTTGCAAATGTGGATGGGATGAACATTTTCTTCATCACTGATGTTAAGGCACATCGTACTTGGGCAGGTTTTATCTCTTTAGGCAAAGCATTATCCAAAGCCAGTTTTACCAATGGCCAAAATGTACCAACACGATAGGTGGATGAACGACCAACAACCAGATAAGTTCCTTCGGGTGAAATATACCGCTCTTGGAAAGAAGCATAACGCTGCATCCTTTTATATGCAATATCATATTCCTTTTTGTCTCTTCTTCCTTTCGCCACATTTACTCTCAGCACTTCAACTAACATAGTATGAATGACAAAACCATTATAATGATCAAAATGGAATTTATCCCCATCACTATACCAACCATCGCCTATATACCATTTGTTTATTTTGTCAATGGCAGTATCAATTCTTGTTGCATCAATCTCTTCACCAATGTTTAATAAAAAACTCTCAATCATGGCGGCAAATAAAATCCAGTTATTGTTCCAGGGTTTTATCTGGCGAATGGTCTTGAATTCATGGATGAAGCGTTCTTTGGTTACCGCATCCAAGGGCTTCCATAATGTATCGGGAGCTGCTAAAAATGCTTGTGCTATATAGGCCGCATCTACTAGGGGCTGTTGTGTTTTTGAGGACCCCCAATACAAATAGTCGGGGCTGTTTGGATCTACGGCATGAGCAAGGCTTTGTTGTGTTTGCAAAAGGAGCCGCTTTCTAATTTTGCCTTCAACAGTAGTGTCTTCTGGTAAGGCAAGAAAAGGAGCAAGCCCTGGAATCAATCGGCCAAAGGCTTCCATATACCCCACTTGTTCATTTCGTCCGTCCCAGGTCGGGCTGTATTCCATTGGCATATTTTTTCGCAACTCTCCCTTACACATATTACTTAAAACGGGAGTTGCAATTTTATCCATTAAATCTAGCCAATAGGCGCGGTCATTGGGTTTAGTTGCTACAGTATCATCCAAAATAGAATTTGTGGCTGCCACTATATTTTGTCCGGGAACAAAGCCTGTAAAAGCTAGTAAGGATGACCATTTTATAAAATTTCTTCTTTGCATTAGTTGCTATTTTTTATTGATTGAAATTATACCATTGATATTTATAAATTAGTCCAATTGTCAATTCAAGCGCAGTCTAGAACCATTGCAGCATCTCGACTGTCGCTCGATGTGACAAAAAAACATTGAACTAAAATATATTGGCAAATAGTATTATTTTTCATCATTCGATTAAATTATTCAGCTGTTTCAAGTTTACCCGTTGAGGTGTTTAATCTTTAAAAAGCGACTTTCAAAACCCTGTTTTACTGTCTTTACAAATACCAGTTCTTATACCTTAATAATGCTTCTAAAAAATAATAATCAGCATAAGTAAGCGGTACATCAATCTCGCTCTTGTGAGGAATAGACCCTACGCTGTGCGTTAAAAGAAAGCCTCCGTTTTCGCCTAATTTAGCGCGATATTTATCTGAGGAAAGGGACTGTAGCATCTTTTCAGCAGAAGCAACGTATAGCTTTTTCTCTGCTTTGTTGGTATATTGCCCTAATTCTAATAAGGCAGAAGCCACTACGGCTCCAGCGGAAGCATCTCGTAAAGCATTTGGCATATTAGGAGCGTCAAAGTCCCAGTAAGGGATTTTATCTTCAGGTAAATTAGGGTGATTAAGAATGAACTCGGCTATTTTTTTGGCTTGCTTTAGGTAGTTTTTGTCTTTTGTGAATCGGTACATCATCGTGTAGCCATATAATCCCCATGCCTGACCTCTTGACCATGCTGATGAATCTGCTGCTCCTTGGGCGGTGATTTTTTTAACTACTTTTCCTGTATTTAAATCATAATCGATCACGTGATACGAACTGTAATCAGGTCTAAACTGGTGTTTCAATGTGGTGTTTGCATGCGTGATGGCAATTTCCTTGTATTTGGCATTACCTCCGTTATCTGTCACCCAGCTTAATAATTCCAGATTCATCATGTTATCAATAATCACTGGACAATTGTAAATCTTATTGCTATTCCAGCTTTGAATTGCTTTTACAGAAGGTCGGTATCGCGTTGCCAAAGAGGCAGCTGCGGTATCGATAGTAGCTTTATCTTCCGGTTTTCCAAATAGCCTATATGCATTACCAAAACTGCAATACATCATAAAACCAAGATCGTGATTCCCTGTAAAATGTTTTTCTTTTTCCAGGATCGACAATCGTTTTTCGGCTTCTTTTTTTATTTCAGTGTCTTTTGTGTATTCATAAATATATAAAAGAGTTCCAGGATAAAAACCGCTACACCACCATTTAGTATCGCTCGTTTCCACCTTGTTTGTTTTGGTATTAAATGTTTTAGGCATAACATCCCCAGCCACATTTTTACTTAAAACCTTGTATTGCTGGGCGGCAAAACTGAACTGCTCATCGATGAGCTGCGTCATTTTGTTTTTAGTTGAGGTATTTTTGTTTGATTTATCTTGTGCAAGAATGGTGTTAGACATCCATAGGCATAAGAGTAGTATAAAAATGGACTCTCTTTTTGATGATTGTTTCATGTTATTTTGGTTAAATTATATTTGTTTTAATCGGGGTTTAATAGTTTTTAACAATATTATAAAAACGTTTTCATAAATTGTGTGTTTACTTGCAGTTTTTTAGTTTTCGGCTATTCTTAATTTATAATTATTGAGCAATAATTTTTTCTTATCTGTCAATATGATTCGGTATAACTTATCTTGTTTCCAAGAAGTTAGTAATCGCTTATCGGTAAGGGGCAATTCTTCTATCTTTATTTCAAAAATGGCTGCGGGATAATAGAATTTGATGCTTTTCTCTCCTTTTTCTTTCAGTTTTATTTCACCCGCTTTCACCAGTACTGGAAGCTGTGTTGTTATAAAATGTTGCTTCGATTCCCCTTTGTATTCCTTCAATGAGAATTGATCCTCAATTACTAATTCGGGCTGGGATGTTCTTTTTAAAGTATAGGTTCTATTCCAAAATTTACATGAAGCGGCTTCTGGATAAGCACCTGCTACGTTTAAACCAAAGCGGAGTTGAGATTTTGAGTTTTGAAAATTAACCTGTGAGGCTTTAAATTTTTTCCCATAGGCTTGGGAAAAACCATTAATCATAGGCACATTATGGTAATCCGACTGCATAGTCCAAATTTCATATCGCTTGGGACCAAAGGTTTTGGATGAATAGGTTTCTACTCCAATATCTGCCAAAAGGGGTGTCCCTTCATGATAAAGAACAAAAGTTCCTATGTCATTGTGATTATGACTTTCATCGTTATAACCACCTTTTGCGGCAAAGAAAAAACCTTTTGAAGGATCTTTATCGGTTCTTCCTCCGCTAACCTCCGTACCACTAAACCAAAAGGACATTTCCGTAGATTTGACAGCGGGAGTAGCTTGGATTGACAGATAAAGATCAACATTGTGTATGGCAACATCTAAAGAACCTTTTGTAGGAGAGCCATAAAAATTTTCTTGATTAGCCAAAAAAGACCCAAATTGTTTTAATGAAGTATCATTTACATAATTTCCATATCTAAAAACTACACCTGGATAGGTATGTAACCTCACGGAAGAGTCTGCAAAATTGATATAATAATCTTCATTAACATGGGCATTTAATATATAGGCCCCCATATTTTTTATAATAGGAGCATCCGATAAAGATATTTTCCCTTCGGAATAGGTTTTAAGAAGTTCCAGATATTCCATCATTTTGGCAGCAGCGTGACTCCAATACGCCGGTCCCTCTTCGCATGCACCATCATCTTTGTAGTAATTTATAAATTTATCTACAGATTGCATACTTTTTGTAATTACTTGCTTACGTACTTTTGGTGTCACTTCGTTTCCTAATAACAAGGTGCTTAATAGCACATTGTAATTACACCATGGGTTCCAGTTGTTTACGAAATTCTCGTTTTTAAAACTCATCCACCAAAAGTCGTCTCGAACAGTGTAGGGTTCGATAATTCTATGGGTAATTTCATAAGGAATCCTTGCTTTTAAAAAAGGGGAAGTTTTTTCGAAATCCTCATTAAAAAAATAATACGTCCACGCCAGTGTACTCGCGGTTTCTCCAGCACCTAAATCTATAATTGGGTCATTAATATTGGGGATTCCGGCACCTCCTTTTTGAGAAGGCAAATGAGCTGATAAAACCCAGGTAGATTGTTCACATACCGCCCAACTTCCATTAATAATAGCATCCAGAAACCTCCCTTCGCCTTCCAGAACCTCAGCGAGAACTAATTTTTTTAAAACATCAAGACCATCCGACCAATATTTCTCCATTCCCATACGATCTCCGCTACGTTTATAATCAAGATACGCAGTTGCCGGAATGCTAGGCCAATTATACGTCATAATTTCCTTGGCGTCAGATAGTATCTTTTTTTGGACGTCTTTAGGCAAGTTTATCAGGCGATTATGGAATTCTTTTTTTTCAAATGGTTTGTATATTGTTGAATCGAGCGACTCTACCACGTCTTTTTGAATTATTGCCGTTAGTAAGTCTCTTTTTTTCTGGGCATTTGAAACAATAGAAAAAAGTAAAAACAATCCAAAAACAACCCATCCAAAGCAGGACTTAACATTGCTTTTACTTGTTTTTAAGGGAGTTGAAAAAAAAGAGGCCATATATAGAGTGCTTTAACAATGTTGAACTTTATAGTATCTAATTCTATTTTATCTTTGAAAAGACTGTGATTTTTATGCCATATCGAGCGCAGTCAAGATTATTTAACATTTGGATTGAATGAAAAGGGTTTCGACTGCGCTCAACCTGACAGAAATCAAGATTGAGTTTATTCCAGTAAATTAAAAGAAACAATGGTATTAAATTTTCTATTGGATAAAATTTAGTAATAAAAAGCCGTTTAATTTTTTGAGGTAAACGGCTTTTTAATTTTTGTATCAATTACCAATTTGGATTTTGTTTCAGGTTTTGATTTAGAGCCAATTCATTAACAGGAAATGGCCATAAATAATCTCTTGAAGGATCGAATTTTCTAACGCTAGCTTTTTGAGCAATGATGTAATTATCTGGAGTTAATAACGGAATCACAGAAGTACCAAATTCAGCAAAGAAGTAACTTCCTAAAACATTTTTTGGTAATTCTATTTCTGCTGTTTTCCATCGGATTAAATCCCAATAGCGAAAACCTTCAAGAGCCAATTCCACTCTACGTTCTCTTCGAATTTCGTTTCTCATATTTAAACCATTGGCAGCCACAAAAGCATTTGTTAACTTAGGCATATTAACCGATGCTCTTTGTCTGAGTAAATTGATTGAAAGATTCAGATCAGCATCACTAATAGTACCATTTAGTTCATAAGTAGCTTCAGCATAAATCAGTAATACTTCAGCATATCTCGTAATAGGCATATCAATATACGATCTTTGATTGGTCCAATCCGTAATATTAGCATAGCATCTGTTGGCAAATCCTGTTTTTACAAAACTTAATGGTGGCACGGTAAATATTGGCGCTGTTCCAATATAAACGTCTCCAGTTTTGAAAAATCGATCTCCCATTCTAGGATCTCTATTCTTAAAAACTTCTGAGGTTTTAGTAGGCATTACATATAGAGGAGACTGGTTTGTAGGCAAACCATCTATCATTAAATACGAATCTGCCAAAGCTTTTGTCGGATTTGAAACTCCTGTTTCTAAATTTCTTTGAGCAACATGGCTAAGTGTAGATTCTGATACACTTTTTCCGTATTGCTTAACCAGAATGTTTTCTTTATTAGCAAAACCTTCGCCTTCATATTGCAACAATTGAAAGTAATTTTTAAAAAGGCTATGTTCTCCTGAAAGCATGACCTGCTTAGATGCATTTTTGGCTATAAGTAGATGTTTCGCAGGGTCTCCATATCCGTGAAATTTAGAGCGGGTTCCTTCAAACAAAGCTACTTGAGCCTTTAGAGTCAAGGCAGCTGTTTTTGAAACTCGTCCGTAATCGGCAGAACCTAATTGAGTTGTGGTTCTTAATTTGAGAATGGCATTGTCTAAATCTGTATATATGGCAGCAACAATTTCTTCTCTTGTAGCTTGCGCAGTCTGTAATTCAGGTGCGTTTTCAGCCAAAGTTTTTAGTATTAACGGAACACCTCCATAACGCTGCAACAATTGATAATAAGACCAAGCTCTGAAATATTCTGCTTCAGCAACATACCAATTGACACGTTCTGCCGTAACACCTGCTGCCAAAGCTCTAGATGATTTTTCAATAATGTTATTGGCGGCTCTAATAGTGGTATAATTATTATTATAATTTCCGTCAGTTGCTCCAGGAATTCTCGAGCCTTCACTAATGGCATTTGGTCCATTGCCATAAGCATCATCCGACCAAACATCATTGGTTACCGGTAAAGTTGGTAATCTGGTATAAAAATAATTTGCCGCTAATTTTAAATCATTTTCGCTTGTCCAGAAAGAAGGGTCACTTAGACTTGTTTCAGGAACACGATCCACATCACAGGATGTTAAAGTTGCTATCAAAAATAATAGAACAACGATTGTTTTATTTTTAGGTATCATAATTCGTAGTTTAAAAAAATTAAAATGTTAGATTTACTCCAAAGGAAACTGTTCCAAACACTGGATAATCAGCATATATACCATTTCTTTGTTCTGGATCAAAAGTCGTTTTAAATTTTCCGAAGTTAGAAACAGTGGCGATATTTTCTCCTGAAATATAGAATCTCATTCGGCTTAAAAATGTTTTATCTAAGGTGCTTTTTGGTAAAGAATAACCCAGTTGGATATTTTTTAGTCTTGCATATGCGGCATCCAAAACCCATCTATCTGAAGTGATATAATTGTGATATCCGTTTAGGAATGGTCTTGGAAAAGCAGCATTCTGATTTTCAGGTGTCCAATAATCAGCGTGAATAGCCATTGGCATAATCCATGATTCGGCAAAAGGTGTGATCATTTCTGAGTTAGGCATAAAAGATCTTTTACCAACACCTTGAATTAAAAAGCTAAAATCTAAGTTTTTCCAATTTGCATTACCATTAATTCCAAATAAATAGCGTTGTTGATCTTCACCTAATTGCACTAGGTCACCATGGTCAGCTGCAGTTCCTTTACCAGCATTAATTTTTCCATCATTATTTTGATCAATATAGGCGATATCTCCCACTCCTGTAAGGGTAGAATAAACAGGTGTTGTTGCTAATTGATCCGCAGTGTTAATATATCCAGAAGCAGTTTTATATCCCCAAATTGTATTCAAAGGGAACCCTTCGATAATTGAATTTGTTCCAATCCCAATTACACTAACGCCAGCATAATCAACTAGTTTGTTTTGATTGTCGGATAGGTTGAATCCAATACCATAATTAAAATCACTACCTATTTTGTCTCTGTAGTTTACGGCTAATTCCCAACCCCAGGATTGAAGTACCCCATTATTGATTTTTGGTGTGCCTACACCAAAAGTTGCCGGTAATCTCAAAGGAGTTAACATGTTTTTATTTTCTTTTGTGTAATAATCAAAGCTACCAGTCAACTTGTTTTTGAAAAACCCAAAATCAACTCCATAATTGAATGTTTCTACCGTTTCCCAAGATAGATTGGATGATGGTATAGCACTTTGAAAAAAGTAAGAAGTTTTAGTCTCTGAACCTCCTAAAACCAAATTAGAACCAGAGCTTAGCATATTTAGGTAATCATAGAAACCTATACCTTGTGCATTTCCTAATTGTCCCCAAGACACCCTTGGTTTAAGTTCCGAAATAAAAGACAAACCATTATCAAACCATTCTTCTTTTTGGATGTTCCAACCCAATGAAGCAGATGGAAATACTTTTTTGCGTAATCCCGGTGCCAAACGAGAACTCTCATCTGTCCTGATTGTTGCTTCTAAAAGATATTTGTCTTTATAACTATAATTGAAACGTCCAAAATACGATTGGTTCGCATAGGTGTTAATAGTTTGACTATTTGTTTTCGTTGTTTCTTCCCCTAAATTCAAAGATGGAGCATCGTTACTTTTTAAATTTGTCGCGCCAGAAGTAACTCCAGAAAATCTATAATCTTCCCATTGGTAACCACCTAAAAGAGCGAATTTGTGGTTTTCGGCTATTGTAAGATTGTAATCAGTTAGGAATTGAAAATTCTCTGTTTTCAATACGCCTTGATTCATTGAATATGAGTTTGGGTTGTTTAGATAAAAAACCGGTTTTGTACGTCCCCATAATTCAACAGTTCTTCTAAAAGCCTCCGAGTCTTCTGATCTTAGTTTACGTCCATAAATTGTTCTGAATTTAAGTCCTTTAACTAAATCTTTTATGGTCATTTGAAAGGTTCCGTCAAGATCATCTATAACACGCTTGTTAAAGCCTCCTTGTGTTAAGTTTGCATAGGCATTAATTCCTGATGATCCGGCCAAACCATTTAAACGTCCTTCGGGAGTAAATATTGGGAATCGAAGTCTTGTTTTATAAAGTTGAGAAAGCAATCCGGCACCATTGACATCGACAGATGGTGAGTCGGTGTCATGCACTGCGTACGATATGTTTGAATCTAAGTGAATGTACTTTGTTAGATCTGTTCCTACATTCATGCGTAAGTTGAAACGGCTAAAATGATCTTCACCTACTTTAAACATTCCTTCTTGGTCTAAATACCCTAAAGAGAATAGATAATTTGTTTTTGCAGTACCGCCACTTGCGCTTAAATTATGTGTTTTGATAAATGATTGTTCTCTTACCATCTGCTGAGTAAAATCTTTTTGATTGTAAAAAATATACTTGTTAGGATCGGTAGGATCCAATATGTATTCCACCCCATTTTTAATATTCTCTAAGTCAGCCGGAGAGTATTCAGCTCCAACTCCTTTGTTTTTTCGTGCAAGATTAGACATATTTGCTTCATCTAATAATGATAACCTTTGCGGGAGATATAATGGTTTTTGACCCGCTAACTGAGTGGAATACTCAAACACAGTTTTACCTTCTTTACCTTTCTTTGTTGTTACTAATATAACACCTCCGGCCGCTTGTGCACCGTAAATTGCCGCCGCTGCTCCATCCTTTAAAACACTTATAGTTTCTACATCTGAGGGATTTATGGTTTGCAAGTTAAACAAAGGAGTAGCTACGCCGTCAATAAGTAATAAAGGATTCACACTCCCATTAGCAGAAGTCACCCCACGAAGTTGAATGTTTATATTTTCGTTACCAGGTTGTCCGCTTGTTCGTGTTATATTCATCCCTGGAACTGTCCCTTGCAGTGCCGTTGCTAAACTCGTAACGGGACGATTTTGAATAGCTTTAGAAGTCACTGTAGAAACAGCGCCTGTCAGGTTTTCCTTTTTCTGGGTTCCGTATCCAACGATTACCACTTCATTAAGTTGAGAAAGACTCTCTTTCAATGTTATGTTTACTTGTTTTTTGTTTCCGGCTGCAATTTCTTTATTTTCAAATCCAATATAGCTGAATACCAATATTGGATTTTCCCCTGAAGCTTCAACTTGATATTTACCATCAAGATCAGTTATAGATGAAGCCTTAGTTCCTTTTACTAGAACTGTTACCCCAGGAATCGCCATTTTGTTTACATCGGACACAACTCCGCTAATTGTTTTATCTTGCTTCTGTGCAAATACAGGTGCAACTAACATCAGAAATCCAACAAGCAAACATTTAAATAGTATTGCTGGCGGTTGGCATTTCAATTTCAAATCTTTTTTCATATGCATTGTAATTTGTTGGTTGGTTTAGTTTATTTGACAATATTATAAAAACGTTTTCATAAAACCAAATTATAAAAGTGAAATGTATAAAAAAACTTAAAAAACATGTGATAACTACCATTTTCAAAGGAAATTTTATCCATATTGTTATAATTTTATCTGTTTTATTATACTTTGTGCATTTATTAGACAGCTTTTTGAATAATTATTTTGTTTGAATTTTCTTTTTAAAAGTGTAATAATTGTTAGTATAGCATATTTTTTATAAAATATTCAAATACAAATGAAAACGTTATTATTAATTTAATAACTGTTTTAATCGTTTTTTGAAATGCATATTATTAATTGAAAGAGGTGTGCCGGGGTCGGTTAATTAAAAATGCAAGAGATATTTTATGGTTGCCGCTAAAAATAGTTGCAATAGGAGTTTAGATTTAATTTCCTGACAGGTTTATGAGTGTGATGCTATTTTAGTTTAGAATTTACCGGAATAAATACACTACTTGAATTATAAAGCGTACGCGTTTCAGTATGTTTTTGTCAAAAAAAGTTTGTAGAGATAGGCTTTAATTTCGCAATAAAACCTAAATTACAACCCTAATAAATACATCTTGTGGCTTCCAATTTTAATAATTAAAAAAAAAAACGAACAGGAGCCATTCCTAAAGAATACAGAAAAATGCTAAAAAATAGGGTTCAAAATAAGCTGTAAACATCACTATTCAGGGCAACCATTTTTAAAATAAACCACTTATAGAATGTGATTTTGTTATTTCGACGAAGGAGAAATCACATCAAGTAATTCAGACTGTATTATTTCTCCTTCGTCGAAATGACGGAAACATGGTATTACTCCTGTTTTAACATTTGCAACATCACTATTCCATGAGCCGGAATATTTGTTTCAAATTCATTTTCAAAAATGCCTAAATCTTCTTTTTTCCAAAGATTGCGCATTTTGTATTTCCCCTTCAATTGAAGTGCGGAAAAAGGAAATTTCGACTGTATTGTTTCATTCGACAGGTTTAATAATCCCAACGCCAGACTACCGTCTTCCAGCTGCTTTACCCATAATTCCGTGTTATCTAAAGTAGTTAGCAAAGAAGCCGCTTTGCCTAATGCATCTTGGTTTACTGCGATAATTTCCTCGTTGGTCAATAAACTGAGCGTGGCATCATCGAGCTGTTCCATGTCAGTACCTATTAATAAAGGAGCACTCAACATACACCACATACTCATCACCGTTTTTTGTTCCTCAAATGTCAAACGATTCTTTCCTGCCTTGCCGGAACTCTGCGCTCCTACTGCTCCCACCTGCAATATATCGGGATCATTCCAATTACCCGGTTTCACAAAAGCTGATTTATCGGATAGTTTTTTAAAAGCATTCCGCACTGATTCCCAGGTGTCGTGTACATCATCTCCGGTACGCCAAAGCTGTCCACCACTTTCATCACCCCATTCCCAAACATTTCCCATCCCATACTGACAAAGAGCATGGATGACATCTCTTTTTTGGAGTTTCAAAGCATCTGACATTTTACGGTAAGGCTTAATCAATTCTTCTTTCGAATTACTTTTGGCAAAAGAACCATAACTGCACCAATCGTATTTTAAATAATCAAACCCATTGTCAGCAAAAAACTTGGCATCAACCAATTCATAGCCATAACTGCCTGCTACACCCGCACAGGTTAACGGTCCCGGTGAACTGTAAATACCAGCCTTAAAACCCATTTCGTGCATGATGGATGGGAATTTTTTTATGTTTGCAAAAA
Source organism: Flavobacterium sp. GNP002 (assembly GCF_054343795.1). Lineage (NCBI taxonomy): Bacteria > Pseudomonadati > Bacteroidota > Flavobacteriia > Flavobacteriales > Flavobacteriaceae > Flavobacterium > Flavobacterium sp. GNP002. The sequence continues at coordinate 3,139,365 of NZ_JBTGUW010000001.1, forward strand.
AAGTATTGGGTAACAACTCTCCTTTTGAACTCCTCATTTCTCCTTGCCTTTCGGGAAGATTATCTGGCCCTTCATAATATCCGTATACTTCTTTCGCTCCTGATTTAAGTTGTCTCCATACGGAATCATTTTTATTGGGCTGATTGGTCCAAGGATCATCAATCTCAACAACACTCCAGCCGTAATTCTGTAAGCCTTTCTCTTTCATGATTTCGGCAGAACGGATTACTTTAGCTAAGGTTACATTGCGTCCAAAACTATACCAACTGCTCCATCCCATTGGTGGTGTTAATGCCAACTTATCGCCAATAACCAATGTAAATAATTTTGAAACCTTCCCAAATTTGTTTTGGGCTTCTAATTCAATGGTATATTCGCCCGCTTTTTTTATGGTTCCTGAAATAACTCCGTTCGACTTATTAATCCCGACTCCTTTGGGCAAATTCTTCACCTCAAACTCGATAGGTCTTGCGCCACTGGCCGGAATAGTGTACATAAATTCTTTCCCTGGGCTGGCTCCATATAACCTTGGTCCATTAATTTTGGGTTGAGTCGAAATTTGTTGCGCCTGAGAAGTCCATCCAAAGATTAAAGAGAACAATAAAAAGGTGAAACTTATTTTCATTTCAATACTTATTTAAAGGTTTTAAAAACTTCATCAGGTTAAAACTATTTCTGAGTGGTTTTGTTAATTGCATGTCTTAATTATTATACATCCTTGTTTTATAAATTTATTTTACTCCGTTTCATTTATTTCCAATACGGAACTTTTTAAGGATTGTTGCATATACCAATCCAGTCCGACTTTCATTAAATAATCACCACTGAATGTTTGTCCGTTTTGCTTGAATTGGGGTTTGGTTTCATCCATCAAATTTATTTCTTTCACTACATATTTCTTTGCAGGATCCAGCCCTTTCAATTGAAGTTTTGGAAAAATATCTCCATGCTTTGGATGCAACGAAAAAGCAAACAACACTGATTTTTTCTTTGCTTCATCCACATACATCAATGAAGCCGCCAAATTATCGTATGGCGCCACTAATCGATATACTTCACCATAACCAATAACGGCCTGCAAATGTTTATAATTTTGAACAGCTTGTTTACAATAGTTCAATTCGTCATCTTTGAGATGACTTAGCTGAATATCAAAACCAAGTTTACCCATCATGGCCACATCGGTTCTGAATTTAATGGATTGATTGCCCCATGATGTAACATGGGCACAAACTGCCGCCGCCGGAAAGAAATAAGAATACCCCCATTGAATAAAAATACGACTCAGCCCATCAGTGTTATCACTCGGCCAGAACTCCTGCATGTATTTCAGGCCGCCATATTCGGCGCGGCCACCACCACCGCTGCACCACATCATTTCTAGATCGGGATAATTAGCTCTTATTCTTTTTAATACATTATAGAGCCCATTCGCATAATCCACGTACAAATTAGCTTGTTTGCTTTTCAGATAAGGAGAATACACATTGGTCATGTAACGGTTGCAATCCCATTTAATATAAGCAATATTGGGATTCTGCTTCATCAGATTATTAACCACATCAAATACATGCTGCTGCACTTCCGGATTGCTAAGATCCAATACCAATTGTGTGCGTCGTAAATTTTCGTCGCGATTGGATAATTTTAAAACCCAGTCCGGATGTTTTTCATACAGTTCACTTTTAGGGTTCACCATTTCGGGCTCGACCCAAATGCCAAACTTCACCCCTTTTTTCTCAGCTTCTTTCACCAAATATCCGATACCATCAGGCAATTTGGTTTTATTCACGTCCCAATCTCCCAAACCAGCATCGTCATTATTGCGTGGATATTTATTACCAAACCAACCATCATCCAACAAGAACAGATCAACCCCTAACTTTTTGGCATCATCAAAAAGGTTTACCAATTTATTTTGGTCAAAATTAAAATAAGTGGCTTCCCAATTATTTAACAAGGTTTGTCGCTGTTGTTTTCCTTTCCATATTCCATAATTCAAAGCCCAGCTATGAAGATTGCGACTGGCCTGACCTTTTCCTTTTGCAGTATACGTATAAATAAAAGCGGGCGTAGTAAAGGTTTCGTTAGGCTGCAAAGTATAAGTTGAAGCATATGGATTGATGCCAGAATTAATCTGCAACAAATGATCTACATCTTCGCTATAGCGTATGTTTTCAAACAACAAACGATAATTCCCGCTCCATGCCAATGTACCCGCCAAGACTTCACCAGTTTCTTCTTCAGCAGGTTTATTGATAGATAGCATGAACGACGGAAGATCGAAATTGGTCGCTCTTGCACCTAATTTCGACTCGATTGTTTTGATGCCTTCGGGTAATTGCACTTCCTCCATTCGCATTTCATTGGCCCAATCGCCAAAAAAATGGCTTAGCCAATATTTATCCCCTTTTAATTGCAAGGCCGCTGATGAATATTGGTTCAACAGTACCGCCTTTTTTTCTTTGTGCACTATGGTGGTCCATTGTTCCATTACGTCCTCCTTTGCATAAGTTTTAATATGCAGGGTCAATTCAAACGGATAAACGGGATCTTTTAAAATAATATGGGTTGTGCTTACATTATCATCTGTTTTTTCTAGCGTATGCTTTACATATTGTAATTGCAGCGAAGGGTTTCCATCCGCATGCGTTACCTGAATGGCCGGATCTCTTACATAATTTAGACCGCCAGTCGTAAAAGCATCTCCCGCTGGAGTGACCATTTTTTTGTAATCATCCCGAAATAGCAATGATGAACCAAAATATAGCTGTGACAATTGCTTTTTAGTATTCACCCTGTATACCAATGCCGTATTTTTTGTTTGCATAATAATTTCCTCCATAACTGTTTGTGAATGAACAATTAAACAATTGAATACGGATAACAGTATTAAAAAAATATTTCTTATCGTGGTGCTTTTTTGATTTCTTTTAATGCAATCGTCTTCTAATGTTTTCAATATGATATCATGTATTTCATCAATTATTTTTTTGAGGCTATTTTCAGGATATCCGAACAGGCCTTATTACTATAAAACTCCTTTTTTGACTTTATTAAAAATATGTGACTGCCTCCTTATTACTAAAAAACAAAAAGAGGAGAAAATATAGCATTTCCTTCCTCTTTTTTGGTACTAATTTATTATTCAAATTTCATCCAATAGCTGTAGCTGTAATTTTTAAATGGAACTCTGTATTTTTCCATTGGCCAGGCGCCCCAGCTATCCATTCCTTGTAAACCAGTTTGTTGTAAGTCCATGTGCAGGTAGATTTCGTTCCTTTTATTGAGTTCCCCGCTATGGTATTGTTTCTTTTGAGCTTCAGGATCTAAATCATCCAAGTTATAAGGCAAGGCCGAAAAACTCAATAAATTATCTACAAATGCAAATTGTATTTTTCTTCCCTTTGTATTACTGAAACTTACCCAGCGCACTTCTGTTTTGTTACCACTTTCTTGAGGTCTGGCATAGGGATAATATTGTTCCCCAACCGATTGTTTGAATTGACCGATGAAAGCATTTGTTTTTCTGTCCCAATAATTCTCACCCGGACCACGACCATACCAATTGATTGTATTGAAATTTTTATTGATAACCAAATCGTTTCCTGCTCTCAACAATAAAGGATTTTCCCCTTTGATGGCAGTAAATTCATTATCAACTTTTATGCTTCCATCGCCGTAAACCGTAAATAGTTGTTGGTGAGAAGCTTCTCCGTCAACCAATTTCGTTATAAATTTTACCAGTACTGAAGCGTCAGTATTCTTTGAAACAAGAGCTTGCATTTCGGTACCATTATCATACGCATTTCTCCATTTTCTTAAGCTCGTATTAAATCCGGCACCTACGTCATTGTCTGTTGGAGCTCTCCAAAATGAAGGTTTTGGCCCTTGATCTATAAACTGCTCGCCTTGGACACTATAACTTGACAAAATTCCTTTTTTCAAATCAAAAATAACTTCAAATTTGTCTCCTGAAATAGTACACTGTTCTTTCGTCTCTTTTAATTGCAAAACTTTTTTTGAACTCGGTGTAAAAACAGTTGCCGGAAGTGTTTTCAATATCAACTGCTCAACAGCGATTTCATATTGTTTAGGTAAGAAAGGCTCTTCGGTTTTTAGAGAATAATACACATTCAACTGGTATTCTTTATCAGTTTTTTGAACCGTTTTGATGGCCATTTTAAATTCCTTTTCAGATTGTGGCTCTAATGAAATTGTATGAATGATACCGTTCTCTTTGGCAATTCCATTCTCCATTAATACCCAACGCATCATCACATTATCCAGGTTTTTAAAGAAAAAACCGTTTTTAACTGTGATAGTGTTGTTTCCAACGAATTTTGTTTTAATGTTTTGGTGCGCTTTTTTCACTTCCAAAGCCATTGGTGTAATTTCACGGTATGCCGTAACCACTCCTTTTACACAGAAGTTGTTATCGCTTAAATTTTCGTCAACTGGCCCTTCTAATGGAAAATCTCCACCGTACGCCTTAATTCGTTTGCCGTTCTTAACCGTATCAATAGATTGGTCAATCCATTCCCAAATAAATCCTCCTTGTAGTTTAGGGTTGTTTTCTACAACATCCCAATAATCTTGGAAATTCCCCAAACTATTCCCCATAATGTGGGCATATTCACTTTGGATATTTGGTATTCTGGCGTCACTTTTTGAATATTTCAACAAATCATCCGGAGACATATATTGCGGACAAAAAATCTCTGAATAATGAGTATCATTCGGTTTCTCATAATTAATGTCCCTTTCATACTGAATTGGCAAAGTCGTTTCCTTTCTCAACCAATCGTATGCTGCATAAAAATTAGTTCCATCACCCGCTTCGTTTCCTAAAGACCAAGTCACCACACTTGCATGATTTTTGTCTCTTTCATACATGCGTTGAATACGTTGCAGATGTGATTCTTTCCACAGCGGATTGTTAGCCAGTGTTACATCTAAATCATATCCCAAACCATGTGATTCAATATTAGCTTCATCAACAACATACAAACCAAATTCGTCGCAAAGTTCCATCCAATATGGATCCGGCGGATAATGCGAATGACGAACGGCATTGACATTCAGTTTCTTCATCATCTCCATGTCCTTTCTCATATCTTCCTTGCTGAGCGTGTGTCCGTTTGTAGGATGATGCTCATGTCGGTTAACCCCTTTTATGAAAACCCGTTTACCATTAACTAAAAAATCAGTTCCTTTAATTTCAATTTTTTTGAAACCAATACGAAGTGGCACTACTTCCTTCACTACTCCTTTAGCATCTTTTAAAGTAATGTACAAACGATACAAATAAGGCGTTTCCGCGGTCCATTTTTGGACGTTTTTTATAGTGGTTTGAAATTCAACATTCGTTTTATACTTTCCTAATATGGTTTTAAAATCCTTAGTTTTGTCTTGATAAATAACATTTCCTTTGGCATCTTCCAAGCTTACTTCAACCGTTAGGCTGTCTTTTTTGCTGTATAATCCTTTTTCGGTTTTGTAACTGGTGATTTCTGTATTAATACTAAGTAATCCATTGGTATACGTATCATCGAGTGTGCTGATAATTTTTGTGTCGCGGATATTCAATTTCTCAGTGGCATATAAAAAAACATCTCTTTCAATCCCTGAAAAACGGAACATATCCTGACACTCTAAATAACTGGCGTCACTCCAACGGTATACTTGAAAAGCGATTAAATTCTCCCCAGCTTTGACAAATTTTGTAATGTCAAATTCGGCGGCCAACTTACTATCTTCACTATACCCTACTTTCTTTCCGTTTACCCACACAAACAGACACGATTTTGCGTTACCTACATGAATAAAAACCTGTTTCCCTTTCCAATTGGCAGGCAAATTAATTTTTTTGCGATAAGAACCTACGGGATTGTTATTAGCAGGAATATCGAATGGCGGATTCATTTTTGCATAACGCAAATTATGACCGGCAAAATCATACGGCTGGTTCACATAAATTGGTAAACCATAACCATTCACTTCCCAACTGGCTGGTATGCGAAAATCCGTCCATTTGGTATCATCGTAAGCAAGTTCGAAAAAATTTTGAGGACGCTGGTTCGGGTCTTGTACCCAATTAAATTTCCAACTCCCGTTTAATGAAAAAAAGTTAGCCGACTTTTCCCTGTCGTATTGTTTAGCTTTATCCATATTTTCGAAACCAAAAGCGCTATTTCGCATTGGCATTCGATTCAAGGAAACAATTTCAGGATTTTGCAGTTCGGCAGGCAGCTGCGCAAAAATATTTACTGATACTAACAAGACAACAATCGCCATTCTTGTTTTCTTCATGTTCCCAAAAATGGTGATTCCTTTCGATTTCTGTAGCTTCCTACTTTTGCTCCACATTGTTTTCATCATTATAATTATATCCATTTTAGTTTTATGTATTAAGGCAATTCATGCCGCTTCTCTTTTCATTTATTACATTATCCAAATCTTCTTAGACTATATTAATATTTGTAAATAATCTATAATATTTAACCCTTTTTTTTCCTAATTGTGTCTGACTTCTTAAAAACTCAGTTCACGTAAACTTTTGATTTCATTTTTACAAATTCAAAAATATAACAGTTATTCTATAATATATACCAGTACCTACCAGTTTTTTTATAGCATGTGTAAAAAATCACCCAATTAAAAAGAATCCCGAAATACTGTTTCTTTTTAATTTTAAGCTAAAGCCGAAGCCACTAAAAGCTTAATACTATCAGTCAAACCATTGGCAATTCATGTATTGCAAAAATCAAAACGACATAGTTTATATTATTTACCCCGCAAAAGATAAACACTATAAGCTATGCCGTTTTTGTAATCCAAAAATAAATTTGAGATGTGATGCGGGACATTACAAACCAATCCTTTTTTATTAAAAAAATGACAAAAAAAGAAACGTAATACTTCTATTAAAAAAAATCCCACCTGCGTAAAATTATTTCTTACCAGAAAAAAGTATACAAAGCAGCTAGGACAGCAACTACAATCAAAGACCCTACAGTAAATCCTGGCGAAACTTTAAACATAGATTTATCGACATCCAAGCCATTTGTTTTAACGCCTCTTTGTGTTTCATAAATACTTATCACATACATTCCAATGACACATATCAAAAACACAAATCCCATACGATCCATGAATGGAATTTCATAAACACCTTCTGCATTTGGCACTGAAAAGCCCATGCCATTTAGAAATGACAAATCAACAATATGAGGCATGAATTTGAACACTATCGACATTAAGAAACCGCCAATCATAGCAAACATGGCTGCATTAGATGTAGTTTTTTTCCAAAAGAATCCTAAAATAAACATGGCAAAAACACCAGGACTTACAAAACCGGTATATTCTTGAATGTATTGAAAACCTCCTTTTTTGTCAATTCCTAAAAAGGGAGCTACAATAACGGCAATAATCATAGCCGCAATAATGGTCATTTTCCCAATGTTTACTAATTTTTGTTCACTTGCTTCAACGTTTAATTTTTTCTTATAAACATCTAAAGTAAAAATAGTAGCGATACTATTCGCTTTTCCTGCCAATGAAGCAACAATAGCCGCGGTCAAAGCGGCAAATGAAAGCCCTTTTAATCCTGTAGGTAACAAATTCAACAATACTGGATAAGCACGATCAGGATTCAAGCTTCCATCTTGTAATAATTCTGTCTGAAAACTTCCATTTTGATAAAGAACATAAGCAGCAATACCCGGTAATACTACAATAATTGGCATTAATAATTTTAAGAATGCAGCAAACAAAATACCACTTCTGGCCGTTTTTAAATCTGCTCCAAGAGCTCGCTGTGTTATATACTGATTACAACCCCAGTAATTAAAATTCATAATTAACATCCCTCCTATTAATACGGATAATCCGGGAAGATCCATATAATTCGGATTTGATTTATCAAAAATCATGTGAAAATGTCCATCGGCTTTTTCAGTCATTAAATTAAATCCGTTGATCACTCCAGTAGTTCCGAATTTTTCAGAAACCAAATTAAGTGCCAAATAAGTAGTTGCCAGACCTCCTAAAATCAAGAAAAACACTTGAACAACATCAGTATACCCAATTACTTTCATTCCTCCAAGGGTAATCATCACAGCAAAAAGAGCCAAAAAAACCATACAAAGGGTGATGTTTAAACCTGAAATACTACTCACGGCAAGTGCACCTAAATAGAGAATAGATGTTAAATTGACCAATACGTAAAGTAACAACCAGAAAACAGCCATAATCATAGCAACATTACCATTGTAACGCTGGTTTAAGTATTGTGGCATGGTCGAAATTTTATTTTTCAGGTACACCGGCATAAAAAATATTGCTACAAAAACCAAGGTTAATGCTGCCATCCATTCATAAGTTGCAATGGCCAGTCCTAATTTAAAACCACTCCCACTCATTCCTATAAATTGCTCGGCACTAATATTACTGGCAATCAAAGAGGCGCCAATTGCCCACCATGTTAGCGAGCCTTCAGCAAGAAAATATTCTTTACTACTGGCTTGCTCTTTCTTTTTTCGGTTGTAAATCCACAATCCATAACCAACAATGGTTATGAAATAGAGAAAAAAAACAATATAATCATTGGTTGACAATGTTTTATGCATAATTTCGGTTTAAAAGTTAATTGATTTATTTGTTTTTATAATGCGTATCTGAAATCGCTTTCAATATCGAAGCACTCTTCTCGGGGGTAATATCCCTTTGTGATTCGCCAAGCATTTCGTAACCCACCATGAATTTTTTTACCGTGGCAGAACGCAACAAAGGCGGATAAAAGTGCATATGAAATTGCCATTCCGGATGCGATTCCCCATCGGTTGGAGTTTGGTGAATTCCTGACGAATACGGGAATGATGTCTCGAAAAGATTATCGTATTTAGTAGTCAATTGTTTCAAAATCGTTGAGAAAGCAGTTGTTTCGTCCAAAGTGAAATCGGTAATTTTCCCAAAATGGCGCTTACTGATGATCATCGCCTCGTAAGGCCAAATAGCCCAAAAAGGAACGAGCGCCACAAAATGATCGTTCTCGATAACAATTCGTTCATCCAGCTTTAATTCCTCTTGCAAATAATCCTGCAACAGATTGCTTTGGTGTAAATCGTAATAGGTTTTCAGGTTGTTTTGCGTTTTCTCTACTTCGGTAGGCAAGGACGATTGCGCCCAAATTTGACCGTGCGGATGTGGATTGCTACATCCCATGACGCTACCTTTATTTTCAAAAATCTGGACATAATTGATATAATCAATCTTGCCTAAATCAATGTATTCTTTTTGCCAAGTCTGGATTATATTCTTAATGCCATCTACCGTCATTTCGGGCAACGTAAGGTTGTGCTTTGGCGAAAAGCAAACCACTCTTGAAATCCCTCTCTCTGGTTGTGCTTTGAAAAAAGTCTCCTTAATACTGTCCTCAAAAAGAATTTCCTCCGTCTTTAGCGCGGCGAAATCATTTTCGAAAACAAAACTATTTTCATACTCAGGATTCGTCATGCCATTGGCCCGAATATTTCCTGGACACAAATAACAAGTGGGGTCATATTCAGGCAATGCGTCAGAAGCTACCGTTTCGTTTTGGCCTTGCCAAGGTCGTTTGGCACGATGCGGAGAAACCAAAACCCATTCGTTGATTAATGGATTGTAGCGTCTGTGCGGATCTTCGTTGATATCGAAATTTTTCATTTTTAATTATAGGATATAAAGTGATGTCCCGTTTCCGATTTTTACATCATAATTTTTTAATTCTATTCCAAATGCACAACGGTACAGTTTCGAAAGTCTATTTTTGAGATCCTCTTCATGTCCCTTTTTTACCAAATTAATGGTGCAACCGCCAAAACCGCCTCCCATTAGTCGGGATCCAATCACGGCCTCTTCATTCTTAACAGCGTCAACCAGAAAATCCAATTCATCACAACTCACTTCATATTCTTTAGATAATCCTTGATGCGTTTCGAACATAAGCTGCCCTAAAACTTCAATTTTTCCATTATCCAGCGCTTCACAGGCTTTGGCAACACGACCAATTTCTTGTACCACAAAATGGCTTCTTTTGAAGACCTCTTCACTCATCTGGTCTTTCACACTCAAAACCTGACTTTCGTTACAGTCCCTAAAACTGCCAACCTCAGGGAAATTGCTTTTGATAATCGCAAGTCCTTCTTCGCACTCTTCCCTCCTTTTGTTGTAAGCCGAAGTAAACAAAGAATGCTTCACATTGCTGTCAAATAAGATCAGGGAATAATCCTTGAAATCTGCATCGTGGTATTCGAATTCCAACGTTCGGCAATCGATTTTTATCACTTTGTTTTCTCGTCCCAAAACACTCGAAAACTGATCCATTATACCGCAATTGATTCCCACCCAATGCTCCGATTTTTGCCCCATCAAGGCAATATCAATTGATTTTATATTCAAATGGAACAGTTCGTTTATGCCATATAAAAAACCACATTCTAAGGCTGCCGATGAGGACAATCCAGAACCAACGGGAATATTGCTGCTAAAAACGCAATTAAAACCTTCAAAAACAAACCCATTAATTTTCAACTGGTTGATAACACCACGGAGATAATTTGTCCAAACCTTTTCATTCAACTCAACAACAGCTGCAAGATCTATTTCAAACTCATCATCAAGATCTACCGCGATTATTCTGGATTGGTTAGAGTTGTTTTTTTCGAAAGCAAAACAGATAATTTTGTCGATAGCCGCAGGCAAAACATAACCGTCATTATAATCGATATGTTCCCCAATAATATTGATTCTCCCTGGAGACAGCACTACTTTTTCTGGAGCCAAACCAAATTTTTCTTGAAAATGACTTATCGTTTTTTGTATTAAAATATCATTCATTATTTAGTAATTGTAAGAGCATTCTTTTTTTAAGAAATTTCAAATTTATATCTGGTCTTATGACAATACGTTTCTCCTGTTTTTAGGACTGCATCCGGGAAATGCGCTTGATTAGGAGCGTCTGGGAAATTTTGTGTTTCAAAACAGATTCCACTCGACGAATGGTACAACACTTTTTCTTTCCCGAGTATAGTTCCGCAATTCCCTCCAACATAAATATGAACCGCAGGTTGATCCGTATAAACAGTCATTTTCAGCTTGTTTTCTGGGCTAAAAAGTGATGCCACCACGTCGTTTTCTTTATTTAAAACAAAAGTGGTGTCAATTGTGGCGGGGCATTTTTTGGGTAATGAAAAATCAAAAGGAGAATCGGCCAAATCCAAAAACACGCCCGTTGGAATATTCTCTGTTGTTTTCTCCAATACTTTATCGGAGCTAACTGCCATTTCCTGGCTCAACACCTCCGAATGGTGTCCGTTGAGATTAAAATAACTGTGATGTGTCAAATTCACAATAGTATCTGCTGTCGTTGTTGCGCTATATTCAATAATCAACTCGTTCTCCTCAGACAAGGTATAAATTAATTCCACAGACAGATTTCCCGGGTAATTTTCTTCCCCATCTGGGCTAAGATAGGTCAAGGTTATGGATGGATTTTCTCCATAATTTACGTTTTTCGCCTTCCAAACTACTTGGCTAAAGCCAATAGTACCTCCGTGAAGCGAATGCTTATTGTTGTTTTTATTAAGATGGAATATTTTATCATTTAAGCTAAAAGTCCCATCGCCAATTCTTCCGGCAAATCTTCCGGCAGTTGCTCCCAGATAAGGTGCACTTTCTAAATCGAATGATTTTAGGTAGGCTTCTAAATTGTCAAAGCCCAAAACGACATCTACAACTCCGCCATTTTTCAGAGGAATTTTTAACGAACTAACCGTAGCGCCATAATTGATAACTTCTAATTTGATTCCGTTTTTATTGGAAATTTGGTAAGCGAAAATTGCTTCGCCATCCGGCATTAAACCAAATAATTTTGTTTCGGAATTGGTAATAAAATGGGATTCTTGTTTTATTTTCATTGTTTTATTAAGAAAAATGAAATTCAAAATTATACTAAATTTCAAAAAAAATATACCAGTACCTACCAGTTTTTTGTAACTTGCACAAAAATCATTTCTTATTTATGAAAATCATTTCTATTCAAAATAATCTTGGCATACCCAAATATAGGCAAATTGTTTTATCAATCGAGAAGGCTATTGAAAATGAAAAACTGATAAAAGGGGAGCGACTTCCCTCGATAAACAAACTCTGTTTGGAATTTTCATTATCTCGAGACACCGTTTTACAAGCGTATGAGGAGTTGAAAAAAAGAGGCATCATCTATGCCATTCTTGGCAAGGGCTATTACGTAAAGAGCGTAGAGGTAACCATAAAACAAAAAATATTCCTGTTGTTTGATGAATTGAACAGTTTCAAAGAAGATATTTACAATTCGTTTTTAAAGAACACCAGAAAGGATGTTCAGGTAGACATTTATTTTCACCACTTTAACATCGAAATGTTTAGAAAATTAATTACGGAAAGCAACGGCAACTACACCAAATACATTATAATGCCAACCAATTTAGCCGATGCCGCTTCAATCATTAAAACCCTACCGGTAAACGAGGTGTTTATATTGGATCAAACTAATCCCGAATTGGAATCCTTCCCTGCGGTCTATCAAAACCACAAGAAAGACATTTATGAAGCGCTGGTAAAAGGCAAATCCCATTTAAATAAATATGAGAAACTGATCTTGATTTTTCCTGGATTTCGCGAACCGTTAGGAATGAAGGAAGGCTTTATCAATTTCTGTCACGATTTCTCTTTCGAATATCAGGTAATTACGGAATTTGGCGATAGAGAAATCACAATTGGCGAAGTGTACATTATTCCGAACGACAGGGATTTGGTGGCCGTCATAGAAAAATCAAAACTTCAAAATTTGAAATTGGGGAACGATTACGGAATTATCTCCTACAACGAAACCCCATTGAAAAAAGTGGTAGAAAACGGAATAACAACCATTTCGACAAATTTTGTGGCCATGGGAAAGATTTTATCCCAAATGATTTTGAAAGGAAAAAAAGAACAAATAGAAAACAAAAGCGCTTTACTCATTAGAAATTCTTTGTAATAGATTGAAATTAGTTTTTTTCTATATTAGTAATACAATTAACATTCAAAGTTTATAACTATTTTTTTCAACAACTCCCATGAGTTATGTTATCTTGACAAGGATACTTTGTTTTGTTTTGCGATAGTTTGCTTTAAATTGTACCATAATTGTACCATTGAAGTTTAAAACTCCATTAAAGTAAAGAAAGTTATTTTCTGTATAAGAAAGTAAATTCAAAAAATAATTTTAAATATAAAGCATTATTTTGACTATATTAGTGATAATTAATAACTATAAAATTTATACTATGAAAACTTCTCTTCTTTTTAGTCTATTATTTGCTTGTATAGGATTCCAAAGTTGTAAAAAAAATCAAAACGAAGAAGTCGATAAGGCTAAACAAATCCAAGCTGAAAAACCAATAAGTGTCCAATGCTTTAAAGCGCTATATGAGCAAGATACTATTGAATTAAAAATGAATACTTTAAAAAATGGAAAAATAACCGGGGATATGGTAATGAAATTTTTCAATACAGAAAAAAAAGTTGGGAAAATCGCTGGAGAATTCAGTGGAGATACATTATTTGCCAGCTACACCTTCATTCAGGGCGATAATAAAAAAGTAACATTTAAAAACCCAATGGCATTTTTAAAGCGAGGTGACCAACTTATTTTAGGCAATGGAAAAATGCAAACAACCATGGGAGCCACTTATTTTGTCAAAGACTCACCTATAGATTTTGAAAGTGTAAAGTTTAAATTCTCAGCTGTAGAGTGTGTAACTGAATAATTAACACTTTGATTCTAGCGATACTCTTTTTGATATTAACCTAAAATCAAATATTTATAAACCTTAAATAGACTTCTTTTTTATTAATTTTTAAAGGCAGTAAAATTAATCACTCTTCAACCATCCTGTAATGCTCATTCTGGTATTTTGCGTTACCAAGACTTCGTGAACCAACTCGTCACTTTTAAAGAAAACAGTTTTCCCTTGTGTAGGAGCAATTTTCTGATTGTTATCTAGTTGATGAATCAATAATTCGCCACCGTCGCTTTCTTGCCAATTGCTGTTCAAATAACTAATCATAGAGTATTTTCGGCTGGGATTATTCTTGAACTGATCCAAATGCTTTAAATAAAAATCACCCGATTCATACAACGAATAATGAAATTCATAACCCGTTATTCCTGCATAACAACTTTGATTCAAATAAATAATAAAGGCTTCAATTTGAGCAAAAAATTCATTTTCGAATGCGTTGTTGTGTTTTTTATCCAACCAATAAATAGAATCACTTCGCACAGCACTATCGTAAGAAATAGCTTCTGAGTTACCTGTTCCCGCTTCTGTCAACAAACTCTGTTGGTTTAAAGCAATCAAATTTTGTTTTAGATTATTGGCCAAATTTGTACTCAAAAAATGTTCGGATATACCTACCTTATTTTCAATATAAGTAGCAATCAAAGCCTCAAAGCTATTTTCCATGTCAGTTTTTGTTGACTGCTTAGACGGCCAACGGGACAAGGTAGACTAATAAAAACCGTTAGAGACTGATTATGAAATAAATAAAATTATTAGTTCATAATTCCTTATTTTAATAGCTATAACAAACAAGAAAAAAGGGTTTAGAAATCAATCTAAACCCTTTTGTTATTTATAATTTACTGATAAAACTTCCATAAATATCCTTGAACTGGTAACCTTCCGAGAACCTGTCTTTACTCAGTTTCTTGTATTCTACCAATCCCCAAAGAATAAATTCTTTCATAAAAAACTTGTCTTCTTTTTCCAATTGTGGTTGGTATTTCTTGATTAAAACTTCAAGAGGCACAATACTTCCTAGTATTCTTTCATATTCCTCATCAGAACAATCGTCTAATAATTCGAATCCACTTTCAGCAAAAAACCATTCAATGATATCCGTGTAAGGCGTTTTTTCATCTTGTTTTTCAAGTTTTTCAATTTTTGGAAAATAAGCCGGGAAAAAAGTATGAATCGCATCTCCTAATAAATGTTGCGCTACAGCGGCGGCTCCCTCCTGCTCTCCTTCATAAACCAATTCGACTTTTCCAGTAATGGCAGGAATAATTCCCATAAAATCAGACAAACGCAAACTAGTTTTATCTTGTCCAGATTTCAACGCTCTTCTTTCTGCGGTACTTAATAAATTCTCAAAAGCCGTGATACTCAATCTGGCACTTACACCACTTTTGTTATCAATATATTCGCTTTCTCTTGCCTCAAAACTAATTTGTTCCAATAAATCCCTTGCTAATGAAGGTACATAAACCATATCGTTTTGTGTCGCATCCAGTTTAGCTTCTTGTTCTGTAATTGTTCTCGCAATTTTTATCGTATCCGGATAATGCGTCAAAATTTGCGAACCAATTCTGTCTTTTAATGGCGTTACAATACTACCACGATTCGTATAATCCTCTGGATTTGCAGTGAAAACAAATTGCATATCGAGCGGCATTCTCAACTTGAAACCACGAATTTGTATATCACCTTCTTGTAGAATATTAAATAATGCTACTTGGATTCTAGCCTGTAAATCCGGTAATTCATTAATGACAAAAATACAACGATTTGCTCTTGGAATCATCCCAAAATGAATCACACGATCATCCGCATAAGACAGTTTCAAATTTGCAGCCTTTATAGGATCTACATCACCTATCAAATCCGCAACGGTAACATCTGGCGTGGCTAATTTTTCAAAAAAACGATCGCTTCTGTGCAACCAGGAAATTGGAGTTTCATCGCCTTTAGTTTCTATTATATCTTTAGCAAAACGCGAAATTGGTTTTAAAGGATCATCATTAATCTCTGAACCAGTCACAAACGGAATGTACTCGTCTAACAATTCAATCATTTTTCGCGCCAGTCTGGTTTTGGCTTGACCGCGAAGTCCTAATAAATTGATGTTGTGACGCGACAAAATAGCACGTTCCAATTCTGGGATTACGGTATTCTCAAAACCGTGAACACCTTCAAATGTTGGTTTTCCCGATTTTATTTTTTCTCTAAGGTTGGAACGCAATTCATCTTTAATGCTTTTACTTTCGTAACCTGATTTTTTTAATTCTCCGAGTGTTTTTATATTTTCTATTTTCATATTACTATTATAATTGCTATTGAAATTATTATTTATTCTAGTCTCCGCTGAGACAATAAATTGACTGCTATTTTATCCTTTTTTTACGATTTGCTTCGTAATCTTGAAAAATCATCTCGCCCAAACCTTTCAATCCGGTGTAAAACGCTTTTCCTTGATTAGCTTCGGTAAAACGGTTGACAAATTGCTGCAAATACGGATCACTGGCAATCATAAAAGTCGTTATTGGAATGTGCAATTTGCGGGCTTGTTGCGCTTGAGTGTAGCATTTATCCACAATATATTCGTCCAGTCCATTACTGTTCATGTAATAGGAACCATCTTTTTCGCGTACACAACTTGGCTTTCCATCAGTAATCATGAAAATTTGTTTATTGGTATTACGTTTTCGGCGGAGTAAATCCATCGCCAACTGCAAACCCGCAACCGTATTAGTGTGAAACGGACCGACTTTCAAATACGGTAAATCTCGAATTGCGATTGTCCAAGCATCATTTCCAAAAACCAGAATATCTAAAGTATCTTTTGGATAACGTGTCGTAATCAACTCAGCCAGAGCCATTGCTACTTTTTTCGCCGGTGTAATTCTATCTTCACCATACAAAATCATGCTGTGGCTAATGTCAATCATCAAAACCGTACTCATTTGGGATTTGTACTGTGTTTCTTCAACTACCAAATCATTTTCGGTCAACATAAAATCTGCTACTCCATTATTGATTTGAGCGTTCCGCAAACTTTCGGTCAACGAAATTCGTTCGAGTCCATCACCAAAATGAAATTCGCGAAATTCGCCGGTGTGTTCATCACCGTTTCCAGAATGTTTTGTTTTGTGATTGCCACTTCCAGAACGTTTTAAGTTGCCAAAAATGTTGTCTAAAGCTTGTTGCCGAATAGCGCGTTCGGTTTTGGCTGTTATACCAATTCCCGAAGTTCCATCGTCTTTGAGTTCATCTCGGATGTAGCCTTTTTTCTTTAAATCTTCGATAAAATCATCAATGGTGTAGTGTTCATCGGTGAGTTTATATTCTTTATCCAATTCTCGCAACCAGTCGATAGCTTCATCAAAGTCTCCAGAAGTATGCGTGATTAATTCTTTGAAAATACCAAAGAGTTTATCAAACGGAGATTGAAATGGGGCTTCGTATTGCTTGAAATAAAATCCTTTTTTATTATCGTTTTTCATAGACTTTAAAATTACATCATTTTAAAATGTTGTCTATTCAAACGTTTACTAATTTTTAGTTAAAAACATAAAGACTAATTATAAGCTTGATTTTATTATAAAAGAAATTAATCAAAGAATTTTCCGTCAACATAAAACCAACTTCCATTTTCGAGTTTGAAAGTAGAAAATTCATGATGAATTTGTTTTTGTAGTTTGTTGTCCAAAAAATAAGCTTTGAATGCTACTGTATTTTCTGTAGCCTCAATAATTTCTAGTTGAAGCCATTGATTTGAAGTCGCCCATTTTAGAATTTCAGATTTAGAATACTGTTTTCTCTCTGAAATATGAGTTGTTGCCAATAAGTATTCTGCGGCATGGGTAGCGTAAGCCGAATAACGGGAACGCATTAGTTCTAAAGCTGTTGTTGCCTTTTCAGTTCCATTAATAAATGGTTCACAACATTCATCAAAGGTTTTTACGGAACCACAATGGCATTTTATTTTTGTCATTTTATATCAAAAATCATTAAGAGCTACACCTTATAATTGTCCGTCAAGTGCAATTATTTTTTGCTGCAATTGATTCAATAGTACCTGATACTTACTAATTTCTATTAGATCTTCATCTTCTTCTGCAAAATCCAGAAGTTCATCTAAATCTTCACTGATATCAACTAATTTGTTATTGGCTTCTTTGCTATTTCTACTGGCAATCAAATCAATTATTTCCTGAACACCTTTTTTTAGATCCGCGAATTTATTGTTTTCCATCTTTAATTATTTTCTGAATCCTTAGTCTCGTTAAACTTTTTGGTGATTTGCTTTAGTTTTTCTTTACGCAACATCTCCGCTTGTTTTACTTTGTCCTGAGCTTTGTGCAACTTGTCATTGTGCTTTTTTATATTTCTTTCGTTATTTCTACCCATGTCATTTTTTTTAAACTATCAAATCTGAGAACTCTTGCAAAGTTCGTGTTAATTATTCAAATTTAAATTGTTTTTAATTGGAGAGTTTAGCATTTTCAAAATAGTAGCTTTAATTCCCTTTAATATTTACTTTTATCATTTCTGTTATTTTTTTAATATATAATACTTTTTTTCGAAAATTTTAATTTTTATATAATTTTGAAGGCCACAATGAATATGATTAATCATATAAAATATTTTATTAAGCTAAAAATTAATAATTTAACTATAATACTAAAATAGTATGGTGTTATAATATTTTTATATACATTTATTTAATAAAAAATTGAGTTTTCTCAATCCTTCCAAATAGTACAAATGGACAATAAAAAACACCCTAAATTTATCAGTTGGTTCTTAAACAAACCGAAAACAACGGGCTTAATTACTTTCTTATTTCTTAGCTATGTCGTAGGATTTCTCGTATATCAACAATATCAACTTATAAAAGAAGATGAGCAGCGAGAGATGAATAGCATCCTTCATATTGTCAATCAAAATTTAGAACAATCCCTCAAAAACTGCTACACAACCACACTAACATTAGCATTAACCATTAATGATAAAGGCGTTCCAGAAAATTTTGATTATGTAGGCAAAAAATTGATGGAATCAAATAATAGTATCAGTGCCGTTCAATTGGTTCCAAACGGAGTGATAAAATATATTTATCCTATAAAGGGTAATGAAGCTGCTATAAATTTGAATATCTTAACTACTCCTCATCTTAAAGAAGAAGCTTTAAAGTCCGTTGCTTCTCAAAAAATGTATTTCGCAGGACCATTAAAATTAAAACAAGGCGGAATGGGTATTGTGGGAAGATTTCCTATTTATAGGAACAATATGTTTTGGGGATTTTCTTCTGTTATTATTAAATTAAATGATTTATTGAGATCTTCTGGAATCAATACTGTAGATGATTCAAAATATTATTTTCAATTTTCAAAGGAAAATATAACTACCAAAAAGGAAATTTTTTACTTGCCCAACAAAAGTGATTTTTCTAAAAAATACAACATCGCTACAATTATTCCTGATGGCGATTGGAAATTATACCTAATATCGAAACATCAGAATTATTTTTACGCCCAAATTATGATTCCTGGAATTATAGGTCTAATTCTAGCAGCTCTTTTTGGTGTTTTGATTTATACTTTATTAAAAATCCCAGTAGAACTGCAGTCTCTGGTAAACATTCAAGCCACAAAACTTTTAAATTCTGAAATAAAATTTGAAGCAATTTTTGATCAGGCAGCTGTAGGAATAGCTCACGTAGATTCATCTACAGGTCATTTTATAGAAATAAACAATCAATTTTGCAAATTACTTGGCTATTCAGAACTAGAAATGAAAGAAAAAAATTTTCAAGCTATAACACATCCTGATGATTTAGCAGCTGATTTATTAAATTTAAACCAATTACTCTCCGGAAAAATAAAAGAATACAACATAGAAAAACGATATTACAATAAATCTGGAGCTATTGTTTGGGTAAACCTATCAATATCACCTCTCTTTAAAAAAGGTGAAAAACTTACTTCTCTTATCTCTATTGTTGAAGATATATCTTTAAAAAAAGAAGCTGAGAAACAAATCAAAAAAAGTGAAACCCGTTTCCAAAGCCTATTTGAAGATTCTCCAATCCCTTTATGGGAACAAGATTTCTCCGAAGTTAAAAAATATCTTCAAAAATTAAATCTTATCAATGAAAATCCGGAAACCGTTTCTCTTTATTTAAAAATGCATCCTGATGTGGTTCGTGAATGTATTGCTTTAGTTAAAATTATTGATGTGAATACAATGTGTTTGAATTTACATAAAGTCAAAACTAAAGAAGAATTAATTTCTGATCTTTCGCAAATCATCGATAAAGATTCAATTAACGATTTTACAAAACAACTAATTGCTACAACTCAAGGTGACAAACAATTAATCGTAGATACTAAAATAAAAAATAAAGACGACGAATATCGTAACGTAAATTTAAGATGGAATGTAATTCGGGGTTATGAAAAAACACTGGAAAGAATCATTGTTTCCACTGAAGATATTACGGAAAGAAAAATATCCGAAAATATAATTCTTCAATCACAACAAAGAATTGAGTCTTTAATTAATACTATTGATGGAATTGTTTGGGAATGTGATGCTAAAACTTTTAATTTTAATTTTATAAGTCAAAAAGTAGAAAAAATATTGGGATATACCGCAGAAGAATGGTTGGAGAGCAAAACTTTTTGGGTAGATCATATTCATCCAGAAGACAGAAAATGGACAACCGATTATTGCACTTCAAAAACTAAAGAAAATTTAAATCATGATTTTGAATATCGGATGATTGCTAAAAATGGAGCTGTTGTTTGGTTAAGAGATATTGTAAATGTAATTTCCAAAAATGACCAACCTTTAAGTTTACGTGGTATAATGATCGATATCACAACAACTAAAGAAGCTGAGAAAGATTTAAATGACTCTTTCAATTTAGTAACCGAACAAAACAAAAGACTACTTAACTTTTCCTATATAGTTTCACACAATTTAAGATCACATACCAGTAACATCGCATCTATTATGTCTTTAATAGAATCTTCTGAATCTGAGGAAGAGAAAGATGAAATGATCCAATTATTAAAATCGGTTTCTAATTCCCTAAATGAAACAATGATTCACTTAAACGAAGTCATCAATATAAGGACCAACATTGGTCTTGTATCAGAATCATTAAACCTAAAACACTATTTAGAAACCGTTCAAAGAGTACTTTCTGAACAAATAAACTCAAAAGGCGTTTCTATTTCCACTATTATGCCTGATGATGTGATGATAAATTATAATCCGGCTTACCTTGAGAGTATCCTTTATAACATTATTTCGAACTCCATCAGATACAGTCATCCGGAGCGTAAACCTATTATCATTATTAAATGGATAAATGATGATGAGAACAAAATTCTTCAAATTTCAGACAATGGTGTTGGTATTGACCTTGTTAAGAACGCTGATAAAATTTTTGGAATGTATAAAACATTCACTAATAATGCTGATTCAAAAGGAATTGGATTATTTATTACAAAAAATCAAATTGATGCTATGGGCGGAAATATCACTGTGGAAAGTGAACCCAATGTAGGAACTACATTTAAAATCTATATCCAATGACAAAAAAAGCAATCTGGGTAATCGATGATGATCCTATTTATCAAATCATCATAAATAAGATCATTCAACGATCTGAAATATTTTCAACTATTTCTTCTTTCAAAAATGGAAAAGAAGCAATAGATGCATTGCACGACACCGTACATAATACAGTAGATAATATTGAAATACTTCCAGATTTAATCCTGTTAGATATTAATATGCCAGTTATGGATGGTTGGGAATTTATGGAAAAAATGGGGTTGCTAAAATCTAAATTCAGCAAAAACATCACCGTATATATTGTAAGTTCTTCTATTGCCACTGCCGACAAAAACAAATCAAAAACATATTCAGATATTTTAGGTTATCTATCTAAACCAGTTACTATAAATGATTTAGAATTGATTGCTTCGGATGATTAAAAAATAAAATTTTGAATAAATAAATCATCCTTTAGATTGACTTCACTTCTCTTTTTATTTCTTCCAATGTTTTATTGGTAAAGATTAATTCGTTAATGATTTTTTTTCTCAAAATATCTAAATCATCATAGTCAAAATACTTAGCCCAAGAAGTCAGAGTAAATAAATTACGGACTTGCTTGATTCTTTTTGTGGTTTCAAAACTGGTTCTAAGTATGGCTTTATTATCATAATTTGGATTCTTTTTATGTTGATAATTAACCGTTTTCTTTACATAATTTGCCTCTAAATAATACAATTCATCAAGAGCATTATCAGGGTAAAAACTGGTCCAAGGCGCAAAACCTAATTTTATTTTAGAATTTGTTTCGGGTTCTAATGGCTCTAAACGCCATTTACTGTTAGCCAATCGTCCCCAATGATTTGATAAGCGATACATCCCTACTTTAGTATAATAATACTTACTTCCTGATTTACTGTCGTATTGAAGTTCTAATCCATTTATGCTGTCCAAAGACGCTTCATGAAAGATACAAAAAGTATTTTTGAAGGAATTTGGGCTTGGACGAAATATTTTTTCCATTAAACAAAGGTAATCAGAAAGTCTAAAACATAGTAAGACAAGTAATATTTTGATTAACTTTGCCAACTAGAATTAGTAAAAAATAAATTGATTATGACTAAAGCTTCTGAAGAAAGAATGTTACAAAAAGGTGTTTACACCGGAATTATGGAAAAAGATGAAAACAACAACTTTTTTTGTGGTGAATATCTTTTAGACTATAAAATGGCTCAAAAACATACTGTTGGTGATTGGATTACAATAAAATCAATAATTGAAAATCCAAGCGATATCAGTTATAATAAGTATCCAAAAAAATCAAAAAACTTCGATAAAGCCAATAATAAACCACAGCAATAATATTTTTGCATCCAACTTTTTTAAGCAAAAAATAGAATTCAAATTCTTTTTTTTGAATATTTTTTTGTCACAAACTAAAAATTTAAAAAAAAGTGTACCTTTGCAAAAAATTTGTCGATTTTGAAATCAAAGTACATTGATTTAATAGTAAAAGACAAGTAGTTACCTTATTTATGAAAAAAATAGTTGAATACCGCAAACTGCTAAATGTAGATAAAACTGCAGAGCTGAAAGATTTGAAAACGATTTATCGCAACGCTATGAAAGAAGCGCATCCTGACAAATTTCAGGGCGATGAAGATGGATTGAAAGCTGCAGAAGAAAACAGTAAAAAAATCATTGAAGCATACCATTTCTTGGTAAGTATCAATCCTGAAACGATTAAACAAAATTTACCAGAATATACTGAGACGATCTCAACTTCTACCATTACAGATTATAAATTTGTTGAAGGTAGATTGATTATCAACTTTTCAAATGGTAGTGTTTACGAATACATTAGCGTGCCTAAAGCAACCTATGTAAAAATGGTAAATGCTGATTCTCCTGGAAGATTTGCAAAAAGACATATCCTAAATTCTTTTACTTGGAGAAAAACAATCAACCAAGACTAGTTTTTTATAAAATCAAAAAATAATTAAGCATCCTTCATCAGGATGC
This sequence comes from Flavobacterium sp. GNP002, assembly GCF_054343795.1. NCBI lineage: Bacteria > Pseudomonadati > Bacteroidota > Flavobacteriia > Flavobacteriales > Flavobacteriaceae > Flavobacterium > Flavobacterium sp. GNP002. Next base: position 3,162,809 of record NZ_JBTGUW010000001.1, read on the forward strand.
TTTTTTTATTTCATAATCCCAGCTTGTTTTAGAACAACTAACTTTTAAACAAGGAATTACGATAGAAAAACTTAAATTTTGAATCAAAATTTAAAATATAAATATCAATCATTTATATTCCAAAACATATACAAATAAAGTACACGATACCTTCTAATTAAGAATGAAAAATTATAACAAAAATTTAGGTTGCAAAATAATTTGTATTTTATAATTTTTAAATACTTTTGCAACCTTAACTTAATTAACTAATTAATAATGAAAAAAATAATTTTATTACTTTCGGCTGCTGTTGTTTTAATTTCTTGTAGCAAAGTTGGCAAAGATGAATACATCATTTCGGGGACTGCAACAGGAATTGAAAATGGTAAAACAATTATCTTGGAAACGCAAGATGCTAATGGTATGGGATTGATTGCTAAAGATACTGTAAAAGTTGAAAATGGTAAATTCGAAATGAAAGGAACCATAACAGAACCTGCTTTCTACACGATTCAATTAGAAGGAGCACAAGCTAAAATACCTTTTATATTAGAAAATGCTGAAGTAACTATCGCCATTAACAAAGACAGTATCCCAAAATCTAAAGTTTCAGGAACTTATAATAATGACGAATACGTAGCATTTAATGAAGAAATCACTAAAGTTCAAAAGAAACTTATGGATTTCCAAAACAAAAACATGAAAGCTATGGAAACTGCTCAACAAACTAAAGATACAGTTGTTATCAATAAGTTGATGCAAGAATTTTCTAAAATTCAAGAAGAAGTTGGTGTAGCTTCAAAAGCTAAATACGTAACTTATGCTGAAACACATCCTAAAGCATTCATTTCTGCTTTGATTATTCAAGGTATGTTAAATGATCCAACTGCTGATGTAGCAAAATCTGAAAAATTATTCAATAGCTTAGAAGAGTCATTGAAAAAAACAAAACCAGGTATTGCTATCAAAGCTAAACTTGCTGAATTGAAAATGCCAGCTGTAGGAGCTGCTCCTGTTGCTCCAGCACCAGCTGCTGAAGCTAAATGAAGAACAGATTTTTCAGGTCCTAATCCTCAAGGGAAAGTAATTTCTCTAAAAGAAAATTTAGGAAAGGTTACAATCGTTGACTTTTGGGCTTCATGGTGTGGACCTTGTAGACAAGAAAATCCAAATGTTGTAGCAATATACAAAGAGTTACACAGCAAAGGTCTAAACATAATCGGCGTCTCTTTAGATAAAGATGCTAAAGCTTGGAAAGATGCCATTGCAAAAGATAAGCTAACTTGGAATCATGTTTCAAATTTAAAATTTTGGGACGAACCAATAGCTGCTCAATATAAAGTAGAATCAATACCGGCTACTTTCATTCTGGATGCATCTGGAAATGTAGTCGCAAAAGATTTAAGAGGTGATGCACTTAGAGCAAAAGTTATTGAACTTCTAGCAAAATAATTGCATTTATCCATATAAAACAAAAAATCTCCCTAGTGGAGATTTTTTTATTTTATTCAATACCAACGCATTAAAAATAATAGTAAAATTAAGTGTAAAATTAGTTTGCAGAAACCAAAACTGTTTCTATATTTGCAACCGCTTACAACAAATAAGTGTTGTACTCAAAGGCTTCGGGGAGATACTCAAGCGGCCAACGAGGGCAGACTGTAAATCTGCTGTGTAAACTTCGCAGGTTCGAATCCTGCTCTCCCCACTAAAACGTTTCAAGCAATTGAAACGTTTTTTTTTGCAAACAATTTAGCAGGTTCTCCCGAAGCTTCGGGACTGCTCTCCCCACTAAAACGTTTCAAGCAATTGAAACGTTTTTTTTTGCAAACAATTTAGCAGGTTCTCCCGAAGCTTCGGGACTGCTCTCCCCGCTAAAACGTTTCAAGCAATTGAAGCGTTTTTTTTTGCAAACAATTTAGCAGGTTCTCCCGAAGCTTCGGGACTGCTCTCCCCACTAAAACGTTTCAAGCAATTGAAGCGTTTTTTTTTGCAAACAATTTAGCAGGTTCTCCCGAAGCTTCGGGACTGCTCTCCCCGCAAAAACGTTTCAAGCAATTGGAACGTTTTTTTTACAAACAATTTAGCAGGTTCTCCCAAAGCTTCGGGACTGCTCTCCCCACTAAAACGTTTCAAGCAATTGAAACGTTTTTTTTTGCAAACAATTTAGCAGGTTCTCCCGAAGCTTCGGGACTGCTCTCCCCACTAAAACGTTTCAAGCAATTGAAGCGTTTTTTTTTTGCAAACAATTTAGCAGGTTCTCCCGAAGCTTCGGGACTGCTCTCCCCACTAAAACGTTTCAAGCAATTGAAGCGTTTTTTTTTTGCAAACAATTTAGCAGGTTCTCCCGAAGCTTCGGGACTGCTCTCCCACTAAAACGTTTCAAGCAATTGAAACGTTTTTTTTTTGCAAACAATTTAGCAGGTTCTCCCGAAGCTTCGGGACTGCTCTCCCCACTAAAAGGTTTCAAGCAATTGAAACGTTTTTTTTTGCAAACAATTTAGCAGGTTCTCCCGAAGCTTCGGGACTGCTCTCCCCACTAAAACGTTTCAAGCAATTGGAGTGTTTTTATATTTAGCCTAATTGATACTTTCATCATTTTGTATTAGGATATTCAAAAAAAATCCCATCTCATTTTTTATCTGAGATGGGATTTTCTTAACTATAATTTTTAGCTTCTTTATTCTAAAATAAAACTTACAGTAACATTAGCTGTAATATTGATTTCTCCTACCGCAAGCGTTTCTCTTGGTGCATCAGCATCACTTCTTTCCATTGTTTTCATGGCAGCATACATTGGCTGCGGATAATAGGTTTGTGAATTATCAGAAATAGTCATTGCACGCCCTACTTTTTGTCCTAAAACAGAAACATAATCTTCGGCTTTCAATTTTGCCTCTTTCATCGCTAATTTTCTAGCTTCAGATTGATATTGCGCTAATTTAGAAGATTGGAATGTTACCGCATCAATTCTATTAATTCCTTGGTCTACCAAGCCTTCCATCAATTCATCATATTTTGATAAATCTCTCAATAGAATTTCGATAGTCTGCGTAGCATTATAACTGTGTTTCTTTTTTTCATAATCGTATTGTGGATTCAATGAAACACGTTGCGTTTTATAATCTGCCGGTGCTAAGTTCATTTTTTTGATAAACTTTAAAACTGCCTCTATCTTTTCATCATTTTGTTTTTTTACATCTTTGGCATTATTCCCTTTAGTTTCAACAGTTACTGCTATAGTAGCCTGATCCGGAATAACTTTTACTTTTCCTTCTCCACTTACATTTATTTGAGGAACTTGCTTAACTTCTTGTCCGTAAGACATTGAAATAAATAGAACTGACAGAATTAATAGTGCTTTTTTCATTTTTATATAATTTAATTGTTTGTACTAATTCCTTTTCAAAAGTTGTGCCATTATAGTTTTCCCAATTTTTCCATTACAAAAAGAATGACTATTGGAATAGCTAATAATATCACCATTAAAGTATGATCTACTAACAAAGTAGGTTCTTTGAGCAATGTAATCAAATAACCACCTACAGCGCCTCCAAAATGAGCCGTATGACCAATATTATCGTTCTTAGCCTTCATGCCGTAAATAGAATACAACAAATAAAGGATTCCAAAAATGTAAGCGGGCATTGGAATAACAAAAAAGATTCCCAACATCATGTCTGGCTGTAATAATATTGCCGAATATAAAACTCCAGTTACCGCTCCTGATGCACCTACAGCTCTATAGCCATAATCATTTTTATGAAAAACCATTGTCAACAAACTTCCAAAAATTAAACTTCCAAAATAAACCAATATAAAGGAAAAATCACCCAAATAACTAATGACTACAGGCGCAAAAAACCAAAGTGTCAACATATTAAAAATCAAATGGGTCATGTCAGCATGCAGAAAACCAGAAGATAACATCCTAATTTGTTCTCCGGAACGAATACTTCCAACATGGAACTCATATTTTCTAAAAAAAGAAAGGTCATTAAACCCTTTGTAACTAATTAAAACATTTACTACAATTATTGCTATTAAAACGGTATTCATAAAGTATATTTATTGTGAATTGTAAAGATAGTCATTCTAAAATACGGATACAGTAAGCAGTCAAAATTTATATCAGTCTACATTTTTGGCTTATATTTGCAAGAAAAATAACGGCATGCAATTTCTTATTTTTATCTTAACTTTTCCGTTTTTATGGATTATTTCCATTCTTCCATTTAGGATTTTCTATTGGTTTTCTGATTACATCTATTTAATAGTTTATTATATTATTGGCTACCGCAAAAAAACTGTAAAGGAAAATTTAGCTTTGGCATTACCTAATCTTAGTGACAAGGAACGTCTTGCAATTGAAAAGAAATCGTACCACCATTTATGTGATATGTTTTTGGAAATGATTAAAACTATGACGATTTCATCTGCAGAAATGAACAGAAGATTCGTTGTCACCAATATCGAATTGGTAAAAGAATATGAAAACAAAGGCAAAAGCACTGTTTTACTGGCCTCTCATTATGCGAGTTGGGAGTGGTTATTGTCTATTAACCAGAAAACAAAATTTAAAGGAATAGGCGTTTATAAAAAAATTGCCAATAAATACTTTGATAAACTAATACGAGACATTCGATCCAAATACAATGCTGAACTAGTAGAAACTAAAAAAGCGATTCCGTTGATGGCAGAAAACCAAAAAAATGGAATTCTTAGTATGTACGGACTTGCTAGTGATCAATCTCCAAAATTAAACAGAGCTTTTCATTGGGATAAATTCATGGGCGTTGAAGTTCCAGTTCATACCGGTGCCGAAATGCTAGCCAAAAAATATGATTTGAATGTTCTTTTTGTAAAAGTAAAAAAAGTAAAAAGGGGTTTTTATGAAGCTACTTTTGTACCCATTACAGATAATCCCAAATCAATTCCTGATTTTGAAATTACCAATACCTTTTTACGAGAAGTAGAAAAACAAATTCTGGAAGCTCCTGAATATTATTTCTGGACACACAAAAGATGGAAACACAAAAGATAGTGTTCATTAATCAGAAACTGTGTTCAGTAAAAAAAAATCACATATCATAAACGCTATTGTTTATAATATGTGATTTTTTTTAGTTTATTAAAACTTCAACTTTTTATAAGGAGAACCAGTTTTTTACCAATTCATCTTCTAAAGGTTGTGCATTCTTATTTATAAACTCATTGGTAGCTGAATTATAATCATAATCCAAAGCCCAAGTTTTATGGTTTTCAGCTAATGCTTTTATTCCGTTACAAACAAATTCAATTTCGGCATTTGTAGTTGTAGGATGAATAGACATTCTAATCCAGCCCGGTTTTCTTATTAAATCTCCAAGCGTAATTTCGTCAATTAATTTATGGGAGGTTTCTTGGTCAACATGCAATAAAAAGTGTCCGTAAGTTCCAGCACAACTGCAACCACCACGAGTTTGAATTCCGAATTTATCATTCAGCAATTTTACGCCCAAGTTAAAATGCAAGTCTTCCACAAAGAAAGAAATTACTCCTAACCTATCCTGATGCTGTCCTGCAAGGATTTTTATATTCGAAATATTCCCTAATTCCGAGAAAATATAATCTACTATTTCGTGCTCTCTTTTTAAGATATTATCAATTCCCATTTGCTCTTTCAACTGAACTGCCAATGCGGTTTTTATCACCTGAAGAAAACCCGGAGTACCACCATCTTCCCTATCTTCGATATTATCGATGTATTTGTGTTCTCCCCAAGGATTTGTCCAACTTACGGTACCACCACCCGGATTATCAGGAACTAAATTTTGATATAATTTTTTATTAAAGACCAAAACTCCACAAGTTCCAGGTCCGCCGAGGAATTTATGTGGCGAAAAGAAAATGGCATCCAAATAACTTTCAGTATCTTCAGGATGCATATCAATTTTCACGTAAGGTCCTGAACAAGCAAAATCAACAAAACAAAGTCCGTTGTTTTGATGCATTATTTTTGCCACTTCATGATACGGAGTTCTGATTCCCGTAACATTCGAACACGATGTGATGGAAGCTATTTTAAAAGGTCTTTCTTTATATTTTTCTAATAAAAGTTCAAGATTTTCTATACTGAACAAACCATCTTCTGAAGAAGGGATAACTTCAACATCAGCAATAGTTTCCAACCAAGACGTTTGATTCGAATGGTGTTCCATGTGTGAAATAAAAACAACTGGTTTCTTTTCGGCTGGAATAGTGATGAAATTTTTTAAATTTTCAGGTACTTTTAAACCCAAAATTCGTTGAAATTTATTGACAACGCCTGTCATTCCTGTACCATCAGTAATCAAAACATCATCAGCACTTGCATTCACATGATGTTTGATAATATGACGCGCCTGATGATACGCTTTAGTCATGGCTGTTCCTGAAACCGTAGTTTCTGTATGTGTATTGGCCACAAAAGGACCAAATTGATTCATTAGTTTTTCTTCAATAGGACGATACAAGCGACCGCTGGCTGTCCAATCCGTATAAATAATTTGTTTTTGTCCGTAAGGAGATTCAAAACCTTGATCTATTCCGATTATGTTATCGCGAAACTGTTGAAAGTATTGCTCTAATAATGTTGGCGCTTCTTTGGTGATCATTGTATGTCTAATTTGATTTCAAAGATATTATTATTTTATGAAATTGAGAATTTGACAGTTTGTTATTTCTGAATGTCAATTGTTTTTTCATAAACTTCAACAATTTTCACTTCCATTGAGGTTTCCCTCAAAATGATGTAGAACAAAGGAAATACCTTTGTAAGAAAACGAAATTATTTATCTTTTCTCACTAAGTTAACAATAAATGCCATTATGAATAAAGGTATTATTTTAGAAAAAAAAGTTCATTCCTTTTCAGAAGAAGAATTGACTCTTTATATTAATGAAAATGCTGAATTTCTTTCAACGATGTCATTTAACACTTTAAAGAAAGAAATTACTCTCAGAAAAGATTTATCCAGTGAAGTCAAAATATTGATGGACAACATTCAATATACCAGAAATAAAACCTTTATTAATGAAATATTTCATTATCTATATTCTAATAATAAAAAAATAAAAACTGTAGAAGATTTAATAGCTGATTTAAAATACAATGAGATTTGTGAACCCGATATTAATGTATTACTGCGGCAATTATCTAGAATTATTGAAATTAATAATGCTCATCATAAATCTGAAAATTCAATAAAAGCATTAGGATTTATAATCTATATCGCTATTGCAACAGTTTCTTTTAATCTTTATACAACATCAAGCGTGATTATTATCTTGATATCTGCATGTATTGGACTCTTCCTCATTTTTAACAAAAATGACTATTCACGAATGAATAAATTAAAAAACAATATTGAATTTTATTTAGAAAGTATTAAACATATTCCTAAATCAAAATGTGAAGTATAAAATATTTTGATATATTTTTAAAAATACCACATACTTAAATAATTATACTCAAAAAAATTCTCTATAAAATTCTTTAAAATGTAAAGTAGCTGACAAAGTGTGATTTTGATTCGTTTTATATTTGATTAACAAATCAAAAAACATTTTCATCATGAAAAAAATTGTTTTTACACTACCTGTTTTCTTCTTAATACTTTCATGTGAAGTTGAAGGCGATTTGACCCGTGATACTGAGTTAAGCACTCCAATTCCTGAAAATACTGCTCCTGTTGCTACGGGTAATTTCATGCCAACCTCAGGAATTAAAGTTGCCGGTTCGGCTAAAATTTATTTGAATGGAAATCAGAATGAAGTTCGTTTAGAAAATTTCAGTGTTTCCAGTGGTCCCGATTTGAAATATACCTGTCAAAAAATGCTACGCCTACAGACTTTGTAAACCTTGGCAATTTAACATCTTCTACAGTATACGCAATTCCAACCCAGATTAATGTTTCTGCTTATAAATATGTCCTAATTCACTGCCAACAATACAGTCATCTTTTTGCTGTAGCACAATTATCTCAAAATTAAAACTTGATTTATGAAAAAACTAATGCTAATCATCGCCATTGGGATATTCTCTAACTCCTATGCGCAAGGATGCAGCGATGCCGGAATTTGTTCTATTGGAAACGGTTTTCAAACTACAGATAAAGAATTAAAAAACGGGATTGAAATAGGAAGTATTTTTGGTGCCGGCGAAGCTGATGTCACTTATATTTCACCTTACATCACCTATACTAGAACTATTAACGAACGATTGTCGCTAAGTTCTAAAATTACGTATTCTGTTGCAAGTGGCAGTTTTGGTGAACGAGGCGCTTTTGGTGATGCCTATTTGATAGGAAATTACAATTGGAAACCAAAAACGAATACACAATGGAGTTCACTTGTGGGTTTTAAAATACCTTTTACGAGTTCAAATCTTAAAATAAATGAGTTTTCACTTCCTTTAGACTATCAATCCAGTTTGGGAACTTTTGATTTGATTGCAGGACTGAATCTTAATTATAAAAAATGGGATTTTAATACGGCTGTTCAGATTCCTGTTTTCAATAACAATAAAAATTCGTATTTCAAGGAATTCTCTAATACAGATGATTTTCCTTCCACTAATTTATTCGAAAGAAAATCAGATGCTTTATTTCGAACGACATATACTTTCCAAACTTCTAATAAAAAATTCACTTTTAAACCCAATGTATTATTCATTTATCATTTAGGGGAAGATAGTTTTGAGAATGCTTTTGGACAAAGAGAAACGATAAAAAACTCTGATGGATTGACCATAAATGGAAATATAATTGGCGCCTATGCAATTAATGCTAAAAACAGCATCGAATTGTCTTTAGCCACACCGTTTGTAGTACGAGAAGTTCGCCCAGACGGATTAACCCGGGAATTCACCGCTGGAATAATTTACAAAGTATCTTTCTAAAAAAATTAGCTTATATCCTTTGGAAAATATAAAAAATGCCCAAGAAAAATTTCTTGGGCATTCTTATTAAAAACAAATCAATTATAATATTACTTTTATTTCCCTCCATTGGCACGAAGATCTGCAATACATTGCGCATCTAATTGTGGAGCTGAACCATTTGAAACCATATTTGAAATACCACCGCCAGTTTCTGAAGACCAATACATTAAACACGTTTTTTCAATACAATGTTTTGGATGTTCAGCATCTTCGTGATTGCTTTGCAATGCTGTACCAAGGTTTGTCAATCCAAGAATATGTCCGAATTCATGGGTAATTACTGTTGTTTCTAATAAACTTCTGTTGGGTTCAAATGGACTGTCGCTTAAAGCTTGAAGCGTTTGTTCATAAATAACAAAAGAAGTGTTTCTGTAAGCCGTTCCCAGAATAACCGAGGTATCAGTATCCTTCGAAGATTTCCCATCTGCAAAAAATGCCCAAACAGCTATTTCATCAGCATTATTAAATTTAGTTCTGTTTACATCTTCAATACTAGTAATCTCCTCATTAGTATAAGGTGAATTCCCCGGAGATGCTATAGAACGTTTTATAACACGAATTCCGTTTGGCTTGTATGTTCTTGCTGTAAGAAAGTTTACAAAATTATTAATAGCTGTAGTACTTGGTTCAAAACCGGCTACATAGACTACTTCAATAACCATGCTCTTGAACTTTTTATCAGACAATAAATCGTTGGAAGAACTTCCTGTTTGCTGTTTATTCGTACTAGGCTTTATTACAACTGGATTATCTAAGGGATCATCTTCTTTTGAACAGGATGCTACTGAAAGGAACAAACCGATAGTCAGTAATGTAAATATTTTTTTCAAAGTTTTTCTAAATTAGAAGTATTCATACTATCTTAAACGAACATAAATTATATGTTCTTAATCATTTACGAAAACTAACGTCTTTTGGATTAAAATTATTGTCTTCAATAATTTAAACGAAAACTCAGACCATCATATCTAAAACGAAAAAACCCTTCCAAATGCTAGTTTGAAAGGGTTCTTTTATATAAAAATGCGGAATTATAATCCAGCAACTGCTTTTATTTCGTCAATGATTCTAAGCGCCAAAGCATCTGCTTTTTCTTGTGAAGCCGCTTCCGTATAAATACGAATAATTGGTTCTGTATTCGATTTTCTCAAATGAACCCAATTTTCAGCAAAATCAATTTTCACACCGTCAATTGTGGTAATATCTTCATTTTTATATTGCTCCGTCATCGCAACAAGAATCGCATCAACATCAATTTGTGGTGTCAATTCAATTTTATTTTTGCTCATGTAATATTCCGGATACGAAGCACGCAAAGCAGAAACCGTCATTTTTTTGTTGGCCAAATGTGTTAAGAATAAAGCTACTCCTACCAAACTATCTCGACCGTAATGCAATTCTGGATAAATGATTCCGCCGTTTCCTTCGCCACCTATTACAGCATTATTCTTTTTCATCAGCTCGACTACATTCACCTCACCTACGGCACTAGCTTCATAGCTTCCGTTATGCAAATTAGTCACGTCACGCAATGCACGGGAAGAAGACATATTAGAAACCGTATTTCCCGGTGTTTTACTCAAAACATAATCGGCGCAAGCCACCAAAGTATATTCTTCACCAAACATTTCTCCGTCTTCACAAATGAAAGCCAAACGATCTACATCAGGATCCACAACGATTCCTAAATCGGCTTTTTCATTGACAACCAATTCGGATATATCAGTCAAATGTTCTTTCAACGGCTCTGGATTATGAGGGAAATGTCCGTTAGGTTCGCAGTATAATTCGACCACTTCAACGCCCATTAATTCTAATAATCTTGGGATAATAATTCCACCTGACGAATTTACGCCATCCACAACCACTTTAAATTTTGCTGCTTTTACTGCATCAACATCAACCAAAGGCAAATTCAATACTTCATCAATATGAATATCCATGTACGCATCGTTAATCATAATTTCACCTAAATCATCCACATCCGAGAAATCGAAAGCTTCCGCTTCAGCAATTTCTAGAATTTTCAAGCCTTCTTCTCCGTTTAAGAATTCTCCTTTTTCGTTTAATAATTTCAAGGCATTCCATTGTTTTGGATTGTGGGAAGCGGTAAGGATAATTCCACCTTCGGCTTTTTCAAGAGGAACAGCAACTTCAACAGTTGGTGTTGTTGAAAGCCCTAAATCAATCACGTCAATTCCTAAACCAATTAAAGTATTTACCACCAAATTGTGAATCATTGGTCCCGAAATACGAGCATCACGACCTACAACAACAGTAATTTTTTCTTTGCCAATATATTTTTTCAACCACGTTCCATACGCCGAAGCAAATTTAACTGCATCAACAGGCGTCAGATTATCACCTACTTTACCTCCTATTGTTCCACGAATTCCCGATATTGATTTTATTAAAGTCATTGATTATTATTTTAATTTTTGAATTATAAATTTTAAATTGCTCACAAATATAATAATTGACGGTTTATAAAAGTCATTTAGAATTCAAAATTCATCATTTAAATTCCTAAATTAGGCGAATGAATTTTCTAGCACACATCTATCTTTCCGGTGACAATGATTTAATCAAAATTGGCAATTTCATGGCCGATGGAATTCGTGGGAAACATTTTGAAACTTATCCAATTGATGTTCAAAAAGGAATCATTTTACATCGTGCCATTGACACATTCACCGATGCGCATCCCATTTTTAGACAAAGCACCAAAAAACTGCATGAAAAATACCATCATTATGCAGGTGTAATTGTAGATGTTTTCTATGATCATTTTTTAGCTAAAAACTGGAATACATATTCCAATGAAAAATTGGAAGAATTTGTAGCCCGTTTTTACCAATCCTTGCACGATAATCACAGCATTCTTTCGGAAAGAACTAAGGGAATGATGCCTTACATGATTGAACACAATTGGCTGGTGAGTTATCAAACAATCGAGGGAATCCATCGCATTTTGACTCAAATGGATCAACGAACCAAAAACGAATCTAAAATGCGGTTTGCTACCAATGAACTTTCTGAATTTTATCTCGAATTTGAAAATGAATTCACCAATTTCTTTCAAGAATTGAACGTTTTTGCAACACAAAAAAGAATTGGTTAATTTTTTTTACCACATAGAGTCATAGGTTTGTTTTTATTACAATTAAAGATTAGAAAATAATTTTTAAACATAGTAATATTTCAAAGACAATATTTTAATTAAAACAATAACGCTCTAAGAACATTAATAATTCGAAATGGCTAAAAGATGACTACACAAAAATATCTAAATGAATTAAGCTTTCAAATTATTGGGGCAGCAATAGAAGTTCATAAAATCATGGGTAGGGGTTTATTAGAAAGTGTCTATCACCAATGCATGAAAGAGGAATTACGGGTGCGGAATATTAATTTTATATCAGAGCTTAAAATACCTATCATTTACAAAGGCAAAATCATGGAATCTGATTTTAGATGTGATTTGTTAGTTGAAAACTTAATTGTTATTGAGTAAAAAGCAGTATCAGAAATGCATCCTGCTTTTGAAGCAAAACTTTTGAATCATATGAAATTATTAAAATCACAAAAAGGTATTTTGATAAATTTTAACTGTTATAATATTTTCAAAGAAGGACAAAAGACTTTTGTTAATGAATTTTATAAAACTTTACAAAAAGAATAATTAAATTCGTCTATGAAATCTATTATTAAGCGAAGCTTCTTTAATACACAAACTAAAATTCTATGTCTCTATGTGGTTAGACCATTTGTAGCATTACTTATTAAAAACAACCAAAACAATACACTTAAATATATTATACAATGAAAAAAATATTTTTCCTACTTGCCTTTGCCATTTTAGGTTGCAAATCGAATGAAAAAACGGTAGAACCAACAGGCTTAGTAACTTCAAAAGCTATGGTTGTCTCCGCTCGTGAAGAAGCTTCACAGATTGGAGTGGAAATCATGAAAAAAGGCGGAAATGCTTTTGACGCGATGGTTGCCACAGAATTGGCATTAGCGGTTTCACATCCACAAGCTGGAAATATAGGTGGTGGCGGCTTCATGGTTTTCAGAAAAGCAAATGGTGAAACAGGTGCTATCGATTATAGAGAAAAAGCACCTTTGGCAGCCACAAAAGACATGTACTTGGATACAAAAGGAAATGTAATCGAAGGAAAAAGTACCGCAACTGCTTTGGCATCGGGAATTCCGGGTACGATTGCAGGAATATTTGAAGTCCACAAAAAATATGGTTCTTTACCCATAAGTGAAATTCTGAAACCTGTAATTGCTTTAGCAGAAAGAGGTGTTGTTGTCACTAAATTTCAAGCCGAAAGCTTGGCTTATTACAGAGCTTCCTTTATAAAAAGTAATGGTAAGAATAGTTTATTTTCGAAAGCATATAAAGAAAATGATACCATAAAATATACCGCATTAGCAGCAACATTAAAACGAATTGCGAAAAACGGTCGGGATGAATTTTACAAAGGAGAAACAGCTCAAAAGTTGGTTGCTTTTCTGGCTAAAAAAGGCGGAAATGCTACAATTGAAGATTTAAACAGTTATAATGCCAAATGGCGAACTCCAATTACTTTTCAATATAAAAATTTAAAAATCACTTCGATGTCTCCACCAAGCAGTGGCGGAATTTGCCTGAATCAAACCATGAAAATGATTGAGCCGTTCAACCTATCGCAAATGGGACACAACAGCGTAAAAACGATTCAAGTAATTACAGAAGCCGAACGACGAGCGTATGCCGACAGGAATTATTTCTTGGGTGATCCTGATTTTGTAAAACTTCCTGTAAAAGAATTACTAAGTCCATCCTATTTAGAAAAAAGAATGAGTGATTTTTCATTCGATCAAGCTTCTAAATCTTCGGATATTGCCCATGGGGAAATTAAAGGATATGAAAGCAACCAAACCACGCATTATTCTATTGTGGATTCAAAAGGAAATTCAGTATCGGCAACGACTACTTTGAATGATAATTATGGTTCCAAAATATATTGCGACGAATTGGGTTTCTTTTTGAATAATCAAATGGACGATTTCAGCGCCAAACCTGGAGTTCCTAACTTATACGGATTGACAGGAAGTGAAGCTAACAGCATTGCGCCGGGAAAAAGAATGTTGAGTTCCATGACGCCAACGATTGTAGAAAAAGACAACAAACTTTTCATGGTTGTAGGAACACCGGGAGGTTCCACTATTATCACATCGGTGTTGCAAACGATATTGAATGTGTATGAATTTGACATGAGTATGCAAGAAGCAGTAAATGCACCCCGTTTCCATCATCAATGGATGCCGGACGAAATTACATTTGAACCCAATTCCTTCGATAAAGAATTATTGAATGGTTTAAAGAAAAAAGGATATTTCATCAATGAAAAAAATAAAGAAATTATTGGTGAAGTAGACGCGATTTTGATGTTGCCAAATGGAAAATTGGAGGGTGGCGCTGACAAAAGAGGCGATAACAAAGCCGTTGGTTTTTAAATTTATAGTATTCAAATGAAAAAAATTATTATTCTATTGAGTGTTCTTTCTATTGGTTGCAAAACCCAAAATGTAGTGGTTCAACCCACAGGACTTGTTGCTAATGAAGCAATGGTTGTTTCGGCACGTGAAGAAGCTTCCAAAATTGGAGTTGAAATCATGAAAAAAGGCGGAAATGCTTTTGATGCAATGGTTGCTACCGAATTGGCTTTGGCTGTAGCATATCCATTTGCAGGAAATCTTGGCGGAGGCGGTTTTATGGTGTATCGAAAAGCAAACGGAGAAATTGGTTCTTTGGATTACCGAGAAAAAGCGCCATTAGCTGCAACTAAAGATATGTTTCTGGACGAAAAAGGAAATGTAATAAAAGGAAAAAGCACCGAATCTCCTCTTGCTATTGGAGTTCCCGGAACAATTGCCGGTGTTTTTGCAGTTCATGAAAAATTAGGTTCCTTACCGATTGAAGAAATTCTAAAACCTGTAATTGAATTGGCTGAAAGAGGTGTTATTGTTACCAAAAAACAAGAAGATAGATTAGCTGCGTATAGAGACAAAATCATAAAAGTAAATGGCAACAAAACATTATTTGCAACTGCTTTCAAAGAAAATGATGTCATCAAATATTCTGCATTGGCAGCAACATTGAAAAGGATTTCAAAAAATGGCAGAGATGAATTTTACAAAGGTGAAACAGCTAAAATATTAGTCAAATACCTTCAGGAAAAAGGAGCAATAATCACCTTGGAAGATTTGAATAAATACGAAGCCAAATGGAGAACGCCGCTTACATTTGGTTACAATGATTTAAAGGTAATCTCTATGCCTCCACCCAGCAGTGGCGGAATATGCTTGGCTGAAATATTCAAAATGATAGCGCCTTTTGACTTGGCTAAAATGGGACATAATTCAACAGAAGCCATTCAAGTTATTGTTGAAGCTGAAAGAAGAGCGTATGCCGACAGAAGCTATTATTTGGGCGACCCAGATTTTGTAAAAATACCTTTAAAAGCTTTAATGGCAGATGATTATTTGAAACAAAGAATGTCAAATTTCAGTTTTGAAAAAGCCACCTTATCATCAGATATAAAAGAAGGAAAAGTAACGTATAATGAAAGTACAGAGACTACCCATTATTCGATTGTGGATCAGTTTGGTAATGCAGTTTCGTCAACTACTACATTAAATGACGGTTATGGTTCTAAATATTATTGTGATGAACTGGGTTTTTTCTTAAACAATGAAATGGATGATTTCAGTGCTAAACCAGGTGAACCGAATATGTTTGGATTAGTAGGAAATGAAGCCAACAGTATCGCGCCACAAAAACGAATGTTGAGTTCCATGACGCCAACAATTGTAGAGAAAAACGGAAAATTATTTATGGTTGTCGGTTCTCCTGGTGGTTCTACAATTATCACATCGGTATTGCAAACGATATTAAATGTTTACGAGTATAGCTTGAGTATGCAAGAAGCGGTAAATGCACCTCGTTTTCACCATCAATGGTTACCGGATTTAATCACTTTTGAACCTAATACTTTCGATACAAAGACTTTTGAAACCTTGAAATCTAAAGGATATCTTATCAATGAAAAAACGACTCCCGTAATAGGAAAAGTGGATGCCATTTTGGTTTTACCAAGTAAAAAACTCGAAGGTGGTGCTGATTTTAGAGGAGACGATAAGGCAGTGGGGTTTTAGAGGAGATGTGAGAAAATAGAAATAAGAGAAAAGAAATTTAGGGATCTGATTTATGTTTACGTTTTTAAAATTTGATTTTGCTTTTTGATATTGCAATTGAAATTTGCCATTGAAATTTACTGTTTATGAACTTTATACCTGCCTTAGAAAACGCTTTTGAAGCAAATCAAAATCCTGAAAATGCTTTTGCAATGGCAAAATATATGAAGAACAACTTTCCTTTTTTTGGAATAAAAACGGAGGAACGAAGACGTATTTTTAAGGAAATTTGGAAAGAAAACAAACAAGAGGTTTCGGCAAACGCAAGGGAAATTGCATTGGGTTTATATTCAAAACCAGAACGGGAATTTCAGTATTGTGCCATTGAAATTTTGATAAAGGAATTAAAAGGAAATTATAAAAAAGAAGACATTCAACTGATTGAAAAACTGATACTGAATAGCTCTTGGTGGGACAGTGTCGATACAATTGCAAAGTACATTTTAGGTGAATATCTTTTGGAATTTCCATTAGAAACCAAAAATGTAATAGCACGATTTTCAGATTCACAGAATATGTGGTTGAACCGAAGTGCTATTTTATTTCAATTGGGTTACAAACAAAAAACGAATGCTGATTTTTTATTCTCCGAATGCTTAAAACAAGCTCATTCTAAGGAATTTTTTATTCAAAAAGCAATTGGCTGGGCATTAAGAGAATATGCAAAATCAAATCCCAAAATAGTGAAAGAGTTTGTAGAGAAGAGTAATTTAAAACCATTAAGTACAAAAGAAGCGTTGAAAAATATTTGTTGAAATTAAAATAATAGTAGTTTTGCACCCCTTTTAAAAAGTATCATGTTCAAAAAATATATTTCGAAATTAGAAACCATAATCGCTTTTGCGCAATCCATTTTGACGTCAAAGCAATTTATATTTTTATCGGCGGTTTTGGTTGGTATTTCTTCCGCTTTTGCTGTAATTGTATTAAAATCTTTTGCGCACTGGGTATTTTCTTTTGCTACCTATGTGAGTGGAATTTTAAAATTGGGCTTCATCAATAGTATTCTGCCCATAATTGGTATTTTATTGACCGTATTGGTGGTCAAGAAAGTTTTGGGAGGAACAATTCAAAAAGGAACTTCACAAATTTTATATGCTGTTGCCAAAAAAGCGAGTATAATTCCTAAAAAACAAATGTATGCCCAAATCGTAACCAGTTCGTTAACTGTTGGTTTAGGTGGTTCTGCAGGTTTAGAAAGTCCAATTGTAATTACAGGAGCCGCGTTTGGTTCAAACTATGCACAAAAATATAAATTAAGTTATAAAGACCGAACGCTTCTCATAGGTTGTGGTGTTGCTGCGGGAATTGCCGCTGCTTTTAATGCGCCTATTGCTGGAGTTTTATTTGCTATCGAAGTACTGTTGGTGGATGTGAGTATTGCAGCATTTACTCCCATTATGATTGCTGCTGCAACTGGTGCTTTGGTTTCTGTAATTGCATTAGATGAAGAAATTTTGCTTTCGTTCAAACAGCAACAAAGTTTTGATTATCATAACATTGTTTTCTATATCCTTTTAGGTTTATTTACCGGGTTTATTTCTGTTTATTATTCCCGAAATTTTCAAAGAGTTGAGCATTTTTTTGCAAGACTAAAATTATCACCTTATAAAAAAGCGTTGCTTGGTTCTTCGATTTTAGCCATTCTTATTTTTATTTTTCCAACGCTTTTTGGAGAGGGTTACGAAAGCATCAAAACATTATCTGACAATGACCCGGGAAAATTATTGGAAAACACATTATTCAGTGGTTTTCGAGACAATAGTTGGGCTTTATTGGTATTTGTAGGATTGACTATGATGCTGAAAGTTTTTGCAACAGGAATCACTTTAGGCAGCGGTGGAAACGGAGGAAATTTTGCTCCTTCCCTATTTCTGGGATCTTATGTTGGTTTCTTTTTTTCCAAATTTATAAATCTCACAGGACTTACTAAATTGCCTGTTAGTAATTTTACATTGGTTGGAATGGCGGGGATTTTAAGTGGTTTGTTTCATGCACCTTTGACTGCCATATTCTTAATTGCAGAGATTACAGGTGGATATAACTTGATGATTCCTTTGATGATTGTGGCTTCCATTAGTTTTGCAATTTCAAAACGATTTGAAAAACATTCGATGGATGTTAAGAATTTAGCCAAAAAAGGCCATGCGTTTACCAGCAATAAAGACACTAATATCCTTTCGACTTTAGAGACCACTTCTATTATACAAACCGACTATTTAACGGTTTCCCCTAATGAAAATTTAGAAAGACTCGTTGATCTCATTTCTCACTCCAACCAAGTGATATTTGCGGTAGTTGATACAGAACAAAACTTATTAGGTATTGTTCATTTTAATGATATTCGCGAAATAATATTCAATAATTACCGAGTTAAATACACTTTGGTTAGAGAAATAATGATAGAACCTGCAGAAATCATTTCTCCTGATGACAGCATGGAAATGGTCATGAATAAGTTTGAAAAATCAAAAAAAGCATTCTTACCGGTTCTCAAAGAAGGGAAATATTACGGTTTTATTTCCAAATCTGTTGCGCTTGAAGCCTATAGAACAAAACTAAAATCAATGACGATTGAATAAAATTTTAATCTTTCTTTTAACATAAACTTCTAAACTGTTGTATCGAAAGAATAAATCAAAATGGTAACTTTGCTTTTTGCAAAAATTATGCTAGACAAAGACAATACCATTGAAGTTCAAGGCGCTCGTGTGCACAACTTAAAAAATATAGATGTTTCCATTCCAAGAGAAAAGCTGGTGGTTATCACGGGTCTTTCGGGTTCCGGAAAATCCTCATTAGCATTTGATACCATTTATGCCGAAGGGCAACGCCGTTATGTAGAAACATTTTCTGCTTATGCGCGTCAATTTCTGGGTGGTTTAGAACGTCCTGATGTCGATAAAATTGACGGACTCTCTCCAGTAATTGCAATCGAACAAAAAACAACTAGTAAAAGTCCGCGTTCCACCGTGGGAACGATTACTGAAATTTACGATTTCCTGCGTTTGTTATATGCTCGTGGAGCTGATGCGTATAGCTACAACACCGGCGAAAAAATGGTTTCCTATTCTGATGAGCAAATTAAGGATTTGATTATTCAGGATTTTACTGGAAAACGAATTAATATTTTGGCTCCAGTTATTCGGGCCAGAAAAGGACATTATGCGGAACTTTTCCAACAAATTGCCAAGCAAGGTTTTCTTAAAGTTCGTGTAAACGGTGATGTGCTTGATATTACTTTGGGAATGAAATTAGACCGTTACAAAACACATGATATCGAAATTGTAGTGGACCGCATGGTTATTGAAGATACTGCTGACAATGAAAAACGTTTGACAGAAAGCATTAACACTGCCATGCATCACGGTGAAAATGTGTTGATGGTTTTAGACCAAGATTCAAATGAAGTTCGGTTTTTCAGTAGGAATTTGATGTGTCCAACTACCGGAATTTCCTATCAAAATCCAGAACCCAATTTATTTTCTTTCAATTCGCCAAAAGGCGCTTGTGACCATTGCAACGGATTAGGAACGGTAAATGAAATTAATCCAAAGAAGATTATTCCAAACCCAAAATTATCTATAAAAGCAGGAGGTTTTGCTCCATTAGGCGAATATAAATCATCTTGGATTTTCAAGCAATTGGAAATTATTGGTGAAAAATATGGCTTCAAATTGACAGATGCAGTTAACACCATTCCGGAGGAAGCGATGGAAATGATTTTGAATGGCGGAAAAGAAAAATTCACCATCAATTCCAAAGATTTAGGAGTTGCCCGAGAATACAAAATTGATTTTGAAGGGATTTCGCATTTCATCAAAAATCAACATGACGAAAGCGGTTCCACGACTATAAAACGTTGGGCAAAGGAATTCATGGACGAAATAAAATGTCCGGTTTGTGAAGGTTCCCGTTTGAAAAAAGAAGCGCAGTTTTTTAAAATCAATGAAAAAAATATTATCGAATTGTGTGATATGGATATTTCAGATTTGACCGCTTGGTTTAATGATTTAGATAGTCATCTCTCTGATAAACAAAAGCGTATCGCTACTGAAGTAATCAAAGAAATTAAGGATCGATTGAACTTTTTGATGAATGTAGGCTTGAATTATTTGGCTTTAAGCCGAAGCTCTAAATCGCTTTCGGGTGGTGAAGCACAACGCATTCGGTTGGCTACGCAAATTGGTTCGCAGTTAGTTGGTGTTTTGTATATTCTGGATGAACCAAGTATTGGTTTGCACCAAAGAGACAACGAAAAACTAATTCATTCTCTCGAACAATTACGCGATATTGGAAACTCTGTAATTGTAGTGGAACACGATAAAGACATGATTGAACGCGCGGATTATGTGATTGACATTGGGCCAAAAGCAGGAAAATACGGAGGCGAAATCATCAGTAAAGGAACGCCTGCCGAAATCCTGAAACACCATTCCATTACCGCCAAATACATGAATGGCGAGATGAAAATTGAAGTTCCACAAAAACGTAGAGAAGGAAATGGAAAATTCCTAAAACTGACCGGAGCAACAGGAAATAACTTGAAAAATGTTTCGATAGAATTACCTTTGGGCAAAATGATTTGCGTGACCGGAGTTTCAGGAAGTGGAAAATCAACTTTGATTAATGAAACGCTCTACCCTATTTTGAATGCGTATTATTTTAATGGTGTCAAAAAACCGCAGCCGTACAAAAAAATTGAAGGATTAGAGCATATCGACAAAGTGATTGATATTGACCAAAGCCCTATTGGTAGAACCCCAAGAAGTAATCCGGCAACATACACCGAAGTTTTTACCGAAATCAGAAATCTGTTTACAATGACTTCCGAAAGTATGATTCGGGGATACAAAGCAGGCCGATTTAGTTTTAATGTAAAAGGCGGACGCTGTGAAACCTGCGAAGGTTCAGGAGTTCGTACGATTGAAATGAACTTTCTGCCAGACGTTTATGTAGAATGTGAAACCTGTCAAGGAAAACGTTTTAACAGAGAAACATTAGAAATTCGATACAAAGGGAAATCCATTTCGGATGTGTTGAATATGACGGTGGATGAAGCGGTTCCATTTTTTGAAATGATTCCGAAGATTTACAGAAAAGTAAAAACCATTCAGGATGTTGGTTTGGGTTATATTACGCTTGGACAACAAAGTACAACGCTTTCAGGAGGCGAAGCACAACGCATCAAACTGGCGGGTGAATTATCCAAAAAAGATACAGGAAATACATTTTATATTCTGGACGAACCCACAACAGGACTACATTTTGAAGATATCAGAGTATTGATGGAAGTCATTAATAAGCTAGTGGATAAAGGAAATACGATTTTGATTATCGAACACAATATGGATGTGATAAAACTAGCAGATTACATAATTGACATTGGCCCTGAAGGAGGAAAAGGCGGCGGACAGCTTATCGCCAAAGGAACGCCGGAAGAAATTATAAAAATTAAGAAGAGTTATACGGCGCAGTTTTTGAAAAAAGAACTGGCTTAAATTCCCCTCCTTTGGAGGGGTGCCCGAAAGGCGGGGTGGTTTTCGTTACTATTAGTGTTTTTTTTTGTAAATTTATTCCTAAGGTCCGTTCTAAAAAAAGGGAATAGAAACAACAATTATGGAAAACAATGGCGAGATAACGGCTTATATAAACATACAGCCTATTTATAGAAATTTCATCGAAAACTTACCCTGCAACATAAAATTAAAAGCTAGATCCCGAGCATTGCGCAAAGCAGGTGTGTTGTCAGAAGTTATCTTTTGGTTGCAAGTGCACAAAGGAATGTTTTGGAAAATAGATTTTGACAGACAAAGAATCATTGGTAATTATATTGTAGATTTTTATGTAAAAACTCTTGGATTGGTAATCGAAATTGACGGTTCAAGCCACGACAACAAAGAAGAGTACGATCAAAAAAGAGAAGATTATCTCGTTTCTTTAGGATTAAAGGTTTACAGAATATCTGATTTAAGGGTAAAACATGATTTGAATAATGTGATGATTGAACTAGAGAACTATATTATTGAGGAGTTTGGGTGAAATATAATATTATTTGGCTAAACGGCAATAAAAAACCACCCCACCTTTCAGGCACCCCTCCAGTGGAGGGGAAAAGCAAACAGATAACTTATCGCCAAAGGAACGCCGGAAGAAATTATAAAAATTAAGAAGAGTTATACGGCGCAGTTTTTGAAAAAAGAATTACTTTAGTATTTGGAAGCCCTAGCCCAGATAGCAGTGGAAATCCTTATGAGCCGGGGTTCGGCGATTAAGATTGAAACGAATAGCTGGAAGTAGCTCCAAAAAAATAAGATTTAAAATAGAGAATATGAGATTAGAAGATTTTGATAATGACGAGGATAAAGTAATCCAAGACCGCCTAAAAAGAAAGACTTGGAACGAGATTAGAACCAATGACAGTTGGGCGATTTTTAAAATCATGGCCGAGTTTGTAAACGGTTATGAAAGCATGGGACGCATTGGTCCATGTGTAACCATTTTTGGTTCTGCAAGAACAAAACCCGAAGATGCTTATTATTTACTTGCCGAAAAAATTGCCTATAAAATCAGTAAAGCTGGGTATGGCGTAATTACTGGAGGCGGTCCTGGAATCATGGAAGCCGGAAATAAAGGTGCACATCTAGGTGGAGGAACATCAGTGGGATTGAATATTGAGCTGCCTTTTGAGCAACATTTCAACCCGTATATTGACAGCGATAAAAACCTGAATTTTGACTATTTCTTTGTTCGCAAAGTGATGTTTGTTAAATATTCCCAAGGATTTGTGGTGATGCCAGGAGGTTTTGGAACCATGGATGAATTGTTTGAAGCGATGACTTTGATTCAGACAAAAAAAATAGCAAAATTCCCTATTATCCTTGTTGGAACCAGCTTTTGGTCCGGATTGATTGATTGGATTAAAACAGTTTTAGTAGAGAAAGAGCGAACAGTAAGTGCCGAAGATTTGAATTTATTTAAAATTGTGGATACTGAAGATGAAGTCGTTGATGTGTTAGATAAATTCTATAAAAAATATGATTTAACTCCTAATTTTTAACAAAAAAGCCGTCTAACCGACGGCTTTTTTTATGTTAATTAAGCAGTGTTGATAGTGTTTTATTCTAAAAAAAAAGTATATTTAATTTTTAATAAAATCAATATCGGAATTTGAACTCATTCTTAAAAAATACGTTTTATACTCTTGTTTTATTACTTTCAATAAAACAACATGCACAACATCATTCTGAGATAAGGGCTGAATTAAATACGGAGAATAAAACGTTGAAGATCCAACAACAAATTACTTTTTCTAATCAATCAAACGACACGTTAACCTCGATTATATTGAATGATTGGAATAATGCTTTTTCTACTAAAAACACTCCTTTAGCCAAACGATTTTCTGATGAATTTTTTAGAGGTTTCCATTTAGCCAAAGAAGAAGAACGTGGAAGCACGAAAAATGTATCCATTTTAGATGCAAATAAAATGGTTTTATCATGGGAAAGACCCTATAAAAATCCTGATTTAATCGAAGTTAAACTAGCCGAAAATTTACTTCCGAATCAGAAAATTATAGTATACATTACTTATATAACTAAAATACCCAGCGATAAATTTACAAAATACGGGTACAATAATACCGGAATTATAAATCTTAAAAACTGGTTTCTTACGCCTGCAAGATATGAAAACCATAATTTCATACGATACAGCAATACTAATTTAGATGATATCGCTAATGCCTATTCAAGTTTTGAAATTGATTTAAAAATACCTAAAAATTTTGAAGCTATTTCTGATTTAATAAGCAGTAAATCAACTATTAATAACACTTTTATAAACTATAAATTATCAGGGAATAATAGGACTAATTTTAGTCTTATCATAGAGCCAAAAACCCATTTTGAAAGCTATAAGAATAGCGCTGTTGAAGTACTTACCGATTTAAGAGACAACAAATTAGATAATATTCAAAAAGCAATTGTAATAGATCGAGTTGTGAATTTTGCAAACGATTTAATTGGAAAATATCCACATGAAAAGATTATTGTTTCTCAAACGGACTATGAGAGAAATCCTTTTTATGGGTTAAATCAACTTCCTTCTTTTATAAGCCCGTTTTCGGATGAATTTCTTTTTGAAATTAAATTTCTAAAAACCTATTTGAATGAATATCTAAAAACAAGTTTACAATTAGATCCTAGAAAAGACAACTGGATATACGATGGATTGCAGGTTTATGCCATGATGAAATATATGGATGAAAATCATCCCAACACTAAAATGATGGGAAGTGCCTCTAATATTAGACTATTGAAAAGTTTTAATATTGCCAATATTGGTTTTAATGATCAGTATAGTTATTTCTATATGTTAATGGCACGAAAAAATCTAGACCAACCGCTTGGCAATCCTAAAAACACTTTAATAAAATTCAATGAACAAATAGCTAGTAAATATCGTTCCGGATTAAGTATTCGATTTTTGGATAATTATTTACAAAATGATGCCGTACCTTCCAGTATAAAACAATTTTACAATCAAAATACGAAACAACAAGTTTCCAGAATTGATTTTGAAACCATCCTAAAATCAAATAGCAATAAGGATATCAACTGGTTTTTTAATACCATTATTGATTCAAGAGACATCATTGATTATAAATTTTCTAGTGTTAAGAAAACCAATGACAGTATCACTTTTTCAGTGATAAATAGAACTGGAGCGCCGATTCCGATTCCAGTTTATGGCACCAAAAAAGGAGAAATTGTTTTTAAGCAATGGCTGGATATCGAAGAATGTGACAGTACTTTTTCTATTCAAAGAAATGGTGCCGATAAAATTATTTTAAATTTAAAAAATGAAGTTCCTGAATATAATTTAAGAAATAATTGGAAAAAACTAGATGGTTTTTTTCCGAATAATAGACCCATAAAGTTTGTTTTTATGAAGGATTTAGAAGATCCATATTACAATCAAATATTGTATGTACCCTCTATTTCTTATAACTTATACGACGGAATAACACCCGGATTGCGATTGCATAATAAAACAATTCTCGAAAAACCATTTACTTTTGAGATTAATCCATCCTACTCTACTAAATCCAATAATTTATCAGGATCAGCTTCTTTTGTGGTAAACCAAAACTATAGAAACAGTACACTATATAACGCAAGATATTCGTTAAGTGGTTCCTACTTTCATTATGCACAAGATGCCACTTATCTAAAACTAAATCCTACGATCCAGTTGCGGATTAGGGAGCCTAATTTTAGAGACAACAGAAAACAGCTGATTCTATTCCGACAAGTTATTGTAAACAAAGAAAAAAGTGCTTTCGCTATTGATAACTCCCCATCCAACTATTCAATTTTTGATGCCCGATATGTGCATTCAAAAACGGAGGTCACCAATCATTTTGACTTTAGTTCTGATGTTCAAATCTCAGGTAATTTTGGAAAAGTTACTGGCGAAATAGAATATCGAAAACTCTTTGAAAATAATCGTCAAATTAATCTGCGGTTTTATGCCGGAAGTTTTTTATACAATAAAACAGCATCGGATTTTTTTAGTTTCGCACTAGACAGACCTACCGATTATCTCTTTGATTATAATTATTTTGGACGATCTGAAAATACAGGTTTTTTTAGTCAACAATACATAATGGCTGAAGGCGGCTTTAAATCAAAAATAGCAACACCTTATGCAAATAAATGGATTACCAGCTTAAATGCAAGTGTTAGTGTATGGAACTGGATAGAAATTTATGGTGACATCGGTTTCATCAAAAATAAAGGTCAAAATGAAAAATTTGTATACGATAGCGGTATCCGCCTCAATTTAGTGACGGACTACTTTGAGTTGTATTTTCCGGTATATTCCAACAATGGATGGGAAGTAGCCCAAAACAATTATAATGAAAAAGTACGTTTTATAGTTACTTTTTCTCCAAAAACATTAATCAATCTTTTTAATCGAAAATGGTTCTAATCCAAAACAATTATCATCATTTATTAAACTATTCTCATTAAAATTCAAATAAAATTACACATATTAAAAAAATAAAGTTCTTTTTATTAGAATAAATCGAAATAATTTAATTTTATTTTTTGAATGAACTATGAAAATAGCTAGTTTTTAAGTAAATTTGTCCCATAAAGTTATACTTTTCAATTATGATAAAAGAAAAAACCAATACTACATTGACATTTGAAGATTTCAAAATCGAGGTGTTGAATGACTACAAATTAGCCATAACAAGCAGAGAATGTAGTCTTTTAGGACGTAAAGAAGTATTGACTGGAAAGGCTAAATTTGGCATTTTTGGTGATGGAAAAGAAGTACCACAACTAGCGATGGCGAAAGCCTTCAAAAATGGCGACTTCCGTTCCGGATATTATCGTGATCAAACTTTTATGATGGCTATTGGAGAATTAACTGTGCAACAATTTTTTGCGGGTTTATATGGCCATACTGATATTGAACATGAACCAATGTCAGCAGGAAGACAAATGGGTGGTCACTTTGCTACTCATAGTTTAAATGAAGATGGAAGTTGGAAAAACTTAACAAAACAAAAAAACTCAAGTGCTGATATTTCTCCAACGGCTGGACAAATGCCACGTCTATTAGGACTTGCTCAAGCTTCAAAAATATATAGACAAGTTTCTGGAATACCAAATGCAGCTAATTTTTCTAATGAAGGAAATGAGATTGCATGGGGAACAATAGGAAATGCAAGTACCTCTGAAGGGTTATTTTTTGAAACCATAAATGCTGCAGGAGTATTACAAGTTCCTATGGTTATGAGTGTTTGGGACGATGAGTATGGAATTTCAGTTCATGCAAAACACCAAACGACTAAAGAAAATATTTCCGAGATTTTAAAAGGATACCAAAGAGAAAAAGGAACCAATGGCTATGAAATACTAAAAGTAAAAGGTTGGGATTATGCCGACTTAGTTGCTACGTATGAAAAAGCTGCTGATATTGCCCGAGAAAATCATACTCCAGTTTTGATTCACGTAAATGAATTGACGCAACCTCAAGGACATTCCAGTTCAGGTTCTCATGAAAGATACAAAAATGCAGACCGATTAGCATGGGAAAGAGACTTTGATTGTATTCGTCAAATGAAATTATGGATGATTGCAATCAACATAGCTTCACCTGAAGAAATCGATGCTATTGATGCTCAAGCCAAAAAAGATGTTTTAGAAGGTAAAAAAGCAGCTTGGAATGCATTTATTGAACCTATTGTTGAAGAACAAAAACAACTGATTGGATTATTAGAAAAAATAGCGGAGACCAGTAAAAATAAAGATAGAATTTTACAATTTTCATCTGATTTAAGCAGTATTAAATCACCTTTGAAAAAAGAAATCATAGTTACGGCACGTAAAGTTTTACGCTTAATCCTAAACGAGAACAGTAAAGAAGAATTATCGCAATGGATAACATCATATACTACTAAAACTCAAAAGAATTTTAGCAGCAACTTATTTTCAGAAACAGATTTAAATGTATTTTCTGTAGAAAAAGTGCTACCGGTATACCCTGAAAATGCTAAAGAAGATACGGATGGTCGCATGATTTTACGTGATAATTTTGATGCTATTTTCACAAAATATCCTGAAACATTGATTTTTGGCGAAGATGCTGGAGCCATTGGAGATGTGAATCAAGGTCTAGAAGGAATGCAGGAAAAATATGGAGAATTACGTGTTGCCGATGTGGGAATTCGTGAAGCAACCATATTAGGTCAAGGTATAGGAATGGCATTAAGAGGCTTACGTCCTATTGCTGAAATTCAATATTTAGATTATTTACTGTACGCTATTCAAATCATGAGTGATGATTTAGCTACGTTAAGATACCGTACCGTTGGAAAACAAAAAGCACCGTTAATTATACGAACACGTGGACATCGTTTAGAAGGAATCTGGCATTCCGGATCTCCTATGGGAATGATCATAAACGCTATACGTGGAATTCATGTATTGGTTCCAAGAAATATGACTCAAGCAGCCGGATTTTATAACAGTTTGTTAGAATGTGATGAGCCCGCTTTAGTGATTGAATGCTTGAATGGTTACCGATTGAAAGAAAAAATGCCTTTGAATTATGGCGACTTCAAAACTCCAATTGGGGTTGTGGAAACGTTGAAAGAAGGAACTGATATTACTCTTGTTTCATACGGTTCAACATTGCGATTAGTTCAACAAGCAGCAAATGAACTTCTTGAAGTAGGTATTGATTGCGAGATTATCGATTTACAATCTTTACTCCCATTTGATGTAAATCAAGATGTAGTGAAAAGTATTGCAAAAACAAATCGCCTGTTAGTTATTGACGAAGATCTTCCGGGTGGAGCTTCAGCTTATATTTTACAACAAATAATTGAGCAACAAGACGCTTACAACTATTTAGACAGTAAACCGCAAACCTTAACTGCAAAAGCACACAGACCAGCTTATGGAACGGACGGTGATTACTTCTCAAAACCTTCTGCAGAAGATATTTTTGAAAAAGTATATGCAATGATGAATGAAGTAAATCCTTCGAAATATCCAAATTTGTATTAAAAATTAAATCTATAAATTGAAATCCCAATCTTTACGATTGGGATTTTTTTTTAAAATAATAAACCAATTTTATTTTTTAAAAATTTAAAAAAGTAAATTGAAAATCAATTAATTAGCTATTAACCATAAAACATAAATATGAAAAAAGTATCATTATTTTTAGGAATACTATCACTACTTGCGATTGTATCCTGCAAGAAAAAAGAAGAAACTCCAGTTCCAGCAACACAAACTGAAACTTCAAGTGAAACAACTACAACTGTTACCACTGAAGCTAAAGATAGCACCTCTATAAAAGTAGCTACCGATGGTGTAAGCGTGACTACAAAAGATGGAAAAACTAAAACTAGTGTGGAACTTTCTGGTGGAGAAGCAAAAGTTGAGATCAAAAAATAGTAACTGATTTTTATCTTTACAAAGAGTTATAATGCCAATATGAAATTTCATATTGGCATTTGCTATTTTATTTTTTTTAAACATTTTTCACAATTAAAAGTTATAATGCTACCTAAATTTTTATGTTGCCATTTTTTATTTTAAATTTAGGAATTATAAAAATTAATACAAATTATGACCGAACTGGAAACTATCTTAAAAGACATCCAAAATGTAAAAGTGATAGAGAAATCAATTGATTACAACCAATACATCCCTTTGGATTTATCGATAAAAAATGAAAATTTTACAAAACATGCTATTGACAATGCAACTGATTTTGAACAATATATCGAAAAATATTTAGACGAAAACAATGCAAAAGTAGCTTTTGGCGGTTATAATGAAATTAGAGATCTGTATAAACGAAGTGATATTTTTAACGATTCTAAAGCTGAGGAGCGAAATATCCATATTGGTTTAGATTTATGGATTAAAGCTGGGACTCCAGTATTAGCAGCACTTGATGGATTTGTACACAGTTTTAATTACAATACGGGCGTAGGCGATTATGGTCCAACTATTATCTTAGAACATAAAATAGAAAATCAGCGATTTTATACTTTATACGGACATCTTTCGTTAGAAAGTATCAGTGATATTGCAATTGGTGATATTTTCGAAAAAGGACAACAAATAGCAACTTTAGGAGATGCTTCTGTGAATGGAGATTATGCACCTCATTTGCATTTTCAGATCATAGAAGAAATTTCACAAACATTTGGTGATTATCCAGGAGTTTGTAGCGAAAATAGCTTAGGTCATTATTTAAAGAACTGCCCAGATCCGAATATCTTATTAAAAATTATATAAGTATGAAAAAAATAATTATTGTCTTCAGCATTATGCTGCTCATTGGATGCAAATCAAAAAATGTTGTTACAACTACTGAACCGGAAAAAGCTAAAATTGAAAAACTTGGTATGACCGAAGTTAACGAAAGTCAAAAGAATAAAGCGTATGAATTAGGAAAGAGAGTTTTAATGACTTGTAATACCTCTAAATTCAAACCTTTCAATCAAAGTGAAGCAACAGCATCAGTAATTCAGAACACTACTGAGGAAAGATTGACAAAAACCTGTACCAAATTTCGTCAATATTACGGGACTTTTATTGATCTTCAATTAATTGAAATTTATAAAAACAATTTTGACGGAACAACCATTTTTCGTTACAAAGCATTGTATACAAAGAAAGTAGCTAATAAGGAACTTCGTGTTTCAATGAACCAAGAAAACAAAGTTTCATCTATTAAATCATTAGATTGGGTCACTCCTTTCTCGATGAAATAATTTAAAATTATACAATTAAATTCATTCATCAAAAAAGTTTTTTTTTTACAGTTCAGCATAACTATTTGAGTAATGAATCCGGAAAAGTCCTAAACTTTAAAGGGTATTAAGCCTATCTGATTAACAAATAATAATTCAAAGGAAAACCTATTCCCAGAATATTTTTTGTGAAATATTGTATTCAAACAACTCGTCTAAATACTATTTTGCATACAGTAATTTATTATCCATATTTCAAGATTAATAAATTACAGGGTACTACTATTTTTATTATAACTCAATTCATAATCTTTCTAACTGTTTATTCGTAAATTTATACATTATTAAAATTAGTAACTATTGAATCTGCTTTAACGTCGGTTCTTTTCAAATTGCTTATTTTTTCTTCAAACTCTATATTTTTAAAATTAACAATGTGTGAATTATATAATTTTTTTTATTAGTTATATAAGTTTTTTTGCTAAATTTTATTCGATTTTTACATAATCTGTTAAAAAAAATAATTTGAAACTATACATAAAATACATGGTCAGTAATCGCTGTAAAATGGCGGTAAAAGAGGAATTGAAAAAACTTGGACTACACTTCATGGTTGTAGATTTAGGCGAAGTTGAAATCATGGAAAACATTTCTATGGACCAGAGACAACGATTAAAAACAGCGCTTTTAGACTCCGGACTCGAATTAATGGATGATAAAAAATCCATGCTAATCGAAAAAATAAAAAATGTAATTATCCAGATGGTTCACCATTCAACAGAAAATATAAAAATTAATTTTTCTGATTATCTAAGTCAACAATTAAATCACGATTATACGTACCTATCAAACTTGTTTTCGGAAGTGCAAGGAACTACAATTGAACAATTTATAATTTCTCATAAAACTGAACGTATTAAGGAATTGATTATTTATGGGGAATTAAATATCACTGAAATTGCCTGGAAAATGAATTACAGCAGTGTTGCCCATCTATCCAGTCAATTTAAAAAAGTTACTGGTCTTTCTCCTTCGCATTTTAAACAATTGAAAGACAAGAGGCGTAATCCAATTGAAGAAATTGGTAATTCAAAATAAAAAGAAGTAATATCAATTTTGTAAATACACCTAGAAAGCATAAAAAATCAAGAATCACAATACGCCAGAAGTCTTATTGAAGCTAGTTTAGATCCTTTAATTACAATAAATCCTGAAGGAAAAATTACGGATGTAAATGAAGCTACAGTAAATATTACTGGGCTGAATCGAGATGGCTTAATAAATTCTGATTTTTTCAATTATTTTACCGAAAAACAAAAAGCACGTGAAGTGTATCAGAAAGTATTTGAAAAAGGATCTGTTTCAGATTCTCCACTTACACTGAAGCATAAAGATGGTAAATTGACAGATGTATTGTTCAACGGTTCTGTTTATAAAGATGATTTGGGATGTGTATTAGGAGTCGTAATTGTTGCCAGAGATATTGCTGAGCAAAAATGGGCATTAAATTTAGGAGTTGCCAATAAAGAATTAGCGCATCAAAACGATGAAAAAGAGAAACGGGCAGCTGAATTAGTAATTGCTAATAAAGAACTTGCTTTTCAAAACGATGAAAAAGAAAAAAGAGCTGATGAATTAATCATAGCCAATAAAGAGCTTCTATTTCAAAATGATGAAAAAGAAAAACGCGCAGCTGAATTAGTTGTTGCCAATAAAGAACTTGCTTTTCAAAATGATGAAAAAGAAAAACGAGCGGCAGAATTAGTTGTAGCTAATGAAGAGCTTGCTTTTCAAAATAAAGTGAAAGAAAAACGAGCGGCAGAATTAGTCATTGCTAACGAAGAATTAGCGTATCAAAATAATGAAAAAGAAAAACGAGCTGATGAATTAATCATTGCTAACAAGGAACTTCAATTTCAAAACAAAGAAAAGGTAAAACAGCAAATTGCTACTAAAGAACTGGAAGAACTTAGTTACGCAGCAAAATTAGCTTCCCAATATTCTCTTAGTCTAATTGAAGCAAGTCGGGATCCATTGGTCACAATAAACACCAACGGTAAGATTACTGATATGAATGAGGCATTGGTAAACATTACGGGTATGACGCGTAACGAACTTACAGATTCTGATTTTTTTGATTATTTTACTGAGCAACAAAAAGCTAGAGAAGTATATCAAGAAGTATTCGAAAAAGGTTCTGTTGCTGATTCTCCGCTTACACTTCGCCACAAAGAAGGTAAACTAACGGATGTATTATTTAATGGTTCCGTTTATAAAGATGATAAAGGAAACGTAGTTGGAGTTGTAATTGTTGCTCGAGATGTAACAGAGCAAAAGAGAATTGCTTCGGAATTGATAGAAGCACGGATTTTTGCTGAATTAGCTACAGAAATTGCTGAAGAAGCTAAAATAAATGCAGAAAGTGCTACCATTATAGCTGAAAATGCAGTAAAAGCAAAACAACAATTTTTGTCTAATATGAGCCATGAAATTCGTACGCCGATGAATGCAATTATCGGATTTACTAAAGTGGTTTTAAAAACAGAATTGACAACCAAACAAAAAGAATATTTAAACGCAATTAAAATGAGTGGAGATTCATTAATCGTACTCATTAATGACATACTTGATTTAGCAAAAGTTGATGCCGGAAAAATGACATTTGAAAAAAGACCTTTCAAAATGAAATCTTCCATAGCTGCTATGCTTCACTTGTTTGAAACAAAAATTCAAGAGAAAAATTTAAAATTAATTAAGGAATATGATAATAAAATTCCTGATGTTCTAGTAGGAGATCCGATTCGTTTGCATCAAATTATCTTAAACTTAGTTAGTAATGCTGTAAAATTTACCTCAAAAGGAAAAATTATAGTAAGTGTTCATTTATTACATGAGGATAAAGATAAAGTGATTATTGAATTTGCCGTAACAGATACAGGAATTGGTATCCCAAAAGAAAAAACAGGGAAGATATTTGAAAATTTTCAACAAGCATCTAGTGGTACTTCAAGATTATATGGAGGAACAGGATTAGGTCTTGCCATAGTAAAACAATTAGTGGAACCGCAAGGAGGTAGCATTCGGGTTAGAAGTACCGTTAATGAAGGATCTACGTTTAGTTTTACATTGAGTTTTCAAAAAACTAACGCAGAAGCTGAATTAGAAAATGAAATCATGGAATTAGATACTGAAATAAAAAATATTAAAGTATTGGTTGTCGAGGATATTCCTCTTAATCAATTGCTAATGAAAACATTGTTAGATGATTTTGGATTTGCCAGAGACATTGCCGAAAATGGCAAAATAGCAATCGAAAAACTAAAAGAAAACGATTATGATATTATTTTGATGGACTTACAAATGCCAGAAATGAATGGATTTGAAGCTACAGAATACATTCGTAATACAATGAAATCAAAAATTCCAATTATTGCTTTAACTGCTGATGTTACCACTGTGGACTTAGCTAAATGCAAAGCAGTAGGAATGAATGATTATATAGCAAAACCAATTGACGAAAGGCTCTTATACAGTAAAATTGTTGGAATATTAAAGAAACCTAAACTCACAAAACTTACTGCTAAGTTGAATGAGAATTTAGATGATAAAAAAATAAAATGTATTGATTTAGTTTATTTAAATCAAAGAACAAAATCGAATCCAAAATTAATGATGGAAATGATATCACTTTATTTAGATCAAACTCCGCCTTTAATCAATACAATAAAACAAAGTTTAGAGGAGAAAAATTGGGACTTATTAGGAGCAGCTGCACATAAAATGATTCCATCTTTTTCAATAATGGGTATCAGTACTAATTTTGAAAATATTGCAAAAAACATTCAGGAATTTGCAATTGCACAAGAAAAATCAGAAGGAATAGAGGACTTAGTTATGCAACTTGAAGAAATTTGTTTACAAGCATGCCAAGAATTACAAGAAGAATTTAATATAATCAAAAATACCATATAATGAAAAATGAAACTAAAATAAAGATTTTCCTAGTAGATGATGATGCATTATTTTTAAAATCTTTAGAAATTGAATTTTTAGAAAATGCTGATTTTATAGTAGAGACTTATTCTACAGGAGAGTTATGCATTGCTAATATAAATAACAATCCCGATGTAGTTATTTTAGATTATCAACTTGATGGTATTGTAGAAAATGCCATGAACGGAATTGAAACTTTAGATAAAATTAAAGATTTTAATCCAGAAATTCCAGTTATAATGCTGTCCTCTCAAGATAAAATTGAAGTTGCCATAAACTGTATGCACCATAAAGCTGTAGACTATGTGGTGAAAAGCGAAACTGCATTTGTTCGCCTGCAAAAAATTATTACTTCTGTTTTTAAATATCAAAAAATGGAAAAGGAATTAAATTGGTATATGGACAGGATGTAATGTATTTTACAGCATAGTTTTGTATAAAATTAATAATAGATTTAGATTAATCATTTCTGATTTGGTCAAAAATTAAAACCAAAATTGTTTAAAAAAAATGCGGTATAAAGACACCTCAGATTTGGAAATTTCATTGTTACTGGAAGCTATTTATAGGAAATACGGTTATGATTTCAGAGAATATTCCCAAGCCCATATTAGGCGGAGAATTACGAACAGAATGTCGGTATCTGGATTCGAAGATGTTTCTCAAATGCAATCTAAGGTTTTAAATGATGAAACATTCGCTTCTGAACTCTTACAGGATTTATCAATTACAGTAACCGAAATGTTTCGTGACCCTGTTTTTTATAGGTCTTTACGAGAAAATGTTATCCCAGTTTTAAAGACTTACCCCTTCATAAAAATATGGCATGCAGGCTGTGCTACAGGAGAAGAAGCCTATTCCATGGCTATTCTTTTGCAAGAAGAAGGCTTGTATGACAGAACAACCATTTATGCTACTGATTTTAACCAAATGGCTTTGAACCGTGCAAAAGATGGGATTTTTTCGAATAAAATGATAAAAGAATACACTTCTAATTATCAATTAGCTGGAGGAAAAGAATCATTTTCAAGTTATTATACTTCTAATTATGATAACGTCATCATGAATCAATCCTTGAAAAAAAATATTGTTTGGGCCAATCATAACTTGGTAACTGATAGTGTATTTGCAGAAGTAAACTTGATTTTATGTCGAAATGTACTGATTTATTTTGATAAAAATTTACAAAATAAAGTCCAGACTCTTTTTTATAATAGCCTCATCAATGGTGGTGTTTTATGTTTAGGATCTAAAGAAAGTTTACGTTTTTCCGATTTGTATGAGCAATATATTGAGTTAGACACAAAACAACGAATATTTAAAAAGAAATATTGAAAATGCATTATGAAGCAATTGTAATAGGCGTTTCTTCCGGAGGTATGAATGCTTTGAAAATTATAAGTTCAGCCTTACCGTTAAATTTCAATATACCAATCATCGTAGTACAGCATTTAAGCGCTCATTCCGATAGTCATTGGATAAACCTTTTAAATAAAAAAAGTCATCTGCATGTAAAAGAAGCGGATGAAAAAGAGAAAATTGAAAAAGGTACTATTTATATTGCTCCTCCTAATTATCATTTGCTGATTGAAAAAGATAAAACCTTTTCCCTTACCATAGACGAACGTGTAAATTTTGCAAGGCCATCAATCGATGTATTATTTGAATCAGCAGCCGAAACCTATAGCAATAAATTAATTGGAATCGTGCTCACAGGATCTAATAGTGATGGGACAAAAGGAATTAAACGAATAAAGGATTGCGGAGGTCTGGCCATTATTGAAGATCCAAAAACAGCAGACTCTGAGTACATGCCAAAGTCAGCAATTGCTGCTATAGTACCTGATTATATCGAGTCATTGGAGAATATGGTTACGATACTAATAAAAATAAATCAACAACAAAAATAATCTGCTTCAACTTTACAAATAACAAAATGAAAATGACTCTAGGAAGAAAAATAGTAATAGGATTTATTGCTTGTGCTTTAGTACTTTTAGGAGTTGCTATTTTCTCTTTTAAAAACACTGAAAAATTTGTCGCTTCAAATACTCTGGTAAATGTTTCCAATCAGGTATTATATGAATTTGAACAAATACTCATGTCTTCTGTTGATGCAGAAACAGGCGTACGAGGTTATGTCATTACGGGCGATGATAATTTTTTGAAACCTTTTACAACTGCCAATATTAAAGCAATTGAGAAACTTGAAAAAGTAAAGGAATTAACAAAAGACAATCCCAATCAGCAAAACAATATTGAGGAACTTACGAAACAACTAAAAATGCGGTTTGACAATTTAAACACTTGCATAACCCTTCGTAAAGACAATTATGAAAAAGCCAGAGCATTTGTTGCTTCGGGCGAAGGAAAACAAATTCAAGATGAAATAAGAAAAATAGTTGATGAGTCGCAGGAATTAGAACGCACTTTACTTGCTCAAAGGATACAAGATAGTCAAGACGATGCCAGCAAATTTAATCTTGTTTTTGCTGTTCTATTGCTGGTTATTATTATGATTCTTATCGTTGTATATACTATTGTTACTAAAAATTTAAAAGCGCTTAAAAATTCTGAGTCGGAAACTGCAAGCAAAAACTGGTTGCTTACCGGTAACTCAGCACTTAATGAAAAATTAATAGGAGATCAAAGTATAGAGCAATTGGCAAACAATACGATAAGTTTTCTTTGTACGTATTTGAAAGCTAATATTGGCGCTGTTTACCTGTTTAACGAAAACGAAAATGCGCTACTGCTTAGTGGCAAATTTGCTTTTTCGTCTGGTAATGACACTACTGTTAATTTTAAATTAAATGAAGGATTGATTGGTCAGTCTGCTTGGGAACAAAAGCAAATTTCATTAGCAGATATATCTGATGATCAAATTCGGATTACTTCGTCCGTTTTAAACGCAAAACCAAAACATTTGCTGATTACCCCTTTTTTGCTTGACGGAAAAACCATAGGCGTAATAGAAATAGGCAAGCTTACTGATTTTAATGAAACCGAAAAAGAATTTATCAATGTTTCTATGAACAGTATTGCTATCAGCGTTTATACTATTCAACAAGCTGAAGAAAAAGAAAAAAGAGCCGCAGAGTTAGCCATTGCTAATAAGGAACTCGCCTATCAAAATGACGAGAAAGAAAAAAGAGCCGCAGAATTAGGAATAGCCAACGAAGAACTTGCTTATCAAAATGAGGAAAAAGAAAAACGAGCTGCAGAATTAGGCATTGCAAATAAAGAACTTGCCTATCAAAATGAGGAAAAAGAAAAACGAGCTGCAGAGTTAAGTTTTGCAAACAAAGAGCTTTCAAATCAAGCAGAAGAACTTCAAATCCAGCAGGAAGAACTTAGACAGCTGAATGAAGAATTAGAACAACAAGCACAAAATCTTAAACAACAGCAGGAAGAACTGCAAATGACCAATGAAGAATTGGAAGAGCAGACTCAATCATTAGAAGAAAAAAACAAAGAAGTTCAGGCTTCCAAAAATGATATTGAAAAAAAAACCAAGCAACTGGAAATTAGTAGCAAATATAAATCGGAATTTCTAGCAAACATGTCGCATGAATTAAGAACACCACTTAACAGTTTGCTTATTTTATCTAAAGATTTATCCGAAAACAGGAAGAAAAACCTAGATGATGTTCAGGTAGAAAGTGCGGAAATAATTTATAAAAGTGGTCATGACCTTCTAGTGCTAATTAATGAAGTATTAGACCTATCCAAGATTGAAGCCGGAAAAATGGCTATAAATATTGAAAAAGTAGCATTGAAAAACTTTACAGATAATCTTCTTCGTGATTTTAAACATCAGGCGGAGCAAAAAGGATTAAAGATAGTTTGCAAATTAGCTGCTGGAATACCCGAATTTATCCACACTGATTCACAACGTTTAAATCAAATACTGAAAAATCTTTTATCCAATGCTGTAAAATTTACCGAAAAAGGAAGTGTAACTATAAGTATTGACCCAAATACGGTGACTACTTTGAATATTTCTGTTACTGATACAGGAATCGGTATATCAGAAGACAAGCAAACTGCCATATTTGAAGCTTTTCAGCAAGCCGAAGGCGGTACTTCCAGAAAATATGGCGGTACAGGATTAGGACTTTCTATCTCACGGGAATTAGCAAAATTACTGGAAGGTGAAATAAAAGTAAAAAGTAATTTAGACAAAGGATCTACTTTTTCACTCATTATTCCACTGGAAATACACCCTACGCAAGAGTCTGTCAATGAAATTCCAATAAAACCTATTTCGTATGCACCACGGTCCGAAAATGACATCAACTATCTAAATTATCCAACTATAAAAGACGATAGAGATACCATAAACACAGATGATAAAATAGTGCTCATTATTGAAGATGATAAAAATTTTGCAGCTATACTTTTAAAACAAGCTAATAAAAAAGGATTCAAATGCTTGTCAGCTTCTTCTGGAGAAGATGGTTTATTGCTTGCTGTAAAATACAAACCTCAAGCAATAATTCTCGATATGGGTTTACCAGGAATCAAAGGAAAACAAGTATTGCATGAACTAAAAGAAAATCCTTCTGTAAGACATATACCGGTGCATATTATATCGGCAAATGACCGTTCGCTAGAACCAATCAGAGAAGGTGCGGTAGAATATTTAATGAAACCGATATCTAAAGATGGTCTGGAAGAAGCTTTCATAAGGATTGAAAATTTTGTCAATAGAAAAATAAAAAACCTATTGATTATTGAAGACAGTGAAAATTCCAGAAAAGCAATGAAAGTACTCATTGGTAATGGTGATGTTAAATGTTATGAAGCAGGAACAGGAAAAGAGGCTTTAGAATTGTTTGAGCACAATCATATTGATTGCATCATTCTTGACATTGGATTACCTGATATGACAGGCTTTGAACTTATTCATAAACTGGGAGAAGTAAAAGCACACAACCTACCCCCTATTATTGTTTACACCGGAAAAGAACTTACAAAAGAAGAAAATAACCTGCTTCACAAATATGCAGAGAGTATCATTATAAAAGGTATAAAATCCGAAGAAAGATTACTAGATGAAACTGCTCTTTTCCTTCACCGAACGATTAGCAATTTACCAAAATCAAAACAAATGATGATTAATAATTTGCATGATAAAGAAGCTATATTTCATTCCAAAAAAATATTATTGGTTGATGATGACATGCGAAATGTTTTTGCATTATCCAAAATATTACAAGAACGTGGTATGGAAGTCATAAAATCAGAAGATGGTAAGAATGCATTGAATAAGCTGGATGCACATACTGATATTGATCTGGTATTAATGGATATCATGATGCCGGAAATGGACGGTTATGAAGCAATGAAACGAATACGATCTCAGATAAAATTCAGAAACTTACCAATAATTGCCCTTACCGCAAAAGCCATGAAAGACGACAAACAAAAATGTATTGATGCAGGTGCAAACGATTATATCACTAAGCCCATTGATGTAGAACGATTGTTATCATTGATGCGCGTATGGTTAAGTAAATAATAATATCACAAAGGCGGTATATCCCCTATGTCATCCAAGTTACATTTTTTTGTTGGTATTTAACATTTGTAGATACTCAACATCCAAACTTTTATTTTACAATTAGAAATGAAAATAAATAGCCCAGTTAAAATTTTATTAGTCGATGATTTGCCCGAAAATTTGTTTGCTTTAGAAGTAATACTTTCTAACGAAAATTATTTATGTGTTAAAGCAAATTCCGGTAATGAAGCCTTAAAAATTCTGTTGCACCAACAAGATTTTGCCATCATACTAATCGATGTGCAAATGCCGATGATGGATGGATTTGAAACCGTAGAATTAATTCGCCAAATTGAAAAACTGAAACATGTTCCGATTATTTTTTTAACGGCGAGCATGGATAATTCTCAGCAAATTTTCAAAGGATATCAGGCAGGTGCTGTTGATTATATGATTAAACCGCTTTCGCCAGAAATATTAAAAGCAAAAGTGGCTGTTTTTGTGGATTTACATACTAAAAATCAGGAATTATTAGTTCAGGCAGAACAACTGAAAAAACTTAATACTGATCTTATAGACCAAAAATTACGTTCTGAATATTCTCTTAGTCTAATTGAAGCAAGTCATGACCCTTTATTTGCAATTAGCACAGAAGGGAAAATAACAGATATGAATAATGCATCGGTAAAAGTAACCGGCATAACACGTCCTAAATTAATTGGAACCGATTTTTTTGATTATTTCACTGAACCGCAAATGGCGCGTGAAGTATATCAAAAAGTATTTGAAAATGGATTTGTTGCTGATTCTCCATTAATCCTTCGTCATAAAAATGGCAAATTGATTCATGTATTATTCAATGGATCAGTATATAAAGATGATAAAGGAAACGTTCTGGGAGCAGCAATTGTAGCCCGAGATGTGACTAATCAAAAAATAATTGAAACAGAATTGATTGAAGCTAAAGTTTTTGCGGAAAACTCCACTATCATAGCTGAGAATGCCGTAAAAGCCAAACAACAATTCTTGTCGAATATGAGCCACGAAATCCGTACACCAATGAATGCAATTATTGGATTTACAAAAGTGGTACTCAGAACTGATATTACAGATAAACAAAAAGAATATTTAAACGCAATAAAAATAAGTGGTGATGCTTTAATCGTACTTATCAACGACATACTCGATTTGGCAAAAGTAGATGCGGGCAAGATGACATTTGAGAAAACACCTTTCAAAATGAAATCTTCCATTGCTGCCATGCTTCATTTATTTGAAACCAAAATTCAGGAAAAAAACTTAAAATTGGTTAAGGAATACGACAGTAAAATCCCTGATGTTCTGGTGGGAGATCCCATTCGTTTGCATCAAATTATTTTAAATTTAGTTAGTAATGCCGTTAAATTTACATCTAAAGGAAAAATTACTGTTAGCGTTGATTTATTGCATGAAGATGAGGATAAAGTAATACTCAAATTTGCTGTAACCGATACAGGAATTGGCATCTCCGAGGAAAAAATAGGGACAATATTTGAAAATTTTCAACAGGCAACCAGCGAGACTTCCCGTTTGTATGGTGGAACTGGGCTGGGTCTTGCAATTGTAAAACAATTAATAGAACCACAAAACGGAACTATTCGTGTAAATAGCACTATTCATAAAGGGTCAACATTTAGTTTCACACTACCTTTTCAAAAAACAAATTCCGATGTAGAATTGGAAAATGAGTTGACAGAAATAGATTCAGAAATGAAAAATATAAAAGTATTAGTAGTAGAAGATATTGCTCTTAATCAATTACTAATGAAAACACTTTTAGATGATTTTGGATTTGAGCTTGACATTGCCGAAAATGGTAAAATAGCGATTGAAAAACTCCAAGAAAAAGACTTTGATATCATACTGATGGACTTGCAAATGCCGGAAATGAATGGATTTGAAGCTACAAAATATATTAGAAATACAATGCATTCAACAATTCCTATTATTGCATTAACCGCTGATGTTACAACCGTTGACGTGGATAAATGTAAAGCTGTGGGAATGAATGATTATATTGCTAAACCAGTAGATGAAACCGAGTTATATAATAAAATTATAGGGACATTAAAAAAATCTAAACTTGATAAAAAAGAAGAAATTAGTACTATTCAAATTGAAAAAATAAAATACACTAATTTAGAATATTTACATCATAGGACTAAATCAAATCCAATATTAATGATGGAAATGATTTCATTATATTTAGCACAAACTCCTCCATTAATAAGTACAATGAAACAAAGTTTAGCCGAGCAAAATTGGCAATTGTTAGGTGCCGCCGTACATAAAATGATACCTTCTTTTTCAATAATGGGAATAGGTTCAAATTTTGAGAATATGGCAAAAAAAATTCAGGAATTAGCCACAGCACAAGAACAATTAGAAGGGATACACGACTTAGTGTTGCAACTTGAAGAAGTTTGTATGCAAACTTGTATCGAATTAGAGGAAGAACTTAACACAATTAAAAAGAACAAAGTAACTTGACCTCTCGCGTAATTAATATAAGTTTCAATAATTAAATAAACCTATTTATATAAAAAGATATCAAAAAGATAAAGCATATCTTTACATTGGAGAGTGATAAACAAAATGTACAAAAACAAAAACTCTTGTCATTTAGCATGTTTCTTTAGAACAATATAATATCAATTAGGTTACAGAAATAATTTTAATAAAATTTATAGTTCGCAATCCAAACTATGAATTTAAAATACAGACCTAAAAATGAAATTAGTCGAAAAGCCCACTCCTAAAAAATTAGCATCAGAAAAAGAAATCAAAAAAAAATCTTTTACTGTTGTAGCTATAGGCGCCTCAGCTGGAGGACTGGAAGCTTTTAGTCTTTTATTAAAAAAATTACCTTCGGATACCGGTATGGCATATATTTATGTCCAACACTTAAGTCCTGACCATAAAAGTTTACTTACTACAATTCTTTCTAAGATTACTGAAATGAAAGTACAGGAAATTGATAACATGGAAAAAATGGAACCCAATAATGTATATATAATTCCTCCTAATAAAGTAATTGAGGTAATAAATGGGCATATTCAATTGCTTCCACGTATTAAAAAAAATGCTCCTAACCTCACCATAGACTTTCTTTTTTCCTCATTAGCTGAAACTCACAAAGCAAATGTTATAGGTGTCGTACTTTCAGGTTATGCCAGTGACGGTAGGATTGGGCTCAAAGCGATTAAAGATGCTGGAGGAATAACCTTTGCACAAGACGATACCGCAAAAGCCAGCAGTATGCCTCAATCTGCTATCGCTGCAGGTGCGGTAGACTATATTTTATCTCCTGAAGAAATTGCCACTGAAATAATTCGCATCGCTAAAAACGGTATTCTTAAAAATGATGCTAAACAAAAAGATAAAAAAGATGAAATTGCCGTTAAAAATAACAGCTATGATTTAAATACCATTTTTGAACTTTTACTCAAACAAACCGGAGTAGATTTTAGTCATTATAAGATGCCCACCATCAAGAGACGGGTAAACCATAAAATGCAGCAATATGGAATAAAAACAGTAGAGGAATATGTAAAACTTTTACTTAATAAAAATAATGAAATTGAAATTCTTTATACTGACTTACTAATTAATGTAACCAGTTTTTTTAGAGAAACTGAAACCTTCAAATTTTTAAAAACGAATCTTTTTCCTAAGCTTTTAGATACTAAATCTTCAGAAGATACGCTGAGAATATGGGTTCCCGCCTGCTCAAAAGGACAAGAAGCTTATTCTATTGCAATGATTATTAACGAATTACAGGAAAATAAAACGAATAAGATACCTGTTCAAATTTTCGCAACTGATTTAAGCGAGGAAGCAATAAGGGATGCTCGAATAGGAGAATATTCGCAAAGTGATATCGATGGTATTCCTAAAAAGTATTTGTCCCGTTTTTTTACTAAAGAAGGTGATAATTATCGCATTATAAAAGAACTTCGTGAAATGTGCATATTTGCACCTCACAATATTTTGCGCGATCCTCCTTTTTCACGTATGGATTTTGTGAGTTGCTGTAATCTTCTTATTTATTTTGATTCAGCTGCACAAAAAAAAGTCTTTACATCCCTACACTTTGCCTTGAATG
Source organism: Flavobacterium sp. GNP002 (assembly GCF_054343795.1). Lineage (NCBI taxonomy): Bacteria > Pseudomonadati > Bacteroidota > Flavobacteriia > Flavobacteriales > Flavobacteriaceae > Flavobacterium > Flavobacterium sp. GNP002. The sequence continues at coordinate 3,206,942 of NZ_JBTGUW010000001.1, forward strand.
ATGGAGGATTTTTAATGCTTGGCAAAGCAGAAAGTATAGGAACATCATCACAACTTTTCACTCTATTAAATAATAAATTTAAAATCTTTTCGCGAAAAAATAATTTGGGAGTGAGAAAGATACTTGAATTAACACCTCGTTTTACGCGTACTAATATGTCCAGTAAAAAAGCAAATGTTTCCTCTAAAAACACAAGTGTGAATCAAGAAAATTTAGAAAACGCTATTGATACTACGCTTCTTTCTAATTACATGCCTGCATGTGCAGTAGTTAATAAGGACATGGAAATCTTGCAGTTTAGAGGTCCCGTTTCTTCCTACCTAGAACATGCTTCGGGCAAAGCCAGTCTTAATATCTTAAAAATGGCACGGCCTGAATTTGCTTTTGAACTTCGCAATGCGATTAATAAAGTAATAGAAACTAAACAAACCGTATACAAATCAGGCATTGAAATAAAAATAGATTCCGTTTTAAGATTGATGTCTTTTGAAGTTTGTCCCCTTAAAATTGAGTGGGATGAACCCTTACTGCTTATTGTTTTTAAACCTCAGGAATTGATAGAAAAATTTATCGATAGTGATTCTGACAACAAAAATAATACAACACTCAAAGACTTAAAAATAAAAAAACTGACCGAAGAGTTAAATAGTACTCGTACAGAAATGATTTCAATCATTGAATCGCAAGAAACTATTTATGAGGAATTACAGTCTGCAAATGAAGAAATAGTTTCGTCAAATGAAGAATTTCAAACCTTGAATGAAGAACTAGAGACTTCAAAAGAAGAAATTGAAGCCACTAATGAAGAGCTTATTTCGACCAATCAAGAATTACAAATGCGACATGATTTATTGATAGAATCACATGAGTATTCTGAAGCAATTATTGCTACTATACATGAGCCAATGCTTATTTTGAATAAAAATTTTCATGTAATATCAGCTAATAAATCTTTTTATAAAAAATTTCTGGTCGACAAAGACGAAACGGAAGGTAAATTATTATTTGATCTAGGCAATAAACAATGGAACATAATAAAACTGCGTCAGGTTTTAAATGAAATACTTTCGAAAAACAGTAGTTTCGAAAATTTTGAAGTAACGCACACTTTTTCTGGAATTGGGGAAAGAATAATGCTACTCAATGCTCATTTGATTATTCAAAAAACAAACAGCGAACAATTGATTCTTCTAGCTATAGAAGATATTACGGACCGTTCTCGTTATTATCTAAAAGAAAAATATTTTCTTAATCTAATTGAAGCAAGTCTTGACCCTTTAATTACAATCAGTAATGAAGGAAAGATTACAGATATGAATCGAGCTACAGTAAATATTACAGGTATATCTCGTGAAAAATTAAAAGGAACTGATTTCTTTGGCTATTTTACTGAACCAGAAAAAGCACGCGCAATTTATCAAGATGTATTTGCTAAAGGCTTTATTAACAACTCTCCACTCAAGCTCGTTCACAAAAATGGTAAGAGCACTGATGTATTATTAAACGGATCCGTTTACAAGGATGATAATGGAAATGTTCTGGGTGCAGTTATTGTTGCCCGAGACGTAACAGATCAAAAAAGAATTGAGTCAGAATTAATAGAATCAAAAGTATTTGCAGAATTGGCAACTTTAATAGCTGAAGAAGCTAAAAGTAAAGCAGAAGAAGCAACACGAATTGCAGAAGATGCGATGAAATCAAAACAACAATTTTTGTCCAATATGAGTCACGAAATACGTACTCCTATGAATGCAATCATTGGATTTACCAGAGTAATATTAAAAACAGATTTATCTGAGAAACAAAAAGAATATCTAAATGCCATAAAAATGAGTGGCGATACATTAATTGCATTGATTAATGACATACTTGATTTAGCAAAAGTCGATGCCGGTAAAATGACTTTTGAACAAAAGCCTTTCAAAATGGAAGTTTCTGTAACTTCAATGCTTCAATTATTTGAGACAAAAATTAAAGAAAAAAATTTAAAATTAGTTACTAGTTATGACAAAAAAATACCTGCTGTTCTTTTAGGAGATTCTATCCGATTACACCAGATTATTTTGAATTTAGTCAGCAATGCCGTGAAATTTACTTCTCAAGGCAAAATTGAGGTCAGTGTCAATTTATTATTTGAAGATGAAGAAAAAGTAATTATTGAATTTGCAATCACTGATAGTGGAATTGGAATTCCAAAGGACAATATTGATTTAATATTTGAAAACTTTCAACAAGCTACTAACGGAACTTCAAGTCTTTATGGAGGTACAGGTTTAGGACTCGCCATTGTTAAACAACTGGTAACATCACAAGGAGGTAATATTCGTGTAAAAAGCCAAATTAATGAAGGTTCTACATTTAGTTTTACTTTGCCTTTTCAAAAAACTAAAATAGATGCTGAATTAGAAACTACCCTAAAAGAATTAAATACTGAAGTGAAAAACATAAAAATATTGGTTGTAGAAGATATGCCGCTCAATCAACTATTAATGAAAACCATTTTGGATGATTTTGGATTTGAGCGTGATATAGCTGATAATGGAAAAATTGCTATTGAAAAACTTCTGGAAAAATCATATGATATTGTTCTAATGGACTTACAAATGCCTGTGATGAATGGGTTTGAAACTACAGAATACATTCGTAATACTATGAATTTAAAAATCCCTATCATTGCCTTAACTGCGGATGTTACAACAGTTGATTTAGAAAAATGTAAAGCTGTAGGAATGGATGATTATATTGCTAAACCCATCGATGAAAAATTACTATTTGCAAAAATTGTTGAGCTGACAAAATAAAATCCTATTAAATAAATTAAAAAGGTCTTTAGCAGTTCTCAAATTCTTTTTTAATGCAACATTAATCCCTAATATTAGATTCCCTTTTTTGAAGTGTGTGAATGATATAACTTTTATTGACAATTATGTAACACTTTTACTGTCTAACCGAAATACATTTGCTTTGTAATTAACTAAAGCACAAATGTTTGAGAAAAAAAATACTCGAACCATTTCTCTTTTAATCAAGTAGACATCGAAAGTTAAATATGAAAATAAATTACAAAATCAATCTTTAAAAAATAAAATTATGAATCTTAAAAGAATCTTTGGAGCATTACTTACGGCACTTGGAATAGGTGGACTTATTTATACCGCAATATTATTTGCTGGAACATCTGGCGACATGACAGATGTTAAATCACTAATTATTTACGGCGTACTTGGTATTATTTTCTTTGTTTCAGGAATTAGCTTGGTTCGTACAACTAAAGACGAATCATAAAATTACAACATTGTTTTTACCAATATTTTTTGATATTTAACACCTTTAAACTGGGGAACAAAATAATTTAGATTAGCTTTTAATCTTTATTTTCCTAATAGTGCATTAAAAATTTCTCAAACAAATTTAGAATTAAATCGTTGCAAATTATAGCTACGATAGCTTCTCTCCGCTTTTTATAACAGTCGAGAGAAGTTATTTCTACAGTGCAAAATATCTCATTTTATTTATTAAATCCTCCTTTTTTAGAATAGTATATAAGTGAATCTTACAACTCATTGTAAAAATTATATAATGAATTTTAGATTTAAAAACGGAATTTTACTAAACAATAATTAAATAGAAACTGATGAAAAGTACAGCCACCAAAACTATTAAAAAAATAAAGTTGCAAGAAGGTAAAGGAAATTCAGAAAATACTATACCTGAGACAAAAGATAATTGTCGCAATATTTTTGTAGACGAGTTAAAAGAAATTTACTTTAGTGAAAAAGCACTAATGCTATCTATACCTGTAATGATTAAGAATGCAAGTACTGATGAAGTAGTCGATGCACTCAAAGTACATTTACAATTCACTTTAGATCATCTAAAACGATTAGAAGATTTTTTTTGTTCAATTGGCGAAACAGATATTATACTAAAATATGATGCAATGTATGGATCAATTACACCTAAAGGATAAATAAATCAGTAATAGTCCAGATGTATAAAACAATACTGCTATTTTGTTAGATAGTCTGTTTTCTGGTTTGCCAGGTTGGCGCAACAGCATCAAGAACATAGGGGTTTTCCAACCTTCCGCCTATGACCAACGAAGTGGTACACGAGCTTGATACCTGTTAATCAGAATATTTTAAAAGACAATAGTATCTAACTTAATTTTTAAGAGCAATTTTATTTGTGCAATTTAAACTGCATGAATAGAATTGTTTTTAAGCTTATAATAACCTCATTTAAGGCATTTTAGTAATTAATTTATTTCTTTTCCAATAAAGATACCATTAAATATAATTATCTTTATATCAAATTTTTAAGTTTTAAAAACATGAAAACAAATCCATTATTCACACCAAAAAAAGTAGGTTCTATTGATTTAAAAAATCGAATTGTTATGGCTCCCATGACACGATGTAGAGCAATTGGAAACATTCCTAATGAATTAATGGCAAAATATTATCAGCAGCGCGCAAGTGCCGGATTGATCATAACAGAAGGAACTTCTCCGTCACCAAACGGTCTTGGATATGCTCGAATTCCTGGACTTTTTAATACCCCACAAATTGAAGATTGGAAAAAAATCACCAGCGCAGTTCATGAAAAAGGAGGTAAAATAATCATTCAATTAATGCATTCCGGAAGAATTAGCCATCCGCTTAATATGTCTAAAGAAGCGGAGATATTAGCACCTTCTCAAGTAAAAGCAGCGGGGCAAATGTGGACTGATTCACATGGGTTTCAAGATTTTTCAGTACCAAAAGAAATGACTGCCCAAGACATTTTGAATGCAAAAGAAGAATATGTAACCGCTGCAAAAAATGCTTTATTAGCGGGTTTTGATGGTGTAGAACTGCATGGAGCAAATGGATATTTACTGGAAGAATTTCTTTCGCCCGTAAGTAATATTAGAACAGACGTTTATGGTGGAAGCATTGAAAACAGATGCCGTTTTGTTATTGAAGTTGCCACTGCAGTTGCACTAGCTATTGGAAAAGAAAAAACGGGTATTCGTTTATCACCTTATGGAGTAGCAAGTGACATGCCGCATTATCCTGAAATAGAGGCTACTTATGATTATTTATCTAAAGAACTGAACAAGCTGGAAATAGCATACATTCATCTTGTAGATCATTCCGCTATGGGAGCACCGGAAGTTCCTTTGGAAATCAAAAAATTGATTCGTCATAATTTCAAAAATACGCTAATCCTTTGTGGTGGTTATAATAAAGAAAGCGCCGAAGAAGTTATTGAAAGCGGACTTACAGATTTGGTCGCTTTTGGTCGTCCCTATATAAATAATCCTGATTTAGTGGAACGATTTGAAAATAATTGGCCTTTATCACAAGACCTTGATATGGATTTGTTTTATACAGCTGATGAGAAAGGATATACTGATTATCCCGTTTATAAAGGTTGATAAAAGAATATGTTGAATGCTAAACATTGTTTCAAATCATTTTAAATCTAAGGTAAATGAAAGATATAGCACAATTATTAGCTTTATTAGGCAATGAAAAAGACTCTTTATTGAGTCATGTCTGTAAAACAATTTCGAAGGATCAAATTCATTTGCCCAATCCCTCTCATATCGATACTGTTTTTTTATCCAGTAATCGAAACGGCCAAACGATCCGAAGTTTGACACAATTATACCATCATGGGCGACTTTCAAGTACCGGCTATATTTCTATTTTACCAGTAGACCAAGGAGTTGAACATACAGCAGGAAGTTCATTTTCTCCAAACCCTATTTATTTTGACCCTGAGAATATTGTAAAATTAGCGATTGAAGCAGGTTGTAACGCAGTGGCTTCTACAATGGGAGGACTTGCACTTTTATCCAGAAAATATGCGCATAAAATTCCGTTTGTGGTAAAAATCAATCACAATGAACTCCTAACCTATCCCAATAAATACGATCAAATCATGTTTGGAAGTGTTCGTGACGCTTGGAATATTGGAGCAGTAGCTGTGGGCGCAACTGTTTACTTTGGCTCAGCCGAATCAGACAGACAAATTATAGCAGTAGCAAAAGCTTTTGAAGAAGCTCATAATTTAGGTATGGCAACCATACTCTGGTGTTACTCGAGAAATGATGGGTTCGTAAAAGACGGTGTCGATTATAATACCGCTGCTGATATTACCGGTCAAGCCAATTACTTAGGTGTTTCCATTCAGGCTGATATTATTAAACAAAAGCTACCTACTAATAACGGCGGTTTTACGGCAATAAAATTTGCCAAAACAAATCCTGATATGTATACCAAACTAGCCAGCAATCATCCCATAGACTTATGCCGCTATCAGGTAATGAACTGTTTCTCTGGGCGAATCAGTATGATTAATTCCGGAGGGGAATCTAAAGGCAAAACTGATTTGGCTGAAGCCATAAAAACTGCGGTCATTAACAAACGAGCTGGCGGTGCCGGAATGATTATGGGCCGGAAAGCTTTCCAACGCCCCTTTGGCGAAGGCGTAAAACTGATAAATGTTGTTCAGGAAATTTACCTGGCTAAAGAAGTTTCTATTGCATAACACATGATTTTATAAATGGATCAAAAACTTTAATAATAAACCAAAACACTGACTATATAGCTTTTACACCACCAAAAGTGTGAATCATGTAACTTATTTTTAAAATTTTATAATACTTTTAGATAGGAATAAAATGACCTTTGTAATATTATAATACTTTACTAATTGTTGCGCACAGTTGAAATAATTTCAAAAAACGTCTACAAATACTTAAAAAGTAGCATCTATTAAATAATAAAATATAGAAAATATGAAACCACAAATTGGAATTACACAAGCGCATTTAAAAAATAGCATTTCTATCCTATCATCAGTTTTAGCAAATGAAATGACACTATATGTTAAATTAAGAAAATTTCATTGGAATGTTTCTGGCGAAAGTTTTATGGAATTTCACAAATTATTTGAAGGTCAATATACACAACTGGAAGCTTCAATAGATGAAATAGCAGAGCGCATCGGCAAATTAGGAGGGAAAACTATTGGTACAATGAAAGAGTTTTCAGATTTAACTATAATTAAAGAGTCGCCTAATCATTACCCATCTCAAAAAGAAATGGTTACAGAATTATTAGAAGATCATGAAACAGTTATTATTCATCTTAGAAAAGATGTTGATATAAGTGCCGAAGAAAATAAGGATGCAGGAACTGCTGATTTCCTTACTGGTTTAATGGAAGCACACGAAACAATGGCTTGGACACTAAGAAGATATTTAGAATAATAGAAAACATAAACAAATGGAAAATTCAGAAAACGAAGTTTATTCAGCTTCAAGAAGTCATTGTAGAGTTGGTAAAATAACTCCTAAAAAAATTGAGGAAGATAAATCTACAACAACAGTAGATTTATAAAAATAGTAAGGTTAGGTTGGTTTTTTTGGGTTTGTTAAAGGGCTATTGTTTTTACAATAGCCCTTTTTGGTTCCAATAATTAAAATCTTCTTTTTTGATAAAAAACATAACAGTCTTAGTGTCTAAAACTGTGAATAGTATAAGTAATTTAAAAATTTATATAACACATTTCAGGGATAAGAAATCGACCTTTATATTCTTAGTTAAGAATATGCATTGTCCAAAAACATAATTTCACTTAAGGATTATCAAATAATCTTTTTCAAAAACAATTACTATGGTAGCAGTTAAAAAAGAAGGCATTGTAATTCAAAAAACGGCACTCGATTTTGAAAATGAAGCTGTGCTAAATCCTGCATCAATAAAAGAAGGAAATAATGTCCATCTCTTTTACAGGGCAGTAAACAATGGGAATTTTTCAAGTATTGGTTACTGTAAATTAGACGGACCACTTACTATTGACAACCGAAACGAGACCCCAGTTATTATCCCTGAATTTGATTATGAGTCTCATGGTGTTGAAGATCCGCGCATTGTAAAAATCGATGATTTATATTATCTAACTTATACTGCCTATGATGGTATAAATGCTTTAGGTGCTTTGGCTTTGTCCAAAGATTTAATCAAATGGGAAAAACAAGGCGTAATCGTGGCACAAATAACTTATCAGGAATTTGTTGAACTCTCTGAATCTCATAAACCAAAAAGTGAAAAATACTTTCGCTATAATCGACAGAGAGCCGTGCGAAGAAAAGATGGAGGAAAAGTGCTCCTTTGGGATAAAAATTTAATTTTCTTCCCAAGAAGAATTAATGGAATGCTTTGCTTTTTACATCGAATAAAGCCTGATATCCAAATTGTTGTTACTGTAAATGAAATAGCGGAACTCACTCCTGAATTTTGGGAAAATTACTTTATGGATTTTGAAGATACTATTCTTTTAGCACCAAAATACGACCATGAATCAAGCTACATCGGAGGAGGCTGCCCTCCTATTGAAACGGAATTTGGTTGGTTATTAATCTATCACGGTGTAGAAGATACTATAAAAGGCTTTGTTTATTCCGCCTGTGCATCATTACTTGACTTAAAGAATCCTCAAAAAGAAATTGCGCGATTACCCTATCCTCTATTTAAACCTGAACTAAGTTGGGAATTAAAAGGAGATGTAAATAATGTATGCTTCCCATCAGGCACGGCTTTATTTGATGATACGCTCTATATCTATTATGGTGCGGCTGATAAGCGCATTGGCTGTGCCTCTCTTAATCAATCTGAATTACTTAAAGAATTAATGCTAAACACTATAGATCATGATTAATAAAATCATCCTTAAACGTCAAAATATACAATCCATAAATATTTCAAAGAAAACTTATGGAAATGTGTTAAATAATTCACTGCAACAAGACACAAAAAAAGAGTTGCCTGAAATATTATTTATAACAACATATCCTCCAAGAGAATGTGGTATTGCAACGTATTCTCAAGATTTGATTAAAGCACTGAATAATAAATTTCAGAATTCTTTTAAAATAAAAATTTGTCCTTTGGAATCGAATAATGAGCAACATAATTATACTGATGCTATAAAATACGTTCTCAATACAGATCATCCGAATGCCTTTATCAATTTGGCAAATCAAATTAATATTAATAATAATTTACAAATGGTGTTGATTCAGCATGAATTTGGATTATTTAAAAACAATGAAGCTAGTTTAAAACAGTTTACAAAAACACTTCAAAAACCTGTAATTATTGTTTTCCATACCGTACTTCCCAGACCAAATCCATCATTAAAAATAAATGTTCAAAATATAGCAGAAGAAGCACATTCAGTAATTGTAATGACAAATTCAGCTGCGGAGTTATTAGTTAAAGATTATGGCATCGCAATAAATAAAATAACAATAATTCAGCACGGAACTCATTTAGTTCCTCATTCTGATAAAGAGGAATTAAAAATAAAATACCAATTAGAAGGGAAAAAAATTCTTTCGACTTTTGGGTTATTAAGCTCTGGAAAAAGCATTGAAACTACTTTAGAAGCATTGCCTAGAATAGTAAAAAAGAATAAAGATGTGGTCTTTTTAATTATTGGAAAAACCCATCCTTCAGTGGTAAAAGAAGAAGGTGAAAAATACCGTTTGATGCTTCAAGCTAAGATTAAAGACTTAGAACTTCAGGAGCATGTTCAATTTATAAATCATTTTCTGCCTTTAGCTGAACTTTTAGAATACTTACAACTTACTGATATTTACCTGTTTACTTCCAAAGACCCAAATCAAGCAGTAAGTGGTACTTTTTCGTATGCTATCAGTTGTGGCTGCCCAATTATTTCAACTCCTATTCCCCATGCCTGTGAAGTATTGAAGAATGATGTCGGAATTATTATTGATTTTGACAATCCAAAACAATTAGCTGAAAAAACAAATATGCTATTGCTTGATGAACCGTTAAGAAAAAATATGGGTTCAAACGGGATACACAGAATTGCTCCTACCGCTTGGGAAAATGCGGCAATTGCTCATGCAATGTTATTTGAAAAAATTGGACAGAAAAACTTCAACTTACAGTATAAACTTCCAAAAGTTAATCTAGATCATATTAAAAAGCTAACAACTGATTTTGGAATGATTCAATTTTCAAAAATCAATCAACCAGATATTGATTCGGGATATACATTAGATGACAATGCGAGAGCCATGGTAGCATTATGCCAACAATATGAATTGACAAAGGATTATAATGATTTAAAATACATACAGATCTATTTCGATTTTATAAAATATTGTTTGCAACCTAATGGATATTTTCTAAATTATATAAATGAAGAATATAATTTCACAAAACAAAATTACAAAACAAACTTAGAAGACTCAAATGGAAGAGCTATTTGGGCTTTAGGTTATCTAAATTCAATTAGCGACATTCTTCCCGAAGAATTAGCTAAAGATGCTGCTCTTACCATGGAAAGTGCATTAGAAAATGTTTTTGAATTTCACTCCACACGAACAATGGGTTTCATAATCAAAGGAGTCTATTACTACAATACAAAAAGCGCGTCACAACAAAACATTGCGATAATTAAGAAATTAGCTAACAGGTTAGTGCAAATGTACAAACATGAAGCAGATAAGGAGTGGGATTGGTTTGAAAGTTATCTTACTTATGGCAACAGCATTTTGCCGGAAGCGATGCTTTGTGCTTGGTTAGCCACAGACAAATTAATTTATAAAGAAGTTGCAAAATCATCCTTTGACTTTCTTCTTTCCAAAATTTTTATAGAAAACAGGATTCAGGTAATTTCTAATAAAGGATGGCTGAAAAAAGAAAATCAATTGGTTCCAAGTCCTATAGGCGGCGAACAACCTATTGATGTGGCATATACTATTCTGGCGTTAGGAAAATTTGCTACTGTTTTTAAAAATGAGGAATACCTCGAAAAAATGGAAACTGCTTTTAACTGGTTTCTAGGAAACAATCATTTGCACCAGATTATTTACAATCCTTGTACTGGAGGATGTTATGACGGATTAGAAGAGGATTATATAAATCTAAATCAAGGTGCGGAGTCAACAGTGAGCTATTTGATGGCACGATTAACCATAGAAAAATCTTTAAGAATAGAAGGGAAAACTATTCCCGTACATATTGGAAATCCAAATAAGTCAGCAAAATTACCTTCAATAAAAATGAATCTTACTCATTAATATAATTTACAAATATGTAAATTATGTAATCTTTAGCTATAGTGATATAATATTTTTTTAGACTAAATGACTGAACTTTAAACTATTGTAATTGATTAATTATAATAACAGTTCTATTATACAGTACTAAAAAAAAAACTATGAAAACAACAAAAAAATTAGGCATCTGGATGGATCATTCTATGGCTCATTTAATAGAATTTACCAATAAGCATTTTGAAATAGAAACCATTGAATCCGAACTTGACAATCAGGAAAAAATTGAAAGTTTAGCGAAATCTGAAAATTCAAATTTTAGTAAAGAGAAAAAACAACTTTTTGAATACTATAAAAAAATTGGAGAATCCATAAAAAATTACAAACGCGTAATTCTTTTTGGACCAACTGATGCAAAAATAGAACTCTTTGATCTCTTGAGCGAAGACACCCGTTTTTTAAAAATTAAATTCGAAATTAAAGACACTGATAAAATGGACGAAAATCAGCAACATAATTTTGTCAAAGAATACTTTTCAAGAGCATAATCAAAACTTTATACAATTATAAATCAACTTAAAAACTTTTAAAAATGAAAATAAGAACCATAGGAATCGTCATGATTGTTTTAGGAATAATTATGTTACTGTACACCAGTTTTAATTATGTAACAACAGAAAAAGTAGTGGATATAGGTCCAATTCAAATCAACAAGGAAGTTAATCATCCTATAAGTTGGTCTCCAATTATAGGAATTATACTTGCTGTTGGTGGTGTCGTTTTAATCGTGGCAAGCAATAAAAAAGAAGCTTAATTCTGATAATCAGAGTTTTAAATTATTGAATGTGTGAATAATGCAACATTATATAAAAGTTATATAACACATTTAGCTGCAATTATAAAGAATTTTGCAAAGCAGATTATCTTATATAAAGCCTCGTAAAATAGAAGCTAAGTTTAGTTATTCTTAAAGTATAATAAGATGAATAAAGAGAAATCAATTGTAGTACTAAATAATCTTATTGAAATCAATAATGATAGAATTCAAGTTTATGAAACTGCAGCAATAGTTACCGAAGAAAGTGATTTAAAAGATTTGTTTTGTGAGTTCCAACAAACAAGTAAAATTTTTAAATCAAAACTGGCAGAAGAAGTTCAAAAAATGGGTGGAATTCCTGTGGATATAATTAAAAAAAATAGCTTTTTTGTGAGACTTTGGATAAATCTCAAAGCAAGTCTTATTGATAAAGACCGAGAAGATATTTTGAATACCCTGGAATATAAAGAATTTGTAGCTATAAAAAGCTATAAAGAAACCTTGGCTGATAATTTTGATCATCTTACCGCTGAGCTTCTTATCATAGTTAAATCACAGCAAATTCTTTTAACTGCGCATCATGATAAGGTAAAAAAGTTAGGAGATTTAATGTTGTCTTAAAGCAAATATTTTTTTTCTAATTTCCTTTAAGTCAATACTTAATTCGCATCCATAAAAAACACAAAGACCAATGAATAGTATAATAGCCGCCAAAAAAGAAAGTATAATCAGCTATTTGAAAGAAACTTTTAATGACGTAGGCAAAATTACATTATTTGCATCGCGTTTTTTCAAAGAAGTAATTAGGCCTCCTTATGAAATCAAGGAATTCATAAAACAATGTTACGTTATTGGGTATAAATCTTTGCCACTAGTTACCATCACGGGATTTATAATGGGTTTAGTACTTACGCTACAATCAAGACCAACATTAGCCAAGTTTGGTGCAGAATCCTGGTTGCCTAGTATGGTTGCACTTTCATTAATACGGGAAATTGCCCCCGTAATTACCGCTTTGATTTGTGCTGGTAAAGTTTCATCCGGTATTGGTGCTGAATTAGGTTCTATGAAAGTGACAGAACAAATAGATGCAATGGAAGTTTCGGCAATAAACCCGTATAAATATCTAGTTGTTACAAGGATTTTAGCCACAACGCTTATGATTCCGCTTTTAGTGATTTATGCCGATGGTATTGGGATTATAGGAGGATATGTAGGTATAAATATTCATAGTGATGTTAATATGTATCGTTACCTCTCACAAGTTTTAGAATCCATTACTTTTTTAGATATTTTTCCGGCGACTATGAAAACTTTTTTCTTTGGTTTCTTTATTGGAATGATTGGCTGCTATAAAGGGTTTAATGCGGCTAATGGAACTGAAAGTGTTGGAAAAGCGGCTAACTCAGCCGTAGTTAGTGCTTCATTAACAATATTTATTATTGATATGCTTGCCGTACAAATAACTGATTTATTTTTCTAAAATGATACAAGAAATAACAACAACCACTCCTACTCCTATTTCTAAAACTAATGATCCAGTTATAGAAATAAAAGAACTTTATAAATCCTTCGGGAGTAATGAAGTGTTAAAAGGAGTTACTTTCTCTGTAAATAAAGGAGAAAATTTAGTGGTATTGGGAAAATCAGGTTCTGGAAAATCAATAACTATAAAATGTATAGTTGGTTTAGTAGTTGCTGACGAAGGTGAAATAAATGTATTTGGCACTGATATCACAAAAATAGATAACACTGAGCTTAATGAAATAAGAGTCCGCATAGGTTTTCTTTTTCAAAATGCAGCGTTGTATGATTCCATGAGTGTTCGAGAAAATCTAGGATTTACGCTGAAACGACATGCTAAAGATTTATCTGCTGAAGAATTAGAAAATCAAATAAAAGACGTTTTGGAAAGCGTAGGTTTAAGCGAAGCAATTGATAAAATGCCATCGGAATTATCAGGAGGAATGCGCAAAAGAATTGGACTTGCGAGAACTCTTATTCTCAAACCTGAAATAATATTATATGATGAACCTACCACTGGATTAGACACGATAACTTCAAGAGAAATCAGCGAATTGTTATTAGAAATCCAAAAAAAACATAAAACATCTTCGATTATTATTACCCATGATATGGCTTGTGCAAAACACACTGCTGATCGGCTTGTAATTCTAAAAGATGGTGTAATACATACCGAAGGAACTTACGAAGAACTAGAAAAAAGTGATGACGAATGGGTTCGTTCTTTTTTCCTATAACCAATAAAAAAATATAAAATGAATAAAGAATCTGGATATCAATGGAAATTAGGAATGTTTGTAATCATAGGGTTGGCACTTTTTGTTACAACAATATATTTTGTTGGAAAACAGAAAAATTTATTTGGATCTACATTTGAATTGAATTCAAAATTTAATTCGGTGAATGGACTAGAAGTAGGGAATAATGTTCGTTTTTCGGGTATTAACATAGGTACTGTCGAAGAAATTGAATTTCTTACGGATACTTCTGTGGTGATTAAATTAGTCATAAAAGAAGAAGTTCGTAAATACATCAAGAAAGATGCTATTGCAAGTATCAGTTCTGATGGTTTAATGGGAGATAAAGTCCTAGTAATATCGTCTGGGAAAAACTCTAAAGTAATTGTAGAAGACAATGATAATATTGCTTCAAAGCAAGCTATAGAAATGGAAGATTTAATGGTCAGCGTCAAAAAGAGTGTTGATAATGCAGGTGTAATTACAGCTCAACTTGCTCAGTTCAGTTATAGCATGAACAACGGAAATGGCGCTTTATCTAAATTAGTCTCTGATGAAGAATTTGGAAACAGTATAAAAAACATGGTTACAAATCTTGAAAACAGTTCAAATGAATTTAAAAAATTTACTGTCAAAATGAATGATGGTAAAGGAGCACTTTCAAAATTAGTGAGTGATGAAAAAATGGGTCGAATGATTGACTCTACTTTAACAAATGTAAAAACAGGAACTGAAGGACTTAATGAAGTTATAGAAGCTGCAAAGCATAATTTCCTGTTAAGAGGCTATTTTAACAAAAAGAAAAAAGCTGAAGAGAAAAAACTGGATGATCTGGAAAATCAAGAGGAAATAGAAATGAAAAAGGAATTAAATATAGGTGCAAAATTTGATACAATAAAATAGTCTTTTGAAATATAACCCTCAATAGTAATATCTCAAAATAGTTACCCTAAGGCACACTAAATTTATAAAATACTTATTTTTAAATACCTAAAAGTGAGAATCCTACAATTTTTTAATAAAGTCATGTAACATTTGATTTTAAAGCACGGAGTATCTTTACAAAACTATAAATATTTCGAACCTTTAAATGAAAATGAAAAAAATAAAATTTATTCTGTCTTTCATCATGCTTGGATTATTAATTTATTCTTGTAACAATGATGATACAAAAGCGAGTTACCCGTATGCAGTAAAATTGACTGATGCTCCCGGTCCTTATGATGAAGTGAATGTAGACATACAAGGTGTGGAAGTTATAGGAGATGACGGTAAAACTGTAGCACTTAATGTAGAAAAAGGTATTTATAACTTACTAGAATTTTCTAATGGTTTCGATACATTACTTGCAACTGATTCACTTGAAATTTCTTCAGTGAAACAAATAAGACTTATTCTAGGTGCTGATAATACAGTAGTTCTTAATGGTGTAAGTTATCCTTTGAGTACGCCAAGTGCGGAACAAAGCGGATTAAAACTTCAAGTTAACCAAACACTGCAAGAAGGAATATTATATACAGTCCTTTTAGATTTTGATGCCAATAAATCAGTGGTTAAATTAGGAAATGGCGAGTACCAATTGAAACCGGTCATTAGAACAATAGAAAAAGCTATTAGCGGTTCTATAAAAGGTAAAATTACTCCAATAGGAACAATGGCAGTAGTTGAAGCAACCTCATCAACAGCAGTAAGCTATACAAGTAATGTAAATGAAAATGGGGACTTCCTAGTAATGGGACTTCCTCCTGGAACGTACACTATTACCATAACTCCTGCTCTACCGTTATTGGCTGTAACAAAAAATAATGTCGTAGTTACAGCCGGTATAACAACTGATATAGGCACTTTTATTATATTATAAGATGATTGTATAAATGCTGCTTTATAATACAAAAGCAACATTATTAACAACCTAATACATTTAAAATCATTAAAAACATCATTACATAATGCGATGTTTTTAATGATATTATTTTTTACAATAAAATAAAGAGTGCCTAACCAAATAATCTTAAAATTTAATTCATCATGAAAACAGAAAAAGAACTTAATGACGCTATTCTTGGAATTACTATGAAAATTCGGAATTATTATCCCGAATTATCTAAATATTTGTCTGAGATGCCCGTAACTATTCCTGATATTTCAAATCCCGAAATAAATATTAAAACACTAACGGATTATTATGAATCACTAGAAAACATATTGAAAAAATACATTCCAAATCATAAGCACGATTCAAATCAATAAAACAGTTTATTGATATAATAATCAAATATGATATTATTGCACACTCCTTTTTCATTGATCTTTCTATAAAACCAGTGAATATAACAACTAATCATCAAAGTTATATAACTGATTTAGGCTTTAAACTCGTCAACTTTGTAAAGTGAAAATTATTTCGCATACGATACATACAAAAAAAATGAATTCAATAGAACTAACAGGAAATTGGGAAGAGCAAAAAGGAAAATTAAAAGAAAAATTTGCAGCTTTGACCGATAATGATTTACTTTTCACAGAAGGTAAAAAAGAAGAAATGATAGGAAAACTCCAAATTAAATTGGGTAAAACCAAAGAAGAAATTCTTAAAATTATTGAATCCATCTAATAATTTGTTTCAAATAAAACCTTGTTTGCCCCTATTATTACATTATTTACTTTAGTTAATACCGTTGCATAATTCAAACTAGCAGTACTAAATTCTTTTAGTTTGAATTATAAAATGGTTAAACAAAAATTTCTAATCACATCAAAAAATTTAATATTAAACTACATAAAATGAAAAAGACACTTTTTACCCTTGCAATTACAACCTTCATGGCTGGAACCGTTTTAACAGGATGTCAAAATTCTTCAAAAAAAGAAGAAGCTGCTAAAGATAATGTAGAGGATGCAAGAGAAAATCTTGATGATGCAAAAGAAGAATTATCAGATGCCCGAAAAATAGCAACTGAAAAAGAATGGAATGCATTCAAAGCAAGTACTAATTCAACAATTGCTGAAAATGAAATGAGAATAGCACAGATGAAAGCCAGTATAAAAAAAACCGGAAAATCAATCGATGAAGAATATGCTCAAAAAATTGACGCTTTAGAGCAAAAAAATAATGACATAAAAATTAAGATTGAAACGTATAAAAATGATTCCAAAAGTGATTGGGAATCTTTTAAACAGGAATACAATCGCGACATGGATGAACTTGGAGAGGCTTTGAAAAACCTGACGATAGACAACAAATAGTACATTAAAAAGACGAGTTTTTTATCTCGTCTTTTTTTTGGCTGATTCTTTTTTTATTTAAAAAATATCTGATAATAAATCATTTAAGGTGTGAATAATGTAAACTTAACAAAAAGTATTGTAACAAAGTTTGTCCATAAGATGCTGATATTTGTAGTATAATAATTCAATAACAAAAACAATTAAAATGAAAAATTCAAACAAAATATTTTTTGCTTCATTAGTATTAAGTTTCATGAGCTTTACCAGCGCACAAGCGCAAGAAAAAACCCCATCTTATGGTTTTAAAGGTGGACTAAACTTTTCTAATTTTTATACAGATAATGTAGACGACAGTAATATACTTACAGGTTTCAATGCTGGTTTATACGCTAAATTCCCAGTTACAAATAGTATTGCAATTCAGCCTGAAATTAATTACACAACAAAAGGTTCTGAGCAAATATACGATAACGGAGTAGTTCAAGGAACATCAAAATTCAATATCAATTATATTGAAGTACCTGTTTTATTAGTTGCTAATTTGACTGATAATTTTAATGTACATATAGGTCCATACGCAGCGTTTATGGTTAGTGGAAAAACAAAAAATGATTCGAATTTTGGATCCTCTGAAAGCGAATTAGACACTGATGATTTCAACAAAATTGATGCTGGAATATCTGGTGGTCTAGGACTCGATTTTGATGTAGTAAACTTTGGTGTTCGTTACAATTATGGTTTAACTAAAATAGGAAAAGACAATAGCTTTACTTCGTCAGACGCAAAAAATAGTGTTTTTAACGTATACGTAGGATTGAGATTAAACTAAAAAACAATAATTAATCATTAAAACCTAAAAATTATGAGCAATTTACTTTACACAATAGCAGTAATTTTAGTCCTTTTTTGGGCTATTGGATTCTTTGCATACAGCGCAGGATCAATTATTCATATACTTCTAGTTATTGCAGTTATTGCAGTTATATTTAGAATTATACAAGGAAGAAAAATCTAATGCTTTTACCTATTAATTAAAATATAAACAACAAACAAAATATAAATCACTAAAAACTAGAAATCATGGGCAATCTTCTTTACACAATCGCAGTAATTTTAGTCATTTTTTGGGCTATTGGGTTCTTTGCATTCAGCTTAGGATCAATTATACACGTACTTCTTGTTATTGCAGTAATTGCAATACTATTTAGACTAATACAAGGTAGAAGCATATAAATCAAATAATAAAACAATAAAATACATAATTATGAAAGCAGATAAAATAATATTAGGAGTTTTAGGAGGCGTAGCCGTTGGAGCATTATTAGGAGTATTGTTTGCACCCGAAAAAGGGGACAAAACAAGAAAAAAAATTATGGATAAGAGCAACGATTATGCTGATGAATTAAAAGACAAATTAGATACTTTATTGGGAACAATAAATAAAAAGTATGAGAAAATTTGGAGCGAGGGCGAAAATTTAATCGCTCAAGGAAAATCAAAATTTGATGATGCAAAACATGAAGGTGAAACGTTACTTTCTGAAGGGAAATCAAAATTTTACGATGCAAAAAACGAAATAAAAAACACAAGTATCTAATACGATATTTAGCTATTAAAATTTCAATACAAAGTACGTTTACAAATTATATCATGGAAAACAACGCAACAACAATAGAAATGCTTTTTGAAAGAGCAGAGGATTACACTAGAACAACAGTAGAATTGGCGAAGTTAAATGTAGTAGACAAAACTGCCGATGTCTTGTCTTCTTTACTCTCTCGATTAACAATTTCTATTGTTTTTGCAATGTTTGCTTTTTTGGTAAATATTGGCCTTTCCTTATGGATTGGTGAATTAGTTGGAAAAGTATATTATGGCTTTTTTATAGTATCGAGTTTCTATTTACTAATTACAATCATTCTTTACATATTTAAAGATGAATGGATTAAAATGCCAATCAGCAATTTTATTATTATTAAAATGCTAAAAAAAAGTTAGTATGGAAAAGATAAACCAAACAGAAATTCTTAAGGAAACTATCTTATTAATGAAAATGAAACAAGCTGACGAATTAGTACAACTAAAAGATCAGTATCATTATACCATTGAAAGTTTAAAACCTTTAAATCTTATAAAAAATGCTTTTGGCCTTATGGCAACCTCTCCAGAAATTAAAGGGAACATACTCAATAATATTGTTGGTATGACTACAGGGTACTTAACTAAAAAAGTATTGTTAGGATCAACTCACAATCCCATCAAGAGAATATTAGGAACGATGTTACAATTTGTAATCACTAATGTTGTAACAAAGCATTCCGAGGCTTCAAAATTATAACTACGCTTATACTTTTGTTTCGAATTGATTTATTCGAATACAATAATTACATAAATCAGATATAAACTATTTGTTTGTTCTTTCTTACATAAGCTCAAAAACAAAAGATCTAACTGGATCATTTATTGTATTTAGGATAATCTATTTTGAAAACTAATTTGAAAGAGCATGGAAAAAAGATTAAAAAAAGAAGCGCTAATATTAGTAAACAGAGATCTTACTTTTCAAAACTTAGAAAAGGAAAAACGTGCTGCTGAATTAATCATAGCCAATAAAGAGCTTGCGTTTCAAAATCAAGAAAAAGAAAAACGTGCCGCTGAATTGATTATTGCCAATAAAGAACTTATTTTTCAAAACTTAGAAAAAGA
The DNA here is from genome assembly GCF_054343795.1 of Flavobacterium sp. GNP002. NCBI lineage: Bacteria > Pseudomonadati > Bacteroidota > Flavobacteriia > Flavobacteriales > Flavobacteriaceae > Flavobacterium > Flavobacterium sp. GNP002. Next base: position 3,227,040 of record NZ_JBTGUW010000001.1, read on the forward strand.
AAAACGTGCTGCTGAATTGATTATTGCCAATGAAGAACTTGCTTTTCAAAACTTAGAAAAAGAAAAACGTGCCGCTGAATTGATTATTGCCAATAAAGAACTTGTTTTTCAAAACTTAGAAAAAGAAAAACGTGCTGCTGAATTGATTATTGCTAATAAAGAACTTGCATTTCAAAATCAGGAAAAGGAAAAACGTGCTGCAGAATTGATTATTGCTAACAGAGAGCTTGCATTTCAAAATCAGGAAAAAGAAAAACGTGCTGCAGAATTGATTATTGCTAACAGAGAACTTCTTTTTCAGAACGACGAAAAAGAAAAGCGGTCAGCTGAATTAATCCTTGCGAATCAAGAACTTAAAAAAGCCGAAGAATACCAAATAGAATATATAAAAGGATTGGAGGAAATGATGTTTATAACTTCCCATAAAGTGAGACAACCCATTGCTAATATTTTAGGTTTATCTTATTTGCTACATCAACAATCTGTCAATTCACCCGATGAGTTAGAAGAATCTTTAGATTACATTAAACAATCTGCTTTGAGTCTTGATGCTTTTACAAAAGAACTTACTGAATTTATCTTTAATCTGGGTGAAAAAGGGAAAAATGCATTTAAATAAAAATTTCACAAAGTACTTTAATAATGCACAATCTAAAAATTGTGTAAATTCAAAACAACAGGGTTCAACTTTTCATTAAAGTTGGACCTTTTTTTTATGCTTTTTTATCGAATCCATGAAAGTATTTTTCTTCAAAATGTTTCTGCTACAATCTATTTGTAGTCATTTGTTTTAGCCATTTCTAAATTTAGAAAGATAAAAATTAAATAAACTGATACACATTCAACACCTGTAAAAATTACACATTACCGACTATAAATCAATCATTTAATGTTTTAAATGAGTGAATTTTACAATTTCATTTTTTAATTATATAACAACACCAGCCCACAATAAATCAATCTTTGTTGTACAAAATACTTAATCCCCTAAATCAATAATAATGAAAACTAAAAATTTACTAATAACGTTTGCAATACTTTTTATTGCATTAATTTCAGGCTGTGCAGAAGACGATTTTATAGAGACCGAAGGCGTATGCCCAGTTGTTCAATCTACCACTCCTGTTAATGGCGCTTTAGCCGTTCCTTTTAGACAAGTGATTTCTGCAACATTCAATGAAGAGATGGATGCAGCAACAATTAATACATCCACTTTTATCATCACTAAAGCTGATGGTACTACTATTACAGGTACAGTAACATACAGCGGAACTACAGCTTTGTTTACTCCTAGTGTACCTCTAACTCCTAATTCTACCTATAGTGCTAGAATTAAAACAGGAGCTAAGGATGTAATGGGTAATGCACTTCAAGCCGATTATGTTTGGACATTCAGTACTGGAATGCTTATAATTCCAATGGTGAGTAATACAGATCCGCTAAACAATGCCATAAACATTACTCTGAATAAAACAATCACTGCCACTTTTAGTGTACCAATGAATCCTTTGACATTAAATAGTTCAACTTTTACTGTAAAACAAGGAACAAATACGGTTGCAGGAGTAATTACTTATTCTGGTTCAACAGTATCTTTTACCCCAACAAATCTGTTAACTGCGAATACTGTTTATACCGTTACTATAACAACTGGAGCTGAAAGTACAGCGGATGCTTCGTTAGCTGCTAATTATGTATGGAATTTCACTACAGCAGCAGCACCTACAGTAACTGTAACAGACCCACTTAATAATGCTACAGGAGTTAATTTAAGTAAAACAGTTATTGCAACATTCAGTGTACCTATGGATCCTTTGACTATAAATGCAACTACTTTTACTTTGATACAGGGTACAACTGTAATTTCAGGTGTTGTTACTTACACTGGTGGAAATACAGCTTCGTTTAACCCGGTAAATTCACTTGATCCAGGACTTAGTTATACCGCTACCTTAACAACTGGCGCTAAAAGTACTTTAGGTATTCCATTAGCAAATAACTATGTGTGGAATTTCACTACAGCAAATACAGTTACACCAGGTCCTATAGTTACTAGCGGACTGTTTTTTGGAGTTTTTGGAGGTAATGCCGGAATAACAAACCAAGGATTATTATCTGTAGTAGATGGTACTATAGGTACTACCGCTGCGTCATCTTTAGTGACCGGTTTTACAGATGGAACCAATGGTGATGTTTATATCGTAACCCCATTAAATAACGGAGTTGTAACAGATGGTATCTTTACTGATGCTCCTGCACCCGGAAATACGACAAAATCAGCAACTGCATTAGCAGGATTGAATGCCGCAAGAGATCTTTATAATAGCATCTCCCCTGCCTCAATGCCAGGTGGTAATGTTAACCCTGGAGCAGGTGAATTAGGTGGATTAACATTAGCTCCTGGTGTATATACTGCATCTAGTTCTTTTAAAATAACCAATGGGAATCTTACCTTAAACGCTAATGGTGATCCAAATGCCAAATGGTACTTTCAGGCTCCTTCTACTTTAACAGTAGGTGATTCAGCGCCAAGTAGCGTTACATTTTTAAATGGCGTAGGTAATCCTAATAATGTATACTGGTATGTTGGTAGTACAGCAGTTATTAACTACGCAGGTGGTGGAGTTATGGTAGGAAACATTATTGCAAACAATGGTGTGACTTTGTCTTCTCCTGCCAATAGCACAAATCCTTTTTTAACAGTACTAAATGGTAGAGCGATTTCTCTAGTAGCTTCAGTTACCATGGTGAATACAGTTATTAACGTACCTAACTAGGTATTTGATAAAATAAATTTTAGAATCAAACTTTTCATCCCGTCTTAGGACGGGATATATTTAAAATGAATCAAATAAAAAATAACATGGACAATATAAATAATTTCAAAAAGGGATTACGCCTAGCTTGGTCTCCAATTAACTTACCAATCAAAAGTCTTTTAGTAGTCTCATTGACATGGTTAAGTGCTCAAACGACTGTTCAGGCACAAGAAGTTCAAGTGGTTAAATATGCTAAACCTTCCTGGTATTTCGGTGTTGCTGGTGGAGCCAATTTCAATTTTTACGAAGGTTCTACTAATCAGTTAAATGCAAGCTTTACTCCTCCCGCTACTTTTCATGAAGGAAATGGCACAGGGCTTTTTATTGCACCACTTTTAGAATATCGTCCTGCTACTTCAAGATGGGGAGTTATGTTGCAAGCCGGGTTTGATAGCCGTAAAGGTTCTTTTGACCAAGTGCTTACTGCATGTGACTGTCCAGCTGATTTAAAAACTGATCTTAGTTACATTACTGTAGAACCTAGCGTACGTTTTGCTCCATTTAAATCTAATTTTTACCTTTATGGAGGTCCAAGATTGGCTTTCAATTTGGACAAATCATTTACCTATCAATTAGGTATTAATCCAGCTTTCCCTGATCAAGCTCCTTCTCCTGCAGTAACGGGTGAATTTAGCGAGATTGAGAAAACTATTCTGTCAATGCAAATTGGTGCAGGATATGATATCCCGCTTTCTTCAGATAGCAACAAAACACAATTTGTATTGTCTCCTTTTGTTTCTTTCCAACCTTATTTTGGTCAAAATCCTCGTGCAACAGAAACTTGGAATATAACTACAATCAGAGCTGGAGTTGCACTTAAATTTGGTCAAGGACAAAATATCCAACAGGCTACAGATATGGTTAAAGACCGTGAGGTTGAGTTCTCCGTAAATTCTCCTAGCAATGTTCCCGGAGAAAGACGAATGACTGAAATTTTCCCACTTAGAAACTATGTTTTCTTTAATGAAGGATCAACAGAGATTCCAAATCGTTATGTTTTATTGACAACAAATCAAGTAAAAGACTTTAAAGAAGATCAATTAGAAACATTTGCTCCTAAAAATTTATCAGATCGTTCTAAACGTCAAATGACTGTTTATTATAATGTGCTGAACATCCTAGGAGATCGTATGCAAAAAAATCCTTCTTCAACAATTACTTTGGTAGGTTCATCAAATAATGACAATACAGATGGTCTTGCTATGGCCGAATCTGTTAAAACCTATTTGGTAAATGTATTTGCAATAAATCCAATTAGAATTACCACTAAAGGTCAAAGTAAACCAAATATCCCATCAGAACAACCAGGTGGAACATTAGAATTAGTTTTACTACGTGAAGGAGATCGTAGAGTTTCTATCGAAAGTAATTCTGCTGATTTGTTGATGGAATTTCAAAGTGGTCCTGATGCACCATTGAAACCAGTTCAAATTATAGCTTCACAAGAAGCACCTTTGGAAAGTTATGTTACTTTCAATAATAAAGGAGCTGGTGAAGCATTATCATCTTGGTCATTACAAATAACTGACGAGCAAGGAAAAATACAGTCTTTTGGACCTTATACTCAAGATGAGGTTAGCATTCCTGAAAAAGCAATTTTAGGTAGCCGTCCAGAAGGAGATTACAAAGTAAAAATGATTGGCCAAACTAAAAGTGGTAAAATTATAGAAAAGGAAACTCCTGTTCACGTGACGCTTTGGACTCCTGCAAAAATGGAAGAAGGTATGAGATATAGTATCATCTATGAATTTAATAACTCTAAAGCAATTTCATTGTATGAAAAATATCTTACTGAGGTAGTTACCCCTAAAATTCCTGTAGGAGCAACCGTAATTATTAAAGGTCATACAGATATTATTGGTGAAGAAGTTTACAATCAAGACTTATCATTGGCTCGTGCAAATGATGTGAAAACTATCCTTCAGAGCAGTTTAGCTAAAGCGGGTAGAAATGATGTTAAATTTGATGTGTCAGGTTATGGTGAAAATGAAAATAATTCTCCGTTTGATAACAAAACTCCCGAAGAACGTTTTTACAATCGTACCGTAATAATTGATATTATTCCTGCGGTTAAATAAGCCATAATAACAGAATACCATTTAATAAATTATAAAAGAGGATAGAAAACTTAACAGTCTATCCTCTTTTTTTTGCCTAAAAATGAGAAAACATATCTGAATGTAATTTAATGATAATCAATCTTTAATTATTTTTAATGTTCTCATATTAAGAGTAATACTTATCAGTTTTTCTATATTCCTTTTTTAAAACCTGAATTTTAACAAAAAAATTATTATTTTTACTATTCACTTTATGCAAATATGAACGCAAACGAAAAAACCCTCATTAAGTTCTATACCGCTTTTGCCAATGCCGATGCTTCAACAATGTGTGAATGCTATCATTCTAAAATTGAGTTTCGCGATCCTGCTTTTGGTTTGTTAAAAGAAAAAGATGTTTGCCAAATGTGGAAAATGCTCATTGAAAAAAGCAAAGGAAATATAAAAATTGAGTTCTCAGATATAAAAGCAGATGAATACGTTGGTTCCGCACAATGGATTGCTACCTATAACTTCAGTAAAACAAATAGAAAAGTAGTAAATGTTATTCAGGCTCAGTTTCAGTTTAAAGATGGATTAATAAAAAAACACACCGATGATTTCGACATCTGGAAATGGTCTAAACAAGCTTTTGGAATTACAGGACATCTATTAGGCTGGACCGGTTTTTTTCAACAAAAAATACAGCAACAAGCACTACTATCATTAAAAAAATACAAAGAAACTAAAAATGCTAATTGAAAGCTTAAAGACACTATTCAACCGAGATTTAAATCAGCTAAAAACGGAAATTGAGTCGTACCAAAATGAAAGTGATATTTGGACTATCCAAAAAGGTATCGCTAATTCAGCCGGAAATCTTTGTTTGCATTTAATTGGAAACTTAAACACTTACATTGGTGCACAGTATGGAAAAACTGGATATATAAGAAACAGACCATTAGAATTTTCGCTGAAAGATATTCCAAGAGTAGAATTGTTATCAAAAATCGAAGAAACTATTGTTGTCGTTGACAATGCGCTTAATACCATCTCAGAAGTTGAACTAAAAAAAGAATATCCACTTTTAGTTTTTAAAGACAAAACTTCAACCGAGTTTATGCTCATCCATTTGACCACTCACCTAACCTATCATTTAGGTCAGATTAATTACCACAGGCGATCATTAGGATCTTAAAACATTGTAATAACAAGCAATTTAGTACCTTATTGCACGTTTTAAATTTATACTTTCATCGCAAATAAAAGTAAAGAAGAGTAAGAAATAACGGTTATAATACAAATTTGTATGTTAGAATCTTCTAAAACACCGGTTCCTTTTCATTCCAGTAAGAGATTTTCTGTTTTAGAAATTCTTCAGTTTACTGTATTAGCCTCTTTGATTCTATACTTTGGAAAAACACTATTTATTCCGCTAAGTTTTTCGCTACTCATTGGTTTTATTCTATATCCTGTTTGCAAATGGATGGAAACAAAAGGAATCAATAAAGGAATTGCTATTGTTATTTGTATTTTAGGAGTGACACTTTTGGTCGGAGGCATTATCTACTTACTAGTAGCGCAATTTTCAGAATTCCTTCAAGAATGGCAATCTTTGCGATTGAAATTAGCCGAAACAGTAAATCAATTGAGTGTTTTTATTTCGGAACGCTTTGACATTAGTCTTGAAAAACAAAATGATTTCATCAACAATACACTCAACAACTCCGGTTCACAAGCTTTTTCAATACTTAGAAACACCGCTTATTCTCTGTCTGAATCTGTCTTTTTTTTATTAATGATTCCTGTTTTCTCGGCATTAATACTTTTCCATCGCCAGATGTTATCGAATGCTTTATATGAACTTTTTCCTCCTGCAAGAAAAAATACGATTCATGAAATCCTTATTGAAACCATTCATGAATATTACAATTTCATCAAAGGAATGTTGGTAGTTTATTTAATAGTTGGATTATTGAACAGCGTTGGGCTTTGGATAATTGGAGTGCCAAATCCCTTTCTATTTGGTTTTATTGCCTCAATCCTCACTTTTATTCCTTATGTAGGCATCATGATATCATCGCTGTTGCCCATTGCAATTTCCTGGATAACATACAATTCTATTTGGTATCCATTAGCCGTTATAGCAGTTTTTTCTATTGTTCAAGTACTCGAAGCATATATTATATTTCCTTTTGCAGTAGGAAGCCGCTTGAAAATAAACACACTCGTCATCATTATTGTAGTAATCGTGGGAGGCATTTTATGGGGTGCTGCAGGAATGATTCTGTTTATTCCGTTCATCAGTATCGTAAAGTTAATTGCGGACCGTACACCAAGCTTAAAGACGTTATCCGTTTTACTAGGAGATGGCGAACAAAAGAAAACTAGGTAATAATCTATTGTAAAAAGGCAAAATCAAACGTCCAATCCAGCTCTTTTTTGTACCATAATTGTCCTTGTGAAACTTCCAGCGGACAGTCAAAATTATTGGTATAAAGAGCTCCGGTTCCTAATCCCTGAGGCATCAAATTGTGTTGTAAAAATGTCCATTGCGCGATGGCATTCAATCCAATATTACTCTCCAAAGCTGAGGTAATCCACCACCCGATTTTATACTTTTCAGCCAATGAAATCCACTCTTGTGTACCTCGAAAACCACCTACAAAACTTGGCTTCAAAATGATGTATTGCGGCTTGATTTTCTCTAATAATTGTTCTTTTTCTGCCAAAGTAAACACACCAATCAACTCTTCATCCAAAGCAATAGGAAAAGGAGTGGTTTTACACAGCTCTGCCATCCTGTCAGTATGATTTTTTTGTATCGGTTGCTCTATGCTATGTAGTTTAAATTCAGATAATTGAGTTAATTTATTTAAAGCTTCATTTTTACTAAAAGCACCATTAGCATCTACTCGAATTTCGACTTGTTTCGGAGTGAAATGTTCTCGAATAAAGCGTAATAATTGCAGTTCTTTATCGAAATCAATAGCTCCTATTTTGAGTTTGATACATGTAAAACCATCTGCTAATTTTTCTTCGATTTGTTGCTTCATAAAAGCTTCCTCACCCATCCAAACTAAACCGTTTATCAAGATAGACTTTGTGCCATTTGTAAAGTCCGAAGGAAACAACAAAAAAGGAGTTTCACTCACTAAAGATTGAAACGCCATTTCCACTCCAAATTGTATCGAAGGAAACTCTAATAATACCTCCCAAAGTTGGTCTTTTCCCAAGTTAATATTGTCGCAAGTCCATTGCAATTTTTCTTCATAATCTGGTCGGTCATCAATACTCAATCCGCGAAGGATTCCGCATTCTCCTATTCCTTTTTTACCGTCCTGTTCCAAGACGATAAACCAAGTTTCTTTTTCAGTCATAACGCCACGGGAAGTCCCTGATGGTCGTTTGAAATCTAGAATGTATTTGTGGTAGATTGCTTTCAAAAGTTATAAAGTATGAGTTATTTTAAGCTTATGTCTGACGAAATTTTATAAAAACTAGATCTATCTGTCCATCAACTTCAAAACTCTTTCAAAGTCATTGGAAACTATTCCCGCTTTTTTGAAAGCTGCAAAATCTTGTTTTATTTTTCGAGTCCAACTTAAACTATCTGTTACGTTTTGAGACTGATATTCCTTGTAAATGGCTTTTGCTGACGAATAATTATCATTCAATAAATAGGCATGCGCCAAATTTAGCTTTATCAGCAACTCCGTATCATCAAGCTTCTCGCCTTCTTTCAGGAATTTAATCGCTTTACCGTATTGCTTCGTCAACACATAACTACTTCCTATTGCGTTGTAATCCAAGGCAGTTGCTTTTCCATCATTGATTATCGTTGTCAGTTTCTGAATAGCTTCGCCTTGCTTTCCTTGTTTTGCTAATGTAGCGGCTTGCATGCGCAAATCATCATACACACTTTTAGAAAGACTGCTTTCGCCAAAACAACTGTTTCCAAAATCCTTGAACGCTTTAGCACGCTCTACAGTCAATAATTTTTGAAATTCCTTAAAGTTGTACTTGGATTGGATTTTATCGAGGATACAAACGCAAAAATCATCTGAATTCGTCATTTTTTGTGCCAAATTAGATGTTTTACATTGATCAATAATTGCTTTTCTGTTTTCAACAGTCCAGCCACGACTGAGTTTATTATCAACCCATGGCACGACTTCCAGAATGATTTTTTGGTTCATAATCCAGTTCTTACTTTCGAAACCAAACCATAAATTCCCTGAATTGGATTGCATACAAGCCGATTTCTCCGAAGAAAGTCGCTTGGCATCCTTGCTAACTGGCGTATTTTGCACCAAACAAGCATCATCTGTTTTTCCGTTTTCTTTGTATTTTGAGGCTAAGTCAGCGCTAGAGAACACAGCATATTTACATTTATCATCTCCTGAAATTTTAGACAAAATAAAAACTGCTCCTGCTGAACCTTGACTGATTCCTGTAGGGTCTGGAATAGCTTTTAAAACTGAAACTAAACTGCCTGCCATTTGCTGATTTTTATCCAAAAGCGTTATTCTGTAAACGACTTCGGTGGTACCTTCAGGGAAATCTTGGGTTTTTATGATGATTCTGTCTCTAGCGGAAACCGTTATTTCTTCGGTTGTAGCGCGGGTTTTATCCCAATAGCCGTCTTTTTGAGCAGAGCCTGCTTGAAATGCGAGTGCAGTTAGGAGTAGAAAAATTCCTTTTATACTATTCATGTTTTTGATTAAAATGATTTTTTAGCCCTGATAGAAACGGTATCCTTTACTTGCTTTCTTTAAGCAAGTAAAGATACAAGTGAATAGCAGGAGATTGCTCCAAATAAAAACTACAACTCTATAGAACTTCCTATTTCAAGCAACATCAAATCTTTTCCTTTATTGAAGAATTTACGAATGGATTCCTCGTGGTCGATTTCGATATACCCGAAAGTATCGTAATGGTAGCCCAGAATTTTATCGCAATCCAAGAAATCAGAAGCTATGATTGCATCCTCTACATCCATAGTGAAATTATCGCCTATCGGCAAAATCGCCAAGTCCAGCTTGGTACGCATCGGAATGAGTTTCATATCCATAGAAAGCGCCGTATCACCAGCGATGTACACGTTTTTATGTTCTCCCTCGATGACAAAACCACCCGGATTTCCTCCGTAACTGCCGTCAGGAAAAGAACTGGAATGAATCGCATTTACATATTTTAGTTTCCCAAAATCAAAATTCCAACTTCCTCCGTGATTCATAGGATGCGATTGAAAGCCTTTTGCGCCATAATAGCCTGCAATTTCAGCATTGGAAACAATTACAGCATTCGTCCTTTTAGCAATTGCCTCAACATCAAGAATATGATCTCCGTGAGCATGCGTAAGCAAAATATAATCTGCTTTTAAGGTGTCAATATCAATGTGCGCTGCATTTGGATTAGCAGAAATATACGGATCTATAATGATGTGTTTGCCACCAACTTCGATTCCTAATGATGCGTGGCCGTAAAATGTTATTTTCATTTTTTTTAATTTAAAATTGAATGGTTCCCTACTTCATTATTAATTTATCTCCCGCCTAAAAAAGTATTCACAATGATATCCGAAAAAAAGTAAATCATACCTAACGATAGTAAAACTGAAAGTGCAAAAGTACTCAATGCCAGTTTTTTTAATTCAGGATCTAATTCCTTAGCGTTTTGATTTTTATAAACGGTAATTAAATGTTTAGTTAAAGGGATATAGGCCAATAAAAACAAGTATTGATCAAAATGAAATTCGTCAATAATTGCAAAAATCAACACCAAAACCATCGCCGTAACAATCAAAATGTAATGGTATATTTTAGCTTTAGCTCCGCCAATTTTTACAACAATCGTGTTTTTATTTGATTTTCTATCGGATGCTTCATCACGCATATTGTTCAAATTCAAAACACCAACACTCAATAATCCGATGGCTATTGCAGGCAAAACCAATTCGAAATCCAATTGTTTGGAGTATAAAAAATTCACACCTAAAGTACTCACCAATCCAAAAAACACAAAGACAAATACATCGCCAAATCCACGGTAACCATACGCGGTATTCCCAACCGTGTAGCGAATCGCAGATACAATGGAAAGAATTCCTAATACTAAATAAAATAAGGAATACCATAAATTTGTATCTCTAAACGCATAATAAATCAACAACATCGCGGAAAGCAACGTCATGGCTGATGTAATTATAATAGCGCGTTTCATGGCTTGCGGAGTAATCACGCCGCTTTGTATCGCGCGTTTTGGACCTACACGATCCTCATTATCCGTTCCTTTCATGCCGTCACCGTAATCATTAGCAAAATTAGACAGTATTTGCAATCCTAATGTTGTTAATATAGCAAATCCAAATAATCGCCAATTAAAGACCTCGGTTGGCGTTAATATACTATCTGTTGGGTGCGCCAAAGCATACATACTCCCAACTATTATTCCAGAAACCGATAAGGGTAAGGTTCGTAATCGTGCGGCTTCAATCCAATGTTTCATATTTTTTTTATTTAAAAATTTGCAGTTTAAAACTTAAGATTTGTTGAGCAAACAACTTTAAACCTTACACTTTAAACCATTTTGTTACATCCAATTACTATCGGAAATTTCTATTTCGTACAACCAAAGATTGACTTGTTGTTTTACTATTGAATAATTTGCTAACTGAAAAGCAATATTTCCTCCTGCAGTATGCAATGTTACGGAACCAATATCCAACTTTTTATGCCAGAAAAGCTGTGACGTTGTAATCGCTTGTATTTTACTGGGCACAATAATATCATTACTGATATCCCAAGCACCACTTTGTTTTATTATAAAATTCTCGTGGATAAACAATCGGTTATTTTTGAATTTAAAATACTGGATTAATCCAATAAAAATGACGTAAATGGGCACCACATAATTATATTCAAAAAGTATAGGTTCAATCCAATACCCAACCGCCATAAATCCAAACAAAGGTAATCCTATTGAAAGAAAAACAGAAAAAATAAGTTTACGAAAATTAGACTGCAGCATCAATCCTTTTTCAGGAATTTGATGAAATAACAACTTCAAAATCGCATCTCGTTCAGTCTCGCTACATCCCGGAATTTCTATTACGGACTTGCTTTCTTCTTTTTCACCGCTAGTTGCTTGTTTGATTTTCAGCTCCAGAATCCCCATTTTCTTTTGGAAATAATTCCTTTTAACGGTCGTAATCTGAACTTTTTCAGGCTTGATAATGGTGCTTTTCGTATTTAACAACCCAAAAGACAAAAGCAAAGATCCTTTTTGTCGGGTTATATTGTAATCATAGTATTTGAAAACAGTACGAATTACATTCACAACCAAAACCACTATAAACAACAACACTATCGATGTTAAAATAGTTTGCAGCACTAAGTTTTTATCGATGTACGATCCTACTTTTTCTTTATAAACATTACTTTCATCTCCAAAATTTTGAAAATTCTCATATATCGTACTAAAGAAAATCACTATTAAAGCTATACTTCTTCCATAATTGGACGTGATTCCAACTTTCAACAAACTCAAAAAACTGATTTTAATAAAAGGATGTGCGGCTTCAAATAGTTTTTGCTCGGTTTCCTCCAATGAAGTTGTTTCAGTTCCAATTGTAGTCTTTAGTTCTTCATTTTCCAACAAACGGGATTTCAACTCCAAAGCCAATTCATGTGAAATCGCTTTGATAGCGCCTTCTTTTTTATTGCTTCCGGCAGTATCTACATCCAATTCATAAACCCCAACTAACTTTTGAATAAAAGACTGATTGATATTTACTTGTTGAATTTTACGCAGTTGAATTGCAGTTTTGGTTTTATTAAAAACGCCTTCTGTAATGATAAATTCTTCATTTTCGGCATCCAGAAAGAAAGTAAAATTCAGGTATTTCAAATAGGATACAACCCCAATACTTACAAAAATGGTAAGCATTCCAAGGAAAAAATACAATTTATTAACCTCGTCAAACTTGAAAATCCAAATCACAATCATAGGCCACAACGCTCTGGCGTATTGCTGAAGCGTGTAAAAAAACATTACCAAAATCCCTATTGAAGATTGCCTCTGTGGCTGACTAAAATCGGCTCTCATTACAATTGCTTTTGTATTTTGCCCATCAACAATTGTTTGATATTTTCAGCTTGTTCTTTTTCGATTCCCGGAATTTCAATATCACTGGAACTTCCGCCGGCTGTAAAAATTTCAATTTTGGCAAGACCAAAATAACGTGAAATTAATCCTTCATGCAATGCCACATGTTGCACTCTATTATAAGGAATTACAATCGTATTTGTAGCAATAATTCCGTACCTGAAAAGCACATCGTGTTCTCGGAAAGCAAATCCTTTTTTCTGGAATCCAATAATAGAAAATACTACCAACAAAATCGAAAATACAGGAATAACAGCACCTATAATCAACCAGACTCTTCCTGAAAAAATTTCAGGTTTAAACATTGAAAGCAATATTGGAACAAGAATAAATATGCCAATACACAACCCCAGATTAATCAATACCACCCTAATATATTTAGGATGCAAATTAGTAAAAGTGACTTTCTCAAATTTTGGAAGTTGGCGCGTATCAATTGTTTCGTTTGTGAAATTCTCCATTTTTTATTTTGTTTCATGTTTAAAGTTTAACGTTTCAGTTTCTAAACTTGAAACCTAAAACTTGAAACTTTTTATGGCAACCATTTTTTTTCAAAATTCGGCTTTCTTTTCTCAAGGAATGCGTTTCTTCCTTCTTTAGCTTCTTCGGTCATATACGCAAGTCTTGTGGCTTCCCCCGCAAAAACCTGTTGTCCCACCATTCCGTCATCCGTAAGATTCATCGCAAATTTTAGCATTTTAATCGCCATTGGAGATTTTTGCAAAATTTCCTGAGCCCATTCGTATGCTGTATCTTCTAGTTCAGCATGTGGAATCACAGCATTTACCATTCCCATATCCATAGCGTCCTGAGCAGAATAATTGCGTCCCAAGAAGAAAATCTCGCGTGCTTTTTTCTGTCCCACCATTTTAGCCAAATAAGCAGAACCGTATCCACCGTCAAAACTCGTTACATCGGCATCGGTTTGTTTGAAAATAGCGTGTTCTTTACTAGCCAAAGTCAAATCGCACACTACATGCAAACTGTGCCCTCCACCTACAGCCCATCCTGGAACTACAGCGATAACTACTTTTGGCATGAATCGGATTAAACGTTGCACTTCTAAAATGTTCAAACGATGTTGTCCATCATCACCTACATAACCTTGATGCCCGCGTGCGTTTTGATCGCCACCGCTACAAAAAGAATATACACCATCTTTAGACGAAGGTCCTTCAGCAGAAAGTAATACTACTCCTATTGACGTATCTTCCTGCGCATCGTAAAAGGCATTATACAATTCAGCAGTCGTTTTAGGACGGAAAGCATTACGCACATCCGGTCTGTTAAAAGCAATTCTGGCAACGCCATTGCATTTTTTATAAGTAATATCTTCGTATTCTTTAGCAGTGATCCAATCCATTACAATTGATTTAAATTATTTTAGTGTAAAAATAAATCATTTTTTACATTTTATCTATTCTATTTAGACAAGCTTATGGTAATCTTTCTCTGATTAAAGGCTTTAAAACGTTAAAAAATACTAAAAAATCAGCATTTTAACAGTTGCCAATTCAATTTATTTTTAATTTTATAATAAGCTAATCAGATGAATACAAATTCTTTATCTTGATTAATTATTGATTCTTCACTGATTTATTAACCTAAAAAAAGAATGTATTGAATGCAATTAAAAATGTTGTCGCTCCTTTTTCTACGGTAATAAATTATAAAAATATTTTCAAAGCCCTGATAAACGAGCTAATGATACTAGCATTTGCCCCAGCAGTAAAAAATAAAAAGTAACACCTACGGTTAAATCAAAGATTTATTTTTCTTGTCCTTGCAAAAGTGAGACATTAATAAACAATTGTTTTAGAAAATTATCTTCCAATATATAGAAAACCAACGGCCTTATTGTGAAATTTTTTCTTAACTCGTAAGCAAGTGATTGTAGATTTAAAGACAAACTATTCTTTAAAGTAATTTACGCTTAAGTTAATATTTTTAAAATAGTATAGAGCATACTATTGTGCATATAGGTGGATAAATATACTTTAAACTTCAAATTTATTTTAGTGCTACAGAATTTAATATTCTAAAACAGCATTAAAAAGAGAAAGACTAACCGTTACGATTAGTCTTTCTTTTTTTTATTCCTTAACCAAGTAAATTCCGTCTTCCTTGATTTCTATTAATTTCTCTCGGTATAAAGCTCCTATCGCTTTCTTAAAGGTTTTCTTACTCATTTTCAAAACCGTTTTAATGTCCTCCGGATGTGAATTATCAGTCAAACGCAAGAAACCTCTGCTGGCTCTTAACTCATCCAGAATTTTTTCTGCATTTGGCTCGATACTTTGATATCCTTGAACTTGCAATGCCACATCAATCTTATTATCCGGACGAATTGTCTTGATATACCCTCGCATGCGGTCTCCCGTGCGAATCGCATCATCATACACTTCATCTTTGTACATCAAACCTTTGTACTTTTCGTTGATGATAACGTTAATTCCTAATTCAGTGATATGAGAAACAATTAAATCTACTTCTTCCCCTTTTTCAACCGTTAGGTGATCATTTTTTAAAAACTGATTCAATTTACTGGAAGCCACCAAACGATTGGTTTTCTCGTCCATATAAAGGTACACCAAGTAGCGTTTCCCTTTTTCCATAGGACGCGCCTGCTCTTTAAACGGAACCAAAATATCCTTTTCCATTCCCCAATCCATAAAAGCACCAATTTGATTGGTATAATTCACACGCAAAAGTGCAAATTCATTCAATAATATATAAGGCTCTAATGTTGTGGCAACGGGTCTTTCTTCGTGGTCTAGATACACAAAAACAATCAACTCCTCGCCTATTTCAAATTCGTTTGGTACGTATTTGTTAGGCAACAGAATGTCATGTATTCCTTCAGGATCTTGTTCTGGATTTCCGAGAAACAAACCCACTTTGGTATCGCGTAGTATGGTAAGCGTATTGTATTTTCCTATTTCAATCATTTTCTTTCAATTTCTAAAGCGCAAAGGTACGAAGTTTGAAAATAGTAAATTAAGAAACTGTCCACAAAAAAACAAAGCTCAAATTCGATGGATATATTCTTTTTTAGGAGCATAACTTTCCACTTTTTTCAAAACGAGTTGTCCCGCTGTCCGCAGTATCCACACCCAAAAGCGTGGGATACTTGCTTCCATCGGGGCTAGATTAGGACGTTTTGTTTTTCAAAATTTCGAATACTACAAGAGTAAACAAATCCTAAAACTCAATTTCGTTTATACTTTCTTTTTCTTTTTTACTAACTTTGAGAAAACTAAAAAAACCTATTAATGAAACCAACCTCAATATTCTGTTTGTTCCTACTCCTATTCATTTCTCATACCAATTACGCACAAACAACAGTCGATGATCCCGAAATAAAAAAAATGGTTGCCGAAGTAAAATCCGAAAACATGGAAGCTACAGTTCGTAAACTCGTATCTTTTGGAACCCGACATACATTAAGTGACACCAAAAGCAACACCCGAGGCATTGGCGCAGCACAACGCTGGGTAAAATCCGAATTTGATAAATATGCAGTGGCGTCTGGCGGAAGACTGACTTCAGTTATTGATTTTTTCACCATCAAAGCAGATGGAAGACGTATTGCCACCGACAGCCAACTGGGGAATGTGATGGCAACCTTAAAAGGAACTGATCCTTCAGATGATCGTGTAATGATTATAAGCGGCCATTTAGATTCCCGTGCTTCAGATGTTATGGATGCTAAATCAGATGCACCGGGTGCTAATGATGATGCTTCCGGAGTTGCAGCTATGATGGAACTTGCCCGAATAATGAGCCAAAGAGAATTTCCTTTTACCTTAATTTTTGTCGCTGTTGTTGGTGAAGAGCAAGGTTTGTACGGAGCCAAACATTTAGCGGATGTTGCCAAAGATGGAAAATGGAATGTAATTGCGATGATTAATAATGACATGATTGGAAATAGTTTATCCAGCGGAACTTTATTGAGAGACAATACTAAAGTTCGCGTTTTCAGTGAAACAATTCCATTTTTAGAAACGGAAGCGGAGTCAAAAATGCGTAAATCAACCAATCGTGATAATGATAGCCCATCCAGACAATTAGCCCGATACATTAAAACAGTTACGAATCAATATGTAGAGCAACTGGATATTAATTTAGTCTATCGCAACGACCGTTTCTTGCGTGGAGGCGATCACACTCCTTTCAGTCAAAATGGATTTACAGCCATTCGTTTTTGTGAAATGAATGAAAACTACGATCACCAACATCAAAATGTTCGAAAAGAAAATAACATCCAGTACGGCGATCTTGCCGAGTTTATGGACTTTGAATACATGAAGAAAGTAACCTGTTCTAACTTGGCTACGTTCAGCAATTTGGCTTGGTCACCTAAAGCACCTACAAACGTAGGAATTGAAGTAAAGGATTTGACTAATTTTTCTACTTTAGTTTGGACCGCTCCTGAAGGAAAGTCGGTTTATGGATATAACATTCTTATTAGAGAAACGTCATCGCAACATTGGGAAAAAACAATTTTTATAAAAGATACAAAAGCTGAAATCCCCTATTCTAAAGACAATTTTTTCTTTGCTGTTCAAGCTGTAGATGCATTAGGACATTCCAGTTTACCGGTTTTCCCAATACCAATTCGCTAAAAAAGCGTTCAATACTAAACAAAAAAGCGTTTGCCTTAGGCAAACGCTTTTTTTATGGGTACTATTTACAAATTAAGTATTAATTGTAAACACTTTCTTTTTTGAAGTGAACAGCCAGTAAATAATAAATTACCACTCTGTATTTATTCCTGTTAGAACGACCGTATTTTTCCATAACGGCATCTATTGCAGCATCTAATTCCGGTCCGTCACTAAGTCCTAATTTCTTGATTAAGAAATTGTTTTTTACCGTATGTAATTCGGATTGCTGACTTCCGGCTACCGTTGCCGAATCAGCATTATAAATTGACGGCCCACAACCAATAGTTACTTTTGTCAACAAATCCATGTCTGGACTTACACCACATTTGTCTTTTAAATCAGCGGCGTACTTTACAATTAATTCTTCTCTTGCACTCATAAATTAAGGTTTTGTTATTGATTAATAGGTTTTTATATAACCAAATTTAAACATTAATTCATCTCATTTCACGAATTAGAAAAAAATATTAGACTAATTCTTTAAAATATTGCAGTAAAATACTGTTATTTTTTAATGTGGGTGTGAAAATTTCCAAAATACTTGGTTTTTCATTTTGAGCATACAAAGCGGTCAAACTTATTGCTAAACTCTCTTCGTCGCTGGCAATACTATATTCAAAGCCATACATTTTAGCCAAATGTTCTGCCGTTAAACAATGAGAAGTTTCAAAAAATGTATTAAAAACAGGGCTTTCTTCATGTCCTGGTAAAATCCTAAAAATTCCGCCACCTCCGTTATTGATTAAAATAATCTTGAAGTTCTTTGGGATATAATTGTTCCATAACGCATTGCTATCGTACAAAAATCCAATATCTCCTGTTATAAAAACAGTTTGTTTATTATCTCGTCCTAAAGACGAGACAGCGGCACCAATAGCCGTAGAAGTGCTTCCGTCGATTCCGCTGGTACCGCGATTGCAATACACTTCAATGGAAGGATCAATATCTATTAATTGCGCATATCGAATCGCTGAACTATTGCTAATTTGCAATTGACTGTTGATGGGCAAACACTGCATCACTTTTTCGAAAACCTTAAAATCCGAAAAAGGAATTTTGTCTAAATAAATATCACTTTTTAGCTTTCGCAATGCTTTCACAGCGTCTAATTGCTCGAAATAATTACTTTCTATTGCGTGTGTAATTGGCAAGAAAGTGTCAAAAAATACATTTGGGTCAACTTCAAAATGTTTAGTCAAAGCGCCAAACGTATTATACGCTCTCCAAGAATCAATATGCCAATGGTGTTTTGGTTTGTATTTTCTTAAAAAAGCCTTGATTCGTTTTGAAACGACCATTCCGCCAAAAGTGACTAAAATTTCCGGACGAAAATTTTCAAAATCTTCATTCGTAAAAGGTGTAATTATCGTGTCAATATTATTGATAAAAGTATCATGATGCAAGTTAGAAGTCGTTTCGGTTAACACTACAACCGACTCGTCTTTGGCGAAAGCCTCAATTATTTTTTCACTAATAACATTCGGATCATTCACGCCAACCAGAATCATTTTTTTGGTTGAATTGTTCCAAATCGATGCAAATTCCGAAACGTCTTCAATGGAAATCGTCAGAGTAGTATTTGGGCAAGCGACAATATCCACTTCGACTGAAAGTTCCGAAACAGTTTCGTACAAAGGTTCTTCAAAAGGAGCATTGATGTGAACGGGACCTTTTTGAGTAATAGCCATATTAATCGCCTCGTTGATTTTTATATCATTCTCGACTGACACATCCTCATGCAAATTAGCATTGTATAGTGAATGGTTTTCGAAAACATTTTCTTGTCTAATCGTTTGTCCGTCGCCAATATCAATTTTGCTTTGCGGTCTGTCTGCCGAAATCACAATCATAGGAATCTGGCTGTAAAATGCTTCCGCAAAAGCTGGGTAATAATTCAATAAAGCAGAACCGGAAGTACACACCAAAGCCACTGGCTGCTTGGTTTGTTGTGCTATTCCCAATGCAAAAAATGCAGCCGAACGCTCATCAGCAATGCTGTAACATTTAAAGGCGGGATTGTTTACAAAACCAATTGTAAGCGGGGCATTTCTAGAACCCGGAGAAATAATTATGGTGGTGATTCCTTTGGCCAAACAAATTTCAATAATGCTTTGTGCTAAAGGTATTTTGGGGTAAATCATTGTTTTAGTTTCAAAGAAACAAAGATACAAAGATGTAAAGGTTTTTCTCTAATCTTAAATAGTTTTCTTAAATTTGAAGGAAAATAAATTCTATATGGAAATCAAAATAAGACCGGCTGTTTTTAGCGACTTAGATACAATATTAGAAATCATCAATCACCAAATACTGAATAGCACTTCGATTTATGATTATGAGCCACGTGATTTTGAAACCCATAAATTGTGGTTTGAAGACAAAATGTCCCATGACTTACCTGTTATTGTTGCTGAAACTGAAAATGGAACGATTGGATACGCTACTTATGGCTCTTTTCGTCATAAAATAGGCTATCGTTTTACAGTAGAACATTCTGTTTATGTTGCGGAAGAATTTTTAGGAAAAGGCGTTGGAAAATTATTATTGGCTGAACTTATCCAATTGGCAAAAAAACAAAAATACCACACTATGATTGGTGTTATTGACTCCGAGAACAAAGGCAGCATTGCTTTTCATCAAAAGTATGGTTTTGAAACCGTTGGCGTTATTAAAGAATCAGGCTATAAATTTGATCGTTGGTTGAGTTCCGTTTTTATGCAATTGATTTTAGAATAATTGAATTTGTACAAGAATAAAATTCATTTTCTCAACATGTTCAAGTATAAAAACTGTCTGACTTGAGACTTTATAGTATATTTGCACAACTAAAAATTTCATGGATTATACCTTACTATCATCGCCTTTACAGGGATTTACCGACTTTCGTTTTAGAAATGCCCAAAACAAATTATTTGGAGGAATTGACACTTTTTACTCGCCTTACATTCGCTTAAACGGAAAAATGGTTATCAAACCGTCATACGAACGCGACCTGCTTCCAGAGAATAATCTTGATTTAGAGGTAATTCCACAAGTGATAACAAACGATGCCGATGAATTTTTATTTGTGGCCAAATATGTTCGGGAATTGGGGTATAAAGAGTTAAACTGGAATTTAGGCTGTCCTTATCCTATGGTTACAAAGTCTGGCATGGGTTCCGGCTTAATTAGTAATCCCGAAAAAATCAATACTATTCTCCACAGAGCACATACTGAATCTGACATTATTGTGTCTATGAAAATGCGTTTGGGGTATGAAAACAGTGAAGAAATTCTGGATGTTTTACCTATTTTAGATACGTACCCTATTAAGAATATTGCGATTCATGCACGTATTGGAAAGCAATTGTATAAAGGTGGCGTGAATCTCGATGCGTTTCAGTTATGTGTTGATAACACTAAACATAAATTGTATTACAATGGTGATATAACCTCCGTTGCTAAATTTCATGAAATGCAGCAACGATTTCCTACTATTGACCATTGGATGATTGGCCGAGGATTAATTTCGGATCCATTTTTACCCAGTATGATAAAAAACAATACTTCAGAATATCCTGCCAACAAAATGGAATTATTCAGTGCGTTTCACGATACCTTGTATGCTATATATAGTGAATCTCTTTCTGGTTCAACCCATATTTTATTGAAGATGTACCATTTATGGGAATACTTTTCGGCTACGTTTTCAAATCCGCATAAGGTTTTAAAGAAAATAAAAAAAGCCCAAAGCATTCGAAATTATGAAGCTGCTGTTGCGGAAATTTTCAAAAACGAAAAATTCTAGAGAAAAAAATAAACCATTACGAAATTATGAAAAATTAAGCTCTGATTCTTAATGTAACTTAATTTCTTAATGGTTCAAAATTTAGAAAATATTCGACAGTTACTCAAACCGCAAAAAAAAGAGATTTTCATTTGACTGAAAATCTCTTTTAAAATATTTAATTTCTAAAATTAGCGTTAGAAAATTATGCTTTGATCCAATTCAATACTTCTGGATCAGTTACTAATGTTCTTGGAGAAATTACTTTTTCTAATTCCCCTTTTTCGTTGATCAGGTATTTTTGAAAATTCCACTCTACAGTTGAATCTTGCAATCCATTTTTAGATTTCTGAGTCAAAAACTGATAAATAGCTGCCATGTCATCTCCTTTTACAGAAACTTTATCCATCATTGGGAAAGTCACTCCGTAATTCATTTGGCAAAAAGTAGCAATTTCTTCATTTGTTCCTGGCTCTTGTGACGCAAAATTATTAGCCGGAAAACCTACAATTACTAATCCTTTGTCTTTGTATTCTTTATAAACTGCTTCAAGGTCTTTGTATTGTGGTGTTAATCCACATTTTGAAGCGGTATTCACAATCATGATTTTTTTACCTTTCAAAGAAGCAAAATCAAAACTTTTACCTGATAAATCTTCTACTTTGAACTGATAAATTGTCTCTTTAGCCAATGGTGTACTCATTTTGTTTTCGGATTTTTGTGGTTGTGCCTGATTTTGACAACTTAATAACATTAAAGCGCAAGTTGCGATATACACTAGATTTTTCATAATTGAAATTTTTCATAAAATTAAATAAAAATTTGTTTTATCAAAGTATTTTTTAGTTAAACAGTAGTTAAATAAAAAAGAAGCCTGACACTATGAAAATGCCAGGCTTCCAAACAAATAAACAACAAACCTTAATGTGGTATTTAAAACGTATAGGTTATTTTTCCTTTCATAAAGAAAGGCGTTCCTGGAGTAAAATGAATTTCTTCTACACTTTCTGGTTCATTTTGAAGCCTGGATTCAGTGGCAAATTGTGTTTCGTTCCATTCTGTATCAAAAATATTTTCTACTGCAATTCCGAAATTGATATTCTTATATTGGTAATTAACATTTAAATCCGTAATAAAGTAACCTTTGGCAACAATAGAATTATCTTCATTTGCCGGACGATTTTTTAAATAACGATAGCGGATTCCTCCTGAAAAACCATTCAACTTTTGGAAACTTAATCCTCCAGTAGTTGTGAAATCTGGCGCTAACGGAATGTAATCTTGCCCCTTTGGTTCATCAACACTTCTAGCGTACGTATAATTTGCATCCGCATCAAAATACAACCAATCGTTCAATTGGTAACGTAATCCAAGCTCTGCTCCCATACGTTTTGATTTTCCGCTTGGCTCAATAATTCCGGCATCTCCTACGTAAACAAACTCCTGTTCCAAAAACAAATACCACAAAGCGGAATTCACGATTAATTTTGGAAATGGTTTCCAAATTGTACCAACATCTGTTCCTATTGCGGTTGGTAAAATTTGTTTACCACTGTTTTGAACGACAACGCGGGCATCATTTGAATGAAAACCCATTCCTGATTTTACAAAAAACTGCAAATTGTTATTTTGCGAATAAATAAAATTCAGTTTTGGAGAAAACTTAACTTTGGATTCAGATTGTGTTTTGTAATTCTCCATTAATTTATCTTGATAATTGAATTTGAAATAATCCAATCGAATGGCCGGATTAATCATCAGTTTCCCAAAATTGAATTCTGAATTCAAATACGTAAACAAATTAGACTCATCAATATCTCCTAATTTTATATTCTCAAGAACCGTTCTTCTGTTTAAAGTATGTGAAAGCTCAGTATCAGTTGTCGCATCGGCACGAAAACCTCCACCAAGCTGCAACAAAACATCGACCTCATTTATTTTTGTCTTCTTATTCAACTCTGCATTCATTCCGTATATATCACGGTTTTCTTTCTGTTTAATTTGGTCGCCATTAATTGGATCTTCCAAAAAGAACGTAAAATTAGAATACAATTCAAATTGATAATTCGAATAAAAAGCATTGGCTTTCAAAAATGTATTTTCATCAATTGGTTTGCTTAAACTCGCATTAAAATTGGTTCGCGATGTATTTCCACCTTCGGTATCATCAACGGAACCAAATCTTGAAATCATTCCGTTATCAACCAAACGTTGCGGAATTTGTCCCGAAGCGTCCCATTTGCTGGAAAAGCGAGAAGCCAAGATTGAAAACTTACTATTGTCATTTAATATAGCTGAATATTTACCTAACAGATTGATCCTATTAAAATTTTGGGGAGAATCAAAAGGACCATCTGTTAGAATATATTCTGTGGCAATGTAGGCACTTTGTGTTTTTTGGTTGCCCAAAAGATTAAACAATCCTACTGTTCTCAAAGTATTGAATTGTCCTACTTCTACACCAATGCTACTTTTTTCTATTTTATCTTTAGTCTGGAAAGCAACGTATCCTGCTGTAGCAAAATCCCCTTTGTTAGCATAATACGTTCCTTTTCCAAAATCTATTTTTTCTACCGTTTCTGGAATTACAAAATGCAAATCTGCATAACCTTGACCATGTGCGTGAGACACCATATTTACTGGCATTCCATCTACTGAAATGGCAATATCTGTTCCGTGATCAATATCAAAACCTCTCAAAAATATTTGTTCCGCTTTTCCTCCACCTGCATGTTGCCCGATGAATAATCCAGGAACTTTTCTGAGAATTTCCTGAGACGAATTTACCGGAGTCGTTTGCAAATCTATTTTTGAAATGACATTCATAGCCGAAAGTTTCGGTTGGATTACTATCTCATTTAATCTAAATATATCATCTTCCAGAATTATAATATCATCCGAAGAAACAATGGTAAAATTTGACTTTTTATATCCTAAAGCGGTTATTTTGATAATATCTCCTAAAACCGTTTTATCTAAACTGAACAATCCAAATTCATTAGTATGAGCATGGCTTTCAGAATTTGTATTCACTAAATAAGCATTTTCAACAGGATTACCATCACTATCCAACACTTTTCCTTTTTGTATTTGACCATACGAAGACAACCCAAAAAGGGTAATCATCACTAAAATAATATTTTTCATACGCTATAATTGATTTACCTTTTTCTCGAAATTAGGCCCCAATTCATACAAACTGGATAGTAATTCTACCTTAATAGGTTTCGTTTTGAGCGCTAAATTATTTGATTTGTAAATCATTGCCAAGTGGTATTGTACCTTTGGTTCAAAGGATTTTCCAACCACATGATTTTGAGCAATTTCTAATGCTTTTTCGTTTTCGCCAACATTCAAGTACGCCCAAGCCAATAAATCGTAAGAATCAGCTGTAGGTCTGTGGTCCACTTCTATTTTGGCAATTTCTAATGCTTTTTGAACGGTTTGTTTGTCATCAGCATAAATAAGAGCATTGTGTTTATTATACATAGCACCATAATTATTTTTCTCCATCATGGAAAAATAAGCATTTCTGTTTTTTATTTCCTCGCTTTTATTACCTTCAAATTGAGCAATCTGAGATTTCAATAGATAAAAATCGGGAGTATTATGAGTAACGGCTATAGCATCAATAATTCTATTTGCCTCATTTATATTTCTTTCTTTAGAGAAAACAATCCAAGCAATTCCTTTTAAAGCATAAGAATAATTAGGATCTAATGCTAACGTTTTTAGGAAACTGTCATACGATTCCTGAATTCTTCCAGCATGACCGTAGAAATCTCCAAGGTTAGAATAGGACCAAATTTTAAGTGCTTTATTATCATCTTTTTCAGCAATATCTCTTGCCTTTTCCATGAATGTTATGGCAGTATTCAAATCACCTTTGTGATCGTTCCATTTTGCCAAACGAATCAAATAATCAAAACTATTCATGTCTCTGATTGCATTCAAATTTTTAACGGCTTCCGTATAATTTCCCAATTCCATTTGAACGTCAAAAAGTAATTTTTGAGTTTCTTTTTTACCCTCTCCAATCGCTAATGCTTTATTAGCTAACTCCAAGGCTTCTTTGAAACGGTGTTGCGAAATGTAATTTCTTGCTAAAGACCGAATAGTTGAAACTCTCGAATAATCATACGCTTCGTTTGATTTTGTCAATAGTTCTTCCGTTTTATATAGGTTTTTTATATTTCCTGTATATTCGAAAAGCATGCTATAATTTGATGCTAATTGACTTAAATAACTAATTTGATTTGGAGCTGCATCATATTTTTTCTGCCAAAAATCAATTTCTTTGTACGCGAAAGTCAATGATTTATTTTCTTTTAAAGTCAAATATTTATTATAGTCTTCTGCTTTAGTAATTTGTTCTGATTTAGTCTCGCAACCGAATATAAATAGGATTGTGAAAACTAAAAATGATATTGTTTTTAAAGTTTTCATACTCTAATTGTTTTGTTTGTTTGTTTGTTTGTTTTAATAAAAAAACAGAGCGAAAATTGTTGCAAGCGCTCTGTTTTTTTTAGAGAAATTATTACCAAGCAGAAGCTAGGTAAGGAAAAGTTGTTCCAAATGCTTTATCATTTGCATTCACATTATCTTTAGTAAGACCTGGATTAGAAGTACCAGCTGATCCACCAAAAATCAATAACAATTCAACATCAATTACATCATCAGCCAAAGCTCTACCTGTCAAAATATTAGTTCCGTCAAAGAATGTAGTTTTAGCTGTTTTAGAAACTCCCAATACATCTGTAGCCAAAAGACCTGTTAGCTGAGCAGCCGTTTGTCCTAAAGCATTTGTAGTATATCCTGGATTCAAAGCTAATAATCTAGATTGAAAAATAGATTGGTATTTAGCTCCCATTGCCGATGGAATTGCAGCATTAAAATCATCTTTAGGTTGCCCTGAAGCAACGAATACAGTATTGATTGCTGGTCTCGCCATTTGATCTTGCTGAACATAAGTTCCTGAAAAATCTAGACTTACAGTAGAATCACCGTTTGAATCGTCATTATCACAATTTACTGAAACAACTGCAGCTACTAGCGCGATTGTTATAATTTTGAATTTATTTGTTTTACTCATGATCTTTATATTTTAAGTTTTTTGGAAATCGGAAATATTCGATTTCATGTTGTTACTTTTTTAAATAAAATAATTATTGTTTTTTCTTAGTTTCAGCCCAAACATTGATTGTGCTTGAAGAACCTAACATTGTTTTTGGAACTTCTACTACAATTGACATTACATTAGTTCCTGCAAATGTGTCTGTACCCGGATTATTAAATCCTGTAGCTGTTCCTCCAAGGATAGCTTTAAACTGACCTAAATCAAAGAAAAAAGGATCGTCTCTTGGTCCTGCGAAAAATTTCATTCCATTTTGTTCAGCAGTTAAAGCTGTTGCACCATAAGAAGAAATTGTAACATTCCCTGTAGCGGCAGTCGTTTTAACAGTACTTGATGTTCCTGTTGTTCCTGGAGCAACTGGTCCAAAGAAATACATCTTGTCATCTCTCTTGATGGCTTGAATCACTAAATCCTCAACATTGTCACCTGTGTTATCAATATTGATCTCAACCATTACATTTTCTTTAAATGTAGCAGCACCTGTAGCATTAGGACTTAACAATCCTTGTGTGTTTACTGCAAATACTAAATTACTTGTGTTTTGACCTTGAAAAGCGTACACATCAGTAATATCACCTGCATCACCAGACATTGTAGCCGGAGCATCTATGTGATCCGCAGCTACCAATATTAAGCCCGAAATCGCCACTAGCGATAGACCTAAAATCATTTTTGTTTTTTTCATTTTGTTATAAATTAAAAGGTTATAAAGTCATTTACGGGAAAGTGTTTCTTTTGGTTTTAAAAATGGTAATAAAAAATCAAATAAATACTTAAATAACTGATAATCAATAAGTTAATTTCTTAAATAAAATACAATTATTTTTATTTTAATTTTTTATTATCTTGACAATCATTAAATCAATCTTTTCTAAATAAGATTGTATAAGTTTGTATAAGTAAAATAGTAAGATATGAGTCAAGAAGAATTATTAGTATTAATTTATAAGAAAGACGAAAGAGCATTTACACATCTATATGATATGTATTCCAAAAGTTTATTTTCGGTTATAAATGTTCTCGTAAAAAACAGAGAAGAAGCAGAAGACGTGCTTCAGGAAGTATTTGTTAAAATTTGGAAGAATATTGATTCGTACCATGAGAGCAAAGGAAGATTCTACACTTGGATCCTGAATATTGCCAGAAACACTTCTATAGATAAACTGCGTTCCAAAAATTTTAATAACAGTCAAAAAAACCTTTCTACTGATAATTTCGTAAATCACTTTGAAGACAGTTCTAAACTGGTTGACAAAATGGATACTATCGGATTGCAAGAGTTTGTAAAAAGACTAAAACCGAAATGTATTCAAATAATTGATTTACTGTTTTTTAAAGGTTACACCCAACAGGAAGCTTCGGATGAATTGGCAATTCCTTTAGGAACAGTAAAAACACAAAATAGAAATTGTATTAATGACTTAAGAAATTATTTGAAAGTATAATGGAAACAAAAGAATATATAGAATCAGGAATCCTGGAGCTTTATGTTTACGGTTTACTAAGTGAACCCGAAAACGAAGAGGTAAGTACCATGGCGAAAAATAACCCGGAAATTAACGACGAAATCATAGCGATTGAAAAAGCCATTGTTGCTTTATCATCAAGCTTTTCACCGTTTCATTCTGTGGCTAATTATGAAAAAATAAAGGAAAAACTAGAGCTTAAACATGCTAAAGTAATCGAGTTACAGCCTACAAGCAATTGGTCACAATATATTGGTTGGGCAGCAGCTGTGTTATTATTAGTGGGAATTGGTTACCAATACAATCAATTGGATGAAACTACTACACAAGTAGCGAATACTGAAATTGAGAAAGCTAAATTAGAAAAAGAATTTAATGTCTTAAAATCAAAAAACACGGCTAACGAAACGAGTTTAGCAGTTGTTAGAGACACTAAAAACACTGTTGTAGCATTAGGTGGGCAAGCAGTTGCTCCAGAATCTTTTGCAAAAGTATATTGGAATCAAGATACTAAGGTAGTCTATATTGATGCTGCCGGTTTACCGGAACCACCAGAAGGAATGGTGTATCAAGTTTGGGCATTGAAATTAAGCCCGTTGACTCCTACAAGCATTGGATTATTGGAAGACTTTGACGTAAATGAACAAAAATTATTTGCAGTGAATAATGCTAATGAAGCAGAAGCTTTTGGAATTACACTTGAGCCTAAAGGAGGAAGTTTGACTCCTACAATGGAACAATTATACACATTAGGAAAAGTATAAAAAAAATCTTATTCTATAATACAAAAAAGGTTCAACTGCAAAGTTGAACCTTTTTTATTGCTAAACAAGAATTATAAATAATTAGGATTATCGTACCCAGTACCAAATAATTCCTGGGTTTGAATTGCCACAACAACCCATCCACGGAGCTGGCGAAAAACCGTTTGTAGACACTAAAGTACCCCACCAAGCACCATTGGCATCGCTACTTGTTGTTATGGCGCCTTGTGAACCATTAGAATACCAAGGCATAATTTGTTCAATTCCGTTATTATTATAATTCCACGAGTCAAATTTTGTATTTATAGTAATATCTGTTTGTGTATTATTTGTATTTACAAAACTATATGCTTGATTGGCGGTCCAAATACCTCCCCAACGACCTCTTTGAGATGCTTCAATCATATATTGAAAACCGCTAGAACTCTTTTTAAGGAAATTAGCATATGCAATGATGGAATACTGTCCATTTAGAGTCGGTGCCGACTGATTTCTTAAAATTGCATTTGTTCCGTTCCAACCTGAATTATTATTGTTACAAAGCAGTAAGGTCCAACCACCTCCGTCAGTAGTCATGTCTGCATAAATTTGAAATGGTAAACCTCCATTAATATTAGAATTAATGATCCAGTACAATCCATCTGCCGAATTTGGATAATCTGTTTTAATTTGAAATGCACTATTTCCTGCTGTAGCTGCTGAAAGTCCATCATTCGATCTTGTATTGGTTTTACTTCCAAACGGTGTTAGCGAATTACTGGTTTGCAATGCTCCATTTTTATTCACATAATTAGCATCGGAAGTAGAAATTTTCCCGTTTCTTGTGAGCACAGTAACGCTGTTCACCGTTAAGGTTGCATTTATAGTTCCAGAAAAATGAGTTGCAGTAGCATTTTGTAGTGCTGTAATTGTAGTAGTACCTGGGCCTGTAATTGTTACCGTAGATCCAATTATAGTTGCTACAGTAGGATCACTACTTGTAAATGAAAAAGTACCTAAACTTAGACTCGTTGGCGGTGAAATTGTATAAGTGCCATCAAAAAAGGTTTTTGTTTTATTCTCAAAATTATTCAAATTTGGGTCTTTTAAAACTGTTACCGTTATAGCATTATTTGTAACACATGCGCCATTAGCAGAAAAACCAGATACAAAATAGGTTGTTGTTTCAGCTGGAGTTACAGTAATCGCTGCTGTAAGTCCAAGAGGAATAGAAGGGTAAATTCCATAATATGTTCCTGTACTTAACTCCACTTTTACTCTATCAACTGCAGATAAATCAGATTGAAAAGCAAAAATATCAGCAACATCTGCATCCGATGGTTCGCTTTCATTAATTCGTAGGCCGTTAGGACTGCCATTACCACCATTTTGAGAAATGGTCTTTGCAATACCATTTTCAAAAATAAATGACGTTGACCCGTTCCCTGTTCCTGAGTATACATAGGCGTTATTGTCTGCTGGAATTCCGTTTTCTTGTGTAACCCAACCCTCAAAATAGGCTTGACTTTTACTACCTCCCCACCATCCTAAAAGCCAATTATTATTAGAGCCATTTAAAACTCTACCTCTACTTGGACCTGTTTGCTTTGCTGTATATACCACGGTATAAGGTGTAGAAAAATTAAAATTATTTTTAATACTTTGTGAAGGATTAAATCTTAAAATAGGTTTTGAATTTAATCCCGTTGCAACGTAAAGCGGTTGTGCACTAGGTGAAGGAGCGATCATGTCATTTCCATTTCCTGACTGGTCATATAGCTTTACACAATAACCAGCTGACACGCCTAACCATGAATCAATTGCTGCAGTATCTAGATTGTTTCCTGAAAAGCCAAAATCAGACTCTACATTATCACTTTCGCGTCGTAAACGAACTGCAAATCCCGTATAATTCGATTTTAGCAATCGCAATCCAACAGCTAACTTAGCAGTTGTAACTTGATCCAAAGGGGTATACAAAATGCTACTCCAAGAATAAGTAATTGCACCAGAAGCAGTAATAGTAACTGAATCGCCCGCATTTATGGAAACTGAAGCAGGATTTAAAGTTACTGGTCCAAGGTCCTCAACTATTACAGGTCCCGAAATGAGACTTACAGCTGGCAAACCAAGAGCTCCAGAAACAACAACGTAATAATATGTGGTTCCATTATATATGGTTGGTGGAATAAAAGTCGCTGAAGTTGCATCAGCAATTAATGTGCCTCCCACAGTACTTGGAATAGTATTGCTATACCATTGAAACGAAAGATTTTGACCCGTAGCTTCAACACTTAATGGCGTTGCAACTGTTCCTCTACATTCAAACTTATTTAGTGGTGAAGGACTAGAAAGGATTGCAGTTGTACATAGAGTTAATGGAATTCCATAGTAACTTCCTTGATTACACTCTAATAATTGTCTTATTGCAAGAGTGTTTACCGTTGAAAAACCAATGGCTTCATTTTGTAAAATAGATCCTCCATTAGACCCTCCATCATAATTCCCTATGAAAATTTGATTTAAATTATCAGTTTTAGTAGATATTGACAAAACCATACTGTTATTTGTTGGACCTAATGAATCCGAAAATAGTTTTGAAATACCATTTCTCCAAATAGCTAATGGATACACATTAAAATGAAAATTAGTCCCTCCATTTTCTAGTATCCCTCCTATCCTTGGGCTACCATCTAGAATACAGTGATAATTTGGCCAGTTTGTAGCCTCTGAACGTATTACTGATGTAACACTTGCCAAGTTTAATGCCCCTGAATAAACCAGACCTTTATTTCCTGAAAAATCAATTGCAATCTTAGTGCCTATATATTTAAAGATTCCGTTTGATACAATTCTAGGTTGTTGATTTAGATCTGTTTTTACAAGGTGTCTATTATTCCCACTTTGATCGTACCAAATACTAATATAACCATCTTGTACGCCCACAAATGCTAATAACGCTGCAGAATCTAGATTTCCACTACCGTCGAAACCAATGTTGAGAGTAGCGTTATCTATACTTCGACGCACTTGTATTGCATTGCCACTATATGAGCTGCTTACTTTTCGTAAACTATAAGCAACTGCAGCTGGCGTTGTGCTTCCAAGACCCAACACATCTAAACTGTTTTGAGAATATCCTTGAAAAGCTACAAGTGATAACAAAATCAAAAAAATATTTTTATAAAACTTCATCATATTCCTGTTTTAGAAGTTACTATTAATAAAAATAATCAAATTGAATTCGGTCGTTGATCGATAATGCGTAAGAACCATTATTTGCAGGAACATACACAAGGGTACTTCCCACTACACTGTAGGCCGTATTGCTTATTCTTACCCCGTTTACATACATTTTAACTTTACTATTTAATGATGGTATTTGAGATAAAGTAAAACTAGTTTGCGTTGCCGTTGCATTAAATTCATCTGCAACTTCTCTTACTGCTAGTGCTAATGTGGCGGTTACATAGGCAGTGGTAGCTATTTGTGTAGTATTAGTTCCAATAATAGCGGTTGGAGCGATTGGCACACCAGTAAAGGCTGGAGAATTCAATGGCGCTTTTAAAGCTAAATTAGTTGTGGATGCTATTAAATCTAGTGCTGCTTGTGTAGCATTTGAAACTGGTTTGTTCAAATCGCTTGTATTGTCTACATTTCCTAAACCTACCATCGCAGAACTAACACCTGTTACTGTTCCTGTGAAAGCTGGTGAGTTTAGTGGTGCTTTTAAATCTAATGCTGTTTGAGTTGCGTTAGAAACTGGCTTGTTGGCATCACTTGTATTGTTTACATTTCCTAATCCAACCATCGTTGAAGTTACACCTGTTACTGTCCCTGTGAAAGCTGGCGAGTTAATTGAAGCCTTTAAGTCTAATGCTGTTTGTGTATCAATCGAAACTGGTTTGTTCAAATCGCTTGTATTGTTTACATTTCCTAATCCAACCATCGCTGAAGTCAAACCTGTAACCGTTCCTGTGAAAGCAGGAGAATTTAGCGGCGCTTTCAAATCTAAACTGGCAATTGAAGCCTTTAAGTCTAATGCTGTTTGTGTGTCAATCGAAACTGGTTTGTTCAAATCGCTTGTATTGTTTACATTTCCTAATCCAACCATCGTTGAAGTTACACCTGTTACTGTCCCTGTGAAAGCAGGAGAATTTAGCGGCGCTTTCAAATCTAAACTAGCAATTGACGCTTTTAAGTCTAATGCTGTTTGTGTATCAATCGAAACTGGTTTGTTCAAATCACTTGTGTTGTTTACATTTCCTAATCCAACCATCGCTGAAGTTACACCTGTTACTGTCCCAGTGAAAGCTGGCGAGTTAATTGAAGCCTTTAAGTCTAATGCTGTTTGTGTATCAATCGAAACTGGTTTGTTCAAATCAGTTGTATTGTCAACATTTCCTAATCCAACCATCGCTGAAGTCAAACCTGTAACCGTTCCTGTGAAAGCAGGAGAATTTAGCGGCGCTTTCAAATCTAAACTAGCAATTGACGCTTTTAAGTCTAATGCGGTTTGTGTAGCATTTGAAACTGGTTTGTTCAAATCACTTGTATTGTCAACATTCCCTAATCCAACCATCGCTGAAGTTACACCTGTAACCGTTCCTGTGAAAGCAGGAGAATTTAGCGGCGCTTTCAAATCTAAACTGGCAATTGAAGCCTTTAAGTCTAATGCTGTTTGTGTGTCAATCGAAACTGGTTTGTTCAAATCACTTGTATTGTCAACATTTCCTAATCCAACCATCGCTGAAGTTACACCTGTTACTGTCCCTGTGAAAGCTGGCGAGTTAATTGAAGCCTTTAAGTCTAATGCTGTTTGTGTATCAATCGAAACTGGTTTGTTCAAATCGCTTGTATTGTTTACATTTCCTAATCCAACCATCGCTGAAGTCACACCTGTTACTGTCCCTGTGAAAGCTGGCGAGTTTATTGAAGCCTTTAAGTCTAATGCTGTTTGTGTGTCAATCGAAACTGGTTTGTTTAAATCACTTGTATTGTCTACATTCCCTAATCCAACCATCGCTGAAGTTACACCTGTTACTGTCCCTGTGAAAGCAGGAGAATTTAGCGGCGCTTTCAAATCTAAACTAGCAATTGAAGCCTTTAAGTCTAATGCGGTTTGTGTGTCAGTTGAAACTGGTTTGTTCAAATCGCTTGTATTGTTTACATTTCCTAATCCAACCATCGTTGAAGTTACACCTGTAACCGTTCCTGTGAAAGCAGGAGAATTTAGCGGCGCTTTCAAATCTAAACTGGCAATTGAAGCCTTTAAGTCTAATGCTGTTTGTGTGTCAATCGAAACTGGTTTGTTCAAATCACTTGTATTGTCAACATTCCCTAATCCAACCATCGCTGAAGTTACACCTGTTATTGTTCCTGTGAAAGCAGGAGAATTTAGCGGCGCTTTCAAATCTAAACTGGCAATTGAAGCCTTTAAGTCTAATGCTGTTTGTGTGTCAATCGAAACTGGTTTGTTCAAATCACTTGTATTGTCAACATTCCCTAATCCAACCATCGCTGAAGTTACACCTGTTATTGTTCCTGTGAAAGCTGGTGAGTTTAGTGGTGCTTTTAAATCTAATGCTGTTTGAGTTGCGTTAGAAACTGGCTTGTTGGCATCACTTGTATTGTTTACATTTCCTAATCCAACCATCGCTGAAGTTACACCTGTTACTGTCCCTGTGAAAGCTGGCGAGTTAATTGAAGCCTTTAAGTCTAATGCTGTTTGTGTGTCAATCGAAACTGGTTTGTTCAAATCGCTTGTATTGTCAACATTCACTAATCCAACCATCGCTGAAGTCACACCTGTTACTGTCCCTGTGAAAGCAGGAGAATTTAGCGGCGCTTTCAAATCTAAACTAGCAATTGACGCTTTTAAGTCTAATGCGGTTTGTGTAGCATTTGAAACTGGTTTGTTCAAATCGCTTGTATTGTCAACATTCCCTAATCCAACCATCGTTGAAGTTACACCTGTTACTGTCCCTGTGAAAGCAGGAGAATTTAGCGGCGCTTTCAAATCTAAACTAGCAATTGACGCTTTTAAGTCTAATGCGGTTTGTGTAGCATTTGAAACTGGTTTGTTCAAATCACTTGTATTGTCAACATTCCCTAATCCAACCATCGTTGAAGTTACACCTGTTACTGTCCCTGTGAAAGCAGGAGAATTTAGCGGCGCTTTCAAATCTAAACTAGCAATTGACGCTTTTAAGTCTAATGCGGTTTGTGTAGCATTTGAAACTGGTTTGTTCAAATCACTTGTATTGTCAACATTCCCTAATCCAACCATCGTTGAAGTTACACCTGTTACTGTCCCTGTGAAAGCAGGAGAATTTAGCGGCGCTTTCAAATCTAAACTAGCAATTGACGCTTTTAAGTCTAATGCGGTTTGTGTAGCATTTGAAACTGGTTTGTTCAAATCACTTGTATTGTCAACATTCCCTAATCCAACCATCGTTGAAGTTACACCTGTTACTGTCCCTGTGAAAGCAGGAGAATTTAGCGGCGCTTTGGTAGCATCAGCATTTATTCGGTTCGAAGCTTCAATTGCAAGATTCGCAGCCAAAGCAGACTCAGCAGCAGTAGCTCTATTAAGTTCATTTGTTAATGCAACCGTATTAGAGATTGCTATAGCGTCTGCGTAAGTTTTTGTTGCCTTTTCTGTTGGGAATTTCACATCTGAGTTTGAAGTAAATGTTCCGTCAGTACTCTTATTTGATGCGTCTTCTTTACTTGCTTCTGCAGTCGTTGCACGAGTTATTTCTGATGCTAAATTTGTAGTCAATGTCCCTTCTGCAGTCGTAGCACGAGTTGTTTCAGTTGCTAATGCTGTTGAACTTGATGTAGCCGAAGCGTCAACATAATCCTTAACCGATTTTACACTTGGATATTTTGTGTCAGAAGTTCCGTCAGAGCTTACACTTGTACTTTTGTTTGCCAAAGCTTCTTTACTTGCTTCTGCAGTCGTAGCACGAGTTATTTCTGATGCTAAATTTGTAGTCAATGTCCCTTCAGCCGCAGTAGCACGAGTTGTTTCAGTTGTTAGATTTGTAGTCAATGTGCCTTCAGCCGCAGTAGCACGAGTTATTTCAGATGCTAATGCTGTAGAGCCTAATGTAGCCGAAGCGTCAACATAATCCTTAACCGATTTTACACTTGGATATTTCGTATCAGAAGTTCCGTCAGCGCTTACACTTGTGCTTTTGTTTGCCAAAACTTCTTTGCTTGCTTCTGCAGTCGTTGCACGAGTTATTTCTGATGCTAAATTTGTAGTCAATGTCCCTTCTGCAGTTATAGCACGAGTTGTTTCAGTTGCTAAATTTGTAGTCAAAGTAGCTTCGGCAGTTGTAGCACGAGATACTTCAGTTGCTAATGCTGTAGAGCCTGATGTAGCCGAAGCGTCAACATAATCCTTAACCGATTTTACACTTGGATATTTCGTATCAGAAGTTCCGTCAGCGCTTACACTTGTACTTTTGTTTACCAAAGCTTCTTTGCTTGCTTCTGCAGTCGTAGCACGAGATACTTCAGTTGCTAATGCTGTAGAGCCTGACGTAGCCGAAGCGTCAACATAATCCTTAACCGATTTTACACTTGGATATTTTGTGTCAGAAGTTCCGTCAGAGCTTACACTTGTACTTTTGTTTACTAAAGCTTCTTTGCTTGCTTCTGCAGTAGTAGCACGAGATACTTCTGATGTTAAATTTGTAGTCAATGTGCCTTCAGCCGCAGTAGCACGAGTTATTTCAGATGCTAATGCTGTAGAGCCTGATGTAGCCGAAGCGTCAACATAATCCTTAACCGATTTTACACTTGGATATTTCGTATCAGAAGTTCCGTCAGCGCTTACACTTGTACTTTTGTTTACCAAAGCTTCTTTGCTTGCTTCTGCAGTCGTTGCACGAGTTATTTCTGATGCTAAATTTGTAGTCAAAGTAGCTTCGGCAGTTGTAGAACGAGATACTTCAGTTGCTAATGCTGTAGAGCCTGACGTAGCCGAAGCGTCAACATAATCCTTAACCGATTTTACACTTGGATATTTCGTATCAGAAGTTCCGTCAGAGCTTACACTTGTACTTTTGTTTACCAAAGCTTCTTTGCTTGCTTCTGCAGTCGTTGCACGAGTTATTTCTGATGCTAAATTTGTAGTCAATGTCCCTTCTGCAGTCGTAGCACGAGTTGTTTCAGTTGCTAAATTTGTAGTCAATGTCCCTTCTGCAGTCGTAGCACGAGTTATTTCAGATGCTAATGCTGTAGAGCCTAATGTAGCCGAAGCGTCAACATAATTCTTAACCGATTTTACACTTGGATATTTCGTATCAGAAGTTCCGTCAGAGCTTACACTTGTACTTTTGTTTGCCAAAGCTTCTTTACTTGCTTCTGCAGTAGTTGCACGAGTTATTTCTGATGCTAAATTTGTAGTCAATGTGCCTTCTGCAGTCGTTGCACGAGTTGTTTCAGTTGCTAATGCTGTTGAACTTGATGTAGCCGAAGCGTCAACATAATCCTTAACCGATTTTACACTTGGATATTTCGTATCAGAAGTTCCGTCAGAGCTTACACTTGTACTTTTGTTTGCCAAAGCTTCTTTACTTGCTTCTGCAGTAGTTGCACGAGTTATTTCTGATGCTAAATTTGTAGTCAATGTCCCTTCTGCAGTCGTAGCACGAGTTGTTTCAGTTGCTAATGCTGTTGAACTTGATGTAGCCGAAGCGTCAACATAATCCTTAACCGATTTTACACTTGGATATTTCGTATCAGAAGTTCCGTCAGCGCTTACACTTGTACTTTTGTTTGCCAAAGCTTCTTTACTTGCTTCTGCAGTCGTTGCACGAGTTATTTCTGATGCTAAATTTGTAGTCAATGTGCCTTCAGCCGCAGTAGCACGAGTTATTTCAGATACTAATGCTGTTGAACTTGACGTAGCCGAAGCGTCAACATAATCCTTAACCGATTTTACACTTGGATATTTCGTATCAGAAGTTCCGTCAGCGCTTACACTTGTACTTTTGTTTACCAAAGCTTCTTTGCTTGCTTCTGCAGTCGTAGCACGAGTTGTTTCAGTTGCTAATGCTGTTGAACTTGATGTAGCCGAAGCGTCAACATAATCCTTAACCGATTTTACACTTGGATATTTCGTATCAGAAGTTCCGTCAGCGCTTACACTTGTACTTTTGTTTGCCAAAGCTTCTTTACTTGCTTCTGCAGTCGTAGCACGAGTTATTTCTGATGCTAAATTTGTAGTCAATGTCCCTTCTGCAGTCGTAGCACGAGTTGTTTCAGTTGCTAATGCTGTTGAACTTGATGTAGCCGAAGCGTCAACATAATCCTTAACCGATTTTACACTTGGATATTTCGTATCAGAAGTTCCGTCAGCGCTTACACTTGTACTTTTGTTTACCAAAGCTTCTTTACTTGCTTCTGCAGTAGTTGCACGAGATACTTCTGATGCTAAATTTGTAGTCAATGTCCCTTCTGCAGTCGTTGCACGAGTTGTTTCAGTTGCTAATGCTGTTGAACTTGATGTAGCCGAAGCGTCAACATAATCCTTAACCGATTTTACACTTGGATATTTCGTATCAGAAGTTCCGTCAGAGCTTACACTTGTACTTTTGTTTGCCAAAGCTTCTTTACTTGCTTCTGCAGTAGTTGCACGAGTTATTTCTGATGCTAAATTTGTAGTCAATGTCCCTTCTGCAGTCGTAGCACGAGTTGTTTCAGTTGCTAATGCTGTTGAACTTGATGTAGCCGAAGCGTCAACATAATCCTTAACCGATTTTACACTTGGATATTTCGTATCAGAAGTTCCGTCAGCGCTTACACTTGTACTTTTGTTTGCCAAAGCTTCTTTGCTTGCTTCTGCAGTCGTTGCACGAGTTATTTCTGATGTTAAATTTGTAGTCAATGTGCCTTCTGCAGTCGTAGCACGAGTTGTTTCAGTTGCTAATGCTGTTGAACTTGATGTAGCCGAAGCGTCAACATAATCCTTAACCGATTTTACACTTGGATATTTCGTATCAGAAGTTCCGTCAGCGCTTACACTTGTACTTTTGTTTGCCAAAGCTTCTTTGCTTGCTTCTGCAGTCGTTGCACGAGTTATTTCTGATGCTAAATTTGTAGTCAATGTCCCTTCTGCAGTCGTAGCACGAGTTATTTCTGATGCTAATGCTGTTGAACTTGATCCAGCCGAAGCGTCAACATAATCCTTAACCGATTTTACACTTGGATATTTCACATCTGATGCGCCATCAGTTTTGATGCTCGTACTCTTATTCGATAAATTTTCCTTAAAACTCAATTCATTCACTGCAGCTATGCTTAGCGGTTTATCTAAATCACTAGTATTATCAACTTTATCAATGCCAAAATTTATTTTTGCACCCAAAAGCGAGGTCGCATTTGTCCCTCCATTAGTAATAGCTACTACACCAGTTACATTTGTTGCATTTGTAGCCGAATAGGCAAAAGGAACATAATTTAGTGGCTGATTACTAATTTCTGAAAAAGTAGAACAACTTCCATCAGTGTTAATAGAAACTACCAAAGTTTTCTTTAAACTATCCCATACTACAGTATCAAAAGATAGAGCGTATCCTCCAGTTTGTACTCCTCCACCAATTATTAAGTTAACCATCCCAAATTGATCTGTTTTAATCTGAACAACTTCTTGATATTCCAATTTAGAATATTCATCAAACAATTTAAATAGCATGCAAATATCACTATTAGCAAGCGGTGCATTTACGTTATTTACCCCTGGTAATTGTTCCCCTTTAGCATTAAGAATTACAGCTTGGTAGCTAATTCCTTTGGTTTGTCCAAAATTTTTTGCACTTAATAGAAGTATAAAAAGTATGATTAAATTTTTCATAATTATTTTTCGTTAATATTAAAGTGGACTCCTAATTGAATATGATTTGTTTCAAATGATAATTTCTCACCATTGACATTCGAATTATATAAACTTTTGCTATAACTATAACCAACACTTAAAAATCCAAAAGAAGATATGCTATATTTAGCGAGAAATCCTATGTGTGGAACAAGTACTAATCCTGAAAATTCCTTATGCTTTACTAAATCGTAATAAACGCCATCGATTCCCTGTTTACCATAAATAATTGTTGACCCTTTTAATCCTGTTTTTACAAAAAAATTAATATTATTATTTGAAAATATTGAGGATGGCAAAACTGAATAATTTAATTCGCTGTTTATACCTAAATATTTTGTATCCCAACGGTAAGAAATGTTAGAATAGTCACCTGTGGCATTGTAGTCATCTAAAGAAAATCCAATTGCATAAGAAAATTTGTTGCGCAACGGATTAGAAATGCCTATTTCAAAAAAATTACCTACTCCACTTTGTAGATACGAATTTGATTGACCAGAAGAATCTTTAAAATCATATTTTGTAAAGTTTTTTCCTGTTTTGAAATAAATTTCTTGAGAAAAAGCCTGATATGATACAAGAAAAACAATAAAAAAAAAGTAGTTTATTTTCATATTTTAATGATTTTGGTATAATAACTAAAGTTGGATGAGTTAAGTCGAACTAAATACTCTGAGCTTGGTAACGAAGACAAATCAATCGTTAAAATAGTATTATTGGGCTTTATATCTTTAAAAAAAACTAAACGACCGCTTATGTCGAAAATATTTACATGTACAACTTCAGCAATGGTTTTGGAAAATTGAAAATTAATAGTTTCAATAAATGGATTTGGAAAAGTTGTAGTTTTCATCTCATCAATTAAATTAGATGATATGTATTTACTCCAAATACTTTGTTGGAATCCCTGCATAACTACAAACTTATTATTGGACAAACCAATAAGACTTTGTTGTCCAATAGACTGTGTTACAACTGAACCATCAGATATTTTTTTTGTCATTCCTTGTGATGACAGCATTTGATGATGCAAAACTTGCCCATGAAATGTTACAGTAAAAAAAATAAGTAAATACTTCATAAAAATCAATATTTTGTAATTTAAATCTAAATTACCGCTTTTTATCGATATAAAATGCACTTTATCGATTTATTTTTAAAATTATGTGAAATTTTTAGTTTTTAGTACAAATAATTAGTATGCAAAGGTCAAAAAAGATCTAAAATTACTGTTTTACACGACTTTAATCTATAAATCAGTTACTTACTAAATAATTTAAATCATAGAAAATGATCCGAACTTAATGTGGAGTTCAGAAATATAGAACTGCAGTACTAAAAGTATAATATTGAGATTCGAAAATATCAAATATAATAATTGCTATAACTCATATTATTTACACAATGACAATTGTAGTTATTATTTCAAAATAGAAACTAGATAGGAAAATAATACGCTACATAATTTATGGAAAACACATACTGATATTAAACTCAATAACAGTCAACATTTGATTTTTAAAGGAAAAAATATTTTGAAATTTATAAATTGTATTACAAAATGTAAAATTGTGTCATATGAATCAAGCTAAATGTGTGAAATAAAAAAAGGTTCAACCGTGAAGTTGAACCTTTTTTGTATCTAAAATAAACAAATCTTATTTTTTATAATACTTTTTATATTTTGGATAGGAAATTGCTCCAAACAAAGTAATTGCTCCAAGAGAATACCAAATCCAACTCAATGAATGTGCTTCTCCACTTGCATAAGAATGCAATCCTACCAAGTGAAAATTAACACCATAATAGGTGAATAAAATAGATATAAAAGCAAACATACTCATTAAATTAAAGACCCATTTTCCACGCAAAGAAGGCACAAATCGAGCATGAATTACAAATGCATACACCATAATACTGATTAAAGCCCAAGTTTCTTTTGGATCCCATCCCCAGTAACGTCCCCAGCTTTCATTGGCCCACTGTCCTCCAAGGAAGTTTCCAATAGTCAACATTATCAAACCTATCGTTAATGCTAATTCGTTGATGTAAGTGATTTCCTGAATATTCAAATCCATTTTGGCTTTGTTTTTTTCATTTGTAAATGAAATCAGCAACAATGAAACTGCTCCTAAAATAAATCCTAATGCAAACGGTCCATAACTAGCTACAATTACCGCAACGTGAATCATCAACCAATAGGAATTTAAAACTGGTTGCAGATTTGCAATCTCCGGATCAATCCAGTTTAGATTTGCTGCCCAAAGAATCATTGCGGTTACAAAAGCTGATGAAGCCACGGTAAGTTTTGATTTTCTGTCGAAAGCCAAACCAAAAAACATGGTAGCCCAAGCAATATATATAATTGATTCATAAGCATTACTCCAAGGTGCGTGACCAGAAATATACCAACGGGCAATTAAGCCCACAGTATGCAATGCAAATAATAATCCTATAATAATATGCATTGTATTTACTGTTATAGCTAATACTTTTCGCTCTTTGAAGATTTGCATAATTGTAAAAAACAACATCAAAATTGCCGCTACAGCATACCAATAAAAAAGTTTATTGAAAACATCATATTTATTATACAACACTTCTGATGTAATTCTTTCTTCACTCGGTCTCACTTTACTACCAAAACGTTTTTGGAAACCGTTGATACTTTCCAGCAATTCATCGGCAGTTTTGTAATCATTAGAAGTTGAAGCGTTTGCCAAAGAACCAAAATACAGAGGCAATACATTTTTAGTATACGTCGCTTCCATTCCTTTAAAACCTGCTTCGTTTAGTTCTAAATAAGAAACCCACTTGTTATTTTTATCTTCTGGAATAGGGAAAATTTTCAATATTCGACCGCTTAACGCCGATTCCATCAAGTTTACTCTTTTATCTGTTTCGATAAAATCCTTTTCAAATTGATTGGGGTTAGCCGCTTTAAATGATTCTTCTAAATATTTAGAAAGTTTATAATTCCCTTTAGCATCAAAGAAAGCTACAAAAGGTGCAAATTTAGCTTTCTTATCAACACCGATTATTTTTCTTAAACTGTCATTCCCTCTTCTTAAATGAATAATTGGAATCTCAATCCAATAGCTAGCATACTGAGTGATAGACAAGAAAACTTGGTCTGAATTCATATCATTGTATGAATCACTCTGGCTTACTTTTCGCAACAATTCTGATGAAAACGTATTAATCGGTTTCATTCTACCGCCTCCGTCTTGAATTACAAGTCTACCAAATTTTGCTGCATGTTCTGCAGGAACTTTATACTTAGAAATCAGATCATTCAGTTCATCCTGGCTCAAAACTTTTTTGGTATGATTAGCGTGCGTTGCCGGTGCTGCTTCAGCTTCCGTGTGCGCATGTCCTTCATGATCCGCGTGATTGTGCTCCTGTTCTTGTGCAAAGCTGCTGAAACTGAACATAAAAACTAAAATGGTCAACAATTTAGCTTTCTTAGTTTTAACCAC
Source organism: Flavobacterium sp. GNP002 (assembly GCF_054343795.1). Lineage (NCBI taxonomy): Bacteria > Pseudomonadati > Bacteroidota > Flavobacteriia > Flavobacteriales > Flavobacteriaceae > Flavobacterium > Flavobacterium sp. GNP002. The sequence goes on from NZ_JBTGUW010000001.1 coordinate 3,270,210, forward strand.
TTCTAGCTTGCGTTTGATATCTGCAAAACGAGAATATTTAGTAAACATAATCGCCATCATTGCAAAATACAACATAAAATAACCGGCATAAGTTAGCGCTGTTCCCCAAAAATCATGATTTACTGATAGAATTGTCCCTTTTTCATCTGGATCAAATCCTGATTGAAAAAAACGATATCCATCGTAATCTAAAACATTATTCATATAAATTCTGGCATCAAAAGGTTCTTTGTCTTGAACGGTTACTTTACTTTCAAATGAAGAATAACTTTTCTCCGTTCCTGGATATTTCTGAGCAATGAAATCATTCAATTTTATCTTGAAAGGCAATACATACGCTTTACTTCCATAGAAAAAAGAGTAATCAATATTCCCGATTTTTACAGTTTTGGCTTCTCCTATTTTACCTTTAGAACCTAAAACGGTAACTATTTTTTCTTGACCGTCAGCAATAACTTTTACCGTTACCGCATCCTCATGATTTTTAGCTTTGAAATCATTATCCGATTCATAATCAACAATTCCTTTTACTGCAGGATCTGGAAATACAAATCGCATCTCTCCTATGCTGTATAACGAACGCATCATCAAGGGTTGGGCGTTATCTTTAGTCACTTTGCCCTGTAATTTATCTGCCATTCGCATAAAATTACCTTCAAAAGGTGTTTGAATCGTGTATTCTTTTCCAGTGGTGTTGATGTTTATAGCACCGTCTGTATATTTATTTAAAGAAAATAAAACATTATGAATATTTTGTACTTCGCCCTCTTTCAAGAAATGCTCGTGACGACCGCCATCACCAGCTTCTACAATTTTCAAAAATACTGTTCCCTTTGGATCAGGTTTTATATATTCTTTGGCTCCCATAATGAAATTTTCATATTCTACTTCAAATGGCGTATCAGCAAACTTTTCGGAAATACGGAAATTATTATTTACAGCCGGAGAAAGCAAGACTTGCTTTTCAAAAACCCTACGTTTCATTTCCCCTTTATATTCGCCATCAACAAAAACAGTTAGGAATGTTTTATCTGAAAAAACTTGATTTTCAGCAGCGCCTTCGCGAATAGGCATCATTCCTTCGTAACTGATGTAACGGGTTATAAATGCACCGGCAATAATGAATATAAAAGACAAATGGAGTAATAAAGTAGCCCATTTTTCTTTCTTTAATAGCTGATAACGCTTAATATTTCCAATGAAATTAATCATGAAAAATACATGTATGGCCTCAAACCACCAGGCATTGTAAATTAAAATTTTTGCTGTGTCGGTATTGTACTTGCTTTCGATAAAAGTTCCAGTAGCCATGGAAACTGCATATACAATAAATAAAAAAGCCATTAATCGAGTAGAAAACAAAAAAGAAAATATTTTTTTATCCATTTTTAAGGGATTATGTTTTTATAAAAGTGCCACAAAAGTACTTAAAAATGTTGACTTCTATATTCGCACATTTGTTAATTTAATCCAAAATTAAGTAGCTTCATTTTTTGGAATAAAAGTATATTTTAATTGGGGTTACAGTTTATTAGCTAATCCAAAATTGAATAAAACTCTTAATATTTTTTTGCTAATTTTGTCCCATGACTAAAGTTATTATTATTGGTTCAGGAAATGTAGCACAACATTTGATTGCAGCATTCCAAAATTCCCAAAAAATGGGAGCTGAAATTGAATTGGTTCAAGTTTTTTCGAGACAAACGGGAAGCGTCTCTCACCTACTCGATTCAAGTCAGATTACAAATGATTTAGATGCTTTAGCTGAAGCTGACTTGTATATTATTGCCGTTTCTGATGATGCGATTGCTGCTATTTCTTCGCAACTTCCTTTCAAAAATCGCTTGGTGGTTCATACCTCAGGAAGTGTTTCTTTGAATGCTTTGGATGACAATAACCGAAAAGGAGTTTTCTATCCCCTACAGACTTTTACTAAAAACAAAGCAGTTGATTTTAGAACTATTCCAATCTGTTTAGAAAGCGAAAATGCAACGGATTATCAATTATTGGATAAAGTAGCCAAATCAATTTCTGATAAAATATTTGCTATCAACTCCGAACAGAGAAAAGCATTGCATGTTGCGGCAGTTTTTGTCAATAATTTTACGAATCATTTGTACCAAATAGGTCAGGAAATTTGTCAGGAACATCAGGTTCCTTTTGAAATTTTAACTCCTTTAATTACAGAAACAGCTCAAAAAATAATGTTACTTTCGCCGTCAGAAGCTCAAACTGGACCGGCTAAACGCAATGACACTGCAACAATCGAGGCACATGAGGCTTTTTTATCCAATGAAAATCACCTTAAAATTTATAAAACACTAACACAATCTATACAGCATAATGGCAAAAAGTTATAAAGAAATAATGAATGATATTACTACGTTTATATTTGACGTAGACGGCGTACTTACTGACAGTTCTGTTTTTGTAACCAATGAAGGAGAGATTTTGCGCACCATGAATATTCGTGATGGTTATGCCATGAAAGCCGCGGTAGAAAGCGGTTATAACGTTTGTATTATTTCGGGAGGAAGCAATGAAGGTGTTCGCATTAGATTACAAAATCTGGGAATTACAGATATTCATTTAGGCACACCAAATAAAGTAGAAACATTTGATGAATATACTGATGTTTACAATATCAATCCAGAACACGTTTTGTACATGGGCGATGATATTCCGGATTATCACGTGATGAAATTAGTAGGATTACCCGCTTGTCCACAAGATGCAAGTCCTGAAATCAAAGCTATTTCCAGATATATCTCACATAAAAATGGAGGAAAAGGAGCTGCACGAGATGTGATAGAACAAGTGATGAAAGCACAAGGAAAATGGATGGCTTATTTTGATGGGAAACACGATTAGTACTATTTTAAATGTTAAATTATAAATTTTAAATAACATCAATGTTTCCATTTTTAAAACTAATCAGATACCAGAACTTAATGATGCTTGCTTTTATGCAACTTATTTTCAGGTATGTTTTTTTTAAATTTCAAGATATTCCTTTGGCATTAGCTGATTGGCAATATGGATTATTGGTTCTATCAACTATTTTAATTGCTGCTGGAGGATATGTTATCAATAATGTTTTTGACCAAAATACTGATACTATAAACAAACCTAACAATGTAATTGTAGGCAAAACCATTTCTGAAACCAATGCTTATAATCTATACATTGGACTTACTGTTACTGGTGTAGCCATTGGTTTTTACTTGTCAAACGTTATATTGAAACCAGGCTTTGCATCTATTTTTATTATGCTTGCAGCAACACTTTATTTGTACGCGACAAGCCTTAAACAAATGATGGTTATTGGCAATATTATCGTTGCATTATTGCTTTCTTTTAGCGTTGTTATCATTGGGATTTTTGATTTATTCCCAACGATTCATGAAGGAAACCAACAACAAATGGGAATTGTTTTTTCTATTCTTTTAGACTACGCACTGTTTACCTTTTTTCTTAATTTCATGAGGGAAATAGTTAAAGATATTGAAGATGTTGATGGTGATTACAACCAAGGAATGAATACATTGCCAATTGCAATAGGCAAATCTAGAACTGCAAAAATAGTTTTTGGACTGAGCTTCATTCCTATTCTTTTTATGCTGTATTACATCAATAAATACCTTCTTGATTTAGTATTTACAACTGTATATTTATTGCTTTTTGTTGTAGGACCATTGCTTTATTTTACTGTAAAAATTTGGACTGCAAAATCTAAAAAAGAGTTCCATACACTGAGTATGCTGTTAAAATGGATTCTGCTATTTGGAATTCTATCTATTGTTGTTATAAGTTTAAATATAAAATACAATGCTTAAAAATAAATTAAAAAAGTACACTTTAATTCTGGCTTCGGGTTCACCGAGACGCCAGCAATTCTTCAAGGATTTAGACTTGAATTTTGAAATTCGATTGAAAGAAATTGAAGAAGTTTATCCCCCGGAATTGAAAGCAGAGGAAATTACTAATTATTTAGCCGTATTGAAAGCCAGTGCTTTTGAAGGAGAACTAAAACCAAATGAAATCCTAGTTACCAGCGATACCATAGTTTGGCATAACAATAGGGCTTTGGGTAAACCAAAAGACGAACAAGATGCTTTTGAAATCCTGAAATCATTATCAAATACAACACACGAAGTAATCACTTCTGTTTGTTTTAAAACCAATGAGAAAGCAGATGTAATACATGAGGTTACCAAAGTTACTTTCAACGAATTAAGCGACGAATCGATTCATTATTATTTAGAAAACTACAAACCTTATGATAAAGCCGGAGCTTATGGTATCCAGGAATGGATTGGTTTTATAGGTGTTTCAAAAATTGAAGGTTCGTATGCAAATGTGATGGGAATGCCTACAGACAAAGTGTATGAATATTTGATTAAATTAGCGTAATTAAACATGAACATGGCCTTTTTTCAAGAATACACAAGAGAACTGATTGCAACTGGAATTCTGGGAATTTTACTGGTATTATTTCGTATTATTTCTACAAAACTGGTACTACGCTATGCAAAATCAAACCAAACTCTGGAACATCGAACCAATTTAGTCATTAAATACATTCACTTACTTATCAATATTTTGGTAACTATTGCCTTAATAATAATTTGGGGAGTTCAGACCAAAGATATTTTTATTGCACTTTCTTCCATCACAACCGTTGTAGGTGTTGCTATGTTTGCCCAATGGTCTATTTTAAGTAACATCACATCAGGTGTTATTTTGTTCTTTTCTTTTCCGTTTAAAATTGGAGATGTTATAAAAATCCATGATAAAGACTTTCCCATTGAAGCAGAGATTGAGGATATTGGTGCTTTTCATGTGTATTTAAAAACTATTGATGGAGAAAAAATCATTTATCCAAACAATCTGCTCTTGCAAAAAGGGATTTCGATACTGAAAGACCATTTTGATGATAAAGAATTCATGGATTAATCAGCATTTAATAAAAATTTAATTCTCAAATGATTCTATTTTGTAAATCAAATGATTAAAAGTGATAATTTTACAACTATTGATGAGAAATATATAATACTTTAATTTCTTTAATTCTTCATATTTGTCAATTAGAAACAATACGATTCATAATTGAATAGTAAATACGTTATTTTAAAAATAATAGAATATGAATGACATCTTAAAATTTCCATTTTATGCCAAACTAACCCTTGTTTTGTTGGGTTTAATAGCTCTGATTTTTATTTTTTATATTGGTCAGGATATTTTAGTTCCCATAATGATGTCGTTTTTATTTGCTATTTTATTGTATCCAATTGTTCAGTTTTTTAAATCAAAACTCTATTTTCCGCATGTTTTGGCGGTGATGATAGCAGTAATTTTATTTGTATTGATCTTCATTGGACTTTTTGTTTTTCTATCTTTTCAAATTAGCGATTTTGCAGCTGATTTTGATAAAATTGAAAAAAACATCAACATTCATCTCCGCAATATTCAAGGATTTGTCAGAGACAATTTTCATTTAAGTTCTTGGGAACAAAAACAATATATCGATACTGCAACTGAGGATTCCATGGAAAAAGGAAAAGAGTTAATTGGTACCACTTTAATGTCGTTTACGGATACTTTGGTAAATTTGACATTAATACCTATTTATACTTTTTTAATTCTTTTATACAGAACCCATTTTTTACTGTTTTTATCCAAGTTATTCCAAAAAGAGAATCATGAGCAGTTAAAAGATATATTGACAAACATAAGAGTAGCAATCAACAGTTACATCGTAGGTTTAATTATTGAAATGATTTTAGTCTCAACAATGACTACACTTGGGTTTATGGTCATTGGTGTAAAATATGCTATTTTATTGGGAATTATCACAGGAATTTTAAATTTGATTCCTTACATAGGAATCCTTTTTGCGGGAGTGCTGAGTATTGTAGCTTCACTTACAGGTTCTCCGGATTTATCGATAATTGTTGGCGTAATCGTGATTACTATAATTGTTCAGTTAATTGATAATAACATTTTGGTTCCTTTGATTGTAAGTTCTAAAGTAGAAATAAACGCCTTTGTATCGATTATTGGAATTATCATAGGTGGCGCAATTGCAGGAGTTTCTGGTATGTTTTTAGCACTTCCTATCCTGGCAATACTCAAAGTGATTTTTGATAGAGTGGAATCTTTAGAACCTTGGGGATACCTAATGGGAGATCATTTACCCAAAACATATACTTGGCGCAATATTAAATTACCGTTGTTTGATTCTGATTCAACACCAAAAAAAATAGTTATCAAGACTGATATTGTAGTTCCAGTATTTACTGAAACTACAACCGAAAATGACAGTACTAGAACCAATGAATAATTTTTAAAATAGTATATTTCGACTATTCAAATTCTGAATTTTGTTAATTCGAACTAATACTTAAAAGATTTTTCTTTTGTTTCGTTAACAATGTTTAAAATTATTATTTTTTATCATGTTTAAAAAACAAAGCCTGGTTCTAATTATTTTGATTTTCTGCTGTTATCAGATTTCTTTTTCTCAAGTAGACAAAAAGGGAAAAGATTCTTCAGAAGTGTATAAACAAATCCAGACCTATTCCAAAAAAAATAAATTTACCAAACTCCTTCATAAATTAGTTTTCAGACCAGTTAATGTAAAAAGCAAAAAGAAAAAAGTAGTCCCGAAAAAATTCAAAAATTTTGAAGGAAAAATTATCCGAAACATCAATATTGTTACTTTAGACCCATTTGGTTATTCAGAAATTGACACTACAAAAAAAGCTAGAAATTGGGCTGAACGAACCGGAAACAGAATTCACATTAAAACGAACAGACTTGCAATTAAGAATTTATTGCTTATCAAAAAAAATAAGCCTTTAGATTCCTTACTAGTAAAAGAATCAGAACGTTTAATAAGAACACAGCGCTATATCAGTCGCGTTGATGTATCTCCGCAATTGATTAAAAACAATAAGGATTCCGTAGATATTTACATTCGGGTTTTAGATTCGTGGAGTATAATCCCAAAGGGTTCCATATCAAGTTCCGTAAGTAATTTTAAACTGAATGATCGAAATATTCTGGGTTCTGGTCATGAATTTAATAATGAGTTCAGAAACAGATTCAGTGATGGTAAAAATGCTTATCGCGTTGCGTACACTATTCCCAACTTCAAAAATACATTCATTAAAACTACTGTAAATTATCGTATTGATTTAGATGATTATTATGGTAAAAGCATCAATATTGAACGATTATTTTATTCTCCATTTACAAAATGGGCTGGCGGAATCTATTTTGACAAACAGTTTAGAAAAGATACACTTCCTGATAGTAATGCAGCATTTGCTTACCAAAATTTCAAATACAACTCACAGGATTTATGGTTTGGTCGTGCCTTTAGGATTTTTAAAAGTAATACCGAGAGTGACAGAACTACAAATTTAGTCGTTGCTGGTCGGTTTTTAAATGTAAAATACTTAGAAAGTCCAACAATTGATTACGATCCAAATGATTTTTATTCTGATGAAAAATTTTCACTTATAGGAATTGGTATCACCTCCCGTAAGTTCGTTCAAGATAGCTATATTTTCAAGAACGGAATTATTGAAGATGTACCCATTGGAAAAATATTTGGAATAACTTCTGGCTATCAACATAAAAACAATCAAGGTCGCTACTATTTAGGGGCACAGGCATCATTTGGAAATTTTTATAAATGGGGATTTCTAAGTGCCAATTTTGAGTTGGGTACTTTTTTAGAAAAATCAAATACGAAACAGAATGCTTTTTCTTTTCAAGCTAATTACTTTACAAAATTGATTAGTCTTGGAAAATGGAAATTGCGACAGTTTATCAAACCACAACTAATTATTGGTTCTAATCGCGTAAACGTTATTGGCGATCAACTTAATATTAATGAAAATTACGGTATTCAAGGATTTAATAGTGCTTATTATGGTACCGAAAAAGCAATACTGACTTTACAAACTCAAGCGTATGCGCCATGGAATCTTTGGGGCTTTCGATTAAATCCTTATTTTAACTATTCAGTTGCGATGATGGGAAATCCTGAAAAAGGATTATTGGAAAATAAAGCATATTCTAAAATTGGGATTGGATTAATAATAAACAATGATTTTTTAGTATTTAGTTCTTTCCAAATTTCACTTTCCTATTATCCATCAATACCAGGTAATGGCGAAAATATTTTCAAAACCAACTCTTTTGAAACCACTGATTTTGGTTTTCAGGATTTTGAATTAGGCAAGCCACGTACTGTGATTTTTAAATGACGAATGCTACGTCCCGTAATCTCTAGTTCGGACAAAACCGTTTTAAACCTCTAATTTTAAAAACATTACAACAGCAATCATTATCAAAAAGTGTAAATTATATAATTTAATATTATAATTATATAAGATTACATCTGTTAATATTGCTTACATTTATAGTATAATTAAGTTAATAACTAAAACCCTATAAGAAATGAAAAAAGTTACCTTTTATTTAATGATGATGGTATTGTCATTAAGTATTGTTCCAACCCAAATGTTAGCTGCTGAAAAAAACCCAACTTCGGTTTCAAATAACCCAAAAGAAGTTCCTGCAGAAGTTAAAGTGTTGCTTAATCGTCTTGACGAAATAAAAGCAATGGATAAATCTTCTTTGAATTCTTCAGAAAAAAAAGAACTACGTAAAGAAGTACGTGCTATTAAAGCAGAATTAAAATCTACAGGAAATGGTGTATATCTATCTGTAGGTGCAATTATAATAGTTATCCTTTTATTGATACTTTTATTGTAAATAAATTTATAACTGTAGAAAAAGGAAACGAAAATTCGTTTCCTTTTTTTATGAAGTAAAATAACACAGCAAAATCTTAATTACTTGATATTGTAACAGTTGTTGGCTTAATCATAAAACGAGAAAATACAGTAACTGAAAATTACTATATATTAATTACTAATTAAAATTTTGAAAAATGAAAACATTAAAATTAATCATCGCAGGAATTATACTTTTTGCATCAGCAAATACGATGCAAGCACAGGTTTCAGTAAATGTAAATATAGGTAGTCCACCAGCATGGGGTCCAGTTGGTTACTCCTCTGTAGATTACTATTATTTGCCGGACATTCAAGCATATTATGATATTAGAGCCACACAGTTTATTTATTTTGGTGGAGGAAAATGGATTCGTTCAAGAAACTTGCCTACTCAATACAGAAACTATAACTTATACAATGGCTATAAAGTAGTACTAAACGATTATCATGGTTCAAGCCCATACAGTAACTTTAATACCCATAAAGTAAGATATTACAAAGGATACAAAGGTAAACCTCAAAAATCTATCGGTTCCAATCGTAGTAGTAATAACAAAGTATACAAAAGTAATGGGAACAATGGGAATGGAAATAAAGGAAATGGAAATAAAGGTGGGAAAGGAAATAATGGCCATGGAAATGGAAAACATTAATACTGATTTCATATAATTTATAAGGAGAGTCTCAGCAATGAGGCTCTCTTTTTTTAGCCCTATACCTTATTTAAATGTTAACTTTTTAATTTTGGCACAGTTGTTGGCTTTATTTAAAAAGCAACGCAAAACGAGCTATTACAAAAAAATTATTACTAATTAAATATTTGAAAAAATGAGAACATTAAAACTAATCGCCTTAGGAATTATACTTTTTGCATCAAGCACAATACAAGCACAAGTTTCAGTTAATGTAAATATTGGTAGAGCTCCATCATGGGGACCAGTAGGATATGCAGAAGCAGAATATTACTATTTGCCGGATGTAGAAGCTTATTATGATGTAAGAGCAACACAGTTCATTTATTTTGGTGGAGGAAGATGGATACGTTCAAGATACCTACCAAATCAATATAGAAACTATGATTTATATGGTGGGTACAAGGTAGTATTAAACGATTATCATGGTTCGAGACCATATAGCCACTTTAAGAATCATAAAGTAAAATATTACAGAGGATATCATGGAAGAGAACAAAGAAATATAGGCTATAATAATAACCGTAGAGTATATGTAAAGCATAGAGATAATGACAATCATAGAAGTTATGATAATGATAATCATAGAGAATACAGAAAACACGATAATAGAAATAACGGCAACGGACATGGAAATGGTCGTGGAAATGGAAACGGACGAGATAGAGATTAATCACCTGTTTATTTAAAAAGAGAGAGAGAACCTAAATTGGTTTTCTCTCTCTTTTTTTTTATTATTAAAGAAAACCCAAAACATTTCACAAGAAATTATTTAATTCCTACATTTGAAGTTACTGCAAATCAAATTTTAAAAAATGCAAAAAAAATACGCATCAGCTATTCTAATATTTCTTTTATGTTGCCAAATAACAAATGCGCAACAACCCCAAAAATCAAATTCTGTTGAAATTTACAATCAAATCCAAAAGCTTAATTTCCTAGGTTCGGTACTTTATATAGCAGCACATCCCGATGATGAAAATACTCGATTAATTTCTTACTTGTCCAATGAACAAAAAGCAAGAACTGGCTATCTATCGTTGACACGCGGTGATGGTGGTCAAAACTTAATAGGGACACAATTACGCGAATTATTGGGAGTGATACGAACACAAGAGCTTATCGAAGCTAGAAAAATTGATGGCGGAGAACAGTTTTTTTCCCGTGCCAATGATTTTGGGTTTTCCAAAAATCCAACAGAAACATTAGCCATTTGGGATAAAGAAAAAGTATTGGCAGACGTTATTTGGGCCATCAGAAAATTTCAACCAGATGTAATTGTCAATCGATTTGATCATCGCTCTCCAGGAACTACACACGGGCATCATACATCATCGGCAATGTTGAGCGTAGAAAGTTTTGAACTAGCCAATAATCCAACTATTTTTCCGGAACAATTGCAATTTGTAAAACCTTGGCAAGCCAAACGCCAGTTTTTTAATACTTCTTGGTGGTTTTATGGAACTATCGAAAAATTTAATGCTGCCGATAAAACGAATTTAATTGCGTTGCAAACAGGAGTTTACTATGCCGGATTAGGAAAATCAAATCAGGAAATAGCAGCATTAAGTCGCAGCCGTCATCAATCTCAAGGTTTTGGAAGCACTGGTGCGCGTGGCGAAGAAACGGAATATTTAGAGTTTATAAATGGAAGTGCTTTAAAAGAAAAAAAATCACTTTTTGAAGGAATTGATACTTCTTGGAACCGTGTAAAAGGAGGAAAAGCCATTGGAGATTTATTGACTACTATTGCCAATGAATTCGACCATAATAATCCTTCGGCAAGTATTCTAAATTTGGCGAAAGCCTACGCTATGATGAAAGCTTTGGACGAAAATCATTGGGCACCACTAAAATCCGAAGCTATTAAAGAAATTATAGCGGCTTGTTCCGGTTTGTATCTTGAAGCCGTAGCCCAAAATCAGGAAGCAACTCCCGGAAGCACTATTAAATTGAAACTTGAAGCCATTAACAGAAGCTCATCGCCAATACAATTAATGAGCGTGACCACTTTGCCAGAAAAAACAAATACACCTCAAAATCGCGAGTTAAAAAATAATATTCTTAATAATATCAACTTAGATTTAAAATTACCAGAATCAATTAACTACACACAACCCTATTGGTTACGAGAAAATGGAACCGTTGGGATGTATGCCGTAAACCAACAACAAAACATAGGAATTCCGGATATTATTCGAGAAGCTAAAATAGTTTTTAACGTTCAAATAAACGGAATCGAAATCCCGTTTGAGCGAACTATAGTTTATAAATACAATGATGATGTAAAAGGAGAAGTGTATAATTATCTCGACATCGTTCCTGAGGTTACCACTTCAATTGTAGACAAAGTATTGCTTTTTAAAGATACAAAAATAAAATACGTAGGCGTAAAAATCAAAGCGGGTAAAGATGCCGTGAAAGGAAATCTACAACTTGAACTGCCTCAAAGTTGGAATGTTTCACCTAAATCCATTCCTTTCAATATACTTAAAAAGGGAACGGAACAAATTGTTTATTTTGAAGTAACTGCGCCAAATAAATCCGAAGAAGCTGTAGCTAAAAGCGTGGCGATAATTGACAATAAACGATTTGACAAAGAACAAATTATCATTAATTATGACCACATCACTAAACAGCAAGTTTTAAAATCGGCTGAAGCCAAATGCATCAAAACAGATTTAAAAACCAACGAAGAGAGAATTGCATATATTATGGGTGCTGGAGATGAAGTTCCAAGCAGTCTGACGCAATTAGGATACACTGTTACGCTGCTTAAACCCGAAGAAATAACACCCGAGAAATTAGAAAACTTTGATGTAGTAATGACTGGTGTTCGTGCCTATAATACCGTTACAGCATTAGCAAATAAACAAACGATACTTTTTGACTTTGTGAAAGGTGGAAAAACAATGCTCGTTCAGTACAATACTGCTGGTGATCTTATAACCGAAAATATCGCACCTTATCCATTAAAACTGTCCCGCGACCGTGTAACCGAAGAAGATGCCGAAGTTCGATTTTTAGCTCCAAACCATCCCGTTTTGAATTTTCCAAACAAAATTACAAGCAAAGATTTTCAAGGTTGGAAACAAGAACAAGGATTATATTATCCAAGTGAGTACGACAAAGCCTTCACTCCTATTCTATCTTCAAATGATAAAGGAGAAACACCTAAAAATGGCGCTTTGCTGATAGCTCCTTACGGAAAAGGGCACTATATTTATACGGGATTAAGCTTTTTTAGAGAATTACCTGAGGGTGTTACTGGTGCATATAAATTAATTTCAAATATCATCTCATTGAAATCATCCGAAACCGTTCCTCCACAAAAAATCAAAAACTAAACCAGTCTGAAATGGAAACAAAAAAAATAAAAACCTGGAAGAAAAACTATACCTGGGTGCTTGTAGCCAACGCTATTTACATCTTGATATTTTGTCTCATCATGAAATTATACGCTTAAATTATGCAATTATTTGACTGGATTATACTCATTTTTACATTACTTTTCATTGTAATTTATGGCGCGTGGAAAACCAAAGGAAGTAAAAATGTAGAAGACTTTATTCTAGGAAGCAATGAAACTCCTTGGCATGTTGTAGGGCTTTCCGTGATGGCAACTCAAGCTAGTGCCATTACATTTCTTTCTACTCCGGGACAGGCTTATCATGATGGAATGGGTTTTGTGCAGTTCTATTTTGGACTGCCAATTGCCATGGTTGTAATTTGCGTCACATTTATCCCTTTATACCACAAATACAAGGTTTATACCGCATATGAGTACCTCGAAAAAAGATTTGATTTAAAAACACGTTCCCTTGCAGCCATTCTTTTCTTGTTCCAAAGAGGTCTTGGAACCGGATTGACTATTTACGCTCCAGCGATTATTTTATCGGCAATATTGGGTTGGAATCTTACCTACATGAATATTATTATCGGTGTTTTAGTCATCATTTATACTTTTTCTGGTGGAACCAAAGCCGTTAACGTAACACAAAAACAGCAAATGTTTGTGATTATGTCCGGAATGTTTATCACCTTTTTTCTGATATTACATTATTTGCCTAATGATATGACATTTACCAGTGCACTTCACATAGCTGGAGCAAATGACAAAATGAACATTGTCAATTTCTCTTTTGACCCAGAAGAAAAATATACATTTTGGAGCGGAATCACAGGAGGTTTTTTCCTTGCATTGGCTTATTTTGGAACTGACCAATCTCAGGTAGGACGTTATTTATCAGGAAGATCCGTTCGTGAAAGTCAAATGGGACTGATTATGAACGGGCTTTTAAAAGTTCCTATGCAGTTCTTCATTTTATTGACTGGAGTTATGGTTTTTGTTTTTTTTCAATTCAATCCTGTACCGTTAAATTTTAATCCAAACAACAAAGCCTTGATTGAAAAATCGGTTTATAAAGGCGAATACAATGCTTTAGAGCAAAAACTAGACGATTTGTCCGAAGATAAAAAAGTAATAAACTTGTTGTACATCGATCAGCTGAATCAGGATTATGACAATCCAATCCTTCGAAAAGAATTAGTGGCTTTGTCTAATAAAGAAAAAGATTTGAGAGATCGAGCCAAAGAAATAATTCTAAAAGCCGACAGCAACAGTGAAACTAATGACAAAGATTATGTGTTTTTTCACTTTATCCTGAATTATTTACCTCGAGGACTTATTGGTTTATTGCTTGCCGTTATCATTTCAGCGGCCATGTCATCGACCGCTTCCGGACTGAATGCATTAGCATCTACTACAGCAATTGATATTTACAAACGAAATGTAAAAGAAGAAAAATCAGAACGTCATTATCTGTATGCAACTAAATTCTTTACCTTATTATGGGGAATTATTGCAATCCTTTTTGCCTGCATCGGGACGCTGTTTGAAAATTTAATTCAGTTGGTAAATATCATTGGATCCATCTTTTACGGAACTGTATTAGGAATCTTTTTAGTTGGTTTTTATATCCATAAAGTCCAATCCAAAGCTATATTCTACAGCGCCGTTATTAGTCAGCTTACTATTTTTATCATTTACTATTACGCCATTTACATCTTTCCAAGCGGAGAAGAAAAACTGGGTTATTTATGGCTAAATTTCATCGGAGCGATGCTAACAATTGTGATTTCGTTATTATTGCAGTGGACCATTTTCAGAAAACAGAGAGCGATAACAGCCTAAATAAAAAATTATTAACCGCATATTCACAGATTTAGATATTAATAATCTGTGAATATGCGGTTATTTTTTTTACTGCAGAAGTTCTTATTTAAAAATCTCTTCTTCCGCAGAAACTGGCAATAGCGAACTGACCAAGTAATGATGATCCCATGGATAATCTATATGCAAACATTTAATAAATTACCCAGTCCAAAATTTCAAAAAAAATCCCGTCTCTAAATAGAGACGGGATCTTCTTATATAAAAAAGATAGAGTAATTAGTTCTTACTCCACTCTGCAATACTATCTTTATTCATTTTTACATAGTCTTGGTTTTTAGCAATTTCAGCTGCTGCAAGAGATAATTTTGCAGTTTCGATTGCTCCTTTTTTATCTCCAAGTTTAGCTTGAATCAATGACTTCAATCTATTATACCAAAATGGTTTGTCTTTAGACATATCCAACGCTTTATTTACATAAACCAATGCTTTTGCATTGTCACCATTCGATTGGAATAAAAATTGAGCAGCAGAAAAATAATCAGCACCAGTTGGTCCTGCTAATGCTTTCTCGATATTAGCCGTTGCTTTTTGTTGAGTAGGCACTTCAAATTTTAAAGCTGCATACGAGTTCTCCCAGTATATTTCTAAAAAAGCAAAATTGTTATCTAAACCACTGATTCCAATAGTAAATGTCTCCACACTTCTATTTAAAGTTTCTGGTTTAACAGTTGCTCTAAGCGCTACATTTTCTTCTTTCCACTCTTCTGGATTCCCCCAGTTATCAGTAGTTTTATAAAAAATTATTTCCCAGCTTTCTATTTTTGGAATAGTATACAAAGAATATTTTCCTTTTTTCAACGTTTTTCCATCAATAACAACATCGTCGCTAAAAGATACAGTTGTATTTTCATTAGCGCCAGTTCTCCATACTTTTCCAAAAGGGATCAAATTACCAAAAACGGCTCTTCCTCTGGCACTTGGTCTTGAATAATTAATTTCTACATCTGTCAAACCTACTGCTTGCATGATGGTAGATTTTGGACTGGATTGAGGTGTTTTTACCTGCGCCTCAATGGTAAAATTTGCTATAATAATGGCAAATACAATGATTATTTTTTTCATGTTTTAAATTTTTATGATTTCCAAATTTACAAATTCAGTGGCTTTCAAATGTTAATTATTCCTTAATTTAGAATCAATATTCTTTAGCGCATCAAAACCCAATTCGTTAAAATGATTAATTACAACATCAGCTTCCGATAAATCTTGCGCCTCAGAATGAACACTGTTATACCCTACGCATAAAATCCCAGCTGCTTTCGCCGCTTTTATCCCATTTGTGCTGTCTTCAATGACAATACAATTTTCTTTTGGCGCAACTGATAAACTTGCCGCATGTTCAAAAATAGCAGGATGTGGTTTCGATTTAGGGAAATCTTCACCGCTTACCACATGCGTAAAATAGTCATGCAACTTAAACCTGCTAAATACGCGTTCAATAGTAACTTTTGAAGCTGAAGAAGCCAGAATCAATTGCATTCCGTTTTGGTGTAATTCTTTAATAAGATTTTCAACACCTTGCAATAATTCCAAATCTGCTTTACTATCAAAAGCATCATTAAATATGTTTCGTTTTCTCAGTATTAAATCTTCTACTTCTTGTTCTATCACAAAAACCTCTTTCAATTTCTGAAACGTATTTCGAGTAGAAAAACCGGTAAACGAAGTATACATATCTTCTGTAACAGTAATCTTTAATTCGTCGAATTGTTTGAAATAAGCATAACGATGTACGGGTTCAGTATCGACAATTACACCATCCATGTCAAAAATTACGGTTTGTATCATTTTTTAGATTTTTAGACTTTTTAGATTTTAAGGCTTCTTAGATATTTAGAACTGAATATTAGAAACTTAATTCTGACCACTATTTTTTAAGTAAATAACGAATCACGGTTTCTGCAGCATACAAACCAAATAATCCCGGCATATAACTGTTTGTTCCGTAAAAAGATTTTTTAAAATTGGATCCATCGGTCATTTTTAAACTTGATTCGTCTTGAATTTCAGAAGAAAAAACCACTTTCAATTTATCAATTTTCACTTCTTTCAATCGTCTTCGAATGGTTTTAGCAAAATAACAATTCACGGTATTCGTAATATCTGTCACTTTAACTTTAGAAGCTTCCATTTTCCCGCCAGCGCCCATACTGCTTATGATTTTGACTCTTTTTCGTTTGGCACCAATAATTAAATTCAACTTTGGAGTCACACTGTCTATGCAATCCAAAACATAATCAAATTCTTCTGAAACAATTTCGAAAGCACGCTCAGGCGAAAGAAACTCCTGTACACGAGTCAATTTTAATTCTGGATTGATATCCATTAATCTATCTCCAACAACAGTAACTTTAGGTTGTCCCACGGTCGAATGTAAAGCAGGTAATTGTCGGTTTATATTGGTAATATCAACTACGTCACCATCTACAATAGTCATGGTTCCCACTCCTGCTCTTGCCAAAAATTCAGCTGCAAAAGAACCAACACCACCCAATCCTACGACCAATACATTTGCATTTTTCAAATTATCTAAACCTTCTTTTTTGAATAAAAGTTCGGCTCTTTCTGTCCATTCTGCCATTGTTTTTTTGTTTAAAGTTTAATGTTTAAAGTTCTAAAACTTTAACTCTTATAATATCTAAATTCGAATATTGAATACATCCAAAAAATTACTACTTACCAGTTCTTGTATTTCTTTGACAGAAACTCCTTTGTATTTTGCTGCCAATTCATAAACAGCCTCAATTCCCTCTTCAACCGTATCTGTTTCTAGAAAAAATCGATTATTGGGAACGCTTTTAAAAACAGCTTCCAGTTCCTGATTTAGCAATAAATATTTTCCAAATGAGATATAAAATCCATTGTCCACTAATTGCTTGGCGACTTGTATATTTTTCGAAAATCCATGAATCAAAATTGGAACTGATATATTCAATTTTTTCTTGATGGCAATCAATTCCTGAAAAGCCGCGACACAATGTATCACAACCGGTTTTTGATATTTTTGTGCCAAAAGCAATTGTCTTTCAAAAACCATTTGTTGCAATTCCATTGGAACTTCGATGCGCTTATCCAATCCACATTCGCCAACAGCGAGACAATTTACCTCTTGCAATTTACTTTCGATTATAGCCAAGTCAGATTCTATTCGTCCTTCAACGATAAACCACGGATGAATCCCGATGGAATAATACGGAATCGTTGTGTCAAATTCCTGTGGATATTGATTCACTAATTCTAACACATTGGGCTGATTGGTCCATTTATGCGTATGCAGATTAAAGAATTCCATTAGTCGTGAAATTTTTTAACTCCTGCTTTTATTTCGATATCCAAATCATTTTCCAAAGGAACTTTTGGACAGGAATACTTGTGATTATAAGCGCAATATGGATTGTACGATGTATTGAAATCAATCACAATCGTATCTCCTTTTGGGATTTTTAAATCGATATATTTCCCGCCAATGTAGCTTTCCTTGCCTGAAGTCAAATCAGAAAACGGCAAAAACAAATAGTCTTTATATTCTTCTTTTTTTGAAAGCTCAATATTCTTGTACACATTCAGTTTCAAATCCCGACCATCAATCGTAAAGTAAAGTTCCCCATATTTTACATACAATGGTTTTCTGTCTGTTGACGTTTTCATTTCAAAAGGCTTCTCGTTTTCTGTTCTGACAAATGCAGCTGTCACAAAAAACTTCCCGTCAATAGGATAAAAATCAAGTGTTTTGAATTCCGCTAAATCTTCTGCAGTCAAAGGACTTGTCTTTGCATCCGCATATTCTGTATTTAATTCCTTTTGAAATTTGGCCACAGCCGAAACATCAAATTTTTCTTGGCCAAAGCCTAAATTCAATTGAACCAAAAGAAATAAAGTAAATAGCGTTCTCATATTCTTATTTTTATGCAAAAATAGTTTAAAAGTTACTAGGACACAAAGACGCATCGGTACAAAGTTTTCTACCTTTGTGAAATTATAACTTTAGATATGCTCAAAACTGCTTTTCAACGCTACATAAATAATTTCAGAGGATTTACAAGAGAAGTTTGGATTCTTACGCTGATTACTTTTATTAATCGTGCCGGTACGATGGTTTTGCCTTTCTTGTCCAAATATTTAAAAGAAGATTTGAGTTTTTCCTATGCACAAGTAGGATGGATTATGGTTGCTTTTGGTTTTGGTTCTATGCTAGGATCTTGGCTTGGAGGAAAATTATCTGATAAAATAGGATTTTATAGAATCATGGTTTTCAGTTTATTCACCAGCGGAATATTACTGTTTTTAGTGCAATACATCCGTACGTTTTGGGGATTATGCATTGGAATGTTTGTCATTATGACTGTAGCTGACATGTTTCGTCCCGCCATGTTTGTATCTCTGGGTACGTATGCAAAACCTGAAAACCGTACTAGAGCATTGACTTTAGTTCGACTAGCGGTAAATTTAGGATTTACTGCAGGACCGGCTTTAGGAGGTTTAATCATTATGAATTTAGGCTACAGCGGATTATTTTGGGTAGATGGAAGTTCTTGCATTGTATCTATTTTGATTTTTACATTATTAGTAAAAGAACGTAAAAAACCAGCCGATTTAGACTCCGCAAATAGTGAAACCGAAATACCTGCTTCCGTTTTTAAAGACAAGATATTTTGGATTTTTCTCTTTATCTGCTTTATAACGGCCATGCTTTTCTTTCAACTTTTCACCACTTTACCCTTATACCACAATGAAAAATTTGGGCTGACTGAATTTCAAAGCGGACTTTTGTTATCCTTAAATGGACTGTTGATTTTCTTTTTGGAAATGCCAATTGTAAGTATCAGCCAAAGAAAAAATATCGATAAACTCAAAATTATTCTTTGGGGTTCGCTGTTAATGTCTATTAGTTTCTATGTTTTAATGATCGATGTTTGGGCGGGAATACTAATTGTCAGTATTCTTTTTATCACTTTTGGAGAAATGTTCATCTTCCCTTTCTCTAATTCTTTTGCTTTAAGCAGAGCGCCAAAAGGCCATGAAGGTCGCTATATGGCTTTGTTTACAATGAGTTTCAGCTTAGCACACATTGCAAGTTCCAAAACCGGACTGGAAATTATTGCTGCATTTGGCTACCAAACCAATTGGTTTGTCATGGGAAGTTTAGGAATTCTCTCGGTAGCTGGTTGCATTTGGCTGCAAAAATTAATTAAACTTGAAAATAAATAGTTTCCCAATTTACTTACTTGATTTAAATGTTTTTGTGTTAAAATAAGTTTGACATCAGTACTAAACCTGTTTTTTTAGTTATTTAACTATATTTTTAGTTGTGTAACTAAAAATATAGTTGTAAGTTTGATTCAAATAAAAAAATCATGCAAAAACTGACCAACAAAGAAGAAGAAATCATGCACATTTTATGGAAGCTTAAAAAAGCATTCGTAAAAGAAGTCTTGGCAGAAATCACAGAAGATCAACCTCATTATAATACACTCTCGACTATTGTGCGAAATCTGGAAGAAAAAGGTTTTGTGTCGCACAATGCTTTTGGAAACACTCACCAGTACTATCCTATAGTGAGTTTAGAAGATTATAGAAAGCGTTTTATGAATACAGCTATCGATAATTATTTTGACAGTTCCTATAAAAATATGGTCTCTCATTTTGCCAAAGAAGAAAAAATTTCTGCTGCTGAATTACGGGAAATTTTAGCCATGATTGAAAATCAAAAAGAAGAAATATAAACTATATAGTAACAATATTTATGGAAGCATTCTATATTTATCTTATCAAATCTAGTGGATTAATTGCGCTGTTTTATTTGGCTTACCATTTTATGTTGCGAAAAGAAACCTTTTTTACCAGCAATCGTTGGTTTCTGTTATTGGGTTTATTTACTTCAGTCCTTTTGCCGTTAGTTATTTTTACTAAAATAATATGGGTTGAACCTACTCCTGTAAATTATGATTGGTCATCATTGCCCATAACTACAACTGTAAATGAAGATCATACAGAAGAATATATTTACCGGGGACTAGCAGTATTCTATTGTATGGGAGCATTGTATCTATTAACTAAATTTGGTATTGATTTTTACAGTTTACAAAAAGTATTTAAAGGAAAAATAATAAAACGTCAAGCGGATTTTAAATTTATAGACGTACAAGACAACCTCGCTCCTTTCTCTTTTTTTAATACTATCGTTTATAATTCGTCTTTGTACAGCAGTTCCGAATTAGAAAATATTTTGGAACACGAAAAAGTGCACAGTGAACAAAATCATACTGTTGACGTATTGCTTTCAAGACTCTTTTGTATCCTTTTTTGGTTCAATCCATTTATTTGGTTATATAAAAAAGCAATCTTACAAAACTTGGAATTCATTGCTGACAGCGAAGCTACCAAAAAAATATCTGACAAAAAAGCGTATCAGTTCACGCTTTTAAAAATAACAACACATCAAAATTGTGTTGCCATTACCAATCATTTTTATCAATCATTAATCAAAAAACGAATCGTTATGTTAAACAAAAATCAATCAAAAAAATCGAATTCCTGGAAGTACATTTTAATTCTTCCAGCATTAGTCGCATTTGTGTTTTTATTTCAAATTGAAACCTTTGCACAGGAAAAAAAATCAGAACAAATTATTACGGGACCTTCAAAAACAAATGAAAATTCAGTAGATGTATATAAAATAAATAAAAATACTACTGATGAGGAATTTAAAGAAAAATCAAGCAATTTGAAAGAAAAATATGCCATAATTGTTACTTTTTCCGGAATCAAAAGAAATTCCAAAAACGAATTGACTGCTATAAAAGTTGATTTAAAAAAGGGAAAAGAAATTGCCCAGAAAATGGAAATAAAAGGAACTCAGGCCATAAATGAATTTGGAATTATAGTATCTAAAAATGATAATGGAATGCTTACTGTAAATTTTGGTTCACAAGAAACAATTAGTAATCAAAAAAGTATTCTTATTGCCCCAAATGCACCATCAGTAACTGAAAAAGAAATTTTCATCAATGGTAAAAAAGGAAGTCAGGCGGATTTAGATTCATTAGATGTGAATGTAATTGAGCGAGTTGATGTTAAAAAAGACGACAATACTATTTCAATATGGGTTAAAAATAAAACAACCGATATTCCTGATGATTCACAAGTACTGATACACGGAGTTAATATGACCGAATTGAATTTAGAAAAAATTGACCCCATAAATATCAATAATAAACAAACTTCCAAAACAACCAGTACTATTAAAATAGTTACCCAAAAAAAGATTGACGTACCAGATGAAACTGAAATTTATATTGATGGCATAAAATCAAACAAAACGGAATTAGATAAAATAAATCCAAACATGATTGAACGAATGGATGTGAATAAATCCAACACGGATAAAAATACAATTAAAATAATCACTAAAAAAGAAAAATAATAACTCCCATAAATATCCAAAAAAGACGGTTCTAATCAAGACCGTCTTTTTTTATATCTTTGTCCAAAACAAAACTGTATGTATAAAATCTTGGCACAAATCAACAAAGTCATTTTACCTAGTTTCACCAAACAGCGATTGGATTTAGCTAAGGCTAAGAAATGGCAGATGGTAATTATTGGTTTTAGATATTACGTAACCACACGTGCATTAGATTAATATGTAATAGCTGCAAAAATTTCATTGCCTTTTATTTTCGCCCTTCCATTCAAGAAAGCTAATTCCATCAGAAAATTGCATTGCACGATTTCACCCCCCAATCGTTCGACTAATTCACAAACTGCTTTGGCCGTTCCTCCGGTTGCCAAAACATCATCGTGAATCAGAATTCGGTCTCCTTTTTTAATCGCATCGATATGAATTTCCAAAGTATCTTTTCCATATTCCAAATCATACGTCGCTGAAATGGTTTCGTAAGGCAACTTATTTGGTTTTCGAACCGGAATAAAACCAACATTTAATTCTTGTGCAATCAACATTCCAAAGAAAAACCCTCGACTTTCCACTCCTATTACCTTGTCAATTTTTTTATCTTTCAAGGATTCAATCAGTATTTCAAGGCATTTATTCCTTGCTTCGGGATTAATTAGTAACGGAGTGATGTCTTTAAATAAAATTCCTTCTTTAGGAAATCCCTGAATATCACGTATATACTTTTTTAATGACATATTTTTTTGTTTTTTTACAATTTTAGACTTGCAAATTACACATTTATACTTATATTTGCACCCGCTAAGACGCCTTAATTAAGACATCAACAGCAAAAAAAAGGCCTTGTGGCGCAACTGAATAGCGCACTTGATTACGGCTCAAGAGGTTACTGGTTTGAATCCAGTCAAGGTCACTGATTAAACCCACAAACCCCAGTAAACACTGGGGTTTTTTGTATTTATATTGTAAACTAATACGACAATCAACACGACAATTACCACTCAAAAACAAACAAAAACAAGTATAAAAAAACGACTAAATATATATAGTTTAGTCGTTTTCGTTATTACTTCAATATATTTAAGAAATCATTTTTATTAAAATAAGGAGCTATCTTATATAAGTCACTTGCTTTAAAAAGGTAGTCGTAATTTATATTTTTGTAGTCCGCTGTTAGTATGACGTGCTTTACAAAAATATAATTTGAATTATAAATTTTTTCATGATCACTAGAAATAACAGACTTCAAAATTTCTGTTGTTCTATATGCTAATTCAGTAGATAAATCCTTTGCTTCAACTGATCGCTCCACTATGTCTGCATAAGGGACTCCAATAAAAGTTTCGCAAACAACAAATAGATCATTATTTTTAAAATAACAATTATACTTTTTTTCTTTTGTATTGTTGTTCTGCAAAATTACATTTAATCCTCTTTTAAAAAAGTCTTGTGATTCTAAGTAATACTTATCCTGCCCAAAACAAACCCCACAAACAAAAAACAATCCTAACAGTAAAAATTTTTTCATAAACTTTTTTTTTAGTCAACTCTTATTCTATAATCAACAGCGCGCTCTCCTTTATCTACTTGAGTCAATTTTTGATCAACAAAATAAAAAAACATGTGATCCGATCCACTACCGTCAGAATCATACCACACTCTTTTTACTACCTTGTAAATAGAAACTCCATTCTGCATACTTACCATTTTTTTTCTGCCTTCCAGCTTCATAAAATCACTAATAGACATACCAATATAAGTTTTACTTGTAAAATCATCTATTTGGCGACTTCCAGAAGCGCAACTTATTAAAAAACAAATCGAAATACCTAAAAACAAAAACTTTCTCATATATTAATTTTTAAAATTA
Source organism: Flavobacterium sp. GNP002 (assembly GCF_054343795.1). Taxonomy (NCBI): domain Bacteria; kingdom Pseudomonadati; phylum Bacteroidota; class Flavobacteriia; order Flavobacteriales; family Flavobacteriaceae; genus Flavobacterium; species Flavobacterium sp. GNP002. The sequence goes on from NZ_JBTGUW010000001.1 coordinate 3,294,238, forward strand.
CTCTAATCTAATTACCCCTATCACTAATGCGACTGCATTGATTTGATTTTTATGCAGTTCAAAAGGCTCGTATTTTTCGTTATCCGAAGCAATCAAAACACTTTCCGTTGTACTGCCTTTTCTAATTCTCTTTACTAATGCACCTTGAATAGTATCTAATACATATACTTTGTTCCACTGAAAAAACAAATCATTCAAAGGCAGTTTTTTACAAGCTACAATATCCCCACTATTGTATTTAGGCTGCATACTGGAACCTTTTACGGTAATCAAAAAATCAGCTCCTTTGAACGTAGGTATAACGAAACGTTCGCAATCCACTTCTAAAACCGCACTTTCTCCTTCGCCAAATCCAGCCATAGCACTTAACGGTATCAAAGGGATTCCCTGTTTATCATCCTTTAGTCCGTAACTATCCATTGGATCATTTAATACGTTATTAAGAGCGTTCATATTTTTCAACATATCTCCTTTACCTGTTAAAAGCCATTCTGAATTAAAAACTAAACATTTTGTGTAAACTAATTCAACATCAAAAGTTTTTCTTGATTTCCAATTTGATAATACTTGTGGACTTATTCCTAGAAAATTAGCGAAAACAGTGTCGTTTTTAAAAGAATAATATTCTTTTATCTTATTTAAAATCAATAATTTATCCATAATATTAAATTTATTTTAAACAATTTGTGTAAAATATTTTTTTATTTAAACAGTTTGTTTATATATTTGCCTTAACGAAAACAAACACAAACAAAGATAAAGATTTGGATTGTGTTGATGAAATTATTAGTTAAGTAAACCTTATTAATTATGGCAGATATAAGTAATCTAAAAAAGTCAATCGATGCTATCACGCCTTTATTTGAAGATTTAAAGATTGAGTTAGACAAATACCCAAACGCTTTTAATTTAAAATTAGATAAAGAAAAAGGCTATTTATTAACTATAGATCTCGATGTTCTAGAGCAAGTTTCAAGTCCTTCATCTGGACAATATAATTAATCACTTACAATTATGGGAAGTCAAATTTTTAATTACAATGGTAATAATATCACTTTTCAGTTAGGGAATGGCGATGTTATGGTAAACGCAACCGAAATGGCAAAGCCGTTTGGTAAACGTCCAGTTGATTATTTACAAAATCAGCAAACACAAGATTTTTTAACTGAATATTCCAAAGTGAGAAAAAGCACTTTGGCTGATTTAGTAAGGATTACAAAAGGAGGCAATAATCCTGGTACTTGGATGCATGAAGATATTGCACTAGAATTTTCAAGATGGCTCTCTCCTTCATTTTCTATTTGGTGCAACGACCGTATTAAGGAACTCCTAAAACACGGTATGACCGCCACCCCGCAAACATTAGAGCAAATGCTCGATGATCCTGATGCTTTAATCCTAACGCTACAAAAACTAAAGCAGGAGCGTGCTGAGAAAGAAGCATTACAAAAACAACTTAAAGCACAAGAAATAAAAATCGATTTTATTGACCGTGTGCTTGATCTTGACGAAAAAATAGATATTGGCCAGTGTGCTAAAATACTTGAATTGCCATTTGGCAGAAACACACTCTTTAAAAACCTCAGAGAAAAAGGCGTTTTCTTTAAAAACAGAAACGAACCACAACAAAAATACATCGATAAAGGATATTTCCAACTCAAAGAAAAATTTATCGAGCGTGACAACCACGACAGCTTTATGGTTGTAAAAGTACTAGTCACTCAAAGAGGTTTAGGCTTTTTAAGCACCCTATTTAAAGCCTCTCCTAGATCAAAAAAATTAGCAAAACTAGAGTAATGACAAAAACCGCTACAATATTCTTAAAACACAATCTCATGTTATTGGATAAAATCCTTAATAACGTTGAATTTTTAATTGAAGCTAACGGTTTCACTGATCCAAATGATGAAGTATTCAATAATCCAATAAACAAACAAATCCCACAAAATGGAAGTAACCGTAAAAATTGCACCCGAGAGTATGCAGGAATTAGCCGAAAAAGTTGCGCTAATTAATGCAAAAGGCAACCCAACAAAATCAAAAACTGAGTTCGAACGCTACTACACAGTTCCTGAAGTAGCCAAAATGCTTAAAAAGGCAGAAGAAACCGTAAGACTACATATTCGTATGGGGCTTTTAAAAGCAGGAAAAACAGGCAAATCATGGTCGATTTCACAAACTAACTTAAACAATTACATTTCAAATGAACGATAATAGATTTTACGTTGCCACAGACAAATTAGCAGAAGTAACCGACGCTTTATTACATCAAGGGTTCACAGAGCAAGACGCTTGCCTTGATAATGACGAGGAATTGTCTTCACATATTTTCATCGATAGTTTAAAAAAGACTTTTTACCACACCGATGAAGAGTGCCTAAAACAAACAAGCCTCATTTTAATAGAAAAATTTCAAAAAACCTATTCAACAACAAATCTTAAAAAAATCAAGAAATGGAACTAAATGCCGAAATTATCAAAACAGAACAAGTGAGTACCGAAATGATCTACCAACAAGACAAAGCTCAAATTGATACTCAAATTGCAACAGCAAAAGCATATCCTAGAGACTTAAAAAAAGCAGTTGAAGATTCCATATTTACAGCTACGCTAGATTTAGAAACAGCCTCTTCATGCAACTACGCTCTACCCAGAGGAGGAAAAACAATAAATGGACCGTCGGTGCACCTAGCGTTAATATTAGCTCAAAATTGGGGTAATCTTAGAATTGAAGCCAAGATTGCCGCAATCGAAAAAACCTCTATCACTTCACAAGCTGTTTGTTTTGACCTTGAAAAAAACATTGCTATTAAAGTAGAAGTTAAACGTTCAATTATGACCAAAACGGGAAGAATGAACGACGACATGATTACCGTAACTGGTAATGCTGCAAACTCAATTTCTTTACGAAATGCAATCCTTAAAGTAATCCCTAAAGCAGTAGTCGATAAAGTTTCAAAATCTGCAAAGCAGTTAATCACTGGAGACATTTCAGACGAAACCAAATTTATCAAGAAAAGAAATTCTGTTTTAGATGGTTTTAAAAACACTTACGGAGTTACTGAGCAGGAAGTTCTTGAAACAATTGGTAAACCTTCTACAGCCAATATAACTGCTGACGACATTGTTACTCTTATTGGTTATGCCCAATCTATTAAAGACGGTGACTCTACTGCTGATTTAATTTTTAGATCAAAAAAAGTTGATTCAGCAAAAAAAGCAGAAAAAGTCGATTCAGCCAAACTAGTAATGCGTATCAATCAAGCCAAAACATTGGAAGCCTTAGAAAAGCTCAAAAATGAAATTCCAGAGGAAGACACTGATACTTATACGCTTTATGCTGACAAGAAAACAGAACTGAGTTCTAAAAATCAAGCGCCAGCTACTCCAAAAACCAATATGCCTTAATGAGAACAGCAGAATACAAAGGCTACACTATATACGAAGATGGTCGTGTTTTAGGAATTAAAGGAACATTCTTAAAACCTGGTTTATCTGGAAATGGATATTATACCGTCGCTATATGTTATGATGGTACAAAAAAATCAGTTCCGATACATCGCTTAATTGCTGAATCTTTTATTCCTAATCCAGAAAAAAAGATATACGTAAACCATATAAATAGCATCCGTACAGACAATAGAATTGAAAATTTAGAATGGTCAACTCCCTCCGAAAATGCAATTCACATGTTTAAAAACGGAAGGTGTAATAAAACTATTGATTCTGTTATAAAAAGAATAAGTAAACCTGTAATTGATAAATCCACTGGTAAGACTTATCCTTCTGCAAAAAACGCAGCACTTATTTTAGGAATAAACAGAAACACACTTGTCGCAAAACTTTGTGGAAAAAGAAAAAACAATACAACTTATGAGTATCTATAAAACATATAGCCCTGAACAGATAGAAAATCATTTATCTAAATTTTTAGTAAATAGCTGGTCATATTCGTCCGTATCTACATTTTCTAGGAATCAAAAATGTTACGAAATGCAATCGGTTTATGGTTATCGTTCTAAATCGTCAGCCACCACCGTAGCGGGTAATGCTTACCACGAAGCTCTACAGCACTATTTTAATCAAATGAAAGCAAAAGAAATTTTGCCTGATTTGATCAATTTAGAAACTATTGCCTTCAATTATATTGAAGAATTTGAACCTAGAAACTGGAAACTTCAAAAAACCACTCCTTCAGTTGAAGAAAGCATTAAAGAAGCAAGCAGTACCGTATCAAAATTACTTCAAAATTTCCTAAAAGATATTTCAGTTTACACAGATGAAATAGATGAAGTCCTAGACGTTGAATATTACGGAAAAGGAATTTATGTAAACATTAATGGCGTTGACATTCCTTTGCCCTTGTATTACAAAAGTGATTTAGTCGTAAAACTAAAAAACGGTAAAGTTGTAATTATCGATCACAAATCAAAACAATCGTACACCCCAGAAAGTGCCGTAAAACTTACCAATGGAAAACAAGCCATTACTTATGTGATAGGTTATGAAGCCGAAACAGGAATTGCAGTAGATGAAGTTTGGTTTATTGAAAACAAATACAGCCAAAACCGAGACAAGTCGCCTCAGCTCGTAAAATTCCCACTTGACATGACAAGTAAGGACGAACGAAAGTATTACGAATCTATGCTTTACGAGGGCTTACGTGCGCTAGTTCAAGCGGTAAGTGATCCTGATTACGTGTACATAATGAACGACAGCGACAACCTAGTCGATTTAGCCGAAATGTACGAGTTCTGGACTAAAACGATGCTCTCAGAAGTAGAAGATTTTACAGACATAGATCCAACCAAAACGGAGCTTATCAAAAACCGTCTTAAAAAGATTAAAGACAGCGGAATCAAAACCATAAATCCAAGCGTAATTAAACAATTCAGACAAAAAGCTTCTGAATTTATTCAATACGATTATTCAAACAAAGACATGACACAAGAAGAAAAAATAGAACACGTACTTCGCAGATTTGGAACCGTTGTAAGAGTTGCAAAAGTATTCAACGGTTACTCTAGTAATACTTACTTATTAGAAATTGAAGCAGGAACAAAAATTAGCTCTATTCAGTCTCATAAACTCGATTTAGCCAATGCACTAGATGTTTCCACGGTTCGTATTTCAAAAGAACTTACGGTTTATGAAGGTAAATCATATCTGGCTGTAGAACTTTCTAAAAAACGTGAAAGAGATTTACTCTTTACCAAAAAAGATTTGGTAGATATGAAAATACCAATTGGTAGAGACAATTTTGAACAAATTGTACATTGGGATTTAAACAATCATTCTACACCACACGCTTTAGTTTGCGGTGCAACTGGATCAGGTAAATCAGTTGAACTAAAAACCATGATCGAATTCGCAAAACTTGCCGGAGTAAAACATATTTTCATTCTGGATCCAAAATTTGAGTTCTGTAGAATGGGATTAAAAGGAGTAAAAATATTTAGCGAAATACTAGACATTGAAACCGCCTTAGAGGAATTAGTAATCGAAATGAATGAGCGTGTAAAAGCAGGTACAGAAGAAAAAACGCTTATCATTTTTGATGAATTTGCAGACGCTCAATCCCAAGGAAGAAAAGGGAAAGAATTAGACATCATGGAAATGGTTGAAGTTGGCCAACAAAAAATGAAAACAATGTTTGGAGAAACATTGGTCCCTAAAATGAAACTTCAAAAAGTAGGATCCAGAAATACTCTTGAAGAAAACCTTCGTATTCTTTTACAAAAAGGTAGATCTGTAGGATTCCGAATTGTAGCAGCTACTCAAAGAGCCTCAGTAAAAGTTATTACTGGTGATGCCAAAGCTAACTTTCCTGTTCAAATTTGTTTCCGTGTACCCAAAGAAATTGACTCTAAGGTTGTTTTAGATGAAGGTGGTGCAGAATCATTAGCAGGCGCGGGAGATGGCTTAATTCGTTCCCCTGAGTACCCTGAATTAGTAAGGTTTCAAGCTTACTACAAACCTTAAAAAAATATAACTGACCGACATCAGTGTCGGTCAGTTGTTTATCTATTTATTTAAAAAAAAACAATAAAATGGGAGCAACAACTCAAAGAACATTCAAACCAAATTTGCAAGAATTACAACCTTTTGCAACTGAAATTTCAAACGATGAAATTAAAAAAGAACCGATGTTCTTTAATTGCGATTTGCAATATGCTTATGAGAATGGTGGTGCAATTACAAAATCATTTATTGACAACTTACCGAATGATTGGAAAGAAAATGTAGTATTTGATAGCCGTGTTCATATGCTAATGCCTAAATGGTACCCTGCAATTCCTGGATGGCATCACGATGATGTACCAAGACCAATAATACCAACAGGGCAACATTTTATAACTGCTGGACAACCTGATTATGATAATCCAATTTATCAAAGTGAGCATATTATGGGATTGGTAAATGCTGATGTTTGCCCAACGCAATACATAAATACTGAATGTACAATGCCTTCAATACCTGATGGAGAATTGATCTACAGAAAATGGCATACTGAAATTGAAAAGCTAATAAAAGAAAACAAGGTTGAAGTAATTGAAGCTAAAGATAGAACATTGATTTATTTTGACTGCAATACTTTTCATACTGGTATTGGTGCAAGAAGTAACGGATGGCGGTGGTTTGGTAGAGTGAGCCGAAATACTGATAGGATAAACAAAATCACTAACGAAATACGTGTCAATTGTCAAGTCTATTTGGAATTTCCAATGGAAGGATGGTAGTTCTTAAAATGGCACATAACGGATTGCGGCTTGCAGAAGTGGCGGATTTAAAGACTGATTATTCAAACACAAACTAAACTTTAATTAAGAAACAATGCTTACAAGTACAAAATATTACCCGCCATTTTTGCAAACCGCTGTTAACTGCAGTACGGTTTTTCAAGAAGATTGTATGCAAACTATGGCACGTTATTCTGATGGTTATTTTGATTTAGCTGTTTGTGATATTCCTTATGGAATTAATTTAGGAAATATGGCTTTTTTGAAAGAAACCAAAACACGAACCAAGCAAAAAAACGGAACTATTTTAAACGCCAATAAAAACAAAAAAGTTTATACTTCAAAAGATTGGGATTTAGAAACGCCAAGCCAAGAATATTTTAATGAATTGAAACGTATTTCTAAACATCAAATAATTTTTGGAGTTGAATATGTGAATTGGGAAGGTTTAGGAACGGGCAGAATAAAATGGAATAAAGGAGCAGCTGAAGGAATGAGTTTTAAAATTTATGAAATGGCTTACTGCAGTATAATAGATTATGAAATGGAAATTAATCTATTATGGGCTGGAATGCAACAAGCAAAAAGCATTACCGAGCCAATGACCTCGCAAGGAAATAAAAAGCTAAATGAAAAGCGAATACATCCTTGCCACAAACCAATAATGTTATATGATATAATTTATCAAACATTTGGATTTGATGGGATGAAAATAATTGATACTCATTTGGGCGGTGGAAGCAATAGAATTTCTGCTGATAAATTTGGATTTGAATTTGTAGCTTCTGAAATAGACAATGAATATTTTGATAAACAAGAAAAGAGATTTTCTGATTACAAAAAAACGCCATTTTTACCGTTCACGTAGTATTGCAGTTAACGTTATCTCGCTTGGCGAGGTTGGGAAAAAGAAACCCGAATAATCAAATTTAAGACTAAACAATGAAAGTACAAGACCAACATCAAATTAAGCCAAAAACCCAATCTTGCCAAACAAGTGTTACTGGCTGTTTCTCTCCTGTAGTAGAAAATTTGATTGTAACTACTGGTTCAGACTTTTCTGGAGTTGGAGCGTTTGACCAAGCACTTGAAAGATTAAGAATTAAGCAAAATAAAAAGTTTGCTTGTGATATGGATAAATACGCTAGACAAACTTATATCTATAATTACGGACTTCCTGCTTATTATCCTGAAAATGTTTATGATCGTGAAATACCAAAAGAAAGTTTAGATATTTATATGACTTCGCCACCGTGCCAAAGTTTCTCTCTTGCTGGAAAACGTAAAGGAGAAGATTCTAAAAATGGAGTTTTGTTTTATAATTCACACGAATTTATTGTAAAAAACAATCCTCGTTATTTCATTTTTGAAAACGTGAAAGGATTACTTTCTGATGATAATGGAAAAACGTTTCAAAGATGGATTGATTATTTAGGCGGAAAATCTGTAAATGGAAATCCCATAATATTTCCTCACGAAAACGCAACGCCATATCACGTTTATTACCAGGTTATGAACGCTAAACATTACGGAGTTCCACAAAATAGAGAACGTATTTTTATAATTGGGATTCGTGATGATACAGATAATACTTTTAGTTTTCCAAAGCCGTTTCATTTAGTAAAAAGATTGAAAGATGTTTTACAAAGTGAAGTTGATGAAAAGTATTTTTTGAGCGATAAAATGCTGAATTATTTTGATTCAAGAGCTTCTAATTTTAATAACGGAAATATCAATTTTAAAGATGAAGAAAGTGTTGCATCAACAATAACATCAAGTTCAAAATCATTAGATATTTCCGATAATATCATAAGATTAGCAAATGTAAATCCGTCCGGTAACGGAATGAACGGAAACGTTTATGGTGATGAAGGAGTTTCTCCAACATTATCAACTAATAAAGGCGAAGGAATAAAAATCGGAGCAATTCGAGGTCGTAATCCGACAAATCCATTGAGTAGAGTTTCGGGATTACCAACAGAACAAATGCTTGAAATAAACGAAAACGGAACTTCTAACGCATTAACAACGGTTCAGAAAGATAATGTGGTTATTTATGATTTGACAAATGATTTTTCAGAAAGCGAAACAAGGGAATATGAAAATTATAGTCCATCATTAAGAAGTTCAAGAAGTGGTTTAGCAACTAATTACCAACAAAGAATAAGAAGATTAACACCTTTTGAATGTTTCAGATTAATGGATTTTAACGAAAATTTTAAATGGAATGTGAGCGATTCACAAGCATACAAACAAGCTGGAAATTCGATTGTAGTAAGTTGTTTAGTCGAGATAATAAAACGTCTTGATTTACGTCAACCGAAATAGCCAGTAACGTTTGGCAGCCTTGTACTGCCAGCCTATTTACAAATTCGATTCGGCTGGTAGTTCAAGACTGCTGTTAGTAGCTGGACGGATTATTGAAAACTAAATATTGTTATGGAAAAAATTATTGAAGAATACAAAAAACTAAAATCAATGCTTACATCAAATTTAGGATGTGAAGAAAGTATAGATGAAGTTGGATATAATGATTCTATAAAGGAATCAATGGAAAAATTACTAAAAGGTTTGCATCCAAAAGTAGCACAATCTATTAGGTTAGGACATTTTTAAAAACAAAATTTAAAATAAAAAAATGGAAAAAGGATATTATTATACTGTTAAATACGGTTCGAAATTACAGCAAGGAGGTTGTAACGGAACTTTTAAAATATTTGCAATTGAAAATGAAACAATAGTTTTAAAACTTGTTCATAAACAGAATATTGTAACTATGAGTCCAAATTACTCAAGGACTTTAGATGAAGTTATTAAAAGAGAAATAAACCAAAACGGATTTTTAGTAGGTGATTTAGAAAAATTACAAATAAAATGAATTTAAAAGAAGCAATAATAATATTAGAGTATTACAATAAATGGAGATTAGGAGCGGAATTAGACCAACCAAAACCAAAAGAAATTACTGAAGCTTTGGAAATTGCAATTAATATTTTGAAGCAATTAACGTAGTCTTGCTACTAACTACTATATGTAAAAACCATCTGTAAAGACTAACAAAATTAATACCTAAGACTATGAATATCGGAAAGTATGTGGAATTGTATTCCGAAGATTTAAAATTGAAAAATTATTCTGAAAATACCATTTCAAACTATTGTAGTCAAGTGAAATTGTTTTTGGAGTTTTTTAATAAAGTAGCTACCAAACCATCTGAAATATCAGAAAAGCAAATAAAAGAATGGTTGCTATTAGCAAACTCAATTAACGGCAGGAAACATCGAATTTCTGCTATAAAATTGTTTTATAAACTTACAGGAAAACAACCTTTAAAATTCAAGCATATCGAATATCCGAGATCAGAAAAAAAACTTCCTAAAATTATAGAAAAGGAATTTTTATTGGATTCTATTGCCAAAATATCCAATACAAAACACAAAGCAATAATAGCATTAGCGTATAGTACGGGAATGAGAGTTTCGGAAGTGTGTAACCTTAAAATATCTGATATTGATAGCAAACGAATGATTATTACTATTAGTCAAAGTAAAGGTAGAAAAGATAGGATTGTAGGCTTATCGGAAAAGATTCTTGATATTTTACGAATTTACTTTTGCGAATACAAGCCAAAAGAATTTCTTTTTAACGGACAATTCGACTTGCGATATTCACATACAAGTTGCAACCAAATCGTAAAAAAATATTTAGGAAAAGATTATCACTTTCACTTGTTAAGGCATTCTAATGCAACGGCTCTTTTAGAAGCAGGAACTGATTTAAGAATCATTCAAAAACACTTAGGGCATAGTTCAAGTAAAACGACTGAAATATACACTCACGTTTCAACCGCATCATTAAAAATGATGCCATTACCCATATAATTTTAAAACAAAAATAACATGCAACAAATGACACTAGTAGGGCATATAGGAAACGATGCCGAAGTAAAAGATTTAGGAAATATTCAAGTAATCAATTTTTCTGTAGCAGTAACCGAAAAGGTGAAAGAAGAAAAAGTAACCACATGGTACAAAGTTGCCTATTTTACAAACAATGTAGGTCTAGCACCTTGGTTGCTTAAAGGAAGTTTAGTTGGAGTTACTGGTAAACCAGAAATTGAGTCATACACGGCCAACGACGGAACCCATAAAGCCAACCTAAAATGCCTTGCTAGAGAAATAAAACTGTACTCTTCAACAAGAGAAAGAACAGCTTCTGCAGCACCTACGCAACAACAAGCTCCAAATCCAGCACCTCAGAATTTCGCACCACAAAGCAACGAAGAAGAAGCTGACGATCTACCTTTCTAAATAATGGAATCCAACTTTTACATAATACCAGCTATGCTTGATAAAGACACGTATTTCTTATTCCGTGATTACGCAATAGAAATAAAGTTTACTATCATAAACGGTATTTTAAAAGTGCATGGAAACCATTATTTACTACCAGCAGAGGTAGATTTCATCAAAAAAGCATTTTTTTGATGTTTTTTACATAAACTTTTATGTTTATAACATAAAATTAATATATTTGCTCTGTAGATCCACCTACTTTTAAGAGCTATGGTTTTAAACCAAAACAACCCTTGAATGAAACGGAGTGGATGCCGTTAATTTTAAGGGTTTTGTTTTTTAATTTTTGTTTGTTTTAATAAAACATTCATGGAATATGGCAGATATATCAATCATTTTTAACGGTGCTAAAAATACAGGAACAGAAAATTTAGAACTTGAAGTTTTTGCTAACACAATGAACAACATAACTGTTTCATTAAAAAACAAAGACCATTTTTCAGAGTATCCAGAAATCATACAATTATCAAAATCAACAGCAATTAAACTTCACCGTGAATTAAAAAAACAAATCTCTTTTTTAGAAAGCGAGGTAGACAATGGCTAAAGATAAAACATCCTTTATTCTCTATACCGATTCTTATGGTTTAGTTAAGCAATTACCAGATGATGTAGCAGGAAGATTATTGAAACACATCTTTGCTTATGTAAATGATGAAGAACCAAAAACGGATGAACTTTTGATAAACATTGCTTTTGAACCCATAAAAATGCAACTAAAAAGAGATTTAATCAAATGGGAAGCTGAAATAGAAAGCAAAAGTGAAAGCGGTGCTATTGGCAACTTAAAACGTTGGAATTTAGATTTATACGAAAAATTTAAATCCAAAGAAATAACACTAAAAGAAGCTATATCTATCGCAAAACATCGCAAAGCATCGCACCCCGATGTTTTGGAATCGCACCCCATCGCAAAAATCGCTGTTAATGATAATGTAAGTGTTAATGATAATGTTAATGATATTCTTTTAAAAAAAGAATCAAAAGAGATTTTTAGTTTCAAAAACGCATTGATGGATTTTGGTTTCGAAAAAAATTTAATTGAAGAATGGTTGAAAGTTAGAAAAACAAAAAAAGCAACAAATACAGAAACGGCTTTTAAAAAATTTATTAAGCAAGTTCAAGATACTAATGCTCCAAAAAATGAAATTTTAGAATTGTGTGTTGCAAGAAGTTGGGCCGGATTTGAAACTGAATGGTTTTTAAAAGAAAAAAAGCCAACAACAACAGAAAAAGAAGCTCCACTGGTGGGCCGAATGACAGAATCAGCAATCAACAACAGTGTAAACGCATTTAGATAATCCAATGGAAGAGAATCACTACAGAGTAGATAAATCAGAAATTCTAGCGCAGCAGGAATCCAGATCGTTAGAAGTAATTGCTACAATCGAAGACAATTGCAATGTAAGTCCCGTTCAGTTCTTAAAAAACAACTTGCGCAACAAAAAAATAAAAGAAAGAGTTACCGAGCCAGACATTAAAGTTTTAATCGGCCTCATGATTGTAAAAATAGGAACTCTTTCAGGAATGAAAAACCAAATAGATTTCCTGATTGCACAAGATATTTTGAAAATGATTTTTAGCGTGTACAAAGAGCTAACTATCGAAGAAATATACAAAGCCTTCGAATTAGAAAGATATGGCGCATACGACGAAAAAACAGATCATTTTCAGTTAATCGATGCGGAATATGTTGCCAAAATTCTAAAAAAATACAAAGTATGGAAGCAAAAAATCAGGACACATCACAACATCAGTACAGATGCTTTACAAATTGAAGCCATGACCGAGAGTCAAAAAGATGAAATCGTAGAATCAGGAGTCAATCGATTTTTTGAGGAATACAAAAAAAGCAAAACGATTGAAGATCCTTCGGAGTACATTTTTGATCACCTGGTTAAAAAAGGATTGATAAAAAATAACAACAATCCTAAGCTGCTAGAGTACTATCAAAATCATTTACAACTTGCAAGAGAGCAACTTGAAAAAGAGAATTCGCAATCAGTATCAGTAGATAAATCAGAACGTTTGCAAATAAAAATTGATTTAGAGCAAATAATTGCTGGTAGTTCTCCAAAGATACTACTGAGAGCCAAAAAAAACATTTTAACCGATTTTTTCGAGAAACAAATTTCCGAACAAGTAGAAAAAATATTTTAACATGACTATAACCGACAACTTTTTACCACCAAAAGCATTTCAAGACCTGCAGCAATATTGCAACAGCAATGATTTTCAAATTGTAACCCTTGGACAAAAACAATTTTCAGTATTAGAAACGCCAAATGCTTTACTAGAGTTTTTCAAAATCCCAGATCACAACCTGATTTTAACATTTATTCGAAGCGCCAAAAATGATTTTGATACTGATTTACGCATTCATGCAGATAACATCATTAACGGGCACAAAACAGCGCTTGCCTCGGTGCTTTATATCAATGATGAAAACGAAGTATCAAAAAACGGAACTACTTTCTGGAAACATCACATTCACGGGCACGAATTGCAAAAAGAAGTGAGCAATAAAGAGTTTGATCGCCTTATCACGCAAGACAGTAACGACCCCTCCAAATGGGAACAAACCGATATAGTTTTCGCGCGCCCCAACAGACAGCTACTTTATAACAGCAACTCGTTTCATTCAAAATGGCCCGCAAAAATAGACAAAGGCGAACGCAAAGTTTTAGTGTGCTTTTACAGTAAAAAAGAATAACCAACTATAAAAACCCGATGGCAAGGTATGCCGAAAACAAAATGGAAGGAACAAGAAACCCAACAGTAGGAGAACAAAGAGTTCAAAGAAATTTTAATCCAAGTGCAAATCCAATTGTAGAAGGATTAAAAGCAAAATACGCTGATTTAATTGACGATTTAGAAGCTTTAAAAGCCACAGGTAAAAATGCAAGGTGCATTTCTATTGCACAAACAGAATTAGAAACAAGCTGCATGTATGCAGTTAAATCTTTATTCGCCTAAAAAAAACCTCACTCCCTCCTAACCCGAGGGAGTATTTAAAAACCGATTGGGAAATCACAAAAACAAACAAAACATGATCAATTTATTCAACACACAAATCGAGAGCTTATCTATTCACAAAGTAGGAAACAAAAGCCGCAACGAACCACTATTTATTTCTGAGGAGCCTTATAAATTAAGTGACGAAATTACGCCACTTATCAAAGAGTTCTTCTTGAAACCTTTCAGAGAAAAAGAAGAAAAGTATTTTCAGTTTTCTCACGAAATTGATTTAGAGTACAACGAAATTTTCATGCAAGCAACAAGATTATTTGACAGCCCATGGAAAGCTCACGAAATTTCGACTGCTATTACAAATTACCTCTATGAGCAATCCAATCACCCACACATCAAGAACGGAGAAGTTTACATAGCTTATTTAAAAAACGTTTCCATTGACAATGAAACTGTTGATGCAATTGGAATTTTCAAGTCAGAAATAAAAGCCGATTTTATCGAATTAGAGGAAAAAGGCAGCCACTTAGATATGATCCTAAAACAAGGAATATCACTTGAAAAACTTGACAAAGGCGCTCTTATTTTCAACTACAAAAAAGAAGAGGGCTACAAAATACTAACAGTAGACAGCAACCGTTACGACGCGCGCTACTGGTTAGAGCATTTTCTTTCGGTTGATGCTTTTCACGACGAAAATTTTTATACCAAAAGCTATTTGAAATTTGCTCACGATTTTGCAAAAGAAGTGGTAGCACCTGCAGAAGACCGCAAAGAGGAAGTTATGTTCATGAACAGAGCCATTAATCACTTTGCTAAAAATGACGATTTTGAAGAGTCAGCATTTTTAAATGAAGTTCTGGATAATCCTGATTTAATTTCAGAGTTCAAAAGCTTCAAGGTTGACAAAGGCGAGAAATATTCTATTGAGGATTTAACCACATTCCCAATTTCAAACACGGCCGTAACCGAGGCACGCAAGAAGATAAAAAACATCATCGAGCTAGACACCAACATTACCATTAAAATGGATTTTGTTAATCCGGAAAGTGCCGAAAAGTATCTGGAGCGTGGTTATGACGAAGAAAAACAAATGTATTACTATTTATGTTACTACAATAAAGAATTAAAATAGAAGTATATGTACTACCTAAACTTTAACCTAAAGAGTATTTATTATCAAATAGAATCTGTTCTATGTGAAGAAGAATGGATTGATATTAAAGGATTTGAAGGACTTTATAAAGTATCAAATCTTGGAAGAATAAAATCTTCAAAAAGAAAAATAAATACTCATTTAGGTTTCAGGATAAAAAGAGAACTTATACTTAAACAAAAAATACATCCTTCAGGTTATTTATACATTAATCTAAATAAGGAAGGTAAACAATCAACATTTAAAGTTCATCGATTGGTTGCTTTTCATTTTATTATAAATCCTTTAAACAAGCCAGAAGTAAACCACAAAGAAGGAAACAAGTTGGATAATAGATATTTTATGCTAGAATGGAATACATCTAAAGAAAATAGTTTTTATAAAAACAATAATCTTAAAAAAAACGACTTACGATGGAAGCTAACCTCGATAGATGTAAATATTATTAGAAAAAATTCTAACATAAATAAACAAGTGATTCTCAATTTATTTCATATCAGCAAACCACATTTACATAAAATTTTATCAAACAAATCATGGACAAAGAACAATTCAGCCTAAAAAACATTAGCAAACAGCCTTTAATACAATTAAATCCCAAAAAAGCAACTTTGGAAGAAATTAAAGTCTCAACATTAATACGTATAGCCGAATCTACAGAGATAATGGCTAAAAACTATACCGATTTACTATCTGATCTAAAAAAAATGGACCAGAAAAACAATACTCTTTTAGCGGAAAATCAAGCCCTAAAAAGAACAATTTCTAATAACCGCAGCTTAATTACTAAGATGCAGCAAAAAACAGATGCGGCATGAAAATAGAAGAGTTTGACCAAATAGTTGACGAAGTAATCGAAACTATCAGAACCTCATTAAAAGAAAAAGCAAAGGAATACATGCGGGACAATGATCCTTTGCATAATTTTAATGTAGGTGCCCGTAAAAAGAACTGTATTCGAGAGTATGTAATTGAAGGAATGGCTCTCAAACACGAAAT
Source organism: Flavobacterium sp. GNP002 (assembly GCF_054343795.1). Classification (NCBI taxonomy): domain Bacteria; kingdom Pseudomonadati; phylum Bacteroidota; class Flavobacteriia; order Flavobacteriales; family Flavobacteriaceae; genus Flavobacterium; species Flavobacterium sp. GNP002. The sequence continues at coordinate 3,310,458 of NZ_JBTGUW010000001.1, forward strand.
CAGCATTGAGGATATGATAAACGATATTGACAAAGGTATCATTCCAACAAAACAAATGGTTGACGAAAAGTTTAAAGACAGTATCAATTATAGGATATTGACAAAAGCCAGCATCATAGACAGAATAAACACTATTAATAACCACGAAGTAATATGAAAAATAGAATAGGAGAAAAGTTTGTTACTAAAAATGGAGAGGTAGTTGAAATAATTTTATACAGAAATTGTAACGACGTAGATGTTAAATTTGAAGATGGTAATATTCGCTATTCTATTAAGTATGACAATTTAAAAAAAGGTTATATTAAAAACTTAAAATCAAAATTAGGTTTTATAGGTGAAGGAAAACATAAAGCCAAAATAGATGGTAAATATACAAAAGCATATAGAGTATGGAGAAGTATGCTTACCAGATGTTATAATAATAAATGGCAAATAAGATTTCCTGCATACAAAGGATGTTCTGTTCATGAAGATTGGCATAATTTTCAAATATTTGCAGAATGGTTTTATAAAAACTATAAAGAGAGCTATGAACTTGATAAGGATATTCTTTTTAAAAACAATCGAGTCTATTCAGAAGAAACATGTGTTTTTGTTCCAAGAGCATTAAATTCATTGCTACTTAACAGCAAGGGAAAAAGGGGTAAATATTTCATTGGGGTTTCATTTAATAAAGAAAAATCAAAATTTACAGCAAGCTTAAATAGTAAAAGAATCGGTTTGTTTGATACCGAAATAGAGGCGTTTAATTTTTACAAATTAGGGAAAGAAAAACACATTCGTAAAGTAGCTAACGAGTTTAAAGATTTAATTGATAAAAAAACATATTTAGCATTAATAAATTTTAAAATTGAAATAACAGATTAATAACCAAAACCTCGATTGTATAGGTCAAATCTAATATCTATTATGAATAAATCAGAATTAATTACAAAAGTAGCAGACAACAACGCAATTACTAAAATTCAAGCAAGAGCCATTGTTGAAGATGTTTTTACACAAATTAGTGAGGCTGTAAAAGTAACAGGCAAAGCAAGTTTCTTGGGTTTTGGTAACTTTTCAACAACGGAGCGAAAAGCTAGAGTTGGAAGGAACCCACAAACGGGTGCTCCAATAGAAATTGCTGCCAAAACAGTTGTGAAGTTTAAAGCACAATTCTAAAAACAAAAAACGCCCTAATCAGGGCGTTTTTCTTTGTTTAGTATTTCTACCTTATCCTCTTCAAATTTCTTTATCAGGTCCTCTGATTTGGCGTAAATTTCTTTTAAAATTTCTTTACGCTTAACCAAATTGGTTTCTTCATAGAATTTTTCAATATTATCGCGCAACGATTTCATAGGCTTACTATTTACTTTTCCTATTTCTACCGCTAATTCAGTTGCTTTTTTCACTGATTTGGCATTATAGGTAGGTATATCCTTTGCAAAACCTGATTTTGTAATCCAGAAATTTAATTCAGCGCGATCTTCCTTGGCTAAATCCGATATTGCCATTCCTTGATTAGCAAAGTAAGTTCCGTAACCTCTCAAAATATGATCAATATTTCTTGGATCCACGCTCCATCCTGCTTTTTTGAATAGGTTTGATGTTTTTTGGCTGATAAGAGAGGCGTTTTCTACTCCTTTTCTCAACTCTAGTAATTTACCCGATTCCCATTCTGGAACGATACTTCTATCAGTAAAAGTATTTCTATTCATTTGAGTTTCAATAATAGGTTTTAATCCACCTAAAAATGAACTTTCATCAAATGGCATTAAGGTTTTCATAGTAGTACCTATAATACCGTCAAATGCTTGGTCATTGCCTCTTACCTTACTCACTGCTCTATCAACAAAAGCAGAAGTTAAACCTAACTCATACGGCTTCGGAATAGAAATCCAAGCATCACCAGTAGCAGCAGTTTTAAAGTTAAAAAACATATCCCTTTGATTGTCTGGCAAGTTTTCGTATTCATCATCATCGCCCATCATATTTCTTAATAGAGCAAAAGCCATACTTGGAATAACAGAATACAAGGCGGTCCTGTAAGCAAATCCTGCAGGATCTTTTTTTATTGACTTGCTTGCTTTTCTAATTGACTGAACACCCGCGTTCGAAAAAACGATTATTTTGTTAATTTCTCGCATGGTATGCCCAGCAACAGCAAAATCCATTAAATCTCTAGCCTGAAAAGCGGCATACAATCCAGCATCATAATCACTCATCCCTTGCTTTTTTGCTACTTTGTAGGCAGCATTAAACTCGGCAATTCTGTTTAAATTCTCACCAGTTTGCAGGAACTTCATGTATTTATCAGCAAGCATTTTTGGGCTCAATACAATCCCTCCTTTTTTAGTGATTTCTTTTATAGTACCTTTCATTGTCTTTGCATACGATTCCTTACTAGTGTGCAAGTGACCGGCTTGGGAACCACCAAACAATTCGAATAATTCTTTGTCGCCTGAGTTATGAATCATATCTACAAAAGTACTGTGATTGTTAGAAATGATCATTCTAGCTTGGGTATCTTTCACGATATTCCTAGCATAAAAAACAGGATTATGTGTTACGGTCCATCGAATTAATTTACTAGGACTAGAAATAATATCCATGATTGGATTTGAAGCAACAGACTCAATGTTTTTCAAACTCTTGAAAATTTCTTCGTCAAATTTCCATTTTTCAAGCTTACCGTTTCGAAATACTTTTATTGTTTCAGCGTCACCATCATTTGCCAAAAATCCTATTTTTGATAAATCAATAGGTTCGCCCTCGCCCATTCTTCGGGTACTAATAAGCGGTTCCACAAAGGAGAGCATAACTTCATTTCTGTCAGCTTCTTTGATAATGTTATTCATGTTACGCAACAATGACAAATAAGGGTTTTCAATTGTATTAGTCCCTCCTTTTGCCTTTTTGATTATTTCTTTTGCGGCACCAATACCATTTGTTCCAGTATTGAATGAAGAGAATAAATCATCACCAGGTTGTAGCTCTTTGTTACGGTTTAACGCAACATAGTACTCATTGCTTGCTTTTATTTGTTTATATTGTTCCTGACTAATTCGGCCCTTATCTACAGCGTATTGTAAAGTTGCATCGGCCATTTGACGGTAGCGCTTAACTCCGTCGTTAATTCGGTCGTATTTTGCTTTGTCAGTTTTTTTAAGATCCTCAAACTCGTTTAATGTATTGATTGCAACAGATAAATCAGTTTCAATTCCGGCACCAGCGCCCGTTAGGTTATCAGTTCTGCCAAACTTCTTAGCATACTCAATAGTTCGTTCAGCAACCGCCATAGCAATCACTTCATTCATATCTTTTTTTAGAGTCTCTTCACTAGTTGTGTCTAACCCATTTACGAGCCACGCCACATTCATAGCAGTACCGTCTTTGTATTCGGTTCTTCCTTTTGAGTTTTTAGTAAAAACGCCTCCTTCGGCCTTCAACCTTTCGTTTTTTGCATTAATCATTCCTTGTGCAAAAATGTTTTCAAGCTTACCATTAATACCAGAAAACAAACGCGACATAATTTCAAAGTTCTCACTTGATTTCACATCGGTTTTACCTTGCATGGCAAGTAAAGTTTTGAAGGCTTTAATACCAAAATGATTTGAATTTGCCATTTCAGCATAAAACTTATCCATGGCTGTAAAAGATAATTTATCCTCACTTTTTCGAAAACTTTTAAGCCATTCAATAAACTTGTTTTTGTTAGGCAAATCAATTTCCTCAACATTAGACAACGTTTTTTCAATAGCACTTGCATTGGCCAAGTCTAAATAATCATCAGAAAACTGATCGAGTACGGCTTTTGTTTTAGCATCAATAGTATTTTCAAAATGAGCTAGTAATTCCGGTGCAATAATTTTAGTTTGTGATGGGTTGGCAATATAAGAGCGTATGAATTCTGCCAAACCTTCACGTTGCAAATACTCTCTTTTTTGTGAGGCCGAAGCTGCCGCGGGTGGATTAGATCCACCGCGGTCTGAATACCATTTTAATTGTCTTAAAATAGCAATTTCGACTCCTTTGCTTATGGTACCAAGTAAATCAAATCTATCATCAAGCAAGTGTCCTAATTCATGCGCCACAGTATCAATATCTCCAGCTCTAGTAATACGCACCAAAGTATTTCTTGGGTTGTAAGTACCCAACACATTACTTTTTTTAGGCCTACTGTAAATTAAATGCGAACGTAAACCACTTGAAACTGATTTTATAATTTCAGAAAGTTTTTTTGGAGCATTTTTTGGGGTACGTTTTTCGTATGAAACGCGTTCGTTAGTGAGTTCTTTTTTACGGTTTTGCTCATTAGCAATTTCATCTATGCCATTTGCATTAGAATCGTCGTTTCTCTCAATCTTTTTTACGTTTGAAACTTGATTGCTCAAAATAAGTTCTCCACTTTCTGAAACTATGTTACCATTGTCAAGCAAGGTACCTCTTTCTCCAACAAAAGGACCCATATCAAAAGTAACTTGCCTTGCATCTAAATCTTCAATGAATTGTTCAAATGAAAGTTCCTTTTCTTCTGCTAATCTAATAATTTCATCATCAGTAAGTTGGTCCAGCAAGTTTATTGCGGTTTGCATTTCTTCAGGAGTAGCAGCGAATTCCTCTTGAACCTCTTCAAACATTTGTTGGTCTTCCTCCAATTGATTGATGTCGTCAACGGGTTGCATGTCCTCATAGGTCAACATATCTTGAACCATAGAACTTATGCGTGAATGTTCACTAATGACAGCTTCAACAGCTTCTTTAATGTCGCTAGTATCAACATCTACATCGCTTCTTCGTTCCCAAATATCATGTGCAATTTCATCAATAGACTTGCCGCTATTTTCAAAGGCATATCCTCCAATTTTAGTTCTTGCTTTGAATTCGTTTTCTGAACCTCTGTACAGTTTTAAAATTGCTTCTTTAGTAACGCGACCACCACCAATAAAGTATTGTAAAACCAACGATTTTGCATCTACCGGCTGAATATTATTTGCTCTTGCTCGGTCGCCTCTAAATTTTCTTTTGGTTAATGGTGTACGTCCTTTTAGGCTTATTTTTTTTGGTTCTGAAGATCCTTCATTTTGGCTTCCTCCGTTTTTTGTTTTTGAATCGATGTCATTATTTTTTCCATCGCCTTTTTCTTTTGTTCCCGAGTTGGTTTTTTGTTTTCCATTTTTTTCGTTTTTTGGGTTTTGTAAATTTACAGCTTTTTCGCCTAACATTTTGGCGTAAACATTCTGCATTTTAGGGCTTATCTCTAAATCAATTTCAGAGTCTTTTATGCCTTCGTAAATTTCAGTTAACCAATCTTTAAATTTTTCAAATATTTTTTGCAATTCAGCGGTTGGCGCGATACCATCAGCTAAATATTTTTCAAATCCTTTGGCAAAATTTTCAGAAGTTTCGCGAGTCCATTCCTTTTGTTTGCTCCATTCTAAAATAGTTTTTTTGTCAGCAGCCGTTAAATACTGCTCGTAAACATGCGCTAATTCATGCAATGGCGTTGAAATATTTGGATCAGTAAGTGCGTAAATTACTGCTTGGCCGTCTTCTGCTATTTCTACAGCACCTTTCCCTTCTTGAAACAAGACTATTTGCTCTTCGCGTCGAACATCTTCGGTTGACTCTAATGTTGCGTTACGTCTTTCTTCTGAAGTAAAATCCATTCTTGACTCTACATTTCTTGACTGTGTTTCACCAGAAAGACTGAGATATAGTTCAAAATCTTGTTTGCCAAGTAATTTTCTTGCTTTTACATCATCAATCATAAGCCCTGTTTGTTTTGAGAAAACAGTTCTTATAATTTTTTTGACTGAGCTTTTTATTTTTGAATTATTATTAGCGGCTTCATTCAATTTTTGTCTGATAGCGTCAGGAGTTGCACCCAAGGACCAACCTTCTTTGTATTGAATTAAGTGTTGTACTTCGTGTAAAATAGTTGCTTTAAGTTCTTTCGGATCCGTGTTAGCGGTTTCGTTGATCAAAATTTTATTTGATTCTGCAATGGCCACGGCTGAAAAATCCATGCGGTTATTTACCACAATAGAAACATTACCCAATTCTGGGTACATTTCAAATAATTCTGGATGATCAAGTAAATCAGATAGTTTTTGACCAGATTGTATTTCGTTTTTAATAGCAACTTTAGAGTCGTCAATTTCGTAACCCCATTTATCGTCAGCGCCTTTTTCCCAACCGGTAACTACTCTAATTTCTTGCGAGTTTTTACCCGCGGCTTCCATGGTTCGGGCTACTTTAAGGTTTTCTTTTACGTTCTTTGATAATTTAGCATTGGTACCCACAATTTGAAACAAAGCTTTACCATTTTTACTTAATTGATCAAAGGTTTTTTTGTCGCCTTTTTTAAAATCTAATTTTGAATAGATTTCTGATTTAGATACCTTGGCTCTTTTGGCCATGCTACCAATCATTCTATCCATTACGATTGCCGCGGCTAATGCTTTTACTCTATTTTGCCCAAAAACTTTTTGATTGATTTTGTAAAGATCACGTAAATTAGAAGCTTTGACACCTGTTTTTGCTGCTACATCATTTACTTCATTGTTTTTATTGCTTTTTTCTTCAATTGTTATGGAATCAGGATTAAAAACAACATAATTATAGTTGTCTCCAATACCGTTTTTGGAACGGTACTTGATCCCATCAATACCTGCTCTTTTAAAAATATCAGTAGCTTTTTCTTGTCCAAAAGCATCTTTTAAATCAGAATACAACCCTCCAGCAGATACTGGCTTGTCGTTTCCTCCGTAATCAACTGTTCCGTCTGAGTTTGGTTTTAAATCTTCAAAAGATCCGTGGTAATCTTTTTCATATTTAATATCATAATTTGGGCTTTGATAGTCAAAAGCTTTGTCTAAATGATCTTGATATTGTTTTCTTTCATTTGGCGTTAGCGCATTGTAAAGATCTTGCTCTTGTGTTTCATCTAAAGGCTGTCTCCATTCGGCCCAGTTAGCAGTTCTGCCACCTATAATTCTAACACTATATACAATGCCTGTTTTATCATTAGAAAGTTTTCTGGCATAGCTTTCAGCTATTTTTGAACCATCAGTAAAATATAAACCATAACCAAAAGCCTGAGCACCTTCTCCGGTACCTATTTTTTCTAACTGAAATTTATCAAAGTTGTGTGGTGTTCCATGTTTTAGAATTAAGTCGTCACCATCGATAGTTACTTCTTTGTTTTTTCCTTGATTTTCTCGACCGTCAACGGAATTTTGTACAGTTTCTCCTTTATTACTATTCCCGTTGGCCTCTCGTACTTCTTCCACATTGTTAACTCTAGGTCGAACGTTTCCATCAGCAGGATTATTACTTGGCGATGATGCTTCATTTTTTACTTTTGCATTTGAATCAATGTACTCTTTAACTTGTTTTACAGTTTCATCAATTAACTCTTTTCCTCTTAAATCTCCTCTTCTGACATTATCTAGTATTGATTGAAGACCTTCAGTTGTAGAATTGTTATCTGTTGGAATTGTAAATTCAAAATTATTTACAGAAGATCTTCCAAACGAATCCATATCAGGTGTTAAAATAGATATTTTTTTATCCCCACTGTCTAAAATGCTGTTTTCTTTAATTATTGAATTGCCTTCATTTAGAGAAATTTGTTCTTCTCTAGGCAAAAACCCTCTTGCATCTTGAGGTGTAACAATATTTTCTTTATTTATACCTTCAGAATATTGTAAACCAAATCCATTCACAGAACCATGAACGACAATAGTCGGTTTTTTATTTGAACCTTCCTCTCTTGAAGAAACACTAGGCGCAACTTCTGAAGGTTGCGCTTTCGTGTCGGGCGTAGTCTGCTCAACTACGGGCTGTTTCTTATTATCTCTTAATTCAGGTAATTTTTCATCGAGTAAAGTAAGTTTACCAGGATTGATAACATGAAGTACTTTGCTGCCGTCAATTTCCATAACGTATGCTGCATCGTAACCTTCTTCCTTGGTTTGCTCAAACATTTTATTTGACATATAATCGTCAAAAACCACATCATTACTCAGGTCTTTTATTTTAAAATCTTCTGGGTATTGGTATGCAGTATAGTCTTGATCAGCGCCTACCTTGTCTACCACTTCTCCATAAATACCTTCGTTTGGTAATGCAAAAAAAGCGTCCTCACCAACGGCACCTCTACGCAATAAGACTCTAGGTTCCTCAACTACCTTTTTTTGAACAACTGCTTTGTCTTCGTCAGTAAGTTCTATTTTTTTAGGGGAATTACCCTCTACTTTTTCACCATTTTGCTGGGATTCAGTAGGCGATAAAGGTAAATTTACCTCTGTTTTTGGTTGTGGATCAACAATATTATAATCTTCTGGAATTGGCGGTATGGTAACACTCGGAGCTGCCTCTTCCGTAGAAGTAGGCGTGCTCGTCTGTGTTGTGGTGCTTTCGTTAGCTTTTGATTCTGCAAATATTTTATTGGCGCGCTCAACTACTTGCTCATTAGTTATGGTGATGTTTTTAGTGCCATCAGGATTAAGTTCAGTAACTAAATCCTCCATGGCTTGCCTTTTAAGCGTTTCTTGCTCTTGTAGCGGCAATACGTCAACTACAGTAGTCTTACCATCAATAATTGCAGATCGTTGTTCTTGTAAAGCTTTGTAGTCTTCTGCAAGGCCTTTGAGTAAATCTTTTTTGTTTGGTAATTTACCGTCGTTGATAGCTTTGGCTTGTGCTTTTATTTCTCCTGCTTTTGAGTTTAAAGAAATAACTTCATCATACAACTCACCCGGCATGTTTTCTATTGAACCAATAGTGTTTGCAACAATTTTAGAACTTTCAGTAGTTGCCTTGTCTATTTGTTTTTGAATAGCATTTTTCTCTGTATCGGTTAAGCCTTGCGTATTTAATTGCTGAGAAAACTCAATTATTTTTCTTGAATTTTCATCCAAAACTCCTAAATCTTTTTTAGATTGAAACGGCTTTGCAATTACCCCAAAAGTATGCGGCGAAACTTTTAAAATTGAGGTTAATGTAAAAGTATCTTTGAATACTCTACCGGTATTATCAAGTAAATTGACATCTTTTTTACCTAAAACATACTTATCATTAAAGTTTTGAGTGAAATTAGTAAATTGCTCTCCGGCCATTTCTTTGCTCATATCAACCCCATAGTCTTTTGACCATTCGATTGCTTTTTGTTTTGCTGTTTTAGCAATTAATTGTGTTTCGTTCTTGGCAATAGATTCAAATACCCTGCCTCCGTTTTTAAGAATTGACAAGGTTGGTATTTCAGAAATAACTTCGGCACCTCCATATAAAAGCGGTGAAAAAGCCATTTGTAAAGGGGTATAACTTGCTTTACCTTGACGAACTTCCTCTGCCATTTCAGTATATTTTTGACCTGCAGATGCTGTGCCTACCATGGCTAAACCTTTTGCTCCTGTGCTTGTAGCCAATAAATTAGGAATTTGATTAGCTAATAAATCAGAAGCATAGTTTAGTAAGCCTTCGCTACTCTCAATGCTCTCAACCGATTTTCTTAGTTTATCTCTTTCTTGCTTTAAGTCCTGTTGAGCTGCATTTAAATCATTTTGAACGCCTTGATTTTTTTTATCATCACCAATATTACCACCAAGTGTGCCTAAATATTCTAATCCAGATAATGTGTTTATTGCTAGTTCTCCTGCGGAAACTGAAAAATTACTCGCAAAATTATAGAGGTCTCCATACTCTCTTTTAAACAAATCAAATTCTTGTTCAGTAGTACCAAGATCTTTTTTGTTTTTTTGAATGTAATCTTGATTTTTTTTAATCGTAGAACTTAAATTTTTAATTTCACCACTTAGCGCGGTATATTTAGCATACAACTCCTCCGGGAAAGGCTGCTTGTTGCTTTCCAATTTTTTTAATTGAGACTCTATTGATTGGTACTCTTTTATTTTATCTTCGGCCACTGTTTGCAAAGCGGCATTGTATTTTAGTCTTTTTACGTTGTCTTCCTGAAGGTGAATGCCTTTATCGTAACGGTCCTGTTTTAATAAATTTCTGTCTTCGGCATCCAAATCATCTAAAAAGGAATTGGCTCTGTCAATGAATAGATTTTCTTTTTCTTTTTCCTTAAAAATTTCCTTTGCGCGCTCGTTTATTTGATCATCAGAAAGTTTTTCATTGTTTTTTAATGCCTCTTTTTTAGCAAGCTTTTTTTCGTCTGCTAGTGGATCTTCATTTACTCCCATAAAAGCCAATCCAGCTAATGTAGGACTTGTAGAAGCTACTGCTCCTAATACTGTATTGAACGCGCTTTTACTAGCTGAAACGATATTGTTTACAAAACCTTTGTTGTTTAATTTATCGTTTAGGCGTTTATCAGCTTCAATAGCATCATCGTTATTTTGAGTGGCGGCATAAAACGAAGTTTCAAGTTTTTTTACTCGCGCACTTTTAGCTTGCTCTGCTGCTTTTTTGTTTTGTTTTACTGATTCAGAAAGAGCGTCTGTGTCAGCCATTACTTGATCCATGTTTTCAGGTGTAACCTTTACATTGGCCAATTCTTTACGTAATCTTTTTTCTTTAGCTTGTGCTGTTTCAGCCGTGGGTTGCACGCCCATTCCTGGGGCTACACTATTGGTATCAATTTGAGGAAATCCTTGCGTAGCCTTTCCACCCAAAGAACCAGCCTTCGGTTCCGAAACCGATTTTGTATTGGGAGCAATAGAAAAATATTCGTTTTCTTTGGGTGTACTTTTTTTTTTAGTAGATATAAATGTTTCTCTAAAAACACGCAAATCTTCATCAGAAGCCCCTTCATTTGCGTAATTGGTAAGCTCTTGAATCAATATTTTATTGTCTTCAGGTGTAAGTCCGTTTTGTTTTTTTGGCTGTAGCATAAGTTATCCTCCGTTTGCAATTCTTAAAGCGCGTTGTGCTGCTGATTCTTTTTTTGATTTAGTATTAGCACTTCTTGAGTTTTTTGATTTAATATCATTTAAAACTTTTAAAGTCTCTTCATAAGATTTAGTCCCAAGAGTTCCTCCAAGTATAGATTGTACTTCTTGCTTATCCTTTATTGTAATGGATTTCCAAGCATCTTCAGTTATTTCAACTCCATCTTCTTCTTTCTTTCTTGTACCGATTTTTTGTTCTCCTTTTAAAAAAATCATACCTGATTTAGATGTTGTTATTCCACTAATAAAACCATCTTTACCTAAGCTACTTTTTTTATCTTTTAATTGATAAGGTGTAGAAAAAGAAAAACTATCAGCTAGACTGGGACTAGCGTTATTAATTCTTTCAACGTAAGAAATTGTTGGTTTTTCAGTATTCTCTTGGGCTGCTCTTCTTCTTCGTTCACGCTCGTCATTGGCTTCTTTTTGAACGTCAAGGTTGTTATAGTTTCTTGTTACTTCGGTACCGCCTTTTACCCTTAAACGAATATCGTTTTCAAAATCAGAAGCTATTTTTTGCAGCCCTTTAACATCTGAAAAATCAACGCCTTGCTCCTTGGCAAACGACTTCATTTTTTGAGTTGGCGTTACGCCATCGGCTTCAAATAATTGGTTGCTGACGTACTCTTTAAGCAGTTCCGGATTAATAGCGGTAGTCTTTACTCTTTTTGTGCCATCATCCGTTTGATTGGTTTCTGGCTGTAATTTTGTTGAAGCCTCAAGCAATTCTTTGTCTCGATCAAAACGTTGTGTGAAATCGTATTTTTTAGTATTTAAAAACTCATTGTAGGTCTCAAAGTCTTTTGTTCCATCAGGGTTATTAAATAAAGCTACTATTTCTCCGTTTTCATCAAGTGCTAAACTTTTGTTTTCCCATCCTTCTTGAAAATTTTGGTCATATTCTGGATTAGCAAATAATCTTCCTTCGGCAACTCCTTTTTTTATCGCCAAATCCCTTTCAGTTAATGCTTTAGTCATGGTGAGCATTTTTTCAGGAAGTCTATTGATGTTTTCCAATTTAAGCGTTGCTTTTAAAACTTCTTCATCCGAAGAATTCGGGTTGTTAAGTATAGCCATTAAAGGCACGTATTCTTTTTTAGCTTCTATGAGTAAACGCCCTTGAACTTCAGTAAGCGATTTAGATCCAGTATCGTAGTTGTCTAAATTTTTGGCATACTTATTATACAACTCTTTTTTTTCAGCCGCTTTTTTGTCAACTTTCTGTTGCGCAATTTGATCAATCTGCCTTTTTTCGGCACGCCTTTGAAGACCAAGTTCTTCTTGGGCCAATATATCCTGAGACACATCGCCTTGAAGGGGTTTTAGTTGACGGTAAGCGGTAAAAGTTCCTTGTGCTGCCATTAATATAAAGGATTAGGTTTGTAGATTTTATTGAAATCAAATCCCGGAGTTGAAATTTTAGTATTGCTAGGAATTGAAACTAATCCTGCTGGTTTTAAAGAATTAACTGAATCAACTTGTGGATTAGGCGATGCTGAATAATTATTAGCAAATGACATAGCAGCTGTTCCTATGCCTCTAATTCCGCTCCACATGTTTTGTTGTCCTACTTGCATTTGATTACCAATACCTGCCAAATCAGCAATTTCACGCTCTTCTTTCAGTGAGCGAATATTTTGATTGTCATTTGCAATTGCGTAATCCCTTTTTACAATTTGATCATCTAGGTAAGCACGAGATTCCATATTGGCGCGATTATTACTAGCTATAATAGCGGGTAACATTGCGGCACCACGAGAGCCCATGTTTCGGGCCGCCTCGATAGCGTTAGCTGATGCACGCTGACTCTCTTCGCGCATAACGTCACTACCTACTGTACTTATAGAAATATCTTGAAAAGGATTAGAGCTGTCTAAATCCTGACGGTTATAATTATTCAATGCGTTTTTAGCGTCTTTTTGCTGTTTTGCTCCTTGGTAAGCTTGAAATCCAGCCATTCCTACGCCAATTGCCGCTGTGGTTATGGCAGCTTCTTTAAAGTGATATTTTTCTATATTATACATGTCTTAATGATGTTTTGTTTTTATAGACTCCTTGCAGCATGTAGTTTAAACTACTTTTGCTTATGCTATTATATTTCGCAGCATCTACAGAACTATTGTAAAATACCCCTGTATTTATATCTAATATTATTTTTGCATTATGAGTAATTATTCCTTTAGAGCCTTCGGACATTCTTTTTTTTGATTCTTCGCTCCATTTTTTACCTTTATTCCAAGATGACCTCCCTTTCTTTTTTAATGAAATTCTTTTTTTCATTTCTTCAGAACAAGGAATTCCTTTATTATGAGGTATATTTCCTTTTTTAAAGTCACCTCCACAAATTCTTTCTTTAGAAAAACCTCCATAAACTTCACCGTCTTTTGGTAATCTGAGGTTTAATCCTGATTTTTTATCTAATACATTATAAAACAATCCCCAATGAGTTTCTAATTGCAACATGTTTGCCACATCGCATTCGGTAATAATTTCAAATTTGTGCTTATCAACTCCATGTTTTAATAAAGAACTGTAGAGTTTTCGTTGTGCTTCGCATTTCATTCGTCTATAAGAACTCCATCTTCTGGTTATGTTAGAAGTTGATCCCACATATACTTTGTTAGAAGGAGAGGTTATCTTATAAATATACGCCATGTTGTAAATAATTTATGTTAATAATAGCAAAAAACTATAATAAACACAAATGTAATAAATATTTAGTATCAATTGTTTATGTTTTAAATATAAAGTTTTTATACTTTTGAAAAATAAATAGTGGGGTGGTGTAATGGTAGCACAGCGGGCTCATAACCCACAGGAGTGGTTCGAATCCGCCGACCGCAACTATTAAAGTTTAGCAAGGTGTAAACGATAAAGAAAACCCATTACAGGTTTACATTAATTTGCAAATGGGCCTACATGCTACAGGTTAAAAGGGGTTACTCATAAACTCCAGCAAGCATAAACTAACGAGTGACAGCCGGAAAGACGTCGGGGAAACATTAGCTCAGTTGGTAGAGCCGTGAGCGAAAGCATAACGTGGTCTTGGGTTCGATTCCCAAATGTTTCACAAAATTTTTTTACTATGAAAATTTGGAAAGACATTCCTGGATATGAAGGATATTATCAGGCTAGTGATTTAGGAATGATAAAAAGTTTAGATAGATTAGTCTTTCATCCTAGAGGATTTAAAATGTTGATTAAGGGTAAAAAAGTAGCTTTTACCATTGATAAAAAATCCTATTTTAGAGTAGGACTAACTAAAGACGGTAAACAAAAACATTTTAGAGTTCATCAACTTGTTGCTATGGCTTTTTTAAACCATATTCCAGATGGTAAAATGAATTTAGTGGTTGATCACATCAACAATATTAAACAAGACAATAAGCTATGTAATTTGTGTATAATTGATAACCGAAAAAATATTTCAAAAGATATTAAGTACAAAACATCGAAATACACTGGTGTATATTGGAATAAATCAAACAAATTATGGCATACAACAATTTGTATTGAAAAAATTGTTTATAATTTAGGTTATTATAAAACAGAAGAGGAGGCTTCATTACAATATGAAAAAGCACTAGATAACTGGAACAAAAATAAAGTCATCCCTGCATACAGAAAAAAGACTAAATCTTCTAAATATAAAGGTATTTATTACAGATCAAGAGATAATAGGTGGGAACTTTATATAAATAAAAAATATATTAAAAGTTTCAAAACCGAAGAATTAGCTATTAATGCTTACAACAGTTATGAAAATGTTTAATATTCGTATTTTAGAAGAAATAGATTATCAAGAGTTGTTATCTTGGTGGTCTTTTTGGAGATTCCCTGCTCCTGCACAAGAAATGCTCCCCAATAATGGATTGTGCGGAATTATGATTTACAAGGAAGAAATAAATATTTGCGCTGGCTTTTTATATTTTACAAATTCAAAAATATGTTGGTTAGAATTTGTAGTATCTAATCCTCAATACCGTTTAGAAGACCGATCACAAGCAATACAATTGCTAATAAATGAACTTTCTGATATTGCTAAAGAAAAAGGGTTCAAGATTATGTTTACTACATTAAAGAACCCTAATTTAATAAAGCATTATGAAAAATGCGGATATTCTAAAGGAAGTACAGGAACTTGCGAAATGGTGAAAGTACTATAAAAACGTTTCCTACTAACTTAAAGTAATACCTGATTTAACGGCATTTGTATTAACCGCAAAAAGCTCTACTTGTTCATTGTCATTATTTTCAAGATCTACTTGCATGTAGTAGCCGCGAATTTCTCCGCCTTCAATACGAGAATCTTTTTTAGAGAAACTAAAAAAACCAACGCTAGGAGGCGTGATAATTGTGTCAACTGTGATTGAGTTGCTAACGATACTAATAATCGTGCCTATGGCTTCATTTTCACCTCCGTTAAGTTGATACAGTACATCACCAGTACTGACAAAACTTGAAACAGAATTAAAAGTAATTTGATTACCAATCACGTTTTGAATAACTCCAATTCCTTGAACCGCGTTTCCATGAAAATCATTTGGGTTTTCATTTTTACGAATGTAGGCAAAGTGGCGGCTCTCTCTTTGGTCAAACTCCGCACTGCTAATAGTGCTGTTTGCCATGTTCGTTTTTACATTTACATGCCAAGGTCTATTACCTTCAAGTACAATGGTTTTGAAAATTTTATCTTCTCCATTTGCTTCATTAAAAACCATACTAACTTTAGAAGGATATTTAGTCCCGTAAAATGTATTTTTATTCCCCTCTTCATCATTATGCAAATACAATTGTCCGTTTTGAATAGAATAAAAACGGTTGTTGAGTTTTAGCATTAGATCAGGAATGAAGCTCCAAAATGAAGTCCAACCTTTTGTTTTTTCGCTATGTGATAAAGTATGCTCTGCCATAATTGTATTTTTAAATATTAAGAAACTGAAGGTGTTTGATTAGTACATAAACGAATCAAATCCCAAGCGGTTCCTTGTATTCCAGTAACTCTAACAATTACCGAAGTTGCAACTTTGTAATCAGCTGCAGTATAAACGAACCAAATCAATTGCTGCTTTGTTCTTGTAACATCAGTTATACCAGTTTCTGCAAGAAAAACGGCTTCTCTTGTTGGTATAGCTCCTTTTGATGTACCTATAAATTGGTCTGTCGCAGCAGCCTGAGCACCAGTAGGAACAGTAGGGTTTCCATATAAATCATCAAATGGACCTGAGTTTGGCGTTGTCATTCCAGAAGTAGCTTTTTTAACTCCATTATGAATGATTTCCAACTTATCTACAACTCCTTGTGCATTAAAGTCCATAATAACAATTCCTCCCGCTGGGTTTTCTAAGGCAATAGTGTATTCTGTTACGCCTTCTCCTCCAGAAGAAGCCGATGCACTACAAGGAATCGTTGGCAAAGTTTCTTTTGGATTTATAGTAATGTTTATTATGGCAGTGCTAGAACATGTACCATTGCTTACTTGATAAACAATTGTATCTGTCAGCGTCTCGGTGCCATTGTGGGTGTATGTAATGGTATTGTTTAAATTGACAATTGCGGTTCCGTTTACCGGTGGCGTTACTATTGTAACAATTGGCGAAACAATAGCTTCGTCATTTGCTAAAACATTAATATCTCCGGAGTCTTCATTATCAACCGTTATGCTGTCGTTAACCAAAATTGGCTTTCTATTGGTGTAATCCCAAATAAGATATAATATTTGATCAGGCTCCGTTCTATTAAAAAGAAAACTAGCTGATTTTGTCTCAAAAAAACCAGGTTCACTAATTTCGGAAACACTTAAAAATGTAGCAGATGATAATATCGCATCAATATCCAATTCTGAGTAAACCACATCAGATACCAAGTAGCCAATTCTATTACATTCAGTAAGTAAAAAAGATCCCGAAGCAAGACTATCTTTGAATGACTCAATAGTAAAAACCGAATTATTTAAAGGAAACTTACCTACGCCTTCAATACCAGATTCAACAAGAAATTTACTAACCGGTAACTCACTAAATAAATCGTCACTACTGTAAAACGAAGAGCTACCCCACTTAAATCTATTGGTAATATTTTTCCCTTCGTCCTCTGGATCGTTTACGACAATGCTTACTATTTTTAGTTCTGATCCAGTTGGGCAGCTATTAGCAATTTCATAACTAATAGAGCTAGATACTGCTGTAACAGTTACAGTTACAATATTATCTAACAAACTAGTTCTGTTAAATGTAATATTTCCTATTCCGTTTACATTAGATACTACATGGTTAATACCATCAAATACAGCTTGTATAGTAGCATTACCTAAAGTGATATTATAATTTAAAACAACATCACCACTAAGGTTGTTTAGCTTTAATTGATAAGTAAAACTACCGTTTTGAGCGTTTTTTATAATAGTATTATTGCATTGTAATTCCAGAATTTTTTCAGGCTCATTACCAATAGAAACAAAATACTGTTTACTATAAGGGTCAAAGCCTCCAAGTTTTTTAGCGTTTGGCTGTGTTCTAAAAATATCACGGAACCAATCGACCATGCCATCTACAATATCGGTTGTGCCATCAATTGACAATCGGACAATACTACCTTGTTTCGTATTAGCGTAATACAATTGAAAATCATTTTCTGCAAAACTTTCTGGGTTTTTTCCAATACCATTATCACCCAAATAAGTAACCTCTGGACCAAGTACGTTATCGCTAGCTGTAACATTTGAGGAACCATCGGCATTATAAAGCAATCCTTTTTCAAACATTACTTTGGATGCTTTGTATTCTTTTAAAACTAAAATGTCATTATCACGGCTATGCAATTTCTGAATACTTCCGTATTGTTTATCCAATTCTTTAAAATTTAATGTAGCAGCGTTAAAAACGTTTAGCCCATTAACATTGCTACTTTCTACATACGGTTCGCTATAAATTAAATCAGCGTATCTCCTTATGGCTTTGTAGCTATCTACGGTTACAATAGAAGGTCGAAGATCAATATTCAAATACGGTTTATTGAAAGCGTCTTTTACAATATAACTTTCAGCTCCGTTACCCATATTGTAACAATTGAAAAAATCTAAGTCAATTTCTGCGGGTAGTAAATTAGTTTGGTTCTGTAAATTACCTTGATGCCTTCCGTTTACTATTTCAAATGTTTGAGCAGTTTGATAATAAACTTCTTGTTCAATCCCTTGCTTTTCCTCTGTTTCAAAAACTAATATACCTTCAGAAAAAACAACTTGAAAACTAACTTTAGTTGTAATGTTTCTTGATGCGGTACCGTCTCTGTGGGACCAAACATAAAATTGTTCTCCTTCTGGTGTAAAACCATACTCACGAGTAAAATCCTCGCCAAACTCACCTAACGTAATTACTTCTGAGTCATACCATTGTTTGATGCTATCGTAGTCGCTTTTTACTTTAAAATCTTTGTCGTAGGTTTCTTTGAATGCAATAGAGCCTCTAGCTTCGAACTCAATAAATATTTTAACAGAACTCCCCGCTTTTATTTTAAAAGGAACAAAATCAGTTGTTGCAACGCTACCAGTGCCAAAATAAGGGCTTGTATAAGTCTTTGCTGTATATCTCAAATGTGAAGATCCTTCAAATGATTTTGATACCGCAGTAATCAAATTCATATTGAAACCAACCGGCTTGATTTTCATGTACCTTCCTGCTTCTTTTATAACGGTGTCCGCTTCTGCATCTATCTTTCTATCAATAGTTGCTAATTCTAAAACCCTAACTTTTATAACCTCTTCAAGAGGGCCGCTAATGTCTGATTTTACAATTAAAATATCACCTTCTTTAATTTTATCACGGTTCGAGCCTTCTAATTTTACCCAACGAAATAAACCCTCAATATAAAATATAGAGGCGTATATGGTTTGATATTCTAATGTTTTTTGTTTTACAACTATTTTATAGCGATCAGCAAACGACGGAGGTAAATGGTTCACGGAAACCTTTATCCTGTTTTTAAAAAGCAACAGTGATTGTGGAATAAATATTGTATTTTTTAATTGAGTGAGCACCGTTGTTTCGCGGTTAAATTCATCTAAGTAAACAAAACCTATTTCAAGGCTTCTATTCGTTTTTACGGATGAAGAAAAACCAATTTTATAGTATGAAACAACGGTGTTGTTTTTAAAGCTCCAATTTACATCTTGATTTACAGTACTAACGGTAAAAACTAATGCAATTGATTTTACAGCTATACTTGTACTGCTATAGTTATCAATCGTAAAAGTTGTGTTAGAAGCTAAAACTGCTCCTGGAATATCTGTAATACTGTAGTTTTTTAGAAAAACATCGGTAACGTAATTTTCAAAGAAATAAATAAAATCAGGATCTTGTGCTAATTCAGCAGCATCAACAAAATCCTTTAATAATAAAAAAGAAAACGTCTCATTAAAATTACTAGCTGGCGTTTGGTTACTATCTAGGCTAATGAAAAAATTTATTCTATTGCCTTGCTTTAGCGCGGCATCTTGAAAATTAAAGCTTAAAATGTTATTTGTTACACCGTCGGCATTACTATAATTCAAGGGTAAGTCATTGCCTTGTAAGCTATCTGAAATTACAGAAAGATTGTAATTAAGTTTTACTTTCTTGTTATTAGCATCTATTAAATTATAGCCCTCTTCAAAGTTACCCATTACAATTCTATTTCCAATAACTGTTTGTGCTTTTGCTTTTAAAGGGATATTATCAAATGATCTGAATAATTCTAATTCAGGCAATACCATGTAATTTTTATCATTTGAAAAAACAAAACTTCTTGCTTCATTGTTTCCCCATCCTTCGTCTAGTTTATTGAAGGTTTCAATAATGTAAAGATTATTGGAATTACTGCCTTTTGCTACGCATTGAATATCCGTTACGCGCTTATCTCCAGTATTAATTGTTACTCTTACAGAGTTATAAGAGTTTACCATGCCAAGATTGTCTAGAACTTCAAAATCAAGTCTAAAAAGTCCGGGATAAAAAACATAATTAGAATAAGAAGACAAAGCAGAATACTCTCCATTCAAATATTTATAGCGGTAACTAAATGAAAGAAACTTTTCCTCAATACTGTTACCTCCATTACTTAATAAAACAGGAGCAACTTCAGGAGCAAAACGAGGTGGTTTTTTTATTAAAAAAATATCCTCTTTATCAAAACCGTTTAATCCGTATGCCTTGGCCATTTCAATATTAAAACATAACGGCTGCATATTATCGTCGTTCATAGCGATTAAATCCCTTGAAGGATCTCCGCTTAAAATTTTGTTGATAGCAGTAACAAAATTAGTGTCTTTCAAATCAAATACGCGAGCGCTGCCAATACGCGTGTCTTCTAAAACTTTTGATACGGCAGCATTAACAGCATCGTATTCTAAAAGGTAACTACCAATATCCGACTTGATCAACCAATACAATTTTTGAGTTGCTTCGTCAGCAAAACCGCCAAGGCAAATAGAATTGGTCCCAAAATCAATATTGGTTAATTTTTTATTTGGCAATGTATTTTGAACAGCGCCTACATCAGATCCTTCAGAATGTAATACCAAAACGTTTTCCGCATGACGATACTCTCCGTCTTGAAGTAAACGTTCGTCTTTATCTTTCTCCATTCGACCTGAAAGAAAATTTCTTCTAAGATTACTCATTGTATCTGATTAAGGTTGTGTTGTTAATACTTATATTATTTAGTTTGTTTTTTAAAGTGCTGTAATTAATTCCAAAATAATCAGCTGCTTCTCTTGTAGAAGAATAAATTAAACCAGTAGAAGTATCTAAAACTTTTTTGCTTTTTAATAATTTGTTACTTTCCGAAAGCTCTGGTCTTTTTTGGCCCCACATAGGATTGTCTTCTTGTAAAAGCTTATTTTTCTTTTTTTTAGAAATAATTTCTCTAGCTTCTAAAGTGTGTTTTTTGCCAAACATCGGATTGTTAGCCCCTGAAAAAACGCCAACCATGTTAGGTTTTTTTCTTCCCTTTAATTTTAATCCATGATCTGGTCTCTTAACTCCTTTCTGTTTTATGCTTTGATTTAGTCTTTTTTCTAAAGATGGTATATGTCCAAGAGCTCCTTCTCCTCCATCGGTAAGATTTGATAAACTTCCTTTGTTTAAATCTTTTCTACCGTAAAGGTTTATAAATTCTTTTTCCTTTTCTTTCACAATTTCGTAGTCGTCATGCTCAAAAATTATTTCAATATCGTAATCTGTTTTGGATACTATTTTATTCCATAGATTATTTCTTTTTGCTTTTGACTTAGCTCTATTGTAATATTTATCCTTGCCTATACCGATATAAAAAGGCTCTTTTTTATCTAATCTTATGTGTCTGTAAACGTAAGCCATTAGAATTTAGATTTAGAACGCATTTCTCTGGCAATACGTTTCATATTAATGTTTGATGCCGATTTCTTTGCCTCGAATCGAGTAGTTTTATATCGGTCTAAAGCGCGTCTTTTTTCGTTAATAGGTACATTTTGTCTTTTCTCGATTGTCGCGTAGTAAGTCCAATCTTTTAGAACTTGTTCTAAGTATTTTGGAACCCTAATTTCAGTTTCCTGCAAATACTCCCATTGCAAACCATCTGATTTATATTTTAAAACAATCTCTTGGTCAATCAATCTTGAATCAAAAACAATTTTACCATTTATGGTATCTACTTTGTATTCTCCGTTAGCGCTAAAAACAGATCCATCTATAAAAGCATTAGGATCATTACAACTTCTAACATACTCATAAGAGGTATGCGGCATGTTATAAACGTTTGAGGCATCAGCCGTTATAATATTCCCATCACTATCAAACAAAATTTTAGCATCATTGTCCTGCAATATTCCTACAGCTGTAATCATATTGTTATTTCGGTCTAAAGGGAATAGTTTTCTGGCTCCTGTTACGGAGTCAACTACTACAACAGAAACACTAGCACCACTTACATAATCTTGCGGAAGCACAATACAAGCATCATTACCAATAGTCATTTCAATAGCTAATGTTTCCTTGGCTACCTTTCTGATCAGTTCTTTTAATCCCATCTTAGCATGGTAAATCAAGATATTTCTATTGGTGTTTTTAATATAACTATCTTCTTCAAGACGGTCTATTAAAAGGCCGTCAATAACTTCACTCAAAGGCGTGTATTGGTAATTACCGTGTGAAGCTTCATCTTCGTGATATTCTTGTGGAGTCTGGGCCATTAGTTGCTATTTTTTTTATTCTCTTCGTTTACCTCTTCATTATTTCCGGCTATTTGTAAGTCTTGTTCTTTTAAGTTAATTCCAAACTTAACAAGTAACCTAGCCACAATATCATCCTCTTCCGAAGGGTGCATATCAATATCTTGAAAATCGGGAGCATCTGGATTAAATATCTCAACCCCATTAAATGCAGTATAGGTCCATTTAGGAACTAAAGGCTTTCGTAGGTAATACGCTGTTACATTTGTGGTGATGGTTGCAGGAAGTATTTCAACAGTATTTCCAGTTCTAAATCCAATAGGAAACTTAACACTTGGTTGTGTATGTTTAAATCGTCTCAAATGATTAAATTCTTGACTGTCCTTACACATACTTACTTCGTTTACTGAATTATAAAATATTGATTCTAAATAAACTATATTATCTGGAAGGGTAAATTTATCAGATGTGTACAGCAATGGATTTGGAGTTAAAAAATGTTTCATTTTGGCGCGAACAATGTCAGTAAGATTCTCTACCCCGTTTCCGATTAATCCTCGGTTTTGTCTATTAATGTACTTTGTTAATTCAAATGGGTATTCCTCATATTTTTCTAGCATTACATTATAAAGAGCTTTGTCAAAATCAGCAGGCTTGATGTTTCCACGAACCTCGCTATTGGCAAGCATTTTTACAGTTTGATAAACTCTATCGATCATAACGCCTTAAATTAATTTATGTTTAAAATAGTAAAAAACTATACAGAACACAAATATAATAAATATTTAGTATCAATTATTTATGTTTTAAACATAAAGTTTTTTATATTTTTGATAAAAATAAAACTCATGAAATTTAATGACAACTTAGACGACGAAAGAACTGAACTTATTTGGAGTTTAGTAAAAACATTCCTTTTGGTTTTTTTGGTAATGGTTATTTTATTCTTTTTTGTATGTCAATTATTGATCAAATAAAGAATGAAATTGAGCATAAACATAAAAGTTCCAATGGCAAATGCGGCCTTTACATTGTAGAATTATGTGCTA
Organism: Flavobacterium sp. GNP002; assembly: GCF_054343795.1. Classification (NCBI taxonomy): domain Bacteria; kingdom Pseudomonadati; phylum Bacteroidota; class Flavobacteriia; order Flavobacteriales; family Flavobacteriaceae; genus Flavobacterium; species Flavobacterium sp. GNP002. The sequence continues at coordinate 3,333,593 of NZ_JBTGUW010000001.1, forward strand.
AAATAGGGCTTGATTATAATACAATAAGACCAAATCTTGAAAGTCTGTACAAAGAGAAATTCTTTACTGTTAAAGAGGGTATTAATGGAAAATTATTATTTAAAAAATAACAAAACAATGAAGCCAAATTATTTCACTGTTCACAAAAATAAAATTCCAAAAAAAGCGAAATATTCCAAGCCATACAGCAAGTTACAGTTGCAAAAAATGCAAGAGTGTACTCAGTTTTTTATTGACGAAACAAACAAGATTAAAAAATTATTATCGCAATAAAAAAGCCCCACTCAATAGCGGGGCTTCTTCGTGACTGGGAAAGTCAAACCAAACGAAAATGGTATTTTATGTATTTTTAGCTTCTGCAATTTTATTTTTTATCCACTCTGGATCATTGTAATATCTTGGAGAAACTTCTTTTCCGGTTACTTTTTTGTATTCCTCTTTCAACGCTTCCATGTCTTCTTTGCCTGTATCATCAGTTTCAGTAGCAAGATTGGTTTGCGTGTCTTCATTTCCTGCGGTTGTAGTGCTCATTTCGGCTAATACTTCAGCTCTAATTTCAGCTTCCGTTTTTACTGGAGGCAAACTAGCTTTGTATTTAGCAATAGCCTCAGCTTCAATTTCTTCAACTGTTTTTCCTGATTGCACTGTTTCAACTTCGGTGGTGCTTGAAAGTATAGCATCAGCTTTTTCGCCAATGCGCTGTAATACAGAAGTAGAAGATTCGTTTTCTTTTGATAAAAACTCACCAAGCTTATCTACACCTTTTTCGCCTTCAGCTACACGTACAATTACACCTCCATTTTCATCGGCCCACAAAACTTGTGTTTGAAACTGGTCGTATTTCACAATTCCTTTTGCAAAAGCTAACGCGGCAATAAAACGACCTTCGTAACCCGGCTTAGACATTTGTTCTAACAATGTTTTGCTGTGGTTTTTAGCATACTTCAATAACTCTGATTTGCATTTGAATTGCTCCCAATTAACAGCATCTAATGAAATCAAGATCATAGCCATAGCTTTTAATCTGAAACCATCTTTTTCATTGATAATGGCATTTGATGCTTTTGTCAATCTTTCAAAATCAACAATCTCTTCTTTTGCAGTAGCTTCTTCGTTAACTAAAACAAATTTTTCTTTAAACCATGGGTGCGCTTGCATCAAGTCATTTAAAACCTTGTCGTCTGGATTTACTCTAATCTCACCATCATCAAACCAAATTGGTTTTGGTTTAGCATCACCTTTGTGATCTTCCTTGTAAAAAGAACTAGCGCCAGGAACGTATTGAATTTCTTTTAAAAGTTTTTCTCCATTAACTTCTCTTGAAACTAGAATACCTCTTAGTGGTAATTGAAACCCTCCGCTTGTTTTCCCTGATTTTAATTTGTAAACATTCATGTTTATAATTTTTAAGTTAAAAAAATACAGGAGCACCTTTTACAGTGCTCCTGCTATTATTTCTAGGCGTAAGCAGCGTTACGTCTTCCAATGAAGTACTCATTAGCACCAACAAGTTGGTTTAATTGTTCTTGTGTAAAGTGAGACTCCATAGTATCTTTTTTGTGATCTGTAAATCCAGGTCCAAAAAGCTTAACTTGTTTCTTTCTGTTTGTGAAACCAGATTTACGGTACTTGATAGTCAAGTAAGCCGCATCTTTAGATTCCCCATCTTGCATGATAGATTTGTTACCAGCAGGAACCATGATGAACGCAGGAGCCGTAGCTTTAAAGTGTTCAGCACCCATAAATTGTGGGTTGTCAAGGATTTGCAATGCAGTAATAAAGAAAGTGATTCCTAAGATAGAAACCGCTTGGAAATCTAATGCCATAGCCATTTCTTTACTGTTATTGAAAATACCATAGTTGGCGCCATTAACAAAACCTGCATTAACACCTGCTAACATAGTGTTAAACTTGAACATTTGCATGTGATCAGCATAGATTGTGTAACTAGTACAACCACCTTGTTGCTTAATACGGTAAGCGATGTCAGCTAAATCTTCAATGTTTTCGATGTACTCATTAGCAACGTTTCCTCTTTCTTCAATTTGCTGAACAATACCCTTCATACCTCTTGGTTTTCCGGCAACTGTTGACGCTGCACCATCAGTTGATCTTCTGTGGTAGATATGAGTGATCTCAGCTAAGTTGTCGAAATAACGAGAATGGTTTGCCAACTCATGATTAAACCACATCGGACCATCTGGAGTTTCTAACCAAGTATCATGTGCTCTATCAGAGTCATTAATATCGTAGAAACCTTTGATGATATGCGTGTAGTTTTTGTAGATTGTAGGATCCCAATGAAAACCTTGTGTGAAGTTTTCAGTTCCTTTTGCAAAACGGTTTGAACCACTAAACAAAGTCACATTTCCAGCAAAAGCAAATGAAGCAGCAGTATCACTCAATGCAGTAAACACTTTTGAAGTAGAAACTGCTGTAACAATTGCCTGATCTTCATTAGTACCGTCAGAAATGATAATTACGTCGTTAACGCGCAATTGGTGGTCAGTTGGCGATGTAAACACGTTTCCTGCTACAGCTACATTCTTAGAAATAGTGTGCAAACGGTTTTGTTCTCCGTGTTGGATTTCATCTGAGGCGTAAGTCCCTTCGGAACCCGTCATACGTGTGAATCCTAAAATAGAACCTTTTCCAAATCTCATGTGAAATTTAGAGATAAGTTCTGGTTTATAAATCATTGCATAGTCATACGGATCGATGAAGTTTGCAGAAGATTTAATTGTGTTAGCCGGTGCATCAATAATTGACGGGCCTAACAAGTTGTTGTCGGTTAATTCGAAAGCCATGATTGAATGGAATTAAGAGTTTTTAAATGTCAAACTGAATTCCAAATCCTTTTGGTTTATTGTTGAAAATGTCTTTTCCTTTAGAGCTGTTTCCTGAATTTGGAATACGGTTTCTGTTGAAATTAACATTGTTCTCATTTTTCGTAATTCGCTCTGTAGTATCAGCAATAGCTTTATTTACAATGGCGCTTACTTCTTTTTCCCAGTTTTTAGGATCTAATCTCCAAATAGATTTTGCGAATCCTTGATGATCAAAACCCTTTTCGGTTCTAAAAAGATTAGCTGCTGTTTGATCAATGTCTTCGGTCAACTCCAACATACTTTTTCTGTCGGCTTGATCGTATTCGTAATCAAATGCGTAATTCTCTTTAACCCCATTATTATCAAACTCAATGCTTAAAGAAGTTTTGGCGACACTGTCCACCGCTACTTTCATGTCTTCAATATAGGCTTGACGTTGTTTTTGATGTGCGTCAAAAACAGTTTTTTCAACTTTTTGGCCGTTATCTAACGTAATCATTTCCACATCTGGATTTTGATCACCTTCTTTTGCTAACGGTGCTTTAAATTTTTCTTGTGCAGCTTTTAGGCTCTCTCTGTATTCTTTTACAAATTTGTTGAGCTTTAAAGTATCTTTTGTGCTTAATTCATCATCAGATAAATCAATGTTTAATTCATCTTCTATGTAAGCAATTAAATCGTCTTGTGAAGCTTCTACTCCAATTTCTTGCTTAACCTTTTCAATTGCTAATTCTAAAACAGGCACTTTGTCAAAATCTCTTTGCAACTGTTGGTAATCGCTAATGCCTCTACCAGTTTCAGTATGATAATCCAAAATAGCTTTTAGCTCTGGATTAATATTTTCGTATGGATTTACTGTTGCTGTTTTTTCCTGAAACAACTCTTCAAAACTAGTTACCTCTTTCCCGTACTTAGCTTTAAAAAAACCACGAACTTTTTCTTCATCAATATCATCAGCCGGAGGAGTGTCAGCATTATTGTTTTGCTGCTCTTGGTTTGAATCACCTCCTGAATTTGAATCACCATCGTTAGCCGATCCAGAAGTGTCATTAGCATCTACATTTTCGGCTCCCTCGCCTGCCGCTGCAGTATTAACTTCTTTTTCTTCTAAAGCGCCTTCCATGTTTTGTATTCCAAATGCACCCATTTTTATAGATTTTCGTTATAGTCTTTACAAATGTAATCATATTTATTTATGATATGCAAATAAATTTATGTTTTAAACATAAAAAAAGAGCAAGATTTTAAGTCTTGCTCTTTTTTTATATTGTTTGTTGTATTTCTATTCTTTAAATATCGTCTGCAGGTGTGGTATGACGTATAGATTCCGACAATAATTATAGTTTAAATAATTGGGCACCGGTTCCGGTTCAGGCTCCTTTGCAACATCTAATTTAGCCTTGGGCATTTCAATGTTTCTGCGGACAACAGCATCAAACAACACTACTACAGTAATTTCATTTGATTTCTGATCAACAAATGTTTTTTCAATTTTTTCTTTTTCGTTTTTTAACTCAAAAGCCTTGACGGGTGTAAACGCTGAGAGCAAAAAACAAAACAATACCGATAACATAAATACTTTTTTCATTGGTTTTATTTTTGATTAAAAATTAATTCGAAAACAAATATATAAAAAAGTTAATACAAAAAACATAAAAATTTATGTTAATCTGTAAACAACGAATTAAAATCAAAATTGTTTTCAAAGTCTATTGGTCCAGAGTCTTTTTTACGCTGCTCTATCATTTCTGAGCTTTGAGTAGATTGTCTATCTAAGCGTTTGTCTTTCGCTTCTTCTTTGAACTGGTTTTCGCTCATTTTTACATTAGCTTTTACCTGCTCTAAGTAAACGTCTTGTTCAAATTTTATTTGTTCTCCTGGCGCATCTATTTCCTTTTTCTTTTGGTACTCCATTAATCGAATACTAGATAAATTGGCTTCGGCCTCTACATCAATTTGTTTTTGGGCAACATAAGCTTGTGTTTTAGCTTGCGTGGCTGCTTGTGCCGATGCCATGTCGTTTTGACTTTTTTCCTTGCCCATAATGGATTGCTCTTCCATTCTTTGCTTGATGCGTTTTCTACGACGGTATTTCATGTATTCCATTGCTAATTTCATATTAGTCATTGCAATACGTTGAATTTCAATTTTATCCTCTACATCAATAGTACCTTCTTTCATTGCAATACTCAAATCATCATAAAGTTCTTGTTGTTGTTTTTGCGAAGGAACCATTTCAACAGTGAAACCAAACTCATGAAGACTTCTATCAGCCAAAACTTCAAGTGCTTCTACATTATGCTTGCCTACTGCATTTTCATAAATTCGTTTTAAATAACCTTCTTTGTCGTGCTTGAAAATAGAATGCAAACGTGAAGAAATTAATTCAGCTATTTTTTTATTAAAATCAGTAGCCGCCTCAACGATATGTTGCGTAGCGGTATTACTCGCTAATTGCGCCATTTGGTTTACCCCTAATAAAGCATCAGAGGGTAATGATCCGTCGCGGGCTGGGTTTACTCCGGTAACATCACGAATTAAATTGTAATAGTGTGCCCAAGTATTTAGTAAAGGAATCAAGGCGCTACCTTGTGAGTTGCCCATTGGTCGTGCTGGAGAACCTTCTTTTGATCCTCCTTCACCCATTTCAGTTCGTTGGGTAATCACCACCCCTTTTACGCTTAGCAAACTAATTGCCATTTTCCACTTTTCGTCTTTGCTTCCGCCTTCATCCTCATCTTCATCATCGCCACCAAGATCTGCCAAACTATCCAAATCAATATTAATCAAATCAGGTTTTAACTCTGAGATTAAGTGCTGTATTTTTAAGTGTTGTCGTTGTAGCTGCTTACACATTGGTTGAATATCGCTAAGGAAAGAGTGTAATCTATTTTCATAAATATTGGTTGCAATAACTACAAATGAAGATTTAGCACGGTTAAGATCGTCACGCTCTAAGTTTTCGCATTCTTGGTAGCCGTAAATTTCGTCGGCACCAACTATGTAGTTTCCTTCATACCAAGTATCAAGAGTTTTTGACATTTTTAAACCTGCTAAATTTTCTGGAGGATTAAAATTTTCGTCTTTTTTTGATACCTTAGTTACTTGACCTTTTCTGTTAACGTTCTTTTTATAAACCATAGTCTTTGATGATTTATAAGTAAATCGCATTACATGAATACGCATATCAAGTAGTTTTTCCATGTTACATTGGTCGTAATCCGTTTCAAAAAGAGTGTTTGAAACACTTTGCTTTTTGGCTATTTTACGTAAAGTAGCATCATCAAAACCGCTTTCTCTTTTTATATCATTTATGGTAATTGTATCTACAACAAAATGATAAAAAGCATCGCTAAAATCATCTTCTTCAACAAAGCTGTGACCGTAATATTCTGGGTTAACGGACTTGATAACTACCCCGTCATTTTTATCAATGTAACAGCGACCAACTGCAATACCTATCTCAACAAGATCTTTGTTTTTGGTACGCTCAATTGTTTTCCAGTTGTGCGTATTTTTCACATAATTGATCATTACCTCTTCGGCAATTTCAATCATTGGCTTGTCTTTTATCTGCATATAAAGATCTAATTCTTCCTCGTCTTCCGGAACAAATCCTTTGGGCGTTAAGTCAGGTAATCCAAGTTCCTTTGCACGCTCTAACATAGGTCGTGCATACATTTTACTTTTAAGTAAATTAACGCGATCCTGTTTCAATTTTAATGAAACAGCGTCAGCGGCACGAATATCTAAATTGTAATTACTGTCTTGAATACCATTAGAAACGATACGGCAAAATTTTTGAGCCAAGTTCAATTGTTCCCAATCTAAATTTACATAATCTAAATCACCTGCATTTCTGGCAAACAAATCTTTGTCTGCTTTTGTATCAGATTCAGCGCGAACAAATAATCTTTTTTCGCGGATCCAGTTTCTACGCGTCATAAAATTACAGTTCTTTGATTCTATACCGCCATTAAACCATTCACTTTCAATAAAGTGTGCCATTTGTAAACCGTAAGTGTTTTGTTTTTTTTCAGCATCAGGTGCTAATGGATCGGGTATTCTGTAGGTTTTTGAACTCATGGTTGGTTATTCTTTATAAGTTGATATGTTTCCTTTGTTGTTGTATTTTTGAAAAGGGTTTCTTCTTTTCTTTTTTGGCGGTGCTTTGATCTCGATTTTTTGGTTCCCAACTAATGAAAGTGAAGAGCTGATATAAGCATCAAAGTCGGTTCTTTTTTCAAGATCTACTGTTTGCCATTGTGTAAGCGTTCTTGTAAAAGGCATGTTACCCATTTGTCCTTTAGGACGGTTTATTTCTTCCATAGCAACACCGATATAATCTTCGATATAAGAATTGGTTGCATTAGCCTGAGCAATGCCAATTTTGGCGTTTTGAGGTGGGCAACCCCCAAACTCTAATTCCGTAGGTATTAAATCTTTGAAGGCTTTAAAAGGATTGTTCATAGAGTAATGACGGTAGCCACGGTTTTTTATCATTCGTAAAAAGTCATAGTTACTCAACTCACAAAGCATTGGCATAGAATAATATACCATAGCCATTAAAACATCTTCAAAAAACATTTCTATTTTAGGCGCACGGTCCAAGTATTCTAAAATAAAAGTATTGTTGGGTAGGCTTGTGGTATTCATTTTTGTGCTTAAATGAATAGCACCACGCGAACCTTTGGTAGCTGATTTTGTAACGTTGTATGGATCGACTCCGAAGCAGCCAATATGTTCGGCCATTGGTGCCCAAGCAAAAACACCGTTTATGTGTTTTTTTTCTTTTATGTTTTGAAATTCTTTTGGCGGGTGGCAACCTTTAGCAATCCAGAAACGGCCATTTGGATCAGGATTCCATTTTACTCTAGTGTCAGCAATACCGTTTTCCCATGAAAAATTACCGGTTTCAATTTCGTCCGGCATCATTTGATGGTTGTTGTAAAACACTTGTTGTTCTAGCTTGATAGAGTTGAAAGCACAATTTCCAGATTCATCACGAAAAGCATCATATATCGTATCAGGAAACTGACGTTTAAATTCGTTTAGATCTTCGGGCTTATTTGCTAATGCTTCAGCTTTGTTTTTTAAATAGGTTTTCGAACCAATGCTAGTATATTTTCCTTCATCCGTTTTAACTGGTTTTTCTGGATCTTCTACAATAGTAAATCCGTATTCATCAAACATTCCTTCCAAACAGTTTTCTGCTGGAATAAAAATTCGATACAATCCTGAAGTAGTTTGGCCGTTACCGTCACGTTTGCTTACATCGCTATCGTTCCAAACATCTTCGTATTCAGCTCCTCCCTTGTTTTTAGCATTTACAGTAGAAACTACCATAGATTTACCCGTGATACGAATACCTTTCGTATGTGAGGTTTTTACAATACCCCAATATTTATTAAAAGGAACATCAGGTGGGTACTTTCCAGATTCATCAAGCAATGATCTAAAAATGGCATCACCATCCATGGCATTTATTGCTGTGTTGTGCCAAGAAACTTTTGACCCTAAACCATCATCGCTAACAATTTCGTTTTTTGCTCTACGTTTAGTAGGTACATCAAGAACTAATTCTTTTTTAGGAGTAGATGTACCATCCCAAAGCGGTTGAAAAAAGCAAGGCAACCTTTTAAATCCTTTGATCAAACGATTAAAAATGTTACTTGAATCATTTCCTGTTTTTGAAATAATTCCAAGTATTTTATCCTCGTTTATAGTAGAGGCTTCTAATAATTCTACAACAGCCAAATAAGAAGCGCCAATACGTCTGTTTTTCACATATTGCATTCCGAAGCAGCGATCATCAGCTTTACAAGCCTCCCAAAAAATCATTAATTCATTTTGAATTACACGAAAATTAGGATAATCAGTCTCTTCGCGCACCCACTGAATACCGTAATAGTAAGTACCTGGAATGTAAATAGGAAATCCTTTTACATAAACCCACATTCCTTTTTCACGTCTATCGTATTCATTTTCAATATATTCAGAATGTTTGTTGTATAATGAATTGAGGTATTTAGCTGCTTTGTCTGATTTTTCTTTTTCGGATCCAGTTAACTTTCGGTTGTAATTAGCAATAGAGGTTTCTGTAAGTTCTTCCGGCAATGGCTCTCTGGTGAACTTTTGGTTTAAAGCCGTTTTATTGTGGTTAAGAATTTCTTCTTTTAGGGGTTGTTGTGGCAATCCAATGTTGATACCACTGATGTTGTAAATTTCTCCAAGAGTACCATCTTTCGAAATAATAACGGTATCAATAGACGCGTCATAGCCGTACTTCCAAGACTTGGCCTTGTTTCTGGCTAAACGGTTTTTATCATCCGTTAAATTTTCAACTTTTTCTCCTAGATAAAATATCATTAATCTTTATTTTTTTGGGCGTACCTTTTGGTTGGGTTTTTTACTGTTGTTGCTTTTTCTTCTGGCTCGGCTTCTAGTTTTACTATAGCCTCAAATAATTCTGGAGCATTCAATTCCATTTCAAGCATGTTGATTTTCTCCATCATTTTATTAGCGTTATCAAGCGCTCTATCACGCACATTGATAAAAGCAAACATTTGTTGTTCAGCGGTGACTACTAATGAATCTCCGTTTTCGCCTTCTTTTTTAACCTCTTTAAAATCAGGTAATGGAGCCGTTACAGCTGTAAAAATTTGATTGACTAATGTTTGGTATTTATCCACTAATTCAGGAATAGATTTCCTTCTACTCTCTTGTAATTTGCTTTCTTTACTCATGCTGCTAAAACATCTTTAGTACGGATCCAATACAAGGTTTCGTTTTTAAAGAAAAATGGTATTCCGCACGTTGGGTTAATAAATATTTCTTGTCCGTTTTCTACATCATTCTCTTCCAAAAAAGCATTGCGGTATTTTACGGTAGCCTTTCCTTTTACAGTTTTTTCTTTGTCAGTACCGGTGATTAATCCTGATATTTTTTTTGGCTTTTCAGTAATAAATGAAACCATCAAATTATCGCCATAACCTTTCCATTCAGCAGCATCGCTCTCACGATACAGCACAATCATATCAGGTTCGATTTTATACCACGACTTTTCTTTATCTACTAAATGAATGCTTTCCTGCACACCTTCTTTGTAGATTTGTCGGTATAAAATGGTAGCGTCAAAAATCACTTGATACCCTTTTTTTAATATTGTTTTGCCTTGTGCTGGAACATTTACAATTGTTCCAAAACGATTTGCTGCTCTATCTCTTGATATTTTTTTATCTATAAAAAGTTCAATGTCGCCAACTTCAATTGTGTCATTAAAAGCCTTTTCGACTTCTAGTATAAAATGATTTATTCCTTGCATTGTTTATGTTTTTGATATAATAGTTTATGTTTTATTGAGCATAAAAAAACTATTTTTTAATGTTGAAAATTGATTTCTTAAACCCAACCATTCCAAACTGTTGACCGCCAACATTCAAATATTCAGCCGATAGAATATCGCCCTTTCTGTTTTGAAAATTCAGATCCAGTTGATAAGCTGCTTGGTTGAGTTCTTTGTTTACGCCAATCGATCCACCAACCAAAACCCGAAGAACCGTTTGTTTTTGTTTAACCTGAACTTGCGTTTCAATTTTCTTTCGAACGTAACTTGGCGTAATTTCCTTTACCTCACCTTGCACAATTCCTTCTATGTTTATGATAATATTTTCATCTTCAAAAGGAGTCGAAGAAAATTTATTTAATTGCATTGATTTATTGTAAGCAATTATCCTTTTTAAAGAGTCAGTTTCTTTTGCAAAATCAGACTTTAGTTTTTCGTTTTCAGTAATTAATTTTTCATCAATCGGATTGTCTATGTATTCAGTCACACCTTTTTCCTGACGTCGGGAAGATGGTTTTGTAACCGCTTCATGAACTGGTTTTTTAGCTTGAAAACTTCCCTTTACTTCGGGTACTGTCACTTTTACAATTTGTGGCGTTGGCGTGCTTCCTGAACATCCACGAAGCCACAAAAAGACAAAAAGCAATATCCATCCTAAATATTTAAAAAACTCTTTGAGATAAGGACTTTGTAAATTGATTTGCATGATATTTTTATTTTGTAAATGTTTTAAATTATGCTGCTTTTGCCATTTCTGCATACATTTTATCGGCTTTCTCTAATTTCTCATCATACTTCAATTTCCAGTAGTGTTCCCCGTTGTAATAGTAAGCGACTACTTTCCAGTTACCGACAACCAAGGCGTTGAACATTTTCTTATTTGATTTAATAAAAAGCAAACTGATCCGCAATTGATTGAATTCGGATTCTTTAGCGTAATCCCACATCGCACCAACGGATTTGAATCCTAACAATTCCCAATGAAAGCCCATCACTTGCATAATTCCAATGGATGTTGCTTCCATCGCTGCGTTTGGATTTTTGGTAAAAGCATCATTGAAGGCAATCCACTCTTCTGCTTGACGTTCTACACCATTCACGGACCATTTACCCGAAGGAGTATAAGGTGACTTTCGCTTAAACCAAACCGGCTCAAACTGGATGATGATCTTACCCGTTTTTTTGTCAAATCCAATACCTCCACTTTCTACGTGCTTTATGGCTTGTATTCTTGAAACCGGTACACCAAATTCAACTGACAACTGTTTAATTTCTTCAAGCGTTATTGTTTTCATAATTACTCTGTTTTATCGGTATCAAACAAATCTTTTAAATCTCCTGTTTTCTCAAAATTGTAAATTTTATCCATTATGAAAGCGGGAGGAAACTGCTTGTTTGAGAGTATATAAATATTTTTCAAAGCTTTAGAAACAGGATACAATAATGTCATTACTTGTATCATAATTTTAAATCCTTCGCCAACGAAATTATTTCCTGCGGTAAGTCGAAGCATTTCCAAAAGAGCATGAACAACTATTAGAACTACCCACATCAACACATTTTTTTTGAACATTTCTACCCAATTAAAAGTCCCCATTTTGTTATGAAAAATAGCCCCAACGATCATATTAATTACTAGGCAAATCAATATGAATGACGAAAACTGCTGATTGGTTTTAAACCAAAAATTCAATCCGTCTAACAAGTAAGCGATTGGTGCAAACGTTGCCAAAACTTGAAAAAAATAACTTATTTTGTCAGTAAAAGTTGGTCGGTTATCTGCAAGTAAGATGATTCTACAAAGGGCTTCTTTAATGTAATTCATGAGGTTTATTTGATTGTTAATTTTAAATTTCTGTCGCTAAAATTACTCCTGCATCATTTACTGATATTCTCCAGTTTTTTGTTGCACTTTTTAAATCTTGAAATTTTTGTGCTGTTAGCGTAATTCCAATACAATTTGTCCATCGGCACTTTGGGTTGTTTGCTGAAATATTTGGTAACGCTAAAGCGGTATTGGCGTTGTCAACTACTCCACCAATTCGTAAAAGTGTATTATTGATTTGAAATAATTCGTCGCCATTAAAATTAGATTCTTGAAAATCTGAAAGTTTTGCTCCAGTTGCAAAGCTTAAATTAAGATCTAAGTAAACGCGGTTTGAAAAGAGCGTATCAGTATCTTTTTTGATAAATGTACCTGACGCACCAAACGCTAAAACATTTGAGTTAGTTAATTTAAAACCACTCCAATTTCCTGAAACTTGAAAACCGTCTTGGCAGCCGTAAAAACCATTAGTAGTGCCTGTAAATTGTCTGTACCCTGTAAGTTTTCCTAATGATGCACAGTTTTCAAAATTAACGTCATTCATTTCTATTGCATTGTTTCCCGCTACATTTGTCAAGTCAAAAACTCTTCCCGCTCCTGAGTTGTATACAATATCTCGAGTAATAAAATCACCACTACCGCCACTTACGGGTGAAGTAAAAATCGATTGTCCGGCCACGTTTTTAGAAATTCCAGAAACATTAAAACCATAACCAACTAAAGTTAACCCGGTCGATGGTACTTGAATGTATTCGTCAGCTGCTAAAATTAGTTTACCATCAATTACATAGGTAGTAGATGAGTCTAAAACTCTGTTTATTATGTCAAGCTTACTTCTTATTACCTTTTCTTTTAGCTTTTCTTTTGAAGTTGCTGATATTGTATTTTCAAGTATATTTTTTCCAAAAGAACTAAAATTTGTTTTAAGATTACCTTCATTAAGAACTATCAAGGGGTCTATTTGATATTCAATTAAAGTGCTTGCAGGATTATCAGTTATAATAGAATTATGACCTATTATTTTAAAAGAAAGTAAACCGCCTGAAGTAGGTATATTACCAACTTTATCTCTAAAACTAAGTAAATATCCACTAGTTGTTATAGCACTGTTTTGAATTGTTAAATTTGCAGTTATACCAAAATAATTAGGATTTTGAGGGTTTACTCTTCCAGTAAAATTTAAAAAATTATAATCAGTTGAACCAGCACCTTGTGGTCCCCCTAAAGTTACATTATTAAAATTTGAAACAATATTACCTGTTATATATAAATTACTATTATCAGAGTGTTGTACTTTTACATTACAAGTTGAAGCTATTATACTATTATTAAAAATTATTTCCGAGCGTCTTATTGGGGCATAAGATTTTTTATCTGCTACTAATGTTATATCACCTGCACCTGTTACATTTCCTAATTTAAATGTACTAACAGTTCCACTTCCAAATATTGCTCTATTTTCTGAAGCTATTAAATTCAAAATTTCAACTTCAAGGCTACTAATTAATGCTTGAGCATCGGTAACATCATTAGAACAAAAATTAAATCTTGTATAGTTCCAAGTACCTATTTTCACCTTAACAGCAGTAGCATGAAAAAAAGCATAATCACTAGTTATTACATTAGTGTTAAAAATGTCACATATAATCTTAGAAGGTATTAAGCTAGTACTTTTAATTTGCATACTACCAATAAAAGTAAGTTCTCTAGTAACTATACTAAAAGGTTCTGCTGTAGTGCCTAATCTAACATCATTTACATTAAAAATAGCATGAGCTAAAGGAGCATCAATTCTTATAGGGTTTCCATCGTTAATCGGATATCTAGAATATTGACCAATAACAAAACAACTAAGATTAAAATTTATAATTCCACCAAAAGATGTTTTATATATAACATTTTTTGCTCTAAAAGCACTTGTGACTTGTCTTGTTACATTGCCATCTATAAATTGAATAGTCCATAGGTCAGTAGAACTGGGAATAGCATTAAAAGCTGCCAATTCAGTGAGAAATGGCTTATCTTGATATTCAACTTCTCCAGTCGCATTATTGCCATTTATGGTATCAACAAAAACAGTAAACCCAATTTTTGAAACCGCTGTGATTCCGCCAATTGCTATATCGCCACTTCCTAAAATAGAATTTCCGTTAATGGTTTTTATATTTGTTCCAGAAAATAATGTGTTTTGTTTACCGCTTATATCAACATTTGAAACTCCTGCTAATCTTGTTATCTCTGCATCTGAAACAAGACTTTTACCTGCTACTTTGTCAACTTTATTGCTTAAATTAGCGTCAACTTCAGTTTTTGTGTAATAATTTGTTGGTATAAATAATTGATTATTTACATATAAATCGTTTGGAATTCTTGTGTCTCCGTTTTCGTCAAGTATCACTAATTCGTTTACTACTGTTGAAAAAGGAACATAAGTACCGTCTGGTAAATAAGTAAAATGATACTGTCTGAAATATATAGGCTCACCTCCATTATCTGCTGTTGCTACCTCTAATTCTGCACCGTCAAGACTGTTTTGACCAAATCTAATTCTGAAAAAGTCAATCCCATTAGCCGTCCGACCTTCCACTAAATCCATTTGACCGTTTCCAATAAGAGTACTAGAAACTTTTTTAGCAACTGAATTATCTGGAGAAGGCGTGATGTTTCCTATTGTACTTCCAAAAACAGGAATGAATGTAACCTCTAAAGTATTAGCTGGTAAATCTGGTTTACTTACAATGTCAGTGCTTTCAATACCTTGAATTAAGTTGTAGCCTCCAGACGTATTAGCTACTAATAAATCAATACGATAATACCCATCTGTAGCCGTGTTTATAGCTTGACTAAATGCGCTTGTAGTTAAATATTCTACGTTATTAATTTTCCATTTAAAAGAGTTTGCGTCGATGCTGACGGTATTACCTACTTTTTGAATAGTTCCTACTTCTAAAAAAACATCTGATGAACCGCCCGAAGCTCCACCATCTTCTAATACTTTAATTCTATCATCTAGAATTTTTGCCGTTCCGTTGTAACCACCACGGTCTAGTTTATCAGAACTGCTTTCGTTTACATCAAAGTAAATGCTATAAATTGTTTCACTCTGAAAGTTTCCTAAAAAAAAGTCGCCAAGAACTTCTACATCAAATACAAAATAGTCTGTTTCGTTTTCAATATTTAAAATTTTGAAATTAAAAAAAGTATCTGGTTTTGATGGATCAAGAATTTTAAGAACTAAATTATCAATTGTAGCAAGTTTTTCAAAAAGCAATGTCAAGTCAATAGGCTGCAATGCATTTTTATTGAATATTAACTTTGAAAAATCTCCAACACTACCTTCATTAGTGTCTGTAAAAAACATTCCTTTAGTAAAATAAGATGTTTCTGGATCACTAGCGTCAGAAAAAGCAAATTGAATATTATTAACGCCATTTACCCCATTAATCAATTGAATGATTGAGTTTAATCGAAAGTTTTTATTCTTTTTATTATTTTCTGAGTCTGTGCCAAATAAATAGTCGGACAAACTAGGAAGATCCTTGTAGTTATAGATTTCGGTGTCGCTTGCTTTTGGCATCTTTACAATAAGAATTAATTATTAACAAAACAAAGATAATAGTTTTTAACTATTAAACATAATCTATTTATATTTGTAACATAAATTTTTATGTTGATTATGGGAAGGACAAAAACAAAGGAAATACTCTCTGAAGCTACTCAAAAAATACTAACCGAAAATAATAGTTCGGTTGGTTTTAATAAGATTAAAAAAGAGAAATACAGCAAGAAAAAATTCACAATAGATCGCGGATTCGACTTACTAGAAAGGCTAATAATTGTTAGGCCTTACATTCAAAAAAAGTATGATTTAACTATTGATTTATTGGAATTGCTGCTTTATCTGCATGGTAAAAAACTATTTACCCAAGCTGATTTTGCTGAAATACCAAAACAATTTTCATACGCCTCGATTAGAAACATACTTGATACTGGTCATGTTGTTATAGCGCAAGAAGGCGTTGATCTTAGCAAACATGTGTATAAGTTAAGCGTACACGCCACGCACGGGATTGAGGATTTTTATGAATTACTAAGCGGTGAAAAAAAGTTTCCGGAGTACACTTTAATGAACCCGCTTTCTAAAAAAAAGGATGCCGCTGCCATTGATAAAAAAAGAATGCGCTTGATCAAAAAAATCAATCTTCTGCCTCCTCCTGAGAAGCATAAAAATTTGTACCTTTAAGCAAGTCGTGACGTAGTTTGTTGATGGGTTCCTTTTTTATTCGTTCTAAAATTTCCCTAAGTACTTTGGCTCGCTGCTCCTCGGAACCACGAAAAAAGAAAACCGGGCTTACTTGATAAGCCCCTCTTCCTTTGTATTTTAATAGTAATTCAAACTTAGCTAAATTAGAAAAACAGCGGTGTATGGTGGTGGTGGAATATTCCTCTTGCCCTATTTTTTTTAAGAGTGTATTGAATTTTGTTCGGATTTGAATGCTATTGGTAACAAAGTTGTTATCATCCATTTCCTCGGTGATAAAGTCCAAAAATATCCTATCGGCTTTTGATAATTTCATTAGCAGCAATAAAGAATTATGATAGCGCTTTGTAAAAGTAGCTTCTACCGAAATGGACGAGAACTTGAATAGCTCTAGTTTTTCGGTATAGCTTTTGGCTACATCTTTTGATAAGTACTTTATTACCTTTTTTTTTTCAACTTTTTTTATTTCAATAAATTATAAATCGTGTCGAACAGCCAACCGGTTAAATAGGCTTGATTTTCATCGTTTTTTAAATCTAATTCAATGCCGCAATCTAGGTATAAATAATTAATCAAGTGTACTATTTCATGTGCAATTATACCTCCAGAAAGGTACTCAAAAGCAATTATATAGCTACGGTATTTCGATTCGTCTTTTAATGTCACAGCCCCAAAATCCTTTAAAGAATCTGTTTTGTACTTTTTTTCTACGTATGATAAATCTTTGTCTAAAATTACGGTTACTTTAGCTTGATAAATTGGAATATTTATGGTTTTTATCTTCATGGTATTTTAATTCCATTTGAAATTAAGCTGATCTTCTATTTGTCTTGTAACATTTTCATAGGTTTCTTTTACAGTAAAAACATCACCATTAACAAGTATTTCGCAATACCCTTTTTCTTCATGTGGGCGAACTCCGTTTATGTTGTAAAAAGTATGAATTTTTGTGGTGCATTTATCCAAAGGAATTTCAATACCTAATTGATTTGTAGGTATTAAATCATCTGGCAGCCAAAGTACATGCAGTTCTATTTTTATCATAATATCAGTTCTATTTCGGTTTTTTCTTGAAGGAATAAGCATTTTTTGCCTTGGTACTCTATCGCTACTCCACAATGTTCGTAGTGTCGCACCATATCGCCAATTTTTACATGCTCTACTTTTGGACCTATCATAATTACCTTACCTTCGCGGGGTTGTTTTACGGCTTCTCCTGGTAAAAATATTCCAGAAGCAGTTTGTGTAACTGCCTCTGAAATTTCTATAAGTACTTTGCTTCGTATTAAACTTTTGATTTTCATTGTATATTATTGTATTACAATATGAATATAATCTACAGCCAACTTTTTTATTTTGTGGCTTCCTCGGTGCTCAAACTCTAATCGCCTCAATGCGTGATACACAAAATAATTTTGTGCTTGATTACCCATGCGGTGATCTGGATCTACAAATACGGTAGCCGTTTTTGTTACAATAGAACTTGACTTACTAATTGCATTTTTACGCAATAAAAAAAGCTCTCCCTTAGTGAATAACTCTTGAACGGCATCGTCTATAAGTCGCGTGGTTTTGCCGGAACGTCTCATGGCATTTTTTGTTTTACGATTTCAAGGAATTCAATCATTTGCATTTTATCAACAAAAAAGAAGTCATTTCCATAAATACTAAAAGTCATAACATTTAAGTTCGGGAACTGAGGGTTGTTGTGAGGATAATAGCCTCCTATTTTTGTTTTTTGAGCAATGTCTTTTTCGATATTTTTTACATCGTCCCAATCGCAAAAAATAACTATTGGCGCGTCTTGTTTGGTAAAACAATTTGCTAAACCTTGTATAATTAAATCTTCCATTACTTTTTTTGTTTAATACCGTTACTAAATAGAGTTTTTAAAATCACTCTGTTTTTTTGTTGATAAAACAAAGTGATATAGTAATAATTAAATTTTTCAAATAATGCTTTTTTCAAACATGAATAAATACTATTTGACTCAAAATAAAAATCACGACCATCATGCGTTGAGAACCTTATTAAATAAGTATTCATTACTTTTTTAAATTACTTTTTACAGTTTTTCCTTTGTTGCAGTCACAAGACTCACAATTGCATGGTTTTTTACTAACTGAATTTACTATTGCAGCATAATTCCCGTTTTTCCAGAATGTGATTGCGCCACCTACCGAAGTCCATATTTCAGCCTCTTGATCATATTCAAATTCAGTGATGCCGGTTACATCAATATTCATTTGATTTGTTAAACAAGTAATTGTTTTTGCGTTAGAAAAATGTTTCCTAACCGCTTGAAGGTTTGGCTTATTCATTACAAAAACTGTTTTAGGTTGGGTTCAAAGTAGTTTGGCCCTTTTAATACCTTACCGTCTTCGCGGTAAATTGGTTGTCCGTCAGCGCCAAGCTTGCTCATATTGGAATCTTGAATTTCATAGAATACTTTTTCTATGATGTTGTGCATACCATGGTGGTTAATGGTGCCAAGCAAAATGTAAAGTTGATCGCCCAGCGCATCAGCCACGCCAACTAAATCATTTTCTTTTACGGCTTCGAGGTATTCCTCATTTTCTTCTTTCATCAATTCGAAACGAAGTGTGCCTTCTTCTAAACCGGTTAACATTGGTTTTTTTGAAATGGGTTGTTTGAATTTCTTTTGGAAACTTCTTACTGCTGCTAATAATTTTTTCATATAATTTTTATTTAAACATTCTACGTACATACTCCGCGATAAGCGCGGCATCAATCATTCCGTCATTATGGTTTTTTGATGAATTACCTGCATTGGTAACTTTAAAATTGGCATTTGGCCAAAGGTTGACTGCTGCCATAGTTGAAGTAGCCTTGGTATCATTGCCTTTTCCAGTAGCTTTTTTTTGGGTTTTTACGTGTTTCCAGCATTCTTTTTGCCATTCTTTTGGTTTAATAAGTACAAAAGGTGTTTTCAAACCTATCATAATGCCCTCGATTAAGCCTACACAATGCGATAAAGAAGCAACAGCACTCTTACCTACTCCAAAAATAATATCAGGACTTTCTAGCCCTATTTTATGAAAATCTCTACTAGTTAGAATGTCCACAATACCTTGTCTGTCGTATTCCTTGCCTATTAGTGGAGTACCTATCATTTCAACTACATTGGAGTTTTCGTCAATTACAACAAAAGATCCTTGCTTTCCCGGGTCAATTCCTAGATAGTATTTCATGATTTTTCTAAATATTCGAAGTAGTCTTCTGTTAGTATTCCTGTTTGATCTGGATGAGGATCGTGCCATAACTTTCCTTTATGATAAATACACACATGATTAACATCAGGATTTCTTGGACTTATCCCTGTAACTAAATAAAATTCGTCTGTATCTAAATGTCCACGTAAACCACCTATTTCCCAACCTCTATTTCCTAGCCATTTCATTAAATCACCTCGCCAATCATCTACTTTATCATAAAGCTCTTGAATTTGCAAAACATCTTCTGGAGAATCTAAATCCATAAAACACGCAATAACTGTTGGAAAACAATTCCCACGAGATACTGGCGGATTATGTAGTCTTGTTTGGATTAGTTTTTTCATTAGTCAACTTTGTATTTAACACTTTTTGTTTTTAAAAGCCAATCAGGAGCCATGAGGTAATATTCAGGTATTCCGTTTTCAACTTCTTTTTTTTCAATGGAGCATAGTGATTTAGGAAACCATTCCAGCCTACTTGCTGCATAATCGTTAAGCTTAGGTCCAAGTGTTACATCAACCAATACGCCAAAGCTTTTTTCACTTTCACCATGATACCCTACTCTTACTTTTAAATCCGGCATTACTCTATTTTTTGAATATTTACTTTGCGGCCAAGGTATTTAGCAGGATCTTCCTCGTACTCTTCAATAATTGAATTGAGGTAAAAATATTCGTGTGGTAATTTTGTCACAAGACTTGCAACAAACTTGTCAATAGCATTAAAAACATTTGTCAATACTTCTGGATTTGCTTTGTAAATTCTCTCCAAATGTTTTTTTGACTTTAACTCTAGCCCTTTATTAGCTTTTAGCAAAAGGTTTTTCAAGTATTTGTCGTGCTCAATTGTATCTATCAAACTATCGTTAGCCTCTAAAGCCAATTGATTAAAAATCAATGATTTTAGAATATTGTTTTTATATTCTGAAACCTCTTCGCTGTACAAAACTTCTTTGTATGACTCGTCGCCAGCTGGATAAAAACTGCATTTACCTGAATTGATCGAATGTAAAATAAGTGCTGCAGGTGCCGGAACAATTTGATCGCCTTCTATGAGTGATAAAAATACATTGGCTAAACTGTCTTGAATGATGGTAAAAAAGAACCCGTTTGGATGCCTGATTACTCCGTTGTAAATTTCTGCAAGCTTGTACTCTTTTTTAGTACTTGAATCGTTTGTGTTTTTGTTTGTGTTGTTTGTCATTACTTTCCCTTTTTCTATGTTTGATAATCTTCTTTCCTTTTTTATTTCTTCGGCTTCCTATGTGATAGAAACCACACTTACATTTGTAAACATGAGCACCAGGATCAGCATGTTCGTTCTTTAAAAAATAATCTGCTGCAAACCATGTTTTGTGTTTAAATTTCCCAGCGCAACCTTTTAAAAAATCTTCGGTGCACGCCATAATATTTACTTGTTTCTAATAATATCAATTATACATTTCACTAAATCTCTAACTGCTAAAAAAGTAGGCCTAGCTATTACAACTAAAACAATAATCCAGAAAACCATTTTTACTGTTTCCATAAGCTATTCAATAAGTGGATGCGTAGAAACCATAACTTCTTTATCCGATACTAATTGACAATACAAATAAGCTGGACTAATTGCTTGCTGCTCTTCTAAGCGACCAAAATTCATATCAAAGCAATAATGCTCTATCTCACAAAATCCATCAGCATTTCTAGGAAAAAACAATTGCAGCATTGCAATCAAGGATTTAATCAATACAGAATTGTCGTAAAAAGGTATCAAACCATCATCCACACCCAATGCATCACATAAAGCATTGTGACGGCCCTTATCGTAATCCATTTGCATCCTGATACTTTCTATCACATTAACAAAAAGGTCCTCTGTAATCATTCCCATAAGTCACTGTTTTCGTTTCTACTACACAAATATAATTTTATTTATGTTATAAACATAAACTTTATACCTCGAAATTACCATCTACGGACATTAAAGTTACCATATACGGACAACTTCAAAACACTTTTTAAACTTCAATTAATTGTTAATCAATAATTTAAACCCATAAAATAGACGTGAAATTGTAGAGTAATTACTTTGAGTAAAAATGTATTTACGAATAAAACAAATATTTTAACATAATTATTTATCCAAAAAACATAAACCCCAGTAAAATCAATACTCTAAAAAAATATAAATTTTTTATATGACTTTGTTATTAGGAGGGTATATGGGTGATCGCGCTCCCGGAGCGTTCGGGAAACTCGTTTTTTTCGGGGTATGGGGTCTTTTTTTTCGGTTCGGTCTCTATTTTTTTTGGCTTTTTTTGGCTCGGTCTTCTTACTGATTTTCGGGCTACTGTTTTGATTTAGTCCTGCTATGGTCACGCTTTACCCTTGCGAACGCCTACTATATATGGAAACTTTAAAATAATATTGATTTTTACCCGACAATATACACGACTATTAGTAAAACTGATTCTTTCAAGCCTCTGACGTTTCGATATTTGAAAATAATCGGGAGTTAGTCCGAAATATTAAACGCTTAAAAAGTTTCATCTGCCCAAATATTCTTTTTTGCTCGTTTAGGTTCGCATACTTCACAGCCATAACAAAAAAAATCTTCTCACAACATAAATGTTTTTGATCCTTTGATCTGGATTTGATGTTTATATTTTTAATCGGGGTTTAATATGTATCGAAGCAAAAAAAAAAAAAAAAACGAGTTTAAAACCGTGAATTTTAAAGGCTCGAAGGTTTTTTGAAAGTTGATCTGAGGGCATAAATAAAACTTATAGTTTATGTTTTAAATATAAGTAAATAGTATCGTTACGGTCTAAAATTGTTTATGTTTTATTATGTTTTTAATATAAATATGGGCTATTTTTGTAGGGCACAAAAGGAAGGTTTAAAGCTTCTTTTTAAGTCATTAAATAGTATAGCATTTTGGGGCGACCAACAAACCAAAAGGATCATGAGACCAGTTAGAAGGCAGTCCCGCAAAATAACTAATTGTGTATGTAAGTACATTTCATAAGGTTCGTAACCTTCGCAATTAGCAAATTTTAATCTTAATGTTATGATCAAATATAATTCAATTGAAGAGGTTAAAACCGCAGTAAATAGCGGTATAGCTGTTAATTGGTTAACTGCTTTATATGTAGTTAAAATCGACTTTGAAGGCGACTATATAATAAAGTCAACAAGTACAGCGGGTCAGGAATTACTAAGCGACCAAATGAACCCAAACGATTTTTTTACTAATACAAAAACTTTATAAAATGAAATATTTTAACGATTGCAAGACTATAGACGAGGCTAAAAATTTGTTTCGTAAATTATCAAAGGAATTACACCCAGACACAAGCGGGCGAGACTCTGGGAGCGAGTTTATAACGATGTTTCAGGAGTTTAAGAAGTTCCGACCTACGAACCAAACAGAGCAGGAGAAGCAAGATTTTGAAGCGTTCGACGCATCCGAATTTTACAATTTAATCAAACAGTTTGACGGCTTAGAAGATATAAGTATTTCTTTCGTTGGTTCGTTTATCTGGTTGGAAGATCAGAAGCAAGGCGCAACCTATGCCCAGAAGGACAAGATTAAAGCCGTAGCGCTTGACGGTTACAACGGTGCGAGGTTTGCGAGCGTGAAAAAATCGTGGTATTTCTCGCCAAAGGATTATAAACAGTTTTCAAGCTCAAAAAAGAGCCTAGAAAGCATTAAAAGGCAATACGGGTGTAAAACCTTCAAGCCTCAAACATTCGCTAAAATAGCCTAGTAAAAACAACTAAGAACCCGCTTTAATAGGCGGGTTTTATTTTTGAATTCAAAAACATAAACTTTTATATTAATTACATAAATTTTTTAAACATGGCAACAATTGCAGTACATCACGATGTTTTTTTAGTAGCGTTTCAAGGCGTTACAGATCAATATATTTTTAACGGGAACGAAAACGAAATTTTAGGCGATTTGATCCAGAAGCACGGACAAAACGGAATTGAGTTTTTAAAGCGTTTTGATAAATCAAAATCAAGTTTTAAAACGTTGAACAAAGCAACGGTTAAAATGTTGTTTAGTTACGACACACACACAACCGTACAACTCCAAAAGATTAATTTTATTAAATAGTCGTTTGAGCGACTATAAAAAGGTTTTAAGCTCAAAGCGTCGCCCTTCTGGGCGGGTAACATTTAAAAATTTTTTTATCATGAATACATACGCAAAATACACAGCAAATGTTTTTGTTGCAAAATGCAACGAGCAACACGAGAAAGGCGAAACGATCACTTTAACAACTAAGTACGGGCAAGAGCACGAATGTATAGTTTTTAATTTGGTAGCCAGAGGCAAAGAAGGCGAGTTTTACTATTCTATAGTTAGGGCTGACGGTTTTAATTATCAGGAATTTTGCAAGAAAAAAGCCGAGCGTTACGAAAAATGGGCAACTTCTGCAGAAAACAAAAGTACCGAGTACTGGAAAGCCTCGCACGAAGGAAGAGATTTTTTAAGTCTTGCAGAACCGATCAAAGTAGGACACCACAGCGAAAAGCGACACAGAGCACTAATAGAACGCAATCACGCCAGAATGGGGAAAAGCGTAGAGGAAAGCAAAAAAGCCGAAGCACACGAAAGCAAAGCGGAATACTGGGCAAGAAAAGCCAATAAAATAAATTTATCCATGCCCGAAAGTATAGAGTATTACGAATACAAGGCAGAAGAGGCAAAAATGCACCATGAAGGGCTAAAAAACGGAACTATTGAACGTTCGCACTCTTACAGTTTAACTTACGCTAAAAAGGCAGTAAATGAAGCTGAAAAGAATTTAGAAACAGCCAAAAAACTTTGGGGAGAGTAAACCAGTAAAACAACATTTTAAATTAAAAGCAATGACAGCAACAGCGCAAGAACCAAAAATAACTTACATAGTTGAGTTACCATTTAAAGGACATATTCAAACCCGTTTAATTAACGGGTTCGCTGAATGGAGCTGTGACGAAGTAACAAAAAAATACATCGATAAAGACGGATCACAAGTAAGCGAAATTAGTTTCATAAATCAATTGACTTTTGATCAGTACAACGAAAAGAACGGCGGGAAATTTACAGAGCTAAACGAGGAACAAGTTGACGCACTTTTTGCAGAGCATCGAAATAGTTTAATTTCTGAATTCTCAGAGATCACAGAGGAACGATATAATGACCTTCTGGAATGCCTACCGCCTAAAAGATGGCACACGCACAAAGGAGCACAAATATTTTACATGTGCGAGGCACATATGGACGATTTATATACGTGTTGTATTGGGTACAATGGTAATTTTTTTAGCGCATTACGCCCAATAAGAGAAGAAAGCGAAAGCCTTCTATCTGAAGTTAAAAAAGCGTTTCAAAAACTATAATAACAGCCGTTGCGCTATAGGCGTAGCATCGAAGCGACAACGGCACAAATTAACCCTAAAATTTATATACTATGTGGTCCTTAAAAAACAACAATGGCGAATTTATTCCTGCAACTTCTGAAAACATTATTAATTCTTTAAATTCTGGAAAAGTTGAAAGGATTTCAGAACAAGAAGAGCGAGCAACAGAAAAAAGATACATGCAAGATTTTAACATGATTGTAAAATGTTACTGGGATGGTAATAGTAACATTATTGATTTAACCCCAGATATTAAACAATAAAAAAATACAAAAAAAAATGGATTACACCGAAAACGCAAAAATGTACCTGATAGTTTTAAAAAACATTTCAAAAGGTACGCCAGTACAAGCAGAAGCCGAAGTATTAATTTCTGATTTTGAAAAAAACATCAAGAAACAAGGTTTAAATTCAGCGGTATATTGGGGCAATAGAGCACGAAAAGACCTGCACGACCTATTAACCAATAAAATTAAAGAAATGCTGTCTTTACAGTCTCAATTAACAGGAACAATTCTAAATAATTCCTAGAAATGAAAGCGCATCCAAACCCCACAGCAAAAACTTGTAAGGCTATAATTTTATTTATAGCCTTTTTTATTGTTTCAATTTTAATTCAAATTTAAAACTAAAATTATGTCAAATATTATTGATAATCAAAAACAGGCACTTACTAATTTTTTAAGAAACTGCTTTTCTAAAGATGAAAAATATATCATCATCACCGACCAGATAAAAGGAAATCGTTTTGCCTTAGCTGAACAAAAGGAAGACGAAAGCTATTCCACACTAAGTAATTTTATGAAGTATGAAGAAATGAATTGTTACTTTTTCGGAATGAAATTAATGAAAGATAATCCAGTAAAATTTTAAAAAAACAACACCATGACACACTATATTTTATGCGGTTCATATTCCGTAGCAAGTTTTAATAACCAAGACTGGAAATCTTTAGAGGAAGAAATTTTAGAAACAAACGAAGGTGAAATTATCGCTTTTAATACCTCCGAATTTAAAAACGGGCTTCACGAGCTATTAAACTCTCTTAGCGGTTGGAATGATTTTATAGAGCTTTCAAAAGATGATTTGGAATTAATAAGCAAAAACACGCTTATTGAAATACAAGAACCAAACGAAACCACGCAAGCTATTTATTGGAGTACCGCAGACTTTGAAAAACAAGCTGATGAAAATTTTAAGGAGCTAAAACAAGACAATCCAGAAGAATTTAAAAATCTTGACACATGGGAGCAATTATATGATAAGTCAAAATTTGCCGATCAACTGCAAAAAATGATCGAAAACCATGATGCGACCGAGGGCATTAATTGGCTAACTATCGAAAATTATCTAATGGATTGTGAAATAAAACAAAATCAAAAACCGCTTTAAATAGCGGTTTTTTTTATAAAATTTAAAGTCATGGCAACCCCAGAGCAAAAAACCCTAGAAGGGCAAATAACAGAGACCAGCAAAAAAATTGAGTTATTGAAAAAGCAGCTAAAAGCAAAAACCAAAGAAATCGATACCAGAATCGAAGAGGATAACGCTGATTTATTCGGAAGTCGAAAAAGCGAAGCCACAGAGCAAACTTTTTTGTTTTCTGAGAGAGTAAAAGTATCAGAGCGGGACAAAGTTTTGAATCCTATAAAACTAAGCCTAAAAACGGCTGAAACGGAGCTTCTGAAACTTACTGAACTACAAAACAAATTACCCAACACGGGAAAACTTTTTTAATCAAAAAACTAATCAGATGGAAATTTTACTTTTCAAAAAAACGGTTGATGCTGATTTAGAAATAGGTATGGAAGTAGCCTATAAGGACCAAAACGGAGACTTTACCAAAACAGGTAAAATAGTAAACTGGATTGTTTTAGATGGTATTATGAATTTTTCACTAGACAATTCATTAGGATTATACAGAGCCGTAGAGCTAAAACTAATTAAAAAACAACCTTAGATCATGCCAAAAATAACCACCACCGCTGAAGGCTACATTCTTGAAACTAATTTTGCGATTGTAGCCAATGTTTTTTTATTATTTGACAAAAATGGGAACGTTTTAGACAAAAGCACCGACTATAATTTTTTGCATAGTAAACTAATTGCTATGCAACCAGAAGAACAACTGGAGACAAGCGCACCACTATTATTTTATTACAGAGGCGCAATGTTTGTTTCAAACTAAATACTAACATAAATTTTCAAGAATATGGCAAATTGGGCGCAAAACTGGGTTACATTCTACGGAGAAGAAACCCAACTAAAGCAGGTAAACGATATGTTTAAGGCAATGAAAAACAAAGAGAAACTTTCTGAAGAAGGGCAAATCCCGCCATTCATGGAAAAACCAGAACAAGACTATTTCTTTGAAATTTGCTCAGACGACAGCGACTTAATAAGTTATACTACAAAATGGAGTCCTAACGTTGATGATTTAGTTGTAATAGCTAATCATTTCAATTTAAACTTTGTTTCTACCTATGAAGAAAATGGATCAAACATTTTCGGGAAAGCAATTTTTACCGCAGGCAACAGCGAAGCGAAAAAATACGATCTCAAAAAAGATGATTTTGATTTATACGAATTCGATGAGAAAGCCGATACTTATATTTTTGAAGGCGAAAAATACGAATGCGAAAGCGATATTT
Organism: Flavobacterium sp. GNP002; assembly: GCF_054343795.1. Classification (NCBI taxonomy): domain Bacteria; kingdom Pseudomonadati; phylum Bacteroidota; class Flavobacteriia; order Flavobacteriales; family Flavobacteriaceae; genus Flavobacterium; species Flavobacterium sp. GNP002. The sequence continues at coordinate 3,361,135 of NZ_JBTGUW010000001.1, forward strand.
TACAAATCATTTTCGAAAGAAAATTTAATCAAAACTATTAATCAAAACCGTCATAAATGGCGGTTTTTTTATATTCATAAAACATGGACACATTAGAAAAACAGCATTTAGAACTTGAAAAAATACTAACTTTTTTAGGTATAAAATTTATTGATTACAAAGGCAAAAGATGTAGTAATGGTCACAAAACAGCTACAACCATAGGAGAAATAAAATCTTTCTTTGGTAGGGACGTAATGACAAGCGGTCAATTTGTAGAAGACATTGACTGGTGGGACTTCAAAAACAACTGGAATCATTTAATGTTTTTAGTTCAAAAGATAGCAGACGAAACAGGTTTTGAATTGGTTAGTGGTTTTGATTATTGTTATTGGAATCATTACGGAGAAAACCCATTTGCTAATTCAGAAAATAAATTTGGCGGATATTCGGATATCGAAAATATTTATATCGCAGTTGTAGAGTTTATCGAATGGTTCAACCTAAATCAAAAATAATGCAACTACAACTTGATTTTTTTAAACCAATAACGGAAGAGGTAGATTTAAGCGAAAAAGCAAATCAATTGTTGTTCATGTTAAATGAATGCCTAAAACCGAAAGAAATGTATGAAGCGACACATTACATGCAAATTGAAAATTTAATTGTTTTGATAGCTCAAAACAGGCTTAAAGATAACGTGTTTAATATCATTGACTGTGACGGTAAAACTCCAAAAGAATTTTCTGCAAATTGGCGTAATGCACAGCATGTAAAATTAGAAGTACTTCAATATTTAGAAAATAAAAATCTTTTAGTAAACTCATGAACAAAAGATCAAGATTGCAAAACATTGCAGTAATTACTATTTTAATAGTTCTTACTGCATTGGCTTGCTACGTTTAATTCAAAAAGAAAAAAAATTATGCAATCAATAGCAAAAACAAACAATTTTTTTAATCGGTTTGTAAATTTGGGAGGTGAAACCAGCAAGGCAAATTACGAAGTAATTATTCAATCAGTTAATAAAATACCTTTGCAAACAAGTAGTTTAAAAACTAGATCCCAAGAAATAAAAGATAAGTACAACCATAATTTTCAATCAAAAAATGAACGATATTAAAGATTTTATCCGTTTTGTAATCGAGAAAAGAAAAGCATTAGGACTTTCGACTGCTGATTTATCAGAGAGAGTTTTTAATAATCGAAGAAACAAATATATTTCAGATCTTGAAAACGGAAGAAGAGAAGGCATTACTCTTGACATCATGTTGAGAATACTAAAACAGCTCAATACTGAATTAACGTTTAACGAGCTGTAAATCAATAAAAAAAACCGACACTATTTGTCGGTTTTTTTTGTTTCTACAAGAGTTATTAAAAGCTGCTCTATGTTTTTTAAAATAGCCTCCTGGTTCTTAACTGAAACCAAAATTTCTAAATCATAATTTTTTTGAATTGGAGCTGTCTCAAAGTTTGCAAATAAATTAGATTGATTTTTTTGTAACTTTTCATTTTCAATTATTACTGGAAGTTGTCCCTTTTTTAAAAACCAGTAATTTACTTGGGGGAACTCTTTTATCACCCTATCTGTAAAACCTTCGCTTATTTTACTAATTCCTTTTAGTATATGATCTACTGAAGCGGGGCTTTTATACCCTAGCTTTTTAGACAAAGCATGACTTGTAATTCTTAGCTCATGCAATAATTGTTTTACTATCTCTTTATCATCCATTTTTCGTGTTTTTTTTAAACGTTATTGCGCTAATTAATTCGCTTTTAATAATTTACTATCCCATACTTTTTTGAGCGTTTCTGCATGCTCTCTGTTAGTCTTTTTGATATAATCTAACATTTGTTCTTCGCTAGACCATCCACAAATAGCCATTAAAGTCCTATTTCCAACAGTACCGTATATGTTTGTTGCAAAGCTCCTTCTACAAATATGGCTTGTCACTAGTTCATATTTAGGGTATAAATCTACAACTTTTCGTTTAATTTTGGTTTTTTCGTCCACCTTTGCGACACCTCCAGTCATTTTTTCTTTAAACCCAACCATTCTTGCAATTGTTTTTATATGCTTGTTGAATTTAGGATCACTGATTTTTTCAGGGAAGTTTCCGTTTCTCTTTATTAGAGTATCACGCACCATCCAATGAATTGGAATACTAACAAAGGTCTTTGTTTTCTCGGTTTGAATTTCAATAAAATCACCGTTAATATTATCAATTTGTAGCTTTGATAAAAAGTCAGAAATTCTCAAACCAGTCCACAAACCAATAATTAAATTATCTCTCACGTTATCAAGCGTATGATTGTCTGAAAAATTATGATTGTAAATTTGCTCAATTTCAAATTCACTAAAATAAGGCTCTTTGTACTCCTGAGTTGTTTTCGCGACAAACACTCTGTTTTTATAAGACTGATCAATAATTATATTTTCAGCTTCTGCCCTACCACAAAAAAACTTGAATCTACCTATCATTCTTTTTGCTGTCTTCTCAGCATAATTTTCATCACACAAAAATTCTGAAAATCGATCAACTAAATCAGCATTTAGGGTACTAAATTTAATTTTCTCTTTTCCTTCAAACTTCTTGATTAAATTATTTAAAATTTCATAGTGCCTCTGGGTTCTTTCGTCCATGTACTTATCAGCAGAAACTTTAAATCTTGGAGCTTTGTTTTTTAGCCACCAGATAGCAAAATCAGTCAAGTATATTTTATGCAGCTCTGGAGCTTTTTTCAGTTCATCCGAAGGACGGTTAAAAAATTTTGCAATAGTTTTTTTTAGCCAAAAAGTATTTAAAATTTCGCCTTCGATAAAATCAACATTTGCAGAATTTATAATGTGATTTTTTAAGTCGGCAATTCGAGCATTAATTTTATCACGATCCGGAACTGAAATGACGTTTCTAATTTTTTGGTTTTTGGAGTCCCAATTTTTTTCGTCAACAAAAATATTTATACCAGAAGTTAGGTCTATTGCCCTTCCGTTCAAATACCTAACTTTAATTTCACTCGGGTTCTTTTTACCCGAAATAAAGAATTTAATAGTAGCCATTTTTTCTCGTTTGAATTACTAAATAATAATAACGCTTTCCCAATTTGTTATTAAAATGATAAATAAACGTTCCCGACAATTAACACGACATTGTGTTACCGAAAACAAATACATTATACTGCAAATATATACTTTTTTATATTAAACTAATGTTTTAAAAATATATTTGTTGTGTTGTGTATGTTATTACCATAAATAGTGAATCCAGTCAAGGTCACAAAACCCCAACAAAAGTTGGGGTTTTTTTATGGTTATATCCCAGTATTCTTGCTACATTTCCATTAGTACTGCCAATTTAAAAAAAGTAAGTCAAAAAACAAATACGATTCCTTTTTCAGATGATAGATACGCAATCCAAACATATAAATAGTAATTTTACAGCATAAATAGATAAATCTATGTTATTTCTAATCTTAAGTATTATTTGTAGTGTGACCGTGGGCGTGATATTTAAAGTCGCTCGTAAATATACCATTAGCCACACCCAAATAGTCGCTTGGAATTACGTGTTTGCATGTATACTTTGCTATGTGTCATTCAGTCCAGATTTAAAAACAGTTGAAACTACAGCGCCATGGTGGCTTTATATAACTATTGGAATTTTATTACCTTCTATTTTCCTTTTTTTGGCTGCATCCATTAAACACATGGGAATAGTAAAAACCGATGCTGCCCAACGACTCTCTTTATTCATTCCTATTCTAGCAGCTTGGCTACTTTTCAAAGAACAATTCAGTATACTGAAAATTTCTGCTTTCGTATTGGCAATACCGGCACTGTTGCTTATTCTTACTAAAAATACCGAAAACACTAAAAATAAATGGGGTTATCCAGCGGTAGTTTTGATTGGCTTTGGAGTTATAGATATTCTCTTCAAACAAATTGCCACTTATACCAGTTTGCCTAACACTACTTCATTATTTGTAATATTAGGAATAGCAATGACCATAATGATTACTGTGGTTGCTTATGAAGTATTTTTCAAAGAAGTGACAGTAAATATCCATAACATTCTTTTTGGGGGTTTGGTGGGTATTTTTAATTTTGGAAATATTCTTTTCTACCTTAAAGCACATCAGGAATTTTCAAAAAGTCCTTCAACCGTTTTTGCAGGTATGAATATGGGTGTGATTATTATGGGTAGTCTTGTAGGTGTTTTAATTTTTAAGGAAAAACTGAGTAGAATGAATTTTATAGGGCTGCTTCTGGCTTTAATAGCAATTGTTTTAATCGTGCTCTCACAACATTAAAACAAGATTTACAAAGCTTAAATCATATTTATCAATCTTCTTTCAGGCTATTGCAAACCTATCAAACAGCTAGAAAACCAATATATTAAGAGCACAAAAAAACCGTCACGTTTTTAACGAGACGGTTGATTGTATAACTATATATTTTTAAATTTCTACACCATTTAACTTACTGTTTTTACGGCTGAAGCTAAAATAGATTACTAAACCAATTAAAAGCCAAACCCCAAAATAAATCCAGTTCCAAACGCTAAGCTCTGCCATCATATACAAACAACAAATTAAGCCTAATAATGGAATTAAAGATAAATTTTCTTTGTAAGACCAAACCGTTAATCCAACTAAAACAATAAGGAAAATCCACATTGGAATTTTATGTTTAAATAAACCAAAACCACTTTCATATTTAACAGAATCTGTAATTGGCAAGCCAGCAATTACTGAAGCGTATTTTGCATCATCTTGTTGGTATTGGCTTAACAAATTTTCTAAATCCGGTGTTTCAGTCGTACTGTTTTTAGCATCAACAGTTACTAAATAGTCGTATACTTTTTGAGTTTCTTCTTTATTTAACGATGTGATTATATCCGCAGAATTATTGATTTGAGTTTCATTGGTAATGAAATCCATAGTCGCTTTCTTATTGTATCCAAAAGCAAATACCAATCCGATAATAAGCAAAACTGGCATAATAAATTTTGAATTCACATACGGTGTTTTGAACTTTCCCCTTGGAATATCAGTCTTGTTTTGCAAAGCCAAAACTCCAGCACAAACCAATACAAAAGCAAATAAAGTTCCGATACTACACAAATCCGTAACCAATGTTAAGTTTAAAAACAAAGCTGGAACAGCAACCACAAAACCAGTAACAATAGTCGCGTAAGAAGGCGTTTTATATTTTGGATGTACTTTTGAGAAACGCTTTGGCAACAATCCATCACGACTCATACTCATCCAAATACGCGGTTGTCCCATTTGGAAAACCAGTAAAACACTGGCCATAGCCACTACTGCACTAACTGCAATAATTCCCGACATCCATTTTAGGTCTAATTTTTCAAATACAAAAGCTAATGGATCACCTACATTCAATTGGTCATAACTAACCATTCCCGTTAACACTAACGCTATCGCAATGTATAGAATGGTACATATAATAATAGCCCACATCATTCCTCTTGGTAAATCACGTTGCGGATCCTTACATTCTTCTGCTGTTGTTGAAATAGCATCAAAACCGATATAAGCAAAAAATACTGCTGAAACTCCTTTCAAAACGCCTGTAACTCCATTAGGTGCAAATGGATCCCAATTAGCGGTATCTACATAGAAAACACCTACAGCAATTACTAAAAGAACAATACATAATTTTACCACAACCATGATATTACTTGCATTTCGGGATTCTTTCATTCCACGGTAAATCAATGCCGTGATTAAAACGATAATTAATAATGCAGGAAGATCTGCTACAAAATGAAACGAACCAATAACTGGTGAAGTTGTCCAAGCCGTATAAGCATCTTGCAAAGCAGGACTTAAGTTGGCATACTCTTTTCCTCCTTGCATTAGTGCTGTGGCATCATCAAACCCTCTGGAAGCGGACAAGAAATCCATCTGAACCCATTGTGGCAAATGAAGACCACCACTCGCGAGTAAACTTGTAAAATAATCACTCCACGATATGGCAACCGTTATATTACCTACTGAGTATTCCATAATCAATGCCCAGCCAATAATCCAAGCTATAATTTCACCAAAAGCAACATACGAATACGTGTAAGCACTTCCGGAAACGGGAACCATCGAAGCAAATTCTGCATAAGCAAAAGCAGCAAAACTACACGCTATAGCAGTAAACAAGAAAAGAAAAATAACTGCAGGACCTCCGTCTGCACTCGCTTTTCCTATTGTACTAAAAATACCAGCCCCTACAATTGCTGCAATACCAAATGCCGTCAAATCACGTGCTGTCAAATGCTTACCTAATGCGTCATGACCGTCAGTATTATTTTTCTCTACCTGTTTTAAAATATCTTGTACTGTTTTCTTTCTGAATAAACCCTTTAATGCCATATTGTAAATTTTATCATTAAAAATTAATATACTGTAAATTATATGCTCTTATCTTGAAAATAATGCAGATTATATTGAAAAATCAAAAGTATAAAACAATTTGAACTAATAAAGTTTCTCGAGCTTTTTTTTTATATTATTTTTCAAAAAAAACAAAATGACTATTTTTATCATTTAAAAAAGTCAAATTAATCCTAATTTATCTAAAAAAAGAAAAAACACTTAATGAGATAGAAAAAATTCATTTCAAGCTGAAAATTACTTCACACAACTTCTTAAAATTGTCACCGGATGCAACGCCTTTCTACTAGTGCCATCAAAAATCTGGTGGCGACAACTCGTGCCAGCTGCTGCAATGGCTGTTGTAGTTTCAGTGGCTCTAATTTTTGGAAACAACGTATCTTCACCCATTTGCATACTGATTTCATAATGTTCTTTTTCATATCCAAAAGAACCTGCCATTCCACAACAACCCGAATTGTAAATAGTAACCGAACTGTTTTTCGGTACATTTAACATTGCAAAAGTCGCCTCCATGGTACTCAATGACTTTTGATGGCAATGTCCGTGAATTTTTATAGTTTTTTCCTCTTCAGAAAATTGTTCTGCATGAATTTTACCTTTTGTAATTTCATTTTTGAAAAACTCTTCAATCGTAAATACATTTTTGGCTAATTTTTTAGCACTTTCTGTATCATCCGCCAATCGAATGTATTCGTCCCTAAAGGTCAATATCGCCGAAGGTTCTATTCCTATCAAAGGAAAATCAGCCGTAATATAATTCGAAAAAACAGCAACATTTATATTCGCAATTGCTTTTGCTTCTTCGAGAAAACCTTTGGATATAAAAGCTCTTCCACTTTCTTCATGATCCACCAGAATCACTTCGTATCCTAACGCTGTCAATAACTCATACGCATCAATTCCAACTGAAACATCATAGAAATTAGTAAATTCATCACAAAAAAAACATACTTTACCGTTTACAAAAGAATCACTTGGCGCCTGATTCCAATTTTTCTCGTACCATTTTCTAAAAGTCTTTGGAGCTAAAAGCGGTACTTCTCTTTTAGGAGCAATTCCCATACTTTTTTTTACCAAAGGCAAATTCACCATGAAATTCGTAAACTTTGGAGTGATACTTCCTAATCCATTCAGTTTCGCATTAAAAGCAAATACTTTATTGCGCCATGAAAATCCATTTGCTTTTTGATATTGATACAAAAACTCTGATTTTAAAGCCGCTACATCCACATTACTGGGACATTCGCTGGCACAAGCTTTGCAACTCACACACAATTCAAATACTTTATACAATTCTTCATGGTCGAACTTATTGTCTTTCTCTGAATGTGTCAGATATTCTCGTAACGCATTGGCTCTGGCGCGCGTCGTATCTTTTTCATTTCGGGTAGCACGGTAACTGGGACACAAAGTTCCGCCTGCCGAAGGTAATTTTCTGCAATCTCCAGAACCATTACATTTTTCCGCAGCACGCAAAATTCCCATACTATCCGAGAAATCCTGAATCGTTTGTATTTCCGGTTCCACTCTGCCCGCTTCCACCCGAAGATTCTCATCCATTTTGAAAGCGTTTACAACTTTACCTACATTCAAAATGGTGTTGGGATCAAAAGCATGTTTGATTCTTTTTAGCAATTCGTAATTCTTATCCCCAATCATAAAGGGCAAAAATTCGCCTCTCACAATTCCGTCTCCGTGCTCCCCGCTCAGCGAACCTCTATACTTTTTTACCAAAATAGCCACTTCGGTTGCAATGTTTCTAAACTGATGTAATCCTTCTGTTGTTTTTAAGTTTAAAACTGGTCGCAAGTGAATTTCTCCGGCGCCTGCATGCGCATAATAAATAGCGCTCTGCCCGTGGCGTTCCATCATAGCGGAAAACTCGGCAATATAATTGGGTAAATCACTCAACTCAACAGCAGTATCTTCAATAGAATCGGCGGCTTTATCATCACCGACTATACTTCCTAAAAGTCCCAGACCTGCTTTTCGCAACTCATTTATTTTATCAATATCTGCACCATAAATTTTTGGTAAAGCATACCCAAAATTATTTCTTTCCAAATCAGCAATCAAATCATTAGCTTGTGATTCAGCATCTTCCAAACTGTTATGCGACGCCACTTCGAGCATAATAACCGCTTTTGGTTCGCCTTGAATGAAAAATCTGTTTTTAGCTTGCTCTCTGTTAGTTTTGGTACAATTCAATATCGTGTCGTCCATCATTTCACAGGTATACAAATGATGTTTCATCGCAGTAACTACAGCTTCCAAACTTTCCTGAATCGTATGAAAATGAGCTACCACCATCACATTATATATTGGCGGTACATGATCCACTTTCAACGTGATTTCGGTGGTAAAAGCTAACGTTCCTTCGCTTCCGCAAAGGAGTTTTCCTAAATTTATAGTGTTTTCTGTTCCTCCAAAAAGTTCCGATTTCAATAATAAATCAATTGCGTATCCAGTATTTCTTCTATGAATTTCAGGTTTCGGGAATTCTTTTATAATCTCCTTTTGGTTTTCTCTATTCGAAAGTTCCTCATAAATCGTTTTGTAAATCGAACTTTCGAGCGTGTTTCCTTTTGTTTTTTCAATGAATTCAGCAGAAGTTATTTCTTTAAATACTGCCGAAGTCCCATCACTCAAAACCGCTTTGATTTCCACTATTTTATCTCGGGTAACTCCATAGCGTATCGATGTGGTTCCCGACGAATTATTACCTACCATTCCTCCTATCATACAGCGATTTGAGGTCGAAGTATTGGGTCCAAAAAACAATCCGTGTTCTTTTAAATATAAGTTCAGTTCGTCCCGAATTACTCCCGGCTGCACGGTAACCGTTTTTTTTACGGAATCAAAAGTGACAATCTTAGTAAAATGTTTTGAAACATCTACAATTATTCCGTTACCTACTGTTTGACCTGCCAATGAAGTTCCGGCAGTTCTGGGCGTAATTGAAATCTTATTTTTTGCTGCAAAGCGAATAATTTTAACAATATCATCCTCTGTTTTTGGAATCGCTACAGCAACTGGCATAATTCGATACGCGGAAGCATCTGTGGCATACAGTGTTTTATGGAGATCATCATATAAAAGTGTTCCTTCTAATGACTGAGATAATTCTTGTAAATGAGGCGTGATTGACATTTAGTGGAGTAAATTGCTGTTATTTTCACAAATATAAATATATACCTTATTATAAGTTAAAAAATCAAATAAGAAAAATTCAAAATATTTAAATCCTTTATTGTTTGTCAGAAAGTGCATTCAAAGCACTTCATTAAAAATTGGCAAAGAAATTGCGCTGCTAAAATAAGTCAAATTTTAAAACCATTTTAACTGGTAAATTTCACTAAAAAAACTATTTTTGAATACTTTATAAACAAGACTATAATGAAAAATTACAAGCACACCCTTTTGCTTATTGCGTTCCTTTTATTTTCTTTTTGGAATGGTAATGCACAAGCATTGGCTACAAATCCAAAAAATGAATTTAGAGCCGTTTGGATTGCTACCGTGGTAAATATTGACTGGCCAAAAACCAGTACTGATAATGTTGCCAAACAAAAAGCGGATTATATTGAAATTTTAGACGCTTATAAAAAACTAAATTATAACGCTGTAATTGTACAAATTAGAAGCGTTGGGGATGCTTTTTATCCAACCGAATTAGCACCATGGTCTCGTTTTTTGACCGGAAAAGAAGGCCAGGCTCCAAAACCTTACTTTGATACATTAGCTTGGATGATTGCTGAAACTCATGCCAGAGGTTTTGAGTTTCATGCTTGGATGAATCCGTATAGAGCTACAATGGACTACAACACTTCGCTATTGAGTCCGCAACATGATTTTTTCAAGCATCCAGATTGGATGATTAAATATGGTGGGAAATATTATTACAATCCGGCATTACCCGAAGTTCAGAACCATTTACTAGCTATTGTAGAGGAAGTTGTGGAAAAATACGATATTGATGCGATACATTTTGATGATTATTTTTATCCGTACAGAATAAAAGGAGAATTATTTAATGATACTGCTTCCTACAAAAAATATGGAAATGGTCTAAGTATTGAAGATTGGAGACGTTCAAATGTGAATAATTTTGTACGATGTGTTTCCCTTTCGATAAAAAATATAAAACCATGGGTGCAATTTGGCATCAGCCCATTTGGAGTATGGAGAAATAAATCAGTGGATCCTAGAGGTTCTGAAACGGAAGCGGGACAAACAAATTACGATGATTTATTTGCCGATCCGTTAGCATGGATGCAAAACAAATGGATTGATTACCTAGTTCCACAATTGTATTGGAGCATGGATCACCCTAAGGCTTCTTATTCAAAATTATTGCGTTGGTGGTCTGAAAACTCAACAAATACGGCCGTTTACATTGGAAACGGAACCTATAAAATTAATACAGATTCTGATAAAAGATGGAATAATCCACAAGAAATTCCGAATCAAATAGACATCACCAGATCCTACAAGAACATTCAGGGAAATGCTTTTTTTAGTGCCAAATCATTTTTGAATAAAAATCAAAGTGTGACTAAATTACTAACAGAAAACCAGTACAAATATCCTGCTCTTCCTACTGTAGTACCTAGTTCCGTAAAAAAAATGGCTATCGTACCTACAGCAAATAATATTTTGATAGATCCAATTTCATCTAGATTTAATGTTACGTATCCTCTGTACAGTAAAGTGCGTTATGTGATAGTTTATGGCGCTAAATTCAATTCAAAAATTAATGTCAACGATCCAAGTCAAATTATTGATAAAATAGCATTTAAAGACGATAGTGATACGGTTGAAGTTGTGATTCCAACGTACAAATTAGACAAAAACACCACCTGCGCCATTACATTCATTGATTTTTATGGAAATGAAAGTGACCCAACTTTAGTGAACTTTACGCTATAAAATTTAATCGAATATAATTTGCCTTTCATGAAAACAGACAATAGACCTTGGTATTGGATTCCAGTTTTAAACTTTGCTTCCGGCTTACCGTATGCCATTATTATTTCGGTATCAGTAATCATGTATAAAAACCTCGGAATCAACAATGAAGACATTGGAATTTATACCAGTTTACTGTATTTACCTTGGGTAATTAAACCGTTGTGGAGTCCGTTTATTGATCTCTATTCAACAAAAAGAAAATGGTTCATAAGCATGCAATTGCTGATTTCTATTGCTTTTTTAATTGTGGGCTTAACAATTCCATTGAGTAATTTTTTCGTTATCAGTTTAGCAGTTTTTTGGGTTGCCGCATTTGCATCGGCCTCAAATGATGTGGCTAGTGACGGATTTTATTTACTGGTTTTAGAAAAAGACCAACAATCTTTTTTTCTAGGAATTCGAAGTACTTTTTACAGACTTTCCATGCTTACAGGAAACGGACTAATCGTGGTTATTGCCGGTTATTTAGAGCAAGAATATGGAGATAAACAAAAAGCTTGGTCGTATACAATGGTAGTTGTAGGATTAATTATGACTGTAATAACAATTTACAATTATTTTTCGACTCCAAAAACAGAATCAAAAATCGTAGAAACAAAAACAGAATCAGCTCCAAATAAGAGTTTTGGAGCCGTATTTGCAACTTTTTTTCAAAAGAAACAAATTGGTTTAGTATTGGCATTCATTCTATTATTCAGATTAGGGGAATCGCAATTATTAAAAATGCTGACTCCTTTTTTAATCGACCCAATAACTGCAGGCGGAATGGGTTTAACTACTCAAGATGTTGGCGTTATTTATGGAACTTTTGGCGTGCTTTCGCTTACCGTTGGTGGAATTTTAGGCGGTATTGTCATTTCCAGAGATGGATTAGGAAAATGGATGTTACCCATGATTTTAGCGATGCACTTACCCATAATAGGATTTGTTTTACTGTCACATTTTCATCCCGGCTCCGTTTTCTATATTTATGCAACTGTAATCGCGGAACAATTTGGCTACGGTTTTGGTTTTGCCGCTTTCATGATGTATTTAATTTATGTGGCCGATGGAGAATCAAAAACGTCCCACTACTCTATCGCAACCGGATTTATGGCTTTAGGAATGATGCTTCCGGGAATGATAAGCGGTTATATTCAAGAATATCTTGGCTATGGAAATTTCTTTATTTGGGTATTTTTGGCAACCATTCCAGGATTAATTTTATCCCGATTTTTGATTTTCCCAGCCGATTTTGGTAAGAAAGCCAAATGATATAATAGCACACGGATAACACGGATTTACTTCGTAAAGACACGGATAAAAATAGATACTTAAAGATTAAAATTTAAACAAATACAAAAAGTGTTTTCGTTGAACCAATAAAATCCGTTTTTATCTGAGTTTTCGTGATAGCTAATCCGTTTTATCTGCGTACCATAAAAGCATAAAATTCTAACTAATGACATTAGAACAAAAAATAGGACAATTTTTCTTTCCTGCCGTTTTCATCAATGATACCGAAGAAAATATTCAGGCTACAGAACGATTAATCAAAGAGCACAATATAGGCGGATTGACTTTTTTTCATAGTCGAGCCAGCGCAGCAACCAATTATGAAACCAAGAAAAAAATAGTATTAAATGATGATAGTTTTCAACGTTTAAAGGAACTCATCATCAGGTATCAAAATTGCGCAACTACTCAGTTATTAATGAGCATTGATGCCGAATGGGGATTAGCCATGCGCGTCGAAAAAACACCTCAATATCCGTATGCAATTACGCTTGGTGCTTTGCCTGACAGTGAAAAAAATTTGGTTTATGAAGTGGGAAAACAAATAGGTTTAGACTTAAAATCCGCTGGAATTCATTATAATTTAGCTCCCTTAGCCGATATCAATAACAATCCGAATAATCCTGTAATTGGGTACCGTTCTTTTGGTCAAAATAAAGAAAAAGTGAGTGATTTTGCTCTGGAATACCTCAGAGGAATGAATGACGTCGGGATTTTGGGTTGTCTGAAACATTTTCCCGGACACGGAAATACAAATGTCGATTCACATTTAGGATTACCCGTTTTAAAAGAAACTCTCGAAGAATTACTAGCCAATGAATTAGTTCCATTTATAAAAGGAATCGAGAATAATGTGGATTCAATTATGATTGGTCATTTGGCTGTTCCTGCTTTGAATGAAGGAAAAGATACTTCGGCGACCTTGTCAAAATCCGTTATTGAAACACTTTTGCGAAAGCAATTAGGATACGATGGTTTAGTGATTTCGGATGCATTGAACATGCATAGCGTTTCTAAATTATACGATCAAAAAGGACAATTGGAATGGGAAGCTTTTAATGCTGGAAATGATGTATTATGCTTTGCTGAAAATGTTCCTGAAGGAATTCAAGAAATCTTAAAAAATGCAACTCCAGAGCGAATTGAAGCCAGTTTTCAACGCATCTGGAAATGCAAACAAAAAGCAGGAATCATAGACGGAAATCTTAGCATGCCAAACCTTTCAGAAAATGATTTTGATTTTGAAACTACGTCGAAATTAAACCTGAAAATTGCTCAAAACTGCATTACAAAAATCAAAGACAATCACAATACAGTGACCGTTTTTGATGCAAAAAATAGAGACGATCTTGCAAAAATTAGCCTTTACAAAAACACTGATAATGTATTTTTTAAAAGCCTGACTTATGCTTTACCTTCCCCAGAATTTAGTTATGAAACTGGAGGTGAATCTGTTTTAAATGAATTAGAAAAAAATTTAAATAGATTTGACACGCTAGTCATTTCTTTATTTGTTCCAAAGGCAAAACCTTTAAATAATTTTGACATTGAAGACTCCGTGCTTCAATTTTTAGGCAACGTATTGACCACCAAAAAATGTGTTTTGTATGTTTTTGGAAATCCGTATGCACTACAAGTCATCCCAAATCTGGAGCATGCATTGGGAATTTTAGAAATCTATCAAGATTTTCCAGAATTTCAAGAAGCCGCTGCACAGCAACTTTTGGAAAATACAAAATGCGAAGAAACTCTACCTGTGGTGGTTAACTACTTATAATTAATAGTTTAAATCGTTTAAAAATTACAGTATAATAATTCTCTATTTTGAAATAAGTATTTATAATCAAATACTATTCAAATTAATCTTTTGTATACCTACTTTTGCATCATCAAAAAAATAACTAAAAAAAGTAAATAAAATGTCATTAGTAGGTAAAAAATTTCCAAGTATTGCAGTAGACGCTATCTCTGAAATGGGTGATAATTTAAAAATTAACATTTTCGAAGAAGCTGTAAATAATAACAAAAAAGTACTTTTGTTTTGGTACCCAAAAGATTTTACATTCGTTTGCCCAACTGAATTGCATGCTTTTCAAGCAGCTTTACCAGAATTCGAAAAAAGAAACACAATCGTTATTGGTGCATCTTGCGATACTAACGAAGTACACTTTGCTTGGTTAAATACACCAAAAAACAACGGCGGAATTGAAGGTGTTACTTACCCAATTCTTGCTGATACTAACAGAAACTTATCTAACATCTTAGGAATTCTTGATATCGATTCAACTGAATATTCTGAAGAAACTGATTCTATTATTATTGAAGGTTCTAATGTGACTTTTAGAGCGACTTACCTAATTGACGAAACTGGAAAAATTTTCCACGAAAGTGTTAACGATATGCCACTTGGTCGTAACGTAAACGAGTATTTACGTATGGTTGATGCATACACACACATTCAAGAAAAAGGAGAAGTTTGTCCTGCAAACTGGGAAGCTGGAAAAGAAGCTATGAGTGCAGACAGAATCAGTACTGCTGAATACTTAAGCTTAAACTAATTCAATAACAATGTCAATTGTAATACCAAATTTCAATTAAAATATTGAATATTGCTATTGCAGTTGCATTTTTAAATTTAAAAAATATGTTGATCGAATTAACCGAAGATACGTTACAGGATTTAATTGCAAAAGATGAAAAAGTAGTGGTTCAATTTTCGGCATCATGGTGCGGAAATTGCCGAATTATGAAGCCAAAATTCAAAAAATTAGCTTCAGAAAACGAAACAATCACTTTTGCTCTTGTTGATGCTGAGAATTTCCCGGAATCCAGAAAATTAGCTAATGTGAGTAATTTACCAACTTTTGCCACTTTTGTAAATGGAAAACTGGTAAACGAAACACAAACAAATAAACAAGAAGTGTTAATTGAATTAGTGAACGAAATAGTTTAATGATTTCTCAGTTTAAAGTTTAAAGTTGCCTGACTTTATAAGTAAGTTTAATGCAACAGCTGTTCAAAACCTTAAACCTTTAAAAAACTTAAACTTTAAACTTAAAAAATAAAATGAAATTACCTGTAATTAAGCATTTAACGCAGTTTATAGAAGAAAATGATGAAGATTACATCATAGAAACAATCGAAGTTCTAGAAGCGATGACTGAAATTTCATCATTGAAAGATGAAGAATTAGATGTTATTGGGGAATTAATTTCTAATATGTATGGCGCTTTAGAAGTTAATAAGCTGGTAAAAACCGGAACTGATAAAAAAGAAGCTTTAAACACATTCATGAAACGTGTTATGGGTTCCATCGATAAATAAAAAAAAATAATTCAATATTTCTAAAACGCACTCCGCAACGAGTGCGTTTTTTTATTCAACAAACTAAAAACACATTGAAATCTTGTGGTTGATAATTTGAACCAAAATGGTAAACTTATCACGACATTTGAGGACAAATTCTTAAATAATTTTCATACTTTTGAACCTCATTAAAAAACAAACATTATGGCTTCAATTACATTAGGCGGAAATCCAATACACACTTCAGGAGAATTACCAAAAGTAGGTACAAAAATTGCTGATTTTAAATTAGTTAAAACAGATCTTTCTGTAGCTTCATTAAGTGATTTTGCAGGTAAAAAATTAGTTTTAAATATTTTTCCAAGTATTGACACCGGAACGTGTGCAGCATCTGTTCGTAAATTTAATGAAAGTGCCAGTACTTTAGAAAATACAACAGTTTTATGTGTTTCAAGAGATTTACCTTTTGCACAAAAACGTTTTTGTGGAGCAGAAGGACTTGAAAATGTTGTCAATTTATCTGATTTTCCAGAAGGAAGTTTTGGTAAAGCAAATGGTTTAGAAATTACTGACGGACCGTTGGCCGGATTACATTCAAGAGTTATTATTGTTGTTGATGAAAACGGAACAATTACACATACGGAACAAGTTGCTGAAATTGCTGATGAACCAAACTACGAAGCTGCATTAGCGGTACTTTAATCACATCTTGATGGAGTTTCAAAAAGATAATACTTTCTTTACCGGAAGATTAAAAAGCGTTTCTTATGCTTTTAAAGGTGCCGTAAAATTAATTACTACAGAACACAGCATTATGGTACAATTTTCAATAGGAATATTGATTACCATTGCTGGGTTTTATTTTGGCATTTCTAAAACAGAATGGCTTTTTCAAACTTTAGCCATTGGTTTGGTCATGAGTATTGAAGGTTTAAATACAGCAATTGAAAAAGTAGCTGATTTTATTCATCCTAATTATCATGAAAGAATTGGATTCATCAAAGATATTGCAGCAGGGGCAGTATTTTTTGCAGCTTTAACAGCAATAGCAATCGGTTTAATCATATATATCCCAATATTACTTTAGATATTATTATAATCCAGAATGGCAAAAATAAAAAAAACAGCTCCTTTAGATAAAAAAAACGACGCTAAAGCCGAGGGAAATAATCCATTAAAAATTACTAAACAACACAAAATTGTTTTTGGTTCTCTTTTGGTATTGTTTTCAATAGCTTTATTATTTGCGTTTATTTCCTTTTTCATTTATGGACAACAAGATCAAAGCGCTGTTAGAGAATTAACTAATAGAGCTGAAATAGTTCACAATTGGTTGGGAAAATTTGGTGCGTTTTTAGCTGATTTACTTATTTATAAAGGTTTTGGAATTGCTGCATTTATATTTGTGCGCTTATTTTTCCTTACCGGAATATACATGGTCCTTGGTATTGCTTTAGCAAAGCTCAAGAACATTTGGTTTTGGGATTTATTCGTAATCATTATCTTATCCGTTTTATTTGGATTTTTTGCTACTTCAGCGCCTGAATTAGGAGGAACTGTTGGATATGAATTGAATCTATTCCTGCAGGACTACATTGGAAAAACAGGAACATTATTGATTTTACTATTCGGACTAATCATTTATATAATTTTTAAAATCAAACTTTCTCCAGAGAGTATTCAGTCCTTTTTTGATACTACAAAAAAAGAAATGAAAGCAGTTCCAATCACCAATCCAGTTAATAATGGAAAAAGTGGTTATAATCTGGAAGAATTTGCTGTTGTTGAAGACGAGCTGGACGATATTCATTTAAAAACAAATGGATCACAATTCGAAATTAACAAAGAAGCGTTGAAGCCAACCATCAGTAATTCATCTGACATCAATAGAGATCCTGTTGCAAAACCGCTTGCCATGCAGGTTACACCGGTTGTAACGCCCGAAGTTATTGCAAATACTGATGAATCTTTTGTAATAGAAACGGCTCCGGAAGAAGATATTATCGAAGAAAATCTAGCTTCAAGATTGGTCGCTGATTTTGGATTATTCGACCCAACTTTGGATTTATCCAATTATAAATTTCCTACGATCGATTTATTAAAAGAATATTCGACTGGCGGAATTACCATTAACCAAGAAGAATTAGAAGAAAATAAAAACCGAATTGTTGATACGCTTCGCAATTACAAAATAGAAATTGCACAAATAAAAGCGACCGTAGGACCATCGGTAACGTTATATGAAATTGTACCGGAAGCGGGAATTCGTATTTCTAAAATCAAGAGTTTAGAAGATGATATCGCCTTATCACTTTCGGCATTAGGAATTCGTATCATTGCTCCTATTCCAGGAAAAGGAACGATAGGAATCGAGGTTCCGAATAAGAATCCAACGATGGTTTCGATGAAAAGTGTTATTGGCTCTGCCAAATTTCAGGAAGCTGAAATGGAATTACCAATCGCTCTTGGAAAAACAATTTCGAACGAAACATTTGTCGTGGATTTAGCTAAAATGCCTCACTTATTGATGGCGGGAGCTACAGGACAAGGAAAATCTGTTGGTTTGAACGCTGTTCTGACTTCTCTTTTGTACAAAAAACATCCAGCCGAAGTGAAGTTTGTTTTGGTTGACCCTAAGAAAGTTGAATTGACTCTTTTTAACAAAATAGAAAGACATTATTTAGCGAAACTTCCGGATATGGATGACGCTATTATTACGGATAATGCAAAAGTGGTCAATACGTTAAATTCGCTTTGTGTTGAAATGGACAATCGTTATTCTTTATTGAAAGATGCGATGGTGCGTAACATCAAAGAATACAATGATAAATTTAAGGCTCGAAAACTGAATCCTGAAAACGGACACCGATTTTTACCTTACATCGTTCTTGTTGTAGATGAGTTTGCCGATTTGATTATGACTGCCGGTAAAGAAGTCGAAGTGCCTATCGCCCGTTTAGCACAATTGGCGCGAGCCATTGGAATTCACTTGATTATAGCCACACAAAGACCATCGGTAAATGTAATTACAGGTTTAATAAAAGCCAATTTCCCTGCGCGAATAGCTTTTAGAGTGACCTCAAAAATTGATTCAAGAACTATTCTGGATACTCAAGGAGCGGATCAATTGATAGGACGTGGTGATATGCTTTATACTAACGGAAATGATGTGGTACGGGTACAATGTGCCTTTATCGATACTCCTGAAGTAGAGAAAATCACTGATTTTATAGGTTCACAAAAAGCGTATGCAACAGCTTATTTACTTCCTGAGTTCGTTGGGGAGGAAAGTGGCATTAATCTTGATATGGATATCTCCGATAGAGATACTTTGTTTAGAGAAGCCGCCGAAATCATTGTAAACGCACAGCAAGGCTCCGCTTCATTGTTACAAAGAAAACTAAAATTAGGCTACAACAGAGCAGGTCGATTGATTGATCAACTCGAAGCTGCAGGAATTGTAGGCCCTTTTGAAGGAAGTAAAGCACGCAGTGTAAACATTCTGGACATGAGTTCTCTTGATCAATTTTTCAACAATGAACAAAACAATTAATACCATGAAATCAAAAATTCAAGAATCTAAAAAAAACAATACAGAAAGTATGGGCAAAAAATTTCTTTTAATTGCAGCATTATTATTTTTTAGTTTCTCAATACAAGCACAAGACAAAAAAGCAAAAGAACTTCTAGATCAAGTTACCGCAAAAGTTAAAAGTTACAATACAATCGTAATCGATTTCAAGTATTCGTTAAATAACGCTAAAGAAAACATCAATCAAGACAGTAAAGGAAATGTAACCATGAAAGGAAATCAATATGTATTGAATTTCATGGGAGTGACTAAAATTTTTGATGGTAAAAAGACATATACTATTGTTCCAGAAGATGAGGAGATTACTATTTCTAAAGTTAACGAAAAAGATGATAATGCGATTACTCCTTCGAAAATGTTAACCTTTTTCAATACGGGATATAAATACAATATGGATATTTTACAAAACGTAAAAGGCCGTAAAATTCAGTATATAAAATTAGTTCCTACCAATTCAAAAGACCAGAGAAAAGAAGTATTACTAGGGATTGATATCCAAACAAAACACATCTATAACTTAATCGAAGTGGGTAAAAAAGGTACAAAAACAACATTAACGGTTAATTCTTTCAAAACCAACCAACCTTTGTCAAAAAATCAATTTACATTTGCGGAAAGTAAATATCCAAATTACTACATCAACAAATTAGATTAATTTATTAGGTGAAAATTCTTGACAAATACTTATTAAAAACATTCTTGACTACATTTGCTACGGTATTTGTAATCCTATTTTTCATTTTTATACTTCAAACAGTCTGGTTATTCATATCTGAATTGGCAGGTAAAGATTTAGACTTATTAATGATTATCAAATTCCTGGCATTTTCAATGCCTCGAATTGTACCATTGGTATTGCCGCTTTCTATACTATTGGCCTCCATAATGACTTTTGGTAATTTGGCTGAGAATTATGAATTTGCAGCAATGAAATCTTCCGGGATATCGTTACAAAGAGCCATGAGAAGTTTGACAGTATTCATCGTTTTATTAAGTATTGTTGCCTTTTTCTTTTCGAATAATGTGATTCCGTATGCTGAATACAAATTCATCAATTTCAGAAAAAACATTGCACAGGTAAAACCGGCATTGGCTATAGCTGAAGGTCAGTTTAATGATGTGGGTTTTTACAACATTAAGGTAAATAAAAAATCCGGCGAACAAGGCAATATTCTTACTGGTGTGACAATTCACAAAAAATCTAAAATTGGTGACGGAAGTAAAACCGTAATTAAAGCAAAAGATGGAGAATTAATCAGTAGTGAACAATCCAGTATTTTACAATTAGTATTAAACGACGGATATTACTATGAGGATATTGTTCCTAAAAAATATGAAGATCGCAGTAAAATGCCTTTTGCTAAAAGTTCCTTTAAAAAACAAATCATCAACATCGATTTATCTGAATTAAATAAGACCGATGTAACAGATGAAAGTGTAGCAAATACGAACACAATGCTGACTGTTAATGAATTAAATTACACCTTAGATTCATTAAACAAGAACATGAAAAATGATATCATTTCATTTTCTGAAAACAGCAATATGCGAGTTGGTATTCCTGTAAATAAAAAACTGGAGAAAGCAACAAAAAGAAAACCGCTTCCTAAAGATATTCTGTCATTATATACAGTACAACAAAAATCAGATATTTTAAAAATAGCAGTTAGTAACCTTGCCAGCACAACCTACTCCATCGATACCACTAAATCCGAATTAGACAATAAACAAAAGAATATCAACAAACATTTATTAGCGTTTTACGATAAATTTGTAATTGTATTTGCTTGTTTTCTAATGTTTTTCATTGGAGCACCATTGGGAGCAATCATCAGAAAAGGTGGTTTGGGGCTTCCAATTGTTTTTGCAATTTTAATCTTTATAACATTTCACTTTATAAATACTTTTGGAAAAAGAATTGCACAGGAAAACGGAATGACTCCTTTTATGGGAGCTTGGTTATCCTCCTTTATCCTGACTCCATTAGCGGTTCTATTAACATACAGGGCTACCAACGATATTGGATTAATAAATATGGACGTAATTCTGGCTCCACTCCAAAAAATAATTAAAAAAATACTACCATCACAAAATTAACAACACAAATGGTTACAAATAACATACAACTCAACACAATTGAAGAAGCGATTGAAGATATTCGCCAAGGAAAAATAATCATTGTTGTTGACGATGAGGATCGTGAAAATGAAGGCGATTTTTTGGCTGCAGCCGAAAAAGTGACACCAGAAATGATAAATTTCATGGCTACACACGGTAGAGGTCTAATTTGCGCTCCTTTGACAGAAAGCCGTTGTAAAGAATTGGGATTGCATGTTATGGTGAGTAACAATACTGACCCTATGGAAACCGCTTTTACGGTTTCGGTAGATTTAAGAGGTAACGGAGTGACTACAGGAATATCAGCCGGAGACAGAGCAAAAACTATTTTATCATTAGTTGATTCTAAAACTAAACCACATGATTTAGCGCGTCCGGGACATATATTCCCTCTTATTGCAAAACAAGGTGGCGTATTAAGAAGAACAGGTCATACCGAAGCCGCTATAGATTTCGCAAGATTAGCCGGATTTAAATCAGCTGGTGTGATTGTAGAAATCATGAACGAAGATGGTACTATGGCGCGTTTACCGCAATTAGTGGAAGTAGCTAAAAAATTCGATTTGAAATTAGTTTCTATTGAAGCTTTAGTGGCCTATAGAATGCAACACGATAGTTTGATTGTTAAAAAAGAAGATTTTGATATTGAGACCCGTTTTGGTACATTTAGACTAAGAGCATACCAACAGACTACTAATAAACAAATACATATTGCTTTAACTAAAGGAACTTGGAATTTAGGTGAATCTATTTTAACAAGAATCAATTCGTCACAAGTGAATAATGATTTGTTAGGCACATTGACCAATAACGCAGACCAACAACTGGATGATATGTTCAGGGTAATAAACGAAGCTGGAAAAGGTGCTGTTATTTTCATCAATCAAGACATGCAATCCGTAAATTTATTGAATCGAATCGCTGAACTTAAATCATTACAAGCTCAAGGTGAAATGAAAGCTCCTAAAATTGTTATAGACAGCAAAGATTTTGGTATTGGAGCACAAATATTACATGATATTGACATCTCAAAAATTAGATTAGTATCCAATACTGAGGGAACAAAACGAGTAGGAATGATTGGATATGGGTTAGAAATAACCGAATATGTAAAGTATTAAACCTATTCATTACTATTTTACAAAAATAAGTTTCATCTAAAGTAAAGAAAATGAAACCTTTAAAAATTAGTCCTAAAAATAGATGCTTTTTTTTTAAAAATAGATTTGCATAACCAAAAAAGGTTCTTATATTTGCACTCGCAATCAGGTAATGAAAGCGACATACTGGAGAAATGGCAGAGCGGTCGAATGCGGCAGTCTTGAAAACTGTTGACTGTAACAGGTCCGGGGGTTCGAATCCCTCTTTCTCCGCTGATAACCCTGTAAATCATTGATTTACAGGGTTTTTCTTTTTTAGTTGACAAACTAGTTGACAGTGCTACTAAACTTTTCCGTTTTTTTAATACCATTATCATTTAACTATTATATATTTTTATAAAAAAAATATATTTTTATGATGACGAAAATTTCCATTATAATTATTGAAGGTATTGATTTAATGCTTTATAAAATAAATACTTTTAAGAACAAAGAATTTATCCCCAAGTGGTTTACTATTGTTTTAACGATAATAATATGGACCATTGTTTTATACCGAATTTCAAAAGATGAGATAGATTACAATCTATTGCTAATTACAAGTCTTTTCTTTATTCCTTTTTTGATTTTCTTCACAGCAGCATATATTTATAGTTTAAACATCTCTTTAAAAGATCGTAAATTGAGAAGTTTTGGATCATTATCAGGTGTTTCTGCTAATGATGATAAAAATAATACAATAGATGAAGCTGAACAACCAATCGTGGAGTTAATAAATTTACCCTTAGATAAAATCAAACAAAATCAATATCTGAATGTACAGCAAATCAATATTGATTTATTACAAGAATTTGAAAATTTTTTTGTTGATGGACAATTTGAAAAGTTTATAAAAATTGCAACTGCAAATAATATTTTAGATACTAATTGTAAATGGATCTATAAACAAAATTCTAAACAAAAATTTTCTCCAATTTTGTTCCATTACTTGCAACAAATTGGAGTTTTGAAAAATAAGGAGTTGTATACAACTAAAAAATATGTGAATGTAACAAATGAACTTTTTGGTTTAAATATACATCCTTCTTTATACTCTGTTGATACAAACAATTTACGGGAAAAGGATATTATTCAATACTACAAGGAATTTTTAAAATTTAAAGATAATTAGTATTCAATTGAATTCAATTGAAAGAATTGAAAAAAATTTCATAGCTAAAAATTCAAAAACAGAGTAGACTTGCCATATAATTTTAAAATCAATTTATATGTCAAATTTCAATTCAAATCCATTTGAACAAATTCATTCAGAATTGAATGAATTAAAGGATATGGTAAAACAAATCCTAACTCCAAAAGAGGACAATTCTTTAAAACTCTACACAATTAAAGAATCATCATTATATCTTAAATGTGATGAACAAACTGTCAAAAAGCATATTCGTATTGGCACATTAAAAGCATCCCAATTGGGTGGAATGATCAGAATACCACACGATCAAATTTTCGGCGATAACAACGAGGTAAAATCAATTAAATACAAAAGAAAAGCATAGTCATCTTCTATGCTCTTCTTTATTTATTCTAATCTATTGTATTTTATAAAAATACAATAAAAATCACCTATTGTATGAATTCAAATAAAATAAATGAACGCCAATTCGAACTCCCGAATGATGTGACCGCTGACTACAACACAGTCGAGCCAGATATATTAAAATACGATTTATTTATAGCTAATAATAAAATATACATCCGGAACAATAAACACTTCGAATGTATATCAAACTTCGACATTATTATTTTGCAACATATTCAAGATGAAAAATCACCAATGAAACTTTTAAAAATTAAAAATGTTCATGGATCTGAAAGGATTTTTGATATTCTATCTGATGCTTTCAACAACCTAACCGGTTTTGAAAACATTATAGCAAGACAAGGTAATTTTTTGTTCACGGGATCTCCAACACAATTTAAAAAGCTTAAATCGTTACTTTTCGATAAAATGGGAAATGGTGAAAAAATTGAAGCTTTAGGATATCAAAATGGATATGATTTTTGGGTTTGGAATAATTCCGTAAATCTACTAAATGGTGAATCTTTAAATATCGATGAAAATGGTATATTCCATCATCTCAACAAATCATTTTATGTTCCCTCTGCTAACAGAATTTACGCTAACAACTTGAATGCTTTTCAACCTCAAAAGAAATTTAGACTGCAGAAATCAACAGTAAAAATCAATACTTACTTGCAAAAAATGATAGAAGTTCATAAGGATTTTTCTATAACTGCCATTCTATTTACCATTAGTAGCATATTTCAAGATATCATTGTTGACGAAATTGGAAACTTTCCAATCTTATTCCTCTACGGGCCAGGCTCAAGCGGAAAAGACCAATTGGCAGAGTGTTGTCAAGCATTCTTTGGTGTGCCTCAAACTGCCATAAATTTAGAAGGTGGAGCTTCGACATTAAAAGGGCAAATTAGAAAATTTGCACAATTTACTAACATTATCTGCCATCTGTCAGAATATAAACGAGGCGACGCGAAAATTGATGGAACTCTTAAAGGTTTTTGGGATAGACGTGGATACGAATTTGGAACTATAGAATCTAAAGTGAGCACTGACACCGTACCAATTCTATCATCAACTTTATTAACTGGAAACGAATATCCTGAAACTGAAGCTTTAATTTCAAGGCTCTTATGGGTTGAATTTCAAGCAAAAACATTCAGCACTGATGAAATAAAAAATTATGATATTTTGAAAGACATGACAAAATGTGGAGTTAGCCATTTTACAGATGATTTGCTATTACACCGCGGTCAATTCTTAGAGAAATTTAAAGTCAAATACCGAGTTTGTAAAGAAGACTTCTCATCACAATTTGAAGTACAACATACAAGGGTAATTGGAAATTTAGCGGTCTTAGCTGCAACATATGAAATTTTTAAGGACATACTTATTTTCCCTTTTACTTATAACGAGATGCTATTGCATTTTAAAAAATGTACAGAAAATCAAACAAGAAAATTAAAATCAACCAGTTTAGGCACTAAATTCTGGGATTGCTTCTTGGCCTCGATGCGTGGTCCAAAAGAAGATAGAATTATCGTTTATCGTGATCTTAAATTAGAAGGAAATAATCTCTCTTTTCAATTTACCTCCTGTTATAATAAAATCCAGCGTCAATGGTCTTTACAATATAGAGAGGGCGCACCTAACAAAGGATTAATTCAAGACTATATAAAAAAAGACATCAGTTTTTTGACTGAAAAATCTAGTATTAAGTTTGAAAAAGGAAAAGACGCCAAAACCACTTCCGGATATGTCATTGACATTTCTAAAATTCAAATTACGGAAGAGATTATTAATGCGGTTGAATGGCAAATAAATAAGAGATAAAAAATATCAAATCTTCATTTTTTATTCCTACTCTTCCCACACTCACAATCTAACACTAAATGTAGTCTTTAATTACTTTTTTTTAAAAAAAATAGTGGGAAACATGGTGGCAAATAGCAGGATATGGTAGGAACCGTTTTTTTGATAACCTACACAAACCAACAATAAAACAGTCATTTATAAAATAACTTACTGATTTACAGTGTGTGTAGGTGTGTAGGAAACGATTAATTGAAAAATAGCTAACTACTAAATTACCAATTATGAAAATAACATCTAGAGTTGATCAGTCAATAATAAATTTTAAACCAAGTGCTAAATTGAACATTCATAAATCATTTTTATTAAAGCTTCCCCCTTAGCCTCATTTTTGTTAAATCTAAAGAGATTCATTTTTTCCCTTTAAGACTTTTATTTACTCCTAAAAAGTGAATTAAAAATAGAAAAATTAATGAATTACATAAATCTCATTTTAAGCATAAATCGATCGAGATGTGCCTTTGTGGCAACACTTTTTTCTACTTCGTGAAAAAATGTTTTACAAAGTCGATCTCGCTTTTTCTCCCGATGGTCGCAAAAGAGGTTTCATAAATTAAAAATTAAAATAAATCATAAATGAAAAATACTTTTATAAAATTCAGAGTTTCATACATTGAAAACCTGATCATTAAGGATAAAGCTAGCAAAAGTGGTGTATCTGTATCAGAACTAATTAGAGGATTAATTTTCAATTATAAGCTTTCAAATAAACTCACTCCAGATGAGATAGAATGTTATCAAACGCTTTCTAAATATTCAGATAATTTTAGGAGAATAAGTAATCTTTTCAAGTTGGGAGATACTGACGGTTTTAAAAAGGAATGTTTAGAAACAAGTCACATAATTCGAGAACACTTACTTAAATTAAAATGATTGCTCTAGCAAAAGCATGTGAAGGTGGTGGCGCATTAGCAAATTATGTAATCAATCCAAAAAAAGGTTATGAGTTGTGTCGCAACTTACTCTGTGGAAACAACACCAAGGAGATCATTGAAGAATTTAAAATGATTCAACAACTGAATCAACGTGCTATCAATAAGACTTTTAGTTTAGTATTATCACCGGATATTGATGATTCACCAAACATTACAGATAGTGACTTATGCGAGATGGTCGACGAATTCTTAGATAAATTAAAAATTGACATACAGATACAACAATACATTGCCTTTGTTCATACTGGGAGCCATAAGCATATTCATATAATTTGTAATAGAGTTCAGCCAAATGGTGAATTAATTAATGATCATCGAATTGGTAAGAGAGCACAAAGGGCGGCACATCAAATAGCTTTAAATAGAAATTTAATTTCTGCAAAAGAGAAAATGATTAATAACATCAAAAAAAAGGAAAATGAACAAGAAATTTTCAAAAAATTAAAAGGGAATATTTACTCAAAACATCAAGCTGTCATTTTGAATGTTCCAGCGAATTTTGAGGAATATCAAATTGAAATGAAAAACCTAGGTGTTCTGGTAGTTCCATCGGTCAATACAAAAGGAATAATACAAGGACATAGAATGATTGATATTGCTTCAAAAAATGAATTTAAAGCATCAGAAATCAACCGAAAGTTAGGCTTAATTAAATTTTCAGATTTAATTAAAGGGAAAGAAAAAATTATAGAAACCCCTAAAATAAATAAAACAAATGGACTTAAACTTAAATAAACTAAGAACTTCTAAAAAAGTTCAACCGCAAATTAGCGACGCACTGCCTGTTATTTTAGAACAATTGCAAGACAGTGAAAATAAATTTCAGAATATAAAAGAAACCCTCAAAACATTTGATGCCTCTTTAGAAAAATTCTATAAACATGAAACAAAATTAAATATTGATAACTTAACAATAGCTAATCAAAAAAATCTAGATGAGTTAAAAAAAAACAACAAAGAATTAATAGATGCTTTTAAAGATATTGCTATCACGATAATTAAAAATATCAATGACAAAAGTGAAGAAATTAAAAATTTAAAATCATTAGAAAATAAGGTAAACTCAAAATTATTTTTAATTTTAATTATCATATTTGTGTTCACATTTGTAGGCACAATGATGAGTTTATATACCTCTACACATATACAAAATGAAAAAGAAAACCAAATAAAATTGATTCAAAGAGAAAACAATTTCAAGCAATATCTTCACGATCACCATGATGAGGAAAAGTATTTAAAATGGGCAAATAAAAACCAATAATTTTTTGACAAATTTATTTGCCTTGAATTTCATGATGAAGATATATAATACAAAAAGCCCTTGGATATAGTCAAGGGCTTTTTTTGTGCCGAAAAATTTTAATGTTAATTAGAAATCAAGTTGATCTAAAATTGAATTCCGTAGGCAATGCATAGGCCCTAATGGCCAGTGCGAGGCCACTCGATTGCCTTTGTTATTTCATAAAGAAATATTATTGTAATTTTATCTTGATTTGTTGTCTGTTTGTTTAGTGGTTAAAAAAATGTATGTAAATTATTATATTTATTATATTTGTGTAAAGTTTTGATTTTATTACTGAATAGTAGAAAAGTAATAAAAAAATGTAGGATAGACCTTTGCAATGAGAGGCTTATGTTAATTATTAGTTATTGGGTTTAATTTTTTAAATGAATGGAATTAAAAATTGTTTTCTTATTGTTGTTTTTTATTTATTTGATTTTATCTCTTGTAGCACAAAGATTTCAATCATTAACTAATCAAATTTCTAGAGCTATAAATAATGGAAATTTAGATGTAGAATTTCAAGCGGATATGACTCCAAAATACATTGGAGCTATAGTTGTAGCTAATTTTTTAATTTTAGGAGTTTTATTTTTTATTATTTTTTTTACTAAAAAATGGTATTATGCTTTAGGTGTATTGTTTTTTCTTTTTATTCCTCCTTTTTTTGAGTTGTTTGTCCCATTGCTTCCGCACAAAACAATGTTAAGGATAATTAAAAAAGAACTTATTAAAAACATTTCCAAATCTCCAGAATATGTTTTAATTATCGAAGATTTAGAAAAAAACATAAACCAAAAATAGATCATGAAAAAAATACTTTGTTCTGTTTTACTATTGCTTGTCTTTATATGTTGCAATAATCAAAATTGTACGGATATAAATAATAAGAAGTTTAATAGTTACTCTGAAGCAAAGCAATATGTTGAGACTTTTGATTTTCAACTTAGCGAAGAAGAGGATGTACAGCGCAGTAGCTGGATGAGGAAAGCTAATTATTATAGCTGTGATGGCTTAGAGGGTTATTTTACTTACGAAACAAAAAATGGCAAAAAGTTCATTTATAGAAATCTTCCTATTGAGGTTTGGCAGGGGTTTAAATACTCAAACTCTCCTGGAAGGTTTTATAACGAAAACATAAAAGGAAGGTTTCTTTTAATTTTAGACAAAGGATAGTAATAATGGAATAGATTGTTCCTTTTTCTAATTTATGTTATTTTCTCGTTCTTCATCCTGCGCATCATAATTTTCATCATCTTGTTCTATTTCTTCAATATCTTCTGTTGAATCATCAATTGATAGTGAACCATTATTATTCAAAATATTTTCAAAATCACCTATCCAACAATTGATTTTTAGTTCTGGCTCATCAAAATCGTCGTAATCACAATCAAAATTGAAAATTTCTTGATATTCAGAATCGCCACCGTAAGGGCCGTGTGTATAGCCTTCATAGAACAATATGGCTTCATCGCAATATATCCTAAGTACATAACTATGAAGATCTCCCTCTTCATCTCTTTCAAAAGACTCTAATCGTAAATAACCTTCATAATTTATTTTTTTATAATTGTCTACTAAATAATAAGCTTTCGATAAACCCATCAATCTTTCTGATGAAAATTTTTTGGATTTAAAATTTAAGATCAATTCTTCTAAAAATGCCATTAAATGGTTTCTGCCTAATGTTTCAGTATTAGTTAATTTTGATTGTTCCATTTTAAATTGATTTATAAAATTTTAGGATGTTATACGACGGATGTTGCTATCCATTACTTCTTTTCATCATTTGCAAGTGTAAATAGTATCCAAAATATAAACGGTATTCCTAAAATAACAATAAATAAAACATTGTCTTCACCAAAAACTTTTTCACTAGCAGCTTGTAGAATAGTATATAATATTAATATTCCTAGTACTTTTAAAAACTTCATATTCAATAGATTAATATTATAATTATATAAATATTTTATTACTTCGTGTTCTGATATTTCTAAAATTAGTTTTTTTTATCATCAAGCCATATAGCATATAAAACTAAATTATGCCCAACATAGGATTTCAAAAAACTCCCAAAAAACAAAAGCTTTCTTTCCATTAAGCCTAATATCTAGATCCATTACATTAGCAATTTCCGGACTCTTTGTAATTCAAATTTTATTCTTAAGTTCAATTGCAATTTTTTCAAGTGCAGATGGATATTTATCATCTTTTGAAATCACATTTGCTTTGCGAAATAACTCATTTTCTTCAATCTTTAAAGCAATTGTTAATGCTTCATAATCTGATAGTTTGTATTCTTGCTGAATACTTGCAGTTAATTTTCTAATTTCTGTAGATACCTTCATAATTTATTACTGAGATTATTAATCATTAAAAAACGTATCTATAAAAGTAAGAAATTTATTTAGAATAGTATCACCTATTTTTGACCTTTGTAAAATAGAGGGTTGATTTTCTAGTACTTCCACTACTTCTTGTTTGCTAGGGATTCGTTGTGTAAATAAAAAATCTTCGGTTAGTTTTTTAAGTTTGTCCGCATTCAATTTTTCATCGGTTACAAACTGGTTAAAGGCTTTCTCTTGCTCTTCAATCATAAAAGCAGTATAACCCTCTTCAATAGACATATCATCTAGTGCCGGTAAGTTTTCTTCAATGAAACGTTCTATCAATTCTCGTTTGCTACGCAGTTTAACATCACCCGCAACAAGATCTAATATTTCCTTTTGTCTGCGTTCTTTTTCCGCTGGGTTTGTTGCTTTTAACTTGGCTAACAACCCTAAAATATAGGTTACTGTAATGTCATCGCGATGAATCAACTCCAGTTCAAAATCGACTTCGTTCAGTATGGAGGTTTTTTCTTTTTTACCTTTATCTGATAACTCTAAGTATTTGGATTTATAATTTTCAAATTCTTGTTCACCTAAAGCAATATCATCAAATTTAAAATCTACAAATGAAGCAATTATGTTTTTTAACCTAATGATTTCACGAAATGCTTTTACAAATTCCAATTCTTCATCTTCGGTATATAAATCATCAACCGATTCGAAAGTTGGAGTAATTGCTATTAGATTAGTATAAGCTTCATTAATTTCTTGAACGTAACTTTCGTATGGTTTTAAAATGATAATTTCTTTGGCCTTTTTATCTGAAAATAAAGCAATAGCATCATCAGTGGCTTTCTTCAGATTTCTAAAAACAACAATATTTCCCTGTGATTTTTTATCACCCAAAATTCTGTTGGTTCTGGAATAGGCTTGAATTAAACCATGGTACTTTAAATTTTTATCTACAAACAAAGTATTCAATGATTTACTATCAAATCCTGTGAGGAACATATTAACCACAAACAAAATATCTACTTGTTTAGAACGTACTCGTTGTGCTATGTCTTTGTAATAATTATAAAAGGATTGACTGTCTTTTGTAGTCCAACTGGTTTTAAATGTTTTATTATATTCTTCAATATAACTTTCTAGTTTATCCCTTTTATGGTATGCGTTATAAACCTCTTCCTTTTCTGCTACTTCATTAAAATCTTTACTATCATAATCGTCTGTATCGCTAATCATTTCGTCATTGGCACCAAAGCTAAAAATGGTAGCCATCTTTAAATCATGTTTACCTTCTTCTTTTAATTTAAGGAATAGATCATAATATTTAATCAACATGTCTACGCTACTCACGCAAAACATAGCTGTAAACGTTTTGTTTTGCGTTTTAATGGGATGTTGCTGAATAATATAATTAGTAATTTTTTCGATACGATCATTGCTTTCTAACAATTCTTGAGTGTCAATTGCTTCTACTTCAATATCAATTTCGTTTTGTGAATTCTCACGCTCTTTGTACTTCCCTACATACTCCACAGAGAAACGCAACACATTGTCATCTTTTATCGCATCGGTAATGACATAACTATGCAATTGCTCACCAAATAAGCTTGCCGTGGTTTGGTTTTGCTTGTTTTTGGAGGAGGCATTTTCTGCAAAAATAGGTGTACCGGTAAACCCAAACATTTGATAGTTTTCAAAATATTGGGTAATCTTTCTATGCGTGTCTCCAAATTGAGAGCGGTGGCATTCATCAAAAATAAAAACTATCTTTTTATTTTTGAGATCATCCATTGTTTTAAGATGGTGTTCTCTCGTAATAGCATTGTATAATTTTTGAATCGTCGTAACAATCAACTTACTATTGCCATCTTTAAACTGACGTACTAAATTGGCCGTGTTATTGGTTGGATCAATACAATCGGGTTTAAAGGCATTGAATTCTTTGGCGGTTTGGTAATCTAAATCTTGTCTGTCTACACAAAAAACTACCTTATCTACCTTTGGAAATTGGGATAATATTTGACTGGCTTTGAACGACGTTAAGGTTTTACCCGATCCTGTAGTGTGCCATATATAACCGTTGTGATTGCTATTTTTTACCTTATCAATAATGCGTTCTACGGCATTAAATTGATACGGACGTAATACCATCAACATTTTATCAGAATCGTGCAATACTGTGTATTTCGTGATCATTTTAGACAAATGACATTTCTCTAAAAAGGTATTGGCAAAATCCTCTAGTTTAGAAATACGTTTGTTGTTTTCGTCGGTCCAAAAGAAGGTTTGTTTATAATCTGGTTTTTTGTTTCCAAAATTGCTGAAGTATTTGGTGTTTACTCCATTACTGATTACAAATAACTGCACATAGTTGAATAGTCCAGTATTGGCTGAAAACGAATGTTTTTGGTAACGGTTGATTTGGTTGTAGGCTTCCTTTAGTTCTAAACCTGTTTTCTTTAATTCGATTTGAACCAAGGGCAAACCATTAATTAAAATGGTTACATCGTAACGGTTTTTATAGGTTCCCTCAACCGTGATTTGATTGGTTACTTGATATTGGTTTTGGCACCAGAAATCCATATTTAAGAACTCCACATAAACCAATTCGTTATTATCATTTTTGAAAGCAAACTTATCCCGAAGTAATAAAGCTTTTTCAAAAACATTGTTAGACTTGGTTAGATGGTTTAGTATTTGCTTAAAATCCGAATCAGAAAACAGTTTATTGTTGTGTTTTTCTAATTGCTTTTTAAGATTGACTAGTAAATCATTTTCATCTTTAATAGTTACTTTATCGTACCCATTAGCGGCTAACTGATTGACTAGGTTTTGTTCTAATATTAATTCGGACTGTGATGTCATAGTAAGTAATTAGTCTTTTATTTTCCACAAAGGTTCGTTTTGCCAATTGGGTTTCATCCCTAGCGCATTGGGATCTACATTGGGATATTTTTCAAATAAAAGTGTTAACTTTTGAGTAAATTCATTTTTGGGTATGATGGTATTTAATAGGTATTTCATTAAACACATATGTATATACAACTTGCTAAATTCATCTCGTTTTGGAATATTTTCTTCGTCACTAATCCAAGGATTGGGCGGTTTAGGTAATAATTTGACCGTACTAGGTAAGTTTCTATTCCAGAGTCTTGAATGGTGGGCACAAAAATTACGAATTTGCACTATTGATTGTAACCAACTACGTAAAAAAGTATAGTTTACAGCTCCAAATTCTTTGGCGATTAAATCTTTTGATATTACTGTATTTTTTAAATTACCATATAATTTTGATGAGGCACCAAAACTAGTTAGTTCTAATGATTTCCATGCAGGCGGAAACCTATCATCATCTGAGTGTTTATTTTGGTGTCTAATAATATTTGCATCTCTGGCACGTAAAAGTTCCTCATTCAAATTAGACAAGGTTTTTTCTAACGCTCTACTGTCGTTAAATAAATCATAGTTTTGAAACCACCAAGGATCTTTTTCATGAGATAGGTAATATATTAATTTAGTCCGAAAACTAATTTCGATTTTCTCAATCACATCGAAAATAAGCAAACGTAATTCCGCATCAAAATTATATAATGCAATCACATCCATAAAATTACTGTTAGGCTTAAATATGTGATTTTTTTTATCTGACTGCATCACATACCAATACTCACCAAGCCTGTAATAACTGATGTTAATTAGGTACTTTTCGGCAATACGCGGATGCTTTATTTGTAAACCTCTTTCTTGTAGTTGGGCTACTTGTTGCTCAAGTGTGAATGCTTTTTTATCAAACATAACTAGGAGCTAAGAAATTTTTCAGAATTGCTATAAAAGCAAAAGACACACCCTGGGACGCTGTTTTTCTTATTGCTAAGAACCTATCGCGTGGTGTGTACTGTTGGTGCAAAAGTACAATATAATTTGAGTTTACAAAATTTATAATCATCTAAATTGTTGTTATATGATATTTTACTACTATATTTTATTGTTTTATAGCTATTTACAATTTTAAAACCGGCTTGTTTAACGGCTTTGTAAATACTATCTTTTTCGAAAGTCTAATTATTGAAGCCCTCCTATTTCACAAATAACTACTTTACAAAACCCTTAATTACATTGTGGATTATCATTAATTAGAATAATAAACTAAGGCTTTTATTAACAAATGTAAGTGTCATGTAGCATTAATGCCGATTGCATTGTCATTAGTTTACAGTTCTATTTTATTGGCTTTATAAAAGCTCAAAAGTTCATCTTCGTTTGAAACAAGATATATTTTACCTTTTGGAGCTTGCATTAAGTTATCCATGTTTTTACCAAATGCCCAGCATCCGTTCATTGGAAATAAACATATTACCCCTTTTTTTAAATACCAATTACTTTCGTTTTTAATAATTTCAAAACCTAATTCTATCAATTTTTTTGTTGTTAACATAGCTAAATATTTACGTTGATTCATATTTTGAACTCCTTAAACTGATTGAGTTTAGTAAGTTTGAATTCCTTTTAATTAATTCTTCTTCGATCTCAATTCTACCAAATTCAATTTCAATAAATGACACATATAAGTTTGATAAATAATATTCATTCAAAGAATTTTCAATTTCTTCTTCAAACTTCCCTTTTGTTAAAATAGCATCACAATATAAATGTTTACCTAATTTTTTTCTAAAAGAATGATTTATAGTTCGTTTGATTTCTTTCATTCTTTCTTTAATACTTGCACTTTCTCCTATGTATAATAAATCATCATTACCAAAAACAGCATATACTCCAGCTAACTTTGTGAAATTGTTTGACCAATTTTTATCGAATGAAAACTTAATTTTATTTCCTTTCAACAAAAGCCTTTCTGATTCATTTATTAACTCTTCTTTTTTAATTTTGTCTATAAACATATTAAACAAACATTTGCTGCAACAATACTTTTTTATCTTCTTATCTTCCAATTAGTTAATGCTTGTAACATTAATTAAGATTAGGATATCATTTATTTATCAGCGTACTTGACCATAGATTGCGCGTAATACTTATATTCTCTCAGCTTACCGGAATCTACAGCCAATGAAATTCCTCCTAATGGAAGATATCCCTCTTTAATCTTGTTTAAAACCTCAAATACAAGAAGCTCTTTTGATTCCCTTTCTAAAACAATGTAATCGGTAATTTTTTTATTTTCCATAGTATTTTTATTTACACAAATAGTTGCTGCAACAACCCTTTTTTATATTCTTGGGTATCTTGTATTTGATTGGATACTAACTCTATTTTTTCATCAATGGCTGAAAGAAAATTAGCAATTTTGGTTTGTTCTTCAATACTTGGAATTAAAAAATCCATTTCAGATAAAGTTGATAAAACAATATATGGAGTGTTCCCATCATTTTTCTCGCCCTTAATTCTTTTAGGCAAATTCATTTGAAGAAAATATTTTACATACATTATATTTTCATTGAAACCATCAAGTATATATGTTCTTTGATAAGCATTAAATTTCCCTTTGTAATAATGAATATAACCAACATTTGCTCCATTACCTGAAATTAATAATGCTTCTGTATCAAAAGCGTATTTATCAATTCTATAATAATCTTTTGCACAAGTATAAAACCTATATACTCCATCCTCTACCATAGCATTTGCATCCAATTTACCAGTAGTGATTTTACACAAAGAACCCAAACTCTTTTCTTCCCACTCCTCAAAATCCTCTCCATTATCATCTTTGAACCTAATTTCTTGGTTAAAGATTTTTTGCATGATACCTTTTTTGTAGTCTTCTAAAAGTTCTTTTTTTTCTTTTAAAAGGTTTAGTTTTTCATCTACTAATGAAAGGAAATTGGCAATGCGGGTTTGTTCTTCTAACTTTGGAAGAATAATTTCTAATGTTTTTAAATCTGAATTATAAACATTACTAATGCTAACTCCTTTTGCTAATGTTGCAATTTTTGACCTTAATTTATGATTGATATAATATGCTGCATAAATATTTGAATAAACATTTTGCTTCAAAGGTTTTAATATATTTATAGTTCGACCAATAGCAACATTTTCAACTGTCAGAGCAGATGCTGAACCAATATCCAAAGGATCTTCACCTGCCGATGGAAGTAAAATTTCATCTCCTTGGCTAAAAATCAATTCAGATTTATCAAGGTTTGTTCTATTGATAACAACTTTAATAACCTCATTATACATATGATACAATTCACCATATCTAACACATAATGTTTCAAATTCAGGTGATGCTTCATTTTGTTTTATATTTTTACCTGTAGAAAAAAGAAAAACATCTCCAAAAGAATGCTTTTTATAGGAATAATTCATATTCCCTTCAAACTCTGGAAACCTCAATTTTGGCTGTACTGTTTCCATATTAAAAAGGAGTTTTAATATTCAACTCACTACAAAACGAAGCAATGGTTTTATCCACTGCATTCATTTTTAAATCAATGCTTTGCAATTGATCCGCCACTTCATTTACATCAATTGAAATAGCTTCTTCAAAAGTATTTACATAACGAGTAATGTTCAGGTTATAATCGTTGGCTTTTACTTCTTCGAGAGTTGCCACGTTAGAGTATTTGTCTATTACAGTCCTGTTTTGGTAGGTTTCTATAATTTTGTCAATGTCAAATTCACGAAGTACATTTTGATTTTTTACTTTTTCAAAATCGTTGCTGGCATCAATAAACAATATGTTTTCGGGTGTTTCTTTGCATTTCTTCAATACCAAAATACAGGTTGGAATACTGGTACCGTAAAACAAGTTAGAAGGCAAACCAATAATGGCATCAATGTAGTTGCGATCTTCAATTAAATACTTCCTGATATGTCCTTCGGCAGCACCACGAAACAATACGCCATGCGGTGCAATACAGGCCATAATACCACTATCGTCTAGCTGATGCACCATGTGTTGGATAAAAGCAAAATCAGCTTTGGTTCCAGGTGCTAGTCTGCCATATTGCGAGAAACGCTCGTCATTGGTAAAAATAGGATTGGCAGACCACTTTGCCGAGAATGGTGGATTGGCTACGATGGCATCAAACTTAAAATCTAAGTGTTGTGGTTTTTCAAGAGTATCTTCGTTTTTTATATCGAATTTATGATAATTCACATCGTGCAAAATCATGTTCATTCGCGCTAAGTTGTACGTGGTACGGTTTTGTTCTTGTCCGTAAAAATGCCCTACTTCTTCTACTTCACGCGCTACACGAAGCAACAACGAACCCGATCCACATGTTGGGTCGTAAACTGATTTCAACTTGCTCTTGCGAGTAGTCACAATTTTCGCCAAGATACTCGATACTTGTTGCGGAGTATAAAACTCACCTGCTTTTTGTCCGGCACCCTCTGCAAATTTTGCAATTAGGTATTCGTAGGCATCGCCCAGAACATCACCTTCGGTATTGTCTAAATCAAAATCAATTTCGTCAAGGGCCGTAAGTATTTTTACAATAACATCGTTACGGTCTTTGGTGGTACGACCTATTTTAGTTGAGTTCAAATCGATATCATAGAATAAGTTGTCAAAATCGTCTTGACTCTCAGATCCCATGGTGCTTTTTTCGATAGAATTCAACACATTGGCTAAGTCTTCTAGAATAAAAGTGCTTTGAATTTGCTCTTCATCATCTTGATTAATAACCTTTGCATTTCCTTTTTTGGCTATGTTTGAGAAAAGTTCAGATGGTTTTAAAAAATAACCTAATGCATCAACAGTGGCTTCTTTTAGCGCTTCTAAAATTTCTTTTCCATCAGCACTGTTTTCGTCAATTTCACTAAATCGAATTCCATCCGTTTTCAGAAACTCATTTGCTTTTTTTTCTAACTTTTCAGAAAGGTATTTATAGAATATAAAACCTAGTATGTAATCTTGAAATTGATTGGCTGATATTTTACCTCTTAAAATATTGGCAATAGCCCATAATTGGGTTTCTAAGAGTTTCTTTTGTTCGTCTGACATTGTTGATTTTTTTATAATGCCTAAAAGTAAATAAATTTAGAGAAAATACACGAAATAAAAGAAAAAGCTTGCAAGAAACAGAGATGTTTATTGACTTGATCGAACCCGCAGAAGATTTAGATATAAAATACTATCTAACTTTTATTGTCATAAAATTAGTACTAGCGGTAATAATTGTATGCTTTTTTTTCAACTATTAGATTCTATACAAGTGGATTGTAAAAAATTTTAAATCTGTTAATAAGTTGAAATTTTTGAAGAAAAAAAAATAATTTGTCGTTCGGTATAAATTATTTTTTTTTGATTTAAAGTGAGGAAATATCTTTTGAAATATTTTTTAATCTATTTCTATTTTAACAGCATTATAACTTTCAAAAAGATTCAAAACATCTTCTCGAACGTATTCCAAAGCTATGTATTCGTCCAGTCCTGTTCCTTGGTAATACATAAGTTGTGACATGTAATAATAAACGCAATTTATTACAAACTCATTTTTTTCTCCCAAGATATCGAGCATTAAAATTAAATTTTCGTAGTTCATTAAATTTAACGCTACAAATTGCAAATCACTATTTAGATGATACTCTTCATCAAGATAAAAATCTAAATAAAGTTCGCCTAATGCTGGTGCATTTCTCTTTTCAGTTTGTACTTTTTGACTAATTTCAACTTGTTCTCTTGTTAACATAATTAAATTATTTAAGGTTTGGTATATTTAGATTTGTCCATATTAAAGACTGATTGCATAAAGTCAACTTTTTCTTCCATGACTGGTTTATAATATTGGTTAAAAACTTCTATGCTTTTATGTCCTGTAAAACTCATAATAACCTTATCAGGGATTTTATTAGTTTTCATAATAGATATAAAGCTCCTTCTTGCTGTATGGCTAGATATCCTTTTATATAATGGTGAAACTGTTTCAATGATATCCTGACCCAACTTCATAGTCTTTTTAATATTAGATTTAAAACCGACCTCTTTAGCTACTTCTTTTACGTAGTCATTAAATTTTTGATTAGTAATATCAGGAAGTTGATAGTCGTATTTTTCAAGAATAAATTTAGTATAATCATTTAATGGAATTGATAACTGTTTGCTTGAGTCTTTTTTATCTCGAACGTGAATAATACCATCGTAAATATCATTCCTTTTTATAATTGAATAATTACTGAATCGCATGCCCGTGAAACAACCGAACACGAATAAATCCCTAACTTTTTCTAATCTAGTATTTTCAGTGAAATCGTATTCAAATATTTCGATGATTTGATCGTATGTAAGAGCTACTTCATCAGTAACTTGTTTTCTAATATTTTTAAAATTTCTAAAATCAGTTTTGTACGTATAATTGTTATCAAATGCCCAACTTAGAAAAGTTTTCAAAAGACCTAAATTTCTACTTAATGTATTGTTTGAGTGTTTTTTTTCAGAAATACAAAAAGTAATATACGAATTATAAAATGGTTTATCAATCCTATTTAAGTGCAGAGAAGTTTTAGAATACTCTTGATACTGTTCTAGTAGAGTTTTGTTGTATTCATATCTTTTAATAGTAGATTTTGAGTTGGCATCATCGGTCCTATCATTTTTCTTCATTTGAATAAAAATATCATAAACTGCGAAAAAATCTTTTGATTGCGTTTTCGTCTTTTGAAATTCAATATCAAAATCTTTTCTAATCATTTCAATTGACAGTTCCTCACCAGTGTCTTTATATTTATTTACTCTTTCAATAAAATACTTAGAATACCTATCCAATTGCCTTTTAACAGATCTTTGCTTCTCGGCATTTGAAGTTTTTCCAGTTAAATTATTTGGTTGTCTGTTTTTAAAATCCCACTCTAAAGGAGAGATAACTTCTCCTGTTGAATAAACAAACTTTTTTCCTTCTTTCTTAAAATAAGCAGAAAACAATATTAATGTTTCGCCTTCTTTCTTTGGTTCTTTTAAATTGAATGTACTTAGCATAATTTATAGTTGACAAATTAGTTGACAGTAAAGATATATAATATCAGCACTATTGTATATAAATTGGTATAAAAATTCATATAAAGTCACAAAAATATCAATAAAATAAGGAATAAATGATAATTAAGCATATTAGGTTCGATAACCTATTTCTCCGCCAGCTGGAAAGCAAATTGAATTAAAACCCTTTAAATCGTATGATTTAGAGGGTTTTTTTCTTTTATACACCCTCCAAAATATTCATAATACGTTTCCTTAGTGGATAAATTCGGCTACCCTATTTGCAGGTTGGTTCAGTACCTTTAAGTGTTTTTGAAACTTATATAGATGATTGGGCTAATGAACAAAGTAAATAATCACTTGTTCATTTACCAATAGATACTTTCGAATAGTAAATTATACAGATAACAATTTTAATTTTATAATTTTACTAAATAGTTAGCTTATAAATCCATCCTATAAACATTATAATAGCACAATTGAGCTTACTTGATAAAAAACCAACACTTTTAAAATTGAATCTATGAGAAAACTATCAATAGTACTATTGTTTTTAATACAATTACAATCTTCAATCGCACAAAATGGAATAGAAGCTGTTACCATTACTGATATGTTGAAAATTAAAACTGTTGGTAACATAACGCTGACTAAAGATGGAAAACAAGCTGCTTTTACCGTGACTTCTATTGAACCCGATGAAAATAATAAATTAGATTACAAATACCGCACACAGATTTTCACTACCAATACTTTAAGCAATTCCGTACCTGTACAACTTACCACAAATAAAGATGGTGCGACAAGACCAGCATGGAGTCCGAATGGTAAACAGATAGCTTTTACGCGTTCTGTAGAGGACAAAATGCAAATTTTTATATTATCTATGGAAGGTGGTGAACCAATACAACTGACAAAACATAAATACGGTGCCACCAATCCAAAGTGGTCGCCAGATGGTAAAAAAATACTTTTTTCATCAAGTATCCCCTTTCGTGAGTTGCTTCAAGATTCTATTTTAAACAAATCAAATTCGATTCCAACTTGGAAAATGGAAAAGCCTGGTTTTGACAAAAATGAACATTTATTAACGAACAAAGAGAAACCCAATCCTAACGGAAGTTTATCAGAAATAAGAGCCTATCTAGATAAAAATGCAACCGACAAAAAAGCAATTGTCTTGAACAAATTAAACTTCCAAAGTGAGTCGAATATTTCTTCAGATATGAATTTCAATCACTTTTTTGAAATAAATGTCTCCAAAGATGCTGAACCACGATTACTTACTAAAGGGTTTTATAGTTTTGCTACTGCGGACTACACACAAAATGGGAAACAAATAATTCTATCAGGTGACGTAGACACTATAGAAAATGCAGATCGATCATTAGAAAGTGAGATTTTTACAGTTGACACAAATGGTGAAAATTTTAAAATGATTTTAGGCGAAAACGGAAAAAGATACAACAGTGCAACCATATCTCCATCAGGTAAATGGCTGGCTTTCTTGTCAAGTAATACTTCTTTTATTAGTGTTCCTTCCTTATCAATAATGCCCATGAATGGCACCGAAAGAGATATGGTAACAATCCCTTTTGATCGAAATAAATCAAATCTTATCTGGAGTAAAGATGATAAATACCTGTACTTTACCTCTCAGATGAATGGTGGTAATGTATTGCACAGAATTAACAGATTAACAAAAAAAATAGAAGCTTTATCCAGCGTTGATACTGGTATTTCAAGTTTTGATGTTATAAATAATACGATTGTATTTTCAAAAACTCAGGTATCAAATCCTTCTGAATTATATTTTGCTGATGCCAATTTAAAAAATGAAAAAAAAGTAAGCAATTTTAATGATTGGGTTACAACTAAAAAATTATCCATTCCTGAAAAGAAAACATTTACTAACGATTTAGGAATGACTGTAGAGTATTGGATCATGAAACCATCCAACTACAAACAAGGAGAAAAATATCCATTATTGTTAGAAATTCATGGCGGTCCATCAGCAATGTGGGGTCCTGGTGAAGAAAGTATGTGGCACGAATACCAATATTTTTGCAGTAAAGGATATGGTATCGTTTATAGTAATCCAAGAGGTTCGGGTGGATATGGTTTGGATTTTTTAAGAGGCAACATCAACGATTGGGGCAAAGGTCCGGCAAGTGATGTATTGACAGCATTAGATAAAACCGTTGAAGAAGGTTGGGCCGACAACTCCAAGTTACTTATCACCGGAGGTTCGTATGCAGGATATCTTACAGCTTGGATCATAAGTCATGACAATCGTTTCAAAGCGGCTTGCGCGCAACGCGGTGTCTATGATCTTAACACATTTTTTGGCGAAGGAAATGCATGGCGATTAGTTCCAAATTATTTTGGAGGATATCCATGGGAGCCAAAAGTGAAAGAAATTCTAACTCGTGAATCACCCATAAGTTATGTTCAAAACATCACTACACCTTTTATTATTTTTCATGGTGGGAACGATCGTCGTACCGGTTTTATTCAGGCCGAAATGATGTTTCGTAGTCTTAAAGTATTAGATCGTCCTGTTGAATTTGTAGTACATCCGGGAGCAACACATGAAATTACACGAAATGGTGACAATCGCCAACGAATAGATCAAATGCTGCGAACGTATGAGTTTTTTGAAAGATCAATTGAAAAAAAATAAA
This sequence comes from Flavobacterium sp. GNP002, assembly GCF_054343795.1. Taxonomy (NCBI): domain Bacteria; kingdom Pseudomonadati; phylum Bacteroidota; class Flavobacteriia; order Flavobacteriales; family Flavobacteriaceae; genus Flavobacterium; species Flavobacterium sp. GNP002. Next base: position 3,404,527 of record NZ_JBTGUW010000001.1, read on the forward strand.
ATGAACTGATGTTTATACATTCATATACTGGAATTTAAATCCTAAAAAACTGAAAAGCCCTGCACATTATAAAATGACAGGGCTTTTTTTTGTAATAGAAAGAGGTTTTGATAAAGCATTAATAATATGATATTGATAACCTACATTGAATTGTTTTCATATAAATCAAGTCTTGTTTTTTAATATTAGACACTACCAAAACATATATAATTTTTGGATTTTCATAATTAAAAAACCTGTAGCCTTAAAAATAAGTTGTTTTGAGTATCTTTAAAAAACTCTAAAAGAAAATCATGGAAACACAATCCTATAAAAATCATATTCGTTATTACCCACCCCATCATTTTGTTTACTATACTATAATAATGACATTTCTGTCGTTTAGTATTTATTTTAGTTGCACCACCGAAGATTCATTAATTTGGGCGTTTATAAGTGGAATTTTCGTTGTTTTATTTTGTCTGGCTTTCATGCTACGCCAACATTATGCTTTGACTTTACAAAACCGAATTGTACGTCTGGAACTTCGATACCGTTATTTTTCGATTACAGGAAAAAGACTGGAAGATTTTGAACACCAGTTAAATGATGACCAACTATTTGCCTTACGGTTTGCCCCAGATGATGAATTTCCAGCACTAACACAAAGAGCGCTGCATGAAAATCTTTCGGGAAAGGAAATTAAAAAAGCGATTCAGCACTGGAAAGGCGACTACGAAAGAGTTTAATGTTTAAAAATAATAAGCGTAATTTATCCAATATAACGATTCAGAATTTTGTTTCTTTGTTCCAAAAAAAACACTAAAAGCTGAATTTAAACACCATAAATGGCAGAATATTTTCTAGATATTGAATACAAAGACATTACGTATAAGGAAGAAGAAGTCAATTTTAAGGAATTCGAATGCTGTACGTTTACCAATTGTAATTTTTCTCAATGTGCCTTTGTAGCAGTTACTTTTATTGACTGTACTTTCAATGATTGCATTTTTAGCAATGCCAAAATAAATTATGTAGCCTTTAGAACCGTAACTTTCAATCGTTGTGAAATCAAAGACGTGAATTTTGCCATGTGCGATAAATTAATTTTCGAGATTGCTTTTAATGATTGTATTTTGGATTTCTCCAAATTTTATACATTAAAAATCAAAGGAACATCATTTACCAATTGCAGTATTATTGCCGTTGATTTTATGAGTACTGATTTGACCGAAGTCGTTTTTGAAAACTGCGATTTATACCGTTCTGAATTTGCAAAAGCAATTGCCAACAAAGCTGATTTTAGAACCAGCTACAACTACACTATTGATCCCAAAACAACAAAACTAAAGAAAGCAGCGTTCGCTTTAGAAGGCATAAAAGGATTGCTATACAAACATGAAATCATAGTAAAATAGTGCTTTAAGAAATTATTTTCCCATCTTCCATAGTAATGATTCTATTGGTTTTTTGGGCAAAATCAGTATCGTGGGTAACCACCAGCAAAGTCTGATTTTTTTCCTGTGTCAATTTATTAAAAATATCAAAAACCAAATCACTGTTTCTCTTATCTAAATTCCCTGTAGGCTCATCCCCCATTATAATTAACGGATCGTTTATCAAAGCACGCGCAATTGCGACACGCTGTTTTTGTCCGCCACTCAATTGATTGGGCATTTTCAGTGCTTGATCTTCCATGTCCAGTGTCTTCAAATGTTCCATGGCGCGATGTTCTAATTCTTTATCCGAATATTTAGCTAACTTCATTCCCGGAAGCATTACATTTTTCAAGACATTATATTCAGCCAGTAAATAATGAAACTGAAACACAAAACCTATTTTTTCACTTCTGATTAAAGCTAATTGCTTATCGGTTTTCCCCGTAACAAGTTCGTTGTGAATCAATATCTGGCCGTCATAATCCGTATCCATCGTAGAAAGTAAATACAACAACGTCGATTTTCCACAGCCGGATTTGCCTACGATAGAAACAAACTCTCCGTGATTAACACGCATACTTATTTCTTTCAATACCTGAAATTTTACAGGATCGTAAAAATATTTACTTAGTCCAATTGTCTCTAAAACAGCATTATTTTCCATTTTTATTTTCCTCTAATAATTTCTACCGGATCTACTTTACTGGCTTTTAAAGCCGGAAAAAGTCCGGCAATGGTCGTTGTAAACAATGCAAAAGTAATCCCTATAACATAATAAATCAGATTGTAATTAATTGGATAGGTTTTCACCGTGGGTAACGAAGCGGTTTCAAACGGAATCACATCTATAATAGAAGAAAAAACATAGCCAAACAGCAAACCAAACAATCCTCCGGCAAGTCCAATAATTACAGAAAGCGAAACAAAAATCCATTTCACATCATTCCCGGAAAACCCGGTGGCTTTCAAAATCGCAATACTGTCCATTTTTTCATAAATCATCATGTTCAGAATATTATAAATTCCAAAACCGGCAACAATCAGCAACACCACTCCAACGGAATAGGAAATGATACTTCTCACTGAGCTTCCGGTTTCAAACTGAGAATTTGCGGTTTGATAGTCAATTGTATCTAGATTAAAGGTGTTCTGAAACTCTTTTGCAACAGCAGGCGCTGCAGTCATATCGTACAAATTAAGCTGAATGTCTGTGATATAATTTGTAGGTTCTCCCAGTATTTTTTGGGCCGTCGCCAAAGAGGTATAACTCATCACATTATCGATTTCAGCAATTCCAATTTCGGAAATACCCACAATTTTAAGCGAAGCCAAATTTCCCTTAGAAGTGGTAATCTTGATGATATCGCCTTTGGTAAGCAGCATTTTGTCTGACAAACCTTTCCCTATAATAATACTGTTATTCTGAAGCAAATCAGCTACTTTTCCCTCAATGATATAATCGCTGATTTTAAATAATCTATCTTCAGACAAAACATCAATTCCATTAATTATTCCTGAAATTTCAATCGTCCCCGAATTAAAAAAAACCGGCGAAGTCACCTTTGGCGCAACATCAATAACGCGTGGGTCTTGCTTTAAAACAGCCAGAATGGTTTTACTGTTGTAAATGGATTTTCCTCGGTCTTTAGGTTTAATCGAACGAACAAAATTGGTCTTTTTTTGGAATTCGTCTGATATAGAAACAGGTTGGTTTTCTGAAGGTTTAATTTCGTTGTACAGCAAAACATGAGGAGTTCTATTGAGCATTAAGCCATCCAGTAAATCATTCAAACCATTCATAAAACTAACTAAAGCAATAAACATGGCGATACTGAACGTTACGCCAATAGCAGCAACAATCGTTTGCTTCAATCGTGCCCGAAGCAAATGCAAGGCAATGTTTAAAATGAGTTTAAAGTTCATTATTTGGGTTTATAAATCGTTTCTTCGGCGGTTAAACCCGATACTATTTCCACTTTTTGATAATCGCTTAAACCCGTTTTTACTTCGCGTTTTTCGTCTTTATTTACTAAAACATATTTGCCTTCTATTAAATATGTTTTTGGAATCGTAATGGTATTTTGCTTAATCTGAATGATAATATTAGCTTCGGCTGTAAGATTTGGGTAGAGTTTTTCGGGTGGTTTTATAAAATGTGCTTCAATTTTAAAAGTACGGGAACGTTCGTTCATTATTGGGTAAATTTTATCAATGACAGCATCAAATACCTGTCCTTTATAACTATCCATTGTCACCAATACTTTTTGTCCGGTTCTTACACGAACCATGTCATTTTCGTCGACTTCCAGTTCCAATAAAAATGAATTTTCCTGACCAATTATTGCCAAAGGAGTTTGTGGTGTAACTAACGTTCCTTCTTTCACCAAGACATCAAACAGCTTTCCGGAAAAGGCGCTTTTGACGCTAAAATCACTTTGGGATTTCTGATTGATTTTTAGGTTGACACTATTTCTGCTTTGATCATTCTTTAATTGGGCTTTGAGTTGTGCCAATTGTTTTTTAGCAGATTCGTAATTAATTTTGGAACTTTTAAATGCTAATTCGACTCTTTCAAAATCGACTTCCGAAATTCCTCCCTGGTTCCTGATGTTTTTATTTCGGTTATAAATGGATTCGTCTAATGTCAATTTGTCTCTGCTTGATTGGACTTTCATTTCCATTTCGGCAATTTTATCTTGAATATAACGACTGCTTTCCAGACTCAATTGATACGCTAATCGAGCATTCTCCGTATTCAGTTCTGCTTTATCACTTTCCAATTCAAATAGTGATTGCCCTTTAGTAATGGATTGACCGGCGATAACATTTACTTTTTGTAAAGTACCATTTACAGTAGCATAAACGGTGTATTGTCCATCCGCTTTTATAACTCCTGACGCGTAAACACTTTCCGCAACTTCTCCTACTGTGGGTTTAATTTCTTCTGTTTCATTTTTGGAACAAGAAAGCAAACTAAAAACTGATAAACAAAATAGTAATCGTAATTTCAAACTCATTTCGCTTTATATTTAACTGTATAGGTTGTTGTAAATTCTTCCTATAAATATACGACAATATCCATGTTGAAGAAAATTCATTGTTGTAAAATTATAAGATAAAAAGCGTCGCGAAATGAGGATAATTAAAGTTTCTTTTCCATTTTGTAATCTTCCATTTTGTAGCCATGCTCTAATAGAATTTCTTCATCTGAAACCACTTCAAATCCTATTTTTTTATAAAACGAAATAGCTTTATTGAATTTATTTACATTTAATGAAACTACAACCGATTGATTTTCCTTGGCTAAGTTTTCTACGGCTTCAATCAACAACTTTCCAGCTCCTTTTCCTTGTGCTTCTGGAAGCAAATAAATTTTATGAAGGCGAGTACAATTTTGGTTTAAATAATTATGTTCATACGAAGCAAAGCCTAGACAGACTTCTCCCTCATTTACCAATAGGAAACGATGTCCTTTCTCGTTTAAATTTTCAAGAAGAGTTTTCTCTGAGTAAAACAAATCGAGCATATAATCAATTTGCTCTTTTGATAAAATTGAACCATAAGTATTTGGCCATGATTTATAGGCAATTTCTCGAATAGTTTTAAAGTCCTGTATTGCAGCTTCGGTTAGTTGTAACATTGTAATTTATTGGTAAAATTATTGAAATTATAGCAAATCTCCTTTTGGAATAAAAATATAAAATTTAGCGCCTACACCCGGTTTTGCTTTTACTTTTATAAATCCTTTGTGATTATCTACAATTCTACTACAAATAGCCAGTCCAAGTCCAGTTCCTGAATATTTTGGGTCGGTTTCTAAACGCTTGAATAATAAGAATATTTTATCTGAATACTCTTGTTTGAAACCAATTCCGTTATCAGAAATCACAATTTTATAATAATCCTTTTTATTGGCAATTTTATAATCATGCATTTCTTTTTCTGTAATTTTTTTAGAAGTAATACTGATTCCTGGAGCTGTATCTTCTTTACTGTATTTAAGAGAATTTGAAATTAAATTTATAAAAAGCTGCTTCACCTGAAAAGGTATTGCTTTGATTGCAGGCAAATTTCCAATTGTAATAATAGCTTTTTTATCTTCAATATTAGAGGATAAATCTTGAAGTATTTCTTCAATAACTTTATTTAGATCCGTTTTCACAAAAACCTTATCGCCTTTTATTGTTCTGGAATAATTCACCAAATCAATTAATAAAGTCTGCATTCTATTTGCAGTTACACGAATTTTAGAGAAATATTCTTTCCCTTGTGACGAAAGCAACTCCGATTCCTTTTCTTCTAATCTGGAGATAAACATTTGAATCTTGCGAAGCGGCTCCTGCAAGTCGTGGCTTACAATATTGTTAAAAGCCTCGAGTTCAGTATTAATATATTTAAGTTCTTTATTATTATTTTCCAGCTCGAGTGTTTTATTATACTGGCTTGTAATGTCATAATTAACGCCTATTTTAATCAAATCTCCATTACCGTTTTTAGTAAAACTACCTACTCCCATGATATATTTTATATCACCACTTGGTGTCAAAAATCGAAATATCATTGAAGTGGATTGATGATTAACCAACGAATCAATGTGTACTTTAGTGACATATTCTAAATCATCCGGATGAATATATTTAATTGAATTTTCAATATTTGGTTCGAATGCATTAGGTTCAACACCCATCAATCGGAATAAATTATCTGAAAAAGTATAGGCATTACTTTCTAAATTCACCATCCAATGTCCAAAACTAGCTGTCATTTCAGCAGAGTTATAGGACTCATTTAATAGCTTTAATTGATCATTTGCCTTTTTGAGTTCAGCAATGTCAACATTCATCTTTTGGAACGAAAGCAGCAATATAAGAAGCGAAAGTATAACTAATAAAAAAGCGGTAATGATTGAATCCTGTAATTCAAATTGATGATTATTGTTTTCAAATTTTGTTTTTGTACTTTCAGAAAATATTATTTTAGTGACAAAGGATTTCATCATCTCGGTAACATTACTGTTCTGCAATAACATCGCATTTATCGTTACCGGACCAGAATTTTTACTTTGTGCAAGAAGTAAGGTCCTCCTAAGCAATTTGAATCTAAGATCAATAAGCCTTTTTAATCGGTCTATATCATTGTATCTGGCGGAGTCGTTTGCAGTTAACAACTTAAGCTTTGTAATGCTCTCTTCAATTTTGCCCCTACTCAAAAAACGATCTTGTATATAGGCTGGATCTTTTGTAATAATATAACTTCGCAAGCTCGTTTCGTAATTACTCATTACGGATAGCAGTTTTTCTAATTCGAGTTGTGTTTCATTAGAATTTGCTATTAATTCAACCGTTGAATCGAGCTTTTTCATTTGGGAATAAAACATCGAGGCTATATAACAAACAACAACAATTGCAATAGCTAAAGCTATTTTAAACACTTGTGAGTTTTTATATAGTCCAAGAATTTTCATCTATTCCTTTTTATATGCTAAAGAAAAAAGTTTCAATATTTAAACCTGAGGTATGAAATTGCCAATTCATATTTACAACCTCCTTGATTACTTTTTTTAGTTTAGAAAAATCATTAGGTTTTTTAATGTAAATATTTGCTCCTTCAATAAAGGTATCTTCAATATCTTTTTCTGATGAAGAGGTCGAATATATGGCAATCGAAACATCTTTAAAACGAGTGTTCGATCTAATTTCTTTCAGACAGTCTATTCCTGTTTTTCCGGGCATATTCAAATCAAGAAATAAAACATGAGGCAACTTAATTTCAGGATGCACTAAATAATCCATTAGATCATTACCATCTTTAAATAGAGTCAACTTATTATTCATTTTAAGCTCTAGTATAGCTTCACTAAAAAAAGTACGATCATCTTCGTCATCGTCAGCTAAAAGAATATGCATTGAATCTTGGTGTGTAATCATAAAATATGGGGTATATTTTTAAAATTTTATTTAATCTTTATTAGATAACTCTCTCTTTTTACTTACTATTCTTTTAAACATTGAGGGTGTTAATCCTGTTACTTTTTTAAATTGAGTTGATAAGTAAGCTACACTACTGTAGTTTAATTCATGAGAAATTTCGGTTAACGTGAGTTTCTCTTCAATTATAAGTTTTTTGGCTCTTTCAATCTTTTGAATAATAATAAAATTCTCAATAGATGTAAATGTATATTCCGAAAAAACATTAGTAATATAACCGTATCTAAAGTTCAGTTTATCCGATAAATATTGAGAAATTGTTATGTTTGGAAACTTATCTTTTTCATAGACAATCTCAATTATAGCATCTTTAATTTTTTGTATTAATTGTCCTTTTGGATTGTCAATAATCTGAATGCCATACTTGGTTAAACAAACCTGAAGTTCTGTTAAAACATCCTCAGAAACATTATCTCCAATTTCAATTTGTCCTAAATCCAACAGCTGATATTTAATATCAAATTTTTCTAATTGATCTTGTAATATTGCCTTACAAGCAACATTTCCATCATAATTAAAATTGAGTTTCATATCAATAAACAAGTGTTAAAGTTAAATTTAAATTATAAATGTAAATCAAAAAAATATTAATCTGTCACAAATAATTTAATTTAAATATAAAACATTTTCCTCTTTTGGATACAGTAAATACAAATTACTGATTATTAAGGCTCTTAAATCGTTCATTAATTTACTAAAAATTAGAACTAAAATTGCCTATAATAAACTACCCATGAATTGTTTCGTTTTTACCGTAATTTGTTATAATATTTTCTTCAAATGCAAGCCATTCTCTCCAACGCTTTTCAACGTCAATTCCTACTCCGTATTTTCTTGCATAAGTAATAAAAGTAGTATAATGTCCTGCTTCACTCTCCATCAAATCTCTATAAAAAACAGATAGTTCTTCGTCTTGAATATTTTCTGAAAGCACTTTGAAACGCTCACAACTTCTGGCTTCTATCATTGCTGAAAACAATAACCGTTCCACTAAACTAGAAACTCTGCTTCCATCGCTGCTTTTTTTCATGTACAAATACAATTCGTTTACATATTCATCTTTGCGTTCACGTCCCAATTTTAAGCCGCGCTTTATAATAATATTATGAACTTGCTCAAAGTGATCAATTTCTTCTTTGGCCAAAGCCAATAAATCCTTCACTAAATCCTGGTGTTCTGAATTATTTGTAATAATGGTAATGGCATTTGTAGCTGCTTTTTGTTCGCACCAAGCATGATCAGTCAAGATTTCCTCAATGTTCTTTTCTACAATATTGACCCATCTTGGATCGGTTGGTAATTTTAATCTTAGTACAGACATAATTTTAGTCTTAAAGTTAGAAAGTCGAAAGTCATAAAGTCAAAAGTCGAAAGCCAAAACTAAGACAGAATATTAAATTCTATTCAAAGACTTTCGACTTTCGACTTTAAAACTTTAAAACGTATTTATTTAGTATACGAAAATAGCTCTTTCGCTCATCATTTCATTTACTTCATTTGCTACCGCTTCGATAACATCTTCGTTAGTGTGATCCACTAAAACTCTGTCAATTAGAGCCACAATAGTTTCCATATCTTCTTCAACAAGACCACGAGTGGTAATAGCTGCAGTTCCAACACGAATACCTGAAGTTACAAATGGTGATTTATCATCAAATGGAACCATGTTTTTATTTACGGTAATTTCTGCTTTTACCAATGCATTTTCAGCATCTTTTCCAGAAATATTTTTGTTTCTTAAATCAATCAACATCATGTGATTGTCTGTTCCGCCAGAAATAATTTCATATCCTCTTTTTACAAAAGCATCCGCCATAGCATTAGCATTTTTTTGTAATTGTAAAGCATATGTGAAAAATTCATCTTTCAAAGCTTCGCCAAAAGCTACTGCTTTTGCAGCTATAATGTGCATTAATGGACCACCTTGATTTCCGGGAAAAACAGCTAAGTCCAATAAAGAAGACATCATTCTGATTTCTCCTTTTGGAGTTGTTAAACCAAACGGGTTTTCAAAATCTTTACCCATTAAGATTAATCCTCCACGGGGACCACGTAATGTTTTGTGAGTTGTAGTAGTTACAATATGACAATGTGGCAATGGATCGTTCATCAAACCCTTAGCAATAAGACCTGCAGGATGCGAAATATCAGCCAATAAAATAGCACCAACACTGTCAGCAATTACTCTGAAACGCTCAAAATCCATATCACGAGAATAAGCCGAAGCTCCTGCAATGATTAATTTTGGTTGTTCTTTAATAGCTATTTCTTGAATTTTATCATAATCTAATCTTCCAGTTTCTTTATCTACTCCGTAAAAAGAAGGCGTGTATAAACGACCCGAAAAATTAACTGGTGAACCATGAGTTAAGTGTCCTCCATGAGACAAATCAAAACCTAAAATTTTATCACCTGGTTTGATACATGCGTGGTAAACCGCTGTATTAGCTTGTGAACCGGAGTGAGGCTGTACATTTGCATAAGCAGCTCCAAACAATTCTTTGGCTCTGTCAATAGCAATTTGTTCAACAACATCAACTACTTCACAACCGCCGTAGTATCTTTTGCCAGGATATCCTTCAGCATATTTGTTAGTTAAAACAGAACCAGCTGCTTCCATTACTTCGTCACTTACGAAGTTTTCCGAAGCAATAAGTTCTAATCCGTGAATTTGTCTTTCTTGTTCTTCTAGAATAAGGTCAAAAATTTGTTCGTCGCGTTGCATTTTTTTGATTTTCGTTAATTTGATGCAAAAATACAAAAAAACGTTTGGTTAATAGTTAGATTATAATATATTTGATGAGTAATTTTTTAACAAAATAATTAACAAAATATGCCAATAACAGCTAACGATACCAATAGAAAATCATGGCTAGAAGTACCTGTCAACAGTGATTTCCCTATTCAAAACATTCCTTTTGGAGTTTTTCTTACCAAAGAAAATATAGTAACCGTAGGAACAAGAATTGGTGATTTTGCAATCGATTTGGGAGCTTTACAACAATTAAATTATTTTGAAGGTATTGAACTGACGGATGATATGTTCATGCAGGATACTTTAAATGATTTTATTTCTGATGGTCAAAAAACATGGCGTTTGGTACGAAACCGAATTGCGGAGCTTTTTGATGTGACAAATTCGAAACTACAAAATAACGCCAAAGATAGAGACATTATAATTTTCAAGATGGAAGATGTCGAAATGCAATTACCAGTACTTATTGGTGATTACACAGACTTTTATTCTAGTAAAGAGCACGCAACCAACGTAGGAAAAATGTTCCGCGATCCCGAAAATGCATTATTACCAAACTGGTTGCATATTCCTGTAGGCTACCACGGAAGAAGTTCTACAATCGTTCCATCAGGAATTCCGGTTCACAGACCAATGGGACAAACACTGCCGAATGGAGAAACTACTCCGGTTTTTGGCCCTTCTCGTTCAGTCGATTTTGAACTTGAAACTGCTTTCATTACTACGGATGTAAATATAATGGGCGAAAACATTGCTGTAACCGAAGCTGAAGATTATATCTTTGGAATGGTTTTATTGAATGACTGGAGTGCCCGCGACATTCAAAAATGGGAATATGTACCATTAGGACCATTCTTAGCAAAAAACTTTGCATCTTCAATTTCTCCTTGGATAGTTACTATGGATGCTTTGGAACCTTTTAGAACCAAAGGACCAAAACAAGAACCTACTCCACTTCCCTATTTACAACAAAAAGGAAAACATTCTTTTGATATCAATTTAGAAGTCGCAATTCAGCCTGAAAATGCAAAACCAACTGTTGTTTCACACTCCAATTTCAAATATTTATATTGGTCAATGTGTCAACAATTAGCACATCATACTTCTAATGGATGTCGCGTAAATTCTGGCGACATGATGGGTTCAGGAACTATTTCCGGACCTACTGAAGATAGTTTTGGTTCCATGTTAGAATTAACTTGGGGTGGAAAAAATCCAATAAAAATGAGCGACGGAACAGAGCGTAAATTTATCAATGACAATGACACCGTAATCATGAAAGGTTTTTGCCAAAATGGTCAGGTTCGAATTGGTTTTGGTGAAGTTTCCAGTAAATTACTTCCTCCTTTTGTGAGACAATAAAAAATTAGAAATACACTTTTTAAAACCTAACATTTATTCTATTTTTGTTAGGTTTTTTTGTGGCATTATTTTTGGATTTTAAAAATCAAAACCAATAAATCTGCTTAAAAATAGCAGAAATAGCTTCAAAAAATCATTTACTTAACAGTAACGCTTATGAAAAAAATTACTCTTTTATTATCCTTGTTTATCCTTATTTCTTCTTGTGGCGTAAAACAAACTCAAAATTTATTAAGCTCTGGAAATTACGATCAAGCAATTGATAATGCCGTTTCAAATTTACGAACCAATAAAGATAAAAAAGGCAAACAAGATTATGTTTACTTGCTAGAAGAGGCTTTTGCCAAAGCAAAAGAACGTGATTTAAATACTATAAATTTGTTAGCTAAAGATGCTAATCCTGCACAATTGGAAAAAATGTACAACACCTATTTACAATTGAATTCCCGTCAGGAAAAAATCAAACCGTTACTTCCTTTGAAACTAATTAAAGAAGGCAGGAATGCCATTTTTCCATTTGATAATTATAACGATCAAATCATTGACAGCAAAAATGCCTTATCAGCTTATTTGTATGCCAATGCAAAAAAATTGATGGGAACGTCTGACAAGATGAATTACCGAAAAGCGTATGACGATATGGAATATTTAAACCAAATAACTCCAAATTATAAAAACGTTTTACAACTCATGGATGAAGCTAAATTTAAAGGTTCTGATTATGTTTCGGTTTACACTAAAAATGAAACGAATATGATTATTCCGGTTCGTCTGCAGAATGATTTATTGGATTTCAGTACTTATGGTTTAAATGATAAATGGACCGTTTACCACAGTAACAAACAAAAAGGAATTGATTATGATTATGGAATGGTTATCAACTTTAGACATATTTATATTTCGCCAGAGCAAATAAAAGAAAGAGAGTTTGTAAAAGACCGCATTATAAAAGATGGTGTCAAAAAACTGATTGACGCCAACGGAAAAGAAGTTCTAGACGAAAAAGGGAAAGTGGTGATGGTGGATGATATGAGAAATGCAACAGTACGCATTTATGAATTCAGACAGTTTAAATCCTGTCAAATTACAGCTAAAGTTGACTATATAAACTTTAGAAGCAATCAATTATTACAATCTTTCCCTATAGCCAGTGAGTATATTTTCGAAAATATTTACGCCACTTATAAGGGAGATCGACGCGCTTCTGATGATAATTATTACTCTTATTTTGACAAAAGAGCGGTAGCTTTTCCTAGCAATGAACAAATGGTTTATGACACCGGAGAAGATTTAAAAGCTAAAATAAAAGATATTATCAGTAGAAACAGGTTTAGAAACTAATTCAATAAAATCTATACTACTACACAAAACTCCTTGATAATTAAACCTATCAAGGAGTTTTTTAATTTAAAAAAAATCAACATTATATTAAAATTTTGTTACAAAATACAAAATTAGTGTTGTGTTTTAAAAATATGTGTACTTTTGCACCAATGAATAAAACAAGTTTACATATAACTTCTTTGTCACGGACAAACAGACTTACGACTTCTCCCGAAGTACGGATGCTATAACTATAGTACCCAAAAGCTGTTTCGTATCTTTATTCATTTTTCATTTTTTCCGTTTTGAAATTACCGCTATTTTCCATTGGATTAATATATCCAAAAACTAATACTTATTTATTACTATTACATTGTGGTTCAATTTATTGTGCAACAGTCAACTGGCTTGATATTATAGTTCAATTTAGCAGAGAGCCATTTCAAATACAAAATTACAAATCATTTTATAACTCAAAAATTCAGCTTTTGAAATGAATATTTCTATTATAACAACACAGGAAGAACATTATAAGTATTCGCAAGAAATATGCGATACTATAGAATTGTCCGCACTAATGAGAGGTACGGGAATTGCTAAGAGAACTCCTGAATACATCCAGAAAAAAATGGAAAGCAAAGATGCTGTCATTGCTTTAGACAATGGGAAATTTGCTGGTTTTTGCTATATCGAAAGTTGGCAGCATGGGAAATTTGTGGCACATTCCGGATTGATTGTACATCCTGATTACAGAAATTTAGGTTTAGCAAAAAAAATCAAATCATTTGTTTTTGACTATTCATTAGAAAAATATCCCGATGCTAAGGTTTTTGGAATCACAACTGGTCTTGCGGTAATGAAAATCAACTCCGATTTAGGTTACAAGCCCGTTCCTTTTTCAGAGTTGACCAGCGATCCAAGTTTTTGGAAAGGATGCCAAACGTGTACCAATTATGAAATCCTAAAAAGTAAAGACAACAAAATGTGTTTGTGCACCGGAATGCTTTATGATCCAAAAGAAAAACCTAAAGATCCGCCTAAACATCCATTTAATGTCAGAGTGTTAAACAGATTAAAATTAATTAAAGAAGCCTTGTTCTTAAAAAAATAATATCATGAAAAAAGTAGTATTAGCATACAGTGGAGGATTAGATACCTCATATTGCCTAAAATATTTAAAAAACGAAAAAGGATACGAAGTTCACACTGTTCTTATAAATACAGGCGGATTTGATGAAGCTGAACTAGCCGCTATTGAAGAAAGGGCTTACGAATTAGGAAGTGCGCAACATGCAAATCTTACAATCGTTGATAAATATTATGATAAAGCCATTAAATATTTGATTTATGGAAATGTGTTAAAAAACAATACCTACCCATTATCCGTAAGTGCCGAGCGTGTTTTTCAAGCTATCGAGGCGATTAAATATGCAAAATCTGTTGGTGCAGAAGCTATTGCTCACGGAAGTACTGGTGCAGGGAATGACCAAATTCGTTTTGATTTAATTTTCCAAACCATCGCTCCCGAAATTGAAATCATTACACCTATCAGAGATTTGAAATTATCAAGACAGGAAGAAGTGGATTATTTATCTAAAAACGGAGTTCATTATTCTTGGGAAAAAGCACAATATTCCATTAATAAAGGATTGTGGGGAACTAGCGTAGGCGGTAAAGAAACATTGACATCAAATCAAACTTTACCAAGTGAAGCGTACCCTTCTCAATTGCAAAAAACCGGAGAAGAGAAAGTAACACTACAATTTGAAAAAGGACAATTAGTAGGCATCAATGGGACTTTGAACACACCAACAAAAAACATCGTTGCCTTAGAAAAACTGGCCAGCGCGTATGCAATTGGTAGAGATATCCATGTTGGTGATACGATAATCGGAATTAAAGGAAGAGTTGGTTTTGAAGCTGCTGCGCCTTTAATCATCATCAAAGCACACCATTTATTAGAGAAACATACGCTGGGTAAATGGCAACAATACTGGAAAGAACAACTTGGAAACTGGTACGGAATGTTGTTTCACGAAGGTCAATTCTTGGATCCTGTGATGAGAAACATCGAGGCTTTCCTAGAAGACACGCAAACAACTGTAAACGGAACCGTTATTGTTTCGTTAAAACCATATCACTTTACATTAGACGGAATTGAATCTGAAAATGATTTAATGAATACCGGTTTTGGACAATATGGGGAAATGAACAATGCTTGGACATCTGACGATGCCAAAGGATTTATCAAAATTCTGGGGAATGCGCAAAACATATTCTCATCCGTAAATAAACTCACACATGATTAATAAAAAATTTAACCACATAGAAGCATAGAAAAGAAGAGTTAAATAGCCCATTTGTGGGTTCACATAGCTATGATTTTCTCTAATAAAGTGAAACGACTTTCAAAAATTATTAAATCTATGTGGTTAAAAAAAATAAAAATTGAATTACTCCCAAAGGATTAATTCTAAATACGTTTTAAAATTTAAAATTATGATCAATATTGGAATAATTGGAGGTTCGGGTTACACAGCAGGAGAACTCATCAGAATATTGATGTTTCATCCCAATGCTACACTTGATTTTGTTTACAGCACGACAAATGCTGGGAAACCTCTTCATGTTGCACATCATGATTTAATGGGTGATATCGAAATGAATTTTACCGATACTGTAAATCCAAATGTGAATGTTGTTTTCTTGTGTCTGGGTCATGGAAAATCAAAATCATTTTTAGAGCAAAATCAATTTGCGAGTCATACCAAAATCATCGATTTAGGAAATGATTTCAGATTGACCAAAGACAAAGACTTCAATAGCAAATCTTTCGTTTACGGTTTGCCTGAATTGAATAAAGCGGCTATCAAAAATGCTCAATTTATTGCTAATCCAGGTTGTTTTGCAACAGCGATTCAACTGGCATTATTGCCTTTGGCGAAAGCCGGAATACTAGCAACTGACGTTCATATCAATGCTACAACCGGAAGCACAGGAGCCGGAGTTACACCTTCAGAAACGACGCATTTTAGCTGGAGATCGAATAATATGTCGCATTACAAAGCTTTTGAACACCAACATTTGGGCGAAATAAACCAAAGCGTCAATCAATTGCAAGCGGATTATAATAACGAATTGATTTTTGTACCCAACAGAGGTGATTTTGCGAGAGGAATTTTTGCAACATTATACACAACAATCGAAGAAAGTCTGGAAGATGTAGTTGCGAAATATGAAGCTTTTTATAAAGACCAACCTTTCGTAACTGTTACGACCACTGGAATCAATATGAAGCAAGTGGTACAAACTAACAAATGTATTATTAGTTTAATGAAAAAAGGAAACCGGTTATTGATCACTTCAGTAATTGATAATTTAACAAAAGGAGCCTCAGGACAAGCTATACAGAACATGAATTTAATGTTTGGATTGGATGAAACCACAGGATTGCATTTGAAACCAAGCGGATTTTAAAATAATTAAAAGATTGAAGAATTTAATGATTGAAAAATTATTAGAATTCTAAAAACAATAAAAGATTTAAAAACGACTTAAATCTTTAAATTTTTCAATTTTTAAATCTTTAAATAATTAAAAAATGAACTTATTTGACGTTTACCCATTATACAACATCACTCCCGTAAAAGCACTAGATTGCACGATTACAGATGAAAAAGGAGTGGAATATTTAGATTTATATGGTGGTCATGGAGTAATTTCCATTGGACACACCCAACCGGATTATGTTACCAAATTAAAAAATCAATTGGATAATATTGGTTTCTATTCGAATGCGATTCAGAATCCATTGCAAGTAGAATTAGCAGAAAAATTAGGAAAACTTTCCGGATTGGAAGACTATACTTTATTCTTGTGCAGTTCTGGAGCTGAAGCCAATGAAAATGCTTTGAAATTAGCCTCTTTTCACAATAATAAATCGCGTGTTATTGCTTTTGACAATTCCTTTCACGGAAGAACTTCGGCGGCAGTTGCGGTTACAGATAACAAAAAAATTGTTGCGCCAATCAATGCACAACAAATCGTAACTTTTTTACCATTAAATAATATCGAGTTGGTAGAAAACGAATTAAAAAAAGGAGATGTTTCTTCTGTTATAATTGAAGGAATTCAAGGAGTTGGGGGTTTAGACCAAGGAACAACTGAATTTTTTCAGGCATTAGAAAAACTATGTGCCGCTTATGATGTTGTATTGATTTTGGACGAAGTGCAATCCGGATACGGAAGAAGCGGAAAGTTTTTTGCCCACCAACATCATAACATCAAAGCAGATATCATTTGTTTAGCTAAAGGAATGGGTAACGGATTTCCTATTGGCGGAATCTTGATTTCTCCAAAATTTACAGCGAGTTACGGATTATTGGGAACTACTTTTGGTGGAAACCATTTGGCTTGTGCTGCCGGAATAGCAGTTTTGGATGTGATTGAAAGCGAAAAATTAATGGATAACGTAAATGACGTTTACGCCTATTTTTTAGAAGCAATCAAACAAGTTCCTGATGTTATTAAAGTAAAAGGAAGAGGATTAATGCTTGGTGTAGAATTTGATTTTGACGTAAGTACGCTTCGTAAAAAAATGATTATTGACAAACATATTTTTACCGGAAACGCTAATAATAAAAACTTATTAAGAATCCTTCCTCCATTGACAATTAAGAAGGAAGCAATCGATACCTTTATCATAGCTTTAAAAGAAGCATTGGCAGAATTGAAATGATTTTTTTTTCTAAAATAGCAAACCAAAAACTAATGAACCACTTATTACCAATAGAAAAGCGAAATGCAGTTTTAAGCCATATGGCCGAACTTCTTGAACAAGAAAGAGCCAATCTTAAGACTATAAATCAACAGGATATCAATAACTATTCTGGAGATGACTTGGCCATGGAAAAACGTTTATTGGTTGATGATGCCAAAATTGACGGGATGATTTTATCCCTGCAACAATTAGCAAGTCAAGAAGATCCTATTGGTGTGGAGCGTTTTAATTTCGACCATGAAAACGGAATGAAAATCATCAATAAAACAGCGGCTTTTGGGACCATAATGATTATTTATGAATCCAGACCTGATGTTACCGTTGAAGCTGGCGGAATCGCTTTTAAATCGGGTAATAAAATTTTATTAAAAGGCGGAAAAGAATCTTTACTATCCAATTTAAAAATTGTGGAATTGTGGCATCAGGCTTTATCAGCAAATAATGTTGCGACAGAATGGGTAGAATACTTAAATTACAATCGGGAAGAAACGCAGGCTTTTTTGGAAAAACCAACACAAAAAGTGGATTTAATCGTTCCTCGTGGTGGTGAAAACCTAATTGCTTTTGTAAAAAAACACGCCACTTGCCCGGTAATTATAAGCGGTCGAGGAAATAATTTTGTTTATGTAAATAAGGAAGCCGATTTGAAAAAAGCGCTTGATATTATTATTAACGGAAAGACCTCAAATATATCTGTTTGCAATGCTCTAGATAAAGTATTAATTGATACAAATCTTGAAAATTGGGAAGCTTTTGCAAAGAAAACAATTGCCGAATTACAACAAAGAAACGTAACCGTTTTAGGAGATGAAAGTATTTCAAAAATAGCAAACGTTCCTCAGATTGAATCGGATTTAATTTGGCACGAAGAGTTTCTAGATTATAAAATTGTTATTGGAACAACCAATTCGCATCAAGAAGCAATTGACAAAATAAATAAATATTGTGGCGGACATTCGGCATCCATAATCACAAAAAATGATGCAATTGCCCAGGAATTCATGGAAAACGTGGATACGGCAGCCGTTTATCAAAACGCCTCTACCCGATTTACTGATGGAGGACAATTTGGTTTAGGAGGAGAATTGGCGATAAGCACGGACAAATTACACCAACGTGGACCAATTGGTTTGCAACATTTAGTTACTAATAAGTGGTATATTTACGGAAATGGACAAATCAGATAAATTGAAAATTAAAAGATTGAAAGATTGAAAGATTGAAAGATTGAAATATTAAAAAATTATGAAACGAAATTTTCAAATTATTAAATATTTCAATTATTAAACATAAAAAAACAGCTTTGTGACCTTTGTGTTTTTAAAGCGTTATATATAAAAATACTTTGTGCCCTTTGTGGTTAAATTTTAAAAATGGCTAAAAAAAGAATTTTATTAAAGTTAGGAAGCAACACGTTAACCAAAGAAACAAATCACATTTCGAGAGGAAAGATTGAAGATATTGGGATGCAAATAGCCGCTTTACAAGACGATTACGAGTTCATCATTGTAAGCTCCGGTGCGATCGCCGCAGCCAAACAATTTGTAAAACTGGAAAATCAAGATAAAGATGTTTTTGTAAAACAAGCATTAGCTTCGATTGGTCAGCCCCATTTAATGCGGATTTATCATGAAAATTTCAGCGATTTAGGATTACTGATTTCGCAGTGTTTGCTTTCTTATTCTGATTTCGAGAAAGAACAATCTAAAGTAAATATCGTAAACACCATCAATGTGTTGGTAAAAAACAATTACATTCCAATTATCAATGAAAATGACACGGTGGCTACGGATGAGATTCGGTTTGGTGATAACGATAAATTAGCTGCTTTAACGGCCGTTTTATTAAATGTTGACATTCTTATTATTGCCACTAATACAAACGGGATATACACCAAAGCATCCATTAATGATGCCGTTCCTGAAACGATTTCTCTAGTAACCGATTTAAAAGTATTGGAAAAAGAGATTGGCGATTCTAAATCCTCGCACGGAACTGGCGGAATGCAATCTAAAATAGAAGCCTCGGCGATTGCCAAAAACGCAGCTATCGAAACCTGGATTGTTAACGGATTAGAAGATAATTTTATTTTGAAAGCTTTAAAAAACGAAATACCTTTTACGAAAATTCTATAAAATGTTGATGCGGTTAATCGTTAATTCGGTTAATCGATTAAACAAATAACCGATTAAACAAATTAAGACATGAACTACATCTCCATAAAAAACATAGACTCGCTCGACAAATGGGTGAAACAAGCGCTAAAAATCAAGAAAAAACCCCTTAAAAACAAAAAACTGGGTAAAAACAAAACCATAGGAATGTTGTTTTTTAATTCCAGTTTGAGAACGCGTTTGAGCACGCAAAAAGCGGCTTTGAATTTGGGAATGAACGTCATGGTAATGAATTTTACCAGCGAAGGTTGGACACTTGAATTTGAAGATGGAGCCATCATGAACTCCGGTGCTTCGGAACACATTAAAGAAGCCGCCGCGGTAGTTTCCCAATATTGCGATATTGTTGCTATCAGAGCTTTTGCCGGATTGGTAGACAAACAAAAAGACAATGCGGAAATCGTTCTTATGGGTTTCCTAAAATACGCCACTGTGCCTGTTGTGAATATGGAAAGTGCAACCGGACACCCGTTACAATCGCTGGCCGATGCTATAACTATGGCAGAATACAAAACTAAACACCGACCAAAAGTAGTTTTGACTTGGGCACCACATCCTAAAGCGTTACCTCAAGCGGTTGCTAATTCCTTTGTGGAAATGATGCAGTTACAAGATGCTGATTTTGTTATTACGCATCCTGAGGGCTACGAATTGAATCCTGAAATCACAAAAGATTCCAAGATTGAATACGACCAAGACAAAGCTTTCGAAAATGCTGATTTTATCTACGCCAAAAACTGGAGTAATTACAAGGAATATGGTCAGATTACAAATTCCGACCCAAATTGGACTGTAACTGCCGATAAAATGAAACTGACTAACAATGCTAAATTCATGCACTGCTTACCGGTAAGACGTAATGTAATTGTTACTGATGAAGTGATTGACAGCGAAAATTCAATTGTTATCGAACAAGCCAACAATAGAACGTATTCAGCACAATTAGTGTTACAAAAAATATTGGAAAATGAAAAATAAAAAACCAGTAACGCTAATAAAAATTGGAGGAAACATTATTGATAACCCAACGGAATTATCACAATTTTTATCTGATTTTTCTATGATTGAAGGGTATAAAATACTTGTTCATGGCGGAGGAAAATCAGCTACCAAAATGGCCGAAAGTATAGGTTTAGTACCTCAAATGATTGATGGAAGACGCATCACCGATGCCGCTATGCTTGATGTAGTTGTGATGATTTATGCAGGTCAAATCAATAAAAATATTGTTGCTCAATTGCAAGCAAATTCAACCAATGCAATGGGGTTTTCCGGTGCTGATGGAAATTTAATTCAATCGGATAAAAGAAACCACCCAACCATCAATTATGGTTTTGTGGGCGATGTAAAAAAAGTGAATACACAATTATTGGAAACGTTGCTTTCAAATGGTATCGTTCCTGTTTTTTGTGCGATAACACACGATGGAAAAGGACAATTATTAAACACAAATGCGGATACCATTGCTAGTGAATTAGCCAATGCTTTATCGGAAGTTTTTGATGTTACTTTGAATTATTGCTTCGAAAAACCGGGTGTTTTATATAATGCCGAAGATGATTCTTCCGTAATTGAGAACATAAATCAAGAATTATATTCCAAATTAAAAACCGAAAAAGCGATACATTCCGGTATGATTCCTAAATTAGACAACTGTTTCAACAGCTTATCCAAAGGAGTTCAAAAAATAAAAATTGGTCATCACCGCATGTTGCAAGACAAGACCGCATTGTACACTACAATTACACTATGAAGAGTATAGAAATCCTTACACAAGAAGCCATTGCGCTATTAAAATCGCTGATTGAAACGCCTTCCTTTTCAAGTGAAGAAGACCAAACAGCCCTTTTAATCGAAAATTGGTTTAAACAAAATAACATCCCTTTCGAAAGAGAGAATAATAATATTTGGGCTTTCAATAAACATTTTGATAAGTCCAAACCAACGCTTTTACTGAATTCGCACCACGATACCGTAAAACCAAACCAAGGCTATACCAATGATCCATTTGAAGCCATCGTAAAAGATGGTAAATTATTTGGACTGGGAAGCAATGATGCGGGTGGTTGTTTGGTTTCGCTTTTAGCCACTTTTGTACATTTTTATTCGAATGAAAATCTGCCTTACAATATTGTGATGGTCGCTTCAGCCGAAGAAGAAAGCAGTGGAAAAAATGGATTAAACAGCGTTTTGAAACATTTACCGGAACTGGAATGTGCCATTGTGGGAGAACCAACATTAATGCAATTGGCCGTAGCCGAAAAAGGTTTATTGGTACTCGATGTCATCGTAAAAGGTACCGCCAGTCATGCCGCACACAACAATCCTGACAATCCTATTTACAATGCTATACCCGTTATCGAATGGTTTAACAGCTACCAATTCGAAAAGATATCGGAGGTTTTAGGTCCCGTAAAAATGACCGTAACACAAGTAATAGCTGGAAAACAACACAATGTAGTCCCTGCGGAATGTCATTTGGTTGTCGATATCAGGGTGAATGATTGCTATAACAATCAGGAAATTTTAGATACCGTAAGAAAACATTTAACTGCAGAAATTAATCCGCGTTCCATGCATTTGAACGCGTCATCAATTCCTGTTGCTCACGGATTAGTACAAGCCGGAATCGCATTGGGAAGAACCACTTATGGCTCGCCTACCCTTTCGGATCAATCGGTTTTGAGCTGCCAATCCTTGAAATTAGGACCTGGAGAAACCCTGCGGTCACACTCGGCAGACGAATTTATATTTATAAACGAAATAGAAGAAGGAATTCAATTGTACATTAAAATACTTTCAGACTTCTTTATTCAGACTCCTTAGAAGTCTATAAATCTAACTGTCTAAAAATCTAAAAATCTACTTATGAAACTTTGGGAAAAAGGAATACCAACTGATAAACAAATCGAACATTTCACCGTTGGAAACGACAGAGAACTGGATTTAGTTTTGGCAAAATATGATGCATTAGGTTCTATTGCACATGCAAAAATGCTCGGACAAATCGGTCTTTTAACAGACTCCGAAACCGTTTCTTTGGTTTTGGCTTTGGAAGAAATAATAAAAGATGCTGAAAACGGTAATTTCGAAATCGAAGACAGCTTTGAAGATGTGCATTCCAAAATCGAATATTTACTGACCGTAAAATTGGGTGACGCCGGAAAAAAAATTCATACCGCCCGTTCTCGTAACGACCAAGTTTTAGTAGATGTTAATTTATACCTGAAAGATGTCGTTAAAGAACTGAAAGAGCAAGTAAAAAGCCTTTTTGATTTACTGATGGAATCAGCTGAAAAACACCAAAATGTATTGTTACCTGGTTATACGCATCTACAAATTGCAATGCCGTCTTCTTTTGGAATGTGGTTTTCTGCTTACGCCGAAACTTTGATTGATGATATTACAATGTTGAATGCCGCTTTGAAAATTGTAGACCAAAACCCATTAGGTTCAGCTGCAGGTTACGGAAGCTCGTTTCCTATCAACAGAACATTCACCACACAGGAATTAGGTTTTGAAACATTAAAATTCAATTCGGTTGCCGCTCAAATGAGCCGTGGAAAATCAGAAAAAATAGTTGCTTTTGCTATGAGTAGCGTGGCTGCAACTTTGGCGAAATTCTCGATGGATGTTTGTTTGTACATGAGTCAGAATTTTGATTTTATCACTTTACCTTCACATCTTACAACTGGTTCGAGCATTATGCCGCACAAGAAAAACCCGGATGTATTTGAATTGATTCGTGGGAAATGCAACAAAATTCAAGCGTTACCTTATGAAATCACTTTAATTACAAACAACCTTCCAAGTGGTTACCACAGGGATTTACAATTATTGAAAGAAGGATTGTTTCCAGCGATTCAAAACCTGAAAGCCTGTTTGGATATCGCAATTTTTGCAATTAAAGACATTAAAGTAAAAGACAATATTCTTGCGGATCCAAAATACAACTATTTATTTACGGTTGATACCTTAAACGAAATGGTAGTTGCTGGAATGCCTTTTAGAGACGCCTATAAAGCGGTTGCAGAACAATTGGAAAATGGTACTTTTCAATCTCCAAAAGAAACTAAACATACACACGAAGGAAGCATTAACAACCTTTGTTTGGATGCCATAAAAAAGAAAATGGACGATTCTTATTAATTCAAAACCGAAATAATTATTACAAAAAAAATCCATTCGCTTCAACGAATGGATTTTTTTTATATTTTAAAAACAATACTATTTGCTAGACTTTCGTCCCCAATTCTTCCGCATCAATATCACTGTGCGAAACGTTATAAACAGCTTTTCCTTCTTTGATCAAAATCAATTGTGGCGATTGATGCGTCACTCCAAAACGATTCGCTATTTCATTAGAAATATCGCGATGTGCTATTAAATCTAAAAAATAAGGCGTAACTTTATCTGAGCTATTAAACTCATTTTCAAACTGTTTCAGCGCCATCCTACTTACGCTGCAACGTGTACTGTGTTTGAAAATGGCAACCGGTTTTTGATTTGAAATCTCGATAATATCATTTAGTTGCCCTAAATCGATTAGTTCATTCCAGTTGATCTTGTTTTCGTTTGAATCTTTTTCTTCTGAACTGTTGAACATATTTTTAAAAAAACTCATAATTGTCTTGTTTTAAGACATTTTGACTTTAAAACATGATGAAAATCATGAAATTTCTGTCAATTTGTCTGTATTATTGTATTGGAATATATATTGAATATTGATTCGCAAAGTTAGTCAAATAACCACAAAACAATATAACATCATGAACATAAATAAATTTACTATCAAATCCCAGGAAGCCATTCAGCTTTCGCAACAATTGGCGCAAAGCCAAGGACAGCAACAAATAGAAAACGAACATATTTTCAAGGCTATTTTTGAAGTCGATGAAAATGTGGCACCTTTTATTTTGAAAAAATTGAACGTAAATGTGCCATTGTTTCTTCAAATATTGGATAGCACAATTCAGAGTTTCCCGAAAGTTTCCGGTGGCGAAATAATGCTTTCCCGAACCGCAAACACGACGCTAAACGAAGCCGAAATTATCGCTAAAAAAATGAATGACGAATTCGTTTCTGTGGAGCATTTGATTTTGGCCATTTTTGATTCTAAAACCAAAGCAGCCCAAATATTAAAAGATCAGGGCGTAACCGGAAAAGGCCTGAAAGCCGCAATAGAAGAATTGCGAAAAGGCGAAAGAGTAACTTCGGCATCTGCTGAAGAGACCTATAATTCATTAAATAAATACGCCAAAAACCTCAACGAACTGGCTCGATCCGGAAAACTCGATCCTGTTATTGGTCGTGATGAGGAAATTCGCAGAGTGTTGCAAATTTTAACCCGAAGAACTAAAAATAACCCAATGCTCGTGGGAGAACCCGGAGTTGGGAAAACTGCCATTGCCGAAGGATTGGCACACCGAATTGTTGATGGAGATGTTCCTGAAAACCTGAAAGATAAAATCGTATATTCTCTTGATATGGGAGCACTTATTGCCGGTGCCAAATACAAAGGAGAATTTGAAGAGCGCTTGAAATCCGTGGTAAAAGAAGTGACTTCTGCCGAAGGGGATATTGTTTTATTCATTGACGAAATTCACACACTTGTGGGTGCAGGAGGTGGCGAAGGCGCTATGGATGCTGCAAACATCTTGAAACCTGCCTTAGCTCGTGGAGAACTGCGCGCTATTGGTGCAACCACATTAGACGAATATCAAAAATATTTTGAAAAAGACAAAGCACTAGAAAGACGTTTCCAAAAAATAATGATTGAAGAACCGGATACCGAAAGTGCCATTTCGATTTTACGTGGTATCAAGGAAAAATACGAAACACACCATAAAGTTCAGATAAAAGATGATGCTATTATTGCGGCCGTAGAATTATCGCAACGCTACATTACGAATCGTTTTCTTCCGGACAAAGCCATTGATTTAATGGACGAGGCAGCATCAAAAATACGCATGGAAATCAATTCAAAACCAGAAGAACTGGATGTTTTGGATCGAAAAGTAATGCAATTGGAGATCGAAATTGAAGCCATTAAAAGAGAAAAAGACGAAAGCAAACTCAAAGTTTTAGGAATGGATTTAGCCAACCTAAAAGAAGATCGAAACGAAATATACGCCAAATGGAAATCAGAGAAAGATGTAGTCGATAACATTCAAGCAGTAAAAACGGAGATTGAGGATTTTAAATATGAAGCAGAACGCGCGGAACGTGATGGTGATTATGGAAAAGTAGCCGAAATTCGTTATGGGAAAATCAAAGAAGCCCAAGAAAGATTGGATGCATTTCAAAAACAATTGGCCGAAGATCAAACTGAAGGCACTTCCCTTATAAAAGAAGAAGTGA
Source organism: Flavobacterium sp. GNP002 (assembly GCF_054343795.1). Lineage (NCBI taxonomy): Bacteria > Pseudomonadati > Bacteroidota > Flavobacteriia > Flavobacteriales > Flavobacteriaceae > Flavobacterium > Flavobacterium sp. GNP002. The sequence continues at coordinate 3,430,686 of NZ_JBTGUW010000001.1, forward strand.
CCCGCGAAGATATTGCGGAAGTCGTGGCTAAATGGACCGGAATTCCAGTTATGAAAATGCTTCAAGGCGAAAGAGAAAAACTGCTCAAACTAGAAGATGAATTGCATCAAAGAGTCGTAGGACAGGAAGAAGCCATTCAAGCCGTGAGTGATGCCGTGCGCAGAAGCCGCGCGGGATTACAGGACATGAAAAAACCGGTGGGAACGTTTCTTTTTCTTGGAACTACAGGAGTTGGTAAAACCGAATTAGCAAAAGCCTTAGCCGAATATTTATTTGACGATGAAAATGCAATGACGCGTATCGATATGAGCGAATACCAAGAACGCCACAGCGTAAGCCGCTTAGTGGGTGCGCCTCCGGGATATGTAGGTTATGATGAAGGCGGACAATTGACCGAAGCCGTTCGTAGAAAACCGTATTCTGTAATTTTATTGGATGAAATTGAAAAAGCACATCCGGACACGTTTAATATCTTGTTACAAGTTTTGGATGAAGGACGTCTGACAGATAACAAAGGACGTTTAGCTGATTTTAAAAATACGATTATCATCATGACTTCGAATATGGGAAGCCAAATTATTCAAGATAAATTCGAAAACCTAAAAGGAAGTGTCGAAGCCGCAACCGAAGCTGCAAAAGTAGAAGTGCTAGGCTTATTGAAACAAACGGTGCGTCCGGAATTCATTAACCGTATTGACGAAATTGTGATGTTTACACCATTAACCAATGAAAATATTACAAAAATCGTTGGTTTACAACTGAAAAGCGTGACAAAAATGTTAGCGCTTCAAGGCATCACTATGGACGCCACTCCTGAAGCGGTCGCCTATTTAGCTGACAAAGGATATGATCCGCAATTTGGAGCCAGACCGGTAAAACGTGTGATTCAAAGAGACGTACTCAATGAATTATCTAAAGAAATTCTTTCTGGAAAAATAACTACAGACAGCATAGTTCTAATCGATGCGTTTGATGGAAAATTGGTTTTTAGAAATCAAACCGAGTTAGTTTCTTAAGAATCTAGAAACATTTAAAATTATGAAAACATCAGTCGAAAGGCTGGTGTTTTTTTATGCTATTCTGTTTTTATGGAGTAAACCGGCTGATTTAATTGCTATTTTTAATTTCACAAGTTGGAAAATGCAGAATTGGAAAATTACAAGAATTCGCTATAAAACAGAGTTGGTTTGCTTTTTTATGCAAGCTAAGTGCCTCCTCTATTTTATCTTTGTTAGCAATACAAACTTTAGGATTTAATTTAATCGCAATAAAACGTCCGCTTCCGTCTTCCAAAACCTCCAGAGTTGCCTCCGCTTCGTCTGTATAAGAAACCACGTCGATACCATTTTGTTTACAAACATATAAGTACGACATCATGTGACAGGAAACCACACTACTCAATAACAGGTCTTCAGGATTGTACAAAGCGGGATCTCCTTTGAAGGCTTTAGCAGCCGAAACATGCAGAACAGCCTTGCCGTCAATCGCTATGGTATGACTTTTAGTATAAGTCACCGATTCCTTTTTAGAAAAAAACCAATCTAATTTGGCTTTAAATACATGTTTGAACCCCATAATTTTTTTTATTTCAAAAGTAAATAAAAACGAGACTACTAATGCAGAAAGATTTTGGGTGAATATTAACTAAAAATTCACCCATTTTATAAATAGAGTAAATAAAAAAAGTTTTAGCTTCGCAGGAATAAACAAAACACGCAGTTTAAATTTTGGCAAAGCAATACCAAAATCAATGCAGTTTCTAAAACAATCAAAATGGCATCAGGTTTTTTCGCACTATTAGATGATATCGCAGCAATTATGGATGATGCTGCCGTAATGAGTAAATTTGCAGCCAAAAAAACGGCTGGTATTTTAGGTGATGATTTGGCAGTAAATGCCGAAAAAGCTTCCGGATTTGTTTCATCGCGAGAGCTTCCCGTATTATGGGCAATTGCAAAAGGTTCTCTGCTCAATAAGGTAATCATTTTACCCATCGCCTTTCTGCTGAGTGCATTTTTACCGGTAGCAGTTATCATAATCTTAGTGCTTGGAGGACTTTATTTAGCCTACGAAGGTGCCGAAAAAATATACGAATACTTCTTTCCGCACGAACATGCAAAGCACGAAATTTCGTTGGAACCAATGACCGAAGAACAAATTTTAGCCTTTGAAAAAGAAAAAATAAAATCAGCCATCGTAACTGATTTTATTCTATCAGTAGAAATCGTAATTATTGCATTGGGAACCGTAATTGGTAAACCTATTTTATCACAAATTATGGTTGTTTCAATCATTGCAATAATAGCAACCGTAGGTGTTTATGGGATTGTAGCCCTAATTGTACGTATGGACGAAGCAGGTTTAAAACTGATAAGCATGAGCACCAGAGAGCGTAGCTTCTCAAAGACTATCGGAAATATTCTGGTACAAGCCTTGCCAAAAGTCATCAAGAGTTTATCCTTTATAGGTACCATCGCCTTACTGTTAGTAGCAGGCGGCATATTTGTACACAACATCGGTTTTTTACATGGCGTATTACCCCAATTACCTTCCATCCTAACTGAATTTTTATTAGGACTTGTATTTGGTGGAATTGTTTTGGGAATGGTTACGCTGTTCAAAAAGATCATTGGCAAAAAGTAAGCAACAGTTGAATACACTTTAGCCGCATAAATAATTAAAAAACAAGGAGAACATCAGTCGAAAGGCTGGTGTTTTTTCATGTCTTTTTTTAGGAGCAGAACATTTCTAATTTTTCAACACGAGTTGTCCCGCTGTCCGCAGTATCCACGCCCAAAAGCGTGGGATACTTGCTCCCATCGGGGCTAAATTAGAACTTTTTGATTTCCTAAATTCTATAAAAAAAAGCACTTTAAAAATCTAAAAAATAGTGCAATACCTATTCACACACGTATCAAAAACATCTATCAAATAAAAAGCTATTATACTAATTTGTAAGAAAATTTTAATATATTTGAAAATCAATAATAAGAAACAAACCTTCGCCAATCTACCCATAATTGGGTGTATAAACGAAAGTTTGTTTCGCCTATATACAAGTTAGTGTTCAGTTGACGAGAAACGAGGAGAAAACTAGATTTAAAGATTTGGCTTTTGAAATGCAGAAACTGAAAAAGCAATCGTGAAAATTGGGTCGAAATTGGCGAAATTCGATTTTTTGATGTTTAAGATTGAAAAGCGTAAATCCGCAAAATAAATATTGGAATCTGACAATTGAAACTTAAAAATCTGAGTTTCTAATTGGAACTTGAAAAGCAGAAACGTGAATATTGGAATTTATAATTAGAATGTAAATATTCGAGATTTTACGAGGAAAAAGCAAAACTGAAACTTAAATTCTCGAGTTTTCTAATTGAAGCGAAACAATCGTTTTGATTGTGAAATTGAAACGAAAAAAGGGAATGAAATTTAGCCGAGATTTGGGCAAGAATTAAGTTTTAAATCTGCCAAGATAAGGCTGAGAATCGATTAATAATTAGGAATATCGGCAAGCAACAACCGAAACACTAACAGCCACTACAACGGATTTGGGCATTGGGCTTAATGGAAAGATGGTTTTGTATTTGGAATGATTTGGCAAATCCGAAGAATAGGCTTAATTTAGTCCCAAACCCGCTGTAGTGCCAGAACGTTACCAGATACCTTTGAGCAACTTTACCTGAAAAAAAGACTTGGAAAACTTTGATTTATTCAAGAAAATGTAAGGACGGTTAGAATCTAACATTCGCTAAAAAGTAAAATGTAGCGGGGAAGATTAGCCGAACAGATACCCGAAAATGATAGTAGGCAAACAAAAGAAAACAATTTAATGAAAAAAATTTTAATGTTATGTTTTAGTGTATTTTGCACTAATTTTATTTGGTCTCAAACAATTTCTATTAATAGCCCTACAAGTGTAGAGGTTGGTATTAATAACAGTTTTTCATTTAAATTTACTCCACCATCTAGTTCTCTCTATGGCAACTACAATATAAGTCATTGGGAGATAACATCTTCAAATTCAAATATGAATAATAGTGGTAATTCTTATTACAATGTATATTTATCATCAGGTGTACCAATAAATACCGCTCAATTCTCAACAATTTCAATTCCGATAAAATGGGAAGATAATTCAAACAACACAACAGACAAACTTCGAATTAAAGTTACATATTCATTACAACAGACTGCTCCTGGTGTAGGCTTTGGGAATTGGAGTCAAGCAGTAACAGCGGAGTACAATATTACAAAAAGCGATGGAACTTATTATCCGTATTATGATATTACGATTTTCAGGGTTTTACCACCAACAATTTCCTCCCCAACAATTTTAAATTGTTCTACGAATAATGTTCAAATCTGTGCTAGCAATTATGGTAGTGCCAATTCTTTTGCTTGGAGCATCACTGGTGGTAGCATAGCTTCAGGGCAAGGTTCTAGTTGTATTACTGTAACTCCAAGTGCAAATGATAATGTAACAACAACTTGCCTTGCCAAAAGACTTAGTGGACTACCTACTTATACAGCTACTACTACAGCTACCATCACAAGAACTCCCAGAAGTATTGCTTATGTTATTGCCGACACGAAAAATTGGTTAGGTATAGGTGCTGGTAGAAGCCTTTCTATAGTATCGCAAAGCGGAATATCTTCAATAAATTGGATTGCACCAGGTTGCACTATTACTGGTCAAGGAACCTTAAATGCAACTATAACCCCAACATCTTTGATTACCTCTGGAACCTTAATAAATGTTTACGCCAGCGTTACTTTTACAGGAGGCTGTATCTTCAATTCACCAATAAATGCGTATACTGTTTTCAGTAATGCAGCCCCCCCTATTCCCAACGGATACATCACATCAACTCCCGATGGAGGAGATGTATGTACTGCGTCAAGTTTTTTTCTGGATTATATTGGTACAAATACCGCTTATTGGCCAATGTCGATTACTCCAAGAGTTATTTTTGCGACAGGTGTAAAACCAATAGTAAAAAATGTACAGGTATGCTTTACCAATCCTTTTACAGGAGTCAAGACTTGTAAAAACTATGGTGTCTTAACTCCTGCTCCATGTACAAGCGCAAGAGTAGCTTCAAGTCAAGTAATCACTCCAAAAATAACAATAGCCCCAAACCCAACAACTGGAAGTATCAATGTTATGCTTCCCGAAACACTTTCTGGAAACTATCAAGTTTTTGATCAAAACAATATTTTAGTTCAAGAAGCAAAATTTGATAACCAAACAGAATTGCAGATAGAATTAGCAAACAAGCTAAAATCTGGAATTTATATTTTAAAAGTAATAACAGAAACTAACACTTTTACAGACAAAATAATTTTAAATAAATAAAATAATTTCAAAATCTATTGCCTATTAGGGCAATAGATTTTGTTTTTCAATACTAAAACAAATAACTAAAATTATATGAAAATGAAAATCAACAAATATTTAGTACAAATAGTAACATTCTTATTATTTTCATTAGCCTCAAATGCTCAAATAGAAAAAGGAAATTGGATGATGGGGGGAAGTGGTAGTTTTTCAAATACTAAAATTAAATTGAATGAATTTAGTCAGAATGTCACTAATATATATATTGCTCCAAACGTTGGCTATTTTATAATTGATAAAATGAACATTGGTGCTTCAGTACAATTACAATTTTCAAACACATTATCTGGACCAATATATGGTCTTTCACCATATGTCAGGTATTATTTTCTTGAAAATGAAAAGCAAATAAACATTTTTTCAGAGGTAAGTTATGGTTTTCAAAAACAAACACATACAACATCAAATCTTCAAACATTTAATCTAAAAGCGGGTACAGTTTTCTTTTTGAACAGTAGTGTTGGGCTAGAAGTGGCTTTAAATTATACAGACTCAAAAACCAATTTAGATTATCAAAGTAAAGCTTTTATTTTAGGGGTTGGTTTCCAGATATATTTAGAAAAAAAATAAAATTAATGTCAGTTTTGGACTTCACCCAAAACTGACATTAATTTTTGCTTTACCGCATTTAGAAATGTAACAACTGTCTTTATATTTACCTGCTATATGAAACGGAAAAGATAGAAAGCCGAAAGTGGAAGAAAAAGGCATCTGGTAACAGATAAGGTTTCGTTGCGGCTGCAAGCCGAACAATGAAAACTATGTTGAACGGAACCGATTACATACCGTCAACACTTATGGAGTTATCGTAAAGTTTAGAGAGAGAATTTCAAGAGGCAAGTGAGCCTCTTTTTTTGTGCGGTAATATCAAGATGGTTTTTACGTGTTTTCCTTTGCCGAAGTTTCGGGATTAGGCACACGTGCCCTTACCCATAATTTAGCTTTTATAGAGAAAGGAGTTTTGGCTACCGCCAAGATACCATGCAGGCGGACCACGCTGGTCAAAAACTGCTATCCGATGCAGATTACCTGTTTTGCAACACGGACATTTAGGCAAAAAAGGCTTTTTTTCTACTTTTTCTAGCACTTTTACTTTGAGTTTCCCTGCTAGCGCGAGCGTCCCGCTCGTGATGGATATAATGAAGTAATAAGATTTTAATCTGTACCAGTCATTAGATTTTTTTAAAATATTGAGATAGTATTTATGTTCACGAGCGGTACACTCCCGCCAACAGTGGTAAAAACCTAACAAATCAATCAAATAGAATATAGAAAATATGAAAAAAACAATGCTATTACTTGTCTTTTTTGCTGTTAGTAATTTAACTTATTCACAAGTTGACAAAGTTGATGATGCGATAAAAAACCTAATGCAAAAAAATAAAATTGTTGGTTTGCAATTAGCCGTAATTAAAGATAATGTGATTGTTAAAACAAGTCATTACGGCTTAGCATCAGTCGAAGATTCGATAGCAGTTGATAGCCAAACTGTTTTTAGCATTAATTCTATTACTAAGGCATTTACAGGAGTTGCGATTATGCAATTAGTCGAAAATGGTACATTAAATCTTGACGAACCTATTTCAAAATATTTGGATAAGCTGCCTAAAACTTGGCAAAATATTACCGTAAAACAAATAGTAACTCATCAATCAGGACTTCCTGAAATTTGGGATTCACAAGGAAATATGTTATCTGAAAATAGTGAAACTTTATTCCAAAAAATAAAAGAATTGCCTCTTATTTTTAAACCTGGTAAAGAATTCAGAGACAGCCAAGCCAATTACCTGCTACTTGGAATGCTTATTGAAAAAATAAGTGGACAGTCATTTGAAAAATTCGTTACAGAAAACCAGTATAAAAAAGCGGGAATGAAGAATTCCATCAAAGCTGGGGTAGGCGATTTTTACAACATAATTAAGCACTCCGCAAAGCCGTATTCTTATTTTAGAAATAATGTTCTAACTAATGTGTATCAACCAATGCCTTCAAATTTATTTCCAGCCGGCGGAATCTATTCAACGGCAACTGAAATGGCACAATGGGTAATCGCATTACAAAGTAATCAATTAATTAATGCTGAAAATCTAAATACGCTTTGGACTCCAATTCGATTAGATAATGGAGAAATATATCAAGAAGACGGTTTTCTAAATCAAAGTTCGATTGGTTTTTATTCCTCTTCAAGAGTTAAAAACCCTGTAATTGCCTCGTTAGGTGGTAATAGAAATGCTTTGTACATTTATCCAAAAGATAATGTTTCAGTGGTGATTTTGACAAATTTAGTGGGTTCTCGTCCAGAAAATTTCATAGAAGAAATAGCAAATTTATACCTAACAGAGGAAAAATAACCTGCAAAAAAAAATGACTTTCCTTCACAGGTAATTAGGACTCTAAAACAACTTGTATATTCTGTGAATTGGAATCATCACACCTTGTTTTAACATCACATTTTTGTCTGTAACACCCCAAACGGTAGTATCTACTATTTTTTTGGATTCGTCATCTTCAAAGAAAATTTTAATTTTTGAATGTTCTAAATTTCCCAATGATAAAGCCCTATTGATATCGCTTATTCTGGTTTTTATTTCGTCAACATCGTCAAGAACATCTGTTGTCGGAAATTTAAGAAGAGCGATGTCTTCTTTATCGATGATTGTGAATTCTTCTGTCATAATGGTAAAAATTTAATGAATACTAAATTACTTGTATTGTAGCAAAACTTAACCCGTTTTATTAGCCATAATACGCTATACAAAAATAAAACCTCCTTGACTTTGTTAATGCCAATTTTATATTAATTTTTTCTTTGGCTTAATTCCTAAAAATTCAATACAATGAACCTACAGACAATTTAAAACCTAAAAAACGCATTGCCTCTATTTTCTACTCTTTATAAAATTCACTATTTTTGCAATCTAAAATTTTAGTCATGCCAAACAAAAAATACAAAATAGCGGTCATTCAATTGAATCTTAATGATATTGCCGAAAACAACTTGAAAAAATGTATCAGTTGGGTTCGTGATGCCGCCAACCTTGGTGCCGAAGTCATTTCGTTGCCTGAATTATACAGCAGTCATTATTTTTGTCAAAGCGAAGATGTAGATAATTTTGCTTTGGCAGAACCATTGTACAGTACTTCGTTTATTGCTTTTAGCGCTTTGGCAAAAGAATTAGGCGTGGTGATTATTGTTCCTTTCTTCGAAAAAAGAATGGCAGGAATCTACCATAATAGCGCGTACATCATTGATACAGACGGTTCAGAAGCAGGATTGTACCGTAAAATGCACATTCCGGATGATCCACATTTTTATGAAAAATTCTATTTCACGCCTGGTGATTTGGGTTTCAAAACGATACCAACCAAAAAAGGAAAAATAGGAACTTTAATTTGTTGGGATCAATGGTATCCTGAAGCAGCACGTTTGACTGCTTTACAAGGTGCTGAAGTGTTGTTTTACCCAACAGCAATTGGATGGCATCCACAAGAAAAAGAGCAATACGGTGAAAACCAACATGGCGCTTGGATGAGTGTAATGAAAGGTCACGCAGTTGCAAATGGCGTATATGTTGCTGCAGCAAACAGAATTGGTTTAGAGCAATATTTACCTGATACGGCAGGAATTCAGTTTTGGGGATCTTCGTTTATAGCGGGACCACAAGGCGAAATTTTGGCGCAAGCCTCACACGACAAAGAAGAAATCCTGATTGCTGAAGTCGATTTAGACTTACAAGAAAATGTACGTCAGAACTGGCCATTTTTTAGAGATAGAAGAATAGACGCTTTTGGTGATATTACCAAAAGAGCGATTGACTAAATCTCCTTTATATAATTAAAAAAATCCCTGCTGAGAAATAATTCTTAGCAGGGATTTTTATTTAAAGTAAACTTCTAAATCTAATTCAAATCCGGTTGGAATATTTTAACGACACCATCGCCTTCGCTACTTACCACCACTAAACTTCTTTTAGTAGGACTTTTTGAAGCTGGAATAAAAAGCAATCCTTCAGGCGCATCACCGGTTTTAAAAGTCTGTAAAAATTTTGGAGCAGCAGGATTCGAAACATCATATACCATAACGGCATCCACTCGTTCCAATCCAACAAAAAGAATCGTTTTATCTCCCATTTTAGTCACCACAACTGATTCTGGCTCTACTGATTTATCATCACTTCTGGCATCATCATAAATACCCAATTCTTGTGCTTTCTTGTCTAATTCATTTTTACTGTCGAATACTATTTCGCCTGTGTTTCCATTCCAAATGGAGAAAGAACGTGCTCCAAAAGAAACTAATTCATCAAAATCACCATCGCCGTCCGTATCACCCATTTTAGTATTGATGTTCAATCTTCCCATGCTTGCATCGGCCTTTAAAGCAGCCGCGTTTGGAAATGCTATTGGATCAAGCAAAACCGAAGAACTGCTGATTCTTTTTACATCTACAAAAGCAGAATATTCTCTGGCATCTCCTTCATTTGCAGTAACAAAATAAGGGGTTTTATTGATTTCAAAATTAGTAATAGCATCCGGTTGAAACATTCCTTTTAGTTTCCATGTATTAGCCAAAACGCCACCATCTTTATCGCTGATATCAATAGCATTTTCTGCAAGATTGTAGTCTTTATAACCTAACGGAAAAATATTCGTGATCGTTTTAGTTGCCAAATCAATTTTAGCCACTCCGTTATTTTCTTGTAAAGTCACCCAAGCCGTTTTAGAATCAGCAGAAATCGTGATATATTCCGGTTCAATATCAGAAGTGAAATTATTTGTTGGACTTGCAATTCTGAATCCTTTCGTTTTCAATGTACTCAATTGATTGCTAAAGCTTCCGAAATTTAAAGTCGTTACCGCATAATTAGCATTAACGGCAATAATAGAAACAGAACCGTCCGGATCTATCGAATAGGTATCATTTGGTTCTCCTTCATTAGCAGTCATGATATAATTCCCGTCAGGAGAAAATGTAATCATGTCCGGCAAAGCACCAACCGTAATTTCTTTGATTATACTGTAATTAGCCGTTTCAAAAACAACCACTTTTCCGGCATCTTGCTTATTTGGTTTTGCTTCTAATGCCACTGCTAACTTTCCATTATAGGTAGCAACACTGTTTGAAGCTCCATTAAACGGAGTTAAATCGATACTTGTTAGAAAAACCGGACTAGATGGATTAGACAAATCAATAACATCAATCCTATTCGTATTACTGTTGTTTACAGTAAATAATTTTTTAGAAACTTCATCATACGCACTTATTTCAGCAGCTCCGGCGCCTCCAATAGTTATCGAACCAATTTCTTTGAAAGTTGCTGCATTTTCATTTACAACCAACTCAGGAGATTCCTCTTTATTTGAGTCATTTTCGCAACTTGACAAAACCATAATTGCCGCGAGTAGTGAAATACCATATTTTTTCATAACTGTATTTTTAATTTTTTTCAAAAATAACTAGCTGAAGCCCGACAAGAATTAACTCAATATTATATAATCATTACCAAAACTATTCTTATAAATTTATGAAATGTCCGAAATGAATGGTTGCCAACTATTTTAAAATCCTACTGAATGTTTATATTTGTAGTCTTTAAAATTAGAAACGCTGTATGACTACAAATAATAGAAGATTCCCTGCCGAATGGGAAAAGCAACAAGGGATTTTACTGTGTTTTCCGCACAACGGAAAAGACTGGCCAGGAAAATACGAGGCGGTTCAATGGGCTTTTGTCGAATTCATTAAAAAAGTGGCTACTTTCGAAACTGTATTTTTAGTGGTTGCCGATGAAAACCAAAAAGAAAAAGTCAATGCTATGTTGGAAACAGCTCATGTTGAACTAACTAACATTTCTTATATCATTCATAAAACCAATAGAAGTTGGATGCGTGATTCGGGTCCGATTATCGTTAAAAACGGAACCGAAAGAGAAGCTTTGAACTTTAATTTTAATGGTTGGGCCAAGTATAAAAACATTCAATTGGACAAATTTGTTCCAGCCAAAGTGGGTGAATTTCTGAATATTCCTGTGACTCAAGTTATGTACAAAGGAAAACCGGTAATTGTTGAAGGTGGCGCGATTGACAGTAACGGTCGTGGAACTTTATTGACTTCGGAAGAATGTTTGATGCATCCCGATATTCAGGTTCGGAATCCAAATTTCACCAAAGCAGATTACGAAGCGGTTTTCAAGGAATACCTTGGAATTACGAATGTGATTTGGCTAGGCGACGGAATTGAAGGAGATGATACTCACGGTCATATTGATGATTTATGCCGATTTGTAAACGAAGATACTATTGTGACAATTGTAGAAACAGATCCAACGGATCATAACTACAAACCGTTACAAGATAACTTAAAACGCTTGCAAAACGCAAAACTGGAAAATGGAAAATCACCTGTAATTGTGGTTTTACCAATGCCAAAACGTTTGGAATTTGAGGGCTTGAGACTTCCGGCGAGTTATGCCAATTTCCTGATTTTGAACAATTGCGTTTTGGTTCCTACTTTTAACGACAGTAATGACCGTAAAGCGTTAAACATCCTTGCAGAATGTTTTCCTGACAGGGAAATCATCGGGATTAGCGCTACAGATTTTATTTGGGGTTTTGGAACATTACACTGCCTAAGCCAACAAATTCCAGAATAGATTTAGAAAAAAAATTGAGTACATAAAAAAAGACTTGTAACATTAATTGCTACAAGTCTTTTCTATATAATGTCTAAATACTATTTATCTCTGGTAAAAGGTATTTTTTGTCCTTCAGGAACTATCATGTCAAATCCGTTTAGATTGTCATTAAATTCAAATTTAAGTCCTGCTTGTTTCGATTCAAAACTATTTTTTCCAGTTGGTTCCACCGTGAAACTTGGATACTTTGTTATCAAAACATTTAGCGCGCCATTTTTCTCTGAAAAAGTAATTTTTAGCGGCGCCATTTTTGTTGAAAAAGTTCCCAAATAGCCATCCAGAATTACATCTTTTTCAATCAAACCTTTATCTGCAGTCCAAGTGTTATTTGATGTATTAGTATCCGGTAAAACATGATCGGGATCTATTGTGATACTTTCAATTTCTTCTGTCGAATTGTGTTTGAAAGACCACGCTTTGTTTCTTTGCCAAACTTCAACAGGCAATTTCACACGTGTTAGTTGTCCGCTTTTCGTTTTTACGTCTAAACTTACTGGCATTGCCATTTTTTCTAAGTTTTCAATCGAAATTACAACTCCTTGTTTTGGATCATTTTTAACGTATTTTATCGAATTAATTCCTTGGTCTAAACGCCAATTGTATTGGAACCAACCTCTCCAAAACCAACTCAAATCTTCTCCTGCAACATTTTCAATTGTTCTAAAGAAATCGTCCGGTTGCGGATGTTTGTAAGCCCAACGCTCGATATAAGTTTTCAACGCTAAATCAAAACGTTCCGGTCCAAGAACTTGTTCACGCAAAATCACTAATCCAGAACTTGGTTTAGAATACGCCAAAAGACCTATGTTTTTTTCTTTCATATTATCTGGCGAACTCATTATAGTTTCAAGATTCGGACTTGTATACACTTCCGCTCTTTGATGCATATCCACTGGCTTTTCTTTGTACTCGCCATTATTAAAATCTACTGAGCTCAATGAATTAATAAAAGTATTAAAACCTTCATCCATCCAGGCAAACATTCTTTCGTTTGACCCAACAATCATAGGAAACCAAATGTGTCCAAATTCATGATCTGTAACGCCCCATAAATCCTCTCCTTTAGACTCCCAGCTGCAAAAAACAATTCCTGGATATTCCATTCCGCCTTCGTTTCCGGCAACATTTGTAGCAGCAGGATACGGATATTCTAACCATCTTTTAGAATAATTTTCTATAGAGGCTTTCGTGTATTCTGTTGAACGTCCCCAAGCTGCGTCACCTGCACTTTCAACTGGATATACAGAAACAGCCAATGATTTCTTTCCGCTAGGCAAATTGATTTTTGCTGCGTCTAAAATAAATGCCGCTGATGATGACCAAGAAAAATCGCGGGCATTTTTAATTTTATAATTCCATGTTTTAGTAGTTGTTGAAACTATTTTTGATGAATTTTCAACTTCGGCAGCGGTACGGATAAAAACCGTTTTATCACTTTGTTTTGCTTGTGCTAATCTACTTTGCTCCACAGTAGAATAAACTGCTGTAGGATTTAGTAATTCGCCTGATGCAACCACAATATGATTCGATGGCGCAGTAATACTCACATCAAATTCACCATATTCTAAGTAAAATTCCGATGCTCCTAAATACGGATTAGTATTCCAACCTCGTACATCATCATACACACACATACGCGGATACCATTGCGCAATGGTGAAAATCTTACCATTTTTAGTTTCTAAAACTCCCATTCTGTCTGATCCTTCAAAAGGAGCTATAAAAGAAAAGTCGATTTTGATTTTAACTGAACCACCTTTTGCATTTAATCCCTGCGGAAGAAAAACCTGCATTCTAGTATCAGTAATAACATATTTTGCAGTAGTTTCAGTAGCGACTCCTTTTAAAGTAGTAATTACTTTCACCGATTTGATTTTATGACCGCCATCAAAAACTTGGCCTTGAGCCCCATTTCGGCTTCCTGTCAAAGGCACAACTGCATTTCCACGGGAATCTGCTTTGAATAAATTCTGGTCTAAGTTCATCCAAACAAAAGCCAATTTATCTGGACTGTTGTTCGTGTAGGTGATGATTCCTGTACCTGAAATCTCGTTGTTTTTTTCATCCAGTTTAGCAGTTAATTTATAATCAGCACTGTTTTGCCAATATTCAGCTCCAGGTTGCCCACTTGCTGAACGTGTACTTGTTCCATTTTTAGAGTAAAAATGTGGAGCAAAAGCATCATGATAATCGTATTTTGAAACTGCATTACCGGATGCATTTGTTGGGGTTTGTTGCGCCGAAACGGACGTAAGTCCCAATAATAAAGTCAGATGTAAGATGACTCCGAATCGAATATTTTTCATTTTCTTATGATTTATACCACAAATTAATGAAAAAAAAGAGGATTTAGAACTATTAAGAAAGAATTGATTCCATTTAATTTAAATAAAATCAAGCTTAATCTTTATAAAAATTAAAAATTATAAAATATATTTACCATACAAAATCAATTTTTTAAATTAACGAAGACCAATTTTGACAACTACAATAAAAAACTCAATACTAACCGCTGAAATCAAACATTTTGGTGCTGAATTAATTTCCTTAAAAACAAATCAAAATAAAGAATACATCTGGGAAGGAAATCCAGAATTTTGGGGTAAGCACTCTCCTATTTTATTTCCAATTGTTGGGACTTTAAAAAATAATTCTTTTCATTATGATGAAATGGAATATCATTTATCGCGACACGGATTTGCAAGAGATATGGCGTTTGAATTAATTGAAATACGAGATAATAGTGCTACTTTCTCTATACAATCTACCGAAGAAACATTAAAAGTATATCCTTTTGAATTTGAATTACAGCTGATTTATACATTAGAGGAAAATAATTTATCAATTGCATATAAAGTAGTTAACAAAGGAAAAAATACGATGCCGTTTTCTATTGGTGCTCATCCTGCTTTTGCTTTGCCAAATCAATTCGAAAATTACACCATTGCTTTCGAAAAAGAAGAAACTTTGGAATATTACCTATTGGAAGATGATTTAATTTCAAATAAAACTAAGAAGTTAGACGTTACTAATAAAAAGATTCCGTTGACCTATGAATTGTTCGAAAATGACGCTTTGATATTCAAAACATTACAATCCAATTCGTTGACTATTTTAGAAAATGAAAATTCAATTTTAAGAGTACATTTTGAGGATTTTCCAAGTTTAGGAATTTGGACCAAAATGAATGCGCCATTTCTTTGTATTGAACCTTGGTTCGGTTATTCGGATACCAATGAAAATTCTGGAAATCTATTCGAAAAAGAAGGTATTCAAGTTTTAGAATCCAATGCAACTTTCCATTCAAAATTTAGCATTGAAATCCTTTAATTAAAAAAATGTAAATATGTTAACTATAAATTTCAGCCCATTTCCAAATTTAGAAACCGAACGCTTGCTTTTGAGAAGAGTAGATTCTAATGATATAAAGGAGATTTTTGCATTGCGATCCAATCCGGAAACGATGAAATATATCCCAAGACCTTTAGTAAAAACAGATGAAGACGCCTTGGAACATATCGCCATGATTGACAGCAAAATAGATAGTAATGAAGGAATCAATTGGGCAATTACGTTGAAAGACAATTCCAAACTGATTGGAATCATTGGTCATTACAGAATAAAACCCGAACATTATCGCGCCGAAATTGGCTATATGTTATTGCCAGAATATCAAGGAAAAGGAATTGTTTCTGAAGCGGTGAAAGAAGCTGTAAAATATGGATTCAATAATATGAATTTGCATTCTATAGAAGCAATTATTGCTCCTGAAAATCATGGTTCTGCAAAAGTTTTAGAAAAAAATGGTTTTGTTAAAGAGGCACATTTAAAAGAAAATGAATTTTATGACGGGCGATTTTTAGATACAGTAATTTATTCTATTTTAAACAAATAGTGTTTATTCCTGTCTTCCTCCATAATGTTAAAATACGTTTAAACTGACAATATTGACTTTAACCATAAAAAGCAATCAAACATTAATAGCTATATTTGCGCCTGTTTTTAGTCAATATTTGACTAAAAAAGTAGAAACCATTCTTTATGAAAAAATTATTTATTGCCACATTTTTGTTCTTTTCCTTTTTATCACAAAGTCAAACTTATATAAAAGCAAATGCATTTACTACTTTATTGACCGTTCCAAATGTTGGTATTGAAACCAGTATTGGAGAAAAATCTACATTACAATTTGATGTTTTGGGTTCTTTCTGGAAATCAGTTGATGGAAAACCCAGACAATTTTATACTTTCACCTCTGAATATAGATATCATTTTAAAGAAAAACACAATGGTTTTTATGCAGGTGCGCATATTGGTGCTAGTGCTTTTAATTTTCAAAAATGGAATTATTTAAATACTAATTTGTACGAAAAAGGGTTTGGGTATTTTATAGGCGCAACTATAGGGTATCAAGTAAAAATTAATGACAAATTTATGTTGGATTGTTTCTTAGGTGGTGGCTCACATCAGGGATTCTATAAAGGCTATTACATTGGAACAACAGAGAGGTACGAAAAAGTAAAAAATTACAACAAAAGTGGTGAATGGTTGCCTTATAGAGGAGGAATTATGGTTTCCTATAAATTAAACTAAAATCTATTTGGGTAATTTAGCTTTTGATTTTATGTATAAATCTTCCACTTGCTTTCTTGCCCAATCCGTTTTTCTTAAAAAAGTTAAACTGGATTTTATACTTGGATTATGCGTAAAACATTTAATTTTTATCAATTCTCCAAGAGTATCAAACCCATAGTAAGCAACTAATTGCTCAACGATTCTTTGAAGCGTAATTCCGTGAAGCGGGTCTTTAGATTTTGAGTTTTCCATTTTGCAAATATATTAAAATCGTAAATACTAATTTTTAAATTTATTAAAATGAAAAAGTATCTAATTATAATCGCTTTATTTATTTTACAAATTAGTTTTGGACAACAAAGCACGACTACATATTACTTTATACGTCATGCTGAAAAAGCAGATGGTTCCCAAAATCCTGATTTATCAGAAATTGGTCTTGAAAGAGCTAATCTTTGGAATAAGATATTCTCTGAAGTAGGTTTTGATGAAATCTATTCAACTGATTATAAAAGAACAATACAAACTGCAACTCCTACTGCTAAAACTAAGAATATTCAAATAAAACTATATAATCCTAAAACAATTGCAATTGAATCTTTCAAAAAAGAAACGCTCGGTAAAAAAGTTTTAATCATAGGTCATAGTAATACCACGCCTAATTTTGTTAATCAAATTATTAATCAAAAGATATATGCAGATATTGAAGATACTACTTTTGGTAATCTTTATATTGTAACTATAAATGGTGAATCTATTACACACCAACTTCTGAAATTGCCATAACTTATTGCTAAACCTTTAATTTTTGCTACATTTGCACTATGCTAAAAACAATAAACATATTAAATAAAAGAGCTCGATTTGACTATGAAATAATCGAGACTTTCACTGCTGGAATTGTTTTAGCCGGAACCGAAATTAAATCTATTCGATTAGGGAAAGCAAATATTACAGAAAGTTTTTGTGAATTCAGTAATAATGAACTTTTTGCAATAAATACTTACATTGAAGAATACACTTTTGGTAATCAATTTAACCACAAGGCTAGAAGTGAACGTAAATTACTTTTAAATAAAAGAGAGCTAAAAAGCTTAGCAAGAAGCGTTCAAGCGAAAGGATTGACAATAGTCCCTTTGAAATTGTTTACCAATGAAAAAGGAATGGCTAAACTTCAGATTGGTCTTTGTAAAGGAAAGAAAACCTATGATAAGCGCGAATCTCTTAAAGAACAGGATACCAAACGCGATCTAGACAGAATCAAAAAATCATTTTAAATTAAAAGAAAATTGAAATAAATTATTTTTTAGTTTAAAAAATGACTAAATTTGTCAAGACAATTATAAACATTTTTAAAAATGAAAACACTACTCAAAAATGCAAGAGAACAAAAAGGACTCAAAACTAGAGAAGTGGCACAACTTTTAGGGATTGACCAAGCCTTAATCAGTAAGTTTGAAAGTGGAACCAGAAAACCTACCAGAGAACAAGTCGTCAAACTAGCATCTTTGCTCGAGATCGATTTAGAAACAATAATGGTCGCTTGGCTTAAAGAAAAAATTCTTTATGAAATTGGTCAGGATGAATTTGCTTTAAAAGCATTATTAGTTGCGGAGCAAGAATTAAGATATCAAAGCAAACCATCCAAGAAAAAACTATCTACTACACTTCAAAAAATTCTTGATGAAATAGATATTTTAAAAACAAAACTGGATAGTTTTCGTCAGTTTGATAGTTACCGAATTGCTCAGGCTCTAGAACTGGAATATACTTTTGAAAGTAACCGTATCGAAGGCAATACTATGACGTTGCGTGAAACTGATTTGGTTATCAACGAAGGTTTAACGATTTCCGGAAAAAGTATGCGGGAACATCTTGAAGTGATTAATCATCAAGAAGCTATTGCCTACATCAAAGATTTAATGCAAAGAAATAGTTCCATAAATGAACGCGAAGTACTGTCTATACACAATCTTATTTTGAGAGGAATTCAACCTGAAGATGCCGGTCGCTACAGAAAAGTTCAAGTGATGATTCAAGGTAGCAGTCACATGCCACCACAACCCTTTCTAGTTGCCAAAGAAATGGAAGATTTTTTTATTTGGTACGAAAGTAATAAATCAACGCTTCACCCGATAATTTTAGCAGCAGAAATGCACGAACGATTAGTGACAATTCACCCATTTATTGATGGAAACGGCAGAACTTCACGTTTAGTAATGAATCTAGTTTTGTTGCAACATGGCTATATCATCGCTAATATAAAAGGAGATTATGAAAATAGAATGCGCTATTATCAAACGCTGGAAACAGCGCAAACTAAAAATAATAAAGAAGATTTTTTGTTATTCATTGCTCAAATAGAAAAAGAAAGCTTAGAACGGTATTTAAATATTATTGGTCAATAAAATTCATCTTCTGCTCCCTTCCCCTTGGGAAGGGTTGGGGTGGGATTTTAATTTTTATCTTCTAATAAAGGAACGAATCGAAATTCGCCAAACTCGTGTTTTTCAAATTGCGTTTCATTTTTCCTTATTAACAAAGTCATAATCTGCACTTCTTCTCCTAATGGAATAACGAGCCTTCCTCCTATTTTTAGCTGTGCCATCAAAGGCTGGGGTATAAATGGAGCACCAGCAGTAACAATGATACTGTCAAAAGGAGCATAACCTGGCAATCCTTTGTATCCATCTCCAAAAGAAAGATGTTTGGGACGAATATTCAGTTTTGGAAATAAAATAGAAGTTTGCTTAAACAATTCTTTTTGTCTTTCAACGCTAAATACTTTGGCTCCTAACAAACATAAAACAGCTGTTTGATATCCAGAACCTGTTCCTATTTCTAAAATTTTATGCTCTTTTTTTACTTCTAATAATTGAGATTGAAAAGCTACAGTGTATGGTTGCGATATCGTTTGACCTGCACCAATGGGAAATGCTTTATCTTGATAGGCATAATCTTCAAAACTGGAATTCAAAAATAAATGTCTTGGAATCTTTTTTATCGCCTCCAAAACACTTTTATCAGTAATCCCCTTTTGCTCTAAAACGCTTACTAATTGATTCCGAAGTCCTTGATGCTTGGCTGTGTCTTTCAAAATTTACTATTTTATTTTGGTAAAAATAGAAAAGAATTTCTGAATTCAAATGTTGGATTTTAAATTTTAAATTAACTGAATAATTGTCTCATATCAATAATAGATTAATCATTTTATTGCTATTTTTGTAAAAATTACATCGTTATGCTGAAAATTGGAGTATTAGGTGCTGGTCATCTAGGAAAAATACATTTGCGTTTATTACAACAATCTGATAAATATGAATTAGTTGGTTTTTATGACCCAAATCAAGAGAATGCCGAGAAGGTTTCTAAAGAATTTGGTTATAAACATTTTAGCACAATTGCAACTCTTATTCATGCAGTTGACGTAATTGATATTGTAACACCAACTCTCTCTCACTACAAATGTGCCAAAGTAGCCATCAAATCCGGCAAGCATGTTTTCATCGAAAAACCCATTTCAAATACGGTAGAAGAAGCCGAAGAAATTATCGCTTTAGCCAAAGAATATAATGTAAAAGGTCAAGTTGGGCATGTAGAGCGTTTCAATCCGGCATTCATCGCTACCAAAAACATGATCGAAAATCCTATGTTTATTGAAACCCATCGTCTTGCTGAATTCAATCCTCGTGGAACAGATGTTCCTGTAGTCTTGGATTTGATGATTCATGACATTGATGCTATTTTGAGTGTTGTAAAATCTAAAGTAAAAAATATAAATGCCAGTGGCGTTTCGGTTATCAGTGACACACCAGATATTGCCAATGCCAGAATAGAATTCGAAAATGGTTGCGTTGCCAATTTAACTGCAAGCAGAATTTCTATGAAAAACATGCGTAAATCTCGTTTTTTCCAAAAAGACGCTTACATTTCAGTGGATTTCTTGGAAAAGAAATGTGAAGTGGTAAAAATGAAAGATGCTCCTGAAGTTCCCGGTGACTTTGATATGATTTTACAAAATGCAGAAGGTGTAAAAAAACAAATTTACTTCTCCAATCCAGATGTAGAACAAAATAACGCAATTCTTGACGAATTGGAATCTTTTGCAGATGCCATAATCAATGATACAGAACCTGTTGTTACATTGGAACAAGCAACTGAAGCACTAAGAGTAGCGTATCAAATTATTGATTGCTTCAAAAAGTAATCTTTAAATCATAAAAATCAAAATATTTTAATCCAAAATAAGAATGAAAACAATAGCCGTAATCGGAGCAGGAACAATGGGAAATGGAATCGCCCATACCTTTGCACAAAGTGGTTTTACCGTAAAATTAATAGATGTTTCAGAGAAATCATTAGATAAAGGAATGGCAACCATCGCCGCTAATTTAGACCGAATGATTGCAAAAGGGAGCATCACACAAGAAGACAAAGCTAAAACGATCACCAATATTATCACTTATACAGATATTAAAGATGGTGTTGTAGGAGTTGATTTAGTAATTGAAGCCGCAACTGAAAATGTTGAATTAAAACTAAATATCTTCAAGCAATTAAACGATGCTTGTTCACACAATACGATATTGGCAACCAACACTTCTTCCATTTCGATTACTCAAATTGGAGCTGTTGTGGCACATCCAGAACGTGTTATCGGTATGCATTTTATGAATCCAGTGCCAATTATGAAATTAGTCGAAATCATTCGTGGATACAACACTAGCGATGAAGTGACGAAAACAATCATGACTCTTTCGGAGAAATTAGGAAAAACGCCTGTTGAAGTCAACGATTATCCTGGTTTTGTTGCCAATAGAATTTTGATGCCAATGATCAACGAAGCTATCGAAACCTTATACAACAAAGTAGCTGGTGTTTATGAAATTGACACTGTTATGAAACTTGGTATGGGACACCCAATGGGGCCTTTACAATTAGCAGATTTCATTGGTCTTGACGTATGTTTAGCTATTTTAAATGTAATGTATGACGGTTTCAAAAACCCAAAATATGCTCCTTGCCCGTTATTGGTAAATATGGTTCGTGCAGGAAAAATGGGGGTTAAATCCGGTGAAGGTTTCTATGATTATTCTGAAAGCAAAAAAGCAGAGAAGATTTCTAAACAATTTATATAGTCATAATATTCAAAAGTCGAGAGTCTAAAGTCAATTACTTTAAACTCTCGACTTTTGGCTTTTAACTTTTGACCTAATTATGGCTAAAATAGTTCCTTTCAAAGCAGTTCGTCCCACTCGTGATAAGGTTTGTCTCGTCACTTGTCGTTCTTATGAAGAATATGTAAATGCTGAATTAGCAGCACAATTGGATTTCAATCCATTATCTTTTTTACATATTCTAAAACCAGCTTATACCAATCAGGAAAGCGTTTCTTTTGAAAAAAGATACCGACAAGTACATCAAAAATACGAGGATTTCAAAAATGAAATCATTTTAGTAAAAGATAAAAAACCTGCTATTTATATTCATAAAATTGTTACTAAAACACATTCATTCACAGGGATTATTGCGGGAACAAGTGTAGCAGATTATTGTAATGATATCATCAAAAAACATGAAGATATTATTGCTTTTAGAGTCCGATTACTCAAAGACTACATGAAATATTCAGAGTTCAATACGGAACCTGTTTTAATGACCTATCCAGATAATAAAACCATAGAAAACTGGATTTTTAATTGTACCCAAAAATTAGCTGATTTTGAATTTTCAACCACAAAAAAAGAGATTCATTATCTGTGGAAAATTGAAGATGGATTAGAAATCAATTGGCTTCAAAATATATTTGAAAAAACAAACAATCTTTATATCGCTGACGGTCATCATCGTACCGAAGCACTAAGATTATTATCTGAGGAAAATGATGATCCAGAAAACACTGCAAAAAATCATATTCTGAGCTATTTAATTTCTGAAAATAACGTCAAAATATATGAATTCAATCGTTTAGTAAAAGATTTAAACGGTTTATCAAAAGAAGATTTCATCAAAGAATTAGAAAAGGATTTTATTCTTGAAAACAAATTCCAACAACCTTTTCAGCCTTCTCAAAAGCACCAATTCGGAATGTATCTTGACAATGCTTTTTATAGCTTAATTTTACGAAAAGAAAATGAAGCTTTCGAAACTGCTTTGGATAGTTTAGACACACAAATTTTATACAAAAAAGTGTTACTGCCTATTCTTGCCATTGAAGATTTACGTAATGATGAGCGAATAGAATACCTTTCAGGAAAACAATCTGTATTGGAAGTAAAAAACAAAATTGATCAAGGAGAATTTGAAATCGGTTTTATTCTATTTCCATCAAATATTGGAGAAATAAAAGCCTTGGCTGATGCCAATTTGATAATGCCTCCAAAAAGTACGTATATTGAACCAAAGTTTAGAAGCGGATTAGTCGTTTATGAACTTTAGGTATCGATAACGATTTAAAATCAAAACATTAAAATGTCAATAAAAAATAATTTACTCAATATAAAAGCTACATTACCGGAACACGTAACCCTAGTTGCGGTTTCTAAAACCAAACCTGTTTCAGATTTAATGGAAGCTTATGAAGCTGGTCAACGCATTTTTGGAGAAAACAAAATCCAGGAAATGGCGGAGAAATGGGAACAAATGCCCAAAGACATTCAATGGCACATGATAGGTCACGTTCAGACCAATAAAGTCAAATTTATGGCGCCATTTGTGAGCTTGATTCACGGTGTTGATAGTTTGAAATTACTACAGGAAATCAATAAGCAAGCACTCAAAAACAATAGAATTATCGATTGCTTACTACAAATTTATATTGCGGAAGAGGAAACTAAATTTGGTCTTGACGAGGAAGAACTTGCTTTACTCCTATCCTCGAGTGAATTTCATGAAATGAAAAACATTAGAATCGTTGGATTAATGGGAATGGCTACTTTCACAGACAATAAAGATCAAATCAAGAACGAATTTTTGCATTTGAAAACAATTTTCGACACGACAAAAGAACTGGAAACTGAAAACTGCCAGCTAGAAACTATCTCAATGGGAATGTCAGGAGATTATCAACTTGCAATTGAATGCGGAAGCACAATGGTTCGGATTGGAAGTAGTATCTTTGGAGGAAGATAATTTGTATTAACAAAATTCAACTTCAATAAAAATGCAAGCAAACGAACCTAATTTTGACAAAATCTACAATTTTGAAGACCGTTTAGTTAGATTTGCAGGTGAATGCATTTTCTTTGTTAGAAAATTAGAAAAATCTTATGAAATTGATTATTACAAAAACCAACTGATACAATCATCCGGAAGTTCTTCACTAAATTATGGAGAGGCTCAAGGAACGATAACAAATAAAGATTTTATATTTAAGGTTTCTCTTTCCGTCAAGGAGCTTAAAGAGTCTAGAAATTCATTAAAAGTTCTGGATTATATAAAAACAGGAGATTTAGAAGAAAGAAAGTGGCTTTTGACAGAAGTTGAAGAACTAATAGCTATCGCTTCAAAAATGATAAACAATAAAAAATAATTCAATTACAATTACAATGGCAATTACAATATTTTTTCAATAGCAATTACAATAGCAATTACAATATTCAATTTTTTAGTTTTTTAAAATTGATATTTGCTTTTAATATTGACTTTGTTATTGAAATTGATTTTTGAAATTGACATTTCTATTGATTTTTGAAATTGACATTGAAAATGTACGCAATACTAGACATAGAAACCACTGGAGGACAATTCAACGAAGAAGGAATAACTGAAATCGCCATCTATAAATTTGATGGACATGAAGTTGTAGATCAATTCATCAGTTTAGTAAATCCAGAAATTCCAATACAGCCCTTTGTAGTAAAACTTACTGGAATTAATAATGCCATGTTAAGTTCTGCTCCAAAGTTTTTTGAAGTTGCTAAACGCATCATCGAAATGACAAATGACTGTGTTATCGTAGCTCATAATGCCTCGTTTGATTACCGAATATTAAGAACTGAATTCCGCCGATTAGGATATGATTTTGAAGCCAGAACACTTTGTACGGTTGAATTATCAAAAAAATTATTACCAGAGCAACCTTCCCATAGTTTAGGGAAACTCGTTCGTGCCCTTGGAATCCCAATGGCTGATAGACACCGAGCCAGTGGTGATGCTTTGGCAACTGTCAAATTATTCAAAATT
The DNA here is from genome assembly GCF_054343795.1 of Flavobacterium sp. GNP002. Taxonomy (NCBI): domain Bacteria; kingdom Pseudomonadati; phylum Bacteroidota; class Flavobacteriia; order Flavobacteriales; family Flavobacteriaceae; genus Flavobacterium; species Flavobacterium sp. GNP002. The sequence goes on from NZ_JBTGUW010000001.1 coordinate 3,455,538, forward strand.
CTTTTAGAAAAAGATTTAGAGAAAGAAATTGTAAAAGATTTTATAAAGCTGGAAATCGAAAAAGGAATTGCACCAAAATTACTGGATATTGTGGCTAGCTTACCTGCAAAAACTGGTGTTTATTATATCCACAATGAAAAAGGGAATTTGGTTTACATTGGCAAAAGCCGAAACATAAAAAAACGTATCAACCAGCATTTTACTGGGACTTCCTCAAAATGCAAAAAAATACAAGCTGAAGTTTTCACAGTTACGTATGATGAAACTGGAAGTGAATTGATTGCATTATTGAAAGAAAGTGAAGAAATAAAAATCAACAAACCCATTTATAACAGAGCGCAACGAAAAAGTATTTTTCAACTGGCTTTGTATGCTGAAAAAGATAAAAATGGGTATCTCAACCTAAAGCTTCAAAAAGCTGATGGTCGAAAAAAAGAAATCACCTCCTTTACTTCCTTGCAAGAAGGCAAAAATGCGTTGTTCAGAATCACTTCCCATTATAACTTGTGCCAAAAACTTACTGGTTTATATGTTTCTAAAACAAACTGTTTTCAATACAATATAAAAGAATGTGATGGAGCTTGTGTTGGTGAGATTTCACCTGAAGAATATAACGCAAGAGTTCAAGGATTTATAGATAAAAATAGTTTCGAAAATCAAAATATGGTACTTGTTGATCGAGGTAGAACCATCAATGAGCGAAGCGCCGTTTTGATTGAAAACGGAATTTATAGAGGCTATGCTTTCTATGATTTAAACTATCAAATCAACAATATCGAAATTCTTAAAAATATTATCATCCCCATGCAAAATAATAGGGATACTCGTAATATTATTCAAAGTCATGTTCGAAAAAGTAAAACATTGAAGATTGTTAAATTCTAATCGTATGCTAATAATTACAAAATAATTATGCAAAAGTCAAAATTTGACGCTTTTAGACACAGAACTAATGTCGTAATTTACGGAACAAATACTGCTTCCGGACGATTATTTGATCTTATTCTTTTAGGCGTCATTCTAGTTAGTGTCGTTATAGTTATGCTCGAAACGGTCAAAGGTTTTGATACAAAGTACCATTATGAACTCATTGTATTGGAATGGATTATTACAATTTTCTTCACTTTAGAATACATTCTTAGAATAATTTCTATAAAAAAACCCTTAAAATACATTTTCAGTTTCTATGGTATAATTGATTTGATAGCGACATTACCCATGTATTTCTCCCTATTTTTTGTTGGAACCAGTGTTTTAACAGTTGTTAGAGCTTTACGATTGTTGCGATTATTCAAAATTTTGAAACACCCACAATTCTCCAGCCAATCCACGCATCTAAAAGAAGCGTTGATTGCCAGCAGAGGAAAAATACTTATTTTCATTTACTTCATGTTAATCAGCAGTGTAATCATTGGCTCAGTAATGTACGTCGTTGAAGGAGAAGAAGGTGGTTTTACCAGCATTCCCATCAGTATTTATTGGACAATCGTGACACTTACAACAGTAGGTTATGGAGATATTTCGCCTATAACGCCACTGGGACAAGCCATCGCATCGGTAGTAATGATTATGGGTTACGGAATAATTGCTGTTCCTACAGGAATTGTTTCAGCGGAATTTGCCAATAGCAACCGCAAAAAACCAAGGTCTGAGAGAATCAATCCTTGTAATGTATGCGGTACTGAGGGACATGAATTTAATGCAAAATACTGTTTCCATTGCGGAGCAGAACTATAATTTATTAATTTGAAGCAATTCCAGCTGTACACTGCAACTCCTCGTTATTTCAGTTGTTTTTCTAAGGCATAAAAGGAGCTTCCTCCAGTCGCTCTTTTACACCAAGAAAAACTAACTTCCATAACTCCGGGGTTTCCGTTTCCATCTGGGCTAAAAAAATATGAAATACTTAATCACTATCGTCGGACCTACAGCTATCGGGAAAACTTCCCTAAGCATTGTTTTAGCTAATTATTTCAAATGTGATATTGTTTCCTGCGATAGCCGGCAGTTTTTCAAGGAAATGACCATTGGAACTGCTGTACCAAACAAAGCCGAGTTAGCAGCAGCTACCCATCATTTTATCCAAAACAAATCCATATTCGAGAATTATACCGTTGGTGATTTCGAGAAAGAAGCTATTGCTAAACTTGATGAATTATTTTTGACAAATGATTACGCCATTTTAGTTGGCGGTTCCGGATTGTATGTCGATGCAATTCTAAAAGGTTTTGATGAATTTCCCGAAATAGATGCAGCAGTCCGTACTGAGATAACTACTAATTATGAAAAATTAGGAATCGGATATTTACAGCAAAAACTCGAAGTTTTAGATCCAGATTATTACAAAGTTTTGACCACCGAAAATCCTCAAACGCTACAAAACCCGCAACGAATGATGCGTTTCGTCGAAGTTTGTATTGGTGCTGGAAAACCGTATTCTTCTTTTTTAAACCAGAAAAAAAACAGCCGAAACTTCACTTCTATTTTAATTGGTCTGGAAGCTGACAGAAAAATCATTTACAACCGAATCAATCAACGCGTTGATATTATGATGAATGAAGGACTTCTTGCTGAAACAAAAACGTTATTCCCAAATAAAGAATTGAACGCCTTGCAAACCGTAGGTTATAGAGAGTTATTTAGTTATTTTGGCAGAGAAATTTCACTAGAATTTGCCATCGAAGAAATAAAGAAAAATACTAGACGATTTTCTAAACGCCAATTGACCTGGTTCAAAAGAAATGAAAATACCAAATGGTTTGATTTTGAAACTCCGTATGAAACTATTGTGGATTATATCAATTCAAAAAAAGTAAAACAATAAATCTTATATTTAAAAATACAAATTCATAATTATTTATATGCCTATCTCTCCAAATTTCACTTCCGTATTAAGCAAAGACTGGGAAATCAATTTTACACAATGCGCACCAAACGGTTTTTTAAAATACACTGACTTATGTAATATGCTGCAGTTAACGGCTGCTGCACATTCAGAGATTGGTGGCATCAGTTTTACAGACATGCAGGAATTTGACCAAGCATGGGTTTTAAGCAGAATGCGTGTTGAAATCTCTAAATTACCAAAATGGGGTGATACGGTAACTGTAAAAACATGGATAAATTCCCTAGAAAACTCCCGTTCCGTTAGGGCGCTGGAAATGCACGTAAATGGCGAAAAAATTGTGGGTTCAGAGACTTTTTGGGCAGTTTTTAATACTAAAAAGCGTCGCCCGGAAGGATTGGCGTTACCATTTGAACATTTTGAATTGTATCCGGAAAAAAGAGCTACTCTTGAAGGTTTTTCTAAAATAAATTTCAATAATGAAAAGGAAATTGTTTTTGAAAAAAACGTCTTTTTATCTGATTTAGATATTGTAAATCATGTCAATAATGTAAAATATTTAGAATGGTGTTTGGACTTAGTTGATGAAAAATTAATTCTCAATCAAAAAATTGAAAGTTTAGAAATGAATTTCTTAAAAGAATTATCACTAAAAGATAAAGTCATCATTCACGAAAGTATATCCGAAAAAGAAACCGTTTTTAGTATTACAAAAGACGATAAAACAAGTTTTGCTTTACAATTGAATTGGAAATAAATATCTTTTTAATCCATAAAAAAAGCCTCAATTTCTTGAGGCTTATATCTATTTATTCTGCTACTTTATTCTTAACAACTAATCTAAATCCTTCTCCGTGGATGTTTAAAATTTCCACATCTTCATCAAGTTTCAAATACTTTCTCAATTTAGCGATGTAAACATCCATACTTCTTGAAGTAAAATAGTTGTCATCTCTCCAGATTTTTGTCAATGCTAATTCTCTTGGCATTAAATCATTTTCATGAAGAATCAACATTTTTAATAATTCATTCTCTTTTGGAGATAGTTTTATTGGCTCATCATTATTAAAAGTTAAAAAACGAAGTTTTGAATTCAAATGAAATTTACCAATATTAAATTCAAATTGTACTTGCTCTGCTTTAGTATCAGATGATTTTCTTTGGATTATTGCTTTGATTTTCATCAACAATACTTCAGAATCAAAAGGTTTATTCAAGTAATCGTCAGCGCCTGCTTTATATCCTTTCAACACATCTTCTTTCATAGATTTTGCTGTTAAAAATATAATTGGCACTTCATTATTTTTTTCTCTGATTTCTTTAGCCAAAGTATAACCATCTTTGTAAGGCATCATTACATCCAGAATACATAAATCATAAGTATCCTTTTTGAACTTTTCGAATCCTTCCATTCCATTTTTGGCCAAAGTAACATCAAAATCATTTAGCATTAAATAATCTTTCAAAACTGCACCAAAATTAAGGTCATCTTCGACTAGAAGTATTTTTTTATTTACATTTTCCATATTCTAATTTATTAATGGTAATTTTATTATGAAGGTACTCCCTTTTCCCTTTTCACTTTCTACATATACTTGACCATTATGGTCGTCAACAATTCTTTTTACGTAAGCTAATCCTAACCCGTGACCTTTAACATTATGAATGTCTCCAGTATGCTCTCTATAGAATTTTTCAAAAATTCTTTTTTGAGCTATTTTACTCATTCCAAGACCGCTATCTTTAACTTTGATAATGACCATATCTTTGATATTTTCAGTGAAAATTTCAATTTCTGGAACATTAGGTGAGTATTTTATTGCGTTTTCTAAAATATTTACAATGACATTGGTAAAATGAACATCATTGATTAAAACTGTAGTTCTAATAGCTTTAAAATGACAGATAATTGTTCCTTGCCTGTCTTCTAAAATCAAATTCACATGATCTATTGCATCTTCAATAATCTCATGAATATTATTTGATTCTTTAGTAATATCTAATTCTTTCTTTTCTAATTTAGAAATTCGTAGTACATTTTCTACCTGAGCATGCATGCGTTTATTCTCATCCTTAATCATTTGAAGGTATCGCAAAACCTTCTCTTTATCATCTATTATTTTTGGATTTCTAATTGCATCCAAAGCTAAATTTATAGTTGCAATTGGAGTTTTAAACTCGTGCGTCATATTATTAATGAAATCGTTTTTGATTTCAGAAATTTGACGTTGACGAATTAATTGATTCAATGCACTCGTGTAAGCAATTAAAATAATCAGTGTAAAAACAATAGAAAGAACTGTTATACTAACGAGTTCTGACAATAAAAATTTCTTCTTTAGAGGAAATGTTACTAACAATTGATATTTACTATTCCCTTCATTATCTGTAAAAATGGGAATTGAATAGGTAGCATCTTTATCATATTTAAAATCATTTGATTTAATTTTGGTAGCTAAATTATTGCTGTAAATACCAAATTCAAATCTTGTTTCAATACCATATTCTCCTAATTCTTTTTTAATCAGTTTCTGTAAAACATCACTGGAAACACGTTCTTCAAGTGGCATTGCAGACAAAACATCCTTAGAGGAAATTTCAAAAAGAGCATTGTCTAAAATATCCAGATTACCTGATTTTTCAATTCTAACATCAGGAATCAAACTTTGGCTCACTCCTGATTTATCTATTGAATTATTGTTATAAACTTCAGTTACCCGTTTGGAACTAAAGCTCTTAAATTTTTCACTATCAAATTTTTTATCAAAGAACGTTGGTGAAATATTATAATCTTCAGAAATTATACTGTTTGAATATATAATCGTTTTATTTGTTCTTGGATTTTTTTGAACATAATAAAACTCTAATATGTCATCCTTTTCAGGTACTTTTCCTGTACTGTCTTTATAATGATTTATTTTATCATAAAAACTATATGTTTCTTGCTTCTGTATCTTATCTGCTACATTACCAATAACTTGTTTAACATGAAATTTAAACTGCTCATCATTGTTTTTGAACGAAGTATTAAACCAATACACTTGAACAAGAATTATCCCTATTAAGGACAGACTCATCAATAAAACAAGTAATCTAAAAAAAAGTTTATTCATCGAAACAAATTTAGTATTTTAACAATATATTAAATAATAGATTAACCAAACATTAACACCTATAGCACATTTTGTTTAATCTTTAAAATTTTAAGAATTTTAACAACTTCTAATTTTGTAGTTTCTATAGAAGTATTTTCTATGATGAAATCGCTTTTTGAGATGCGTTGTTCATCAGTCCATTGTGCATTTATTCTTTTTAAAACAAGTTCTCGTGTCGTTTTATCACGCTCAATAACTCTCTGAATCCTTGATTCTACTGGTGCTGTGACAGTTATAACCAAATCGCAATTTTTATAACTACCACTTTCAAATAAAATAGCAGCTTCATAAATAACATAAGAAGCTGCAGTATGTTGCAAAAGCCATTGTTCAAAATGTTTTTTTACTGCAGGATGAACAATTTTATTAAGTTTTTCTAATTTTTCAGGGTTATTAAAAACAATTTTGGCTAATTCTTCTCTGTTTAACTTCTCATTTTCAAAAACTGTATCACCAAATACATTTTTAATAGCTTCAGTAATTTCTGAAGATTGCATGATTTTTCTGGCTTCGTCATCAGCAATGTACAATGGAATGCCAAATGATTTAAAATAATTTGCAATGGTGGTTTTCCCACTTCCAATACCGCCAGTTAAACCAATTATTTTTGTCATATTAAACTTTGAAAAATAATTCAGGGAAAGCTTCTTGAGGATTTTGTTTCAAAATGATAATTTTATAAAAAGATTTTATAAAACCGGTTCCGTAACCATAAAATTGTTTCCAAACGGCTATCAATGATAAATACCCAATTTTCAAGCTTTTATTTTGATAAGAAGACACCAAAAACAGTACCAAAAAGTAAACAAAATACAATTGAAGAAGCAAATCAAAATTAAAAAATAGCATCAATAAAAATGAAGTAAAAAATCCAACTATGAATACCGAAGGAAAGAAAAAAGTTAGCTTATTGTATTTTGGATACCAACTATTCAAAATTGGTCGTGCTTTCCCAAATTTATTTACCTGAATAGAAAACTTATCCCAATCAATTCTTCTTTTGTGATATACGAATGCTTTAGGAAAAAGTTTAGTCTCAAAACCTAAATTCCACAAACGAATTGATAAATCCGGATCTTCACCAGGGTGAATATTTCCAAAACCTTTCGATGCTTCAAAAGCTTTTCTGGACAATCCCATGTTGAAACTTCTAGGCTGAAATTTATCTATTTTTTCTGAACCACCTCTAATTCCACCAGTGGTTAAAAAGGAGGTCATTGCAAAATTAATTGCTTTCTGAATATCTGAAAAACTATCCAAAGCTTTATCAGGTCCTCCAAAACAATCTACATAATTCTGTTTTAAAGCTTTATCAACTTCTGTTAAATACTCCTTTGGAATAATACAATCTGAATCAAAAATGATAAAATAATCTCCTCTTGCTTTTTTCATTCCGTAATTTCGTGAATCCCCAGGTCCTGAATTTTCCTTGTAATAGTAAGAAATATCTAGTCTGTCCCCATATTTCTGAGCTACATCTTTACAAGCTATGGAGGAACCATCTTCAATAATAACAATTTCAAAAATTTCGTTATACGTTGAATGAGATAAACTCTCTAAAAGTTCATCAACTTCATCCGGACGATTGTAAACTGGTATAATTAGGGAAAATAACATAAATTATGAATGTGGTATTAAAGATGTTTTTTTAGGCTCAAAAAATTTTAACAAAGATAATCTTTATCCATAAAAAAACCATCAACTATTAATTGATGGTTTTTAAAATATTTAATTCTGTAATTTGTTTAGCCAATACTTTCGATGTTTACCACTTCGTTTGCATCTGCTTTATAATCAACGCCTTCTACGTCAAAACCAAATAGATTGTAGAAATCTTTTCTGTATCCTTCTAAATCTCCTATTTCAGATAAATTTTCAGTTACAGCTTCAATCCACAATTTAGCTATTTTTTCTTGAACATCAGGACGCATTTCTAAATCATCAATACGGATTCTTCCTTTTTCATCAACTGGAATTTCATTGCCAGTATACAATCTTTCTTGGTACAAACGTTGAATTTGTTCGATACAACCTTCGTGAATTCCTTCTTCTTTCATTATTTTATACAACAAAGAAATATACAATGGAATAACCGGAATTGCAGAACTTGCTTGTGTTACCAATGCTTTATTTACCGAAACAAATGCTTTTCCATCAATGTCAGCTAAACTGTCAGTAATGGCAAAAGCAGTCGCTTCAAGATGATCTTTCGCACGACCTATTGTTCCTTTTCTATAAACCGCTTCGGTCAATGATGGTCCAATATAAGAATAAGCAACAGTTGTAGCGCCAGGAGCCAATAGATTTTGAGCTTTTAAAGCATCAATCCACATTGACCAATCTTCACCGCCCATTACAGCAACTGTATTTTCAATATCCTCACCACTACAAGGCTCAATTGAAATCTCTGAAACTTTACCAGAATGAAAATCAACCGTTTTATTAGTAAAAGTACTTCCGATAGGTTTCAAAACAGAACGATGCAAAACGCCTGTAACCGGATGCATACGAACAGGAGAAGCTAAACTATAGATTACTAAGTCCACTTGCCCTAAGTCCGCTTTTATAAGATCTAATGTTTGTTGTTTTACTTCATTCGAAAAAGCATCTCCATTGATACTTTTTGCATATAAACCAGCAGCATGAGCTTCATTTTCAAAAGCTGCAGAATTATACCAACCTGGTGAAGCTGTTTTACCTTCTGTTGGAGGTTTTTCAAAAAATACACCAATAGTTCCTGCTGCAGATCCAAAAGCACTTGTAATTCTCGAAGCTAAACCAAATCCGGTTGAAGCTCCAATTACTAATACTTTTTTAGCCCCGTTTATAGGTCCTTTTGATTTAATATATTCAATTTGATTTTTAACATTTTGTTCGCATCCTTTTGGGTGAGATGTCGTACAAATAAATCCTCTCATTCTAGGTTCTATAATCATACTCTTGGTTATTCGTTTTTATATTTATTCGTGTAATAGTTTTATCGCTGATGCAAAAATTTTGCTTTTATAAGGAAACAAATATAAAGTAAAAAATTAGTTCAGCAAGGCTTTAGCGTGATTTAAGGCCGAATCAGAAACTACAGTTCCTGATAACATTTGAGCAATTTCTACGACTCTTTCTTCTCCATTTAATAACTTCAGTTCAGAGAGAGTATCTTCGCCAACAGTTGATTTAAATACTTTGAAATGTGCATTTCCTTTAGCAGCGATTTGTGGTAAATGGGTAATGGCAAAAATTTGCATTTCCTGACTCATTTCCTTCATAATTTCTCCCATTCTAATAGCAATTTCTCCAGAAACACCGGTATCGATTTCATCAAAAATCAATGTTGGCAATTTGGAGTATTGTGCTAATATCGCCTTAACAGCAAGCATAATCCTTGACATTTCTCCACCGGAAGCTACTTTTTTTAATAAACCGAAATCAGTTCCTTTATTTGCTGAGAATAAAAACTGAAGCTCATCTTTTCCATTTTGGAAATATGTTTCAGTAGTCTTAATATCAATATTAAAGCGAACATTTGGCATTCCCAAAGTTTCTAAAATGGTAATCAACTTTTGAGATAAAACTGGAATCGAATTCAATCTATTGTTATGAATTGTGGTCGAAAAAGCATCCAATTCAATTGTTTTTTGTTCAATAGAAACAATCAGCGCCGCAATTTCTTCTTCCATATTGCCTAATTCTAAAACTGAATTTTCCAGATTAGCTTGAATTTCCAATAATTCATCTACAGAGGAAACCTGATGTTTCTTTTGTAAATTAAAAATTACCTGAAGCTTTTGACTAATTAAATCCAATTGTTCCGGATCATTAACAAGTTTTTCGGAGCAACGATTCATTTCAACTGAAATATCATCAAACTCAATCGTTACGCTTGTAATTCTTTCTAATAAAGAATGATATTCAGTCGAAAAATAGGCGATTTTTTGTAATGAAACCTTGATTTCATTCAAATTATGCATCACACCTATTTGCTCTTCATTGGCTATAGCTAAAGACCTATCAATAGATTCTTTTATAATCTCAACATTATTCAACTTCTCAAAATCAGCCTCAAGAGTTTCTTGCTCGCCAGATTTTAATTGAGCAGCAACTAACTCATCCAGTAAAAAAGTATTGTATTCCTGCTCTTTCTTAGATTCGCTTTGTCTTTTCAGCAACGAATTCAATTTGGATTTATCCGATTTATAGCTTTTTAAAAGCGCCTGATATTCCAGAATTGTTTCTTTATTATTTGCAATTGCATCAATAATTTCGAACTGTACATTTTCATCTGAAAGTTCTTGGGTTTGTTGTTGCGAATGAATATCAATCAAGAACAAACTCAATTCCTGCAATTCCTGAAGATTCACAGGACTATCATTTATAAAAGCTCTTGATTTTCCAGAAGGCAGAATTTCACGTCTAATTATGGTATCATTTTCATAGTCCAAATCATTTGCTTCAAAAAAAGAAAGCAAATTATACTTAGAAATTTCAAAATGAGCCTCAATGATACACTTTTCTTCTTTGTTTTTTAAAGAAGTCAAGTCGGCTCTTTTCCCTAAAACCAGTCCTAATGCTCCTAAAATTATTGATTTTCCTGCACCCGTTTCTCCTGTGATTGTTGAGAAACCTTTTGAAAAATCGATAGACAATTTTTCTATTAAGGCATAGTTTTTTATCGAAAGTGACGTTATCATTTACTGTATTGTTTTGTGATGTGAAGCTGGATTAATCTAAAAATTGGAAATCAATTAATATTTCATCAGCATCCATTTACTTGAATTCAAAGGAGAAATTTTATTCAGATTATCGACTAAATCTGAGATTGTAATACTGGGTCCACCAGAAAATATAGAAACTATTTCATCAGATTTAGCATCGAAAAAAACACGTGTTAAAAATGCGTTGGGTCTGGAAGTATTTAGTTTGGCCAAATCGATTAGTGATCCTTTCACTTTTTCTTTGGACGCTTTTAAATCCTGATTCATTACATCCAAACCTACATGATAATCGAGCATGGTTTGACGTATTTGTTTGAATGCTGGAGATAAAATATCATTTATCAAAAAGTAGCGATTTTGATTTCCATCAGCTTGACTCCATCCTTTAGAACCGCCTTGTTGTGCTATATTTGAAATATTTTGAGCAATTTCAAAATACGAATTTCCAGATTCGGAAACAAAAGTATCTGCATCCATTCCTAAAATCATATAACTGTAAAAAGCCAATACAGAAACTAAATTAGAATCGAATGTAGTAGGACTAAAAATTAGATTTTCAAACTCTATATACCTAAAATTAAAGTCTTTATCATTGTAATTTAATACCGGAGATGAATATGAGGAATTAAAAATAGGTCTTGAAGATTGTACTTGAATCGTTGCCGTAAATTGATCTGAGTTGTTCGAAGAAACAGTAATATACATCGAACAATTAATTTTCTCATTTTGCTTAACCGTTTGCCCAGTCCAATCCGTTTTATTTACAAACTCACTTATGGAAGTTTGCAAGGTTTTAAAAACTTGCTGATTTGTAACACTCAATTTTTGTGCATCAACCGTTACCGTACAGTTTAATTGTTGCGCTTGTGAAAGCCCAAAAGAAAAAAGCAGAAAAAAAATAATTATTTTATTCATCTGTAGATTTGTATTATCTCTTAACGGTTAACAATAGTTCAAACAGCAATATTGCGTTTGTATTAATCCGACACCCTATTTCATAAAATGTACTTTCACCTTTTCTAGAATATCATCAGCAACAGCTTCTTTTGATTTTAATTCCATTGGCTCAATATTGAAATTTTTATCAATAAAGGTAACTTTATTCGTTGCTTTACCAAAACCAGCACCCTGATCTTGAAGCGAATTTAAAACAATCAAATCTAAGTTTTTTTTCTGAATTTTCAAGGTTGCATTTTCAATTTCATTTTCTGTTTCTAAAGCAAAACCTATCAAAAACTGGCTTTTCTTTTGTTCGCCTAAAGAAGCTAAAATATCCTTCGTTTTTTCGAGTTCAATTGTAAAATTATCAGCTGCTTTTTTTATTTTTTGTTGTGCAACATTTTTTGGTTTGTAATCTGCAACGGCAGCTGCTGCAATCGCAACATCCACATCTGGATAAAACTGATGACAAGCCACGTACATTTCTTCTGCAGATACAACAGGAATCACATTAATTAATGGATTTGAAACTTTACAATTTGTAGGTCCCGAAACCAAAATCACCGAAGCACCTAGATTTGCAGCGCTTATTGCTATATCAAAACCCATTTTTCCCGAAGAATGATTTCCTATAAAACGCACAGGATCTATTGCTTCGTATGTGGGACCTGCAGTAATTAATATTTTTTTTCCTTTAAGAGGTAATTTGCTATTTAAATCAGCTTCAATAAAAGCAATAATATTTTCAGGTTCAGCCATTCTTCCTTCACCGGATAATCCGCTTGCCAGTTCACCGCTTTCCGCAGGAATTATGACATTGCCAAATTGAGTCAGAGAAGAGAAATTAGCAATAGTAGAAGGATGTTTGTACATGTCTAAATCCATTGCAGGAGCAAAATAAACCGGACATTTTGCTGATAAATAAGCTGCAATCAAAAGATTGTCACAAGTACCATTTGTCATTTTAGACAAAGTATTTGCAGTTGCTGGAGCAATAACCATCAAATCAGCCCAAAGAGCTAATTCAACATGATTGTTCCATTTTTCGTTCTCATCGTCTTGATTATAAAAACTGGAATGAACAGGATTTTTGGATAACGTGGATAACGTAAGAGGAGTTACAAAATCCTTAGAAGCAGGTGTCATTATCACTTGGACATGTGCACCTGCTTTTATGAAAAGTCGTACTAATGTGGCTGTTTTATAGGCTGCAATTCCACCAGAAACTCCAAGTAGAATTTTCTTACCGCTTAAAACTGACATAGTAACTATTATTTATTTGAATCTCTGTGGTAAATTTTACCATCTAACCATTCTTGAACTGCTAAAGCGTGTGGCTTAGGTAGTTTTTCGTAAAACTTTGAAACCTCAATTTGCTCTTTGTTTTCAAAAACTTCTTCAAGACTGTCATTATATGTAGCAAATTCTTCCAATTTCTCTGTCAATTCTTTTTTAATTTCAGAATTGATTTGGTTTGCTCTTTTAGCCATAATGGTTATTGCTTCATACACATTACCAGTAGGTTCTTCAATAACAGTTTTGTTGTATGTTATTGTATTTACTGGAGCATTCGTCTTTTTTAAATCCATGACTTTATTTATTTAGTAAATTTTTGTAAATCTTTATCTATTCGAGCTAACATTTCGCTTGCTTCTTGCTTGTATTTAGTATCCGCTTTAAACTTAATCAAATTCAATTGTGCAGCTTTTGCAACATTTAATCGCTCTTCCATTTTTGATGGAATACTATTAATTGCTAATTGATACGCTGAATCTAACTTGTAATATAAAGCATCTTCTTTAAACGGAGTTCCAGGATAATCTGCTACAAAATTGTCTAAAGCAACAATTGCTGATTTATAATCAGAAATTGTATTGTATCCTTTAGCATTTTCAAAAACCTTTTGCTCTATTTTCTCACTCAGTACTTTTACAGTTGCATTCGCTTCTGTCAAGTACGTTGAATTAGGATAATTATCAATAAATGCTTGTAATTTATCTAATGCTTTAGTAGTGTCTGTTTGATCTAAACTATAAACTGGTGACAACATAGAATAGCTTTTTGCTCCTAAATATGCTGCTTCTTCCAGTTTTTCACTTTTAGGATATCCTGAAACAAAACTCTCAAATTGGTATCCTGCCAAGTAATATTGTTGCGTTTTGAAATATGATTGAGAAAACATATAAAACAATTTTTCAGCTTGAGGTTTCCCTCTGTAGGCTGGAGCAATTTGTTCAAAAATACGAATCGCTTTAGAATATTTCCCTGCATCGTATAATTTAGTGGCCATTTCAAATTTAACAGCGACATCTTCGGTTTTTAATGCTTTTTGGTATTCGTTACAAGAACTGAATAAAACTACAAGAAGCAATAGAGATATTATTTTTTTCATTTTTTTACTTTTTTTATGATTTCTTGGTTGAAACAACCCATAAAATCATACCGAAGTTTCGGTGGCAAATTTAGTTATTAATTTAGCGACTTCAAAATATATTTTTTGTTTAAAAAAAGACTCTTTTTTTATCCTTGTTTATTGACTTTTTTGACAAATTGATTAATTCTTTCTGCTAGAGAATCGTCTACTTTTACTAATGGTAAGCGCACGGTGTTTTCTGAAATTCCCAGTGATAGAAACACTTGTTTGATTCCTGCTGGATTTCCTTGCTCAAAAATCATATCAATACAATCTGCTAAAAGGTATTGTGATTTGAATGCTTCATCCACTTTACGATTCAATCCTAATCGAATCATTTCAGAAAATTCTTTAGGAAAACCTTGCCCAATTACAGATATAACGCCTGATCCTCCTGCCAAAACCATTGGCAAAGCAATCATATCATCTCCTGAAATTACCAGAAAATCTTTTGGTTTGTTTTTTAACAATTGCATGGCTTGAACGATATCACCTGCAGCTTCTTTTATGGCTACGACATTTTCAAAATCATTAGCCAAACGTATAACCGTTGAAGGCAACATATTGCTGGCCGTTCTTCCTGGAACATTGTATAAAATTACTGGAATTGGAGATGCTTCAGCGACTGCTTTAAAATGCTGGTATATACCTTCTTGTGTAGGTTTGTTGTAATATGGAGAAACCGATAATATTGCTGCAAATGAAGACAAATCTCTTGTTTTCAACTCTTCTACAACTTTTAAAGTATTGTTTCCTCCTACTCCAAGCACTAATGGCAAAGCACCATTATTAGCTTCGATTACGGTACTAATAACTAATTCTTTTTCGTCTTGAGACAATGTTGCATTTTCGGCAGTTGTACCTAAAACCACAAGATATTCAATTCCTCCGTCGATTGAAAAATTTACAATTCTTTTTAATGCTTCGGTGTCAATTGAAAAATCTTCTTTAAAAGGGGTTACAAGAGCAACACCAGTACCTATTAATGATTGCATATTAGTTTTATATTTTGTTTAATAATTTTAAATATTTGAATAGCTCACTTACAAAAAGTGTATAATTATCAACATCTGTTTTAATCATAAAATGATTTAATCTTTTGTCTATTGATGAAAAACCAACTTTAAATTGCGCTTTTGAATTATGAGTGATTTTTAATAAAATTGCTTTTTCTATGTCGTAATAACTGATTAACAAATCATATTTTTGATTGATAAAATCATTTACTTCCAAAGAAGAAATTTCTCCATTCCATTTTAAATCTCCTGAAGTAAATACAGGATATGTTTTCTCTAGAGTTTTCTTAAATTTATCTCCGTAAACAATTGTTGTTATATTTTCTGATGCAATTCCGTTTGCTTTTAACTGTTTAATCAATAATTCAGTTTTGGCAAAATGAGTGGCATCAACCAGTAAACCAATTGTTTTTACAACATTAACTGACTCAATATTTTTTAAATTTTGAAAGCTTTTTTTTAATGTTTTTTTTACAAAAAAATCCTTTATATAATTCAAAAACATATTACTTTTACTTGATTACAAAATTAATTAATTAAGTCGCATTTAAAATGGTAAATCTAAAAAAGTATAACGATGTTTCTAAACTTTTTGTTATATTCTTAACATTTTTTTTTATTGCTTCCTGCAGCAAACAAAATTACTACGTTACTAAGATAGAAGGCAAACGAATTCCAATCACCGAAAAGGAAATTCAAGTCCCTCAAATTGAAAATTTTATCAAACCTTACAGAGAACATATCAATAAAGATTTAGATAGCGTTCTTGCTTATTGCCCTGAAACATTAGACAAAAGCACAGGTAAATGGCAAACTACAATTGGTAATTTGATGGCTGATGTTACTTTAATGAGAGGAAACATTGTATTTCAAGCGAGAGAAAAAAAGAGCATTGATATTTGTTTGCTCAATAGCGGAGGGATTCGTTCTATACTTCCAAAGGGAAATGTAACTGCAAGAACGGCTTTTGAAATTATGCCTTTTGAAAACAGTTTGGTTGTGATTGC
Organism: Flavobacterium sp. GNP002; assembly: GCF_054343795.1. NCBI lineage: Bacteria > Pseudomonadati > Bacteroidota > Flavobacteriia > Flavobacteriales > Flavobacteriaceae > Flavobacterium > Flavobacterium sp. GNP002. Next base: position 3,471,622 of record NZ_JBTGUW010000001.1, read on the forward strand.
TTTAAAAGGAGAACAAATTCTTGAAATGGTCGATTATTTTATCGCCGAAAAAAAACCACATCCACTAGCTGGACTAACTTTTACCATTGGCAAAAACAACCTTCCTAAAAACATATTAGTACAAGGAAAACCGATACAAAAAGAGACTATTTATTATGTGGGAACCAATGATTATTTATCTAATGGTGGTGACAACATGAATTTCTTTAAGAAAGGGATTCAAAAATTCGATTTAGACTATAAACTACGAAATATTCTTATTGATTATTTTAAAGCAGTAGATACAATTCCTGTGATAAATGATGTTAGAATTACTGTAGAATAAAGAATTCGAATTTAGATAATAAAATAGTTTTAGAAAACATAAAACCCTAGCCCCGATTACTTCACCTAACTTTTATTCTCATAGGAGTTCAGTGAATTACATTTGAAGTGAAAATCATTTTTTATCGTTTTTCAGGATAAAAAATATTGCATCGAAAAGTGGGAAATAGCTCCAAAAAAATATAAAATGAAAAGAAGAGAATTTATAGAAAAAACAGCTGCAGGTTCAGCTTTACTGAGTTTAGGCTTATCATTAAGCAGCTTTGAATCTTCACAAAAAAGACATATTACTATTTTACATACTAATGATGTACACAGTTACATTGATCCGTTTCCTGCAGATCATCCCAGAAATGCAAATATGGGTGGAGTTGCGCGAAGAGCAGCATTGATTGAAACGATTCGGAAAGAGAATCCAAATGTATTATTGCTGGATGCAGGCGATATTTTTCAAGGAACGCCTTATTTTAATTATTATGGCGGAGAATTAGAATTCAAATTGATGAGCATGATGCAATATGATGCTTCTACGATAGGAAATCATGATTTTGATAACGGTGTTGAAGGTTTGCACGCACAAATGCCTCATGCCAAGTTTGAGTTCCTATCAGCCAATTACGATTTTAAAAATACCGTAATGGACGGTTTTGTAAAACCTTATAAAATATTCAACAAAAACGGCATTAAAGTAGGTGTTTTTGGGCTTGGAATTGAGCTTGAAGGATTAGTTGATAAAGGAATGTATAAGGAAACCGTTTATAATAATCCTGTTGAAACAGCACAGGATATGGTTCGGATTTTAAAGAAAGAACAGAAGTGCGATTTAGTAGTTTGTTTGTCTCATTTAGGGTATAAATACAGAGATGAACCTAATAAAATATGCGATTTGAAATTAGCGGAACTAACGCAAGACATTGATTTAATTATTGGCGGACACACACACACTTTTCTAGATAAACCTACCGTTGTAAAAAACCTTGCCGGTAAAGAAGTACTGGTAAATCAAGTGGGTTGTTATGGAATAAATCTGGGCAGAATTGATTTTTATCTTGATAATGACAAAGCAAAAGCGTTTGAAGGGAAATCGATTATTGTATAACAGTAATCGATTTTTTTTTGGCATTTATCACTTCTAAATCAATAACAAATCTATAAAAGGAATAATAACTGGTAACATACAAAATCATTCCCAATGGCCTGAAGTATGTTGGTGGCAACTTAGATAAAAGGCATTTTTCAATGAAAACTGTAAAATAGAGTGCAGTAGATAATAATCCAAAAATAGCCAGCCAAGGCGAATTATTACTGTCGTTCATGATATAATTAGACAAAATAACACCAGCAAGAATCGACACTAAAACATTTTGAACAACCAAAGGATAATAACTCCCTTTTGGAATTTCATCCGAAATGGAAAGCAAATAGGAGAAAATAAATACAAAAGGAATAATTGCTATTAGTATCGGTATAAAATCCTTAATCTTATTCAACTTTATGATATAAAATATCAGTAAAATTCGATGAGTTAAAACACCTATTAAGCCCAAAATCAAAAAAAGTATTGATTCTGAAAGAATGAAAATACCGGTAAGGAACAAAAAAAATAGGGTCGTAAAAAAAAACACATTTCTTTCCTTAGAAGTAACCCAATAAAGATAGATTAGTAGTAAGGCTACCAAGGGTCTGAATGCAAACATAATTTCTTTGAATGAACATAATTCTGCTAGAACTTCAATAAATGAAAAAGAAAAAAGCAAAGCAATGATTACTTTTTCCTGTGAAAAATTATACTTTTTTATCTGTAGCCACATTAGCGTTATTTATTAGATTCATAAAATCATCCTCGGAGATTATTGATATGTTTAACTTCGTTGCTTTATCGAGTTTAGCAGGTCCCATATTATCTCCTGCAACAACATAATCCGTCTTTGCCGAAATAGAGCTTCCCACTTTTCCACCATTATCTTCGATTGCCTTTTTCAAATCGTCTCTTGAAAATTTCTCAAAGACTCCTGAAACAACAAATATTTTTCCGGAAAGTTTATCTGTAGCATTTGGGTTTATCTTTTCAACAATTTCAAATTGAACACCAAAACTTTTCAGTCTTTCAATTATAATTCTATTTTCTTGGTTTTCGAAAAAGTCAAGTACACTTTGCGCAATTCGTTCCCCTATTTCATCCACCAAAATCAAATCCATCAATGTGGCCTGACTCAATGCATCAATACTTTTATAATGTTTGGCTAGTTTTTTTGCTACAGTTTCACCGACAAATCTAATTCCAATAGCAAACAAAACGCGCTCAAAAGGAATACTTTTTGAATTTACTACACCTTTAACCAAATTTTCAGCAGATTTTTGAGCCATTCGCTCCAAAGGAAGAATTTGCTCAACTGTCAATTCATATAAATCAGCATAATTATGAACCAATCCATTATTAAAAAGCAAAGCTACCGTTTCTCCTCCTAAACCTTCAATATCCATTGCTTTTCTGGAAATAAAATGCTGGATTCTCCCAATAATCTGTGGAGGACAGCCATAAAAATTAGGGCAATAATGATTGGCTTCGCCTTCGGTTCTCACCAAAGCCGTATTACATTCCGGGCAATGTGTAATGTATTTTGTTGGCTCTGTATTTTCAGGACGTTTACTGAAATCAACAGCAATAATTTTTGGAATAATCTCTCCTCCTTTTTCTACAAAAACAGTATCTCCTAAACGAATATCTAGTTTCTCAATTTGATCTGCATTGTGCAAAGAAGCACGTTTCACGATGGTTCCTGCTAGTTGTACTGGCTCTAAGTTGGCCACAGGAGTTATAGAACCCGTTCGTCCTACTTGATACGAAATTGAATTTAATAATGTTGAAACTTGTTCTGATTTGAATTTATAAGCAATTGCCCAACGAGGAGATTTCGCAGTAAAGCCCAATTCATCCTGATAATGAAAAGAATTTACTTTCACCACCACACCATCTGTTTCATACGGAAGGTCATGTCTGTGAATGTCCCAATAATCTATAAACTCGAAAACCTCGGCTAAATTATTGGCTAACTTTGCTTCTTTCGGTACTTTGAAACCCCAATTTCTGGCCGTTTCTAATCCTTCGAATTGCGATTTGAAAGGAAGATTATTTCCAATTAAAAAATACAACAGGCAATCTAACGGTCGTTTTGCTACTTCAGCACTATCTTGCAATTTTAAACTTCCAGAAGCTGTATTTCTGGGATTTGAATACGGTAATTCACCTATTTCGATTAAATCCTGATTCATTTTTTCGAAACCTGCAAAAGGCAAAATGATTTCACCCCGAACATCAAATACAGCCGGAAAATTTCCTTTTAATTGTAACGGAATTGATTTTATGGTTTTGATATTATTAGTCACATCATCTCCTTGAAAACCGTCTCCACGCGTAACAGCACGCTTTAGTTTTCCGTTTTCATAAGTAATGCTGATGGATGCGCCATCGTATTTTAGTTCGCAAGTATATTCTAATGGAACAGCTCCTAAAACTTTTTGAACACGTTTTTCCCAATCCATTAATTCTTCCTTAGAATAGGAATTATCAAGGGAATACATTCTGTGTTCGTGAGTAACGGTTTGGAAATTTTTGGTAATTGCACCTCCAACTCGTTGAGAAGGGGAATTTTCATCAAAGTATTCTGGATATTTATTTTCTAAATCCTGAAGTTGTTTTAATTTAACATCAAATTCAAAATCGGAAATTGTGGGTTTATCCAACACATAGTAATTGTAATTGTGTTGATTTAATTCTTCCCTTAATTTTTGAATCGTATTTTGAATATCCATAGAAAATAAAATTGGCTATTTTAGTTTTGAAAAAGTGTACTAAAATAACCAATTTAAAAGAAATAGCAATACAATTATGAAGTCATAATTGTATTTATTTGTTGGTATAAAAGACCATCGCTTAAAAATGAACCTTGCTGTATCAATTCAAAAATAGAAGTGTTACGCTCCTCTGTAAACTCTTTTTTTCCAACTTTCATTTCAATAGTTTCTGTAAACATATTATCACTAAGCCATTGCAATCCATCTTTGGTTAAAAAATCAACTTCAGGAACTAATGATTTTAAAACTATCGATTGAACATATGTATCAAAACAATGGAAAAGGAAAATATGATTTTTAGAAAAATGTTCTAAATAAGTTGCTTTTGAAAGAACACCTTCCCAAATTAAATCAGAAAAAACGTCTAATTCTTGTTCCGCAACTTCTGGTTTTTCGGATTTCATTTTATCCCACTCTGCTTTATCAATTGCTTGAGTGGCTAAAAAAGTACTGAATTCCTGATTCAATTCCTCAAATTGTTCTTTTGTTAGTCTGGAGTATTTCATTATTGTATTTTAATATTTAACTTTTGCCTTAACTCTCGTTTGAGATTTTGAATCAAAAAAAAGCCCTCTCAAACGAGAGGGCAAATTTAATCTATTTTTATGTGTTTTTAGAAAATATATCTAACTCCAAACTGTGCTTGCCATCTTGACAATAAACTTGCATCATAATTGAACGTTTTAGTTTGAGTTCCATTAAAAGTGTATGTTGGTATTTTTGTAGTTTGATTTACAGATACACCAATTGGTTGTACACTTGTTGGTACTTGAACTAATCCCCAATCAGAATTAATCAAATTTCCTAAATTCAATACATCGATACTAAATTGAATAGTATTTGTTTTTGTAGAAGCAGAAGAAACTTTAAAATTATAATCTTGCATTACTTTAAGATCCCATTTTCCTCTCCATGGAGATAAAGCTCCGTAACGCTCTGCATACTGACCTCTTCTTTCACTCAAATAATCATCTTGACTGATAAATGCATCAAAAGCTGCTCCTTGTCCTGCTCCTGAAAAAGCCATTGAATTAATCTCAACTGACGTTGGAATATACATTAAATCATTTGCTCCTGATCCGTCATTATTGATGTCTCCTCCATAAATATAGTTAAAACGTCCACCTTGAGCATATTCAAAGAAAGTAGAAACTGTAGTCGCCCATTTGTCATTACCGTATTTCCATTTTTTTGAAGCTACACCAATAAAACGGTGTGTATCTCCATATTTAGAATTAGATAAAACGGCATTATTTACGTTCCCTAAAGCTGGGTTAAATGCGAAAGCATCACCTGTAATTTCTGCTTCAATTGAATTCACATCTTGAGATTTCAAATAATTATAGGCAACACTAGCAAACAATCCATTATCAAAAGTCTTTTGTACTTTGACAGAAGAGTTAAACGCACTTCCTTTATCAGAATTGGTCATTACATACGCATTGTTACTTTGCTTATCCGTAGCATTATCATAAATTAACCTGTTATCAACACCCGTAAGAGTTCCTGATGGAGTTCTTAAACCCCAGTTTTGTACGTGAACTCCATTAATATCTTTGTTATATGACATGTCAACAGTAACAATATAGTTACTTTCAAATTTATGATCAACACCTAAACTTGTTCTCCATACTTGTGGCCATTTATAATCTGGATCCATAATTTGAAAAAAACCATCATCAGCACCGCTCACTTGATTTCCTAACCAAACAAAAGGAATTCTTCCTGTAAAAATACCAGTTCCTCCACGAAGTTGTGTTGTTTTGTTTCCATTTACATCCCAATTAAATCCAAGTCTTGGAGACCATAGTAATTTATCACTTGGTAATTTTGTTGAAATTAAAGGAATTTGATTGCCTGTTTCTGGGTCATAATACTGAGTAGCATTATTTCTGGTAGAACCATTTTCTGTATCTATATACTTTTGAATCAAATCAGCTGTGTTGAAATATAAAGGTTTGTCAGCTCTTAAACCAAATGAAAATTTAAAATTATCATTTACGCTCCAGTCGTCCTGCATATAAAATGCAACTTGACCTACATTTAACTCTGATAATTTCCATCCATTATCTTCTCCCACGCCAAAAGAGTTTTTAGCTGTAAATTGATTTTGTGCATAAAGTAAATTCTGAGCAATTATACTTGTTGCAAAAGGCTTAGCAGCATCAGCTAAAAATGCTGCAACATTTGAATACGGTGTATAGAAAGTTCCCGCATAACCATTAGGATTACCAAAATTATCATATCCGGCTAGGTTAAATGAATTTTGAAACTGAAATTTTTCAAAAGAACCACCAAAAGTAAAAGAGTGATTTCCAACCGTATAATTTAAGTTATCTGTAACTTGAAAAACTTTTTGATCTAAAGTATTATTGATAGAAAATGGTTCATGACCTGCAATAATATAATTTGATCCTGCTCCGTCTTGAATATTAATAACTGGTGCTGGTGAAGAAAATGGATTTCTAAAATCATCAAAATGCGTATAACCAGCCTGTAGTTTATTAGATACTTTTTCATTAATCTTAGAGTTTAACTCTAACAAAAAAGAACTCAATTTATTATTGATTTGATATCCAGAATTTTGAAATTGTAAAATAGAAGCATTTGGACCTCTAAACCCTAAAGCTGATGGGTGAGCCGGCTTATCTTTGGAGGCATCCAAAAAGTTATAAATAACAGCTAATTTATTATTATCATCGATATTCCAATCTAATTTTACAATCCCTTTTCTTGAGTTTGAATTATGAGAAAAACCTTGATAAGCACCCGTATTATATCCTAATGAAGATAACGCATTTGAAACATTAATCAAATCTGTTTCTAAAACTCTAGATTCATTAACGCCTGTTACAGCATCACCGTTATTAGCAACAAAGTTTGATCCTAAGTCACTTCTTTCGTCAATTTCAAAATTAGTAAAGAAGAATAATTTATTTTTAACAATTGGTCCACCAATACTAAAACCAGCTTGAGTTTGCTCTAATGAAGGAACAAAAATCTTTTCACCTTTAATTTTACTTCCAGTCATATCTTGGTTTCTAAAGAAGCCGTACACTGTACCATGAAATTCATTTGTTCCTGACTTCGTAACTGCATTCACCGATGCTCCTGTAAAACCTGACAAAGTCACATCATAAGGCGCCGTAGCCACCTGGATTTGTTCAATTGCGTCTAATGAAATTGGCTGAGCTCCGGTTTGTCCACCAGGAGTTGCAGCATCTAAACCAAAAGGATTATTAAATACAGCTCCATTCAAAGAGAAATTATTGAACTTCTCATTTCTACCACCAAAAGAACCGCCACTTGCAGTAGGCTCTAGTCTGGTAAAATCTGAAGCTGATCTTGATATTGACGGTAATGTAGTCAATTCTCTGCGACCAATAGTTGTTTCGGCACCAGTTCGTCCACTGGAAAAAACCTTATTCTTTGCACCAGTAACTTTCACTTCATCTAATTTCTGACTTTCATCTTTCAAAAGAACATCCAGACTAAAAACCTTCCCTAAATCAAGATAAACATCATTGAATTCTTCACTTTGATAGCCTACAAAAGTTACAACAATTTTGTAAGGACCACCAATTCTCATATTCAACATGCTGAACCTTCCGTCTTCATTAGACAAAGCAGAATACTTAGACCCTGTAGGGGTATGAATAGCTAAAATAGTTGCAGCTGGAAGTGTTTCACCTGCTGTACTTTTTACAATTCCTTTAATACTTGATGTTGTAGTTTGTCCCATCATGGCAACAGAACTACAAAAAATCAGAAGTAATGTAATAAATTTTCTCATTTGTTTGAATTTGTGTTATTTGTGGCGCAAAATTAAGCAAAAAAAAATCACTCCTAAGAGTGATTTTTATATTTTATTAACAAAATGTTAATGAAATGTTATTTTTCAGCAACAATTTCGTAATCTAATTCAACGATAACATCTCTGTGTAAACGAACGCTAGCAGTATATTTACCAGTACGTTTAACGATTCCGCTTGTGATGAATTTTCTTTCGACTTGTTGTCCACCTTTAGCTAAAGCTTCAGCGATATCAATATTCGTGATTGAACCGAATAATTTTTCACCACCTGCTTTTGCAAAGATTTTAATTTCGATAGCTTTTAAAGCTTCAGCTAATGCTTTTGCATCTGCTACAACTTTAGCTTCTTTGTGAGCTCTTTGTTTTAGGTTTTCAGCTAATACTTTCTTTGCAGAAGAAGTTGCTAAATGAGCGTGACCTTGTGGGATCAAAAAGTTACGACCATAACCATTTTTTACCGTTACAATATCATCTTTAAATCCTAAATTTTGAACGTCTTGTCTTAATATAAGTTCCATGTTGTTGTCCTTTGTTATAGAAGTTAGGTTTCATGTTTCAGAAAACCAACAACTGAGTTAAATTATTATTTTAGTAAATCCGCCACATATGGCATTAAAGCTAAGTGACGTGCTCTTTTCACAGCAACTGAAACTTTTCTTTGGTATTTTAATGAAGTTCCTGTTAAACGACGAGGAAGTATTTTCCCTTGCTCATTAACAAATTTCAATAAGAAATCAGCATCTTTATAGTCAATATATTTGATACCTGATTTTTTGAAACGACAATACTTTTTAGTTTTGTTAGTTTCTATGTTTAAAGGAGTAAGATATCTGATATCTCCGTCTTTTTTTCCTGAAGCCGATTGTTGTAATGTTGCCATGATAATTAAGCTTTTGTAGATTTTAATTTAGTTCTTCTTCTTTCAGCCCAAGAAATAGCGTGTTTGTCAAGACTTACAGTCAAGAAACGCATTACTCTTTCGTCACGTCTAAATTCAGTTTCAAAAGCAATAAGAACTTCTCCAGCTACTTTGAATTCGAATAAATGGTAAAAACCACTTTTTTTGTTTTGAATTTCGTAAGCCATTTTTTTAAGACCCCAGTCTTCTTTTGACACCATTTCTGCTCCTCTACTAGTAAGAAAATCTTCAAATTTGCTTACTGTTTCCTTTACCTGAACTTCAGATAAAACGGGATTTAAAATGAAAACAGTTTCATAATGATTCATAAATATATATTTATTTGTTATTTTGGGTGCAAAAGTAATCAATTAATCTGATTAAACAAGTCTTATTTCATTTTATTCGACGTATGGTAAAAAAATCCGCTCAATTAGTTTTTTCTAAATAAAAAAGTAATATATTTACTTTGCCAAATCTAAAATACTAAATTATGAAACTAAACTGTGTTGTAGTAGATGATAGTTCTATACAAAGAATGATTATCGCAAAGTTAGTTAATAATCATCAAAATTTACACTTAATCGGTGATTTTTCTAATGCAATCGAAGCTAGAAGTTGTATGTCTATACATAATGTAGACCTTATCTTTTTAGATATCGAAATGCCAGTGATTAGCGGCTTTGATTTCTTGGATGGTTTAAAAGTAAAACCTCAAATTATTTTCATAACCTCAAAAGCTGAATATGCTATGAAAGCCTTTGATTATGATGCTACGGACTATCTTCAAAAACCAATTGCAATTGACAGATTCAACGCTTCGGTTAAAAGAGCTATTGACTTATATCTACTAAAAAAAGAAAATAAAGAAGAAGAAGGAGAGCATATTTTCATTAAAAGCAATTTGAAAAAATTGAAAATATTCACTTCAAAAATAAAATGGATTGAAGCTTTTGGTGATTATGTTAGAGTAGTTACTGAAGAAGACAGCAATCTGGTACTTTCTACCATGAAAGCTTTTGAAAATGATTTGTCAAAAGAGAAATTTGTACGTGTACACAAATCCTACATTATCAACATCGACAAAGTAGAACGTTTCAATAGTAAATTTGCTGAAATTGGGGTAACTAAAATTCCTTTGAGCAGACACAAAAAAGAAGATTTAGTAAAAGCACTTGCCTTTTCATAGACAACTAAATTTTAATAAAAATCGACGTTAGACGTAACTTTTATAGCTCTGTATTGAGCGACAGCTTCAAAACTATTCAACATTTTCTGGATAGTTTTTTTTGTGTTTACAATTGATGTATTCTGAGGAATCTTAATTATAATCGTACGAATATATTCATTCCTAATTCTACTTATAGCAGGCTCTTCAGGTCCAAGTACCGGCATATTTAGGTTCTGACTCATCACTTGATACAACCACATCGAGCCTTCTTTTAATTTATTATAATCACGTTGTTTCAAAGTAAGTTTTATAATCCTGAAATACGGTGGGTATTTATATATTTGCCTGTCATACAACTGTTCTTTGTACATGCCTATATAATTATTCATTGTAACTTGCTGAATTGTATTATGATTTGGATTATACGTCTGGATAACTACTTTACCTTGTTTTTCTGAACGTCCTGCCCTTCCTGCAACTTGAGTCATCATTTGAAAACTTCTCTCGAAAGCCCTAAAATCAGGATGATACAACATATTATCAGCATTCATGATTCCTACCAAACTTACGTTATCAAAATCCAACCCTTTGGCAAGCATTTGCGTTCCTACTAAAATATCCATTTCTCTATTCTTGAAACTATCGATAATTTTTTCGAATCCAAATTTTCCTCTGGTAGTATCCTGATCCATTCTTCCAATTTTTGAATTTGGAAAAATAGACACCAATTCTTGTTCAATTTGTTCGGTTCCAAAGCCTTTTGTAGTCAAATCAACACTGGAACAGGAATGACAATGCGTAGGTTTTGCCATTGTATATCCACAATAATGACAACGCAACTGATTTTTATGCTTATGATACGTCAAGCTCACATCACACTGCTGACATTGCGGTACGTGACCACAGGTGATACATTCTATTACAGGAGAATATCCACGTCTGTTTTGGAATAAAATAACCTGCTCACCTAATGATAAAGCGATATTGATTTCCTCAATCAAAACATCACTAAAATGTCCTGTCATTTTTTTACGAAAGTATTTATCTTTCAAATCCACCAATTCAATATTCGGCATCATGACATTTCCAAATCGTTCCGAAATCTCAACCAATCCAAATTTATCCGATTTGGCATTGAAATACGTTTCAATACTTGGCGTAGCCGAACCCAAAAGTACTTTTGCTTTATGCGAATGAGCCAAAACTATGGCTGCATCGCGAGCATGATAACGCGGTGCAGGATCTACTTGCTTAAAAGTCTGTTCGTGTTCTTCATCTACAATTATGAATCCTAGGTTATAGAATGGTAAAAACAAGGATGACCTCGCTCCTATCACCACTTGTGCTTTCTCAGAATTTATCAAAACTTGATTCCAAACTTCGATGCGTTCATTATTATTATATTTCGAATGAAAAACAGCTACTTTATTACCAAAATAAGTTCTCAATCTACCAACCAATTGAGTAGTCAAAGCAATTTCCGGCAATAAATACAAGATTTGTTTTCCAGTTTCTAAATATTCTTCAATGAGCTTAATATAGATTTCTGTTTTTCCGCTCGAAGTGACACCGTGTAATAAACACACTTCTTTTTGAATGAAACTCTCTTTTATTTCCTCAAAAGCTTTTTGCTGAGCTGAACTCAACTGCAATTGATCCTCGCGTATTTTTCCTGTGAAATTTACTCGGTCTTCCTGAAGAAAATAATCTTCGAATATTTCTTTTTCTATTAATGCCTTAATAACTGCCGATGAAGAATTGGCCGCTTCTACCAGTTTTTTAACGGTAATTGGCTTCTTCTCCACAGCACTCAATTGAAAATAATTCAATACGATTTCTTTTTGCTTGTTGGCACTTTTGAGTGTTTCTAATAATTCGCTCAACCCTTCGTTTGATTCATATTTAGGATGCAAACGAACATATCGGACTAACTTCGGTTTGTAGGTTTCCTGTATTTCTTCCTGAAGCACTAATATGTTTTTGTCAATCAATTTTTGAATAACAGGAAAAATATTCTTCTTGTTCAAAATAGACATTATGTCCTGCACTTTCAGAGAACTTTGTTGCTGCAAAGCTTCGTAAACCAGAAATTCATCATCCGAAAGTAGACTTGTATCAACAACCAAATCTGTTTTTTGAGAAATAACGGTTTCGCTTTCCAGCAAAAGCGCACTTGGCATGGCACCACGATACACATCACCAATGGCGCACATATAATAGGAAGCAATCCATTGCCAGTGTGCAATTTGGATTTCAGTTACAATAGGTTTTTCATCCAGAATTTGATGAATTTCCTTTGCTTCATATAAAGTGGGTTTGTTTTGATGGATTTCAATTACTAATGCCGTGTAAATTTTACTTTTTCCAAAAGGAACTGCCAACCGCATCCCAATTTTTATATAATGGAACTCCGCTTCAGAGACGCTATAAGTAAAGGTTTTGGCTAGAGAAAGTGGTAAAATTACTTCGACGAAATGCATTTCTATTTTATTATGAGTTTTGAGTTATGCTAATTCTTTATTTTGAACTCATAACTCACAATTTAAAATTATTTTACTCTATTCCAGGTTTGTGTTCTTCCAAATAATGCTACGCCGATATATCCGCGCACTTTTAATTTGTCATTTCCTTCAAGAGCCAAAAAGCATTTGTACAATTTTCCAGATGTTGGGTCAAGAATTTTTCCAGAGTTGTATTCATTACCATCTTTTGTTAGTCCTTTAATTATAACAAGACCTAGAACTGGTTTATTTTTTTCATCACCTGAACAATTTACACACAAGCTTTTTTTCTTTTCAGCATCTAAAATGTCGATGATTTTTCCATAAATTTTTCCTGAACGCTCGTAGATTTCCACAATTGATTTGGCTTTTCCAGTTTGATCATCAATAGTCTTCCATTTCCCGATAACGGTATGATTTTGACCATAGAAAACCATCGAAATAAATAATGCGATTATTGTTATGCTTTTTTTCATTTTAGTATTTTTTTTTAGCCTTTACAGCAATTACCGATTGTAACAAATAACAGGAAACTGCTCTTAAATTAAAACTATTTTGATTTGAAAAATTATTCTTTTTTTGCTTTCAATTTATTTACTGTTGCATTCAATTCGAAACCCAACAGCAATATCATGCAGTTAATCCAAATGTAAAACATCAAAATCAATAATGTTCCTATCGACCCGTATAATTCATTGTATTTAGAAAACTTTATGACCCATATCCCAAAAGCATACGAATCCAAAAGAATCAATATGGTAGTAAATACGGAACCTATCGATATAAATGCTCTGTTTTTGTCATGTTTTGTACCAAACTTAAAAAGTATAGATGTTGTTCCTAAAATCATTAAAACAACAAATGCATATCTTCCCAAAACAATTAACGCAATTTGATCACTCAGTATTGTTTTTTGAATAAAAACTTCAAAAACTACTATTGTTGCAACGGTCACAATCAATAAAAAAGACAATAATAAGGACATTCCCAAAGCAACTATATATTGCCTGATAAATCCTCTTTTTATGAGAACATGACGGGAAGATTCAAATCCTCCAAGGATTCCATTTAAACCGTTTGCCATCAACAAAATCGACAATAAAAACCCATAAGACACTAATCCTGAGTGACTATTGTTAAGAATATCATTGATGATTTTATAAATAGCATCATACGTATTAGGCGGTACTCCTTCCTTAACAAACAGTAAAAAATCATCCTGAAAACCCTCAATAGGAATGTACGGAATAAGGTTTAATATGAATAAAGCAAAAGGAAATAATGCCATAAAGAAACTAAATGCAATCGCACTGGCATGATACGTTAATGCGCTTTCGACAATTCCTAACCCGTATAATTCCAACAAGTCATATAACGACAATCCTTGTAACCAAGGAAGCTTTATTTTTTTTAGCACATTAACCAGATTCCGTAGTATGGGAATTCTTTGTAATTTAACTTCTATTTCTTTACTCATATCGCTTTTAAGCTCAAATCCATGTTATAAATAGAATGTGTCAATGCTCCTGATGAAATATAATCTACGCCACATTCTGCATAATGCCGAATAGTTTTTTCATTGATATTTCCCGAAGATTCTGTTTGGCATTTATCACCAATCAAAGCTACTGCTTTTTTAGTATCGTCATAATTAAAATTATCTATTAAAATTCTAAAAACACCTTCACTTTCCAGTATTTCTTTTATTTCATCCAGATTTCTGGCTTCAACAATAATTTTTAAATCCAGATTATTTTCTTTTAAAAAAGCTTTGGTTTTGGCTATAGCCAAAGTAATTCCGCCAGCAAAATCATTATGATTGTCTTTGAGCATAATCATATCATACAAAGCAAAACGATGGTTTTCGCCTCCGCCTATTTTTACAGCCCATTTCTCACAAGCTCTGAATCCTGGCGTGGTTTTACGCGTATCGAGGATTTTAGTGTTTGTTCCTTCTAACAAACGAACGTATTCTTTGGTTTTAGTGGCAATCGCTGACATTCTTTGCATTGAATTCAAAACTACACGTTCCGATTTCAAAATAGATTGTGAACTTCCCGAGACATGAAAAACAATATCCCCTTTTTTTACTGGAGTTCCATCCTCGATAAAAGTTTCTATTTGCAAATTAGGATCTACATACTCAAAAATCATTTTGGCAAAAGCCACACCTGCAATTATGCCATCTTCTTTTACGAGCAACTTCGCTTTTCCAGTTGCAGTAGTTGGAATACAAGCCAAAGAACTATAGTCGCCAGGACCTACATCTTCCCGAATGGCATTTTGTATCAGTATGTCTAACTCGTTTTTAAACTGTATATCGCTAATCATTTTATAGAAAATTTATGGAATGCTAAAGTAAGATTTATTTCGTGGATTTAAAAACATGTACACTGCGTTCTTTGAAAAAAGAGATAAACAAATGTGTTTTAACAAAGTATTACATCTAAATTAAGATAAGAATACCATTCTCTTTTAGCATTGCTAATATCTAATTTGTTAATTTTATCCAATAAAATCAATTCTTTTATACTGTAGTGTATTATTTAAAATCTTATATTTGAAGTAGTAACTAAAAAACTGATTATGAAATCTTTTTTAAGCCTTCTTTTTGTATCCTCGATACTATTGACCTCTTGCAAAAAAGAAGTTGAACCACAAAATACCGCAACTCCTACAAATGTAGTTCCCTTTACTGAAGTTGGTAAACAAATGAAGACTGAAGCTTCAACAGCAACTCAGGTTCAACAAACTACCAATACGGTAAATCCAAATAATGCTGTAGCAAATGGTGGTCAAGTAGCTGCCGGAATGAACCCAGCCCATGGTCAGCCATCACATCGTTGTGATATTCCCGTAGGTGCTCCATTGAATTCTCCACCAGCCTCAACTGCAAATAAACCTGTAGTTCAGCAACAAAATCAACCAGTTCCTACATCTTCTTCAGTTACAACATCAACACCTGTTGCTGCAACACCAACTCCTGAAGGAATGAACCCACCACATGGCCAAACGAATCACCGATGTGATATTGCCGTTGGTGCAGCATTGCCTAAATCATAATTGAATTAATTATCAAACTAAAACTGGCGTAAATTCTAAAGAGTTTACGCCTGTTTTAGTTTTTTGAATTAATCTATTTAAAATAAAACAAGAACTTTTCTAAAAAAAAATAATTTACAAACCCCACAAAAATGAATGCCATAAAAATTTTTGATTTTAATTTAGAAAGCGATCTCGCAAATTGGAAAGTTGTAAATGATGCTGTGATGGGCGGAATCTCCAAAAGTAAATTCTATCTTAATCCAGATGGAGATGGAACTTTTGAAGGCACAGTATCTTTAGAAAATAATGGCGGATTTTGTGCTGTAAAATATACTTTTGAATCATTAATTATAAAAAGCAATACACATTTTTGTATTCGGATTAAAGGAGACGGTAAACAATATCAATTTAGAGTAAAGACCAATCGAACTGATTCACATTCGTATGTATTTCCTTTTCAAACCATCACAGATTGGCAAACAATTGAAATTCCAATAACCGAATTGTATCCCGCTTTTAGAGGAAAAAAATTAAATCAGCCTAATTATGATGGTTCTAATTTAGAAGAAATCACTTTCCTGATAGGTAATAAAAAAGAAGAAACGTTTCGATTGCTTATTGATAGCATTGAGGTAAAATAAATATTATTAAAGCTTTTTTGTACAAACTTAAAGTCAGATTATTAATTTCTACCAAAGAAAAAAAGACAAATTAAAACTGTTAATTTCTCTATCTTTGCGCCTCTGAAATCCAACAAAAATGAATATCAAATTGATTGCTATCGGTAAAACTGATAACAAAGCCTTACAATCTTTAATAGACGATTATACCAAACGTTTGTCTTTTTATATCAAGTTTGATTTAGATATTATTCCTGATATCAAGAACGTGAAAAACTTATCAGAAAGTCAACAAAAAGAAAAAGAAGGTGAATTGATTTTGGCTAAAATTACGCCTACGGACCAACTTATTTTGTTGGACGAAAACGGAAAAAACTTTTCCAGTGTAGGCTTTTCAGAAGAATTACAAAAGAAAATGAACTCCGGAGTAAAGACTTTAGTTTTTGTTATTGGCGGACCTTATGGTTTTTCGGATTCCGTTTATGCCAAAGCACAAGGAAAAATATCGCTATCTTTAATGACATTTTCCCATCAAATGGTGCGGTTGTTTTTTATCGAGCAATTGTATCGCGGCTTCACTATTTTAAGAAACGAACCGTATCATCATCAGTAATTATTTTGTTTAACGTTTTCTTTGTTTGAAGTTTAGTAAAAAAATTCTTCTTGTTTTATATTAAATTCCGACGATGGCAACTTTAAACTATTAATGAAAATTTTGTTTTGAATGTAACTTCCAAAATTCAAGTTTTTATCAAAACAAAAAACATACTGGTTTGATGTACTACTTGGAAATTTATTCAAATAGGTTTGCAACTCTTCTTGTTTTACCACCATATCATCTACTAAAATTTCATTGTTTTTAGTAAAAAAGACCACAACTCCTGCCTTTGGTTTTTCCATTTTGTAATACACATTGGTAAAAGGAATAAAAGCCAAATTTTTTCCAATCGTATCTGCGTAGGAATAATAATTTTCAGCCTTTTCATTCTTGTGTGTTTTTTCTTCGCGCTTTTTTTGTTGCAACTTCATGATTTCCGGAATGGCAAGTCGTAACGGCAATCGTTTGTCAACATTTAGAATCCAATTAGTCGAAATAATACTGTTTTTTCGGTTTACTTCTGCCAGCGTATCTTTTCCTTTTGTTCTGAAAAAAATATAGATTGGCGAAAGATCTTCAACATTTTTTACTATTGAAGTATTTGCTTTTGGCAACAAAATATCTTCTTTATTTCCACAAGAAAACAAAGTAAAAAGAACAATCAGCGTAAAATATTTCATCTTTATAAATTTATTTTATTGAATAATGTAACGCATTCCATAGCTTCTTTTACATCGTGAACGCGCAGGATTTTTGCTCCTTTGGTTAACGCCAAAGTATTCAAAACCGTAGTTCCGTTCAATGCATTATCTATTGTTGTTTCAAGCGTTTTATAAATCATTGATTTTCTGGAAATCCCAACAAGAAGTGGTAACTCCAGCATGTTAAACAATTCCATTTTTTGAAAAACTTCGTAATTTTGAGCTATTGTTTTGGCAAAGCCAAAGCCCGGATCGATCATCAAATCATTAATTCCAAAACTTCTGGCAACAGCTACTTTCTCCGAAAAATAGAATAACATTTCTTTTACAATGTCATTATAATCTGTAAGTGTTTGCATCGTTTGCGGGTTGCCACGCATGTGCATCATAATATAAGGAACATTGTATTTTGTAATAATTTCAAACATTTTATCATCCAGATTTCCGGCTGCAATATCATTGATAATGGCCGCACCGCTTTCAATCGAAGCTTTGGCCACCTGACTTCTAAAGGTATCAATCGAAATTATCGTTTCTGGAAAATGTTTTAAAATCAAATTTACAACAGGAACAATTCTCGAAATTTCTTCTTGTTCCGAAACAAATTCTGCATTTGGTTTGCTCGAATAAGCGCCGATATCTATAAAAGTTGCGCCATCAAGCAACATTTTTTCGACTTGAGCAAGTATTTCAGATTCATTTTTATACTTTCCACCATCAAAAAAAGAGTTGGGTGTCACATTCAAAATCCCCATTACTTTGGGAGTTGATAAGTCAACAAGTAATCCTTTGCAGTTAATAGTCATTCGTTTACAGTTTTAAAGACTTCAAAATTCTACATTCAAAAAAAAATATCTTATTTTTGAAAAAATTTCAAGACAAATATACATCAATAATGAAGAATACTTCAAAGGAATATGATACGGTGATTGCGACTTGTCGTGCGCTGTATATCAACAAAATGAAAGATTACGGATGTGCTTGGCGCATTTTACGATTGCCTTCACTAACAGATCAAATCTACATTAAAGCCCAAAGAATTAGGAGCTTACAAGAAAACGAAGTTCGCAAAATTGATGAAGATGAAACAGGCGAATTCATCGGGATTATCAATTATTCGATTATGGCATTGATTCAATTAGAATTAGGCGTTGTGGATCAACCCGATTTAGACGTTGCAAAAGCCACTGAATTATACGATGCCAAAGTCAAACTAACCAAAGATTTAATGGAAGACAAAAATCATGATTATGGTGAGGCTTGGCGTGAAATGCGTGTGAGTTCACTGACTGATTTGATTTTGCAAAAACTACTTCGTGTCAAACAAATTGAAGACAATAAAGGAAAAACATTAGTTTCTGAAGGGATCGACGCTAATTATCAGGATATGATAAATTACTCCGTTTTTGCTTTGATTCTAATGGGTTTTGGAAATAAATAACAAAAAGCTATCACAAAAATGAAATCGCTAGTATTCTAAAATCACAAACTGGAACCAAGAATGGCGATACCATATTCCATTAAAAATCAAATATCATCTTCATATGAAAAATGTAATTACTCAATTTTCTCGAATTTTCGTTGGAATCCTATTTATTATCTCCGGTTTAATCAAACTAAATGACCCAATTGGGTTTTCGTATAAACTGGCGGAGTATTTCAGTGAACCTGTTTTCAATATGCCCTTTTTTGTCCCATTTGCACTAGGAATTGCTTTATTTTTAGTAATTCTTGAAGTGGTTTTGGGTATTATGTTGCTCATTGGTTACAAAACCAAATTTACTATTTGGAGCTTATTAATCCTGATTGTATTATTTACTTTCCTGACTTTTTATTCCGCTTATTTTAATGTGGTAAAAGACTGTGGTTGTTTTGGAGACGCTTTAAAACTAACTCCTTGGCAATCATTTACTAAGGATATTATTTTACTTTTATTTATTCTGATATTATTTTTCAATCAAAAATTGGTAAAACCTTTGTTTACCAATAATGTACAAAACATAGTAATTTACGCAAGTATCGTTTTGTCTTCATTGATGGGCGTTTGGGTTTTAAACCATTTGCCATTGATCGATTTCAGACCTTATAAAGTAGGTAATAATATCCAAAAAGGAATGCGAATTCCTGACGGAGCAGAAAAATCTGTGGTAGAAATGGTCTTTATTTACAAAGTTGGTGGTGTCGATAAAGAATTTACTGAAAAAGATTTGATGGCAATTCCTGAAGGCGCCGTATTTGTAGACCGAAAAGACAAAGTTATCACAGAAGGTTACGTTCCTCCTATTCATGATTTTACAATGGAAAAAGACGGATCTGATTATAAAGAAGAATTTTTAGAAGCACCAAAATTGATGTTGATAACCGCTTATGATTTAACAAAAGCGGATCACAGTGGAATGGCAAAATTAGAAAAACTGAATCTCGATGCAAAAGCAAAAGGATATCAGGTGACTGCAATGACAGCCTCTTCACCAGAAGAAATAGCTGCTGCAAAAAAACAATTCGGATTGACATTTGACTTCTATTTTTGTGATGCCATAACGGTAAAAACGATTGAAAGAGCCAATCCAAGTATCGTACTAATTGAAAAAGGAACAATAAAACAAAAAGTTCATCATAACGATATTGCAGATTTAAAATTCTAAATAAACCATAAAAACTATAAAGCCGTAAAGTCCGAAACAGGAAACTTTACGGCTTTTTTTTTAAAAGTATGGCAAGTGCTATTCCTAAAAAACCATTAAATCAAAATCATTCAATTATTTTTAAACTACAACGATATTGCTTTGTCATTTTCGAATAATGCTTTCAAAATTTCTTATTCTGTATAACGCATTCAAATTGTTTGATTAACTTTGTTTAAAAACTATACGATAATGAAAAAAATAATAGCATTACTACTTGCGTTTGTCACCTTCTCTTGCACATCTACTGCGCAAAAAACTAAGTTCTCAAAAGAAGCTTTATCTGAAACCCTTTTAGCTACTGATGGAAGTCAAGTCGCTTTTAAGGATATTTTGAAACAGTACAAAGGAAAAACACTCGTAATTGAAGTTTGGGCTTCATGGTGTGGTGATTGTGTAAAAGCAATGCCTAAACTAAAAGAATTACAAGCTAATAATCCTGATGTTGCTTACTTGTTTATTTCAATGGATAAAACTGCTGATAAATGGAAAGCTGGGATTGAAAAACATCAATTAAAAGGTGGGCATTTCATGGCAAATGACCAAATGAAAGGTGTATTTGCAAAAGCTGTGGATGTGGATTGGATTCCAAGATACATCATCGTAGACAAAACTGGAAAAATAGTATTATACCGCGCTATTGAAACAGATTTTGAAAAAATCAATGAAACCTTAAAAAGTTTGAAATAATCGTTATAGAATTATTTTAAAAACCATTATAAAATTAAAACCAAAAACTAAATATAACACAACGAAAATGAGAAAGAAGATTGTAGCAGGAAATTGGAAAATGCATAAAAATGCAGAACAAACTGAAGATTTATTAAATGAACTAATAGCAAAAATACCAACAGATACTACTGTTCAGGTTATTGTAGCTCCTACTTTTGTGAACTTAGCGTCTGCTGTAGATCATTTAGAGTTTACTAATATTGATGTTGCTGCACAAAATGTTCATCAAGCCGAAGGTGGCGCTTTTACTGGCGAAATCTCAGCAGATATGTTAAAAAGTGTTGGTGTAGATATAGTAATTTTAGGACACTCAGAGCGCAGAGCCATATTTCATGAAACAGATGCTTTGATTGCTAGTAAGGTAAATACAGCTTTAGAACATGATATGATGGTTATTTTTTGCTTCGGAGAAGAATTAAAAGACCGTCAATCAAAAAATCATTTTAATGTGGTAGAAAACCAGTTGCGAGATGGTTTATTCCATATTGAATCAAAAGACTGGGACAGTATTGTTTTAGCCTATGAGCCAGTTTGGGCAATAGGAACTGGAGAAACAGCTTCTCCGGAACAAGCGCAAGAAATGCATGAATTCATCAGAGAAACAGTTCGTAAAGCTTTTGGAAGTGATATCGCTGAAAGCGTATCAATCCTTTACGGCGGAAGTGTAAAACCTGAAAATGCAAAAGAAATATTCTCAAAACCAGATGTAGACGGAGGTCTTATTGGTGGTGCTGCACTAAAAGCAGATGATTTTGTAGCAATTGTGAATGCTATCTAAATTTCATATTTAAACTTCATAAAAAAAGCGGTGATTCATTTCACCGCTTTTTTTTTTAAATTCCTATTTCTACCTGAAAACGTAAATACCAATTGTTCTTGGTACTTCCGTCGAAATAATTTAAAGTATCAAAAGTCAATTCGCTTTGTAATTTAAAAGTATGTTCCCAAATATATTTGGTTAAACCAACAGTATATTGTTTAGAATTTGGAGCCAAAGTCCTAATATCCTCTCCTACTTTTTGAGTCGAATACCTCCCGATAATTTCATAGTTTGAAGGAAAATTATAACTCAACTGATGATCAAATCCGTTACCTACATAAGCATAATTAGATTGTAAAATGTCGTCTGGGTTTATAGTAACAGCATTACTAGAAGTAGTTCTCGACATGTAACTTGACATTGCTGCCCAGCCATTATATTTCAGCATAGCATCAAGCATAACTGATTTCATAGTGCGGGCTTCGAATAAATCATTACCTAATTGTCCTTGTGTTCTTTTAGCATGATTATTTTGCTGAAAAGCTCCGGAAAGCATCAATTTTGGCTTTTTTTCTCTTACAATATCCCCTTCAAAATAGGTCCCGTCCCTAGAAAAAGCTCCAAAAGGCAACAGCTCCACTTTTCCGGTTACGGCAACTCCTGCATCTGCATTTCCTGTTATATTACGTCCTTCGCCTGTTGAAACAGCAGTTTTGAAATTATAGGAAAATTTATCTTTAAACTCGTTCATGTTATGCACTTGAAAACCAAAATCCCTGTCTATTGTAAATCGGGCATTATTAATCGATCTATCGGTTAGCTGTAATCCGCCTGAAGAATTTACACGCTGTCGATTTCCCGGTAATTTTGTTTGCCCAAAACTGATATTCCAGTTTTTATTAGGTCTGTAAAAAACAACTGCATCACGAATAATATTAATATTTTCTCCTTCTTGAATTTCTCCCACATCGCCCGGGGCAAATGACAATTGGACTGCATATAAAAATTTTGGTGAACCTACATAACCGTCAAATCGCAAACGCAAACGTCTGATTTGCCCATCATAGACGCCATCTTCACCTTCATTTTCAGTATAAGTAACTCTGTTTTGCATTCGAAACCTAATATTTAATTGGTATAAACTGTCAGGAGAAGTAATTCCAATCCCTTTACCAAAGCTATAATAAGGAAGTGCAGATAATTTTAAGTCATTATCTTGTTTATTTTGCTTTATAGTAACTTGAGCATTGCTAGCAATACTTAGTAGAAAAACAAAAAATAAAATGATTTTTTTCATTGTGTAGTTTTGTATTAGTGGTGCAAATTTAAAATAAAATTTGATTTACAAATGCCGTTTAAATAGTGATTACTACCTTTGCAAAAAAAATAAGCATGTCAAACATTTATATTGGGTATCATTTTACTATTGAGCCTAAAGAACTAGGTTCTGAAATATTAATCGCAGAGTTAGGAGAAAGAGCATTTGAGAGTTTTACAGAAACTGAAACCGGTATTTCTGCTTTTGTACAAAAGGATTTATGGGATGAAATGATTCTTGATGATATTCATATTTTACAGTCAGAAGAATTTACGATTGATTATACTTTCGAAGAAATCGAGCAAGTAAACTGGAACGAAGAATGGGAAAAGAATTTTGAAGCAATTGATGTTGATGGAAATTGTCATGTACGTGCGCCCTTTCACCCAAAAACTGATGCTGAATTCGATATTGTTATCGAACCAAAAATGAGTTTTGGAACAGGTCACCACGAGACAACCCACATGATGATACAACATTTATTAGAAATGGATGTTACTGGAATGAAAACACTGGATATGGGATGCGGAACTGCTATTTTAGCAATACTTGCCGAGATGAAAGGAGCGCAACCAATTGACGCCATTGATATTGACAATTGGTGTTATTTAAATTCTATAGAGAATGCACAACGTAATAATTGTAAACACATTACAGTTTACGAAGGTGAAGCAGCATTATTAGAAGGTAAAAAATACGATTTGATTATTGCTAATATCAACAGGAATATTTTGTTGAACGATATGCAAAGTTATATAGACAGTTTAAATCCTAATGGAACGCTACTTTTAAGCGGTTTCTATCAAGAAGATATACCATTTATAGATGCTTCTTGTACTGAAAAAGGACTAACTTATGTTAAAAAATTTGAAAGAAACAATTGGGTATCTTTAAAATATGTAAATTAGTAGTATTATTTTTTTATTAATTACGAAAGTACAAAAACCTACAAAATGAGTACTAAAGAAAAAGTAAGAGAAAGAGTTAGTATTAAGGAAGCTATAAGTTTAGACAATGAAATAGTCGTTTACAATGATGATGTAAATACTTTTGACCATGTCATTGAAACTTTAATTCGTGTTTGTAATCACACTCCCGAACAAGCTGAACAATGTTCATTAATTGTACACTATAATGGAAAGTGTACCGTAAAAACTGGCCCATACGATAAATTAAAACCACAATGTACTCAATTATTAGAAGCAGGATTAAATGCGGAGATAATTTAAGAACAGTAAAACTTCCCTTTGAAAAATAAAATACTGTGAATAATTCATAAACATTCTCTTTTATTCTATATTTGAATAAAAAAAAGTGTTTTTATGGAAGAATATGGTAAAATTTTAGTTTTTGTAATGCCTGTCTTTTTGATATTGATTATCATCGAGAAAGTTTATGGGCATTACAAAGGGGAAGACACCGCTCCAAATATGGATTCTGTTTCAAGCGTAAGTTCTGGAATGGTTAACTCCCTAAAAGATGTTTTGGGTCTTAGTATCACGCTGGTTTCCTACGATTGGATTGTCTCTAAAATCGCTTTATTCAATCTTGAAGCTACCTTTTTAACCTATTTTATTGGATTTATAGCTATTGATTTTTATGGCTATTGGAGCCATCGTTTGTCACATCAAATTAATTTTTTATGGAACAAACATGCCATTCACCACAGTAGTGAGGAATTCAATTTGGCTTGTGCCCTACGCCAACCTGTTTCCAGTTTTGTCAATTTGTTTACCTTTTTATTGATTCCTGCAGCTCTTTTGGGTGTTCCCTCCAAAGTGATTGTAATAACACTACCGATTCATTTATTTCTTCAATTTTGGTACCACACCAAACATATTAAAAAGATTGGTTTTCTAGAAAACATACTGGTATCCCCTTCCCATCATAGGGTTCATCATGCTATCAATCCTGAATATATGGACAAAAACCATTCACAGATATTCATTATTTGGGATAAATTGTTTGGTACTTTTCAAGCGGAATTAGAAAGTGTTCCACCTGTTTTTGGAATCACAAGACCAGCGAGAACATGGAATCCAATTAGGATTAATTTTCAGCATCTATGGTTACTAATAACCGATGCTTGGCGCGCCGAAAACTGGAAAGATAAGTTTACCATTTGGTTCAAACCAACGGGCTGGCGTCCAGAAAATTTTGAAGAAAAATATCCCGTAACTAAAATCACCAATGTCTATGATTTTGAAAAATATGGCCTCCAACATTCTAAAAAACTGATGTACTGGTCCTTGTTTCAAGCTATTATTACGTTGTTACTTATTAGTTATATGTATAATTATATCGCCATAATAGGTTTGCCAAATGTATTTATTTACGGAGCATTCATTTTTCTTACGGTTTACAGTTATACGGAACTTATGGACACGCGAAAAATTTCTGTGTTTTGGGAAAGTATCCGGTTTGTATTTGGAATTGGACTGATTTTCTATTTTGGAGATTGGTTTGGCATGGATCAACTCTTTCCTTTTGCGAGTTATATTATTGGCGTTTACCTCCTTTTATCCTTGGCTGTAACGATATATTTTGTCAGCATTAATTTTGAAAAAGAAACAATGATTGTAGCTCAATCTTAAAAAGATAAAATGAAAAGTAACTTAATTTTAAATAGGTTCATCGGGTTTAGTCTAGTCTATCTTTTGATAATTCTTTTTGGAAGAGAAGAAATTGCTTGGTTTTTGAAACCATTTTTATTGCCGTTTCTAATTCTGGCTGTTTATATACACGAAAGATTTATTACCAAAAAAGTTCTT
This sequence comes from Flavobacterium sp. GNP002, assembly GCF_054343795.1. Taxonomy (NCBI): domain Bacteria; kingdom Pseudomonadati; phylum Bacteroidota; class Flavobacteriia; order Flavobacteriales; family Flavobacteriaceae; genus Flavobacterium; species Flavobacterium sp. GNP002. The sequence goes on from NZ_JBTGUW010000001.1 coordinate 3,497,414, forward strand.
TTGACAGCTTTGACTTTGTCGTGGATAGGCGATATTATTTTGATGTTTGCTGACAAAGGAGAATTGTATTTTATTGCGGGATTGATTGCTTTTTTACTTTCGCATATTTCTTATATTATACTGTTCAGCAAACAATTAAAGATTTATTTAAAGAAAAGTAAAATCATTTTCTGGGTAGGAGTTACAGCAATTGCCTTTTATTTAATCGTAATGATGCTGATTTTGTTGCCAAGTTTGGGAGATTTAAAAATCCCTGTTTTTGTTTATGCACTGACAATTTCAATTATGTTGTTATTTGCACTCAAAGGGTTCTTAAACTGGCAAAAACCTGCCAGTATATATATTTTAATTGGTGCTATCGTTTTTGTGGCTTCAGACAGCATTTTGGCCTTTGATAAATTTTACGCACCACTACAATATAGTTCCTTCTTGATTATGGCAACTTATATAATTGCGCAATATTTGATTGTTATTGGTATTTTGAAATTAAACAAAAAAAAGTAGCATTTCCTCACGAGAATGCTACTTTGATATGAAATTTCTAACGATTAATGAGGCAATTTATTTTTCAATAATCCATACAAATAAGTTCCCAAAAGAGCCCCGAAAAGCACTATCAAAACGGTCCAAAAACCTGATCCAAGCAAGATGAATATTGGACCCGGACAAGAACCTACCAATGCCCAACCCAATCCAAAAAACAATCCGCCAATCCAGTACCGTGCAGATCCTTTTTCTTTATCTGGAATTTCTATAGATTCTCCTTTGATGTCTTTTATGTTATTTCTTTTTATGATTTGAATCCCAATAATTCCTGTCAAGATAGCCACAGAGATAATTCCGTACATGTGGAATGACTGAAATTGAAACATTTCGTAAATGCGATACCAGGAAACGGCTTCAGATTTGGTCAGTACAATTCCAAAAACAAATCCAACTAATAAATATTTCAGTATATTTTTCATGCTTTTTATTTTAAATTTTAAATAATGATTGCTTAACTACTTTACAATTAATGGCAATAAGAAATGCGCCATTATCAAACCGCCGATAAAAAAACCAATTACCGCTTTCAAAGAAGGAATTTGTAAATTACTCAATCCTGAAATGGCATGTCCAGAAGTACATCCACCGGCATAACGAGAACCAAAACCAATCAAAACTCCACCAATAAGCAGTATGAAAATACTTTTTGGAGATTCTAAAATAGCTGTTCCAAAAAGTGCATCCGGCATTAATTTTCCGTTTGGAGCTTCAATACCAAGTTGTGCTAATTGTGCAATTGTTTTCGGGTTAATGTCTACATTGGAAGCATCACTCATAAAATGAACGGCAACAAAACCGCCTAACATAGCACCAAGAACGACTACTAAATTCCAGCGTTGTGCTTTCCAATCAAAATCAAAAAAAGCGACTCGTTTCCCTAAACCAGCCATCGAACAAAGCGAACGCAAATTAGAAGACATTCCGAAAGACTTACCAAAATAAATAAGTGCTAACATAATCAAGCCGATTAAAAAACCGGAAACATACCAAGACCACGTTTGAAAAATAATATCCATGTTGTTTTTTTGTGCAAAGATAAGATGCATTTTTCGAGATTTTAGAAGAAATGCTACATTAGGTTAAAAAGTGTGTATCCAAATTATTAAGGGAACACGCAATAAGGTCTAAAGTTCTGTTTATATTTGTATTATTTAAATTACATGGTATTGTAATTGCTATTTATATTTTACCTAATAAATTTATTTTTAAACATGAACAAATCAATCCTTCTTATTGCTTTACTTATTAGTTTAGCTTCTTGCTCCAGTACACAATCTACTTTGAAAAATACGGATGATAATGCACCAAACCTTACACTTTCTAAAGACAACACTTTTGTAATTACGGAATACAGTAAAGACAAAAAATATGGTTATGATAAAGATTATCCAATCAATATTTTCTTTAATAACACTAAAAACGAGACAATCAATCAAGGTCGATTTTTGAACGCATTAGCAGGACCTAATGGTGAGAAAATCACGTTTACTAAATTAGAAAGCTGCTGTCCGTTTCCAACAAAAAGAAGTGAAATGGGTGCTGGATTTCTGGATGTTTATGAATTAAAATGGGTTGGTCTGAAAAAACCAGTACTACTCTATTTGAACATCTATGAAAAAGGAATTTTGATGGTTCCAACGGGACTTTCATTGAAAAAATAATAGACTTAAAATCCCAAAATATCCTTATAAACCAAATCCTTAGCCCTGATGTTCCCGAAGCCTCGGGAGAAATCCTCCCGTTTTTCAGGGAGATTGCAATCTCGTCCTAATGACGAGACAGGAAAAAGCTCCTAATAAAACGTTAATCCAATAAATTATTTGAAAATCATAAATCGGAAATCGTAAATCATAACTACCTTTGCACTTTCTAAAAAATTCATATTATGAACCTACAACATATTCCACAAATTAAATATACTGACAGTGGTAATTTCTTCCTACTTGCTGGGCCTTGTGCCATTGAAGGTGAAGAAATGGCGATGCGAATTGCCGAAAAACTAGTTGGAATTACTGATACTTTACAAATTCCTTTCGTGTTTAAGGGCTCTTTTAAGAAAGCAAACCGTTCTAGAATTGATAGTTTTTCAGGAATTGGAGATGAAAAAGCATTAAAAATCCTTAGAAAAGTTTCGGAAACATTTAAAGTTCCTACTGTTACGGATATTCATACGAATGAAGATGCGGATATGGCTGCTCAATATGTTGATGTGTTGCAAATCCCTGCTTTTTTAGTGCGTCAAACCGATTTAGTCGTGGCTGCTGCCAATACCGGAAAAGTAGTCAACTTGAAAAAAGGACAGTTTATGAGTCCGGAAAGTATGAAACATGCGGTTCAAAAAGTATTGGATTGTCACAATGAAAACGTGATGGTTACGGATAGAGGAACAATGTTTGGCTACCAAGACATGATCGTTGATTTTAGAGGAATTCCTACGATGCAACAATATGCTACTACTGTTCTTGATGTTACTCACTCACTACAACAACCCAACCAAACGGCTGGTGTAACTGGTGGAAGACCAGATATGATTGAAACTATTGCCAAAGCTGGTATTGCTGTAGGTGTAGATGGAATCTTTATTGAAACCCATTTTGATCCTGCTAATGCAAAAAGCGATGGAGCAAATATGTTGCATTTAGATTACTTTGAATCCTTAATGACCAAGTTAGTTGCCATTAGAAAAACAATAAATACATTTTAAATTTAGGACCCAAATACAGTGAAGCATTTTTTTTTATTTTCAGCATTCCTAATTATACTATTTACTAATACTACAATTGCACAGGAAAAAAAAATAATACAAGATCGATATACCAGTCATAACAAAGGTAAATTTTTTGTTTCATGGGGTGGAAATAGAGACAGTTATTCTAAATCTGATGTGACTTTTCGAGGTAAAGACTACAACTTTACTCTGGAGAACATTCAAGCACATGACAAACCAAAAGGATGGCATGTTGATTATATTAATCCATCTAGAATGACTATTCCTCAAACTAATTTTAGATTGGGATATTTTATAAATGATCATTACAGTGTTGCTATAGGAGTGGATCACATGAAATATGTGATGACGCAAGATAAAGCCGTAAACATTGATGGTTACTATCCTAATCCCGGATCATATAATGAGTTATTGCCTAATAATCAGGTGCTTTTGACCGAAGAGTTTCTACTTTATGAACACACCGATGGTTTAAATTATGTCAACAGTGAATTTTCAAGACACGATGATATTTCCTCTATTTTTAAAATCGAAAATACCGACAAAATTCAAGTTAATTTAACTGAAGGAGTTGGTTTTGGTTTATTGTATCCAAAAACAAATACAACCTTATTAGGAAAAGAACGTCATGATGATTTTCATGTTTCAGGGTATGGTACTTCTTTGAAAGCAGGTTTAAATGTTACTTTTTTCAAGCACTTTTATATACAAGGAGAACTTAAAGGAGGCTACATCAATATGCAGGATATTAGAACAACGCAAAGTTCTGAGGATAGTGCTTCACAAGATTTTTTCTTTTTTCAGAGAATCATTGCAGTAGGAGGAATATTCAAAATATAATTCATCCTCAATCAAAAATTAAATAAGCTGTCATATATGATGGCTTTTTTTTATGAATTTGATTTTAAAAAAAACTAAAATATATAAAATTAACATCTGTTTGATTATTTGATTTTTTTTCTTTTTTTTTAATTTTAATTAGTTAAATTTAACCATCGGATTTGCTTGTTTCAAGTTGGGTAATTTTAATACAATATAATTCTTTAAAATTATAAATGATCAAAAATAACACCACCACTTCTTCTTTAAAAACAGACTATCACTTTGATAATTTTTTTAATATATCAGCTGATTTTATATGTATCGCAGGATTTGATGGCTATTTCAAGAGAATAAATCCGGCTGTTTCAAAATTATTAGGCTTTACGGAAGAGGAATTATATTCTCGACCAATCAGCAGTTTTGTTTACACAGCCGACCTCCAAATTACTTTAGAAACCAGGGAACAAGTATATAAAAATAAGCCTCTTTTGAATTTTGAAAACCGCTATTTAACTAAAAGCGGAGAAATTGTATGGTTATCATGGACATCAATGCCTGTTGATTCCGAGAAATTAGTGTATGCAATTGCCAAAAACATTACCCATAAAAAAAGAATGGAAGAAGAGCGCAATTTGCTCATTGCAAATTTGACGCAAATCAACAAAGAACTAACGGTTTTGTCACATAAAACTTCGCATGATTTAAAGTCACCGATAAATAACATGCTTTCTGTTTTCAGTCTCATTGATGTTTCAAAAATCAATGATCCAGAAACGTTGGAATTAGTAGAAATTCTTAAATTAACTAGTGAAAATTTAAAACAAACTTTAAATGATTCAATTGATCAATTAGTAGAAAACGAGAGTATTAATACTCAAATTGAAGAAATAAATTTAAATGAATCCCTTAGTGAAGTGCTTACTTCCATAAATTCTTTAGTTTGCGATTCAAAAGCAATTGTTAATGTTGACTTTTCCGCATTTGATAATATTACTTTTAACAAAGCATACATCAAAAGTATATTTTTGAATTTACTTACTAATTCCATTAAATATGCAAAACCACATCATGTACCCGTTATTACTATCCAAACCAGAAAATTCAATGGAGTAAATCAATTAATTTTTTCTGATAATGGACTTGGTTTTGATATGGATAAAGTGAAGGATAAGATTTTTGGATTGTATGAAAAATTCCACAATAACATAGACAGCAATGGTATAGGATTATATTTAGTGTATAATCACATTACTAGTTTAGGCGGGAGAATCGCCGTGGAGAGTAAAATAAATGAAGGTGCTACATTCACAATTTCCTTCAAATATTGAAAAAAAACAGCATGTAGCATCTTCAAAAATTAGGGTGTTTTTATTTTACAATTCCATTCTGATCTATCAAATACATAAGTGAAGCCATAGTTGCCGCTCCTAGTTCCAACTCTCTTTTATTGACAGCATCAAAAGTGTCGTTTGCAGCATGATGATAATCAAAATAACGCTGAGAATCCGGTTGTAATCCTACCTTTACAATGTGATTGGATTGTAAGGGACCAATATCAACACCAGAATGTCCTTTTACAAATTTGTGAATTAAATAGGGTTCGAATAACGAGGCCCAACTACTAATTTTATTGAAATTAGCTTCATCAGCTTCAATTGAAAAACCTCTTGGAGAAAACCCGCCCGAATCACTTTCTAAAGCGAAAATATGGTTCTCATTGTTTTTATTGGACTGTGTTTCATATTCTTTTCCGCCTCGAACACCATTTTCCTCGTTCATAAACAAAACCACACGCAACGTGTTTTTAGGTTTGTAACCAATATTTTTGAATATATTCAACACTTCCATACTTTGGACACATCCTGCTCCATCGTCATGAGACCCATCTCCAAGATCCCAAGAATCCAGGTGACCTCCAACAACCATTATTTTTTCAGGATGTTCAGAACCGGTCATTTCACCAACCACATTATAGGATAAAACATCCTCAAATGTTTGACATGATTGTTTCAAGTAAAAAGTTGCATTGGGATTCGATTTCAAACTTTTACTCAAAAGTTCGGCACCGTTGGTACTAATAGCAGTTGCTGGAATCCGTTGCTCTTTTGCAATGTCGCCGTAATTAGTTGCACCGGTATGCGGGAAATCATCTAATCTTAAGTTCATAGAACGTACAATCACTGCCAAAGCACCTAATTTTCCTGCCTCTCTGGCTCCTGATGATCTCTGGTCCACACAACCACTGTAGGCCTTAAAGGTCTCTACAAACTCTGGATTCATCGGTCTATTAAAGAAAATAATTTTTCCTTTTACTTTTGCTTCACCAAGTGCTACTAATTCTTCTAAACTTTTTACTTCTATCACATTGGCATTCAATCCAGTTTTTGGTGTCGCTACAGAACCTCCTAAGGCACAAATGGGTAACGTTATTTTTTGTTTCCCTACTTGTAAATAAGCGATTTCTTTTTCGCCACGAACCCATTTTGGCACCATTACTTCTTGAAGATACACTTTATCTAAACCCAAAGTTTCTAATTGTGCTTTAGTATACAAAACGGCTTTTTCTGCTCCTGTGGAACCTGATAATCTGGATCCGATGGTATTGGACAAATGATCCAGCCAAGGATAACATTTGGCATTGGTTAAGGAAGATTTGTAAATTTCCTTTAAAGTTTGTTCCTCTTTAGTTTGCGCAAATACGGTGATTCCACCAAATAAAAGTACGGCTAAAACAATTGATTTTTTCATAATAAATTTGGAGCTTTTTTTGGTATTCTTCTTTATAATTTTGGTTTTGGTTGCTGTTGCAATTTCGTAATTCTTTACGAATATTTAAGGTGAGATTCAAAAAAAAACCTGCAAGTTTAAAAGCTCTTGCAGGATATCCTATTTAATTTATCGGTTCAAAACTGATTGCTGTTCCTCCTCCTGGAGCTAAATTCAACTTAATTTTTGATTTGCTGGAAACTATCATCGTGCTAATTTTATAAGCAATTGGATTATTTTTCCAATTGGCATTTTTAGCATCTTCATAAATGATCGCTTTGTATTTTTTTCCTTTGGTTAAGAAGTCTAACTTTATTTCTGATGTTCTGGCATTCTCATCGGTGATTGCTCCTAAAAACCACGTTTCCTTTCCTTTGGTTTTTCGGGCAACCGTAACATAATCACCCGGCTCCGCTTCTAAATATTTACTTTCATCCCAATCCGTTTCAACATCTTTGATAAACTGAAAAGCATCTGGATATTTATCGTAATTTTCTAATAAATCAGCTGCCATTTGCAACGGAGAATACATCGTAACGTATAAAGCGAGTTGCTTGGCTAAAGTGGTATGAACCTGCTCCGTTTTATTTTTATCATAATAACTCATTTTAATTTCAAAAATTCCTGGCGTATAATCCATAGGTCCTCCCAATTGTCTGGTAAAAGGCAAAATGGTTTCATGCATAGGCGGATTTCCAACGCTCCAAGCATTGAATTCATTCCCACGAGCTGCTTCGGCAGCGATATAATTAGGATACGTTCTTCCAAAACCAGTTGGTCTTGATGATTCGTGAGAGTTAATCATAATCTTGTAATCCGCAGCGCGTTTTACCACAAAATTGAAATGATTCACCATTGATTGTCCGTCATGAAACTCACCACGCGGAATGATTTTACCCACATATCCAGATTTTACTGCAGGATATTCGTATTTTTTCATCAAATCAAACGCACGATCTAAGTGTCTTTCGTAATTCCCTACTGAACCCGATGTTTCATGATGCATAATCATTTTGACATTTTTTTCTTTGGCGTAAGCCGAAAGAGCTGCAATATCAAAATCCGGATACGGCGTTGTAAAATCAAAAACTTCCTCTTTCCAGTTTCCGTTCCAATCCTCCCAACCTACATTCCAGCCTTCTACCAATACGCCATCAAAACCGTTTTTTGCGGCAAAATCGATGTATCGTTTCGTGTTTTCGGTAGTAGCGCCGTGCTTTCCTGACGCTTTTGGAGCATCAGCAAAATTAGTGGCATTTTGAGAACCTGCATAATCCCAAGTAGATTTCCCTACGTGCATTTCCCACCAAATCCCAACATATTTCATAGGTTTTATCCAAGAAGTGTCTTCTAATTTTGACGGTTCGTTTAGGTTCAAAATCATTTTAGAGGCCACAATATCTCGCGCATCATCGCTAATCATGATGGTTCTCCAAGGCGATACGCAAGGGGTTTGCAAATAAGCTTTGTCACCAATAGCATTCGGAACTAATTCGGCTTTTAATTTATAATTTGTCACGTCAGCATTCAAATGCATGACCGGATAATTGACTACTGCCGCTTCAAAAATATTGAGATACAAACCTGATGGCGCTTTCATCATCAAAGGTGTTTGAACCATGTATTTCCCTGGAATCGATTTCACTCCAATTCCGTTGTTCATATTGATTTTGCTATTATCAATTTCTGAAAATTTAGTTTCGTTGTATTCGTATTCATTGCTGTCAAAATCACCTGGAAGCCAGAATACCTTATTGTTTTCGGTTAAATTGAATTGGGTAACCTCATCAGAGATTATAAAATAATTAAGCTCCGCTTGTTTTGGAAAATCATATCTGAAAGCTACCCCTTCATCAAAGACTCTAAAAATGATATTCATTTTCACCTTAGTTTCCTTGTTGATCAGCGAAACATTAAGTTCATTATAGTGATTAAGAATACTAGCTTGTTCTCCCAAAACTGGTTTCCAAGATTCGTTGAAGCTGGAAGTTTTTGAAGTCAGGATATCAAAATTAGCGTCTAAAGCTGGTTTTTCCTTTAATTTTATACCTAGAGCGCTTTCCAAAACGACCGCTTTGTTTTTGTAATTTAAGGAATAGCTAGGTTGTCCATTACCAGCTAACTTAAAATTTAATGCTATTTTACCTGATGGCGACTGAACGCTTTGGGCGTTGCCTACAATGAAAAGAAAGAGAAGAGAAAGAGAAAATAAATATTTCATTTTTGGATGATTTTTTTGAATGGATAAAAGTAAATAAAATAGCTGTTTTTCATAGTATGACTTTTAACAAATACCGTTTTTTTGTTAAAAAAAACCCTTCAGTACTACTACTGAAGGGCCGATCATAAATAAACAAACCAAACATTTACTTAATCAACACAAAATCAACTTTATTATTAGTGCTAGAATCCGTACCTACAAAAACCTGAAAAGCACCAGGTTCTGCGATAAACAGTAAATCCGAATTATAAAATTTTAATTCTTCAAGAGAGATTTCAAAAGTTACTGTTTGTTTTTCCCCTTTTTTAAGAGCAATTTTCTGGAATCCTTTTAACTCTTTTAAAGGCCTTGTAACAGATCCTACTAGATCTCTTATGTACAATTGAACCACTTCTTTACCATCATAATTTCCTGTATTGGTCACATCAACAGTCACTTTTACTTTTTCATTGAAGTTCATTTTATCGGATGAAACTTTCAAGTTTGAATATTCAAAATTCGTATAACTCAATCCAAAACCAAACGGATATAAAGGCTCATTTCTTTCGTCGATATAGTTCGATCTGAATTTTTCGAACTTTCCTTCTTTATTCCCTAACGGTCTTCCCGTATTTTTTTGATTGTAATAAATAGGCACTTGCCCAACGCTTCTTGGAAAAGTAGCAGTCAATTTTCCGGAAGGGTTTTCATTTCCAAACAAAACATCCGCAATAGCACTTCCCGCTTCACTTCCTGCAAACCAAGTATTCAAAATAGCTGGAACTGTTTCGTTTTCCTGTACCAATACTAACGGACGGCCTGTAAATAAAACTAACACAACCGGTTTTCCTGTTTTCAATAAGGCTTGCAATAAGTCCTTTTGTGCTTGTGGAATCTCTAAGTTTGTTCTGCTACTGCTTTCTCCGGACATTTCTGCTGATTCACCTAAAGCGGCTACAATCACATCGGATTGATTCGCAATTTTCAAGGCTTCCGCCAATAATTCTTCGGAAGTTCTGTTGTCGCGGTGTAAGGTTTTACCAAACATGGTTGCTTTTTCTTCGAAAGCTGCATCATAATCCAGATTGCTTCCTTTGGCGTAAAGCACTTTAGTATCCTTCCCTGCCACTTCTTTGATTCCTGCAACTAATGAAATGGATTTATCCATATTAGTAGCCACACTCCAAGTTCCTGCCATATTTTCTTTGGCATCAGCCAATGGTCCGATTAAAGCAATCGTCCCTGATTTTTTCAAAGGAAGTAACTGATTGTTATTTTTTAATAAAACCAAAGATTGTGCTGCAATTGCTCGTGCTTCAGCTCTGTGTTTTTTTGTGAAAATTTCTGTTTTCGCTCTATTTTCATCACAATATTTATACGGATCATGGAACAATCCCAAATCATATTTCGCATTCAAAATAAGACGCGTTGCATTATCGATTTGTTCAATCGTTACTTTACCTTCTTCCACTGATTTTTTTAAAGTTGTTAGGAAACCTTCGCCCACCATATCCATTTCAATTCCGGCATTCAAAGCCAAAGCAGAAACAGTTTGCAAATCGCCCATACCGTGTTCAATCATTTCAGGAATTCCGGTAAAATCAGTTACGACAAAACCTTTAAATCCCCATTGTTTTCTCAATACATCAGTCATCAACCACTTATTTCCAGTAGCGGGAATTCCATCAATTTCATTGAAAGAAGCCATTACGGAACCCACGCCTGCATCAATAGCCGCCTTGTAAGGAGGAAAATAATCGTTGTACATTTTAATTCGGCTCATATCTACCGTGTTGTAATCACGTCCAGCTTCTGGCGCACCATATAAAGCAAAATGTTTTACACACGATAAGATGGTATTGTTTTTTGACAAATCATTTTGTTGATAGCCATTCACCATTGCTTTTGCAATTTCGCTTCCCAAAAACGGATCTTCACCCGAACCTTCAGAAACTCTACCCCAACGCGGATCACGAGAAATATCGACCATAGGCGAAAACGTCCAGTTGATTCCATCGGCACTTGCTTCTTTGGCGGCGATTTGGGCAGAGCGCTCAATTAGTTTCATGTCCCAGGTAGCAGACAATCCAAGCGGAATAGGAAAAGTCGTTTCGTACCCGTGAATGACGTCCATCCCAAAAAGTAACGGTATTTTCAAGCGGCTTTTTTCGACAGCAATTTTCTGTACTTCTTTTATTTTCTGAACTGATTTGATATTGAATAAACCACCCACTTTTCCGTCTTCGATATTCTTCGCCACATTCGAACTACTGGCTGCACCTGTAGTAATATCGCCTGAAGTTGGCAAATTCAACTGTCCAATTTTCTCTTCCAAAGTCATTTTCGAAAGTAACTCTGCAACGAATTCTGTTTTCGGTTTAATTTTAACCTCCTTTATAGATGTCTTTTTTTGGCTGTAGCCAAAAAGCGAAATTCCAAAAAGTAGTATGATCAATTTAATTTTCATTTTGTCTGTTTTTTATTTGTTTGAACATCCAATCATAAATTTCTTGGTTGTCATATACTCGTGACCAACTGTCGTGATTGGCATCAGCAAAAATTGTCAACGTCACATTAGTATTACAGGTTTTTAATTTTTTATACATCGCAATCGAATACTCTACATTCACGACATCATCCAGCAAACCATGAAAAATCCGGGTAGGAATGGCTGCAATTTTACAGTTTTCAATCATTGGGATTCTATCTACATATCCTGCAATAGGCACCAAAGCGGCAAAGGTTTCAGGATATGCAACAACTAGATTCCAAGCGCCCCAAGCTCCCATACTAAGACCTGTGAGATAAATTCTGCTGCTGTCAATGTTGTTTTCTTTTTGGATTTTTAAAATCAAACGGTACAATACTTCCTCATTCCAATATTCATTTTCTGGACATTGTGGCGCCAAAACGTAGGCGTCGAGTTCGTGACTTTTCAAATACTTGAATGGTCCATGTGCTTTTACTTTTTTAATATCCGTTCCTTTTTCACCAGAACCATGAAGAAATACAATTAAAGGCTTTTTATCTTTTGTAAGCTTAGGAATATGTAAAGCGTACGCTAATTCGCGTTTTTGAACGATTTCGGTTTTTAAGGTACCAATTACATCATTTTGTGAAAATGAATTCGATGATATTAAAAAGGCCATTGCAAAAAATAGATATTTCATACACATTTAGAACTTATACTTACCTGAATGAAAGCCAAGGTTAATTAAACCTTTTTTTACCTCTGGTGCATTCATGAATAAATTCCATATTAAACCCGTACGATAGTTTTCTAACATCACCATTTCTGGTCCTTGATCAATAGCTAAATACCGTTTTGTTGTCCATTGATACTGCTGACTGTGTGCATCATAAAAGCCCGCCACTCCCCAAGTATCATTTTTATAATTCTCGTATAAATTACGAATGAATGCTTTAGATTCATTTGGTGTGTACACAATTGAACTGATGGCAGCTGTAGGTGAAATGACCCCTTTATCGTTACTTGGCATATGCGCATCATAGCCGACAGATCCATCTTCATTTCTTGAATACGAAGCCGTTAAACCCCAATAATTAGCTCCATATCCTTTATAACTCTTAGGATTAGCAATTGCATATAAATAGTTAATTTTAGTATGATTGGAATTTAAATCCCAATAGTTGGCATATTTATCCGTTAACTGATTTGGGTCTAATCCTAAATAAGAATAATGAGCCCAAAATAATGGACCTCCGAATTCTTCAGCACCATTGTGTTTTAAAATCAATGGCAAATTGTATTTGGTTTTGGTTGAAACTATGCCTCCATTTCTTGACCATCCTTCATGATAAGCTGCAGGAGTTATGGGGTATGATGGCGAAGATGCTGCCATGACATACGTAATCAAACATTCATTATACCCTTCTAAGGCAAAATTCATATCCCAGTTGTAATTAGGAGACCAATGCCAATATAATTTATTCTGATTGTTTGTGTACCATTGCCAGTCAATCCCTTTCCAGAGTTCATCAAATTTTAGGCTGACTGCCTTTTCATCAGCAGTTCCGTTTTTGAGGTATTCCCTGACAACTATAATACCGGCTGCCAAAAAAGACGTTTCAACTAAATCGCCTCCATTATCTTTTATGCCAAAAGGTTTTACTTTACCAGTATTTCCATCAATCCAATGTGACCAAGCTCCATGAAAACGATCTGCGTTAGCAAGGAAATTGGCAATTTTATTCAATCTTTTGGTACCTTCCTCCTTCGTGACATAGCCTCTAGACATACCTGAGACTATTGCCATCAATCCAAAACCGGAACCTCCTGTAGTAACCACATGAGAATCATTTTCAGGATAATAACCGTCAGGATGGAAGCGTTCCCGTGCCAAACCAGAATTTAGCTCTGCATATTCCCAAAAATAAGCGAAAGTTTGCTTTTGAACGAGATCTATAAGTTCCTCATCTGTTACTTGCGCACCAGGAGTTTTTACTTTAACACTTTCATTTGATTTATCACTAAAGGAACTGCAACCGAGAAAAGTAAAAGCTATAAATAAAACTGAGATTTTAATCATCTTTGGATTTTAAACAATTTAAGTTATTAGAAATAAATCCCCCTTCTACACTTTTTTTTTGTAGAAGGGAGATTATCCTCTTTTAATTATACCCCGGGTTTTGACTTGACAAACCAGCAGCTTGTCTAATAAAAGAATCTGGCATAGGAAATAGCTCGTTTTTACCTACAGTAAATGTTTTACCATCAACAGCAAATGCAGCTGCCGCTTGTCCTGTTCTAACTAGATCAAAGAATCTGTCGTGCTCAAAAGCCATTTCTACTCTTCTTTCTTTCCAGATTGCAGTTTTTACATCGCCTTGAGAAACAGCAGTTGTATTTGCTAATCCAGCTCTGTTTCTGATTTGGTTCAACAAAACAATAGCCGTGGGAGTTTGGTTTAATTCATTCAACGCTTCAGCTTTCATTAAAAGGACTTCTGCATATCTTAAATATTTAATATTTACATCTGTTTCCCATCCATCTGTAAATGCAGAAGAATATGCTTTGAAGTTGTATCTTTCATTTTCAACAGTAACTGGTACTACTCTACCATCGTATAAGGTCGTTCCTCTAAAAATGATTGTTGCATTTTTTCTCACATCCCCAACTTCATAAGCGTTTACTAAACTTTGAGATGGAGTATTGAATCCCCAACCCCATCCACCAGCACCACGAGCACCTTGACTGGCTGAATACCCTTGAATACCTTTGGCAGGAATTGAACCAACACCATTGATTTCAAAAATAGATTCATCTCCGTTTTCTCCCGCTACTCTAAACATAGCGGCATAATCTGGAACAATAGAATATCCTGTAACTAAATTGCAGTTGTCTACCACTTTTTGCCAATTTTTTTGATATAAATTTACTTTAGCTAATAACGCATGAGCTGCGCCTTTTGAAGCTCTTGCTTTTTCAGCGGCTGAATACACTGATTTATTAGGCAATACTGCAATTGCATCATTCAAATCGCTTTCTATAAAAGCATACACCTCAGCTGCAGTTTTACGAGTCAACAACATTATTTTATCTTGTTCAGATGTCGGATTTGGTAAATGATCTACAATAGGTACACCGCCATACGCTTTTACCAATGTAAAATACATAAATGCTCTTAAAAATTTAGCTTCTCCTATTAGCCTCGCTCGTAAACCTGCATCTGCTTTATCTAATTTAGGAATAATATTTAAAGCTTGATTGCATCTATTAATCCCATCATAATTGGCATTAAAAGTACTTTCTACCGAAGGATTTGATGCGTTATATGTTAATGCATCTAACACATCTTTATCACTTCCGGTGTCTCCGGGAGACGAACCTTTATCGGCATCGTCAGAAGTAATGCTTGAGAGTCCAATCCAACCAAAAGAGGTCATATCCCAATCTAAAAATTTGCTGTAAATTGCAGTTACAAAAGTGGTTGCACCAGCGTCATTATTGAACAGTTCAATATCTGCTGTAGAAATAGATTCCGTTTGGTTTACATCCAAATAATCATCAGCACATCCCGAAAAAAAGCAAGCGGATAACGCGAACATTGTTATATATATCTTTTTCATAATATTAAAATTTTAAATTAGCACCAACAACGAAAGATTTTAAAGTAGGATAAGCATCCAACTCAATTCCTTGATTTCCGTAAGGATTACCATCTCCATTTAATTCTGGAGAGAAACCTGAGAATTTTTGGGTGATAAATGGGTTTATTGCATTCAGATATATCCTGCAATAGCTTAAAAATTGATTTTCCTTGATTGGAACTTTATAACCTAAAGTTATGTTATTTACTCTGAAGAAATCACCTGATTCTAAATAGTAGGTAGAAGCTACCGGCACTTGATTGAATGGAGCTGGATTTGCAGCATTTGTATTACTGGCACTCCAGAAGTCTGTAGCCAATGATTGCTCTATATTTTCACCTGTAAAGCGTTGTGCTTTTTTACCATTGTAAACTTTTGCTCCACCTGTACCATATCCGTCAACAGAAAAATCGATGTTTTTATAGTTTAAACCCACTGATACTCCATAATTAGATTTTGGCAATATTGAGCCTACATATTTTTTATCATTAGTTGCAAATAAAGCCTCTTGCGTCACTTTTGCACCACTGGCAGTATAATACAACATTTTACCATTTGTAGGATCTACACCAGCAAATTCATAGATATAAAAACTTCCTAGCGGCTGACCTACAGAGGTGCTATTAAGTAATTTAGTATCCTGACCGTTACCTAAATTACCTCCAATAATCGGGGAAATTTCAAAATCCTTTAAACCTGAAAGCTTATTTATATTTTTTGAATAATTTCCTCCAACCCAGTAACTCAAATTGTCTGTTAACTTATCATCCCAACGCAATGCAATTTCATACCCTTTATTGGATACTTCGCCTACATGTCCTGGTGTAGCTACTACAATTCCTGAAGTTGGATAAGGTCGCACATTCAAAATTACATTTGTTGTATTTTTTTCATAAACATCAAAAGATCCTTTTAACCTCCTATTCAATAATTCAAAATCTAAACCTATAGAAGTTTCTTCGGTAATTTCCCAAGAAAGACTTGGATCCACTTGAGAATTGATTGTAGTTCCTTCATTTAGTATTGAACCTCCTAAATAACTTGAAAGCCCTGATGCATAAGCTTGATTGTTAAGCGGTACCGTTTGATTTCCTAATCTACCCCAACCTCCTCTTAATTTCAATAAGTCTATTCCTTTTACATTAGCCATAAATTCTTCTTTGGTGACAATCCATCCTAAACCAAAGGCAGGAAAAGTTCCCCAACGATACTCTTTAGCAAAATTAGATGAGCCATCACGTCTGATTGTCCCTGTAATTAAGTATCTATCCATTAACTTATATTGAAAACGACCAAAGTATGAAGCCAATCTAGTTTCATTAAACGCTTCATCTCTATAACTGATTACGTTAGCTACATTATCAACACCTGCCAATGACCAATAATTAGAATTTGCATTGACATTCTTTCTTCTTATCGTCAATTTTTCTCTTGCTCCTTTAACTGATGTTTCGATACCTGCAGTTAGTTCAACATCATGAATTTCATTAAATACCTTATTGTAGGTTAAATAATTTGATAAGTTCCAATTAAAATATTGCTCTCTTCCTTTAGTCAACTCATTAATATTAGTTGGTAAAGAATTTCCTGGACTTGGATCTCCAGCAATATCAATAGCTCTTGTATTTTCAAAATTATATTGCTTCCAAGAATAATATTCACCGTTAAACTGTGAAGTGAATTTTAATGATTTTACAATATCGTAATCTAATTTTAAACCTCCTTGTAAGCTTATGCTACGTTGTTCTTCATCATAAAAGTCTAATTGAGCAACTGGATTTCCAACATTATTAAAGGAAGAACCACTTGTACTTGCAACACCATTTGCATCTACAAAGGAAACTCCGTATTGACCTGATGCAAAACGTACCGGAACGATAGGAGATTGTTTGTAAGCGTTAGTAAAAGCACCTAATGGTTTTGGACTTGAATTAGCTGATGTAAAACTAAAGTTTTGATTTAAAGTCAATTTTTTAGAAATTTTATATTCGTTGTTATTTCTAAAAGTAAAACGACTGTAATCAAGACCGTTTAAAATTGCTTTTTCTTCATAATTCCCTATACTGAAAAAGTATTTTATACTCTCGGTTGCCCCAGAAATAGATGCATTATTTTGAGTATACGAACCAGTTCTAGTAATAGCATCTAACCAATTTGTATTTACTGGTTGATTTTCAGAAAATGTTGTCTTGTTCAAAGCAGCATTTGAATATCGTGCATATGCTTCGCTTCCTGCCATTTTTACCGTTCTTAATGGTTTTCTAAAACCGGCAAAACTTTCAAATTCAACTAAAACCTTGTCGCCTTTACCCTTTTTAGTGGTAATAATAATAACACCGTTTGCTGCTCTTGTACCATAAATAGCTAAAGATGAAGCATCTTTCAAAATCTCATAAGAGGTAATATCATTTGTATTTATGTTATTGATATTATCAGTAGGCATTCCATCTACAACATACAAAGGAGTTCTTCCGCCTAAAGCAGTACCTAATCCTCTAATAATTACCGAAGGAGTACTTCCTGGTAAGTCTGAAGAAACTACCTGAACACCCGCCGCTTTACCTTGTATAGCTTGCGAAGCATTCAATACCTTAGTTTTAGATATTTCCTCCGCTTTTAATGAAGTAATTGCGGTAGTATTATCAATCTTTTTTCTGGTTCCATAACCAATGACAACCACTTCTTTTAATTCCGTGTCTTTGGATTCCTCTAAATTTATGTTCATCGGTGCTGCCGTTGCAGGTACTGATAAAGCATCAAAACCTACCATGCTTATTTTTAATACTTCGCCAACATTGGCATTGATACTAAAATTACCGTCAAAATCGGTATCCGTTGAAGTTTTGGAATCAGCCGCGACTATCATGGCTCCTGGAATCCCTATTCCACTTTTATCCAGAACTTTTCCCTTAATTACTTGTCCAGACATATAAGCCGGAAGTAAAATGAGTGCTAAAAAGCTAAAAATAATATTTCTCATATAGTAATGATTTGTTAAAGTTAGTGGAGCCAAAGTAAATAATTACAACGTTATAGTTACTAAAACAGAAATACTACATGAATACATCAAAACAATAAAATAAGATTCTAAATCTATCTATAACTGCTAAAAAGAATACTTACGAGATACCGCACTACATCTACATGATGTAGTAATGATGTAGTGTTATTTCATAATAAATACACTGAAATAATATATTATCTATAAAAAATAAAGCTTATTTATACAGTTAATAAAAATTTAGAGAGGTTTTCATCCTGAACAAGGTTTAGTTTCTTTCTTAAGCGATAACGATGAAGCTCTACACCTCTGAAAGAAATATTCATCATGGGTGCAATTTCCTTGGAGGAAAGATTCATTTTTAAGTAAATGCAAAGCTTAATGTCCTTTGAAGTCAGGTTTGGATATTTTTTTGAAAGGTTAATTATAAATTCATTGTGGATTTGATTCAAATTTGTTTCAAACGTTTCCCATTCATGTTTGTTCACGGCATTGATTTTTATAGCTTTTTTAATTTCACTTTTTAGCTTATTAAAATCCATATCGGAATCAAGAATACCATGTATGTTTTCAATCATTTCACTTTGTTTCGCAATCGAAAGTGATTTGCCTGCAACCTCAGAAGATTTGGTTTGCAGTTCCAGTTCTAAAATGTGTTTTTCATACTCCTGAATGTTCAATTCATTTTCGGCTTTTAATTCCATCTCCAGAATTTTCTTTTGATGTTTCAACTCTTCATCACGCAACTCCAACTTCTGTATATATTGCATTTTATTCCATTTGTAATACAGATAAAATATACCTCCAATCACAACTAGATATAATAAAATCATCCAAAAAGAAAAATACCATGGTTTAGCAATAACAAATTGGAAGTTGGAAATTTTATCATACGTAAGGCCGTCGTGAAGGTAAACGGTAATCTCATTGGAACCACTATTTAAATTGTTCAAAACAATCAAACCTTCATTTACAGGAATAAATTCTTTGGCTCCATTTATTTTATAAAACAAGTTAGGTCTTGTTGCGCCAAAAACACCTGATATCACATGTAAGCGGAGCTCAGAATTATACGGAATCTTTGAGTTATTTTGAACCAAATTATTATTAACAAAAGCTTCTACACTTATATTTGATGCTTTCTTGTTCGCATATTTTACTTGTAACGAAATAAAGCCATCATCCAAGTTTAACAGATAATTAACTTTGTTTTTGAAAACTTTTACATTGTCATTAATGATTTTCCCTTTGTAATATTTCTCTTGAATAATATTGCGAATAAATTTATTATCATGTGCATAAATATTGTACAAAAGTCCTTCTTGAAGTATCAGAAAATGGTTTTCATCAATGGAAACAATGTTTGATACATTTTTAAAATTAGTATTGAACAATTCATTTTCTTCCAATTGATTGGTGATTGAATTATAAGTGTACCAGGATTTATTAATTAAAAAAAGGATTTCATTTCTGAACTCAAATATTTTCACTCCAAAATCATTACTTATTTTACTGTGTTGGGTGACATTCTTGATATCGATTGTTTCGTATGCATCATTATACAGAATTCGATACAAGCCTCTATTATTATCAGCAGCCCAAATTTCATTTTTTCTATTTTGAGCGACATATTTAATCGGTTTCAATATTCCTTTTATAACTATCTTTTGATTCAAATCATTAGTATCATTATAAATAATTACGCCGCTGTATGTTGCTTGTAAATAGGAATTATTAATATTGCTTTTGGCTAAATTCCAACCTCCGTTTATAGTACTTAACTTAGAAAACAACCCATTCTCGTATACAAAAGTGCCTTCGTTATGGCCTACGAGGTATTTGCTATTTATTTTACTGATGTCCCAGGCTTGTCCTTGCGTATTAGGAATCAACGAAAGTAGTTTGTCTTCATATTTAAAAACACCATGATTAGAAGCCATCAAATAGCCATTTGAAGTACTCGCCACGGAATAAACGGAACCTAAAATACCTGAATTATCATAAAAAATAGAAATGGGAGAATTAACCTCAACATGAGCAATTCCGTTGTCTAACCCTAACCACAAATCATTCTCTTTGTCGAGACCAATGCTCAAAATGGAATTATTCATCAATACATTATTTCGATTGATGTTTTTGTAAGCGCCAGAATTTAAATCAAAAATATAAACTCCTTTATTTGCAGTTCCTATAATCAATTTATTGTTTTTAATGAATTTGGCGACATTGATATTTGCCGCTTTTAAAATGGTATTTAATGGACTTTGCCATTCTTTCAAAATACCGTTTTCTTCCAAATAAATTCCATTTTTTTTAGTGAAGAAATAGGTTTTATTTTGGTGTTTTTCAATAGCATGAATGACGTTGTTCTCTAAAACGGACCAGCCTTGAATCTTTTCAAACTTAGAATTCTTCATTTTATAAATTCCTTTTTCAACGGAAGCTACTAATAATTCATTACCAACGGGAAAACAATAGGAAACCAGAAAATCAAATTTACTTTTCTTGATTGTTTTTCCATCATACTGAAAAAGACCGTTAAAAGACTGGAAATAAATTTTACCTTTAAATTTAAATATCTTCCAAACCTCCTCATTATCACTTTCATCAAAAACCTTAGAGGTATCAGAAATAGAAACATAAATCATCTTCCCATTTTTTCGATACCAATAGCCAAATTCCTTATACGAACCGGAATAAATCCTGTCACCATCCACCATTATAGAACGGATTATGGTTTTGTTGGGTAACGAATATTTTTCCCATTTTACACCATCATAGCGCAATAAATAATAATTATTAGCAAAATACATCGCATTATCATTGCCCTGCGCTACATTCCAAATTTGATTATCTCCTTGATAATCAGATTTATTGTAATTTTCCACAAAAGGAAGTAACTCCTGCGAATAAATTTGAAATGAAATAAGATAGAGTAGGATTATTGCTGTAATTCTTGCTTTCAAAATGTGGTGTTTAGTATCCAAATATAATTAGATTTATTCAATAAAAAGTATAAAAAAAGCCTCTGAATTCAGAAGCTCCTTTGGGTTTTTTATTTTCTTACTTTATCAGTAATTCAAAGACTTGATTGGCAATTTCAATCTCTTCATTGGTAGGAATAACTACTATTTTAGTCTTGGAATCTAATGTATTGATTTCCCGAATTTCTTTCGAACGCATATCATTTTTAGAATCATCAAGTTCAATTCCAAAATACTCCATATCAGTACAAACTAATTTTCGCATATAAGAAGAGTTTTCTCCAATTCCAGCTGTAAAAATAATTGCATCCAAACCATTTAAAGCAGCTGTATAAGAACCTATATATTTCTTGATTCGATACGCATTCATTGCTAATGCCATTTGACATTCTTTATTTCCTTGTCCGGCTTGAGATTCAATATCTCTTAAATCACTAAAACCGGTAAGTCCAAGCATTCCGCTTTGTTTTTGCAACATGGTGTTGACATCGGCAAGGGAATAACCCAATGAATTGACCATATAAAATATAACTGATTGATCGACATCTCCACTACGAGTTCCCATAATCAAACCATTCATTGGTCCAAAACCTAATGTAGTATCGATACTTTTCCCATCTTTTATAGCCGCCATACTGCATCCATTACCTAAATG
Source organism: Flavobacterium sp. GNP002 (assembly GCF_054343795.1). NCBI lineage: Bacteria > Pseudomonadati > Bacteroidota > Flavobacteriia > Flavobacteriales > Flavobacteriaceae > Flavobacterium > Flavobacterium sp. GNP002. The sequence continues at coordinate 3,519,227 of NZ_JBTGUW010000001.1, forward strand.
TATGGTGATAATTTTAGAGCTGTTTTGTAAAAACTTAATCGCTTTTTCAGAAACATATTTGTGGCTTGTACCGTGAAAACCGTAAACTCGAATTTTATTTTCGGTCAAAAGATAATTAGGCACCGCATATTTATAAGCTACAACTGGAATTGTTTGGTGAAATGCAGTGTCAAAAACAGCTACTTGTTTAGCAGTTTCAAAGATTTCTTCCGCTACAATTATTCCTTCAAAATTAGCAGGATTGTGCAATGGTGCTAATTCAAAAAGTTGTTTTATTTTGTCTTTTACCTTTTTGTTGATGATGGTGGTGTCTGAAAAACCAGCGCCTCCGTGAACCACACGATGACCTACAGCATCAATTTCGTGCGTGCTTTGAATCACACCTACTTTTTCATCCATCAATAAGCGAGCTATTTTTTCTAACCCCATTTTATGATTAGGAATTGGCATAGATTCCTCAATTTTATTTTTTTGAGTTTCATAGCTCAAATTTGACGTCTCTAATCCTATTCTGTCAATCATCCCAGAGCAAATAACTTCGCAAGAAGGCATGTCAATTAACTGGTATTTTATAGAAGAACTCCCTGAGTTTATTATTACTATTTTCATTTAAGTTTCATTAAAAGATTAAAAAATTGAAGTATTAAAAGATTAATATTAAAATCATTAAATATTTCAATCTTTAAATTAAAAAGCTACAATCCTTGTGCTTGAATCGCCGTAATCACGACTGTGTTTATAATATCATCAACAGTACAACCGCGGCTTAAATCATTAACCGGTTTGTTCAATCCTTGTAACATCGGACCTATTGCAAGAGCTCCTGTTTCCCTTTGCACTGCCTTGTAGGTATTATTTCCTGTATTTAAATCTGGAAAAATCAAAACGCTAGCTTGTCCTGCCACTTCTGAATTTGGCAATTTACTTTTTCCAACAGCCATATCAACCGCAGCATCATATTGAATAGGGCCTTCGATTTTTAAATCGGGGCGTTTTTTTCTCACTATTTCAGTTGCAGTTCTAACTTTATCCACTTCATCTCCTTTTCCGGAAGAACCAGATGAATACGAAAGCATGGCAATTTTTGGTTCAATACCAAAAGCCAAACTGGAATCCGCAGAGGAAATGGCAATTTCTGCCAGTTGTTCCGCAGTAGGATTTGGATTAATGGCACAATCTCCAAAAACAGAAACCCTATCTTCTAAACACATGAAAAATATAGAAGAAACTACAGATGAATTAGGTTTTGTTTTAATGAATTGTAATGCTGGTAAAATAGTATGTTGTGTAGTATGAGCCGCTCCGGAAACCATTCCGTCAGCGTGACCTTTGTACACCATCATCGTTCCAAAATATGAAACATCTTCCATTAAATCCTTAGCCATTCCTATGGTTACGTTTTTTGCTTTTCGCAACTCATAGTAGGTATTTACGTAATCATCATAATGTTCCGAATCTATCGGATTAATGATTTGTACTTTGGAAAAATCAAAAAACAACCCTAATTCCGCAACTTTACTTTCTATTTGTTTCTTGTTACCAATAATTGAAATATCTACGACATCCATTTCTAATAAGCGTGAAGCTGCCATGATAATTCTATCGTCATTTCCTTCTGGCAATACAATATGTTTCCTGTGTTTTCTGGCTCTTTTAACCAAATTATATTGAAACATTTTTGGCGTCATTCCTTCAGCTTCAAAAGTAATCAGTTTCTCGGCCAAGTTATCTAAGTCTACATATTTTTCGAAAGTAGTAATCGAAATTTCAATCTTCTGCTTGTTATTCGCGTAAATTTTAGATTTTATAGATCCTATTTTATTGGTGATAAAATAAGTCCCTTCTTCCACAGCAATAATCGGAACAATGGTCGAAAGTCCTTCTATCAATTTCAAAATACTGATTTCGGGCAAAATGTTACCCGTCAAAACTATTCCTGATATTGTAGGGTAATTTACGGATTCATTAGCCTGAAGCGCGCCAAGAATAATATCGGCGCGGTCTCCGGGTGTTATTACCAAACTGTTTTCTTTCAAATGCAATAAATAATTACACAATTGCATGGCACCCACACTAAAATTTCCGGTTTGATTGTTCAAGTGAGCCGAGCCAAATAAAACTTTAGCATCTAACTCATTTACAATTTCCTGTACCGTTGGATTATTTAGATTATGAATCAAAGGAATTGAATTCACTAATATGCTTTTGGGCAAGCTTTTCTTTAAACCGTTAGTTACTAATTCTATATTCTCAGGTTGCACTTTATTGGCGATTACGGCCAAAACTTCGACGTCTTTGACTTTGAATGAATCGTATGCTAAATAAAGACTATCTATTAATTCCTCTAATGTTTTCCCCACTCCAGAGCCAACAATAATCGTTGGGATTCCCAGATTCTTAGCAATCAGAACATTCATATCTAATTCGATAACAGTTCCTTCTCCTGTAAAACTAGTTCCTTCAACCAAAACAAAATCGAAACGTTCTTCTAATTTCTTGTATTTTTCAATAATCAAATCGAGAACCTCCCCTATTTTTCCCTTGTTCTTCTTTTTGATTAATTTACTTTTTGTAATGGCATACGCATCTTCAAATTCAATATCCATTCCAAAATGACCAATCACGGTTTCAATATGATTATCAAATCCTCCTTCTTCAAAATCTTCAACAATGGGTCTAAAATAACCTACTTTGGCCATTTTGCCAATAAGCATGCTCATCAATCCCAACGTAATAATCGACTTTCCACTATTTTGCTCGCTTGTTGCAATGTATATGGCCTTGTTCATTTTTTTATTTTTAAATTTAATTCCAAATCAATTGAATGTATTCTTTTTTAATTTCTAGAACCAACGGCGTTTTTTAAAATAAATTATCATTCCAATCACTATCAAAAACATGGCTCCAATAACAGTATGATAGCCATAATGACGTTTGAGTTCCGGCATGTATTCAAAATTCATTCCATAAACACCCACAATAAAAGTAAGCGGAATAAATATTGCCGATACGATGGTCAGCGTTTTCATAATTTCATTCATCTTATGTGTTTGTGCCGAAAAAAAGAAATTAGATGCACTTTCCAAAGAACTCATATCGGATTCAATTTGTTCTAAAAGTTCTAAACTCTTTTGATGCAATCGAGCAAAAAAGCTGAAAGTATCTGCTTCCATAGCATTAAATATAGTATCGTCTTTTATGCTTTTTATATCATACAACGAATCTCGTAATGGAATAATGGATCGTTTTAAGAAATTTAAATTATCGCGGTGTTTCTCTATTTTTTCTAAAATTATGGGGTCAACACTTCCCTTAGTGAGATTAATGAGTTCTTCTATATTATCTTCTTCGTTTTCTAAAGTGATATAGAAATTTTCCATAATTGCATCCAAAAGGATGTACAACAGATAATCCGCTTTCTTAGTTCTGACAATTCCTGAATGCGTTCGGATGCGCTCTCGAATATGGGTAAAAAAGTCACTTCGCTTTTCCTGAAAAGAAATTAAAATCCCATCTTTTAACAAAAAACTAATTTGTTCCACACTTATATTATCCGAATGTTCCGAAGGCAAAAGTGATTTTATGTTAAAAAACAGAAAGTCATGAGACTCTTCCAGTTTAGTTCTTCGGGAGGTGTTCAAAATATCGGCCAACATAAAATTATCGATTTCAAAATAATCTCCAATTGATTTTAACCACTCTACATTATTTAAACCATGTATATTAATCCAATTTGTTTTTTGCTCATCAATATATTTATCTAAATCCGAAACCTTAAAATCCTCATATTCGGTAAGATTCAAGTCATCATAAACAAACAACTGCAGTTCTGATTCCTTACTTTTATGAATTCCCGTATATTCTAAATTATAGGGTTGCATTTTCTTTCCTTTCTTGTACTTAATTTTTCTCATGCCAACTGATTTACGTAGTAATATTACAAAAAACTTTTACAAAAAAATCGTTTCTTGATACTTTTGACATTCTTAAAAATGAAAAAAACGGGTTTAATTTAGTATTTAAAACGACAAAAGTAACTCGAAATATTTATTCCTTTCATGAGAAAAATCATATTCCGCTATAGAAAAAGCCTTTAATCAACGATTGTTAAATATTGTTAATTATTCAAAATAGTACCTCGAAATAGCCTTTTTATAAAAAATATATCAATAAATTTGAGCTTATGTCGTAACAAAACACAATAAAACACGACTTATTGACCATAACCAATTATAAACTTTATTAAATACATTAATTAAATGGTGAAAAAAAAACTAACCCTAATCATTACCTGTCTGTTATTTTGTTTTGCACAAGGCACATTTGCACAAAGCAAAAAAAAGAAAAGAGCAGACAAAAATGCCCCTGCTAAAGTAGAAGCTAAAGCACCAGAATCCAAAGACGGTAAAAAAGAACCAAAACCGTACAAAAAAGTTATTGACTCAACCGCAGTAACACAAAAAGGATTAATTGATATCCATAAAATTAATGACAAGTATCTTTTTGAAATTCCAGATTCCCTTTTAGGAAGTGAAATAATGACAATCACCAGATATTCTAAAACTCCTGCTGGAGGAGGAATTTTTGGTGGAGAAGAAATCAACAGACAAGTAGTTCGTTGGGAAAAAGGGCTGAATAATAACATTCTTCTTAGATCAGTTACCTACGTTATTATGTCTCCGGACGATGATAAACCAATGGCTCAAGCTGTTAAAAATTCAACTTCGGATCCAATTATTGGAAACTATGATATCTTGGCATTCAAAAAAGATTCAACAGGTAAAAATAATGCTGGATATGTGATCGACTTAACGAGCACTTTCGATGGTGATATTCAGACTTTTTCATTAGATCCAATTAAAAAACAATTGTTAAACATTGTAGCTTTTCAAAAGGATAAATCATTCATCTCAAAAATAAGCAGTTATCCAATAAATACTGAGATTAGAACTGTAAAAACATTTACAACTACTCCGCCTCGTATTTCAATTACTCCAACACCACAAATTGGAGTTAATTTACCCTCTGCATTAGATGCTGGAGTAATCACGGTTGAGATGAATACTTCTATGATTTTATTGCCAAAAACACCTATGCGCAAAAGAGAATTTGACGCACGTGTAGGATATTTTGCAAACGAATACGGAGTTTTTGAAGAAGAATCTCAAAAATCAGACACTAAAACTTTTGCTGTAAGATGGCGCTTAGAGCCAAAATCTGCCGAAGATGCTGCAAAGCAAAAAAAAGGTGAATTAATTGAGCCACTAAAACCAATTGTATACTACATTGATCCAGCTACACCTGACAAATGGAAAAAATTCATCAAACAAGGTATTGATGATTGGCAAATTGCCTTTGAAGCTGCAGGATGGAAAAATGCAATTCGTGGCGAATATTGGCCAGAAAATGATCCAACAATGAGCTTGGAAGATGCCCGTTTTTCAGTATTACGATATTTTGCGGCTGAAATTCAAAACGCATACGGACCTAATGTTCATGATCCTAGAAGTGGTGAAATTTTGGAAAGCCACATCGGTTGGTACCACAATATCATGAGTCTTTTAAGAAACTGGTACTTGATTCAAACTGCAGCTGTAGATCCTGCGGCAAGAACAAAAAAGTTTGATGATAAATTAATGGGAGAATTAATCCGTTTTGTATCTTCTCATGAAGTAGGACATACTTTAGGATTGCGTCATAACATGGGAGCAAGCTCTGCAACTCCGGTTGAAAAACTAAGAGATAAAGCATACCAAGATAAAAACGGCCATACTAGTTCAATCATGGATTATGCTCGTTTTAATTATGTAGCACAGCCAGAAGATGGCGTTACTTCCTTATTTCCTAGAATTGGGGATTATGACAAATGGGCTATTAAATGGGGTTATTCCTATTTTGACGGAGCTAAAACTGAAACTGAGGAAAAAGCGAAGTTGAATGAAATGACTAAAGAAGCTTACAAAAACAACCGTTTATGGTTTGGTACAGAATCTAGCCCTTATGATCCAAGATACCAAACAGAGGATATTGGAGATAATGCCATGAGAGCTTCTGAGTACGGAATCAAAAACTTAAAAAGAATTTTACCTAATTTATTAGAGTGGACTAAAGAAAATGGAGAAAGCTATGCTGAACTAGACGAACTTTACGGCGCACTTACTGGACAATTCAGAAGATATATGGGACATGTTACTAAAAACGTAGGTGGAATCTATGATTCTCCAAAAACGTATGACATGACAGGAAATCAATTTGAAGTAGTTCCAAAAGCTATCCAAAAAGATGCTGTTTTATTCTTGAACACTCAATTATTCTCAACACCAAATTGGTTATTGGATCAAAATATACTTTCGAAAATAAACCCAGAAAGTGGTGTTGAAGCAATCAAAGGAATGCAAGATGCTACCTTATCAAGTTTATTAGCTGGAGACAGAATGGTTCGCCTTATAGAAACTTCTTCTATGAGTAAAAGTAACTATACTGTTGATGAATTAATAAGCGACCTAAAAAATGGAATCTTTTCTGAATTGAAAGGAAGTGGTTCAATTGATGTATATCGCAGAAACATTCAAAAATTATATGTTGACAAAATGATTGAATTACTTAAACCAGGTACAGCCATGGTAAGAGCGGTTCCTGTCGGAGTTACTTACGGTTTCACAACAAGAAGAGTAAATCTTGCTCAAACTGATTTACCTTCTATTGCAAGAGGTCAATTGAATAGTTTGAAAAACGAGATGAAATTAGCCTCATCGAGAATGACTGATCGAATGAGTAGATATCACTTACAAGATTTAATTTCTAGAATAGGAGAAGCTTTAGATCCTAAATAATGAATTAAAAAGGGAAAATGTTTAACCACATTTTCCCTTTTTTTTTGCTTTGTAATGAATGTTATTTCATCGTAGGAATATGCGAAATGTACTAACGCATTTCGTGGTTCTTATGACGTTTTTAAACGCTCATTGAAAAGAAGCATGTCATACAGACCAACGTTATATAGACGACGCACTAATGTGATCTCTAAGTGATAAATAATAATAGAATTAAAACACCCGACTTGCTTCAAAAACAGGTCGGGTGTTTAATTTCATTAAGTGACAAAAAAAACCGGTCTATCGCTAGTCCGGTTTTCCAATCAAATATTAAAAAAATAAAAAAAGGAATTAATCTTTTTGGGATTTTACTGCTAAACTATAGATTACTAAACCAAATCCAATTTTATTAATTGCATCAGCAATGTTGTACACCACATCAATATTACCGGAAGGAATTAATCCGTTGTACCATCCTGTGGTTCCCATCATGTATCCTAATGGATAGATGGACCATCCAACAAGTACAAACCAACATAAAATCTTGTGTGCTTTTTGAATTTCTCCTCCAGCTGCAGCAGCTAATTTTGAAGCTTCTCCCAACCAAATTTCATATACAATAGCAAAATAAGCAACTCCGGAAATGAATCCCCATAGTGCAGCACTATCAGTAAATACAACTTCTCCGAAATAACCTGTAACTAACATTACTATCGAATAAACAATCATTTTCCAAAGCAACGATTGCTTTGCTCCTGCTACTTTAAGTATCAGATAAAACTCTAAACACATCAATGGCACTGTAAGTACCCAGTCTACATAACGAAAGAAGGTAGGCGATTCACCAAATGATGCCCAATAATCTCTCATGTAGAAATAATGTACTGCAGCAATAAAGGTAATTAAACCGGATACTAAAACTGAAGTACGCCACTTTTTATCAAACTGGCTCAAGGATAAAAAGAAAAATGCTGAAGCGGCCATCATAGCCATACAGCCTACAAAGAAAGTAAACCCTACGTAATCGGTTGGGGATAATTTTCCGACTAATCCTGAAATAAACATAAAATTTGTCATAAATAAATAATTTTAATAGTTTTTTTGTTTAACCAAATATATTAAAAGTTAAACAATAAAAAATCATTTTTGTTTAATATTTTTTAACTAATTTTAAACAATAATTAAAATTCATGAAAAATTATTCAAATATTGTAATAGTAGCAAGCTTTTTCGGACTTTGGATGGATTCCTTTCTCTCGACAAAAATCCAAATAATGTTGGGCTTCTTCTTAATTTTTACCTTTGGAATATTACATGGTGCAAACGATTTACTTTTAATTAAAAATATTAAAACCACAAAACAGTCCAATTCCTGGTTTAAAATACTAGGATATTATGTCGTAGTCGTTTTAATAGGCGCATTGTTGTTTTATATAATTCCTCAAGTGGCGCTACTATTATTCATACTCATAAGCGCATATCATTTTGGAGAACAGCAATGGCAAGAATTATTGGACGCCTATCCGAAATGGCTCCAAATGGCATTTCAGTTTTTATACGGATTCATTATCTTACAATTACTTTTTGTTTTTCACTCCAGTGAAGTACAAAGTATCATTTTAAAGATCGCAAATATCAATTTACCAAGTCTATACTTTGATTTGCTTTTACAAATTTCATCAGCTGCTTTTATTGGTTTAAGTGCCTATTTGTATTGGAAATCAGAAAAAATTAGAATAAAACTGCTTTTAGAATTCTTTTATTTAGTTCTCTTTGCAATCCTTTTTAAGTCTTCCAGTCTGATTTGGGGATTTGCTATTTATTTTGTTTTATGGCACAGTATCCCTTCTATAATTGACCAGATTAAGTTTTTAAATGGTTCATTTTCAATAAAATATTTTATCGCCTATTGCAAGACCGCAGGGATTTATTGGTTGATATCTATAGTAGGAATTACACTAATCTATTATATGTGCAAAGAGAAACAACTTTTTAACGCTTTGTTTTTCTCCTTTTTGGCAGCCATAACCTTTCCGCATGCGCTAGTGATTACTAACATGTTTGGCACAAAACAAACTAAAAAATAGAAACATAAAAAAAACCGTTCACCAATGGTGAACGGTTTTTTAAACCAATAGTAGCGATGCACCACAGTGCATTGTTACAAGAATTTATTATTTTACTTCTTCAAATTCAACGTCTTCAACATTGTCTCCTTGAGCAGCATCCCCTTGAGGTTGTGCTTCACCTTGACCTTGTTCTCCTTGAGCGTACATTGCTTCAGTAGCAGTTTTCCAAGCAGCATTGATGTTATCCAGCGCCGTTTGAATTGCAGGAACATCTTGAGATTGGTGAGCCATTCTCAATTCAGTTAATGCATATTCTACAGCAACTTTATGATCATCAGCTAATTTAGCTCCAAGTTCTTTCAATTGAGTTTCAGTTTGGAAAATCATTGAGTCAGCCTCATTAATTTTCTCTGCTTTAGCTCTTAAAACTTTGTCAGACTCAGCGTTAGCTTCAGCATCTTGTTTCATTCTTTCGATTTCTTCAGAAGTTAATCCAGAAGAAGCTTCAATACGGATATCGTGAGATTTTCCAGTTCCTTTGTCAGTTGCCGAAACTTTGATGATACCATTAGCATCAATATCAAAAGTTACTTCAATTTGAGGAACTCCTCTTGGTGCTGGTGGAATACCATCTAAGTTGAAACGACCAATAGTTTTGTTATCAGCAGCCATTGCTCTAGCTCCTTGAAGAACGTGTAGTTCAACAGTTGGTTGAGAATCAGCAGCAGTTGAGAAAACTTGAGATTTTTTAGTTGGAATAGTTGTGTTAGACTCAATTAATGTAGTCATAACTCCACCCATAGTTTCGATACCTAAAGATAAAGGTGTAACGTCTAATAACAATACATCTTTTACATCTCCAGAAAGAACTCCACCTTGAATAGCTGCTCCAATAGCAACAACCTCATCAGGGTTAACTCCTTTAGACGCTTTTTTACCAAAGAATTTTTCTACTTCGTCAGCAATTCTTGGCATACGAGTAGAACCTCCTACTAGGATAACTTCATCAATATCAGAAACAGTTAAACCTGCATCTTTCAAAGCTCTTGCAACTGGTGCCATAGAACGTTTTACTAAATCGTCAGTTAATTTTTCAAATTGAGAACGAGATAATTTTTTCACTAAGTGTTTAGGTCCTGAAGCAGTAGCCGTAACGTATGGCAAGTTGATTTCAGTTTCTGCAGAAGAAGACAATTCAATTTTTGCTTTCTCAGCAGCTTCTTTCAAACGTTGCAATGACATTGGATCTAAACGTAAATCAATACCTTCTTCAGCTAAAAATGCATCTGCTAACCAGTCAATAATTTGGTGGTCAAAATCATCTCCACCTAAGTGAGTATCTCCATTAGTTGACAATACTTCAAAAACTCCGTCTCCTAATTCAAGAACAGAAATATCAAATGTACCTCCACCTAAATCGTAAACAGCAATTTTTTGATCAGTTCCTTTTTTATCCAATCCGTAAGCTAGTGCAGCAGCAGTAGGCTCATTGATGATACGCATAACTTTAAGACCTGCAATTTCACCAGCTTCTTTAGTCGCTTGACGTTGTGCATCATTAAAGTAAGCAGGAACAGTAATAACTGCTTCAGTAACTGTTTGACCTAAATAGTCTTCAGCAGTTTTTTTCATTTTTTGAAGTGTCATTGCTGACAATTCTTGAGCAGAGTATAAACGACCATCAATATCCACACGTGGTGTATTGTTGTCCCCTTTTACAATTTTGTATGAAACTCTTTTTGCTTCAGCCGAAACTTCACCAAAACCTTGTCCCATAAAACGTTTGATAGAAGCAATAGTCTTAGTTGGATTAGTTACCGCTTGTCTTTTAGCAGGATCTCCTACTTTGATCTCTCCACCTTCAACAAAAGCGATGATAGATGGTGTTGTTCTTTTTCCTTCTGCATTAGGAATAACAACTGCTTCATTACCTTCCATTACAGAAACACAAGAGTTGGTCGTACCTAAATCAATTCCGATTATTTTACCCATTTTTAATATATTTAATTTTATTGTATATTCAATTATATTACTCGTGGTCGATAAGTCAATCTTTGTGCCAATACAAAACCCACTAATAAAATGTCAGTTTATGTTAAAATTGGCGTAAAAAAATCTGACAAGATGACATTTCAGCGGGTTTGTCATTCTGGCGGAAGTTGTAATTTAGGAGCTCTCTCCCGCTCTCCGCTCTATCTTTATGTTCTTAAAGAAAGAACATAAAGGATGCCGCTACTATCGGGGCTAGGAAATCTGATTACTAAGTTTATTTGTTATTATCCTATTAAGTTAAGAATTTCAATATCAATAATTCGTAATAAATTAATTACATTAGCAAAACGATAAAATGCTATTTGTAGCGCCAAGCAACCTGATTTTGGATGGATATGCGCTAGTATGTAGCGGGTATATTCAAGTTAGTAGCCATTATAAAAAAGACCGAATGGAAATAACCGAATTTAACGGCGAATTATTCAAAGATTTTTTTGAAATTGTTCATCGAACAATGAAGGAAATAGACAATCATCCAGAATATAACCTAAACAAAAACAATCATCATTTACTTAGTCAAGAAGGAAAATATGCTAATAAAGTTTTTAGCTTTTATTCTAAAATAACTGAAATCAAAGAAGATTTGAGAAAAATTGAAGTTTTTCTTCGTCGTTTCCCATTAAAAAAGTTTTATGAAGAAAACGAAATTTCTCATTTAGATTATATTAAATATCATACCGAAGTTTTTTATCACAAATCTAATACACTTTTAGATTTGTTCAAATTAATGACAAATGAAGTTTATGAGCTTGGATATTCTGAAAAAAAATGTACTTGGGGAAACTTAATAAAATCGGAAATAGTTAAAGAATCATTGTCAATAAAAGTAATAGAATATTATCATAAAAGTTTTGAGCATATTATTGAAGCTAGAAATTTAAATACCCATCGCGGAATATTTAAAGATTCCGAAAAAGACGATATTGAAAGTCCAATGATGATTTACAAAAATTCAGAAAAATTCAATATGGAATTAGGAGATAACTTCAGAAAATTGATGCCTAAATTTTATTTAGAATATAAACTTAAAAAATACAAAAATGACAGATTATTATTCATCAAAAGCGGAAATAATGTTGCAGAACAATACATTAATTTTTTTATGAACGTAACTATTCCTGAATTTTTAAAAAGAGCAAAAGTGAAACAATAAAGGCTACTAACAGCTTCTAAAACGGATTTTGTCAATAAAACTGAATTATAGAAACTAATTACATAATAAAACTAAAAATGAGACAATATAAAGCAAACTCAACAGACTCTAAAAGTTTCATTTTGACAATAGAAAATACCAAAATTGGAGAATTAAACTATACAGAATGGTACTCGTTTAAAGCAGAAATAAAGTTGGCTGACAATTCAATTTATCAACTTGAACCAAAAGGATTTTGGGATTCTAAAATTGAATTAAAAAAAGCAGAAAAAACACTATTAGAATTCAAAATGGGTTGGAAAGGAATTGTAATTAAAACTAACTTTAATGAAAATGAAAAAAATTATTTGTTAAAATTGAAAGGACTGCTCAGTAATAAATTTATACTTATTGATGCCGAAGAAAACGAGATACTTTCTGTCGATACTGATTTCAAATGGAATAAATTTAACTTTGACTATACTATTGAAACTTCAACAGAATTTGATAATATGGAAAATAAAGAACTTATGCTGTTGACTATTCTTCACTGTATAAATTATTATTTGACTATTATTGTTGCCGTTACTTAAACAACATAAATCCGATTATGTGGATTTGCAAAACTGCGTTATCATAATTTTAATTCTTATTTTCGTTTAGCCGAACATACAAACCGTTAAATTTTCCCCAGCTCGCGCTAGCGTCTCGCTCGTGACCTGAAAAATTTAGATTTTTTTTAATTACAAATACTCTTTCAAAAGCTCATGTACCGACTAACCCAAATAAATAACAAATGAAGAATTTAGATTTAAAAGAAATCAAAGAAAGGGCGTTAAAAATCAGAGAACAATACCATCAACTGGAAAAAACGCACCACGGCAGTGAGTGGACGGTAGAAGAAGATGCTTTGGCTTTTCTTACGGATGCGGGATTAGTAGGACGTCACACCATGTCAAAACAAGGTCGCTGGCCAAAAGGAGATACAAACCCTGAACTGCAGCATAAATTAGGTGAATGTATTTGGTGGCTCACAGTACTTGCTGACCGAATGGACATAGACATTAATGAATCAATTGAATCTTTTTTGACAAAAACTGAAAAATTATTAGGAGAATAAAATTATAAAAAACATCAATCACTAAAACCAACAATCATCATGAAACAATGTTCCAAGCATTTTACAGTAAAGACAATCTTAATTGCTTTATTCATCCAGCTAATTACAATAACGGTTTCCTTTGGGCAAACCAAAGTAGAACAGATCGATAAATTGATGAATCTATATTCAGAATACGGGCAATTTAACGGCTCCATTCTTGTCGCTGATGCTGGAAAAGTTATTTATAAAAAGGGATTTGGAATGGCAAACATGGAATGGAATATTCCGAATCAGCCAGACACTAAACACCGATTAGGTTCTGTTACCAAACAGTTTACCGCTGTATTAATTGTTCAATTAGTCGAGCAGGGAAAATTAAAATTGGATGCGCCTATCTCAACCTATCTTCCTGATTATCCTAAAACATTGGGCGATAAAATTACTATTCATCATTTACTGACGCACACCGCTGGAATTCCTAATTACACTTCGTTTCCTAATTTCGTGAAAGATTTAAGCATCAATCCGTATAGTCCAGAAGCTTTTGTGAAAAAATTCGCTGACTTACCGCTGGAATTTACACCTGGTGAAAAATTTGCCTACAGCAATTCCGGTTATTTTTTATTGGGATACATTATAGAGAAAGTTTCTGGCAAAACCTATGAGCAGAGTTTACAAGACAATATTCTTGCGCCACTAAAAATGAATAATACAGGATTTGACCACCATGAAACGATTCTGAAAAACAGAGCTTCCGGGTATGAGAAAAACGGTAAAAACTTCAGCAATGCCGGCTACCTTGATTTGTCAATCCCTTACGCTGCTGGTTCTTTGTATTCCACTGTAGACGATTTATTTCTATGGAATGAAGCACTTTACACTGAACAATTACTTTCGACAAAATATAAAGAACTATTATTTAATTCCTATATCCCCGCAGGACCTGGACATTATGGTTACGGATGGTTTATCAACAAGGCTTTCAATGGAGAAAAAAATGACAGCATAACGGTTATTGAACATGGTGGTGGAATAAATGGATTTAACACTTTATTTTCTCAAATTCCATCTGACAAAAATCTGGTGGTTTTATTAAATAATACGGGCGGTACCAACTTAAACGAGATGAATAAAGCGATTAGAAATATCCTTTACAATAAACCTTATAGTTTGCCTAAAAAATCATTGGCTGTTGCTTTCGTAGACGTAATTCTGGAAAAAGGAATCACATCTGGAATCGAGTATTTTAAAGAATATAAAAATTCAAATACTTATGCTATCAACGAAAATGAAATGAACAGCGCAGGATATCAATTATTACAAACCGGAAAAGTAAAAGAAGCGATAGAAGTTTTTAAACTAAATGTAGAAGCGTTTCCAAAATCAGGAAATGCCTATGACAGTTTAGGAGAAGCCTATTTAAAAAACGGAGATAAAAAGCTGGCGATTATCAACTATAAAAAATCCATAGAACTGGATCCAAATAATGAAAACGGGAAAAAAGTATTGGAAGAACTTTCAAAGTCCTAAATTATTTAGAACTATTTAAAAAAAACCGCACGCATCATGTTTCATAGTAAAAGCATGATCGTGCGGATAATAAACTCCCACTTATGAGTTCCATTTCTAATTCACTGCCTTAGTAGATTTCCCTACCGTCAAATAAATGTGATTGTTGGGATAGAGGAATTCAATTTTTGTATGCTGCTGGTTTACCCTCATTTCTACCTGTTCGTTTTCATTTTCTAAAGTATAAAAGGTGTAATTTCTATCCTGAGAAACAATCCCAGAGTCTACAATTTTATATTTCATTTTTGTAGCCGTCAGAAAGAAAACCACATCGCGCTTTTGAGTATCCAAGAACACAAAAGAGTATTCATTTCCTGCAATATTACATTCTCCTTGTCTAAAAGGTTTCTCATCGATGCAATAGCGCTGCACGTTAAACACTTGTTCTTGAGCATACATACCACCCGTTAGCAACAACAGTACAATTATTTTTTTCATACACATGAGGTTATTTCTATTATCCGGAATTGGACAATCTTTTTTTCATATGCAAAACACACGCCACAATATTTTTTGAGATAAAATAATCTACAAACACCCTATTTAATTTTGGTCGTTTATCATAAAAAAGCCGTGAAAAGCAAGGCGTACCATAATTACATTCCGTTTTTATTTGTATTTTCGATTTTCTAAAACTCACCTGCTTTCGTTAAAATATATTCCTGAAAGTTCCGTCAAGAATAATTTTAAAACACAATAACAGTGACTTCATTTATAAAAGAATGATCTTTCCGTTGGTCTAATCTTGACCCTAATTTTCATATCCGACATAGCGCTTATTATGGATATACTAATCATTAAGTAATCACTGATAAAAAATACGATCAATTATTGATCGCTCCCACTTCAAATAAAGAACGCTTCATTGAATTTCTGGTTCTTGATGAAAGCGGTCAAACCGACTATTATACTTTTTGTCAACAAGCTGCACAATGCGGTATTGCCAAGTCGCGTATTGATATCATCGAGATGAAATGTACTTATCTTACTACTTGAGGGGATCCCATTGTAATAGAAAAATTCTGGTTTAATTTTTTGAGTTTTCTAATTTTCAATTTCAACTCATACCATTATAACTAAAATATGGTACTACCCCATTCAATTATTAAAATAAACAATACGGAAGCAATCAGTTAAAATTAAGAATAAAAAAAACGGGAATAAATCCCGTTTTTTTTTATGATTGTATTTTAGCTGCCTTTTAAAACTTAAAGTTTAGTCCAGCTGTAAAGGTTGTACCATTAAACCCAAATTGGTTTACTTCCCATGGATATTTAAAACGACCTCCCAAGTCAGTAACTACATCCCCTTTAGTGTCTATTGTGTCAGGATAAATATTGAATAAATTGTTTACCATCACATTAGCAGATATTGTACTTGTAAATTTATAAACAACTCCTAAGTCAGTAATCACTTTTCCTGCAAAAGTCTGATCTTTTGAGATGTCTGTAGCATGTTGCCAGGAAACTTCACCAAAGTAGGTGTTATTGAAAATTACACTAGCTTTTTTCAAATCATAATTAGTCCCTAACAATACTTTTGTATTAGGTCTTGCACTTAGAATTCTACCTTGCTCTTTACGGTTGAAAATGTCATAACCGTTAGCTTTCAAAATAGCTGGTGTTGCAATTTGTCCATCAATTTTAGTATTGGCAATATTTGAAGCCAAAGTAAATCCTAATTTACCGTTCCCCATTGCAAGGTTTTTATAATTCAAAACAACATCAACACCTTTGGTTTTAGTATTAACTGCATTGATAAAAAACTTCATACTTGTAATATCATTAGCAATTAACACCGCTTCAACTGGGTTAGTTGTGGCATTATCTCCATCAAAGCCAACCTCTCCAGAAAACAAAACACGGTCTTTTACTTTGATATGGTAGAAATCAACCGAAGCAGAAAAATTAGCACCTGATCTAAAAGTAATCCCTGTTGATGCATTTTGTGACTTCTCAGCATGTAATTTAGGAACTCCTAATCCAATCACTGCTGGATCCACATTGTTAAAAGTCCCTTGATTAGAAACCGTACCTCCAGATACAAGTGTTTGAATATTACTCAAATAAATCTGATGTAATGCTGGTGCTCTAAATCCTGTGCTATAAGAAGCTCTCACAGTTATATCATTATTCAGTTTGTAACGAGAATTCACTTTCCAAGAAAAATTATCACCAAAATCAGAATAGTTCTCATATCGTAAAGATCCTCCTATCAAGAAAGCCTCTGTCATATCATAATCCAAGGTTGTATAAACCCCTACGTTATTACGGTCTTTTTTTAATGCATTTGCCGGTTGTAATCCAGGAAAAGACTGTGCGCCTCCACCTACATAAGATTCCTCTTGACCTGCTCTCGCTTCAAATTGTTCTTTTCTTAATTCCGTACCGAAACCAAAAGTTACTTTGTCAAAAGTTCTACTAAAATCAGCATTACCCACCAACTGACTAAAAGTATATCCACCAGTATTAAATTCAGTAGGACTGTTAGCACCTAAAGATACATTCAATGAATTCCCCACTGTGTAATCTACTTTATTAGAACCCGCTGTTAAACTGAAATCTGAATTAAAACCAAACAAAGTTGATTTTATCCCAATAGACCCAAGGTTATCAAATACATCCGTGTTGAATGTAGGTTGGAAACCGTTATAAGTCGAACCTGCATCGTGTAATAAATTGTTAGGGTCTGAAACCCAGTAAGGTGCTCTATACAAAGCAAAACTCGTTCCTTTTCTAACATTTACATCTCCAAAAGCGTAAATCGTTGTAATGTCAGAAATAGGATATTCAGCATTAACCACCAAAGCTCCCATTTTAGAAATTGGCTGACCAATAGTCATCCCCAAGTCTGGATTTCTACTTAACCAGTCTCCCCATTGTGGATCATTTGCAGCTACTCCAAACAAATCATCTTTTCCTGGTTTTCCTGCTCTATTCGTTTTCTTTTGATCTAAATAAGAAAGATTAAAATTCACAAAACCTTTGTCAGCAATTTTAAATCCTGAATTAAGATCAGCTCCAAAATTGAAACCGTCACCTTGCGAAGTAATTCCTGAAGTAAGACTTACTTCCGTAAAATTAGTTTGCTTTTTAAGGATAATATTGACTACCCCTGCAATGGCATCAGAACCATATTGAGAAGAGGCTCCATCTCGCAGCACTTCAACTCTTTCGATTGCTGAAAAAGGAATACTTTTCATATCAGTTCCTACCTCACCTTTTCCAGGAGTATCATTAATATACACTAATGCACTTTGATTTTTTCTTTTTCCGTTTACCAAAACTAACGTACGACTGGGTCCTAATCCACGCAAATCTGCTGGGTCAAAATGAGCTGTCGCATCAGAAATAGCCTGACTGCTGGAATTGAATGAAGGAATTTTATAGGCTAACATTTTATCAAACGTAACTTGCCCGCTCGATTTTAGATCTTCCGCATACAGCTTATCGATCGGAACAGCGGAATTTAATACGCTACGCACTTTAGATCTGTTTCCCGTAACAACAACCTCATCTAAACTGTTATTAGGGTCTAACTTAAAAACAATAGCGGCAGCAAAACTAGTCACCTCGATGTTTTTGTTTTGGTATCCTACATATTTTGCTGTCAAGGTAGCTGGTAATCCTTTTAACTTAATTTCAAAATTACCATTACCGTCCGTAGTCACACCTAGGGATGTCGCTTTATCCACAACATTAGAATAAGGCAAAGGTTGCCCATTCTCATCCGTCACAATTCCTTTAACGGTTTGGGCATTCATAACTGCAGGTCCTATTATCATAAATAATACGCCTAAAATAAATTGGTTAAATCTCATAAATAATTTTTTGATAGTTTCATATAATGATGACCACAAACCTATGTATTTTTCCTAAATAAACCTTAAAATATTGCGTTTTTATTTGAATTTTTAGAATTAATGTATTTCATCAATTTTTATTAAGATCACAGTAAATAGTGGAGTTTCTAAATTTTAAGGACAAGTATTTATTCCATTGCTAACATATTTTTACAAATTTTGAAATTATACGACAACTAAAGTTTTAAATGCCAGGTATTTAGTTTTAACTAGCCATTTACTTACAAATTTCACTTCCCTAATGTCTATATCTACTATCCCATATTCGTACGTGCGACCTATTTTTGACTCAAACTATTTAATTCGTTTTCTAAAAAAAATTTAGATATTTATTAAAAACAAACCTAAATTTCAATTTTTTAAATAAAAAAGAAATGATTTTGCTGGTATAAATTTCAAATTTTGGCTACTAAAACAAGCTATAATAATACTACGTTTGAGAATGATTTAAAACAGCGGATTTCACAGATAGATTGTCAACTATTCCCTTTATAACACGTATTATCAATCTACTATCATTTTATTATTAAAATTACCAGAAGTTACAAATGCTTATCAGCTTCTTGCTTCCTTTTTTTTGTATTTTCGGCTTCTTAATAATCCTAGTGTTTTCTTCACAACTTAATATTGGAAAACAACTTCAAAAAAATATAACAATGACATCATTCATAAAAGAATTATCTTTCCGTTGGTCTGATCTTGACCCTAATTTTCATGTACGACATAGTGCTTATTATGATTTTGGTGCTCAACATCGTATTGAGCTTTTAGAAAGCTTGGGTTTAACAATGAAGGTGTTGCGATCACAGAATTTTGGCCCTATATTATTCAGAGAAGAATGCGTTTTCAGAAAAGAAATACTGCTTTCGGATAAAATTGTAATGCATACAAAAATTTCCAAAATGAGACCCGATGCTTCGCGCTGGTCAATAGTCCACGAATTCCTGAATGACGAAAATAAACTTTGTGCCGTAATAACCGTAGATGGAGCTTGGATGGACACCAAACTGCGCAAAATAGCTGACCCAACACCCGAAATAGCGACGGACGCTATTCGTAATTTTCCAAAAACTAATGATTTTCTAGAACTTTAAATTTATGAAACAATTTTTAAAAATTGCCAGCTGCTTACTAATTGTATTGGCGCTTGCTGTAAGTTGCAGTCCGTTGCTAAACGCAAATACCACTGAATTCACCACCGGAAAAGTGCAGGAAATCGTTGTAGGTAAAGACGGCTATACCGCCAAATTAGCAACAACAGAAAATTCAATTTATTTAGTGACTATAAGTCGCGCCAATTTATTAGAACCAACACAATATAGACAAGTCTCAACTGGAGAAACTATTCAAGTGAAAGGAGATATTTTTAAAATTTCAGGGGTTAATCATATGACCGTGCGAGTGCTGAAGTAACGAAAAATAAAAAGATTGTAAATCCAGAATAAAAAAAAGTCAGTAGAACATGTTCTGCTGACTTTTTTGGGTTATTAAATATTTTGCTACAAATTGTTTCCGCTTCAAGTAAAAAGTCCAACAATAAACAAAATAACATTAGCGCCTAAAACCGCTGTACTTGATAAATTACAACAATCGGCTTCACGACCGCCAACACCCAATCTGGCACCTAAGCATTCTTTTGAAAAACTCTAGTAATTACAATTGTTTGATTAGCTGTAATCTATTATGACAGGTCAAATTGAATAGTTAGAAAAAGTAATCCTTTTTTCATACTTTTATAAACGAAATGCTATTAATTTCTAAATGGAAAACAAAATATGAAAGTAACAAAATTACTATTCTTGGTAATTATCGGACTGTGGATCAGTAGTTTTAAAACTATGACTTCTGATACTAAAATCGTAGTTCAATCAAGAGAATTCTACCAAATTAAAACCTATATTTTCAAAACGGATCAACAAGTTGAAAACACCGAAAAATATTTGAAAGAAGCATTTCTTCCGGGTTTGAAAAAACTTGGAATTAAAAATATTGGTGTGTTCAAACCAAGACCAAATGCTATTGACACGATAAAAAAAGTGCTGGTAGTTATTCCGTTCTCATCCATGACTCAATTTCTGGGATTAGAAGACAAACTGGCTAAAGACAAAACCTATTTAGATGCAGGAGCATATTATTTAAATGCTTCCTATAAACAAGCACCATATTTACGTATTGAATCTATTTTATTGAAAGCTTTTTCAGATCATCCAATCTTGTCAACTCCTGTTTTGAACAGTCCAAGAGCAAACAGAGTGTATGAATTGAGAAGCTACGAATCAGCAACCGAAGCGATTTATAAAAACAAAGTCGATATGTTTAATGCCGGCGGAGAAATAAAACTCTTTGACCGTCTTGCTTTTAATGCGGTTTTTTATGGCGAAGTTATTTCGGGAGCCAAAATGCCAAACTTAATGTACATGAC
This sequence comes from Flavobacterium sp. GNP002, assembly GCF_054343795.1. Taxonomy (NCBI): domain Bacteria; kingdom Pseudomonadati; phylum Bacteroidota; class Flavobacteriia; order Flavobacteriales; family Flavobacteriaceae; genus Flavobacterium; species Flavobacterium sp. GNP002. The sequence goes on from NZ_JBTGUW010000001.1 coordinate 3,540,250, forward strand.
CACTTTTGCAGATCAGGAAAGCAGAGATTCGCATTGGAAAGCCTTTGTAGATTCTCCGGAATGGAAAGGATTAATAGCTATGGAAAAATACAAAAACAACATTTCCCATATAGACATTACTTTTTTGTATCCAACTGATTATTCCGATTATTAGTTTTACAAATTCAAATTTCAATCCTAAACTACAACCCTAAAAAGCTGTAGTTTTTTTTTATTTAAAACCTTAAAATTTTTACTATTTTTCGAATCCAGATAAGCGTAAATACGTCGTTAAGAAAAGATTAAATCATTAATTTTAAGTATCTTTAATCCTATTTTTAACTATGGAAACACTCAATACAATATTAAAACTTTCCGCTGGTGTAGGACTGTTTCTTTTTGCCATGTATCTTGTGGAGGAATCCCTAAAGAATCTTTCCGGGAGAAACTTCAAACTCTTTCTGCAGCGAATCACAAAAAACAACATCGGTGCAGTGGCAGGCGGAACAATAGTAACCGGTATTCTCCAGAGCAGTTCTATGGTTTCATTGATGGTTTTGGCATTTGTTGGCGCAGGAGTTTTTACCATGAAAAATGCTATGGCCATTATTCTTGGAGCAAATTTGGGTACAACACTTGCCAGTTGGCTGGTAGCAACACTTGGTTTTAAAACTAATATAGAAGTAATTGCTTATCCGGCAGTTTGTTTGGGAGGTTTTCTCTTAATCCTTCTTGGAAATCGGAAAACCATAAAATATGTTTCCTATTTTCTTTTGGGTTTTGGTTTAATGTTCATCGGCCTTTCCTTCATGAAAACTGCTATGGAAACGCAGGTTCAATATTTTGATTTTTCACAATATGCTTCGGAGCCATTAGTGATTTTTCTGATAATTGGTTTTTTGATTACGCTAGTTGTTCAATCGAGCTCTGTAACTATGGCACTAACATTGAGTGCTCTCAACGCTGGAGCTATAGGATTTCCTATGGCAGCAGCAATCGTTCTGGGAAGCGAGACTGGCACCATTATTAAGATAGTGTTGAGCGCTATTGGCGGAAATGCTTCCAAGAAACGAGTGGCACTAGGCAATTTATTGTTTAATATTTTCATTACCGCCATTGCTTTTGTATTGCTAAGACCTATTATCCTGCTGATAACCGATATCATAAAAATCAAAGATCCACTCATTGGGTTGGTAACTTTTTCGAGTTTAATAAATCTATTGGCCATTGTTTTGTTTCTTCCTGTTTTGGATTTATTCACTACCTTTTTGGAACGTTTTTTCAAAAATACCGATGGTACTGCAGCAGCATTTATAAACCACGCATCAATCGCAGAACCGGAAACAGCGTTGGATTTATTTATAAGAGAAACGAGATATTTTATTCATAACTCGATGCTTTTCAATTTGGAATTATTCAAAATTCAGACTAATGAACTTGACCAACAAACAAATTACAACGAAATCAATGATAAAAGAAATTTTGATTCAAAAACTCCAGAAGAGAAATATGAATTCCTAAAACAATTGCAAGGAGAATTACAGGCATTTTATTTAAAATTAAGAGCTAAATTAAATAGTGAAGGAAATTCGGAGTTAAACCAATTGATTTCTGCCGTGCGAAGTTCTATGCATGCTGTAAAAAGCATAAAAGATATTGGAAGCAACATTACAAACCTTAGCAGTTCATCAAAAGAAATTAAATATCAGTTTTTCCTGCATCACAAAAAAGAAACCGAAGAACTGTACCTGAAATTAAATCTGTTTTTGAACACCGAAAAAAGCTCGGATTTTGAAGAACTGAGAATTCAATTTGATACGATTCAAAAAAATTACACAACAGCACTCAATACATTTTATACCGAGGCACAACTTGCGCCTATTGAAGATATTGACATCACAACAGTAATAAACTTCAATAGAGAACTTTTTACATCAAACAAGGCAATGTTAATGGCTGTAAAAGATATTTTATTAGATGAAAAAGAAGCTCAAAATTTTAATGAAATCCCAATCTATAAAACATAAAAAACGCTTCATCAGCATGTGATGTATTCCAATAATTTTACAACATTATTTTTAAATTTTGTAAAGTATTTCGTTTTCAATTTTTAATCTTTGTAAGTAATCCCATTTGCATACAAGATTGCAATTCTGATTTAAATTGGTTAATTTTAACCAAAAAATACACCTCATTTGAAAACATATTTAAAGAAAAGTTTAAAAATTTTCCTTTGGACAATAGGATCCATAATCCTATTGTTCTTAATTCTGTTTGTAGTTATTCAAATTCCTTCCGTTCAGAATTATGCCAAAGAAAAAGCGGTAACTTATTTGGAAGGGAAAATCAAAACCAAAGTGAGGGTCGATAGTCTTGCCATTGAGTTTCCAAAAAAAGTAATTCTCCAAGGCGTTTATTTTGAAGACCAAAAGAAAGACACTCTTTTTGCGGGTGAAAAGCTAGCTGCCGATATCAGCCTGTTTCAATTGATAAACAATAAAGTAGAAATCAATTCCTTAGAATTAATAGGGATTTCAGCTAATTTAAATAGAGATTCTAAAGCTATTTTTAATTTTGATTACATCATAAAAGCATTTGCTTCGCCAGAGAAACAAAAGAGCGATTCGCCACCCATGCAGTTTTCGGTAGAAGAAATAATGCTCGACCGCATCCAGTTTAACTATACCGATGCCGTTACAAAAAATGATATTTATGCCAATTTAAAGCATTTTGAAACGAAAATTAAAACCTTCGATTTAAACGAAATGAACTTTGAAATTCCTAAAGCTAAAATCAATGGATTACAATTCAAATTAAAGCAAGGATTGCTTCAAATTTCCAATGCGACTAAAGTGGCAGCAATAAAAAATGAACCGGAATCCATCTTAAAATTAAAATTGGGTGAAATTGATTTGGCAAAAATTGATTTCGATTATAAAAGTGACGAAACCAAGTTATCCACTAATTTTTATTTAAAAAAACTGCTGGCAAAAATTGATAAAATTGATCTTAACAATCAATTCGCAATTATTGAAAGTCTTGATTTAACGGGTGTAGAAGGTGCTTTGGCTTTTGATAAATTAGATATAATCAGACCTAAAAAAGAAGCTGTAAATTCCGAATCTAACAACTGGGATGTCAAAATAAAGAAAACGGAATTCAAACGAGTAAATTTCCGTTATGACAATAATAATGTTGCCGCAGTTCAAAAAGGAATTGACTACAACCATTTGAATTTTACGAATTTAAACTTACAAGTAGATATGCTGAATTACAATCCCGAAAATATTTCCGGAATTGCCAATTCATTAACCGTTAAAGACAAAAGCGGCTTGAACATTCAGTCCTTTAATGCGGAATTTTTCTACGGTAAAAAAAATGCTTTTGTTAAAAAATTATATTTAAAAACACCTCAAACGGAACTGAAAGACGAAATTAGAATTGGATATCCTTCTATTGAATCTTTAGCCAAAAATCCAGGAGAATTAGGACTTATTGCCAATCTGAAAAAGAGCAAATTGGGGATTAAAGATATTTTACTTTTTGCTCCGACTTTGAATAATACCAATCCGTTTATGAGTAATCCTAATGCGATATTGCTGGTTAATGGAACTGTAAAAGGGAAACTAAAAAACATTGAATTCCCAAGTATAGAAATCAGTGGCATTGGAACTACAAAAGTAGCAGCAAGCGGCAGAATTATTGGTTTACCAGATGTAAACAAAGCTTATTTTGATTTGAATATTAAAGACTTACAAACTGGTTCGAAAGATTTTGTTGGTTTTTTGCCAAAAGGTACCATTCCAAATTCGATTCAGTTGCCGTCAAAATTCAGCGCCAAAGGATTTTTTAAAGGAACCATTGCTAATTTCAACACTAATATGAATATCGCAAGTAGTTTTGGAAATGCAAAAATCAAAGCTACATTCGACCAAAGCAGAAAAAATTACGAGAAATACGATGCCCAAACAGAACTTACTAATTTTGATTTAGGGAAATTTATCAAGAACGACTCCATTGGAAAAGTAACTTTAAAAGCTAACATTAAAGGAACTGGATTTGATCCAAAAACGGCAATAGCATCATTAAACGGAACTATTTTGAAAGCGTATTATAATAAATATACGTACCAAAATGTAGCCGTAAAAGGAACTGTTCGCAACGGAAATTTCAATGCAACTGCTTTGGCAAAAGATCCTAATCTAACTTTTGATTTGGTGAGTAGCGGAAGTTTTAAAGACAAATATCCTACCGGAAAACTAAAACTGAATGTCGATATCGCTGATTTGGAAAAATTGAATCTGCACGCTGGCCCTTTGAAAATAAGAGGTGTTGTAGATGCTGATATCCAATCGGCAAATCTTGATTACCTCAACGGAACGGTTTATGCGCACAACATTACCATCGTAAATGCTAAAGAGGAATTTGTAATTGACTCTGTTAGCGCAGTGGCAACATCTACCTCTGAAAAGAATACATTTGTATTGAAATCACCTTTTTTGGATGTTGAAGCTGTTGGAAAATACAAGTTGTCAAAAATAGCGACTGCTTTGACAAATTCTATTGCAAAGTATTATGACAGCAAACCAAGTTCCAGAAAAATAGCAGTTGAGAAACAAGAATTTGTTTTTAAAATTGGTGTAAAAGACAGTCCAATTCTATTAAAGCTTATTCCTGAATTGAAAAGTCTGGAACCTATTAATATACAAGGAAGATATAACTCTGTTAACGATTCTATTGTTTTGAATGGTACAATTCCAAAATTAATTTTTGGAGAAAATACCATTACAAATGCAGTCCTTAAAGTAGATACTAAAGACAATTCACTTGTTTACAATTTTGTAGTTGATGACATTCAAAACAAACAAATTCAATTGCCCCACACTAGCATTTCAGGTAAAGTTCAAAATAATATTGTGAATTATACGGTGCAATTAAAAGATTCAAAAGACAAAGAAAGATACTTAATTGCGGGAACATTAAAAGCTAGCAACGGAAACAACGACATCAATCTTGATCCAAATAATTTGTTGTTGAACTATGAATCTTGGAAAATAGCACAAGACAATTTAATTCGCTTTGGCAAAAAAGGAATCTATGCTGATAATTTCGAATTAAGCAAAGACGGAAGTAAAATCCTCATTCAATCACAATCTCAGGATGCCAATGCACCAATCGCAATTGATTTCAAAGATTTTGATATAAAAACCATTACCAGCATCGTTGAGAAAGATGATTTGCAAATGAGCGGTAAAATCAATGGAAATGCATTGGTCAAAAACATAAGCACCACACCTCTTTTTACTTCAGACTTAAACATTGAAAATTTTACTTTCAAAAAAGATACGATTGGAAAAATTAGCATCAAAGTAAATAATGCAATTGCTAACCAATATGACGCCGTAATTGCCATTACGGGTCAAGGAAATCAAGTTAATCTGGAAGGAAATTACAAGACGACTGACAGCAGTTTTGATATGAATCTCGACATTGATAAATTGAACTTAAAAAGTATTCAGGGCTTTACATTGGATAACATTACGGAAAGCACAGGATTCTTGACAGGAGATTTTAAAATAACTGGGAATACTTCGCAGCCGAACGTAATTGGAGAATTGAAATTCAATGAAATTGGTTTCAAAGTGAAGCAACTCAATGCAAAATTCAAATCTTTAAATGATAAAATTGTATTTTCACCAAATGCGATTCTTTTTGACAATTTTATTATAAAGGATGAAAAAGACAATGATTTAGCTATCAATGGAAAGATTGACAGCGCCAATTTCAGCAATTTTGGTTTTGACTTAGCCATTGATGCTGATAATTTCAAAGCCGTCAATTCTAAAGCAAAAGACAATGATTTATATTATGGTGAATTGTACTTAGACAATCATTTGAAACTATCCGGAAATTTAGACAATCCTATTGTAGAAGGAAATATCAAAATTAATAAAGACACTAAATTCACTATTGTTTTACCACAATCAGACCCGTCAATTGCTGACAGAGAAGGAATTGTAGAATTCATTGACCAAGACAATCCGAAATTAGTCGAGACGATTCTTATGGATGAATTGGACAGTGAAATGGACATAAAAGGAATCAATGCTTCGGTAAATATTGAAGTAGATAAAGACGCTGAATTATCATTGGTGATTGATAAAGCCAACGGAGATTACCTAAAATTAAAAGGAGAGGCACAATTGAACGGCGGTATTGATCCATCAGGAAAAACGACTTTGACCGGAAGATATGAATTATCTGAAGGTAATTATGAAATGAATTTTAATGCTATCAAAAGAAAATTTGACATCAAAAAAGGAAGTTATATCCTTTGGAATGGAGAGCCTACAACTGCAGATATCAATATCACTGCAGTTTACAAAACTGAGGCTGCTCCGATTGATTTGGTAAACGACCAGTTAGGAGATGTCACTGCCGAAGTGAGAAATACTTACAAACAAAAAATTCCTTTTGAAACCGAACTAAAAATGAATGGTGAATTGATGAAGCCAAACATTTCTTTTGATATCATTTTGCCCGATGGAAACAATAGTGTTTCAACAGAAATTATCAATGCAACGCAAGCTAAACTGACTCAACTGCGTCAGCAACCGGATGAATTAAACAAACAAGTATTTGCCTTACTCCTACTGAATCGTTTTATTGGAGAAAACCCATTTGCCAGTGAAACCGGAGGAACAAGCGTTTCGTCAATAGCAAGAGAAAGTGCCAGTAAAATTTTGTCGCAACAATTGAATAATTTAGCAGGGGATTTAATTGAAGGTGTAGAACTTAATTTTGATTTAAATACTTCTGATGATTATACTACAGGTCAACGAGAAAACAAAACTGATTTGAGCGTAGGTATTTCAAAGAAATTATTAAATGACCGATTGAAAGTTACTGTAGGAAGCAGTTTTGGAATTGAAGGTCCGCAACAAGTGAATCAAAACACTAATAATATTGCAGGCGATGTATCGATTGATTACCAACTTTCAAAAGACGGTAGATATAAAATACGAGCATACCGAATTAATAAATACCAAGTAGCGCTTCAAGGTGAAGTTGTGGAAACCGGAATTGCTTTTATCATCACTATGGATTACAATAAATTCAGTGAATTGTTTCGCAAAAGTGAAGCGAAAAAAGCAAAACAAAAACAGAAAAAGAATTAAATAAAGTAAGTTTAAAATGTGCCTTTAGGCACTAAATATTGGTAGGCAAAAATATAAATTTCAAACAAGAATGTCCCGTAGGGACTATACCATTATGGCAAATACTTATACACAAATTCATATTCATTTTGTCTTTGCAGTAAAATTTAGAGAGGGTATTATAAGTCCTCAACGGAAAGACACTCTTTATAAATATATCACAGGAACTATTCATAACAACAATCATAAGGTATTGGCTATTAATGGAACCTCAGATCATATTCATATTTTGATTGGACTTAGACCTTCACAATCTATTTCAGATTTAATGAAAGATGTGAAGCAAAGTTCTTCAAAGTGGATTAATGAAAATAAATTAGTAAAAAGACATTTTGAATGGCAGGAAGGTTATGGAGCGTTTTCCCATAGCAAATCACAAATAAATAAAGTAATAAATTACATTGAGAATCAAGAATTACATCACAAAAAGTTAACTTTTAAAGAAGAATATTTAGATTTTCTTAAAAAATTTGAAGTTGATTATGATGAAAAATTTGTTTTTAAAGAATTGATTTAGAATTAGTATAGTCCCTACGGGACATAGAAATAATTGATATCGTTTACTACCAATATTTAGTTCCTAACGGAACAATAATAACAACAAATAAAATATGAACAAGAGCCATTTACTATATTTTCTTTTTTTAGGATTGTTAGTTTCCTCCTGTAGCAATACTAGATTTCTTCTCGAAGGAGAACTGCTGTATACCGGCGGAAAAGTTACCGTTGAAGAAAAGGAAATGTCTAAAAAAGAAAAAAAAGCATTAAAAACGGCATTAAAAGAAATTCTTAGACCAAAGCCTAATTCCTCGATTTTAGGACTAAGACCTAAATTATACATCTATAATTTGGCTGGGACGCCAAAGAAAGAAAAAGGATGGCGCTACTGGCTGAGAACTAAAGTAGGCGAAGCTCCAGTTTTATATAGTCAAGTAGATTTAGAATACAACAAAAGTGTTTTGCAAAACTTTGCAGAAAACAGTGGCTATTTCAATACAAGAACATCGGCAGATTCAACCCGACATGGTAAAAAAGCGACCGCAGAATATATCGTTAAACCAGGAAAACAATATAAAATTAAAGAAGTAAAATTCCCTACAGACTCCTCCATAATTTCGACTGCCGTTCGCAATACCAGACGAAGAAGTCTGTTAAAAAAAGAGGAAGGTTACAGTCTTGCTGTTATTAAAGAAGAAAGAATTCGTATTGATGCAAGACTAAAAGAAAAAGGATTCTTTTATTTTAACCCTGATTATCTCAAAGTACAAGTAGATACAACTGTGGCTGATCATCAGGTGGATCTTATTGTAAAAGTAAAAGACGAAGCTCCAAAACTGGCTGAGACACCATACAAAATCAATAAAATTATCGTTTATCCAAACTATTCTATAGGTTCTGACAGTGTGAAAACGAATGTGGACTCCATCAAAAAACACAATGACTTAACTATTATAGATGAGGAAAATTTGTTTAAACCACGCATTTTTGACAGAGCATTATATTTCAAAAAAAATGATTTATACAACCGTACCGATCATAATTTATCCTTGAATCGGTTAGTAAATCTGGGGACTTTTAAATTTGTAAAAAATCAATTCAGAGTTTCTGATACGACAGGAAACTATCTCGATGCATACTATTACCTGACTCCATTACCCAAAAAATCAATCCGACTGGAATTGTTAGCCAAAACAAACTCCGCTAATTATACAGGAACCGAGCTCAATTTAAACTGGAGTAACAGAAATACTTTTAGAGGTGCAGAATTGCTTACTATCTCTGCTTTTGGCGGAGTTGAAGTACAAGTATCCGGTCAGAATAATGGATTTAATGTATATCGTATTGGAACCGAAGCAAATTTAGTTTGGCCAAGATTAGTCGCTCCTTTTAAACTAAATTCTCCAAGTGGTTTTGTTCCAAAAACGAAAGCAACATTAGGATACGAATTCCAAAACAGAACTAAATTATATTCCTTGCAAACCTTCAAAGGTTCGTTTGGTTACTTATGGAAAGAAAATGAACGAAAAGAACATTTATTGAATGTTACCGAGATTACATACGCCAGTCCGCAAAATGTTACTGCTTTGTACCAAGAGCAAATTCTTGCAAATGAATCTTTGGGAAAAGTCATTGAAAAGCAATTAATTTTTGGACCAACTTATTCTTATACCTACACCAATACACTACAAAAAAGAAAGAAAAACACCTTTTACTACAAAGGAACGATAGACTTAGCAGGAAACATAGCCGGATTAGCTTCCGGAGCAAACATTGAAAAAAAGGACGCCATTAAATTATTCGATGTTCCATTTAGTCAATTTATCAAAATAGAGAATGATTTTAGACATTATTATAAGTTAGGTCCAGATTCGCAACTGGCAAGCCGAGTTATTTTAGGCGCAGGATATGCTTACGGGAACTCCCGTGAAATGCCCTTTATCAAACAGTTCTTCATTGGTGGAACCAATAGTTTACGAGCCTTTAGAGCACGTTCTATAGGTCCGGGAAGTTTTGATGGCGCATCAACAAATACCAATACCTTTTTACCCGATCAATCTGGTGATATAAAATTGGAATTTAATACCGAATATCGAGCTAAAATTTACGGATTAGTGAAAGGAGCCTTATTTATAGATGCCGGTAATATATGGCTATTGAACGAGAATACGGAAAAACCGGGAGCTAAATTCTCCAAAAAATTCCTGAATGAAATAGCCGTTGGTGCTGGAGCAGGATTGCGTTTCGATTTCTCTTTTCTTATCTTGAGAACAGATCTTGCATTTCCTTTAAGAAAACCATATTTACCTGATGGCGATCGTTGGGTTTTAGATAAAATTGATTTTGGAAGCGGTGCTTGGCGAAAAGAAAATTTGATTTTCAACTTGGCTATTGGCTATCCATTTTAAAACAATACAATCTGGATAAAAAAAGAGCACGATGATTTCGTGCTCTTTTTGTATAATAACTAATCAAGGCGTAAATTTTTTTTTGTGCCGTTAGGCACTAAATATTGGTAGTAATTGGGTTTAAAATTCGTTAGCGTGCCGTAGGTACGCAACATTTATGGTTTTGTTGCGTACCTACGGCACGCTAAATTCGCTTCAAATGTTGTGTTTTTTTTTACCAATATTTAGTACCTAACGGCACAATTTAACTATTAATTCCCATAATAAATTATCCAGTTTTAGTCTACCAAGAATAAGGCATTGCTAAACAGTAAATTTCCATTTTCCCAGAATCCCCTGAATAATGGATTTTCTACCATATAAATTACTGATCCGTCTCCTTTGCTTTCTACCGCAAAACTTACGGTATTATTCAATTTCTTTTTGATTTCATTACCAACAAAACCATAGCTTTTATAATCTTTAGGAACATAAACAACATTGGTTGCTTTCTTCAACAAAGAATAATGTCTGTCATCTGTTTTTAAGCTGAAATATTTATCGCCTAAACCAAACGACATTGGATGTGTTTTATTCAGAAGATTTTCGATGATGGCACCTGGAATCGATTTAGAAATATACCTGCGCTCCGAATCCTGAAAATCTAGAAAACGTTCTTTCAATTCTTCTTCTTTGGCTTCTTTCTCAGAACTCAATTTATCTTCTTCTGTTGCAAAAGGACTCAACGCATATCCTTCTTTAGCCTCAAAAAGAGTTAGTGCGCTGTTCATCGCTATCACTTTTCCGCCATTTTTAATCCATTCTCCTATTTTCTTTTGTTGGTCTTCTGAAAAATCATAATATCCATCCGCCATAATAAGCGTGTTGTAATTGAATAGGTTTAATCTGTTAAAATTACTTACCTCAACCACGCTCACTGGATATCCAATAGTTTCTTCCATATAATACCAAGTAGCGCCAAACTCTGTAGAACCAACTCCTTTTCCAGATAATAAAACGACTTTTGGTGCTTTTAGTAAATTGAAATTTTCTCCACCAACATCTTTCGAATTAGATGAAAATCCTGTAGCTATATAATTGTAATCAGATTTTATTTTAACCATTTCGCCAATCGTTTTTTCAAAATCTACAACTTTTGGATTATCGGCTTTAGTCACAATCAAACCACCTGGCTCCACTATTACATCGCCAAAAATAGCTTTTTTCATCGCAGATCGAACTTTGATATTATTTTGGTGCAACAACGAAAGAACCTGAGCAGAAATTCTGTTATTCCAAGGAATATGGAACGCGTATACATTTTGTGGAATTCCTTTTTCTTGCACTTCAATGGACGCTTTTGTTTTGATAGCCAAACTGTTTTTCAACGCATAGCCTTCAACTCCATACGCCAAGGGCAAAGCCCAAGACGTAATATCATAGGATAAACTATCATTCAACTTTTGATTTGGTTCAAAGAGTACCTGCGCAAAAACGGCTTTTTGTTGGTCTACTTTTACAATTAAATCATTCGGTTCAATCGTAAAACCTTTCTCTGTTTTAGTAGTATAATTAAATCCAGATGCTTTTTGACTGGCATCAGCGTAACTGAATTCCACATTATTCTTTTTCAACAAATCCGCCATTTGAATTAGCTTCGGATTGTTTTTCATCACGTACATTTTATAATTTCCCTTCACTGTTTTTCGAGAATTATTCATAAAACCTCTAAAACCTTTCAGCAAAACATCTGCTTGTGCCGCCGCTGATTCTACCACGGTCAAGACTGCCGTTGCGTGATGTGTCAATCGATCTTGTATTGTAAGCGTAATTCCGTTACTCATTGTAACAGCTCTCCCCGCACCTATTCCACCTTGTTCCATCGTCATTCCTACCGCGCCATTATACGTAGGATAGGTATCGCCATAACTTGGATAAAACAAATCAAAACGTTCGCCGGTATTGTACATCCAGTTTTGAGCATCAAATTTTTTAGAAATATTTTTACCTAAAGTGTAATGAAAATCTTTCTGGTACTTCTCAATATATTCATGCAAAGGTTCCGCTGATGGTGGAAAAAAATAGGGTGAATCGTATCCCATTTCGTGTACATCTGTATGAACTTGAGGCATCCATTGGTTGTATAATGCAATTCGCTGCTGGGTTTCCGGTTGTGTTTGCCAAGCCCAATCTCTATTTAAATCAAAAATATAATGGTTGTATCTCCCGCCAGGCCAAACTTCCATGTGCTCTCTGTCTGATAATTCCGGATGCGTTTTTTTTCCTGAAATTTCTCGTAACCAATTCCCGTATCTGGAATATCCATCAGGGTTAATACACGGATCAAGAATAACAATCGTATTTTCTAACCACTTTTTGGTTTCAGCATTCGAAGGATTTACTAACTCGTATGCTACGGCCATTGCACTTTCGGTTCCGGCAAATTCATTTCCGTGAACATTGAAACTCAACCATACGATTAATTTATCGCCTATCATTTGCGATTTATTTTGGGACAAACCAATAGCTGCTAAATTGTTATTTCTTATTTGTTCCAAATTAGCTAAATTCTCCGGACTCGAAATAAAATACACATTCAAATCCCTTTGTTCAGGCGTTACACCATATTTCTGATGTTTTATAAAAGTAGATTTTTCCGTAAGATGTTTGAAATAATTTTCGGCCTGATGATAGTAGGTAATTTGTTTTCCGTAATTAGGTAAAAACTGAGAAGGACTTTGCACTTGTGAATTAGCACTCAGTACCAAAGTTAGCATTAGATAAAAAGAAAAAACAGTCTTTTTCATATTATTTTGGGTTAGTTATGCTTCAAAAATAGCCATTTAACAAGTATTGTACAAGCTAACTTTCGGATTAGTGAAATATTGATTTTCCTAAACCTCAAGTTTTTATTAATTTATTTTTTGTTGAAGAATACTAAAAATACAGCACCTTTCGTTATTAAATAAACAATAATATTACGTTTTGAGTTAGTATCCTTGCTACATTCTATTATATTTGCAAACAACAAAATTCATATAACAAATGGAAGAATGTATATCAGTTTTTGACATGCTAAAAATTGGTGTTGGACCTTCGAGTTCGCACACACTTGGACCTTGGAGAGCAGCCGAACGATTTCTTAGTGAATTGAGAAATGAAAATTTACTTCCTTTTGTACATCGGGTAAAAATAGATTTATACGGTTCCCTTTCCTTGACCGGAAAAGGTCACGCCACAGATTTAGCCGTGATGCTAGGTTTAAGCGGGCAAGATCCGGAATACATTCCTGTTGAAAATATTGATGGGATTATCAAATCAATTGAATCAAAAAACGAAATCAATTTAGGAAATGAAAAACCAATTCCTTTTTATTTCCTTCAAGACATCGTCTTCAATAAAAACTTCCTTCCTTTTCATGCCAATGGAATTACTTTTACGGCTTACATAACAGATGACAGTGAGTACGTTTCTACCTTTTATTCTATTGGTGGCGGATTTGTGGTCAAAGAAGAACGCATCAACGCCAAGAAGAAAGTAGAAATAAAATGTGCTTTTCCTTATCCAATTGAGAAAGCAGCAGAACTATTGGATTATTGTAAAAAAGAGAACAAATCCATATCGGAAATCGTTTATGAAAACGAAAAATCGATGCGTACCGAAGCGGTTATCGATCATGAATTGATACGCATTTGGAAAACAATGCTCGAATGCATGTACATTGGTTGTCATTCAGAAGGGATTCTTCCAGGAGGTTTGAACGTACGCCGCAGAGCTTTTGATATGCACCAAAACCTCATCGGTTTAGCCAATTATGATTCACCACAAAGCTGGCTCGAAGAAATCCGTAAAACCGAAGTGAAGTTTCGCCAAATCTTACAATGGGTGAGTTGTTTTGCCTTATCTGTTAATGAAGTCAATGCAGCTTTAGGTCGCGTGGTTACAGCACCAACTAATGGAAGCGCTGGAGTCATTCCTGCCGTTTTAATGTATTATTTAGTCATTGAAAACCACATTGCTGGTGAAAAAGAAATCAAACAATTCCTAATGGTTGCTGGTGAGATAGGTAGTATTTTCAAGAAAGGTTCTACCATATCTGCCGCAATGGGTGGTTGTCAAGCCGAAATAGGTGTATCATCTGCCATGGCTGCAGCGGCTTTGTGCGAATTGATGGGCGGAACTCCCGAACAAGTTTTAATGGCTGCCGAAATCGCAATGGAGCATCACTTAGGATTGACTTGTGATCCTATTGGTGGTTTAGTTCAGATTCCTTGTATTGAAAGAAACACTATGGGAGCGATAAAAGCCATCAATGCTGCTGAGCTTGCACTACAAACCGATCCAAAAAATGCAAAAGTACCTTTGGACAAAGTGGTAGATACGATGTGGCAAACGGCCAAAGACATGAATAATAAATACAAAGAAACTTCTGAAGGCGGATTAGCGATTGCAGTGAATATGGCGGATTGTTAAACTTAATAACACAAATTTAAAATACAAACAATCTAAAATTCAAATATTTACAGTAGATTTATTCTATATACTTAAACAAAAAGCAATGGAAATCAATTGGGTAATAGTCAGCATTGTAATCATTTGTGTGCTTATTTTGATTGTATTTCTTGTTAGAAAAAATCAAAAAGATAAAAAGAAGTACACTCATTTCTTGAACAATGATTACAAAAAAGCAAAAGAAGAAGAAGAGTCAGACCTGAATGACGACACGTATTAATTTATAATGCTGGACTATTTCATTAACCTTTACAAATGATTTCTGATTAAACAAAACCTTCATTATAAACTAGAAAGTACCTGGAATTATTTCAAATTAAACTTTCTTATTTCTAAATCAAACCGTACCCAATTTAAAATAAAAAGTACTACCCAGACCCAATTCACTTTCTAATCCAATAGTTCCGTTTTGTGCTTCTATAAATTCTTTGCTTATTGCTAAACCAAGTCCTGTTCCTGACTTTTGGCTTCCTGGTACCTGAAAATATTTATCAAAAATTTTAGTTTTATAACGGGAATCAATTCCTTTTCCAGTATCAATTACTTGAAAAACAACCTGATTATTTTCATTTTTAAGTTTTACAACTATCTTACTGTTTTCTGTTGAATACGTAATTGCATTGGTTAAAAAATTAATCAAAACCCACGCAGTTTTTTCACTATCCCCTTTTATATCAGGTAAATTTTGTTCAGTCTCAATAACTAGCTCAATTTGCTTTTGTTCTGCTTGCACTTTTACAGCTTCGGTAGCGTAGTTAATAATTTCATAGGGATTACTCTTCTCAATATTCAGCTTTATATTCCCGGTTTCTAACTGCGACAATTCCAACAGTTCCCCAGTAATTTTTAATAACCGCTGACTATCGTCTTTAATGCTTTCGATTAATTGCTTTTGATCTTCATTAATGTTGCCTGTTTCTGCTTTTTCAAGTAATTGTAAACTTAATTTTATAGATGAAATTGGGGTTTTCAATTCGTGTGAAACAGTAGCAATAAAATTAGTTTTAGCAAAATCCAATTCTTTAAAAACAGTAATGTTTCTTAAAATAATAACATTTCCAATGTCAATAATTTGATCTTCTCCTGTTGGTTTAATAGTAATGTTTATGGTTTCTTTTTCAAAATAACTTTCTTTACCATCAGCAAAAATTTTCATGGGAAGCGATTTCTGTTTCTCGTTTGACAGATCTTTAATTACTAACGTTTTCATCAAATCATTTGTCAGAGCAAGAGTTGTTACTAGTTTACCCATAACGTCCTCTGATTTTAAACCAATTATTTTCAAAGCCTCATCATTAGCAAATAAAATCAAACCCTGATTGTCTAACCCGATAATTGGGTCGTGCATATTGTTAATTAAAGTTTCTAATCTTTTCTTTTCAAATGACAGTTTATACAAATTACTATTATTATATTCCTGCAGTTTTTCGGCCATGGTATTAAATGATTTGGCCAAATCTCCAAATTCATTGTGATTCATAAAATTCACACGTTGCGAATAGTTTTTGTTGGCAATTTGCTTGATACTGTCCGTGAGTTCTTTTATTGGATTAGCGATATTGTTGGGCAAATTCACTAATAAATTGAACGCAATCAAAAAGCAAAGTGTTCCTGTTACTGCTATCCAAAAATTAGCGGTCTCTGCCGTGTGTTTTGCAATATCACTTTTTTGTTTTATCGCATTCATATTCAATTTCATAATCTCGAAAATGTCTTGACGGATTTGGCTTTTTAAGGTTTCATCGGTTCTATTCTTTTTCAAAAAATCGAAATTTTTCTCCAAATTATAAGTCGCTTTATCTTCGCCAGCCTCAGTAATATTGGCAATTTGTTTGGTAATATTGGTTTCAAAAATAATAATTGCCTTTTCTTCATTCATATTAATTTCATCTAAAGAAAGAAGCATATTACGCGAATATTCAAGCGTGTTGTAATTGGCTTTCAGAATGTTTTCTGTGTCTTTTTTTATCGAAAAAATATAAAATGCCGCTACTAATGAAAGTATGATTATCATTAGAAAAAGCAATCCAACACCCAGGTTTAATTTGGTTTTAATTTTCATTTTAAGATAGAATTATAAGATCAATATTAGAAGACGTTAGGTTGTTCAACAATTTATTAAAAACAGTTGTCGATAAAATTACTTTAAATAAACTCAAATGCGGTTTCCCTATGCAAACAGTAGTGATTTGTTTTTGCGCGACCACCTCTAAAATAGCATCTGTAATATGAGTATTCTGAACTTTAATTACTTCGGCACCAAGTTGTGTGGCCAATTTAAAATTATTAATCAGATGCCGTTGTTTGTCGAGCGCAATTCTGTCGCTGCTTTCTTTTGGCGTTTCTACATACAAAACGCACCATTTGCTATTGTAATAACTCGCTAATCGCGCCGTTTTTCTTATGATTGTCTTAGCGATTTTGTCGTTACTACTGATACAAGCCAATAATCTTTCATGTTTTACTGCAATGTTTTTGGGCACTTCACTTTCCACTTTCCTATTGACTTGACTGGCTACTTCTTTCAAGGCCAGCTCCCGCAATTGTAATATTTGATCGGATTTAAAAAAATTATTTAGCGCCGTATGGATTTTATCTGCAGTATAGATTTTACCTTCTTTCAAACGGGCAATCAACTCATCTGAAGTCAAATCAATATTCACCACCTCATCTGCCAATTTCAAAACACTGTCCGGAATGCGTTCCTGAACGTCAATATTTGTGATGTTTTTTACTTCTGCATTTAAACTTTCTAAGTGCTGAATATTCACTGCCGAAATCACATTTATTCCTGCTTCTAAAATCTCCAAAACATCTTGCCATCGCTTCTCATTTTTGCTTCCTTCAATGTTTGTATGCGCTAGTTCATCTACAATAACCACTTCTGGACGCAAATTGATAATGGCTTGTAAATCCATTTCTTCAAGCAGTTTACCTTTATAAAAAAGGGTTCGCCTAGGAATGACCGGTAAACCTTCTAGTAGTTCGTGTGTTTCTTTCCGATTGTGCGTTTCTACATACCCAATCTTTACATCGATACCATTTTTCAACAAGGTATGTGCTTCTTGTAACATCCGAAAAGTTTTGCCCACACCGGCACTCATACCGATGTAGACTTTAAACTTTCCTTTACGTGATTTCTGAATTAAATCAAGAAAGTGTTTGACATTATTTTCTTTTTCGTTGTCCAATTTATATTTAGGATTTTATATTTTAGAAAAAATTAAAATGAAATGGCCAATGATGTAGTTAAAAATACATTTTGATTGCTAGGATCAGTGTTTTTCAAAAAGATATCGTCTTTACTATTTAATGCTCTTGCTTCTAGCCTTAACATGACATTATCAGTAGCTAAATAATCAAAATTTGTGGAGAAACCGTATGTTTTAAATCCATTTGGTGTTGCTGTTGCTACTATCACTCCTTTTTTATCTGCATAATACTCGGCTCTTGCTGCCAATTGGATTTTACTTGTCGGTTTGTATTGTGCTATTAAGATTGGTGAAAACCAAACATCATATTCGTCACTTTCTGTTAGTTTTTGTTGCGCTCCAATATCAAAACTAGCTGTTAAACTTGTTTTTTCGGATACTTTAAATTGTCCGTAAAAATTATTGAAATAACGCCATTTTTTTAAATTATCCGGTTGTTCATTCCCAACATAAGTACTCCAGTTTAATGTGGTTTTGGCAGTAGGTTTATAGGTTACTTGTGTACCAAAAGCCGGTGTTTGATTGCCATCAATTTTCTGGATGCGTTGCCATCCGTTTAAATACATCGCAGCCAAATACCATTTTTCGCTTTTGGATGTGTACCCAATTTTTACTCCCGCTTCGTAATACGGAGAATTATCAGCCAAAATACTTCTAGTCAAAGTAGCGCAATCTTTACCAATAGCACTTTCAAAACCAATATGTGAAGGCATAATTCCCGCATCAATCCACAGATTATGTTTTGACGAAATTTTCACACCTATATTGGCTTCATACACATTTTTGAGTAAATCCTGTTCTGCTGCCAAATTGTATTGGGCATACGTTCCGGCCATTACGGCAAAATTCCCACGAACATTCTCTTTAGCATAATTTACCTTTGCCAATCCTAAATTCAAATTGACTTCGTTGTGCTTGTTATGACTGTAAACAAATCCAGGTCTTACATGATTGTCGGGTTCTCCAAAATCATAACTGTAATACGTTTCTACATAACCCGAAAACGTGAAAGGACTTTTTGTTTTTTCAGTTTCTTGTGCAGTAACTGTTGTTATCCCAAAAGCTATTAAAGCGATACTTATTATATTTTTCATTTTTTTGTCATTGCGAGGAACGAAGCAATCTCATCCTCATTATTTATTATTTGAAGCTATTTCCAGCTATCAACTTGTATCTTTTTATTTTTAAAGAAAAAATAAAAAGGATATCGTTTCTATCTGGGCTAAAAAATGTGCGTTTTATACTTTATTTTTATTTCAATTCATCCAAAGCAACATTCAACTCTAAAACATTTACGGTTGCAGTTCCTATTACTGCTGGTGTATTGATTTTGGCTTGTACCAAAGTTTTTATTTTTTCCTCTGATACGTTTCTTTCTTTCGCCACCCTTTTTACCTGAATCAATGCTCCTTGCGGTGAAATATTAGGGTCTAACCCACTTCCCGAAGCCGTCACCATATCCGAGGGAATCTCTGATTTTTTCAGATAAGGATGCACGATTAAAAAAGTGTCGATTCTTTTTTGCACCAAAGTTAAATAATCAGAATTACTTGGTCCTTTATTACTACCTCCACTTCCTGCAGCGTTATAATCCACCGCTGAAGGTCTTCCCCAAAAGTAGTTGGATTTATCGAATTTTTGCCCAATTTTTTGATACCCCACCACTTTTCCGTTTACGGTAATTGTTTCTCCTTTTCCTTTATTGGGAGCCAATTGTGCTATTCCAAAAATTGCCATTGGGTAAATAACCGCTAACAACACCCCCATAAATAAGGTGAATTTTAATATTGAAAATATATTTTTCATTTTGTTCTTTTTTTTATAAGCCTAACCCGTTTTTGAAACCTGTTAGGTTTGGATCTACATAAATAATGCTACAACTAAATCAATTATTTTAATTCCGATAAATGGGATGATCAAACCACCAAGACCATAAATCAATAGGTTTCTCTTTAAAATAGCACTCGCACCGATTGGCTTATAATCAACCCCTTTTAAAGCTAAAGGAATCAATATCGGAATGATAATCGCATTGAAAATGACAGCTGATAAAATCGCACTTTCTGGACTGTGTAATCCCATAATATTTAATCCTTCAAGAGCAGGAATAGCCGTGATGAAAAGCGCGGGAACAATAGCAAAATATTTAGCCACATCATTCGCAATCGAAAACGTGGTAAGCGTTCCTCTGGTCATCAATAATTGTTTTCCTATTTCTATGATTTCAATTAACTTGGTGGGATCATTGTCTAGATCGACCATGTTTCCGGCTTCTTTAGCTGCTTGTGTTCCGCTGTTCATGGCTACACCAACATTGGCCTGTGCCAAAGCAGGTGCATCATTAGTTCCATCACCCATCATCGCTACGAGCTTGCCTTGTTCTTGTTCGTTTTTGATATAATTCATCTTATCCTCAGGTTTGGCTTCGGCAATAAAATCATCTACACCAGCCGCTTCGGCAATAAATTTGGCTGTCAACGGATTATCTCCGGTTACCATCACCGTTTTTACACCCATTTTTCTCAAACGCTCAAAACGTTCTTTCATTCCCGTTTTGATAATGTCCTGCAATTCAATAACACCTTGGACTTGAGCATTTTTTACTACCACCAATGGCGTTCCTCCTTTTGATGAGATAGCAATCACTGCTTGTGCAATATCTTCGGGAAAAATAGTTCCTGCTTTCAATGCAATATTTTTTGCAGCATCCTGAGCACCTTTTCTAATATCGGTTCCGTCTTTTAAAACAACACCGCTGGTTCTGGTTTCGGCAGTAAATTTGATTAAAGTAGCACCTTCAATAGATAGTTTGTTTGCCACTTCAATTCCTGCCAGTTCCACAATACTTTTGCCTTCGGGCGTGTCATCAGCCAGCGAACTCAAAACTGCAGATTTGATAAAATCGTCTTCCGAGATTCCTTTTGCTGGATAAAAACGAGTTGCTTTTCGATTTCCAATGGTGATGGTTCCAGTTTTGTCCAAAAGCAATACATCAATATCACCGGCAGTTTCCACCGCTTTCCCTGATTTGGTAATTACATTGGCACGCAAAGCCCTATCCATTCCAGCAATTCCAATCGCTGATAACAAACCACCAATCGTTGTTGGAATCAAACAAACAAAAAGAGAAATGAAGGCAGCAATTGTTATCGGTGCATTCGCATAATCAGCAAACGGTTTCAAGGTTACACAAACAATCACAAAGATTAATGTAAAGGCAGCCAACAAAATAGTTAATGCAATTTCGTTAGGCGTTTTCTGGCGGCTTGCTCCTTCAACCAAAGCTATCATTTTATCCAAGAAACTTTCTCCAGGTTCGTTAGTTACGATAACTTTGATTTTGTCTGATAATACTTTTGTTCCGCCGGTAACTGATGATTTATCACCACCCGCTTCCCGAATGACAGGAGCACTTTCTCCGGTAATCGCACTTTCATCTATAGTGGCCAATCCTTCGATAATTTCTCCATCAGTTGCAATTAAATCACCTGCTTCACAAACAAAAACATCGCCTTTCTTCAATTCAGAAGAACTGATATTCTTAATTTCGCCATTGGCTAAAACTTGTCTTGCCGGAGTTTCTTCCCGTGTTTTTCTCAAACTATCCGCTTGTGCTTTTCCTCTTGCTTCGGCAATAGCCTCAGCAAAATTGGCAAACAAAAGCGTTGCTAATAGGATTAAAAATATTATGAAATTATAAGTAAAACTGCCTTGGTCTTGTGCTCCAAATAAAATGGCGATACAAACCGCAAGCATAATGGCAGTTCCAATTTCAACGGTGAACATGACCGGATTCTTGAACATTATTTTCGGGTTTAGCTTAACAAAAGACTGCACTAACGCCTCTTTTACTTGCTTACTTTCGAATAATGAATTGGATTTATTGTTATTCATTTTTATTATTATTTTAATGTAAAGTACTCCGCTAAAGGTCCAAGTGCTAATGCTGGGAAGAAGGATAAGGCTGCAATAATGGCAATTACGGCAAAAACCATAACTCCAAAAATGGTCGTGTCTGTTTTTAAAGTTCCAGCACTTTCAGGAATATATTTTTTATTTGCCAACAATCCTGCGATAGCTAAAGGCCCAATGATAGGAAGGAAACGACTCAATAACAACACAATTCCTGTGGTGATATTCCAAAAAGGATTATTGTCGCCCAAACCTTCAAATCCAGAACCATTATTAGCTGCACTCGAAGTATATTCGTATAACATTTCCGAAAATCCATGATGTCCTGGATTATTTAGCCAGCCAGTTGCGTTTCCGCTAAACCAATAACCCATTGCGGTATCATTCGCAGCAAAATAAGAAGCCAAAGCCGTTCCTGACAATATCAATAAAGGGTGTAGAATGGCAATGAAAGCTGCAATTTTGACTTCTCGGGCTTCAATTTTCTTTCCTAAAAATTCTGGTGTTCGTCCCACCATTAAACCCGAAATAAACACCGCGAGAATAATGAAAATATAGAAGTTCAAGATCCCTACTCCGCATCCACCATAAAAGGCATTGATCATCATCGCGAGTAACTCCATCGACCCAGAAACCGGCATCGAACTATCGTGCATGCTATTTACAGATCCTGTAGAAATTACCGTTGTCGCAATGCTCCAAAAACCAGTAACGGCGGGTCCAAAACGAACTTCCTTGCCTTCCATTGCTCCAGTTAATTGGGTAATTCCCATTTTTTCGATAGCTGGGTTTCCGTTAAGTTCACTGATAACTGTTGGAATAACTAAAAGTAAAAATCCAACCGTCATAACTCCAAAAACCACATAGGAAAACCGTCTTTTCTTTAGATAAAAACCTAAAGCAAAAATCATTGCAAACGGAATGATTAATTGTGCCCAAAGTTCAACTGCATTACTAAAATAAGTTGGATTCTCTAAAGGATGAGCACCGTTAGCTCCAAAAAACCCACCACCGTTCGTTCCTATATGCTTGATGGCAATGAATGATGCTGCTGGTCCGCGAGAAACTGCTACTGAATCTCCCTGTAAAGTGGTAATTGCATCTTTTCCTTCAAATGTCATTGGCGTACCGTTAAACAACAGAATGACAGCTACAACAGCAGAAAGTGGCAATAAAATACGAGTACAGCTTTTGATAAAATAATTATAGAAATTCCCTAATTTATCTGTGGTTCTTTCTTTCATTGCAGTAAAAACCATTGCTGCGGCTGCCATCCCGACACCTGCAGAAACAAATTGAAGGAACATCAATACCATTTGTGATAAATAGGAAACACCTGTTTCGCCAGAGTAATGCTGTAAATTGCAATTTACCATGAACGAAATAGCGGTATTGAATGCCAAATCTGGAGTCATGTTTGGATTATTGTCCGGATTTAAAGGCATTGAACCTTGAAATAACAAAACAAAAAAGCAAAGAAAGAACCAAACCATATTCACGCTTAACAGCGCTTTTAAATGCTGTTTCCAGTTCATTTCTTCAGTAGCATTGATACCACTTATTTTGAAAATAAATTTCTCAATTGGATTGAAAATCGGGTCAAGGAATGTTTTATCTCCTGTAAAAACGTTAGCTATGTACCTTCCAATAGGAATAGCCAAAACTATAGAGATGATAAAAATACTAATGACACCAAATAATTCTGTGTTCATAAAAAAATAGTTTATTTAGTTAAAATTTTTCGGGTTTGATTAATACATAAACCAAATAGCCGAAAACAGCCAGTGCAATAATAAATAGTACAGTCATAATTTAGATTTTTTCAAAAAATTCGACAGCTTTAAAACAAATCGCAAACAACAAAACGGCTAATGCGAGTAAAAGGATTGTGATTATCATAATTTGAGATTATTGGATTATTAGACTTTTAGACAATCGATCAAATAATTCAATCGATTAAACTTGTTATACCCCCGAGGCATTTATTTGCTTGATGTATTCCGCCTTTAATGATTTTGGGAAAAGGTTTGAAATATTGCAATGGCGCATTTCCATAAAAGAGGAAACCGAAAAAAGATAGACATTGGAAATAGCAATTTTTGTTTCGTTGCTTCCTGTTGTTAATAATCGTTCAGCGAGTGCCAAACATTTTTTTGCTCTGGAAATATTTCCAGTAATAATGGCAGTCTTGGTGATTTCGGCAAAGCGTTCTGCTTGTTTGTAAATCGTGGTGACTTGATTTTTCATAAGAATGATTTTTATGTTCTTCATCGCTTATGCCAAAATGCATTCCAAAAAACCATAGTACACCTCAAAGCTTTGTCAATTAAGTGTTTGAAGTTTTCATGCCAAAAAAAAACATAAAAAAAGCCTATCAAAATGATAGGCTTTTCTCAAAATAATATGATTTTAATAAATCTTGTATTCGTCTAATTTTCTATAAAGCGTTGCAACGCCTATTTCTAATAAGCGGGCCGTTTCGGCTTTATTCCCTTTGGTGTAATTTAATACTTTTTGAATGTGGAGTTTTTCAATACTTTGCATCGAAAAAGCTGACATCGTCTTATTGGAATTATCTTGTTGATGCTGAATCTCGTAAGGCAATACATCTTGCGTCAAGTTAAAATCATCAGCCAAAATTAAGGAACGTTCAATCACATTCTTCAGTTCCCGAACATTTCCAGGCCAATGGTATGTTTCCATCTTATGCAAAAAATCGCCATCGATAGAGACTATTTTCTTATTTACTTTCTCTGAAAATTGTTTCACAAAATAGTTTGTCAATGGTGCAATGTCTTTTATTCTTTCTCGTAAAGGCGGAATTGTAATCTCGAAAATATTCAATCGAAAATATAAATCCGAACGAAAACGATGCGCTTCACTTTCGGTTTTTAAATCGCGATTGGTTGCGGCAATTAACCTAAAATTTGATTTTCTGGGTGTCGTATCTCCTATTTGTATGTATTCATTGGTTTCTAAAACCCGTAGTAATTTAGCTTGTAATTCTAACGGCATTTCGCCAATTTCATCCAGAAATAAAGTACCGCCATTCGCCTCTTCAATAAATCCTTTCTTGTCTTTTACAGCTCCTGTAAAAGATCCTTGTTTGTGTCCAAACAATTCACTTTCGAGAATTTCCTTGCTGAAAGTACTGCAATTCAAGGCTACAAAAGATTTTCCTACTCGGTTGCTGTTTTCGTGAATGGCTTGTGCAAAAACTTCTTTTCCGGTTCCTGTTTCTCCCGTTAAGAGTACAGTTGAATCGGTTTTGGCTACTTTTTTAGCCAAATCAATCACTTGTTCCAATCCTTTCGATTTTCCAATAATAGTATCAAAAGAATATTTATCAGAAATTCGTTTTTCGAGTTGTTGGACTTTCTTGATTAGTTGGACTTTTTCCAGTGCTTTGTACAACAGCGGAATAATTTTGTCATTGTCATCGCCTTTGACAATATAATCAAAAGCACCGTTTTTCATGGCTTGAACACCATCGGAAATTTTGCCAAAAGCAGTCAATAAGATAACTTCTGTTAATGGAAAATTTGTTTTTGTCTTTTGAACAAAATCAACACCATTGCCATCAGGAAGTTTGACATCACAAAGTATCACATCAATATTATTGTGTTCCAGTTTCTTGAAACCTGACTTTAAATCTGGTGCTTCGAGAACTTCGAACCCTTCTGATTTTACGATTCGGGCAAGAAGGCTACGCAGTTTTTCCTCGTCATCAATAATGAGTATGTTTTTCAAAATAGGATTTGTATAAATTTAAAATACAAAGCTAACTTTTTAAATGCTGACAAATAAAAAATAATTAGGGTTTACTTTCTGCGGGTATCGATAAGATGAATAATTTTCCAACTGTTTTCTTTTTTGAAAAGCGTAAAAGCATTCACGCCTTTATGACTTAATTTATCGTTTACATAAAACTCATAAGGTGTCCAAGCGTGCGCCATGCTTCCATCTACCTGAATAGCATAACTCAGATTTTTTTCCTGAAACTTCACTTCCGCAGGAATAGAACTTATCGATTTAAAAAACGCTTGAGGGCTTTCATTGGATAATTTAGTTCCTTTAGCGTTCTCACTTATGGATTGTAAAATCATTGTGTCGCCACAAAAAGACTGTAATTTCAAAGTGTCTTTGGCATGAAAAGCCCCAAAAAAATTTTCAACTAGCTTTTGAATTTCTTGATTTTGGGCCTGAGAATATGTTGATGTGAACAACACAATCAATACTACTATTTTACGCATAATTACTTTTTTAATTAATTATAACTTCCAATAACATTACTGTTACATTTTTGAATTAAAAATATACATTTTATTACCTTTACAATCTTAAAACAACAAATATGTCTGTCGCAAAAAAAGATTATAAAAGGATTACTACAAAATCATTGATTGAAATGAAAGCAAATGGAGAGAAAATTTCCATGCTTACCGCATACGATTACACCATGGCAAAAATCGTTGATACTGCCGGAATTGATGTAATCTTAGTAGGTGACTCCGCTTCGAATGTAATGGCTGGTCATGAAACGACTTTGCCAATTACGTTGGACCAAATGATTTATCACGCTTCATCTGTAGTGAGAGCTATAGAAAGAGCACTCGTTGTGGTGGATTTACCTTTTGGAAGTTACCAATCAGATCCTAAAGAAGCGTTGCGTTCTGCCATCCGAATCATGAAAGAAAGTGGTGGTCATGCCGTAAAACTGGAAGGTGGTAAAGAAATTAAAGATTCAATCAAGAAAATATTAAACGCAGGAATTCCAGTGATGGGACACTTGGGTTTAACTCCTCAATCTATTTATAAATTTGGTACCTATACTGTTCGTGCCAAAGAAGAGGAAGAAGCAGATAAACTTATTGAAGATGCTAAATTACTGGAAAGATTAGGTTGTTTCGGACTAGTATTAGAAAAAATTCCTGCGCATTTAGCCGAAAAAGTTGCCCAAAGTATTTCGATTCCGGTAATTGGAATTGGTGCTGGCGGCGGAGTTGACGGTCAAGTTTTGGTAATTCACGATATGTTAGGAATGAATAATGAATTTAGTCCACGTTTCTTGAGAAGATATATGAATTTATACGAAGGAATGACAACTGCCATCGGTCAATATGTTGCCGATGTGAAATCAAGTGATTTTCCTAATTCTAGCGAACAATATTAAAATTAGACTTCTTAGATTATTGGATTATTGGATTATTAGACTAAAAAAGTAGAAATGCATCGATTTAAGGGTTTAGAGATTTGGAAAAAAAGTAGATTTTTTTGTTCTGAAATTTATAAAGTGACTTTGTCTTTTCCTAACGATGAAAAATTTGGACTAACAAATCAATTAAGAAGAGCTTCTGTTTCTATTCCATCTAATATTGCTGAAGGATCATCAAGGCAATCTAATAAGGACTTTGCACGATTTTTAGAAATCGCCATCGGTTCAGCTTATGAAGTTGAAACACAAATTCTTATTTCATCAGATTTAGGTTTTATAACTCCAGAAGATTTAAAAGAATTATCAGATATGCTAAACGAAATTATTAAAATGACTTCAAGATTTAGAGCAACTTTATTATAGACTTTTTTAGATTTTCAGACTGCAAGACTTGTTTAAGAATCTAAATATCTAAAAAGTCTAACTTGTCTAAAAATCTAAGTAGTCTAACAATCTAAAAATCCAAATGAAAATAGTTTCGAATAAAAACAACCTTCAAATTCTTCATGAAGACAACCATCTTATTGTGGTCAACAAGCGCGTAGGTGATATTGTGCAAGGTGATAAAACAGGTGACAAACCATTGTCTGATGTGGTGAAAGAATACATCAAAGATAAGTATAACAAACCCGGAGAAGTATTTCTGGGTGTGGTGCATCGTTTGGATCGACCAACAACCGGAATAGTCGTTTTTGCCCGAACCAGCAAAGCGTTGACGAGAATGAATGAGTTGTTCAGCAATCGTGAAACTCAAAAAACGTATTGGTGCATTGTCAAAAACAAGCCTTTAAAGTCCGAGGATAAATTGGTTCATTTTTTGAAAAGAAACGAAAAAAACAACACTTCAAAAGCACATTTAAAAGAAGTTCCTGAAAGTAAACTAGCCAGTTTAGATTATAAAATCATCAAGGAACTCAATAATTATTTTGCTCTGGAAATTAATCTTCACACAGGTAGACACCATCAAATCAGGGCGCAGCTTTCAGCTATTGGTTCACCCATAAAAGGTGATTTGAAATACGGTTTTAACCGAAGCAATCCGGATGGAGGTATTCATTTACATGCCCGTAAATTAGTTTTTGTACATCCTGTTACCAAAGAAAATATAGAAATCATCGCTCCAACTCCGGATGATGTGATTTGGAATGCAGTTTAATTTGATTATTCTGTTTCAATTAAAAATGTAACAAAAACAATACTTTACATACTTATACATTATAAAACAGGAATAATTATTCCTGTTTTTTTTTATTTTTTTATTTTAGTATATTGAGTTGGATTAAAATAATAATTATGTAATTTTAAATTAAAATCATCCCATGAAATATCATACAGAAATTGCTTTCCGAAAAGAATCCCTTAAAAAATTATTGCATAACATTATTGAAAATGAAGGGGCAATCATTAAGGCTTTGTATGATGATTTTAAAAAACCTGCTTTTGAAGCCGTTTTAACCGAAACTAATTATGTGATTAGTGACTTGAAAGAAACCATAAAAAATATCGATTCCTGGACTAAGCCAAAGAAAGTTTTTGCTTCTCTTTTGAATTTCCCTTCATCCGATTATATTTACAGCGAACCTTACGGAAATGTATTGATTCTTTCTCCATGGAATTATCCGTTTCAATTAGCTTTATGCCCTCTTGTTGCAGCTGTTGCGGCCGGAAATAAAGTAACTTTAAAACCATCTGAACTTACACCAAATACTTCGAACATAATTTCTAAAATAATCACTGAAACATTTGCTGCAAAAGATGTTGAGGTTATAACGGGAGATGCAACAATTGCTCAGCAACTATTAAATCAACGTTGGGACTATATTTTTTTTACAGGAAGTGTTGCTGTTGGAAAAATAGTGGCAAAAGCTGCTGCCGAAAACCTAACGCCTGTCACACTCGAATTAGGCGGAAAAAGTCCTTGCATCGTTGATGAAACAGCTAATTTAGAATTAAGTGCCCGACGTATTGTGTGGGGGAAAATCATAAACGCCGGACAAACCTGCGTAGCTCCTGATTATATTTTAGTGCACCATAAAATGAAGGATACTTTCGTTAAATTTCTAATTCAGGAAATTGAAAAAGCATTGGGAACAAATCCAGAAGAATCTCCAGATTTTGCCAGAATCATCAACTTGAAAAACTGGCAACGTCAATTACGTTTATTGGAGAATCAAAAAATCCTTTTTGGAGGACAATCTAACAAAGAGACATTATACCTTGCTCCTACTTTACTTGACGAACCAAAAATGGATAGTTTAGTGATGACAGAAGAAATTTTTGGACCGATACTTCCTATACTTTCTTATGAGTCCAAATCAGATATTGAAAAAATAATTTCAAGCTTCGAAAAACCATTATCGCTGTATTTATTTTCCCAAAATAAATCCTTTATTAATGAAGTGCTGCAAAAATATTCTTTTGGTGGCGGATGCATTAATGACACGGTAATTCATTTGGTTAATAATCGCCTGCCTTTTGGCGGTGTTGGAAATTCCGGAATGGGAGCCTATCATGGAAAATTAAGTTTTGATATTTTCTCTCATAAAAAAGCTATTGTAAAAAAAGGAACTTGGCTCGATTTACAGATGCGTTATGCACCGTATAAAGACAAATTAAAAACCATTCAAAAAGTATTAAAGTGGATGTAACCAATGAAAAATCCGTAAGCGAGGCCATAAAATACCGACGCTCAGTTCGGGTTTTTAAAAACGAAGCTATTGATGCGCAAAAAGTAAAAGAATGTATTCAATTAGCAACTCTGGCACCCACGAGCAGCAACATGCAACTTTGGGAATTTTATCATATTGTTTCGCCAGAAATAATACAAGAAATAGCCAAAGCCAGTTTTAATCAGAATGCGGCAAAAACTGCTCAACAAATGGTTGTAGTTGTAGTGCGAAAAGATTTATGGCGACAAAGAGCTCAATCGAATATTGATTATTTAAAAACTCAATATGGCAATAAGCCGAAAGCGGATTATTCGAAGAGAGAAAAGTTTGCGTTAAATTATTATCAAAAAATTATTCCTGCCCTATATTTTGATTTTTTAGGAATTATCGGAATGATAAAGTTTCTTGCTTTTCAAGTTATTGGAATATTCAAACCCATCTACAGGCAGGCGCGACAAAGCGACATGCGTATTGTCGCTCAGAAAAGCGCGGGAGTTGCCGCACAGAATTTTATGATAAGTATGGCAGCCATAAATTATGACACCTGTCCAATGGAAGGTTTTGATTCGCTGAGAATTAAAAAAATATTACATTTACTGGCTCGTTCAGAAATCAACATGATTTTAGGCTGTGGAATAAGAGAAGAACAAGGCATTTACGGAGAACGATTCAGAGTTCCTTTTGACGAAGTATATTTTAAAAAATAAAAAACTAACAAACCAAATAATACCAAAACCAAATGATTAAAACTACACAAGACCGAATTGAAGAAATAAGAAAGAATGGTTATGCCTTAGATTTTGGAAATGTTTTCAACCATGCATTCGAAAATTATAAAAAAATTGCATTGTACGGCGGTTTAATATTTTTTGTTTTTGCAATTCTAATGAGTCTTTTTGCTATTGTTATACTCTTCTCAATTTTTGACGCAGAAACCGTTTTAGAAAAATTAAAACCGGAAAATTTACAGCCGGAAAACTTAAGTTTAGACTCCATGTTAATTTTCTCAGGAGTCTCTCTTTTAATAACGTGTTTGCTTAGTCCGTTTTCTGCTGGTTTAATAAAAATGGCATATTGTGCCGAAAGAGACGACGAATTTCATGTGTCAACCATGTTTGAATACTACAAAGCGCCCTTTTTCAAAGAATTATTTATCGCAACATTTTTGATCACAATAGTTAACTCCATCCTATCGGGTATAATAAATTACATACAAATGCCAATTATCGAAGTTGTTGTTTCTGTAACAATTGGCTTGTTTACTATTTTAATGATTCCTCTTATCATTTTTGGAAAGCTAAAAGCTGTTGAAGCTATTCAAGCTAGTATTTTAGTTGTTTCTAAACAACCTATTGTTATATTGGGATTACTTGTTATTGGAGTTATAGCATCTTTAGTAGGACTTATTGGATGTTGTATTGGAATCGTTTTTACTATTCCATTTATGTACTCATTGTATTATGTTATTTACAGCGAAATAATAGGATTTGATCCTGAAAATGAGATTGAAAATAGAAATTAAAAATATTTTTTATGCTAAAAGCCAAAATTTAAATTTTAATGACTTTTGGCTTTTATTTAAAATTTATAGTTACATTGACGACCAAAAGTTAGAGTCCGAAATCTACTCATTAGAAACCTCATAAAAAATTTACTATGGTGTTATACTGTAGCCTACTGACAATTATCAACTCAAAATTAATTTTATTTTGGGCATCTATTTTTTTTTCAATGAAAACTATTTTGTGGTTCGTAATTGCTGTTTTATTTATTTTCCTAGCTTATGAAATTTATACGATAAAGTCTACTTTAAAAAGCAATCTATTAGACAAAGGAGTCGAAACTACTACTAAAAGCAAAGAATATCAGCTCTATTTACTCTTTTTAGGGATTTTACTCCCTTCAATAGAAGTAATTTTTGAAATTTTTAAAATTAGACCTGTTAGTTTATTAATACCCAATTGTATTATTGGCTTTTCTTTAATTTTATTGTATTTCGTCAGTACGAGATCTACTATTGTATTTAGATATATCAAACAAATTTTTATTGCGCTATTTATAATTTATTTTTGCTATATAGCTCGGAATCTAATTTATTTCCCTACAGATTTTATACCTATAACCGCTTTTGTTGTTACTTTTTTCTTTGCTTATAATGTTCTAAAACCCATAAAAGTTTATTGGTGTTTTGTTATTTCTGTTTTTATCTTCTTAAGTATCGCTTATGTTTTAGAAATAATACAGTTAAAAACAAACATTGCGCTATTTATTTATTACTTTATAATTCTGATTATAAATTATATTCATCACGTGTCATTGTTAAACATTGATATTGAATCTCGTTTTAACAATCAAATTATCAACAAAGGAAATTCACTTATTCTGGCAACAAATAATAAAGGTGAAATTGTATTTTGCAGTGAAAATGTAAAAACAATTTTAGGTTATTCTGTTGATGAAATAATGGGATTAGGCTATTGGAAACTCACTGAATACAACGAATTTTTTGGTGAAGAATACCATAAAACATTTAAAGATGATCATATAGTTATTCGTAAACTTAAATGTAAAAGTGGTGAAATCAAACACATCCAATGGAACGATAAGAAATTTTCGAATGATTTAATAATCGCAATTGGACATGATGTAACCAATGAAATTCAAATCCAAAATCAGTATAAAAATCTAATTCAAAATGCAATCGATCTTATTTTTGAAGTCGATACTATTGGGAATTTTATATTTGTGAATGACTTCACAATCAAATCTTTGGGTTATAAAAATGACGAAATTATAGATCGAAATTATTCAGAATTCATTCGGACAGATTATGTTAGCAGCATCAGAGATTTTTATCAAAATTTGTTGGAAAATGAAAATTACTTTCCAACTATTGAATTTCCTTTACTAAAAAAGAACGGAGAAGAATTATGGGTTTCACAGAAAGTGATTATTCGTAGAAATGAACAAGGAACAATAGTCGCTTATTCCGGAATTGCCCGAGATATTACTAAATTTAAAGACATTGAAGCTGAAAATAAAATACTTCAGGAAAAAGTAGAAAAATACAACGAGACGATAAAAAAATTATCAACTACTAACTTTAGAAACTACAAAAACCTTGATGTCAGCGTGATGCAAATCATTGAGTCAGCAGCAAAGGTTTCTAAATGCAATAGAGTCAGCTATTGGAAATACACGGAAGATCGAATAACTTGTGAAAATTTATATGATTTAGACACCAATTCGTACAGCAAAGGTGCTTACTTAGAAAAACAAAACTATCCTATTTACTTTAAATCTATAAAAAGTAAAAAACAAATTAGTGCTCCAGATGTTTTAGACAAATGGGAATTATCTGAATTTACCGAAAATTATTTTCTGAAATACGATATCAAATCGCAACTTGATATTCCTATTTTCATTAATGGAGAATTATCAGGTACAATTATTTTTGAAACCATAAGAACGCAGAGAAACTGGGATAACGACGACATTATTTTTGCAAGAACTATTTCGGATATTATCTCGTTGACCATGATTTCGCACAGTCGCTCTGAAACTGAAAAAAAATTAGAAAACAAAAGTAAACTTTTGTCTGCTATGGCGCTTTGCACGGAGAAATTTTTGAACAGCAATGATATCAACGATATTTTTTCGGATGTCCTTATCATTATGGGACAAGCGACCAAATCTCATCGGACCTATTACTATGAAAATGACGGAAGCACGGGACTAATCAGTCAAAAATACCGATGGATAATTAACAATATTAAATTGACGGAAAACAATATTAAACTTCAAAATTTGCCTCATGCCTTTTTTGAAGAATTATTGACACCCCTGTTAAGCAATAAAATTTACAAAGCAATAATTCCAAAAATCGAAAATCAATCACTAAGAGATAAACTACAGAATGTTGATGTAGTTTCAATCATCTTATTTCCAATTTTTGTGAGAAACAAATTTTATGGTTTTTTAGGATTTGATGACACCCAAGACGAAAGAGAGTGGTCTGAAGATGAAGTTAATATTCTGCAAACATTAGCCAGTAATATTTCGTCATCTATTGAACGTATTACAAATGAGAACGCTATTTATGAAAGCGAGGAGAAATTTAGATTACTAGCTAATAATATTCCCGGAACCGTTTATTTATCGAACTATGATGAGAGTAACACTAAAATTTATATCAACGATGAAATTGAAAAACTGACCGGTTATCCAAAATCAGAATTCCTGAATAACAATCTATCTTTCATTGATTTAATTCATCCCGAAGATAAAACGAGTACAATTGCTGCACAAAAAGACGCCATTGAAAACAAAAGAGCCATTCACTTGATTTACCGAATTATACATAAAGACAACCATATTGTTTGGGTAGAAGAGTTTGGAGATGCAATTTACAAAGACGGAAAAATTGCATTTATTGAAGGTATTTTTATTGATATTACAGAGAGAAAACAAGCTGAAACCGCTGTGCAGCAAAAGGAATTAGCTGAAGCTGCCAACAGAGCAAAATCAGAATTCCTGGCTAACATGAGCCATGAGATTAGAACGCCTTTGAACGGGATTATTGGTTTCACCGATTTATTGATGAATACGAATCTAGGAGTTACCCAAAAGAAATATATCACTACCGTAAATCAATCGGCACATTCATTATTAGATATCATAAATGACATTCTTGATTTCTCAAAAATTGAAGCCGGAAAACTGGATTTATATATAGAGAAATATGAAATTGGAGAAATGTTGAGTCAAATTATTGATTTAATATTATATGAATCCAATCAAAAAAAATTAAACTTAAAACTCAATATAGCTTCAGATATTCCTAAATATTTTTGGGTAGACAGCGTACGTCTAAAACAAATTTTGATTAACCTACTTGCCAATGCTGTAAAATTCACAGAAAAAGGTTCTATACAATTAGATGTAACTGTTCTTCAAAAAATAGACGACTCTAATGCTAAAATTCGTTTTGCCGTAATTGACACTGGAATTGGAATTTTGGAACAAAACAAAAAGAAAATATTTCAGGCATTTTCTCAGGAAGACAGCTCAACGACAAGAAAATTTGGGGGTACTGGACTGGGATTAACCATTTCGAACCAATTATTGGGTTTAATGAATAGCCGCTTACAACTGGAAAGTGAAATTGATTCTGGTAGTACTTTTTATTTTGATTTAGATTTAAAAACCAGTAACGAACCAGAAGAAAAGGTTAGCATATTTGAAACTGATTTTGATGGTATTAAAGATATGGTCGTTAAAAGAAATATAAGTAGTAAAAAAATCAAAATAATGATTGTTGAAGACAACAAAGTGAATATGTTATTGCTCAAAACAATTATTAAAAACTTAGATATAAATCAGGAGATTTTCGAAGTTATAAATGGCAAAGATGCTGTAGATCAATTTGAGGAAATAAATCCTGATATTATTTTTATGGATATCCAAATGCCAATCATGAATGGGTATGAAGCGACCCAAATAATCAGAACTTTAAAATTAGGTCAAAATGTACCTATTATAGCAATAACGGCAGGTACCGAAAAAGAAGAAAAAGAAAAATGCCTTGCAGCAGGAATGAATGATTATATCCCTAAACCAATCATAAAAGGAATCATTGAGGAAACTATTGCTAAATGGACAAATTAATTCTAATAAAATTTGCTCTTATTTTTAAAAAAAATATTTTAAATTAGAGTTAACTTTATAAAGTAAGTAAATAACTAAAAAAACATAAAATTATGAAATGGAGCGGTAGAAGACAAAGTGACAATATGGAGGACCGAAGAGGAATGTCCTCAGGAGGAAAAACAATAGTAGGCGGTGGAATCATCGGAATTGTAATTCTATTATTGAATACTTTTGGTGGAGAAAATGCACAAATGCTAACTCCAATATTAGAACAATTCAACCAAGGACAAAGTGCTCCTACTGAACAAAGAGACTTAACTGCTGCCGAAATTGAAGAAGGCAAATTTATAAATGCATTATTGGTTGACAATGAAGATGTTTGGGCAAAAATATTTCAAGAAAACAACATGCAGTTTAAAAATCCAAAACTGGTGTTATTTACTGGAGCTGTGGAAACTGCCTGTGGAAATGCCACATCTGCTTCGGGGCCATTTTATTGCCCTGGTGATCAAAAAGTGTACATGGATTTAGCTTTCTTTGAAGAGCTAAAAACAAGATTTGGTGCACAAGGAGGTGATTTTGCTACTGCTTATGTAATTGCACATGAGATAGGACACCATGTACAAACTCTATTAGGAACTTCCAGCAAAATGAGACAAATGCAAGAAGGAAAAAGTGAAGCCGAGGCCAATAAATTATCCGTAGCTTTAGAACTGCAAGCCGATTTTTATGCTGGTGTTTGGACCCATTACAATCAACAAATGAACAATTTCTTGGAGGAAGGCGATATTGATGAAGCTTTAAGCGCAGCACATGCCGTTGGTGATGATGCCATACAATCCAAAATGCAAGGTCATATTGTTCCGGAATCCTTTACACACGGAACCTCCGCACAACGTAAAGCTTGGTTTATGAAAGGCTATAAATCCGGAGATATCAATCAAGGCGATACTTTTGCAGAAATAAGATAAATTACAAGTAAATAAGAATTTTAAAATCGGGATATTCTCCCGATTTTTTTTTGAAATTTAGTTAAAATTATATGTCGTTTTAATACTATAGTATACCCAACTAAAATTCCATTCATCGACACAGTTTTTACATTTAACTTAATTAAAATTCCATCTGTCTAAAATGATTATTAGCCCCCTTTTTTATAAGTAAGTTTATTTATAATAAACAAATAAAAAATGGAAAATACGAATCAAATAGCAATATGGATGGATAATTCTGTTGCTTATTTAATGGAATTTAAAACGATGCCTTTTGAAATACAAATAATAGCATGTGACTTTACAGTGGACAAAAAGAAAAGAAATACATATAGAAAAGAAACAACAAACTGTGATATTAAAAGAAAGTATGAATACTACAATCAAATTGGAAACGCAATAATAAACTATGATAAAATAATACTATTTGGCCCGTCTGAAGCCAAAATTGATTTTTTTGATACGCTAAGTGAAGATGAACGTTTTTATAAATTGAAGGTTGAAATAAAATAAACTGATAAAATGAATGTAAATCAACGACATGCCTTTATCAATAAATATTTCGTTCAGTAATACTAAATTATTTAAATCTAACTATTAATTACGGCATTTAAATTTACACAAATACAGACTTGATTTCTTGCAAATTAATTCTAAAAATAAAGTTATATTCAAACAAAGTCAAACAATAAAAACCAGATAGAAAAAATTAGCAGTACCTTTGCCCCCACTTAAAGAAGTAAACTAAATAATTGTGTTTGCTTCATAAACACCATTTATGTCATTTAATTCATTAGGCTTATCTGATGCTTTACTTAAAGCCATCAGCAAAAAAGGGTATACAACCCCATCTCCAATACAACAAAAAGCAATTCCCCCAATATTAGAAGGTAAAGATGTTTTAGCATCCGCGCAAACAGGAACAGGAAAAACAGCCGGTTTTACACTACCTATTTTACAAATATTATCACAAGGTCAACAATTGCGACAAAGACCTATTCGTGCCTTAATATTGACTCCAACAAGAGAATTAGCCGCACAAATATTGGCCAATATCAAAGAATACAGTGAATTTTTAGACTTAAAAAGTACCGTAATTTTTGGTGGAGTAAACCAAAATCCACAAGTAACACAACTGCGTCAGGGAGTAGATATTTTAGTTGCCACTCCAGGTCGATTAATCGATTTGCAAAACCAAGGTTTAATATCACTTGCCAAAGTAGAAATCCTAGTTTTAGATGAAGCAGACCGTATGCTGGACATGGGTTTTTTACGAGATATAGAACGAATCTTGAAAGTATTACCTACTAAAAGACAAAACTTATTGTTTTCGGCAACCTTTTCAAAAGACATCAAGAAATTGGCGATGGGCATTTTGCACCAACCCGTTCATGTGGAAGCAACTCCGGAAAACACAACTGTGGATGCTATTATCCAAAAAGTATATCCTGTTGCCAAAGAGAAAAAAACAGAACTAATCATTAAACTGATTACGGAAGGAAACTGGAAACAAATTTTGGTTTTCACCCGTACCAAACAAGGCGCTAATAAACTGACGGAAAGCATGATTAGTGCCGGAATCAAAGCAGCTGCCATTCATGGGAATAAAGGTCAAGGTGCCCGTACCAAAGCCTTAGCGGGTTTCAAAGACGGAAGCCTAACCGCTTTAGTGGCAACTGATATTGCCGCGCGTGGTCTGGACATCCCGTTATTACCACATGTGGTCAATTTTGAATTGCCTAATATTCCTGAAGATTACGTTCACCGCATTGGTAGAACAGGAAGAGCTGGAGCAAGCGGAGAAGCTATTTCGTTATTCAGTCCGGACGAAACGGTCTTTTTGCGTGATATCGAAAAATTAGTGGGTTTGAATTTGCCTAAAGAAAATATCAAAGGTTTCGAACCCGATCCTAACGCTTCCAAAGAACCAATCAAACAAGGGCAAGGAAGACAACAACGCGATTCAACTCCGCGAAAACCAAAAACAGACACTACAAACCGAAGCAGCAATAACAGTTTTGGTCCAAGACGCCCTAGTCAAAATAGTGACAGACGTTCTAATAGATAATTAATTTTTATTGTTTTTTAGGAGCAGAACGAGTTCGTTTTTTAAGAACGTATTTCCCGCTCCCGAGGCTTCGGGACATTACAAACCTAGTAAGAGCTGAACACCAGCTCTCACTAGGTTTTTCATTTCTATCGGGGCTATTGAGAGCATTCTTACTTTCATAATACCATTTTGCAAATTCATCCCACAAATCAAAAACAACCAGATGATTTGTAAGAAAAAATGAATATATTTGAAGTAAATAGTATGACCGTTGTCATACCTATCTACCCTAAATTGGGTGGCTTTGTATAATTTATCATACAGATAAACAAGTTAGCAGATATTTTCAAACACATAACCGTAAATAATGATAAATAAAAAAACTATTCCACTAGTTATATTAAAAGCTTTTGAAAGTTTTGTTGATTTGAAAGGGGAATTATTTCTCGTTACTCAACCAGAAAATAGCCTGTTAAAAATTATTGATAATGATACAGATTCAAATTTCTATTTTAATGCAGCACAATACGAAAAACAACAAGGTGGCGCTTACAAATTATTAATCGACTATAAACCTGTTTCACATATTGACCCAGCAAATAGTACAGTTTGGATTGATGTAAAAGATCTTCAAAGTTATTTCAAGATTTGGATTGGCTTATTAGAAGAATACGCCGAGGTAAAGTCTTTTTTCGATGATCCAATTTTAAAATCATTTACTGAAGAATATTATGCGGAATTTGAGATTTTAGATGACGACAACGCACATATAAATCCGCTTTCAATTAAGCAAATAATGTTGATTGATCAACATTTAGAATTTATTGAAGAAAATCTCGAAAAATATGAAACTGAAAGTAATCGAGTACAACTTCAAGAAATTAAAAACGATATTATAGTTCTTCGTAATAATTTAACTAATCAATCAAAAGCTTGGGTAATAAAACATCTATCAAAAACTTGGGGAAAATTAACTAAGCAAGGGACTAAATTTTTAAAAGACTTTTTGACTGAAGCAAAAAAACAAGTCATTGTAGAGGGTGTAAAATTCTTACTCAACCATGGAACTGATTTACTACCAAAATAAAACATCTGCTAACATACGCTACAAGCAATTTGGGTATTAGGCTTAATTTAAAGTTGGTCTTGTATTTGGAATATTTGGCAAATCCGAAAATAGAGCTTAATTTAGTCCCAAACTGCTTGTAGCGAAGGGACGTCAGGCTGTGAAAAAACTACTTCAAATTTAGAAAGTATTCGGAGGGCTACAAAGAAAAATTTCAAATATGGGATTCTCAAGAGGTTGATTTTAGTTTTTTCACACACAAACGTTAGCGACAATTAACAAAAACATTATGGTAAAAAAACTAGAATACATTTTTAAGGAAAATAAAAAAGAATTAACTGGTGGCTTTTTAGCTGCATTTGGAACAATTTGGTTATTTATAGAATTTCTAAGTGCACTTTTCGAAGATGTAAAAAGTTACACAACTAATCACAATTGGGTTTTCTTAGTTTCTACAATTATAATTTCTCTAATATTTGGATTTTGGTTTGCATGGCCAGTTATTATTATGAATAGAAAATTCAAATCTTCAAATACAGAAATTTGTATAAAAGTTGGTGATTTGTTTTCTCAACCACATAATCTTGTCGTCACGAGCAGCGATTTTTTTGATACAAGTATTCCACAAGGTACCCGAGTTTCTCTAAAAAGCCAAATGATTGATAAATTTTATAGTGGAAACATCGCAACTTTAGATACCTTAAT
Organism: Flavobacterium sp. GNP002; assembly: GCF_054343795.1. Taxonomy (NCBI): domain Bacteria; kingdom Pseudomonadati; phylum Bacteroidota; class Flavobacteriia; order Flavobacteriales; family Flavobacteriaceae; genus Flavobacterium; species Flavobacterium sp. GNP002. The sequence continues at coordinate 3,580,313 of NZ_JBTGUW010000001.1, forward strand.
TCAAACAAGCCTAACAAATCAAGGAGCAGTTGGGACATTTGACAATTCAAAAAGTGGCAAAAAGTACAGATTCCCGATTGGAACGATTGCTGTAATTCCTACACAACAAAATAAAATTTTCATAACAGTATTGGCTACATTGACTTTTCGAAATAATATTAAACAAACAACATCTGATCCAAGTAAACTTCATATCGCTTTAAACGAACTTTGGAAACAAATAAGAATAGAAGGACGTATGAAAGAAGTTTCTTTAACAATATTAGGTTCGGGATTGTCGGGAATTAATTTATCAAACCTAATGGTAATTGAATCAATAATTATGTCATATGCTATTCATTCAAAAACAAATCGAGTTAGCGACAAACTTACCATCGTAGTTCCTGAAAACAAATATTGTCCAAAAGATTTTCACGAAATAAAAAGATTTTTAGAAGCAATACAAATTTAACTGCCGCTAACTCCCGCTAGCGCGAGCGTCCCGCTCGTGAACACTAACAAAAGTAAATCACTATAAATTTATAATAGGCACGAGCGGGACGCTCGCGCTAGCAATCGCGGTATCGATTTTGCAGAGGTCAAAAATCCTTAAAAAAAATCTGCTCCTCTTTATACTGAAAACTTTTATTCCCAAATACAACACTAATTTAAAGCATTACTTTACAAATTGAATTCTATTACCATACGTTAGGAGCGCGAAAATTTTAGCTTCGCTCAGTTCAGCTTTCAGCCTCGGGTCTTAAGAACTAACTTCAAGCTTATATCCTTTGTTGCGTATTACAACAATGTTACTATTCGGATCAAGTTCTAGTTTTTTTCTAAGTTTTGAAATGAACATATCCAAACTACGTCCTACAATAACACCTTCATCTTCCCATAGCTCTTTTTGCAATCGGCTTCTCTCTATAGTCTCGTTAGGAGATAATGCGAAAATGAGCAGCAAACGCGTTTCTGTTCCAGTCAGATCTATGGTTTCTTTATTTATAAGGAGTTGCCGTTTTTGCGCATCAAATACAACCGAACCAAAAGTAAATAGCTGGTTATGGTCATCTTTTGGTAAGTCGCTCTTTGGCTTAACCGACCTCAAAAAAACAAAGCCAACAAATGCTAAAAGTGACAAGCCACCCAAAAAATATTTATTCGTTGCTGTAGTTATGCTATTTGGTTTAAATTTAATGTTAATCATATAACAGGCGACGGGTTGCCTTCTTCCTATACATGCTACAATATCATCTTTTTTATTTTTAGATATAGCATATCCATAAGCTACACTGGAGTTGCCACAGTTAAGTACGTTAACAACATAATCATTTGTAAATGGATCTTTGGCTAACAAACGCTGAGTTGTATTCACCAGGGAGTCGGTTTGAAAAGTAAGCTCATTCTCAAAACTGATTTGATATTCATTTTCAGCTATCTTTTTTACGGGAAGAACTCTTGATGTACTGTCGCCGGACTGTAAGAGTATTTCATGTCCGATTCTGCGGAGTAAAACTTCCCTTCTGGCAATATCAAAATCGTCACTATCATCCGTACTGAAAGCCATAAAGATTGCAGCCATAAATAGGAGTAGCAATAACCCAAACAGATATTTACGTCTTCCAGAAAGGAGATATCGACTAAGATGCATTGTGTAAAGTATTTATTTACAAAGTTTACATTTTTATTTACAATCCCAATCTATCAAATCGTAAAATATCAATGTAAATTCGTGAAATCAATTTAAAAGATATGATGAAATGAAAAAAATCATCTACGTGCTGATCTTACCGCTGGTTGTGGTAATCGGACTAGTATTTAGCTTCGCTTCGTTTGCCTACGGCTCGGGTGCTAATCGTGAAATTAAAAATGAGACTAAGACATCTCAAAAGCAGTTGTCCGTTGCTGACAGGAAAGCCAACTTGGATGAACGCAAAAAATGGGAAGCTTCACCAGACGGTATAAAGTACAAAGAATGGGAGGTTTCTCCTGAAGGTAAAAAAGTGCATGCCAGTTATGATAAAATAAAGAAGAACATAAAGGCTTTCACCAATATGGAGGCAGTGGTAACGTCACTTACTTTTCAGCGTGCAAATGCGAAATCATCAGGACCAAAATGGATTATAGTCAAGATTAATGGCGAAGAATACATGATGCAATTTATTCCTAAGGATTTTAAGCAGTTAAATAGCCTGAAAGTTAACGACAAAATAATTGTAAGAAGCCGAAGCGCAGGGTATTCGCATAATCATCCATATTTGATTATATCGGGCGACTTTATTGCGCGAAATAATAAGATACTTTTTAAACGTGACTTTAGCAAAAAGAATGGTTGCTGAGAATTAGGGCTACCCGCTCCGAAAAGTCCTCGACTTTGTGGAACGTTGTGATTAAAATTTGAAATTAAAAATCGTTAATCAAAAATCTGAAATCTGTTCCTCTTTACACTGAAAACTGTTATTTCCAAATACAACAATAATTTAAAGCAAAATTTTACAAATTAGTATGCTATTCATACGTATTCAAATCTAAATTAAGAATAGCCCCCACTCTGCTAAACTCTTCGTTAATCTTTGCATTCAAGGCAAGTGGTTTATTTGTTATGGGATGATTAAAAATTAACTGATGTGCATGAAGCATCATTCCTTTCAGTTCAAAATTCTCTAACCATAATTTATTTTGTTTGTTACAACCATATGGACGACTTCCTAAAATGGGATGAAAAATATGTTTGAAATGTTTTCGTAATTGATGCATACGTCCCGTTTCAGGAATCGCTTCTACCAAACAATATCGTGAAGTAGGTTTATTGTTAAATTCTAACTCAATTTCGGTAGTTTGCAATAGATGAAAGTAGGTTATTGCATTTTGTATAATGCCATCATCATTGGTTAAATCATAATCAATCGTTAGTTCTTCGGGTGACCAACCACGTAAAATGGCTAAATATTTTTTTTCGACTTCACGTGTGGCAAAACGATCATTCATAATTTTTAAAACCTCCTTGTCCAACGCAAATAACAAGACACCAGATGTTTTGCGATCTAATCGATGAACAGGATAAACGTGTTGCCCTCCTATTTGATTTCTCAATTCTTGAATAGCATAAACTTTTGCATCGCGCGCGTAAAACGATTTATGGACTAACAATCCACTAGGTTTATTAATTGCAATAATATATTCGTCCTGATAAAGAATTTCTAACATTTGGCAAAAATAAAAGAGATTTCTCTCGAAATCTCTTTTTTGACTTATTTATTTCTGTCTTTTCTTTTTTCCCCTGCTAACGCAAGCGTATTCTCAATTTTGCAGCTTTTAAACATCTAAAATCAAAAGTCGTTAATCAAAAATCTGAAATCAATTTTAACCCAAACCCAAAAGCGCGGATTTGTAATCCGTGTCCATTATAATTAAAGCGAAATTGCCCTTCTCATTCCTGCAAGGTCTATTCTTGACCTTGTAGGTATTCTAAATATGTCAAATATACCTACAAGGTATTGAAAACCTTGCAGGATAATATAATTAGCCACTAGCCCAACCAACCATCACGATCCAAACTTCTATATTGAATCGCTTCAGCAATATGGCTCGAAACCACTATTGGGGCGGCATCAAGATCAGCAATTGTTCTTGCTACTTTCAAAATCCTGTCATAGGCCCGCGCCGAAAGATTCAATCGTTCCATCGCCGTTTTTAATAATTGCTTGGAAACATCGTCCAAAGCGCAATATTCCCGAATGTGTTTGGTATTCATTTGGGCATTGTAATGGATATTTTCCATTTGTTCAAAGCGTTCTGTTTGAATTTCTCTCGCCGCAGTCACTCTTTTCCGAATATCAACACTGCTTTCGGCTTTTTGATCTTCGGATAATTTGTCGAAAGGAACGGGTGTCACTTCTATATGAATATCAATTCTATCTAATAAAGGTCCCGAGATTTTACTCAAATAACGTTGCATTTCGTGTGGCGATGAAGTTTGTGGCGAATCCGGATCGTTGAAGAAACCACTCGGACTCGGATTCATACTCGCCACCAGCATAAACGAGGATGGATAAGTAACCGTAAACTTGGCTCTGGAAATAGTCACTTCTCTATCTTCCAGCGGTTGACGCATCACTTCTAAAACGTCTCTCTTAAATTCCGGCAACTCATCCAGAAACAAAACGCCGTTATGCGCCATAGAAATTTCACCCGGTTGCGGATAACTTCCCCCTCCAACTAATGCAACATTCGAAATTGTATGGTGCGGACTACGAAACGGACGTTGATTCATCAAACCTACTTCCTTTAGTTTTCCTGCAACACTATGAATTTTAGTGGTTTCTAATGCTTCACGCAACGTCATGGGCGGCAAAATACTGGGTAATCGCTTGGCTAGCATTGTTTTTCCGGCTCCTGGCGGACCAATCAAGATAATATTATGTCCTCCGGCAGCCGCAATTTCCATGCAACGCTTGATGCTTTCCTGTCCTTTGACATCCGAGAAATCGAATTCAGGAAAGTCTAATGTTTTATAAAATTCGGCTCTGGTATCAATTGTTGTTGGTTCCAGCGTTCCTTTTCCTTCAAGAAAATCAATCACTTCCTGAACATTTTCAACTCCATAAACATTTAAACCTGCTACTATTGCAGCTTCTTTTACATTTTGCTTTGGAAGAAAAAAACCTTTAAAACCTTCTTCTTTGGCTTTTATCGCAATTGGCAAAGCACCCCTTATAGGTTGAAGACTGCCATCAAGGGAAAGTTCTCCCATAATAATATATTTATCAACATCCTCGGCATTGATTTGCCCAGATGCCACCAAAATTCCGATAGTTAAAGTCAAGTCATACGCAGAGCCTTCTTTGCGCAAATCAGCGGGAGCCATATTGATGGTAATTTTTTTTCCGGGCATAGCGTACCCATTATTTTTAAGCGCTGCCGCTATTCGGTAACTACTTTCCTTTATGGCATTGTCTGGCAAGCCAACTAAATGATAACCAATCCCTTTATCAATATTTACCTCAACAGTAATTGTTGTGGCTTCTACTCCAAAAACTGCACTTCCAAAAACTTTAACTAGCATCTGTATTTATTTGATTCTAAAATTAGAGAAAACTTTTCTTATTATTATAAGAAATCCTACAGAACTTCCAATAAAATAGTGAATAACAAGAAATCTTCAAAAAATACTCAAAATACTTTGGTAAACAGCCTGTTACTATCCATTTTTCGTAAAAAACAAATGTTAAAAGTAAAAAAATTGAAGGTATACTATTAACATTTTTCTACTTTTAAAAAATAATTAGAAACCACACTATGAAAAAAATCTTACTCCTACTCTTTTTCAGTTTTTTACTGCCAAAAACCTACGCACAGGAATACTTTCCGAATAACGAAAGTGTTCAAAACAAAAACACCAATTTTACCGCTTTTACCAATGCGAAAATTTATATAACGCCTACACAAGTTATTGAAAAGGGAACATTACTGATTCAAAACGGAAAAGTCATTGGCGTTGGAGCTAACATTTCCATTCCAAAAAACTGTATGACAATCAATCTGGACGGAAGATCCATTTATCCTTCATTTATTGATATGTACACTAATTTTGGAATCGAAAAACCAAAAGGATTTAGCAGTACTGAAAGAAATCCGTTGTATGACACCAAAAAAACAGGACATTACTGGAATGAAAGTATTCGCTCAGAAGTAAATGGATATGAAAGCTTTAAATACGACCAACCTAAAGCCGAAGAATTATTAAAAGCAGGATTTGGTATCGTAGGAACTCACGTTCAAGACGGAATTGCTCGCGGATCAGGAACGTTGATTGCTTTGAATAATTTTGATAAAAGCAACCAATTATTGTCCGATAAAGTAACCAATCATTTTGCTTTTACTAAAAGTGCCACAACAAATCAAGCCTATCCCAGTTCATTAATGGGAATGATGGCATTATTACGCCAAATGTATTATGATTTAGACTGGTACAAAAAAGGAAATGCGACAACCAAAGATTTATCCTTGGAAGCCTTGTCAAATAATGAAAAACTAGTTCAAATATTTGCTTCTGAAGATAAATTAAACAGCTTAAGAGCTTCAAAAATAGCCAAGGAATTTGGGTTAAATTATATATTGAAAGGTAACGGAAGTGAATTTGAACGCATTGAGGAAATCAAAAAAACAAATTCGAAATTTATAATTCCAATCAATTTCCCTGAAGCGTATGATGTTTCTGACCCAAATCAAGCGAACCAAATGGAATTGAAAGATTTGCGTTTTTGGAATCAAGCACCAACCAATCTTAAAGTTTTATCTGATAATGGAATTGTTTTCGCTTTGACGACTGACAAGTTAAAGAAGATGGAAGATTTTAGACCTAATCTTTTAAGAGCCATCAAATATGGTTTTGATAAAACAAAAGCGTTAGAAGCATTGACTACAATTCCTGCTGCTCTTTTAGGGAAAAGCAATGAAATGGGAACTTTGAAAACAGGAAGTTTAGCCAACTTTGTGATTACATCCGGAGAAATTTTCGAAGAAAAAACAGTTTTGTACGAAAACTGGGTTCAAGGGAACAAATTTGTTGTTAATGACATTGCAACGAAAGACATTCGTGGAAATTATGATTTGACCATTAATACCGAAAAATACAAATGGAAAATTGATGGCGAAATTGCTGCACCAAAATCTGAGGTGACAACAGTTGATAATAAAAAAATAAAATCAAAACTTACGTTTACCAATAACTGGATTTCAACAGTAATCAAACCTATCGATTCTACTAAAACCAGTTTCACGAGATTAATTGGATACGTTGAAGACAATCAGACTCTTTCAGGAAAAGCAGTTTTATTCAATGGAAATGAAGTAAAATGGTCAGCAGTAAAAACATCCCCTTTTGTAAAAGCTATCGATTCCTCAAAAATCGAAAAGAACAATGCAATTATGCCTATAACATTTCCTAATGTTGCTTATGGTAATTTAAAAAAACCAATTGCAGAAACTCTATTATTCAAGAATGCTACAGTTTGGACCAATGAAAAAGACGGTATTTTAGTAGAAACCGATGTATTGGTTAAAAACGGAAAAATTGCTTCAATTGGAAAAAATATTTCTGATGCTTCAGCAACAATTATTGATGCCAAAGGCAAACATTTAACCAGCGGAATTATTGATGAACATTCTCATATTGCTATTTCTAATGGTGTAAATGAAGGCGGACATAATTCCAGTGCCGAAGTAACCATTGAAGATGTAGTAAATTCAGAGGATATTAATATCTACAGAGATTTAGCCGGTGGTGTTACCATTTCTCAATTATTACACGGTTCAGCAAATCCAATTGGTGGACGTTCAGCGATTGTAAAATGGAAATGGGGTGCTTCAGCAGATGAAATGCTTTACAAAGACCAACCTGGTTTTATCAAGTTTGCTTTGGGAGAAAATGTAAAACAAGCCAACTGGGGAATTACTAATCCTACTCGTTTTCCTCAAACAAGGATGGGTGTTGAACAAGTTTTCACGGATTATTTCCAACGTGCCAAAGAATATGATATGGCTTGGAAAGCCTACAATGCTAGTGGTAAAAAAGCAAAAGAAAATGCTCCAAGAGTAGATTTGGAACTACAAACATTGGCCGAAATATTAAATAAAAAGCGTTTCATTACTTGTCACTCTTATGTACAATCTGAAATTTTGATGTTGATGAATGTCGCGGAGAAATTTAATTTTAAAGTGAATACGTATACCCACATTCTTGAAGGATATAAAGTTGCCGATAAAATGAAAGAACACGGTGTTGGAGCCTCAACGTTCTCAGATTGGTGGGCTTATAAATTTGAAGTAAATGATGCAATCCCTTTCAACGGACCTATTATGCACAATGCAGGACTTGTGGTAGCCTACAACTCTGATGATGCCGAAATGTCAAGAAGATTGAATCAAGAAGCAGCAAAAGCAGTAAAATATGGTAATATTTCAGAAGAAGATGCATGGAAATTTGTAACACTGAATCCTGCTAAATTATTACATATCGATGATAAAGTAGGAAGTATAAAAGTGGGTAAAGATGCAGATATTGTATTGTGGAATGCCAATCCGTTATCTATTTATGCAAAAGCTGAAAAAACATTAATTGAAGGCGTAGTCTATTATGATGCTCAAAAAGATGAAGAACAAAGAGTAGCTATTGCTAAAGAACGAAATGAGTTGATTGGTCAATTATTACAAGAAAAAAACAAAGGAATGATCACTCAAGAGGCTAAAAAGACAGAGAAAAAAGAATACCACTGTGATACTATGGAAGAATAGCCGAATGATTTGAATTTCAAAAAACCGAGCTTTTACAAAAAAAGCAAAGCAATTTTTAAAAACATATAAATATGATTAGTAAAAAAATATATCTTTTAGTGTTGGTCTGTAGCATCTCAATACTTGCAAGAGCACAACAAACACCAGCCGCTAAGCAATCTAAATCTGTTTTGATTCTTAATGCCACGGCACATTTAGGAAATGGCGAAATAATCGAGAACAGTGCTATAGGATTCGTTGATGGAAAAATTAATTTAGTAGCAGATGCAAGAGTGATTCGTCTTGCAGAAGGCGCCTATAACATAACTATTGATGCCGCAGGAAAACATGTTTATCCTGGATTTATTGCACCAAATTCAACACTGGGTTTAGTTGAAATTGACGCCGTAAAATCATCAGATGATGAAGATGAGATTGGGACTATGAATCCTAATGTAAGGAGTATTATTGCCTATACAGCTGACTCTAAAGTAATAGAAACTGTACGACCTAACGGTATTTTGATGGCTCAAATCACGCCACGTGGGGGAACTATATCTGGTTCTTCATCAATTGTTCAATTAGATGCTTGGAACTGGAATGATGCACTAATAAAAGAAAATGATGGAATTCATGTTAACTTCCCTACTAGTTTTAGAAGATTAGGTTCCCGTTTTGAACCAGGAGGTATTGAAACCAATAAGGATTATGCAAAACAAGTTTTAGAACTGTCTGCTTTTTTAGCTAATGCCAAAGCATATTTAGGTGATAGTTCAAAAGATCGAAATTTGGTTTTAGAATCTACAAAAGGATTATTTGATGGAAACCAAACGTTATTTATTCATGCCGATGAAGAAAAACAAATTATCGATGCTGTACAATTTGCAAAAGAAAGTGGAGTAAAAAAGATGGTAATTGTTGGCGGATACGAAGCTTATAAAACAGCTGAATTACTACAAAAAAATAATATTGGAGTATTGCTTAAACGAGTTCATGAAATGCCAGAAAATGATGATCATGATATCGATTTACCATACAAAGCAGCCAAATTATTAACCGACAAAGGTGTTTTGATAGGTTTAGAAAATAGCGGTGCCCATGAAAGAATGAATACTAGAAATTTACCGTTTTTAGCCGGAACATGTGCTGCTTATGGTCTAGACAAAGAGCAAGCTTTACAATTAATAACATCAAATACTGCAAAAATATTGGGAATTGATGCGCAATGTGGTACATTAGAGCAAGGAAAAGATGCTACATTATTCATTTCCGAAGGTGATGCTTTAGATATGAGAACCAATAAATTGACTAATGCCTTTATACAAGGGAGAATGATTAGTCTGGAAACGCATCAAACCAAGCTGAACGAAAGATATAAAACAAAATACAATCAAAAATAAATTAAAATAATGGGACTATTTAATGCCATCTTAGGCAATGCATCTGAAGTAAACATTGAAAATGTTTCGAAAGAATTTGAGCCAATCTTAATTGATGGAGAAAGAATTGAAAAAGCGTATAAGCTTATTCGTGACATGTTTATTTTTACCAACAAAAGGCTGATTTTAGTCGAAAAACAATTGGTTGGAAGCAAAGTTGATTATATGTCAATACCCTATTCCAGCATTAAGAAATTCTCAAAAGAAAGTGCAGGAATATTAGATTTGGATGCCGAACTAAAAATTTGGCTAAACCACGATAATAATCCAATTGTAAAACAATTTGGAAAAGGCGGTAATAACATCAATGAGGTTTATAAAATTTTAAGCATGCATACGTTAAAATAAGCATATCATTTATATTTTAAAGGCACTAATTGCAATCCATGCAATTAGTGTCTTTTTAGTTTAAACCCTTATTCATTGCAAAAAGATGTCGAAAAACCAGAATAGGATTTATAATCTTTCGGGCAATAAGCAGTTTTAGTTATCAAAACATAATATTTCATTAACCTAACTTTAACAAATTATAAATTTTAACTTCATATTATACTATACCCACAATAAAAAGGGGTGCACATTGTTTAAATCATAAAAATAAAACATTCAACTGCTTTTATAAAGGGGTATATTAATGATTTTTATATTTTTATCGAAATTTAAAACTAAAAAACAATGAGAAAAATTATTTTAAGTGTGATATTAATCACAATCTTGGTATTAACCCTTTTTTCAAATTATTTCCTAACAGATAGCCCTGCACCCACAGAAGCTGTAAAATTTGACACTGGCGATACCGCTTGGATGATTGTTGCCACAGCACTTGTATTAATCATGACTCCTGGTTTAGGTTTCTTTTATGGTGGAATGGTAGGCAAAAAAAATGTCATCAGTACCATGCTTCAAAGTTTTATGGCTATGATAATTGTAACCGTTTTATGGGTTATTATCGCTTTTGGATTGTCATTTGGTCCAACAATAGGTGGCGTTATAGGAAATCCTATCCCGAATTTATTCTTTCAAGGTGTAGGTACTAATACATCATGGAGTCTTGCTCCTACAATCCCGTTTATGTTATTTGCTTTATTTCAAGCAAAATTCGCCATAATTACCCCAGCTTTAATTACAGGTGCTTTTGCTGAAAGAATTCGTTTTTGGGCTTACCTCTTATTTATGGTTTTATTTATATTACTTATTTATACACCATTAGCGCACATGACGTGGCATCCAGATGGTATATTTTTTAAAATGGGAGTGCTAGATTTCGCCGGTGGAACCGTTGTTCATATGAGTGCTGGATGGGCTGCATTAGCAGGAGCCATTTTTTTAGGAAAAAGAAAAGCACAAAAACCTAATCCTGCCCGTATCACTTATGTATTATTAGGAACTGGATTATTATGGTTTGGATGGTTTGGTTTCAATGCTGGATCTGCATTAGGTTCTAACGGCTTAGCAGTCCAAGCGCTTGGTACTACAACTGTTGCAGCTGCCGCAGCTGGAATGGCTTGGGTATTTCTTGACAAAATTCTTGGCCACAAACTTTCTGCAATGGGAGCTTGTATTGGTGTAGTTGTCGGTTTAGTGGCTATCACTCCTGCTGCAGGATTTGTGAGTATTCCACACGGAATGTTCATAGGAGCTTTTGCCAGTATCGTTAGTAATTTGGTAGTTAGAAGTTTCCACAAAGGAAAAATTGATGATGCTTTAGACGTATTCGCTTGTCACGGTGTTGGCGGAATGGTTGGTATGTTATTAACAGGCGTGTTTGCTTCTAAAACTGTTAACTCAGTGGTAGGAGATAATCAAGGACTTATATTTGGTGATGCTACATTATTTTTAAACCAATTAACTGCTTTAGTTATAGTTTCAGTATTTGCATTTTCATCGTCTTATTTCCTTTTCTTTATTGTAAATAAAATTACCCCACTTCGTGTAAGTGAAGAAAAAGAAGAATTAGGTTTAGATATTTCTCAACATGGTGAATTTTTGTAAATCATCTTAACATAAATTAACTCTCTGAAGTTCAGAGAGTTTTTTTTTGCTCTAAAGTCACTTAAAGAAAGATGATTTTTGCAGTCTGTCCAATTTCTTTAGACAAGAAAAAACATTTTTAAAAAACATTTTTTGCCAGACTAGTTTAGTCAATATCATTTAAAAAACAAAATCCCAATCTTAAAAAAAAGATTGGGATTTTGTTTTACGTAAAGTCAAATGCTTGTTTAGCACACGACACGATTACCATTTTATTTCAAAACAGTAAACTCAATTTTTGAATCATTATAAATTCTATGAGTTTGCTTTTGGAAATCCTCTGGTTTAGCATAAAATATATTATCAACAAACGTTTGTGGATTCAAATCAATAAACGGGAACCAAGTGCTTTGAACCTGAATCTGGATTTTATGCCCTTTTTTAAAAGTATGAAAAACATCTTGCAACTTTAAATTTACAGGTGTTTTCTCATTAGCAACAAAAGGCTCAGGTTTTGAAAAACTATTTCTGAAACGTCCTCTCATAACCTCACTACGTACCATCATGTGATAATTACTCATTTTCAAATATGGAGCAACGTCTTTTGTTTCTGGTTCGTCATTAGGAAATACATCAACAACTTTTACAATCCAGTCCGCATCTGTTCCTGTAGTAGAAACTTGTAATTTAGCCAATATTTCTCCTGCTAATGTGGTATCGTCAGTCAAAACCTCGGTTTCAAAAACAATCACATCTGGACGTCTCGCAGCAAAACGCTGATCATCCGTCATATATTTCCTTGGTGTAAGACCCGCTTGTTTGATATCTTCAGAATAAGGAACCGGTTTCTTAGGGTCACTAATGAACTCCTCAAAAGAAATATTTCGCTTCGCCAATTTTGTCAATTGATTTCCTTGCAAAAAGAAATCTTGTTTTTCAGTATTTTGAGGAGGCCAATTTTCATACGTCTTCCACTCTTTCCTTCCAGTATCAAAAACATAGGCTTCTGGTAATTTATTTTCACCTTTACCATTATTTTTTAAGAAATGACGGAAGAAATTAGCTTCTATATTTTTTTGATAATAACCTGAAATACTATCTCCAAAATTAATATTACCAATCACTTGTTTTGCTGAATTTCTAGCCCAATCACCGTGGCTCCAAGGCCCCATAACGATTGTGTTGTAGTTTTTACTACTCTTTTCAATGGTAGTGTAGGTATTTAATGGACCATATAAATCTTCGGCATCAAACCAACCTCCTACAGTCATTACCGCTGGTTTAATATTGTTCAAATGTTGTAAAATTCCACGTTTCTGCCAAAAATCATCATAACTCGAATGGTCTTTCAGCTGTTGCCAAAATTCATCTTCCTTACCGTAATATTTATCTAAATTAGATAAAGGGCCTGCCTCCAGGAAAAACTGATAATCATCATTTGTCCCAGTATTCGCAAATTTATACCAAGGTTCTGTAGTACGCTTTGTTTTTTGAGGACCAAACAACGGTGTTACTTTCCAATAACTCAACAAATAGGCTCCATTATGATGAAAATCATCGAAAAAGAAATCGGCTATACACGCTTGAGGTGAAACCGCTTTCAAAGCTGGATGATTGCTCAACAAAGAATATGTAGCGTAAAATCCGGGATATGAAATTCCCCAAGTTCCAACATTTCCGTTGTTATTAGCCACATTTTTGACCAACCAATCTATCGTATCATAAGTATCCGAAGCTTCATCGGTATCTTTTTTTCCTTTTTTATTTGAAATAAAGCCGCGCATATTATCGTATAATCCATCGCTCATAAACCTGCCACGAACATCTTGATAAACCACAATATATCCTTCTTTCATCATCGTCTCACTGGGAGAAATACTTCTTTTGAACTGACCTTCTCCATAAGGACCAGAATTATAAGGCGTTCTTTGCATTATAATCGGATATTTTTTAGAAACATCTTTGGGAGTGTAAATAGAAGTAAATAATTCTGCACCGTCGCGCATTTTTATATGTACTTCTTTTTTTGTGTAATTTTCAGAAACATAATTTACTTTATTGTCTTGAGCAAACAGGACTGCACCAATAAAAAAAAGAGAAATACTAAGTAGTTTTTTCATGAATTTTTTGAATTAAAATAGTTTTTAAAGATAAAAAATCTCACTGATTATAGTATCCTTATTCCAACTTTTTTAAAATTCATATATCGACTTTGATAAGATGAAAAAGTAGCAATTGACGCTGTTTATAATAGCTCATTATTCAACGCTTTCACATCAATAGTTTATTCATTTATGTATTCAAACTAGCAACTATTTCTGCCAGATAATTCTTTGTCTTTGCCTTGAATTATTTAAATTATCAACTTATAAAAGGATCTTTTTTACTTATAAAAAAGTCATTTTACTCATTTTAAGAGCTGTTTTCAGATAATTCGCCTTATATTTGTAAAACACCAAATTATTTTTTGTGCTTATTAAAGTCACTTTTTGTGCACTTTTAACCCAAAATTAAATCCCTTATTTCAGAAATCATTCTGAAAAAATCATCTTTTTTTGTAGTTTACTACATCATCGCCTTTTGGAAAAATTCCATTTACAGGCTATTAATTAACCGAAAAAAATAATACTATTTGATTTTCTATTTAGAAAAATCATTAGCATGGCTACAGCTCATGTTTAACACTAAATTACTTTAAAATGGAATTCAAACAAATTAATGACACTACCGGAGAAGATACAATATACACCCATAAAATTATAGCACTTTTCCTTTATACCCATTTAGAACAATATGGCGACACTATTGAAGACATTCAAAAATGTATTGATTATGTCATGAATCCTGACAAAGGAGGAAATATTGTTGTGGGAATCGAGGAACAGAAAATCGTAGGTGTTGTTATTTTAAACAACACTGGAATGAAAGATTACATTCCAGAAAATATTTTGGTTTACATCGCTGTAAACAATAGCCAACGCGGTAAAGGTTTTGGAAAACAGTTGATGCAAAAAGCCATATCAATTGCCGAAGGAAATATTGCACTGCATGTAGAACCTGATAATCCTGCAAAAAAACTATACGAAAGTTTAGGTTTTACTAATAAATACCTGGAAATGAGACTGACTAAATAGTTCCGTCTTAAACAACTTGTTTTAAATCATCAGAAATGGCTTTTATAAAATTATATCGAAAAAAATTACAGGAAAACTATCAGTTTTTAGATGAAACATTTAAATCTAGAAATATTGAATGGGGTGTAGTTTCAAAACTGCTGTGCGGAAATAAAATTTACCTCAAAGAAATCATTGCTTTAGGAGTGCGTGAAATTCATGATTCCAGAGTGAGTAATTTGAAAAAAATTAAAGCACTAGATCCTGAAATTCAAACTGTTTATATAAAACCACCTGCAAAACGAAGTATTGAAAGCATTGTTAAGTATGCCGATATCAGTTTTAATACTGAAATCTATACCATACAACTACTTTCAGATGAAGCGGTGAAGCAAAATAAGACGCATAAAATCATCATCATGATTGAAATGGGAGACCTTCGCGAAGGCGTTATGGGGGAAGAATTAATAGACTTTTATGGTACAATTCTAAAAATGCCAAATATCGAAATCTCTGGTATCGGGACGAATTTTAATTGCCTCAGCGGCGTAATGCCAACGCAGGATAAGCTAATTCAATTGAGTTTATACAAGCAATTAATCGAAGCTAAATTCAATATCAGTATTCCGTTCGTCTCCGGAGGAACTTCGGTTACAATACCGTTACTCCTAAAAAATGCCCGACCAATGGCCGTGAATCACTTCCGAATAGGAGAAGCACTCTTTTTTGGGAAAGATTCATTTACAGGAAATACCATCGAAGGAATGCACAATGATGTTTTTAAATTATATGCTGAAATCATCGAAATTACTGAAAAACCGAATACGCCAACAGGCGAATTAGGCGAGAATGTAGCTGGAAATTCGTTTTCAATGGACGATGTCACCGATTTAGGAATTACTTCGCTGCGAGCCATTCTAGATATTGGCTTGCTAGACATGCAGCCACAATATATCGAATCTGATGATTCGGATATTACTATTGTAGATGCCAGTTCCGATATGTTGGTTATCGATATTTCTAATTCTAAAAAGATGTATAAAATTGGAGACTTAGTTGCTTTTCAAATACGATATATGGGCGCTTTGTATCTTTTAAATTCTGATTACATCGAAAAAATAATCGAATAAAAAAATTTCCTGTCTACAGCTAAAATATAACAATTACATTTAGTAATAAATACTAAATTCAAAAACAAATTGCACTAATTTCCAAAGATTACTTCTTAGAAATTAGTGCAATTTACGTTTGCTATTTTGTCCAAATGCTACGCTTTATTTAGCCTTTTTAAAGCGATCAATTCCTTCTCTCAACCAGCCTTTATAAGCATTAATATCCGAGTTATAACTTTCCGGTTTATCAGATAACATATTTTCTTCTACATCGATAACTATGTAATACGGTTGCGCGTTGGCTTTGTATCTTGTAATTTGGAAATCACTCCATTTATTTCCAACACTTACAATTTCTTTGCCCGTTTCTTTTGATACATATTGCTCATTTTTGGGTAATTCTCTTTTATCATCCACATACAAAGAGATTAAAACCACTTCGTCTTGTAAAATTTTTAGAATATCAGGATCAGACCAAACATAATCTTCCATTTTTCTGCAATTCACACAAGCATATCCTGTAAAATCCAGTAAAATGGGTTTATTTACTGATTTGGCATAAGCCAATCCTTTTTCATAATCTTCAAAAGCGATAAGATCATGTGGGCCTAAATGTGCGCCTTCCGGCAAAATTTGAGCTGATGCATTCGAACCACCTTTTGAATTTCCTACTCCGTACGGACTTTCACTATACGTCATTGGAGGCGGGAAACCAGAAATTAATTTTAATGGTGCTCCCCAAATTCCGGGAATCAAATAGATGGTAAAAGCCAAAACTACTAATCCAAAAGACAATCTTCCTACTGATATATGACTCATCGGGCTATCATGCGGAAGCGTAATTTTTCCGAATAAATAAAAGGCCAATGTTCCAAAAATAGCAATCCAAATTGCCAAGAACACTTCTCTTTCCAAGAAATGCAATTGTAAAACCAAATCCGCATTTGACAAAAATTTGAATGCTAAAGCTAATTCTAAAAATCCTAAAACTACTTTAACCGTATTCAACCAACCACCGGATTTTGGTAAAGAATTCAACCAACCTGGAAACATGGCAAACAACATAAATGGTAAGGCTAGAGCCAATGAAAATCCAAACATTCCAACAATTGGTGCAATTCCACCTTTAGACGCAGCTTCGACTAAAAGTGTTCCTACGATAGGTCCGGTACACGAAAAAGAGACAATTGCTAATGCCAAAGCCATGAATAAAATTCCAATTATTCCGCCTCTATCCGCTTGATTATCGACTTTATTTGCCCAAGAATTTGGTAACATAATCTCAAAAGCTCCTAAAAATGACGCCGCAAAAGTGACTAACAAAACAAAGAAAATAATATTAAACCAAACATTTGTAGACAACGCATTCAGTGCATCTGCTCCAAATATCCAGGTCACTAAGAATCCTAAAACAACATATATGAAGATGATTGCAATTCCATAAATAATAGCATTTCTAATTCCTTTTGCTTTTGTTTTACTTTGTTTGGTAAAAAAACTGACCGTCATAGGAATCATCGGGAAGACGCAAGGCGTAAGTAATGCGGCAAATCCAGATAAAAAAGCGATAAAGAAAATAGACCATAATCCTCTTTGCTTGGAAGGTTTGGTATCGAGAACGGGAACTTTTTCAGCCGTAACAACTTCTTCTTTATTTACATCTGCATTTGTAACAGCAGTGTCAACTTTAGCTGAATCTATTGTAGTCAAATCTGATGCTGCAGTAGGTAATTCCGCTGTTTTTGCAGTGGCAGGAATGGTAAACGTAAAACTCTTCTCTAAATTGATACATGCTTCTTTACAAACCTGATAATTCAAATTGACTTCAATTTTTGTAATCTTTGGGTTTGTTATCGTGATTTCTTGTTGAATTTGAGCTTTTTTCTCAAAGTACGTTTCGTTCACTTCAAAAACATCATTGAAAGCAGTTGTGGTTTTGCTTTCTTTGGCTTTGCCTACTAAATTAAAATTTCCTTTTTGATTTTTGAAAATAATTTCCAAAGGCAAAGATCCTCCTTCAGCTGTAAATTGGGAATATAAATGCCAATCTTTTTCTATGATTGCATTAAAAGTAAGAATATAATTATTCTCAGATTTTTTTTCTATTTTGGTAGTCCATTTTGCAGGATCAAGAATTTGGGCATATCCATTGGCAAAAGCCAAAAAAGCAATAAGTATAAATAGTAGTTTCTTCATTATTCTAATTGTATTTTAAGTATATTCTTTGTTGTGTTCTCTATTCTAAAACGTTCATCCTGACGAAGTCCAATAATCCAAACTATTTGATTATTCGAACATAAAAGCCACGAATTTTCTTTTTCTAGCAAGGATAATTTTTCATCTTTAAAAAGCTTACTCACTTTTTTAGATTTACCATTCATCCCAAAAGGCTGAAAACTATCGCCCTCATTCCAATGGCGTAAAACTAAAGGAAATTGCAGTTTATCAGCATCAACAAAGATAGCTGAGTTCGTTGTTAAACTAATGTCCGCTACTTTACAAAACGTAAGATTTAAGGGAATATTAACTTCTTTTTGATTTTCATCAATAAAATATTCCTCCTTTTCATTTACGAAATTTATAGGACTTAGGATTAAAGAATCTCTGTCTTTCAATAATCTATATTCTGGCGAAAAAACGTATTTACCAGATTGGCTTTCGACCAAATCATAAATATCATCCCAAGCCGAAAATCCAAATTCTTTCAGCCATTGGTACAAATACGATTTGTAATTGGGTAATTTTTTTAATTTTATAAAATCAAAATAAATAGTATCCTCCTCTTGTTTAGCTACTTGCTGATAAATCATAATCGAAGCATCTTCAACCATCACTTGTGCTTCTTGCAAATACGTTTGCGTTTTATGAAAGGAAGAAAGAAAATTGGGATTCAATTCCTTTAACATCGGAACCAAATGATGGCGAATTTTATTCCGAAGGTATTTATCCGATGCATTACTGCTGTCTTCGCGCCATTTAATATTATTTAATTTGGCGTATTCTTCCATTTCTTCTTGGCTAAATGCCAAAAGCGGACGAATTACTCTATCGTTTTGTTCCGGAATTCCAGTTAAACCTTCTAATCCAGTTCCACGACTCAAATTGATTAGGAACGTTTCCAGATTATCATCGGCATGATGTGCCGTAAGAATATAATCGAATTTTTCAGTTTCTAATAATTCATAAAACCAGTTATATCGCAACTCACGAGCGGCAACTTGCGTAGAAACTTTATAATCTTCTGCGAAAGCTTTAGTATCAAATTGTGTTATAAATACCTGAATATCATTTGCGGAAGCATATTCCTGGACAAAATTTTGGTCTCCAAAACTTTCCATTCCGCGCAATTGAAAATTACAATGTGCTATTCCTATTTTATAATCCAATTGCTGAAACAAATGCACCATTACCATGCTATCTTTCCCGCCGCTTGTGGCAAGAAGTATTTTTTTTCCGCTCAAGAACTGGAAATTAAGAAGAAGGTGGTTTTTGAATTTCTGTAGCATGTTCAAATTTAAATAATTCGTTTGGATTTAACTCAAAACTTCTCGCATCGCTTTTGCTTTAAGCAAACATTCCTCATATTCCTTTTCAGGAATGGATTGTGAAGTGATGGCACTTCCAACTGAAAAAGAAACGTATTTTTTTTCTTGATTGTACAAAATGCTTCGGATAACAACATTGAAATCAAAATCACCGTTTGGTGTAAAATAACCCACGGCACCGCTATACAACCCGCGTTTTGTTTCTTCCAACTGTTCAATGATTTTCATCACCGAAATCTTTGGTGCTCCAGTCATACTTCCCATAGGGAAAGTGGTTTTTAAAACATCAACAACAGAATATTGCGCATCTAACTTTGATGTAATTGTAGAAATCATTTGATGGACTTGCAAAAAAGAATAAATTTTGCATAACTCTTGTACTTCAACTGATCCTTTTTGTGCCGTTCGAGACAAATCATTCCGCACTAAATCCGTTATCATAATATTTTCGGATCGTTCTTTTGGATCTAAAGCCAATTGTTTTTTTGATTTTTCATCTTCAATTGGGTCTGAAAATCGTTTCGCAGTTCCTTTAATGGGTTGCGAAATAATACGTTCTCCTTCTTTTCTTAAATAACGTTCCGGTGTCGCCGAAAGCAAAAAATGGTTGTTGTTTTTAAAAAAAACGGCAAATGGAGGCTGAGAAATTTCGTTGAGTTTTATGAACTTTTCTATGGGATCAATCGTTGCGTTTTCAGCAAAAAACTCCATACAGAAATTGGCTTCATAAATATCACCCTGATGAATGTGCTCCAAGACTTTTGAAACTTTTTGAAGATATTTTTTCTTCGGAATCCGTTGTTGAATAGTTACTAATGCTTCTATTTCGACTTTTGACTTTCGACTTTCTACTATAATTTCAAAATCTTCCTCTACTTCATCATCACACATATTGAGATATTGAATTTCAAGTTGATTCCCTTTTAATAAAAATAACTTTTTAGGTTGAAAGAAATACAAATCCGGAAATTCTAATCCGTCCAAATTAGTTGATTGCAACTGCTCAATATCATTTTTTAAATCATACGATAAATAACCAAAAAGCCAATCTTTGGTATTTTGCTGGTATTGTTTTAAATCCTCAAAAGCATTGTGATAATCTGTTTTTATTGAAGTAAAAGCATCAACGGCGAGAATACAATCATAACTGGAAAAATTTTGTGGATAATCATTACTGTCCAAATAAATGATTTCTCGAAACTGTTGAGACCAAAATAAAAGCTGTTCTTTAAACAGTTTTGGATTAGAAATGGACTTGTAAATAGAAGTTCTCAAAAAGTGTTGGTATTTAAAATTCAAAATTACAACAAAAAATAAACCTTCAATAACCGATTTTACTAAAATTAGCTTATTTTTTTGTAAATTTGATAGTGCGTGATCAGTTTTAGATTATTTAAATCATTAAATCATTCCCGTTATGGCTTCAAAAGTTTTCCTCAATTTAGCTGTTAAAGACCTTAAAAGATCCATTGATTTTTTCACTAAACTTGGATTTTCTTTCAACCCACAATTTACTGATGAACAGGCCACTTGCATGATTGTTGGAGATAATATTTTTGTGATGCTTGTTATTGAACAACGATTTAAAGACTTTACCAAAAAAGAAATTTGCAACGCCCATAAAAATACCGAAGTATTAATTGCAATAGATGCTGATAGTAGAGAAAAAGTAGATGAAATGGTAAAAACCGCAGTAGATGCCGGTGGTTCAATTTATATGGAGCCGCAAGATCACGGATGGATGTACGGACATAGTTTTGCCGATTTAGATGGGCATCAATGGGAAATTATGTATCTGGATGAAAGTGCAATTCCCCAATAATTATTCTAAAATATGTAACCTTTAAAAAACCATATACTATGAAAATTGCAATTATTATTATCCGAACCTTAATTGGACTTTTGCTTCTTTATGCGTCTGTTAGCTTTTTTCTAAAACTAGCACCAGAACCAGAAGTTACTGGAAATTTCAAAGCTTTTAATGTGGGTTTAGTTGCATCTACTTATATCTTGCCATTAGCAAAATCAATAGAATTCCTTTGTGGATTATCGTTTCTTACAGGACGCTATGTTACATTAGCGAATCTATTAATCCTACCAATCACCTTAAACATATTATTTATTAATTTTTTCTTATCCCCTGAAGGACTACCAATCGCTGTGTTCTTATTTTTAGGCAATCTGTTTTTAATTTACAGCCATTGGGAAAACTATAAAGGTTTATTTGTAGCAAAAGGCTAATTAAACTAAACTCATAACAACGAAGAAACCCGCTCAATAGAGCGGGTTTCTTTATTTTATAGAAAATGCAATTAACTAATTACACATGTAAAGCTCTATTATCAGTTGCTGCTAAAGCTGCCTCTTTTATTGCTTCAGCAAATGTTGGATGTGCATGAGACATTCTTGAAATATCTTCAGCAGATGCTTTAAATTCCATTGCTGTAACCGCTTCAGCAATTAAATCTGCGCAACGAGCCCCAATCATGTGAACGCCTAAAACTTCATCTGTTTTTGCATCAGCAAGAATTTTTACAAATCCGTCTAAATCTCCACCAGCTCTGGCGCGACCTAAAGCTTTGAAAGGAAAACTTCCTGATTTATAATCAACACCAGCTGCTTTCAATTGCTCTTCCGTTTGTCCAACAGCAGCTACTTCTGGCCAAGTATAAACAACACCCGGAATCAAGTTATAATCAATATGCGGTTTTTGACCTGCTAATATTTCGGCAACCATAGCTCCTTCTTCTTCGGCTTTGTGCGCTAACATTGCGCCACGAACTACATCTCCAATTGCATAAATATTTGGAATATTAGTTTGCAAATGATCGTTGACTTCAACCATTCCTCTATCTGAGATTTTCACTCCTGCTTTATCAGCATTTAATCCATCTGTGTATGGACGACGTCCTACAGAAACTAATGAGTAATCTCCTTCCAGCGTAATTGTTTCTCCTTTTGCATTTTCAGCTTGAACTACAACTCCTTCGCCATTTCTTTCCACTGATTTCACTTTGTGCGAAACGTAGAATTTCATGCCTTGTTTTTTCAATACTTTAGTCAATTCTTTAGACAATGAAGCGTCCATTCCAGGAATGATTCTGTCTAAATATTCTACAACAGAAACTTGCGCTCCCAATCGTAAATACACTTGACCTAATTCGATTCCGATAACTCCACCACCAATAATTACCAAATGTTTTGGCACTTCTTTAAGTTTCAAAGCTTCTGTAGAAGTAATAATTCTTTCTTTATCAATTTTGATAAATGGCAAAGAAGAAGGTTTAGATCCTGTAGCAATAATGATGTTTTTAGCTTCGATAGTTTCAGAAGTTCCATCCGCTTTTGCAACAGCAACATGTGTAGCATCAACAAATGAACCCAATCCTTCCAGAACTGTAATTTTATTTTTGTCCATTAAAAATTTGACACCACCTGAAGTTTGATCGACAACAGCTTGTTTGCGTGCAATCATTTTTTCAAGGTTTACTTTTACTTCTCCAGAAAGTTCAATACCGTGATCTGCAAAATGAGCAATTTCACTGTAATGATGAGAAGAAGCAAGCAATGCTTTTGAAGGAATACAACCTACATTCAAGCAAGTTCCTCCAAGAGTGGAATATTTTTCGATAATTGCCGTTTTGAAACCCAACTGTGCACAACGAATAGCTGATACATATCCGCCTGGTCCAGAACCTATAATGACTACGTCAAATGAACTCATAGTATATTTTTTTATGGTGTTTTTATAAAATGTTGCACAAAATTAAGGAATTAAGTTTTGTTTAAAGTTTAATTGCAAAGGTTTTTTGTTACGAATTTTTAGTAATTAACATTTACTTATCCTTAAATAGCACTTTAAATTCACATTTATTCTAAATATCAACAATTGTCGTGTTTTTTACTTCACTAATCATGAATGTACTGTGCGTACTTCCAATATGCTCCAATGTTGTGAGTTTTGTAACCAAAAATTCTCGATAGGCTTCCATGTCTTTTACTACTATTTTCAAGATATAATCATAATCTCCACTCACATGATGGCATTCAATCACTTCCTTAAGTTGTATCACTTGGCTTTCAAATTTAGCGATAAACTCTTTCGTATGCTGAATCAGTTTGAGGTGACAAAAAACAACAAAACCTTTTTCTACTTTCGAACGATTCACTAAAACTACGTATTTATCGATAATGCCTTCTCTTTCTAGTTTTTTTATTCGTTCGTAAACGGCAGTAACCGAAAGATTAAGCTTTAAGGACAGTTCCTTGGTTGTTTTTTTACTGTCTTTTTGTAATAAAAAAAGCAACTTTTTATCTACTAAGTCTAATGTCATTTTTATTGAGAATTTGAATTGAAATAAAATCTATATAAATCCTATTGAGGAAGCTAATTTAGAAAATTAAATTGAATTTTTTATGTTTTATAGTTTTAAAATCTAATAATAAATAATAGCATTGATTATTAATCTATAAAACTGTTATTTTGAATAGATTTAATCAAGATCGAAATCACCTAGCCCTGATAGCAGCAGCATCCTTTTACTTTTTTCTTTAAAAAGTAAAAGATAAAGCGAATAGCAGGAATAGCTTCAAATAACAAAAAAAAAACAACTATGAAAAATTTCAATCCCGCAGACAACATTCAGGATTTACAGTACTTTGGTGAATTTGGTGGTGTAAATCCATCGATTTCAGACTCATCAACCTATACTTTTCTTTCGGCAAAGACAATGTTCGATACATTTGAAGGTAATATGGAAGGATGCTACTTGTATTCCCGTCATTCTTCACCGAGTAATTTGTACTTAGACAAAGCCTTGGCCGCAATGGAAGGAACAGAAACAGCAAACGTCTCAGCTTCAGGAATGGGAGCAATTACTCCTACTCTATTGCAGTTGTGTGGAACGGGTGATCACATTGTTTCTAGTAGAACAATTTATGGTGGAACATATGCTTTCTTGAAAAATTTTACGCCTCGATTAGGTATCAAAACCACTTTTGTTGATATCACAAAACTTGAGGTTGTAGAAGCAGCTATTACTCCAGAAACTAAAGTTTTATATTGCGAAACGGTGAGTAATCCTTTATTAGAAGTAGCTGATATTGCCGGTTTGGCAAAAATTGCAAAAAGACATAATTTAAAATTGGTTGTCGATAATACTTTTTCTCCATTATCAGTTTCTCCTGCAAAATTAGGTGCTGATATTGTGATTCACAGTTTAACAAAATACATAAATGGAAGTAGTGATACTGTGGGTGGTGTAACGTGTGCTTCGCAAGAATTCATTGACAGTTTAAAAAATGTAAACAGTGGAGCCAGTATGTTATTGGGACCAACAATGGATAGTTTGCGTTCTGCCAGCGTGATGAAAAACTTACGCACACTACATATCCGAATGAAACAACACAGCCAGAATGCGATGTATCTTGCAGAACGTTTTGAAAAAGATGGCCTAAAAACAGTTTATCCAGGTTTAAAAAGTCACCCAAGTCATGAATTATATTCAGGAATGATAAATCATGAATATGGTTTTGGCGGAATGATGACTTTAGACGTAGGAACTTTGGAAAAAGCTAATGCTTTAATGGAATTGATGCAAGCCAAAAATCTAGGCTACCTTGCTGTAAGTTTAGGATTTTATAAAACCTTATTTAGCGCGCCGGGAACTTCAACTTCAAGTGAAATTCCAATGGAAGAACAAATAGAAATGGGATTGACTGATGGCTTGATTCGATTCTCCATTGGTTTAGATAATGATATTGAAAGAACGTATCAAATGATGAAGCAATGTATGATAGAATTGAATGTGCTGACATCAGAATCCGTTTTGGCAGAATAGTATATTTAGTATATAATTTGAAAAAGCAGCAGACTATTTTGCTGCTTTTTTATTACCTATTTTTAGTAATAAAGATTTATTAAGTCAAAAAGGATTGAAACCAATACTATTAGAATATCGAGTACTTCTATGCTCGTTATTAGATCTAATTAACATCTACATAAATTATTTCTAAATATTTTAAATTTCAAAAAATATTTAACACATTGAAAATCAACACCATAAAAATAAAAACTAATTTCGATATGTAATTTATTTGAATATTCAATCGCTATTAATTTGTTACTATACACATTATCTAATACTTATTGAACACAAAAAAAACCATTAAAAAGAACGCGTTTTTAAAGAAAGTTTACCCATCTAGTCATTACCTAACGCTGGTAGCAGTGTAAAACAAAAAAGCCTATCTTTTCAGATAGGCTTTTCAAA